>OZ244775.1:0-3520232 GCA_965219505.1 Chloroflexota bacterium | reverse complement strand
CGGCCAATACCCCCAACTCCAACCAGACGTCGACCCTCCCCGAAAGCGACTTCTCAATTGCATCTGCCGCATACCGGAGCGGTGAAACGTACCCCAGAAACTTCAACAGCAACGGCGCTTGTTCTATCGTGAAGTAGACTGGCGACAAGCCCGCCAGGGCGAGGGACAGCAACCCTGTTGAAATATTCCCCACCTGTGCCGATGGCGCAAAGCTCACCACAAACATCGTAAGACCCGCCATGGTCAGTACGGCCAGGATCAGCGAGGGTGCCAAGGCCCATGTCGGATCAATGCCTATGCCGGTGGCCACACCGAAGCCCAGCAACACCAGGACAGTAACCACGCCGGATATTGAAGAGAATACCAGTGAACCAAGTACATACGATCCCTTAGACATTGGCATTGTGACGAGTAGCTTTAGATTGCCCATGAAACGCTGGGCTACGGCGTTCTGGCCGACAATCATCCCTACAGAGAAGGTCACGCCAAATACCAGCGTGCCCGCCATCAGCCTGCGGATTACTTGCGGATCGTCAGGGGCAATCGCCCTCGTCACGTAGAACCAGGGAAGAGCCGTGAAGGACGCCAGCAGAATCGTAATATACCAGTGCTTGAGAAAGGGAATAAAGTTGATCTCGAAGACGCTCACGGAGTCAAATAGGAATTTTCCAAGACCCCCAGACCGGTAGGGACGGACTACGGGCGGTAGATTTTCACTCGCCGCGTTTCGGCTCGGAGAGGTTGTGTCAGGCATCAAGCATCACTTCCCGGCGAGGCACTCCCTTTTCTCGTGAGTCCGAGGTAAACGTCTTCGAGTGTCGTTTTGGAAACGGAGTACTGGCGAATACCACGACCCTGTACTTGCTCGACCAGCGTCCTATCATCACTCCCGTAGACAGTCTCGACACCTTCCTCGGCATCGAACGTAATCTTGTACTCATAACCGTGAGCGGTCTTGAGACTAGCCACCGTGTCGTGCGCCAGCAACGAGCCGCTCTGGACGATGCCCACTCGGTCACAAAGCTCGTCAGCTTCCAACATATTGTGTGTAGTCAAGAGAATCGTTGCGCCTCTTCGATGCGCGTTACGTAGAAGATCCCAAAGATAGTGCCGAGCTTCCGGATCGAGGCCTGCGCTCGGTTCGTCGAGAATCAGCAAGGGCGGATCGGCTACCGACGCAATGCCCAAGAGCAAGCGACGCTTTAGACCGCCCGACAACCTGTCAGCCGGCTTGTCCCTATGTTCTTCCAAGCCAAGGTTGACAATAAGCTCTTCGGCGCGGCGAGTCGCCGAAGTTGCCGTTAGGCCGCGCAGCTTGCCGAAGATGCGGAGATGATGTTGGACCGATAATCCGAAGTACAGATTCGCTTCCTGAGGCATGACCCCCATGTAGAACTTTACCTCGTTTGGCCGCGACAGGCCGTCAATGCCGAACACGTGTACCCCGCCCTCGGTCGGTACCAATTCGGTGGTGATCTGCCGAACCAAGGTTGTCTTGCCCGCGCCATTGGGGCCCAGTATGCCGAGAAACTCACCCGTCTCAACCGTGAACGAGATATCTCGGTTCGCTAATGTACCGTCGCTGTATCTCTTGGTAAGGTTCGAGACCTCAACCGCCGGGCTGTTCATCTTCTAACTTCCCTGGCAACGCCAAATGGCTAGGCTTTTGTCGTTTGTTCCTACTCTACAGTAACCGGGTACACTGGAATTAGTAGACCTAGACTTGATAGCGTCGCAGGGCTGCGTTTCTTGTCATTCCGAGCGCAGCGAGGAATCTAGGAATCCCCGCACTCTAGATTCTTCGTCGCTGCACTCCTCAGAATGACAGATTGAAGAACCGCTTCGGGCGTGAGTACGTGCGATGCTTCGTATATCCGCACGGTGTAAGTCCAAGTCTACTAATTCCGGGGTGCACAGTACTTGACATTTGCTTGAGAGATGGACATGGCACGGCCACCCTTGAAAATTACCCCAAGTCAGCGCCGTTTGAACTTCCTCACCTGGAAATTGCTGCAAATATGGTCTGCCCACCGGTTGCAGACACAGGTTGGGTGACCGAAGATGCAAGACCCGGCGTGAGTTAGTTTCGACCATTTCCACATCGTCAAGCCGGAAGAAGCCGCCCAGGTCATCGCCTACCTGGCTTCTCACCATGCGTGTTTCACCACCGGCAACGTGATGAGACCACGCTGAAGGCGCTCTCGCTGCTCGCTCGACCATGGGTTTCCGTCAGGCCGCGGCACTGTATTCGAACCCGTCTTACTCTTCGCTTTCCTGCTCCTCGTGCGCTTGGCAGAGCGGGCAGTGGCCGGAGGTGCCGACCGCAGTGCCGCACAGTGTGCACCGATCAGTCTGCTCTTCTTCGGCAGACAGGCGAGCGAGGGCTTGCTGACGAACCACCGGGTCTTCGATGAGCTCGATGGCTTGGCGTAAGCGTCGCTCGCGTTCGTTAGCCTCGTCCGTGGCGGTCACTTTGGGCGAAGCCTTCTGTGAAGGTGGGAGCTGTGTTCCAGTTGGAGTGCGGGGTGCGGGCCGCTGACCGCGGACGCGGAGTTCGAGTTTGGTGACGAGCGGACGCCCTAGTTTCGTATTTAGTTCACGCGTGAGCTGTGGCACGCGCATGTGCAGCTCGTGTACGGCGGCGGAAGTGGGGGTCTCAATCGTCAAAGTGCCTCGCTGGAAGCGGAGCGGACGGGCGGCACGGGCATGGGCAGGGAGGCTCGCCGCGATGGTACGCCACGCGGCGAACACCGCCGACCGCATGAGCGGCTCGGAGATGCCAAGCTCTTCGATCATGCCCGGCAAAACGTCTTTAAGCGCCTTGAACATGGGCAATCCTTTCTCTCATGCAATCCTAGCATAGCCTACGATAACTTTTGCATAGCTTTCGCCGAAGCGGTAGAGCCTCCTCTCCCTCCGAAGACCTTTGCATAACTGTGATTGCGCAGTGGTGTATGGGCTGGATCGGGAGGATTTCCCCTCACCCCGGCCCTCTCCCTGGGGAGAGGGAGTTCGCGTTATGTTTTCCGGACACCTCTTCGCCCGATGCAGAAAGGAATCTTGCTGCTGGCTGAGGTCGTGCAAATGGCACCACTTGGAGAGGGATAGTGCCTGCCCCGTGCTCGTTAATGGGTGACGGTGAGTACCCGCTATCCATCCTTTTCTTAGCCGGTTTCGCATAGTTACCCAAGGGTCTTCCCGGGGAGCGGTCCCTGGACAGGCAAAGATCCACTCAATACCCTTGTGCACACGGTTTGTTTCTCTGGCACAAGCTGAACATGAGCGCGTTGTGTCGCCGGTTACGTCTCAATCTCGGTCCATCCCAAAGCTCCCGTAGGTGTCAACCAGTAAAATGTGTAACCCATGTCCCCGAACAACTGTTACCTATCTCCCCGGTCTTTACACTCCCCAGGGAGAGGGGGTAGTTTTGAGCTTCTGGCTGAAGTCTTGCAGAGGTCTCTCAGGGAGGAAGGCTGCTTTAGTGCTGCGCTTGGCGGTCATACGTAGCAGGTAGGGAGCGCAGGCATCAGGGCGGGAGACCGAAACCTTGTTACGTAGCAAGCAAGGCAGCGGTTGCAGGCGCGCGAAGATGTGCCTGAATACAATCACTGTGCGGGAGTCACCATATCGTCACCAACGTGGAGAACGTGGGCCGCATCCAGGACCTTCTGCGAGAACTGCTGGAGGTCGGAGGTAGTGGCGAAGGCTTGGACGGTGGGGGCGAGTGACGCGAGGACGTGTTGACGGCGCTGCGCATCGAGTTCGGAGAGGAAGTCATCGAGGAGAATCACCGGCCACTCGCCGGATTCCGCGTGGAGCAAGGCAATCTCGGTCAGCTTCAGCGTGAGGGCCGCAAGTCGCTGCTCGCCGCGTGAACCGTAGGCGGCGAGCGGATGGTCGCTGCGCAGGAAGGTGAGATCATCCCTGTGCGGGCCCACAACCGTCACCGCTTGGGCATGCTCGCGGGGTGCGTGTTCGCCTAAGGCGGCGGCAAAGGCCGCCTGGATTTCTGCTTGCCAGGCTTGGGGCAGCGCGCTGATGCGGAGCGCGTCAGGAAGGGACGGCCTCGCCGGCAGCGGCACGGTAGAATCGTAGCTCAGGCAAAGTTCACCGCTCATACCCGTGAGCGACGTGTAGTAGGTGGCGAGCGGCTCTGCCACGTGTGCCGCGTAAGCCACGCGGAGCGCAATGAGCCTTGCCCCTAACGCCGTGAGCTCCCCGTTCCAGGCCTCAAGTTGGCGGTGATCGCGGGTTGAACCCTCCCGCAAGGCGCGCAACAGAGCGTTTCGCTCCGCCATGACGTGTTCATAGCTCTGGAGGGTGCGAAGGTAGTTGGGGTCAATGCGGCTGAGCAAGTAGTCAAGGTAACGGCGGCGGGCACTTGGCGCCCCGTCCACCAGCGCAATGTCGTGCGGCGTGAACAAGACAACGTGCAGGTGTTGCAGCAGGCTGGAAGCGCGGCGAGGCGCGCCGCCGATACGGATGCGCTTGCTAAGTCCCGCCTCCTGGTCTTGCTCGGCTGCCCAGATAACCTCCAGCGAGGTCTCGTGATCGCGGCTTGCCACCTGACCGGTCACCCGTGTGTAGGGACGCTCCGGATCGGGCGCGAAGCTGCGCAACTCTGTCTCGGAGCGGGCGCGGTACGAGCGGCCGGTTGCCAGACAGTGTATGGCCTCGAGGATGTTCGACTTACCGGCGCCGTTCGGCCCGGTGAAGATCGTCAGGCCTTGTGCAAGCGGCAGCGTGACGGCACGATAGTTACGAAAATTGGTGAGAGAGAGCGCGGTGAGATACACAATGCGTCCTTCTGGCCGCTGCCTGGCGTGCGGGGCGATTGTTTCACGTGAAACATCCGGCGCGGGCGGCACGAGGCATGCGGGAGTTGGTGAGCGGGAGCGCGGCGAGATACACTGTGTGTCCTTCTTGGCTGCCGGCGGGTCTTGGGGTATTGTTTCACGTGAAACATGCAGCGTTGCTGGAGAGGCAACAAACGAGACGTCCGGCTACCCCTCGCGCCACGGCGGCACGTCCCACGTGTTCACCCATTCCCACTCCCACTCCACCTGCTTCTCCGGCAGCTTGAGCGCATATTCGACGCCGGCCGTAAACGGCAGCACCTGTGTCTGCCCGCCAACTTTTCCGCGGATATACTCGATAAATGCCCCAACGTCGCTCGCGTTCGGCGGCCAATGTCCCTCCGGAATCGGATCCGACTTACGGTCGGTGCGGTAGTGCACCGGAATTAGGGCATGCGGCCGTATATAGTCCACAAAGTCCTCGAGTTCGGTCGATTGGTGTTCCGCGCTCGTCGGCGACAGCCCGAGTTTCATGTGGATGACAAAATCTACCCGCCCGCGCAACGCCTGCATAGCGGTATAGGCCGCCCACGCGTCACCAATGTGCAGGAAAGATACATCGAGGCTCCTGTGGGTAACGAGAAAGCCAAGGTTCGGCAAATCGGGGCGCTGGTTCTCGCCGCTCTCGATGGTTTCCACATGCAGCGGACCGAGATCAACCTCGGTCGGGCCGGGAAACTCCCGCACCTCCGCCGGGCCCGCCCAGGGTCTGCCGCGCTGCTGCTCGTTCTGATGCTGGGGATAGAGCACCTGAATCTTCTCCGCCGCGACGTGCTTTGTGATGGGCAGGTCGCGGGAAAACGCGGCGTCGCCGTATTTCTCGTCAATGGGCTCGTCCGGCCACAGCGCGCCCGGCGGTACGAACAACCGCTTGAACCGCTCACCCTGACAGAGCTTGCGCAGCGTCTTGGGATGGCAATGATCGAAGTGCTCGTGGCTGATGAAGATGTAGTCGTAAATCGGCTGCGCGTTGTCCAGGTTTTCGCCAAATAAATACGGATCGAACGCGATGTTCACGTCGCCAAACCGCACGTCGAACGCGCCACACCCCCACCACCGCAACCAAATGCGATCCATGGTCAATCGTTTACCTCAAGACGCTGAAATCACTATGCATAACTGGCAGTCCAACATCGACGCACTTTTGCCAAGCAGAAGGCCGCATCATCGACCTACGACTCAAGACAAAACTCGCTCAATCTTGCCGGTTCTTTCACGCCCAAAACTGGCAAATTGCTACAGAACAGTCTTCTTAGGACAGCATATCAATTTAAGTGTTTTAGTGCTGCTTTGGTCACTTCTCGAGAGCTTTATTCCGTGACGCAAGTGCAACGAGCCGATAAGCGGATTCTCAAGCTTCCAAGAAGAGCCTGAAAAACCCTGTATTGGTCGAGGGTGTCTCGGCTATTGTGCCTGATTTGCAAACTGAAGCATAGAGACTAGACTGATCTTAAAGGAAGCCAAGCTACACTAGGGATTCTCACTTGGGATTCGTACTCTGAAAATCACAAACTGAAATAACCTTAAACCATCCTAGTGTCACCACGCAAGATTGGCATTGCCAAACAAACAAGCAGGTATGGATCGAGCGCAATGGATTTTCTAAGTGAGATATGGTCAGCGTGGAACAATCAGTGGGGGGCTACAATTGCTCTCCTTAAGGGCATGGGTAAGGAAATCAAGTCATTCGTTTCCAGTGTTTGGCATTGGAATGGCTGGACTGTTCTTTCTAGTTGTGTTGCGAAAGCCAAGACTCATTGGAAGGTGCGCAGAGCCAGAAGCGTGATGCAGCAAACACTGGCAGGGACTCAGATGCGCATACCACTAAGAGCATATCAGGACTCATTGCGAGATGATCCAAGCCAGTCAACTCAAACGCGGTTGATGAAGATCACCCCTTCCAGGCCATCTTGGCTCAACGACTACTACGTGGCGACCAGTTTAGAATCTTTGTCAACCGAAGGAAGCTTGGTGAAGGCGGAACGGTATTCTCTGGATTCCTGGCCTCCCGAACCAATAGAGTACTACTTTGTAACAGTGGGTGCTGATAGGAGTGCCTGTGAAGTAGCCACAGAGATACAATCCAACGAGAAGTGTTTGATTTACCAAAAACTTAGTCTTTGCCCGAGACCACCGAGGTTTGAACCTAAGCATTCTGCTGAAACAATATCCATTAATGAAACGAGATTTAGAACACGCTTCCCTCTAATGCACCAAGCTCCACCTTGCGAGTTGTGCTGGGAGGATGAATATCGAGAACGGGACATTCGCATACTGGTTGATAAGATCACAAAGTACGATCTCGCCCAAGTAGCGACTCCAGAGATTACAGGAACGAACAGAGAATTGCAGGAAGTAGTCTCGGAGGCTTGTATTGAAAGTCAGTGTCCGGCTGAAGTCAAGTACATAAAGCCTGTCGTTGAGTTAGCTATCGATACCCGAAAAAGACAAATCGCCTCTTGTGCCTCAGGGGCGCAGTTCGAATGGCAACAGGGCGAAAAGGAAAGTCTAATTTCAACCATAGAAGATTTCATCAAGAGCCTAAGACAAGAGTGAAGACCAAGCGAATTTCGGGCTTTTGAATCAATCTTAGTGTGTTGGCTATAGTTAAATTCCTTGTCCCAAGAATCAGAATTCCTGAGGGCTCTGCCCTTGGAATATCAGGTAGAGGAGCGAGTCAGCCTGTTTTGCCAGCGGACAGGTCATCAAGCCGAATTCATCGTCAGGCGCAGGAGGATGGTGTTGTCCACTTCCAGGTCGCTGCCCCAGATTAGGCGGGCCGATTCGTCCCAGCGGATGTCATTGTAGCCGTCCTTGGGACGCACGGCGGACTCAGACCACTCGGTCGCGGGTTCCCAGGCGCTGTCGTCAAAGTCGGCGTTCGCCCAGCCTGAGGGAGCCTCAGATTTCTCAAAGCGGCAGGCGGTGTTGGGATCTGACGCTTTCTCGCACTCGGGGTTCAGGGGAGCGCGATGAATCACCATTACTTTCCATGCGCTATTGGTGACAGCCACAATCCTGCCGGTGCTGAGATCGGTGAATTGCGCAATGATGCCGCCGTCGCCCATCTGCTGGTTGCGCTCGCCGATGTATTCCAGTCCCGAATCAGTCTCCTTGAAGTCCTTGGCTTCGATGGCGATGGTCAGGGGATAAGCGGCGGTCAAAGTGATAGTCTCGGCGTTGAAGGACCGCTCCGTCGTGATGGATACCGAATCCTCGCCGACCAGTTCCCCGTTGACGTAGAGCGCAAACCAATTGTCTGCCCACACCTCAGCCTTGAATTCTGACGTTGTGCCCCGGCCGGGGGATGGCGCCGCTGCGGGGATGTCCGGGGTGGCGGCCCCG
Organism: Chloroflexota bacterium; assembly: GCA_965219505.1. Classification (GTDB taxonomy): domain Bacteria; phylum Chloroflexota; class UBA11872; order VXOZ01; family VXOZ01; genus VXOZ01. The sequence goes on along the minus strand of OZ244775.1, from coordinate 3,512,031 downwards.
GTTCCAGCGCCGTCGCCGGCGCCGCAGCCGACGGTCAACAATGCTATCAGAAGCAGCGCCAGCGACTCCTTGACGAAGGACTTGGCCATTCATCTACCTTTCTTGCGTATTCTGTTGAGTTAGGAGGCCCGTACGGAGTTATTCAAAGGTCTCCTGGGGGGGAGAGGATGTACATGTCTGCTGGCCTGGGTTGTGCGTGGGTCTCCGAGGGAGAGGGCATGCCGAGCAAGCACATCAGTCTGTGCAAAGCTCTTGTGTCGTCGGCAAGTCGTTCTTCCTGCTGTGTTGAGGACGTAGACAAGCAATGGATGTGCTCATAGAGGAGAGCGTTGTCCGGTCTGGAGCAGAGGTCTAAGTAGCGGTATCGGCTCGGAAGCCAGCGCTGCGGGAGTTGTAGCAGACCCATACTTACCGCATTGCTTCTGGTAGTGTTCGCTTGCACGTATCGATTCTGTGAGTTTGCGATCGAGGAATAAGGCAAGCAGTCGATCATGAAAGACAGCTTTGTCGCTGCCGGTCGGACCGAAGAACTCCATCCACCACTGGGACTGCCAACTGAATGCGATCTCTTCTTCCTCGTAGCAAGCCTCTGCAGATTCTTTCCCAGTCGCGGCAAGAGCCGCGTGGACGATCTCATGTACAAGCCAAGCAGCAGTCGACTCTGGGTCCTGTTCTAGGACTGCATTGATGAAGATGTAGTTTGTATCTCCATCGTAGATACCGCCCTTATCATCCAAGTCAGCGAATCGGGCGCTGGCGTCGGAATCAAGGAACCACTGATACACTTCTCTGCCGGCTTCTGTCTTGCGCATCGTCTCGAAGGCGCTGGCAAGGTTGGCATCTATGTAGCGTGTTGACGTCGCGTTCTGCTTTGGCATGGCTGGGAGTTGACCGTAGCGCGCGCACCGAGCGCGGTAGCCTGGGTGCGAGCGCACGTAGTCGCCAAGGGTTTGGTTCTGATGTAGCTGAGCTTGCTCATTGATCCAGTTTTCCGCTCCCGTTGACGCGTTCTCCAGGCCGCCCGGCCCGAACCTCTCAACCCACCACTGGGCCATCAAACCTCCCGCCTCGACCATCTCGTCTAGACAATTCAATCCAGAGTGCCAGCGCACGTGCTTAAGACCGAAGCGCTTGGCGTTGAACGCAATAACCGTCTGCCACGCGATACTTGCCGCCTGCACATCGGGGCTTTCGTTGCGCAGGTCCTCGCTAACGACAATCTCGTTGCGGGGGGGATCGAAGTAGACAGATGCCCAGCCGTCCGGCACTGTGCCATAGACCAGGGAGGGAGAAGCTTCGTTGAGCCAAGCAAAGAGAGTCTTGCCGATTGACGTGGAACTCATGACCTCTACTACATAGCCGAGGCCGTCATCCATGACTGGGGGCCGAGGTGTAGGCGTTGCGATGCCGCCGCCGGACGCGTAGTCCGGCTCCCAGACAAAGCGCTCCGTGTTGAGGCGCTGCTGGAGTCCGTTCGGCCCGTTAATCCAGGTGCGGTAACCGTCAGTGAAGGCGGTCCGGTTGTCGGCTTTGCGCCAGACAAGCAGGCCGCCGGTTGTATGCTGAAGGCTGTCACCGTTGGCGCTATGGTGTTCGTTTTCCAGACACTCGCCCACGACTTCGTGACCTACGAGGTCTCGCAGTGTCTTGAAGCCGAGGATGAATTGGCAGTCAGTTGCCTGAGAAACGCCAGGTGCGAGCAGCAATAGCACAATGCCCAGCAAAAGCGCTATGGGGGCTCTGAGAATGAGGTGCCACCTTGTAGGGAAGTACGTAGGTGAGATTGGTCAAAGTTGCACCGCGCATCTCCCGCGAAGGGACATACGTTAAATTGCTCCCTGCCTTTCGCTGCCGAGTGGCAACTTGACAGGGATTAGGACTAATAAATGTGTGTCATTTAATGTCGCGTTAGTTCAATACAGAGTGATAGATAGTGTCCACGAGTTCCATCGTCTTTGTAGCGTCGGCGAAGTTCGTATCGGGCTGGCGGCCCGTCTTGATGCAATCGATGAAGTGGCGGCTCTCGCCATAGAACCCATAGGCGTGATAGCGCGCGTCATTGCCGGCGACCGCGTTTACGTCTAGTATCGTCGGTTCCGCTTTGCCGTCCTCATAGACTTTTGCAGTTTCGTCCGGATCGATATAGGCTGTAATGCCCTTGCCGTGAATTTCGAAGATATGCCGTCGCGTACCGGCAACCCAATTTGCTTGCAGGAAACCGGCGCACCCGTTATCAAACTTGATGAGCGCGTTGAAGACGTTTGGGTAATCGGAATACACCTCACGCACGTCGCTGGCTACGGCCGCCACGTCGCCCCCACCAAGCCAGCGGCACACGTCTACCGCGTGCACTGCATCACAACTCAGAATGTCAGTCGCACCGCCGTAATAGGGGAGATCACCAGGCGTCGTGAACTGGTGTTTGAGGAAGACTGATTGAAATTGGATGATCGGCCCACGCGCCTCGACCTGGCGGCGAACTTCGCGCATGAGCGGAATGAAGCGGCGATTGAAGGCCGTCATCGTGAGCGCACCGTACTTGGCAGCAGTCTTTGCCAGACTGCTGGTTTGAAACGCGGTGACTCCCGGCGGCTTTTCCACAAAGAGGTGATGTCCACGTTGTAAGACGTTAACTGAGATGTCGTAGAGGTGATGTGGAGGCATAAGACAGTATACCCCATCCGGCTTTTCTGTATCAAGCATCTCCCGATAGTCGGAATAGGTCGTGCCAATGTTGAAGCGTTCAGCAGTCTTTTGCGACCGCTGTGCGTCAAGGTCGCAGAGGGCCGCAATCTCAACGTCTTCCATCTCAGACAACGACGGATAGTGCATCGCGTTGGCGAGACTGCCAGCGCCGATCATGCAGATACGGACTTTGTCTAGGCGTGACATCAGCTCCTCCGAATTGGGTGTATGCGGCAGTTACTACTTTCGCACCATGATAGAAGCCGCATCGGTGAAACACAAGCGATTGCCGCAGAACAACAGGGCGCAATCGGTGCACGATGCGGAGCACATCCATCGGTCGCCCACGTAGAGGCACGATATATCGTGCCTCTACGCTTAGAGTCGATGCGAGGCCGGTGCACTTCCAAGTTAAGTCCGACAGGGGTGGGGTTCGCCATAGCAGAGGTAAAGAGTCTATCATCAGAGGTGATTACCGGCTAAGAAATGCTTGAGGAATGCAAGGGAGAGATGGAATCGTGGATGCCGCTCTAGAACTCTTGGTGGATGCGCACGCCCTGGTCGGCGAAGGGCCGCTGTGGGATGAGGAGCAGCAGGTTCTCTATTGGGTGGACATTTTGAGCTCCGCGCTCTACATCTACGATCCTGCCACCGGCGAGAACCGTTCGTTTGATGTGGGCCAGCATGTGGGTACCGTGGTGACGCGCACTTCCGGCGGGTTGATGCTGGCGGTGCGGAATGGGTTTGCGTCTTTCGACCTGGAAACCCAGGAACTAACGCTCATCACCAATCCCGAGACGCACATAACCGGCAATCGATTCAACGACGGCAAGTGCGATCCTGCGGGCTGCTTATGGGCGGGCACAATGGCCTACGAGAATCCCACAAACTCAGGAAGCCTTTACCGCCTGGATACCGATCTGAGCGTTCACAAGATGCTCGGAGATATTGCGATATCTAACGGCATAATCTGGAGTCTCGATCACACGACGATGTACTACATCGATACCTTGCGCAAGAACGTGCGCGCCTTTGACTACGATATCGATTCAGGCGACATCTCCAACGAGCAGGTGATTATCGACGTCCCGGAAGAGATCGGGATGCCGGACGGGATGGCGATAGACACCGAAGGCATGCTGTGGGTGGCGCACTACGGCGGTTCTTGCGTCTGCCGCTGGCATCCTGATACTGGCGAGCTCTTGGAGAAGATTGAGATGCCCGTTACCCAGGTTACGGCCTGCGCGTTCGGCGGCCCGAACTTGGATACCCTCTTCATAACCTCGGCTGCCCAGGAACTGGACGCCGCGGAACTCGCGCGCCAACCGCTGGCGGGTGCCCTTTTTTCCATCAAGACGCCGTATCAGGGCGTCCCGTCGTTTCGCTTTGGCGGCTAGAGTGACATGAACGCATCGGCTGCGGATTGAATGGGAATTCGCAACTGAGAAACGCCACTTTGCGAGACTATGAAAGGTACTTAGAGCATGCAATCGCTCGCGCCACGACAGGACTTCATCGGGGTGGAAGACGCTACCTATCTGTATACCGGCGCGGAATCGGCGCCTCTAAAGTCGCATGAGCAGGCACTGGGGCGCTATCTGCAGGAGCGTGCAAACGGTGAGGCTGGGCGGGCGGAGCACATCCGGACCGAACAACGCTGCAAGCAGCGGCTAGCGGAGGTCATGGGATGCGCCGCGGATGATGTTGGCCTTGTGGGCAGCGCTTCGGAAGCCATCATTCTGATAGCCAGCGGCATCGACTTCAAGCCCGGCGACAACATTGTGACCAACGACCTGGAGTTTCCCAGCACCGTGCTGCCCTGGATACAGATGAAGGAGCACGGTGTCGAGGTGCGCTTGGTGCGCAGCCGAGACTGGCAATTCACGCCCGAGGAAGTTGCTGAGCAGATCGACGGGCGCACCCGCCTGGTGGCCGTGAGCCACGTGAGCTACCTTTCCGGCCTACGGTTGGACCTTGACCCAATTGCGCGCGCCGCCCACGCCAACGGCGCGCTCATGCTGGCGGATGTTACCCAGTCGCTCGGCGTTGTGCCGGTTGATGTGAGCGAGTATGACTTTGCGGTGGCCAGCACTTATAAATGGCTGCTCGGCATCCACGGCGGGGGCGTGCTGTTCTGGAATCGGGCTCGTGTGCCGGACTTTGCACCAGGCGCGGTCGGTTGGTTTTCCGTGGATAACTTTCTCAGCGAAGACCGCTTCGAAAAGATCAACTGGAAGCCCACGGCCGAGCGTTTCGAGCTGGGCATGCCGGCGCACGCGGCCATATATGCCTTGGAAAACGGCGTGCGCTATCTGCAGCAGTTCGGCGCCGACCGCATCGGGGCGCACGTGGAAGCGCTTGGCGACGAACTCATCGAGGGGTTGCAGGGCCAGGGCTGGACCGTAATGACGCCGGTCCATACGGACCGCCGGGCGGGAAACGTCTCCATAGCTGTCGATGAAGCCGTGGCCGTGCGCGACACCCTCATCGAAAAGAACGTACACACATGGGGCGGCGACGGACGCGTCCGCGCGTCCATCCATCTTTACAACAACAGTGCGGACGTGAGCGCCTACCTTGCTGCGCTGCGTCCCTTTGCGCCTGGTGGCTGATGGCGTTTACCCACGAATTCACGGTCGCGGCTTCTCAGGAACGTGTGGCACAGTTTCACCGTGAGGCGCAGAGCCTCGTGGCCCTAACGCCGCCGCCCATGATCGTGCAAATCCAGGACGGCCCGGAGATTCTTTCCTCCGGTGACGAGCTCCGCTTCACGCTCTGGCTCGGACCCTTGCCCATCCGCTGGCACGCTGCAATCGAGTCAGTGAGCGACAGTGGATTTGCCGACAGACAGATTGAAGGGCCGTTCGCGCATTGGGTCCACAGGCATACATTCTTGGATAGCGGGAAGGGCATCACCACGGTGCGCGACGAGATTGAGTACGTCTACCGTCGTCATCCCATATGGGGGGCGGTGGGTCGGCTGTTCGTACTGGGACTGCCGCCGCTCTTTGCTTACCGCGCCTGGCGCACCAGGCGGTTGCTGGCATAATTCAGTGTCAAGAGAAGGCGTGTCTTTGAGGATACGACTAGTGATAAGAGTTAGAGAAAGTCAATGCTGGACAGAATTACAAGCTCATGTCTAATGTGGTTGGTCCCTTCCGCTAAGGAACGTCCGCGCAGTTAAAATATGGCTGGAACAGTGTGCCAGAGATGTCTGACATGGTACAATGCAACGCAGGAGGAGTCAGGGATGGAAAACATCACGAACTGGGCGCCTACTATCGTTGCTGTTGTGGCGTTTGCCGGATTGATTTGGCGTTTCGAGACCCGCATCTCCGGGATTGAGTATCGATTAGGCGAGCGCATTTCCCATCTCGGTGAGCGCGTTTCTCATATCGAGGGGCTCATCGAAGGACTGAATGACCGCGTATCCCGTATCGAGAAGGTGCTGGATACCTACTTCATGCAGGTCAGCAAGAGAGAAGAGTCGCAGTAAGACTTCCAACCCTTCATCACTCAGGCCCCGCGCCGATTGCTTCCTCAACCCAGCGCTGGGGTCTTCATTTGTCCGTTAGTTGACATTCATTTCTTTATTGTGCGGGTTGTGCTTGATCTCAATGAGCATTTCATTTGCTTAAGACCGACCACAACGATCAGTCCAGAGGTTCACTCCTGTCGAGCGCGTGCGCTCGTGAAGTCCATCATAGGGTAGTTACTGCCGGGATGTTGACCGGGAAGGCGCGCCGGGAGAGGTTCGCCTAAGAAGCCTTCCAGCCGCGCGCGTTGTTGCTCGACAACGTCCGGGTGTTGGGCGGCCACGTCGGTGAAACTATCGCGGTCTTCATCGATGCGATAGAGCTTCCATTGCGGAACGGGCTCTTGGATATTCACCACCGCGTTCCACGTGTGATCGCGCACGCTCGCCTCATATCCCCAGACGGTGAGCACCCAGTCCCGCAGCGAGTTACGGCCGCCGGTGGCGACCGGCCACATGTTTTCCCCGTCCAGGCGGTCGTGGGGCACACCGAGCCAGTTTAGTACGGTCGGCGCCACGTCGATGTGCTGCACGAACGGTGTGACCACGGTGTCTGGCGGCCCCTGCGGATGGCGCACGAGCATGTTCACGCGTGTATTGTAGGCATTCATGTGGCGTTGGCTCTTGCCGAATTCGCCGTGCTCGTTCATTTGCGTGCCGTGGTCGGACGTAAAGACGATGATGGTCTCGTCCAGCAGTCCGCTGTCGGCAAGGTGGTTGAGCAATACACCCATCCATTTATCTATGAACGTAATCGAGCCGTAATACAGCGCTTTGACCCGTTCTTGTTCCGCCGCGCTCAGCGGCTCGCCGCGCGGCTGAATCGGTTCGATGCCTTGCCACGGCGCATCCATGTAGGCGTCGGCATAGGAGAAGGGCGGGTGCCAGGGCTCATGGGATTCGAACGAGTCGACCCACAGAAAGAATGGGTGTTGGTCGCGGCTGTCTTCAATGAACTGGATGGCGCGGCGCATGCACTTGGCGAACGTGAAATCCTCTTCCGTCTTGCGGTCTTTCACGTTCCAGAGCCACTGGCGCAGCCCAAACGCTACATTGCCTGGATCGTGCGTATACCGCTCGGCCTGGAGTTCCGCCTCGGTGCCTAAGCGGTACGGATCGGCCTCCTGCCCGCGAAAGAACTCCCAGTTCATGAAACCGCGGGTAAAGTTCATCGTGGGCTTGAAGAGGTGGTAGGTATCGGCCACGAGGCCCGTCGCATAGCCCGCGCGGGAGAGCCGCTCGGCCAGCGTCTGCTGATGCGGCGGCACGCCGTGCCAGCCAGGCATGCCCGGCGCGCCCGGCGAGGAACCGGTAGTGTCGATAGTCCACCGCCAAGGGAAGCCCCGTATGCCGGAAAAGAGCGAACGACGCGCCGGTACCGTCGGCAACGCCTCGGCAAACGCGTTCTCAAACCAGACCCCATCCCGCGCCATGGCGTCCAGGGTTGGCGTTTGCATGTTTGCATGAGCGCCAAGATGCCGGATGCAGTCGGCGCGGAAAGTGTCGAGGCAAATGACAATGCAGTTCACGGGTAGTTCTCCCTATTCAGAATGGGATAATTGGATGCCGAGCCCACTCTTAACGGCTATACTTGTGGCCGCCTGTACAATTAGCAGCAAATGATGGAATTCGAGGAGCACAGAGCACTGGCAAAGTATGCGGTCGGCAAAACGCTCTCTGTTATTCCTCGCTTGGCTTGCCAACATCCTTTGGCCTGTCGGCAGCACCCTCAATCCGAGACACGCGTTGATATATCTCAAACATGTAGTTGCGCATGTCGCGATTGTCTTCTCTGATTGCGTTCTCGCCCTGCCGGATAAACGCAATGATGGCAATACCTACGCTGATGGCAACCAGAATAATAGCGAGAGTTGAAAGCAGGAGGCCGTACTCTTCCTTTTGTCTTCCTCCTACCACTGCTTATTCGCTGGAGGATGTAGTGCTGCTATCAAGTCACGTTCCTCCAAGTACCTGTTTACTGTGCTGCCATTCACATGGGCCAAGACATGTGTTGGCCCATAAAGCATAATTTTTTGGTTGCTTCTTTGTGCACCCAACCTATCGTTGAAGTTTTCGGTCTCGCCGACATAGACTATCGCCCAACCTGAAGGCTCAGCTAATTTAGCAAGAACGTAGTTGCCTGGCTCCTTGCTGCCAACCCAATCAATGGGAAAAACCCAATAGGTATAAGATACGCCGGATGACCCGGCCAAGCTAACCGTTGGCCGAAGATCCACCATATCTGTCCCCTCCTAATTGCTCCCTGGGCTTGCGCGCGTGTATTCAGTATACAACAGGGTTTATTACGATGAACTAGACTCGGCACAAAGTCATTCGCGCACTTGCGTACGCAGAGCCAGATAGATTCCGAGCAGTACCAGCGCTCCGCCCGCGATCTGGAGCAGCGTCAAATGCTCATCCAGGATGAAATAGGCCAGGATGCTCGCGCCCACGGGCTCGCCGAGGATGGCCACGGCTACCACGGCGGCGGAAACGTACCGCAGGGTCCAATTGTAGGCCGTGTGGCCGAGGAGTTGCGGTCCAAGCGCCAGGAGGACCATGACCAGATACGTCGCGGGCGCGTAGCCGGTGAACGGCTGTTGCGTAACCAATGCCGCGGCCAGCACCAGCAGGGCCGCCATGCCGTACACCACCGTAATGTACGGCAGCAGATCGAGCCGCTGGCGCAGGCGCTGTCCTAGCAGTAGGTAGCCGGAGTGCATCACCGCGCCCAGCAGTGCCAGCATGTCGCCGTAGAGCGCCTGTCCTTGCACCTGAAAGTCGCTGTAGCCGATCAGGATGCCGCCCGTAACAGAAAGTGCAATTCCCCACACCAACAGCGGATGGAGCCGTTCGCGGAAGAGCACGACCATGCCGAGGCCCACGAAGATAGGATTGATCGTAACGAGTACGACGGAACTGGCGACGGACGTATACTCCAAAGAGGCGATCCAGGCGATGAAGTGCAGACCCAGTAAACTGCCCGCCACCGCCGCCACCAGCCAGTCGCGGCGGCTTAGCGCCTGCAAGTGCTCCCTGCGCACAGCGAGCGTGACCGGTGCCAGCACTAGCGCGGCAATTCCCAACCTGTAGGCTGCGATGATAAGCACCGGCGCGTCGGCGAGCTTAATGAGGATCGAGGCGCTGCTAATAATCGCGACGGAGGCGGTCAGCGCGAGAACTACACGGATGTACGGCATGGAGACGAGAAAACTCCTGTGGTACGGCACTGTTGCAGAATAGTCGTCCGTGCGCATGGACGGCAAGCCCGTTCCTGTCATTCTTGTAAATGTGAATAATTCGTTGTCAGAATTCCCTTTCCACCAGACAGTGCTGACCGGTTATGTCATTCCGAGCGGGCAGCGGCCCCGTGCGAAACACGGGGAGGAATCTGGGGTTCATGCTGCACCTAGTCCAATAGGCTCGGAATTCTGATTTCCTCACTGCGCTCTGTTCGGAATGACATGTGCACAAGGCTTGCACCCCGCTCCTTTTCCCTTCTCTTTCTGAAACATCTATCAACGAATTTCCTGACACCTACAATTTCCCATAGACGATATAAGATCCCGAATTCGTCTTTCCCACGAGAGTGGGAAACACATTTGGTGCATTACTTGAGCCAGGTCTCGTAGTAAGCGCCAAACAGGCGGTCTGCCACAGCGACGATAGCGTAGGGGCACGGCAAGCCGTGCCCCTACGTGTCGGGCAAGGGATCACTCGAGCATAATGTTGCGTCCCAGGCTTGCAGCCCGGCACGGCCAGTGGCGGCTGCCCGTGCCGCAAAAAACTGCCTGCAATTCTCCCAGGTAGACAAATCGACGCCCATTTGGTCAAATAAGAGCAGCTTGGACTGAGACGGTGAAAGAGAAAGTCCCGTATCAGGCAAGAGAGTACTGGCAGCAGTGCTGCCAAGAAGATGCCCCACACGGTGAACAACCGTACTTCATGTTGGCCGTCTACTGCTTGACACCGTTTGCCGAGAGGACTATCAGGAACAATGCGATTGCAAAATCAGGTTGCCATCGTAACCGGGGCTGCCCATAACATCGGTCGGGCGATTGCCCGGTGCTTCGCGGCAGAGGGGGCGAAAGTCCTCATTGCCGACATCCAGGACGAGGCGGGCGAAGCTGTGGTAGCAGCGATCCGCGCCGACGGCGGTGAAGCTTCCTATTTTCATGCCGACGTCGGTACGCTTGAAGGCAATCGCGACATGGTAGCGGCGGCAGTGGAACGTTACGGCGGCGTGACAATTCTCGTTAACAACGCCCATTGGGAGCGGCGCGGTTCGATTGAAGAGCTGAGTGAGGAGGATTGGGACGCGAGTTTTGACGTCTTGCTCAAGGCGCCTTTCTTGGCGAGCAAGTATGCCGTGCCACACATGCGCGCGGCGGGCGGCGGCGCGATTCTCAACCTCTCCTCGGTCCACGGCTTCCAGGTCAGCCCCGGCTATCCTACGTACGAGACGGCCAAGGCCGCGCTTATCCAGCTCACCAAGCAAATGGCTCTCGAATTGGGCGGTGACGGCATCCGCGTCAACGCGATTGCGCCAGGCGCCATTCCGTCGGATGAGATGAAAGAAGAAAACGCCCACGATCCGGTCTGGCACGAACGGAATATCCTGTGGAATGTTCTTCCCACCGTTGGTCGCGCGGAGGACATCGCCCAGGGGGCGCTCTACCTCTGTTCGGCGGAGGCGCGATTTGTTACGGGGCACACCTTGCTGATAGATGGCGGATTCTTGCTCGGCTTCAAGGGCCTGGGCGGTACGCGCGTGCAGGAGTTCCTGCAACGTCATCCGGAGCTCTTGGAATATGATCTTTCGCGTCCGCTGGGTCCGGCGGCACACAAACGCGATGAAGGCGCTGCAAAGCAGTAGCACGCGATCATCTCATGCCTGCGTGTAATAGCGCGCGACATCACCTTGGAGAAAGGATGCATTCGCATGAAGACCGACGTTGATCCCGTACAGGTTGCCGACGGCTTTGACTTTCCCGAAGGTCCTTCATTTGATCGCGCAGGCAATTTCTACGTCATGGAGTGCGATGCCGGACGCATCAGCAAGGTAACACTGGATGGACACGTTGAGGTCTTTGCGGAGACCGGCGGCGTGCCGTGCGGCTCACGCCTGCACCGGAACGGTCACTTGATCGTGGCGGAGAACGGCTTGGCGCAAATCCTCGACTTTACCCCTGACGGGACGTGGTCGGTAGTGGCGGAGTCGTTCAACAGTAAGCCGTTTCGGGGCCCGAACGACCTCATTCTCGATAGGCACGGTAACTGCTATTTCACCGATCCCAAAGGATCCACCCTGGAGAATCCCGTGGGACGTGTGTTCCGTGTGGGGACGGACGGCGCGATTTCTGTCTTTGCCGTGGGTCTCGCATTCCCGAACGGCATCTGTCTCTCCGCGGATGAAGCGACGCTCTATGTCGCAGCGACGTTTACCCGGCGAATTCATGCCTTTACCCTGAATCCCGATGGCAGCGCCAACAACCGCAGCCTTTATGCCCAGATGGAAGGCGGCGTCGGGCCGGACGGCATGGACTTTGGCGCAGACGGCAACCTCTACGTCGCCCACTACGGCAAAGGCGCGGTGGCCGTGATTGCGCCCTCCGGCGAAGTGATAGATGAATTGCCGGTGCCGGGCAAGAATCCCACGAACGTGGCTTTCTGGGAAGATTCCCTCTACGTCACGGAAACCGAGACCGGCGCCGTGTACCGCCTAGATATCGGCGTGGAGGGCCAGCCGCTCTTCGGACTTGGCTGAGCCTCGAGCCTCTGTCCAATGCAGGTAGGCGGAAGCAAGTGCAAACGAATGCCTAGACACACATCCCATTTGGCTAGACAGGGTGTGTGTACTGATACGCCATTAGCGACTCATTGTCATTAGTCTCAAAGTACTAGGATTGTGCCGTTTGTTTCATGGGCAAGAATGTCTTCCATGAAGTGTTGCAGAGGCTGGTTTTATTGGGCCAGGAAGTGGCCTTGGAAAGGAGAATGATGTGAGCGAGCAGCCTTCGTCCCAGGGACAGCCTCCATCCCCACGGCGCGAAAAGGAGTACGACGAGGACGAGGCGGAGTGGGACGAAAACGGGAGTCAAGATCGGACGATACACATTTCGTTTGGCGAAGGTGTAAAGCTAGGTTGCGCGCTAGCGATTGGATTCTTGATAGCACAAATAATCATTTTGCTCGTTGTGTTCCTCCTGTTTGGTGCAACTCTAGCCTCTGTGTTGGGGGGCTCAGGCGGGTAGCATGTTCTTTCGAGGAGCAAGTCTGGCAGTGAGACGAAAGCACCTCGACGTAGCCTTCATCGGCGGGCCGCAGTATGATGCGCTCTACAGTCGCTTGCCGCAATTCGAGCAGGAGACAGGATTCTCGGTCAACGTCTGCGTGCAACTGCCCCATCCGGAGTTGAATGCGCACATAGACGAGGTCTACACCGCCGGTTCGGCCCGCTACGACGTCATCTCAACCCACGTTAAGTATGCGCCCGCCCAGCAAGCGTGGCTGCTTCCCCTCGATTCGCTCTTTTCTGAAGCTGAGCTTGCAGACTTCTCACCTGCGCTGCTCAAGCTTGCACGCGTTCATGGCGCGCTGTTGCAGGTCCCGCGTAACATTGACGCCCGCATTTTCTTCTACCGCAGCGATCTGCTCACAGATGCAGAGGAGCAAGTGCGGTTTCAAAGGCAGTACGGCCGTGCGCTGCGTGTGCCGCAGACGTGGGATGAGGTGCGGGACGTCGCCACCTTCTTCACACGACCGCCCGATCTTTTTGGATTTGCTTTCCCCGGTCACTCGTCGGGATTGTTCGGTACGTTCTACGAGTTGGCAGCCATGGCGGGTGGGACTCTTTTCGATGCGCAACTAAACCCCTCATTTGATACCTCTGCCGGCCGCTGGGCGCTCGGCTTCCTCGCCGACCTATACCAACAGGGGCTGACTCCGCGTGATCTGGCTGCGACCTACTTCGATGAGGTATCGCAACTCTTTCGGGACGGCAGATGCGCGCTGTCTGCGGACTGGCCCGCCTACTACGGTTTGCTGACCGACGCGCAGACTAGCTCCGTAGCCGGTTCGTTTGGCGTGGCGCTCTATCCGGTGGGTCCTGCGGGAACGCGCGCCGTCTATGCGGGCTGCCATTCCTTTGCCATTCCCACGTCTGTCAAGGACATGGACGGCGCTTTGGCGCTCGTGCGGTATCTCACTTCCGCGGAGAGTCAGTATCTGGAGGCACAGGCCGGCGCAATTGTGCCGAGGAACACGGTGATGGCGCGCTTGCGTGCCGACACGCCCCCCGGCTCCGTGCACGCGGACCGTTTAGCGCTCTTAGAAGAGACGATTCAACACTATATGCTGACGTTTCCCCAGTTTGCCGCTTACCCACAGGTTGAAGAGGTGTGCGCGGAAACGCTGCAGGCGGCAATTCGGGGCCAGGTGATGCTGCCCCGGGCGCTTGAGTACGTGGAAGAGCAGGTTCGATCCCTGCTCAATAGCGATTGATGAGGTCGTGGTATTATACTTCCGCAATGAATGGTTCACAGAAAGCCGTTCCGGCAGGTACTGTCATTCCGAGCGGAGCGAGGAATCTAGTGCCCTACGTCGTCAAACCCTCGTCATCATGTTCCTCGGAATAACGCGGTCTTGCAGAAGTGCAAGGGTTGTGTTTCGTGCGATACGTTTCTAGCGCAATGCGAATAAGATGGATTCCCGCTTTCGCGAGAATGACGGACAGGAATTCCCTGTTCAGAACGGGTCGGCTTGCCGGGCACTTGTTAGGTCGGCCCTTTGGGGCTGTGACGCGTCGGCCTACTGGTCTCGTGACGATGGTGATGGTGAGTAAACTCTGTAAGGAGAGGTAGTTCTATGGCAGACATCAAGGTTGGGGTTCGACTCATTTGCCTGCGTACGCCCGGCCCGGAAGGACTGGAAACGGCGGCGCAGATCGGTGCTGAGAGCGTGCAGTTGACGGTAGGGCGCGGCGAATACGGTCCCGAGGAGCTCGATGCGGCGGGAATCAAGGAAGTGCAGCAGCGCGTGTCAGACTTGGGCATGGTGATTTCGGCAACCGACGGCGGCCTGGACGACTTTGGAGATGCCGACACGATGGCTGAGCGGGTGGACCAAACCAGGCGCCTGCTCGACCACACCCGCGCTCTCGGCGCCCCGGCGCTCACCAGCCACATCGGCATCGTGCCCAAAGACGCCAACGCCCCGCGGCGGCAGGTCTTTCGCGAAGCTATGGAAGCAATCGGCACGCATGCGGAGCAGACGGGCATGTACTTCGGTATCGAGACCGGCCCTGAGCCGCCATCCGTGCTGCTGGATCTCATTAACTCAATCGATACCGATGGAATAAAGATTAACCTCGACCCGGCAAACTTCATCACGTGGGCGGCGCGCATTGCCAAACAAGAGGGTCGCCCTTACGATCGCGCGGAGGCCTTTGCCGAATCCGACCCCCACGAAGCAGTCTACATCCTGCGGGACCATATCATACATACACACATCAAGGATTCCGCCGTGGAGGACGACTCCGGCCGCCATGAGACTCCAGTGGGCCAGGGCTGGATCGAGTGGCCGCGCTACCTGAAGTCGTATCAAGACATCGGGTTCACGGGTTACCACTGCATCGAGCGCGAGGCCGGGGAGAATCGCGTAGAGGAGATCCGCGAGGCCATTACCTTCGTGCGTGAGATCGTGCAGCAGTTGGACTAGCAGTCGCTTCTCGATGGACGTACTCACGACGGTACTGGTGCTGGGCGGCGCCACGGGGCTGACAATGCTGTTGAGCGCAGTGTTGCAACGCCTCTTTCCGCAATTTACTTCCCGCCAGGTCAAGCCGGTTGTGCAGAGCAAAGACCACGAGGACCTGCCGAGCCTGCGCCTGCCCAATGTCGGCGGGATCGCGCTGGTCATCACCTTCTGGTCTCTTAGCGGTGTCTGGTGGGTCTTATGGCCCGAGACGAGTACGGTCCTGCTCGTGCTCACACTACTAACCACGCTCTTCTTTGGCATGGGGTTCGTCGATGACTGGTTGAAATGGCGGCGAGGCGCCGGCATCGGCGACCGTACGTATTTGCTCGCGCAGGCCGTTGCGGCGCTCGTGGCGGTGGCGGCGCTGTACTGGTGGCCGGGCAACTTTACACAGGCAGCTACACAGGGTGGCAGAGTTCTGCAGGCCCTCAATGTTGTTGGCGTACTTGGACTAGGGCTCACGCTGCTCTGGCTCTTTACACTCACCCTTGGATCTGCGTTCTCGGTGGCCGTGAGTGACGGCATAGACGGCCTGACGGCCGGCATGGCGAGTATTGCCGGCGGCGGCATGCTGCTTTCACTACTCATCCGCGAAGCAAACAGTGAGTTGATCGCCTTTGCGGCGGCTCTCTTGGGTGTAAGCCTGGGGTTGCTGCTCTTCAATCTGCCGTCAGGTTGGTCTTCTACAGGGAGTGCAAAGCGGCGGGCCCGCATTTATCTTGGCGATAGCGGCGCTCTGGGTCTGGGAGGCGCCTTTGCAGCGCTGGCACTCTTTGGCGGCGCCGACGCGATATGGCTCTTTATCGGGGGCGTCTTCTTGCTGGATGGCGGTTCCGGTTTTCTGCAGGCCAAGGTTGTCACGCCGTTCTTCCGCCACTGTGTCCGCTTGCGGCGCTATGCTGGGACGACGCAATTTGTGCCCCATACGGAGTTTCCGCTGCCGTTTACGGCCACGCCCCTGCACCATCACTTCGAGATGTTTGGCGTAGGCCGCTTGCGCGTCGTATGGCTCTTCTGGACGATCAGCACGTTGGCGGCGGTCAGCGGCATTGGGGTAGCCGCATTCCCGACGTTTCACGCAGTGCCGGTGGGTGGCGCTCTCGTTCTCTACGCTATCTTGGTCGGCAGTGCCGTCTGGACGACGGGACGCTTTCTCGGCGTGGTAAAGACGGCCGACGATAGTGCAGTCTTGGCGGTCTGCGGCGGCAGGCCTTACACGGTGTTTGGAAAGCCGCTGTATCGCGTCGTCGAATTGACAAACACACCGCCTCCAGAACGAGACCGGCACATGATCGCCCTTTGGCAGCCACGTAACCGCTGGGATGTCCTGGCAAGCCTCGCCTACGCCCAAGCGCTGGCGGGAGACAAGGCGTCAGCCCAAGAATCGTGGCGACGCCTCCCGGAAGCAAGCCGCAAGCTGCGCGGTGATCACCCGGTGGTGGCAGCGCTAGGCGATTCGACGTAGCGCGGGGACTTGTCCCCCGCTCTTTGCCGCAAAGGGTCTAGCTCCTGTTGGCCCGCCGCTTACAACCCTCGTTTGTGGGGTTCTCCTGGCACTCGCAATCGGATCGTCCGAATGACCGGTCTTGCTACCTGTTTAGGGACGGCTTCGGGACAGGATTTCCACGCCTTAACCTCCGAACTGCCTGCTGTGTCATCGAGTCACCGTTGGCAGTGATGTAAGCGCCGCTTGGGTACAGACCCTTGACTCTCAGTTCGTTGCGCCCATCCTTGCGGCATGGTCTCATAGGTAAAGGAGCAGAGTCGCATGATCAGCAGTGTGACAAACAAGATTATGTCGCCGCAGGTGCAGCAGTTACCGGAGGCTGTATTGCCACGTGCGGCGTTTGCCCGCATGCCCGGGCTGGCGCTCCTAGAGAGCAGTCAGCCGGGAGCGCTGGGACGATATTCTTACCTCACTGCCGATCCCTTTCTGCGCCTTGAGAGCATCGGCGACCGGATTACCTTGCAGTGGCGGGACCGGAGTCCGCCAAGCGAAGTTCGGAATGGGCAACCGTTCGCGGTGCTGCGCGCGTTGCTGGCAGAGTATGCCATTCCACCTGCACCGCACGGCCCGCCATTTCAAGGCGGTGCAGTGGGCGCATTCGCCTATGACTTGGGACGGCAGCTTGAAGAATTGCCGTCACAGGCCCGCAATGACGTGCCTACCCCTGAAATGAGCCTGGGATTCTACGACTGGGTGCTGGCGCACGACCATCGTGCGGATACGTCCTGGCTCGTTACCACCGGCCTGCCGGACCGCACGGATGATGCCGCTTTGGCGCGGCAGGCGCAGGTTTTGGACATCCTTGCGGACTGGCGGACGTGCCGCGAGGAGCGAGAAAACGCCGCCGGGCCCTTCCACCTGACAACTCCCTTGGAAACGAACGTCACGCGCGAGCAGTACCTTGCAATGGTGCAACGGGTGCAGGAGTATATCGCAGCTGGCGACGTCTACCAGGTGAACCTCTCGCAGCGCTTTGCCGCTGGCTGGGAAGGATCGCCGTGGACACTCTACGAGCGCTTGCAGCGGGAGAGTCCGGTGCCGTTTGGGGCCTTCCTCGATCTCGGCAATAGCTGGGTTGTGTCCGCTTCTCCCGAACGGTTCCTCCAGGTGCGCGATAGTGCTGTGGAGTCACGGCCTATCAAAGGCACGCGCCCGCGCGGGGGCACGCCAACTTTGGACTCCGCGCTGGCGGAGGAGTTGCGCACCAGCGAGAAGGACCGCGCCGAGAACCTTATGATCGTGGACCTGCTGCGCAACGATTTGGGGAAAGTCTGCCGTCTTGGCTCCGTACACGTGCCCGCGCTCTGGCACGTCGAGGGTTACAGCAACGTCTGGCAGCTCGTCAGCGCGGTTGCGGGCGAATTGCACCCTGAATCGGATGCCGTGGCGGCGCTTGAGGCTGCTTTTCCCGGTGGCTCGGTAACCGGCTGTCCCAAGATTCGGGCAATGGAGATTATCGAGGAATTGGAGCCGGTGCGGCGGGGCATTTACTGCGGCGCCATTGGCTATCTTGGCTTCGATGGCTCGATGGATACGAGTATTGTTATTCGGACGGTGGTGCTGACGCGCAATCGACTCTACCTGCAAGTGGGCGGTGCGGTGGTAGCCGATTCCGATCCGCAAGCGGAGTATGAAGAGACTCTGGTAAAGGCCCAAGCCGCCCGGCGCGTGCTGGAAGGATCGGCGTCGCAGCAGTAATAGATGCTGACAAACTTTGGAATGCTGCCCCCTGGTGGAGACCTTTGCGAAACCCACGCCGAGGGGAGAATATCCCCTCTCCCGGCGGGATAGGGTGAGGGTGAGGGGGAATCCCCCGTATTCTCGCCTGTTTATTGCCGGTTCCACATAGTTACGCAAGGGCTCCGCAGGGAGATTGAACCGAAAAAGCAACGATCCCCTCACCCCGGCCCTCTCCTCAAGAGGCTGTCTCATAAGTCGACTCGATAAGCAAAATCGTGCTTCGACACGCTCAGAACGAACGGGATTTGCCTTTTTCGTTCGCCCTGAGCGTGTCGAAGGGCAAGTCTACACTGAGCAATGCATTTTTGAGACAGCCTCTCAAGGAGAGGGGGTTGCTCTCGCGCTTCAGACGATGATTGTGCAAGGGTCTCCTGGTGGCAAATGCGGGGATCTAATGCGCGTGAGGAGGAGCCTATCAACGGCGAACCAGTGTGCTATGTGAACGGGCAACTCATGCCTGAAAGCGCCAACGCAGTCTCGGCGCTTGACCGTGGTCTCCTGCTTGGCGACGGGCTCTTCGAGACCATGCGCGTTGTGTGCGGTCACGTGCTTCAGTGGAATCGGCACTGGGAACGCCTGCACGGCGGTGCAGGGACGATTGGTCTCGCTCTGCCTTGGACGGCAGATGAACTGTACGCAGCAGTCGGGCAAACACTCCACGCTAATGACCTGCGTGAAGCCACCGTCCGCCTCACGGTCACGCGGGGGTTTTTGCCCGCCGCGCGGGGCCTGCTGCCTCCTGCCGGCACACAACCGACGCTTCTCATCCGCGCAACGCCGTTCGCGCCTTACCCGGACCACCTCTATCACGAAGGGATGCAGGTGATTGTAAGCCGGAGGGTACGCCGCAATGAGCAGTCGCCCCTCTCCCGCGTCAAATCGTTGTGCTATTTGGACAACGTTGTAGCCCGCCAAGAAGCGATGGAGAGAGGCGCTGATGAGGCATTGCTACTGAACACGCAGGGCAGTGTGGCGTGCGCGACCGCCGCGAATGTCTTCAGCGTGCAAGCAGGGCGCTTAAGCACTCCGCCAGTTGAAGACGGCGTGTTACCGGGTACGGTACGCGCTCTGGTGTGCGCTGAACTGGCGCAGAAGATGCACTACGGCGTCAACATCACGCAGCTAGACGAGGCAGCGCTGCTCAAATCTGACGAGGTCTTCCTTACGAACACCCTCATGGGCATCATGCCGGTATGCGCTGTAGACGGCCGACCGATTGGCGCCGGCACTCCCGGCCCGATCACGCGGGGTCTCCGCACAGCGTACGAGGAGTGGTTATTGTCGTGCCGTTAGAAGCGGCTTCAGATCTGAGCGCTATTACGCCCGCGATAGTGCCTGTCGGGCAAGCCCCTGACAGGACGTGCTGCCTCCTTTCAGCTGCGTAGCAAGTGCGTCAAGGTAAGTCACGCGTTCGCGGAATTGGTAGCGTTTGTTGAGCCAGAGTACGTGGGCGATACTCCTAAGGCTGCAATCTGCAGAGTCAACCGTCAGACCGCGAAAGAGGAGGCAAACCACCACAGACTCCTCGTTACTTCCTCCCTGACAAAAGCGTTTTCCACGCTTGCTGTCAGCGCAGAGCACAGCTCCTCAGGGGGTGACAAAGAGGGTATTGGCTGCTATACTGATTCCAGGTAAGAGCGTATATCTGCTTGCTGCCTGATTTATGGGTCGGTGGGCGAGCGGTCAAAACCACCAGACTGTAAATCTGGCGCCGTAATGGCTACGGAGGTTCGAATCCTCCCCGGCCCACCGCGATAGTTCTCCGCGTGATAGAGAACGCACTGGTCCCGTGGTGTAGTTGGCCTAACACACGGCCCTGTCAAGGCTGAGATCGCCGGTTCGAATCCGGTCGGGACCGCCCCCTACATGCGCTGCCCGGCAGCAGCTTTGGACGACTGGCAACGTGAGAGGATCGTGTACCCACGATCCTCCTTTTTCTTAGTGTAGACGGGGCATGTGCTGGTGGGACTGAACACATGTCTTCCGCGCCGATACCCTCTGTTTCGTTCATGTCGTACGAGACTGCATGCAGGCTTTATGCACTCTGATGTGCTTGAGCACGTTGCTCCTGTCTATCCACCTGCGCAAATGAAGAAGCCGCGAGCGAAAGTGCTCGCGGCTTCTTGAATCTCACGCTCTTTAGCTGAGCCGGTAACAGAACATCTGTCTGCTTGTCTAGCGTCCTAACGGCTGCGCCGCAGTCTGCGCTGAATCGACCATCTTGTGCAGGCGGGCTTCTTCCCGCTTCTTCTGGGCCCAGCGCTTCGTCGTGACAAGGCGCTTGCGGCGATACTCGGCATCGGTGTGGTACTTATTTCGCACGTAGCATTTACGGCAGCGCAGCGCACGCTGCACGACAGTGCCGCAATCGATGCAGTACTTCGGTTCCTTGGGCTTCTTGGGCTGCTTGCTCAAGCGGATGCGGCGCAACTCCGCCACACGCTCCTTATTCTCCCGCGCCCACCTGCGATTCTTTTCCAGAATCTTGTCTTTGTTGCTTTGGTAGTAGCGCTTGAAATACGTAGAGAGCCGCTCGGCGCGGCCGCAGCGGGCACACAGGCCGGCACGCTTGGATTTACCGTCACGCTGACCGGTAATATCGGTTTCGCAGCGCGCACAAGTAAGGACTTGAACTGTTGCCTCCATCGGAACCTCCAGCGGAAACTGAACAATGATACCTAAAAAAGAACCGAACGCATGCTGCACACGGACGTGGTACGCAAACGCACTAACTGTTCTGGTAGACTCTGTCTTGCCCCTAATTGACTCGAATTGTTAGATTGTGTGCAAATTCACATGCATTTCCAGGATACCTAAGACCGACGATTGTTGTCAACCTTCTGCAAATGCGATTGATGCGCGCCATTACAGGGAAAAGTGCTTTTTCGCTTTGATTCCCTCTGCAAAGATTCCTAAGAGATTGATAAGAAATCTTGGCTTGGCGGTGTTACAACTTGGTGCACAGTTATGCTATGCAGCACAACGATGCCCAGCGATTGCTGAATCTGCGCATACTACAAAACATACGATTTTGACAGGTCTGGGATCGCGCAAGACATTAGGTGCAAATCCGAGGAGCTCGTACTCTGCTCCCGTTTTCGTGCTCCAAATGCATCTAACTATTGACATTCTCTCTGCCTATTGGTTGAGCTGTTACAACAATCACAAGACAGGCCGTAAACTACTTGATAGTCTTAGAGCAACAAGGTAATTGTACCGCAAGACCGGTATGCGCGAGGGGGCGGGCGCGCCCACAGAGGGGCCGGGTTTTCTTGAAGATACAGACGAATAGGCGGAGCGGACTGTTCCTTTTGCCATTCTTGTTGGAGGCGGGGCTAGGTGCTAGACTAGCAGCGCAACTGGTGCTTGTCTTGATGTTTCTGTGAGTTGGCGTCCGAGGGTCGACAGGCTAATGCAGCGGTCGGTGGCGGATCCAACCGAACGCTTGGCGCCCCCTGCGCTAGTAGGCTTGGCGGAAGGAAGTGCCGGTTTTAGCTCGAAAGTAGCTCCCGTGTCACGAATTCTGCTATTCACAGTCATGCTTGCGGTCTTGCTAGCGCATCTCCTTGTGCCGGCTTACGCCAGCGCCGCGGGTTGTCGCTTTGTGCTCGGCTTTGCCACGCTCAAAGCGCTCATCGACGAAGCTGAAGGGCCTGAGACGGTTGGTGAGTGCTTAGAAGATGAGCGCTTCAATCCAGCTAACGGTGATTCGCTTCAGCGGACCACCGGCGGATTGATGGTGTGGCGCAAGCACGATAACTGGACGGCGTTCACGGACGGCTACCGCACCTGGATAAATGGACCGAATGGGCTGCAGAAACGCCTCAACACCGAAAGGTTCGATTGGGAAACAGAGCCGCCGCCTGTAGCAACTCCCGAGCCTGTGCCGACTGAGACACCTGAGCCCGCTCCAGCGGAAACTCCTGTTGCTGCGCCTACAGCAACTCCCGATGCGGCTGTGGCGGAAGCCCCGCCCTTTGTCGCGATGGATTCGGTTGCAGGCGATAGGGGGGCCCTCATCGCTCTTTACCATGCCACGGACGGACCGAGTTGGGCCATCAGGAAGAACTGGCTAAGCAACGCGCCAATGGGAGAGTGGTACGGCGTCCGCACCGACAAGCGCGGGCGGGTTACACATGTGGCGCTGTTGAACAACGGGTTGCGCGGCACAATACCGCGGAATTTGAGCAACCTCACTAACCTAGAGCTACTGAATCTAGGTAACAACGACCTAACCGGTGGAATTCCGGTAGAACTGGGCAATCTTACTAACCTGGAAGCGTTCGGTCTTGCATACAACCGTTTGACCGGCGGGGTCCCGCCAGCGCTGGGGCGAATTCCCGATCTGAAGTGGCTTGTGCTCTACGGGAATCCCCTAAGCGGATGTTTGCCCCACGCCCTGAGCCGCTTACGCTGGATTGGTTCAAGTCTACAGCTTTGTCGTGGTGGGACTGCTGCGGTTCAGGACAGTGCCGCGCTCGTTGCCGCGGATAGGGCCGCGCTGGTGGCCCTCTACCGTGCTACCGGCGGCAAGAACTGGTACTCAAACAACAAATGGACAACCGATGCGCCCCTTACTGAGTGGCGCGGTGTCAGAACAAACCAAGCGGGGCGAGTTATCTCGTTGGCTCTTTCTCGCAACAACTTGAAGGGCAGACTGCCACCCCAACTGGGCAATCTTACCGCACTGCAAGCGCTGTACGTCGTAGAAAACAACCTGAGCGGCCGGATACCTTCCGCGCTGGGAAGGCTGGGCCAATTGTCTGCGCTGTCCCTAGGGGACAATAAACTTAGCGGTCCGATACCGGCTGAACTCGGGCGTCTGCGGAACTTGACTATTCTGAACTTGGGCGTTAATCGGCTGAGCGGCCCCATTCCGGCCGAACTGGGCGCTCTTGTCAACCTGGAGCGCTTGGTCCTTGAACACAATTCACTCCGTGGCGGGATTCCGTCGGAACTGGGAGCACTCCGCCGACTGCAAAAGCTCAAGCTTGAAGGGAACAATCTTACCGGAGCAATTCCCGGTGAGCTTGGGCGGCTAGTCCGCTTGGAGTGGCTGATGCTCGATGGGAATCGGCTGACCGGAACAGTCCCGCAAGCGCTGGGCAACCTGAAGAACCTGACCCGGTTGGAGCTCGGCGGGGGCAATCGACTGACAGGGTGCCTGCCTGTGGTCGCGCCGCACACCGACGCCCCCGGTCTGTCGCCGTGCGCCGGGGCGGTCAAGGCGTCCAAAGAGCTGCTGGCAACGCAGTTACCGCCGCCGCCAAAGTCACTTCGGCTCGACGGTGAATACCGCAAGTACGTAGACGCCCGCGGGATACCGATCATTGCACCCATCGGCGTCGCGGATGAAGCGCTGTTACGCGCACGTGAAGTCCTCAGCGAAATGCTGGCTGCCCGGCCTGGGCTATACGCCGCCTTGATTAAGGATCGTACCCGTATTGCCATCGGGGAAAAGCGTGGGGTCCTCTCCGATCTGCCCGAATTCCGTAATTGGGGTCGGTATGAATACTTGGGTGGGAGGATAGGTGGAGTATATGAGAGTGAACGCATTGTAGGAACGCGCGGGGCCGTTACTGCCGTATTTGAAGAGACGTTACTTTGCTACGACGAAGCGGGTACCAAGGGCGGTGACGCTTTTGTCCATGAAATCGCCCATGCTATAGACTTCGCACTGCCAGCTAGTTTTAGTAGGCGGATAGATTCTGCTTATCGCAAGGCAATGGCGAGAGGACTCTGGCAGGGCGCCTACGCGGCGTCAAATGCGCGAGAATACTGGGCGGAGGCGGTGATAACGTGGTTTGGTCTGGCCGGCCCAGCGAGAATTGTGGGTCCGGCTACGCGGGCGGAACTGCGGAGCTATGACCCAGGCGTGGCCGCACTGGTTCAAGAGGTGTTCGGCGCTGCCGAAGTGCGTGCATCCTGCCACAAAGGGATTAGTGTTCAAGGTAGGGTGGTTGGGTCGGACGGCAGACCGCTGAAGGGCGTGAGACTCGAAGCGGTGGACTTCTTCGTCTACCATTACGGCCTCAACCTTTATTCGTCGTGGGAAGCTGAAACAAGTGCAGGCGGCAACTTTCGGTTATCACTGCCTAAAGGGTATTACACGATAAGATTAGAGCGAAGCGGCGGCGTCCACCTGGGCTACTACGGCGGGGGAGGTTTCGTGCGTAATGAGTCTGCGGTGATTCCTATTGAGGTTGCCGGTGCCGGTGTGACCGGCATCAAGATCTTAATCCCATAGCATCGGGTCTAGCTGCAGGCATGGTTGCTGAGGCGGCCGGGAGATCCTGGAAGGTGTCTCTCTAGAGGTATGCCACTTTGATTATTCTAGAATTGAAGGCCAGGTGACCCGTTGGGTACGGCAGAGCGCGACAGTGGCCGCTTCCAGGTGCTTTCGCCGCATGCGTCCTATGTGATTACGATACGTACAAATGCTCGTGAAGTCGTATGCTAATACGGCTCCGGGGTGTCTTGCAAGAGAGAAGCGGAATGTGACTCCGATTAAAGTTGGCAAGTCTGATGTAACCAGCCTTAGCATCATACTGCCGTACGTCAAGAATTGGCGAATAACGGATAATAGATTCATGGGCTGATTCCTCCGTTGCGCATGAGGGAACCTACTAAGTACCATGGACGCTGCTGAGCTGGTGCGGTCGGGCGTATGCCTTCGAAAGAGGAATGTCCGTGTATACAGAGTCAGATCGCTGCCATGGGCCAAACAACCACAGGTAAAACGCCCGCTTGGCCGCCTTTTCCGCCCAACGGCTGGAGTTTGGCGGCGTTTGCGCTGGGCGCGTTCTGGTACTTGCGGCATGGTATCGCCGGCAAGGGGCGCGTTCTGCTTTTCCCGCAGAGCGCGGTGGTCATGCTCGCGCTCATCAACGCAGTGTACATCTTCCGCCAGTCGTCTTTTGAGACGGCAGTCCTGCCAGCGGCAGTCGCGGCGCTTGTGCTCTGGTCGCTTGTCGGCTCCTATTGCGCCGCGTCGTTTCGCGGTGATGCCTACCGTCATTGGTGCGCTGAGAAGGAACAGACGCCGCTCGTGCCAACGCAGTGGCAGTGGGGAGCATTCTTGCTTACCGGCGGTTGGTACGTGGCTCATGGGATGCGCATAAAAGGTCTGTGGCTTTGGCTCGCCTTTTTTACCTCGGTGGGAAGTATCGTCGGTATACCGCTTGCGTTCGCCCTCATGTGCTACTGCGGCGCAAACTTTCGGGCGGAACGGTACCTGGAGAAGCCACCGGCGCATATTGGCCCCACCCCGCAAGAACACTGGATTCACCAAGACGTGCTCAAGGCGCTGACAGCGGTTGCCAAGACTCCCCAGGCATCGCTCCGCGCCTCGTTGTTGGAATCCGCGGTGCGTGGACTGCGCCGACAGGGATATGCTGTGCGCCTGGATGATGAGCAAGATGAGGGAGCGGCTGCCCTGACGCTGGAAAGAGGCTCTCGCTTCTTGGCCGTGCGCGTGGCGCCTGAGTCACCGGTGACCGAAGGGGAGGTTGAGAGTCTGGTTGCGGCCTTGCAGGACGACGCGTACAAGGTAGGGGTGCTGGTGGTGAACGGGACGCTAAGTTGCGCGGCTCAAGCCGCAGCAGCGCTGGCGCACGTGCGGGTTCTCAACGTACAGGATGCGGAGAAGTAGCAATGCGATTGGTTGACGAAGTATTATCGCAGCAGGGCGGTCTCTAGTGTCCAAACGCTGCCGAACTTACCATAATAGAGGAGTGACTACTTACTTGTCACCGCATAGACGTAAGGGGCAATACTCGTGAACACGCGGCGTCTTGGGTTGCTTGGGCTCATTGTCGGTGTCTGTATCCTGCTTCTACGTTTGTTACGGCAGTGGGCCGGCGATCCACCCAAGCAGCGCGCCTCCCATAAAGAAGCTATCGAGCCGCCCGAGCTCGTAGCGCGCTACAGCCGCTTCATGGCGCTGTTCCCCATGCGGGTGGTGCGCGGCTATCTGGCGCGCTACGCTACCGCTGGTTCCACGCACTGGCGAATTCTGGACGTGGGGAGTGGGCCGGGATGGTTTCCGCTTGAGCTTGCAGACTACGCGCCCGACGCCGCGGTCATTGGCGTCGACCTCTCCCACCCAATGACGGTAACAGCAGTCGCGCACGCTGCGGCTCGCCGTAACGGGCGGCACGTCCACTTCGCCCAAGCACGCGGCGAGGTATTGCCGTTCGCGGACGACACGTTCGATCTTGTCGTGAGCACTCTGGCGCTGCACCACTTACAGGACCCGGTGGCCGCCCTTCAGGAATTGCGGCGTGTAGCGCAACCCACAGGCCGGATCGTTGTCTGCGATACGCGCCGCGACATCCACCCCTGGCTGTGGACGCTGCTCAAGGTCAGCCAGGTGTTCGTAGACGGCTTGGCGCTCTGCGAGAACGGCGAGCCGTCGGCGTCCATCGGCGCTTCGTACACGGCGCCGGAAGCCCAGCGCCTTGCGCTCCAAGCCGGTTGGGAACGGGCCCGCGTGCAAGCCGGCCCCGGCTGGATCATGCTCGAGCGCCTCCCTACACAAACAACGCCCTTCCCTGTGCCCCCTGCCCCACGCCGCAAGCGGAACGGCACATCGTAGGCATGGGAGGCGAATTGTTTGCTAGGTGCACTTTCGCGAACGAAAGGAATATCGCTCCATCCCGCCCTGGGTTGTGCTCGTTAACAGCTACGGGATTAGCTCTCTGTGCTCTATGAGTTCGCGAAAGTCTCGATGTCCGAGACTCAGAAGGCGGTCAATGGTACGCCTCGCCTGCTCTATTGCTTCCTCGTTGCCGCTGGCAAGGAGCGTACCTAGTACCTTCGTTGCATCATCCGCGTAGCTATATACTCTCAAGTAATCTGCAGATTCTACGATTAGGTACAGTGTGCGCGCTACTTGGTCGGGTAAGTGTGGAGCGAGCCTTGCCAGACGCTCGACGACGGAAGAATTCTCATCGATGTTTCCACCAAGTTCAATCGATTCTATGAGTCGATCGAGTGCCCAATTCTCTTCGAACCGACCCGAGGCAAACCACCAACCGAACGCGGCTAACTCGTCTCCATAGAGTGACTGTTCGTCGGCTTCTCGTGTGGCGCGCAGCCGACTTGCCCAGAGACATTGCAAGCGCTCGATTACCTCTACAGGAACATCATTCTCGCTATTCTGGAGCATCTTGCCAACAGTCTCGGTCGCGTGTGTGCGAAGCGAGCATGGTGCTTCTTTGTAGAAAAGTGACAGGAGTCCATTGGGATCCTCCAGTTCGAGTTCTCCGTACCAGAAGAAGAGCACTAGCTCTTCCGCGAGACACTCTACTGACCGAGCCTCGAGATCTTTCTTGTCAGTGATGGTGCCTAGCTGCGCTATAGCATGGCGATATTCGCCCTCAAGCCGATGAAAGAGGTCAGCGTTGGGTTTGGCAAACTTGATGAATGAGTCCCAGGCTGCGCGCCAGTAGTCTTTGCTAGGTTCGTCGTGCGGTAAGATTCGCGTCACGTGCGCTGAAGTCCATGCGCGGTCAAGGTAGTCTAGAGCAAAGATGTACTGCCCATAAACAGCCCGAACTGCAAATGCCGGATCGTGAGAAGGATCTAGGTGTTGCTCAAGTACCGTTTGTACTTCGGGCACTTGTTCGAAACTGCGCCACACAGATGCTGGCTCTTCCTCTAGGTTTCGACGCACCCAAAGGGCGTATTCGATAACGGCGCGGATAGCAACGCCACGCGTTGTGTTAAGGGAGCCGTCAGCAGGTGAACTGTGGTACTTAGCTTCGTGCTCTGGCGTGAGTTCCGGGTCTTCGGCCAGTATGGCGACTATCTCCCAGACGCACGAACGGAACGTGAATGGTATCGTCGCATCGTCCTTCGCTAGCCCAATACGAAGAAGATCAGCTACGGCCTTGAAGGACCATCCCCAGTGCGGGTCTTTGTGGCGGTCCAATTCCTTGGGGTCTCGACCCGGTATCTCATAGGATTGTGCCACGACCCATTCACAGAGTTCAAGGACCGGTTCCCAGTCGAAGACGCGTTCCTCTTTCACCGCTTCCCAGAGTCCCAAAATGAGTGCGTGCACATAGGTGGCGTCAAGCCACTTAAATGCTGTTGCGCTTTCGGCAAAACCTTGCGGACTTGCCGCAACCGTATCGGATAGGTTCTGACCCAAGATAATTGGTCTCTCTTCCCAACTAGGCGAATTCCAGGTTCTCAAGAAAGCAACAATCTCCCCAACGGTCATCTGCGCAAGCTCTTCTCGTGACTTCGGACTTCCAGGGGTTGTGGTCTCAAATCCACGGACATGTGCCGGGTCCGGTGGTTCATAGCCCTCTAGACCCTCCAAGGCTGCAAGTTCCTCATAGCGTAGCTGCCAACACGGTGACAAGGATGAATGGATGGTATGTAGACGGTCGATCTTCCAGCGGTGCACCTGTTCTTGTATGTCTTCCTCCGTTTGGAAACCGTCGGAGCCGCCGTATTGCTCTTTTAGGTTCTCAATGCTCACGCGCTGTTCGATGAAGGCGAGAATGTCCCGCTGGGCCTCTGCAGGCGCTTGCGGAAAGAAATCCCTGAGAAGCAAGTCATACTCGTCCGGCAGGTAGCCATAGCCGAATCTTGTAGCATCGGTCAATCGCTCGACAATCAGTTCTTCTGCCGAGTCAGGATATGAGCGCAGGATGTGGAGCGATATACGGTGAAAGACCTGCCAGGAGTATTTCTCAAGTATCTCTACGACTTCTTGTACCGATAGTTTCTTGCCCTCTATCAACTGCGTGGCAGCGTCTCTAATGGCAGTCACGAGTAGATTCTCAGCATCACGTGAGAAGCCGCTGTCCGCGTGAATGTGGCGCCGCCATGATTCTGAGGAATCATCTTTGAGATTAGACATCTCTTCAGGTTCCGGTAGAATATGGCTCGCTCCCCCACCGTCGAACGCTTTAGAAAACGCCCGGTGGCGCTTTTGCCAGTAAACGGATACATGTTTCAATGCGCTGTCCAGCACGTCACAGAGCATAATGAGCGCCCCGTCTCCTGCTGCCGCTACGAGGTGGGGTATGTGGTTTTCCAACACTTCTCCGTAGTCGTACTTTTCACATCGAGGCAGAGGACGAACGCGCATGTCGGGCCAGTCGTCGGGGTCATCGGCTACTGTTACCGCAGGCGGTTTAGTGGCCAGAATCGACCTGGCTAAGGTAAGCGCGGCCTGGGTCTCGCCACCTTCGACCAAGTGTGCGAGAAGCTTGCCGAGTCTGTCCGGTAGAAGCTGATATAGATAATCTTGCTTGGTGATCCATTTTGCTTCCCGCCTTGCCCATGTGGCCGCGCGGCTGGCGGGCATGGCGCAGGCTGCCTCGGCTAGGTCCGTGTGAATACTCGCGTTATCGGTACAATTGAGATCCAGCATGGCTTTCAGCACACAGTCTGGCGCAATTCCGGCCACTCTCGCCAAGTACCGGGATTCGGGCCAAGGGGGAAAGCTGATCATCACTCGAGCCTGCTCAGGATCTTCTTCTCGTATCGTCTCCGGCGGGTCTTTGAAGAATCCATGCTTGCGCAAGGGTTCGATCCACATGGGGGATCTCAAGTTGTCAAAGAAATAAACATAGTTCGCGGGATACTTCCTCATCACCGCGATAGCATTCTTGACTAGATTATAAGTAATCGGCATCGCTTTCACCTTCACGGATCAGCGCATCGAGTAAGTCGAAGTCCTCAGTCGGCTTTGGAAGGAACAAGTTCAAAAGAAAGCGCTCTGTGTCCTGTAGCACTTCCTCGAACTCTTCGTGCAGCACTTCTCTGTCGTAATGAAGGACTCCGTTGAAGAAGCCGTAGGCTTTCATCCAACTATCTAGTCTTTCCCTGTGCAGAGACTCTGGGTAATAGTATGCGGAATGCTGCTGCTTACGTATGAATTGAGAAGCAACTCTTGTCGCTGTGGGTCTACTCTTGTACCAGTTGGAAAACTTGATCATCCCTCTCAGAAATGATGAAAGCGACTCATCAATTTCGCCCTCCCAAGCCGAATCGTGAAAGCAGTGAGACTCCTCAATCGCGGTGTCCCAGAGCTCTTGAATTTCGTTAACTCTGGCAAATAAGTCTGGTGTACTGTCTTTTTCGACCTCGAAATATGGTAGTTTGTTCATCATCTCACGCATGCTGTAAGCAGATTGCGGCACTTTCTCTGGATTCTCAGTGTCGCTCAACACCCAGATTGCACCAAAGTACATCTGTGCGAGTGGGCGATCCCTCTTCTGCAACTCCCCGTAAAGGAGTTGCTGCTGATCAGACAGAACTTGAGAGGGAGTGTCTTGGTTTGTAGGTTCGCGCTCAAACATAGTCTTTCAAAGGAAGACGTCCTATTGAACAGGTGAGAAAGTAAAGGGTCTTTGGCTCCAGCTTACCATAATCCATATGTGGTCCAAATGCGGATTGGATGGAACCAGTGGGTGTGAGGATAGCATTGTGCGGCTCTCAACGTGCAGGATATGATGTGAGGGAAGTTGGTTTAGGGACTCCTAGAAAAAGCTAGACTTTGTGTCATGATTGCGATTATTGACTACGGCGCCGGGAATCTGCGGAGCGTCAGCCGGGCGGTGGCGTTGCATACGTCGGACTATGTGGTGACGCAGGATCCGGCGGTGGTGGAGCGCGCCGCGGCGGTGATCCTGCCTGGCGTGGGGGCGGCGGGTGATACCATACGCGGGCTGGAGCGGCACGGCATGATCGACGTGGTGAAGGGGGCGATTGCGGCCGGCAAGCCCTATTTCGGCATTTGCATGGGATTGCAGGCGTTGCTGACAGCGAGCGAAGAGGACGGCGGCACGCCCTGCCTCGACCTCTTTCCCGGCATTGTGCGGCGTTTTCCCAAGGGGCTCACCGTGCCCCACATGGGGTGGAACCAGGTGCGCCAAGCGCAGGAGCACCCCATGTTCGCCGGCATACCGAACGACGCCTATTTTTACTTCGTGCACTCATACTACCCCGATCCGGACGATGCTGCGCTGACGGCAGGCACCACCGACTATGGGGTGAACTTTCCGTGCGTGCTGGCGCGGGAGAACGTGTTTGCTACCCAGTTCCACCCGGAGAAGAGCGCCGGCATGGGGTTGCGGCTCTACGCAAACTTTGTGGCTTGGGCGACGGGTGAGAGGCCTGGGCTATCTGGCGGCATCGGCGCAAAATCTCGATAGCAAGTAGGGCTGCGGTTTTCGAACACCTTCGCCGGTCTGACATGTGGCACAGGGCGAAGAAGCGGGGAACAAGCCCCCATCCCACGGCGCGGAGCCAAGAGGCGGGAGACAAGCCCCCCGCTACGAGAGCCTCTATTGGGTTTAGGCTACACTGGAAAGTGCGCAGTCAACTTGTCTGGGTGAATGCTTTTGCGAAGCGTTGCCGCGACCTTAGCGGTGTGCAGCCAAGAGGCGGGGTACAAGCCCCCGCGCTACACTGATCGGAATCTGGTTTGTGGAGCAGAGCGACGGCTGTTGGTTGAGCTTATTCCGGTATATGCACAAGAATGAAGTCCCAGTGTTTGAACTAGCAGAGTGTAGCTGCCGAAAACGTAGCGCCAAGGGTGTGCGCGGATAGCCATGCAAGTAATTCCAGCGATTGACATCAAAGACGGGGCGGTAGTGCGTCTCTATAAGGGCGATTTCACCCAGAGCACTGTCTTTTCCCACGATCCGGTGGAGACCGCCCGCGGCTGGGAGACGCAAGGCGCGGCGCTGCTCCACGTGGTGGACCTGGACGGTACCGAGAGCGGCAGCAGCCGGAACCTGCCGGTGGTGGCAGCCGTGGCGGAGGCGCTGACGATTCCCGTGCAGATGGGGGGCGGCTTGCGCGATCTCGCCGCTATCGAACTGGCGGTTGCGGCGGGCGTGGCGCGAATCGTCATTGGGACAGTGGCGTTGGAACAGCCCGAGCTCGTGGCCGAGGCGTGCGCTCGCTATCCCGAGCGCGTGGTTGTGGCTTTGGACGCCCGCAACGGCAAGGTGATGACCCACGGCTGGCAGCAGGAAAGCGGCGTTGACATGTTCGACCTGGCGCAACAGATGGTGGAGAGCGGCGTAAGCCGGTTTCTCTACACCGACGTGGAGCGCGACGGCACGCTCTCCCAACCCAATTTCGCGGCAACAGGCGCGCTGGCGCAGGCCGTTAGCGTGCCGGTGATTGCCTCGGGCGGCGTGGCAAGCCTCGAACACCTTGCGCGGCTCGCGACCCTGGGCGTGGAAGGCGCAATTGTCGGCTCCGCGCTCTATCTCGGCGCATTCACGCTGCCTGAAGCGCTGGCGACCGTGCGGAACACAGCACAGTAACCCCTTTTCTCACCTTGCCTCGGGTCTATTTCGGTTTGGACTGAATTGCGGCTTAGTTGCGACGGCACATGTGATGGAGCGGGGACTCGTAGTACGTCGCCGCACTAATGCTTGCCAGCACTGTGCCGTCGCTCTGCTCCACAAACCAGATCACGTACGGGATATGGAGGTCGCCTGCGAACACTACCTCCCACACCGGATTCTGCGTCCGCAGGGTATAGGCGGCGGCGAGACGCGCCTCAAACATGCCTTGTGAGAAGTCCTGTTCCAAGCGGCCATGCGCCTCCCGACAGGAGATAATCTCAGAGAGATGCGTGCGCACCGCCGCGATTGCTGCCTCTTTGCTGTCTACAGGACTATCGCTTCCGCTGCGCATGGCAGGTTGAGGCGCTGTCTCAGACTCCGAAAAGTCCCCAGCACTGCCGCACGCAGTGAGCAGCAAAACGATCAATGCAAAGCCGAGCACGCGGGCGTAGCTTTGTGCTACTTCATGCACAGGAATTCTCCCCCTTTTCTTCCCTAATGTATTCTAATGCCATTCTGCAACTTGGGCGCGAACGAGTCTGTGCAAAGGGCAGCGCTCTGCGCAAACCGCTGACAAGCTTAGCTACAAGTTCAACACCGCCGGCCGTCGCGGTAGCGCAGGCCCTTCGACAGAGCCTGTGCTGAGCCTGCCGCAGTGCTCAGGACACGTTTGCAACCTGCGCCCTGCTCTAGTTCACAGCAGCCATGCGTCACACGCTCGTCCGGGCTACCCGAAAACGTGCCCACAGTGCTATGCTTGTACTATATTGAAAGACAGTCGCGCATGACGCGACCCTGCATATCGTTGGTGACAATCGGATATTCGAGAATACTTGCAATCTCTTGGTAGATGAGGAGCAGCACACAATGGCCGGCCTGACGCAAGCGCAACTCGATCAATTTGATGAGCAAGGGTACGTGGTCGTTGACAACGTGCTCGATCCGGCGGAAGACCTGGCGCCGGTGATGGCGGAATACACCGACGTGCTCGACGGCATCGCCCACGACCTTCATGCGGATGGCGTCCTTTCCTCGACCTATGCCGACCTGCCGTTCGACCAGCGGCTCATTCACGTCTGCGACGAGAGCCGCCAACTTTTCACCCAGCCGTTCGACATCTCGCTGCCGCAGAGCGCCGAGCGCGCCGACGCGCCCATGCACACGGGCCCGGCAGTCTTTAGTCTGCTCATCAACGCGCGCCTGCTCGATTGCGTCGAGAGCATAATGGGGCCGGAAATCCTCAACAATCCGATACAGCACGTGCGCATGAAGTTGCCCCGCCACGCAGTGCACACGGAGGGGCGGAACGGCCTTGCTCAGCCCACGCCCTGGCACCAGGACAACGGCGTGGTGGTGCAAGAGGCAGACGACACTGAGATGCTCACGGTGTGGCTGCCGCTGAACGATGCCACCATCGAGAATAGCTGCTTGAACGTAGTGCCCTACTCGCACCGGGACGGCATCGCCGTCCACTGCCCGGGCGTGGGCGGCCTGAGCATTCCGGCAAAGCTGATGGACGAGGCACAGGCCGTGCCGCTGCCCATGCAGGCCGGCAGCGTGCTCTTCATGCACCGCAGGACTATGCACTGTTCGTACGATAACAAGACAGAGGACGAGGTGCGTTGGAGTTTCGACCTGCGCTACCACCCGATCGGTCAGCCCAGCGGTCGCCCGGTCTTCCCCGACTTTGTAGCCCGCAGCCGCGCCAACCCGGAGTCGGAACTCCGTGACGCAACCGCGTGGGCGCAGCTCTGGGTAGACACGCGGGTTCGTCTGGCCGCTTCCGCTAAGCAGAAGTTCAACCGCTGGTCCGCCGACCATCCCGCGTGCGCCTAGGTGGTCTGATAGTCGTGAATACACACTGAACGACGGCTTCCAAGCCCGCCCATTCTTGCCGTAGCGCGGGGGCCTCTTCCCCGCTCTTTACAATCACTTGGGGGCTTGCCTAGAATGCTCTGGATGTATTATTTTGGTACAAGACAGATAGAAGAGTGCGAAGAGCAACGGATTTGGCAGCTACCGCAAGTTCATGCGGTTCACATTGAAAGTTTAGGAGCAGTAAGAAATGGCCGGCTTGACGCAAGCGCAACTCGATCATCTCGATGAACAAGGGTACGTGGTCGTTGACAACGTGCTCGACCCGGAACAAGATCTAGCCCCGGTGATGGCGGAGTACGGCGACGTGTTGGACGGCATCGCCCACGATCTATTCGCGGAGGGTGTCCTTTCCTCGACGTACGCCGACCTGCCGTTTGATCAACGCCTGATTCAAGTATGTGATGAGAGCGGCCAAATCTTCACCCAGGCATTTGACATCTCACTGCCGCAGAAAGCCGTTGGGGCCGATGCGCCCATGCACACGGGCCCGGCCGTCTTTAATCTGCTCGTGAACCCGCGCCTGCTCGATTGCGCCGAGAGCATTCTGGGGCCTGAGATTCTCTCCAACCCCGTACAGCACGTCCGCATGAAGCTGCCGCGACACGTCGTCCACGTGGAGAATCCTTCAAACCTCGCCGTAGCCGTGCCCTGGCACCAAGACAACGGCGTGGTGGTGGAAGAGGCGGACGAGACCAAGATGCTAACGGTGTGGCTGCCCTTGAACGATGCCACCATCGAGAATAGCTGCATGTACGTCGTGCCCTACTCACACCGGGAGGACGAACTCGCAGTACACTGCCCGGGCGTCGGCGGCGTCTGGATACCGGAAAAGCTTGTGGACATTGCGAACGCTGTGCCGCTGCCCATGCAGGCGGGAAGCATTCTGCTCATGCACAGCAAGACCATGCACTGCTCTTACGACAATACAACCCAGGACGAGGTGCGCTGGAGTTTCGACTTGCGCTACCAGCCAATTGGTCAACCCACCGGCCGCCCAGTCTTCCCCGGGTTCGCGGCCCGCAGCCGCGCCAATCCTGAGTCAGAACTCCGCGATTCCACAACGTGGACCCAAATGTGGGAGGATGCCCGTCCTAAACTGGCCGCCTCTTCTACCGAGAACTTCAACCGTTGGTCCGCCGACCATCCCGTGTGCGCGTAAGGGACCATGTAAGCCTAGTAACGGATTGATCGGCGTCGTGGGTGTGCAGTCTTTCGATGACGGAACGAGGGTGTTTCTCTTACGCTCGGTGATCTGTAAGGCTCATTCTTATCCTGCCGTAGCGCGGGAGCTTGTCCCCCGCTCCGGACGCAAAACACGCGTCGCATAGAAGATGGATTTCCGCTTGCGCGGGAATGACGGGCTTGTGCCTATGCAATTCTTGCAGCTTCGCCCCAACCCAATCACGCTTCCTCTGGGCTCTTCGCAGGGGCTTGTCCATTTGCTCGGCACAAATTCGATGTGGTGCTAACGCAGTGCAATCCGTCGCCGGAAACCCATAGTGTAGACTTTGGGTAGCATAAGTTTTCCCTCTCCCGTGGGAGAGGGCTAGGGTGAGGGCAACAACAGCCTACTGTGTCCTCTACCTCCATGCACATCTCGCTACAGGAGCAAGCCAACATGAAAATCACGTCAGTCGAGACCTTTGCCGCGCCGATCACATCGCGCGACGTGCTTATAGTGAAAATAAACACCTCCGAAGGCATCAGCGGCATTGGCGAGGCGTACCCGGTGGGGCCGAACCAAGCGGTGGCGGCCGCGATTAGTGATTTCGCCGATTGGATCGTGGGCAAAGACCCCCGCGACATCAACGGCATCTGGTACCACATGTACCTGCATTCGCGCTTTCCCGGCGGTTCGGTCATCAACGCCGCCATCAGCGGCATCGACCATGCCCTGTGGGACATCAGCGGCAAGGCGGCCGGGCAGCCGGTGTACCGCATGCTCGGCGGCAAGTGCCGCGACCGCATTCGCGTGTATCAGAGTTGCGGCGGTGCTACGCCGGAAGCCTGTGCGGCAAGCGCAAAGGCGCTCGTGCAGAAATACGGCTATACGGCGCTCAAGATGGCGCCACACCCTCCCAATGCTTCCCAGATGTCCTGGAATGCCGTGGTGGCTGCGGCCGGCGAGCGGATCGCGGCAGTGCGTGAAGCGGTCGGGCCGGACGTGGACATTGGGCTCGATCCCCACGCCCGCATCTTCGAGCCGGCCCGCGCCCTGGAGATGGCGGCAGCGGTCGCGCCTTCCCAGCCGTTCTTCTTCGAGGAGCCGCTGCGTCCGGAGAACATCGACGCCCTAGCGTGGTTCGCACAGAAATCCCCTGTTCCCGTTGCCACCGGCGAGATGCTCTACATGTCCTTCGGCTTCCGCGAACTCTTGGAAAAACAGGCCGCGACCATCATTCAGCCGGACATTTGCGTCTGCGGGGGCCTGACCGAGATGCGGAAGATCGCCGCGTTAGCCGAAGCGCACTACGTTAAGGTTGCGCCGCACAACCCGCTGGGGCCGGTAGCAACGGCGGTCAACGTCCACTTTGCCGCGGCCACCCACAACTTCATCATCCTGGAGTACCACGCCGACGACGAGTCGCCGCGCCGTGACGTACTAGAGAAGCCGGTCAAACTCAAAGATGGCTACCTGGAGATTCCGGAAACCCCCGGCTGGGGCATAGAGCTAAACGAGGAATACGTGCGCGATCAGCCGATTCGCTCGTGGCACCGGCCGTTCGACGTGAACCCCGACGGCTCAGCGGCGTTTATCTAAACCGGCTCGCGAACGTTTAGGTCTGTCAGTACCTTCCATGCTTCATCGGGCGTGGAGGTGTGCCTTGACAATTAGGGCAGATAAGCCCGCTAAGCATAATAGGGTCATGAAATGATACTGAATTGAGAATGCAGACAGCAATTTTCTCACAGATGTTCAAGACTGCATGGAGTGATTCGTCGCTTCACACCTTTGACCTAGACGGTAAGTTCGTGGATCACCTAGTCTATCCAAAAGCGCTCCCTCGCTAAGCCCGGTATTTTTCACTACCCACCGGACCTCATCTTCCAATGTGATCTCAAAGCCCCCTGGATCGTCCGTGCCAACTACTAGATTTACATCCGACCTTAGAAATCGATGAATCGGGTGGGCTTGCGAATCCGGTATCCCACCAATTCTAAGATTCGATGTTGGACAACATTCGATTACCGTGCCCAACCGAGTCAATTCTTGCAGGACATATTCTTGGCGTCCATAGATGTTTGATATTCGTGCTTCATCGTATTGAGATCGCACTATGGTGGCCGGATCCAGTTTTTGAAGGGCCTGCCTCTCTGAATTCAGTCTTTTGATATTGACAGCTACGTTGTGTTCAATGAGTTGCTCCTCCCTCTCAATGTCGTACGAGATCTGATCCAGTCGCTCTGACACCGTTTCATACTCGTGCGCTCGGGGCCGTCGAGAAAGCGCTACCCTTGGATCCAGTCCAAGGGCAATCGCGTGACCCAATCTTTTTGCTCCCATTTCTGCGACTTCGTGGCACCAGCGTATTGCGCTTTCGATCGACTTGTCGAAAAACTGCTCTCCAACGTGGTAGACCACATCCAGTGCGCGATCTGGGTGTGCCCTGTTATCCGCCTCGAGCTGTCGGAACAAGGGAGCAACGTGTTTGGGAGGATGCCCTTCTTCGACACTCGCGAAATCGATGCCCACGATTATATTCGCTAAATATGGATACCGGTCTAATAGCTCCCGTGTTTGCTTGTATGCTTCACATGCATCATCACGTGGAATGCTTACAATGTACTTTGCTTCAAAATACTTATCGCTGGCAGCGCTAAGCGCATGTGCACAAAGGAAGTGCCAGGAGGTTTGGCCGCCGCAACGATATTCGACATATTGATAGCCCTCGTCTTTGTGACGGTTCAGCATATTGTTGAGAAGGTCTAACTCCCGACCTTGTCCACGGAGATGACCCCAAAGTCGCAAGAAAAATGAGTTCTTCGCCTCCCACCTAGCGAAATCTCCTCCATCC
The DNA here is from genome assembly GCA_965219505.1 of Chloroflexota bacterium. Lineage (GTDB taxonomy): Bacteria > Chloroflexota > UBA11872 > VXOZ01 > VXOZ01 > VXOZ01. The sequence continues at coordinate 3,473,586 of OZ244775.1, read as the reverse complement.
ACTCGAGAGTAAACATATGCCTTGCGAAGCTCTTCCAGTCCGGTACGGCAGTTTATTGCCCGGTCAAATATACCGACCGGATCAAGGGACGTCTCATACAACCCATTGTAGTAGTCTACGAATCCTCCCTCATTCCAGTTGACGTCTTTGTAGACATCCTTGCCCAAATCAAAAAAAGCCTTTGTGGTATAGGCGCCAAGAATGTGAAGGTGTAAGTCAGTCGTGTATAGATTCTTGAACGATGGCAATGAAATTCTCTCTTTGGCAAGCTCAATTCTACAGTGAACAGTTTCGAATTAACTATAAATGTCTTTCAAGCCCTTTTGTCAAACCCTATCTGGAGAAAAACATGGCCCAAGAGCACTTTCTCGACTCGCCCATGGCGGACATTATTGCGCAGTGGGAGCACTACTTGGCGTTGCTTGACTGCGGGCCGAGGCAGCATGTGCTGGATGTAGGGTGCAACTTAGTACGTCGCTCGGCCGCCGCTGAGATCGAAGACGGCGCCAGTGCTAAACGAGCACTCCGCCGACGCCAGCCAGGCCGCCAGCGCCGCTACCTCGGCAATCTCGCCGCTGCGCTTCATGGGGATGCGCGCCAGCAGCATATCCATCTGCGCCGCCGTGGTCTGCTCCCAAATCGGGGTACGGACGACCGCCGGCGTAATGCAGTTTACGCGGATGCCGGTCTCCGCCAGTTCTTTGCCGAGCGACTTGGTGAGGCCGATGATGGCGGCCTTAGTTGCTGAGTACGGCACCATGTTCGGGTTGCCCTCTTTACCCGCAATCGACGCCATGTTCACGATGCGGCCGTAGTCGCGGGCGAGCATGTGGGGTATCGCCTGCTGGCAGAAGAGGTACGTGCCGCGCAGATTTACTCCATAGACGCGGTCGAGCTCGCTCACCGGCAGTTCCCACAGCGGCGCCGTTTGGCCGATGATGCCGGTGTTGTTTACGAGGATGTCGATGCGCCCCCACGCAGCAATGGCCTGTGCCACGGCGCGTTCAGCCGTCGACTCCTCTGCCGTGTCGCCGCTAACAGCCAGCGCGGCTATGCCCTGCGTGATGAGCGCAGCCACCGCCTCATCCGCTGTGGGTGCGTCAATATCGGTAACGAGCACCTTTGCCCCTTCGCTCCCGAGCCGCTCCGCAATGCCCAAGCCAATGCCGCTGCCGGCGCCGGTGACAATCGCAACTTGATCTTCAAATCGCCGCACGTGCTTCTTCCTTCCTGTAAACCCCTACCTTAACTTCGCCACAATCCGCCCGATTCGCCACACCCCTTCTGTGCCGTCTCTCCCGTCCAATATTTTAGCGAAGGCGAGCACGGCATTCCCACCAATGTCTTTGACTCAGAGGCAAAATCAGTCAAAGGGGCGCCTTTTCACCAAGCGGAGGCATTCGCAAGACACAATACGCCGAAAGGTCCGTTCATACTGAAACCGCTTCGCCAAGTTCTCACTGGACCGTTCGTACTGAGGCCGCTATGCTAAGTTTCCGCTAGTCCGTTCGTGCTGAGGCCGCTATGCTAAGTTTCCGCTAGTCCGCTCGCGCTGAGGCCGCTATGCTAAGTTTCCGCTAGTCCGCTCGCGCTGAGGCAGCTGCACTAGGTTTCCACTAGTCCGTTCGAGCTGAAACCGCTTCACCAAGCTACCACTGGGCCGTTCGTGCTGAGCTTGTCGAAGCATGAACGGACGGCTTCCTACACTCGTCGCATTCAAGTTTGGTATAACGCAGTCCCAAACTCGCTACCAGCGTACACCGCATGAGCCGACGTACGTGACTGCATGTCATGGCCGCAGATTCCAAACCTGCGCTATCGGAAATAGCGGGCATGGCAGCGCTCGGTTCCCTGTTGCCGTGAACATTGTGGGGGAACCGGTATGCTGCTCTCCCTGTCGCTCTTGATGGCAAGGGACTGCGGGCTCTCGTGGGACGGACAACTGCAGAGCACGGCACCGCGCCAACGGTTGACGCAGGTCGAAGCCGCTTAGTACCATGAAATTGGTCGCGCATGCGGCGACCGCTTTGGGGAATCGTCTAATGGTAGGACAGTGGATTCTGGATCCATAAGTCCAGGTTCGAATCCTGGTTCCCCAGCCAGAAATTAGGTGCGTTTGTTGTCTTCGCTAAAGAGGTCCTAGCTTTGCCGCCAAAGGTTCGCGAGTTGATCGCCGACTTGGAGCGGGCAGGATTTGTAAATCGAGGTGGACGTGGGAGCCATCGAAACTTTGTGCATTCAAGGGTGGTAAGACCCGTTACACTATCGGGCAATCCGGGAAGTGATGCGAAGAGCTACCAAGTCCGCGCCGTGAGAGAAGCTATTGAGGAATCGAAGAATGAAAGATAGTGCTCGGTATGCCAAAGTCGTCGAGTGGTCGGAGGACGATCAATGCTACGTGGGTAGTGCTCCGGGACTCGTTTACGGTGGGTGCCACGGCGACGACGAGCGGCAAGTGTTCGCAGAGCTTTGCCAGATCGTAGATGAGGTAATTCATCTCTATCGCAGCGACGGCAAGCCGCTCCCACCACCCACCTCCGGACACGACATTGCAAACAGAGTTGAGGTCTTGGCTACATCCGTCGGCCAGTGAAGTTTATGCTCGGTGCGGGTACTAAATTCGCTGCCTTTATTGAGGATCCGTACAATCCCCCACTTGTAAGTGCATGCGCCTCTACTCCGCCTGTTTGGGAATTCTCACTGCAAAACCACTGCTAGTAGAATTAACATTCCCGCGCCCGCAGAGCGTAGACACCCGCGATTTGACACTTCTCCAAACGCAAACAAATTCGGTACTCCAGTTGCTATTAGTGATACATTTGAAACTAATCTGCTAAAAAGTTTCAAGTGATCCAGAATTCGCAACTGGAGTTCTCAATGGCCATCAGCGACATATCCAATAGTCCATGTGGGCGTTTAGTGCCAATCGAAGAAGGAAATCAGGCATTTGTACCGGACAATCTTCCTCGCCAATTGGATTTCAGTCCCCAGTTGATCTATCGGCTTGATGAGGCAACACGAGCGGTAGCCACGCTAGCCGGTGTAGGAGAAACGGTACCCAATCCTCACTTGTTGATCAGGCCATTTGTGCGCAGGGAAGCCGTACTGTCATCTAGAATCGAGGGTACACAGGCATCTCTGTCAGACCTGTTCCTCTACGAAGTTTCGGCTGTGAGAGGCTCCACGGGAGACGTGGCCGAAGTGGCAAATTACGTGAGAGCCCTGGAACATGGTCTAAACCGGCTCGAAGAACTGTCACTAAGTATAAACTTAACAAATGAAATGCACGCAGTGCTGCTCAATGGAGTGAGAGGGGCCGGTGCCCACGTAGGAAGTTTACGGCCGGACCAAGTGTGGATAGGTTCACTTGGCACCCCGCTTGAAGATGCTAGGTATGTCCCTTCACCAGCACATTTGGTCCGCGAGTTGCTATTGGATTGGGAAGAGTTCGTGAACCTTGATTCTATCTTGCCGCCGTTGGTTCAGTGTGCGTTAATGCACTACCAATTTGAAGCTATACACCCCTACATAGACGGGAATGGCCGACTTGGCCGCCTGCTCATTGTCCTGTTTCTCTGTTCCAAGAAGGTGCTGACGCAACCACTGCTCTATCTCAGCGCCTATTTCGAGCGTGACCGGGGCGCGTACTACGACCACTTGCTACGAGTGAGCGTGACTGGAGACTGGCAGACTTGGGTAGGGTACTTTCTGGACGGTGTCGTTGAACAGGCCCGCGATGCTCTTCACCGTGCTCGGCAATTGAGGGACCTTCACGACTACATGAAAGGTGTCCTGCAGTACAAACAAGAGTCTGCGAACGCCCTTATGTTGCTCGACAGGCTCTTTGAAATGCCGTACATGACTGCCCCAGCCGCGGCAAAATTGCTTGGCATCTCTACCACCGGCGCCAGGGGGATACTCGATCGATTCACCGATCTGGAAATTGTCGAGTACCATCCGGACACATGGCCGCGATTGTATGTCATTCGCGACCTACTCACCGTCCTTGATGCGCCCAGCAGCTTGGGCTAGCATACACTTTCCAAAACAACGGTTTGCAATGTTACTTTCTACGACCCGCGTGCTATATCCGTCGGCAGTAGCGGCACGGTGGTGGTGCGGCCCCAGACGCGCACTTGGCGGAATCCCTCGGCGTAGGGCGTGCCGACCTGCAGGCCGCGGTACTTGGCTACCGTGACCATAGAATCGATGTAGTCGATATTGTCGTGCTCCTTCAGCCACGCGTACTGGCTCTCGTGGCACGCCAGCATCTGTCGTTTGGTTTCGATAGTTTCGCTGATGTCCACCCACATTTCCGGCAGGAAGTCCACGCCCATCAGAGTATCCATGTGGAAGATGGGCACGAGCTGCGCCGGATTCTCTTGCTTAGAAACCAGATGCGGAATCGTGGCGTCGAAGCTCGCCTTTAGCACCAACTCGCCCACCAGGCGGTGATCGTCCATATAGTCATTGGGCGAATGCGTGATGATAACGTCCGGCTGGGCCTCACGCACGGCGTCGACCAGGCTCGCAAGCGCCTCGTTCGTACTCTGGCGCACGTCGGCGTCATCGATGTCGAGCCATTGAAAGTCCGCGCCGATCACGTCGGCACTGTTCTTAGATTCCTGCTTCCGCACCTCTTTTAGTTCAGGCGGCATGATCTCCACGTGCCCCAGCCCGCCGTTGCACACGTAGCACATCGTCACCTGGTGCCCCTGCTGCGCATACTTGGCCAGCGTACCCGCGCAGAGCAGCTCGATGTCGTCAGGATGCGCCCCGATTGCTTGCACCCGCATAGTATCGCTCCTTCTCGTTAGGGAATGTCATACTCTACTCTACGGTATTATAAGAACTAGGGTCGTTCTAAACTATAGGCCCCATGCAACAGACGATAGCCAGCGGGACGCAGGTTACAAACCGGCGCTACCCGGGAGTTCCCGCTGGTTGCAAATTTGCGCTACCGGGCGCGACTTACCACATTGAGTTGATTGATGATCGGTTCCAAGGTTTATGACATCCCTGCGCAGGCGCGCGACCTTTGCCGCCCACGCACGATGCGGGCGTTGCTGCGCCGCGTGGACTTGCGGCTCAGCCGCAAGCTCGGCCAACACATGCTGGCCGATGCCGGCGTGCTGCGCGCTATCATGCGTCGCGTGCAGCAGGCCGACCATGAGCGGATACTGGAGATCGGTCCCGGCCTCGGCAGCCTGACCGTCTGCCTGGCAGAGATAGCGCAGCGTGTGGTGACCGTGGAGATCGATGCCCGCATGCTGGCCTTGCTGGAAGCTACGCTCGCGTTTCACACGAATGTCGAGACCGTACATCAGGATGCCGTCGCGTTCGATCCGTATCCGTATTTTGGAGAGACGCCACACATGCTGGCGGCCAACCTGCCGTACAGCGTCGCGACACCTGTGATGCGGCGTCTTGCTGCGCATCCATTCGGCCCGCAGCGCATGGTGGTGATGCTGCAACGGGAAGTTGCGGCACGGGTCTGTGCAGCGGCAGGCGACAAGAGCTACCTGTCTCTGCTAATGCAGACGTATTCGGAAACCAGGCATTTGTTCGCCGTTCCTGCGCAAGCGTTCTTTCCGCCGCCGAAGGTGGACTCCGCCGTGGTGGAAGTGGTCAAGCGCGAGCAGCCGTACTTCCCGGTAGAAGCGATTGAGGACGTATTGCGGCTGGCGCGCGCAGGCTTCTCCCAGCGGCGTAAGCAGGTGCACAACTCTGTGCGTTCGCTCTTGCGCATTGATGACGACCACATGCGCGCGCTGCTGGAGGAGGCAGAAATCGCGCCGCAGTGCCGCCCGCAAGAGCTTTCACTGGATGAATGGTATGCGCTGTACAAGGCCGTGCGTGCCGACGGACTGCTCATTGGAGGCTAAACGCATTGCCCGAGATGGCGGTTTACCTAAGGTGCCAGGCCTGCCCCATGCCCCGACACGGCGAAGCGAGGGACAAGCGCCCGCGCTACAATCGGAGAAATCGCAACTACGTGGTGATTGGTTCTTAGGAATGCCAGGCCCCAAGGCCGTCATTCCCGCGAAATGCTTGCCCCGTACTCGATACGGCGTATCGACACGATACGGGGCGGGAATCCATCTTCCGGCACAAGATGGCGCCTGCAGCCGGAGCGGGGGACAAGCCCCCGCGCTACGGCTTCTGGTTCCCTCTCCCAAGGGAGAGGGTTAGAGCCTGCCCCGTACTTGATACGGGGGTGAGGGGAATCCTCAGAACAAGAATGATGAACAATTAATGCAGGTGCTCAGATGAATCGTACACCTGAAGACCCCACCCGCTGGCTCATCGTCGGGCTGGGCAATCCAGAGAAGAAATACACCGCAAACCGCCACAACGTCGGCTTTCACGTGCTTGACCGGATCGCGGCCAAGACCGGCGTGTCAATCACGGACCGGCGCTTTCAGGGCTGGTTCGGCAAGGCTGCGGTGGGGCAACACGCAATGTTGCTCCTTAAGCCGACCACCTTTATGAACGCCAGCGGCGGCGCCGTCGCCCAAGCAGCGCGTTTCTATAAGATTGCGCCCGAACAGATTGCAGTGGCCTACGATGACATAGACCTGGAGTTCGCCCGGCTGCGCCTCCGCGCCGGTGGCAGCCACGGCGGACATCGCGGGGTAGAGTCGGTCATCGACACATTGGGTACGCGTGCGTTCCCGCGCCTGCGCATCGGCGTCGGTCGACCGCCGACCGGCGTAGACCCGATTGACTACGTGCTCAGTGATTTCTCGCCGGATGAGCAGCCTGAGATAGAAAAGACGATAGAACAGGCCGTGGAAGCGGCACTGAGCCTTGTTAGCGAGGGGTTAGCGAAGACCATGACGCGCTTCAACAGCCGGGCGAAGGCAGCCGCTGAGCCATGCACTAGTAATGAGCCGCAGCCGGTAGCGCCGCCGGAGGCGTAGTCTGCCGCCCCGGTAACGACGAGATGGAATTGGCACTTAAGCTATAAGTCATCTATAATCGAACGTCCCTTTGCCTCTCCACCCTGTGGAACGCAAAAACGTTGAGTTGAGAACGAACATTCCTAGATTTCTCGCTGCGCTCGAACTGAAATGTAAGAGCCCCTACGGGACATTGTCAATACCGACAGGCTTTCGAGGCTTGCACAGGAACATCGCATGAACGCAGGAAACATTGTAAATGAATCTTGACGGCATTCGCGCGCTTCTGGCCCCTCTGCCTTGGGCAGAGGGGGCGCGGCGCTGGCTAAACACGCAACAATCGCAGCAGGTAGCGGCGCGCCCAGGCGCGCGACCGGTGCTGGCTGCCGTTGCCCAGCAGCAAGCGACACAGCCGCTGCTTATACTCTGCGCCGATCGCGATCGCGCCCACCGCTTCTACCAGGAGCTTTGCTCGTGGTCGCCGCAAGCGGCGAATGTGCTCTTCTACCCGGAGCTTGACTACTTGCCGTATGAAAACCTGCCCCACTTCTCCAGTACGCTCAGCGCCCGCATTGCGGTGCTTGGCGCGTTGCTGGCGGGGCAGAGCGCCAACTTACCGACCGGGGACTATCCGGTAGTCGTCACCTCCGTGCGGGCCTTGTTCGAGCGGCTGCCGTCTCCGGCAGAATTGGAGGAACACGTGCTCGTGCTCGCGCCGGGGCAGCGCACCGATCCGGCGGCGCTTAAGAATCGTCTGATCCGCTTTGGCTATGAACCCATGCCGCAAGTGGAAGAGCCCGGTACTTTCACCGGTCGCGGCGGCATTGTCGACATTTTCCCACCCTCGGAAGACCAGCCCATTCGCATCGAATTCTTTGGCGACGAGATCGATTCGGTGCGCCCCTTCAATGTTTCAACCCAGCGGAGCACGGCCCAACACACGGCGCTCTCCATCCTGCCTGCCAATGAAGTGCCGACGTGGCGCAGCGCCGATTTTGCCGCCGCCGTCCGGACGCTCGACCACAGCGGCCTGCGTCCGGAAGTGCGCGAACAATGGCAGCGCCATCTCCGCCTGCTGGAAAAGGGCGCGTTTTTTGAGCACGCGTCGTTCTACACCATGCCCTTTCTCGACTCTAACTTGCTTCATTACCTGCCGCACGGCCTGCTGCTCATGGAAGATGCGGCACACGTGCAGGACGTAGCCTACGCCTTGGAAGCCCAGACCTCTGAACGAAAGAGCCGGCTTGTTGCTGGTGGAGAACTCTCCGCCGACTGGCCGGAATCCTACCATACGGCGGTTGCGGTCCAGCAGCAGATGGACGCATATGCCGTGCTGGACGTACGAGACCAAAACGCGGACGAGAGCGACGGTCTCGACGTGCTACCCGTCTACGCGGGCCGGCCGGGACGGCTGGCAAAGGGCATTGGCAGCTTCAGCGAACAGGGAGTGCGAGTCGTTTTGGCGACCACCCAGGTAGAGCGGGTAACCGAGATTCTCCTGGAATACGGCCTCGCACCCACTGTGCACGATGCGCTGCCAAGCTCGCCGCCGCCTGGCAGTATTAGCGTCGTGCCGCTCTCATTGGCGGAAGGTCTCCGCTGCGAGCAGGCGGGATTGCTGGTGCTCTCCGACGCCGAAATCTTCGGCTGGAGACGGCCGCCGACTGCCGCGCGCCTGCGGCCCTCCGTGCGCGGCCAACGGCTGTTGGATGAACTCCAGGTCGGCGATCACGTTGTCCACGTCGACCATGGCATCGGACGTTTCTCAGGCATAAGTCGCATGCCCGGCCCCTCCGGCGAGCGCGAGTACCTGGTGCTGGAATTCGCCCGCGACGACCGTATCTATGTACCAACCGACCACATGGACCGGGTGGAAAAATACGTTGGCATGGGCGAGCGCGTGCCGAACCTTTCGCGCTTGGGCACCCAGGAGTGGCAACGCGCCAAGCAGCGCGCGCAGCAATCGGTAGTGGACATGGCGCAAGACCTGGTTGACATCGCCGTCGCCCGTGAATCCGAACCGGGGCACGCCTTTGCTGCCGACACCGACTGGCAGCGGCAGCTCGAACAGGCTTTCCCCTACGCCGAAACGCCGGACCAGGAGAAGGCAATCACCGACGTGAAGGACGACATGGAGCAACCGCAGCCGACGGATCGACTCATCTGCGGCGACGTGGGCTTTGGGAAGACCGAAGTGGCGATCCGCGCCGCTTTCAAAGCAGTCATGGACGGCAAGCAAGTCGCCATGCTGGTGCCCACCACCGTGCTCGCGCTCCAGCACTACGAGACATTGAGCAGCCGCCTGCGGCCGTTTCCGGTGCGCGTGGGTCTGGTGAGCAGATTTCGTACGCCCAAAGAAATCCGGAAGCACCTGGCGGACCTCAGCGCAGGCACGCTCGACATTGCCGTCGGCACCCACCGCTTGCTCTCCAAGGACGTGCAATTCAAAGACCTAGGGCTTGTGATCGTCGACGAGGAGCAGCGCTTCGGCGTGGCCCAAAAGGAGCATTTCAAGCAACTGCGGAAGCAGGTGGACGTGCTTGCGCTCTCCGCCACGCCGATCCCGCGCACGCTGCACATGGCGCTGGCGGGCATTCGCGACCTCAGCGTCATCGAGACTCCGCCGCCCAATCGCTTGGCGGTCAAGACCTACGTCACAGCATTTAACGACGATCTCGTACGCGATGCCATCCAGCGGGAACTCAATCGCGGCGGGCAGATTTTCATGGTGCACAATGACATTGAGACAATTTACTCGCTGGCGTACCACGTGCGCGAGTTGGTACCGGCGGCGCGCGTCACCGTGGGCCACGGCCAGATGGAATCGAACCGTCTGGAGAAGGTGATGCACGCCTTCGTGCAAGGCGAATTCGACATACTGGTCAGCACAACCATCATCGAGAATGGCCTGGATATTCCCCGTGTGAATACCCTCATCGTCAACGACGCCTGGCGCTTCGGGCTGGCGCAGCTCTACCAATTGCGGGGGCGGGTCGGCCGCGCCGACGTGCAGGCCTATTCCTATTTTCTCTATAACCCGGTGAAGCAGCTCTCGGAAGAAGCCGAGAAGCGGCTGGACGCCATCATGGAAGCCACAGAGCTCGGCGCGGGTTTCAAGATCGCGCTGCGAGACCTGGAGATTCGCGGCGCGGGCAACTTGCTGGGTTCCGAGCAGCACGGCTTCGTGAACGCCGTGGGCCTCAACCTCTACACCAAGATGCTGCAGCAGACGGTGCAGTCTATGCTCGGCAGGCAACCCAAAGAGGACCTGCCGCCGGAGCAGGCCCTGGAAACCGTGGTAGACCTGCCGCTTGCCGCGTACATACCGGATGAGTACGTGGGCGGCGTCGGCGCCAAGATGAAGCTCTACCAACGAGCGGCCGCGCTGAAGGGACGTGAGGCGACCGAGACTTTTGCCGAAGAGCTCCGCGACCGGTTTGGTCCGCCGCCACCGGCGGTAAAAAACGTTCTCGCGCTGCTGCGTCTGCGCGCGCGTGCGGCGGATAACGGCATTCTATCGCTGGCTTTCGAAGATGACGTGCTCGTCATCCGCTTCCGCGACGAACGCGTATTCGACCGTATGCGCATCTTCAAGGAGTTCGGCTCCGACGTACGCCTGACCCGCAACGTGGTGCGCTGGCACGTGGGCCGCCAGGAAGAGAAATGGCGCGACGGCTTGGATACGCTCTTGGAAGTGCTGCTGGAATCAAAGGTGCTCGTAGGGTCGCAGAGGTAATATCGCATGTCTAAGCAGCCTGCCGCCACTCTTACAGATATCCACAGGGAAATCACAGAAGCTTGTCAATCCGTCACTCCCGCGAAAGCGGGAGTCTATCTTATGCATTGAAGATGGATTCCCGCGTGCGCGGGAATGACGGACTGCTTGGCGTCCTCTCGAAGGGCGATTTGGCAACCTACATCAAATCAAGTAAGGATTGATCACGGCGATGACGCCGCCAATACCCCTAACAAGATCACAAGCTCTACGCATACTTGAGGCAAATCACGAGCAGCTTAAGCGTCTCGGCGTTGAGAAGATAGCCCTCTACGGGTCGGTCGCCCGCAACGAGGCGACCGCAGAGAGCGACGTGGACGTGCTGGTCGAACTGGCCGACGAAAAGTTGACGCTTGAGGGATACATGGACGTCTGCTTCTTCTTGGAGGAGCTCTTTGGGCGGCGCGTAGACGTCACAACGTTCCGCAGCCTCAAGCCGCACTGGAGAGACTATGTGCTGGCCGATGCGGTGTACACTAAAACGCCGGACAAGGTACCGGCAGCTTCCAAGTCTGACACCTATGCTACTGAAATATCTCCGCAGTGATTATTCTGTTTTGCGACTTCCCGCAATGAATGAGCATTTGGCAGCAGCGCAGGGACTTCTTAGCCGCTCTCGTCGATGGACCAAGCGAATGCTTGGTCCATCGACTAACCTTGCTTGATCCCTAAGCTGGCCAACCCTTAGCAATTTCGAAGAAGCGGGGGACAAGCCCCCACGCTACGGTTCTTTTCGTTTAAAGTAAGTCTCGAAAATTGCCTTTGTGCAAAAACAGAGAGACACCCAGGTTTTAGACCTGGGTGTCTTCGCATTTGTCACCTTACACTTCGAACCGCGCCACAGTCCGGCTGTTTCGTGTTAACAGTATACCATCTTGACGGGCAGGGCTCACAATTTTCGAATAATCGGCGCATTTGGGAGGGTTTCTTTACGAATTTCGCCGCGCGCGTATACTAGCTGTTTTGTGGCCTGCACACGAGCTTGTGAGGCTCAGCAAGCCTATGTTCAGACCAGGCGGCCGGGATGCTTGTCACGTTGCGGATCACTCTTACGCCGGCCCTCACCCATCGAAGGAAAGGGTGAAAGAGGGTCATGTCCAAGGCTATCCACCGTTTACGAAGGTGGACTTAGCTGCGGCCGCCTAGACCCACCCTTAGCTCAGTGGCAGGCAAGACCGCTCCCACACTGGCCTTTTCATCTAGGAGGGAGGCCGCAAACACGCGGAGGATTTCTGCAGTACCAGGAGGTAGAACCATCGAACGAAACCACACGACCTACAACGTTGTTACGCGGCAACTGCGCGCGCGCCTGCACCTCATCGCGGGCATCATCGCGCTCGTCATCGTCAGCACTAGCGTAAGTCTGGTCTCGCCGTTGCTCGTCAAGCGCCTTATCGACGACGCCATTCCTAAGCAGGACCTCGCGCTGATCGTGCTGCTCCTCATCGGCATTATTGCCTTTCCGCTGATCGCCATGGCGCTGGGGGCAGTGCAGAACTATCTGCGCGCCAGCATTGGCGAAGCGGTATCGCAATCGCTCCGGCAGGCGCTCTTCAACCATACCTTGTACGTGCGCATGCAAGACCTGGAGCGTGTCGCAAGCGGACGCATCATTCGGACGATTACGAAAGTCTGCGGTGAGATTGGTGAAGTGTACGTGAGCAATGAGTTGCTCCCCATGTTCACGAACGCCGTGCTCTTACTAGGAACGCTGGGCGTCATGTTCTTTCTCAACGGCCGCTTGTTGCTGGTCAGCCTGATCGCCTTTCCGCCTTCCTACCTCTTTGCACGACGGATGCAGCACTATGCAGAAGCAATGGACGGGGAATTGCACCAGAGCAGAGAATATGCCATGAGCTACCTACAAGACGTGATTCCCGGCATGCGCACCATCCGCGCCCACACCGCGGAGCCGCATGAGAAAGCGCGGTGGCTGGAGTGGATCATGGCCGACTGGCGCATCAAGGCGAGGATCGCTGCCTTCCGCAAATTAGTGTGGACGCTCCCGCTGGACCTTATTCAGAGCATCGCGGTTGGGCTGGTGTACGGCTACGGCGCATACGAAGTAATTAACGGTCGGCTGAGCATCGGCGGCTTGGTGGCCTTTGTCATCTACGTTCCTCGCGCCTATATCGCTCTGGAAGGAATCTTGGACGGCTACATGAGCACCGGCCAGGCCAAAGCCGCCGCCGAGCGTATCGACTCGCTTCTTAGTCTCCCGAGCGAGACAAACACATCCGTTCGTGCTGAGCACTTCGACAAGCTCAGCACAGGCCCTGTCGAAGGACGAACGGATGCGCATGAAGCAGTGACCGCCCAAAACGCAGCTAGCCCCAGTAGTGCCACCATCGAATTCGCCGATGTCTCTTTCGACTATGGCCGGGACGGTTTCGGTCTGGAAGATGTGTCTTTTCGCATTGAACCTGGTGAATTCATCGGCGTCGTGGGGCCGAGCGGCGGCGGCAAGAGTACGGTCATCGATCTCCTGCTGCGCTTCTACGAACCGCGTTCCGGAGCGATCCTGGTAGACGGCACGCCTGTCGGAGAACTGTCGCTCTCCCACCTGCGCGGGATGATCGGCCTCGTGCCGCAGGACGTTTTCCTCTGGAACGACAGCATCCTTGCAAACCTCGTGTACCCTTCCCGCCAGCTACCCAGCGAGCATGTCGTCGCGGCAGCCAAGGCAGCGCAACTACACGACTTCGTCGAATCGCTGCCGGTAGGCTACGATACGCATGTTGGAGAGCGCGGTCTGGCGATCTCCGGTGGCGAGCGCCAGCGTCTGGCGATCTGCAGGGCCATCGTGGAACAGCCGCGCATCCTGTTGCTGGACGAGGCAACGTCCGCCCTGGACGCGCTCATCGACCAAGAAATACGAGCCGCTCTTGAAACTGCCCGACAGGGACGCACCACCATGGTGGTGGCGCATCGGCTGGTCACCGTGATGCACGCGGACAGGATTCTCGTGCTCGATGAAGGGAGATTGGTCCAAGAAGGTTCGCCTCAGGAGCTGCTCGCACAGCCGGGTCTCTTTCAAGACCTCTACCAGGCGCAGAGGCTCTAGACGCTCATCAAGCGACGCTTAGCCTCCTCTCTACTCGCCCAGGAGTCTGCCTAGACAATGTAGGCGTTTGCAGTATACTAGACGAATGTCAACACAGACCAGCATGATTCGCCAAATACGTGCGCACTTGGCGCTCTGGGACTGGCGACTCTTCACGTTCATTTTCCTTTTTCTCGCGCTGCCGGGCGTCTATCAGCTCTATCGCGTCCACCTGATCGGCAATGCCATCCCAGACCCCAGCGCTCTTGCAATCGTGGCCCAGTGGCAGTTCGTCAATCTCGTCATCGAAGTCTTCCAGGAAGCGACGGTGCTCGCTATCTACTTCTTTGTCGGTAGTCGCATAGCGAGCAGCTCCTTGGTGCAGTTGGATCGCCTGAAGAGTGTCCTTGTCTTCATATTCGTCGTCTCCGCCGTCTTTACCGCGGCCATGTTTGCTTTGCGAGGCAGTTTTGTCGAGATCGTTGCCACGCCTGAGGCAATTCAAGCGGAGACGAGAGACTTCCTGGGCATTACCGTACTCGGCACTCCGTTCGTCCTGCTCTACGCAGCCTCAATCGTCATCTTGCAGGCGTTGAACAAGAGAGTCTTAATCCTGGGCATGGCCTTGCTCAACGTTCTGGTCAGATTCGCCTTCGATAGCCTGTTCTTTGGTGGGTACGGCTTTTCCTTGGATGCCGGCGTGATCGGCGTCGCCTGGTCGTCTATCTTGGCCAGCGTACTTCTGTTTGCGGTTGCGATGTGCGCACTGCTGGCTACCATGAGAGTTTCCGCGTCGGCGCTGTTGGCTAGGCCGACGTTCCAGGACATTCGCACCTACGTCGGCGTAGGCGCTGGTAGCGGGCTGGACAGCCTCGTCAGGAACGTTGCCTACTTTGTGATGATCATCCGAATTGTCAACTCGATCGGCGTGGAAGAGATTGGGGGCTACTATCTTTCAATCCAGATCTTTTGGAGCTTCATGCTGGTGCCGGTACTGGCATTCTCGGATTCAGCCAAGGCACTGTTCGCAAACAACAGCGGTCAAATTGAACGTGTGCGGCAACTTTGGTGCACTTCGATGGTCGTTGTCGCGGTGATGATGGTCGCGTGGCTAATCTTCGTGCCATTTTGGGAGATGGCCGCCAGAGCGTTGAATCCGGACGAGGCCACAGTAGCGTACGCTACGACAGCACTTGCGGTGCTCTTCGTGCCTTACGTCCTGTTTTCATTCAACACCGTAACGGACAGCCTGTTCTACGGACTCGGTAAGACTCGATATATGGCCTATCAGTCAATAATCACAAACGGAACGGTATACGTTATTGCATTTCTGCTCTATGTCTCAGGGCTGTGGGAGCCGGATTTCCAAAGCCTTATGCTGCTCTTCGGCCTCGGCATCCTCGTCGACTCGATATTGACCACATTGTTCGCGGTTAAGGCGCTGTACTTCGATCACGCTCGCGAGTCACACGCTACTGACTAGAGCAACGTGTAGGCACTGGCTGGACAAGAGGCTATTGGACGGTTGCCGCAGCCAATCAGAGCCGCGTATAATCGCCACAGGAACCCTCCGCTTCGCATGATTCGAGAAGCCGCTCCCCATGCGCGTACTCATTACCGGCATCACCGGCTTTGCGGGCAGCCACCTAGCGGACGTGTGCGTGGCGCAGGGAGCCGACGTATGGGGCTTGTCGTACACGCCGGGGCCGCATCCGCATCTCGCGCACCTAGGCGATCGCGTTCAACTCCACAGCACGAACATCACGGACGAAGACGGCATGCAAGCCGCGCTTGCTGCTATCCAGCCGGACAGGATCTTCCATCTCGCTGCCCAAGCGCACGTGCCGACCGCGTGGAGCGAACCGGGCGCGACCCTTACGACCAATATCCTGGGACAACTGCACGTCATCCTGGCGATGCATCAGCACGTACCGGAGGCGCGGCTGCTCGTGGTGAGTTCGAGCAACGTCTACGGTATGGTGGAGGAGAAGGACCTGCCCGTAAGCGAAACAGCGCCCTTGCGCCCCGCTGATCCGTACGCGGTGAGTAAGGTCGGGCAGGACATGCTGGCGTTGCAGTATTGGCAGAGCCACGGGTTGCCCATCGTGCGTGTGCGCCCGTTCAACCACATCGGGCCCCGCCAGGCGCCGGACTTTGTCATCGCCCGCTTTGCGCAGGAATTGGCGCAGATGGAAGCGGGTCTTCGCCCGCCCAAGTTAATAGTGGGCAACATGAGCGCCAAGCGCGACTTCACCGACGTGCGTGACATGGTTCACGCCTATTGGCTCGCGCTGGAAAAAGGGACACCCGGCGACGTTTACACAATCGGCTCCGGCACCGCCCGTTCGATTGACGAAATGTTGCGGATCATGTTGGGCCTCACTCAGGTAGACGTACAAGTAGAGACCGATCCGACGCTCTTCCGACCCGGTGACCTGCCAATTCTCCAAGCAGACCCGCGCGCATTCCAGGAGCAGACCGGTTGGCGTACAACTATCCCCCTGGAACAGACCTTAGAGGATACCCTGGACTACTGGCGGGTCCAAGTGCGCGCCGCGTCATGATTTCATTGCTGCCGCGTGGCTTCACGCACGTCGTCTCCAGTAGAATATCGTCACTACTTATGGAAATAGAAAGCCGAACTCCGTCATTCCCGCGACAGCGGGAATCCATCTTAGCCGCGCGCACCCTAGATTCCGGCATTCGCCGGAATGACGGTCAGGAAGCTGACCACCGTTTTCATATTGCTGAGCGGCCTAGGCAAGGCCATTGCGATCATTGACAAGGAGCCTCTGAAACACGATGAAGTCCTCACCAATCAAGTTCGGTACCGACGGCTGGCGCGCCATCATCGGCGCTGACTACACCGTCGCCAACGTGTGCTTGTTAACGCAGGCGGTAGCACAATTCTGGCAGAAAGAACATCCGGAGGAAGCCGCACGCGGCTTCATTGTGGCCTACGACACCCGCTTCAATGCCGAACTGTTTGCCGCAGCAGCGGCCGAAGTGCTGACCGGTAATGGCATTCCGGTTGCTCTTGCTGACGCGCCCACGCCTACGCCCGTCTTCGCCCACGCCATCGTCAACCGCCAGGCTGGCGGCGGCATTACCCTCACGGCAAGCCATAACCCCTTCGACTACCAGGGATATAAGGTACGGTCCGCGTACGGCGGCGCAACTCCGCCGGAGGAATTGGCCGAGATAGAGGAGATCGTCAACGCGCTGCATCCGCGAGACGTGCGCTCTCTGGCCGTCGCTCAAGCCGAAAAACTGGGCCTGTGCGAGCGGTTCGACCCCGCGCCTGCGTACCTGGCGCACATACGCCGGCTGCTCGACCTCGAGGGTCTGCGCGCTTGGGACGGCACGCTGGTGGTAGACGCCATGTATGGAGCCGGACTGGATTGGTTTAGCAATATTCTCCAGGGCGGCTCCCTGCGGGTTTACGATCTCCACAACGAGCGCAATCCCATGTTCCCGGGCTTAAAAAACCCAGAGCCGATTCCGGGCAATCTGCAGAACCTCTTGAGTGTCGTACGCCAAATAGGAGCACAGTTGGGTCTTGCAACCGACGGCGATGCCGACCGTCTCGGCGCGTGCGACGAGAATGGGAATTTCCTCAACCAGCTTACGGTGATGTCGCTGCTGGCACTCTATCTGCTTGAGGTGCGCGGTCAACGTGGGCCGATAGTCAAGACATTTACGTCCAGCACCATGCTCAACCGCCTCGGCAAGCTCTTTGACGTGCCGGTGCACGAAACGCCGGTGGGCTTCAAATTCGTGGCCCCAAAGATGCTGGAAACCGATGCGCTGCTGGGCGGCGAGGAGAGCGGCGGCTTTGCCTTTCGCGGCCACGTGCCGGAACGCGACGGCATTCTGGCGGGGCTATTTCTGCTGGACTACGTGGTGCAGTCCGGCCGCACGCCGACGGAGCTGGTGGAAAACCTTTTCAGCATGGTGGGACCGCACTACTACGACCGACTTGACTTGGACTTCCCAAAAGAGGAGCGTGAACATATCGCGGCGCGCATGCAAGCGCACGTGCCGACGAAAATCGCGAATGGCGAAGTCGTCGAACGGCGCACTGAAGATGGGTTTCACTATACGCTGCGCGACGGCGCGTGGGTGTGCGTGCGCTTCTCCGGCACGGAGCCCATCATGCGCATCTACGCCGAGGCGGACACTCCGGAGCGCGTGCAAGCGCTTATCCAAGTGGCGCGTGCACTGGCGGGAGTATAGAGTAGAATATCCAATACATGTCATTCCGAGGAGCAACGCGACGAGGAATCTGAAGTGCTAGCACTCTAGATTCCTCGCTACGCTCGGAATGACAGCCTGAGAGTTTGGCGGGCTAAAGACCACGTGGTAGGCACAAACCAAGGCATCTTCATTACATTCGAGGGCGTTGAGGGTTCCGGCAAGACCACCCAGGTGGAGCGGCTTGCCGGCCGCCTGCGGCAGGCCGGTCGTACGGTGGTGACCACGCGTGAGCCGGGCGGCACGCCCATTAGCGACCGCATTCGCGCCGTAGTGCTCGATCAGACAAGCGTGGAGATCCATCCGCATACCGAGGCGCTGCTCATGTGCGCCGCACGGGCACAGCTCGTCCACGAGGTCATCCGCCCGGCGCTCGACTCTGGGCACGTCGTGATCTGCGACCGCTACAGTGATTCGACCTTTGCGTACCAGGGCTATGCCCGCGGTCAGGACTTGGCGACCCTGCGTACGCTCAACGACTTCGCTACCGGCGGCGGCCTTGTGCCGCACCTCACGATTCTTCTCGCTCTACCCGCACAGGCCGGCCTAGAGCGCCGATTCGGCCCCAACGACTCTGCCGCACCGACCAACCGCATGGATCGCCTCGAACTGGCCTTCCACCAAGAGGTCGCCGCTGGTTACCACTCTCTCGCCCAAGCAGAATCGGACCGGTGGCATCCAGTAGACGCGACGCTTGGCGTCGACGACGTGGCTGTCGCAATCTGGGAAATTACTGCCGCATTTCTGAATATTTCGTGATAGAGTCTACGCAATAGGGAATTTGTGTTACCGCCCAATGCGCACTCCCAGGCCGCAGAACTGAATGGGTAAATCTAAAAGGGGGAATCAGGTCTTGGTAGCGCGGGGGCTTGTCCCCCGCCTCCTTACACGCTCAAAAAGAGGAGACCTTTGCGTAACCCTGGTGTGGCTCTCGGCGTGGTCTTTTGGGAGGGAAAAGACAGCTTTTGGTCTCTGCCAGCGGCTTAGAGTTGCCGCTAGAGCGGTCTTGATCGGTCCCTGTGCTGCTTTGGCGGCCTAGTGCCCGCTGTTTTTACCCTATCTTTACGCTTTTTCCTGCCTATGCCGTCAGTGCCACCACCTTCCGCAGGTTGTAGGCAATCAGCTTTAGCCACATCTCTACCGCGTTGCGTTCCAGTCCGCGGTACCGCACACGCCGGTAGCCGTAGCTCCGTTTCAGTGTGCCAAACACCTTCTCCACTAACGCCCGTACCGGCCCGTTCGCTGCGTTGCGCTCCTGCTGCCACGCCGGTAACCCGCGCTGGTTCTTGTGCGAGCGGTGCAGGATACAATCGTCAATCCCCTGCGACTGCAGCCACGCACGCCGCTTCTTCGACTCATACGCCCGGTCGCCATACACTGCCAGTTCATCGCCGCACACCAGCCGGTCCGCTACCTCACTCTCCGCTACCTTCGCCGGTGTCAGTTCCGCCCGCCGCACCAGCAATGTCCCTTTGTCTGCCCCCACGTGCATTTTGTAGCCGAAGTGCGACTGCCGCGCTCTTCCACTCCGCGTCCAGTCCGCATCCGGGTCTTTCTCACTCTTCGCTCCCAGTCCCGCATCGGTCGATGGTCGCCGCACCTGCGCCGCAACCAACGTGGCGTCCAGCAACGTCCCCGCTTTTACCAGCAGCCCTTGCTCCTCCAATTGCTTCTGTAACTCCCCAAACAACCGCTCGCTCACCCCGCGCTGCGCCAACTCCGTCCGAAACCGGCTGATCGTCGAATGATCCGGCGTGTCGTCCTCCAGCCCCAGTCCCGCAAAGCGCCGGAACGACAGCCGATCCCCTAACGCCTCCTCCATCTGCGGGTCCGACAGGTTGTACCACTGCTCCAGCAACAGTACCTTCACCATCGTCAATGGAGGGTAGCTCGGCCTGCCTTCACCAGACGCATAAATGCCAGCTACCACCCGTCCCAACCGCTTCCAGTCCACCGCCGCTTCGATCCGTTCCAGCCGCTCGTTGTGTCCCAATTTCTCCGGTAACAAGAACTCCGCCAATGACGGTCGGCCCATCTCGCGCTGCATTGCACCCTCCTCACAGATCGCAGTTGTTTTACCCTATTTTCGCCCCTACACTAGGAGTTACGCAAAGGTCTCAAAAGAGGGAGAGGCCTGCAAGATAGATTCCCGCTTTCGCGGGAATGACGGATTGAGACTCCGTCCTACAAGGGCAAAGGAGAGGTAACACATGAGTGAGGAAGCCATTCGTGTAGACGGCGTCAGTTATTCCTATGGCGACGTGAAGGCGGTGGACGACGTCAGCTTTAGCGTGGCCCAGGGCGAGGTCTTAGGTTTCCTGGGACCGAACGGCGCGGGCAAGTCCACTACCATCAAGCTCCTTACCGGTCAGATGCGGCCGCAAAGCGGCGAAATCTCAATTCTCGGCATGAACGTTGCCAAAGATCGTGACAGAATTCAGGGTCGCATCGGCGTCTGCTTTGAAGAGAAGAACCTCTATCTCAATCTCTCCGCCAAGGAGAATCTGCACTTCTTCGCCAGGCTCTTTGGGATACGCGACTTCGACGCCGCGCCTCTGCTGCAGCGGGTCGGACTTGCCGACCGTGCCGACGACCGCGTGAAGGGCTATTCCAAAGGCATGCAGCAGCGACTTATGGTGGCACGGTGCCTGCTAAACAACCCTGACATCCTCTTTCTCGATGAGCCCACCGATGGTCTCGATCCGGTGTCCTCGCAAGCCATTCGAAAAATCATAGAGGAAGAAGCCGAGCGTGGCGCGGCGATCCTGCTCACCACCCACGACATGGACGAGGCGGACAAGCTCTCGGACCGCGTGGCGTTCATCAATGACGGCAAGATCGCGGCGCTGGACACGCCGGAGAACCTCAAGCTCGCCCACGGTCAGCGGTCGGTGCGGGTGCGTACCCGCGAGAACGGCGAGGTGCGCGAACGGGTGGTGCCGCTCGACGCCAGCGATACCGGCGACCAACTGAAAGCAGTGGTGGGCGCGGAAGGCCTGCTGACTATCCATACGAAAGAGGCCACCTTGGAAGCCGTCTTCATAGCGCTCACGGGCAGAGGACTGCAAGAGTGATGCGTAGAGGAGAATTGGAGTGAATACCCGGGTGTCACGCGCTGCCATCCTCTGGGCGATTGTGCGCAAGGATGTGCTGGAATACAGCCGCGAGCGGTTCTTCGTCGTCATCACCGTCATCAGCATTCTTTTCTATGGCATCGCCTTTTGGCTGTTGCCGAGCAGCGTGAACGAATCGTTCACCGTGGGCATACGCCAGACGGGCATGGACGAGGTCTTCGCGCAGGCCATGGGAGACCAGACTGCGGGGATCGAGATCGTCCAATTCGAAACTATAGCGGCGCTTGAGACGGCGCTCGGCGTGGGCGATGCGGAGCCGGAGGAGCCGCTCTCGATAGGGCTGGCATTCCCCGCTGATTTCCTGCAACGCGTCGCCGCCGGACAGCAGACCACAGTGCGCGTGTACGTGGACGCCAACGTGCCGGTGGAGTTACGCCGCGCCATGACGAGCTTTGTACGCGAGATTGCCTACGCCTTGTCGGGCAATCCCTTGCCTGTGGCGGAACCGGACCGCGAGGTAATCGTGCTCGGTGAAGACCGGGTGGGCGACCAGGTACCATTCCGCGAAAAGATTCGCCCGCTATTCGCGGTCTTGGCGCTCGTCATTGAGACCTTTGCGCTCAGCTCCCTGATAGCCACAGAGATTCAAGCTCGCACCGTGACCGCCGTGCTCGTCTCGCCGACGCGGGTCTCGGACTTCCTGGCGGCCAAGGGCATCCTGGGCGCGGCACTAGCCTTCGCGCAAGCCGTGCTCCTGTTGCTCATCATCGGCTCGTTCGCCAACCAGCCGGTCATCCTACTGTGCGCGCTCTTGTTGGGCGCAGTGTTGGTGACCGGCTTTGGGCTGATTGCCGGTTCAGCGGGGAAAGACTTTATCGAAACGCTCTTCTACGGCATGGCTTTCATGATCCCGTTGATGATTCCGGCGATCGCGGTGCTCTTCCCAGGCACCGCCGCGGTGTGGGTAAAGATCTTGCCGTCATATGGTTTGGTGCAGGCAGTCGTGCAAGCCAGCGCCTACAACGCCGGTTGGTTGGAGGTCTGGCCGCACCTCGGCATGTTGCTGGCCTGGTGCCTGCTCGCATTCGCGGCGGGATGGGTCGTATTGAAGCAAAAAGTGGAAACGCTCTAGATGAAGAGCGGGGGACAAGCCCCCGCGCTACTGGGAGATAACGCCGGAAAAGATTAGAGATGGCATAAGGTAAGAGCGGACGGCAAGTCGGTAAGACATCGCTACGAGGCTGGCACAAACCGTTCGCCCTGAGCTTGTCGAAGGGTGAACGGAGAGGGCTGAGCCCTCTGCCTATGTGTAACAGCGGGGGACGAGCCCCCGCGCGACGGGCCAATTACGCTAGAAAGAGAAGTAGAGACGCAATAAGGCGGGCAGGACGAGTATGAACTCAAGCATCCTGCATTGCACCCGCGGAAAAGGGTTCTGAACGCGTTAGGCACACCGCTCTTGCGGTAGCGCAGGTTTGTAACCTGCGCACAACCAGGGAAGAAGCAGTCCAGACTATTACCATTGCATTTGCGCGGAAAAGAGCGGGGGGCAAACCCCCGCGCTACAAGACACTTGAGAAAAAGGTAGAGACGTTATGATCGGAATACACGCGTGGCACCTGTTGCGCAAGGACTTGGGCGTCGGGCCGCGCTCGCCTATCTTCCTCTACGCCATAGTCCTGCCCGTGATTCTCACTCTCTTGATTCGCGTGGTGTTTGGCAGCCTGTTCGACCCGGTGCCCCGGCTCGGCATCGTTGACGAAGGCGACTCGCAGATCGTGCGCAACGTCGGTGATATCGAAGGCATCGAGGTGAGGTTCCCAGAATCTGCTGCGACTCTGAAAACGCTGGTAGAGAACAACGACCTGGACGCCGGCCTGGTACTGCCGGCGGGTTTCGACGGTGCCCTGCAGGGCGGTCAGATGCCCAACGTGCAGTTCTTCTTTGGCGGGCAGAGCCTGGCCTCCAACCGCGTTGTGCTGGGAGTGACGATGGTCGACCTCATTCGCCAAGTGGCAGGCTCCCCGGCGCCCATTGAGGTGGAAACCATTACCGTGGGCGAGGGCGAGTCCGTGCCCATCGTCTCCCGCCTGCTGCCGCTGATCGTGCTCATGGCAGTGCTCATCGCGGGCGCGCTGACTCCGGCCACGAGCCTGGTGGAGGAAAAGGAAAAACGGACGCTCACCGCGCTGCTCGTGACACCGA
This sequence comes from Chloroflexota bacterium, assembly GCA_965219505.1. Lineage (GTDB taxonomy): Bacteria > Chloroflexota > UBA11872 > VXOZ01 > VXOZ01 > VXOZ01. The sequence continues at coordinate 3,450,333 of OZ244775.1, read as the reverse complement.
CCCGCTTGGGCGACGTCCTGCTCGGCAAGGGCGCGTTGGGCTTCATCCTGGCCATGGCGACCGGCGTCGTGACCCTGGCGCTCAACGGCGCGCTCGGCGCAAATCCCGCCGCCCTGCTTTTGGTCCTCGTGCTGGCCACGCTCATGGCAGCGGAGGTTGGCCTGATGCTCGGCTCCTGGGCCAAGGATACGAAAACGCTCTATACCGTCTGGAAGAGCGGCGCCATCGTACTGGTGGCTCCCGTCGTCTTCTTCATCTGGCCCAACCTGCCCCAGTGGATCGCGAAAGTCTTCCCCACCTACTACTTCCTCTCGCCTTTGTTCGACATCGCCATTCGCGGCTCTGGCCTAACCGACGTGTGGGTGGAACTCGCCATCGGCTTCGCCATCTGTACCGTTTTTCTTGTAGGCGTCTCCACCCTCGGCCGCCGTATGGAAGCCAACCTGGCTGCGGCGTAGCTTCCCACTATCGGCATATCTTATCCTTTGTTTCGAAGAGTCATTCTTCGACTAGATTTCATTCTCATGCGATTGGCCCAATACCAACCAGATACATTGGAGAAAACTGTGAGGAATAGAAATTTAGTAGCGGTCTGGAAAAGCTCCTGGCGCTAGGAAGCGTAAAGTTGTCCGAATTCCGTTCACGAAGAGGACTACAAAAGTACAATGCAGGTAGTCTTGAAGCACATTACCAACTTCAGTACACCGAGAGCCGTGCAGCAATGAACCAGTTGTTTTTGCCAAAGCGTCTTCTGCCCCAAAGGAATTTGACAGTCGAATGTAATCGTATTGGGATGGTACTCCTAGGTTATTGGAGTGTTTGGCTATACGGTACGTGTGTTTCCAAGTGGCGTCTGATACGATTGATAGGCAGATACTCTTTAGGGAAACGGTAGCGGAACGCGAATGGCTCTTTTGTGCAGGTTCCTCTATGAGTTGAGGCGGGGCAACTCCATCGCCGCGTTAGTGCGGCACGTGGGGCGGCCCGGTATGGGTTTCGTGCTGGTGGTGGTGAGCCTGGTCTTTGCCGTGGCAGCCCAGGCGCAGACGGAGGAGAGTGGGAGCACTCCCACGTTGACGCTCGCCTCATCGCACGCCTCGGCGACCAAAGGCGAGGACATCACCTTCACGCTGACGGCCGACAGCGCGCCTGCGTCGGATACTCTTGTATACGTGCAGGTGCAGGTGACGATCCGCGAGCGGTCGGTGTATCAAAGCAAGGTTTTGACGTTGTCTCTGGCGTCGGGGGAGCGCACAATTGAGCTCATTGCCGATACGGGCAGTGACGCCATTGGTACGGGAGTGCTGACACTTGACGTCAGTATTCTGGGGGGCAGTGGCTATCGCATGGGCGCTACGCCGATAGTGGGCGTGAGGGTAACGGATGCCACCCCGACACCGACAGCGGGTGCGGCGACGGGGCCAGGAGCGCCGCCCTCGGCGCCTGTGGGATTCGCGGCCAGTGCGGAAGCTGGCGGCAGTATCGCGGCGAGCTGGGACAAGCTGGCCGGGGTCGCGCACTATCGGCTGGAGGAGCAGCTGGGGTCACTCGGTGTTGTCATGTGGAAAGTGGTGCGGGGACACGGGCGTATCACCAAGACGGCTGTCACCGTCGATGGCCTGAACGCCGGCACGAGGTATCAGTACCGGGTACGGGCGTACGGGGATGGGGAGAGTTCCGCGAGAGTATGGGGCGAGCCGTCAACCAGCGCGAGTGCCACGACCAGTGGATCCCAGGCACGGGCGCAAACCGTCGGGTCAGCGGTCGTGCGCGCCGCGCCGTCACCGCCGAGCTGGCGCACAGTTACTGCCCTTGATTACAAGACGATTGACGCGGTGTGGACTCGGGTGACTGGAGCCAATTGCTATCGGTTTGGCATCTGGCTTGGCAATCCTGGAGGTTGGGAGTTCAAGACTACGGATAGGACAAGCTACACGTGGACGGATCGTATTGCCCGTGGCACGACGTACAACCTACGCGTAGCGGCGGCCGCTGTCAGTAGATGCACCGATGACCAGCCGGCGGAGTGGAGTCTGGACGCTTGGGCGACAGTGACCACGCCCCGCCCCACACCGCAGGCGCCCTCTGGATTTAGCGGCAGCGCTACCGACACACGGAGTATTGAGGCGAGTTGGAGCCGCGTGCCTGGGGCCAGCAAGTATGAGTTTGGCATCTATACAGGGAATCCTGGCAGTTGGAAAACCAAGGAAGTTCTACGCCCCACTACGAGCACCACGTGGACGGGTCTCGCCCCCGGCACGACTTATGAAATTCGGGTGCGGGCACACGGCGACGGCAGCTTTCTTGCCGCGGAATGGGGGCCGTACAGTGAGGAGGAAGTAACGACCGAAGCACCCACGCCAGTAGCTACCACTCCGCCACAAGAGCAGCCACCAGCGCCGCCGCCAGTATTGCCACCAGCGCCGCCGCCAGCATTGCCACCAGCGCCGCCGCCCAGCGCCCCATGCGATCCTCACTCGGTTCCTCCCAGCACGTTGCCAACGCCCGTGGTCGAAGTAATTCCTAAATCCGAGCGCAAGGCAGATTTGCGCTGGGAGATGATTTGCCATGCCGACCAATACGTCGTCGAAGTGAGCAAGCAAGGGTCCGGAGCATGGAGCAAGCATCGCAGGTCTATGCCCCATACCACCAGCACTTCTATTGAAATCGAGCTTGACAATATCATGCGTGACATGATGGGTGACAAAGGACTGGCCGACGACCCGTATGCGTATCAGTTCCGCGTAAAGGCAGTGGATATCAGTGTAAACCCAAATACCGAAAGCGACTACAGCGATACGGTCATACTCATCGATACGCCCATCACGCGGGCTGATGGGAATAGTCCCGCCGGAGGCCAGGCGGCCCTCACGAGGACTGCGATTGAGGATCTGACCATTCAAGGCAAGAAGATTCTGGGGGCAAGCTATGCGGGTGGCACGTATTCTTTCCGCTACCGTAGCCTCGGCGTGGATAAGAACCGTGACAGCCACACAGGCCTTGACTGGGAGCCGGACAACCCCTTGAAAGCGGATACGACCAGCGATAACCCCATCACCGGCTTGACGCTGTATGAAGTCTACGCCATCCAGTTGATCTACGAGACGCCAAGCGGAGAGCGCGTGTACGCCGCCCGCGACGTATACGTCTGGCCATCAGATCGGCCTGCCGGCAACGGCGAACGCGTGGCCACTTTCCCGCTTAGGTACCGATTGGCTAACAAGACGTACTACTACCGCATCTGTGAAAACAGCTTCCCACAAGCCATTAGAACGGACTTAGAGGCATATATCGATCACGCCTTCAGTCAATGGGAAATCGCCACAGACGATTGGGTCAGTTTTGAACATGACGAGAGCCTAAATTGTGAATACTACTTAGCATACCTTACACCGATTAGAGAGAACATCCAACGGCTCATCTCTGACCCAGCGGGACGCCCATCAGATGCGGTTATTGAGGCACATGTTACCGGTCTTCTAAGTCAATACAGGGATGTTGGCATTATTACGCCAGCGAGATTTGCAAGGGCACTCGCTCATTCGCGGGAAGAACAGGTAAGTGAGATATATATGATTGACGACGAAAGCCTCAACATTAGCGTTGCATTGATACAAGAGATTTCTACGCATGTCGGTCATGGATGGTGTCGGAGTATCTGCACTACAACGGATGTGACCTACAATGATGATGGAGACCAGATCATTTCGCATGACATCAAGGTTCGAAGCAGTTATTTTGAGGGTTCTCCATTGATGTTTCCGGGCATCGATAAGGTTGCTAGTAAAGACGACATCCGGTTCAATGCATGTCCGTGGTCAAGCCCAAGCATAGACTGGCTCAGGTATAAGTCCCTCGTGCATGAGGCTGGGCACGCTTTGGGAATTGGCTACGGTACAGATGGCATGGGTCAAGATAGGCATCACCCACAAATTGAAGACGCCCTTATGAGCTATTCCACACCTGATGATTATGACTGTTCACCGCATCCGTTTGACATCATGGCGATTTTTGCGCTGTATCAAACGATACCATAGGAGTAGGCAATGACCATGCAACATGGTATTTCTAGGCTACTAAGGTTGTTCTTGCTGGTGCTAGTCTTGGGTATTGCTGGCTGTGGGGAGATAGATCCGGAAGCGTCAACTGAATTAATCATAGATGATCTTCATTATACTTGCGCTCCTACTCATGATAGTATCGGGGCATCGCCATTCCCCTACGAGGGATTCCTCGAGTGGACACCGGATGGGCTTCAGTTGACACTTGGCCACGCAGATAGCATATGGGCGGTGGACGTTGGTGGCGCGTGGGCGCGAGAGATTGCCGATGCGGATTCCGGCTATGCGCTAATCTACGGGTATTATGCCGACCTCTCACCTGCAGGCACGCAGGTAGTCTATTCGACCTGCGCGTTCCCAACGGAAGGGATTAAAGAGACGGGAGAAATACCGGAACGGTCAAAGTACACCTACGAAATAGCCGTTACCAACCTTGCGGGTACGCGGCAGAAGCGGCTCACGGAGAACGCTTACTCGGATCACTTCCCGGTCTGGTCGCCCGATGGCAGCCGCATCGCCTTCATTGCGAACCCACGCTCTCTTGGTTGGGAATGGCGCAATTTGGAAGTCTACACGATGGCGGCAGATGGGTCGGATGTGCGTCTGGCCGCGTCGACGCTGAGGAAGGAGCTAGAATTCTCCTGGCATACAAAGGCTTATGCTACGAGAAGAAAGGTACGACAAGGGGAAGAGATCGAGGATTCTGAAGATGCGTGGCTGGGAGCGGTAGCCCTGGCGCCACCGGCGTGGTCGCCCGACGGGAGATGGCTGGCGTTCCAGGTGAATGACGATCGGTACGATGCAAAGTATCATCCGATTTATCTCTACACCGTTGATCTAGACGAGCAGAAGTTACAGAGAGTAGCAGAGGATGTGAATAGTGTGGTCTCGTGGTCACCTGATGGACAGCGGCTAGCCTTTATGAAGGCTACTGGCGATGGGGGTAATGTAGCGCTCGTCACCTTGGCGGCAGACGGTTCTGACGAAAAGCTCATTGCTACTATAGCCTCCTATGGCATCCGAGAGGGGTATGTACGTTGGATTCCTACGGTGTCGTGGTCGTCGGACGGCACACAAATACTATATTCCTGCAACTCAGCAGCATGTGTAGTCAACGTAGAGGATGGTGAAGTGATCGAGTTGACAGGGGAGAGGACAAGGTGGAATCAATCGCCATATCTTGCGGCGTGGTCGCCGGACGGCACGCGCATTGCACTGTTTAAGCCTGCTTACCGCGACATACCGCCTCAACTCTACACCGTGGCCCTCGATGGGACAGACCGCCGCGACTTGATACGGCTAGATGCGGACGGCAAGCTTGTACCAGCAAATACGCCACAGCAATCCGAGTGATGAGTACGCAATAGCACACACTGCTTCTATGCCGCACGGGTCTATCCTGAGTGTCCCTGATCCAACTTGTCCCCTACTTTTTTACTCCCACTCGATGGTAGCCGGCGGTTTATTGGTGATGTCGTAGACCACGCGGTTGACGTGGGGGACTTCGTTGACGATGCGGCTGGAGATGCGCGCCAGCACGTCGTGGGGGATGTGCGCCCAGTTGGCGGTCATAGCGTCCTGGCTCTCGATGGCGCGCAGGGCGACCAGGTGGTCATAGGTGCGCTCGTCGCCCATCACGCCGACGCTCTGCACGTTGGGCAGCACGGCAAGGACCTGCCACAGTTTTTCATAAAGCCCGGCGGCGCGCAATTCCTCCGTAAGAATTGCGTCCGCCAGGCGCACGATTTCCAGTTTCGCGGCGGTCACCGCGCCCAGCACGCGCACAGCCAGACCCGGCCCCGGAAACGGGTGCCGCCAGACAAGCTCGTGGGGCAGCCCCAACTCCTCGCCCACATTGCGCACCTCGTCTTTGAAGAGCGTGCGCAGCGGCTCGACGAGGGTCAGGCGCATGGTTTCCGGCAAGCCGCCCACGTTGTGGTGGCTCTTGATGCGCGCGGCGGCTTTCGAATCCGGCGCGCGGCTCTCGATCACGTCGGAATAGATCGTGCCCTGGGCCAGGAAGTCCACCGGCGCGTGGCGCGTAGCTGCTTCCTCGAACACGTCAATGAACGTCTCGCCGATGATGCGCCTCTTTGCTTCCGGATCGGTGATATTCGCTAGCGCTCCTAAAAAAAGTTCGCGGGCGTCCACCCGCCGGACCGGAATGCCGAGTTGTGTGAGGCTTTCCTCCACCTGCGCCGGTTCGTTGAGACGCAACAGGCCGTTGTCCACGAATACGCTAATGAGCCGGTCGCCAATGGCGCGGTGCAGCAGCGCCGCCACCACGGTGGAATCGACGCCGCCGGAAAGCGCCAGAATGACCCGCTGCGCGCCCACCTGCCGCTGAATCTGCGCCACGGCTTCATCGATGAAGGCGGCGGGCGTCCAATCGCCGCGCAGGCCGCAGACTTCAAAGAGGAAGTTGCGCAGGATCGCCGTCCCCTGGGGCGTGTGCGCCACTTCGGGATGGAACTGAAAACCGATCATGCCTTGTGCGTTTCCCATGGCGGCAATAGGCGAATTGGCCGACGAGGCCAACACCGCAAAGCCCGACGGCAGTGCCGTGATGTGGTCGCCGTGACTCATCCACACGTCCTGGTTGGGCGCGATGTCGGCAAAGACACCGGCTGACTGCTGCGCATGGATCATGGCGTGCCCGTATTCGCGCCTGTCGGCGGGGGCCACGCTGCCGCCCAACGCCTGTGCCATGAGCTGCATGCCGTAGCAGATACCCAAGACCGGCAGCTTGCCCTGCCAGACGTAAGGTTGCGGGCGCGGCGCGCCGGGCGCGTAGGCGCTCGCCGGTCCCCCGGAGAGCACCAAGGCCCGCGGATTGAGGGCACGCACGGAATCCTCGTCCGCGTCATAGGGCATAAGCTCAGCGTAGACGCCGCATTCACGGATGCGGCGCACGATCAGCGGGCTGTACTGGGAGCCGAAGTCCAGCACCACGACGCATTCGCGGGTCTTGGAGGCCGGAGAAGATGGATTCCGCGCCCCCGCAGGGGGCGAGCTTTCGCGGGAATGACGGAGGGAGGACGCTTCGCTGGAGTTACGGAGCGAGGACTCTTCGCTGGAATGGCGAGGTACGGACTCTTCGCCAGGATGACGGTGCAGGAGTTCTCCGCCGGATTCAAGGGAAGTGGGCCCAGTTGGGGTCTCGGAAGTTGTGGAGGTCTTCAAATGGCGGTACTCCTTGTATCAATGCAGTTTACCCGCGTAGGCACCAGACCTATGCCCGCGGCACCGAAAGCGCGTCGGACGCACGGGCTACTATTATCAAGTTCAGCAGACATCCCAGCGGGGGACAAGCCCCCGCGCTACAGTCTTCAAGCAGACATCCCATGGGTCACAAGCCCGCGCGCTACAGCTTTAAGTCAAAGCGCACCGCAAGAACGGGCTTGCTATCGGATACGGCGCAGACCGTTTCTAATGGTGATCGACGCGCGGGTTGATCTCAAGCTCCCGCAGGTCGCGTACCATCTGGGCCAGGCCGCGCGCGCCGGCATCCAGAAACTTGCGACCTTTCTCAGCAGTTGCTACCGTGGGATCGCCGCGCACACCGGTCTTGGAAAAAGTGCTCCAGTACGGCATTGCCGCCACGTGGTTGGCGTCGGGATGGCGGCCTGCGACCAGGTCGTTCCACCCGCCCAAGCTCATCGGCACATCGTCCGGAATCTCCTCTGCCGCCAGGTCCATGTAGACGTTGTCCGGATCGATGGCGAGGTAGAGGCTTGTTTCCAACTCACCGCCGTGGGACATGCCACCGTGGGGTGAGTCGCGCAGTTCAGCCACAACGCGGCGCACCTCGGCGATGCCCCAGTGATTGAGCGCGTAGACCAACCCCACGCCGTCGGTCTCGATCACTGCCAGGCGGGCGGCAACTTCGGTAAAGGCGGTATTGCTGCCGTGGCCGTTGAGCATGATGATGCGCGTGAAGCCGTGGTGGATGAGCGACTTGCAAATATCCACAAGGTAGCGCACGAAGACGTGGCCGTCCACGTGGATCACGCCGGGAAAGTCCAAGTGGTGCGGATCGTAGCCGTGGGCAACCGCTGGCACCACCACGCACTGGTCGGGTACCATCTCTGCCGCGCGTTCGCAGATGGTAGTGGGGAGCAGCACGTCCACATCCAGGGGCAAGTGCGGGCCGTGATCTTCGATGCACCCCGTAGGCAACAGGGCTACCCGCTTTTGCGCCGCCGCTTCTTTGACTTCCGGCCACGTCATCTTGCCGTATTGGTACTTCGTTGTCATGCGGTGGTTTCTCCTATCGCTGTTGCCGCTTGTTTCATGTTTCGAGAGACAATTTCCTTACAGTGGGTTCGCGTAGTCTTCAAGAAGGTTTCCCACCAAGTCCCGGCCAAGTCGCAAACTGCACTTCGACAGGCTCAGTGCGAACGTGCACTATGCCACGGCGGTGACTTCGCAGACACTTCCTTTATGCAATTATAGACCCCTCGCGGTGTTGCGTGCTGCACTTGGCGGGACTGTTTCTTCACTTTACCTGCCTCACGACAGCATGCGATGGCGTCTGAATCTATCAGCCCACAGTCACGGCTGTAAGTTGCATGCGCTCGCTCTTGCGAAAGGGCTGGAGCATGGCAAACTTGCGGAATTGCAGAGGGCCGGCGCGTTGCCAGCCCTCTTCCAGATTCAAACGGATGACGCCGAGAAGGGCTAATCTATTGTGACCTCCTCCGTGCGCACGCTCTCGATGGTGCCGCCGGCATAGCGCCACACCTCGATTGGCGTGACCACGTCACCACTCGCATCGAAGTCATGTGCGCCCGCCGCGCCCTCGTAGTTGATGCTGCCGCCTGCGCGGAGGGTATCGATTGCCGCCTTTATTCCGGCCGCGCCTGCCGCAACCACGTCTCCGTCAGGATTGGAGACCGTACGCAGCATGTCACGCACCGCAGCGGGAGTAACCTCTTCACCGGACACCTCTGCCGCCAAGGCCGCCAAGGCCGCAATGACGATGGAGTCGTAGACGTTGGTCATGAACGGCAGCGGAGGCAACTCGCCGTACTTCGCCTGGTAGTCTGCCGTGAAGAACTCAAGCGACGGGGTTTCGGCAGAGCCCGGCGCCGTACCCATCATGCCTTCAAGGTTTTCCGCGCCAACGGCCTTGATAATATCCTCCGACTTGGTGCCGTCCACGAAGAGGAATTTCGTGATGAAGTCGTTCTCGATGGCTTCCCGCAAGTAGATGGTGGCATGGCCGGCGTAGCTCAGCGCCAGCAGCACTTCCGGCTCACCCTCGATCGCTTTGCGCAGCTCCGCAACGTAGGTTGTCGCGCCCTCCGCATCGTGGGGCACGGCGGCACTTACGGTGCCGCCAGCGGCCTCGAAAGCCGCCTGGAAATTATCCTTCAAGCCCTGGCCGTACGGGTTGTTGACGTAGATGATCGCAACGTTCTTGTATCCTTGCTCGACCGCCACACTGGCAAGCACCTTCCCTTGGAGCGCATCCGACGGCACGGTGCGGAAGAGAAAGTCCTGGCCCTCGTCGGCAGGCAGAATGGTGAGCAGCGGCGAGGTAGAGGCGTACGAAATCTGCGGCACGCCCTTCGGAATCGTCACAGACTCAGCGACGGCCAAACTGGAACTACTGGCCGCGGCGCCAATCACCACGTGCACCTGGTCTACGTCCACCAGTTTGCGGGCCGCCCCGACGGCAGCCGTCGGGTTCGTCTCAGTATCGCCGTAAACGATCTCGACTGGATAGCCGCCCTGCGCTAGGTGTTCTTCGGCGAGGGCTGCTGCCTTTTGGAACGCCGCGCCAAACTCGCCCAGCGGTCCGGTAAAGGGCAGCAGCACGCCGATCTTGACCACAGGCGCCGCCGCCATTTCTTCTTTCTCGGCAGCTTCCGGCTCAGCGGCGCACGCCGCCGCCAGCAGCAGAAGCGCACCTGCTGTTATGAATAGCGTCAATGCTCTAAATAGTCGTGTCATTCCTTCACCCTCCCCACATCTTCGTAGAGTCTATTTGGCAGTACCATACAAAAAGACTTTGGTGTAGTCAAGGTGTGTGCGGGAAAAAGAACACGCGAAAACGGCCGTCATCGAGCGCGAGCGGATCCCCACTTGATCGCTAAACGCCCTGCCGGTCCGCAAACGGGAGATGAAGCATGGTAGTCGGGGCCCCTCGCATGACAAAGTAGGGGCACGACATGTCGTGCCCCTATGCTTCCTGAGCCGCGGCGGCAAGCCCGTCCCGCACGTGCTTAGAAGCCCGAGTGCAGGGGGCGAAGCAAAGTTAGATCCCGGTATTTACCGACATGGCCGTACTGGGAATTCTCCCAATCGCGATACTACCTGGAGAGCGAAATCTGTCACCGAATTAGTCAACACTTACAGGAATGACGCCAGCTCCGGGCACTGTGCCGAATTGAAGCTGACTGCGGGTCTTCCGCTGTTATGCCAATGCAAAGGCCGAGACGCTCTCGTTTGACCGTCTTTCTGGTAGCATACGGTTGAATTCACATGGTTCTTACCATCCTGTATCAAAGGGAGCCCTCAAGTGCCGAAACCGGAAGTATTCATCGCGATCACGCAGACGCTGCGGACAAGCCTCTTTTCGGCCGCAAGTGAGGAGCGACTCGCCGCACTCTTCACCGTGCGCGGCGGCGACCATGACGGAAAGCTATCGAGCGCGGACCTGGCGGAAGGGATCAGCGGATGCTCGGCGCTTGTGACCGGCTGGGGAACGCCGGAGATTACACCAGAGGTCTTGGCTGCCGCCGGCGATCTGCGCATCATCGCCCACAGCGCCGGTAGCATTCGGCGACTCATTCCCAAAGCAGCGCTCGTGCAAGGCATTGCCGTTACCCACGCCGCGCCGATGATTGCGGAAGCCGTCGCGGAGTTCACGGTGCTGGGCATGCTGCTGGGTCTGCGCTGGCCGCACCGACAGAATGCGCTACTCCATGCGGGTGCAAATTGGTCCGAAGCCCGCGCCACCGGCGGCAATCTGCTGGAAGCGCAGCGCGTGGGCCTGATCGGTTGCGGCTACGTGGCCCAGCGGGTCATCAAGAAGCTGCAGGGCTTTGGTATGCCGATCGCGGTCTACGATCCTTATCTGCCGGACGAACGCGCCGCCGCGCTCAACGTCACGCGTGTCTCGCTGAAAGAGCTCTTCAGCACGTGCCGCGTCATCGCCAATCACGCGCCTACGACCCTGGAAACGGACGGCATGGTAACGGCCACGCATTTCAAACTGCTCCAGGACGGAGGCGTGTTCATTAATAACGCACGCGCACGAGCCGTAAACCAGGATGACATGATTGCCGAATTGGCGACCGGCCGCATACGCGCCGTGCTCGACGTGTTCAACCCGGAACCGTTAACCGAAGATAGCCCGCTGCGTGGGATGGAAAACGTCTTCTTGACACCGCACATGGCCGGGCAGTCCGACGATACGCGCCTGCGCCAAGGCGCAGCCATGGTGGATGAACTGGAGCGTTTCCTCAATGACGAACCGCTGCATTATCCCATTACTGAGGAGACGTACGACCGGATGGCCTAGGAGGGCTGCGAAAAGCGTATCCGTTCATCCTTCGACCCTTCGACAGGCCTGTGCTGAGCTTGTCGAAGTGCTCAGGGCAGGCAGGCTCAGGACGAACGGATACTTTCTCTTTCAGTACAGTGCTATTTCTGCCGCGTTGCTTCTGCCGCGTTACCACTACCGTTCGTGCTGAGCTTGTCGAAGCACTCTTGCTGAACGCATCGAAGCGCTTATGCTGAGCGAGCGCAACACTCGGCTGGGCATACCTGTTTATAGTTTGGTGAGGTCTAAGGCGCTGAACGGCAATCAGCTGAGAATCTCTCACACATCCTCAACGTAGTACCGCCATGGAACAGAGATCGAGAGATAACGCAAGAACTGGGAGTCACTTCCGGTTCCGCACCACATACAACCAGAGGCCGTACGCGACAACGACCACGGTGCCGAGCACGATAAGGGCTACTTCGTCCCATATGCCAACCGCGCCGTGTTCCAGAGGAGCCGGGAGAAATGCTGGAGCGCTATAGGGCGCTTTTGGGAGGGCAGCGCGCGCCGTCTGCCGTAAGAGATTAAGCATCCGACACTTGGCTCGCCGTCTCACGTGCGCCGCTTCCTGCTACTAGCCCAGTACTGTCGACCAGGACGTCGCATCGCTCTCCGACATCTGCTCTTCGAGAGTCTTGACGTAGCTACGCGCATCATGCACGTGTTGTGCCTGCACCAGCAGCGATTCTTCGCGTCGCGCAAGGTCTCCGGCGGCGCGAACCAGTCCACCGAGTTCACGCAGGCGGCTCGTAAGCTGACCCGGCGTGCCGGCGCGCCCTTGGGCCTCGGCGATGATAGTATCCACGGCCTCCGGGGAGAAGTGCGGGATCTTGCCGTCTTTGCGGACTTCCTGTGCCACGAACTGCGCAAGTTTGCCACGATTATCCGCTGTATCCGGCATCATTTCCTTCATATAGATCTCGTAGCCGTAGCCGCGGACGCGGGAACGGAGCGCGGGGTGCATCTTTTTCACGTCCTGCATGTTGCCTGCCAACACCACGATGAAGTCGCACGGCACGGCATCGCTGCGCACCATCGCGCCACTGGAGCCGAGACTGCGACCGCTCACAGAGAAACGCCGCTCTTGAATTGCAGTGAGCAAGCTCTGTTGCGACTCCATGCTCAGGGTGGAGACCTCGTCGATAAAGAGCACACCGCCGTGGGCGATATGGATCGCCCCAGGTTCCACCAGTTCGTGGGGCGGAGTCTCAAAGCCACCGGACTGGAAGGGATCGTGGCGGACGTCACCCAGGAGCGCTCCGGCGTGGAAGCCGGTGGCGTCCATGAATGGAGCCTGCTCGCGCTCGCCATTGTTTACCAGGAGCTTGGGCACGACCGTGGCCGTTGATTTCAAGTAGAAGCGCCTGACGAGGAAAAGCACGATGCCTACCACGGCGCCTGCAATCAAGAACCAAAAGGAGTCATACATTATCGCGAAGACGAGCATGATGCTCGAGATGGCAAAAAGGGCTACCCAGAAGATATAGTTCACGGCGCTGCTTTGCTGTGCGCGCTTGGCTCTCGCGTCACTCACAACCTCTTCGCCCTGACCGACGGGCACCACGTCGACGGTGGGGTTGATGCGCATCTTGGCGTTGGGGTAGACGAGCACGTCCTCCAAGTGCGCCGTGGGGAGCATCTCCGACATGGCGGCGGCCAGCATGCTCTTGCCCGTGCCCGGCTCGCCCACCATCAGGACGAACCGCCGCTGCAAGGCTGCCAGCCGTACAATCTCGACCGCCTTATCCTGCCCGATCACTTGCTCTAAGAGTGATTCCGATACCGGAAGCTCTTCCGTGGAGCGAAATTGCCAACTCATGCGCGTTCCTCAATCCCTTGTGCAGGGATGCCGGGGGCTGCCTGCGGCGCTGCTTCCGCCAACGCCAAGTGCTCGCGCACACGTTCTACACGCTGGGGAAACGCGGTCTTGAGCGACCCTTGCAGTGCCTGCTGCGCCTGCCAGTGCAGCACCTGGTCGGCGCTTTCCGCCCATTCCTCGACCAGCGCCATTGCGCCGTGCTCATCTATCTTTGCGATTTCTTCCGCGACAATGCGCCTGCCGACAAGCCTGCCGATACCGTCGTCGCGTTTGCGGGCTACCTGCGTGAGCATCGCCGTGCGTAACTCACCGCACTGCCCTTGCCGCCACAGAACCAGCGCCGTATACGCGCTCGCTCGCCGCACGTGCGCATCTTCGCTGCGCGCAAGCGCCAGCACCTTGTCTTCAATCTCCGGCGTTGCATCGTTGGCAGCGATCACCGCCAAACTGAGCGGAACTCCTTCGCGGACGAACCGTTCCGGATCGTGCGTAAGCCGCATGAGCACGTCCCAGACACGGTCCGGTGACTGGGTATAATACCCGCCAAGGTTCTTGGATGCCAGATAGCGAGTCACCCAAGAGGGAGCCGCCGTGCAATCCATCAAGAGTTCTAGACCTTTGTCGCCAGGCGGCAGGAACCGTTCGACGTACTGAAGGCCCATGGGGAGCAACGCGGGGTTCTTCATCCGCTGCAGTAATGCCAGCGCCGTACGCATGAAGAGTGTCATGCCACTGCCACTTTCTCATGCATTGCAGTCTTCCTTAGGAGGCTCTTGCGGAACGCTGCCAAGCAGTTGGACTTGGGCTGGATTGGCATCATATTCCCCTCACCTCGGCCCTCTCTCCCCAAGAAGAGGGGGTCTTTTTTGCTGCCGACCCGGCTTCTGGAAAGGTCTCCTTAGGGGAACGGCAGGCAATCGGGCTGCCTGACAGTCAATTGCGCGCTAGCCGCCGTCGCTCCTTCGCGGTGAAGCACTGCGCGCTCCGGCCAGAAATCCGACCACAATTCCGCCAAGTATTGCCAGGACGAACCAGAATATGGCCTTGAGTTTAACGAAAAGTGGCGGCGACACGCCCTGCACCTCAATTACATGGCCGAGCGTGACGGACGCAAAGGCATCGCCCGCAGCCGACAGCGCCGTCACCGTCAGCTCATGCTCCGCGCCGTCAAAGAAACCAAAATCAAGAGTCCACTCGCCGCTCGGCGCGAGGTATGTACCTTCGAACACCACGAAGCCATCTTCCACGTGGCGGAGTTGTATCAGATAATTGACGTTCTCCACCAGCGCACCGGATTCAAGGTTTTCAAATCGCAACGTAATCGCCGTCAGTTCGCCAACCCGGGCTATGCCGGGATCAAGGTGTGCGGAAAGGGCGTTGCCTCCGCCGCTTACGGCGATTTCTTCCGCTGGACGGGGTTCCGCCAGTTCCGCGCTCTCGGCGCGACCGAAACTCCACTCCTGCCACACGAGGAAGAGCAGGAGTAATACTACAATCGCCCCTAAAAGAATAATTGCAATGTTGCTGCCGCCGGAGCGGGCCCGTACAGCCGGACTACTCATGCTGCCCCTCCAGCGCGTGCACTCGACCGACCCAAGACAAAACCGGACAGCAAGCCAAAGCCCACGAGCACCACCACCAGCACGATGAAGTTAATTTGTTTCGATGAATTCTCATCGACGTGGTAGGTGATCTCTTTGGTCACGGGTTCAAATGCTGCTTCCGATCTCTCTGCCGGGCGCGCCGTGATAGTGACGGAATAGTCGCCCCGAATCGGCCACAGCCAGCTAAATGTGGCTTCTCCTTTCGGCGCGGCCAGGACAAGATGTCCAAGCGGGTTGCCCTCGACTATCGGCATGTCGGTGGAAAACAACGGGTGCACGGTAGGGTTGGTAACCGAGACTTCAATGACCGCGTTCGGCACAAGTTGACCGTCTTGCACCACACGCACCGTGTTCTTCACGGGACCGTGCTCTGGGATTACTTCCTCAGCGGGCGGGTCGGTCTCGAATTGGATGTCAATTGCGGCGTAAGCTGTAGCGGGTACCGCCGCCAGCATCAGCGCCACCAACGCTATGATTAAATGCCGCCAACGTAGTCGGATCATCAAACTCTGCTCTGCTTCTAGTGCGGGGGCCTATCACCCCGCAGATATTTCGAAAGTTCATCCTCCGCTCGTAGCGCGGGGGCTTGTCCCCCGCTTCCTGCATCCTTGTCCTTTACGAAAGCTGCGCTCCTACAAGCCGGGCACGCACGACGTGCACCCATGAGTCGCACGCTCCTAATACGGCATGGCGCCTAGTGGCAGACCTCCACTTCTCAGTGGTAGACTTCCACTTCTCAGTGACACGCCACAATATAGAGCGAGTGCCGCAATTCGTGAAAGGCATCGTGAATGCCGGGGAACGGCGTAAACAGGATGGTGAAGAGCACCATGGCGGCAAGCAAGAGCAGGAGCCCGACTTGGACGAGCACCGTCGTCGTTACCGTCGCCGTGCCGACCATAAAGCGATTCATCATTTCGGCCAACCCTCCGTCGCTAAAAGTGACGAAATCTACATCAATAACCCTATCTGAACCAAATCCTTACTGCAAATAAATCGCAGTAAATTTTATTATACATGCCGTGTTTCAAGAGTCAAGGGTGTATGTTGACGGTCTCTGGGTATTTTCAATCCTCAATCCGAACAGAGGGAGGGGGTGAAACTTCATTCTCCTCCGGCTTCGCATTGCGATCGTTGGACCGTTGTGCTTCGATCCCTCTGTCATGCTTAGGACTGCGAGATCTAGCGCAGAAGTAAGTGTGGTTGTGTACTCAAGATTCACCTTGCCACCTTCCGCCCTTCGCCAGGCCTAGTCCGCATGGGATTGGCACCCCCAGTGCCCGAGCGCCGGTGCACAATCACAGCTCATCAGTTAGGAGAAGGTGGCACAACTCTGTTGACGGCCTATGGTTCTGCCGTAGCTTACCATCCAGCGGCCACATCGGCGCAAGAGTACGCAGGAGGCGTTTCAGAGGTAAAAGATCCGGTCGCAGGTGAAGGTCAGGCCGTTGGTAGGCATGGAGACCCTCCCCGCACGTAGTTCCGCTCAAGATGACAGCCAAAGACAGCGCGACGGTGATGGGCTGCTATCCCGAAGAGAGCATAGGCCGTCTTCCATCAGGAGACCATTGCTTAACCTGGGAGGGAGACGCAGAGTCCCCTCTCCCGGTGGAGACATTTGCATAACTTCGGCCAGCGCCAATAGGATTACTCCCTCTCCCGGTGGAGACCTTTGCGTAACCTTGGTGTGGCTCTCGGCAAGGTCTTTTGGGAGGGAAAAGACAGCTTTTGGTCTCTGCCAGCGGCTTAGAGTTGCCGCTAGAGCGGTCTTGATCGGTCCCTGTGCTGCTTTGGCGGCCTAGTGCCCGCTGTTTTTACCCTATCTTTACGCTTTTTCCTGCCTATGCCGTCAGTGCCACCACCTTCCGCAGGTTGTAGGCAATCAGCTTTAGCCACATCTCTACCGCGTTGCGTTCCAGTCCGCGGTACCGCACACGCCGGTAGCCGTAGCTCCGTTTCAGTGTGCCAAACACCTTCTCCACTAACGCCCGTACCGGCCCGTTCGCTGCGTTGCGCTCCTGCTGCCACGCCGGTAACCCGCGCTGGTTCTTGTGCGAGCGGTGCAGGATACAATCGTCAATCCCCTGTGACTGCAGCCACGCACGCCGCTGCTTCGACTCGTACGCCCGGTCGCCGTACACCGCCAACTCATCGCCGCACACCAGGCGATCTGCTACCTCACTTTCCGCTACCTTCGCCGGTGTCAGTTCCGCCCGCCGCACCAGCAATGTCCCCTTGTCTGCCCCCACGTGCATTTTGTAGCCGAAGTGCGACTGCCGCGCTCTTCCACTCCGCGTCCAGTCCGCATCCGGGTCTTTCTCACTCTTCGCTCCCAGTCCCGCATCGGTCGATGGTCGCCGCACCTGCGCCGCAACCAACGTGGCGTCCAACAACGTCCCCGCTTTTACCAGCAGCCCTTGCTCCTCCAATTGCTTCTGTAACTCCCCAAACAACCGCTCGCTCACCCCGCGCTGCGCCAACTCCGTCCGAAACCGGCTGATCGTCGAATGATCCGGCGTGTCGTCCTCCAGCCCCAGTCCCGCAAAGCGCCGGAACGACAGCCGATCCCCTAACGCCTCCTCCATCTGCGGGTCCGACAGGTTGTACCACTGCTCCAGCAACAGTACCTTCACCATCGTCAATGGAGGGTAGCTCGGCCTGCCTTCACCGGACGCATAAATGCCAGCTACGACCCGTCCCAACCGCTCCCAGTCCACCGCCGCTTCGATCCGTTCCAGCCGCTCGTTGTGTCCCAATTTCTCCGGTAACAAGAACTCCGCCAATGACGGTCGGCCCATCTCGCGCTGCATTGCACCCTCCTCACAGATCGGAGTTGTTTTACCCTATTTTCGCCCCTACACTAGGAGTTACGCAAAGATCTCCGGCGGGAGAGGGCCGGGGTGAGGGGGACTCTTGCTCATCCGGTTCACATTCCCTGTAGGATTCATGTGTAAGTTTGCCAAACCGGTGAAAGTCCGCTGGCTTGCATGGATTGCCCCCTAACCCTCTCCCGCCGGGAGAGGGGACTTTCTGGCCTTGGCAAGGGTTATGCAAAGGTCTCCAAGGAGGCTGTCTCGTAAGTCGACTCGATAAGTCAATTTGTGCTTCGACAAGCTCAGCACGAACGGGATTTACCTATTCCGTTCGCCCTGAGCCTGTCGAAGGGCAAGTCTAAACGGAACAATGCTTTTGTGAGACAAGCTCCCAGGGAGAGGGCCGGGGTGAGGGGATTCCCGCTTATCCTGTCCTTTCTACCTGTAAGACCTATACGTAAATGTGCCAAGTCGCCAAGGATGGCACGGATTGCGGGGATTCCCCCGCTCACCCCCACATCGAGTACGGGCGAGGCTCTAACCCTCTCCCAGTAGATACCGGGGCACGGGACACGCTCTGCAATACTTCGGCCAGCGCGCAAGGATTACTCCCTCTCCCTGGGAGGGTGTCTCAAAATGGTTCTTCCGGATGTATACTGTCGTGTAGAGGAGCAAGGAGAGGTAGCAGGATAAGGTTGAAGTGAGGTAGTGGCGATGCCGATGCGACCCTTCAGTCGTGAGCAAGCCTGGTTGCTGCCGCCGACGCTGGACGAACTGGTGCCGGCAGACCATCCTGTCAGGTTCGCGGCGGCGTTCGTGGACAGCCTTGGCGCCGAGGCCTGGGAGGAGTTGGGGGTGGACCTTCAGGGCGACCCGCGTGGCGCCGGCGCCTATCATCCCCGCGCCCTGCTGAGCGTATGGATATACGGTTTCATGACCGGTGTGCGCTCCTGCCGCAAGCTGGAGGCAGCCTGCCGGGACCAGGTTCCCTACATGTGGCTGGTGGGGATGCAGCAGCCCGACCACAACACGCTGTGGCGCTTTTACAGAGCGCACCGCGACCGGATGCGGACGCTGCTGCGCCGCACGGTGCGCACGGCTGTCAGTGCCGGACTGGTGGACCTGGCCGTCCAGGCGGTGGACGGTACCCGGATCGCGGCCAATGCCTCCATGCAGCATACCCACGACGCCGTGTGGCTGCAGCGTCTGTTGACCCGTACTGAACAGGCGATCGCTGCGTTGGAGGCCCAAAACACGACCGGAGGCGAGCCACCGGCGGCGAGCCTGCCACGCGAGCTTGCCAACGCCGAGGCCCTGCGTGAGCGGGTGGACGCGGCGCTGGCCCGCGTCGCGGCTGCGGCGGGGCCGCGCTACACGAACCTGACCGACGCGGACGCGGCCCTGCTCAAGACCCGCACGGGTGGCTTCATCACCGGCTACAATGCCCAGGCGATGGTTTCTCCCCTGGCCTTGGAGGATGCGGGCGCGCGCAGTAGGTTGATCACAGCCGTGGACGTGACCGCCAGCTCCGACGACCATCCCCATCTGACACCGCTGATCGAGGCTGCCGCAGCGAACAGCGGCGCCGCGCGCGACGTGGTGACCGTTGCGGACGCCGGTTACCATTCGGGGCCCAACCTCGCCGCGTGCGCCGCGGCCGGCCACACGGTGTTCATGCCCACGACCCACGATCGCCGCCGCAGCAACCCCTACCATAAAGACCACTTCACCTACTGCCCGCAGACCGACACCTACCTGTGTCCGCAACAAAAAGTGCTCACATACACGGACAGGTCCACCCACAGCAACGGCTACCGGGTCAGGCGTTACCGAGCCAACGGCCAGGACTGCAGAGCCTGTCCGGCCTTCGGCACGTGCACCTCCTCCCAGAGCGGACGCACCATAAAGATCAGCGAGCACGAGCCGATACTGCAACGGCACAGGCAGGTGATGGCGACCGTACCGGCCAAGCAGCTGTTCCGCCGCCGTAGTACGATCGTCGAACCGGTCTTTGGCCTGCTCAAGGAGTGGCACAGCGCCAGGCGCTTCCTGCTCAGAGGCCGCAGCCAGGTGGCGTCCGAATGGCACCTGCTGGCCACCGCGTTCAATCTCAAGAGCCTCCACGCGGTGTGGCGGTCTGGCATTAGCCCACACCCGCCCCGAGGACGGGTCTGTCACTTTCGCCGTTTTGTTCATACCACCCGCCACCTGACTGCATCTATTACTCAAACCACCGTGCCCCGCACCAAAATAATGAGACAGCCTCCTGGGGAGAGGGTCGGCGTGAGGGGGAGATCCACCCGATCCAGCCCAAACACCACCGGTCTAGCCCGGTTACGCAATGGTCTCCGGTGGGAGCGGGCAAGAATTGCTTCGGCGAGGGTTACGCAAGTGTCGCCTCAATGGAGGGGGAATTCTGTACTTAACCCTTCTATGCCACGGAGAGAGGATTTTGCACCTCCACCTACGTCATGCAAAGCTCACCGATGGGGTTATCGGTCGCGACTCGCGTCTCATCGACCCATCGCTGCTAATATTGGCAAGTGAACAGACGTAGTGGAAGGTGTAGCAGGTGCCGAAAGCACTCCGGCCGCGCCGAGCGCAAAGTGGCATCAGGCGACTCTTTGGCTGGCGGCTTCTCCTCCTAGTGGCTATTGCAGGAGTACTGCTTGCCAGAGGTCTCAATACGTTTGGCGGCGCCGAGGGCAGCTACCCCGTCGTCTCGGCTGTGGATGGCGACACCATCAAAGTGCGCATGAGCGGCAGGGTCGAGTCCGTGCGCCTCATCGGCATAGACGCGCCGGAAACGAATGCGCCGGGGAGGCCCGTACAATGCTTTGGCTCTGAAGCCAGCGCCAAAGCCAAGGAATTGCTTGCCGGCAAGGCCGTGCGGCTGGAGTATGATGAGTCGCAGGATAGGCGTGATCGTTACGACCGGCTGCTGGCATACGCGTGGGTGGACGACGTGCACTACAACGAGTGGGTGGTACGCCACGGCTATGCGCGTGAATTCACGTATCGGGCGCCGTATCGGTACCAGGCGACGTTCAAAGCGGCCGAGGCGGAAGCGCGCGCGGCGGGTCGCGGCCTATGGGCTACAGAGACGTGCGGCGGCAAACTATAATTCGAATCGAGCAAAGGACGACGAAAGAGAAGCAACCCTTCGCTCGGCCACCACACACTTCTTGGCATGAATCCACCTCTAAGGGCGCGTGAGAGAGGCTCAAAGCGATCGCAGTACACGGCGCGACAAGCTCAGCGCAGGCTTGTCAAAGCGTTCACCCTGTATGAAAGAAAAGGCATCCCGTCTAGTCAGTTGGAACCGTTCATCCTTCGACAGGCTCAGGACGAACGGTTCCCAGCCTATTTCATCCCCTTAAAGAGTTGCAGTCAGGTACTTTTCCACTCTCTCCGGGTTTAGGCCCGGCTTGCTTCTTCCAGGTCTTGCGCCTCAGCTAGCAACTCGCCGCAGCGCGCGGCCACCCGCTCAGCGATCGCATTCACAATCATCTCACCGAGCTCGGGTGAGGCGTGCACAGAGGGGTCCTCGCCGCCGACTCCCTGCTCCTTCATGGTGAGGTCCGTACGGAAGCGGCTGATGTCGGTGAGATCGGGGTGCAGGTGCCAGAAGATCGAGGTCTCCCATTTCGCGGCATGATCGCCCGTGTACCCGAGGTCTTTCACCACCTCATACTCCGCCAGCACCCAGACTTGTAGGTGGGGATGCTGCTGCTGATACCACTCGCCCACCTCCTTGAGCGCACGCACGTGCAGGTGCCCGTAGTGCCCGGTGATGATGACAATCACCTTGAAGCCTTCATCGTCCAATTGCTCCAAGTACTCGCGCGCCAGCGTGCGCACGGTCTCATCGCGGAATTCCAGCGTATGCTTGAAACCGGCGTGCGGCTTCATGGTTTGAAAGCCGCACCACACCACCGGCAGCGAGATTGCTCCCGCCGCTTCAGCACAGCGATCGGCGATGCCCTGCGCCTTCAGCGCGTCTTGTCCGACCGCCAGGTGGTAGCCGTGCCACTCCAATGCGCCCCACGGCAGAATGGCGATGGGCCGCGTCTGCAATTGCTGCTCGATCTCCGCCGGCAGCATGCGTTCGTACTTCATCAACCATTTTCCCTCTTGCTACACGGTCCCGCAGTCGGCTCAGTCCAGCGCTTCCTGTCCCACTACCTGCGCCAGCGCGGCGGGCAGGCTTTCGATATCCTCTGGTGTTATCCGGTCCTTCACCCGGTAATCGGCCTTGCGCACAATTTCGCTCATCTGCTCGCGCACGGCGGCGATGCGTTTTTCCTGCACGCGCAGCAGCAGGTCTGTCGCGTCGCGCGAGGGGCGTGATGTCAGGGCAGCGCGCAGGTGAAGCAGGCAGAGGCCGTCTGAATCCGCGTAGGTCTCTTGACCCTCGCGATCGCCGCGCAGGGTCTCGACCAACAATCCTAGATAGCGCTGCTCGGCATTGCTCTGCGCGTCGCAGCCCAGACACGTGCCCTGAGGCGTAAGCCGCTTGCGCGCACGCGCAGCCAGGCTGCGCAGGAAGCCCTGCTGCTCTTTAGAGTCGGCGATTTGCTGGGACGCCTCGCCGAGAATGTCGAAGTAGGTCAGAGCGGTGCCCAACGGGCTGTGTTCGTGGAAGAGCCGCCAGGTATGATGGTGGCAGAAGCCTTTAGCCGCCCGCACCAGCTCCCGGATTTCAATGTCGTTGACGTGTTCGTATGAATACGTCTCCAGAAAGCGGTCGCCGCTGCGGATTGCCAAGCGGCATATGGGACAGCCGGACTGGCGGATCGCCTCTAAGAGTTCATAATAGGGTGTGTGCTTATCCATAGGTCGCGTGTTTTCGGTTGCAGCAAAGCGTTCCCAGAAGCGGATGCATGAATCCCCGTATAGAATAGCATGGACGTAGCCTACCGACCCTGGGCTGTGGGATTTCATGTGCAGTGAGGTGTCTGTCATCGTGAGACTACCGCGGCAACACAAGAATCATGTACTGTCCGCAACTTGAATTAGAATGCGCATGGAGGCCGAATAGGTCGCTGACTAATCTTGCAGTCCAGCCACGATAGTCATATTCAGAGAACACACTAAACCGTCATTCCGGCGAAAGCCGGAATCCATCTTCACCGCATCCTAGGACGCCGGCTTTCGCCGGAGTGACGAGCGACGGGCCGACCGTATCGACTAACCTCGGCAAGTGGCCTGGCACAGACTGTGGCGACTGCAAGTATCACCCATGGCTACATGCAGGATCGCATCCATTGGTTTTCTCTATTTGGCTCAATCTGTCGGCATGTCGCCTAGAACGTACAATTGTAACCTGTAACATCGTCTAACAATCAATTGAGGAGGACAACCCCGCATGCAGACGTATGAGATTGCCGTAATCGGCGGCGATGGGATTGGGCCGGACGTAATCGCTGCCGGGAAGCAGGTACTCGATGCCGCCGGTGCCATGACCGATAGCTATCGGCTGAACTACACCGACTTTCCGTGGGGCTGCGCTTACTATTTGCAGCATGACCTCATGATGCCTGCAGACGCGCTGCAAACCCTGGAGCAATTTCAGGCCATCTATCTCGGCGCGGTGGGCTTCCCCACGGTGCCCGATCACGTTTCGCTCTGGGGCTTGCTGCTCCCGATTCGCAAGGCCTTTCGGCAATACGTCAATCTGCGCCCTATCAAGCTGCTCAAGGGCATTGACGGCCCCTTGCGTGATAAGGGACCGGAGCAGGTCGACTTCGTCTGCGTGCGAGAGAACACTGAAGGCGAATATTCCGGAGTCGGCGGCCGCGTGCACGTGGGCACCGATCACGAAGTGGCGCTGCAGTCCATCGTCTTTACGCGCACGGCGGTGGAGCGCATCATCCGCTACGCCTTCGACTACGCCCGATTACACGGGCGCACCGGCGTCACGAGCATCACCAAGTCCAACGCCATGCAGTACAACATGGTCTTCTGGGACGAGGTTTTCTTGTCTGTGGCACAGGATTATCCTGACATTGCAACCAGTAAGTACCACGTAGACGCCGCCGCCGCGCGTTTCGTGACCAGTCCTGAATCGTTCGACGTGGTGGTCGCCTCGAATCTCTTTGCCGATATCCTCACCGACCTAGGGGGCGCGTTACAAGGGAGCTTGGGTCTGCCACCCAGCGCCAATATCGATCCAACGCGGCGCTATCCGGGCATGTTCGAACCGGTGCACGGCTCCGCGCCGGATATTCATGGCAGGAACATCGCCAATCCGCTGGCGGCTATCTGGGCGGGCGCCATGATGCTGGATTTCCTGGGCGAGCACGAAGCGGGAGAACTCGTAATGACCGCCATGGAAGCGGTGACGGCAAGCGGCGGCGTGCGCACGCCCGACTTGGGCGGCTCGGCTACCACGCAAGAGGTAACCGACGCTGTGGTGCAGGCTCTGCGCGGCATGTAAGGCAGTCTCAGTTTCCTCTTGGCCAAGAGTGGCGCAATTTCTACACAGAGTGTACGTGTGTCGCATTGGGCAGTTCGCTTCCGGTAGGCGCAGGTTTGCAACCTGCGTCCAATCCCACGCGAAGCCATGTGTAAACACCGATTCGGAATTCTTGGTCGGCACCGTAGCGCGGGGGCTTGTCCCCCGCAGTAACTTCACTAAGTCCATTAACCCGCTCGATTGATGCGGCAGCACTTAGAAGCCTAACTCGAAGTGAGAACTGATATGCCCCAGCGCGGGGACTTGCCCACTCGATGTTACCCGCTGACCCCGAAGACGAAGACTGTGGGGGTGTTCTGTAGGCCAAGGCCTCCGGTAACGCAGGTTTGCAACCTGCGTTACCGGAGGCCTTGATGTCAGTCCACGCCACCTAGGCGCTTACGCCAAACTCGTTCCGTGGCGCGGGGGACAAGCCCTCACAAGGGAATTGCAGGGCCCGTTCATTCCCTCGTGCTGCACCTCAATGCCGTCATTCGCGCGAAAGTGGAAATCCATCTTGGTCTCTTTTCAAGCAACGCGCTGACCCAAATCCAGGGGGAGGCTAACATTCCTGCCGCGGCCATGGCATTTCACGTCCCGGAATTCTCTCTGCCTTAGCGGGAAGCGCAACACCCGGATATAATGAACAAAGAACTCCCAACCGAGACCCACGTACCTCAATATGGGGCATGCGCGCACTTTCAGTCCAATGCATTACCCTAGCCTGCAGGCGAGAAGACTCCCTCTCCCTGGGGAGAGGGCCGGGGTGAGGGGAAATAGGGTGCCGATCCAGCCTATTTCCGGCCTTTTGGCAGAGTTACGCCAAGGTCTCCAACCGGAAGAAAGGCCCTCATGCGGAACATCCTGGCAGTAATCCTCGGCGTGCTGGTCGCCAACGTTGTCTTCTTTCTTGGTAGCGTCGCGGCAGACCGGTTCTATCCCACGCCAACGGAATTGATGGACCCGCAAACGCCTGAAGCCACGGCGCTGCGGGTAGCTACCGCTGAGACGAACGGCCTGGTGGGCGGCTTCATCGGTGCTAAGATTGCCAAAGGCAAGACACTTGCCGTCACCAGCGCCATCGGCGGGCTTCTCTGCCTTTGGGCCGTTTACTCATTCTATGTCTTCTTTCCGGCGCGGCTGTGGTTTCCCGCCGGCATGCTCATTGCGTTCCTGGTTTCCACCTATCTCGGCGGCGTTGCGTCGCAAAAGTCGCCAAAGCAAGAACGTAACTAAAGAGCTTGGCACAGGATGCAAAGTGCCGTGCCACGCGCAAGTTATTCCTGCAAATCTTGACTAATTCCTTGACAGTCTTACCAATCCTTTTCGTAACATGAAAATCTAAGCAGTTCTGCTCCGTCATTCCCGCGAAAGCGGGAATCCATCTTCACTCCATGCCTGGACACCGGCCCTGTGTCAAGTACGGGGCAGGCTTTGCGCCCGAATGACGATTCTCGTGCCGGTTTTGATGTTCGTCTTTGCTGCATGAGCTGTCGCTGCCCGGGACAGAACTGCCTCACAGGGTAGGGCAACCTGTAGGTAGCCATCACTTCTTGGGGTATGGGGCTGGCAACAACCGATCCCCACGCACGGTATATAATCGCACTTGATGCCTTAACAGAACATGATATCTACTTGAAAACTTCGAGACCTGAGGAGTGGGCAATGGCGACGGTACAGACAACTGAAGGAGCGCTGCAAACACTTTTGAACCGCGGCGTGGTGGACGCGGTAGTGCGGACTGACCTGGAACGCATGCTGCGGGCGGACAAGCCGCTGCGCATCAAGTTCGGCGTCGACCCAAGCCGGCCCGATCTACACCTGGGCCATGCGGTCGGTTTCCGCAAGATTCGGCAGTTCCAAGAGTTGGGGCACCGCGTAATCATAATTATCGGCGACTGGACCGCCCGCATTGGCGATCCCTCCGGCCGCTCCGCCACACGCCAGATGCTCAGCGCCGAGGAAGTGCAGGCCAATGCCCAGACCTACCTCGACCAGATGGGCAAGATCGTGGACGTGGACAAGATCGAGGTTGCCTGGCAAACTTCCTGGTTCGAGGACTTTGCGCTGGAAGACGTGGTGCGCCTCTGCGCCAAATACACTGTGAACCGCATGCTCGACCGCGACGACTTCGCCACTCGCTACCGGGGCGGCCAGGCCGTCTCGGTGGTGGAGTTCCTCTACCCGCTGCTCCAGGCATACGATTCGGTTGCCATCGAGGCCGACGTGGAGTTGGGCGGCACCGACCAATACTTCAACTTCCAGGTGGCTCGCGACATCATGCCCGCCCACGGCCTGCCGCCGCAGCAGTTCCTCACGTGGCCGCTGCTGGTCGGCACCGACGGCACCCGCAAGATGAGCAAGAGCTACGACAACTACGTGGCCATCACCGATGAGCCGAACGATATGTTCGGCAAGGTGATGTCGCTCACCGATGACGTAATGCGCGACTACTTTGAAACGCTAACGGACATTCCGACGCCGACGTTAGAAGAGACATTTGCCGATATGGCCGCCGAGCGGCGCAATCCCCGTGACGTGAAGGCCCACCTCGCCCGCGAGATCGTGACCCAGTTCCACGACGAAGCCGCCGCCCAAGCCGCCGAAGCTGAGTTCGTGCGCATGTTCCGCCAGGGCGCGCTGCCGACCGATATTCCTACAATTGCCCTCAATGACGCACTACGGGAAGCAAAAACCATCGTGGACGCCCTCATCGCCGCCAATCTCGCTAGCAGCAAGTCAGAGGCCCGCCGCCTCGTCAAACAAGGCGGCGTCCGCCTGGACAACACCCGCATCACCGACACCAACACGCCCTACTCCGCCAAACCGGGCCAGATTTTCCAAGTCGGCAAGCGGAGATTTGGTAAAGTCGCCCAGAGTACCTAAACGCTCGCCTTTAAAGTTCCCCGACACTGCTGAGGCCGATTGCGGACTGCTAGGGCTAGTAAATCTTGTCTTATTTCTCTCAAGTCCCCGAATTCTTCCTCTTGAGTGCCCTACGTGGCTGATGTACCATCGAATTACCTGGGGCCACGGTAGAACGGTTGAATTTGAGTAGAAATGCACAAGTCGTGAGTCGCCGTCTGCAGATAATGCTAGAACCCAAAGTGCTGCGCTGGGCGCGGGAACGGGTCCGACTTGAACCGGAGCAACTGGCCCGTAAGGTGCAGGTCAAGCCGGAGCGGGTGCTTGAGTGGGAAGATTCGGGAAGAATTAGCGTTGCCCAAGCTGACAGACTAGCTCATCACACGCACACGCCGCTTGGCTTCCTCTACCTCCCGGAACCGCCCGAAGACCGTCTGCCCATACCCGACTTCCGCACGCGTCGCGATGACGCCTCGTCGCGTCCTAGCCCAGATCTGCTTGAAACAGTCTATCTCATGCAACGCCGGCAAGCATGGATGCGGGATGAGCTAATCGAAGAAGGTAGCGATCCGCTTGACTTTGTCGGTGATTACAAAGAGATAGCGGAACCTCATCAGGTAGCCGACGCTATGCGCGCTGCTCTTCAGCTTGAGCGCAGTTGGGCTTCACGTCAATCTACGTGGACTGACGCACTCAGCCATCTCCGAGAACAGGCGGACCGCGCCGGTGTGCTAGTTGTATTTGCAGGCATTGTTGGTAATAACACCCACCGTAAGCTGGACACCGACGAGTTTCAGGGCTTTGCCCTAGTGGACGAATTTGCACCTCTTGTCTTCGTGAACAGTGCTGACTTTCAAGCGGCCCAAATGTTCACGCTTGCCCACGAACTCGCTCACTTGTTTGTGGGCGAAAGCGGCGTTACAAGTTTCGACAATCATCGACCGCCGGATGATGCCACGGAGCAATTCTGCAATCGAACTGCCGCGGAGTTTCTGGTACCGGAGCTAGAACTACGTGCTTTCTGGTCAACCGCCAAGGACGCGAACGACCCTTATCAGGCTATTGCGCGCCGGTTCAAAGTGAGCACTTTGGTGGCCGCACGGCGGGCACTAGATCTCAACCTGATCAACTTGAAGACATTTCTTGAATTCTATGAGGAATCTAAGACCACAGTGTGGCTAAGAAAGAGTCCCACCAATTCAGGCGGCGACTTCTGGAACACACAGAAATGGCGCATTGGCCCCCGCTTTGGCGCAGCAGTAGCACGCGCGGCAAAAGAGGGTCGTCTGCTCTATCAAGAAGCTTACAGCCTAACCGGTCTCAATAGGGTTACTTTCGAGAAGCTCCCAGAGAAGTTTGGGGTGATACTCTAGTGAGCCAGCCTTGCCCCTTGCTCGTATTGGATACGAGTGTATTCGTGCAAGCCCACCGCAATTACTATTCCCATGACATTTGCCCAGGATTCTGGAAACTTCTCGAGCACTTTGCTCAAGTAGATCACCTATTGAGCATTGATCGCGTGCGTGATGAGATATTCACGCCGGATGAGCCCGATGAACTGATGGAGTGGGCAAGTCAAGTGCAACCCAGTATCTTCGCATCTACGGTACAGCAACCCGTAGTTGACGCATTCAAAGAGATGCAGTCATGGGCTCAGGGCAATGCACAGTTTAGCTCTGAAGCAAAGGTGAAGTTTGCAGGGGTAGCCGATGGTTGGGTGATAGCATACGCGAAGACAAATAGTGCAGTCGTCGTCACACAAGAGGTATATCGCGCAGATGTCAAGAAGCGAATTCCCATACCAAACGTCTGCCTAGCGTTCAATGTCTCTTATATCGACACCTTCGAGATGCTACGTCGGCTTGGAGGTAAGTTTGAGTGGCGGCAACCCTAGAAGCCTCATAGGAAAAGGCTGTCTGTAGGAACAGTAAGGCTTAGTTCTCGCCTCCTGCAAAGTCCTCCTAACCGGTCAAGTTTGCTTCTAGCACTTCACCTTTCATCCGCTCTGGTCCCGGGCGGAAGTTGGGGACTTGGAGGAGGGTAGTGCCCTCATCTACGGAGTCGGCGGCGAGGATGGCGGGGGCGGCGGTGTCCATAGCTTGGTAGACGTCGAATTCCAGGGGTGTCTTGCCGAGCACGGCGTCGCGGAACGAGACGTGGACGTAGTAGTCGGCGTCGCCGTGACCGCTGCCGCGGGCGGCGGCCGGCGCGTCGGTGCGGGCGTGGCCCCAGTCCATCTCCGCCAAGTCGTGCATCTGCCCGTCGGCCAGCCACATGAGGGGTTTGCCGCTGCCGCTGCGCTTCCATTCCAGCACGCCGTTCGTGCCCGCGATGTGGAACCAGTGGTGGCCCATGCCGTGGGAGACCGGCTGCGTGAAGCCGCAGACTAGCCGCAGGATGGCGTCTTTCTCGGTTTTCATTAGCGCCGCTTGGATGTCCGGCTGGCCGATCTCCGGATGCGAGTAGCTGGGCTCCGCCGTGCTCATAGCGGTCACGGACACCACCCGGTCGTCGAGCACTTTCAACAGCGGGCTCAACTCGTGGGGCAGGTAGTGAATCGGCGGCATGGTGTGGAGCCACGTCGGCTGCGCGCCTGGATTCTCCGGCAGGTCTTCCACCGCAGAAAACTCTCCCGATTCGGGATTTTGAAAGAACTGCCGCGTGCCGTAGTAGCCGATGTATTGTCCCTCGCAGAACGTGACGCGGCCCAGTTTTCCTGACTGCACCAGATCGCGCCAGGCGTCGATGTAGCCCCAGAAGCGCGTCTGCTCGCCAAGCTGGTAGACCAGACCCGACCGCTCCTGCGCCAGCACGATGCGCCAGCAGTCCTCCATAGTGTGCGCAGCCGGCACCTCGGTATTCACGTGCTTGCCGGCCTCCAGCGCCATGGCCGCCAATTCGCCCTGCTCCTTGCAGCGCACGGTTACGGCCACCGCGTCCACGTTCGGATCGCCCAGCATGTCCTCATAGCTTGCGTAGGCTTTCACGCCATTCCGTGAATCCAGGGCACCCAGCGCACGCTCGTGTAGAGTCACAATCGGATCGCACAAAGCCGTAATCCGATAGCCCTCGATGCGCTCCAGCATGCGCAGCCAGTGCAGCCCGCGATGCCCCAATCCGACCAGACCGATGCGTATTTCATCCATGGTTAGACACTCGTTTCTCCACTATTCTTCTCTGGGGTTCGCTTTCGGATCTCAGGCATATTGATCTCGGCACTTCGCCAGTTTGTACGCTTCTTTTCGGGGCGCGCTGCCGTGCTTGAGACCCCCGTCTCGGGATGCGGGTCAAGCCTTGCGAAACTCTGACGAGGGCGCGGAATTTGGCTGGAAAAGTGAAGATTTCCCCTCACCCCGGCCCTCTCCCCTGTACAGACTGGGCTGATAGGTAACAGGTGTTCGGGTTGATAGGTTACACATTGTACTGATTGACACCTTCGGGCGCTTTGGGTTGGGCAGAGAAATAGACGTTCCAGGCACCACGACATGCCCATGTTCAGTTCGTGAGCTGGTGCCAGGGGAAAAACCGTATCCACAAGGGTATTGAGTGGGTCTAACTTCCAAGGCATGGACACTGCATACAACGAAAACTCCCATATTCGATGGTGTAACCTATCAACCCGAACAAGTGTTACCCATCAACCCGGTCTATACACTCCCCAGGGAGAGGGAGTCTTCTGGCCTGCATGCCTGGTTAATGCAAGGGTCTCCCGGGAGGAAAAGTCTTCTCGCCTACCGACCCGCGCTAGGCATGGGTTTCCCGGGAGAGCGGGTCTTCTCGCCCACTGCCCCGTGCTGTGCAAAGGTCTCCTTGATTGGAGAGGGTAGCACAGGTTTGAAACCTGTGCCATTTCAGGAATTGCTTGCTCGCAGGGTCTGTAGGCTACAGGATAGAATCTCTGCCCTTGGAGAAACCCACGCCGGTCATACTTGCCTAGGTTGGCTTAGCGGTTCGCCACCGTTGCTTGCTATTTGTCTGCAAATGCGCAGCGCAGCCTAGCACCCCGGGGCAGAAAGTAGAACCGTGGAACCTCTATTCGGCGACGACCAGACTGCGAATCTGCTCGATTACGGAGACGCGCACGCCCGCGCGGCGCAGATCGTCCACGTTTGCAAACGGACCGTCGGCTTCCCGTGCGGCGAGGATTCTGCGGGCAGTCACCTCACCGATGCCAGGCAGCGCTTCCAGTTCCTTTTGTGTCGCCGTATTGATGTTGATCGGCCTGAGCGTTGACGGCCCCGTGTCAGACGCGCCCGCTTGTGCGGCATCCCCCTTGGCAGGGACATGAATGTGCATTTCGTCCCGCATGCGCCGCGCCAGATTGATGGCTACGGGATCGGCCGCAGCCGTGAATCCCCCCGCCCGCGCCACCACGTCTCCCACGCGCTCGCCGGAGCTCGCGGCGTAGACACCCGGCTGTGCTACTGCGCCCGTAACGTATACCTTGATATCGCGCAACTCCGTCTGCACCGGCGTCACCGTAATCGGCGCGGTATTGCGCAACTGCAGTGCATACAAACCCAATGCCACAGCCGTGAGCACGACCAGCAAGAGCACAATGCTCAAGCGGTTACGTTCCAGCCATTGGAGCGAGCCGGCAGACTCACGCGTGCCTTGTCCCGGGATTGGCTGTTGCTCTTCGTCGATCACCGTCTCAACCTCCGGTAGAGGGCGCGGCACGTGTGCCGGACCTGTCTCGCATCGAGAGCGAATAGCAAAGCACTCGCCGTGTACCCTCGGCGAGAGTTGCGGCGCCGTCTACAGCGACTGCTTGGTTAGCCATGCAGAGCTTCCGCGCCAGCAGGAAGAGGGCTGCTACGCTTGGGGTACCGTTCGCGCCGGCCCTCCTGCGTTTCACGCTGACCGTCTTTAACGCACGGTTGGAGCTATTCATATCAACACTACATACGAAAGTTGGCTTTTATATAATACTTCAACACCAGCACATATGTATTATACTTGCCACCTTACCGTTCTCCGAACGATCGGCGCCAGCGAGGGGGCACCCTCGAAAGAAAGGCGCCGCTGAATTCAGACTATTTTGGAGTCAGTACGTGGACCGACAGACTCACGACAAGTCGCGGTCCACCGAGACGCCAAGGGCGAGCGCTGCAACCGACGCGAGCAGATCTCGTCGGAGTATCCCACAGGCAGGGGCGAGCCGCTTTGCCAATAGGTTGGCGGCATGCTATGCTGAATCCCATACTGCTATGGACGATCTTCCCGAATCACGCGAAATCCGAATCACGCCTATGAGCTTTCTGCTCGGTGCGGGCGTGGTTTTGTTTGTGCTTTTCATCGGCATCATTGCCACGCGCATCGTCAGCGTTCTGGTGCTGCTGTTCCTCGGCATCCTCTTGGCGGAGTCGATTCGACCGATCGCCAACAAGCTGCAGACCTGGAAGATCCCCCGCGGCGTCGCCGTAATGATCGTCTATCTCCTCTTGGCGTTGGTACTGACGGGACTGGGCTTGATTCTCGTCCCTCCGCTCGTCGTGCAGGTGCGCGAAGTTGACGACATAACATTGGAACTCACCGACTGGGCGCGGGATGAAGTCCCGAGACTCTACCAGATTTCGGTAGACTTGGGATTCGACGACCAAGTACGGGAACTTGGCACGACTCTCACCACTTCAATCACGCAGCTCATCGGCACCTTGGCTGCGGTGCCGTTTCAGGTTCTGGGGTTCTTGTTCGGCGTAGTCTCTGTGCTCGTGATTGGCTTTTTCTGGATGAGCGCCACGGAACGGCTGAATCGTTCCGTGATCGCGCTCTTGCCGCCAAAGCGCGCGGAGGCGGTGCGCAGCCTGGCCGCCGAACTTTCGCAACGCGCCGGCGGGTGGGTGCGCGGCCAAGTAATCCTGATGGTCTTCATCGGGACAGTGACGTTTGTCGGCCTCTTTGCGCTGGGCGTACCGTATCCGCTTGCCCTGGCGACGTGGGCCAGTCTCATGGAAATTATCCCCATTATCGGGCCGTTTCTTGGAGCCATACCGGCGATTCTCGTGGCCCTCGCCCTCAAATCCCCCTGGATCGCGTTAGCCACGGCAATTCTGTACGTAATCATTCAACAGTTGGAGAACAACATTCTTGTTCCAAAGGTGATGGAACGCGCTGTCGGCTTGCACCCCATCCTCGTAATGGTTGGTGTCCTGGCAGGCGGTGTGCTGTATGGAATACTTGGCATCGTGATTGCCGTGCCCCTCGTGGCAGCGATGCAGGTGCTCGTAATGCGCCTGCTCGTGCCGTGGCTCATCGCTCAATTGGAGACAGAGGATGAGCCATTACATGATGGAGATGAGGATGCGCCGCCGCAGAGCGATGGGCCCAATTAGTGCCGCGAGCGTATCTCCCAAAGGCACTCCACCGTCCGAGACTGAAGCCTCACCGATGCAGCAGCCTACGTTGTCTTTTCGACGCGTGGAAGCGGTACCCAAATGCTATTCGCCGCAGCTCGTTGCACCGCATCGATGACGCGCTGTGCCGCCAAGCCGTCGGCAAAGTCTGCCACGAAGTCAGTGCCGAGAATGGTGCCCACCAGCCGCCCGGCGTGATATGCGGGGAAAGCCTCATACGCTACCGAGAAATTCTCCGGCAGCGGCACTTGCGAAAAGCCAATCTCACCGGGACTGGCGACTTGGACGGCAGGCTCCGTGCCTCGCTCTGCCGTGAAGATCAAGCTTCCTTTCTCGCCATAGACTTCCACGCGCAGCGAGTTGGAGCGTCCGGCCGCCGCCTGACTGATGTGCAACGTCACCGGTAGGCCCGACTCAAGCCGAGCGAGAAAGACTGCGGTATCGTCGTTGGTAACCGTACCGCCATGCCGCTCCACGTTGTGTGTGGAGACGTGACCCGAAACAGCAGCAAACTCGCCGCACCACCACCGCACCAGATCGATAGCATGGCTGCCCACGTCGCCGAGCGCGCCGGCTCCGGCTACCTCACCATCCATGCGCCATACTTTGGGACGGTCGGCTCCGTGACGAATGTCTTGCAAATACAATAGGGTGACATGTATAATTCGCCCCACGCGCCCTTCGTCTAGTAGGTGCTTAGCGAAGCGCGCGGCGCCAATTGAACGAAAGGTAAAGTTGACCGCCGTGCGAACACCGGCCTTGTCTGCGGTAGCCGCCATCGCCTCGGCCCCCTGCAGCGTTGGCGCAAGGGGTTTCTCGCAGATGACGTGGCAGCCCCGTTGGGCGGCCTCAATCGTCATGGGCACGTGAGCGGCATTTGGGGTGCCGACCAATACAATATCCGGCTCGGCAACATCCAACATCCGCGAGTAGTCTGTGTGGATCGGCAATTCCGTGAACTGCGACTGCATCTCTGCCGCACGCTCGAGACTCCGCGTATAGGCGCCAACCACGTGTACGCGGTCACAACTAAGGAGGCCGGGCAGCAGGACACGTTGCGTAAAGGAACCCAGACCGGCAACGGCAAGTCTATGCGTCTTCATTGAAGGAGATCTCCTTAGCTTGTGTACGTCATTGTGCCATGTTGCGTTCTGCGCCACCAAACGGCATTGCTGATAGTGCACTGCTAATGCAGCTTTGTGTTCCTGTCAGGGAATGCAGGACCAGAGTGTGCGAAATTCGCGCACTGCCGAACGTCGCTTTTCTTAAGCCTTCTTCATTAAGACTGCAACCCTTTTAGTGGGAACCTAAGAGAATCTCTTGAATCATTGCCCAGCGTCCTTTACTATAAAGACTATAGTTATTAGAATAGAAGCTTGATTCTTAGAATATCCTTAATAATTGACGAATATCCTAAGAAGTTCCTTAGAATCGCTTCACAGTCTCGATATCCGGTGGTATGCTGGCAGAAACAACTCGTTGCGATCCGGTGGGAACGCTTGAATGCAACAAAGGAGTTACATTGAGCCCCACCAAGCCCACAACGTGGCACGGTACCGGCGCCGTCCATGAGGCGGACAGAGTGCGGTGAAGGAGGTATGAACCATGGCCAGAGAACTGGAACAACGAGTAGACCGCGTGCAGCGGTTGCAAGAGGCAAGAGATGCCTTGGCAGCGCTCCTCGCGAATTCAATCGCGACCGATTTGCAGGAACGTGCGCGTGGAAGCGATGCCTCGACTGACGACGACGACTTCGTGGATCTGGCACAGGACGTCGCCATCCAAGAGGATCGCGAAGCCGTGCTGGATGTCCTGCGGCGCGACCTGAGAGCCTTCGATCAGGCCTGGCAGAAAGCCGAAGCCGGCACTTACGGTGTCTGCGAAGACTGCGGAGAAGGCATCTCCGCGGAACGCCTTGAGTTTGTGCCGGAAGCCACGTTGTGCGTCGCCTGCCAGGCCCGGCGCGAGCGCGCCTGGTTCGGCGCTCGCTGAGCGTCCGGCGCACGCTAAGCAGAATATCACCTGCTGTCTCTTACCCTCTCACTCCGCAAGGAGGAGAGTGACGGTATCGTCACTCTCCTCCTTGTCTTTTCTCTCAAACATCCTAGTTGATTACGCAGGCTATTGGTCTGTCGCAGATTTCGCGGACTGAGCCCGCGTCCCGCAAGAGTGAGGCTGACTGGCTTGCTGGAAGACCCAGGGAAGGCAATGTGAGACTGGGCCTATTCCTTGGCCCAGATTCATCCTCCAGCAAGCGTGTACTCATGTTCCGTCGCGAATTCCTAGGCGGGCTTCTCTTTTGGCGGGCGGTATGTAGAATGTGGGTAACCCTTCGTCACATGCGCTTTGCGGGACGTGCGGGGGTTGTTAAGGAGACCCTTACCTAACTCGACCAGGCGAGCACGATTGGGTTGTATTGTCGAGGATTCATCCTCACCCCCGTACCGGGTACGGGGCAGGCTTTGTCTAACTTAGGCCGAAAGTGCGAGAATTACTCCCTCTCCCTGGGAGTGTATAGACCGGGTACATGGGTTACACATGTTCGGGCACATTGGTTACACCATAGAACCTGGGAGTTTTCGTAGTATGCAATGTCCTTGCCTTGAAAGCTAGATCCACTCAATACCCTTGTGCACACGGTTTGTTTCTCTGGCACAAGCTGATTAGCTGAACATGAGCGCGTTGTGTCGCAAGTTACGTCTCGATCCCGGCCCAACCCAAAGCTCCCGTAGGTGTCAATCAGTAAAATGTGTAACCCATGTCCCCGAACAACTGTTACCTATGTCCCCAGTCTGTACAGGGAGAGGGTCGGGGTGAGGGGATTCCTGCTTATCCTGGCTTTTCTGCCTGTAGAACCCATACGCAAATGTGCCAGCTCGGTGAAAATGGGGTAGATTGAGAGGGATTCACCCTCAATTCCCGTACTTGAACGGGGCGTGCGGGCGAATTTTGAACTTTCAGTCTCGTCCCGCCGGTTGGCGGAATCACTCAGTTGGCTTCACAGGTACAAATAGCCGACCCACTGGTCCCAAGGAGAAACATGAGCACACTTTCCACCACTCCGTACGATCTGGTAATCCACGCCGGGCGCGTCCTTTGTCCCGCCACGGGACGGGATGGTCCCGGCGCCGTGGCGGTGCGCGGCGACCGCATCGCGGCGGTTTCGCTTCTCTCGCAGACGCAGACTTCGTCGCAGACGCAGACTTCGTCACCGGACGCCGCGGAGGGCGCTGCTCTGCCGCTCGACTCGGCGCTCCAGACGCTCTCCTTACCCGATGGCATCTTGCTGCCCGGCCTCGTGGACGCACACGCGCATCCAGCGCTCTCGGGTTCCAAGTACGGTATCGCGCCCGATACGCACATTTTGCCGTACGGCTCGACTACGCTGCTCTCCCAAGGCGACGCGGGCGCGCATAACTGGGACCGGTACAAGGCTGAGACCGTTGCCGGCAGCCGCAGCCGCATTCTCATGGCCCTCAACCTATCGGCCTCCGGCGAAGCCAACGAAGAAGGCTGCTTTGCCGATCTGGCCGACGCCGATGTGAACGCCTGCGTGGAGACCGTCATGCAGGAACCCGAACTCATCTGGGGCATTGCCCTGAATGTTGGCCCTACTAACTGCCGGGAGAACGATCCCCGCGAGGTCATGGCCCGAGCGCTGACCGCCGCCGAACGCACAGGCAAGCCCTTGCTCATCGGCCAGCGCCGCCATGACGATTGGGCGCTGGCGGAGCAATTCAACCTGCTGCGTCCCGGCGACGTGGTAACGTACTGCTACCATGCGCGAGCGGGAAGCATTGTGGCTGATGGGCGCGTGCTCGACTGCGTGTGGGCCGCCCGCGAGCGCGGCATCCTCTTCGATCTCGGCCACGGCATGGATTCGTTCAACTTTGAGATCGCTACGATCGCTATTGCCGAGGGGTTCCTGCCGGATACCATCTCCAGCGACGTCTACGCCCGCCACAGCGGTGCAACGCCGCGCCACCACCTCCCGCTGGTGATGTCCAAGCTCCGTGCCGCCGGCATGCAGGAGGCCGACATCTGGCCCCGCGTGACATCGCGTCCCGCCGCCCTCCTCGGCTTGGAGAACGAGATCGGGGCGCTGACGCCCGGCGCCTGCGCCGACCTGGCCGTTCTCCGCTGGCACGACGCGCCGCAAGCCCACCGCGACGCCGCCGGCAACGAACGCGAGGGCGGCGTGTGGGAACCGGTTCTTACTGTCCGCGGCGGCGAGATTGTCGATAGCCCGTGACATTGCTCTGAGAGCATAAACAACGGTAATTGAGAATTGAGGAAAGCTTTCCGTGAGCTATCGCAATACGTCTGACTACACTCGGGTTGCACCGCACTACGATGCCAGTCGCAACATGCCTGATAGCCTCCTACAGCAATGCTTCCAACGCATCTTCGCGAGGGCAGACTTTCCTAAGCAGGGCCGTCTTCTCGATGCGGGCTGTGGCACGGCCCAGTTGTCCTTGCCGTTGATTAGGGGAGGCTATAGCGTTGTTGGCGTAGACGTGTCGCTAGCGATGCTGGAAATCGCGCGTCAGAAGCTTGCGCCGGGCGATTCTGCGGAGTTTCGAGTGGGCGACGTTAGGTTTCTGGAAGATCCGGATGATACCTTCGACGGGATTGTTGTTTCTAAACTATTCCAACACATTGGGAACTGGCAGTCAGCCGTAGACGAGTTGATTCGGGTGACAAAGAGCGGCGGACTGTTTATGCATATCAATGAAAAAGGCGCCTTCAAGCATGCGGTGAGAAGGCAGTTTTCCGCCCGTTGTCAAGAGCAGGGCTACACCAATCTCTACGTTGGCATAAAGGACCGCAGTCAACTCGCCGTATATCTCATGAAGAATGGCACCGCGCGGGTTGCAGTCGACACTCACGACCTGACTTGGGAAAAGACCATCTCGTACGGGACCGCGCTGGAACACCTTCGGCTAAAGCTCCATTCGGAATTCTGGGCGGTCCCTGACCAAGCGTATGACCAAGTCCTGGCTGAGGTGCAGGAGTGGGTGTGCGCGCAGCCCGCAGGTGAAGAAACGCGCGAAACGATGCGCCCCTATCTAGTGGCTGAGGTCTTTACTGTCAGGAAGTAACAATCGGCCAACGGTGGCAGCTCCGTCCCTCGCCAGCCGCATGCGCTGGATTCTGGCTTGCGCCGGAATGACGGCAGCGACGCAGTTGGTTTCCGCACTGTCCCGCCAATTGCTACTACACCCCCGCTTGCACCCAGGCGCAGAGGCGGCGGTCGAGGAACTCGATAAAAGCATAGAGGCTGAGGCCCAGCACGGCCATGGCAACGATGCCCGCGTACATGGCGGGATAGTCCACCCGTCCCCAAGACTGCACGACGATGAAATAGCCCAGGCCGCTGCGCGTGGCAAAGGTCTCCGTGAAGAAGAGCACCGCTATAGCTGTGCCGCTGGTGATGCGCAGCGCGCTGAGGACAGAAGGTAGCACTGCCGGGAAGTAGACGTACCGCAGCAAATGGCGGCGGCGCGCCCCCAGCGAACGCACCGAGAGCACGAGCTCGGGCCGCACGGCGTAGGCAGCGTCACGCGTGAGCACAAGAATCTGAAAGTACAGGATGAGGCTGATAATGAAGATCTTGGAGGCCTCGCCGATGCCCAGGAAGAGCATGATGATGGGTAGCAGCACGATCTTGGGCACGGGGTAGATGAGATAGATGAGGGGACTGGCAATGCGGTCGATCATGGGCGCTTGCCCCACGGCCATGCCCGCCGGGGCGGCCAGAATCACGGCGATGATGATGCTCAGCACCACGCGGTAGGCGCTGACGAGCAGGTCTTCCCACAAGCCATTCGTCCACTCGCGCCCAAAGGCCACCGCCACCACCCACGGCACCGGCAGGATCGGCTCTCCGACCAGCAGCGCCGCAACCGCCCATGCCGTCACTAGCGCCACAACAGCGGCGATAAGAAACGGCGGTGTAATGCGAGACCGGGGTGCAACCATGGCGATTAAACTACCATCCGCCTAGTATCCAAGACATTTGCGGCACTGACCCAGCACCTTGATTGCTCACAGAGAATCCTCCCGTTCAGCACTATCGAGGTCAGCTTGCACTTGCAACAGACGCGGTTTCACGGCTGGCATATCAATTGTGATAACCTGCCAGACCCGATCCACGATGACTCCGAAATACTCGTGAATTAGCACATCCCGCAAGCTGGAGATCCTGCGCCAAGGAACATCAGGATACCCCGCGCGCACCGCTTGCGGAACGTGTTTGGCGGCCTCACCGATGACTTCCAAACGGCGGACCACTGCATCCTGCAACAAAGAGTTCGCGGCGAATTCATCTGCGGTCACGCCTACGCGATAGCTCTCGATTTTCTCAATGCTCTCCAGCATGTCTTGCAGGTATAGCGCAACGCTTCGTTCTTTACTCATAGGAGCGGCACCTCGTCGCGGAGTATTCGGTCGCGCAGGCGCGGCTTTATGGCAGCATACTCCACAAGATCAACGGACCGCCCCAGCACATCCTCCAGGTCGAGCTTTATCCCAATGAAATCGAGCAAGCTCGCCTGCCTGTCTAGCTCAATGAGAATATCGACGTCGCTTTCCGGCGTAGCCTGCCCGCGTGCGATCGACCCAAATATACCCGCGCGCGTGATACTGTGCCGGCGCAGCACCGGCAAGGCTCTCCGTCGAATCTCCGCTACGGAGAGTGTCTGTTCGTTCCGATATGCGGTATCCAAGGATCTATTCCGCTTTCCAAGATCAACGTAGGAACGCGAGTTTCCCAGTTAGAATGCTTTCTACACTGCTGTGCTGCGCACAAGCGGGCCCTTACTCTGCAAACAGCTCCGGATGCTGCTCTCCGAACTCCTGTGCCAGTTTGGCAGCGGTTTCTCTATCGTCCTGACCCAGGTCGCCGTCGATTACGTGGTTGAGGAGGTGGTCTTTGATGGGCTTGATCCAGGGGCCTGGGCCGCGCTCGAACATAGTCATGAGGTCGTTGCCGTCGAGCGGGCTCTTCAACTGGGCCACGTCCTCCTGGGCCTGGAGTTCGCGGCAGCGGGCCTCCAGGTGGTTGACGCGGGCTACACCAGCTTCCACGCGGGAACGGCGGTAGCTGGTGATGTCGGCGCGGGAGAGGGCGAAGAGGTCGTCTGTGATATCGTCGGTTTCGCGCAAGAAGCGGCGCACCGCGCCATCGGTCCATTCCGGTGTGTAGAGGTTTGGACGCAGGTGTTCGGCCACCAGACGCTGAATGCGCTCGCTGCTCTCCCGGTCGAAGCGCAACCGCCGCAGAATGCGCCGCGCCATGCGCGCCCCCACCATCTCGTGCCGGAAGAAGTGCACCTTGCCGTCCTGCACTGACTTCGTTTTCGGCTTGCCGATGTCGTGCAGCAGCGCCGCCCAGCGCAGCACCGGCGTTGCGGGCACATTCTCTACCACCTTGAGAGTATGGCCGAACACGTCCTTGTGGCGCCCGTCCTGGCCGGTACTGCGCAGCGGCAGAAGCTCCGGGACGACGAATGACACCAGTCCGGTATCGCACAGAATTTCGAGTCCAACCACTGGTTGGTCCGCCGTGAGCATGCGGGTCATCTCGGCGGCGATACGTTCCGTGCTCACGTGCTCCAGCGCGCCGGCCTGCTGCTGCAGCGCCTCGCGGGTTGCCTGATCGATCCGAAAACCGAGCTCAGCCGCAAACCGCACCGCCCGCAACATGCGCAACGGGTCTTCCCGAAAACGCTCCGCAGGATCTCCCACGGCGCGGATTAGGCCCTTCTGCAGGTCTTGCAGCCCATGAAAAGGATCGAGCATGCCACCGGCAGCCGGTTCTTGGGCAATAGCGTTGATCGTAAAGTCGCGCCGAGACAGGTCATCTTCCAGGCTCGTGCCAAAGGTTACGGCGGGCTTGCGGTTGGCGAAGGCATACTGCTCACTGCGGTAGGTCGTGATTTCCACCACCCAGTCGCCAAAAGTGGCGCCTATTGTGCCGAACTTCTCCCCCACGTCGTAGCGGGAATCCGGCCTGGTTTGCGCGAGCAATCGCTTGATTTCCGGAGGTTGCGCATCCGTGGCCAGATCCAGGTCGTGGCTCGGGCGGTGCAACAGCGCGTCCCGGACCGAGCCTCCGACCAGGTAGAGCTCGTACCCGGCCTCGGTAAAGTGCGCCGCCAGGGTGCGCAATACCGGCGCGTCTACGAGGTCTTGCACCACGCTTGTACCGCGTACAGACACTTCCACGCTCTCGCTCATCTTCTCTATTCGTGTACTTTCGTCCCAGACCGCATCCCGCTTGTAGGCTGCGGAGCCAACGCTTCCAGCATTCCTTATCCCGCTTGCCGAGGCACCTACCGGCTGCCGATAAGACGAGATCACGAGCAAGGAGAGGGTCGCCGTCGTCCTTGCGTCCCGCCTCATCTCGCGCTACCCCTATGCACCCCAGCGAGACGCAACACAATCCCATGATAGCACGGCGCAAGGGGTATTTCGGCTGCAGGTCGCTTGGAGATGAGCCCAGGTTGCGTATGGCGCATTGGTCTGTACAATGGGAGTCGTTGGGCTGGGGACACCCCGGCCAGAAGAGCAGTAGCCAAATTGCATAGACTCACTGCCGGCGCAGGCGCATTCGCCCGGCGGAGTTTGTCGGCGCGTTTACGATGGCGCGCGCGGGCATGAATGCGAATCCTTTGATACATTGCCATCACGCCACCATCCGGTGTTAGGGCGGTTAGCAATGCCACGTGACTTACCAGTGGGGAACGGTAGTCTGCTCGTCTGCTTCGACAGCGATTATCGTATCCGTGACGTGTACTACCCTCACGTCGGACAAGAGGACCATGCACAGGGCCACCCATTCCAATTCGGTGTCTGGGTGGACGGACTCTTCGCCTGGATTCACGACCGGTCTTGGCAAAAGTCGCTGCGTTACAAGGAAGACACGTTAGTCACCGACGTCACGGCGCAAAACGATCGCCTCCGCCTGCGGCTGAACTTCAACGATGCCGTTGACTATAGCCAGAATGTCTTCGTGCGTCGTATAGCCGTAGAAAACCAGGCGGACTCCGAGCGAGAGGTGCGCCTCTTCTTCCACCATAACTTCTCTCTCGGCGGTATCAGCATTGGGGACACTGCGTATTACGATCCACGCCACCGTGCGCTCATTCATTACAAGGGCAAGACCTTCTTCTGGATGAACGTGATGAATGGGACCGACATCGGCTTGGATTCATACGCGACTGGCACCAAGAACGTTGGCGGACTGGAAGGCACCTGGCGCGATGCCGAGGACGGCCGCCTGGAAGGAAACCCCATCGCTCAAGGCTCTGTGGACAGTACCGGCTCAATCAGCATTACGATTCCCGCACGCGAATCCGCTACCGTGTACTACTGGATGGCTGTCGGGTCTGATGCCATGGATGTGGAAGCCATCGAGCGGCACATCCGCCAGGTGGGGCCTGCGGCGGTGCTCTATCGCACGCAGGAATACTGGCGGCATTGGGTGCGGAAAGAGGGTTTTACCTTAGCTGACCTACCGGCTGAAATCGGCGCCCTCTTCAATCGGAGTCTCCTCACGATCCAGACCCAGACCGACCATGAAGGCGCGATTCTCGCGGCAAATGACAACGACATTGCCCAGTTCGGACGCGACACGTATTCCTACAT
This sequence comes from Chloroflexota bacterium, assembly GCA_965219505.1. Taxonomy (GTDB): domain Bacteria; phylum Chloroflexota; class UBA11872; order VXOZ01; family VXOZ01; genus VXOZ01. The sequence goes on along the minus strand of OZ244775.1, from coordinate 3,407,152 downwards.
GTGGCCGCGCGACGGCGCGCTGGTGGCGTACGCGCTAAGCCGCGCCGGTTACGGTGAGATTTCGCGCCGCTTCTTTAGCTTCTGCTTGCGCACCATCACCCCCCAGGGCTACATGATGCACAAGTACAATCCGGATGGTTCAGTTGGTTCTTCCTGGCATCCCTGGGCGGCGCCGGACGGCTCCCGCCAACACCCGATCCAAGAGGACGAGACAGCCCTGGTACTCTGGGCCCTGTGGCAGCACTTTGAAAAGTATTGGGACGTAGAGTTCATAAAGCCGTTCTACGCGTCATTCATCAAGCCTGCCGCTCAGTTCATGAGCCTCTACCGCGACCTTACCACCGGGTTGCCGGTACCGTCGTATGACTTGTGGGAAGAACGCCGCGGTGTTCACGCGCATACGGTTGCCACCGTCTACGCCGGCCTCCGAGCAGCCGCGAACTTCACCGAAGCATTTGGCGAGAGCACCTATACGGAGAGCTACCGCCGCACGGCGGAAGAGCTCAAACAAGCAGCTCTCACGCACATGATAAACCCCGACACCGGCCTCTTCTCCCGCATGGTCACGCCTCTGCCCGACGGTACCGTCCACCACGACACCACTATCGACAGCGCGACCTATGCCCTCTGGTATTTCGGTATGCTGGAGCCTGATGATCCACTGGTGGTTAAGATGATGGAGACGGTGCGGGAGCGCTTGTGGGTCAAGACGGATGTTGGGGGCATCGCGCGCTACGAGGACGACTACTACCATCAAATAAGTAACAATATTGCCGTCGTTCCCGGGAACCCATGGTTTATCTGTACCCTGTGGCTGGCGGAATGGTACATTGCCAAAGCAACCTCTCTTGAGGACCTGCAACCAGCGAAGGAAATCCTGCTTTGGGTAGAGCAACACCGTCTCGAGAGCGGCTGCTTAGCCGAACAGGTGCATCCCTTTACCAACGCGCCCCTAAGCGTGTCCCCGCTTACCTGGAGCCACGCTACCGTCGTAATGACCGTCAATGCGTATATAAAAAAATATCAGCAGCTTGAATCACTACAAAAGCCCGCAATCCCCACTGCAGATTCCGCACATCGCTAGGCATTACGGCCACTAGGGACTAGCTGTCTCTACATAATCCTGTGTCCTTCACCGGTGAGCACCCAAAATCGCCCTCTTGTGGATAACTCGCACTTTTCCCGTGGATAAATTACCCGAAATGGGGATATCCTAGGTCTAGAGCGGAAAATCGACCCTTCAGACAACTTGACCGTTTTCGCCGTGAGCCACCCATAATCACGGCTTTGGTTGCGATTATCAGCCCATTCACCAGGGTAATCCTTGGGGACAACTACGCACCTTTTCCCCACCTCCGACAGAAACTCAATACTCTCTCATGGATTGTCAGTTTTTCCCAGCAGTTGAGACCCTTTTTCCAAGATCTTATGCTGCTCTCCAAAGCGCTCCAGCAGGTCGGTTCAGCGCGTTTTCCCCACTTTCTACAGGTCTTATGAAGATGATGATTAACCTTTTCTTAAAGCTGTTTATTCAGAACCGACTCCAATGCCTACCCTCAGTAGCAACCTCCCTCGGAGCCAGGTAGAATAGCTTCGCACAAGCCAGAGACCAAAGCGGCAATCGTAAATGTACGGAGACTAATGTGTGCGTTGAGGATGCCAGCATGAGACAGCACTACCCTAAGAGGTTCTAGGTGAGACTGCTTCCGCTGCAGATTTGGGGTAGGTTTGGAGGACTTACATGGAGACGTCACTTCGTTCTACTAAAGAAGGGGATCGCCACAGATTAGCTCTTGTTGTAGACAGTGAGGAGGTAGGGCGCCTAACCATTGAGGACCGGGAAATGCGCCTGGGAGCAACGTGGGTGCGCATGGGGGGAGTGGCTAGCGTTAGAACTAGTCCCGCGCACCGAGGCAAAGGCTATGGACGGCGGCTCATGGAAGATGCCGTTGAGTACATGCGTCGGGAAGGGTTTCTGGTCTCGATTCTGTTTGGTATCCCTGGCTTTTACCATCGCATTGGCTACGCAACCGTACTGCCAGCGAAGAGTCTCATAAGAGTTAGAACGGAAGCGGCTGAATCATTAAGGGAGTTGTTGCCGGTGCGCGAAGCCAGGCAAGGGGAAGAGAAAGCGCTCCTGGCTATCTACAATGAGGAGACACGCGAACGAAACGGGGCAGCCAAGCGCTCAGAAAGTGCTTTTCTGCCCTGGCGTGATGCAACGGATGAGTGGTTTCAAGAGCCGAGTCGCATCCTGGTCGCAGAAGAAAATGGGAAGCCTGTCGCATACGCATTAGGTGAGCATGGATGGCGCTCGGCATCCATGTGGCAAACACGCCCGTATGAGATTGCGGCGCCAGGGACAGTGGCGGCAACTGCCGGATCAAGTGTGGTCCGAGCGCTTGCAGCTAAGGCAGTTGAGCAGCGAGCGGAGTGGATTGAGCTTGAGATGCCGCCGGATGCGCCGATGTTGGCAGTTTTGCGGTCTATCGGCTTTAGCCAAGAAATCGAGTATTCACACAATCAGGGAGGCATGGGCCGCATCGTGAATCTTGCCGGCCTCGCCATGGCGCTCAGAGTCACTCTGGGAGAACGAATTCAAACTTCGGGTTTGGAGGGTTGTGTCGGCAAGGTGGCACTCGTCTGCGATACCGAGCGGGCGGAAATGGAAGTCGGCGCCGGTCGCACGCTCACTATCAACTTGCCACAGCAAAATCTATTGCAGCTCTTGATGGGCTACCGCAGCATTGAAGAACTGCGCTTGGAGTTCCCGGCTTGCGTTGGGGAGCAGGATGTTGCTGCTGTCGACGCGCTGTTTGCAGGAGGTCATCCGTACATGTGGAACCTTGACCACTTCTAGGCTGTAGATGAATATAGCTGGAGTCATCTTTGACGTGGACGGTCTCATGGCCGATAGCGAGCCGCTGCATCGCGCCGCCTGGCTTGAGCTCGGCCGCCGGCGCGGCTTTCCAACCTATCCGACCGACGCGGCGGAGAGCTTGGGGAAGCGCAGCATCGATATCTTCCGTCGGCACCATGCGCGGGGCCGATTCGCCGAAGAGCCGGAGAAGATGCTGGATCTCTATCACGCGATCCTGATCGCGCTCATGCGGGAGCGCCTGGGGCCGAAACAGGGCTTGCAGAAGGCCCTGGAGTGGGTGCGCGGCCAGGGATGGCGCTGTGGATCGGCCTCCTCCGGGGACAGGGTCTATATTGACGTGGTGCTTGAGGTACTGAACATACGCTCCTACTTCCAGGCTGTAGCAACTGGGAATGAGGTCTTAGAGGGCAAGCCGCACCCGGCGCTCTATCTCCTTGCTGCCGAACGGTTGGGAGTGGAGCCGGGAGAGTGTGTGGCGCTGGAAGACAGCCCTCGCGGTGTGAGTGCCGCGAAAGCGGCGGGAATGCGATGTATAGCAGTGCCGGAAGGCGAAACCAGGATCGCAGAAGCCGATGCCGAATGCGAGTCTTTGCTCAGAGCGATAGAGGTGCTGCAACAGTGGAGCGCAAGCTAGGTTTGATGCAGACCAGAGTGCTTGGCGCTGACGGGCATAGGTGAAAAGACCTCCGGGATTGGTGGGTTTGGACTTACATAGTGCAGGTATGCGAAGCACCGAACGTACTCACGTCTGAAGCAGTTCCTCAATCTGTCATTCTTGTAAGTGTCAGGTAATTCGTTGACAGATTTCAGAACAAGAGCAACTGAACGCAACACAAGACATGACTAGTACCAATGTCATTCCGATCGTAGCGCAGCGAAGAGAGGAATCTAAGCTCTTGAGCCTATCGGGCGACATGTTACATGGACCCTAGATTCCGAGCGGAGCGAGGAATGACATGATCTCTCTACGCCGCCAATTGGGTAGAGGATTCTGTCAACGAAATAGTCAACACTTACAGGAATGACACAGAACGCAGCCCTGCGAAGCTATCAAGTTTAGCTCTACTAATTCCGAAGACCTCCGGCCACGCGGGTTCTGCTACACTGCTTCTAAGAGCATGCAAACGAATGTTTGCCGAGGACCTGGCGTGAAACGGTAGATAAGGAATCAGAACATGGATAGAGCAGCGTTACCGAAACAGCCAGACGACTTACGGGAGATCATACGCGCCGGTGACTGGCAGACCACGACGGAGGGCCTAGCGCCCGGATTCGTGCAAGCGAACCTCGCGATAGTACCCAAGGATCTGGCGTTCGACTTTCTGCTCTTCTGCCAGCGCAATTCCCAGCCATGTCCGGTGTTGGAGGTGATGGAGCCGGGTTCCTATGAACCGCGCGAGACGGCTCCCGGCGCCGATATCCGCACCGACCTGCCCCGGTACCGTATCTATGAGAACGGCGAGCTCGTGGGTGAAGTCACAGACATCACGGATCGCTGGCAAGACGACTTTGTCTCATTTCTGCTCGGGTGCAGCTTTAGTTTCGAATCCGCCATGCTCGCCGCCGGTATCCCGCTGCGCCACTTGCAGGCGGGCAACGACGTGCCCGTGTACGTGACAAATCGCGACACGACACCTGCGGGAGCCTTTTCTGGGCCGCTGGTAGTCAGCATGCGCCCCATTCACCACACCCAGGTAGTGCGCGCGGTGCAGACGACCTCGCGCTTTCCAGGCGTGCACGGCGCCCCGGTGCACATCGGCGATCCGCTTGAAATCGGCATTACGGACCTCGACGAACCGCAGTGGGGCGCGCGAACTGACGTGGGCGATGGTGAGGTGCCCGTCTTCTGGGCGTGCGGCGTTACCCCGCAAGCAGTCGCGCTGGCAAGCAAACCGCCCTTGATGATAACCCACGCGGCGGGTCACATGTTCCTCACGGACCTGCAGGACGCCCACCTAGCGGTGCTCTAGGCGACCGTTGCGGAACGCATTGCACTTGATGAAGACCTCCCGGTAACTCTGCCAAACGGGCGGGATTGGGTAGAATTGGCGAAGATTCCCCCCTCACCCCGACCCTCTCCCCAGATGCTTGTCTCAAAAGTGCATTGCTCAGTGTAGACTTGCCCTTCGACAGGCTCAGAGCCTGCCCCGTACTCGATAGGGGGGCGAACGGAAAAGGCAAATCCCGTTCGTGCTGAGCGCTGCGCGAAGCCCGTGTCGAAGCACGATTTTGCTTATCGAGTCGACTTATGAGACAGCCTCTCCCAGGGAGAGGGGGTAAGTCTACGGGGAAGGAGTTACTCTTGCGATTCCGGCGTGGGTCATGCAAAGTTCTCTCTAGGGAAAGACGCGACGTCAAGAGCATTGGCAAACGATAGAGTCCGTCAACTTGAGAAAGTGAGGCAGCCATGGCGCGGCGCGTGAGAATTTCCACGATTTCCTTTCTGCTCGGCAGCGAAGTGGCAACCCAGGCCGCTCGCTACGATCAGGCGTTTAGATACTTGGAAGCGGCGCTGGAAGACGAACCCGACGTGATCCTCCTGCCGGAGATGTTCGAGACCATGGGGTGCATGGAGTGGCGGCACATTCAGCAGCGGAGCGACCCGGAGGCGCGCTTCGCCGCAGCGCTTGAACTCGCCATGACGGAAAACGGTTCGATAGCGGAGCGATTTCTGGAGTTTGCCGCCCGCCATAACGTCACTGTGGTCTCAAACAACCTGACCGGAGACGGCGCAGCCCTGTACAACCAAGCGACCTTCTACGGCAGGCAGGGCGAAATCCTGGGACGCTACCGGAAGGTGCAACCCACCGAAAACGAGTACGAAGCAAAGGGAATCACCCCCGGGAACGAAATCGAGCCCATCGAGGTGGACGGCGTGCGCTACGGCGTCTTTATTTGCAACGACCAGGCATTTCCGGAGATCTGCCAGATCTACGGCCTGCAGGGCACGGACGTGCTCCTGCATCCTACGCAAGCCGCAGGACCGACCGAGACCATTCGCTCGGAGATGCTGCGCACGCGCGCGCACGATGCTTCCTGTTATCTGGTCACGTCTTCCTTTCTCCAGGATAAACCGCTCGGGTGGCAGTACCGCCAGAGTCACGCTACAATCTATGACTTTAACGGTTTTACCCTAGCTGAGACCGGCCACCGCGACGGTCACGCGACCGCTACGCTCGACTTGGATGAAGAACGCTGGACGAGTTGGTGCACGAAGTACGACCACCGCCGGACAATCCTGCGCCAGCATCGCGCCGATGTCTACGCCCGTGCCTATGCAGAGATCGCGCCGCAGAAGGAAAACATGATCCCGATGCGGGAGCGGAGCATGGCTGGTTCATAGCTGCAACGAGCAGGACGTATTTGGCAACGGCCGAGTGTGGCGAAAGCAGTGCGCAGAAGCCGCCTCTGCGCAGTGTCGGCTTGGCGTGCGCGGGTCTAGCCGGAATCGCCGCTGGCGCCGTCGGCGCTTGGCGAGACTCCTTCCACCCACACCTCGCCGTCGGCGTAGGCTTCTTTTTTCCAGATGGGTACGGTCTCCTTGAGCCGGTTGATGGCAAACTCACAGGCCTCGAACGACTCCTTGCGGTGGGGGGTTGCCACCGCAATCGCCACTGAGACGTCACCGATCTCAAGCTTGCCGATGCGATGCAGCATGGCCACCTGACATTCCGGCCACTGCGCGTAGACCTCCACAGCGATCTTGCGCATCTCGGCCTCTGCCATCTCCGGGTAGGCCTCGTAGGTGAGGCCGGTGACGTGCTTGCCGCGCGCATGGTTGCGCACCGTGCCGGAGAACGTCGCCACGGCGCCGTAGGCGTCGGTTAGCACGTGGGGGATGAGTTCGTCAGCCGTAATCAGGCGCTCAAGGATGCGGAAGTGACCGGTCTCGACTTTCTCCGTTGTCGTCTTTGCTATAGACTTTGCCGTAGGCATCGCGTAGTTGCTCCTAAGATAGAGAGAAGGCCCGCCACCGCTTACCGGCGGAATGAAAGCTACCTCGTCGCCGGCGTGAAGCACCGTATCTGCTGATGCATACGAGCGGTTGACGGAAAAGGAGACTGCGGCTTCCGCACCCACCAACGCCGGGTACTCGTCAATAAGCCGGGCAAGCACCTGACCTACCGTCGTGCCGACGGGCACCTTTTGCTCGAGCGTGCTACTGCCCAGGGCTTCGCGAAAGACCGCAAAGAGCCGCAGTGTTATCGATACCGTCTCTGCCATCGCGCTGTCCTCCACTGCCGTGTCTTTCTCTCAGTATACCAAAGCTACTTCCAGGCACCGCAACGAGCAGGCTTGACAAATGCATTGACCCCAGCAATAGTACACGAGAAGGAGGATGGTGCTATGGCAGACTGGGCTGCTGCTGCCCAACCAGTCCTGAGCGACGAGCAGGCGGCGTCCTACCATGAAAACGGCTATCTGGTGCTCCCCGACGTGCTGACGGCGCAGGAGCTCGCAGGGTTGCGGGCAGCCGCCGATGCGCTGGACGAGGAGCGTCTTCGTCGCGGCGGCGCGGAGCGCACCGTAGCCATACACGACGTTATTTTCCTACAGGAAGCGTTCATGGAGGCCGCGCACCATCCCGCGCTCCTGGGAGCGTCCGTGCAGCTTATCGGCGAGAACTTGCATCTGCTCCAGGCGCGCGTCCATTGGAAGCCTATCGCGAAAGGTGAAGGCGCAGTGGACTGGCATCAGGACTACCCTTTTCTGCCGCTAACCAACTACGACCTGCTGGCGGTGACATTCTTGCTCGACGACACAACGGTGCAGAACGGCGCGTTGCAGGCTATCCCCGGCAGCCACAAGCGCGGCCCGCTGAATCACCACGACGCAGACGGCGCTTTTGTGGGGCGCTGCACCAACGCCGACGATTACGCCCCCGACGTTGCAAACTGCAACCTCTACGACCTGGAAGGCCCTGCCGGCAGCATGACCATTCACCACGGGAATCTGCTGCATTACACGCATCCCAATAACAGCGATACGCCGCGGCGAGCGTTGGTCTACCAGATTGCGGCTGGCGACGCGGCCTTGCTCGGCGGCAATTTCTACAAAGTCTGGCCGGTCTACCTGCATGGCAGCGATCCTTTGGTAGCTCGCTTTTTGGACGGTTCGACACAGCGTTTGCCCCTGTCCTTTTGCAACTTGGGAGGGTTGGACCAGTGAGACGTTGACTTTAAGGGAAACTGGACTCTATGATGAAAGTGCGAACAGATTTGGTGGGCACGTTCTGGGGGAACTGCTAAGGAATAAACATGTCTGGCGAACGCTATCTTCAGATTGGTGAGGTAGCAGAGCAACTCGGACTTACACCACGCACGCTCCGCTATTACGAAGAAATCGGCCTACTCGCGCCGCCTTCCCGCATGGAGGGGGGCTTCCGGCTTTACTCTGCAGCGGATATTACCCGCCTGGAAAACATCGTGCAGCTCAAGCGCCTTCTGGGATTCTCGCTGGCTGAGATCAAGCAAGTGGTGGAGGCAATGGAGTCCCTCAAGCTCTTGAGACAAGAGAGCAAGCAGGCCTCCGATCTCGAAACCAAGCGGCAAACTCTGCAAAAAGGGCTGGAAATTCTGGAGCAGCAGGTTGAAGTGTTGGATGGCCGCATGCGCCAGGTGGCTGAGCTCCGCGATCAATTCGACGAGCGATCTCTGCGCGTACGGGAACGGCTGGAGCAGATCGAAGCCGAACTCCAAGCAGTCACAGTGAATTCCTCTTCCTAGAATTAAGAATTTGTTTAGGCAGATACGCTAGGGCTTTCAAGCGAAGTATGCGCCGGGAGTGCCGTCATTCCGGCGAAAGCCGGAATCCAGATCTCCTCCGGTACGATATCCTCACCAGGACATTGGCCCTGAGTTTGCTAAGAGCTTGCCGCTATCGGGCTGGATTCGAAGTTGTGACGGAGTGTCGCTCACGCCATCCAGCTTCTCTTTGCGTACCGTGATCCCTCACCTGCTCCCTAGTCGGTGCGATCGGCTTGCGTTGGAATGTGTACCCCCACTACTGTTTCGGTACTGTGTGAGTGCATCTCTCACAAGGGGCCGTACTGTCAAGTGGAGATTGGCTTAGTGAGAGTACATAAAGACAATTCGGTTGCACACTGTCCATGAAGGGAGCAGCGCATGGCAATTCAAGACCAGACGACGATTGCAGTAGAGACCTTTCAACAGGCCCTTGATGCCCTGCCCCGGGCGCACTTGGCGAATCTCCCCACGCCGCTCGACTATTGCCCGCGCCTTACAAAAAGTCTGGGCGGCCCCGACATCTATTTCAAACGCGACGACCTGACCGGTCTGGCGCTGGGCGGCAACAAGACTCGCAACCTCGAATTTCTCTTCGGCGAAGCGATCGCGCAGGGTGCGGACTGTATCATTACCGGCGCGTACCCGCAGTCGAACCAGTGCCGCCAGACCGCGGCGGCCGCGGCGAAACTGGGGCTGGAATGCTATCTAGTGTTGGGAGCATTGCGCCACCGGGCAGACGTGCAGGGCAACCTGCTCCTCGACCACCTTTTTGGCGCGCACGTGGAAGTGGCGCCGGATGCTGACGACGTCGGCGTGCAGACCATCATCGACGAGCGCGTGGAGTCGCTCAAAGCCCAGGGCAGGCGGCCCTATCGCTTCACGAATAAATACCCCGCACTGGCCGTAAAGTCGGTGGCGGGCTATCTGAACGGCATGCTGGAGTTGCACGGGCAATTGCAGGACCTGCCGAAACAGCAAACAAGGGTTGTTGTAACCTCCGGCTCCGGTTCTACGCATACCGGAATTGCCGCCACGGTGAAGGCATTGGGCTTGCCCTATCGCGTCACCGGCATCTCCATCCGTCCGCAGAATCCCCCGCAGCGCGAACGCATTGCCGCCCTGTCGCAAAGCGCCGCCCAATACTATGGTATCCCCTGCGCCTTGACGCCAGATGAAGTAGACGTACGGGAAGAGTATTTCGGCGCCGGACACGGAGTAACCACCGCTGCGGGTAGGGAAGCCGTGCGCACCGTCGCGCGCACGGAAGGCATCCTGCTCGACCTCACCTACACGGGCAAGTCGATGTCCGGCCTCATTGATCTCGTGCGCAACGGTTCTTTCAGTCAAGACGAACGCGTCGTCTTCGTGCACACCGGCGGCATCCCGTCGCTCTTCGCCCACGCCGATGAGGTGCTCGCGTAGGACAAGGTCGATGCTGATCTTGCCCTGAGCTCATTAGAGACAGAGAAGGAGTATTCCCATGAGTAGCCGCGCAGACGTTGAGGCCTTCCGATCTCGGGCGAAGATTGATACCCATTCGCCGGTAGCACTCTCTCCTGACGGCAACCTAGTGGCCTACGGGGTTGCGCCAGCTAAGCGCTTGATTCCAAAGTCACCCACGAGAACGCATGCAACGGGAGCACCCAGAGGTGTGCAGGGCGTTGAACTTTGGATTACAGATCTATCTGACGGTAAAGCGAAAGCTCTGACCACCGGCTGGGGACCGCGCTGGTCGCCCGATGGGCAGTGGCTGGCCTTCTTGTCCGATCGCAATGGTGTGTTGCAGGTCTGGCTCTGGAATCGCAAGACCGGCGAGATGCAGCTTGCATCCGCCGATCCTTGCATAATCAACTTTGAGTTTCAACTGTTGCATTGGCTTCCCGATAGCAGACGTATTGTCGCGAAACTGCAAGCGCCTGGTTGGAGCCCGCCGGCATCGGATGAGGAGGAAGAAATAGGGAGCGGCCGGGATGTTTGGGAATCTCCGGCAACCGCTACGTCGCAGCGTTCCGAAGACGAAGGGTGGCGCTGGTTCGACAACGACCGGGGCGACATCGGCGTCATCGACATTGAAACCGGGTCAGCGCGCCGCCTCGGGACGGAGATATTTCCCTTTGGCTATGCGCCCTCGCCTGATGGGCGCTACGTTGCCGCCATGTGCTTGGCGGAAGAGCGGGAACACGGCGCTTCCAGCTATTGGCACCAGTTTGACTTACATCTGTTTGCCGCAGACGGCTCGCGACGAGAGGTTCTCGTCCGGAGCGCAAATCTGTCGTGGGGCGCCTTCACCTGGTCGCCTGCCGGAGACGCCATTGCGTACACCACCTACAGCGATGATGAACCGGGGCGGCTGGTCTTGGTGTCGCTCGATGGCTCGCAACGTGTGCGCCACGACGGCAGCGAGATTGACGTTGGCAACGAGGAACCGTATCCGCCGCCGCTCTGGTCTGCGGACGGAGAGACCGTCTACTGTTGGGCCGAAAGGGAGATATACGCCTTTTCCGTCTCCACCGGCGCTATCGAAAACATAACCGGAGAACTTGAGAATCACAGAGTTTGGGGATTCATCAGTACACTCGGCAACAACACGGTGAACGACGGCGGTCGGCCCGGCACCTTCCTCGTCATGACATACCACCGACAGACGAGGAAACAAGGAATTTATAGGGTCGGCTACGGTCAACCGGAAGTGGTGCTGCCGGAACAGCAGCGGCACCTGCTGGATCTGACGCTCTACGGAGATAGTAACCGGGACAGAATCATAGGGATTATAGAGTCCGCCACGCAGCCGCCCGACCTCTTTCAGATCGAGATTGCGACCGGCGAAGAGGAGCGGATCACGCGCCTCAATCCGGCGCTGGAAGGCGTGTCAGCGGGAGCCGCTCGGTTGCTCGAGTTTCCCGACGTGGACGGTGAAGCCTTGCAGGGGGTGGTACTGCTCCCGCCGGGGTATCAGGCAGGCGAGCGCTATCCGGCGATTGTCGTTGTGTATCCCGATTTGGGCACTACCGGCTATCTGAATGAATTTGACTGGGAGATCGGCTGTATTGATCTTCATGTGTTGGCAGCCCGGGGCTATCTGGTCGTTGCGCCAAGCATGCCGCGCCGCCAGCCGAACGTCGCGGACGAGATGACGACACTGGCCTTGAACGCCCTCGACGCTGCGGCTGCGGCGGGATACGCGGACCCGGATCGAGCAGGGGTGATTGGGCACAGTGGGGGCGGGTATAGCGCGAGTTGTGTGGTGACCCGCACCGACCGCTTCCGCGCTGCGGTCGTTAGCGCGCCAATTACAAATCTCATCAGCTTTGGTCTGCACGTTGATGGCAACGAGGTGACGCAATACGATGGGGTGACCGGCCATATATTCCAATTGCGCAAGGGTCTTTGGGAATCCAGAGAACTATGGGTGGACAATTCGCCGGTTTTCTTCTGCGATCGCGTGACATCACCGGTGCTGTTCACCTGTGGGACCGCGGATGAGCCTTTTATGGCGCAAGCGGAGGAAATGTATGGCGGCTTGCTCAAGCTTGGCAAGCGGGCCATGCTCGCACGGTATCATGGCGAAGGGCATGTGGTGCGTGAATGGTCGGTGGATAACGCGGTAGACTGCTGGGACCGCATCATCGGCTGGTTCGATCGCTACGTAAAGGGTGATGCGGCGGAGTAGTCCAATATTCTCGTATCGATCAAGATGAGATCGGGTAGCGCAGGTTTGCAACCTGCGGCCATAGTAGGATCCCGCGCTTTCGCTCCGTGTTGTTGGGCAAATCGCCTCAATCGGAATTGTAGGTGTCAGGTAATTCGTTGACAGAATTCGCTTTCCATTCTGAAGAGTTGACGGTGCATGTCATTCCGAGCGCAGCGAGGAATCTAGGATCAATGTCGAGCATAGTCCATACGGCTTAGTACTCTAGATTCCTCACTCCGCTGCGCTCCGTTCGGAATGACATGCATGCAGGCAAGCACAGAGATTTTCTCCCATGTTTCTTCTACCAAATCTGTCAACGAATTACCTGACATCTACAGGAATGACTCCGCAAGAGGAAGCTGTTCGACGAGGAGATGCCAGCGGACTCTTCAGAAGGAAGAAGCGGCCAAAGCTCCCCTAAGTTCCGCACAGTGATAGTATACGGACAGTGCCGTGGCGCGACCGGCAAATGTATCCAATCGGGCTGAACACTTAGAGGGTGTGTGAGAAGTTCTCAGCCAATCGCCGTTCATGGTTCGACACGCTCACCACGAACGGAAGAAACAAGAGTCCGCGAACGGAAGATAGAAGAATCCGCCAGAAAAGGCGGTGTCCGTTCGTCCTGAGCCTGTCGAAGGATGAAGGGATACTCTTTTCACACACCCTCTTAAGCAACCTTCACTCTTGGCCAACAAACACCTGAACATGAGGGATGAGAGCGCATGAAGTCTGTGTCTGAGGCGAGCACGTTGCAGCAAGAACTCTTAGCGAGCAGCCGGCAGGTTTTTCCGGGAGGGTCATCGGGGTTGTGGCGTCTGCCGGACGAGTATCAAATCGTGGTCACCCACGGGCGCGGCAGCCACGTGTGGGACATGACCGGCAGGGAGTACATCGACTGCATCCTGGGATCGGGGCCGGTGGTCATCGGGCACGCCCATCCGGCGGTTGTGGCGGCAGTGCAAGCGCAGGTGGCGCAGGGCGCGACCTACTTCCTCCTCAATGAACCGGCGATTAGACTGGCAGAAGTGGTGGTGGATGCCGTGCCGTGCGCCGAGCAGATTCGCTTCGTCAGCACCGGCACCGAGGCGACATTCTACGCGATTCGCATTGCCCGCGCCTATACCGGCCGCAACAAGGTGCTCAAGTTCGAAGGGGCGCTCCACGGCGGCAACGACTACGCCACCATGAGCACGGTGCCGCCGCACACCAGCGATTACCCCCACGGCATACCGGACAGCAGCGGCATCCCGCCGCAGGTACAGGAGCAGGTGCTGGTCTCCGAGTTTAACAATCTCGCGCTCACCCGCGAGTTGGTGCACCAGCACGGCGACGACCTGGCGGCGATCATCATGGAGCCGCTCCAGCGCGCCCTCAACCCGGATCCGGGCTTCCTGGCCGCCATGCGCGATCTGGCCCACGAGGTTGGGGCGTTGCTCATATTCGACGAAATCGTCACCGGCTTCCGCTTGGCATGGGGCGGCGCGCAGGAATACTACGGCGTGGAGCCGGACCTGGCGGTGCTGGGCAAGGCGCTGGGCGGCGGCTACTCGGTGGGCGCGGTGGCAGGCCCCGCCGAGATCATGGAAGTGGTCTCGGCCGCAATCCGAGGCACGCCGCGTTACGTCTGGATGGGCGGTACGTTTAGCGGCAATCCTCTGAGCTCAGTGGCGGGCCTGGCAACGCTTGGCGTGCTGCAAGAAGAGGGGAGCTTTGCCCGACTCCACGCGATCGGCGACCAGGTGCGCGCCGGACTGGAAGCCCTTGGCAGGGAGTTTGGCGAACCGCTGCAAGCCATCGGCGCCGGGCCGTTGCTCCAGGTCTTCTTCGGCGAAGGCGCCCTGCGCAGCTACCGCGATTGCCTGCAAACCGACAACACCAAACGCATCGCTTTCGCCCGCGAACTGCTCCGCTCCGGCATTCTCACCAATCCCGGCGAGAAGCTCTACTTTTCGCTCGCCCACACCGACGAGGACGTAGGCGAAATCCTCGACCGCGCGCGTGCGGCACTAAAGACGGTACAGGAGGGAAAGGAAGCAAGTTAGCCAAACTCGCGACCACAGACTGCAGTCCGCACTAACTCTCTGCAGGCGGTCAATTGGATGCTAGAACAGACCAAATTGCTGGACGTGCGGTTCGCAGACCTTAATGCCCAAGTGCTCTGAATAGTCCCACAACGACTTGTCATATGTATGGACTTCAACTGCGCCCAAGAATTGTGCGGAAGCAAGGTGTATGCAATCGCGTGGGTCTTTCCTAAGGTGATTCGCCAGACCAATTCGCATTACGTCTCGCGCGCGCCGTGCAATAATCTGGCTAAACTCAACAAGAAGCACGACGCTATCGTCTAGGAATATGCTATCTATTCTGCTAAGTTCAGCCGCATCAAGGGCTCGGTTGAGGCGCTCTTGTTCCGTGTGGGCGACCTCAGTGATTGTGAGCGTAGACGTGATAATCTTGTAGTCTCCGCTGTTTTCTACCTCGGTGAGAATGCCTTGCAGCGTATCGATGTGCTCTGCTGATTCATTGATATAGTGGAGGAAACAGTTGGCGTCCCAGTAAACGTACCTTGGTTCAGCCGCCATTCTGCCTCCTACTAGGAATTGGCCGCATTTCGCAAAGCGCCCCGCGCCTCACGGTAAGAGCCAGGTGCAGCAGAAGGTATCCTATGGATTGCGCGTACATTCCTAATCTGCGTTGGGATGCCGGTGTGTGGATCGCGTCGAACCAGCCCCTCTACGACTACCCGTTCCCGCCAGAGCCGTCGCGCTTCGTCTGCTTTCTCAGGCGAAATGAAGCAAGTTACGGCTGAGTCAAAGAGAC
This sequence comes from Chloroflexota bacterium, assembly GCA_965219505.1. Classification (GTDB taxonomy): domain Bacteria; phylum Chloroflexota; class UBA11872; order VXOZ01; family VXOZ01; genus VXOZ01. The sequence goes on along the minus strand of OZ244775.1, from coordinate 3,392,013 downwards.
TGTCGTACAGCATGAACTTCAGGTTCTGGCGGTCAGAAAGCGTTCGTATACGTCCTTCGACTGTCCCAAACGAATCTACTGGGACTGGCTTATCCTGGCGTTCAGGCGGCTCCCGTACAATGTGCTGCCCTCTAGGCGTTGTAAAGTGAATAGCCGTGATTTCGCCGTTTATTAGAGACGCAATGGAAGTGGCACGTCGGCGTATGTCTTCTGAGTAGGGTATCTCAGAGTGATTCTGTAAAGCCTGGCCGACTATGGAATACGCGGTTACAATCGGTGGCACGTCCGTCGGATCGTCGGCGGTTCCCTGAATCGTTGTCACTGCACTTGAGGCAGAGAGATCGACGACTTTCCATTGGACCGTAGCAGAACTGCCCGTAATCTCAGAACTAAGAGACTTTAGCAGTTCATCAAGCTCACTAACGGCTTTAGCGAAGTCTGGGAACGGCACTACACCATCTAGTCTTAATGTGACATAGTCGTTTTGCGCCGACATTTCACACCTCTTCCGGACACAATGCACACTCTATGTATATCATAACTGATGCTCCTGTCAGCTACTCCCATTGCCCCTCAGTATTTGCTAGGGCGAAGCTCCACTATAGGAGTGCAATTCGCGTGGGCACAGTTTAGGGAATGGGCTTCTACTTCAGGCTCTCGCAGGCGGTGCCGTCTTTGTCTCTATCTAGTCTGTTCGGGTCCGATTTGTCGGCATCCAGCACGGCTTGAGCCTGCCACTGGTACTCGAAGTCTCCGCAGTTATACTCATCCCCTTTGCCAACATATTGTCGCGGGTCGAAGTCACTTTGCGGTGCTGCGGTGGGCTCTGGTATTGATGAAGGAATGGGAGTAGGTAGAGGAGAGGGAGTAGGTATCGGCGACGGGATAGCGGTAGGCACGGGAGAAGGGGAGGGAATTGGCACAGGAGTGGCAGTAGGTGCGGGAGAGGGAGAAGGAATTGGCGAAGGGATAGGAGTAGGCACGGGAGAAGGAGAGGGTATTGGTAAAGGCGGGGCAGTAGGTTCGGGTGGAGGCGAAGGTGTTGGCGTAGGCTCAACGGCGGGCCCAGTTGCCGGGGAGGGCGTTTGCGTAGGAAGTGGCCTAGCCGTTGCCTTAACCGGAGCCGTGAGCGTAGCCAGCAGCACAGGTGAAGCAGTAGCTGCCATTCTGGCGGCCGTGGCCGTAGCGACCGACGCCGAGTCGCTCTCTTCGTCTCCTCCACAGGCAAGCACACCGATGCAGAGGCCAATCAGGATAAGATAGGTAAGACTGGAGACAAGCCGCTGCCAGCGTTTGCCTGATCGGAACCAGAGGTTTCTGCGCATGAGGCGTACGTGCCTTTACCGACTCAACGAAAGAAGAAGAAACCCCGCCTCGCATCGAGTACGGAGCAAGCATTGCGGGGGAATGGCGGTAAGATGATTGTGCAGCCTGGCTACCATGCTACGGTACTACCTGCGCTTTTCCCGAAATGCGCTAGATCTCTGCGAAATCACGTCAATGTACAGCGGCCTGTGCAGCCTGGGCGCGCAAGGTCTGTCTCTACTAGCGCAGCGTCTTGCGCATAGCTCGACCTGCCGCCTTGCCCGCCACGCGACGTACAACGCGTTGTCCGATACGCCCCCTGCGCACGGCACTCACGTCACCGAGTATTCGCGCCAACCAGTAAAGCAATGACCGTATTCTCATTTGAGTTCTCCAGCGCCATTCCATACCGGTGGGGAGTGTACCACATCGTCCACGCAGGAGCTGACCGGCAATGCGTAGACAAGACTGGCGCCGACTTGCTTCCAACGCACGCACGAGCGAAATCCGGTGATCTTGCGTATGAGACCCACTCGACAGTGCAACTACAGCGTCACCATCGGCTCCAGGCCTAGCGGCAACTAACTGTTGATTTGCATACATGTGAGGTAGGGCAGCTGTAAACGGACTGCTTTGACCTTCCTACTTGCACCGATGGTACTGTTTCATGGTACCATCCATCTATATGAGGAGGAAGCACCGGCGCACCCTAGAACGAGTCTTCACAAGGCCCACGCCATCCGACATCAGGTGGGCTGATATCGAGAGTATGTTAGAGGCGGTCGGCGTGGAGGTCTCGGAGCGGGCCGGTGCGCGGCTGCTGGTGAAGAAGGGAACGGAGCGCATCGTCGTGCATCGGCCTCACCCCAGCCCACACACTGGCAGGGCCACGGTGCGGAACATCGCCATGTTTCTCCGGCAAATAGGAGTGACGCCATGATGGAGTATAAAGGCTACATTGCCGCCGTCGAATTCGACGATTCAGTGGGGCTTCTACATGGATCGGTTGTCAACGCGGGGCCTTATCCGATTGCCACGTTCGAAGCCACTGACGTAGAAGGGCTCGAACGCGAGTTCCGCATCTCGGTGGATGAGTATCTGGCCTCGTGCGAGGAGGATGGAGTCGAGCCGCGAAAGCCATTTTCCGGCAAGCTGAACCTGCGGCTGGGGACAGCATTACATCAGCGTGTAGCGGCCTCAGCGATGCGGAGCGGCATGAGCATCAACGAGTGGATCAAGCACGTGCTTGCAGAGAATGTGCAGAGCGCGTGAATGTGGGGACTAAAATGTTGGGCTGCGCTACATGGCTCGCTAGGAATCGGCTGGAAAAACTTCTGTGGCGATGTAAGCGTAGCGACTATGGTGCTGGACCCGGAAGGGATTGGCGCACAAGTGCACATTCACGCGGCGTGCGTCGAATTGCGGTTCCTGCATCTCTCGAGCGACCAAGCCGCTCTGCGACGAATTTCCGCGTCTCCATCCGAGGTAAGTGTCTGTAACGCCTTGAGTGTTCTCTCGTCCCAGGTAGGGAGGATGGCAAGTGTCGTCGTTGCCTTTCTCCTTACTCGAATGCTCGAATCTTCCGTCGCTCGCTTGATTACGAGTCCTATCGCGTCGATGTCTAACGGGACAGATTTGCATTCATCACAGACTAGAGAATGAAGGGCGTGTCGTCGAACGTCGGCTATCGGGTCCTCAAGCGCCTCGGCGAGAGGGGCCACACACCTTTCATCCGCAACATGGTCCATAAGTTCAGCGCAATTCTTGCGGACTTGCCGATTCTCGTGCCGTAGTCCGGAGATCAGAATCGGGACCACGTCCTCGTTCGACATCATGAGAGACTTGCGCGCTTCTCTGCGCGTGGCGTAGTCGGGCGCACCTAGTTTGCTGAAAATATCGTACATCAGGATCCTCCCAGGCAAAACAATCGAATAGAATCGAGAATCTTCAATTGTCTAGGTTGCTACGAGGCCGCAGGTACCGCGCCTTTCGCCACGTTCGCAAGCTCGGCAAAGGCCGCACTGTCTTGGACAGCGAGCTCTGCCAGCATCTTGCGGTCCAGGGTAACGTTGGCTTCACGCAGGCCGTGCATGAAGGCGCTGTAGGAGAGGCCGTGTTGGCGCGCGGCGGCGTTGATGCGCACAATCCAGAGGCGGCGCATTTCGCGCTTGCGGGTGCGGCGGTGGCGGTAGGCAAAGGCCATGCCGCGCATCACCGCTTCATTTGCAGTCTTGAAGAGGCGGTGGCGGCCGCCCCAGTAGCCGGACGCGCGCTTCAGTACTTTCTTATGGCGTTTATGGGAGGTGACGCCGCGTTTTACTCGAGGCATGGTCTCTTTACTCTTTGGTGTTTGCTACGTTTCTTTCGGTCTCTCGTGGATTCCAAGGTAACAGGCGGAGAACAAGCCCCCGCGCTACATTGTTTCTAGAACTTGTCTCATAGATATATCGCTCTGTGTAGACCTGCCCTTCGACAGGCTCAGAGCCTGCCCCGTACACGATACGGGGGCGAACGGATTCTTGCCTTTTCCGTTCGTGCTGAGCTTGTCGAAGCACGAATCAGCTATCGAACCCATTTATGAGATAGCTTCTAGGTTCTCAGTCTAATTCAGCTTCCTCAGCCTCACTCTATTCGTCCTTCCGCAAGCCTGTGCTGAGCTTGTCGAGGTGCTCAGGATGAACAGTGAGAACCTTTCACTCCTGAACGAATCTCTCCGCTGGCTTGCCGGAAGCTACACCGGCTCTTGGCACTTACTTGATACCAGCGCCGGGAAGGAGTTGCTTGACGCGTTTTCTTTCGCCGTCTGGCGCCTCAAAAAAGTGCGTCGTGGTACGCAGCGTGCGCGGCTTCTTCTTGCGACGCAAGTGGTTCATGCTCCCTTTCGGCCGCATCAACTTGCCGGTGCCGCTGACCTTGAACCGCTTGCGCGTACTCTTATGCGTTTTCATCTTTGGCATGAATCTATCGCCTCTCTTCTCTGAGGAATCGAATGCCATGGTATCATACACAGAGCGGCGCGCACAACTGCCAGCCACTCATGTTTACATAGCACCTATCCTTTTTGCACTCCTCGTTCTGATTCTGGAGATTGGGCATGCCCCCGTTTCAATTGACCTCAGAGCTTGAGCCGCGCGGAGATCAGCCGGAAGCCATCGACCAACTGGTCAGCGGGTGCCACGCCGAGTACCCGTTTCAGACCCTCCTCGGCGTAACCGGGTCGGGCAAGACGCTTACCATGGCGCGGGTGATTCAAGCCATTCAGAAGCCCGCACTGGTCTTAGCGCCCAACAAGACACTGGCTGCGCAGCTCTTCTCCGAGTTTCGCGACTTCTTTCCGGAGAACGCAGTCGAATACTTCGTCTCCTACTACGATTACTACCAGCCCGAGGCGTACCTCCCCCGCACGGATACCTACATTGAGAAGGACTCCGACATCAACGAGGAGGTAGAGAAGCTCCGACTCTCGGCCACACGGTCTCTCATGGAGCGGCCGGACGTTGTCATTGTCGCCAGTGTTTCCTGTATCTACGGCATGGGCTCGCCCCACGACTACGGCCAGGTGGTCGTACCGCTGAACGTCGGCGAGCAGTACCGCCGCCAGAACGTGTTGCGGCATCTGAACGACATTCAGTACGAGCGGAACAACGTGGATTTCAAGCGGGGCACGTATCGGGTGAAGGGCGACGTGCTCGACATCTTTCCGGCCTATGGCGATACGGCAATCCGCATAGACTTCTTTGGCGACGAAGTAGACCGCATCATCGAGATCGATCCCCTAACCGGTGAGATTCTGGATACGCGGCAAGCGATCAATATCTATCCGGCGAGCCACTTCGTGACGCCGGTGGAGCGCATTGAAGAGGCTATCAAGAGCATAGAGACGGAGCTCGACGAGCACGTCGCCGTGTTGCAAAGCGAGGGTAAGCTGCTCGAAACGCAGCGCCTGCTTCAACGCACCCGGTTTGACCTGGAGATGCTGCGCGAGACCGGCCACTGCAAGGGCATCGAGAACTATAGCCGCCATCTCGACGGGCGTAACGCCGGCGATCCCTCGTGGACGCTGCTGGACTACTTCCCCAAAGACTTCCTCATGTTCATCGATGAGTCCCACGTCGCCGTGCCGCAACTGCGCGGCATGCACGCCGGGGACCGCTCGCGTAAGCAAGTGCTGGTGGATTACGGCTTTCGCTTGCCGAGCGCGCTCGATAACCGCCCGCTCATGTTCCAGGAGCTCGAGCAACGGCTCAATCAGGTGATCTTCGTTTCCGCGACGCCGAGCATGTACGAGCGGGAACGGAGTAGCCAAATCGCGGAGCAGATCATCCGCCCCACCGGTCTGGTGGACCCTTCGGTCGAAATACAGCCCACTACCGGTCAGATCGACCATCTCGTCAATCAGATTCGCCAGCGGGTGGCGCAGCACGAGCGCGTGCTGGTCACGACGCTAACGAAGCGCATGGCGGAGCAACTCGCCGACTACCTCAACGAAATCGGTGTCAAGGTGCACTACCTGCACTCGGAGATCGATACCCTGGAGCGCGTGGAAATTCTGCGCGACCTCCGGCTGGGCGTGTACGACGTGGTGGTGGGCATCAACCTGCTGCGTGAAGGTCTAGACTTGCCGGAAGTATCGCTGGTGGCGATTCTGGATGCGGATAAGGAAGGCTACCTGCGCAGCGAGACCTCGCTGGTGCAGACCATCGGCCGGGCGGCGCGTCACATCAACGGCCACGTGGTCCTCTACGCCGATGCGGTGACCAATTCCATGCGCCGCGCCATCGACGAAACCTACCGCCGCCGCGATAGGCAGCTTGCCCACAACGATCAACACGGCATTAAGCCGGAGAGCGTGCACAAGGCAATTCGCGATATTACCGATACTATTCGCGCCGTAGCGGAAGAGGAATCAAGCTACCAGGCGGAGCATAAGCCGCTCTCGGCCAAAGAGGCGCTGAAGCTCATCAAGGAGCTTGAGAAACAGATGCGCAAGGCGGCGAAAGATCTGGACTTCGAGCGCGCCGCGCTCGTCCGCGATCAAATCCGCGAAATCCGCGCCGGCCAGCAGGAAGTGCTGATAGCCGAGTAGGGCAACTCAAGAGTGTGCCCCCAGGCAGTGGGCTATATCTTTCGGCGTGCGGAACGTTTGCCACTTCTTGAAAGCTGGAAACGTGATTCCCTAGACTGGTTCATCAAGGCGAATGCCGGACAAGCCATGCGGCGCGTCTTTGGATGTTACTCCGGCATAAGATCCTGACCTACTCAAAACGACGCGTATGCCAATAGCCTGCGATGTGTGTGGGCAACGATACGCACTAATTGAGAGAATGTCGAATCCTGGGTCTCGCGCGTGGCAAGACCAAGTTTACCGCGTCAACTGGCCGGGATAGATCAGCTAACCAGCGAAGGAAAAGTATGGCACATTTCCCCAGTTTCACAGCACACATTCTATGTGCAGCTGCGAAGAGCATCCAGCAGAGCTGTGCCTTTGGATACCTGATCGTTTCCACCAAGTTCCATGTACTTTGGTCTAATGACGCCAAGACTATTCCGAATTGCCGATTCATCCACTACTTCAACGTCGAAGTTGGCAATTTCCTTTGGCAGCTTTGAAGAATTGCTCGTGCCCCCAACTACGTGCATAGCAACATAAAACCTAAGATTGTTTCGGTCTTCTGACGCAACCCCTAGGCTTGGTAGCTTTAGACTTCTCTCAACTCTCCTCATAACCTCAGCACATACAAAATACAGTTTAATTGGATACGAAGGGCTAAAGACCTTCTTGTAGTCGTCGTCTCTCTTCAGTAGCGAAGAGGGACGAGCTCGGGCATTGTCTGGTCGTTGAAGGACAATCGCCATGATGGCCTGTGCCAAGAACGGGATACTAATGATTTTGTCTCGCGGTTTTCCTTCGTTCTTGTAGTAGTTCTTCCGCCGATCGTAAAACAACCCATTTGGCCGAAAGTACTCTTCGATATCGCGGTGAATCCTGTCCGTTGCCCTTAAGGAAGATAGCTGCACAACAGTCTGACTGTTAGTTGCTTTGATGATACGATCACGGCTTTCATCTTCTTCGGGAACAATGACACGAACCAGAATTTTCCTGTCATCGTCCACCCTTTCGTGGATACTACAGTAGTTGTAGACCTCCGTTGATGTCTGAAGGCCATTAACTATTTGAGGATCTTCTATGGTCAGTGTCTTGGCACCTAGAGATGCTTTTGTTGCAAGAATCGAGACTCCGTTATTCAACCACCAAAAGTCCTCCGAAGACTTTGTGCGTAGTGAGTCTTGAATTTCGTCGTTGACCTGTGTGCGACCTTGATAGTCACGCACATTTGCTTCGAAAATCTGCCTTTGGAGCGCCCCCGAATCGTCTGCAATAAACTTGAAGAAATCGAAAAGGCCCACCAAGCAAACAAAGCCAACTTGCTCATTTGAAGATATGGGATTCTCGGCTAACTGAAGTTTGTAGGTTCTTTGCGGGCGCCGGCGAGCAAGGCCCAATAGCTCAGGTGCTCCCAAGAATTGAAATGAGAAGTCAGAGTCCGGAAAGTGTCTCTTCACTACTTCCTCAAGGTTTGAAACTTTACGTTCGACATTCGGATGCGGATCTACGCCTTTAGACGCGTAGACGTAAGAGAGTCGCAGCGTTGGAAAACGAGCGGCAAGCTGATGGTAAAGTGTGCGGAATCGATGAATAGTTTCCACTAAGGACTCGTTATATGTTACCGAAAGCGATGATCTGTCGATTGAAAGATTGAGAATGTCGTTACTTACGGAAACAAAGCGTTCTATTGGAGTCTCTTTGAATCCAGCGTCAGTCTTCGACTGAATTATGATGAGGTCAATTGTGATATCTTTTCTCAAGTGGGCGTAATCTGGATCTTCCTGGACAAGATCACCGTTGATGAGGAGATAGATTCCGTCAATCCCACCATCCCCTCCGGCACCTACTAGTCCCGTTTCAATCTCATCGTAGGAGAGATCAAAGTCCTTTAGCACCTGTTCTGCAGTAAAGAATTCAAAAAAGGAACTGGGATCTCCGTTTGGATCGACTTCCTCTTGAAGCTGTTTCAGGACCCCGTCGAGAATTATTCGTTCATTCGTGACCACAGTTGACTCCCTCTTCCATCATCGACTGAATTCAGCAAGCAACACTGAATGCATTGCCCGCAAACAAACTAAATCCACAATCGAACCACAATACTATTATAAATGGGGTTTGGCCAAATCGAGACTCTGAGCTGAAGAACTCAGTCTAGGTTTGTCGAGCTCCTAGAATTGTCCAGCATAGCTCGAGGAAGGTGCGCACATTCTCCCCTCGTGTCGCATTGGTCTCCCCCTTCCAAGAGTGGGAGAGGGTCGGGGGTGAGGATTGATCCGTCCCTGCAAGAGCGTGGGTAGTATAGGGGCACCACATGTCGTGCCCCTACGTAATGCCGGACACGGAGGCATGGGACGTTGAAAAGTAGACCAAGCCACGTGCGGTGGAGCAACCACCGCACTGCACTTAATGCAGTATCATCAAGAAACCAGGACGAAAAACTGCGGCGAGGCACGTGAGAGGGCAAATAAGATGAGCAGGAAGGTTTTCGACGCCGAAGATATCGCAGCGGTTACGCGGGTGCTGGAGTCCGGCGTGCTCGGCGCCGGCACGGAGGTAGCGGCGCTGGAGCAGGAGTTTGCGGCGGCACTGGGAGCGAATCATGGGATCGCCTGCAATGCGGCCATGGGTGGGCTGCACGCGGCGCTGCTGGCGGTTGGCGTAGGGGCCGGCGATGAGGTGGTATGCGATCCGATGGTGCTCTTTGGCGGCCTGGCGGTCCTGTACACGGGCGCCATGCCCGTGTTTGCCGACGTGGATGAGCATACCCACAACATGGACCCCGCCTCGCTGGCAGAACGCATCACGCCGCGCACGAAAGCCATCGTCGTAACCCACCACTGGGGCGAACCGGCGGACATGGACGGCATCCTGGCGGTAGCAAACACCCACAAGCTGCCCTTAATCGAAGATTGTGCGCACGCCCTCTTTGGCGAGTGGCGTGGGCGCAGCACGGGCACGCTCGGCGCAGTCGGCGTCTTCAGCTTCAATTCCTCGAAGCACGTCAGCACCGGCGACGGCGGCGTGGCCGTGACCGATGACGCCTATCTCAACGAGCAAATGCGTGCCATTATCACGTTTGGCGCGGCGCCCGTACGCATGGCCAACAACTACCGCATGACCGAACTCACGGCCGCCGTGGCGCGCGTGCAGATGCGTCGCGCGCGCGGCTACGTGGCAGAAGATCGCGCCAGTGCCCAGCTCTATGCGGCAGCAGTGGATGGCTGCGACTGGCTGCGACCGCAGCAAGCCGGCGCGGACAGCGTTCACTCCTACCATCTTTGGGTGGCAGCCTTTGCGCCGCATTCGGACGGCCCCTCGTTGGAGGAATTCAAGGACGCATGCGCGGAAGAGAATGCAGGCTTCAGTTTCGGCTACGTCGGCGTCCCGGCGTACCTGCATCCCGTCTTTAGTTTGGGCGGGGCGTTCGGCGTGAGTCGCGCCCCGCAGTCGCAGCCGCTCCCCTATCGTCGGGGCTGGTGCCCGGTGGCGGAGTCTCTGATGCCGCGCCTCATGATCACCGGTATAAGCGCCCGTGACCGTGACTTCCATCGCCGCAACGCCGCCGCGCTCCAGCGGGCAGTGCAAAGACTATCTTAAGTAAATACGCTCCCGCTTTGGCATGAGAAGTTTGACAAGAAATGTCATTCCCTGTAAATGTCAGGTAATTCGTTGACAGGATTGAAAGCAAGAGAAACTGAACGCAGTACTATTCAAGACTGGTACACATGTCATTCCGAACGGAGCGCAGCGAAGTGTCGCTCGGAGCGCGGAATCTAAGATGCTGAGCCTATTAGGCGATATACCGCATGGACTCCAGATTCCGCGAACAGGGTTCGACGCTCCGCTCGGAATGACATGAATTGTCAATACTGTCAAGTGGGGAAGGATTTTGTCAACGAAATACTCAACACATACAATTCCGAGCGCGCCGCAGCCCCATGCCTGACACGGGAGAGGAATCTGGAGCCTGTGTTCCGCAATTCTCCATGATGGCCCACCTCAGAACCAGCGCAAGAATATAGCGCGGGGGCCTGTCCCCCGCTGGATCGGAACCGCGGAATCAAGAGTAGATGGATTCCCGCCTGCGCGGGAATGACGGATGGGGCGGATCTTCCAACCGGCCTCTCAAGTAAGCAGCACGACAACTGAATTCAGCCAGGGCAGAAGTCACCGTAGCGGGGTCCTGCAGACCAATCGAACGTGGTTCCTCCCCTGTTGCCGCCAAAAGCGGTACATGGCGGAGCCGAATGGATATACTTAAGGCGAACCGTTTGCAGGGCGGGTCGGGAAGTCTTGGTTTCCTACATCATTGCTGCCTATGGGCCGTAGGATTCATCGGTTCCCAAATACGTAGTTTCGGGGTAACCTGCAGGGGAGAGTGAGCCCGTGTGCGAGTTTTCAAGCGCGCTCAGCGCTTAGACAGCACAACAGAAAGGAGAGGTGCGCGATGCCTGTGTTCATGTCACAGTTTTCCTATGCGACGGAAACCTGGAACCAACTGGCCGAACATCCGGAGGACCGGAGGGACGCCATCGAGCCGCTGCTGGAGAGTCTCGGCGGCCGGCTGATCGCGGTGTACTATGCCTTTGGCGACTATGATGGAGTTGTCATCTTCGAAGCGCCCGACGGCGCCACCGCGGCGGCTGCGGTCATTGCCGCCATTGCGCCGGGGCACGTCAAGACGGTCAAGACGACTCCGCTGCTCACGGTGGATGAGATGCAAGCTGCCCTGAGCAAGACCAAGATAGTCGCCGAAAGAACATCGTACGATCGGCCGGGCGGGTCTGGGTAAACGCCGGCCGGCAGGGCATGGTGGCACAAGAGCTTCTAGGCAGACAAGGACAAGAGGAATAGGCATGTTGGACATTCCGAGCATTCGAGAAGACTTTCCGGCGCTGCAACACGGCATTTATCTGCACACGGCCGGTATCGGGATGAACGCCCGGCCGGTGCTGGAAGAAGTGACAGACCGGTGGCAGTTCTTCTTCGAGAACGGCCCGTGGCTGCAGAGCCGTCGCGACGAGCGCTTTTTGCACAAGCAACGCACGCGTGAGGCGCTGGCGCGGTTTTTCAACGTGCCCGCCGATACGATTTCAATGGTGAACAACGTCTCCAACAGTATCAGTATGGTGGTTTCCGGCCTGCCGCTTGTACCGGGTGACGAGATCATTACCAGCAATGAGGAAGACGATGCGCTCTGGCTGCCGCTCTATAATATCGGCCGCAAACGATACGGGGCGGTGGTGCACCACATGCCGGTTGGCGCGACACCGGAAGAGAATCTTGCCAATTTCGAGGCGCTGCTCTCCCCGCGTACCAAGCTCGTCGCCATGAGCCACGTGATGCAGGACCGCGGCACGGAGCTGCCCGTGGCGGAGATGTGCCGCCTGGCCCGCGAACGCGGCGCGTTCGTCTATTTTGACGGCGGGCAGGCCGTCGGCCAACTCGACGTGGACATTGCCGCCATCGACCCCGACTTCTACGCCGTGCTCGGCTACAAGTGGATGCTCGGTCCCTATGGGACCGGCTGTTTCTACGTGGCCAAACGCATGCGCGACGTGCTGCAGATTTCCTGGTCCGGCAGCCACGTTGCCCGCCACATAGATTTCGAGACCGGCGAAGTTGATTGGCAACCCTATCCCCAGCGGCTGGAATGGGGTTCGGTGAATTTTCCCACGATGGCGGGGCTGGGCGTTGCCGTGGAGTACCTGGAAAGCTTCGGCATCAGTGTGATCGAGGAGCGCAGTAAACACCTCTCGCGCTGGCTGCGCGGCGAGCTGCTAAACCACCCGAAAGTGGTCTGCTACGATCCTGAGCATCCCGATGCCTATACGGGCATCGTGGCGTACGGCGTTGAAGGGGTAACGGGCGATGACCTCGCCGCCTACCTGCATGAGCACAAGATCTGGTGCCGCTCGCTCATGCACGACGGCATGCAGGGCGTGCGCCTCTGCACCGCCTTCATGAATAGCGAAGAGGAGATAGCACGCGCCATCGACATCATGGCCGCCATGCCACGGTGAAGATTGTGATTGCGTAGGGGCGGTTCGCGAACCACCCCTACAGCCTTCCAATGGGAAACAAGCACTTACGCGACGCGGTGCGTAGACTCCTGCAAGGGAGGGCGTAATACGATGCGATGCCTCGTGCGTTACCCATCCGGCCAGATGCGCACCGTACCGTAGACCCCGTCATATCCCGGTTCGACCGCGACATCGCCGACCCGCATGCCCGCAATGCCTTCAGCTATCCGATCTCCGGCCACGTCCGCAATCGCTTCCAAAGGGGCTTCCAGTAGCACAGAAAACTCTGCGCCGAACGCTTCAATGAGCGCCGTGTAGGCACGTGCAACGGTCTTGGTGCGCTCGCCGACGCCAAGACATTCGGCCAGGATCTGCATAAGCGGGACTACACGCTTGAAGGGTGGGCGGCCGTCCGGTCCATGCAGAAAACCTCGCTCATCAGCTATCATAGAAAATTCCGGCCGGGTTGCCAGCGATTCCACGCGCTCCAGTACGCCCACCGTGAGCGTACGGCCGCAGACGGGACACGACGTGCCCCGCGCTTGCGTATCCACCGGCAGGTAGCGCACGTTGCAGGCGCGGTGGCCGGTCGCGTGGTACTTGCCCTCCTCCGGGTAGTATTCCACGGTGTAGGCAATGCGTTCATCTTTGAGAGCCGCGGCGAGGCCGTCAAACGTCAGCGGCCTCTGAAAAGCGGTGAGTTCCCGTCCCAAGTTCCGCAGCGAATGGGCATCGGAAAATGAAACGATGCTGCGCCCATCGGCATCCGGCACGCGCCAATTCATGGCGGGATCGCTCGAAAGGCCCGTTTCCAGCGCGGGGATGGCCGGCGTCAACTCACCGAAGCACTCCTCCAAGGAGTCGAAACCGGACTTGGAACCAAAGAGCGCGTACCAAGGAGTCCAGGCGTGGGCGGGCACGATAATGCTGCGAGGGTCGATCTCTAGGATTGCGGCGGTTAGTTCACGCGCGTGCAAGGAAATGAGCGGACGACCATCCCCGGCGAGCTTTGCTCCAACGCGCTCCAAGAACCGGCAGATCTTCTCGATGGTAGTAAAGCTCGGAACGTACACAAGCAAATGCATGCGGCGGCCCTTGCCCGCATGTTTGAAGACGCAGGAGAGTTCGGTACCGAGGATGAAGTGGGTGTCCTCGTAGGTAAAGAGGTCACCCGCAGCGGGTTGCAGAGTCTCTTGTAAATGGGCGCGCCACGCCGGGTGCGTGAAGTCGGCGGAGGCCAGCAGATGGATGCCCTTGCGCCGCGCCCAATAGGCTAGTGCGGGAACAGTGATGTCATTCGCCGTGCCTATTGCATACGATGAGTGCAGGTGGAGGTCGGCGAGATAGGATGGCTGCATAGCCCATGTATCCGGGTTGCTACTCCTGCCCGCTCTCCTGCGCTGCAATCTCGGCACGAATGAATAGAAAAGCTTGCAAGCAGGCTAGTTCGGGAGTTTCTGCTACTACGTCCGCAATGCGCCGGCTCATTTCGTCAAAACAGATGCAGGCAAAGTCGCCCTGATAGCAATCTAACACTGTGTGGGGCGAGACCGCGTTCAGCAGTGCAAGAAGCTGGTCCAGGCGCGGCAGCCAGCATACGGCACGATCCGTAACGAATTCGCTCCCTCGTGTCGCCTCTTTCTCATCAAGCAGACGCAGAGCGTCATCCTGCATCATCCAATCGCCGACGGTCGGCGTCCACTGTGCAGACAACTCTCTACGCGCCGCGCGGCACCGTTTTTCGTAGGCAGGTGGGAACGGATGCGGACTATCCGGCTCGGCTTCGGACATCTAGGGTCTGAGCCTATCAACGAATTGCAGGACTGGCACATCTGGCCGCTGCCGAGGCAGCGCTACCCAGTGTATCATGGAAAATGAGGAGCGGTGGTTGAGGTCACGTGTCCGCTGCTCAGCGTGCTGTATCGGAATAGAAGCAGGCGGACACATGCGTGCGCTTTGTCTACCTAGGCACCGGGACTTCGTTAATTATCTCTTGCCCAAATAAGCTTGATCCTCGTTAGCAAGTGGTAGCGCGGGGGCTTGCCCCCCACTTCTTGGCGCAAGAAGACAAACTGCATCTTGGGCAAGGCGATTGGGTTGCAGGAAAGGAAGCTGCATGAGCAATAGCGCAGAAACGCACCTCTCGAATCGTGGGCTGACAGCTCTAAAGCTGAGCCTACTCTCGCTGTTGGTCGTCCTGGGTACCACTCTCTTTAGTGCGTGTGGCGGCGACGAGCCGGAGTTGCCTGCAATAACGCCTGTCGTCAGTACGGCGGTCCCAACGCAAACTGCACCAACTGCGATGCCGCAAGCGACGCCGACGAGCGCCCCCGCCCCCGCCGTAAGCACGCCGGTTCCGCCGGCAGAAGGCGCGTACGGCCTGGAGACTGTCGGTACGGGTTTCAAGCGTCCGCTCTACCTCACGTACGCGCCCGGTGACGCCGGCGGACGGCTCTTTATCGTTGAGCAGAATGGCACGGTCGCCATTCTCAGAGACGGTCGACGCCAGGAGGCGCTGTTCCTCGACATTGACTCGCGCGTCGGTTCCAGCGCCAACGAACAGGGTCTCTTGAGTATTGCGTTCGACCCAGAGTATGCGGCGAACGGCATCTTCTACGCTTACTACACGGACAACCGGGGAGATACTGTGGTTGCCCGCTACCGCGTCTCTGCTGGCAATCCCGACGCTGCCGATCCCGATAGCGAGGAGGTGCTGCTGCGGGCCGACCAACCGTATGGAAATCACAACGGCGGCTTGATCAAGTTTGGCCCCGACGGCTACCTCTACGTCGCCCTCGGTGATGGCGGCTCCGGCGGTGATCCGTTAGACAGCGGGCAAGATCGGGGAACGCTGCTCGGCACGCTGCTCCGTATAGACGTGCGCACAGGCGGCGGCTACGCCGTCCCCGCGGATAACCCATTCGTCGGACATGAGGGCCCGCTACCGGAGATCTGGGCGTGGGGGCTGCGCAACGCCTGGCGCTTCTCGTTCGACCGCGTTACAGGCGATCTTTTCATCGCCGACGTGGGGCAGAACAAGCTGGAAGAGGTGAATTTCCAGCCGGCTTCCAGTCCGGGCGGCGAGAACTACGGCTGGAATCGGTTTGAAGGTAGCCAGCCCTACGGTAACCGCAGTACGGAGGGAATGGTCCGAAGGGAGATGGTTTTCCCGATCGCGGAATATGGCCGCGACGAGGGCTGCTCCGTGACCGGTGGCTACGTGTATCGCGGCCGGCAACTGCCGGCGCTCGCCGGCAACTACATCTTTGGCGACTACTGTTCCGGCATCATCTGGACACTGACACCCCAAGCCGACGGTACTTGGCTGCGCACCGTGCTTCTTGTCGCGCCATCTGAAATCACCTCATTCGGCGAGGATGCCCAGGGCGAGGTGTACGTGATCATCCGCAACGGCACAATCTACCGCATCGTACGTGCATAGGACGTTTCTGCGTCTCCGCTCCAGCGGGGATGATGGCTACGGGCGCTGCCTGTTCTTGATGTGTAGGGGCACGACATGTCGTGCCCCTACGGCGTTTCCCCTGTTCGCTCTTTGCTTGTCTCTCGCTATCTTGGGTAAGTACAATGCAGCCAGAGATGTGTTGCTGAAAGCTGGAATGGAAGTTGGAGCTCCCACGGTGGCAAATCTCGACAATGAAGACGTGATGCGGTTGGTGCGTAAAGGCGAATCGGACCGCGTAGAGTTCAAGGAGTCCTTGCGCGGCGATGCGCCCAACCGGATACGCCAAGCCATCTGCGCCTTTGCCAACGATCTGCCTGACCATCGGCAACCGGGATATGTACTTGTAGGCGTGCGGGATGATGGTACCGTTTCAGGCTTGTCGGTCACAGATGAGCTACTCCGGCAACTGGCGGATATGAAAACCGATGGCAACATTGTGCCGCCGCCCTCGCTGACAGTAGAGCGACGTTCTGTAAGTGGAATCGACGTTGCCGTGATCGCGGTGCAGCCGTCCGATTCGCCGCCGGTCCGTTATGACGGCCGTGTGCATGTCCGCATTGGCTCTCGGAGGGGGATCGCAACTGCGCAGGATGAACGCATTCTGAACGAGAAACGCCGTTATGCAGACATTCCCTTCGACATTCATCCGGTTCCCTCTGCCACGTTGAAGGATCTCATCCTGTCAGTGTTCGAGTACGAATACTTGCCGCGAGCCTTTGCGCCCGACATCTTGGAGTCCAATGAACGTAGCCGAGAAGAACAGTTGGCTGCCACGAAAATGATCGCCTCAGCCGATGAGGCTATACCCACCGTGTTGGGATTACTTGTGCTGGGTAAACGCACTCTAGACTTCCTTCCGGGGACATACATTCAATTCTTGCGTTTTGCCGGTGATGAACCGACGGACCCAATCTCCGATGAAGGGGCAATCAGCGGCACAATTGGAGACATGCTGCGTCGTCTCGATGAGAAGCTGAACGGCCACAATCGCACGGCGGTTGACATTATTTCCGGCCCAATCGAGAAACGGATAAGCACGTATCCGGTCGCCGCGATCCAGCAGATCGCCCGCAACGCGGTCATGCATCGTTCGTACGAAGGCAACAATGCGCCTGCGCGAGTTTACTGGTATGACAATCGCATAGAAATCATGAGCCCCGGTGGTGTATTTGGCTCGGTAACGGCACAAAACTTCGGTCAACCGGGCATTACGGCATACCGCAATCCCAACCTTGCGGAAGCCATGCGGAATCTGAGGCTCGTGCAACGCTTTGGGCTGGGCATTCCCTTGGCCAAAAGACTGCTGCGCGAAGCGGGGCACCCCGATATTGAATTTGACGTGGATATGAACAACGTTCTCGTCACGATACGCGCACGTGGAAAAGACAATGGGGCGCCACCTGCGCGGGACTGATGACCGCAGTCGCTGGCTGTTCTCGGGGTGTAGGGGCACGACATGTCGTGCCCCTACGTTGCATTGCGCGTGGTGATCGCTAGGCTCCCCCTGCCTGCATGCCGCTTGTCTCTCGCTATCTTGCGTGAGTACAATGCAGCCAATAGACTTGCCAAAACGCTTCATGTGCAATGCCTTTGGAGGCTCTTGTAATGGATAGAGAGACCTTTCGCAACCCTGGCGTCGAGTATCGTGCTGTGCCGTTCTGGTCGTGGAACGATTGGCTGGAAGACGGCGAGTTGGTGCGTCAAATTGACGAGATGGAGAAAGCCGGCTGGGGCGGCTTCTTCATGCACTCGCGGTTGGGCCTAAAGACGCCCTACATGACGCCGGAGTGGATGGACCGCATTCGCACGTGCGTCGAGGAGGCGCGGCGGCGCGGCATGCACGCCTGGCTCTATGATGAAGACAAGTGGCCGAGCGGCTTCGCCGGCGGCATGACGGCGCTCAAAGACCCCGACTTTCGCATGCGCGTGCTCGCCTGCCGGGTCTTCAATCGTTACGACACCTATGCGGAAAGCGTGGCGGAATTTGCAGGCTATCTGAATGGTGACAAACTCACCGACGTGCGGCTGGTAGATGGGCAGCAAGACGATGCTCATCTCACCTACCTGCAGTTTCACGAATGGGTCGCGCCGCTCGGCAGCGATTGGTTCAACGGGGCGGCCTATAGCGACCAGCTTAGCGTAGAGGGCGTGCGTGAATTCATCACCAACACGTATGCCGCTTATCATGAAGTCTTAGGCGACGACTTCGGTACGGTCGTTCCCGGCATGTTCACCGACGAGCCGAATTTCTGCTCCTTCCATCAGGAGTACCCGGAGATGTCCGTTCCATGGACGAAAGGGTTTGCCCGGATTTTCGAGGAGAAGTTTGGCTATGACCTGATTCCACACCTGCCGTCGCTCTTCTTCGACACGGGTGACTATCGCAAAGTGCGGTATCATTATTGGCGCGCCATCACCGAGCAGTTCGTCGAGGCGTATTCAAAACAGATTTACGAGTGGTGCGACGCGCACAACCTCAAGCTCACCGGACACTACCTCTACGAGGATTCGCTCCAGCAGCAGATTCCGGTATCAGGCGCGGTGATGCCCCACTATGAGTACATGCACTATCCGGGTATCGACCACCTGCGCCGCAACATTGCCGATCTCGTGACGCCCAAACAGTTGGACAGCGTCGTTTGCCAGCTTGGCAAGGAAAGGGCTCTTTCTGAGACCTATGGCTGTTCCGGGCAGAACCTCTCGTTTGAAGGGCGCAAGTGGATTGGCGACTGGCAGTGCGTGCTGGGAATAAACTTCCTGAATCCGCACCTGTCGTCGTATACGCTGCGTGGCGCGCGCAAGCGGGACTATCCGCCGGACATCTTCTACCAGCAGCCGTGGTGGCCGCACAATGCCTTGATCGACGACTACAATGCCCGACTCTCCTATGCGCTCAGTCAGGGCGAGCGTGTGGTAGACCTCCTCGTCGTGCATCCCATTGGCAGCGCGTGGTCGGTGTTTCGTCCGCAGAACCCCCAGGCAGCGCGGGCAATAAACGATCCTTGGGTTGCGCTTTCAACGCGGCTCTTGGAAGAGCACTTCGACTACCACTTTGGCGATGAATCGATCATGGCGCGGCACGCCCGCGTGGAAGACGATTGCTTGGTCGTCGGTCAAATGCGCTACCGTGTGGTTGTCGTACCGCCGAGCATAACTCTGGCGAGTACTACGGTCGAGATACTTCAGGCGTTCAGGGCCGCCGGCGGCGTAGTGTTCTTCTGCGATGAAAAGCCCACGCTGGTGGAAGGCGAGCGCGATGACTCAGTGGATGCGCTGGTTGCCGCGTGTGAGACGCTGTCGCTTGGAGTCGAGCCCCTGGCGGCGACGCTGGAGCCGCACCTGGCGCGGCCGGTCCGGGTGACCAATGGGGACGGCAGCGAGGCGCCGCACGTCTGGTACAACCTGCGGCGCAACGGCGCCGCGCAAACTCTCTTCTTGGCAAACACGAGCCAAGACGAAGGCGGCGACTACACCGTGCGCTTGCCCGCTGCCGGGAGTTGGCAGGTGTGGGACGCGGCTACCGGCGAGGTACAACCGCTGCCCGCACAGGATCACGCGGATAATGGCGCGATCACGCTGCACTTTGCCCCGGTCGGCTCGTACCTGCTCGTAAGTGAAACAGGCGGCCAAGCCGGCAAGGCGGCGCCCGCACCCGACTATAGCGATTCTGTGGATGCGGGTGCTACCTGGAATTTGGAATTGTTGGACCCCAACGCGCTCACGCTTGACTATTGTGCCTATCGCATTGCCGACGGCGCGTGGCAGGACCCGGTGCCCCACCTTAAGGCACTGGAGATCTTACGGAGAGCCGGAACTCTGGAACATTTCCGGATTACTGGGACTGGCGTACCGTTTGCCGTGCAGTACACCTTTGAATCCGGTCTGCCGCTGGGACAAGAACTCACGCTGGTGGTGGAACGTCCGGATGAATTTCGCATTTCTGTAAACGGCGCCGCTGTCCAGCACGACTCGAACGACGGCTACTGGCTCGATACTACCTTCCGGCGCATTCCGATTGGTTCCCTCACCCGAGCGGGAACGAACACGATTACGTTGGAGGGCGTGACAAGTCTCGATATGGAGATCGAAGCCTGCTACATAATTGGCGACTTTGGCGTTGAGCAAGCGAAGGATGGCTTTAGGCTCGTAGCGGCACCGACGCAGGCGCAGTCAGGCGATCTCACGCATCAGGGTCTGCCCTTCTATGCCGGTCGTGTAAAGCTCACGCAGGAAGTGCACGTCTCTCGCAACGGTGGCGCTGCCGCATTGGCGCTCGAAGGGCTCGATGCTACCGTCACCGTTGCGCGTGTGAACGGCAAAGAGGCCGGCACTATCGTCTGGAGACCTCACGAGCTCGATATTTCATCCGTATTGGTCGAGGGCGAGAATACGCTGGAATTGGAGCTTGTGGGCACGCTCCATAACTTGCTCGGCCCCCACCACCACCAAAACGGCGAGATCCTGGCCGTCTCTCCGGCCACTTTTTCCGATTGGCTGAATTGGACGGACGACTACACCTTCGTGCGCTTCGGCGTGGAGCACGCCCGCATCCGGCTGGAGTGAGTTGGAGGCACCACGTAGAGAAATGAGAGCGTTCCGTTCGTGCGTTGCTCTCTTGTGGGACAGAGTCGTCACTGCGGAGCCTATGCGCCTGAAGGAGATGCACCAACTCAAGTGCTGTTCTGCGAGCTAGAGCGAGGAATCTTCCTTCTTTTCTTGAAAGACTGTATAGGCGTCGGGATCGAACACTCGAGCGGATACTATCTCGGACATAGGAATGACGACACAGAAGTCGTCGTAACGCTCATAAGTGTGTTCTTGGAGCACCTCGGCATAGTTCTCTATGATGAATAACTCCTGTGTGTGCTCGTCGCGATAGCCGCTTGCTAGTGGCAGTAGTTTTATATCAGCCTTATCCTTGTCGATGGTTTCGATGCCGCTGACAATTCCGATACGGACGTAGGACTTTCGATTCCTTAGTGACACTTCGATTAGCTTCTGAGTCTAAATGGAATCTGCAATTAGAAGTTCAACGAGATCACCATCTCTCACAGCCGCTCGACTTGCGGCTTTCTCTCTGGTATAGAATCGGTTTCCTACGAACGGGATTAGCAGGCCTAGAATTGCGATCACAGTCAGTGTAGCCGAATAGGGGCCTATGGAGCGTAGGCTCTTTGTTGTAGCCATCGAAGGAATGAAGTTCCCGAGAACTACAAGTAGGTGCGCAGCAAAGAATAGAATCGTGCCAACGATAGCGGCCTGAAAGAAGGAGAGTGGAATATTTAGCCAGCCAAATGGCGAAAGTCCCGGGCCGGTCGATTATCCGGTGCGGGACTTTGGTTGGATAGCGGATTGGTGATCTTAGTCTAAGATGCGGACCTTATGAATTCCTCAATCTCACACTCGCCACATCCGGCAAGTTTGAGCACGGTGCAAGCGTACAACTCGTCAAGCATGTCATCCCTAGACAAAGCAACACGATTATGGGCACCCCGCTTCTTCCACAAATCAGTGTTCCTTTGAAAACCATCAAAGTAGAAGCCCAAATCCTTCAGTTTATTAATTGTATACTGCCGTGGAATAGTCATGGGTGCCCACCTGTTGCGGGATAAATGGCATGTCAAATAGCATGCCATCCTCTATGCCTTCAGGCTTCGTCCACCCTTTGGCAGTGAAAAACTCGTCCATATCCCCTTCTTTGAAGAGGCTAACAAACAGCAAAGACATTGCGTCACCAATATTCTCCATCAACTCATGCCATGTCTGTGCTTGTGCGGCTAACGCCAACTCTTCACAAAATCCTACGTAATAACCGCTTTCCGTGACGGCCACAAGCCAAGCGACAGAGCCATCTATCCGGGCAGTATTCACACTATACCTCCGATTATCCGCATGTCCGGCGTCTATCCGGTCTATTGCGAGTTGTCTCCTGTATCTTATAGTCTCAACTATCGGAACCGCCGTCAAGAGTCAAGTACAAAGAGTACTATAAGGACGACAGGTGGCGCAAGCCCCGCGTTGCCACCACCTAGCGCGGGGCTTTGCTATTAGCCAAGGTTGTACATAGATCCCTAAAGAAGGGATGATAGTTGGAGTGTCGAACGATGCTATAGTGTGTGTAATGCAGGCGTGTCAAAATCCAGTAGCCTGCAAGAATGGGAATGAGCGCCTCGCCAAGCTCCAACACAGCTACGCTTTCGACGAGCTATCTTTGGAAGGTTTGTGGTTCGGTCTGTTGACAGGAATCTTTGCTGCGGCTTTGACTGCGGCGCGGCCCCTCTTGCTGCGCATCAATTCGTTCACGTCGACGTACCGGGCACCCTTATCCGTTACGTATATCTTGGGGCGCTCGGGTTCCCGGTTGTCTGTTTCCTGTGACGAACCCATCAGTCCCCCTAACCTTTGTGTGTCAAGTTCCCTCGGATTCAGTATACCAAAGTGTAAGTATTGGCATTAGCAACTCACTTCGCAACACTTTGACAAGAGAAAGCAGCAAACTGCCCTGTGGCCACATCCCAGCAAGCGACCACTTCCGGTTCTCACCACCGGCCTGATCGGCTGACCATCTGGGCGTTCTACGTGGGCACGTTCCTCTATTGGGGCGCGCTGTACGTCTACTCGCCGATTCTCTCGGTCTACGCGGAATCGTTGGGAGCGACGTTTACGCTCATCGGCATCGTGGTGGGCACGTATGGCTTGGTGCAGATGGTGCTCCGTATCCCGCTGGGCATATTGTCGGACCGCTGGGGCAGGCGGTTGCCGTTCCTTTACGCGGGGCACTTCTTCAACATCGTCGGTTGCTTGGGGTTAGCGCTCGCGCCCACTGCTACGTACTTGGCGGTCTTTCGGGGCGTGTTGGGTATCAGCGCCGCCACCTGGGTGGCCTTTACGGTGCTCTATGCCAGCTACTTCCCGTCCGACGAGGCGCCTAAGGCCATGGGCATCATGTCGGCCATCAACGGTGTCTCACTCATCGTGGTCAACCTCGCCGGCGGTCAAATTGCCGAATCGTGGGGCATGGTGGCCACGTTCTATGCAGGCGCCGGCCTGGCCGTTATCGGTCTGATTTCGACCGTGCCGATCAAGGAGAAGCGCGTAACGCGAACGCCGCCGACGATCCGACAGATTTGGCGGGTGATGACCCATCCGGCGTTGTTGATCGCCGCTTCGGTCACAGCACTCAACCACTACGCCTTCTGGGCGACAACTTTCAGCTTTGTTCCCGTCTACGCCGACGACCTCGGGGCGAGCAAATTTACCCTTGGCATTATCGGCGTGGTCTCGCTCGTGCCGTACACGCTTGCCTCGCTCGTCAATCACCGCTTCGCGCAACGCCTCGGCGACAATTGGGCGGTCTTTGCCGGCATGATGATTATGGCCGCCACCACGTTTGTAGTGCCGCTTATCCATGACGTGCCGCTCCTTGCCGCTTCTCAGGGTATCAACGGGATCGGGCGCGGTATTGTCTATCCTCTGCTCATGGGGCTGAGCATTCGCGAGATTTCAAGCGAAGACCGCGCCACGGCAATGGGAGTCTTCCAAGCCGTCTACGCCATCGGCATGTTTCTCGGTCCCATGACGGCAGGGGCCGTTGCCGACCTCCTCGGGCTCGGCGGCGCGTTCATTCTCTCCGGCGCCGTCTCGGTCTTTGCGGCGCTCGCCGCGCTTGCGCTCATCAGGAAAAAGCCGGCGCAGGCGGCGGCATAGCTCGTTCAAAATGGATTCTTTTGAGAAACACACGGGCTTGGCGTACCGGCCGTGCCGTATCGGCGCAAGCATTACGGTGTAGCATACACGGTAAGAAGCTAAGAAGGGCTCATTAGGACAAAGAGGCAGCAACGCGAACTTACGGACATAGCAAAGGAGTAATCGCCATGCGTATCGGTGTACGCACTTCCCGGCAGTGGTTGGATAACGGGGGTGATGATGACTTCCGGTTTCTCAAGCAGATCGGCGTGGACTACGTAGACATCGAGCTTGGGATGGTAGCGGGATACAATCAGTCCGGTTGCTTCACGCGGGAGGCATTGCACGACCTAGTGGAGCGCTTTGCGGCAGCCGGCCTTCAGATCGAACGCGCCAACGCGCGCAATTCGCAGCACCTGGATGCCCTCATCGGCGGGCCCAACGCGGCCCAGCAGCGCGATCACCTTTGCACCATGGCGGAGATGCTAGCGGAGGTTGGTGTGCCCGTGTTTGGGGTTCAGTGCTTCCAAGCCGACAACGCCAGGAGCGGCTCGGCTACGGGTCGGTCGTGGCCGGAGGGACGGGGCGGGTACCGCTACTACCACTTCGACCTGGCAGCGGAAGAAGCAATACAGGAAGCGCCGCGGTTCACCGTCACCAGCGACCAGCTCTGGGAGAACCTGATCCTCACCTACAAGCAACTTATTCCCGTGGCGGAGCGGGCGGACATCAATGTTGCTATGCATGGCAACGACCCGCCGCTGTATGAACTCTACGGCAATCCCCAGATAATGTGCCGCTTTGCCGATTTCGACCGACTCTTCACTGAAGTGCCGAGTTCGAAGAACACCATGACGTTCTGCGTCGGCACGCGCTACGAATCGGGAGAGGACATTCTTGCGGGCATTCGCCACTTTGGCGGACAAGGCAAGATCGTGCACGTGCACTTTCGCAACGTGCGCGGCAAACTGCCCGCGGACGGCGGCTATGACGAGGTGTTCCTAGACGAAGGCGATATGCACATGCAGGACGTCGTGGAAGCGCTGCATGCGGTAAACTACCAGGGTGCGATTGACTTCGACCACGTGATGCAGTTGACCGGCGATACTGCGAACGGACGGCAGTATATCGCCTACTCGGTGGGCTACGTGCGGGCGCTGCTGCAGGGACTGGCGAACTAGGCGCTAGTGGCAAATTCGCCGCTGCTGCCATACCAAGGGCGATCAGTTGCACAGAGAAGATGGATTCCCGCTTACGCGGGGATGACGAATTTGACGCTGTTACTCAGGTAGCGGATTGGTACCAAGGGAATTCGGTTTTCACAACGGCACGTGAAGACTGGAGCGGCAGACGTGAGCAAGACAATTCGAGTTGTGCAAGCACACCAAAAGCCAGAGAAAACAAGGAGCGTTTGAAACAATGCAGAAGAACCGGGCGCTGGCGAAGATTCGTGCCGGGGGCGTTACTGCCGGACCGGCCATGGGCATAGATTCGCCGGACTTGGCGGAGCAGGTTGCCCACGTGGGCTTCGACTTTGTGAGCTTCGATTGGCAACACGGTCAGTGGACCGAACTTTCGCTGAACAACGCGCTGGCGCGGTTTCTCCATACCGACTCCGCTCCCATCGTGCGCGTGAAAGGCCACGAACCGGGCACCATTAACCGTGTGCTCGACATGGGCGCCATGGGCGTCATTGTTCCGATGGTGGAGACTGCCGAGCAGGCCGCGGCCATGGCGAGCCCGGCACGATTCCCGCCGGACGGCACCCGCTCCGGCGGCGGGATGCGCCTCGGCCTTATCGGCGGCGGCACGGCGCAGGACTACTACGCCGCTGCCAACGATGAGGTTATGGTTATCGTCATGGTCGAGAGTGAAGAGGCGATTGCCAACGTGGAGAGCATCATGCAGGCAGACGGTGTGGATGTGGTACTGATTGGGCCGGGAGACCTCATGATAAATGTGCACGCCCACGGCCACAACGAAGCACACCATGAGGCGCTGGTGCAGCAGGTCGCCGCGGCCGGCAAGCGCACCGGCACGGCAGCGGGCTACGTCTGCCAAAGCTACGAGCAGGCCCAGCAGCGCGTCGCCGAGGGCTTCCGCTTCCTCTGGTTCGGCAACGACTCCGTCTTCGTCATGAACGGCATGAACAATCTCCTGGAGCAGACCGCGTCGTTGG
Organism: Chloroflexota bacterium; assembly: GCA_965219505.1. Classification (GTDB taxonomy): domain Bacteria; phylum Chloroflexota; class UBA11872; order VXOZ01; family VXOZ01; genus VXOZ01. The sequence goes on along the minus strand of OZ244775.1, from coordinate 3,366,250 downwards.
GATAGGCGGTATCCATAGAAATCTCGGGTAATGTCATGAGCAGCCGAAAGCGAGGAATGCGATGAGCAGCGATCTGCGAGCCGGTGTATTGGGCTTGGGCCGTGGGAAAAGTTTCGTGCGCGTGTTGCGGGCCATGGATGGGGTGACTGTGGCGGCGGTAGCGGACATGAATGAAGAGCGGCTGCAAGAGTTCGGCCGGGATCAGGGCATCCCCCAGTGTTTTGAGACATTCGAGGAGTTGCTTGCGGCTGACCTGGACCTCGTGGTGGTGGCGACGCCGGTGCCGCAGCACGCCGAGCATTCGATTGCTGTACTCGAGGCGGGCATCAACGTAATCTCTGAGATTCCTACGCTCGCCACGCGGGAGGAGGCAGAGCAGCTCGTTGCGGCGGCAGAAAAGAGTGACGCCATCTATATGTGCGGCGAGAACTGCAGCTACTGGGCCTATGTTCATTCTCTACAACACCTCAATCAGCGCGGCGACTTCGGCCACATCTTCGCCGCGGAAGCCGAGTATGTCCACAACATCCCCAAGTTGCGGCGCGACGAGCACGGCAATCGCATGTGGCGGTCGTACATGGCGCCCATTACGTACCTCACGCATAGCCTGGGACCCGTCATGTGGGTTACGGGCCAGTACCCGGTAGAAGTGACGTGCATGGGTACGGAAAACCACTTCGAGCCGGACCTTATCGACCTGCAATTCGCGATCTTTCGCATGACGGATGATAGCGTGGTGCGTATCACGTGCTCCTTTGCCAACACCCACTGGGGCAACCACCGCCAGGTGTTCTTTGGCACCAAGGCGTCCTTTGACTCCGGCTGGATCGGTAAGGACGAACCGAAGTTCCGCTACGCGGGAGAGGACTTTACCGTGCCCGACAACCTGCCTCTCGGCACGAATTTCCCGGAAGCGCCGGAACACGCGGCACTTGGCGGTCACGGCACCGCCGAATGGTTCATGCTCACCGACTTCCTCAACGCAATTCGCACAGGCGCCACGCCCAAGCTCGATGTCTACGAAGGCGTCATGTACAGTCTGCCCGGCGTTTGCGCTGCCGAATCTGCCGCCAACGGCGGCCAACCGGTAGCGATACCGCAGTACCAGCTACAGCGCAAGGCGTAGCGAAGCGGACAGAAGAAGCAGCTGACCGGCGGATTCGTTACGCCGCAGAGCGATCGCTTCTGTTACAGAGCGTTTCCTCTGTCCACGGGGAATTGTGCGCGGCACCGTCATTCCGGCGAAAGCCAGCATCCAGAGCGTACTGGATGCTTCGCGAACGGATCAAGAGTACAGTTCGCGTGAAGTGCTACCGCACCTCCTGAGCCCAATTGAGGATGAGTGGTTGCGCAGTGACGAAGCAGGGCGCGGGATTCCGCAGTGTCGCCGATGGTCCAACCCGTGGGACTAGGCGCAATCCTCCAAGAACTCATGTGACGTCGCAAGCAGGAACGGAACGAGGAATACTATGAGCAGCGAACTGCGTGCCGGTATATTGGGTTTGGGGAGGGGTGGAAACTTTGTGCGGGTGCTGCAGGCCATGGACGGCGTGACCGTGGTGGCGGTGGCGGACATGAATGTAGATCGGCTGCACACGTTCAGCCGGGAGCACGGCATCCCCCAGTGCTTTACAACGTGCGAGGAGTTGCTTGCTGCCGACCTGGACATCGTGGTGGTGGCGACGCCGGTGGCGCAACATGCCAAACAAGCAATTGCAGCGCTGGAGGCGGGCATTAACGTAGTCTCCGAAATTCCGACGATTGGCACGCGCGAAGACGCGGAGCAGCTCGTTGCGGCGGCGGAAAAGAGTGATGCCATCTATATGAGCGGTGAGAATTGCAACTACTGGGCGTACGTGGACTCCTTGCGGCGACTCTTCAGGCGCGGTGACTTGGGCCACATTTTCGCTGCGGAGGCGGAGTACGTCCACAATACTTCCAAGTTGCGGCGTGACGAGCACGGCAATCGCACGTGGCGGTGGTACATGGCGCCCATCACGTATCTCACGCACAGCCTGGGACCGATCATGCGGGTTACCGGCCAATATCCGGTAGTAGTGACGTGCATGGGTACGGATAGTAACTTCGAGCCCGACCTCATCGACTTGCAGTTCGCGATCTTTCGCATGACGGACGACAGCGTGGTGCGCATCACGTGTTCGTTTGCCAACACCCACTGGGGCGGTCACCGCCAAGTGTTTATGGGCACTAAAGCCACGTTTGATTCCGGCTGGATCGGCAAGGACGAGCCCAAGTTCCGCTATGCGGGAGAATCGGAGTTTACCGTGCCCGACAACCTGCCTCTGGGCACAAAGTTCCCGGACACGCCGGAGACGGCAAGGCTTGGCGGCCGCGGCACCACCGAGTGGTATATGCTTACTGACTTCCTCAACGCCATCAGGACAGGCAAGGCGCCAACCCTTGACGTGTACGAAGGGATCATGCACAGCCTGGCCGGCGTTTGCGCCGCCGAATCCGCCGCCGCTGGGGGTCAGCCGGTGGCAATTCCGCAGTATCATCTGCGGCGCAAGGGCCAGAGTGGCATGGAAACTTCGGAGTCGCCCTCACCCTAACCCTCTCCCCCAGGAGAGGGAACAGTGCCGTTGCCTTCGGGGCAGGTAAACCCATCCTATGTTGCATTGGGTGGAGCGAGAACTGTCTGCGCGCTTCCGGATAGGCGCAGGTTTCTTTGGGGGGTCTGCCCGCAGTAGTTCGCAGCCCTTACCCAAAGCGGCCGGTGATGTATGCCTCGGTGCGCTCGTCCGTGGGGTTGGTGAAGAGGTCTGCGGTGGGGCCGAACTCTATGAGCTTCCCGCGCGCCTTGTCGTCGGAGAGCATGAAGGCGGTGTAGTCCGAGACGCGGGCGGCCTGCTGCATGTTGTGGGTAACGATGATGATGGTGAAGTCTTTGGCCAGCTCGCGCATGAGGTCTTCGATTTTCAGGGTGGCGATGGGGTCAAGCGCGGAGCACGGCTCGTCCATGAGCAGCACTTCGGGAGAGACGGCGATGGCGCGGGCGATGCAGAGGCGCTGTTGCTGTCCGCCGGAAAGCGCCAGACCGCTCTGCTTGAGATCGTGTTTGACCTCGTCCCACAGGGCAGCGCCGTGCAGGGCTGCTTCCACAAGCTCATCTTCATCCGCTTGGTAGCCGTTCACGCGCGCGCCGAAGAGGATGTTGTCGCGAATGGAACGCGGGAACGGGTTCGGCTTCTGAAAGACCATGCCGATGCGCCGCCGCACTTCGACGGGGTCCACCGTATCCGCGTAGATGTTGGCGCCTTCCAGCATCACGTTGCCTGCCGAGCGCACGCCGCCGATGAGTTCGTTCATGCGGTTAACTGCGCGCAGCAACGTGCTCTTGCCGCAGCCGGAGGGGCCGATGACGGCCGTTATCTTCTTGCGCGGAAACTTGATCGAAACATCCGTAACCGCGCGGAAGTTTCCATACCACAGACTGAAGTTATTTACTTCTACTGCGGGATCGGGAATTTCCACAGGAGCGTCCTTGGCCTTCTCTGCGGGAGCTGGCTGCCTAACCACTTCCTTGGCGGCAACTTCCGTTTTGGTCCTAATGAACGGCATCTTTATCATACAGTTCCTTCCTTTTCGCAGGCTAGTACCGTGTGCGTAGGCGTTGGCGGAGATAGATGGCTGCTGAATTTAGCACAATTAGGACGACGAGCAGGACTATGATACCTGCTGCCGCGAGATCATGGAAATCCGACTGAGCGCGTGAAACCCAATTGAAAATTTGAATCGGCAGCACGGTAAAGCGGTCCAGCGGGTGCTCAGGGAGAAACGGCACGAAGGTGAGAGCGCCGATGGTGATGAGCGGCGCGGTCTCTCCAATTGCGCGGGCGGCAGCCAGTATGGCGCCGGTAAGCATACCGGGCAGTGCGTACGGCAGCACGTGGTGGCGTACCGTCTCCCACTTGGAAGCGCCGAGGGCGAATGAGGCCTCCCGCATGCTCGGCGGCACGGCGCGAATTGCCTCGCGGGAAGCGACGATGATGATGGGCAGAATGAGGAGCGCCATGGTGCACGAGCCGGCTAACACGCTGCGCCCCATGTCCATATAGCGCACGAACACCTGCAGGCCAAGCAATCCGTAGACGATGGAGGGCACCCCAGCTAAATTGGCAATGTTCACCTGGATGAACTGGGTGAACCAGTTGTCACTAGCGTATTCCTCCAAGTACAACGCGGACATGACGCCGGTGGGTACGGCAATCAGCATGGTAATGGCCATCATGTAGAGCGTGCCGAATAACGCGGCTTTGATACCGGCCCGCTCTGGAAAACGGGAGTCGAAGCTGGTGAAGAACTGCCAGTCGAACCACCCGGCGCTCTGTACGATAACGTCCACTAAGAGCACGACGAGAGTCAGAACACCGAGCAAGACGCTCAGCAAGCCTAACACCACAAAGAAGTGGGCCTTGAATCGGCGCCACTGCATGCTCGCGCCAAACACTGGCGCGCCGCGGCTTACCGTTCCGGTCTCTTCAGCCATTAGTCGTACTCCTCGCGGAACCGGCGTACAAACCAGTGAGCGAAAATGTTCATCGCAAAGGTCAAGAAGAAGAGCATGGTACCCACGGCAAAGATCGTGCGGTACTCAAGCGAAGCGTAGGGCGTGTCTCCAAGACTTACCTGCACGATATACGCTGTCATTGTCTCGATGGGTACGCGGGGGTCAAGCGTAAAAGTGGGGTTTTGGCCCGCCGCGATCGAGACGATCATAGTCTCACCGACGGCGCGGGAAAGCGCCAGCACAGCCGAGGCTACGATCCCGGAGAGCGCCGCCGGCACCACGACTTGGGTCGCTACCTCAAAGCGGGTCGCACCTAGGCCATACGCTCCCTCGCGCAAGGCTTGGGGCACCGCGCCGATGGCATCCTCGCTCAGGGAGGCTACCATGGGTATGATCATGATGCCCATCACTATGCCTGCGCTCAGCGCATTGAAGATGCGCATCCCGGGAATGAATTCTTGCAGAATAGGCGTTACCAGGGTGAGAGCAAAATAGCCGTAGACCACGGTCGGCACGCCGGCAAGCACCTCGAGCACAGGCTTCACAACGTCGCGCACCCGGGGCCGGGCAAACTCGCTCAGGTAGATGGCAATCAACAGCCCAGTGGGGATAGCCACCGCAAGGGCAATGAAGGCAACAAGGGCCGTAGCAGTTACCAGCGGCCAGATGCCAAACTTCTTTATTGAGAAGAGCGGGGTCCATTCGGTCTCGGTGAGAAACTCGAGGATTGATACTTCCCTGAAGAAGAGCAACGTTTCTCCCGTGAGGGAGAGGAGGATGCCGAGGGTGGTAACGATGGAAAGCGTTGCCGTAGCCAGCAGCGTGATGCGTATGGCCTCTTCTTTGAGGCGTCGACTCGTCCGGCTACTCATGTCATTGCGCGGCGGGTAGTGTGAGAACGGTGATACGTCCTCTGCCATCAAACTTCCTCTCTTAACTGCTACTGCTTTGGCCCTGTAGCAGCGCTACGCGTCGACTATCTCTTCAGCCCCTACTTGGGTGTACCTACCTCTTCAAGAAATACTGCTCCGACACTCTCCAACAAGGAGAATGCCGGCAGCATTCCTTCAACTATACTGGCTTCACTGCAAGGAGGTGTTATCTGTCTCAAGCCTTGGGCACCCTCTACTGCATGTAGCGATCGAGCGAGGCGCCGACCTCCGCGCCGTTGGGGAACAACGTGCCCGTTACATGGTTGGCGAAGCGCTGTGTGAGCGCCTCGTAGATTTCATCGCCGAGCTGGACGTAGCCGACTTCGGGGCTGGAAATCAGTGGCGTGAACTCTTTGCTGAGGTAGTACTTTACGAAGGCGTCTACCTCGGGCCGCTCAGCCGCGTCCACCCTCACGTAGATGAAGATTGGGCGGCTCAACGGCTGATAGCTGCCGTTGCGGACCGTGTCGAAGGTTGGCTCAACGCACGTGCCGTTGCCGGAGTCAATCGGCACGGCCCTCACCTTGTCGGTATTCTCCACATAGTAGGAGAGACCGAAGTAGCCAATGGCGCTCTTGCTACCGGAGACGCCGGTCACAAGCACGTTGTCATCCTCGCTGGCCTGGAAGTCGCCGCGGCTGGACTGTGCCTCGCCGACGATGGCCCCGGTAAAGTAGTCGAACGTTCCGCTATCTACGCCAGGGGCGAAGAGATCCAAGGGCATGTCCGGGAATCCATCGCGAATTTGGTTCCAATTCGTGATGGTGCGCTGTGCTGCCGGCTCCCACATCTTCTTCAGTTCGTCAACCGTCAGGCAGTCGACCCAGTCGTTCTCGGGGTTCACGACTACGGTCAGGCCGTCATAGGCAACCGGCAGCTCGATGAACTCGATACCGGCACTTGCCAGGGCCTCGCGCTCGGAAGGCTTGATGGGCCGAGAGGCGTCTGAGATGTCAGTCTCATCGGCGGCGAATTTCTTGAAGCCGCCGCCCGTGCCGGAGACCCCGACACTGACGCGCACGCCGTTATGCATGATGCCAAACTCTTCAGCAGCGGCCATGGTGATGGGAAAGACCGTGCTGGAGCCGTCGATGATGATGTCGCCCTGTAGGCCGGTATCGGACTCTTGCTTCCCGCAGGCGGCCAAAATGGCAAAGCTCACCAAGCTTGCTGAAGCAATGGTGAACCGTCGTCTGCTCAACCGAAGCGGTGCTGTCATTTATTTCCTCTCTTTAGGCTTGGTGCGACAGCACTCTGTTCACTTGTGCGTGGCATGCCGGGCGTGGTGCACGTCCCCTTTTCCTCATCTTCGCCGTGGGCCGGGAGGAAGCCACCTAGTGCGATCCTACGCCAATAGAGCCGGGCACCGAACAAAGTATTACTTCCAACAGTGAGGCAAGGTATCACGGGGTCTTGAAACCGGTCAACGCAATTCGGGGGCGTGTTAACAATCAGATAAAGATGTAAAGATTGGCTCTATGACAGGGAATAACGACTTTCGGCAGTCTTTGTTCAACACCCGGCAAACCGCCGCTATCTGGCGCGACACAAGGCAGGCGGCGCATTCGCCGGATTGCGATACCAAGACGTGGGTGTTAATCGAATGTTCACAAATCGATTACGTCCCGTTCATAGCGGGACCCTTAATGGTGCCGAATGAGCTGAGAGAGGGCTGATGATCAGCCGGCCGTGAGCCTTTACGGGGTAGAAGATTAGGAAGGCCGATAGCGGGCGCGCCGAAATTGGTGTGGCAAGCTAGTTTGGCGGGAAAGGGGTCGAGTGGCACGATCATAGGGACGCTCAGGACTGCACGAGGCCGTCCACCAGCGCTACCACTGCTTTGCCCAGGCCCTCCAGGTCGTAGCCGCCTTCTTGTACCGCTAGTATCGGCACCGAGAGCGCGGCAAGCTGTTCGCCAACGGCCTGGTAGCACTCGTCGGTGAGCGAGAAGGCGCCGACGGGGTCGCCGGCACGCGTGTCGAACCCACTTGAGAGGATGAGATAGTCAGGGGCATACCAGACAATCTTCTCCAGAGCCTGAGAGAATGCCTCCAGAAAGGCGCTATTCTCAGTAAACATAGGCAGCGGCAGATTGAGGTTGAAATTTTCGCCCGCGCCTGAACCTGTCTCTTCGGGCCAGCCGCTAAAGCGCGGATACGCCCAGGCGGGATGGCCGTGCAAGCTGACGTAGAGCACCTCGTCGGTGTCGTAGAAGATCTCCTGTGTGCCGTTGCCGTGGTGGAAGTCGATATCGAGCACGGCGACGCGGCCGTGCCCATTGAGAACGCTGGCAGCTACTGCCGCATGATTGATGTAGCAGTAGCCACCGTACTTGTAGCGGCCTGCATGGTGCCCTGGCGGACGCTCCAAGGCATAGACACAGGGCGCTCCGCCACGCAGTATGTCGGCGCCGGTGAGCACCACACACGACGCCAGCCATGCCTTTTTGAGTGTATTCGCTGCCAGCGGCGTGTCGGGACTAATGGTGTACGGTGTCTCCAGCACCGAGTCTCCATCAGACTCGGCGAGGCGGGTCGTGGTCTGCTCCAAGAACGCTATGAGGCTCTCATCGTGTACCTGGGCGGCGAATTTGAACGGATAGTCAAGCGGCTCTACAAAGCTGTCGGCGTGCCCCGCCTGCTGTAAGGCTTTCGCCATCACCTCGACGCGCTCCGGCACTTCCGGATGATCTACCACAATGTTGTAGGAAAGCTCGATACGCGGCACGTGGGGTTGGTGAAGCGGCGTGTAGACTATGGGAAGCGTGCGGCGATTGGTGGGGGTCATAGCAGGCCGTTTTTTGAGTGGGCTACGTGGAACCGATGACGTACGGGCGCAGCGCCGGCCAGTACTTGCGTGGGAGCGTCCCTTCGATCACGGTACCGTCGGCACGGTGTTGCTCGCGGCGAATGCTGCCTCTCTGGTGGAAAAGGCTGACCAAGCGCCCCTCTTTGTAGGGGATGCGCACGTGCACGTCAACCGAAAGCTGCGCGTTGAGTGTGCTTGCCACCGTATCCAAGAGCGTCTCCAGTCCGTCTCCTTCACGGGCGGAAATGAACACAGGATTGGGGTAGTCCGCCGGATTCGGCGCGAGTCCCTCGAGCCGGTCTATCTTGTTTAGGACCGTGATGATGGGTTTGTCCACGATGCCAAGGTCGGCCAGGGTCTGGTAGACGGCTGCCACTTGACGCTCACATTGCGGATGACTGACGTCCACAACGTGCAGTAGTATGTCGGCGGCTAGAATCTCCTCGAGCGTAGCCCGGAATGCCGCGACAAGCATTGGCGGCAGATGGCGGATGAAACCCACGGTATCGCTGAATACCACTTCCAGACCGGTCGGCAGCTTCACGCCGCGCGTGGTGGGATCCAAGGTGGCAAAGAGCTTATCTTCTGCCAGCACACCGGCCTGTGTCACTGCGTTCAGCAGCGTGCTCTTGCCGGAGTTCGTGTAGCCAACGAGCGATGCCACCGGTATGTCATTCACAGTGCGCCGCGCTCGTTGCCGCGCGCGGCGAGCGCGCACCGCTTCGAGTCGCGACTGCAAATGCGATAGCCGCTGGCGGATGAGCCGCCGGTCAGACTCTATCTGCGTCTCGCCCGGACCGCGGGTGCCGATGCCTGCGCCAAGACGTGAGAATTCGACCCAAAGCGTGGAGAGCCGCGGGAGCAGGTAGGTGAGTTGCGCCATCTCGACTTGCAGCTTGCCCTCCATAGTTTGAGCGCGCGTGGCAAAGATGTCGAGAATGAGCGCCGTGCGGTCGAGTACCTTGACGTCGAGCCGCTCTTCCAAATTGCGTTGCTGGCTCGGCGTGAGATCGTTATCAAAGATGACAAGATCATACGGCAGCTCGTGCCGCAGCGCTTTTATCTCCTCCACCTTGCCCTTGCCGATGAAGGTTGCTGAGTCCGGTTTGTGTCGCCGCTGGTAGTACGTGTCGACGACTTTGGCGCCGGCAGTGCGGGCCAAGCTAGCGAGCTCCTGCAGGGATTCCTGCACCGGCCACTGCTCGGAATCGTTGCCGAGAGCTACGCAGACGAGTACTGCGCGCTCCGGCTCACGCTCCGTGCCAATGCTGTGCTGAGTGAAATCAAGCAAGATTTATGCCTCTGCATAACGGGTCCGTGCCCACATTGTACCATAGGAAGTGCGACCATTTAGCGGTTTGTTCGTGATGTCATGTGAGGTCTCGGTTAGTGTTTGGCGACACAGAGACAACTGTCTCCAATAGATTCGGCGACCTAGAATTACTTGGCTGGAGGTAAGTATGGACTTTGCAACAATTAGAGAGATCGGACCCCTGGTCTTTACAGCAATCTCAGTTGTCATCGCGTGGATGGCAGTACTCAATGCAAAACGGCTCCAAAAAAGGCAATGGGAGCGCGACGAACTAAGCTTAAGGAGGGACGTTCTCCGGCGTCTGTTTGCCTATCGCTATCGCCTGACCGAGTCATTGAAGGGCGGGGATGGTGAGCCCTTCATTGCTTTGAATGAGGCTTGGATCGCGTACGCCAGCTTACCGCATGTTACCAAGGCGTTGAGGAAGATGCACCGAGAGCTAGGAATGGAGGGCCGCCTAAGCTGCAATATAGCGGAAGTTGTCAGGGCAATGGCAATTGCAACAGACATCGCCGTTGAAGACCTGGACGACGATTTCATAGAGCGTCAGTTTACGCCTCCAGCTGCCAAGAAAGTTTCCTAATTGGCGTCAGGTTGAAAAGTAGGTAAGGGGCCTTCACTTGGATACTTTCGTCAATATTCACCAACTCGGGGGCTTTCTGATGGTACCCTTGGCGTCGGAAAGTTCGTCCGGAAACAGGCTGGCGCTCAGAGGACCCTTGCGCAGCGGCCTGTACCAGGATGCCGCGCTGTGTAACTGGAAGCTCCTTCTCCGGCTTGGGTCGAAGACCCCGACCTGCTTCCCCAGCCTGGTTCTCGCCATTCTGACCGGAAGCTCAAGGTCCGAGTCGTTGGAGACTACTACGGCCAACTCGTACTCATCATCAAATCCATCCAGCAATAGATATGAGGCCAGGTTGACGTCGGAACCCTTCTCTTCGGTGTCGAGTATTTCAACGATTTGCGGGCTGCTCTCAGGCTGCTGCGCTAAGGGCCTCCATTTGGTCTTTGCAAGGAAATGCCCGTAATGGATGGATAGGTTTGGGATGGTCTGGAGAGCGCGGAGGTACACTTGCTGCCGCTGGGCCTGCATTGGATCACCTGGGCGATTGTTAACCTCAGCAGTGAAGTACCGAATTCGCACTATTTCGTCTTCAGGAAGCAACAGGTTTGCCAGCTTGTGTACATTGAGCCACCTGTATGGTTTGCCCCGCAAGGCGCGGTAGTAGAGATTGAAACCGTCGATGTAGACGTTGGTACGGATGGGGGGTCCTCCAGAAAAAGCTAAGGCTGCCTTGCGGCAGCCTTGCGCCCTTTCGCCGAAGCATCCAGGGGGTGTATGCAGCTATACTAGCAGACACTGGTTGACACTGTCAACGCGCTCAGCCCTTGGTGCAACCGATTCTCGGCCTCGCTTCAAGCTAAGCTTGCAATGACTTAGTCTAGTACAAATTTAACAGCCGCTAGGATTCCTCCGTCTCTTCCTCTCCGTCGTCCATGATGAAGTTCACCCCAAGGTCCATGAGCTCTTTGAAGGCTTCTGCGAGGCGCAGGAGGCTCTGCCCCTTGGTGGTTAACCTATACTCGTGGCGCTGACCGAGAAGGCCGAAGAGGATGCTCTTCACTTCGTCGGTCAGACAACCGTGATCGACGAGTGACTGGACGGCCTGCACTTCCAATTCGGGGGCAGGAGTTCGGGCAATGTCGCGGTCTGTCACGATAGACTGGAACTTGCTCAAGGCGTCAATGCCGCGGCGGTCGAGCAGTTCAACCACGGTCGGCTGCAGAATGGCCTTTACCGTGTTGGCGAATTCCTCGCGTGTACGCTCAGCGTTGCGTCCCGCCTGATAGCGGAAGATGTCGTGATAGCCGGGGAGCATGAGCGAAGGGGGTATAAAGTCTGGAACCACGTCGAACGTTGTGCCGCGGGTGCGGCTCTCGTGCTTAACACCGAACCCCAACTGCGTGAGCCGGCCCAAGCTCTCTTCTTGCATGCGGGTTGGGCTAAACTCTTGCCCTTTCATCGTGCGCCGCGCGGACTGATAGAGAATCTCGACGTGCTGGTCACCCAGGTCTCGCGCATACATCTCGCGCACCTGTGTGATAAGGCCGTCAACCTGTATTTGCTTCTCCATATTGATAGCCATGAGCGCCCTCTTTTCCGTTGTCGCTTTCCACCGAATGCATGTACTCTGACTATGCCTATCTTACCGGTAGATCGGATATTCTGCACACACGCTACCATGCGTATGGGCGAGCGTCAAGCAGTGCAAGTGGATTTTATTGCTTGAGAATATATGAGACTAGGGTTGGCATAGGAGTTTTCTGTCTGTTAGGATACGAAAGTCCAGGTGACATGTCTGAGGCATGAGACAAGAGAAACATAGCTAAACGCTCTTGTGCCAGTGCTCAATGACGCCTGCTGGCACCCTAAATCTTGCATGAATCGCAGCAAAGGGTAGCACTGGTGGTACGGTTGTCTCGACGTCTCCTCTTGAGGTACGCCGGGCTCTTCGTTCCCGTTACTAAACTTGCGCCTCGTGAGCTTCCGCTCCCCGCAGAACAGGAACCGATCTACCAACTCCCCTTCAATACGCCACCAGGCCCGAACACCTGGTACGTGGAGCAATGGTACGGCAATACGAACATCGCGTACTACATCCGCAACACGACCTATCGGGAAGGACAGGGCATACATTTCGGCATCGACTTTGCCTGTCCCTGCGAGACTGAGATCAGGGCAATCGGTGACGGCGTGGTGGTAGGGGCAGACGACTTATCGTACGGCGCGGGACCCCACAACGCCATCGTGCGTCATGCCAACGGCGATCTCTCTTTGTATGGGCACTTGCACTGGTATCCGGAGATACGGTGGGGACAACCCGTCACAGCGGGGGATCTCATCGGCTATTCAGGCGACTGGCTGGACAATTGGGGCTGTGCGTCATCGCCCCATCTCCATCTTGAGATTCGGCGGCCGAACCGCAGGTTTGCGGTAAATCCGGTGCACTTGATCAAGGCCGACTGGCATAATGCGTCGCTTGGCCGCTTCCTTGGCTTTGTCAAAGACCTTGAGAATCCGCGCCGTTGGCAGACCATTGATGACCAGCCGGAAACAACATTCGGAGGGCGCATCTTGAACAATTATACTAACCTTTGGATGCCCTAGGGCATCGTGGCACAACAACTAAGGCCCCGGCTCCTCGTAAGCTTCCTCCTAGGGTTTTGGCTATTATTGGCCGGTGCTTGCGCGGTTGAGTATGTACCGGACGCGCAAGGCACACCCAGGCCTTTACTCCGGTTTTCGTCGGCTCCCGTGTCGCCTTCGTCAGCAGGGCCTGCCCCGCAGACCGCCGCAACGGCCCCGTCCACACCAACCACAGCCGTTACTGCCACACCGCCGCCTACTTCTACCGCGCTGACCACAACGCCGACGCCAGTGCTGACGCCGGTGCTGAGACGCCTGACCGAGCCCGGTTGCTGCAGCGGCATCTGGTGGTCCGCTGACGGGACGAAGGTGCTGTACGTTGATAAGCCGGATGAGCGCCCCGCTGCGATATGGGGGGTTGATGCTGCGACAGGTGAGCAGGCGCCGTACAGCACGGTGGTTGGCGTGCTGCAACATGGCGACCGGTATGTAGTCGTGCCGCTTTACCGGACGCTGCAGAGTGTCACCATGCACGATAGAGAGACCGGAGAGAGTTGGGGACTCTTTGGCGTTGGCAGTCTCCCGTTCATTTCGCCTGACGGCCTGCACATAGCGTACGATGGCCGTCTTGCGCAAGAGCCGCTCTATGCCAACCGCCGGCAGGCGCCAATCGTTGTGGCGGATCTGGACGGCAGCAACCCCCGCTTCTTGACCTCGATTTATGGCGGTGGCATTGTGAACTGGTTCCCGGATGGGACGCGCTTGCTGATCTTGGGCAGCCCAACCTTTGGCGGGCAACGCCCGGCCCTCTGGCACGTCAACGTGACGACCGGCATAATTGAGAAACTCCACGATGCCGCGCACATGCGCAATATTTCAGTTTCGCCCGATGGCGCGTGGGTGGTCTTTCTCACGTTGTTTGAAAGTGACCCGGATTTGAACACTACGTGGGCATTAAACGTGCATACGGGCGAACAACAGCGGCTTGATTTCGTGGGGGGTTATGCCTGGATTGGTAAGGAGGGAGCAACGCTGGTGTACGTCCCGATGCGCGACGCACCGGACGAAGGGTTCGCCGCGTGGAAGCTCGACGTGGCAACCGGCGAACGGTCACGGATTACCGATCCGGAACAAACTCCGCTCTTCATCGCTAACGCCGATTGGGCGCTTGCCCTCAACGGAAAACACCTCGCATTCGTCTCCGCCAAGGACTATGCCATCTGGTTGCTCGACATGAGCCCGTGACGTCTGACCGCGCCGGCGAGAGGGTAAGAGACACAGCCTGCCGTGTCCTGACGATTCATGCAATTACTGCCCAGCCACTTTGACTTGTCCCAGGTATGCGGTTTGGCAGGGCCTGCGCCGAACGTTATTTTTGCGTATAGTCGCCGCCAGGTAGGCATACAGTATTGCCCCCGTTCTGTACCCAATTCGCTGAGGTAAACCTGAAACGTACCTATGCGACTCTTCACCCTCGAGACGAGTCTCTGGTTGCCGCAGCCTGTAGAGCACGTGTTTTCTTTCTTCGCCGACGCGGCGAACTTGGAAAGCCTCACGCCGCCGTGGCTGCGGTTCAACATCCAAACGCCCCTGCCGATTGAAATGGCGGTCGGCACCCGCATCGACTATCGGCTGCGGTATCGCGGCTTTCCATTGCGGTGGCGCACAGAGATTCTGGTGTGGGAACCGCCGCGCCGGTTTATGTACGGCCAGATCAAGGGTCCGTACCGCCGCTGGGTGCACGAGCATCTGTTCGTGGAGCAGAACGGAGGGACGCTCGCGACGGACAACGTGGAGTATGCGCTGCTGGGCGGCGCGCTTACCAATGCGTTCTTAATCGGGCGCGACGTGGAACGCATCTTCGCCTACCGACAGCAACGGCTGTTGGACATCTTCGGCGGCCCGTCCACTGCGCAGTGATACCACATGGGCAATGGAATCGCTGGTGCACCTGCAATTGCGACTTAACGCTTCCGTAGGGCCGAAGCGAGAAAGACACTTTCACTCGGTCTGATTCGCACGCTACCGATAGTCGCGAGGGGAACGAACTCAGCGGAGATTTCGTAATCATCCGGCCCCCGCCCCTTAGCGCTCTCTTCGGAAAAGTGAGAACTAAAGACCGGCCAGAAAAAATCGGGATAGGGGTACGGGTAGTGAGGTGGTCTTGGCGTCTCATGCCTTAGATGCACAAAGCCCAGGCGTTCGATACACGTAATCTCAATGCCAGCCTCCTCAAGGATTTCTCGTCGGAGGGCCTCCTGTAGCGTCTCCCCCGACTCCACTCTGCCACCGGGCAGGATATGAACTCTATCCCGGTTCCGCATAAGTAGAATGTTATCTCCGTGGAATACAAGTGTCCGCACAGAGGTAATTTGATCGCGTGGGGGCAGTCCATCCGAGACGTAAGAAGAGACGACTAGCCTGATCTCACCGCCATGCCAGACCATGCTTTCGGTTGCATCAGCAGTGTAGGGGCTCAGAAACGCAGCCACGGCGGGGCTGGATGACACGTGGAGTTTGCTCTCCCTATTGTTGACTACAACTACACTCTCAAGATGGCTAGAAACTGTTATTGATGGCTCACGGACGCGGCTCTTTGATGTTTCTACTAGTGCGGTTTCAGCGTTAGACCTGAGCTTGCCGATGGGCCGTCCGTTCATGGTTCGACAAGCTCACCACGAACGGACTTTCCAGCATACTGCGACGACCTCACTGCGAGAACCGAGGAAGTCTGGCGCCGGGTCATGCCGTTTGGCATGCCCGGCACATGATGATCATGAACCTGCTAGGGAAGCAAGTCCACTTCGAGACGGAAAGGGCAGGCCCAGCTTCATCCTAGGCGAGATTGCGCTTACGCCGCCAAGAATTTCTGTCCGACACTAGATGTTATGGATATCCTGCCACTCGGTGTGGAACGCGCCTTCCATGTCTACGCGCTGGTAGGTATGCGCGCCGAAATAGTCCCTCTGGGCCTGCACAAGGTTGGCGGGTAGGCGCGCCGTACGATAGCCTTCAATGTAGTTGAGCGCGGCGCTCATTGCCGGGGTGGGCAAGCCCTGGGAGGCGGCATTCGCAACGATGCGGCGCAGACCGGGTGTACGCTGCCTTACGTCGCTCGCGAACGGCTCCGCTAGCATGAGGTTCGGAAGCGATGGATCGGACGCAAACGCTTGCCTGATGGGCTCAAGCAGCAGCGAGCGGATGATGCAGCCGCCTTTCCAGATGCGGGCCACGGTAGCGAAATCCAGGTTGTAGTTTCGTTCGGCTGAGGCCGCTGTCAGCAGGTGCATGCCCTGGGCATAGGCAGAGACGGCGGCGAGATAGACGGCGTCTTGCAGCGCGGGGAGCAACTCTTCGCGTGTACCGCCAAACGCCGGCGAGGCGCCTTGCAGGATACCGGCAGTCTGCTCGCGAACTTCCTTGAAACTCGAGAGAATGCGTGCTTCCGTGGCGGCGGTGATGGTGGGAATGGGAATGCCGTGGTCGAGCGCGCTTTGGGAGGTCCATTTGCCCGTGCCCTTCTGCGCCGCGCTATCCTTGATGATCTCGACGACGAACTTGTCGGTCTCGGTGTCCTTTCGGGTCAGGATGTCGGCAGTGATCTCCACGAGGAACGACTGCAGTTCGCCGGCATTCCAACCGGCAACCACCGCTTGAATCTCGGGCACCGTCATGCCGAGGCCGCGGTGCATTACGTCATAGGCCTCGGCAAGCACCTGCATGATGCCGTATTCGATGCCGTTGTGGACCATCTTGACGTAGTGTCCAGCCGAGCCGGGTCCTAGGTACGCGCAGCACGGGCCGTCGTCCACCTGTGCCGCGATCTTGGTGAAGATAGGCTCAACCGCGGCATAGGCTGCCTCGGTGCCGCCGGGCATGATAGAAGGACCGTGGAGCGCGCCGTACTCGCCGCCGCTCACGCCGGTGCCGATATAACCGCAACCTGCCGCTTCTACGTGGGCGGCGCGCCGTTCGGTATCGTCGTAGAACGAGTTGCCGCCGTCGATAATGAGGTCGCCGGGATCGAGCAAGGGTAACAATGCGTCGATGACTGCATCCGTAGACGGGCCGGCCTGAATCATGAGCATTGCTTTGCGCGGGGGCTTAAGGGCGGCAACGAACTCTTCCAGGGTCAGAGCGCCCACGACGTTCTTCCCTTGCCCGCGCTCTCGCACGAATGCTTCGGTGCGCGACGTTGTGCGGTTGAAGACCGCCACGGTGAAGCCCTTGCTCTCCATATTCAATGCGAGGTTTTGCCCCATCACCGCCATGCCAATGACACCTATGTCACAGGCGCCGCTATTTTGCTCCGCCATGTCTTTTGTCCCTTTCCCCTCTGCGTGAATGCGTCAATTGCGCTCTGTTTTCAACATCGCCAGGTATGGTACACGCTATGCCTTTGCTGCGCCAACTGAGGTCTACGCCGAAATTAGAAGACCTAGACTTGATAGTTTTGCAGAGCTGCGTTTCATGTCATTCCAAGCGCAGCGTCGAACAGGGCTCGCGGAATTTAGAAGTCCCCGCACTCTAGATTCTTCGTCGCTACACTCCTCAGAATGACAGATCGGAAACCGCTTTGGGCGTGAGTACGTGCAATGTTTCGCATATCTGCACGGTGTAAGTCCAATCCTATTAATTCCAGTCTCCGCCGTGCGAGGTCTCCGCCGTGCGAGGTATCCGCTGGGAATCCTCCCGGACTTGGTCCTATGATTTTCGTCCAATTGCGCTACAGCTTGACGGCAGCGGCATAGGAAAACCACAGCGCTAGCGCCGTTGGTGCGTAGACACAGTCACAGCCAGTGTTCGCAGTAGCGCAGCTTGCCCTGTGCTTGATTGTAGCAGGTAGGGCTTGGATTTTGCCTTGCGCCGCTAAGCCTTCCTGAAGAGCCGGGCGTAACTCTGACGAACACGCGGACTTCTTCGTCGCAGACGCGGAAATGGCCTGAAACCGTGAAGATTTCCCCTCTCCCCAAGAGGCTGTCTCATAAGTCGACTCGAAAAGCAAAATCGTGCTTCGACAGGCTCAGCACGAACGGGATTTGCCTTTTCCGTTCGCCCTGAGCCTGTCGAAGGGCAAGTCTACACTGAGCAATGCACTTTTGAGACAGCCTCCCAAGGAGAGGGGCATCTTTGCCAGCGGTACGCGTTGCGCAAGTCTGACCCCAAGGAGAGGGGGTCATTTCGCCTGCCGCCCTAGGTTCCGCGGAATTGACCCCAGGGAGAGAGGGTCTGCTTGCCTGCTGGCTTGGGCTGTGCAAGGGTGTCCTTAAGGGGAAGTACGGGCTCGCCTCAAAGCGAAGGCAGCCGCGAGTTGTGTATAATCCACGCGTAGTTGCTCTACTTCAACACGTCGCACACCGACAGCGAGGAGGACCACGGCGCGTGACTCATATTATGGTGCCGGACGGCGTATTTCCGCTCTGGCTGTGGGGGGCCGGGTGGCTGATTACGGCAGTCTTGGTCGGGTTGATTGTATGGCGCACCGGTCGTAGGGATGTAGTGCTAAAGGTTCCCTTGATTGGGGTGATGGCGGCGCTGATGACGGTCGCCATGTCATTTGCGCTCGTACCCATTGCCTATGAACCGCATCTTACGGTCTTGGCGGGTATTTTGCTGGGGCCGGTCTATGGCTTCATTGCGGGACTAATCTTCATAGTTCTTCGCTGGCTTATGGGCGACGGGGCGGTTACCCTCATCGGCATCAACGCCTTGCTCATAGGGGCGGAAATCGCACTGGGCTACTACATCTTCCGAGGCTTGCTAAGAGTGCTAACAGAGCGGGTGGCCCTGTCGGCGGGAGTTAGCGCGTTCATTGCACTTGCGCTGACAACCGTGTTGTTTCTCGGTGTGGTGGCGGCGGCCAACATCAACCCCTTTCAGGGCGAGATGGGAGAATTGGGCGCCTACAGCGTAGAGACGGGTACACTTCAGAATCTCTTTGCCGAAGGCGTGGTGGCCTTGCACGTATTCGAGGGAGGGGAAGAAGAGCACGAGGAAGCCCCAACCATCGTGGGGGAGTCACCATTCATAGTATATGTCCGGGCAGTATTGTTCCTGGGCTTGATCGGTTGGGTGCTGGAGAGTGTCTTGGTTGGGCTGATCGTCGGATTCCTGGCGCGGGTACGACGCGACTTGGTGGTACCAGGTCCGGCTGCCACCGCATAGAGGGCGCGCCCATGCACGTCGGCACGGGCACGACATGTCGTGCCCCTACAGTGGATGAACGAGAGGCAAATCTTGTGAATTCCAAGCGCTTGGTACGAATGGAGAGGAAAGTCGAGCTTGCGCATGGCGACAGCCTTGAGAGGACCGGATGCTGATGGACATCGGCACGGTTGACCTCTGGGCCACGCACTACCGCAGTTGGCTCCATAGTGCGACGCTGACGGCCAAAGTAGCGCTGGTGGTGGCGGTGCTGGTTACCGTCATGCTGGCGGACCATGTCTTGTTGCTCGTTGCAACCTACGCATTCGTGTTGGCCTTGCTCCTCACCACGCCCCTCCCGGTGCTGACGCTGGGCGCAACCTCACTCTATACTGTGCTTTTTGTCGCCGTCTTTGCCATCTCGCGCTGGGACGGCACGTGGCTGACGCCGCTCACCGTCGTCGCCAAAGCCCCTACGATGGCGCTGGTGATCCTGCTGCTCGTCACCACCACGCCCTATCCGCGCATCTTTGCGCTGTTCAACCGATTCTTGCCCGCGCTTGTGGCGGAGAGCCTGATGGTGGCGTATCGAGCGGTATTCGTCCTGTTGGAGCTCACCCGGCGTCTGCTGCTAACTCTGCGCTTGCGGGGCGGTCTTGGTGGCGGATCTCCATGGCGGCGCATGAGAAACCTGAGTATAGGGTTGGGTCTCGTCTTCGTGCACACCATGGACTACGTACAGCAATTGTACGTTGTGATGCGGCTGCGAGGGTATGCCGGTCACGTGGCTGCCGCGCCAGGCAGGGAGACTCCTCCCCGTCATTTCGGCGGGATCCGGAATCCATCCGCTCTCTGTTGGCGCAATGACGCGGTCCTGTTCGCCGTTGCGCTCGTCATTGTTGCGATCGCGCTTATAGTTCGCGCGAGCGGTGCTCCTTGGCCCCTGTACGGTCTGGCAATGGTGAGTGTTGTCGTCCTGGTTGGAGCTCAGCTCTACCGCATGATCCGCCGCCCCGCCGGATAGACCCTTGCGAGGCACCAGCGCGTATACTGGTTAATGTGGGTTGGTGTGGTTAGCGGCCGTGGAAGAGGGACAGAAGAAACCGAACCAAGGCTCTGAATGCGAAGAGTGACAAATGGAACGCAGGAAGGAACTAGGATCATGATGAGGTCAGTTGCGCTCAAAGTAGTCTCCTCGTGCCTCTTGACAATGGCGTTCTTGCTGAGTGGCTGTGCAGGACAAGGGCCCTATCAGCAAGAGCCCAATCTGATAAATGGGGAACCTGCGCCGCTCACAGTCGATGTGTTGAAAAATGCCACGTATACGTCTGAATTCGTGAAGGCGGGGCAGGCGCAGTTGCAGGACGGAGTATATGAGGAGCCGGTAGCGCCGGATTCCGCGAGCAAGAACACCCTTATGTTGAGCGAACACTTCGCATTTGGTGATGTAAACGCTGACACGCTAGACGATGCCGCAGTTGTGCTGGTGGCAAGTGGGGGCGGCAGTGGCTCGTTCTACACGCTGGCAATCGTCATTAATAGTCTCGGCAATCCGTTTCACTTTCACTCCGCCGCGCTCGGGGACCGCATTCAAGTCGACTCAGTCGAGATAGAGGATGCCGTCATCACGGTGCGAATGCTGGCGCATGGTGAGGGAGATGCCATGTGTTGTCCCACGCAAGCGGAAGTACGCCGGTATAATTTGGGTTTTGGCGTGCTCAGGTTGCTTGAACGTATTACGCCGGCAGGCGAACTGACTGAAGAAGCGCTGCGCAACGCCACCTATCAGCATGAGTTTCCAAAGGCAGGTCACGCGCAGTTGCAGGACGGCACGTACGAAGAGGCAATCGAGGGTTCAGCGAGCAAGATTCATATCGCAATGCTGGATTTGGTGGCCTTTGGTGACCTGAACGGCGATGGCATATGGGATGCCGTGGTGGTGCTGGAGGCTAACGGCGGCGGCGGCGGTACGTTCCGTTCCCTGGAAGCCGTAGTCAACGAGGACGGCGCGCCGGTGCACGTGGCCTCCGCCTTGCTGGGTGACCGTGTGAAACTTGAAGAGCTTATCGTCGCAGATCTCTACATTAAGGTGCAAATGGTGACCCACGGGCGGGGCGACGGGATGTGTTGTCCCACGCTACGTGTGGTGCAACTGTATCAGTTGACAGAGGACGGTCTGGAATTGCTCCACCAGGAAGAGAGAGGCTCTACGGACGATTCCTCGTGAGCATTTGCGCTTGTTTCTCGCGATAGCTTGACTAAGGCCACCGCTTGCGCGCTTTGCGGAGCGCGCGCATCCTATGGTGCACAAAACCCGGAGCGAGCGGCACGCGTATGCACGAAGAGAACAGCGCGGCCCGGCAAAAAAAGCCAGACCGCGTTTTGTAATGCAGATCTCTTGGGTCGACACACCGGCGCAGGCACCTATGCCCGATGAAACCGTAGCGTCTCCTTCGCCATGAAAGCATGTCCCCTCTCCCGGCGGAGACCTTTGCGAAAACCCTTCCCCTTGATGGAGGAAGGTAGGGATGGGGGTGAAGAACGGCTTCACGGCTTGCAATCCCGATTTGCTCACACCCCTCTGGATTCCGGCTTTCGCCGGAATGACGGAGTTATTCAAAGGTCTCCTTGGGGAGAGTGGGAATCTTGGTGCCTTCTTCGGAAGTTGCGCAAGGGTGCCCTCAATGAGAGAGACGCCCCTAATAGAGATCGACAATTGCGAGCGCCACTTGAGTTCGACGACCGCGAGCGTTACTTGAGCTCAACGCTGGCGCCCACCTCTTCCAGCTTGCCCTTGACCTCTTCGGCCTCTTCCTTGCTGACGGCTTCTTTGATCGGATTTGGCGCAGCTTCCACGGCGGCCTTGGCTTCGCGCAGGCCGAGGCCGGTGATCTCGCGCACTGCCTTGATGACTTGGATCTTCTTGTCGCCGATCTCTGTCAGCACGACGTCGAACGAATCCTTCTCCTCTTCGGCTGCAGCGCCATCGCCGTCGGCCGGTCCTGCCGCTACCGCGACCGGCGCGGCGGCCGAAACGCCGAACTTCTCTTCCAACGCCTTCACGAGTTCCGACACTTCTAGCAGTGTCATGTTCTCGATCGCCGCAATAATGTCCTCAGTCGAAATCGTCTGTGCCATGTTCTTCTTTCCTTCCACGTAGCTAGGTGGTTTTGCGTTAGCCCTAGATTTAGGGGCGTCCAGGCCGGAAGTTGCCGCATCCGGAATGAGCGCTCAGCGAGTAGGCAGAACCGCAGTTGGTAGTTATGTATGTTGCCGCGGCTCTTTCGTCATGAAGGTGAATCAGAAGTGCGCTCGTATATTGAGATGCACTCTGAGACAGAAACCCTAACTGTTCAACACACGTTTTACCTCCTTGAAGGCTTGAACTGGTATGTTCGAATGTCTGTAGCGATGAGAATAGCAAAGGAGCGAGGAGAAACGCCCTAGCGCAAACGGAAGAACTTGCATGCTTGCACCACAAGAACTGACGTTCGGAATGACAGCTTGCCGGTCAGGAATTGTATGTTGGATGTTCATCACAATCCGGTTCTCTGACAGTCCATTTACTAAGGCGTATCAGGTTGTTGTGAGTAGACGTGCCCCGGGAGCAACTCTTGCGGCTCAAACAGCTTGGTGACGGTTACGAAATGAATCCCTCGGTTCTTCAGCGCCACAATAATCGCCGGTACCGCGTTCACGGTACTCTGATGAATGTCATGGGCCAGGATTATCGCCCCGGGCGGCGCATCGACGATTCTCGCAGCCACGATCTCTGCATCGCGATCCTTCCAGTCCAATGGATCGACGCTCCAGAATATGAAGGGCACACCTGCTGCTTCCAGGACGCGGTCATTGTATGCGCCATACGGGGGACGAAGGTGCCCTAACGGTTCCCCGATGATCTGGGTGACAATGTCGTCGGTCCGTTGAACCTGCCGCCGGATGTGTTCATCGGATAGGTCGGTGAGCAGGGGGTGATCCCAGGTATGGCTGCCGATCTCATGACCTTCCGCAAACGTGCGGCTTACGGTTTCAGATTGTATGCGTGCTCTGCTCCCCAGGATGAAAAACGTTGCCTTGACATCGTGCTCTTTGAGAATATCCAGCAAGCCCTCAGTGAACACCGATGGGCCGTCATCAAAGGTGAGCGCGACACACGGGACTTCATAACAGTTGATTTCATCCTCTGCCAGTGAACCTGCCTGTGCCGTTGGCGGCGATACTGCTTTTGCCACCACTGAAGTACTCTTCTTTATCCCCGCCCAGGCGTGCGCCAAAGCCCGGGCAATCTCAATGCGGGGCGTTGCCGCTTCTGCGTCGATGCCCAGGAGGACCCGAATTTCCGGCTTGAGCAGATCGGCGATGGCAGTCACAGGCAGTTCAACTTTCACCACGCCAGCTACCCCCGGCCCCACCTGATACTTGTCAAACGCGACCAGAACTGTGCCGTTTTCCCGGAACAGGATATTGTCGAAATTCTCTGCGGTTGGCTCCGTGCCATCTTCAATCCATTCCAACGACCACGCCACTGCCTTCTTGCGGTCAGCATCGGAGTCAAACTCCAGCTCAGCTATCTGGTTGCGGATGCGTTCTCCCAACGTCTCTCTTGTCAGAGCGGAAAGACGCTCCAGGTAGCGGTCATCGACGAAGAGATCGGAGATGGACAACTCGGCGCCGTTGCGGCGATCGAAAATGTACCCGATTACAAACGCGTTGCCCGTGCCGCCTGTATGAATTGAACGCACTATGTCGAAGAAGATGAGATTCTCATTGGCGACCGCAACGTCGAAATATTGACGATAGTGGGTGATAAAGGTGGCCGCCTCTTTGCCCGTCTCGCTCTTGTACTCCTGATAGGCCTTTTCGATTTCGGCTGCGGTGGTCCGATACTCATCAATAAATTCCTGCGTAATTGCTTCCATCCGCGCGTTGATGGCGTCCTGCTCCGTTACGGGATAAGAGATGTGAAGCAGCGAACGGCCTTCATTGTCAATCTCCTCGATCGTAAAGACGAAAACATCCTTATACTTCGACGCGTCAAACGCAGTGGTGGGGGTTTCCTTGGCTTCAGGCGCAACGGTAGCCGACGCTTCGCTCTTACCTGCCGGCTTTTGAAAAGTCTGGCAGGCGGCCAGCGCTAACGAAAGCATGACCAACAGAACAAAGCGCAGCAAATCCATGCGTCTCATTCGTTGCCCTCTTCTCCTAGAGCGTCTTGAGAACTTGTGCCCATGCTGAACTTGCCAATATTAGTCCAGTATTGACAGCGTAAATCCATATGTAAGTTTTCTACGGCTGTGCCTCGTCGTCCTTGCGCAGTCTGCATTACCGTCACAATCATGCGACCGCGCTCCACAACCCAGCGGCGCTGCCGCGCCGCGAACAGGAGCTGCCGGGAAGGACGCCGTACCAGTGCCAGGTGCGCAAGTAGAAAAACTCATGCGCCACAGCAGGTAAGAAAGTGGCGCATGAGGCCCTACCCGCTATCCGCCTGCTGTAGCTGATCGGCGCGTGCTTGCAGCACATGCGCCAGGCTGCGCGCAACGCCGTTGAGTACACCCACTAGCTGCGTTGCGGGGGCCTGCATGCTGCCCAGCATCTTAGCCAGCAGCTCCTCGCGTGACGGCAGCGATGCCAGTGCGCCAACCTCTTCCGCGCTGATGGCCTGTCCGTTCATAAGGCCGCCGCGCACTTCGAGGGCATCCACTCTCTTGGCGAATGTGGTTACGGCTTTAGCTACAGTCACCATGTCGCCGTCGGCAAATGCAATGCCGCTTGGGCCATCCAGCAGTTGGGCGAGGCCTGCCTGGTCTTCTCGCTCCGCTGCCAGGCGCAGCAACGTGTTCTTTGCCACCTTGAACTGGCCGCCGGCAGCCCTGAGTTCGCGGCGAAGCGTTTGCATCTGCGGTACTGAGAGGCCCCGATAGTCGGTAACGATGGCCAGGTCGGTACTGCGCAGCCGCTCGCGCAAGTCCTCGATGATTGCGGCCTTTTCCTCACGAGTTCCCAAAGCGCATCACCTCCTTTCTTCAAATAAAAAAACCTTGGCGTCGACCAAGGTTTTGCGCAGACACCGCATTGCGCGCACGCTACGCTCCGCAATTCGGTAACGCGCTGCAATCTTTGGTGTACTGCGGTTTCACCTATACAGGCTTGCCTCGTAACCTGAGGATTATACTCCCGCGGCGGGAGTGCCTGTGGTCAACGGCATATTTGGATATTTTTCTCGTGCTCGCGCACGCCTATTTATCAGCATAGCAGGTGCGGTGCCCTATCTGCAATTTCCACTTTCAGTGCAACTCCTGAAGCCTAGTGACTCTCTGGCGGAGGGTGCCCGTGTCGCGATTAGGGATAGGGAAATTGCGGGAAGGCAATAGAGCAGCTGTACGCGGGGGTCAAAGCTGAGCCAGCGGAATGGTGGCGCCTCACATTGGCCTGCAACTCGCCGCAGTGTGCCGGTTAGGTCTCCGGCCTGCAATTACGGCAACAAAGTGGGACGTGCCCTGGTTCTGGTCAAGACTGAGAGCATTCGAGCTTAAAGAATGATGGCTGCGGGCATCAAGCCCGCAGCCATCGCCACGCTGCTATCTCATATCCCTGCAAGGGAGCAGGGCTTGCGACGCAAGATCGAGAGCAAGCGCTATTCTATATTCACAACGATGTCAACCGCCACCTCGTTTCGCCGCACGAGGAAAGGCGCTACGGTACCCAACATATCGCCTGCCTCGTCACCGGCAAAGGCTGCTGCAACCGTGGACAGGTTCTGCAGGGTCTCTTCGTTCCCCAAGAAGACGGTCATGGCATGCACGTCGTCAAGGTAGATATCGAGGCCTTGCGGGACCAGCTTGATGGTAATGTTACTCAGTCCTGCTTCCTTCAAGCCTGCCACAGTATCAGCCGGAAGCATGCCGGGCATGCTCAGGTTCAAGCCGATGGCTTCGAGCAGAGGTGCGGCGTTTTCCAGAATTACTACGTCAGGTACGAGCAGGTTGCCGTTAGCGTCCAGGACCGTGCCGATCAGCAGCGGGTACTGCGGGTCGGTAGCACCGGGCACATCAGGAGGCTGCGACGCTTCGCCTGAGAACTTGTCTACTGCTGCCGCGCCGTCCGCCGTGGGGAAATCTACCGCGACGGTGCCAATCATCGCCAACGCCAGGGGCACAGCGAGATCAGGCAGGACCACGTCATAGCCAAGTCCCTTGACAAGCGAAATGACTTTGTCCAGTGCGGCCTGATCATAGTTCACCGAAACGCGTATCGCAAAACCGCCGTTTACGTAAACGTCTATATCACCGCCCGGCCCTTTAATGAGTTGGATGTGTTGAAGATTGGCCGCCTTTAGCGATTCGATGGCTGAGGCCGATAGGACTTCACCAATACCGAGCTGGCTTAGTTCGCCTTCAGAGAGACTGAGGTTGAACTGCTGTCCGGCAAGGAACAAGCCGACCTCTATACCACTGACAGAACCGTTCTCGCCGAACTGAACGACTGCCTGGGGCAAGCCGTACACTTCGATTGATTGTTCAGCGCGCTCCGGCGGTGCGCCAGGCCCAGAAATGGGCTCGGCGCTCAATATACGCGCTGGTGCGAACGGCGTCGAAAGCCCGTGGCTGACAAAGCCGGTTGAAACGATCAAGAGCGAGGCCAGCAGGCCCACTACTCCGCCTATGATCAGGCCGACAATGCCCACAGCCTGACCGGTACCGGTACCACCACCTAGTTGGTGCCCTGCCTTGTAGCCAAGCCCCGCGCCTAGGTAGAGCAATGAGAAGAGCAGGCCAAAACTCACCAAGAACAGAATTGCTGCGAACTTAGTGAGCCCCCCACCGATTGCTACCAGCACAATCAGAGCGATGATGACAAGGACCAACCACAGAATTGGTACGGGCACCCACCAACGTCTCCAGGTGGTCATGGCCTTCCCTCTCTGTGCTTGCATGCTTTCATGGTTTCGAGTCTAACGATCATGCAAAGATACTTTCTGTCTTCTAAGCAATGAGGGATACCCTTGGGGCGCGTAGGGTATCCCTCACATCACCTGCGTATGATGGGTACGTAGTGCTTTTCCTGATTTACACTACTACAACCCCTCTACGGCAGGCTCACCGTCAGGTCAACGTCAATGCGGTCACGCAGGTGCAAGTACGGCAGTACAATACTGGCTTGCGGTGCGAAGGCACCAAGGATGCCCAGTGCATCAGCGTCGCCCAAGCGAACGTCAGCGAGCATCTCGCCATTGCTGCCTAGCGAAAGGCCGTCATTGTTGATTTTGACGTTCAACTCGCTAATGCCGTTGGCTGTCATTAGGGCAATGATGCTCGGCGCCAGTTCGGTACCAACCACACCAAGATCGGCAGCGGACATACCCAGCACCGAGAGATTGCCGTCGGCATCGTAGCTGACACTGGCTTTCGCCATCAGCTGAACCTCTTGCTGCTCAGTTCCCACATAGCCGGACGGTGCGCCTTCTTCACGTACCGGAATGGTCGACTCACCAATCGTTATCACCACGTCCCCGCCAGAGGCGAGCACCACGGGAACCACGACGCTCTTCAAGGGGATAGCAACACCGGTGAAACCTTCCACCAGAGCCAATACCCGCTCGTAATTCGCCTGTTCCACACCGAGGTTCACGCCAAGCGTGTACGCGCCGTTGACGTAGATGTCGATCATGCCGTTGGCGCCCTTCATGACCTGAATGTGCTCGACGCCAGCGCCCGTAAGCATGCCTGTCGTCGCGGCATCAAGGCCAAGCGCCGGCACAGGAATACCGAAAGCGCCCAGCGCGGCTAGGTCTTTCGCTGAGATACTCACCGCGGTAGCCGCACCGCCGATGAATACGCTAGTCGTTACCGACTGCAGCGAACCATCGTCACCAAGGGCGATGGTAATACGAGGCGGCACTATCACAACTTCCATCTGCGCAGCAGACGAGCTGGACTGTGCCGCTGAAGCAATGCGCGCAGGCAGCGATACTGCCAGCAGCGCAACTACTACCGCAATCACGAGAGCGACCTGGACAAGGGAACTGTACAGGAACGTCCTATCTAGTGACTGGGTAGGGTATCTGGAAATACGCATTGATCCCTCCTCCTGAAGATTCCGTTCGGGTTCGGTACGCCCCTTCACCGAACGCTACCAAAAGGTACATTCTGCTCACCACGGTTTTGATACCCAAGGTGTGGTGCTGCTGACATTATGGGGAACGCACAAATACCTGTCAAGGACAAAGCCCACATTCAGGATAAAAATTGGCAAGATTCGGGGAAAAACCTGTATAGGGCCTGCGAAAGCGATGGGTCAATATTACAAATGGCTGATTGAGACCCTTCTTGTTACATTGACAAGAGTTTTTCGCATAGAATACTCGGACAGAAGAGCTTGACAACATACGAATAGTTGAGTCAGAGAGGTGGGGTGACCCCCTGCGAAACTTGAGTTCCTCCAGCAAGGGAAGGGAGTCCGGTGGCGAATCCTCATGTCTTGGAGATGGTTCTACTTAGCCGAGGCCGCCCCCAAACCGTAGGATTCTACGTGCTTGCGCCTCGTGAAAGCGCGCTTTTCGGCGCTGCGGCGCCCTGGTAATCGCTGGAACTGACGGGAAGCTGCGATGATGGAGTTGCACGCCGCTTGGAAGAGGGGCTGACTAGCGCAAGGCACCGATTATGGTGCTCAATGCTGCGGTTGCTTCTCCAGTGACAGGCACGGAGGTACGCCACGTATTCGGTCGGCACAGAGCGGCAACTGCGGTGCAGTGTCCCCAGGCTTCGAACTGGAAGACTCCTACGTAAGCAAGCGGGAAGCTACAGCCGTGTGGGCGAAGCAGCTTAGAAGGCGGGGCGCGTCACCGGCATCTCCAGGACACTCTGCGCACGCTCGAGGAAGGCATCGTCCGTGGTGGTGATAACGCGCGTAGAGACGTTTCCGCGCGGGTTGAACTCCATCATGAGCAGCGCGCCGCGCGGCTTCAGCCCTGCCAGCAACTCGTCGAAGAGTTCGTTGGTTATGCGCTCGTGGGAAAAGTACTTGTCGCGGAAGCTATTGAAGTAGAGCTTCAGGGTCTTAAGGTCTACAATTCGAGCGTCGGGCACGTACACCATGGTGGCGACAGCAAAGTCCGGGTAACCCGATACGGGATCTTTGAACGTCAACTCCGGCAGGCGGATCTGCACGTAGTAGTTACGATTGGGTTCAGGATTTGGGAAGTAGCGGATCTCGACGGACTCGATCTCCTCTTCGCCGTAACGCACCCGACGTCTTCTATTCCTCCCGCTCGGCTTATTGTCTGATTCCGGTGTGCTCATCCTGTGCATCCTAAAACGCTGTCAATTGAGGGTGTGTATCATTGGAAAGAAGCATGCGTGCACATGCTGCAAAACTCACAAATATGACCGTACTATGTTGCTTTGCGAAACGTCAACTCACTCCGGACGCGCGGGCACTGTGTTACCGATCCTCCCCTGGCGCCAAGGGAGATCTCTGCGCAACCTGTGCCGGCAGGCGAGTAGACCTCCCTCTCCCTGGGGAGACCATGGTAATACCCGCGCCGGCAACCGGGAAGACCCCCTCTCCCCAGGGAGAGCGCCGGGGTGAGGGGAAATCGGTGCAGATCAGGTTCAATCTCAGTTGATTGGCGGAGTTACGCAAGGGTCACCAAGGGGAGTGGCGGGCAAATACAGTAGTGCGGGACTTGCCCCGGCATCGGCGCAGAGTCGGTTGCATTCTCTGCAACTACGTTGGAGACAAGCATGCCGGCGTGCGCTTTCGCTGCTTGTGCGTTTCGCCATGCAGGTAGGCATGCGGCTGTGCCATAGCCGATAATAGAGAGGCTCTGCATTCAGAAACTGCTAACGAGAAAGGTAGGGATCTGGTGGCAAAAGTATTCATCGGCGCACGTTCTATTCTTGATCTCCCCGGTCCGCATTGGGACACACTTCGCAATGCCGGCTTGGAGTTGGCCCCACCACTCGACGTGTTTCGCCCGCTTACCGAGCAAGAGTTAATCGATAATCTAGACGGCGTCGAGGCCTTTGTCGCCGGATCGGACCATTTCACCGAGCGCGTCTTTGCCGCCCATCCGCAGCTCAAGATCGTTGCCCGCGTCGGCGTAGGCTACGACCAAATCGATATCGATGCCGCTACCAAACACGGCGTCTGGATAACCATTACGCCCGGGGCAAACAACGATACGGTTGCCGACTATGCCATGGCGATGATTCTAGCGCTGGCGCGCCAGGTCGTGGAACACGCGGCAATTGCCCGTGACGGCGAGTTCCACCGCATTCAAGGGGTTGACGTGTGCAACAAGACGCTGGGCATCTTGGGGCTCGGCCGCATCGGCAAGTCGGTGGCCCGTCGGGCGAGCGGCTTTGATATGCGGGTGCTCGCGTATGACGTAATGTGGGATGAAAAGGCGGCGGCGGACCTCGGTGTCACGTACGCGGAGCCCGAAGAGATTTTCGCGGAGGCGGACTTCATCTCGCTCCACCTGCCGAGCACGCCGGAGACCTACAAGTTCGTCAATGCGCCGCTGCTGGAGCGTATGAAGCCCTCTGCATTCATCGTCAATACCGCGCGCGGCAGTCTGGTCGATGAAGAGGCGCTGGTGGCAGCCATCGATGCGGGGCAGCTGGCCGGGGCGGCCTCCGACGTCTTTTCGGTAGAACCTCCGCCGAAGGACCACCCCTTCTTGAACCACCCGAAGATTTTGCCCTTCCCCCACGTGGCCGGCGTGACGCAAGAA
This sequence comes from Chloroflexota bacterium, assembly GCA_965219505.1. Taxonomy (GTDB): domain Bacteria; phylum Chloroflexota; class UBA11872; order VXOZ01; family VXOZ01; genus VXOZ01. The sequence continues at coordinate 3,335,632 of OZ244775.1, read as the reverse complement.
TCCGTCCACGCCATGGTGATCATGGCCTTCGAGTGCCTCATCGCCGTCGTCCAAGGCAAACGCCCGCCATATCCGGTAGACGAACAAGCCGAGTACGAAACACTCCCGTAGGTGGCTTTGGCATTAGAGTCTGCGATTCAGCCTTGTGTCGACGCTGATCCACCTTTAAGTCAAAGTCGTCGTGCTCTCCTAGGTTAACCTGCATGCGTTTACCCGTTGAGCAAATCCTGGTTTCTTATCTGGAAGGTATTGGAATATGACTAAATCTTTCCCCCCAAAATACCGAGAGCTGATTGAACTAGCTCATGACGCCGAAAACCTCGTGCCTCTTCTCAGATTACTCTCCTGGTTTGGAATTGGCGGAGAGGGCTTGAGGACTGCGATTTCTGATATCGAGGGTGTCAGGGAACAGTTGGACGATCTTGTCCAATTGGCGGTTTCCTTTCAAGTTGCCTTTATTGAACTAGGTTGGTTGTTTTCAGAATCTACCAATGTTGAGACCGCCAAAAAGGCGCTAAGAGCCTTCGAAAGGGGAAGGTCTGACGAGGCAGAAGCGGTGCTAGCGGCTGACTTTGAAGGCGAGAGATTAGATTACGTAGTCATGCGAATGTGTAATCTATCGGAGTTTTTGCAGCGTAAGGAACAGCTCGTTGAAGCCGCCGAGTTGACACGTGAAGGCCGCTACCTTTCCGCAACACCTCTCTTGCTTATCGTGGCAGATGGGGTTGGATCGGACGCTTTTGGCAAGTCTATTTTTGCGGAGGGCGTAGAACTAGAAGAACTAAACTCGTTCGCCGGCCAACCGGATGCGCTGCCAGAGTTAATTCGCAATATTTGCCAAACGCGACGCAAGACGAGCAGCGACCAGCTGGACTTCCCTTTTCGAAACGGGATTATCCATGGCCGCGACCTTGGGTACGGCAATAGACTGGTAAACGCCAAGTGCTGGTCACTCTTGGGATGTATTGCCGATGTAATTGAAGCTCGCAATGTGGCAGAAGCTCTGAAACCGGAGCCAGAACCCTCCCTCCGTGACACATTGGCAAGTCACGCTCGAAGTATGGAGTTGGAAAGGCAAATTAAGGAGTGGAAACCCAGACCAGTTATTGACAAACGCATACATGTGGTGGGAGATACAGTGTCCTCACTGAATAAACATGAACCGGAAGCGGCTCTTGCCGAGTTCTTGCAGGCTTGGAAAACGGGTAACTATGGTCGCATGGCACAAATGACATTGTACTTTGACGAAGAAACGACCAACAGGCATGCTGGGGAAATTCGGAAGTTCATGGAGGGTATTACCCTCATGGATGCGGAATTTTGCAGGATTGAGGATGAGGCACCCGCTGTTGCAATGGTCACAGTCGACCTCAAACTCTGTTCGGAAGGTCAAGAGTACATTGATAAATACGTGTTTAGGATGATTTGCCAGGATGGTAAAGGTGGTGCCGCTGTCCGGGGCCATGAGGGTGCCATATGGCTCATAGTTGAGGGCTATCAATCTAGGTGGTGGGGTGGCCCTAAGAGTTTTGCCTAAATCGCAATGCAAAATGATTCATGGGTCCGAGCCATGCAAAGCGCATCAACAATCAGAATCGGTTACCCATTCATAACGAACCTTTTGCGTTGAAAGTTGATTGTAGTTAATCAGCTCTTCCTTCTGTAGTCTTCCGACAACCACGAACGGTGCTATACCGACTGAGTGCGCAAACTCCCTGACGGAATTCGGCCTAAAGTTCTGGGCATAACAATAGTCGCTCCATTCCCGCGGTGGGATGAGTATGTCCCTGGCGAACCGATCCGCTTCTTCTTCCATAGCTACCATGTCTGCATCCCCATCTAGCCCGTCTATCACTACCTGCCGCCGCCGGCGATTCATGAGCACATGACATGCTTCGTGGAAGAACGAGAACCAGAAGATATCTGCCCATTTGTTTCTGAGGCTCATTTGAATCATGGCTTTCTGCGGAGATAGCCAGCGAGTCGCGCCATTGGCTCCGCTCTTAGGGAGTTCTTGCACTGTGCAGAACGCGACTCCCGCTCCTGCACACAGAGTTCTCATAGCTGGATCGAATTTCTCTGGTGGGTCTTCTGTCATACCCCTAATGGTTACTAAGGCTCTGCGAAAAGCCACTTCGTCATAGTCCGCTGTAGCCACTTCCTGCGCTTCTAACTCTCCCTTGCGAAGCCAAACCGCGAGAGCGCCCATCGACACTTTCTGCTGCGCCGCTTCCGTTATGCGAAACCCGACAGCGTTCTGGTAGACCTGCGGCTCGGCGTCGGCTACTCCCAGAAAGCTCAGTAATGCTTCCAGCCTACTTGGCTTGTCTCGTCCAGCCTCTATCCAATTGCGCCTGATCATCTCTCTGATTGGGTATTCATCCAGCCATTGCACGTTGGCCGCAATTGACTCTCGCTCTCGGTTTCGCGCCAGTGTCATGCGATAGTCAGCTTCGAGGGTATTCCAGAAGTGCGGGCTAATGCCAAGCACTTTCCCAAGACCGATTGCGGTGTCCGGGGTAATGGCCTTTTTCCCTTTGATGATCTCGTTTACTGCCTGTGCAGGTTTGCCAAGCCTCGCCGCAAGCTCCTTCTGGGTCATCCCGCGAGCCTCGATTTCCTCCTCAAGCACTTCGCCTGGAGAAATCGGCATGTCGGAGTACACACGCGAAGTTTCAGTCTTCATAGTGGTTACTCACACTCTCTATTGTCACGTGTTCCTCAGTTTCTCCCCTGGTTACGATGAGGCGCCACCGTCCTGTAAGATTGATGGACAGATCTCCTTTCCTTCCTCCTTTCAAGGCGTGTAGGCGCATCGGACGAATATTGTACGCGTCCTGGAAGTCTTTGACCGCGTAGAGTTCGTTTATGCGGGTGACGTACTTACGCCCAACAACCGATCCCCACTTTTGGATCGACTTGGCTGATTGTTCGTAACACAGTTTCAACTGCTTGGTTCGAAATATGACTTCCACTATTCACCCTATGGGTGTATTATATTCCCCAAACGCTTGTACGTCAAAGATGCCTAGGTAGAGCGGTGGGACGCGCGAACAGATCAAGACTCCCCACAGAATCCAACAGGTCTGGAACACTTTCGTTCCAGACCTGTTGTTCTTCAGACCTGATATAGTCTGTGAGCGATCCAGTCTTACTGGACGACCGAGTTGGCTTCCCACTCGTCGAGCAGTTGCTGAGTCTTTGCCTCGGCCTCTTTCATGGCCTCGGGAATGGTCTTCAGGTGCTGCCACGCATCCCGGCTGAGTTGGATGTGCGCGCCGAGAATGTCGGGGCCGCCTGCCGCGGTGACCACCCAGTGCGCACCCGGCATCTCGTCGATGGCGTGGGCGCGGTCCGGGTCGCCTTGGATGAACTCCTCACTCCGGCCGACGGACTTGCGCACGGGAATGCGTCTCCAGTGGTCGGCCCAGGCGCGGTCCTGCGGCTCCATGAAGAGGAACTCGAGGAACTTGAAAGCACCCTCCGCCGACTTGGCGCCGGTGGGAACGACGTTCGACCAGCCACCGCCGTAGGTCGCCGGCTCGCCGTCATCAGGATACGGCTCGAACACCACGCTATAGTCGATCTTCTCGAATTCTTCGCGGTAGTTGATCTCGCGCGGGGAGCTGTAGGTATCGAAGAACATACCTACGCCGCCCTGGGTGAAGACGATCTGAGGGCGAGTATCACCGCGGAAGGCCTGCACGGCGTCCCAGCCGCCCTGCTCGTCGTAGAAGCGGGTGCTGTGCTCTAGCGCCGCAGCCATCTCCGCATTGTCCATGGTGGACTTGGTCTCGTCAGCGCTCGTGAGCTCAAGCCCTTGCTGCCAGTAGGGAATCATCCAACCGGCAATGATGCCGGCGCTGCCCCAGTTGGGCACAAAGCCCAGGCGGCCGATGTTCTCGCCTTCCTGCTTGAAAATCTTGTTTGACGCAGAGTGGAAGTCGTCCCAGTTCCCGAGGTTAGCTTCCGGATCGATACCAACCTCGATTAGCACGTCGTGGTTCAGGAAGAGCGTGCGGGTGTCTGGGCCCCACGGCCAGCCAAAGTGGCGGCCTTTGTAGGTCACGTCATTCAAAATACGGTCCCAAATGTCGTCCGGCTGCATCACGCTGGAGGCTTTCACGAAGGGCGTTATATCCATGGTCGCGCCCACAGCCGCGTGGCTCTTGGTGATGTAGCGGTCGAGGAACGAGATATCAGGGGCGCTGCCCGCCGCAACCACGGTGGGAAGCTTGCTCTTGGTATCGCCGTACGCGGTACCGACGGCGAATACCTCAACGGCATCCTGTGACTCGTTGAACTCAGCAACCATATCGGCGCCGATGCCCTCATGGAACGGCTGAGTGGAGTGGGACCAATAGAGCACCTTTTGCTTTTCCATCATGGTGTCTTTGGCTTCCATTTCCTCGGACTCGGCAGGCGTGTCGCCAGCCGGAGCCATGCCCGCGCCCGCGCCGCAGGCGGCCGCAATTGCGGCAGTGATCCCGACGCCCATGCCGCCGAGGATCGTTCGTCTCGTAAAGCGAGATCGCATCGTTGCCCTTCTCCTTGGTAATACCGATACAGTACGTACACAAGTGCGCGTAAAGCGCGGCTCGGCTTGGGTAGGCCCGAATCCCCGTGTTCTGCACCTCCTCTTTTGGCGGCACTTCTAAGAATCCAACGGAATGCTGTCGCCGCAACACGGTCAGGCTTCCTTGCTACCAATAAAATTAGGCTAGCGTGCTGGCTTTGTCAACCTGCAAACGAGGAATAGGGTAACCGTAAGAAGTAGTCGCCATGAGGCAAAAGCACACCAAGCCCGCTAAGAGCTTCCAGACTCACTCATCAATGAGTGAACGCAACACAGCAAGACGCTGCCTTTTCATGTTAAGTGTCTGCGAGTGCTAACGGTGGGACGGAGTTAGTCGATTCGCTAGAATGGCGAGAGAAGCATGGGGGTCGGACACGGTTTGCCTAGAGTCAGAGAACAGGCGCGGAACAATAGTGTCCCGCGCCTGTTCTCGCATAGGCTAGCTCTTGGCGAAGCTGTCCCGAGTTACTGTACGACGGAGTTGGCTTCCCACTCGTCCATCAGTTGCTGGGTCTTCGCTTCGGCCTCTTTTAAGGCCTCGGGGATGGTCTTCAGGTGCTGCCACGCATCCCGGCTGAGCTGGATGTGCGCGCCGAGAATGTCCGGGCCGCCTGCCGCGGTGACCACCCAGTGCGCGCCCGGCATCTCGTCGATGGCGTGTGCGCGGTCGGGGTCACCCTGGATGAACTCTTCGCTCCGGCCAACGGACTTGCGCACCGGAATGCGGTCCCAGCGATCGGCCCAGCGCCGGTCCTGCGGCTCCAAGAAGAGGAACTCGAGGAACTTGAATGCGCCCTCAGCGGACTTCGCGCCGGTGGGAATGACGTTGGACCAGCCACCGCCGTAGGTCGCGGGCTCGCCGTCGTCCGGATACGGCTCAAAGACTACGCTGTAGTTAATCTTGGCGTATTCCTCAGCGTACGCCGTATTTTTGGGCGTGCTGTATGTATCAAAGAACATGCCGACGCCACCGCCGGTAAACACGAGTGCTGGCCGCAAATCGCCGCGGAAGGCCTGCACGGCGTCCCAGCCGCCTTGCGCGTCGTAGAAGCGGGTGCTGTGCTCAAGCGCCGCAACCATCTCCGCATTGTCCATGGTAGCCTTGCTCTCGTCAGCGCTGGTGAGATCCATGCCTTGCTGCCAGTAAGGAATCATCCAACCGGCAATGATACCGGCGCTGCCCCAGTTAGGCACAAAGCCCAGGCGGGTAATGTTCTCGCCTTCTAGCGTGTGAATCTTGCTCGACGCGGAGTGAAAGTCTTCCCAATTCCCGATCGGTTCTTCCGGATCGAGGCCGACCTCGATCAGCACGTCGTGGTTCAGGAAGAGCGTGCGGGTGTCCGGGCCCCACGGCCAACCAAAGTGGCGGCCTTTATACGTCACGTCATTCAGGATGCGCTCCCAAATGTCGTCGGGCTGCATCACGGCGGAAGCCTTCACGAACGGCGTGATGTCCATAGTCGCGCCTACTGCGGCATGCGACTTCGTGATGTAGCGGTCGAGGAACGAGATGTCAGGGGCGCTGCCCGCCGCGACCACGGTGGGGAGCTTGCTCTTGGTATCGCCGTACGCGGTACCGACGGCGAATACCTCGACAGCATCCTGTGACTCGTTGAACTCAGCGACCATCTCGGCGCCAATGCCCTCATGGAACGGCTGAGTAGTGTGGGACCAATAGAGCACCTTCTGCTTTTCCATCATGGTGTCTTTGGCTTCCATCTCGCCTTCAGACTCCGCAGGCGTGTCACCGTCCGGAGCCATGCCGGCGCCTGCGCCGCAGGCCGCCGCGAGCGTGGCAGCGATACCAACGCCCATGCCTCCGAGGATCGTCCGTCTCGAAATTCGAGATTTCATTCTGTCTGTCTCCTTACCAATACCTATACGCTTTGTACAACGTACACAAGTGCGCACTTAGCGCGACGTGGCTTGGGTAGGCCCGAAACCCCCGTGTTCTGCACCTCCTCTAATAGCGGCAAGAATACAGTTCGAATCGGAATGCTGTCGCCGCTCCACGGACAGGCTTCCACGCTAACACTATTTTTAGACCACTACGATAGCTTTGTCAACTGCAACAGTCCATAAGTAAATAGCTGCGCGCAAGTGTTTCTGCCACATTCAGCGCTACAGCGAGCGTTTGAAAGAGACAGTCCGTCGCTAGGCGTATTGCACTGCAATTGTCGGCCTAGCTGGTAACCCAGATCGGCGTCGTCCAGGCGAGCTGGCCGTTGCGGGCGGCAAAGCGTACGTAATAGTAGTCGGTAGGCCGTTCCGGCGCGTTATCCACGACGGTAGCGGCAAAGGTGTAATCTTGCGCGGGAACGGCGCGGTGGATGCGCACGGCGGGGCTGCGAAAGCCATCGGTATGGTGGGCCCGGGTGCCGGTGAGCAGGTCGTGCAGGGTATGTTCCGCCGTGTAGCCGTTGGCCGTCAGGGTGAGCGTGGCTCCGACAGGCATCTCCAGATGGACGATGAGCCCCTGGGTGGTGGGGTGGCGGGTGGTCACGTTGCCGCGCGTGACGGAGCGCCACTTCAACTCTTGCGCTGTCTGTTCTTCCACGGCGTGGGGTATGGTCTCGGCGACGCCCTCGACTTGCTCGTGGCGCAAGACCGGATCGCCGCGAAAGCAGGTTTCGCAATCCAGAATTACACCGTCGTTCAATCGCAAGCCCATCTCCCAGGCGGCGTCTTGGTCAACGGCCGACCAGCCCCACTCTATGTGAATTTTGGCGCGGATACGTCGGCTCTTATCAGGCAGGCGATAGCTCGGCAGCGGCGCCCACCGCCGCCAGACCCTACTATTCTTAATGACCTCGATGGTGTCCCAGAAATCGGCCCCTTCCGCGCTGACACTGATCTGCCGCCGGCTGCCGTGGGTCTCCCCGCCCAGCATGGCTTCATTAACGTAGAACGACGTTGCCATCTTGTCACCGGTGACGGCATACGTGCGGCGGTTCAGGAGAGCGTCCCAGATGGCATCGCGCGATAAATCAGTGGCGTAAACGGCCAGCCGGCCGTCACCGTACGATCCCGGATAGCCGGAGTGCTGGTCGGTAGACGCCACGATGCCGAAGCGGTGTCCCCGCTCCAGCCCCGCCTGGATGGTGCTGTTGTGGTCGCGCGGCCCCATGGTGTTGAGCATGGGATACGGCGCTTCATCGCTCTCGGAACAGCCGTGCATGGAATAGGTCTCGACCAGCGGGGAGTACGTTGGGTCGTAGGCGTCCCAGTTGATGCCGCGCCCGCCCAGCGGATAGCCAATGTGATGTGGTTCGAGAATGAACGGCCGGCCGGTCTCGATCAGGCTTTCACGCAGGTCTGCCAGAGTTTCGCCGCCCAGCAACGGCCCGCGCACGCCTTTGTACAGCACGTGGTGGTCGCCATACGCCCGCGAGTGCCACTCGTAGCTGAGATACGGAATGAATTTCTTTTCCTCATGAAAGGACTCGAAGGTGTCTTGTACGGAGTCCCAGTTGGCGTGCAGCTTGGCGAATCCGGCCTGGTGGTAGTCGATAATCGCACCGAACGTCTCGCGGTCGGTCGGTATATCCGGCCAAAAGGCGTGACCGGTCACGGAGGCGAAGTCGAGCTGCTGCCGCGCGAGCGTCAGCGCCCGCTCCAGGCTGCCGTGCCCGTAGCTGATCCCACAGTGGTTGTGGATGTCGCCCCAGAAGAGTTGATACTGCATAGAGGGCTCCTAGTTTCGCTTTAGACTAAGGATAAAGGCGAACTTTCCGAAACTCCGCATTCCCTATGCCAAGTGCACAGAAGTGTGAATTCGGAACTGTTTACACGGGATTCAGACTAATTTCGGGCACTTGCCCGGGTTTACACCTCGACTGGAACTCTGGCGCTTTGGAAAATCTCCTGTAAGCGCGCGATCACCGTCGGCACCTCGCTCAGGCGCAGTTCGACGGGATCGATGTAGAAGAAGCCTTCGTCTACGTGGTGCGCGCGTGGATGGATGGAGGGCGTGCCTGCTTTCAGTGCTTCACACACCGCTTCCGCAGTCGTGCCGGTGACGGCGGGATCGACGATGATTTTGGCGCGGGCCTGCGGGTTGCCGGTGATGTCCGGTTCCGCAATAGCCGTAACGCCTGGAATTTCGGCCATTGCCTCTACCACGGGATCGGTCTTGGCGTCCATGTCGGCAGCGTAGGCGTCGCGGTCGAAGGTGCGCAGCCACTCCATGGTGGCAATAACGCTCACGATGCCCTCTTTCGTCGGCTTCATGGCGCGTCCCAGGCCCATGCCTTGGCGTGCGGTCGCGTCTATGAGATCGCGGCTGCCTGCGATCACGCCGGCCGTGAAACCATTGAGGTGCTTTTGGTCGCTGAAGACCACCGCAGCAGCGCCCTGTTCCAGCAACTCACGTGCTAGGAACGCCTCCGCCGCGCCGTCCACGATCACGGGCACGCCGTGGCTGTCCGCGACTTCCACGAACTCCGCGAACGAGAGTTGGTTGTGCTGCACGGTATGGTGCGAGAGCACGAAGACGGCCGCCGCCGTGTTAGGGGTGATGGCGCGCGCCATGTGGTCGGGCAGCGCCCGGTTCACTTCGCCGAACTCCACCGCGGTCGCGCCGGTCATCCGGATCATCTGTGTAATCGGCGCGCCGAAGTTCACGGCATGGCCTTTTTGGATAATCACCTCGTTCTTCATACCGGTCGTGTCTGGCAGAGAAAGCACCTTACCTAGATCATCGCCGGTCATCGCGCCCGCGCAGGTCACGGCAATGCCCGCCGCCGCGCAGTGAGTCACCGTGCCGCCCTCGGCCCCGGTGGCGTCCGCGATGGCTTCATCCGCCACTCTTAGCAGCTCCGGCATCTCCACAAACTCCGACATTACCTCCATCACGCGGCTCGTCACCTCCGGCGGCACTGCCGCCGCGCCCAGATGCGTCATCTTGCCGCAGGCATTGATGATGGGCGTCAGCCCGTAGCGCTCATGAAATTGAGTCATAGTTACCTCTTTCTTGTAGTTTCACGTCAAGTGCGCTCGATCTTACGTTTCCGACTCACACAGGTCATGTTAATTCTAAAGAATTATGCCCGGCACGCAGCATTCCCAGACCGATAACCAGCTAGGCAGACGGTTCCGCAACCAGGCAGATCACTTTGCGTTAGTTCTCGAGGCCGGGAGTCCCGCACAGCTTTGATTCTTAAAGGGCCGAACGTCCTACAGGCCATCAGTTCTACAAATTGTCTGCCCTCATTCTCGCCCCTACACGAGCAGTCATGCAAGGGTCTCCAGGAGAGGCCGGTTTGAGAGTGATTGCTCGGTAGTCGCGCCAATTGCGTCTGCGTGGCTAAACCAATGGCAACGGTCGCCGCACGGCGGCGGTGAGTAACACGCTCCCGCCGGCTGACCCACCGAGGGACGAGCGCCTCGGTACGTTAATGCGACAGCATTGGGCGCGAGCCCCAGCTACGGCAAGTTATAGATGATCGAGCGGACAATGGCAAGAGCGTGCCAACAGAGTTAGGGCGCTTTGCTTTCCTCAGCACGTACGCTCTGATACTGGCAGCCTTGGGGAAAGTGCTTCACGGGTATGCCCGGGAAACGCACTTGGAGGTATGTTGCAAGCGATTGCATGCCCCACTCCTCGGCAGTCGCGTGGTTCACGACCAGCAGCGGCAGGTTTCGGTCGAGCGCCCAGCTCCCGTCCGCCCAGAAGCGCATGCCGTCTTCGGTCACGAGCAGTGCATCGGGACCCGATCCGTCCGGTGCTCGCAGTTGCGCCATCTGGGGCACCCGGCAGGCGGCGCCAGTGCCGACGGCCAGGCGCTCGACCGTGCTGTTGAGGTCGCCGACCACCTGCACCTGGTCCTGTCCGATGGCGCTGAGTCGCGCGGCGAAGTCTTGCGCCAGGGCATGGACGGTTTGGCGCGGGACCGCAAAGAGTCCATACCAGCCGCGCTCATCTTCGGCAAGCAACGGGCCCTCAAGCCCAAGACCGCGCGCCCAGCTATCGCGTATGCCGTGCTCCGGCATCACGTCCCAAACGTCGTGGCAGCGGTAGACAACCATGCCGGACTCTGCCAGCCAAGCGCGTTTCGCTGCCGTGTGCGCGTCGGCGTATGGACCGGGATCATCATCGCGGTGGACGTAGAACGTCGGCTCGTGGGTAACAAAGAGGTTGCAGCCAGCCGCATGCGCTGCTTTGAGGGTGGACCATTGACTCTGCCAAGCGACGGCAATACCGTGCACTTCCATGCTGGGATCACCCGTCTTGAACGTATCCACGGTATGGCTCCAGTCAACCCAGGTGCCGACTCCCCGCATGTGTTGATCGATTTCGAGTGCACGCATAAAAGCTGCCTCTCTGTGCCTTGACAACAGCATGTTATAGGGCATAATGACAGTTAAGCACTATAACGTGCTATGTGTCATTCCGTCAAAGGAGGGGAGCCGGATGGAACAAGATATAGTCCGTGTTCACGTTTCGCGGCGGACGGCTTTGGCCGGCGTCGGGGTGATTGGCGGAGGTGTGCTCGCGGTTGCTTGCGGCGCACCGGGGGCTGCCGCCCCGGCTGATTCGGAGCAGCAAACCGAAGCGCCCAAGACTGAGGCAGAAGCTCCGGCCGAAGTTGAGGCCACAACGATTGTTGCGTATTTGAGCGTCTCGGAGGATCTTCTTTCCCGCTGGCAGGATGAGATCGAAGAACCGTTCGAGTCCGCGAATCCGCACATCGACCTCGAACTTTCGTCGCAACCGCCGGGCGGCGAGGCTGGCATGCGCGAAAAGCTGCAAGTGCTCATCGCGGGCGGCGTGCCGCCGGACGTGTGGGAATACGCTACCATCGCGGAGACCATGGCAGAGAACGATTGGCTGATTCCCATAGACGCCTATGTCGCGCGCGACCAATACGACCTGACTGTCTTCGCGCCCAAGCTCTTCGACTTCTACACGCGCTACGACGGCAAGCTCTGGACCATCCCCTGGGGTCACGGCGGCAACACGTTTGTAATGGCGCTCAACCGCCAGATCTTCGATGAGGCCGGCATCAGTCTGCCGAGCACCGACCTGGAGCAGACCTGGACCTGGGATGAATGGATCGACGTGGGCCTGCAGCTAACCAATATGCAGGGCAATACCGTCGAGCGGTTTGGAATCGCGGACCAGGGCGGCTGGTGGAGCCATACGCTCCTGTGGGATACCGACTGGGTGAGCGAAGACTTGAAGACCATCACGTCCGATAACCCGGACATGATCGAAGGCATGACCAACTACTTCGATATGTCGGTCAAGTATCGCTCCGTGCCGAAACCGGGCGAGCTTGACGAAGTACACGGCATGAACTTCTATGACGTGTTCAACAACGGACTCACCGGCGTAGTGCGCATGCCGCCTTACGCAATCACGCGGTTCACGCGCGTTGAGCAGAAGGTGCCGTTGGTGCTGGCACCGTCGCCCGCCGGGAGGCGCTCTGTACCCGACGTAAACTGGCACAGCTTCGGCATCATCAAGGGTACGGAGAGTCCCGATGAGTCTTGGGAAGTCATCAAGTACCTGCTGGAGGATGGGCGCTACTCTATATTCTTCGGGAAGATTCCTTCCCAGGCCAGCCTGCACTTGTCCTGGTTGGAGGAAGAGTTCAAAGACCTGCCGGACGCGCGGCTGGACGCAGCCACAAACAGCCTGGCCGGCGCAGTACCGCAAACCCGGCTCTTCCGCCTGAACTGGGCCGCGGTCTACCCGATCATTCGCGATCAGTTCAACGAGCGTGTCTACACCGGCAAGGACGACGTGGCAACGGTGCTGCAGGACCTGAAACCGGTGCTGCAAGCGACTATCGAAGACTGATCACCGGCGCATAGCGAGGTGCCGAATACTCAGTAGACAATTGGAGAAGAGGGACAAGGTCGCCCTGTCCCTCTTCTCTTTCTCATTCCTCAACAGTGGGACGCCATCATCCCATCGCTCAATGCAGCCAGCCGGTCGGATTTAGAGAGCCCTATCGAAAAACTACTCGCCCGTCTTGTCCCAAGTATCCATGCGGTAGCGCACGCTGCCTCTCGGTATAATGAAGCAACCGTTCCAATACCCAGCGAACGAGCATGCGATGGATCCGGTTCCCAAGTCACTAGCATTTCGCTTCTCGCCCCGCCCCAACAGCGCGCAGGAAATCCCCTGGCGCGCGTGGTCGGAAGAGACATTTGCCGAGGCGCAAGCGCGCAACCGGCCCATCCTGCTTTGTATCACTGCGGCGTGGAGTCAGTGGTCGCATCTGATGGACGAGCGCGCGTATTCCGATGATACGGTGCAGTATCTCGTCAAGACCGACTTCGTGCCGGTCCGGGTGGATGCCGCCGAGCGCCCTGATATCGACCGGCGCTACAATCGCGGCGGCTGGCCCACCACGGCCTTTCTTACCCCGGAAGGCGAACTTATGGCGGGCGCTACCTACATTCCCGTGCAGGAAATGCGCGACTTTCTGGTGGAACTCGCTGAAGAATACCGCAAGAATCGCGATTCCATCCGCGAGAAGCTCGGCGCGTTGGAACAGAAGCGGCGCGAAGCGGAATCTTCAGAAAGAGCCGTGGACGGGGTGCTCACCCCCGCAATCCCCGCCGAATCGGTCGCCTCTATCACGGCCGCGTTCGACCGCGTGAACGGCGGCCTCGGCGACGCCCCCAAATTTACCCATACGGAGGCGCTGGGCTTTGCGCTGGAGTGGTGCCAACAAACACTCGACTACGATCTGGCTGCCCTGGTCAAGCACTCCCTCGACATTATGGCGTTGAGCAACCTCTTCGAGCGCGAGGACGGTGTGTTTTTCCGCTTTGCCAACGACGCCCAATGGGAAAACCCTGAACGAGAGTGCACCTTGGAGGAGAATGCGGCGCTGGTCTCGCTCTACATGGAAGCCGCTCACGTTTTTCGTGAGGGAAGTTTTGCGCAGACCGGCGCACGGGTGCTGCAGTTTATGGTTGAGAAGCTGCGCGACCCCACTACCGGTGCGTTTTGCGGGGGATTCTTTGCCCCGGAAGCGTACTACCGCCTGCCCGCGCCGCAACGAAGCACGTTCGGTGAGACGTGCATCGATCCGGTTGTTCACGCCAAGGAAAACGCTCTGGCGGCGCAGGCCTTTCTGGACGCCTACCGCACGACGGAAGACACCGCATGCGGCGACCACGCGGCTGCGATACTGTCTCATCTCTGGCAAGCGATGTGGGATCCTGAACGTGGTATGGCCCGCAATTGGAATGGAGCCTGCGACCCTGTCGAAGCCTGCGACCTTGTCGAAGCCTGCGACCTTGTCGGAGCCGCCTACGGCTGGGGCTGGCTGCCGGACCAAGCCGCCGCCGCCCGCGCTTTCGTTCAGGCCTACGAATCCACGGGCGCACGGGATTACCTCAACCGCGCGCAGGCTGTTGCCGACCACATTCTACGCGTTCACCATGATCCCGCCACTGGCGGCTTTTGGGACAGCGCTCCTGAGTTCGCAGCGGCATGGGGCGACGAGCGGGCCGAGACGCCTCTAGGGCTCCTGGCACAACGTCAGGAGGTGATGGCAGATACGGCGGCGGTCGCTGAACTCTTGATTCGCCTGTGGCGTCTGACCGGTAACGAACGCTATCGCACAATCGCCCAGACGGCGCTGGCAAACTATGCAGAGTCGTTTAAGTACTTTGGGCATTTTGGCGCGCCCTACGGACAGGCGGTTGATCGCCTGCTGCGCGCGCCGACGCATATTATCGTGGTTGGCGCGCGCACCGCGCCAGCGGCACAAGCCCTGTTTCAGCAAGCACTCCGTATCCACACGCCGGCGCAAATCGTACAGTGGCTGGATCCGGAGCGTGACCCTGATTTGCTGAATATCCTCGGCATTAAGCCTGATGACACGACACCTATGGCGAGGGTCTATGGCGGTGAGGAAGAGGTGGCACAGGCCGCGACACCGGCGGAGCTCGCGACAGTCTTTGAGCAAGTGGAGCAGGAAGAGGCGTAGAGCCGCTCTCAGTGCGCTTGACCTCAGTCCTCAGGGCCAATGGGTGCCTTATTCGCGCCCATACGTGTCGGTTTCTCGCTCTGCGTGCGTCTCCGTGAGCTGAACTGTGGTGCTCCCCTCTTTTCTGAGGATCATCGTCGCGGTGTCAAGGTCGGTGCACCGCACGACTACAAGGGCTTGGACGCTCGTATCTTGCACTTCTATCGGGAGTACCCTTTGACCGGTCAAGCGAATGTTGAGTAACGCACCGGCCGCGCCGCAAATGACCATGATCGGCAGCAAGAATTCACCCGGTACGACGAAGACCGCCGCAAGACCCAGCGCCCCGCCGATAACGCCCCCTTGCGCGCCGCGTAAGGCAAGGCGAATCAGCGCAGCTCGAGAGCCTTCATGCTCGACTTCAATGATCTCCGCGTCGAAGCCAAGCACGGCCAGCTCCTCTACCGCTAGGAGCGCCGCATTCCGCGTGTGAAACGATCCGATAAGCTGGCTTGCCATCAGGTACGCCCTTCGGTTTTAGGGAGCAGCAATTTGGCACCCGGGCCGCTGATCTCAGAGACTTTTCTTCGAAGCTCTTTCAACAGGATTCTCACGTTGCTCCATAGCATGCGATATGCGGTATGGCGGCAGGAAAAGGACCGATTAACTGTTGTTTGAGACCTGCTCGGCCCGACGAGAGAGCAACGTCACTGCGTAGACCAGCCCGAGGAGCGGAACCGCCTAAAAAACCAGTGCCAGCCACCAGTCGCCCTTCATGTTTCCTGACAGGATTGAGAGCGCGAGCGATGCATCGGCAATCATGTTTACCAAGATGAGTGCCGACCCAATCATCAGCAGCCTGCGAGATGGTTCACGCAGCGCAACCATATACAGGAGCACAGCGGCCGTGACGGGATGGACAAGCATGAGCGTGAGGCGGGGCCAGAGGTCTCCTCCATCCGCGAAGCCGCCCGTGAAGGCTGTCAATCCGGCTAGAAGTGCGTGAATTACTCCCAGCGCGAGCACGACGACCCGAAAATTCTTCATGTTTGCTCCAATACCTCGCTTTCTTCCTGCCGGTGATAAGCTACGAGCTAGGCATGCGTGCTCTTTATTCCCGCCGCCTGTAGAAGTGGCCGCCGAAACATGAAGCCGTACTCTAAACGGGCGGGCATCACTTGGGAAGAAGCACGTCACCTGTCGCGTAGCGAGAATCGGATCGATGAAGAGTCAGGGCATTCAACGCACAGAAGGAACTGCAATACGCCAACTTTACGAAGAGCCTCTGACACTCAACGAAGAGCTCTCATGCCAAAGGAGTTTTGATGCGATGCTACGCTCTGGTATATAATGCCAGTCTTAAGTGCACTATACCTCTTTCTCCAGTAAGGGTACAAACCGTATGAAGGCGTATGCGACGGACACAATTCGTAATGTTGGGCTCTATTCCCACGTGGGCGCAGGCAAGACTTCTCTCGCAGAAGCGATGCTCTTCGCGACCGGTGCGATCAATCGTCTTGGCTCCGTAGACAATGGCAGCACGGTCTCGGACTACGATCCGGACGAGGTCAAGCGCCAGATCTCTCTCAATCTATCGCTTGTGCCGGTAGAGTGGAGTGATGCCAAGATCAATCTGCTCGACACCCCAGGCTACGCCGACTTTTCCGGAGAGGTAGCAAGCGCTCTCCACGTTTCGGATGGCGCGGTGCTGGTTGTCGACGTGGCCAGCGGTGTGCAGGTAGGTACTGAAGAGTCCTGGGAGCGGATCACCGCCCATGAACTCCCACGCTTGATTTTCGTCAATCGTATGGACCGCGAGAACGCCGACTATTTCAGCACTGTGGAGAGCCTGCGCGAGTACTTTGGCAGCAGTGTCGCGCCGCTCCACGTTCCCATCGGTTCCGAGGACGACTTCAAGGGAGTGGTGGACATCTTGGCGAATACGGCCTACCTCTATGCCGATAACGAAGTCACCGAAGCGGCCGTGCCCGACGATCTTGAAGATACGGTTGAAGAATACCGTATGACCCTTATCGAGAACGTGGTAGAGCTCGACGACGATCTGACGGAGAAGTACTTGGAAGGCGAGGACATTACTGCCGAAGAGCTTCAGGCCGCGCTCCATGAAGGAGTGCGGGCCGGTCAAGTGACACCGGTGCTGTGCGGCTCCGCAACGCGCAATGTCGGCGTGCACGCCCTTATGGAAGCGATAGTCCGCTATCTCCCTTCGCCTGCCGAGACCGCTTCTGCTAATGCTACGCTGGAGGGCGAGGGGCAAGAGCTTGCCGCCGATTCCGATGGCCCGCTTGCAGCGTTCGTTTACAAGACATTGGCCGATCCCTACGTCGGTAAACTGTCATTCATCCGCGTCTACTCGGGCACGCTTAGCTCGGATTCCCGCGTTTGGAACGCAAATGCTGGATCCGAGGAACGCATCGGTCAGTTGCTCACGGTGCACGGCCGCGAGCAGGAACCGGCGGCCCAAATTGCCGCTGGTGATATGGGTGCGGTTGCGAAACTTGCTCAGACACTCACCAGCCACACGCTGACCGAACGCAAGCAACCGCTAGTGCTACCGGCCGTTACGTTTCCACAGTGGCTCTTCACCGCCGCGATCGAGCCGACGTCGAAGGAAGACCTGGAGAAACTTAGTAGCGCCTTGGCTCGCGTTATAGAAGAAGACCCGAGTCTGCACGTCGAACGGCAACCGATTACGGGTCAGACGCTCCTCTCGGGCATTGGCGAGACACATATCAATGTTGCGCTGGAACGTATGAAGCGCAAATTTGGCGCAGACGTGAAGACCGTACCGGCAAGAGTGCCTTATAAGGAGACGATTACGGGCACTGCCGCGGCGGAAGGACGCTTTGTGCGGCAGACCGGCGGCCACGGACAATACGCCGTCTGCAACATCGAGATAGAGCCCACGGGAAGAGGAGAGGGCTTCGAATTTGTGGACAAAATCTTCGGCGGCTCGATCTCAGCCCCGTTCCGCGAGGCGGTGCACAAGGGCGTTCGCGAAGCCATGAAAGAAGGCACGCTCGCCAGCGGCGAAGTGGTAGACATCCGCGTAAGGCTTGTAGACGGCAAAGAGCACACGGTCGATTCTTCCGACCTTGCGTTTCAAATTGCCGGCTCCATGGCCCTTGGAGAAGCCATGGGTAGGGCCAAACCGGTCCTCTTGGAGCCGGTCTTGCAGATGAAGGTACGTGTGCCGGAAGACCGCATGGGCGACGTGATTGGCGATCTCACGAGCCGCCGCGCCAAAGTGCACAACATGGACATGGTTTCCCTCGGAACTATGGAAGTTGAGGCGGAAGTGCCCCAGGCAGAAGTGCTGCGCTACGCAACCGACCTGCGCTCGCTCACGCAAGGCCGCGCCACTTTTGCTTCTGAGTTCATTGGGTACGAGCAAGTGCCAGCCAGCACCCAGCAGCAAGTGGTTGAGGCGCATAAGCGCGAAAAACAAGAAGCCTCAGGGTAGGGCCCGCAAAAACATCCGGCACGCGCTACGCTTTCAGCTCAATACGGCAACCAACTCCCTAGGAGACCCCCTGAACGACTGCGGGGCATGTACTTGCAGGAAAGGTAGCTTACGATCCAGGACGCCTGGTGAAATGCTCCTCTCTGCCTGGGGAGACCCCCGTATTGAGGTACGGGGCAGGCGCGGACTTCCAGTCCGATGCGTAACTTCGGCCAGCCGCGCAAGAATTACTCCCTCTCCATAAGAGGCTGTCTCATTATTTTGGTGCGGGGCACGGTGGTTTGAGTAATAGATGCAGTCAGGTGGCGGGTGGTATGAACAAAACGGCGAAAGTGACAGACCCGTCCTCGGGGCGGGTGTGGGCTAATGCCAGACCGCCACACCGCGTGGAGGCTCTTGAGATTGAACGCGGTGGCCAGCAGGTGCCATTCGGACGCCACCTGGCTGCGGCCTCTGAGCAGGAAGCGCCTGGCGCTGTGCCACTCCTTGAGCAGGCCAAAGACCGGTTCGACGATCGTACTACGGCGGCGGAACAGCTGCTTGGCCGGTACGGTCGCCATCACCTGCCTGTGCCGTTGCAGTATCGGCTCGTGCTCGCTGATCTTTATGGTGCGTCCGCTCTGGGAGGAGGTGCACGTGCCGAAGGCCGGACAGGCTCTGCAGTCCTGGCCGTTGGCTCGGTAACGCCTGACCCGGTAGCCGTTGCTGTGGGTGGACCTGTCCGTGTATGTGAGCACTTTTTGTTGCGGACACAGGTAGGTGTCGGTCTGCGGGCAGTAGGTGAAGTGGTCTTTATGGTAGGGGTTGCTGCGGCGGCGATCGTGGGTCGTGGGCATGAACACCGTGTGGCCGGCCGCGGCGCACGCGGCGAGGTTGGGCCCCGAATGGTAACCGGCGTCCGCAACGGTCACCACGTCGCGCGCGGCGCCGCTGTTCGCTGCGGCAGCCTCGATCAGCGGTGTCAGATGGGGATGGTCGTCGGAGCTGGCGGTCACGTCCACGGCTGTGATCAACCTACCGCGCGTGCCCGCATCCTCCAAGGCCAGAGGGGAGACCATCGCTTGGGCGTTGTAGCCGGTGATGAAGCCACCCGTGCGGGTCTTGAGCAGGACCGCGTCCGCGTCGGTCAGGTTCGCGTAGCGCGGCCCC
The DNA here is from genome assembly GCA_965219505.1 of Chloroflexota bacterium. Lineage (GTDB taxonomy): Bacteria > Chloroflexota > UBA11872 > VXOZ01 > VXOZ01 > VXOZ01. The sequence goes on along the minus strand of OZ244775.1, from coordinate 3,316,491 downwards.
TCCGCAGCCGCGACGCGGGCCAGCGCCGCGTCCACCCGCTCACGCAGGGCCTCGGCGTTGGCAAGCTCGCGTGGCAGGCTCGCCGCCGGTGGCTCGCCCCCGGTCGTGTTTTGGGCCTCCAACGCAGCGATCGCCTGTTCAGTACGGGTCAACAGACGCTGCAGCCACACGGCGTCGTGGGTATGCTGCATGGAGGCATTGGCCGCGATCCGGGTACCGTCCACCGCCTGGACGGCCAGGTCCACCAGTCCGGCACTGACAGCCGTGCGCACCGTGCGGCGCAGCAGCGTCCGCATCCGGTCGCGGTGCGCTCTGTAAAAGCGCCACAGCGTGTTGTGGTCGGGCTGCTGCATCCCCACCAGCCACATGTAGGGAACCTGGTCCCGGCAGGCTGCCTCCAGCTTGCGGCAGGAGCGCACACCGGTCATGAAACCGTATATCCATACGCTCAGCAGGGCGCGGGGATGATAGGCGCCGGCGCCACGCGGGTCGCCCTGAAGGTCCACCCCCAACTCCTCCCAGGCCTCGGCGCCAAGGCTGTCCACGAACGCCGCCGCGAACCTGACAGGATGGTCTGCCGGCACCAGTTCGTCCAGCGTCGGCGGCAGCAACCAGGCTTGCTCACGACTGAAGGGTCGCATCGGCATCGCCACTACCTCACTTCAACCTTATCCTGCTACCTCACCTTGCTCCTCTACACGACAGTATACATCCGGAAGAACCATTTTGAGACACCCTCATAAGGTGAGGGCCGGGGCAAGAAGATCCGTGCCTGTAAGGCTCCCTCTCCCTGGGGAGAGGGTCGGGGTGAGGGGAGAATCTCTACCGTTCCAGCCAGTTTCTTCGTGTTTCTCAGAATTGCGCAAAGATGTTCGTAGGGAATATCGCGCTTGTGGAGGTAGGCTATGAAACCACTTAATGTCACACGCATTCTCGCGGAAGACTCGCTCTTTCGCATCGTTGCCGGCACGGCAAACAGTCAGGTTGGCGTGCTGATACTAGGACCCGGCGACAAGACCGGCGGCCTCCACGCCAGCGACCACCCGCAGTCCGACCAAGTGGTATACGTCGTCTCCGGTCACGGTGAAGCCACGGTACGCGACGAGACCGCCCCCCTTGCACCAGGCGACGTGCTCATCATCGATGCCGGCGACCCCCACGAACTCCGCTGCACCGGCGATGAACCCCTCCGCACGTTGAATGTGTATGCTCCAGCGACGTATTAGTCAGCAGCACGCCGTTGGCGTTGTCAGCGCGACAGCTTTGAGCGTTGCTTATACCAGCATGTGACATGCCGGTTGTAACGGTAGTCTTGTGTCTAACGGTGCTATAGCATTGCGAGATAAACTGAAATGAATGTCTGGGAACTAGACAGGCTCATCCTGTTTCTTCTCTTCTTTATTCCAGGCTTTATTTCGCTGAAGGTCTACGACCTACTGGTACCGAGAGAATTCCGTGACTTCTCGCGATCCTTATTTGAGGCCATCGGTTATAGTTCCCTTAATTACGCAGTGCTGCTTCCTTTGATCATCCCAATCCACTCAAATGATTTTCCGAATGAGCACCCAATATGGTACGTAACCCTACTATTCCTCGTAATGGTCATCTTCCCAATATTATGGCCGATCTTGTTCTTCCGAATATCAACGTCTCGACTTGGCGCGAAATTCATTATTCATCCTATGCGAAAGCCATGGGATTACGTATTTAGCAGGAGGCAAGTCTACTGGGTCATCGTCCACCTAAGGGACGGCCGCAAGATCGGCGGTAGGTTTGATCGGAAGTCTTTCGCATCCTCATATCCTGCTGACGAACAAATCTACATTGAAGAGGTCTGGCAACTTGATGAGGACGGAAAGTTTCAGTCAGACGGACAAGTCGAGCGTTCCCAAGGCATACTAGTACTGAGGGATGATATCTTGGCTGTAGAGTTCTTTGATTAGTAGGAGGCGTTCGATGTCAAGCGAGGAAGAAAGAACCACAGAGAATACACCGACTCAAGACCGCAACGACACTCCTTTTGAGAAAGGTTATCAGCCGGAGAGGGGCAACTTAGACCCCCGGGATCCTCCTCAGGGCGGCTCCGGTGTTCCTCCAAAGGCGCAGACTGGCGCGGGCCAAGCTGAGAAAGACGAGTAGGCACAGCACCCTGCACAGGGATCGTGAAGGCCTTGCGGATGTCGAATTGCTAAACCGACTCAGACATGGGTAGTTTGCTGGAGTGAACTCACTTGACGGAGCAGGGCTATGGAGACCTCCACCACAGTCAAGCGCATCGTATGCCTCGCCAACTCGCGCAAACAAAATGAACGCTGTATCGCCGGCAAGGAACTCTTGTCGGATGGGCGCCCCGGCCGTTGGGTGCGACCCGTCAGCGACCGGCCCACTGAAGCGGTAAACGCATACGAACGGCAGTACCGGGACCACAGCGAGCCGCGCGTGCTGGACATTATTGATGTGCCGGTGGTCGAGGCGCGGCCAAACACGTACCAATCGGAGAACTGGCTACTTAACGCAGGCCGCTTCTGGATGAACGTCGACAGCCTTGTGTTTGATCAATTGGCGCAATTTACCGATCCGGCAGCACCGCTTTGGGTTAACGGATATAGAAGCGGCAAGGGACAAAACGACAGGATTCCGCTCAGACTGGCTAACTCCCTCGACAGTTCGTTGCGACTGATCAAGGTTGATTGGCTGGAATTGTCCACATCAAAAGAGATGTCGAAGCTGAAATTCAAGGGGTGCTTTCTCCATAGGGTGCGGGGGCGATTCCGGTGTGATGGTATAGAGTATTGGCTGCACGTGACTGAGCCCATCTATGAGCAGGTGTACGGACAACGGCCCAATAGCAGCTATCCGTTAGGCGAATGCTTTCTTACCATTAGTCTCGGCGGGGCGCATAAGGGTTTTGCCTACAAACTCATCGCCGCTATCATTGCACCATCGGAGTTAACCGCAGCGGACTCGCCAATTGAGAACACAACACAGATTCCGTTGTTCAGCCTCTAGGCTATCGCATGGGGAGTGCCACTGGAGCAATACGGGTAGGATGTGGCCATGGCAGTCAGCTCCGTCAAGCGCATTGTGTGTCTTGCCAACTCTCGCAAAGAGGGTGATCGCTGCATTGCCGGCATGGAACTGTTAGAGAGGGGAGGTCGCGGTGGCTGGGTGCGGCCTGTCAGCGACCGCGAAGACGAAGCGGTAAATGAACGGGAACGGCAGTACGAAGACGGCAGCGAGCCGGCCATACTCGATGTCATCAACGTGCCGGTGCGCGAGGCACGCCCGAAAGGCTACCAACAAGAGAATTGGCTGCTTGACCCGGTTCATAGGTGGAGGAAAGTTCGCCGTGTCGCACCGCAAGCACTCGAGCACCTTGTAGACCCGGCTGGGCCGCTCTGGGTCGCCGGACACCACACGAACCACGGTCGGAACGATAGATTGCCGCTTGAGCGAGCAGGTTCCTTGCATAGTTCGTTGCGCCTCATCAGAATTGGTAAGCTGAAACTAGATGTGTTCGCCCCCGGAATTGAGTATGGCGACTTCAAGCGGAGGATCAAAGGCCGGTTCCGTCTTGCCGGGGAGGAATATGGTCTATGGGTAACCGATCCCGTCTATGAGCAAACGTACCTGAATCGGCCTAATGACAGCTATCAACTTGGCGATTGTTTTCTTACCGTAAGTTTGGGTGAGCCGTACCAAGGATTCGCCTATAAACTCATTGCTGCCATAATTGAACTATAACGGAGATGCCTAGAGTGGCTACAACACGCTGTCCGGTCTTCACCATCGGACATTCCAATCACGAATCCGATGGATTCTTGGCGCTGCTGCGGAAGCACGGCGTTAACGTGGTGGTGGACGTCCGTTCGGCGCCCTACAGCCGCTATCTGCCCCATTTCAATAAGGAATTCCTGGCTGAGTCTCTACGTGGCGTTGGCATCCGTTACGTCTTCCGGGGCAAAGAGCTTGGCGGCCAACCGGCGGATCGCGCTTACTACGACGCTGATGGACGCGTCATGTACGGCAGACTGGCGGAGACTGACACGTTCAAGCAGGGAATCGCATACGTCCTGGACACCGCATCCGTTCATCCTTCGACACGCTCAGGACGAACGGCTCCTTCCCCGGCGCGGCGCATCGCCCTAACGTGCAGCGAGAAGGAGCCCTTGGAGTGCCACCGCACGCTGCTGATCGGACAGACGCTGGCAGCGCGCGGCGTGGCCGTGGCGCATATCCACGCCGACGGCAGTTTAGAGTCTCACAACGACGCCATGAATCGGCTGCTGGATGTGTTCAAATTGCCGCATTACGGCGACCTCTTTCGCTCCCGGGAAGCAGTGATTGACGACGCGGTGGCGCGACAAGCGCAGCGCGTGGGCGCCCGCTGGCAGGAACAGGCCGCCAGCCGCGCCGAATGGGAGCGTGTGCCCTGAAGGCTTTTACCATCGGCTTCACCAAGAAGTCAGCCTCCGAATTCTTCGAACTGCTGCGGGAATCAGGCGCCGAGCGCCTAGTGGACGTGCGGCTAAATAACACCTCGCAACTGGCCGGCTTTGCCAGGGGCGGCAAAGACAATCTCGCGTACCTACTGCAAGAGATTTGCCGGATGGACTATATCCACGTACCGGACCTAGCGCCCACAAAGGAACTTCTGGACGCCTACCGCAAAGGAGAGTGTGACTGGGCCTCCTACGAGCGTGAATTCGTAGCCCTGTTGAACGACCGGCGCATCTTCGCAGAGGGCTTGAAACCCACCGAGAGAAGACGTATCGTTAAGCGATTGAAAGCAACCATCGAAAACAGTTGTCTGCTTTGCAGCGAACACGAACCCGATCACTGTCACCGCCGGCTGGTGGTGGAATATTTCCAGCGGCAATGGGGTGACATGGAAATTGAGCATCTAGTTTAGGCGGAGAGCCGAATCCTCGATGGACCTCCTGCATAACCTCTTAGATTGGGTTCTCGCCTGGGCGGAATCGCCGTATGGCGGGTTGGCGCTCTTCGTACTGTCGGCGGCGGAGTCGATCATCTTTCCCGTGCCGCCGGACCCGTTGCTGATTGCGCTCGGCGTCGGCAAGCCGAGCTTTGCCTTGGTCTTTGCCGCCATTTGTCTCCTCGGTTCGCTCGTTGGCGCGAGTATCGGCTACGTGATCGGGATGTGGGGCGGCCGACCGGTGGTAGACCGCCTCTTCTCTCAGGAAAAGATAGAATTTGTCGAGCAGAAGTACCAGCGCTATGACGTGTGGGCGATTCTCATTGCGGCCCTCACGCCAATACCCTATAAGGTATTCACCGTCACGGCCGGCATGTTTCGGTTGCACTTCGGCCGTTTCATGCTGGCGTCGCTGCTCGGACGGGGCGCGCGCTTCTTCGCCGTGGGCTTCTTAATTGCTCTCTTTGGCGAACCGATTGCAGCCTTCATCGACCAATATCTTGACATTCTGTTTATAGTCTTTATGATATTGCTTGTCGGCGGTTTCTTCGTCATTAGGCTCTTTACGCGGCCAGGCAAGCCGCCAGGTTCCAATGAGGCAAAGATCACAGAGGAGGCCGCGCCGTAGCTGGTTAACCATAGGAGTGAATCTTTGACGATTGGGGCTATGACTGCGCTAAGCGTCGACGGTCTTATAGCAGAACCGTACAAGGGATGAGAGTGGAGAGTAGGGCTTCAGGCCGTCACTACGGCGAAAGCCGGAGTCCAGGGGGTGCCGTGAAGATGGATTCCGGCTTGCGCCGGAATTGTAAATGTCAGGTAATTCGTTGACGGAATTGAAAACAAAAGCAACTGAACGCAGTACTATACGAGACTGGTACACATGTCATTCCGAACGGAGCGCAGCGAAGTGTCGCTCGGAGCGCGGAATCTAAGATGCTGAGCCTATGAGGCGACATGCCGCGTGGACTCCAGATTCCGCGAACAGGGTTCGACGCTCCGCTCGGAATGACATGAACTTTCAACACTGTCAAGTGGGGGAAGGATTCTGTCAACGAATTAGTCAACACTTACAGGAATGACGTTTCGGGACGCTTTCTACCTTAGTCGGAAGACGACTCTAAACCCACAGTATTCTATACTCACAGTAGACAAAGAGTGCGAGGGTGCGGTCATGCCAAGCTACTATGACATTCTCGGCGTCTCAGAGGATGCCGAATCGGAGGAGATCGAAGCGGCGTTTCGGCGCGCCCTCGCGTCCGCGCAGTCTGTAGCGGAAGAAGACGCAGCCGCCGATGTCGCCGCCCGCATGCGGATGTTAGCGGAAGCCTTTGAGGTTCTTTCCAATCCCGCCTACCGCGCCGCCTACGATCTGAAGCGAGAGCAAAAGAAACCGTTTCCGGTGCCGAAGCCAATCGCCGGTTCCAAGCTCTTTCGCGCGTTGAAAGCCAGCGGCTCCACCCTCGTCAAGGATGTCAAGGAACAGTACGACAACGACCCCACCATCAAGGCAGACTTCGACCGTTCCATTCAGCTTGGGCGCAAAGTGGCGCGCGCCGCACGCTTTCTCCGCTTCTTGCGGTAGGGAAGCGTAGCTCTCACCCCTTGTAGCTGCGCGATCTTCCCAAATCGCCGCTGCGCTTAGACGGCATACGCCGAATCTACGTAGTCCGTGACTGGACCTATACTCAGCAACCTGCCCGAGTCGGAGTATGCTTTTGGCGCCGAAGAGCGGGGGACAAGCCCTCCGAACTCTGGTTCTCCGCTACGGCTTCTTAGCGAAGCTCGCCCTCCCACTGACAAGAGCCCATTTGCTGCGTCCAAGCGCTTAGCTTCCATTAAAGTAGCTTGTAGCGGCCTCAATACTCGGGATAGTGGATTAGGCATGAAAAGAGCGCCCAAACTTTGTGGAGTCCGATGTGCAACCTCTTCATGGGTATTCTAGCTTGACATGCTCGCATAGGTGGAATAATCTTGTGGCACTGCGGTCTCTTGAATCACAGAACCATGTTAGATTCCTAAGGCTAGCAATACACTCAAGAGAGAGCGAGAACTGTCAATGCCGATACGCCTGCGACGCGCCTCCATCGGACTCTTGCTTGGGCTGGCCGTTGTAACACTTACGCTTACATCGGCTGTAGCTGCTGATTGCGAGTTTGTCCTAGGCTTCAAGACCTTGCGCGACCTCATCGGCCATGAGATTGTGGGCGAGTGTTTGGACAACGAGCATTTCAACGAAAGTGGAGACAGTACTCAAGCCACCACCAGCGGAATGCTGGTCTGGCGTGAGACGGATAACCACACCGCCTTCACCGACGGCCACCATACCTGGATTAACGGCCCTAACGGCCTGCAGAAGCGCCTGAACTCGGAGCGCTTCCCGTGGGAGCCTGATTATGCGCCTGGCGGTGGTATTGCAACCCCAACTGCAACCCCGACGCCTCAGCCTGCCGCTGCGCGAGCGACAAGTAGCTCTGTTCCTAATCCTACGTCCGGAATTGCCTTCAGTAGCCCTTGGCCGGGACCGTGTGCTAGCTTCACATGGGAATTCCAGTACAGCACAACTGAAGAGGCGAGTGCGGTTACCGGCTATCAGATTTCGCGTCGCAAGCCCGATGTCTCCGGGGAAGATACGTTCTCCGTGCTTGCAACAGTGTCCGACGCTAGCTATGAACAGTGCGGGCTTGAAGATGGCGTTCTCTATGAGTATGAGATTAGGCCCAAGAATGCCTCGGGCGTTAGCGCGTTCGCGCTTACACTCACGGCAAACGGTTCGAGTCAAACTCCCATCGATAACGTAACTCCCACTCCAACCCCGACACCGACGCCTACGCCTGTAGGCCCACCGCCACCGCCACCAACCCCGACACCGACGCCTACGCCTGTAGGCCCACCGCCGCCACCACCACCAACCCCGACACCGACGCCTACGCCTGTAGGCCCACCGCCGCCACCACCACCAACCCCGACACCGACGCCTACGCCTGTAGGCCCACCGCCGCCACCACCACCAACCCCGACACCGACGCCAACACCGACACCTATACCAACGCCGGTACCAACGCCAGAACCAACGCCAACACCGACACCTATACCAACGCCGGTACCAACGCCGACACCCACACCTACTCCAACGCCAATACCGACACCTTTACCAACGCCGGAACCAACGCCAACACCGGCAACTCCTCCTGAAGATGGAGATTGTACTATTAATGAAGATGGATTTTGGCTCTGTGTTCGTCCACTTACCCCTGAAGAATGGGACGCCCTTAGCCCTAGGTAACTCCTGATGGTGTTAATGAATATGCCGAAAGTCAATATTTTACTGGAGGATCGTGAGGATGGGAAAGATGGGTCTTTATTTGGGTTGAACCTCCTACTTGGGATTAGTCTTAGTCCATTTGAAGGCCGGTGTGCAACCTTCTCGTGGCAACTCTAGCTCGATATGCTCGCAGAGGTAGGCTCGGTTACAAGCTGTCGGATTTGGCGTTGCAAGCTTGAGGTTGCGGGCGAAGACACATTCTCATTGCATGATGAAGCCTCTGGAATCAGCTATCAAGAATGCAGTCTTTCAGAACGTGTTCTATATTAGTATGAAGCTAGGCCAAAGAACTCGGCGGGCGCTTGTCTACTTTCGTATATAATTCCCCATTAATAATGCACTTTCCTCCGCGCCACTGAGGACGCGGAGGAAAGCGGTTAGTCTATAGACAATGCGCCAAATGGGATTACTTTAGTTCATCCGGACGCTCGCTCAAGACGGCGTTGGCGGCGTCTGCCGAGGCTTTCATCGCCTCCGGTACCGTCTTTTCGCCGGTGTACATCGGCTCGAGCTCAGCACTGGCGGCCTTGCGCCACGCATCTACGTCCGGCGTGATGAAGTAGTCCCGTCCGTGCTGCTGCCATTGCTCAATGATAGGTGCGAAGTCCAAGTTAGGGAATTTCATTTGGAACTCTCCCGTTACGCTCACCAGGCCGGGATAGTTCGAGGTTGCCCAGGCCGATTGTCCCACTTCACCGACAAGGATCTTTACCACGTTCCAGGCAGCGTCCTGCATTTCGCTTAGTCCCAGAATAGACCAGGAGTTGCCGTGCACCTCTACTGTCCGCGCCCCGGGGCCGCCGGGAACGGTGGTCATGCCGAGGTCGTCGCCAAGTTTTGCCCGCATGTTCAAGAGGGGATACAAATGGAACGAGTCCATCGCGGCAATGCCACTGGCGCTACGGGCCCGTGGTGGAATTGTCCTCCGAGCGCCCGTTGCCGTCGCGGATCAGCGCCATAAGGTCCTCTGCGGCCTGCGAGACCGTGACCGGCGTCTTCGCGTCGACGCCGCGCTGGCGCAACTCGCCAAACAGTTCGCTCAGGATCGGCGGTGAAACATTGGCCTCGCGCAGCATCTCGTCCTGCTCGAACAGGTCTTCGACACAGTAGCGGCACACAATGCCGCGCTGCCCCTCCAGCACATACACTCCATCGGAGATCGCCGGGATCAGGTCCAGGTGGTGCGTGGAGATGATGAGCGTGGTGCCGCGCTCGCGGTTGAGGGTGTTGAGCAGTGCGATAAGGTCGTCGCGGGAGGTCGGATCGAGACCCTCGAACGGCTCGTCGAGCACCAGCAAATCGGGCTGCATCACCAACGCGCCCGCCAGGGCTACCCGCCGCTTCTCACCGGCTGAAAGATAATGGGGCACCTTATTTGCAAGGTGCGTGATGCGCAGCGTTTCCATGACGGCGTCTGTGAGACGCGAGACTTCTTCCGCAGGTAGACCGTAGTTTCGAGGTGAGAAAGAAACATCCTCCCACACGGTCGGGGCCAGAATCTGGTACTCCACGTTCTGCAAGACGACGCCGATGCGCTGGCGGATCTTGGTGAAGTCCGCGGCAGGGTCGCGCCCCAAGACCTCCACCGTGCCGGCGCTTGGCCGCAGCATACCGAGCAGCAAGAGGAAGAGGGTACTCTTGCCGGCGCCGTTCGCGCCCACCACCGCCACGCGGTCCCCCGGCCAAATGGCAAGATCGCAACCGGCCAAGTCAACCTGCGTGTCGTCGGCATAGGTGTATTGCAGATTATGGGTTTTTACGAGCGGCTGCACGGTGTGTTCTACCTCAATACGAGCGCAATCGTTCCTGTCATTATAGTACGCGCGCAGCACGTTAGGAAATATCGCATTTGAGCGGAATTAGTAGATCTAGACTTGATAGCTTTGCCGAGCTGCTTTTCTTGTCATTCCGAGCGCAGCGTCGAACCCGGTTCGCGGAATCTAAGAATTCCCGCACTCTAGATTCTTCGTCGCGGAGTTTATCCTGAGCCTGCCGAAGGGCTCCTCAGAATGACAGATGAGGTACGGCTTTGGGCGCGAGTGCATGCGATGTTTCGCATTTCCGTGCGGTGTAAGTCCAAACCTACTAATTCCGCATTTGAGGGAATCCTCAGCCTTTCTCTCCAGGGCTAAGCACCTGGACTGGGCTGATGTCTTCTAGGTGGTTAACTCTCGATCCCCGATAGCAGGCTTGCGCTACAATTCTACTTGTCTCTGCTCGTCACTCCGGCGCAAGCCGGAGTCTAGGCAGGGCGCCGAAGATGGATTCCGGCCTGCGCCGGAATGACGGAAGTAGGCGCGCGCTGTAAATACAGTAGTGACAGACCGAGGATTGTCTATATTTCACGATAGAGACGGACTGGGTGCTCTCATGCAGAGGACAAGCCCCTGCGCTACAATACTAACGTCCACATTCAAAGCAGTGACGAACGAAAGCTCGTTCGTGCTTTAGAATGAGCGTAAACTCTCTACCGGAAACCCCGTATCGGGCTTCGGGACAAGCGCGGACTTTCAGTTCGATGCATAACCCAGGCCTGTAGGCGAAAACACTCCCTCCCCTGGGGAGGCCCCCGTATCAATGTATTGGGCCATGCGCGGACTTCCAGTCCCATGCATAACCCAGGCCTGTAAGCGAGAATACTCCTTTCCCAGGGGAGTCCAGTGCATAACCACCCTCGAATACGATAAGATAACTCCCTCTCCCTGGGAGGGTGTCTCAAAAGTGCATTGTTCAGTGTAGACTTGCCCTTCGACAGGCTCAGGGCGAACGGAAAAGGCAAATCCCGTTCGTGCTGAGCCTGTCGAAGCACGATTTTGCTTATCGAGTCGACTTATGAGACAGCCTCCTGGGGAGAGAGGGCCGGGGTGAGGGGAAATCTTCACCATTCCAGCCAATTTGCGCGCTCTCGTTAGAGTCACACACAGGTCTCCAACCGGTAAAGCCACCAGTCAACGGCACACCATGACACGTGAAGACACGTATGAGGCGGTCCAATCCCGCCTGACAGAACAAGATCTGTTCGCGGCCAGCGGATACGTGCTTAGCGTTGGCGATACGCAGGAAGTCGTCGCGGCTTTCAGCGATCTGATTCTCGACTGCTATCACAAGGCAAAGTCCATTGCGCAGGTGCTTCATTTTGGCAGTGCGGGCATTCACTTCTGCTTGGCCGGTGCGCTTGCGCTCGACGGGCAGGACGACACCGCGGCTAGAGGACTACGTCTTGCAGCCAAGCGCATAGCGACGAACGTGGCCTCTTTCACATGGCCGGGCTGGGACGCACCGATGATAGTGATATCTCAAGAGCAAATGCAGCAGGGCCTCATGTACGCCCGCTTCAGCGTGCGCCAACTCCATGAACTCGACCCAACTGCCGCGCAACTGGCGTTCACCTACTGGTTCCTCGGGGCGCACCTCATTGCGCACAGGCAGTATGCGGAGGCCCTTGAAGTGTTCAAAGCAGCCCATGCCTACAATCAGGAACACGGCGACGACCCTGAGGGCCGTCTGATGCTGGAAGGATATATCGGCCTGACGAAGCTGCTCGCAGGTCGAGTAGAGTGTGGTGAGGCTGAATTCAGCGCCGCTGTAGCCGCGCTGAAAGCGCGCGGGAGCGACGACGCGCAGTTCTACGCCGAGCAACTGGTGACCGCCCGCGCCGTGTTTGCATAGAAGCAAGACTGCTAACGCTTTCACTCATGCACCCTCGACTTGCACTAATTTGCCCGGCCATGCTCCCCGATACTCACCTGTCCGGTAAAGTGCTGAGAGACATTGCAAACGGTTCGGAGCAGAAGCAGGTTGACGTACCGAGACAACAAAGAGCATCCGCAATGCTTGAAATGGCAAGCGGCAGGGGGTACACTGCCGATGCGCCGCACAAATGAAGACTCTACTCGATGCCGTCGTAGGCGTGGCATCTTGAGGTAGTTTCTCGCGCCATGGAGTTTCAGCACTCAGAAAAGCCTGAACATGATCAAGACGCAGAGCAAAGTACAGCGGTCTCTCGATCTCTACCAGAAGGCGGAGCAGCTTATCCCCGGCAGGACGCAACTCATCAGCCGCCGGGCGAGCAGTTTCGCCCATCCGCTTAGTCCGATCTACGCCGCGCACGCCAAGGGCTCGCGCTTTACCGACGTCGACGGCAACGAATACATCGACTGGGTGAACGCCGTGACGGCCATCATCCTCGGTCACGCCGACGACGTGGTGGACACCGCCGTGAAGGAGCAGATCGACAAAGGCAGCCTCTATAGCTTGAACAGCCCGCTGGAGATCGAGCTTGCCGAGATCTTGGTAGACACCATCCCCAGCGCCGAGATGGTGCGCTACACCAAGGGCGGCGGCGAGGCCTGCGCCGTGGCCGTCCGCATTGCGCGCGGCACCACCGGCAAAGACAAGATTCTATTTTCCGGCTACCACGGTTGGCATGACTGGTACCAGTCCGCCAACTACCTCGCCGACCCGGAAACCGATGAATTTCCCTTCGCGGGCATCGAGCCCATCGGTGTGCCGCGGGCGCTGGCGGGGACCGCACTTCCCTTTACGTACGGCGATCTCGACAGCCTGGAAAAGTTATTCGCGAAAAACAGAGGCGAGGTGGCAGCGGTGATGATGGAGGCGATGCGCTCCCAACCTCCCAAACCGGGCTACCTGGAAGCGGTGAAGCAGCTCTGCCACTCCAACGACGCGCTCTTCATCCTCGATGAGGTGTCGTCAGGCTGGCGGTTGTCCCTTGGCAGCGCGCAGGAGTGGCTCGGCGTCACGCCGGACATGTCCACTTTTGCCAAGTCCATGTCAAATGGCTACGCCATGGGCTGCGTGGTCGGCTCCCGCGAGGCGATGGAGCCCGCCGGCCGCATGTTCGTCTCGAGTTCGTACTGGAGCGAAGCAGTCGGCCTGGCGGCGTCAGTCGCAACCATCACCGAGCTCAAGCGGCGCGATGGGCCCGCACGCTTCAAGAAAATCGGCGAGAAGGTTCGGGCAGCGCTGCAGGATGCCATAGATTCGGTCGGCATTGCGGCTACGGTCGCCGGCGTCCATACGCTGCCGACGCTGGTATTCGATCTGCCGGACCACGACCTGAAGAAGCCCATCGAGACGCTCTTCATCCAGGAGATGGTGAAGCGCGGCGTCTTTTGCCTGATGACGTTCACGGCTACGCTCGCGCACTCCGACGAGGACATCGCCACCACGGCTGCAGCCGCTGCGGAGTCATTGGAGGTGGTGAAACGCGCCTTGGCCGGTGAGCTTGATACACTGCTTGAGGCCGAGACGAAACGCGAGCCGTTCCGGCGTCTCGTGCGGTAGCAAGCACGCATGAGAGACCCATGCCGAGGCGAAGAATCTCCACTCCCGCCGAGAGAGAAATAGAGCCTGCCCCCTACTCGAATCGGGGGTGAGTATGAATCCCAGTTAATGTGATCCAAATTCGCTCGCTTGGTGAAGTTACGCGATAATCTCAGTAGGGAGTATGTGCTCGCGGGAGCGCGGTTAGACGATGCGTACATGACATTGGGCGTACCCAGGACCAGAGAAGGAGCAGCGCCAGGCGGCATGGAAACGGATCGCTCTCGTCTCACGGTAGTCATAGTCTCGTACAATACCCGATCGCTCTTGGCGCGCTGTCTGGCGTCGATAGCAGCGGAGCCGCACCCGCCAGACGAGGTGATCGTGGTAGACAACGCGTCCGCCGACGACAGTGTGGCGATGGTGCGAGAGCAGTTTCCCCAGGTGGAGGTGATTGCCAATGCCGAGAACCGCGGCTTTGCCGCAGCCAGCAATCAGGGGTTGCGGCTCGCGAAAGGCGACTTTCTCTGCTTGCTGAACCCGGACACCCAACTATTCCCCGGCGCTCTGGATGCACTCGCAACCTTCCTCGAATCCCACCCAAAGGTCGGCGTGGCGGGGCCGACCCTGCTTCACACTGACGGCACGTATCAACACGCAGCCTTCCGATTTCCCACGCTGCCTATGGCGCTTATTGACTTCTTTCCCCTCAACCATCGCCTACTGAACTCGCGTTTGAACGGGCGGTACCCGTTTACGCTTTACGAACGCGCATTCGCCATGGACCATCCCCTAGGGGCGTGCATGATGGTACGGCGCGAGGCGTGTGCTGCCGTTGGCCTGCTGGATGAACAGTTTTTCATGTATTGCGAGGAGATCGATTGGTGCCGTCGTATCAAGCAGGCGGACTGGGAGATCATGCACGTGCCCGGCGCCCGTGTGGTGCACCACGTCGGTCAGAGCACGAAACAGTCGGCCGGACGCATGTTCGTAGAGTTGCATCGCAGCCGCTTCCGGTTCTTTGCTAAGCACTACAGTAGACGCTACCAATGGGCCGCCCGGGGCATCGTGGCGGTTGGCATGCTCTGGCAGCTTGTCGCGCTGCTGCCGCAACGGTTGCGTCACTTTCGCGATCAGTTCCACCAAGACCGCTGGCAAAGCCGTCTGCAGGTGCTGGCGCTCGCGCTCAAGGGCGAAAACTAGCCGATGCCGCACTCCCTAGAGGCTGCGATGAGCACGCACACCATTGCCTCCGATGCGGAGCCTGCCGCGTACGCGATTCAAGGGGAAGAATCGTCCTCATCAGGCTCTTCCCGCGAGAGTGGATACTCATCCCCACCCTGTCACTCCCGGGAAAGTGATACCCCATCCTCGTCCGGTCATTCACAGGAAAGCGAAAACCCGTATTCGTTCCGTCATTCCCGCGAAAGCGGTAATCCATCTTCTGCGGAACCTCGCACCGGCATCACAGCAGTGGTGCTTACACGCAACGTGGAAGCCGAAATAGACGCCTGCCTTGCTTCCCTTGCCTGGACCGACAGTATCGTGGTGGTGGATGATTTCAGCAATGACAACACACGCACCATTTGCGAAAGAGCCGGCGCCCGCGTGTTCGATCGCACCCTTGAGAGCTTTGCCGCACAGCGTAACTTTGCTCTGACTCACGTGCAGACGCCGTGGGTACTCTTCATCGACTCAGACGAACGCGTCTCTCCCGCGCTGGCGGCAGAAATCCAAGAGGCGGTGCGCGAAGAGACCGTTGCCGGCTACTGGATTCCACGCAAGAACCTCTTCAAAGGACGGTGGGTCAGACATGCGGGATGGGGCCCTGACTATCAACTCAGGCTGTTTCGCGTCCCGCAAGGCCGCTACGATCCGTCCCGATTTGCGCATGAGACTGTCTTGCTCGACGGTCCTGACAAGCGCTTGAATGAGCTTCTCACCCACTATAACTACTCCTCAGTACGGCAATTCGTGGCGAAGCAGCAGCGCTACGCGCAACTGGAGGCGCGCCGTCTCTGGCTCGACGGGCAGCGGGTGCGCTGGCGCAACTACATTCTTCAACCGCTACGCGCCTTCAACCGTCGTTTCTTTACATGGCAGGGATACGCCGAAGGTTGGCTGGGATTCGCGCTCAGCTCTGCAATGGCCTATTTCGAATGGCGTACCTACCGGCACCTCGCCGCTTTGGAGAAGGACCCCACCACGCAGGTATGGCAGGAGTTTCGCGCACTACCAGCGGCAACGTGCGATGTCTCCGTAGTGATCGTGTCGTATAACGTGGCCGACTTGCTCTTGACCGCCATCGACTCGGCGTTGACCGACATGGAGCGCGCCGGCGTCGCAGGCGAGGTAATCGTCGTGGATAACGCCTCGGGGGACAACAGTGCGGCTATGGTGCGTGCGAGCTACCCCAACGTGCGCCTGATCGAGAATGCTGCGAATGTGGGTTTTGGGCGAGCGGCAAACCAGGGTATGCTCGCCGCCAATGGAAGCTGGGTCGTAGTCTTGAATCCCGACGCGAGCGTTCAACCCGGCTTCTTTGCCGCAGTCCGGGACTATCTGGCTCAGGAGCCGCGCGTAGGGCTCGTTGGACCCCATGTCCGGCAACCAGACGGATCCACCCAATCGTCTTGCCGCCGGTCATATACCCTGGCCACAGCGTTCCTGGAAAGCACGCCGCTCCAGTGGTGGTTCGGCGAGACGCCCGCTCTCCAGCGCTTCTATTGCCGCGACCTGGACGAGACGCAAGCTGCCAAAGTTGATTGGGTGGTGGGCGCGTGCCTAATCGTGCGGCGGGAAGCGATGCAAGCGGTCGGGGGCTTCGATCCGCGCTTCTTCATGTACTTCGAGGAGACTGATTGGTGCCGGCGGATTAGAGAAGCGGGTTGGGACGTAGGCTACTATCCCGGGGCGCACGTGCTGCACCACGAGAGCCAAAGCGCAGATCAGGACCTCTTGGCCCGCTCCCTGAATTTTCACCGCAGTCGTTACAAGTACACGGCCAAGGAGCGCGGCCGCTTGGTTGCTTTGCTTCTGCGCACCATTATCGGTTTCTTGTTTGCCGTCTACACCGTCCAGCAGGCCGTGAAGGCTGTGTTGAAGTGGCATAACCGAGAGTTGCGGCAGAACGTCGCTGTGCTCGCCCACGTGACGTTGTGGTACCTTACCGGCATTTCTGGACGGAGTCGGCGTCCCGTATAATGCACGTATTCAATGCTTTTGCATAGGGGATGCGCAGTTTATTCTGCCGTCCCAGTGCCGTGTCAACGTAATCCTGACAAAGAGGTTAGTTCTGAGCCCACTCCCTCTCCTTGGGAGGCTGTCTCATAAGTCGACTCGATAAGCCAATTTGTGCTTCGACAAGCTCAGCACGAACGGGATTTGCCTTTTCCGTTCGCCCCCGTATCGTGTACGGGGCAGGCTCCGAGCCTGTCGAAGGGCAAGTCTAAACGGAACAATGCATTTGTGAGACAAGCTCCTGGGGAGAGGGTCGGGGTGAGGGAGAATTCGGCGCCGTTCCAGCGCGATTCCAACTGTTTGGCAGAACTATGCAAATGTCTCGACCGGGAGAATGTAAGAGCCTGCCCTGTTGTCCGATACGGAGGTGAGAGTGAACCGCCGGAACACAGTCAAGTTGACTGAGTACACGACCAAATAGACACCGTCCACTGCAAACAAGCTTCAATTGCGATCCCCCTTATGCGCGTTCTCTTCATCACAGGTGAATATCCTCCCCTCCAAGGCGGCATTGCCGACTACACGGCGATATTGCGAGCCGAACTGCGCGCGCTCGACGTGACAAGTGAGGTGCTGACCAGCTCAGATTGCGCCAGTGCGGAGCCTACCGTCCATCCCGTGGTGGGAACGTGGGGCTTTCCCTTCTGGAGTATCGCGCAACAGATCATCAGCGAACGCCAGATTGACCTTGTGCACATTCAGTACCAGACCGCCGCTTTCGACCTGAAGCCTGCCATCAACCTGCTGCCCTGGTATCTCCGGCGGCACACGCCACGCCCGGCCATCGTCACTACGTTTCACGATCTACGCACGCCGTATCTCTTTCCCAAGGCGGGCCCCGTGCGCCGTTGGGTGACGCACATGTTGGGTCGGCACAGTGATTCGCTTATTTTTACCGCGCAAGAAGACCGGGAGCACTGGGAGACTATTGTGGAGTCGAGCGTGGCTACTGCGAAGAAGACGCCGACACACCAGATCTACGTCGGGCCGAACGTTTCCGTTGCCCCCATTACCGCAGAGCGCAGGCAAGCGCTCCGCGCCGAGTGTGGGGTCGCGGAAAACGCCTTCTTGGTAGGGTTCTTTGGTTTCGTCAATTCCACCAAGGGTCTCGACACGCTCTTCGAGGCGGTGCGTCTGCTGCGCGACCGGAATTTCCCCGTGCAGGTGCTCATCGTTGGCGGTAGTGTGGGCGACAGCGATCCGTCTAACACCGTCTATAAAGAGCACTTGGAACGCCTCATCCGCAGGCTGGATTTGGACATGGGAGACATTTTGCTCAGCACGGGCTACTTGGAAGCGGGTGACGCGTCGCACGCGCTGGCAACCTGCGATGCAATGGCTTTTCCCTTTACGGATGGAGCCTCCCTGCGCCGCGCGAGCATGCTAACAGCCCTTGACCACGGCCTGCCGGTGGTCACAACCTATCCCAAGCATCCGACACCGGAACTGCAGGAGAGCGATGCCCTGCTGCTCGTGCCTCCCGACGACCCACCGGCCCTGAGCCAGGCTCTCCACCGCCTCTACGAGGACCACGCGCTGGCGGACACTCTCAGCACCGCTGCCCACCAATTTGCCGCCCAATTCTCATGGCCCCGCATCGCCGAACACACCCTGGCGGTGTACACCGAAGCCTGCCATCTTAGGTAGTCGCCGCGAATTTCGAGACTGCAAATACTGCCATGCCCTATGGGAGACCTTCGCAAGACTTCGGCCAAAGGCTTGAGAATGCCTCCCTCTCCCCGGGAGGCTGTCTCATAAGTCGACTCGATAAGCAAAATCGTGCTTCGACAGGCTCAGCACGAACGGGATTTGCCTTTTCCGTTCGCCCTGAGCCTGTCGAAGGGCAAGTCTACACTGAGCAATGCACTTTTGAGACAAGCACCTGGGGAGAGGGGGTATTTCGCCAATTCGACCCGGTTGTTGGAGTTACGCAAAGTTCTTCACCGGGAGAGGGACCTAAACGACTTGCAGAGGGCTATGCAAGGGCTCCTAAAGGAAGAGATTCTATTTCTCAAGGATAGCGATATGTAGCCCAGGGAAGGACTGCAAGGCTTGACGGCCATAGGCGAATATAATACGCTGTTAGCGAATATTCTAAAGAGCGAAGGAATTGGCAATGGCTAGCACCGAAGAACGGCTTAGTAGACTGGAAGGCGGCTACGAGCATCTTGCCACCAAAGCTGACATTGCTCATTTGAAAGCTGATCTAATCAAGTGGATGGTAATTGCGCTGGCAGTGTGGGGCAGTGTACTTGTCGGCGCAATGAGACTCATACCGTGAGCAGCCATTTTCCCTAGAGTAGTCGTACATTCTAGTATGTTTGGAGAAGCGAATTCGCGGAATTGAGTACAGTGGGTCATAGAAGGTTCGCTATGAAGAAGAGGAGCGGGGCTTGATACCCGCTTCACCGTTTAAGTGACGGCCTTCCGCCAAGTCTAGGTGCACCAAATCGCGAACACTCCTCGTGGACTCCTGGCTGCAATTGACTCTACCCCTATAGCCAAGACATAACCTGTCAAGACATTCAAGCTGACTTGTTTAGAATACGCGCACGCTACGCAGCCAATTACGTCTGGGCTTCCTGAGGTATAGCCGTGATACGCCGGAGGGCTTCCTGGTACTTGGCGCTGGTTTTTTGGATGATGTCGTTCGGGAGCGTGGGGGCGGGGGGTTCCATGTTCCAGCCACTTTGGCGCAGCCACTCGCGCACGAATTCTTTGTCGTAGCTTGGCTGGGGACGACCGGGCTCGTAGCTGTCAATATCCCAGTAACGCGACGAATCCGGCGTAAATGCCTCGTCGATCAGAATTAGCTCGCCTTCGCATAGGCCAAACTCGAATTTCGTATCGGCCACGATCAGGCCGACCTTTTGGGCTTCAGAGCGCCCGAAATTGTAGATGGCGATAGATACTGCCTCGAGCTTTGCCGCGAGCTCCGTTCCGATACGCGAAGCGAGCTCTGCACGTGAGATGTTCTCATCGTGACCGGTCTCGGTCTTGGTGGCGGGCGTAAAGATGGGCTCAGAAAACTCCTGGCTCTCCACCATGCCCGGTGGCAACCTATGTCCGCAGACTTCGCCGGTGCGCACGTAGTCGCGCCAGCCGGAACCGGCAAGATACCCCCGCACCACGCACTCGGCATCGATCCGCTCCGCCTTGTGCACCAGCATGCTGCGCTCCGCCAGCATCTCGCGATCGGCCTGCAGTGCAGCCGGGTATGCCGCGACGTCGGTAGTGATGAGGTGATTGGGGATGAGGTGCCCCATGCGCCGGAACCAAGAAGCGGAGAGTTGATTGAGCACCCGCCCTTTCTCAGGAATCCCAATAGGCAGCACCACGTCGAAGGCCGAAATGCGGTCTGTGGTGACGATGAGCAGGCGGTCACCCAGATCGTACATGTCACGCACTTTCCCGCGCGCGAAGAGGGGTACGGGAAGTGCCGTTTCCAGAATTACGTCATCCATGTTCAGCCAAATTTCCCTTTGAGAATTCGAATTAGCTAACCTAAGCTAAATGCCATTGTCGGTTGGCATTTCTCGTCATTCCGAGCGCAGCGTCGAACAGGGTTCGCGGAATCTAGAGTACCCCGACTCGAGATTCTTCGTCGCTGCTCTCCTCAGAATGACAGACTGAGAGGTCAAATTGCGAGTTGAACCGTCGATTGCTTGCTCTTCTGCTCGGCTCATTCTTAGAGCTGTCGCTCGCTCGCAATTCTACACGGCTTATGTTCAGAACCGCCGGTTCCGGTCCCGTTGCCTGTCCCAATCTTCAAGCTCTACTATATACTGTGTGGACTAATGCAGCTCATACAGTGACACGCGCAGCCAAACAGAGGTGACAATGGACGTAACGAAGCATCAGCCGGGTATGTTCAGTTGGGCAGATCTGGGAACGCCCGATTTTGCAGGCTCCAAGCAATTCTATGCGGAGTTCTTGGAACTAGAAGCGAACGAAATGCGGCTTCCCAACGATGTGGAGTTCTGCATGCTCCAGAAGCGAGGCAAGAATGTCTTTTCGATCTACACGATGCCGGAAGAGATGAA
Source organism: Chloroflexota bacterium (assembly GCA_965219505.1). Classification (GTDB taxonomy): domain Bacteria; phylum Chloroflexota; class UBA11872; order VXOZ01; family VXOZ01; genus VXOZ01. The sequence continues at coordinate 3,295,661 of OZ244775.1, read as the reverse complement.
GCAGATGACCGGCGGCCAGCCGGTGTGGCAGAGCTACTTTACGGTGGAAAGCGCCGAGGATACGTCGGCCGCAATCAAGAAGCTGGGCGGCACGGTGGCGCAGGAGCCCGTTGACGTCATGGACGCGGGACGGCTGCTCGTAGCCCAGGACCCCACCGGTGCCGCATTCTCCGTTTGGCAGCCTGGCACTCAGATCGGCGCCGAGGTCTTTGGTGAGCACGGCGCGCTGGCCTGGAACGAACTCTATACCCGCGACACCGACGCCGCTGCGCAGTTCTATACGAGCCTTTTCGGCTGGTCGGTGGAGAAGACGCCTAGCGGCGACGGCGGCGAGTACAACCTGTTTAGCCTTGGCGATAGACCGGCCGCGGGCATGATGGCGATACGGGAAGAATGGGGGCCGATGCCGCCGAATTGGTCCATCTACCTTGCCGTTGCCAATTTGGACGCTTCGCTAGCGCAACTGCAGAGCCTCGGCGGGCAGCAGATTTCCCCCGCTATGGCGGTGGATGGCGTGGGGCGGTTTGCGTTCATTTGCGACCCGCAAGGCGCGTATTCCACCATCATCGAGCCGGCGCCCCACGACCAATAGACGCGGGAACTAAGTCCATAACGCTGAGAAAATCATAGTTACCGTTCGTGCTGAGCCTGTCGAAGCATGGACGGTAACTTGCATTGTGGTACCCGAAATTGCTACTGCGAGCCGTATCTCCCTGAAATGAAAGCCCAGTCTGGTGTTTCCGACCCTCACGCAATCTCGGCGTCTGATCAACCTCTGAGTCAGGTTTTGTTACGACAACCCCATGCGCTCGAATGACGCATCGATATTGCGCACGTGGTGGCGCACGTCGAAGAGAGCGTCTATCTCGCCTTCATCCAGGTGCTCGCGTACCCTTGGGTCTCCTTTAAGGCGGGCGCCGAAGTCCGCGCCCGTTTCCCACGCTGCGGTGGCGTGTTCCTGCACAATAGCGTAGGCGTCCTGACGCGTGAGCCCGTGGCTAATTAGGGCCAAGAGCACCGCCTCGCTATAGACGAGGCCGCGTGTCTGGTTGAGGTTGCGCATCATGTTCTCGGGATACACCCGCAAATCGGCCATCACGCGCGTAAAGAGCGCGAGCATGTAGTCGAGGACAATGCACGAATCGGGGAGAATGACGCGTTCAGGCGCGGAGTTGGTGATGTCGCGTTCATGCCAGAGGGCCACGTTTTCCAGCGCCGTTAGCGCGTAAGCCCGCATCAAGCGGGCCAAGCCGGAAACCCGCTCGCAGCGGGCGGGATTGCGCTTATGCGGCATCGCGGACGAACCCACGCGCCCGCGCTCGAAAGGCTCTTCCACCTCCAAGACCTCGGTGCGCTGGAGATTGCGTATCTCGGTGGCGAATTTGTCGAGGGAAGCGGCGATCACGGCCAGCGTCGTGACAAAGTCCGCGTGGCGGTCGCGCTGGATAATCTGTGTCGAGGTAGGCGCCACCGCGAGACCCAGCCTGGCACACACCCGGTCCTCAATCTCCGGCGGCACGTTGGCGTGGGTGCCTACCGCGCCGGAAATCTTGCCCACCGCTACCTGCGCCCTTGCCGCCTCCAGGCGGCGGCGGTTGCGGCGCATCTCGTCCACCCATACGAGCAGCTTGTAGCCAAGCGTAATCGGTTCCGCCTGCACGCCGTGGGTGCGTCCAATCTGCGGCACGTCCTTGTATGCGACCGCCGCTTCCTCCAAGACTTTGCTCAGCGCAGCAACACCATCCAGCAGCACGTCGGCAGCGTCCCGCAGTCGGATGCCGGTAGCCGTATCCTCCACGTCGTAAGACGTCAACCCCAGGTGGAGGAAGCGGCTTTCGTCACCCAGTTGTTCTGCTACCGCCATGAGGAAGGCGTTGAAATCGTGGTCGATTTCCCGTTCTATCGCCGCGATACGCTCGAGGGAGGGAAGCCGAGCCTGCCGCAGCTTTGCCATGTCATCCGTGGGGACCGTACCGTGCTCTGTCCACGCTTCACACACGGCAAGCTCCACCTGCAGCCACGTGGCGAACTTGCGGTCCTCAGACCAAATCATGCCCATTTGGGGTTGCGTATAGCGAGGAATCATCGGTTTACTTCTTAAATCCTGTAACCGTCACACAAGCAATTTGGAATCTGCAGTCCACTAGCCATTCTAGGAGAAGGGCCTTGCCCTGTCCAACAGTGGCAGAGACAAATGGACAGAACTGCGATAACAAATCGCCGGCAAAGATGGCCTTGCAGAACCAAACAAGAGGAACAGGGGAGACCCAATTGAGGAAGAACCAAAAAGGGGTGACCGGCAGATAGTGCCGAGGTACCGGCGCGGCGGGCTAAGAAGGCTAGATAGGAATTCGGCGCGGTTGCACTTCGACAAGCTCAGTGCGAACGGATGGGAGAGCTGATTGGCAGTTCCATTGCGAATCGACAAGCTCAGTGTGAACGGATCAGGAAGGAGTCGGCGGGTGAGACCGCACTACGACAAGCTCAGTGCGAACGGGTTTTGGAGCCGGTGCCCAACCAGATTGGATTCTGGCAAGCTCAGTACGAACGGATTAGGAAAAGGTCCACCGGTGGGACTGCAAATCGACAAGCTCAGTGCGAACGGGTTTTAGAGCCGATGCCCAATTAGATTGGACTCTGGCGCTCAGTGCAAACGGGTGGGAGAGCCAATCGGCGGTTCCTTTGCAGATCGACAGGCTCAGTGCGAACGGATTCTAGAGCCGATGCCCAACCAGATTGGACTCTGGCAAGCTCAGTGCGATCGGAGAAAATGCGATGGGCTAACAGCCGCCCGCCATGGCGGGGATAACGGAGATCTCATCGCCGTCCGCGAGCGCGGTGTCTTTGCCCTGGAGGGTGCGCACTTCTTCAGAGTTGACGTAGACGTTGAGGTAGCCGGGAATGTCGCCGTTCTGGTCTGCGATCTGTGCGCCAATGCCGGGGAACTGGCGCTCCAGCTCCTCAAGAAGCTGCTCTACGTTCGCCGCTTCTATCTCCACCCGGGACTGATTGCCGGTAAAACGACGATACGGTGTCGGAATATAGACTCTTACTCCCATCGCGATGGGTCCTTAACTTGCGTTTCGTCTGCATACTTTCCAATCCTTACTATAAGCTATCTCAATGCTGCGACTCAACGTGGTAGCTCGAATGGGGACATTCTTGGCTATCTTTGGGACGGCGCCAAGGAATCGAGCGTTCTTTGCCGGCGCAAGCTTGAATGTCCGCAATTCTCTCCCTAAGTCGTTTTCCGCTAGGCAAGCGACCAGCGGCAGCGGTAAGATGTTACCGGATGTGGGTGCGGCAGTTTTCACATGCGTGTGTTCGTGTAACGAAAAGTACGAAGTTAGCATGCCAACAAGGTCAACCGGTTCACAGCATGTAAGATTGCACACACGTAGAACAGGCCCGGCACGCACGTGCCGCGTATTATTAGGCAACAAGCGCTAAAGGCGCCGACTTCGCGAAAGATAGTTTTCCAAGACAAGATAGGAGACTCGAGCTATGGCAGAGGGTAATGGGCGTCCCGAACTCTTCGATGTCAACGTTTGCCTTGGCCCATTGCCGCAGCGGCCGCCGGGGTCGCCGGTGGATGCCGCGAGCCTGCTGGAGCTGCTGGATGCCTATGACATTTCGCGGGCGCTGGTCACGCACACCGTAGCCAAGTGGCACCATCCCACAGACGGCAATGAGCGTCTGTTGCAAGCGATCGCTGGGGAGCCGCGCCTCACCCCCTGCTTGGTCGTGATGCCCGCTGCAACCCGCGAGGTGCCGCCGGAAACGGAGCAAGTCGACCAACTGCTGGCGGCAGGGGCGCGTGCCGCGCGTCTCTGTCCCAAGACACACACGTTGGTGTTGGAACCGTGGGTCATCGAACCGCTCGCGCAAGCTCTTGCAGACAAGCGGGTGCCGGTCTTGCTTGACTTTGACAACGCCCACTACAGCGAACCGCGCCACTGGGACTTCATCGCCTGGCTCTTGGAGTCGTTTCCCGACTTGCCGGTGATTCTCTTGCGGCAGTCTCACGCCGACTTTCGCGTGCTCTTTCCGCTGCTCGACCGCTCGCCGAACCTCTATGTGGAGACCTCCTATCTCGGCGGACACAGTTCCCTCATAGAGCTGGTAGAGCGATGGGGGGCCGAGCGCTTCATATTCGGCACCGGACTGCCGATATTCGAACCGGCCCTGCCCATTACGACGTTGTCTTTCGGTGGATTGGACCCCGCAGCGCGCGCGGAAATCGCCGGGGCGAGCTTGCAACGTCTCCTCGACGGCTGCCTAGTCTAGCATACGGACGTACTAGAGCCGCTCAAGTAGGAAACCAGCGTGCCGCAGCCGTGGCATGAAGCAAACGTCACGCCGACCGAGTCCATGCGCATCCAGAACTCCGCGCCACTATGAAAGGAAGCCTCTTAATGTCCTACGTGACACAACTAACACCGCAACAGCTTGCTGCCCTGCGCGCCATCGATAGTCCCACTATTGCTAACGCCATCGAAGAGTTTGACGTGCGCGACCGTCGCGCCGGGTACATGGATGGATCCGTCCAATGCATCTACCCTGATCTCGGCGAGATCGTGGGCTATGCCTTCACTATCACCTTCAAGAACCGCGAACCGCACGACCCGCCCATGCGCCAGGAGTGGGTCAAGGCTCTGGAGCTCGCGGCAGAGGTGCCGGCGCCGCGCATCTTGGTGGCCCACGACGCCACGCCGGAGGTACCGGCAGCGCTGTTTGGCGAAATCATGTGCACGCTGCTCAAGCGCCTCGACTTCGTGGGCGTGGTCACCGACGGCACAGTCCGCGACATCAACGAGGTGCGCGAACTCGGCCTACAGTACTTTGCGTCCGGCGTGATCGTCTCCCACGGGCAGGTTACTGTGGAATCCTGCGCCACACCCGTGACCGTTGCGGGCCTCACCGTCAACCCCGGCGACCTGCTTCACGCCGATTGCAACGGCGTCGTCCAAATTCCCGCCGCAATTGCGCCCGAGGTTGCCGCCAAAGCCGAGGAAGTCAGACAGGACGAAGCCAAACTCCTCGAAGCCCTCGCCGATCCGGCCTTCACGCTGGAGAAATTTAAGAAAGTAATGCTGGGGTAAATGCACTATGGCTAGTGGTGAACTAAACGATAGCCGCGACGCTTTGCAAGACATTGCCGACCAGTTGCGGGCGATTGGACAGACCGGGCTCTTCTATGCCCGGCGGGAGGAAGACGAGTATGATATTGCCCGTTACGAGCGCGTGTTGGCGCTGGCGGCGCGGTTCTTCGCGCTGACGGATACACGCTCGGTAGAGGACATTCAGGCGTTGTACAGCGGCGACATCGGCGTACAGACGCCGAAAGTAGCGGCGTTCGGCGCGGTCTTCGACGCGCAGGGTCGGGTGCTGCTCATACAACGTTCTGACAATCGTCTGTGGGCGATGCCGGGTGGCATGGTGGAAGTCGGCGAGACGGCGGCGCAAGCGGCGGAAAGAGAAATATGGGAGGAAACCGGCGTGCGCGTGCGCGCCGAGCGGCTCCTCGGCATCTATGACAATCGGGCACATCCCGGCGGCGCGCCATTTCAGGTCTATATGGTCGGCTTCATGTGCGCATACGTTTCAGGCACGCCGCACCCGACGAGCGAAGCCCTGGACGTGGGGTACTTCTCCGAAGATGCGCTCCCGCCGCTTACGCCCGGTGCCCGCAACCGCGTGCCTCAGGCCTTCGCCTGGCAGCGCGGCGAACGCACGGAGCCGCACTTCGAGCGTGAAGTGGGGCCATAGATCAGGCTGGGTAGCACTTGCCCATCCGTCCAAAGAGGCGGGAGGCCTGGACTTGGCGGCGTGTGGGAGTGCCAGCAGAGAGCGTCGGGATGTCTTGTCCCTCGCCGTAAGCGAATGCTACAATGCAGGCAAGCCCACTACGCGCGCACGGCCCGCTAGCTCAATGGCAGAGCAACTGACTCTTAATCAGTGGGTTCGGGGTTCGAGTCCCTGGCGGGTCACCAAGCATTGACTCACCTGCGGCTAATCATGCCGCGGTTCCCTCTGTGCTCTTGTCATCGTTTCTCGTATTTGCAGCCGGGAATCAAGCGGCTACACGCAACCCCGCCACAGCATGCCCGCTCGTCCCGTGAGTGCCTGCAATGGCGCTATCGTACGACACGTTCATTCCCCAATACAGCGGGACGCATGCAGTGTATACTCTCACTAACGTACCTCACATGCCCTGGGAGGGCGTCAAGTAGGCGACCTAGTTATCCTTGCCGGTTTCGGGGCCCAGCGCATCCCTAACGGACGTCATGCCAGCCAGAGGAGCCTCTCGGTGCACGTAACACAACGTGAGCGAGCAATCCGTTGCTCATAGACACCCACACATACATCGGCCATTGGGGCTTCCGTCCCTTGCCCTGGCGCGATGCGAGCGGCCTGCTGCGTGCCATGGACCGACATGGCATCGATCAAGCGTGGGTATCGTCTGCCAGCGCCATCCTCTATCGCAATTCGCACGCGGCCAACGAGGAACTCCACGCGGAAGTGAGTAAGCACCGCGATCGCTTGGTGCCTTTTGCCGTCATCAACCCAACGTACGCCGACTGGGAGCACGATCTCGCGGTGTGCCGGGAGGAGTTCGGGTGTCGGGGCGTGCGGCTCTATCCCCCCTATCATCGGTACACCCTGCGCGACCAACCTTGCCGTGAACTGGTTGAGGCGGCCATCGCCAGCGACCTTGTAGTTTCTGTGCCCCACTGGGTGGAGGATGATCGCGAGCGGTCCTGGCTCATAGCCCAACCCGGCATCGTGCCGGTGGCGGACATGGCAGCGCTGGCGCAAGCGCATCCTGATGGGCGCTTCGTCTTTCACTACGGCTTGGGCTTTACGGAGACTCCCCTGGGTCAGCGCGGCGCCGTGCAGGCCGCTTACGGACTGGATATTGCGCGCCTTCCGGTCTTCGTGAAAGAGGAGTTGCCCACGCTCCTCGAAACCATCGGCCCGGAGCGGTTGGTCTTTGGCAGCGGCATGCCGCTCACGTCGGTTGAGGTGCCGCTCTTCAAGCTGGAGGTCCTCGACGCGCCAGAAGCGGTCATGGCGCAGATCCGTTGGCAGAACGCGCAGCGCTTGCTTGGCGGGCAGACGTAGGGCGTGACACCGATGCGCCAAGAGGTGAGAGCACCGCGGGCGACCACGTACCACCAGCAGTAGAGCCACAGCTACAATGAGAGTCGCTCCAACAGTCGCCCATCCCTCGCAAGCAAGTCTAGTAAGGGAAGAAGATGGACTTCCGCTTTCGCGGGAGTGACAAGACTGCGCGCTGACTGCTTTCCTTATTGAGCACAGTCAATTCATATCCTGCTGACGAACCTATTGAAACAGTTAGACTTGCGTAGCTCCGCATGCAATAGGTAATTGTAAATGGCGATGTGTGGCAGGATATTCCAATGGAACCTGTAGAAGCGCTCGTCTCATTCGTCGCTGATCTGCGGTACGAGGACCTGCCGCCGACCGCGGTAGCAGCCGTAAAGGTGCAGATTGCCGATGCGTTGGCATGCGCCCTTGCCGGATCGGCGGCGCCTATGACTCCGGAGATCGTGGCGCGCCATGCCCGCTGGAGCGGCGCACCCGAGGCGACGGTGCTTGTGTACGGGCAGCGCCTGCCCGCCCCGACGGTTGCTTGGCTCAACGCGGCCATGGTCCACGCCCACGACTTCGACGATTCGCACCGCGCCTCAAACCAACACGTCTTCGTGACGCTCCTGCCCGCAGCGCTTGCTACCGCCGAGAGTCTGGGCAAACCGATAGCGGGACGCGACCTCATCACCGCCCTCGCCGGTGCGGCGGAGCTGCAAACTCGCCTCGGTCTCTCCGTTCTGCCCCACATGCACGTCGGTTGGCTGCCAACGGCGGTCTTTGGCGGGCTAGGCGGGGCGGCGGCTAGTGCCAAGCTACTTGGTCTGACAAAGGAAGGAATAGCAAACGCCATAGGGCTGGCGTATGCGCAAGCGCAAGGGAACCGCCAGGGGCTCTTGGAAGGAAACATTGCTAAGCGCCTGACACCGGCGTTCAGCGCGCGCGCAGGTGTACACGCCGCAGCGCTGGCCGAAATCGGCGTCACCGGCCCGCACGCGCTCACCACGGGCGCATACGGACTCTATGCCCTCTTTGGCGGTGGTAACCGTGACGCAACCGACCTCACCGCAGAACTCGGTGAACGCTTCGCCGTAGAAGACATCGCGCTGAAGCCGTATCCGTGCTGCCGCGCGGCGCACCGGCCGATAGGCATGGCCCTGGAGGCCAAGGAACAGTTACAATTGTTTGACGCGACAGCCATTGCCGCTGTAGACGTCTGGCTGCATCCACGCGCGCACGCCCTGATCGGCCAGCCCTTCCAGATACGACAGAATCCGCAGGTGGACGCACAATTCAGCGTGCAGTGGACGGTGGCCTTTGCGCTGCTGCACGGCGCGCCTGGGCTCGCGGACTTCGAACCGGAGGCGGTGCGCGCAGCCACAGACGTACAAAGGCTGGCACAGACGATAAAGGTGCACCGCTTGCCCGACGCTGAGCCCTCGACGTTGGAGCGTCTCACGGTGACACTCGATGACGGACGCCAGGCAGCGGTCAGCCACGCCGATATCAAGGGCGAGCCCAGCCTGCCGCTGACCCGGTCGGAGCGCTTAGCAAAATTTCTCGCGTGTGCCGAGTACGCTCACCATCCACTGGACGCCGAAACGGATGTCTTCGACAAGGTCGCTGTCTGCGACAAAGTCGCCGAAGCCGTCTTCACCGACATTGAACGCCTGGAGAAAACCGACGACATCCGTCCGCTCATCGCGCAGCTCGCAACTCCTCCCGGCAATGTGGGCTCGCCGTAGGTGGGATCGGGTTGCGGCCACGTCCATTGCGCAGGCGGGTATGATGGTACCGTGTAACACAACTACGTGAATCGTCTCCCTGTTCGTTACATGGCAGGGATTCAGCCGGCGTTGGCAGGGAGACAATTGTAAACACACGCTAGAGAATACGAGCGTAGCTTCTTGACGGATAAAGGAGTTGGCAATGAGCGCACTTGAGGGGCGGCGGGCGTTAGTTACCGGCGCGGGCATTGGGATCGGTCAGGGCATTGCGTTGGAGTTGGCCCGCCAGGGGGCGGCGGTGGCGGTGCACTACTATGCTGATAGTGTGTCTGGCGGGCAGAAGACCGTGGCGGCCATTAAAGAGAGCGGCGGCGTGGCGGTAGCGATTGAGGCCGACTTGACGAACGTGGCGCAGTGCCGCCGTGCGGTGGACGCGGCCGCAGCGGGTCTGGGCGGTCTCGACGTTCTGGTCAATAACGCCGGTGTTACGGTGGAACGCCCGTTTCAGGAGACCTCTGAAGCCCACTACAACCTGATGTTCGACCTGAACGTGCGCGGCTACTACTTTTGCGCCCAGCAGGCGCTGCCCCACATGCTGGCGCGCGGATCCGGCAGTATCGTCAACATCTCCTCCGTGCACGGTTATGCAGGCTATCCGTCCCACGTCGCATACGCCGGCACGAAGGGCGCGGTCAACGCTCTGACCCGCACGTTGGCAGTCGAGCTTGCGTCGCATCATGTGCGGGTCAATACGATCGGCCCGGGCCTCATCGAGGTGCCGCGCTACTTCGACAATCCGGAATATACTTCCGAGAAAGGCGCAAGCCAGGTGCCGTGGGGACGTGTGGGTACACCCGCAGACATTGCGAAAGTGGCGGCATTTCTGGCTTCTGACGGCGCTGATTTCGTCACCGGCCAGGTGATCTACGTGGATGGCGGCACGACGGCACGCATGTCGCTATCGCCGGTTGAGTGAGGCAGCGTCGCGAGGCAGGTGAGCGTCGAGACTCAATGTACTCCCTTTACCTTTGGAATAGAATCTTGCGTAACTCTCTCATACTGTTCAAATCGGTCCGGATCGGCGCCGAATTCCCCTCACCCCGACCCTCTCCCCAGGGAGAGGGAGTCTTTTCGCCTGACGGCACAGGTTGCGCAAAGATCTCCGGGCGGGAGCGGGGGTCTTTGCGCCTGCCGGTATGGGTTGTGCAAAGGTCTCTTGGAGGGAGAGGGCTAGAGCCTGTCCCGTACGCAATACGGGGGTGAGGGCGAATCAGTCGAACAGGGTTAGGTCCAGCGGACTGGCAAAGCGAGGCAGAAACCTCTAGGAGCAAGAATGGGGTCGGTCCCAAGAGCAAAGATGGATTCCCGCGTGCGCGGGAATTGTAAATGCCAGGTAATTCGTTGACAGAATTGAAAACAAGAGCAACTGAACGCAGTACTATACAAGACTGGTACACATGTCATTCCGAACGGAGCGCAGCGAAGTATCGCTCTGAGCGCGGAATCTAAGATGCTGAGCCTATTAGGCGATATACCGCATGGACTCCAGATTTCTCGCTCCGCTCGGAATGACATGAATTGTCAATACTGTCAAGTGGGGGAAGGATTTTGTCAGCGAAAAACTCAACACATAAATGAATGACGGATTCGAACCACTTCCACGCTAATGTGTAGCGGGACAGTTAGAGCATGATGCGGCAAGTAGTGCGCAATGCGGCAACGTATACGAAAGGCACCGGCAACTATGCCCAAAGGCGAGAAGAAGAAAATCGAGGAGCCTTCGCCACACATACACCAGTACCGCCGCCTTGCTTGGGCGCTGATGGTGCTTTGGACTTTTGGTTGGGGCATTGTGGGGGTTGGCCCGTGGGTAGGTATCCCCGACCTGCCGCAAGACAGTCTGGCCGTACACCTCATACCGGTCGGCATTGGCATTGCCGGCGGCATGGCAACCCGCCGTCATCCGCTGGCGGGCGGCGTGTATTGGCTGATTGCGGGGTTCCTGCTCTCTTCGCTGCTCGTCGTGCGCATGCAGAGCCTCGCGGACATGCTCATCTGGAGCTTCGCCGCTTTCCCGGCACTGGTCACAGGCATTCTATTCATCGTCAACCTGACGCCGGAAGAGCGTGCCGAAGTGCAGAAGCGCAGGCGATGAATGCCGGTAAAAGGCCTTGGACCAGGAGACTGTACGGTGGAATTTGGTTATGTGCATCGTTGCCGAGAGAGAAGTGATCCCGGACTTCCTTTACCAGGAGTGTTGAAGTAATTCATTGCGGGGCGGACACAAGACGACATCGAATCCGTCATTCCCGCGCAAGCGGGAATCCATCTTCTCCACACCACGAGCATGTCAGTTTAAGCGGGGGACAAGTCCCCGCGCTACAATTCACCACAGTTCGGGCGCAAGGACTACCAGTCGGAGTAAGAGCCCGTGCGGTGGAACTGCGCTGCACATTCCAACGCCCATGCGGGTGACGATAGCACTAGGTCACCGACTTCCAAGCGACACCCGTCAGAAGATCGTACTCTATCTTAGCAACGTCTCTTGCATGTCTGCGGAGCCGCTAGACGTGGTTGGCTCCACTACGCCCAGCCGCTCCAGCCGCCCGCTTGCTGCTGCCATAGCGTCTTGCACGAAAGTTGGGTCAATCGGGATGACGGCCGGATCATCGCGGTGTTGGTACACCCATTGCAGCACGAAGTGGCGAATGGTATCAGCAGATGCCGCGTTATCGGGCAACGAGAGATAGTGAGCAAAGAACCCGCGAAGCGTATCCCATAGAGCCGCTTCTGTCGCCGGCCCAATGGTTTCCTGTCCCAGCATTTGGCCGTTGCGGACGAAGAAGAGATGTATCTTGCCCGGCGGATCCGCCGGATAGATCAGCAGGATGGTGTGTCCGGCGAATCCTCCTGAGAGCGGGCGGTGGTGCGCGCGCAGTCGGCGCAAAATGAGCAGCGCCGTGTCCGCGGCGGGCACCTTTCGGTCCTGCCAGTGAGTCACAACGGCTTCCGGGCCTTGCGACAGGAACTGAAACACCATGTTCGCTTGGTCTTGTGCCGAAAGATCGGCTGTGGCAGTCAGCAGGCGACGCGCCACACGCGCATTCCAGATCGCCGCCGCGCGGTTTCGATAGGGCCCAAAGTGTGCGGAGTCATCCGGCCGCAAGCGACTGCTCGTTTGTACCTTGATACCTGCCTTCTGGCTGCGCCAAACGCGGACGTATGGCTGCACGGGGCGATACTGCTGCTGCACGTTATAGACCGGCTGCAACTCCTGGATGATCTGCGCTTCGCGGAGCAGCGCCTCGAACTCGGAGCCGGTAACCTCGATGTCAATGCGGTCAAGCCGCTCGATCATGCCGTCGAAGAGTCGATTGGGGTTCGCAAGGTGGCTGCGCACCCGTCGCTGGAGCGACTTGGACTTGCCCACGTAGAGCACAGCGCCTTCACTATCCCGAAAGACATAGATGCCGGGAAGCGCGGGAAGCAGCCGAATTTGCGCCTGCAGTGCAGCACGGTGGACGGGCAGGCGGTGCCCCTGGCCGCTCTCCAGCCATTCCAAGAACGTCCGCATGCTCGTACTGTGTTCGGGAGGAACCTGGTCGAGTAACCGTGCAAAGCACTGGGCGGTCACGCGGGCATCGATGAGCGCGCGGTGCTTAGGAGCATCATTCAGACCGAAGTGCCGCGCCATACGTTCCAGGCTCGGCCTCTTAAGCTCCGGGAGGAGTCGTGCGCTCATGAGCACCGTGTCGATAGTCAGGTTTGCAAGGGGACGGCGCTTTGTCCAAAGCGCCTCGTTGCGCAGGAAGCTGAGGTCGGAGGCGATATTGTGACCCACAACCGGTACATGGTCGATAAAGGCGTAGAGTTCATCGAGCACCGGCCCTGCCGTCGGCGCATCGCAGAGCATGTCGTCACTAATAGCCGTAAGTTGCCAGATGCGTTTGCTCACGCGCTGACCGGGGTTTACGAACGAGTTAAAGCGAGCAATCTCCTCACCGTTGCACACGCGCACCGCGCCTATCTCGATGATGCGGTGGCGGCCCGCAATGCCACCGGTGGTCTCGACGTCGAGCACAACGAACACCTGAGAAGCAAGCAACTCTTCAGTATTTTGCTGCCAGTGCGCCAATCTCCAGTTCCCGGCCGCGCTCTGGGTAAAGCGGCCGTCGGCGATGAGCTTCTCTTCGATGAGGCGCAGTAAGGAGGCGGGCAGCTCACCGTTCATTTGCATTGCGGCTTGCGCGAGCGGCGCAATGCTCATCTCGCTCTCGCCTTCTTCCAAGATTCGAAAGGCGCGCTCGACGAGAACTTGGCGTTCAAATACTGGGAGTGCCATTACGCTAATGCCTAGATGGTAGAGAGGTTAGGTTGTGTTGACTCTTCAAGAACCAGTTCGCCATTGCACTAAAACAGGCAGCAACCCGGCCGTCATTCCCGCGAAAGCTCGCCCCCGCACGGGGCGCGGAATCCATCCCTCCGTATTAACGCGCGCTGTCCCAAGCGGCGGACAAGCCCCCGCGCTACGCTTTAGATTCCTCGCTGCGCTCGGAATGACATTTCGTGTCAACACTGCCTAGTAAATGGCGGCCACTTCATGTTCATACTGATAGCGCGACACCCGTTAATGCGGAGAGTTGCTGGAGGTCGGCGAGCACGGCTGGGTCAAGTGGGATGCCGTTTGCTTGCCGTTCTTGGGTACACTCTTGTTCGATTTCACCGGGCATGGTTATTCGGTCGAATCCCGGCGCCAGCGGCAGCTCCCGCATCTCGGTCAAGAGAGCTTGCAGCCGCTCCTTGAAGGACTGGGGATCCACGAATGCTGCGATGTCGATGGCGATGAAGAGGTGGGCAACGTCGGCGGGCCGGGTCATGTCGCTAAAGAACCCCGCGGCATGCACGCCCAGGGTCGCGCCGGTGAGAAGCGACGTGAATATCTCGACCATCAACGCAAGTCCCGAGCCCTTGTAGTCTGCCAGCGGACGCGCTCCGCCCTGCCTGGCGCGCGTAGGGTCGGTGGTGGGCAGGCCGTCGGGTCCGACCGCCCACGAATCCGGAATGGATTGACCGCGCTTTTCCGCAAGGACCACGTGTCCCATTGCCACAACGCTCGTCGCCATGTCCAGGATGAGCGGTGAGCCGTGGGTCGGCGCGCCAAAGCAGATGGGGTTCGTGCCCAGAAACTTCCTCGCCGCTCCCCAGGGCACCATGGCTGGGCTTGAATTGGTCGTCACGATGCCGAGGCAGCCAGCCTCCGCCATTTGCAGCGCGTAATCGGCTGCCATGCCAAAGTGGTTGCTGTTGTGAACTCCAACGGTGCCAATGCCCTGCTCCCGGGCGAGGCGAATCGCCAATTGCGTGGCATACGTGCTGACCGGCACACCAAGCCCATTGTCGCCATTTACCAACGCGGAAGCGGCGCGTTGGCGTTCCACGTGAATGTTGGCATTAGCATTGACAACGCCATTGCGAATGCGCTGCGCCAGCGCGGAGAGGCGCGTAATGCCGTGACTCTCAACACCGCGCAGATCGCAGAGCACGAGGTGCCGCGCCGACTGCTCCGCATGCTGTGGCGAGATGCCTTCATGCACAAGCACGTTCCGGGCAAACTGCTCAAGGCGGGGCGCGGAAATGTACTGGGCGGTTGGTGACGCGTGCGGCCCGTTCGCTTCCTTTTTGGGCGCGCTCACGCTTTTCCTACCTCTACCTTTGCAAGGTCCTCCAGGGGCTTGACCACGGCCGTTTGATCCTCATCAGCCAGGCCCTGGGTGATTGCCTCTTCGTAGATGAGTTGCGTGAGATTGCTAATGAGCAACCGCACGCTCGCTTGCTGGCCGAGTTGCGTGGCCAGCCGCAAGTCTTTCACAAGCAGCTTGATAGCAAATGCCGGATCAAAGTTGCGCTTTAGGATATAGTCGGGCATCGCCCGGTGCAGCATGCGGCTGTCGCCCATCGCGGTACCGAGCACCTGATAGGATGTTTCCGGGTCTACGCCGTTCTTGGCGCCGAGCACCATTGCTTCCACGATACCCGCTAGGTTGATGCCGACCAGCAGTTGGTTCTGAAGCTTCACTACCGAGCCGGCGCCCAGCGGGCCGACGTGGAAGATGTTTTCGCCCATGGCCTGAAAGAGCGGCTCGGCTCTGGCAAACGCATCCGCCTCGCCTCCCGCCATGATGGCCAGCGTACCGGCCTCGGCTCCCATCGGGCCGCCGCTTATCGGAGCATCGATGAATTGGACCTGCTTCTCCGCAAGCGCGGCGCCGACGCGTTTGGCGGTGGCGGGGTCTATGGTGCTATGGTCAACGAACACCTGTCCCGCACGCGACCCGTGGATAGCGCCTGCTTCTCCCAAGAAGACCTCTTCTACGTCTTCCGGCATCGAAATGCAGGAGAGCACGAAGTCGGCTTGCTCTGCTGCTTCCCGGGGGCTTTCCACCAGCGTGCCGCCGGACGTGACGAATGCCTCCGCCTTGCTGCGCGTGCGGTTGTAGACATAGACTTCATGGTCGGCCTTGCGCAGATTGACCGCCATGTGCGTTCCCATCGTGCCGAGACCGATAAAGGCTACCCTCATTTCAATTGAACCCCCTATTGAGCTGTCTATGTTGGAGAGCGCGTAGCCTTGATGCTACTTGCTTCACGAATCTTGCGAATTCCGCTATACAAATATTCTGCTCCGGAGTAAACGGTGAGGGCCAACGCAAGCCAGAGGAGAACATCGCTAACGATGCTCTGCCAAACCAGCAGAACGAACAACGCGATGAACGTAACGGCGGTCTTGAGCTTGCCCACGCGGCCCGCCGGAATGGAAATGCCCTTCTCGGCAGCTTGCGCGCGTAAGCCCGTCACCGCCATCTCACGGCTGACGACTGCCGCCGCCCACCAACCCGGCAAGAGCTCTACCTGCACGAGGGCAATCAAGACGACGACAACGAGGACCTTGTCCGCTACCAGGTCAAGTGATGCCCCAACAGCCGTGACGGTAGCGCTGCGGCGCGCCACGAAACCGTCGAGCCAGTCCGTTGCTGCTCCTACCGCGAGCAAAGACGCTGCCAGCCAATACCATCGCGGCGTGCCCTCGCCCCAAATGACGAGATACATGATGAGCGGCGCAAGCGCGATGCGTAACAGCGTCAACTGCGTGGCAAAGCCAACGGGCATGAAGAATTCCTCTAGCAGTGCGGCACCATGCCGCCTGGCATGCGGCGTTACCCTGGCTATTCACGATACCGCTATCGGGGCGGCGCGGCAACCCTAAGGAGATCCCTGCACTTCTCTATGCAGGGCGAACTCAGCTTGCTCTCCTGCGGCGAAACCCCCGCCAACTCTGTCATTTCCCCGCCATTACGCCGCACGATCCCGTCAGATCGGCATTTTAGCCAGTCGTTTCAAAGCACTATTGCATAATCCCGACGAAAAGCCTGCCCCGTACTAGATACTGGGCCCGACTTTAGAAGCAAGCGACGGCTGATTCCGGAGAGTTGCGCAAGACCCTCCGAGGGACGTGCGAGGGGGATCGGCAGCCGGAGATTAGCCTCTGCGGAGGTGGAGCAGTCAGATATCCCGAACGGTGTCACAATTCCGCCAAACCAGGCCGTAACGCGCACAGGGCTTCCGGCTCGCGCCGCTATTCCGGAGTGGGAATCGGCGTACCGTTCACGGCGATTAATACGTCACCGTCATCCGATTCGACCGCCTCGAAGACCACAGCGATTTCGCTTTCAATCAAGGGGCCGATTTCGCGACCGTTTACGGTAATCTCAATCCCACCGGTGCGCCCAAACGTGATATAGATACTCTCCGTAGCAGACCACGTCAGCGGTTCTGTGCCCTGATCGGTCTCTGGGCCGATCGTGTTCACGTAAATGATCTCACCGTCTGCCGTAACGCTGAGCCAGGCCTCCTGGGTGGTGGACCGCAGGGTTAGGTTAATGCCGGTAATTGGTATCGGTGTCGGAGAGGGTGTCGGCTCAGGTGAAGGAACAGGAGAAGGGGTGCGGAGTGGCGGTACTTGGACCAACGGTGTCGGTTCGCTCGTTGGTGTTGCATCGTTCACTTGGGCCGGTGGCGGGGGGCCTGCCGACAAGAACTCCTGGTAGACAAAGTTTAGAATTACGCCGAGAGCAATCATGAACACGAAAGCCAACAAGAGCTTCGAGCTGAACAGAGAAGACCGTCGACCCTGCTCCTCCTGCGGTTCCCCAACAGAAGTTTCAGCATGCTCGCGTTGCTGGCGATCGAAATCTTCAGCAATCTCTTCCGCAATCAGTCCCAAGTAACGAGCGTAGTTGACCAGAAACCCACGTGTGTAGACCGATGCAGGAAGCGCATCGAATTCGTCGGATTCTAACGCCTGTAATGCGGAGCGGCGAATGCGCGTGGCAGCGGCAGCCTCCTCGAGGGAGACACCCTTCGCCAACCGCGCCGCGCGTAGCGTCTCTCCAATTCGCTGGCGCTCTTGCATACACTCACTCCACGGCAGACCGGAAGCGCCCCACTATCCCATAGCTAGCCGCGCTACCTTAGCCTATTTTGGTGGCCTACTATATCTATTTTCGAACAGGACCGTCTTTCACCTTTATTGTACGAAAGTTACGGCCTTCTGTGTACTTGACCAATGTTCAAGTGTTCTTCAAAGAGTTCACTTGCGTCTCCGCCACTCGCATCAGTAGATCGTTGTACGTTGCCGTTGCTGTTTCCTCTCTCCTGCAATTTGCATCGCAACGTCCGCCGACACACTGATACTGCGGTATCTATCCATACGCCGCAACCAGCACAAAGCAATATAATTCTCAAGACGATAGGATTATCTGGGCGCGATGCAATCGCTACTCAGGTTGCTCCGCCGGCGCCCTGCCGAACCAAGACGTGCGGAGCCGCCCTCGCGTCGGTTTGCCCACCACAGAATAACAGAATTAAGGAACTCTTGCGACAGAAGCACTCTCAAGCCGTACACAATACCTCACAAAACGTGTGAATTAGGATGGAAGAGCGAGTATGCTAGGTAATGTCGCAACTCGTTTCGTGGAGCACATCCACAATGAGCGTGCGCTTAGCTCTGTGGGTCGGGGACTACGGCAATTTGACTTTGAGCCGCCATGGCGACGTGTCCGTCTTGAGAGTGTCACAGGACGGGTATGCTTGTATGGCAGCAAAGCTGACAGGGTTTGTAACGAATCTTCCGTGAAAGGAGTGCAGCAAGGCTATGGGTCGGGACATTGACGCCTGGATGCAACTACCGACAGAGGCGCTGCAGCGAGATGCCAAGGTGCCGGTACGCGTAGCGCCGGACCGTGAGGCTCTTTACATGGCGTTTGCTCGCGAGATTGCCGACGAGATCAAGTCCCACAACGCCGCCGGTGAACCGACGCGGCTCATCCTGCCCGTGGGCCCGATCGGTCAGTTCCCGGTGCTTGCCGAGATCTGCAATCGCGAACGTATCTCATGGCAGAACGTGTGGACGTTCAACATGGACGAGTACTGCGACTGGGAAGGGCGGTCGATTCCACTCGACCATCCGCTGAGCTTCGAGAGGTACATGCGCGGAAAATTCTTTGCGCGGCTCGATCCCGACCTGCGCATACCGGAAGACCACGTTTACTTCCCGCGCATCGAGCGCATCGACGAGGTCAGCGAAACCATCGCCAAGCTCGGCGGTATTGACTCCTGCTACGGCGGTATCGGCATCCACGGCCACGTGGCCTTCAACGAGCCGCCCATCAGCCGCTTCTATCAGGTAACGCTGGAGGAGTTTCGCCAGTCGCGCACGCGCGTCCTGCCCCTGGCCCCGGAGACGATGGTGATGAATTCCATCCGTCGCGTGGGCGGCAACTTCTATACTTTCCCGCCCATGGCGATCACTATCGGCATGAAGGACATCCTGGAGTCGCGCCGCATCCGCCTCTATTGCGACGGCGGCGACTGGCAGAAAGCCATCCTGCGCATCTCCCTGCTCGGCGAGGTCTCCACCGACTACCCCGCCACGCTACTCCAAGAACACCCGGACGCGATGATCACCACCGATGCTGAAACCGCCGCGCCGTTAGGAGATTAGTGCGGGACACGTCCGATGCGTTGCTCGTCGTACTTAGGAACTCTCTGAACAAGTTTCTGGCATAGTAGCATAACAAGTGAGGAAGCCACATGAGGAGAGGCCTAGGACATGGAGCAGCCGACGTTTGCCGACCTGGAGTACGCGCAGAAGAAGCGCAAGACGCGGCGGGAGAAGTTCTTGGAGCGGATGGACGCGCTGCTCCCGTGGGCGGAGTTGGAGGCGCGCATTGCGCCGTACTATCCCAAGGCGGGACGCGGGCGGCGGCCGTATCCTTTGTCGGTAATGCTGCGGATCCACTGTGTGCAGGCTTTCTACAATCTGAGTGATCCTGGGATGGAGGACATGCTGTACGAGGTGGAACCGGTGCGGCGGTTCGTGGGGCTGCGGCTGTCAGAGGCGCTGCCGGACGAGACGACTATTCTGCACTTTCGGCATTTGCTGGAGAAGCACCGGTTGGGAGAGGGGTTGTTGGCGGAGATCAACACGCATCTGGCGAGGCGGGGCTTGCGGCTGCGGGCAGGGACGGTCGTAGACGCGACCATCATCGCGGCGCCGACATCGACGAAGAACCGCGAAGGACAGCGCGACCCGGAGATGCGGCAGGTGAAGAAGGGGAACCAGTATTACTTTGGGATGAAGCTGCACATCGGCGTCGACGCGCAGACGGGGCTCGTGCACAGCTTCACCACCACATCGGCCAACGTGCACGACGTAACGCAAGCGGCGGCGTTGCTGCACGGCGCAGAGCAGCAGGTGTGGGGAGACGCCGGGTACGTGGGGGTGCAGAAGCGGCCGGAGCATCAGGGACGCGCCGTGACCTGGAAGGTGGCGCTGAAGCCAGGGCAGCGACGGCAGTTGGCGTCAGAGAGCGCGGCGGCGCTGGCCGAGCAGCGCAAAGCGTCGGTCAGGGCCAAGGTAGAGCATCCGTTCCTGTGGGTGAAGCGGCGCTTTGGCTACGCCACGGTGCGCTATCGGGGCTTGCACAAGAACACGCAACGGCTGGCGTTGCTGCTGGGGCTGACCAACCTGGTGACGGCCGCACGCCAGTCGGCAGCATGACACGGGAGCAGTGCGCCCAAAACACGGCTGGGAGCGGAAACACTCCCCACAGCGCCAAAACATGGGCAAAACAACCCCACCTAAATGCCAAACACACACCCCAAACCACCTCGCAATCCCGCACACACCAATAACCCTAGCTCACGCCGAGTTGTTCAGACCTTTCCTAGATTTAGGACAGAAGTTCTCGGCGAGCCGAGACTAAGGGTGGTCACGGTTTGCACAATCGCTCAAGAGTGGAGAGGAAGCGTTCGGCATAGGGCGACTTACATCTGACCTCAGCAGGATCCAACTCCGCGAGTATTTCGAAACTGTGCTTTCCCTTGGAATACGCGCCCTTGCTTGTACTACGCGTTGCTTGTCTTAGACCTCTTTCAACGGCCTGCTTGGGAATTTCCTCTACGTTTGGGTTCTGTGGAAGCGATCCTTCTCGAAACCCTTGGCGAAAGTAATCCTTGAGCGCCGAAGCATCTGCCAGGAACCACGTTTCCATCACCTGTACCATAAGATGGCATTGATCGTCGGTCGCTTTCTCAGGTCTGTTCCAATTCTCACATGCTTTGAGATGTTGCCATGGCCCTTGCGACTTGACTGGCTCCTCAGCATCCACAAGTAGCAATGCAGTCTCTCCCTTTGTAACCGCTCTCTTGAAATCTCTGAATGCCACCTGCCGGTTGCCACAAGGCACGAAACGAGGCATTCTTCCGGCCAATCCTGCCTTCTTGACAAATTTGCTAAAGCCTTCGCGGAATCTGCTGCTCTGCTCTGAGCGGCCCCCTTTTCTTCCCTTTCGATCTGAGCTACTGCCGCCTCCTTCCACGTACACCTTGACGCTCACCATACGTTCCCCCCCAAGTCTCCGCGTGTCCAGAGTTCTCCAAGGCGATAGTCTTCCAGCCAGACTTTGAGATCGTCTGCGTTGAGCCTCCGGAGTTGCGTCGCTCCATCAACCTTTTCACAGATCACCACAGCCTCCGGGGTATCCGACAGCGCGTCCACCAGAATGTCTGAGTGAGTGGTAACGATTATTTGGCTGCGTTCTGACGCTTCGACAAGGAGCTTGGCCAACTTGGGAATAACGTCTGGGTGCAGGCCCGTTTCCGGTTCTTCGATGCAAAGGAGGAGGGGCAGTGTAGGGTTGCGCCTAGTGCTACAAAGCACTGCGAGTAGACACAAGAAGCGCAGAGTTCCGTCTGAAAGCCGTGCGGTAGAGATGTTCGCAGTCAATCCATCTTCTTGAAAAAACACTTGCTCTCTGTTGCCTACGCTTTCATGCCGGATGTCCTGAAACGACGGGTAAAAGTCTCGCAAGTTTTCAAATATCCAATCCTTAGAGTTTCGGTCATTAAGCAGATTCTTCAATATCACGGCAAGATTCGAGCCGTCCTCTAGCAAGTATTCTCTAGGAAGGTCAGTTTGCTGAGGGAAACGCAACGGTGAGTCTTGTCCAAGCTGTAAGTCGCGGTAGAAGCGGATTTGTTCGAAAATAAGTCCAAGGTAGCCCAATTCTGGGTAGAATTGGGGTTCGACTCGCTGGGACAGTATAGATTGATCTCGTCTAACACTCGTTTCCTGCAATTCGTACTGATCGGACGAGCCCTTGACTTTAAAGCTGATTTTCGACTGACCATGCCTATGGAGATAGTAAGATTCCGGGTCCTCATCTTGGGCGCAGGAGAATTCGTCTTCGATTACTTCTTCGTGAATTGCCAATCCTCCAGATAGCTCGCTGACTGTCAGTCTGTATCTGAGCGGAGTCGGAGGTGTCAACTTCAATTGGTTTTCTACCGTGACTTCTATAGTTGCCAGAGGGATTTTGGTGGAGCCTTTCCAGATCCATTCGTGGACACCTCCCCCTTGACGAATTGGCACTTGAATGTCCTTGGGCGCGGCGGCTAGAATTGATAAGGCCTCGATAAGGTTTGACTTCCCGGAAGCGTTTGGACCAATGAGGACGTTCAATGGTTCCAGGTGAAATGCTTCCGTATTGGGCCCATAGGACAGGACATTGTCCAGGCGGATTGTCTCTATATATTTCCTGCCATCCATAGAGTTCTCCCCCGATACCTTCAGTTCCACTCTAGACGGATGCGGCTATGGCCCAACGATGCGTCCCTACCGCCAGTAGACTGGTTTTCTTATACAACCGTTGTTATTCACGAATGTCAAGGGAACTTGGCCTGCGATGGGACTAGAAATTCAGTCTAAAAGGAAGGTGGAAGGTCTCAAGAAACACTGAAACCGATCGATGTCGCTTTGGTGGTATTATTCCTATGTGGTAAGAAGCGTATCTCTGACAGTCGCCCAACAGGGCGATGCTTTTCGCCTTACTTGTAGTACCCGATTCTTGAGGAGGAATTTTTCCTATGGCATCACAGCAGGATCCGATTCGGTTTGGCATTATCGGTCTAGGTGTTGGTAGGTCGCGGGTGAAGCAGGCGGCCAATACGGCAGGGGCGCAGTTAGTGGCGGTTTGCGACCTGCAGGAATCGCTTGCCACGGCGCAGGCGGCGGAGTACGGCTGCGACTGGCACACCGACCACCGCGCGTTGCTGGAGCGCCAGGATATCGACGCGGTGGGTATCTTTACGCCCAGCGGCACCCACGGCGACCTGGCCATCGAGAGTCTTCAGGCCGGCAAGCACACATTCACGACCAAGCCGATGGATGTCTCCACGGCGAAAATCGACCAGGTGATTGCCGCAGGAGAGCAGAGCGGGCAGATTCTGGCCGTGGACTTCCAGCGCCGCTACGAGCCCGGCACGCGACTCATCAAGCAGGCGATGGACGAGGGCAGGATCGGCCGTCCGATCTTCGGCGACTACCGGCTGAAGTGGTTTCGCGCCGATAGCTATTTCTCCGGTGGCAATCCGCCCGGCTGGCGCGGCACGTGGAAGTACGACGGCGGCGGGTCCGCGGCAAACCAGGGTATTCACGGTATCGACCAGACGCTCTGGTTCATGGGACCGGTAAAGAGCGTGCGGGCACGCATCAATATCTTCAATCACGACATCGAGACCGAAGACGCCTGTGAGGCGCTCGTAACCTATGCGTCCGGCGCGTGGGGTGTCATCCAGACCACCACGACCGTCTACGGCGGCTTGGGGCACGTGCATGAGATTCACGGCACCGACGGCACCATCCAGATGCAGCAGGAGGAGATTACGTCCTGGCAATTCGCCGACAACCCTGATGGAGCACCGCCCGACCTCGCTGAGCTACCCGACGCGCCGCAGAACATCGTCGAGGACATGATCCAGGCGATACGCGACGGCAAGCCGGTCGCCTGCACCGGGCCGGAAGGCCGCAGATCCGTTGAGTTGCTGGAAGCCATGTACACCTCGGCGCGCGAGGACCGGGAAGTTACGCTCTAGAGCGACCTTACGTCCTCGTGCCTCTCGCTGTACATTTTCATGGCCTCCGAGAATTCAACTATGGCTTTCAGACTGCTGCGGTTGCCGTCCTGCGGTCAGGGTGCACGGCCCAGGAGGATGGCCCTCACATATTCAGGGGAAGGCGAATAGCGACGGTGACACCTTGCTCCAGCCCGTCGCTTGTTACGGCAATTGTACCCCCGTGCGCTTCGACTATAGCTTGGGAGATGGCCAATCCCAGACCTGTGCCGCCTATCCCACGACTACGAGACTGGCCGGTGCGGTAGAAGCGGTCGAAGACGTGGGGCAGGTCTGCGGCGTGGATACCGATCCCGTCATCGCTGATCGAGACAGCCAACGCCTCGTCGCATTCTAACCCCGCCCGCAGCACGATATGCCCGCCGGCCTCGGTGCAATGAATGGCGTTGCTCAGGACGTTTCCCAATGCCTGGCTCATGCGCATCCGGTCGAGGTACACGTTCGGGAGGTCAGGGGATACCTGCAGCGACAACTCAATCTGTCGCGTCTGGGATAATGGCTGCCAGCGACCTACTTCCGCGGCTAGTAGCTCGTAAATCGAACTTGCTTCCAGCGTGGGCAGCAATTCTCCATTGTCCGTCTCCGCAAGCCAGTTCAGATCGGTTACGAGGCCGCGTAGCCTATCAATTTCCTGGATGATGTGGTCGGAGGCGCTCTCAGGCGTCTGAAGACCGTCGCGCAGCCCTTTGGCCTCTAGCTGTATGACGCTCAGTGGTGTATTCAGCTCATGGGAGACATTGTTTATCAGCTGCCTGCGCAGGTCGCGCTGAGTTTCCAAGGCGGAGGTCATCCGGTTGAAAGCCGCACTCATCTGTCCCAACTCATCCGAAGATGTGACCGGTAGCTGGGTCGTAGCCCCCTGGGCAATTGCCTGGGTGGCTTCCGTCAAAGCGGTCACTGGCGCTGTGATGACTTTGGATAACCAAGCGGCCAGCAGCATCGCAATGCCCACCGTCAGAATGCCGCCAACTACGGTGATGTACAGGAGGGTGTTTAGAAATCCGTGCGACTCAGTCGATAGGAACTCATGATCTACATCCACATAGACGTGGCCTACCGGCCGGTTCGTAGTCAAATCGAACACCGTCTCGCGATGCCCGTCCAGATCTGGCGCGATGGTTCCAAATGGCAGCTCGGATAGGTTGTCCTTCACCACACGTCCATCGACGCCAACGATGACGACTCGTATCGGATCTTTGTGGAAGAGCTCGAAGGATTCGCCCTCACTGTCTTCAGATTCCTCCCTATGCAACGCGTCAGCGTAGATGTATCCAGCCTCAGACAGCGGTCTGTCTACCATCTCCCAGCCACCGGCAGCGGTGTACTCCCGGCTCAGATTCCGTGCCAACCGGCTCGCCTCATCTTCGCCTATCTCGTTAACGAACACCCCGAGGCGGAACTGCGTCGTGTAATAGCCCACTCCAATGCTGATCAAGACGGTGAGAACGATGACTAAGACGGTCGCACCCATGATTCGCCAACGTAGCGACATCATTCGTCCTCTGTCACGAACTTGTAGCCGGCACCGTAGACAGTCTGAATGGGCTGTCTACCATCTCGGCCGATCTGCTTGCGCAGGCGAGCGACCTGGCTGTCGATGGCGCGGTCAAATCCCTGGAACTCGTGGTTGAAGGTCAGAGAGATGAGTTGATCGCGGGTGAGTACCTGGTTAGGATGACGCATAAACGTTGAAAGCAGTGCAATTTGCGTTTGACTCAAATTTACGGGTTCTTTGTTGACCGTCACGCTCCGGGTTATCCCGTTCAGTGTGATGTTGCCGCGTGTCAGCACCTGCTGAACTTTGCCTTTAACGCGGCGAAGCACGGCGTCGGCGCGTGCAATGACTTCCTCCGGATCGAAGGGCTTCACGATGTAGTCGTCCGCGCCGCTATCCAGTCCGATGATGCGCTCGGCGTGGGCTTCTCTGGCCGTTAGCATGATTATGGGAACGTCTGACTCTCGACGGAGGGTCTTGCACAACTCCACGCCATCGAGACGAGGAAGCATCAGATCGAGGACTATGAGGTCTGGAGTCAGGCTGCGGGCCAGAGTTAGACCGGATTCACCATCATGCGTAACCTCTGCAGAGAAGCCGGCGCGCTCGAAGTACACCTTGACCCAGTTTGCGATCCTCGTATCGTCTTCGATTATCAATACGGTGCCGCTCATCGCCAGTCCTCTTTTGAAGGCATGTCAGGCGTGATGCCATATGGAACGCGTCTATGTGCCGGACAAGCACACGGTCAGATTATCTCACTTGAAGTATCGACGTGTTCCCGCGATCGACTTCGATATGCTCTAGCCTTCACTCCGACGGTCGCCACCACTACCATGCTCGCCTCCTGACTCCCTGCCGCTAAGCACGTTGCCTAAGATGGTGTCTAATCTTGCGCCAAGAAGCGGGGGGCAAGCCTCCGCGCTACGACGTGCAAACGAGGAGCGAGCGTACACTGGCAAGAGAATACTAGCCGAGCCGGGACGCTTGATTTTTTGCTACGGGGCTCGGCTATGCAATGCCATGCTCACCGCCACCGCGATGCTCCTCGCCAGACTCGCTCCTCTAATCTCCGGCGCCAACCTCCACATGGGTTGTCCATCCTGTGAATGCTGCCTGCGTCGCAGGCAGGTTGATCGCTACCACCTCGCCTGGAGCCATGTCCGTCGGAGTCGTCGGCCCGAGTTCCATTCCGTTCGAAAGGTGCACCTCAATTCTAACCCGGCGCAGGACACCGTTAGTTGTGTTCTCCACAGTGCCTTTGAAAGAGTTGCTTGGAGCATCGTATTTCAGGATCAGTCGGGCGCCGCTGCGAACTTCATCATAGGTCGCATCCAGTGCTAAGGTAGTAGCACGGCTACCTTCTTCGCCACCATCTCCAGCGGATTCATGACCGTTTTCACCCTCAGAGCCGTGTTCACCGCTGCCTTCAGTACCTTCTCCTCCTGTGTGAGCTGCAGGGCCGGGGCCGCTGCAGTCGAATACTTCCATGTGAACGACGTATCCATCGAAAGAAACTCCTGCATGCTTCGGTTCACTGGCTACCGACAGGCTTGTCGTTGCTTCCTGTCCGGGGTTCAGGTGTCCCAGCTTTTCTGGGCCAAGCTCTCCGACTGTCTTCGTTCCAGACTTCAGGTGGGGCTCGGCCTGTACATAGCAAAGTTTCTCTGAGAGAGTGTTACGTACCGTTCCGTGGATAGAGTGGGTTACTGCGTCGTACTGCATAGAAACGGCTAATCCGCCGAGAACACCGTTCCACGACTGTCCGAGCGGAATGATCGGGCTCGACATTGCGGCTTCACCGGCCTCACTACCGCCCTCAGAACCCGTACTACCGCTATCACCGCCGGAGCCGTGTTCGCCGCTGGATTCCTTGCCTTCGCGTTCACTGCCGTGCTCACCTTCACGCTCGGAGATGCCTCGACTTTCCGTGGCATGCTCAGAATCTCGTCCGTCTCGGAGGCCGGGGCCGACCGCACAGCCGCTGATTATTACGGCGGAGAGTATGGCCCCCACGACCGACCCAACCAGGAGTTTTCTCGTCATCAGTTTCATGCAATTCATCCTTTCACCTCTCTTGTGACGTATCTGTGATATTACTCACGATAGCGGTGAAATGTCGCAGAAATATGTTATCCCTAGCCGGAACCGGCCAATGAAGGAAGCCGAAAGCTACAAGATGGTGGATCAGACGCTGCGGACTTGCTAATCCAGGCTGAGCGATGTCAGCCTCCGCGCCACCGAGAACCGCGCTCTCGATACCGTCTTGCAGTGGTCGTGGACGGCGCTCGCTCGCTGACCGTCGCGCCCGCTATGGCGCGGTCACGGTGTTCGACTACCCAGGACGCGAACAGGGCTTAATCTGTGCTCTCTGGAGCGAGACCACACAGCGGAAAATTCGCAGCATAGAACGCTTAGGGCTTTCTGCATGTGCGCCTATTTCTTCATCGGCGCTGCCCTGCGGCGTGCCTGCCAACGTGGTACTATTGCCGCCAAGATACACTCTTTGGCAAGCAAGGACAGGTATGCTATGGCATTCCGGTATGCGTTCTGCAATGAAGCCTTCGAGGACTGGGAATTTGAGCGGATTTGCGACTATCTGGCGGAGCACGGGTACCAGGGGATTGAAGCTGCGCCGTTTACGTTTGAAAAGTCGGTCTTCGACATTTCCGCAGAGCAGCGGGCGGGCGCCCGGCAGGCAGCAGCGAACGCCGGCCTAGAGATCGTGGGGCTGCATTGGCTTCTGGTGGGGCCGGACGGTCTGCATCTCACGCACCCTGACCAAGCGGTCCGACAGCGCACGACTGACTACCTGCGGGGGCTAATTGCGCTCGGCCACGACATGAACGCGCCGTACCTAGTTTTCGGCTCGCCCAACCAGCGCAACTTGCCGGAGGGCGTGACCTATGAGCAGGGCATGGCGTATGCCACGGAAGTCTTCCAAAGCGTCTGCGACGAGGCACAACAGGCCGGTACCGTGATTGCCATCGAACCGTTGGCGCCACCGCTGTGCCAGTTCATCACCAACGCGGCGGAAGGCGCGGACCTCGTGCGACGGGTCAATCACCCCGCCTTCAAGCTGCACCTCGACGTGAAGGCCATGGAGACAGCGGAAGCTGAGCCATCTGCCGATATCATCCGCGCTCACGTTGGTGAGTTTCCCCACTTTCATGCCAATGACTTCAATCTGAAAGCGCCCAGCTTCGGCGATACCGACTTTGTTCCCATCATGCGGGCCTTGCATGACACCGGCTATGATGGGTACGTCTCGATCGAGATTTTCGAATTCGAGCCGCACGCGGCAGAGCAGGCGCGTGAGGGCATACGTTACTTGCGGGAGTGCGCGGCGCAGGTCGAGAGCACCTAACTCCTACCGCCGTCGCGTCGAGGAAATTCGCTGCTTTCCCTTTCGCAGCCATGCATCGTGCCCTCTCCCGCAAGGAGACCACTGCATAACCCTTGCCGAGGCGCGAAAGTCCCCTCTCCCGGCAGAGACCCCCGTATCGGGGTACGGGGCAGGCTTTGCGTAACTCTGCCAATCAGTTGGAATTGGACTGGATCGGCGCCGGCAACCAGACGCTCAATTTCGCGAGCGTTTGTAGGGGTTCGACAATGAAGGAGGGTCACCCATTGGGTGACCCTCCTTTGGTTTACCTCAATGCAACTCTTGGTCTTGATAGATCCCTGTGATCAGCGGCCTAACTGCCAGCCCCGTCGCGTCGAAGGATTGGCACCTGCGCTGGCCTGCCCGCACTAAGCAAGCCTCACCTTCAAAACAGCGCCACCTCTTGGGGAATGGTCCCCAGTCGCTGGAAGCCGTCGGCCTTCAGCACGTAAATGTCCTCCACGAGCCAGGAGGATTCCAGGGCGGATACGTTATTCTCCTCAAACGTAATTTCCGGTTTAACCTCCAGGCTATGCGGCAACAAGCTGCCGAGTTGCGGTTCCTCGTGCACCTCCATGCCGACCCCGTGAATCCACCACATGTACTCTTCGACATTCTTGAACTCTGCCCGGCAAGCGGCGAAGACCTCGCGTTTGCTCATACCGGGTCGGATGAAGTTTTCCATGAATATCTGGCGGTCGCGGTGTTCTTGCCAAACGGCATAACTCTCCTTGAGCGGCGTGCCCAGGCAGAAATTGAACTTCTGATCGGAGAAGTACCCACCGGCCACCGCTGAGTAGTCAACGCGATACACCAGACCTTCTTCCACCTCTTCCGGCCCGCGCACAAGCACGGAATCCGGCTGCTTGTACTGGCCCCGGCGCGGCACCATCCAGGAAATGGGAGCGGCGTAGACGGGCAGGGCGTCGTGCTTGAGCACCGTGGCAGCCCAGATGGTGTTCAGGTCACGGAAAGGGATGCCGGCGCGAATCTCCTTCTGCATCTCCTTGTATCCTGCCTCGGACGCAGCGACGGCTTTCTTTATCCAGTCAAGCTCGCGCGGCGTCTTCATACTGCGAGCCCGCGCAAGGAGCATGTCGGCGGACTCAAATTGCACCGCAGGCAGGAACTCTTGGAGCTTTGCCAGGTCGCTTATCGCGGCGTAGTCCATGTCGAGACCCACACGCGCCTGCCCAAGTTTGCGCGCCTGTATCTCCTCAGCCGTGACCTGAAGCCGCGCGTCCCGCGTCTGGTCCGGCCGTAAACGGTCGAGCGGCATGTCGAAATCCGCCATGCGGCTGCCGCCGATCGCAAACGACTTGTCCGGCGGCGCGATGCACGTCATCCATGCGCCCAGGCCCTGCGGCTCGTTCAGCCACGGCTCTTCCGTAACATCTCCCGCTAAGTAGGCGCAGTTGCGCATGCCCAGCGTGAGCAAGGCGTCCAGGCCCTGCTTCTCCATGAGCCGCGTGATCGATGGGAAATCAGCCATAGGTCTCAGCTCCGTGTTCTACTGGCTTCACGCGTTAGTATTGGAAATCGGCAGGCGCGCGGTTGCGCTAACACCGGCTGCGCCGCGATCCAAAGCGCTCACCTGCACCCACAATTCGGCCGGCAGAGTGTCGCCGTCCATCTCCACTGGGATGCGCACACGCTCGAGCCCCGGCACGGGCGCAATTGCATGGCCCAGTTGGCGACGGATTAGTATGTTGGGCTCTTCCATGGTAGCCGCAGGATCGGCCGGCGTGAGGGGATCTCCGGTATAGAGGACTGCCAGCGCCCGCTTGATATCGAACACGCCGCCATTCTCCACGGCCACGTCCACTATGAGCCGTCCGGCGTCGCGGCGGAGCGTGCATCTTTCCGCCTGGACCTGCAGCCTACGGCAGAGCTGCTCAGGCCGCAAGGACACTCCCGCGTGCGCGTCCGCGATGCCGTGACCCAGCCAGGGGTCCCAGCCCTCGCCCCGCGCCGTATTCCGCAGGATCTGGCGGATTTCCTCATTGCTAAACTGCGGATATTGAGAGAAGAGCAGTGCGGCCACACCCGCGCCAAAGCCGTTCGCCATACACCCGCCGTGAAAGGAAACGTATTCGCCGTTGCCGCCCGTGCCCCAGATGGTGTCGCGAGGGTCATCCGTACCCTCGCCACAGGGAGCGGCGAATTCGGTATACGCGGTAGCGGGCGCGATGCTGGCTGCTGCCCCGTGCCGGTTGGTCGAACCCACCGGAATAGAACTGTCT
Source organism: Chloroflexota bacterium (assembly GCA_965219505.1). Classification (GTDB taxonomy): domain Bacteria; phylum Chloroflexota; class UBA11872; order VXOZ01; family VXOZ01; genus VXOZ01. The sequence continues at coordinate 3,265,166 of OZ244775.1, read as the reverse complement.
ACGGCGGAAATGGGTGATACCATGCGGCGGCCGCGATTGTCGCCGGCGCCGCGAAATACCAAACAACCGGCATCGTATGCCCTGTCGAAGGCGTCGATGAGCGCGGAATTCTCGGTGGGATACGTGAAATCAGTGCCCTGGTGGAAGAGCGATTCGCCGGTTTCCTTGTTCTTGGCAATGTAACAGTGGGAGAGTACAATAATCCGCGCGCCGTGGGCAACCGCGTAGTCGATCGCACGCACCCAGCCGCCCTGATTGGTGCGGTTATACGCGGCCCGCAGCGTCATGATGGGACAGTCGGGCGCAACACCGGCAATCTCTCCCACGAGAAAAGCCCCATGGTCGCGGAAGTAGTGTTTCGTGGCATCGTATGGCGGGCCTTCGTACTCCAACGTGGCGTCCTCCTGGTCGAAGTCCCAGCCGTGCACGTCGCCGCGCAGCGGCCGGGGATTGACCCACAGGTGGCCCGCATGGTCCGGATGGTAGTGGTAGGCTATGTCGATAACGGCGACGATGACGTCCTGGCTGCCGCGCGTGACGGCATGCGCTTCCGTCACCCGCATCTGCTCGAGCGCCCAGTCATACGGCGCGCTCACACCCTGAGGTAGTCCGTTCTTGCTCAATAGCGTAACAGCCATAAGCATCTCCCTTTGTCTCGAAATAGTGCCCGGCTAGTTAGAAAGAGTGTGCAAGTAATCGGCAGCCAACCCATCCGTTCATACTTCGACCCTTCGGCAAGCCTGTGCTGAGCTTGTCGAAGTGCTCAAGGCAGGCAGGCTCAGCACGAACGGATGGGGGCATTCCAACGACACTCTACACGCAATCCTGCTTATCACTCGCTGACACGGCGCTCTTGGCGCGTATCCAGTTCAGAGCCAAGAGCGCCGCATGCAACGCCCCACTGACTGAGTCGTCAACACCGTGATGGGCCAGCGGCCCGGGTCGGCCAAAGCCTTCTGCTACTTATCCGCGTAGTACTCGTCAAGAAGCGCCTGCACTTCTTTGCTGGCGTCGCGCATGGCTTCCTCGACCGTGGCTTCTTGATTCCAGGCGCGCGCCCGATGCGCGCCGAATGCGCGAATGTACGGTAGCCACACAGCGTTGATCTGGAACGTAAAGAAGGCGCCGCTGCGCAGCGGTTCCAGGTAGGCGTCCAGTTCGCGCGGCGGCCGGGACTTCTCGGTCTCCAACCGGGAATCGTCCCACACAGTCCGCTTGACCGGCAAGCCGTAGTTGTTGATGGTGTATTGGCCTAATTGCGACTCGTCGTCTGTGACGTAGAACTTCATCAGTTCCCAGCCCTCGTCGGGCACCTTGGTCTGCGACCATAGATAGAAGCAAGCGCCGACCGCCGGCACCTTGTCAACCTTGCCTTTTACCATGGGCACCGCGTGTATGGGCAGTTCCTCGACCTGAGGCGAACCCCAAGCGGATTCCTGGCCGAGCAAGAGGTTCATCATCGCGGTGCGCTGGTAGGCAAAGGGCGCATGGTACGCCTTTCCCGGTTCAACGTTTTCCGTGATGGCGGAAACGTCGTCCGCAGTGGGTGAGACACGCCACTTGAACTCCAAATTCCACAGAAACTGGATGGTCTCGATGAATTCGGGCTCGTGCATCGTGGATTTGGTATGGTCCTCGGAAAGGAATGTCGCGCCGTTCTGGCCCAGGAAGCCCAAGACGTCCGCGGTGACCTGCTTGTTGTTGAAGAAACCCCAAATTTGGTCTGTCTCCACGCTCGACCGCTGGGTAATTTCGCGGGCCACGTCAACGAACTCACCGCCGTCATCCGGGTTCCAGGTGAGTGAGTCTCCGGGCGGATTCAAGCCGTACTTATCGAAGATAGCCTTATTGAAGGCAGTGGCTGTGGTGATCTGGTTGATCTGAGTCACCCAGTACGTACCGTCGGGGTCCTGCCCCCAGTCCTGCGCAATAACATCCTCGAACTCGGCGGCATCGCGCTTGTAATAGTTGGTAAGCTCAAAGCAGTGACCGGCGTCACGGCGTTGGGGATAGAGCACTATGCCATGGTGAAAGACGTCCGGGGCAGCGCCGGCCGCCAGTGTTGTGTTGACCTTATCGGAAACTTCCCTGTAGATCGGCGCCGACCACTCCACCGTGATGCTGGGATTCTGCTCCTGGAAGCGGTCAACCACCGTCTTGCCCCAGAACGGATCCACGGCCGTTTGGTCGTTGGAAATGAAGAGGGCGGTGACGGTCTTGGCCTCCATCGGCTTAGCCGCCTCTTCAGCGGCTTTGGGCGCTTCTTCTTCGGTAGCAGGCTCCATGGTGGGCGCTGCCACTTGACCGCACGCCGCCGCCAACCACACCGAACCTGCGCCGATGAGTGCTCCCGTTCCTTTCAACAAAGATCGACGAGATAGTGAATTAGCCATGGCTCAATCTCCTAAGAGTTCCGTGCTACATGTCCTCTACACTCAGGGACAACGCCGTGCAAGGCCCGACGGAAATCGCTTGGCCAAACCTCCCTTCTGTACGAAGAGCTATTTATGCTAGCCTATTGGGAGTCTTACACTGCTATATGTCAAGAGTCAACCTTCTTAGGCTATTGGAGCGCTTGTGTTCCCGCCGCCGCATGGCGCTACAGAGACTATACGGCGGTGCCGACAGATTTCCGGACGGTTGACAGGAGCGCCCGGTAGGCTAATACTGAGAACAACACTTCAAGAAAGGTAGTGTATGCCGAGCGAAACCCACACCATCACGATGCGCATGATGATGACGCTACGGGCGTGGTGTGTGTCCCGCTCGGTTATCATGTGCTTGCACTGACGAACCGATCTCGCGGCTCCATCAAGCCCAAGGGCAACCGCTCTTGGGTTTTTCGTTTAATCGCACAATTCCGTAGAGAATGGAAAGCAGATGCAAGCATACATTACAACGTCAATACCTTATGTCAATGCACCGCCACACATTGGACACGCGCTTGAGCTCGTGCAAGCCGACGCCATCGCACGGTACCATCGCCTGACCGGCAACGCCACGGTTTTGCAGACCGGCACAGACGAAAACGCTTACAAGAACGTCCTGGCCGCGCGAGCGCAAGGCGTCTCGGTTCAGTCGCTCGTTGACCGCAACTCGCAGCGGTTTTGTGAGCTTACCCAAGCCCTCGCCATTGCGGCAGACACCTTCATTCGGACCACTGAGTTGCGGCACCGTCAAGGAGTAGCAGCGTTCTGGCGCAAGCTCCGCCGCGACGACATCTTCAAGCAGCAGTACACCGGCCTCTACTGCACCGGATGCGAGGACTTTGTCCTTGAGCGAGACCTGGTGCAGGGCACGTGTCCGGAACACCTCACCACGCCGGAGAGGGTAGAGGAAGAGAACTACTTCTTTCGTCTTTCCTCTTATCAAGCAGTGCTTGAGGAGGCCATCCAGAGGGGACGCATCAAGATAGTACCGGAAACGCGCAAGAATGAGGTGCTCTCCTTCATTCGGCGCGGACTGCAGGACATCAGCGTATCGCGGGACACGAGCCGCATGGCGGGTTGGGGTATACCGGTCCCCGGGGACGCCAGCCAGACCATCTACGTATGGATCGATGCGCTCATCAACTACATCACCGGGCAAGGCTTCGGCTCAGGCGAAGCGTGGCAGCGGGTCTGGAATGCTGAGACCAAGAAGATTCACGTCATCGGCAAGAATGTCTGGAAGTTCCACGCGGTCTATTGGCCGGCGTTGCTGCTCTCCGCCGGTTTACCGCTCCCGGATGAGATCGTCGTCCATGGCTTTCTCACGGTAGAGGGAACGAAGATCAGCAAATCGCTGGACAACGTCATCGATCCCTTTGCGTGCATTGACTATTGTGGAGCAGAGGCGGTGCGCTACTCTTTACTCACGCTCTCACCCTTTGGGGATGGCGACTACTCCAGGCGCTATCTTCAGCAACGCTATCAGGCCGATCTTGCCAACGGCATCGGCAATCTGGCAACACGAATCACGGCTCTCTGCCAAAAGGCGCAACTGAACGGACTGGAGCTGGCCGCTACCCAGGAACCTCCGCTCGACTTTGCCAAGCACATGGCAGATCATCGGTTTGACCGAGCGCTGCGCGTGCTTTGGAATCTGGCTACCGAGGTCAACCAGGGAATAGAGAAAGGACGGCCGTGGGAGCAGATGCAGAGTGCGGCGACATCGCAGTCCTTGCACGAATGGGTAGGTAGCCTATGGCTAATTGCGTACTGGGTGCAACCCTTCTTGCCAACAACCGGAGCCAAACTACTGCAAGGTCTTCGCCAACCCCACATTGCGCGCCTTTCTCCACTGTTTCCACGATTGGAGAAAGTTCGTCCTGCTGAGGAATGACCCTTAGTCGCGCAGGGTTCGGTGCGGTAAATGACGTGCGCTGCGGCTATGCAACCGTTCACCCTTCGACCCTTCGTCAGGCTCAGGACAGGCAGGCTCAGGGCGATCGGTTGCGCCACCCGCAATCAGACTTCCGCTCCGGTCGGTTACGCTCCGCGCGAGCAGAGGCCCAGTCCGGTCGGTTACGCTCCGCGCAAATAGATTTCCGCTCCGTTCGTGCTGAGTATTTCGACCCTTCGGCAAGCTCAGGACAGGCAGGCTCAGCACGGGCTTTGTCGAAGCATGAGCGGAGCGGAGACGACCAGGACCTGCACCCTACTCTCACCCCGCCGCTGCGCCGACAGGCTGCAGGACCTCCTGCAAACGGGTAATCACCGTCGGCACGTCTTCGGGTCGCAGCGTAATCGGATCGATGAAGAGGAATCCCTCCTCGGCGTAGTGGTCGCGTGTGTAGATGGGAGGGGTGCCGTCTTCGAGCCCCTTGCACACGGCCACGGCGTCCATGCCCGCGATTTCGGGGTCAACCACGATCTTGGTGCGGGTCTGCGGATTGCCGGTGACGTCGCGTTCGGCAAAGACGTTGACGCCGGGGACGCCTTGCAGCGCCGCCACCATCAGGTCCACCTTGGCGTTTTGCTCGGCTTCCCACGCGGCATAGTCGAGATTTGCGAGCCACTCCATGCGCTCGATGACGCTGACGACGCCTTCTTTCGACGGCTTCATGGCGCGGCCGATGCCTTTGCCGTTCATTGCCGCGGCCGCGACCAGGTCGCGCTTTCCGGCGATCACGCCCGACGTAAAGCCGCAGAGGTGCTTGTGCCCGCTGAAGCAGACGGCGTCGGCACCCTCTGCCAGCAAGCGATGCGCAAAAAAGGCCCCGGCAGCGGCGTCAACGATCACGGGAATGTTGTGGCGGTGGGCAATCTCGGCAAATGCCGGCAGCGAGAGTTGTCCGCTGGTTGCGGTCATGTGGGAAATGACGTACAGCGCGGCTGCGGTGTGATCCGTAATGGCGAACTCCATTTGCTCGGGCAGCGCGCGGTTGGCCTCGCCAAATTCCACGGCCTTGGCGCCGCTGAGGTGAATCATCTGCGTTACCGGCGCGCCAAACCCAACCGTGTGCCGCTTCTGAATGATGACTTCATTCTCCATGCGGCTGGTATCGGGTAATGCTAGGACTTTGCCCAAGTGCGTGCCCGTCATGGCCCCTGCGCACAGCACTGCGATCGCCGATGCGGCGCAATGGGTCACCGTGCCGGCCTCAGCGCCGGCGGCGTGGGCAATTGCCACGTCGGCGGCGGCCAGCAGCTCCGTCATGCGTGCAAACTCCGGCGCTGCTTCGACGACCCGTTCGACCACTTCCGGCGGCACTGCGGATGCGCCGAGGGTGGTCTGCGTCCCTGCAGTGTTGATTATTGGCGTCAAACCGTACCGCTCGTGATATCTGGACATTAGGGGCAATCTCCTCTCTCTTGGTTCCCCAACTGTTCTATGATCTCCAATGTGCTGTGGCTCCCTAAAGTGCGTAGGGGCACGGCATGCCGTGCCCCTACATTGTAAATCGCTTTCTGCGGAAAGTTGCCGCTAGGGCTCGCACCTAAACACTATCTGCGACCGCAATTCATCGACAAAGAGATTCAATCTTGCCAAGTACTATCCCCTCGTCCTTGCATCCGCAAGATGTCGCGCAAGGTGCATTTGCTATGCTGTCAGCCCTACCCCTTGTACTTCTCCTCCGTATCGTCGAGGATGGCCTGGATCTGTGGCTTCAGCGCCAGCAGGCCCTCATCCACGCCAGCGGTACCGGCGTAGACCGCCTTAAGCCAGTCCTTCACCTCTGCAGAACCACTGAACGCGAAATTGGGAACAACCCAGCCGGGGTCGTAGCCGCCGGGGTAATCGAGAACGTCGATTATCACGTTCAGCCGGACCTTGTCCTTCAAGTCGGGGAAGGTCTCGTTGGCCCAGGTCTCCATCAGGTCGGCCCGCGGCGGAATCGTGCCCTTACCCGAAGCCCAGTTTAGGGTGCTGCCTTGCCACGCCACATACTGCCAGGCTTCCTCGGGGTGCTTTGCATTCGTCACGACCCCGTTGGCATCCGTCCATTGGAATGAGGCCACGTTCTCAACCGTCGGCAAGGGCGCGAAATCGATTGGCAAGTCTTCGTCGCGAATACGCTGCATCATATCGCCAAACGTGCCGCTGGAGAGCGTATTCAAGAAAGCCAGCTTGCCCTGATAGAAGAGTTTGACAATATTGCCCTCGCCAAACAAATCCGCGCCCTGACCGGGCTTGAGCATGGCGCCGTGCTCGTGCACCATTGAGAAATATGCCTTGTAGCACGCCATCGTCTCCGGGCTATCGCACACGGCGCTCCGGCGGTCGTCAGAAACCCACTGGCCGCCCCAGAGGAAAGGAAGATTGCCCACGAGCGCGCCCGTGCCCATGTTGGAAGCGCCGACAGTCGCAACGTTGCCGCCCTCGGTGACGGTGGTCTTCTTTGCCATGTCAATGTAGGCATCCCAGTTCCACTCCGGGTCGCCCCACGTGGCAGACGGCTCGTTGAGACCGGCTTTCTCGATGATTTCCCGGTTGTACGGCAGCGCCATCATGTTGCCGCCGGTCTGGTTGGGCAGACTGTTGATCTCGTTGCGGATGCGACTAATCGAGTTGAAGATGTTTTGCGGATAGTGGCTCAGATCGAAGTTGTCGCGCTTGATATAGTTGGCGAGATCGACAAAGTAACCGAGCAGATAGGTCGCGTTATCCGCTTCCCAGGCGGCATCGGGTTGCTCTCCGGCCGCAAACGCCGTCCGGAACGACTCCTGATAGGCATGCATGTTGTGGATGACTTCCACGGTAATGCCCGGATGCGTCTCTTCGAACGGCGCAACCAAGGTTTCTGGGTAGTTCTCAAGCTGACGGGCATTGAGCCACGTGCCGTAGCGGATGTGTACCGGCTCCTTCTCGGGAGCGGGCTCTTCCGCCTTCGGCTTGGCCTCTTCTTTCATCTCCTCTTTGGCAGCCTCGGGCGCTGCAGCGGGTGCCTGCCCACAAGCGGCGAGCAGCGCGCCGGCTCCGGTCACCCCAACGCCCACAAGCACCCCACGTCGGGTCAAATGCAATTTATCACGCTCAGACATTCTCTAGCCTCCCACAACTACTGTCGATACAACACCTGATGTCTCTACACTGTCACGGCCAAGGCTCCGACGGCGAATGCCTATGGGAACGCACTTCGCGTAAGGCCACACCGATCCAGTGCACCGTGCCTTCACTCTAAGTCCTAATGCAAGATGCTGTCAAGACAAGCAGCAAGAGAGATACAGCCCGTGGATTCGTGCAGGCCGTTGCGATACCTGCGGAAACTTGACGAGGAGTTACCTAATCACCAAGTTGACATCCGGCGATTTTCAAGAGTGTGCGGGTGAATCACCTGTGCTGCAAATCCCGTGAGAGGTCGATTGACGGACCGAATTCGCCGCTGGATTAGGGAATGTTCGGGTACCTCTACACACGCAAACACGCCTGGGCGTACATTGCCAAGGCGTGCATCACTTACAACGTGGCATAGATATAGGTGTGGTGTGCGGGGTTCAGCCGCCAAGCGGCAACAGTTCAGCCAAGCTAGAGAGAGCAACAACGGCAGCGCCGATTGAGAGAATCCACCACTTAATGCCGCGGATTTCACCGCGCAGCGCGTCAATCTCACCGCGCAGGCCGCCTATGTCGCCATGCGCTCCGGCTATCTCACCGTGCAGTCCGGCAATGTCGGACTGCAATTCAGCTTTCAACTGGGCAAGATCAGCCTTCGTCGCCAAATGTTCGTAGCCGCCTTCAATCCGGCTTACCCGTTCGCCGAGTGAAGTCGTTTGCTCTGCCGTCGCCACGTGCGATCTCCTGAATGCAGACCCTTCATGTCCCCATTAACCACATGCGCGGTTTCTCAAATATTTCGAGGATTCAGCCGCCAAGCGGGAGCAGTTCAGCGAGGCTAGATAACGCAACGACAGCGGCGCCGACTGAAAGGATCCACCACTTTATGCCGGGGATTTCACCGTCCTGCCTAGCAATGTCAGCCTTCAATTCGGCTTTCATCTGCGCAAGGTCGGCCTTCGTGGCCAAGTGCTCGTAGCCGCCTTCAATGCGGCTTACCCGTTCGCCGAGTGAAGATGTCTGCTCAGCCGTCGCCACGTGTGATCTCCTGAGATGTCGATCCTTAATCTCTCTTTACGACGCGAGCGCCTGTTGTCTGTCATTTTGGGGCTTCAGCCACCAAGTGGCAGCAGTTGGGATAGGCCGGAGAGCGCAACGACCGCAGCGGCGGCGGAGGCGATCCACCACTTTATGCCACGAATTTCGCTGCGCAAAGCCTCAACCTTGCCGTCTAGCCCGGCAACCTTGCCGTCCAGCCCGGCAATCTCGGCTTTCAATTCGGCCCTCATCTGTGCAAGGTCGGCCTTCGTGGCCAAGTGCTCGTAGCCGCCTTCAATGCGGCTTACCCGTTCGCCGAGTGAAGATGTCTGCTCAGCCGTCGCCAATGTGCGCTCTCCCAAAACCGCGTGATCCTGACTTTCTTTATACTACATTCGTGTCATATTCACAAGCATTAAACACTTCTGAAGCGCGAAGGAGTCTTGTGCTTTAGAAACCTCTTCGTCCTAGTGTTATGGACTAATTCCAGCGCGACACAAATTAGCGCTACTGGCTAGTTCATCTGGTAGCCGCGCTTGGCATCCGGCAGGCCCACCGGCTTGCCGAGCGCTTCCGCCATGGCGCGGACGTGGTAGGGCAATGCGCCGCAGCACGCGCCGATGAACTCGATGCCGATGCCCTGCGCCTCCTTGGCATACTCCGCCATGACGAAGCGGCTGAGCACGCGCGGCTCCACGCTGGGATAGAGGCTGCCGCGGCTGATGGCTTGGTTGAATACCTCGCCCGGTTCCAACTGATACGCTGTTGGCTGGACGCATACGGGCACGGATACTGCATTCCGAATGCGCCGCGCCATGTCGTTCATGGTTTGCCAAGGACGCATGCAGTTCAGCCCTACCACGTCGGCGCCGTTGTCCACAAGGCGCTTCGCCGCCTCCACCGGATCGTAGCCGTCGCGCGTAAATTCGCTGTCGCGGAAGGTCAGCGTGACTACTGTCGGCACGCCCGCCTCCTTGACAAAGGGGATGACCAAGCTCGCCTCATCTACCGAGTAGAAGGTCTCAATGATGAAGACGTCTACGCCGGGATCCATCTGCTCCGCAACCCGCCGGGCAAAGAACTCCTGCGCCCGCTTACGGTCGTCGGCGTTCAGCGGCTCCCACTTCGATGAGCCGGAGTAGATAAACTGGCTGACGGTGCCGGCCACGTAGCGGTCCGGTCCGGCGGCTTCACGCGCCAACTCCACCGCTGCTTTGTGCAGTTCCGCTTCCCTGCCAAAGGGGCGCACACCCCAGGACATGGCCTGCAAGAGTTCCGCGCCCGCCCGGGCGAATTCATGGTGCATTTCCAACACGGCTTCCGGGTAGTCCAACACCGCCATCGGAATGTGGGAGGCGTAGCTGCCCACTACCCGGCGCTCAAGCTCAAGGTAGTACGCGCCGTCACCCAGCAGCGGCCCCTGCGCGAGACGCTCGAGAAAACCTGCTTTCACCGGCCTGCTCCTTGTGATGTATCTTGTTCTTGCACTTATCATACTGGAATGATCGAACTGTACCCACCTAAAACGCGCCAGTGTAGGACATTCCGAGGCGCTGGCTTACCGTAGCGCGATGTCCCTTTGGCGTGGGAAGGAAGAGGGTAGATTCCCGCCGCGTATCAAGTACGGGGCAAGATTCTTGCGGGAATGACGGAATGTGCGGCGTGCAATTCCCGTCACACTTGGGGTTGGAGACTTCATTGAATGAGCGAATTGTGGGACCGAAAGATGATTGGACAAGAGTAGTCAGATGCGTACATGGATAGCTTGTCATACGGTTGTAAGCCAAGTGACTATTGAGGAGAGTGGGCAGACCTGTTAGAATTACCTCATAAGCGGGGCGTGGCTCAGCCTGGTAGAGCGCAGCGTTCGGGACGCTGAGGCCGGCGGTTCAAATCCGCCCGCCCCGACCAAGCAGTGAGACAAAGACTTCGTTTTGCCCGTGTCGTCTACCATTGCTTACCCCTACCGTCCGCATAGCGGTCATGTATTACGCGCTCGCAGTTGCGCGCGCTATGGGAGAGGCGGCGTAGCCGTTGCCTCTAGTCAGCAACGGGAGGTATTTGATGCAACAACAACCGGCAGTAGACAAACTCATCATTGCCGTAGTGCGCAACGATGACGCCAACTCTATCGTGGACGAACTCGTGAAGCGGCGCATCGGCAACACGCGCATCAACACCGCCGGAGGCATCTGGAGCCGGGGTAACGTAACTCTGCTCGTCGGCGTGCCGGTCAGCCAAGTCGATGAGACCCTGGACGTGATTCGCGAGAACGTGAGCGGCCAGCCTCTCACAGGTAAAGGCCAGATAGGCAACAATCGCGGCGTTGCCTTCGTCATCGACGCCGGCCGCTACGTACGGGTGTGAAACGAGCTTCGGAAAGGGTATCCGTTCGTCCTGAGCTTGTCGAAGGATGAACGGATATTGGATTCTCTAGAGGATCCCAACAGACTGATACCTTGCGGGTCGATTGTTTGAGACCTACAATTTCCGTTCATGGTTCGACAGGCTCACCACGAACGACTGCAGGCAATTCGGTCACGTACAAGCCCGTCCGCTGTTCCCGCTTTCTCTCCAAAGTTCCACCACAGTCCGCTGCGCGTGACTGGAACCCTTACACGCCTTTCGATGTCAGAAACTCCAGACTTGACCGCAGGCAATCGAAGGGATCGCGCCGACAGGTATCTTGCTCCACGGCGTACCACTCTACGCCCGCCTTATTTCCGGCCTCAATAATGCCGTCCCAATCCAAATTGCCCTCACCCACCGGGCACATGACCGGTCCTTCGTCGGCGTCTACTTCTTTATCCTTCGCGTGAATTACGGGCACCCTGCCGGACGCCTGTGCGAGAAGCCGAGCCGGATTGGCCCCGGCATGCGCGACCCAATAGACGTCGAACTCCAGCGTAAAGTCCGGCCCACCTTCTTCTATGAAGATGTCGATGAGGGTCTTGGGGCCGGGCGCGATTCGTTCGAACTCATGAGCGTGGTTATGGTAGCCGAAGGTCAAGCCGGCGGCCTTGAGCTTCTGGATAACCGGCCGCGCCGCCTCGACAAAGGCCCGATAGCCCTGCTCGCCCTGACTGCGGAAGGGCTGGGGAATGCCGCCAATGGCGACATAGTTGCAATCCAACACGCCGTGAAAGTCGATTTCGGCCTGCGTGTTGTTTGCCAAGTCATCCCAGCTACGGTGTGTGGCAATGCAGCGAATGCCGACGTCGTCCAGCATCTGCCGCGCTTCCTGCACCGTAATCTCCGGGTTTGCGCTTTCCAGCGCGCCAACGGCGGAGAACTGCGCCGCCTCGTAGCCCATTTGGCTGATCTTTCGGAGCGATTCGACCAGATCCTTGCGCGTCTCGGTGTGGTCCCGAACGGTGTACATCTGCGCTGCCACTTTGCTCGGCATCGGTATCTCCTTGTGGTCAGTGTGTATCAGGCGAAAGGGTTGTTCACACGTGATTATATACTCTTTGGCGCCGTCTCCGTACCCTAGTTCATGACGATTTAAGGGCGCGACATGTCGTGCCCCTTCTCAGTTCAATTGACCGAAAGTCTGGGGAAACAGCAGTTGCCGCGTTCTCGCACGAGTTCTATAGCGCGGTGGCTTGTCCCAAATGCTGCAGAGATTTCTACGTATGAGCGACAAGAGGTACAACCAACATTACGTGTCTTGGTAGCACAGGTTTGTAACCTGCGTCCGTGTGCTGCAGGCCGAAAACCCAATCTGCCCCATTCATTTCGTGCCACATCGCTGAGGCGCACCCACGCCCCAGCCCTCTCCCTCGATGGAGAGGGGGCAAGGCGCGGAGAAGACGGAATCCCGCCCCGTATCAAGTACTGGGCGGGCTATTCGCAGGAATGACGGTGACATCTGTAGCGCGGTGGCTTGTCCCAAATGCTGCAGAATTTTCCACGTATGGGCGACAACAGGTGCAACCAGTGTTACGTGTCTTGGTAGCGCAGGTTTGTAACCTGCGTCCGTGTGCTGCAGGCCGAAAACCCAGTCTGCCCCATTCATTTCGTGCCACAACGTGGAGTCGCACCCTCACTTCAACCCTCTCCGTGGATGGAGAGGGGGCAAGGCGCGGGGAAGACGGAATCCCGCCCCGTATCAAGTACTGGGCGGGCTATTCGCGGGAATGACGATCACAGCTTTAGCGCGGGGGCTTGTCCCCCGCTCCGCAATCGGCAGAAGCTGTTGACGAATATCCTACGTTGGGATCAAGTCATGACCAAATTGAATCAACGACGTGCAATCCATCGGCGCACGCCGTTGATCTGTGTCTCACATTGAAGAAGAGACTTCGTCGGATGAAGGTTCAGGCTGCTCCGCCGGAGACGGCGGGCACGATGGAGACCTCATCGCCGTCGCTGAGCGCTGTTGCCAGGCCGTCCATGAAGCGGATGTCCTCACCGCGCACGTAGATGTTGATAAAGCGGCGCAGTTCGCCGTCCTCGTCGCACATGCGCGCCTTGAACCCCTCGTGGGCTTCGTCCAGCTTAGTAATCAGATCTTCGATAGTGCTCGCGTCTTCCACGGTGACCTCGGCCTTGCCGCCGGCCAGGGGACGGAGCGGGGTGGGAATCTTTACGGCATTTGCCATTACTTCGTCTTTTCCTTCCTAAGAGTCTGTTTACAATGGTGTTGTCTGCACGAGTAACGTTCGCCCCCGTATCGGGTACGGGGCAGGCTCTGAGCACTTCGACAGGCTCAGTACAGGCTTGTCGAAGGGTCGTTCATGCTTCGACAGGGACTTGGCGTAGCGTCTTTGACGAAGTCAGCCACCTCAGCACGAACGATTTTCATAGGCTTCGCAAATACCCTCTAAGAGCTCACACTGTTACGGGGGTGCGTTCCAGTCCGCGCACCGCTTCTTCGAATGATTCTACGTGCGGCGCTATCTGTATCGTCAAGTCCAAGGTATCCGAGACCGCTTCTTGCGCCTTGAGACCGTTGCCGGTGACGTACGCTACCGTGACCTCGTCCGGCGCGATCTGACCGTTTTCGACCAGCTTCTTGAGGGTGGCAATCGTCACCCCGCCGGCGGGCTCGGTGAAGACACCCTCCGTGGATGCCAGCAGCTTGATAGCCTGCACCACCTCATCGTCGGTGACGGACTCGATGATACCGCCGGTATCCTGCGCAATCTTAACGGCGTGGTAGCCGTCGGCGGGATTGCCGATAGCCAACGAATGGGCAATCGTGGTCGGAATCTTCACCGGTCTGATAGCGGTGGTATTGGCGGCGAAGGCTTCCGCCACCGGGCTGCACCCCTCGCCCTGAGCGCCGGAAATGCGCGTATGCGGCGTGCCCTCCAGTAGCCCCACCTTATACAATTCGTTCAGCCCCTTGTACACCTTGGTGTAGAGCGAACCGGAGGCAATGGGCGCCACAATGTGGTCCGGCGCCCGCCAGCCCAACTGCTCCACCACCTCGTACGCCAGCGTCTTCGATCCTTCCGAATAGAAGGGGCGAATGTTGATGTTGACGAACGCCCAGGAATAGCGGTCGGCGAGCTCGCTGCAAAGACGGTTCAGCTCGTCGTATGTGCCTTCCACCGAGACCAACGTCGCGCCATACACTGCAGCGTTCACCACCTTGCCGCGCTCGACGGTGTGGGGCAAGAAGACGTACGTGCGCAGGCCGTTGCGCACACCGGCGGCTGCGGTCGCGCTCGCCAGGTTGCCCGTGGAGGCGCAGGCAAACGTATCGAATCCAAACTCCTTCGCTTTAGCCACCGCCACGGAGACCACGCGGTCTTTGAACGAAAAGGTTGGGTTCACGCTATCGTTCTTGACGTAGAGTTCCTTCAGGCCCAGGGCTTTGCCCAGGTTGGGCGCAAGCTGCAACGGGGTAAAACCCACCCGCCAGTTCAGGTCTTCGCCGTGCTCCACGGGCAGGAGGTCCTTGTATCGCCACAGCGAAATCGGCCCTTGGGCGATCTTCTCGCGGCTAGTCGTCTCGCGAATGGCATCGTAGTCGTACTCGACCTCCAGAGGGCCAAAACAGAAGGAGCAGACATGCGTCGGCTGTACGGGATACCGTTCATCGCACTCCCGACACTTCAGCCCTCGTATTCGTGCCGTATCACTCATGATTCGGTTTCTCTCTTGCTTCGACTGGTTCAGTTACTTGATTCTGTCCAGTTTCGTTACTCCGACTTGCTCGCCAAAGGTACTTCCGTTGGCTCAGTACAGGCACTTCGGCTGGCTCAGTACAGGCGTCGGTGCTGTCGTTCCAGGCTTCCCTCAGCGTGTCTTTCATCTCCCTCTCCCCCTGGGAGAGGGTCGGGGTGAGGGTCCAACGGTCGACTGCGCTCCGTATGCGGACGCAGACACTTAAAGTAGGTGTTCGTATGGATAGCGCCCGCAACGGGGCATGCGCGGCAACCCGCCTACGTCCGTCGTCATCACGCGCCGCGCGGCGCTATGCGGCATCCTACCGCTTCTTGCAGCAGGTGCGCCAGACCGATGCGCTTCACACAATGCACACGGTGCAACCACGCGCGCGCCTTCGTCCTTTAGCAAATTACTCATTAAGTAAAAACAACCCCTTTCTCTTTCCTTATAGAGAGGGGTCGCGTATCGCAATATATCCCCTTATCTTGCCCCATAGCGTATGGGGCCGGAATTGGCACCCTGTCGTGGACACAGTTATCGTCCACCGGGATGCCGGGCTTCACAGGGCCGTTTCCCTCCACCTCTCTTGATAAGGCCAACGGTTATTCACTTGTTAATAGGCGCAGGCGTTCAGCTCACTCGCCACCCGCCTGCATCTCAGTCACGGGATATATTAACATAGACCTGCAAGCTCGTCAAACGAAACGGTTAGAGCACCCAACATAGGCAACATCCGCTAGACAAGCTGTACAATTAACTTAACCCGCACCTGCTCGCCAGTGCTGACTCTAAAGTAGCGACGGCATGGTTGCCCTAGGAAACATGCGCTGGATCCGCAGAGGTTGACGGCCATTAGAATACTGCGCATTGCTCCCAATAAAGACCCTCGCGATACCCCTTCCACCTTAGACGGGGGAGTTTGGGATGGGGGTGAGAGAAGGCTTGACGGCAAGACAACGCGATCTG
Organism: Chloroflexota bacterium; assembly: GCA_965219505.1. Lineage (GTDB taxonomy): Bacteria > Chloroflexota > UBA11872 > VXOZ01 > VXOZ01 > VXOZ01. The sequence continues at coordinate 3,249,563 of OZ244775.1, read as the reverse complement.
CCCACGCAACTCTGGATTCCGGCTTTTGCCGGAATGACGGAGTTATCCAAAGGTCTCCAATCAACATGATAGCGTGGCACCATTCAAAGGAGAATGAAACCCTCGATGGCAACCGAAAAACTCCCGGAAGGACTGGTTCCCAGCGGCGGCTCGCTGACCTTTAGCGAAGAAACCATCCCCGAAGCCCTGCAAAAGGAGCACAAGTTGGCGTCTGGGCGCTGGGGCGTTCTCCACGTGTTTGCAGGCACCGTGCGGTTTGTGAACCTCGAAACCAACGAAGAAAGCGAGGTTTCTGCGCCTGATCACGTCATCATTCATCCGGAGGCGCAGCATAGGGTAGTGGTCACCGGGCCGGTGCGCTGCCGCGTGGATTTCTTTCGAGAGTTGGACGACGACTCCACCATGCGCACGCCGGGCAGCTTTGCCGGCGATGAGGTGCGGCGTAGTTTCGCACGCTGCGAGACCGCCGGCGATTTCGCTGAAACCTTCTACACTACCTTCATGAATGCCTCTCCCGCGATTGCCCCGTTCTTTGCCAAGACGGAGTTCGCACGCCAACGCACGCTGCTCCGGGATTCGGTGTACCTGATGGTGACACAGGACGTCTCGGACCCGGAGATGCGAACAGTACTGAATAAACTTGGCGAACTCCACAGCCGCGCCGGCCGCAACATAGCGCCCATGCTCTACGAACTGTGGCTGGACAGCATCTGCAAGACGGTAAGAGACCTCGATCCCGAATGGACCCAATCACTCGAGGACCACTGGCGGGTCCGCCTGCGCGCGGGCATGCAAATTGTCATGGCCGCTTACTAGCAAGATTTTCTTTCTCTTCGGCCTGATGAGAGCGACAGGCCGGGAATACTGCGTAGATTCCCGAGTGTCAATGCCGAACTGCCGGATTCCTCTTGATCTCATATCTACCGATGGAGGGCATTCAGAGGAAGTCTTCGTTCGACCGGAGTAGTGGACGGACTTGCTTTTCCCGAACCTCGCTAAGTGCGTAATCCTTCAATCGATCAACCTCTGGAACATTGACTCTCCCTGCGAACCTTTCACTGTTGTTGTCTCCGATGCGAACGACCTTAGCAGATGCGAGTTTTGAAATACCGGCGGCAACTGCTGAGCGGGACATGACCGTAAGTCGGACGATGTCCCGCTGCCGCACGCTCATCTCCCGGTCGTGGCCGTAGTCCTTGCCTTCAAGGGCTAGGCGGGAGATCAGAGCAGCTGCAACCCTAGGTGCTGGACTCCCGTTGGTCGCGAGTGAGACCCAGTAGTAGCGCGCCATACGCCTTAAAAGTAGAAGATACAATTGGTCGCGGATCCGGGGCATCTTTTCAACGAGGAGTCTCATCGTGGAGACGGGGATGCCCACGACCGTCGCCTGCGTTGCGGCAGAATAGGAGGCCACCCAGTGCTCCGCATCCATCATGAATTCGTGATCACCTATGAGGAAGGGGGAGGATAGCTCCGAGTGAGGATACTGCCAAGACACAATCACGCCGTGTTGAACGAAATATAGGAACTTGAAGGGCTCTCCCGACCGTATCAGTGCCTTATCAGCCGAAGGCTCAACGAACATCATCTCCAATGGCAACTGGCCACTGGAGATGATGTTCTCAAGCTCGCCAGCATCGACAGAATCAAAGGCCTGACAGCGAGCTAGCGCCTGCGCGAAACCGGAGACTTTTATAGCCATTGTGATTCACGTCCAATATGTCATTCCAAAGTCTTGCACACGGACAAGCAATTATGAAAGATAATACCATACATTGATTTTAACGTTCAAACAACATATAATATATTACTGCGTGGAAATAAGGCTCGGGTTCGGTGGGCAGGGGGAACAGGTGGATAGTACGTTACACCGGAATGTGAAAAGTGGCCCCAGCCGCGTATCCCCGCGCGGCCCGGTATTCTTGTCGTACCGGCACAGCGATGGTGCTGAGCTCGCAATAGCCTTGGCTTGGGCACTGAGGTCTGCAGGCGTTCCCGTATGGCTCGACCGGACTGATCTGCCTCCGGGCGACACGGAGCGTCGGCTTGAAGAGGCAATGCAGTCCGGGCTATCGGGCGCCGTACTGATCGTGACCCCGGATATAGGAGAATCTAGTGACGTAAAGAGAATTGAACTCCCACACCTGCTCGCCCTGGAGTCTGAGGGAGCATTTACACTGTCCATTGCGTCGACTATCGAGGTCAAGGCTGGGCACTTGGATTATTGTGCGCCAGATCGACTTCTGTCTCAAAGTGCGCCAAAGCTAAAGAGGCTGCGCCAGGATTCTGCGCTGACTCCAAGAGGCATCGCGGACATCGCACGCAGTCATTGTCGGCAAAGAATGGAGGCGCTGCGGGAGAGTATCAAATCGGCAGGGGAAGTCATCGAAATCAATCTGCAAACTCGCATCGTCCCGTCGGCCATTGGCCCGTACGGAGACCTTGTCGTGCGGTTGCGGCCGCCGACGCCAGGTGATCGTCGCCCGCATCGCCAGGGCCTTGAAGACCTTCGGCTATTTCTTAGTGATCTCCCTCACCTACTGGAGATCGCGGGCGCGAGGCACGCGAGGGTCAGTGGGGGAGCGCACCTGTCCGTTGCATTCGCTCTTGGAGCCGCGCTGCCCACGACCCTCATTGGGGATGTAGATGCAGTAGATGTCGCTGGTCATGCGTGGTCAATCTCCGGCAATGCTCCGGCTCCAGGAACTTCGACGCGACTCTTGGAAATCATGGATCGCTCGCCTCGCGAGGCGCCCAACGGCGACGCAGTCGTCTACTTGGACCTAATGCCAACACGGAACGACCCGGCGTTTGACCGCCTCGTCGAAGCCCGTCTTAGCCGGCTCGCTAGTGTAATCCACATCCGACCAGTGGCTGAAGGGTACCTGCTTCCTGAGGACGCAGGCTCAATAGTCGCAGAGGCGTCCCATGCAATACGTCAGGCAGCGTCGCGCTCGGAGACATCTGAGTTTCATTTGCTCCTTCGCTGCCCATGGACAGTGGCTCTGCTTCTTGGACGCACGCTGAATACCATCCGCGTGAGCCTGTACGAGTGGGAAGATGGTCCAGATGACTGCGACAGTCTCGTAGCGTCACGCTATCTGCCATGTCTGGTAGTGCGCTCTGGCGCGGGCGGGAGCCCCATTGAGAAGGTAGTTTTGCCGATGCGCCGAGAAGCATTGGCTTAAAGATTTATCTGGAGGGATGTAATGCCTAACTTACGGAACCAATTCGAGCAGGCGCTCACCAACATCGAAATCAACGGGCAGAAGAGGAAACGCGCCATTGATGCCCACACGGAGATCAGAGAGCTGTTACAACAGGACGAGCAGCTGAAGGAGTGGGGCGTCGAGCCGCTGCTGATCGGCTCCTACGGTCGGGATACCGGTATCTATCCGGGCAAGGATGTTGATGTCTTCTTGCGCTTTACTAGACTGGATACGAGGGCTGAGCCTAAGGCTGTGTTTAACGCAGTCTGGCACGTCATCGTCCGCAAGTACGGGCAATTTGGGCAGGGCGGCGGACGGGCACAGCAGCAGGCGCGTAGCGTCAAGGTCCTGTTCCCTGACCATGATCGCATTTCGGGAGGAGATTTTTCTGTTGATGCAGTTCCAGCGGTACGTCACGGTGAACTCTGGGCAATCCCGACCAAGGACCAGAATCGATGGGTTGAGGGCGAGGGCCGGTGGGTAACAACTGGCGCTGTACTGTTCGGGGACCTTTCCACGGAACTAAATCAGGCGGCCTTCAATCCAAAAGTAGGCGATCGGCACGCCTACAAGCCCGTCGTCAAGCTAGTGCGCCAGACTCGAGAGACCCACCTTGAGGACAAGCGGCCTGGCGGTCTGTACCTGGAGTTCGTCACGTTCGAGGCATGGCGATCAGGGCTGGTTGCCGGGAATGAATGGGATGTGCTTTTGGCTCGTACGCTCCAGTGCATTGCAGAACGCTTTGTGCTGGCGGGAGTCGATCCTCTACGGGACCCTGTGCTCGGCACCCCCGTCGACCCACCGTTGTCGGCAGGACAGGTCGAGCAGGCTGCGGCCATATTCGAGAAGCTGGCGGCTGCGGCAAACCGAGCGCTTCCCATGAACGACACCGACGCCGCCACTGAATGGCGCAAGATTCTCGGCGGCAATGACCGCGTCAATCCGGTCTTGCCTTATCCTCCGAATACTGGAGGACATGTGGGCAGCACTGTCACTGCAGCCGGAGTCGGTGCGGCGAGTGGGGCCGGTGCAACGACTCGGCGGAATGAAGCCCACCGGTTCGGGTAGACGGAATGGAACAGGAATCCTTCGACATCGCCTCGCTGGAAGGGTTCCGAACCGACCTCGTTGCGTCGGGATTCGAGCCCGTTCCCAGCACTGGAGGCCGCATGTGGCGAGGCCCCATCCACCCGGCGTTTGACGGGCTCACTGATACGCGCACCATGGATATTGTCTTTGACCCAGGGTGGCCCTACCGGCCGCCCAGGATCTTCGTACAGGGGCTCGACACCAACCACTCGACACTTGACGGCTTTGTCTGCCTTTGGCGGGACGGCGACCTGAGCGGTGAATGGGAGACCGTGGATGGCCTCTTCAGCCGTGTTGAGGACTGGTGCAGGCGCGCAAAGAGCGGCTGGCAGGACGACGACCTGCCCTTTGATGCGTACCTGAATTTCAAGCTCAAGTGGCCGCTGATGGCGACGTTCGACTTTAATTCGCTGCGCACGAGCATCGGTAGTTGGGGCGACTTGAATGGAGTCCTGGCGAACCCGAACCTGCTGAGGATTCGACTAGGACCGGCGACTGGGCCGCGTGAGCTCCGTGGGCTCTGGTTTCGGGTCGGTCAGCTTCAAGCGCCACCGCCGCGCAACTTATCCGAGCTACCGCGGCATCTCAAGAGATCGCAGCGGAAGGGGTTGGAGAGAACTCTCTCACAACGCCGCGAGCCCAGGGGCCTCCAGGTAAGCGGTGGTGTGGACATCATCATGATCGCATGGCAACGGCAAGAACGCACCGACCTGCTTGTCATGGCTTGCGAAGGAGAAGGAGACAAAGTGGAAGCAGCAGCGCTAGTTGCCGAACCGAATGACGAGCGGACTCTTAGGCTCAGAGCTGGACCCGACGCGGAGGTTCTCAAAGGACGCAGTGCTGTCCTTTTTGGGGCCGGCGCGTTGGGAGGACATGTAGCCTTGACCCTTGCCGAGAGCGGCATCGAATCCCTGAGAATCGTAGACTGCGGCTTTCTGTCACCTGGCAACGTCGTACGGCACGTCGCGGGCCATGATCAGGTTGGCGGATCGAAAGTGAACGCTGTGGAGGCCGCCATCAGAAATCACGCACCTTGGACTAAGATAGAGTCCATAGCGCCTCCGGCCAACCCATATGGATCACAGGAGATTGCGCAACTCGTTGCAGACGCTGATGTGGTCATTGACGCCACCGGTAACGATTCGTTTGTACATCCCGTCGCTCTAGTTGCACAGGAAATGGACAAGCCGCTAGTCTCCGGCGCGCTGCTTCGTGGTGGTTTCATTGGGCGGATTCAGAGGAAGGCCCAGGATACTGACTCCTCCATTATTGACCGGCCTGAGTCTCCTGATTACCCGATCATTCCGCCAGGCGACTCCAAGGTCGATGTTGCGGAGCCTGATCTGGGTTGCTCTGCACCCGTCAACAATGCTCCGCCCGCCTCCGTCCTCGCCTGTGCATCACTAATTTCGCAAGCCACCATTGATGTTCTGATGGAGCGGTTCGAGTTCGAGGACGAGGTGATTGATGTCTACAGGCCGCTACCGGAGACGCCGTTCGATCGTGTTGGACGTTATCGACGCCCGAGTCCTTAAGCCAGACTAGACGTGTCCGGCGCACGCTAACTTGCCCACGGCGATGTGCCGTACTTCCGTCGAAGTGAGCCTGCCCCGAGGCTCCGAAGGGACTCACAGTCTCAACCGCGCCTCGAAAATGGTACGGTCTTACGTCAAAACAGGCCCCGTATCTTCTACTTGCGTTCGACACCCAAGGGACCATCTGGAGATTTCATAGTCATTGCACAGCCAACCCACCGTAGGAATCGTGAAGTCAAATGAAAGTGGAGTCTGAGAGAGGAACCCATGCGCGACCTGCTCTGCGAAAGCACGTAGCCTGCAAGCAGCCGCTTGTCTATGCTAGTATACGGTATCAATTGTCGCGCAGTTTAGGAGGCAGGGCTTTACCATGCAGGTGCAAATTACCGCGCCGATTCATGGCGCGATCCTCAATCGGCACGACGGGCGGCAGGACGACGCGGGTCTGCACATCACGGTGCAGGGCGTGGTGAGCGAAGCCGATACGGTGACCGTGAACGGCGTGACGGCCACGATAATCGGCGCCACGTTCACAGCGGACTACACCCTGGACGCCCACGAGACGGTGCTTACGGCCGTGGCGGAACGCGGCGGGGAGACGCTAACCCATGCCGTGACGATACTCTGGGACCAGCGTTCGTTCCCGCGCTACCGTTTCTCGCTGGACGACGACGTGTTGTTCCTGCGCGATATCGCCTTGGAGCGGCCGAAGTCGCTCTTCGACAACTTCTACCTGGGGTTCATGCGCGACCTCCGCGACCGCTACGGCACCAAGACCCACATCAACATCTACTACGCTTACGAGGACTTCGACCTGCGGCAGATGCCGGATACGTATAAGTCCGAGTGGCGCGACAACGCCGACTGGCTGCAACTTTCGTTCCACGCCCGCACCGACCATCCGCGCGATCCGTATAAGGAAGCGTCGGCAGAAACACTTCTTACGGACTACCGGCAGGTGCGCGACGAGACGCTGCGCTTTGCGGGCGAGCAAAGCTGGTCGCACTTCACTACGATTCACTGGGGCGAGGGCACACGCCTGGGCTGCCGCGCGCTGCGCCAGGAGGGTATCTGGGGCCTGGCGGGCTACTTCATTCCCGCTCCTGACCTGCGCGTAAACTACTACCTGGACCACGCCACCACCGCCTACCTGCACACCCACGACTACTGGATGGATTACAGCGAGGATATTCTCTTCGTTACCCACGATCAGGTCATTAACTCGCACAAGACGCCGGAAGAAGTGACGGCTCATCTGGACTCCGTCGGGCAAGACCCCCACCGCAGCGAGGTCATGGAGCTAATGGTCCACGAACAGTACTTCCGCAAAGAACTGCGTCACTACCAGCCCAACGTGCCCGCAAAGACCGAAGCGGCCATCCGCTGGGCGAGCGAACGCGGTTACCGCTCAGTTTTGTACAACGAAGGCTTCCTGGGGGCGTAGCAGACCTCCGCGCAGTTCTGTAGGAGATTCAGGAGGAGTGTCGGGATTTCTTGGATTCCCACCCTCTTTGGACCACAGACGCATAAGAGCACGACATGTCGTGCCCCTAAGCTGGGTTGAGGAGATTCGCCCTCTCCCCCGGGCAAGCGTATGCCAGGCATATCCAGCATATTCGTCAAGACGCCTGAGCACAAGGAGAGGACAATGCTTAGGAACATAGTGAGAAAGACCGGGCGGAGTCTTGGCCCCTGGCGACAACACTTCCGCAAATTAGGCGTGGTAGCCGCGTTGGGCCTCGCCCTCGCCGGCGGTGGAGCCTGAAGCCCAGCCTGCCACCATCGTAGACATTGCCGTCGGCGACGGTAGGTTCCAGACCCTGGTGGCGGCCCTACAGGCAGCCGATCTGGTGGAGACGCTGCAAGGTGAAGGTCCCTTCACAGTTTTCGCTCCCACAGACGACGCCTTCGCCAAGCTCCCCGAGGGTACGGTGGATGCACTCTTGAAGGACATCCCCGCCCTGGCCGATATTCTCTTGTATCACGTGGTCTCCGGTAACTTGATGGCCGCAGACGTGGTAAAGCTCGACGCAGCCACCACGGTTCAAGGGGCGGCAATATCGCTTACAGTTGATGGCGACACGGTGCGTATCAACGACGCCCAAGTCATCATCACCGACATCCAAGCCTCGAATGGCACCATCCATGTCATCGACACCGTGCTGGTTCCGCCTCAGAACTAAGGCGCAGTCAGGGCACAGGCAGTGACGGCATCTAGCCGACAGGCCGTTTGGCCGGTTACTTTGCACGCGCTGATTAGGGCCGGTTCAAGTATTCGTTCCTCACGAGCTCTCGTCTGCGCGCGTCATGGTGCACGTTTCCAGCATTGACTTGACTCCAGTGTCAATAGCCCTTAGTCTACTCAAAGAGGATAGCATATGCTATTGCTCGGATTGTCTAGCAGTATGGAGGATACGCCCCCTCGCAACCAAGGAATCCGCAGCGCTCTCAGGGAGTCATTGGGAAACAACCGGGCAGTGGGCAGCCTTCACGTGCCGACCGCGTCGGCGAAAGGAGGGGAAGAGAGGTCTAGGAGAGTGAGTTAAGGAAGCATCCAAGGAGAAATGTGATGGAAACACTACAACTCGTGGCCCTCATCGTAGCCGCAATCGGCGCCATTAACTGGGGCCTGGTTGGCATCGCGAAGATCGACGTGATTGCCCTTATCGCTGGCGGCCTCAAGTTCGGCGAAGTCAACATCATCTCACGAGTCCTGTACATCGTAGTTGGCATCGCCGGTGTTCTCGCCATTGTCTTGGAATTCACCGGCGGCATTGGCGTGTAGTGTTACTGTGAGCATAGAAGAGCTACTGCCGACCGTGTCCGTAAGGTAATAGACGGATTGCCAGTAGAACAGAACTTAAGGTGAAGCGAGGACGCACGGCAGTTTGTGTGTCCTCGCTTCAGTTTTTACACCCATGGGAAATCTCTGTATAAACCTCGCCGAAGCGATGGAGTACCCTCTCCCACGGGAGACCTTTGTATAACCCTTGCCGAGGCGGGAAAGTCCCCTCTCCCGCCGGAGAGCTTTGCACAACTCAGGCCGGTAGGTGAGAAGATCCCCTCACCCTAACCCTCTCCCCCAGGAGAGGGAACCGGAGCCGCTCCGCGTTCACTAGGTTCCGCATTCTGCACCCTCTCCCCAGGAGGCTGTCTCATAAATCGACTCGATCAGCAAAATCGTGCTTCGACAGGCTCAGCACGAACGGGATTTGCCTTTTCCGTTCGCCCCCGTATCGTGTACGGGGCAGGCTCTGAGCCTGTCGAAGGGCAAGTCCACACTGAGCAATGCACTTTTGAGACAAGCACCCAGGGAGAGGGAGTTATTCTGGCGCTGCTGGCCGAAGTTACGCATGGGGCTGGAAGTCCGGGTATGCCCCGTTCCCCACGATTCGGGGGGGGGGATTCACACCATAGCAAAGTGTTGCACTTCGTTTGTGAATCTTGGGGTCTCCGCCTGGGGGATAGATCCTGCCCCATACTCCCTTTCAATGCGGGGGTTTCCACCGCGAGGGGCTAGAGCCTGCCCTGTACTCGAAAGAGGGTCTCCTACGCAGAAGGAGTTACTCTTGCTTCTTTGGTAAGAGTTATCGAGACATCGCCCGTGGGATGCAGGCACTCCGGCTAGACTGCCGCCGTTTTCCAGTCCACTTGCAGTCCCGACCACCCGAGTGGCACGGGTGTGATTCAGAATCGCGCCCCAGCCTCACTACGCACCGGCACAACTAACTCCCGGAATCTACTGCTAGCCAAGCGAATAGCGCCTTACGTACACTGCCAAGCCGGATCGATATTGACTACGCCAATGTTCCAATTCTGCATCACCCAGGAATCGCCTTGGCGCGCAAACGTGTATTCCTGGCCGGGGTAGGTTACGAGCTCGCGCGATGTTTGTTCAACTTCGCTCGCCGCACAGCTCAGCACAGCGTCGTAGGTCCACACCTCTTGGGTCTCCACGACCACTTCACTCTCATCTTCGGAAGCGCTCTGCAGGGTGCAGGTATTCACCTGAGGCACAACCCGCGTTATACGATCGACGCTATAGGTGTCGGTGGTCTTTGCAAGCAGTGACTCGGCTGACGATTGGGCACGCGCTGCCATGGCGCCCCATGTGGCGTTGAGTTGCGACGCATTGATCTCGCCCCGCATGAGGGCAGACTGGCTATCGTTTGCCGCGGCAATCGCGGCGCTGAGTTCAGGCGTGCAGAGGTCTCCCGCTGCTAGTGCCGGTATTGGCGTAGCTTCCGGGGCTGGCGGCGGTGTAGGAATAGGAGCCGGCGTCGGAGTCGCTAGCTTCGGCATAGGCGTAACCAAGGGTGCTGGCGTAGGCGGCAATACTGTCGCCTGCGGCATTGGCGAGGCCTCCATTACCTCTTCGGCGCCGGGGTCTGTGAGTCGCAAGGCCACGACCGTTCCCGCGACGACAACCAGAACAACCACTAGAATGATGAGCATTCGGACTACCCATGACCAACTCATTTTCACTCTCCTATACTCTATTGCTTGGCTTCATACTACCCTTAATCCACGCACAATGCACGTTTAGAGCACCGACACCATGAGAGCAAGGTGCTATAATGAAGGTGTTTGCGGAAGTGGGGAAAGCCCACTTTTTCTTAATTCGTGGCGGCTGCCTCAGGAAATTGCTGGCAGCAGGGGGAAGGTATCGCGCATGAAGAGCGACTTTGTATCTGCAATTGCGCAGATTGCCAGTGAAAAAGGCTTAGACCAAGAAGACGTCATCGGTGCGCTAGAGACTGCGATCCTTTCTGCATACCGGAAAGTCAGCGGCGACCCGGTGCCGAATGCCGTTGCGTATTTCGATGCGCAATCCGGAGAATCGAAGATCTACGTACCCAAGCTGGTTGTAGAGAACGTTTCGGATCCGGAAGCCGAGATTAGCCTCACAGACGCACAAGCCATTGACATAGAGGCGGAACACGGTGACGAAATTGAGGTGGAGATTACGCCGCCTAACGTGGGCCGCATTGCCGCACAAGCAGCGCGGCAAGTATTGCTGCAGTCTTTGCGTGAGAAGGAAAGAGACCACGTCTACGATGACTTCATCGACCGCGTGGGAGAGGTCGTGAGCGGACGGGTGCAGCGGGTTGACAGCCGAGGCGTGGTGCTGGACTTCGGCCGCGCGGAAGCGCTGATGTCATCCGCAGACATGGTGCCTGGCGAGCGCGATCGCTACCGCTTGGGCCAACGTCTCCGTGCTTACATCGCGGAAGTGCGGAAAGACCTTAAAGGACCCGTGGTTCGCGTTTCGCGCGCCCACAAGGACTTCATCCGACGCCTTATCGAGCAAGAAGTCCCCGAAGTGCAGAGCGGGACGGTGGAAATCAAGGGAATTGCCCGCGACCCAGGATCGCGCACAAAGGTGGCCGTGGCAGCGAACCAAGAGGGACTGGACCCGGTGGGGTCATGCGTCGGCATGCGGGGAACGCGTATCCAGAACGTGCTGCGGGAACTCGGCAATGAAAAGGTGGAGATCATCGAGTGGAGCGCGGATACGGCCACGTTCATCAAGAATGCCCTCTCTCCGGCGGAAGTCCACCGAGTGGAGCTCATCGAGGTTGACGATCAGCAGGTAGCATCCGTGCTCGTTAGCGCCGACATGGTCTCGCTGGCCATCGGCCGCGATGGTCAAAACACTCGTCTCGCCAACCGACTTACCGGATGGAAGATAAACATCCGTTCACTGGAGGATGAGCAAGGCACTGCCGATGTATCGCCCGTGACCTCGGCAGAATCCTCAGCCGAGGCCGAAGAGGCGTCAGTGCACGAAACATCAGAAGAGCAGCCTGCGGCGGAACCCCTGGCAACAGAGGAGTCCACAAGCGGCACCGGTTAGGCACTGCCGCAGATTCTCGATGAGGACTCGCCCTGCGCTGTAATCTTTGTCTACAACATAGCGGCAGCCCACCTGTGCTAGATCGAAAGGGAGAAGGGAACCTTGGAGGGAGGGTGTGGTGATTCCAACAGCCACGCCACAGGAAAAGCACATACCGCAGCGTACGTGCCTCGGTTGCCGGACAACGAAGCCAAAGCGGTCTCTGACCCGCATAGTGCGCACGGCAGAAGGGCGCGTGATAATCGATACGACGGGGAAGGCACGTGGGCGTGGCGCCTACTTCTGTCCTGCTGTTGATTGTGCAAGGCAGGCGCTCAGAGCGAATGTCCTGAGCCGAGCGTTAAGAGTCACCATAGATGATGGGGCGCTTGCAGAACTGCGGGCTTCGGTCGAGCAGATAACCGAGACGGCCTGCACGTCTGCGAATGCGCCTCAAGCCAGTCTTCCTCCCCAGGCCCACCGCAGTGGGAGAATACTCCCCCGAGAGGAGGGGCAACAATGAGAATGGGTTCTAGGTCTGGCGGCGGCGCGCGTACACGTCGGCGTTCCCCCAGGCGTGCATCGTCGGGCCAAAGAGATCGTAACGCAGCTACGTCACAGGGGACAGTCACCGACAATACGGCTCCGCCGCGGAAGATCAAGCTACCGCAAGACATTACCGTCGCCCAACTTGCGGAGCGCCTTGAAGTAAGCCCTACAGCCATTATCAAAGAGCTATTCATACGCGGTACCGCTGTCACGATTAATCAAACGCTTGATTATGCCACCGCTTCGCTCGTCGTCGAGGCGCTGGGCCATAGCGTAGTGAAAGAGGAAGTTAAGCCGGCAGCAACAAAGCAAAGAGAAGACGTGGTCCTCGCAGCAGCCAAGGAGACGGGCACGACCGCACGACGACGACGGCGCTTTGAGAAGCGATCTCCGGTAATAACCGTGATGGGACACGTCGACCACGGCAAGACCTCACTTCTGGATGCGCTGCGCGAGACCAATGTGGCTGAAGGCGAATCCGGCGGCATTACCCAGCGTATCGGCGCCTATCAAGTGACCAGCAATGGCGACACCATCACCTTCATCGACACGCCCGGCCACGAGGCGTTCACGGCAATGCGCGCGCGCGGCGCCAAGGTCACAGACCTGGCAGTGATTGTCATAGCGGCCGACGACGGTGTGATGCCGCAAACCATCGAAGCCATTAATCACGCGCGGGCGGCAAGGGTTCCGCTGTTGATTGCACTCAATAAGATTGACCTACCGAACGCCAACCCGGATCGTGTGAAGCAGCAGCTTACGGAACATGACATCCTCGTTGAGGAATATGGCGGCGAAACGGTGCTTGTAGAGGTGTCTGCCCAGACGAAAGAGGGCCTGGGTGACCTCTTGGAGATGATCTCGCTTCTTTCCGATATCGAAGGCGTTCGTGCTGACCCCCGCATTCCGGCGCGAGGCGTCGTGATCGAGAGCAACATGGACAAGAGTCGCGGCCCCGTGGCAACGGTGCTTGTGCAGGAGGGAACCCTCCACGTGGGCGATACGATAGTCTGTGGCAAGACATCCGGCCGCGTGCGTGCGCTTTTCGGTGAGAATGGCGCGTCCATAGCCGAGGCAGGCCCCTCTGTGCCCGCCGAGATACTCGGTCTTGGCGCGCTGCCTGCTCCTGGAGAAACGCTCATTGTCGTAGTCGATGAAAAAGCAGCGAAAGTCTTGCTTCAGGAGCTCACCGAGCGCGAACGTGACGAGACGGAGCGGATGTCGCTGGATACGCTCAGTGCCACTGCCGGGGAAGGCATTGAAGAGCTGGACATAATCTTAAAGGCGGACATTCGTGGCTCTGTCGAGGCGATTCAGCAAGCGTTAGAGCAACTCTCCACCGAAGAGACCCGCGTACGCGTCATCTATAATGGCGTTGGTCCCGTGAGCGAATCGGACGTACAACTGGCTATTGCGGGGAACGCATTGATCACCGCTTTCAACGTGCGTCCCGACGCCGCCGCTCGTTCTCTGGCGGAGGCAGAGAAAGTGGAAATTCGCCAGTACAACGTAATCTACACCCTCATCGAGGAGATGCAGAAAGCCTTGCTGGGCCTGCTGGAACCTGAATTGGTCGAGGTGGTGGATGCGCAGGTGGAGGTGCGGGCGGTGTTCAACCAAGTGCGCAAGCAGAGCGTGCTCGGCGCCATTGTACGCGAGGGCACATTGCGACGTGGCGCCCAAGTGCGCGTGCTACGCAGTAAGCGACAGCTACTCAAGACTACTGTCACGAGCTTGCGCCGCTTTAAAGAAGCCGTGCGCGAGGTGACCAGCGGTTATGAGTGCGGTATTGGCATTGGCGATGTCTATGACGCCCGCGAAGGCGATACCCTCGAGACGTTTCATATCGAAGAAAAGGCACGCTTCTAGCGTAAGCAGAAGAATGCTTGCTCGGCCTGCAATCGGTGCAAGCACAAAGCTGCGGGTCTCAGGCCCGCAGCTTTACATTACGTAGCGGTACACGACCTCAATACACGCGACGCCGACCGTACCACCTCTGCCGCTGCGGCATCACGAGCGGCAGAAGACTTCGGCCGAGCGGCTGTGTAAGGGATGCGTTGGGTTCTTAGGGAGGATAGCTCTGCATAGCAGCAGTCCGAGGCGCAAGTAAGGTTCCCTCTCCCTGGGAGGCTGTCTCAAAAGTGCATTGCTCAGTGTAGACTTGCCGTTCGACAGGCTCAGCACGAACGGAAAAGGCAAATCCCGTTCGTGCTGAGTGGGCTTCGCGAAGCCCTTGTCGAAGCACGATTTTGCTTATCGAGTCGACTTATGAGATAGCCTCCTGGGGAGAGGGGACAATCTCAGATTGAGCAGGGTAATGGAAGAGTCTCGGAAGGAATCAGCAAATGGACTTGCGAAAGCTGGAGCGGTCTACTGCTTTATTGCGCGAGGAATTGACCAACATCCTGCGCTCGGAAGTGCGCGACCCTCGCCTAAACGTGGTTACGGTCTCAGCGGTGCGCCTCTCCCGCGATAGACGCTATGCCCGCGTGTACGTGAACCTAGCGGCATTGGAGAAGGAAGAGGAGCAGGCAACTCTTTCGGCGTTGCATCGGGCTGCCGGGTTCGTGCGCCGCTGCTTGGCGCAACGGCTGACGTGGTATAAGGCGCCGGAGATTTCGTTTCAACTCGACGAGGGCATGGAGCAGGGCGATCGCGTCCTCGCGCTCTTTCGCGACCTGGAGTCAGAGGAGCGTCCGGAGCCGGATGTTTCGGAACCTGCGGCCCAGGAAAACGGCACCGGGAACGCTGGGGATACTCCTCAGCGATAATGGATCCGCGCATAGCTGCATCGCCTTCCATAGAAACCCTTGTCCTACTCAAGTGGGCAGGCGAGAAGACCACCTCTCCCTGGGGAGAGGGCCGTAACGGGGCACAGGGCGTGCGCGGACATCCAGTCCGATGCGTAATTTCGGCGAAAGGCGCAAGAGTTTCTCCCTCTCCCCAGGGAGAGGGCCGGGGTGAGGGGAAATCTTTGCCATTCCAGCCCAATTCCGCGTCTGCGACGAAGTCGACGTGCTCGTCAGAGTTTTGCAAAGATCTCCTATGGCTGACCAAGAACGTCTCAACACGGTAATCCCAACTGACGAATGGGAACGGGCGTGTGCGCTGGTGCTGGACGCACAGCGCGTCGTACTCACGACGCACGCCGGCCCCGACGGTGACGGCATTGGCTGCATAGTCGCCCTCGCAATTGCTCTAAGCGCGATGGGTAAAACGGTGGCGATGGTGTGCGCCGATCCGGTGCCGCAAGACCTTGCCTTCATACCGCACGCAGACCGGATTCAGGCCGTTCACAATCTCGGAGCGCTTCCCTTCGCGCCCGACCTCATTATCGTATGCGACTCTGCCAGCCTGGCGCGTCTTGGCGCAGTGTATACCGACAGTAAGTCCTGCTTTGAGAGTCTGCCAATTCTCAACCTCGACCATCACCAAACTAATACGCGATTCGGCCTTTTCAACCTCGTGGATGCTACCGCAGCCGCAACGGCAGAGATTGCACATGAATTGCTGGAGCGACTGCATGTAGAACCCACGCGGGAAGCTGCCACGGCGTTGATGGTCGGCTTGGTTACCGATACCTTGGGATTCCGTACGGATAGCGTTACGCCGCGCACGCTCGGCCTGGCCGCACATCTGCTGGAACACGGCGCGCCGCTCGACGAGATCTGCTATCGCGTGTTTCACGCCACGCGCTATGAGAAGCTAAAGCTCTGGGGGTACGGTCTTACCAATTTGCAACGCACTGAAGACGGACGCATCGCGTGGGCCGAGCTTCCCCGCGAAGTGCGCATCGAGTTGGGCGCCAAGGAGACCGACCTGGTAGGACTGGCATCCTTCATCGAAGAAGTCGAGGGAGTCGACATTGCGATCCTCGCGTGGGACAGCAAGAAGGACCCCTCGCGTACGCGGCTTTCCCTGCGGTCCCGCACTGTAAACGTGGCCGCCATTGCGCAGACGCTAGGCGGCGGCGGCCATCCCGGCGCTGCCGGTGCGCAGCTTGCGGAGCCGCTTGCCGTGGGTCTAAGCAGGGCGGTAGAAGCCGCAAAGGCGCATCTCGACTAACATGCGCGCTGCGTCGTTTGGCTTAGTTGAGGCGAACGCCGGCTTGCTTGGCACGAACATCGACTTTCTCGGAACGAAGGCAGACAGTTCTGAGAGAACACTGACTTGCCCCTTAGGAGCGCTGACTGATTCGGAACCAACAAAGAGTCGTGCGCCACGGCTTTCTCAACATCGCTAAGCCTACCGCTTGCACCTCCCACGACGTCGTAAACACCGTGCGCCGCCTGTTGGGCCAGCGACGCGTGGGGCACGCAGGTACCCTGGACCCACTTGCAACAGGTGTCTTGGTACTCGGCGTTGGTCATGGAACGCGTCTCATCGAATTCCTCGCCGCCACGCGCAAGTCGTACCGCGCCACCATTCTGCTTGGCCGCACGACGACTACTGACGACAGCGCAGGCGAACTGCTGAGCGAACGGCCCGTAAACGTGGATGCGTTAGCCGTCCATGCCGCTTTGGAGCGCTTTACGGGCACGATTGCGCAAGTGCCCCCTGCGTTCGCGGCGGTACACGTGCAGGGCACGCGCGCTTACGTGCGGGCGCGGCGAGGTGAGAGGGTGTCGTTGGAGCCGCGACCGGTGACGATTTATCGCATTGAGATTCTGGATTTGCAGCTCCCACGGCTCACCCTCGAGGTGGAATGCTCCACCGGCACCTATATCCGCGCCCTGGCGCGTGACCTGGGTGAGGCGCTCGGCTGCGGCGCCCACTTGGAGGCGCTCACGCGTACACAGGTAGGCGCTTTTTCGCTGCAGGATGCCGTTCCTCTAAGCCAACTCGCGGACCGCACGGCTAACCTCGGCAGGAGCAAGATCCTGCTGCCTCTGGACTGGCCGTTTAGTCACTGGCCCGCCTGCCAGCTAGGTGCTGAGGAGGCGGCACAGGTCATGAACGGCATGCGCGCTGCAGCACCCGGTGCAGCGTGCGCCGGACAATTCGCGCGCGCCTATGACCCGCAGGGACGCTTGATCGCGGTAATGCAAGCAGTGGATTCCCCGACACCGCTCTGGCAACCGGTGAAAGTCTTTCGCTATAATCCATGAAGATGCTCGCAGGATAGGCCTGCCAGGCCAAGAAGTTGGCAAGGTAAGGATAGGCAAGCGCAGTGGAGGTTTATCGCCAAGACCCGGAGTCTCTTGAGTCAGACCGCCCCACTGTGCTCACTATCGGCAAATTTGACGGCATCCACCGGGGACACCGGCACGTGCTGGAGGCAGTTTCGGCGCGCGCGCGCGCCAATGACTGGCAGTCCGCCGTCATCATCCTCTGGCCGCCGCCGCCGGAAGTGCTGCGACCCGGCGCTCAGGTGCCCCGCCTCTCCACTCTGGCCGAACGGGAGGCGGCCATCGCCGCCAGCGGCATCGACCTACTCATTCTCTGGCCCTTCACGCTCGAGCTCTCTCGCCTGACACCGCGTGACTTCATGCAGATCTTGCGCGACCGTCTCGATCTGCGCGTGCTCGTTATCGGCAGCGATTTTGCCCTCGGCCACCAGCGCAGCGGCACACCCGACGTGCTGCGGGAGCTAGGGAAAGAACTCGGTTTCGACGTAGAAGTTTCGCCGCCCTACGTGCATGAAGGTCAGGCAGTGAGCAGTTCGCGCGTTCGGGAGCATCTGTCCGCCGGCGACGTGGCGCAAGCGGCGGGACTCTTGGGGCGCTGGCCGACGCTCACCGGCACTGTGGCGCGCGGCGACGGTCGCGGCAGGACGCTCGGCTTTCCAACAGCAAACCTCCACTTGAGTGAGCCGCTCGCCGTGCCCGCCCACGGCATCTACGCTTCCTTCGCGACGCTCGCGCCGGAAGCCGACGCCGTGGTGCACCGGTCAGTTACCAGCATCGGCGTGCGCCCTACCTTCGGCGACACGCACGAACTGACTATCGAGACCTTTCTCCTGGACTACAACGGCGACCTCTATGACCAAGTCCTCCGTCTGCACTTTGTGGAAAAGCTCCGCGACGAGCTGAAGTTTGCTTCCGCAGAGGCCCTGATCGAGCAGATGGAACGGGACGTGACCCACGCCGCCGCTGTGCTCGCACAGCACCCGCTGCCAAAACAGAGCTGAGCGCAGACGAGACTTCGCCGACACTAGCTGTCATTCCGAGCGCAGCGAGGAATCTAAAGATTGTGCCCTCACTCCTTCGCCACTTAGCTCCTCAGAACTACGGCCAAAGCGTAGCGCGGGGGCTTGTCCCCCGCTTCTTACCACCGTTGAGTTAGAGCTGACAGCTTGTACAATCAGGAACATTCGTGTTCAGATTCAGTTCGCCTACGCAAGTCAAGCAAGGTACCAGCACGCAACAGGTACAATTTTGGGGTGGGCAATTGGGGAGAGATCAAATTGCTCAAGGTAAGAGTTGAGGCTCACTGATCACTTATCACCACCACGGTGCGCTCTGATCATCCATTTCGTACATTTCCATTCAGCCGTCTACACATCGACGTGTTAAATCTCATGGAAAGTAGCTAAGCAAGTGACGCCAGCAAGCAAGGATGCTCAGAAGGACACCTTGGCAGCCGGATTCTCTATGTCGGTTCCTGACTCGATTCAACCGCTCGTCAATGATCGGACATGGACACGTATCACGATTGGCAAGTCACCGGCGGACACATTCCGCTTAGATCGAAACGGAAAAGCGGCGCTGTTTCTCAAAGTCTCACTGAAGTCTCATCGGAGGGAACTGCTGCGGGAAATGGAGAGGATCGACTGGCTGCAGGGCAAGTTACCCGTGCCTAAGATCATTCGATACGAGGCGGACGACCGGAACGAGTATCTGCTGCTGACGGCTCTACCGGGGCGTAATGCGGCGAGTCTGACTGGAGACGAGCCAAACGAGAACATCGTCAGATTGTTGTCGGCCGGCCTGCGGATGGTCCACGCGGTATCTATCGAGGAATGTCCCTTCGACATGACACTCGATGGGGTGATCGAGGAGGCCAGATACAATGTGGTCAATGGCCTCGTCAACGAAGCCGACTTCGACGACATACGCCTGGGCCGCTCCGCCGCGGAGGTGTTTGAGGAGTTGCTGTCCAAGAGGCCGGCCAATGAGGACTTGGTATTTACTCACGGCGACTACTGCCTGCCTAACGTGATAGTCGACGAAGAGAAAGTAACGGGATTCGTTGACTGGGGCAGCGCGGGGGTGTCGGACCGCTATAAGGACATCGCGCTGGTCGTCAGAAGCCTGAAGCGCAATACGGGCGAAGACCTTGCGACGAGCTTCTTTGAGGCGTACGGACTCTCAAGGCCAGATACCGAGAAGGTCGAATTCTACCAGCTCCTGGACAAATTCTGGTAGATTGGGAACTGCGGGCCCACCTAGAGAGGCCCAAAGCTAATCATTAGGGACCGCATGTGCCCGCTCATTCGCTGGCCCGCTCAATGTACCGGCACGTATCCAAGCCGACGGCCCACGAGTGCAGTGGCTTGGGGTGTCCATTGAGCATTGCGTAAATTGGCGCAGAAGGTAAACACCTGCTCGGTCAAACAGTTTAGATTCCTCACTCCGCTACGCTCCGATCGGTATGACAGGAGGAACGAATGACACGAGAAGCAAATTTCCCATCGCCATTCCACCACTGCAATTTCACGTCAAAGCCTCTCCCGCTGTCATTCCGAACGCAGTGAGGAATCTAAGCAGTCCACCATGGCGAGCGCCCCCGTTCTGCCACGGTAGCGCGGAAACCTAGACGCTGCCTGTCAAAGAACGGCGCACGGCTCATGCGCTAACACGCACACCATCGTGGGCAAGGCGCCTAGGAGACATTGCGTCATGCAGCGCCAAGGGCACACACCTGTTGTATCTTATTCGCAGTGCTATAGCCGCGAATAGCCGACCTACTATTCCGGTTCCCTGCCAGGAAACTGCTCTGGGGCTTGAAATCCTGGCATTCTCCCGCCGCCCGGTCTGCGGCGGCCAAACGGCGGCATGGGCAGGCCGGTATCGGCTTCAGGCGCCGATGCCGGTTCAGGCTCAGTACGAAACTGAATGCTGTGCAGTTTGGCGTAGAGGCCGCCTTGCGCCTGCAACTCCTCGTGCGTGCCGGCCTCGACGGCACGACTCTGGTCGAGCACCAGGATGCGGTTAGCGGCCCGCACAGTGGAGAGGCGGTGGGCGATGACAAAGCTCGTGCGGCCCTGACGCAACGTGTTGAGCGCCGCTTGAATCAGCTCTTCGGACTGCGAATCGAGCGAGGACGTCGCTTCATCCAGGATGATGATGCGCGGGTTCTTGAGGAAGACGCGGGCGATGGCCACGCGCTGCTTCTCGCCGCCGGAAAGCCGGAAACCCCGCTCACCCACCACCGTCTCGTACTTTTCCGGCAACCCCACAATGAAGTCATGGATTTGCGCCGCCTTGGCAGCCTTTGTCAAATCCTCTTCGCTTGCTTCCGGGTTAGCGTAGAGCAAGTTCTCCCGCAGCGAGGTGTGGAACAAGAACGGCTCCTGCGTCACCACGCCGACGTGTTGCATGAGCGAAAGGTATTCGAGATCGCGCAGATCGGTATCGTCCAGCTTCACCTGACCATTCACCGGATCGTAGAGCCGGGGGATGAGGTAGGTCAACGTCGTCTTGCCCGCGCCGCTGGGACCGACCAAGGCGATCATTTCGCCCGGCTCAGCCGTGAAGTTAATACCCTCGAGCGCCCAGGCCGCTTCCTCGTTGTAACGGAACCACACGTCCTCGAAAGAGATCCGCCCCTGGACGTTGGAAACCTCGCGGGCGTCCGGCGTATCGAAGATCTCCGGCTCCATGTCCAGGTATCCAAAGATGCGGTCGAACAACGCCATCGCGCCCTGCACGTCCACGTAGACATTCGCCAGTTGGGACGAAGGGCCGTAGAGATTCCGCAGAAAGGCGACAAAGGCGATGATGGTGCCGAGGGTCAGATCCCCTTGCATCACCTGGCGGCCGCCGAACCAGTAGATGGCGGCCGGCCCAATCGAAGCAAACAGGCCCAAGAACATGAAGAACCAGCGGCCGACCATCGCTTGCTTGATATTCAAGCGCAGCAGGTCCCGTCCGATGCCGCGGAAGCGCGTGTCCGCACGCTGCTCGCCGGAGAACGTGCGCATCAGTAGATAGCCGCTGATATTCATCATCTCGTGCAGAAAGGCGCTGAGGTCGGCCTGCTTCTCCTGCGTCTCCCGCGAGACCTGACGCCGGTACCGTCCCACACGGCGCGTCGGCAGCACAAACGCCGGTGTGACGATGAGGGCAATGAGCGCCAGTTGCCAATTCATCAAGAAGAGCACGATGATGGTGAACACAACGGTAAAGAAGTTCGTAATGATGGAGATGAGGGTGCCGGCGATGACGCTCTGCACACCGGCGACGTCGTTGTTGATGCGGGAGATGATCTCACCGCTGCGGGTCTTGGTGAAGAAACGCAGAGACATGCGCTGCATGTGCCGAAAGAGCTGTTTGCGCAGGTCGTAGACGATTCCCTGGCCGACCAGGGCGTTCAGGTAGCTCTGCAGCACGCTTATCAGGCCTGAGAGGAAGGGCAGCGCGACCATGCCGATGATGAGCAGGTTGAGCAGTCCGTAGTCTCTATCCGGTATGGCGGTGTCGATGACGCTGCGCATCAGGAGCGGCGGAATCAAGCCAAGTCCGGTGACGGCCAGCACGCAAATGAGAATGACGATTTCGTGCGGCCAGTACGGCGCCAGATAACGGAAGACGCGGCGCAAGCTGTCGGCAGTCAGCGGCACTTTGGGCTGACCATCGTTATCACGATACGCCCGATGCATGCCCCAGCCGCCGCCACCGTACATCATGCGCAGTGCTCCACAGAGTTCATGTACCTACCTGTTTACATTCCTCGTTCCGAGTGTCTCGCCGCAGGTTCACCGCACGTCCCCAACGTCTCCGCCCTCCGGTAGGTCTTTGGTAGCGCAGGTTTGTAACCTGCGTCTGTTCCGCTTGGAACTCCCCTCGCATGGCCGGCAATCGTTCCCGAGTAGCAGCGATTGGAGTCAGGTGTACTTGAAATTGCTTTACGACGACATCCACCGTCGAGGAAGCCCATAATCTCCTTCGCTCCCCAACCGCGCGGACGTGCAACCATGCGGACAATTGCTGTTTCTATATTAACCATTACGTGAATGTTGCACAATGAGCGGATAGGTTGAGAAAGCGATGCGCGCATGAGTATCTTCCGACAAGCAATCGGGAGCAGCGGGTCCAAGCCGGAAAGGGATAGGGCTGGAGGTAATCTACCTGGCTTTCGTGTGCGGGCGCAGCCCTGGGATTTGGGCAGAGTGAAGTTGGATTTCCGCGAACGCGGGAAAAGCAAACCGAGATACTTGCGAGTCGCAGAGAGCCATCGGGTCGGCGAGCGTCGCTGTTTGCTAAGCGGTCTCATGCGACGCCAATGAGACTCTCAGGACAGCGGCGAATGCATGAACCGCGAGCGACGCTAGAAGATGTCGCTTAGCTTCTTGCCGGAGTAGAAGACATTGATGACGACTACCGCCGCCCAGACGAGACCAACACCTAGAATTCCTGCGCCGCCCTCAAGCACAATTCCGGTTGCCGGGATTGCGAAGATTAACGAGCAAATAGGGACGGCGGGCGACACGCTTTTCGGTTTGACGTCCTGCAGCCGCGCTTCCACGCGGCGGTCTATCACGCCATCGAGGCGCTCCATGAGCATGTCAGACAGTTCCTCGTTGTATTCCGCGCCGAGTTCTTGCCGCGCCGAGAGAATAGCGTCCAGATCCTCCCGGGCGCCGTCTGCTCTATCGCGCTCTTCTTTGTCTCGCCCTGCTCCGCTGCTGCTCATGCTCATTGTCCCATTTGTTCGATACCGAAGTGCTCGCTATGGCACTCTCTTTGTTTACTATCCCAACTGCCCTACTTACAGAAGTGACACGGAAGTAGCTTGGGGAATGCCGTGATCATGCCGTAACTGCTAGAAGATATCGCCAAGCTTCTTACCCGAATACAGAATATTGACAATTATCAACGCCGCCCAGACGATGAGAACACCCCTAATACCAAGCATAGCGGCCGCAATCGCGGTCAAGGGAATTGCAAGAGCTAAAGACGTAATCGGCACGGCAGGCGAAAGAGAACTCTTTGGCGATTTATCCAGACGCTCTTCCACCCGGCGGTCAATCACGTCGTCCAGGCGCTCCATCAGCATGTCCGCTAGTTCTTCGTTGTACTCGGTGCCGAGTTCTTGCCGCGCCGAAAGGATGGCGTCCAATTCCTCGCGGGTGTCCTTAGCTTCTTTGCGCTCTTTCTTGTTCTTGTCTTTCCCGCTCTTGCTCATGATCTGCTTCCCTCTCGCCTGGACTAATAGTGTTCGTGTTGGCACACTTCCCGCTAATTGCCAATCGCGGTGAGCCTTGAATTCCTATCTGCGCGAACGAGTTCTCGCTGTTTTAGTCGCCCTGCCGTAGTGCCAGCCCATCGATAAGTTCGGTAATGTCAGCCCTAGTCTCGTCTGCCTACGGCCCAGATGATGTTGAGCACGATGATGGCGATCCAGGGAGACAAGACGACAAATGGGGAGGCAAAACCACCCATTGCGGCGGCGGCTATACCCATGGCCGGCAGACCGGCAATTAGTGACAGGACCGGCAGGACTAAGGGAGACGCGCTGCCCTTGCGATTCTTGATACGCGCCTCGATGCGCTGGTCGATGGTGGCGTGCAAGCGCTCTACAAACGAGTCGGCCAACTCGGTGCCGAAACGCTCCCCTAACTCTTGGTGCGCGGCAACCATGGCCTGCAACTCCCGCCGCAATTGCGCGTCGCTCGCAGCGCCTTCCTTTTCTTGCTTCGCCTCGGCCATAGAGCGTCCTTCGAATTCTTTAGTCGTATTGCTTCATTTGTGCAGTTTATGTAACCAGCATATCAGAAAGTTAGAAGGGAACTGCAAGCCTCTTAAGTTAAGGGATATACCACACACCGTCCGACAGTGCAACTCATTGGGAGGCTCTCCGCGACGGACGATGCAACTAAGTGCTCCAACGCCAACGAGCAGAGACTGCGCAGACTACAGCCTGATGACGCTGCCGGTGCGGCTCGCTTCATAGGCGGCAAGGATGATGCGGAGGTTCATTAGGCCGTCCTCGGCGGTGGTCGGCACGGGCCCCTTGCCGTCCACCGCGTCGCAGTACGCGCTGAAGATGGGTATGTATCCGCTCGATTCATCCGGGTAGGGTTCGGGGAAATCGCAATGGTCGCCCTTCCATAGCTCTATGGGGTGTTTCGGATCGCCTTTGAGCACAATGGACCCTTCCGTACCCTGGATCTCGCGGGCCGGCGTGCTCTTGTCCGCGCCCCAGCCGTTCTGTATCGAGGTGATGGCGCCGCTTTCGTGGCGCAGGATGGCGAGGGCGGTGTCTTCCACCTCAAA
The DNA here is from genome assembly GCA_965219505.1 of Chloroflexota bacterium. Lineage (GTDB taxonomy): Bacteria > Chloroflexota > UBA11872 > VXOZ01 > VXOZ01 > VXOZ01. Next base: position 3,224,905 of record OZ244775.1, on the reverse strand, counting down.
GTCGCGGGCAAAGGTGCCGACGGCGCCAAACACCTCCTTGACCTCAGACTGCATCACGTACCGCGCCAGGTAGATGCTGTGGTAGCCGTTGTCGAGCAACGCGCCGCCGCCGCCGCGCCCGGCTTCGGCGCGCCAGGCCGGGTCATACGCCGCGGTGCCCAGATAATGATAGTTGCCGAAACCTTCGTACCGCACCAGGTATGGCGTGCCGATGGCGCCCGCGTGCACCAACTTCAGAATGCGGGCGGGTACGCCCTGGCGCGAATAATTGTGAATCAGCGAGAATACGATGCCGGCCTCTTCCACGGCGGCGATCATTTCCCGAGCCTCATCCTCGCGGGCGGCAATAGGTTTCTCCAACAGGATGTTGTGCCCCGCCGCGGCAGCGGCAAGCGTGGCCGGATGGTGCAGGTGGTGCGGGAGACAGATGTCCACAAAGTCGAGGTCGTCACGGGCGAGTAATTCATGATAGTCGTCGTAGCGCGCTTCGGCTGGAATCTGAAAATGGTCACCCAACAGGTCGCGCCGTTCCGCCGCCGGGTCCGCCGCCGCTACGACGCTGATACGGTCCGCCAGCTCCTTGTACCCGCTCAGGTGCCCTCTTGCGGCGATCTGACCACAGCCGATGATGCCAACACGTTTCATGGTTCAAGCGTCCTTAAGATAGTCCTCAATCGAATTCGACAGAAGTATGTTAGGCGCAGAGCCTGCCAACTCCGACGATTCTGTTATTCCTGAAATGAAGTCGCAATACTCTCTCCGTTCGTGCTGAGCTTGTCGAAGTACGAACGGAGACGACGCGCTGTCTGCTTGCCCGGCCTACTCCACCGCCAGACCCAACTCCTGCTCCACGTACGCCTTATTCGTCGCCGCGCTGGCTTTGGGCGTGAAGCGGGAGCGGTCGAGCTCGATCATGAGCCACCCTGCGTAGCCGCTCTCCTGCAGCACCTGAACGCATTCCTTCACGTGCACAACACCAGTGCCGAGTTCCACGAAGTCGGGCAGAATGGCGGTTGCCGCATCGGCGCCTTGCGCCTGGACCGTTTGGGCGTCGGAGAAGGCTTGTGGGTCCCAATCTTTCAGGTGCACGTACTTTATGCGGTCGGCGTAGGCGCGCACCACCGCTAGTTCGTCGCCGCCCCCTTTGCGCACGTGCGCCGTGTCCGGGCAGAGAAAGACGTAGCGTGGGTCGGTGTAGTCCATCATGATCTCAATCTCTTCTTCCGTCTCCACCGTGGTCGCGTAGTGGGGGTGGTAGCAGGCGAGCACACCGAAGTCCAGGCAGCGGCGGCCGATCTCGTCCATGCAGTGGGCCTGGTTAAGCAGTTCTTCGTCGGTTGGGCCGCCCGACGCGCGCGAACCACCGCCCAAAACCAGCCGATCAGCGCCGTGAGCAGCCAGGAACCTGGCAAAGCCCACGTTGCGCGCGATCATCTCGTCCATGCGGTGGGACTCGTTCATGGGACCGCCGCCATAGACGGTGACGAGCTCCAAACCCCGCTGCGCGATGAGGTCCTGAAACTCGTTCACCCTATTGCCGTACGTGTCCACCACCGCCGCGAAGGTCTCAAATCCCTTGAATCCCAGCGCGGCAATCTCGTCCAACGCCTGCTCGAAGCCGTCCATGCCCCACGTGATCGTATGGTATCCAACTCGAATGTCTGCCATGGTTGCTCTCCTAGGTTGCTTGCCTGCCAAGCGACGTCATGCACAAGTCATTATCTTTACGAGTTCTGGCGACTACGCATCATTATAGTAGCAGCGAACACCTTCAGGAGCGCACCGAGCCAGTGAGATCAGACGATTGTGTGGTTGCTGCCCTGGTATACTACAAGACAAGCTGACAAGCGTCCGCCCACGTATGGTTGGGACGCCGTGGGCGCAGCGCAAAGTCAGTCGGTTGTGTTGCGTATCAACATACCGTGCTATTGGCGTCAAACGGTCGGATCAGCAGTGTTCACCCTAGTCTACCCCCTGCGGAGTGTGACGTATACCCACGATTCCCCCTCAGTGCGGGCTAGCCATCAAGAAGGGAGTGCATACATGCACGCGCCGGAATTGCCCAGAATTGGGTGTTCATTCGTGGTGTCATCTATTGCTTCGCAATAGCAGGCGTCTTCTGCTCCACAGAAGCAGAGGTACTAGTGAAAGGAATGGAACGGTGAGACTTTTGTCTCGTTTGCTGAGTGTCTTGCTGGCGCTGGTGCTGCTTGGTGCCTCGCTGATGACGGTGCCGGCGCGTACTGTTTCTGACACGTACTCCATAAGCGACGTGGTGGAAGAGCCGGCTGATCCAGGGCCGCCTACTAGGAGCAACTCGTTCGCTACGGTCACCTTTGGCCCCGGCTCTGTTGTTCACATTATGCGCAAAGACACCGGCGAGGAGCTCACGGTTCGCTCGGGTGGCTACCTGCGGCAGGCTGACACTGGCGACGGCCGCGGCGGTCAGACATATCGCATCGAGGATTCTGACGGCGACATAGTCCGGCGTTGGTTAGCGCCTGACGACCCTGAAATCAGATACATCCCCTGGGCTTTGCTAATCGAGAGCTACACCGTGCCTGAAGGTGTCTTGGCCATCATCCCGTTGGATGATAAGAATCCAGTGCCCTACCAGTTGGTTCAAGCCTTTGGGGACGAGAGAGTCTATGTGTACACTCCGACTGGTGGGTGGCGATGGATCCCCGACCTCGCGACCTTTACGGCAAACGGCTTCTACTGGTGCGACGTGAGTACGGGTGACGCTGAGTTCTTCACCCGCGTCATGAAGGGTGACCCATTGCCGATGAAAGCAGCGGTTCCCAACCACCCGGGTTGCCACAACACATAGCTCATCCCAACTACCCGAGGTTTGGGAGTAAGTAAATGCATAGCATCTGTATAGGCATCAGATACGTCCGAGTTAATAGTGACCGGGAGAGCAAGCGCGTGCTGACCGCACGCTAGCGGTCCTGGAGGGGCTGTACAGTCTCCTTATGCTACGGCGAGAGCGGGTGTCTGTAGCAGGACGCCAGCTCTTGTTTTTCTTGTCTTGAACCAGACCTGCTTCCCCCTCACCCCGCCTGTATGGCCCGGGAACATGGGTTACACATGATCGGGTACATAGGTTATTCCCTTGAAGCCGGGGGGTCCTAGTATGGGATGGCCGTGCCTTGGAAGCTACAGCCAGTCAATACCTCTTTCCACACGGTTTGTTGCCCTGTTACAACCTAACGAGGTGAGCCTGAGTTCAGAGTGTAGCCTCAAGAGGCTTCTTCTGGGCCCGACGCAAAGCGCCCGTATGTGTCAATCAGCAAAATGTGTAACCTATCTCCCCGAACAACTGTTACCTGTGTTCCCGGTCTGTACAACACTCCAGGGAGAGGGGGGGCCTGCTCGTCTGCAGAATCGGGTTATGCAAGGGTCTCGTTAGAGTAGCCACGACCTGTAAGCGGACGATAAACCTCAAAACTCTGCCACTGTGAAGGCATCCTCAACGGAGTAGCCCCCTTCCAGCTTCGTGCGGAAGGGCTCTTGGGGGCGGGAGACGGCGGCGCTTTGGTAGGCGTGGTTTTGGAGGTTGTGTTCGACGAGTAGGCCGCGCATGTGGGCGATCACTTTCGCGTGTTGGCGGCTCTGCGCTAGGTTCTGGATTTCGTCGGAGTCGGTCTCTAAGTCGTAGAGTTCGCTCTCGCCCGTAGCGTAGTGGGCGTACTTGTAGCGCGCATCCCGCACCATCTGGCTGCCCAGGTTTTCGCTGAAGACCGTCTCTCGGTGGGGTAAAGCAGGGCTGTCGAGCAGCGGCGCAAGGCTCTTACCTTGGAGCGTGTCCGGCGGCTCCACGCCGCAGGTTGCGTAGAAGAGCGGCACGTAATCGAGGGAACTTACCAATGCCTCGCACCGCGTTCCGCCGGCCACCCCCGGTCCGCAGATGATAAGCGGCACGTGGGCCATCGACTCGTAGAAGAAGCCCTTATACGGCAGGCCGTGATCGCCGAGGGCATCCCCGTGGTCGGCGGTATAGATGATGAGCGTTTCGTAAAGCACGCCGTGAGCTTCCAGCGCGGCCAGCATCTTGCCGACTTCCTCGTCGATTAGCGAAATGTTGGCGTAGTAGTGGGCGCGCCACGTGCGATGTTGCTCAGGCGTTGCCTCCGAAGGGCTCATGCGGTACATGGAGTTTCTGATGTTTTCGGTCCCGGCCATCTGTTGGGCGCGCGGCTTATTGATAAGCTCCGCGCGCGAACCGACGGGTGCAGGAATCGGCGCGTCATAGTACATGTCCGCCATCTCTTCCGGCGGATCGTAGGGGTCATGCGGCCCGGCAAAGCTCACCCACGCGGCAAAGGGTTCCTTGCCGTGGCTTGCCAGCCAGTCGGCCGCCTGGTCTCCGATAAAGCCATCCACGTGGAAGCGCTTTGGCAACGGCGTTACCGAGGCGTTCAGCGTATCGAAGTAGCCGGGGTTCTGGGTGGGGTGCGCGCGCTGGTGGCCGTGGGCGCGCAGGAACTTGCTGAAGTCGTCGGGCAGGTACGTATGCCGCTTGTCTTCCGCGCTGATGCGCTCCTGGAAGCCGTTGCGTGCATCCCAAGGAAAGAAGTGCATTTTGCCGATGGCGGCAGTGTTATACCCCGCGTCGGTCAGTGCTTGGGGCCAGACCGGTAGCTTGCCCTCATCAAGCCAGTGCGAGTTACCGAGCACGCCGGTGGCGGTTGGCCACTGCCCGCTCAGCAACGCCGCGCGCGTGGGCACACAGAGCGGCGCGGGCACGTAACAGCGCTCGAACACCATGCCCTCCCGCGCCAGCCGGTCGAGATTAGGCGTCTGCATAAAGTCCAGGCCGTAGCACGGCAGGCTATCCCAGCGCTGCTGGTCTGCGGTGATGAAGAGAAGATTCATAGGTATTCCTTGACACTTTACTTGATGGAACTATTAGGATCAGACGTAGACAGCGTAAGAGCTAGCGCAACTGTCTTACCCATGCCTAGGCGGTTCTATAATCTGTCACTCTTGTAAGTCTTGACTACTTCCTTGACGGCTTCGTCAGTCAAGTTCATATCGTGGAAAACAGGAGTCGTCCACCTCCGTCATTCCTGTAAGTGTTGAGTAATTCGTTGACAGAATTCGCTTTCCATTCTGAAGTGTTGACGGTGCGTGTCATTCCGAGCGCAGCGAGGAATTTAGGATCAATGTCGAACATAGTCCATAAGACTCAGTACTCTAGATTCCGCGAACAGGGTTCGACACTCCGCTGCGCTCCGTTCGGAATGACATGCATGCAGGCAAGCACAGAGCTCTGCTCCCATGTTCCTTCTACCAAATCTGTCAACGAATTACCTGACATTTACAATTCCCGCGAAAGTGGGAATCCATCCTCGCTGCACCCCTGGACTCCTGCCCCGTATCAAGCACGGGGCAGGCTTTTCGCCGGAGAGACGAATAGTGTGCCGCGAGCCATGTCCGTCTCTGACAGAAGATGCCCTGGCTCGTGCCAGAGCTACCAAATGCGTACGGCAGCCGATTCGTGGACATCAATGCTTGCATTAATTCGTTCCCATTGGACTGAATTAAGATAATTCTCCCTCGCCCCGGCCCTCTCCCAGCGGAGACCCCCGTATCGGGATACGGAGCAGGCATTGCGTAACTCTGACAGACACGAGGAACTGGGCAGGAACGGTGAAGACTTCCCCTCACCCCAACCCTCTCCCAAGGTGCTTGTCTCAAAAGTGCATTGCTCAGTGTAGACTTGCCCTTCGACAGGCTCAGAGCCTGCCCCGTACTCGATACGGGGGCGAACGGAAAAGGCAAATCCCGTTCGTGCTGAGCTTGCCTGTCCTGAGCTTGTCGAAGGATCGAAGCACGATTTTGCTTATCGAGTCGACTCATGAGACAGCCTCCCAGGGAGAGGGAGTTCTTTCGGCTGCCAGCATGTGTTGTGCTAGGGTCTCCAGCGGGAGAGGATGCAATTGATCCCAAACAATGTCATGCACGTCTTTCCACAAGGAACAATTGATGGCGAACTCCCAGTCGCGACCGTAGACGAATCTCCATTTTAGGGAATGCCACGGCAAGTAGTTACTTCAACTATTATAGAGATGATTTCCTGCGATCGCAGGGAATGGGATATGGATATACTGTCTCGCTGGATAGCAAGTCTGAGCAAAGGTTGCCGTGGCTACGGACACACCGCATGTGCTCTTAGAGGTCGACAAGGTCACAAAGTCGTTCGGCGGCTTGCAGGCGGTACGTAACTGCTCGCTGCAGGTGCGGCGCGGTACGATTACGGGTCTGATTGGGCCGAACGGCGCCGGTAAGACGACGCTGTTCAATCTCATTTCCGGCTTCTACGCCCCGGACGCGGGCAGCATTGTGTTTCAGGGCAAGCGCATCGACGGCCTGCCGCCCCACCGGGTCTTTCGGCACGGCCTTTGCCGCACCTTTCAGGTGCCCAAAGAACTCAAGCAGATGACCGTGCTCGAGAACTTGATGCTCGTGCCCTCCGGTCAAGCGGGTGAGTGGCTGGGGGCGTCGTGGGTAATGCCGTGGCGGGTACGGCAGCAGGAGCAAGAGGCCTACGACAAAGCGCTAAGCGTACTAGAATTCGTGAATTTGGCGCATCAGCGCGATGAATATGCCGCCAATCTCTCCACAGGCCAGAAAAAGCTGCTGGAGCTCGCCCGGGCGATGATGACGGACCCGGAGCTTATCATGCTGGACGAGCCGGGGGCCGGCGTAAACCCGACGCTGCTGCGCAGCCTAATGGCGCAAATCGAGCGGCTCGTCGCCGAGCGGGGTGTCACCGTCCTGCTCATCGAGCATAACATGGCCGTTGTAATGGGCATCTGCAACCCGGTAATCGTCATGAGTAACGGGGAAAAACTAGCGGAAGGCACACCGGCTGAAGTTCAGCAGGACGAGCAGGTGCTCGCCGCGTACTTGGGAGGGCAAAACCGGTGAACTTACTCGAGGCCACCGGCATCGTCTCCGGCTACGGCGAAATAGAGATCCTGCATGGTGTGACTCTTGCCGTCGGCGCCGGAGAGTTGGTGGCCGTCATCGGTCCAAACGGGTGCGGCAAGTCCACGCTCATGAAGACGATTTTTGGCCTGCTGGAGCCCACCAAGGGGACAGTCACGTTCAACGATTCCGACATAACCGGCATGCCGCCGCACGAGATCGTCTGCCTGGGCTTGAGCTACGTACCGCAGGCGGACAACACGTTCTTGAGCCTTACGGTGCAGGAAAACCTGGCGATGGGCGCCTACTTGCGCTCCGACAGCTACGCAAAGCAAGCAGATATGGTCTATGAGCTTTTTCCTGATCTCAAAGAACGCCGCCAGGCCAAGGTCTCGTCGCTGAGCGGCGGCCAGCGCCAGATGGTGGCGATGGCGCGCGCGCTCATGCTCGAACCACGACTCCTGCTGCTGGACGAACCCACGGCGGGCCTGGCGCCGGTATTTGTAGAGACAGTGTTCGCGCAGATAGCGCACGTCAACGCACAGGGCATTGCGGTGCTCATGGTGGAGCAGAACGCCCGCATGGCGCTGGAGCATACGCAGCGCGGCTACGTGCTGGCGAGCGGAGAGAACCGGTTCACCGACGAAAGCAGCGCGCTGCTGGCGAACGAGGAAGTAGCCCGGCTCTATCTGGGAGGAGACATTTGAAGAACTCCGTCATTCCGGTGAGAGCCGGGTTTCAGAGGAATATGGTAGCGCGGGGTAACTTGCTATCAGGCCTTTCGTACGCCCATCCGATCCCTTCTCCAGCAAAGAGACGTTTGTATTGTTTTGCTAAGCCGGTCAATGTGGGGTGGACTGCGAGTATTCCCCCTCACCCCAGGAGCTTGTCTCAAAAATGAATTGCTCGGTGAAGACTTGCCCTTCGACAAGCTCAGAGCCTGCCCCGTACTCGATACGGGGGCAACCGGAAAAGACAAATCCCGTTCGTGCTGAGCCTGTCGAAGCACGATTTTGCTTATCGAGTCCACTTATGAGACAGCCTCCCAGGGAGAGGGGGTCTTCTCGCCTGTCGGCCGGGGTAATGCATCGGACTGGAATTCCGCGCATGCCCCGTGCCACGATACTGGGGTCTCACGCAAGGGGGAAAGAGTTTCGCAAAGGACTTCTGGGAGGGGCGGCATGATTGCGCTGGTTGTGGATGGCATCATTCTCGGCAGCATCCTCTCCCTGGGCGCAGTGAGCCTCACCATGGTGTACGGTATCGTGCGCTTTGCCAATTTCGCCCACGGCGACTTGATGGCCGTTGGCGCATACGTGGCGTTCTTCCTCGTGAACACGGCCTTTGCCGCGCTGGGTCTACCGACCGGCACGTTTGGGCCGCTCTCGTTCGGCTTGCCGATGCTGCTTGCGCTCCCGCTGGCGATGCTTGTCACGGCGGTCATTGCCGTGATTGTCGATCGGCTGGTGTTCCGTCCCATGCGGCAGCGCCGCTACGCTACGGTGATGTTTGTTATCGGCTCCTTAGCGGTCGCCTTTGCCATACGCGCCCTGCTCTTCATCATCTGGGGGCCGGAATTCCACTTCTTTACACAAGCCTTGCGACCGGCCATGCAATTGCCGTTCGAAGTCCGCGTAAAACCCGATCAAGTTTTCATTCTGCTTGCCTGTCTGGCCATGGTAGCGGGTCTGTATCTCTTCTTGCAGCGCTCGAAGATCGGCCAGGCGCTCCGCGCCACGGCAGATAACCCCGACTTGGCACGCATCAGCGGCATAAATACTGAGCACATGATGGTCTGGACCTGGGCCATTGGGGCGGCGATGGCGGCGACCGCCGGTATTCTGCTCGGCATCGACTCTCAATTGCGCCCGGAGATGGGATGGAATTTGCTGCTGCCGCTCTTTGCCGCGGCCATTCTCGGCGGCATCGGCAACCCGTACGGCGCGTTGGTGGGCGGTATGGTGATTGGGATCGTGCAGCAGGTGTCGACGGCGTTCCTCCTGCCGACATATAAGCCTGCCGTGGCCTTTGTGATCCTGATATTGGTGCTGCTTATTCGCCCGCGGGGGCTATTCGGCAGCGAGCAGCGGGGTTTCTAGGTGTAGTTGGCGGGTAGCGCAGGTCTGTAACCTGCGTTGTTCGTGATGGAAGTGAGTGTGATGGCCGTATTGATGTCGCTGCAAAGCACATGAATGTAGTTGCAGAGATTGCCAGTATACTAGGTGGTCCGGGTTTCACGTCCGAGTGGTGGCGCGATGCGGCCGCAAAATCTCGGCATTGGGTGGGAGCAGGTCAAGCGCGACGCAGGTTACAAACCTGCGCTACCGGAGGATGGTTGCGCTACCGGGGGAGCGGCGAACCAAGGTGGCCGCAAAATCTCGGCGGCGGGTGGTCTCAGCGCAGGCAGGACGCAGGTTGCAAACCTGCGCTACCGGAGGACGCCTGCGCTATCGGAGAGCGGCGGCGCGCGATGTGCCCCGCGTCATTCGTTGCAGCGGATACTGCGACAGCATTGGGGGAGGGTAACTTGACAGAATGGTAGCGCAGGTTTGTAACCTGCGGATCCATTAGTAAAACAGGTTTGCAACCTGCGGATTCATCAGCACTGCAGGTCTGAAACCTGCGAACACAACAACCTACAACGGGTCGGTAGCGTAGGTTTGTAACCTGCGTTCACAACAATTGCACTTTCGCTGCGGTTAGACCGCACAAGCGCCGAGCACAAGGAGAGAGCAGAAGGCAGCATGGCACTTGAGGCAATCCTGAGTTCCGGCATTTTGAACTATCTGGTCGGCTTTCTCATTGTCGCCGGCATTTACGCGCTGTTCACGCTCGGTCTGAACGTGCATTTTGGCGACACCGGCCTGATCAATTTCGGCATAGCCGGTTTCTTTGCCATCGGCGCGTACACGGCGGCGTTGGTCACGAAGCCGTTGCCCACCGGGGAACTCGCCCGCTACACCCAGCAAGCGCTCGGCCTCAACCAGCCGTTTCTCGTGGGTGTCATTGCCGCGGCAGTGGTTTGTGGCATAGTGGCTGTGCTCATCGGCATCCCCACGCTGCGCCTGCGCGAGGATTACCTGGCAATTGCAACCATCGGCATCGCCGAGAGCATACGGCTCGTGTTCAACAACGAGGAGTGGCTGGCGAACGGTTCGAAAGGACTGGTCGGCATCCCGCGACCGCTCTACGACATGGTGCCGTCCGCGTACTACAACTACGTCTATCTCGGCATCGTCGTGCTCGTGCTCGCAATCGTCGCCGTGCTGCTGGAGCGGATGATCCGCTCGCCGTGGGGGCGCGTATTGCGAGCGATCCGGGAAGATGAGGTGGTGGCTGCCGCCTATGGGAAGAACGTGTTCGGCTTCAAGCTACAAGCGTTGGTGCTCGGCGCGATGGTGATGGGCATTGGCGGCGCGCTCTACGCCCACAACGCCGGTACCATTAGCCCCAGTGTCTTTGAGCCGGTCTTCGGCACGTTCATTGTCTGGGTGATGCTGATTCTGGGAGGCAGCGGCAACACGAAGGGCGTCATCCTGGGCGCGTTTGTCTTCTGGGCGATCTGGGCGGGGACGCAGTTTGCCACCGATGCGCTCGTACCGCCCGCCTTGAACGCTCGCGCCCCGTACTTCCGCTTTCTGCTAATGGAAACGCTTCTCGTGCTGATGCTGCTCTTCCGTCCCAAAGGCATCCTGGGTGAAGAACGCTTTGTCTCTACCCTGCGCCCACATTGACCCAAGCAGTCCTGTTCCCTCGGTGGCTTGGGAACAGGACCGCTGCCGTTTCTTGTCCGTTCATACTTCGACCCTTCGACAAGCCTGCGCTGAGCTCGTCGAAGTGCTCAGGACAGGCAGGCTCAGTGCGAACGGATTGATGGTTTCAAGGCTACCAACTGATTTCGGCCCGGAGGTCATTTACGGAGGTGTGCAGCCGGGGGTGCCGCGAATGTTGAGGGTTACCTCGGCATTTTGTTCGGCAGGAAAGCCGGGTGGTGGATTCTGGCTGGCAACCGTGCCGCAGGTCCCAGAGTCGTCGGTAAGGGTGATGCCGGGCTTACCGCGAAATCCGCTCGCATTGAGGTCTTCCTGTGCGATAGCGAATTGTTTGTCGCGTACATCCGGTACGAACACGCGGTCAGTCCCTTTGCTCACGATGAGACGAACGGTACTGCCCGACTCTACCGGAGTGCCAGCGGTTGGCTGCTGAGTCAGCACTGTACCCGCCGGGGCGGTATCACTGCCCTGCTTTACTTCCTCAACCGTAACACCCAGCAGTTGCAGTTTTTCACGAGCGTTTTCCACCGTGATGTCCACCACGTCGGGCATTATTGGGTTCTCAGGTCCCTTGCTTATTCTGACCGTAACGACGAAGCCCTCATCTACCTCGGCATGCGCCGCCGGCGATTGGCTGACAACACGACCGGGGGCTACACTTTCGTCGAAGACCTCCTCTGTTTCAGCGGCAAGCCCATACTGCTCCAGCAAGGCAACCGCGCGCTCCTCAGAAAGCTGGGTAAGAATCGGCACGGCAGTGCGCGGCGTGGGTGAAGGTAGCGCGACTGGGCCTCGCGACGGAGTAGGCGTGGAATTGGTCACGGAGCGAATGGGAAGCCTTGGCTCGCTGGTGGCAGACGGAGAGAGGAGGGGAACATCGTCAAGGAGCGCCCCCAGGTCGGGCACAAAGCGGAAACCAAGCCATAGCGCGACGATCGCCGCGATGAAAATAAGCGGGATACCCCAGCGGGAAGCCGGTTCCGGTGACCGCCTGCCCGGCCTTCCAGTTTTCCTAGAGCCGCCCGATCCAACCAAGCCTGACACTCCTCGCTTTGCCTTCGCGCCTTGCCGCTGCCGCTGCTTTGTCACATTCCCGCACAAAGCCTGCCCCGCACTCAATGCGGCGTATCGACACGATACGAGGCAGGAATCCGGTATCTCCTACGTCTTCCAGTCAACGCCGCCGTTCGTCTTGAGCCTATCGAAAGATGAACGGAAGAGCCTTGCGTGTGCCTTAAGCTAGGTTGTGTTGACTTTTCAAGAACCAGGCCATCATTGCTATGCGTAGCCTGCGGCGAAGACGCTGAAGTCAAGCGCACAGTCTGTCATTCCGGCGCAAAGCCGGCTCCGTATCACGTACGGGGCCGGAATCTATCTTTACCACACTCCCTGCACGCTGTCTCGAGCGGGGCACAAGCCCCCCGCGCTACGCTTTAGATTCCTCGCTACGCTCGGAATGACATGCAATAGCCTGTACTGGACTTGATCCAGTATCAACACTGCCTAGTCCAAGACCCGCTGCCCTCATCCCGCGGGCGCAAGCATCTGTTCGCGCAACTCTTCCAAATGGAGTGATAGCACCTGCGATACGCCTTCCTCTGCCATGCTAACACCGAAGAGCGCATCCGCCATCTCCATAGTGCCACGATTGTGCGTAATGACCAAGAATTGGGTCTCTCGCCCGTATTCGCGGAGCAAGCGGCAGAAGCGACCGATATTCGTGTCATCCAACATTGCGTCCGCTTCGTCAAGCAGACAGAGCGGCGTGGCGCGCGCACTAAGTAAAGCAAACAACAGCGCCAACGCCACGAGTGCGCGTTCGCCGCCGGAGAGGAGCGAAAGCGCCTGGCGTCGCTTGCCCGGAAGCCGCACCGTAATCTCGATACCGGTCTGGTCCGGGTTTTGGGGATCGGTCAGGCTCAAGTCGGCGTCACCGCCATCGAAGAGCACTTTCACCATTGCACGGAATTCAGCCGCAACGCGCTGAAACGTCGCCGTGAAGTCCTGGCGAATGGTGCGGCGGAGTTGCCGTTTGACCTCGTCGAGGTCGTGCCCGGCAGCTTCCAGGTCGGCAATCTGCTCGCGGAGGAACGTCGCGCGCTCTGCCAGCAGAGAGAATTCCTCCACGGCAAGCGGGTTGACGGGACCGATCCGCCGCAAGCGATTCCGCAGCGACGTGATGCGGCGTTGCAGTTCTTCCAAGGGCTCGGCTGAAGATTTGGGAACCGGCTCTACTTCCGGCTCGTCGCTCAGCCAACGCACTACCGTATCCTCGCGTCGCTGCTGTATGCCCGCCAGCACTTGCTCGGCACGACTGTGGTCCACCGTGCGCGCGGTCCGCTGATTCTCCACGTCGGCCTTGGTCCGGACAAGCGCGCCGTGCTGCACGCCTAGTTGCTCCAGGGCGGCACACTGCTTCTTTCGCTCTGTATCGGCTTCTTCAAGTTGGGCAGCAGTCTGCTGGGAAGACTCAGCGGTTGCCGCCACTTCCGTCTGAAGCGCGCGGAGCGCTTCTTCTCGTTCAAGGCGGGTGGCTGCAAGCGTGCTACGTTCGCGCAGGAGGCCCTGTTGCTCGGTACGCAACTGGGCAATCGCGCGGGTCAGATGCTCTTTTCGTTGCTGCTGCACGGCAAGCTGCGTTTGCAAGGAATTCACCGTGGCCCGCTGGGTCTCGACTTCCTGTTGCAGCGCATCGCGTACGCGCTCTCTTTCGCTAATCTCGCGCGTTAGACGCTCTTTGGCGGCGACGGCCAACGGCGCTTCGCGCTCTCGCGACGCGATGGCGTCTTCAAGCTCTTCTCGTTGGGCGCGCGTCTCCCGCTCTACCTGCTCCCACCACGCGCACTGTCGCGCCAACTCATCATATTCGTGGGTGTGCCGCTGCAACGCGGCGTTGGCGGTTCGCGCCTCGTCAGCGCGCTGCGTATGCGTCTTGGCTGCTGCGCGCGCTTCTCCGCGCAATTGTTCTTGCTGGGCGCGCAGCGCGGAATCTTTCTGTTCTAACTCCTCACACTGGCGGCGTACCTCGGCCAGGCGCGCGGAGAGCTTGCGATACTGCGCTTGCTGCTGCCCGCGCTGCACCGACGCCTGCGCAAAGCGAAAAACGCCGTTACTGTAGACCACGCCGTCCACGCTCACGATGAGCGGCCACGGATGCCGGGCGGCGAAGGTGGGAATGGCGCTTATGTCCTTAACCACGAGAATCGCTTCAAGCAACGGCTTGAGCGCAGCGCTCTCTGAAGGCAGCGCTACGAGCTCGGCAGCACACCCGATGACGCCGGGATGGTCGGGAACTGTGCGTGCTTCCGATTGCAAGAGTTCAACCGCAAGCACGGTAGCGTTCGCGGCAGCCACGCTAACCAAATGCTCGACGAGTTTCTCCGCATCCCGCACGCTCTCGGTGAGATACGCCTCGCTAGGCAAGGCGGCTTCGAGAGCGGTAGCGATGTTGTCGGGCAGATCTGTCTCTGTGATTGGCGGCAGCAGCGCCACGCCAACCTTGGCCGCTACTGCGGCAGGCTTCGACTCTTCGTCTGCCGCGGCTCCTGCCAGGATTGCGCGTAGGGCTTCTGTGCGTCCTTCCAAGTCGGCGCGATGGCGTAGGGGACGTTGTCGCTCCTTTTCAAGTCGATGTAGTTTCTGCTCCACCGTCGCCAGCGCGGAGTCGGCTTTTTCTTTCGCGTCAAGCCGGACAGCTTCCTCAGCCTGGAGCGTGTCCGCTTGCTCCTGCAGCGTTGCCAGACTCGCGGCGCGGTCGCGTTGTTGCTTACCCACGTGTTGCAGTTGTTCCGCCGCTTCGGCGGAGCGGGTCAGGACCGCTTCCCGTTGACGTTTCGCGTCGTTGATCGCAGCGGTGAGACTGCTGAGCCGCGTAGTAACGGCAACCCCTTCCTGCCGCAACTGTTGTAGAGCTTCTTCAGCTATTTGGCGCGCTTCTTCTTTGCGCGCAATGCCACCCCGCACTGCGTGCCATTCACCTTGGAGTGCTGCGAGCGCCTCGGTCGCCTCGGTTAAGACGTCTTCCTGCTCCGGTAGACGCACATTTGCGGCTTCATGCCGCTCGACAAGCTCCGCTTCCCGCGACTCGGCTTCCGCCACGCTTCTACTCAGATGCGTTTGCCGCTCCTGCTGTACTGCCTGCCGCTGGGCAAGCTCATTCAGGCGGTTGCGCAGACCCCCGACACGCGCTTCCAGGCGATGCATGCCCTGCTGGCGCTCCTGCATGGCTTGCTCCAATTGCTTGCGTTCCAGGTCTTGGCCCGCGATCCGGGTTTCGAGCGTGGTGAGGACCGTCTGAATTCGCTCCAACTCCTGGGTTGCCGCTTGTTCCTCCCCGACAAGCTCCGCCAGTTGCGCCGCGTACCAGGCGTGCAACCCCTGAGCGAGTTCCTGTTGGAGCGCCTCCGCTCTCCGGGCTTCTCCAGCTTGGGTTTCAAGGACGGCGAGACGAGGTTCCAGTTCAAGAAGTATGTCGCGCACTCGGCTAATATTGTCTTGGACGCGTAGGAGCTTATTCTCCGCCTCGTGCTCCTGCATGTAGAGTGAGCGTACACCGGCGGCTTCCTCCAGCAGGACGCGGCGTTCCTCCGGCCGCTGCGCCAGCACTTGATCGACGAGCCCTTGCCCGATCATCATGCCTTGCCCAATGCCGGCATCCGCGAGCAGTTGCTGAATATCGCGCAGGCGTACGCGATTGCCGTTGAGCAGGTATTCGTTCTCACCGGAGCGGTACGCCCGTCGGGAAATGCTGATTTCGGCGAGTTCGAGGGGAAAGGCGCCGTCCTCGTTGTCAAAGGTGAGCGTGACCTCGGTCATGCTGCCGCGCGCACGCCGGGGCGTGCCCGCAAAGACGACGTCTTCGCTCTTGCGCCCCCGCAACGCCAGCATGCTCTGCTCGCCCAGCGCCCAACGGATGGCGTCAGCGAGGTTGCTCTTGCCGCTCCCGTTCGGGCCGACAATGGCGGTGATTCCTTGCGGGAAGGCCAGCCTGGTCCTGGTAGGAAACGTCTTGAAGCCGTGGATTTCAAGCTGTGTGAGGTACATGGGTATTATGAGGGTGAGGTGTAGTAAGCGGGCAGCGGGTCTTCAGTTTCGATCTGCTCCAATGCCCGTGCCGCAGCCGCTTGCTCGGCCTTTTGGGTATTGGAGCCTTCGCCGGTGGCGAGCAAGGTCTTCTCCTGGTAGACGCCGACGACGAAGTGCCGCGCGTGATCGGCGCCACTGGCCTCTAGCACGCGATACGTTGGCGTAATGTTGCACTCTGCTTGCAGGTGCTCCTGGAGTTGCGTCTTGGCATTGAGGTCGCTCGCGGTACTCAGGATGTGTTCTACTGCCGCTTCGAGTTGCGGGATCAAAACGGCTGTCACGCGCTCATACGACGTCTTGAGGAAGAGTGCGCCGATGACTGCCTCAAAACTGCTCGCCAGGATTGAGTCGCGCACCCGGCCGCGATTGGCCTCTTCGCCCTTGCCAAGGCGGAGCACGGGACCGAGGCAGGCAGCTTCCGCAAAGACGCTCAACTGTTCTTTGCGTACGAGCGCCGCCCGCAAGCGCGACAAGTCGCCTTCGGTCTTGGTAGGAAAGCGTCGATAGAGAAACTCGGCGGATACGGCATTGATGACGGCATCTCCGAGAAACTCAAGGCGTTCATTGCTATCGAGGTTTGAGAGACCGTGCTCGTGCGCATACGACCGATGGGTGAGGGCTTGCGTTAGAAGAGACACAGCCGATTCAGGTATGCCGAGGGTTTTCCGGAGCTTCCTGAGGTCATGCATAGCGGAGTCAACCGACACGGTGCAATCCATTCATGCAAGTTTAGCGAGCTATTGCGCGTATGAGAATCCAGTGCAAATCATGTCTATTTCGCAATCCTCAGCGCAGGTTTGCAACCTGCGGCCACCGGCCTGACAAGGCAAGTCTTGTGCGTGCCCCATATTTTGAAAGACAACCGCTGGGTCTTGTGCATCACCGAACTTTGGAGGCGGGGGCTTGTCCCCCGCGCAACGACTGCTTGTTCCAGGTAGCGCAGGTTTGCAACCTGCGGCCACCGGCCTGGCAAGGCAAGTCTTGTGCGTGCCCCATGTCTTGAAAGATAACCACTGGGTCCAACACGTCACCAAACTTTGGAGGCGGGGGACAAGCCCCCGCGCTACAAGTGCCAGTAAAGAATTCGCCTGATCGTCACAATCGCCTGGGGGATTCTGTTTTGCCGAGTTCATTAATTGCGTCACGCTAGCCTGTCCGTCCACCTTCGCAATTGATGCCGACGCGCGCCGACCGACTAAATCAGAGAGCGGGACTGGCACCCGTCAACGGGAATACATGTGCCGTTCACCCAACTCGCCCGGGGCGAGGCGAGAAACGCGACCACATTGGCGACTTCTTCCGCTGTCCCGAAACGACCGCCCGGTATCTCGCGTTCGACAAAGTCGGCCATGCCGTCCGGGTCTTCCTGCACGCGCCGGTCCCAGCTACCGCCGGGGAAACGGATCGAACCGGGCGCGACGCTATTCACCCGGATATTTTGGGGCGCGAGTTCGCGGGCAAGACTGGAAGCAAGACCGATCGCCGCTGCTTTCGTGCTAACGTACACGGCCGGGCCGCCAAGCTCGCGGCCCCAGATAGACGATACAAATACAATGGAGCCACCACCTGCAGCCGCGAGATGCGGAATTGCAGCGCGGGTCATCCGCACGCCGGAGAGCAGATTCAAGCCGATGACTTCCTCCCACTCCGCATCGCTCTGCTGCGGAAACGGCGTACGGTTGTTCCCGCCGACGTTGTTTACGAGAACATTGAGCTGACCGTAGGCCCCTACAGTAGCGCCGACAAGGTGAGCCGCGGCATCCGGTGCCGAGACGTCACATGCGATGGCGCGCACCTCGGCGCCGCTATCACGCAACTCCGCAGCCGTCTCTGCGAGAATCTCACGGCCGCGGGCGCAGATGACCAGCTTACAGCCCTCTTGCGCGAGGGCCGCTGCGATACCCTTGCCAATACCGCGACTGGCGCCGGTGACGAGGGCAACGTGTCCGGCAAGTGCGAGGTTCATCTCATGGATTGGAGTGCTAGTCGGACGTCTGTTGACTGATAAACGCTACAGCGTCTTTGATGCTGCGGATCTCCTGGGCCTGTTCATCCGAAATCTGGATGCCGTATTCGTCTTCCAACGCCATGATAAGCTCGACGAGGTCGAGGGAATCTGCTTCCAGGTCTTCCTGGAAACGCGTCTCTTCTGAAATCTCGCCGATTTCCGCGCCGAGCTTATCCGCTACTACCGCTTTCACTTGCTCCAGTGTATCGCTCATTACTTACTCCTCTACGCTGTGCGAAACGAAACTGCAAAAAATAGACTACTGTCGTGCACTCCTGTCAAGGTTGCTGTCGCTACGGAGGGGTGGCTATTCTTCTCGTCCTCGTCCCTCAACACCGGGGGCTGGCAATCGTCGCGTGCGACACCGGGTTACACTGAACTCAATGGAAAAGAACTGAACTGGAGGCAATCGGTCGCACCTAGCTTACGCAGGAAGTTCCAGCCATTCGCGTCGGGAAGGCACATCCCGTGCCCCTCGGCGCCCTGGCAACCAGTCCACTCTCGTCCTGCGTCTCTCAAAGGAACCCCGGCATGTACAGCGGAGCCGCACATTGCCATCGAAAACTGAAACCAGCACTTCTATAAAGTATATAACCACTGCTATGCGTTAAGAAAGTGTGGAGGCGCGCGCTAGCGTTGATTGACCGGCGATTCGGCAACTTTCGCCAGGCTACGCCCACCAAACCCTCGGAAATCGACTGTCATCTACTAGGATCACCACGCACGTCTATACGCAACGTGCGTTTCACTTCCTTGCGCCGGGCAAGGATAGACCCAAGCGCGTTCCGCCGTACACAAGACCGACGGCGACTATAGCTTTTGCAATGTCTATCAAGACGAAAGGTTCCACACCATTGCGGTAGGAGAGCATCCACGGACTTGCCTCATCCCTGACTAAGAAATACCACTGCGATAGATGGTACCAGCCGAGGACATAGATGACGGCTATTCCTACCAGCGCGGCTACAATATACAGGCGCTGACCCAACCAATACGCCAGTATCCCGACAAGCGGAGCGGCAACGAGAAAGCCCCAGATGTACCCGCCGGTAGGCCCCAGCAACCAGGCGATGCCGGAACCGCCCCCAGAGAAGACCGGCAAGCCTACGATCCCGGCGGCAATGTACTCGGCCAAGGCGAGGAACGATTGGCGCGGGGTGAGGCTCAGGCCGATCAGCAAGACTACTAAGACTTGCAGCGTAATTGGCACGGGCGTAAACCAAAGGTGAAACTCCGCTCGCGCCGCAACGGCCACCAGCACCGCCGCAAACGTAGCCAAGGCGACTGCCATAAGTGTGCTGCGGGCGCGCTCGCCGGACAGAATCGTCTCTCGTGCCGTCATCCTCTCTTCTCCTTATTTTCACGTGCGTCATTTTTCTCAAGAAAGCAAGACATACAGTCTCGTTAGTTCGGAGCGCTCTATCGTCACGTCCTATGTTTACGCAGTCAATGGAGGAAGTCGAGTATACGTCAGTCCCATATGGAGTAGTCTGCCAACTCTGCCGTTAGTCCGCAAAGCGATGGGCTTCCGATGCTTAGGTCTAACTATGTCCGCCACACTCGCTATGAGCCTGAACCATACACGAACGAGGGCGGAACGCTTCTACACGCCACATGGGCTACATTCTAACCGGGAGACAAGCCCCTGCGTTACGTATCGTCCAAACCTGTCGCCTCCATATCCAATGCGATGAGGTCTTGTCCACTCTCTACCATGTCACCGGATTCCACGAGTAACGCCGTCACTTGACCGGCCTTTTCTGCGTGTATCTCGTTGAAGACTTTCATTGCTTCAATAAAGGCAACCACCTGACCCCTCTCAACGCGGTCGCCCACCTGCACGAATGGCCCGGCTTCAGGACTTGACCTGTCGTAATAGATGCCATTCAAGGGTGCCTGAACGGCGGTTCTATATGCCGGTTCCTCGCTGGGTGCACGGGTCTCATCCACGGGTGCTTGGGGGAGGACGCCCGGTCGGCGACGCAGGAACACCGCCGTATCGCCAAAGCGAATCTCTACCTCACTTACGGCCGTGCCCTGCAGGACGAGAATGAGTTCGTGCACATCATCAAGCCAGGCGGCGCCTTCGTCATCTCTCGTAGCGTCAGACTGCTGCGGCGATTCCACCGTTCTTGGCCCCTAGGTTTCGTAACGTGTAAAGATGAGGCTGGCGTTGTGACCGCCAAAGCCAAAGCTATTGTTCATGACCGCGTGGACTTCCGCCTTGCGCGCGCTATGGGGCACGTAGTCCAAATCGCAATCGGGATCGGGCAGTTCATAGTTGATCGTTGGCGGGATCAGGTTGTCCGCAATTGCCTGCAGGCAAAAAACTGATTCTACGCCGCCAGCGCCGCCAAGCAGATGGCCGGTCATTGACTTGGTAGAACTCACAGCCAACGTTCCGGCGTGTTCGCCAAAGGTCGCCTTGATTGCCTGGGTCTCTGCCCGGTCGTTGAGCGGCGTGGAGGTGCCGTGCGCATTGATGTATTGGACTTCATGCGTCTCCAGGCACGCTTGCTCCAGCGCGATCCGCATGGCGCGGGCAGCGCCTTCGCCATCTTCCGGCGGGGCGGTGATGTGGCTGGCGTCTGCGGTAGCGCCGTAGCCCGCGACCTCACCGTAAATGCGCGCGCCGCGCTCCAACGCATGCTCCAGGCTTTCCAAGACCAATACCCCTGCGCCTTCACCAACCACGAAGCCGTCGCGCTGCTTCTCGAAAGGGCGCGAGGCGGCCGCGGGAGCATCGTTTCGTGTGGAGAGCGCGCGCATAGCGGCAAACCCAGCAATCGTCATTGGGGTCACTGCAGCCTCGCTGCTGCCGCAGACCATTACGTCGGCGTCCCCGCGCCGAATTGCCGCCGCACCTTCACCGACCGCATGCGCGCCGGTTGCACAGGCGGAAACAACCGCCAAATTCGGCCCGCGTAAGCCAAACCGAATAGAGATCGCCCCCGCTGCGGTATCCGTGAGCAGCATGGGAATGAGAAACGGGCTCAAGCGGCTGGGCCCGCGCGCGGCCATCACCGCGAACTGCGATTCCAGCGACTCTATGCCGCCAATACCGGAGCCGACAAAGACACCGATCCGGTGGGAATTCTGCGCGGTAATGCCGAGACCCGAGTCGTCGAAGGCCTGTTGGCCTGCCGCGACCGCGTACTGCGTGAAGCGGTCCATCCGCCTCATCTCGCGCGCGTCGACATACTGCCGCGCGTCGAACTCCTTTACCTCGCCGGCAATCTGGGCCGCGAAGCCGTCAGGATCAAAGCGGCTAATGCGCGCTATCCCTGACGTGCCGGTACAGACGGCATGCCACGAGTCTGCGACGGTATTCCCCACAGGGGTTACCGCACCCATGCCGGTAACGACAATGCGCGTACGTACCAATGTACCCTTCCCTTGATCAATGAGGGGCCGTGCGGCCTCGGGACAAGTCACCGCAGTAGCGAATCTCGTGCGATTCCACTAGCGAGATTATACAACCTTGCTGAGGGAAACATGGATACGTGTCCCGTCCGCCTCTAGCCTGTCGATTGGGGGAACCATGCAGCCCATTCCGTTCGCCCTGAGCCTGTCGATTGGGGGAACCATGCAGCCCGTTCCGTTCGCCCTGAGCCTGTCGAAGGGTGAACGGACACACGTAGCCCCCACACTGCAATTTTGCAAGGAATCTGCCAACTGAATCAGGTTCACGCACCCAGGAATCGACTCGCCAGCCACGGCGCCAGATCCAGTTCAGTCTTGCCTTCCATGATCCACTTGGCGTTGTACTCGCCGAGCGCCACGGAGAATTTGAAGCCACGGCCGCTCCACCCGCAATCGAGGAACAGGTTTTCGTAACCGGCAATGTACCCCAAAAGGGGTTTCAAGTCGGGAGTGTCATCATAGCAGGTCTGGTACGCGCCCTGAAAGCGGCCGCGCTTCATCTTGGGCAGCCGCCTCTCGATCACTTCCGTAGTCCAGTCCACCATCCACTGCGGAGGAACTGCGTTCGTGGGGTCCGGCTCAATCTTCACCAGCGGGTCGCGGCGGTCGCACAAGACACGGAAGTGCTTGTTGTGCCAGGGAATAATGGCAAGGTCTACACTGAACACCGGCGGCCGGTCGTAGAAGTCAGGCGGCTGGCGATAGAAGGACACGCCGACTTGCGAGGGTTGAATGGGGAGGCGTAGACCGGCGGAGCGTGCTACCTTGTGGCTCCACGGCCCACAGGCAAGCACGACCTTGCCCGGCACAATTGCACCTCCGGGGGTCTCCAGCCGTTCAATGCGCCCGCCCTTAGCGTGGATATGCGTGACCGGGGTGAATTCGCGAATCTCTGCTCCGTACGCCCGTGCGCCGGACACGAACGACTGCATAGTGCGGTAGGCATCCACGTTCCCGGTCTCGCCATAGAGAAGCGCCGCGCCCGCACCCTCCACGTTGGCTTCCGGGTAAAAGTCCTTGGCCTCGTCGAGTGTGATCGCCCGGGCCGCGGAACCGTTCTTCCTCGCCGCCGCGGCAGCCTTTTCGGCTGATTCCATCGAATCGCTGAGGTTTAGGATGCCATATTTAAAGAAACCGCAGTCGCCGCCCACTACGTCGGAGAAGTTGTCGTAAATATCGCGGGCGCGCACCGCCAGCTTGGCGATGGTGTCCGTCATCTCCGACTGCTGACCGCACATGGCGCCGGACATGGAGCTCGTGCCGGAGCCTATCGTCTTGCGCTCGCAGAGAACGACCTTACCCGCGCCGGCTTTCGCGAGATGATACGTGATCGTAGTGCCAACAATCCCACCGCCAATTACAACAACGTCTGCGGTTTCCATGGTGTCTCCACTCTCTCCTCGTACTCAGTAGGTTAACGCCTGCTTTGTTTGGTGCGAAGTATTGCCACTATTCTAGACGCAACGCCGTCGAGCCGTACACTTTCAGGCCTTGAGGCGTTCGTAGTGGGGAAATGCCGCCGTGCGCGTGATTCTGATTGCGGTGGATGTGCCGGACTGCTCACCGTTCTTGGGTTCTCAGTTATTCAGGTGGTCTGCAATCTCGCGATTGGTTGTTGCCCAGCAGCCGCCGGGCTTATCCAACGCGTGGCGCAGCACGGCGCCTACCATGTCGCAATGCGGGTCGCGCGCGGCAATGTCCGATGGATGACAGCACAAGCTGAATATCTGTTTGTTCTCGTGAGCATGGTCCACACCGGCTTTGATCAGATCTATGAACTCCCAGCGGTCTAAGTCCATGTGCCGGAAGGCCCAAATGGACGTGATCCCCATTAAGGGAATCTCCAGCAGGCCGTTGGGATAGCGGTACGGTTGCAGTTTATCCAGACTGGCGCGGAATGCCCCCTCGAGCACCTCCGTCGGCTGGTGCCGCACAAGTCGGTCTACGGGGTAGTGGTAGTTGGCCGAGGCAAAGCGAAAGCCCTCGTCCTTTAGCACGTCTTGCACGTCCGGCACGTCGTCGAGTCCGCCTTCGAAGCCTCCCGGCGTACGGAAGCCCTGGGCCTTGACGCCCAGCTTCTCCTCGATTGCTGAATTCGTCTGCCGGATCTCCTGCCGGATGACTTCCAACGGCGAGAGCCCCACCGCGCGCCAAGGAGCGTTGGCGTAGACCTCCTGTAACCCGGCGATGTCCTTAGCCTTCACGTTCACGTGCGTGTAGGTGTGGTTGTCGATGGCATGGCCGTCGGCGACGAGCTGCTTCAGGTAGTCGATGTCCGGGTCTTCCAACGCGCTGCCCACCAGGAAGAACTGCAGCTTGACCCCATAGCTCTTCGCGATCTCGCTCATCCTCCGCAGGTAGAGCTTGGTGCCCTCATCGATCTCTCCCTTGCGATGGTTCCACTTGGAGGTCCAGTAGGGAAAATTCGGGGTCATCTCGATGTCGAAGGTCAGGCTGAGGGAGAATTCCGCGCCATTCGGGAACATGCTCATGTCCTTTTATCTTCAATCGCTTTGGTTCGGGGGTACACGGGACTTATCGCAAAAACATGATCTACTCGCCGTCAGTTCAGCGTATGCGCGATTATCTCTTGGTTAGTCGTGACCCAGCACCCGCCGGACTTTTCCAAGGCGTAGCGCAATACAATATCGAGCATGTCGCAGTGGGGATCGCGGACGGCGAGCACCGGCGGATGGAAGCAGAGACTCAACACCTGCCGGTTGGCGTGGGCGTGGTCGATGCCACGCTTGAGCACGTCGATAAACTCCCAGCGGTCCAGATCAAGCACGCGAAATGCCCAAATATCTGTGATGCCCGCCAGCGCCAGTTCCGGCAGCCCATTGGGATAGCGGGAAGGCTGAAGCGCGTCAATGCTCGCGTCCATCGCCTGGTTTAGCACTGCCGCCGAAGGGCGTTTCTTTTTGGGGTCCACTGGGAAATAGTACCGCGCCGACGCGTACTGCATGCCCGCATCGCTCAAGACTTCCTGCACGGCGGGCACGTCGTCAAGGCCGTTGTTGAAACCGCCGGGTGTGCGAAACCCAGTGGGCGCGACGCCGAGCTTTTCGGTAATTGCCGTCGACGTCTGCCGTACCTCGCGCCGAATGCATTCCAGGGCATTGAGACCGGCGGCACGCCACGGGGCGTTGGCGTACACTGGCTGGAGTCGTGAAATTTCCTGCGCCTTCACGTTCACGTGGTTATAGGTGTGGTTATCCACCGCGTGGCCTTCGGTCGTCATGCGCTTCAGGTAATCGATGTTCGGGTCTTCCAGCGCGCGGCCCACCAAGAAGAACTGCAGCTTGACCCCATACGTAGCCGCCACGTCCAGCATCTTGCCCATATAGAGCTTGCTGTCCTCATCGATGGCGCCCTTACGATGGTCCCAGACTGACGTCCAGTAGGGGAAGTTGCTGCACATTTCAATGTCGAACGTCAGACTTAGGCCGAAATCCGCTCCATTCGGGTACATGCGTACTCCTTTTGTGTTCGCTCGCCCAGCGTGAGCAAGAAGGGACGTTACGACGACTTCATTGTCTACAAGGCATTAACTCTATCATCTGCGAGGTATCAATTGAAGGTATGCGCGACCATCTCCCGACTGGTGGTAACCCAGCAGCCGCCGGGCTTCTCTAAGGCGTAGCGCAGTATGCCGTCGAGCATGTCGCAGTGCGGATCGCGGACCGCGAGGACGGACGGGTGGAAGCAAGGGCTCAACACCTGCCCATTGGCGTGAGCATGGTCAATGCCGTGCTTGAGCGCGTCGATGAACTCCCAGCGGTCCAAATCCATGACGCGAAATGCCCTAATGTCCGTCATGCCCGCCGCGGGGAGCTCCGGCAACCCGTTCGGATAGCGGGAGGGTTGGAGCGTGTCAATGCTCGTTTCCATGGCCCGGCGCAGCACGTCCGCCCCCGGGCGCCGCAGCTTCCGGTCTACCGGATAGTAGAACCGCGCCGAGGCATACTGCATGCCCTCAGCGGCCAGCACGTCTTGCACGTCCGGCACGTCGTCCAGCCCGTTGGTGAAGCCGCCTGGCGTGCGAAAGCCGGTCGGCGCAACGCCGAGCTTTTCAGTAATAGCGGCTGAGGTCTGCCGAACCTCGCGGCGGATGCACGCCAAGGCGTTCAGGCCGGCGGCGCGCCACGGCGCGTTGGCGTACACGGGCTGCAACCGCGGAATGTCCTGCGCCTTCACGTTCACGTGGTGGTACGTGTGATTGTCCACGGCGTGGCCTTCCGCCGCCATGCGCTTGAGATAGTCGATGCTTGGGTCTTCCAACGCGCTGCCCACCAAGAAGAACTGCAGCTTGACCCCATACCTGTCCGCGACGTCCAGCATCTTGCTCATATAGAGCTTGGTATCCTCGTTGATGGCCCCTTTCCGATGGTTCCACTGGGATGTCCAGTACGGAAAGTTGGTGCACATTTCGATGTCGAACGTCAGACTCAGGCCAAATTCCGCGCCATTTGGGTACATACTAGTTCTCCTCTGCTACGGGCTATGAACTGGGTGTAAGCTGTTATGCAACCCATTCAGCTAGGTCTGACCGCAGTGTTTAGGCACTTACGTGGGTGCAGGCGCTCTTGGAGAGGAGCAAGGTCTAACGACAAGCCGGAAGAACTGTTCGCAAGGCCTGTCAGTTACGGGAAAAGCTTCAATATCGCTATTATCAAGCCGGATGCGGCAAACATCATCGTGCCCAGCCGAATCGTCATGCGTAACTCTAACTCACGCAACTTGGCTTCGGTTGAAAGCTCTAGGGCTTGCAGATCCGTTTTGGTCGCCCGCTCGTTGATTGCCTGCTCAAGGGCTAGTAGACTCGCCTTGGTTTGCTGACCAAAAGCTTCCAAATCCGCCTTGGTCTGCTGCCCGAGAGCTTCGAAGTCCGCCTTGGTCTGCCGTCCAAGAGCTTCGAAGTCCGCCTTGGTCTGCTGACCAATAGCTTCCAAATCCGCCTTGGTCTGCTGTCCAAGAACTTCGAAGTCCGCCTTGGTCTGCTGTCCTAGAGTTTCCAAATCCCCCTTGCTCGCGATGGCGTCGTGGGCCTCGCCCACCGTCTCGATCAGGGTCTCGGCTTGCGCTTCGTTAAACCCCACACCCATCAATGCTTTTACGGCCTTGTGCGTGTCAACACTCATGCCTGTTCACTTTCAACGCTTGTCCGAGCTTTATCGACTCGCCTGCCAAAGACCGAATTGCGACAGGCACTTTGCGTTGCAACCATGTGTATCCATTATACTCACCACTCTGAAAACACGTGAGTCCTCACGGTGCGTTACAGCAGAACGAACACTAGCGCGACTCAAGAACAAACTTGATTGCGGTACGCTCGCCGTTCTCAACCGTCACCTCGATGAAGGCTGGAATGCAAATGAGGTCGATTCCGCTGGGCGCCAAATAGCCTCGCGCAATTACAATGGACTTGACGGCCTGATTTACTGCTCCCGCGCCAATCGCCTGGACCTCGGCTCGTCCGGATTCGCGCACCACGCCTGCAATTGCGCCGGCCACGGCTGTCGGCTTGGACTGTGAAGCTACCTTTAGGATCTCCATTGGCTCCCCCTCCAGCTCCGATGTTGAGTGCAACGTTAGTCGCTCAGGTGGGCCAGAGCACGTATTCCTGAAAACGTCTAGACTCTTCTCTCTCTCCTAATGCGCCGCTCCTGCAACTCCGCACACGGCGGGCACCGGGCTACACTGCCGCCCAACCGCGGCAATGGACGGCCAGTACCCTACGTTACTTCGCATAACCCACTACCCGTGTCTCGCGAATCAACGTGACCTTCACCTGGCCTGGGTAGTCAAGCGTCTCTTCGATCTGCTTGCAGATATCACGCGACAGCCGTACGGCGCCTAACTCGTCAATTTCGTCAGGGCGCACCATAATCCGCACTTCCCGCCCAGCCTGGATTGCATATGACTTCTCCACACCGGAGAAGGAATTGGCCACGGATTCAAGTGCCCGCAGGCGCTGCATGTACCGCTCGATCGAATCACGCCGCGCGCCCGGCCGCGATGCAGATATTGCATCCGCCGCCGATACGACAAATGCCTCTACAGTGCGTGGTTCCTCATCGTTGTGGTGGGCGGCTATGGCGTGAATGATCTTGGGCGACTGATTATACCGACGCACCATTTCCGCTCCTACCAGCGCATGGGGACCTTCCATGTCGGCGTCAACCGCCTTGCCCACATCGTGCAGCAGGCCCGCGCGTCGAGCCACGTTTACGTCGGCGCCGATTTCCGCTGCCATGCTGGCTGCCAATTGCGCCACTTCGACGCTGTGCGCCAGCACATTCTGGCCGTAACTGGAGCGGTAGCGAAGCCGCCCGATAAGGCGTATCAATTCGGCAGGCAAGCCGCGCACCTGTGCCAAGTCAGCCGCCTGCTCGCCCTCCTCCCAGATTGTATCCTCGATTTCTTTGTCGGCCTTGCCCACCATCTCTTCGATGCGCGCGGGGTGGATGCGCCCATCTTGGATGAGTCTGGTCAGAGCCAGACGAGCTACCTCCCGCCGGACGGGGTCGTGCGCAGAGAGCACCACCGCCTCGGGCGTGTCGTCAATAATGAGGTCCACGCCGGTGAGGAGTTCCAAGGCGCGGATATTGCGCCCTTCGCGACCGATGATGCGGCCCTTCATCTCCTCATTTGGCAAGGTGACGACCGAGACCGTCGTTTCGACGGTATGGTCGGCGGCCAGCCGTTGGATCGCCGTCGCGATCACGCGACGGGCGCTACGCTCCGACTCTTCGCGCGCCGCCGCTTCGAGTTGCTTGATCATACGGGTGCACTCTTCGCGCACCTCTTCTTCAATGCTCTTCGTCAGCACCTCTTTGGCTTCGCCGGCCGTCATCTGGGCGATGCGCTCGAGTTCGCTGATCTGCTTCTGACGCAATTCATTCACTGCGTCCCGATCACGCTCCACTCGTTTCTCGAACTCACCGACCTTCTTTTCACGGCGCTCAGCCTGCGTTGTGCGCTGATCTAGCGTCTCTTCGCGCTGCTGCAGACGGCGCTCGGTGCGGGTAAGCTCCCCGCGCCAACGTCCAATCTCATCTTCTGCTCTGGCCTTAAACTTGAGCGCTTCATCCTTTCCTTCTACTACCAATCTTTTGCGTGTGGTCTCTGCATCCTCCAAGAGCCTCTGTGCTTCAGCCGCCGCCGCCTGGGTATTCCGATGTTGGATCAACCGTTGTGTCCAATAACCTACTACAAAAGCTCCAGGGATTAGGACAAGCAGAGGCACGACAAGCATCCATAGCTCCATGCCCTTTGCCTTCCTCTCCGCGATTCCATGCAACCAAGAGAAACATTTCAAACACCATTCGTGGCAATCAAGCCTTTATGTTGGGCAATATGTTCACCGCTAGCGTGAACATATTTGCCCATCCTAACGGTACTAATTTGCCGTTCCGCTGTCAACGCGCTGATAATTCATTGAACGACGAATACTTGTAGCAGGCAGCGGGCGGAGAAAGGCTACAACACAGAGAGAAGCACTTAAATGAGGACTGGGCGGGTCATGCAACCCGCCCAG
Source organism: Chloroflexota bacterium (assembly GCA_965219505.1). GTDB lineage: Bacteria > Chloroflexota > UBA11872 > VXOZ01 > VXOZ01 > VXOZ01. The sequence goes on along the minus strand of OZ244775.1, from coordinate 3,196,140 downwards.
TCTCTTTTGCTTTGTTTGAAAGCAATATGGAAAAGAAGCTAGGTGCCCAACTCCTCCAAAACGCCATTGAGCAGCCCCGCGGCCTGCGGGAAGGCCTCTTGCACGGTGAGTTCCTGCTTGTTCAGGGCTTCCCACACCGGCTTGGTGGCTGCGTTGCCCGCGAACGTGTGGAGCCACGGGTACGGGCCGGAATTGTCGGCGATTAGCTCCAGGTCCTTCAGCACCGGCCGCTCGTCAGTGTGCGCCTTCCAGGCTTCGCTCTGGTAGAACTCCTTGCGCCCGGCGTTGCGGGAAAGAACTCCGGCGAAGTACTTCTCCAAGGTGGCCTCGCTATTGACCCAACTCATCCAGCTCCACGCCAGTTCGGGGTCCGGGGAGACACTGAAGAGGCTCCACTGGTTCGTCCAGGTCATGCTACCCGGCGTCGCGCCGTCGGGACCCTTGGGTAAGGGCGCAAAGTCAAACTCAAGGGTTTCATTGTTGCTGAGGATTTTGCCGACATTATAGGAACCCTGTTGGGACATGACGACTTGCTCGTTGACGAAGGTCGCGCCTTCCGGCAAGGGGTCGAACTTGTGCTTTATTTTCAAGTCTTCCTTGAACTGTCCTGCGGCAATGCCCTGTGGGGAATCGAAGGCCGCTGCCGAATTGTCCTCAGTATACAGGGTAGCGCCGTTGGGATAGATCCACCGCCCAACGCCAGTCATGCTGAAGCCGGTGGTGCGATAGCCCATGCGCGTAATATTCTCTCCATCCGCCTCGTGCACCTTCTGCGCATATTCCAGGAACTGGTCCCAATCCCAATTCCAGGTAACTTCGCGATCGGTGTCGAGGCCGGCGTCCGTCAATATGCGCGTGTTAAGCCCAAGCAGGGTGGTTGAGGGGCCGTCGTATGGAATGCCGTAGGTCTGGCCGCCGTGCTGGTTGAAGAAGCGGCCGGAATCCACGAACTTGTCCGGCGCTGTATCAGGATCCTTGGCCTGGAACGGGTCGAGCGGCTGCAGAAAGTCTTTCAGCAACCAGTTGAGGATAAAGGCTACCGAAACCTGCGAAGAGTCTACCTGTTCGCCGGCAGCAATTATCGCAGTGACTCTATCCTGCAAAATCGTGCCATTTATGAAGACGTACTCAATGGTCGTGCCGGGATTGAGATCCTCGAAATCGGCCTTGATGCCAGTGAAGTACTCATCCAACGTCGGCGAGTCGCCAGGAACCCACCAGTCGGTGTGCACGAGCTTGCGTGCCTCCACCGGCTGATCCTTCATTTCGGCCTTGGGGGCTTCTTCCTTGGCCTCCATCTCGCCTTCGCCCTCCATGGCGCCGGACTGCGCGCCGCAGGCTGCGAGCAATACGCCGCCGCCTACAACTCCTCCCCAGCCGAGGAGAGAGCGTCGACTTAGTCGTCCATTGGTCCTCATCGTATGAAACCTCCTGAGCACTACCTTTCTACCTACTCTCGGCACATTCAAAGCAGAACAGAACCGTTGCCCTAACGGTACTAAGTTGCCGCTTTGCTGTCAACGTGCTGACCGTAACAATGCAAACGAGTATTCAATAGCACATTGATCGTCTTGCTTAAGAACGCCGCGACTCAATACAAAGACTGGGCGGGTCGCGCGACCCGCCCAGTCTGTTTTGCCTTCCGTAGAAGCTATTGGAGAAAGAGCTAGCCGCCCTCTGCCAAAACGCCGTTGAGCAACTCCACGGCCTGCGAGAACGCTTCTTGCACGGTGAGTTCCTGATTATTCAGGGCGTCCCACACCGGCTTGGTGGCTTCGTTGCCCTTAGACGTGTGTACCCAGGGGTACGGGCCGGAATTGTCGGCGATTATCTCCAGGTCCTTCAGCACCGGCCGTTCTTCCACGCGCGCCAGCCACGCCTCGCTCTGGTAGAACTCCTTGCGACCAGCATTCCGGGAGAGGATACCGGCGAAGTACTTCTCCAGAGTGGCCTCGCTGTTCACCCAGGACATCCACTGCCAGGCAAGGTCCGGATCCGGTGAGACGCTGAAGAGGCACCACTGATTCGTCCAAGTGACGCTGCCAGGTGTATCCCCGCTCGGACCCTTGGGGAAGGGCGCAAAGTCGAATTCCAACTCCGCATTGCGGCCGAAAATGTACCCCACACGCCACGAACCCTGGGCGTCCATGACGATCTGCTCGTTGTCGAACGTCGCGCCTTCCGGCTTGGGGCCGAATTGGTACTTCTGGCGCAGGTCTTCCTTGAACTGGCCCGCGGCTATGCCTTCCGGCGAATCGAAAGATGCTGCCGACCAATCACTGGCATATAGGGTGGCGCCATTGGGGTAGATCCACCGCGCTATGCCATATATGCTAAAGCCGTCGGCGTCATAGCCCAAGCGCGTGATATTTTCGCCATCAACTTCGTGCACCTTCTGTGCGTATTCCAAGAACTGGTCCCAATCCCAATTCCAGGTAACTTCGCGCGCTGGGTCGAGGCCAGCGTCCGTCAGCAGGCGCGTGTTAAGTCCGAGCACAGTGGTTGAGGGGCCGTCATACGGTATGCCGTAGGTCATGCCGTTGTGGACGTTGAAGAAGCGGCCGGAGTCCACGAACTTATCGGGCGCTGTCTCGGGGTCCCTGGCCTGAAACGGGTCGAGCGGCTGTAGAAAGTCTTTCAACAGCCAGTTGAGGATGAAGGCTACCGAGACCTGCGATGAGTCCACTTGCTCGCCGGCGGCAATCATCGTGGTCACATGATCCTGTACGCCTATCGTGCCTTTTACGAAGACGTACTCAATGGTCGTGCTGGGATTGAGTTCCTCGAAGTCCGCCTTGATGCCGCTAAAGTACTCGTCCAACGTCGGCGAGCCGCCAGGAACCCACCAGTCAGTGTGCACGATTTTGCGTGGCTCAGCCGGCGTTTCCTTCGCCACCTCCTTGGGGGCTTCTTTCGCCTCCATCTCGCCTTCGCCGTCCATGGCGGCGGGCTGAGCGCCGCAGGCTGCCAGCAGTATCCCGCCGCCTGCTATGCCTCCCCAGCCGAGTAGAGAGCGTCGACTTAGTCGTCCTGTGCTTCTCATCGCGTATACCTCCTACGCACTACCACCCTATAATCGGCATGCTCAAAGCAGAGCAAGACCGTAACACTTACAGTACTAAGCCGCCTATTTGCTGTCAACAAGCTGACAAGACTCTGCTTTGCGATGGTTCTTAACATGAAGTACCACTCTCCCCTTCGAGAGCATGTAGGGCGCGGTCGTAGCAAAAGAAAACTGGGCGGGTTTTGCAACCCGCCCAGTTTTTATCGCTGTACTAAAGAGCAGAGGAATGAGCTTGCTTAGGTGCCCAACTCCTCCAAAACGCCATTGAGCAGCCCCGCGGCCTGCGGGAAGGCCTCTTGCACGGTGAGTTCCTGGTTATTCAGGGCCTCCCACACCGGCTTGGTGGCTTCGTTGCCTGCGGCTGTGTGGAGCCACGGGTACGGGCCGGAATTGTCGGCGATGGTCTCCAGGTCCGCCAGCACCGGGCGTTCTTCGACACGCGCCAGCCAGGCGTCGCTCTGGTAGAACGACTTGCGGCCGGCTGCCCGCGAAAGGATTCCGGCGAAGTACTTCTCCAGGGTGGCTTCGCTGTTCACCCAGCTCATCCAACTCCATGCCAATTCGGGGTCTGGGGAGACACTGAAGAGGCACCACTGGTTCGTCCAGGTCATGCTGCCAGGGTTCTCGCCGTCGGGACCCTTGGGTAAGGGCGCAAAGTCAAACTCAAGGGTCTCATTGTTGCCGAAGATGTAGCCGACTGCCCAAGAACCCTGTTGGGACATGACGACTTGCTCGTTGACGAAGGTCGCGCCTTCCGGCAAGGGGTCGAACTTGTGCTTCAGTTTCAAGTCTTCCTTGAACTGTCCCGCGGCAATGCCCTGTGGGGAATCGAAGGCCGCTGCCGAATTGTCCTCAGTATACAGGGTAGCGCCGTTGGGATAGAGCCACCGCCCAATGCCAGACAGGCTGAAGCCGCTGGTGCGATAGCCCATGCGCGTAATATTCTCTCCATCCGTCTCGTGCGCCTTCTGCGCATATTCCAGGAACTGGTCCCAATCCCAATTCCAGGTGACTTCGCGATCGGTGTCGAGGCCGGCGTCCGTCAATATGCGCGTGTTAAGCCCCATCAAAACGGTTGCGGGGCCGTCGTACGGGATGCCGTAGGTCATGCCGTTGTGCTGGTTGAAAAAGCGACCGGAGTCCACGAACTTATCGGGCGCTGTATCGGGGTCCCTGGCCTGATACGGGTCCAGCGGCTGCAGGAAGTCTTTCAGTAGCCAGTCAAGGATGAACGCCACCGAGACCTGTGAAGTGTCAACCTGTTCGCCAGCAGCAATCATCACGGTAACGTGTTCTCGTAACCCTCCCGTGCCTCGCACGTGGACCGTCTCGACGGTCACGCCGGGAGTGAGCTCCGCGAAGTCGCTCTTGATGCCGTCGAAGTATTCCTGCAATGTCGGCGCGTTGCCCGGACCCCACCAGTCGGTGTGCACGAGCTTGCGCGCCTCAGGCGCCTTATCCTTCATCTCCGCCTTGGGGGCTTCCTCTTTCGCCTCCATCTCGCCTTCGCCGTCCATGGCGGGCGCCGCGCCGCAGGCTGCCAGCAACACGCCGCCGCCTACCACGCCTCCCCAGCCGAGGAGAGAGCGTCGACTTAGTCGTCCTGTGCTTTGCATGGTATGAAACCTCCTGAGCACTACCTACTTACCCATTTTCAGCCATGCTCAAAATAGAACAAGAACATCTACCCTGTCAAGTTCCAGTATGCCAACGTGCTCGAATTGGTGTGATTGTCTGCTATTTCGGCAATCTAGCGCTTGAGCGGTCTGCCATCAAGAGTCAGGGTATGGGTTATCAATGCTTAGCCTAGAGCCACTCTCAACCCAAGTGATTGACCAAGATCGAGGAACCCAGCTCAAAACGCCAAACCTGCGGTATCTTACCACTCAAAGACCACGCCCAGCCAATCTGCGCCGCCGCGCGCGATCATCTCATACGTTTCCGGCGCTTGCTCGGGCGCCATGCGGTGGGTGATGAGGTGGTCTACGCGGATGGCCTGCCGCGCTAGCAAGTCCAGTATTTCCGCGCGGTTGCGCTCTTGCGTCCACGGGTAGTAAGGATGCGCGATCATAGGGGAGCGCGGCTGGAGCACGCCGATGATGCTGAGTTCTTTCGTCTGCAGCGGATCGAAGAGGGGTATCTCCACGATGCGCGGGATACTGCCCACCAGCAGAATCTTGCCGCTCTGAGCGGCCATGTCCATGAGCGTGCGGATGGCGGTGCCGCTGCGGGTGGCGTCAAAGCCATACGTAACGCCCGCGCCGCCGGTTACCTCCATCACGCGCTGCACCACGTCCTCTTCCCCCGCGTTGATCAGCACAGGCGTCCCGCTCTTCACTCCGGCTTCAAGGCGGGCGGGAAAGACGTCGATGCCGATAACCGGGTGGACACCGTTCACACGGAGAAGTTGACACAGGAGTTGTCCGACGACACCTTGGCCCACTACGGCGGCCGTTTGCCCGAGTTTGGGCTCTGCCTTGCGGATACCGTGCATCGCCACAGCACCGAGCGTTGTGAACGTCGCATCGGCGGGCGCAGCGCCGTCCGGCACGCGGAGCAACGTCTGCGGCGCCCCGGTGCGGTCGGTTGCGCGGCTAACGATGTGGTGGGAGGCATGCCGGCCGTTGCTCAAGACTCTCTCGCCCACGGCAAAGTCGGCAACCTGGTCGCCAACGCTCTCCACGACACCCACGTTGGAGTAGCCTGGATATTTTGGAAAGGGCTGGTCTTCGCGGTCGCCAAGGAGATTGGTGAGTTCCGTGCCGGCACTGATGAGGCTGACCTCAGTGCGTACCAGCACGTCGTGGGGGCCGAGCGGCGGCAGGGCGACGGTTTCGAGCGCCACCTTGTTTCGTTCAGGAAAGAATATCTGGGTCGCTTGCATAAGGGTCACTCCTCCTCCGCGTTCGGCGAGGGACTAGCCCCCACGCTTCATTGCTCGTTTGCACTGCGCGCAAAAAAAACCATAATAGGACGTAGTCTTGATCCTTGTCAGGTTCAATTATACGGGAAAGGATGCAACCAAGAATGTTAGGTGTTGGTATTATCGGGTGCGGCGGCATTAGCAACGGCCACGCGCGAGGCTGGAACGCCAACAGCGACCGCGCCAAGGTGGTAGCGGTTGCGGACGTGGTTGAATCAGCTGCTCAGACGCGCGCGGCGCAAGTAGGTGGGGCGCAGGTCTATGCGGACTACCACGAACTATTGCAGAACCCCAGTGTAGACGCGGTGGATATTTGTCTGCCGCATCACGTGCACAAAGAGGCCGCGGTGGCGGCGGCGGAAGCCAAGAAGCACATCCTTATCGAAAAGCCACTCTGCTTGACTTTGGACGAAGCCAAGGAGATTGAAGCGGCCGTTGAGGCAAGCGGCATCACGCTCATGTGCGCCCATAACCAAGTCTTCACGGAATCGGTGCAAGAGATCAAGCCACGCATCGAGGATGGGCTGCTGGGGGACATCTATTGGATCCACTCCGCGGACTGCTTTTTGAGCCGGCCTTACATTAGAACAGGCTCCGCCGCGCTTTCGTCTCATGGACCCGGAACGTGGCGCTCCAAACGCGAACTCATGGGCGGCGGCGAGCTTATCGATACCGGCTACCATCCCACCTACCGCCTGCTGTATCTGGCCGGGGCCAAAGCGTTGACGGTTAGTGCGGTGCTTACCAACCACCGCCTGCCGCAACTCGACGGTGAGGATACGGCCCAGGTGCTCGTGACCTTCGACAACGGCTCGTCCGGCTTCATCCTCAGTTCGTGGGCCATGAATCTGCCGTCGGGATACTCGATTCACGTGGTCGGCGACCGCGGCACAATTTCAGCGGGGCCGGGACGCATCGAGTTCATGGCCAACGGCATGAGCCGACCGGCGGTGCGAGAACTCGAAATTCCTGACACCTTTGCAAGGGAGATCGCCCACTTTATCGGCGCCCTCGAGAATGGCGAGACACCCGTGCAGAGCCTGGCGGACGGCATCGCAACGCTCCGCCTGATCCGTGGAGCGTACCTGTCAGTAGAGCAACAACGGATCGTGTCGCTCGATACGGTCTAGCCCTGTCCGAAAATCGAAACTCGCTGCGGAGTGCCGGCAAGAGTTCAAGAGAAGCTCCTAAACCTCGGCACCTTTCTCCACGGACCTCCAGCAAGGCGGGCAGTTTGCCCGTCTTGTGCACATTCGGCCCAATGTTCCCAAAGGAGTTGACCGTTATGGCCAGTGAGGTCTGCTATCGTAGGCCGGCACGGAATTGCTGGCGACCGTTCGCGAGCCGTTGGCGGGAGGGTCAGCCTAAACAGCGCGCACGAAACTGAGATCTTTCACCACATCTAGAATCGCAGAGAAGATTGGTGACGGGTAGATGCCCAATCCGCAACACAACAGGGCAACGAGCACGGCCATGATCGAGCCGGATCGCGAGAAGGGACTGATCCTGCCCGGTATCTGAACCGGTTGGAGACAGGCGCGGAGCGCCCGTGCATACGCGAGCATCAGCAGCCCACTACCCGCGAGGAGAGTGAAGAGAAACCATTCACCCTGTTGCGAAGCGGCTTGAAATACGAGCCAGCGGCCGGGAAAGCTGGCAAAGCCCGGCACGCCGACAATGGAAAAGCTGCCCACTATGAACGCAAGGGTGAGCAACGGAGCGCGCGATGTCAGCCCGGCCAATTGCGCGAAGGAAACACCCCCTAGACGCTCTTCGATAACGCCGACGAGAATGGCGAGCAAGAAGAGCGCTGCTGCCATTGCCAGCGTCTGATAGAGAATGCCTGCTACCGCCAATGCCGAGCGAGAAGCGACCCCTATTACGATAAAGCCGCTCGCGCTCACCGTGGAGTAGCCCAGGAGTCCGCGCAGGTCATTCGTGCTGAATGCCAGCAGTGCGCCGAGCAGGACCGTGGCTAGCCCGCCTACGGCGGCCATGGCGTTCAGTTGTGAGTCGTTGGTAAGCAACGGAAATGTGGCCATCACCGAGACCAAGAACGTCGTCGTCGTCATATGCAGGACTGCGGCGATCAAGATAAACCCCATCACCGGCGCCCGATACGCTACGTCGGGCAACCAAAAGTAGAGTGGCGCGGCGGCGAGCAGAGTGCCAAAGCCCACTGCAAGCACAGCGGCAATGGCTCGTAAGCTGAGTTCCGTTTCCGGACTCACGCGATATTGGTCTACCAACAGCAAGCCCAGAACAATCAGCGCGCCCCCAATCGTCATCATAAGCGTATAGCGAATCACAGTGACGCCAACGCGTTGTGTGGGCAGTGTGCCAAGGATTCCCATGGCCGCCACAACATGCGCCAACTGCAGTAAGGCTGCCGCAACCACATAGCGTGAGTAGATGAGTGCAGCGGCGGTAAGCACGGCGGCCAACATACACGTCGTTGCCGGAAAGAACTCGCCTTGGCCGCGTATTAGGTGAAACACCAGCGTGAGAGCAAGCAACGCAGTGACGGCAAGCAATGGCAAGCGCGCGCTGGCGTCAAGCTGCAACGTGAGCGTCAGAATGGAGCTGCCGGTCTCGGTGTCCAAGACGATACCCAGCATGAGCGTGACGACGAGCGCGCAAAGGGCAACTAAACCCGAAAACGCCGTCCAGCGGCGAAAGAGCAGCGCTAGCCCCGCCGCGCCAATTGGGACTAAGAGCAAGTGCAACGGTGTTGTTAACACACTATCTGCTAGCATTCCGGTCTAATATGCCCTCGAATTCGATGATTTGCACCAGTGTTGCCAAGAAGCCCACCCCGACCAGCACCAAGCCTTGCACCGTAAGCAATGCCATGCCTTGTTCTCCGAGAAACAAGCAGATCGTAAAGTCCAGTCCATTGACTACCAACAACACTCCCATGCTCATACCAAAGATGCTGGTACGCAGCACCACCGCAAAAAAGCCAAGCAGAAGCACGGCTGTCGCAGCCATAGCGGCAAGTGGGGGGATTAACGCAGGCATGCGCTCAGCCAGCAGATACGCAGCCACGATGCCAAGTGCGGCGACGCCTATCAGGGTGGGAGTCTCGAATATGGACTGGTTTTGCAACGGTCGCTCCCGCTCCACCCACAAAGCTGCGGCGAGCATGATGGCGACTGTGAGACCAATAATGATGCGCGTGACCCCCACTACCGTACCGGTGTAGGTCATGAGCAGGAGCGAGGTGCCCAGAAATGTGGCGACTAGTCCCACGTAGGCCGCCAGCCATTGGCGCACCGCCAATACCGTACAGGCCCCGGCAATTAGAATTGCGAGTGTGTAGTGTTCCCAGCTCACGAGGCAATCCCTTGCGTTTCCAAGAGCAGGACGAGGAGCCCGAACAAGGCGAGCATTGCAATTGCAATGTAGTAGCGCCGCTCCGCTGCGGCTGATGTTCTACCGAGAAAGGCCAGGCAGCGTCCCAAGAGCAGGAACAGGCCGTTTGGTGGCACGAGAAGGCGGTCTGCAGCGCCGCCAATTGTCCGTGTTATGGATGCCAGTTGCCGCCGATCCCGAGGATGCATGCGCCGCAAGAGCATCACGGCAAGCACACCCACGCCGCCTACCAGGGCCGTAGAGACTGTGCTCGGCACCAGATGCGTAGCCCAAGAGAACATTGCTTGTTCCGGCACTGCGGCGTGGCTTATCGTCGTGACCGCCGGCCAAACGAGTACGGGAAACTGCCACTGCAGTACGGCCATTAGAATTCCCCCTGCGACGAGAAGCCATACGAGGCTCCCTTGGCCGAGTAGAGCTTCCGATCGCCGCACCGAGGTGAGCGGTGGATTGATAAAGAGGCGCTGCATCCAGCGCCCAAAAGTGACGATAACTGTGATGCCAAAGAGGACTATGAGGGCCTGCAGGGGAATCGCCCATGCCTCTCTGTCTATTGCCAAGAAAAGGAATGAACGCGAAGCGGCACTCAAAGGGAGAACCACTCCTGCTAGCGCTGCAATGCCGATGACAACGGTGGCTGCCGGCAAGGCCCAAATGGCGCGCTGGCTTTGGCGATGAATCGCCAAGAGCGACGGCCCCGCCGCCGCGACCAGCGCCATGCCGATGCCCCCACTGAAGACTATCAGCGCTGCCGCGGCCATGGCTTGGTACGTGCCCACGGCAACCGCCACCGCGATGAGGCCGGCGTGACCGATCCAGTTAACGGCGAGCAGTGAGGCGAGCCTGCCCATTGCAAGCATTGCCGCAATCGAGAGCGCCAAACTCAGGCCGCCGACTATGATCAACGGGTTCGACCACGGAATAAACGGCTCCGGACCGGAGAGCACGAGGAACCGCGCGACAACGTACATGGTCCCGAGGAGCATGATACCCGCCACATTCGCGTAAATTGGCGCCAGATGACTGCGCAGCGAGGCCGCCCAACCATGAAAAGGAGGCCAACTTGCCCGAGCGGCCACGGAGGCCAGCACCAGACCCACGACCAATGCATCGAACACACCGGTTGGTATGTCGCTGTACAGATATTGGTCGCTCCGACGCGAAATGATAAGAATTGCTGCAAGCAGACCGTAACCGGAAAAGTGGCTCACCATGAGCAAGCGCAACGCCACCGCACTTACATGCGGGCGTTCCTCCCGAGGTAAGACAGCCATGAAGTAGCTCGTCAAGCCCAGCGCTTCCCAAAATACGTAGAGAAAGAGCAGGTTTTCCGAGAGCACCAAGCCCCCGTAAGCGCAGAGTGTGAGAAGTACGCAGGCGTAAGCCCTTCCCATTTGATCCCGAGGGAGACGGGCCGCCGGAAGGATCCAAAGACAGCAGAGCAACATCGCTGCGCCCAGCCAGAGAAAGAGCAGACTTACGGAGTCGAGCCGAAAGGCTAGCACAATCGCGTTGTTGAGGAGCGAGAGCCAGGGTCCGACTTCGACTTCCCACGGTGTTTCGGCGCCAAGTGCTGCGTAGATGCTGATTTGCACGAGGAGCCCGGCAATGGCAACAGTGGCAGCAATGGGATAGGCCTCAACCCATGCATTGGAAAAACGGAGCGCAACTACGAGCGGTCTCAGCCAACGCCACCGCAGCAAGCGTTGCTGCAGCCACGTGCTGCCCCGTACGACATAGTCAGCGCCGATGAAGAGCAAGCTGAGGCCGAGGAAAACCGCCGCCGGCCCGAATAGCCAGGGGTGCGGCACACTAAAGAAGAGATTCTGCACGGCCTCTGCGCTTTCGATCTGCAGTGAGTAGGCTACTCCCCACCTGTGCAGTAAGGACACGCCGACTGTCTGCTCTATATTGTACTGCGAGCCACCGGCCGCGCGCCCATGGCTCGTGGAGTCCCCCTATAACTCTCTCAGTACTAAGTAGCGAAGAAGGGGTATCAGACTCGAAAATACTCCTGCCAGCGGCGCGTCACCAATTCCGTGATCTCCGGGCTCATCACGATGTCCGGCGGCCACTCGCGCGTAAAGCCCTCTTCTGCCGTCTTGCGCGTGGCATCCACGCCCAGCTTGCCGCCGTAGTTCGGCAATAGCGACGCGTGGTCGAGCGAATCTACAGGCCCTTCTACTATAACCGTATCCCGCTTCCAATCTACGTTGTTCCCCATGCGGAAGAGCACCTCGGACGTATCCTGAACGTCAATGTCGTCATCCACTACCACGATCAGCTTAACGCACATCATCTGATGCAGGCTCCAGAGCGCGTACATGGTTTTGCGCGCGTGACCGGGAAAGCGCTTCTTGATGGAAACGAAGACGATGTTGTGAAAGACTCCTTCGTCAGGCAGCGCAATGTCGTGCACCTCCGGCACCATCATCTTGATCAGAGGCAGGAAGATACGCTCGGTGGCCTTGCCCATGTAGAGGTCTTCCATCGGCGGGCGGCCCACGATGATGGTGACGTACATCGGATCGCGCCGGTGCGTGATGGCAGTCACGTGGAAAACGGGATACTCGTCCGCTATAGAATAGTAGCCGGTATGGTCGCCAAAGGGACCCTCAGTCGCGAATTCGCCCGGCTCAACATAGCCCTCCAGTACGATCTCGCTATTGGCGGGCACCATCACGTCCACAGTCTTGCCTTTGACGAGTTGCACCGGCCCGCCGCGCAAGAAACCGGCGAAGAGAAACTCATCGATGCCTTGGGGCAGCGGCGCGGTGCCGGCATACACGGCAGCCGGCTCAGCGCCGAGCGCCACCGCCAGTTGCAGGCGTTCCTTCTTCTGCACGCTGTCGTCGTAGTGCTCGCGCCCGCCTTTATGCCGCTGCCAGTGCATCGCCGTGGTGTTCTTGCTGAGCACCTGCAGGCGGTAGACGCCCACGTTGCGCTTGCCGGTATTGGGGTCGTAGCTGCACACGAGCGGCAGCGTAATGTACTTACCAGCATCCAGCGGCCAGCACTTTATGATGGGCAGCGTGCCCAGGTCCACGTCGTCGCCGGTCAGCACCACTTCCTGACACGGGGCGGAATCCACAACTTTGGGCGCAATGCGCGTCAGTTTGAGCAGTTCGCCGCCGGCCTGTAACTTGGCGGCTAGTCCCTCAGGCGGGCCGCCGAGCGCGATGCCGATCAAGCTTTCTAACTTCTGCGGCAGCTCTTCCCACGAATCGGAACCAAGCGCCCACGCCGTGCGTTGCTCGGAGCCGAAGGTGTTGATGAGCAGCGGGATATCCGATCCCTGCACGTTCTCGAAGAGGAGCGCCGGCCCTCCCGCCTTGGTGACACGATCGGTAATCTCCGTGATTTCAAGCTCGGGGTCTACCGGCGCCGTAATGCGCTGCAGCTCTCCTCTTTCCTCGAGGAACGCGACAAACTCACGCAGGTCCTTGAATGTGGGTGGCATCTATTGTGTATGCTTCTCCTCTGCCTAATGAAAGCCGCCGCAGGTTACAAACCTGCGCTACCATCGCGCCATTGCCAAGTGGTTTCCCACGTGGGCGCGCTACCTCTCGCCGTACGGCGGTGCAAAAGCATCGAAAGGCTGCGGGCATGACCCTGATACGATACGCTGCGCCCCAAATGCCCTGCATTACAAGTTTCGTTACGCTTGGCGCGCCTGCATGATGGCCGCGCGCATTGCCCGGGCAGCCGCCGTGACACGCTCAAACCGAGCATCAAGGTCTTGCCAATCCAATAGTCCGGCGCCGACGCCCAGCGCCAGCGCGCCGCTGCGAATATAGCTGGCGGCATTTGCAACCGTAATCCCGCCGGTCGGCAGTAAGGGTATCTGACCGTACGGCCCTTGCAGATCTTTGAAGAACTGCGGCCCGACGATATTGGCGGGGAAAATCTTCACCACACTCGCACCGGCGCGCAGGGCGGTAAATACCTCTGTGGGAGTGAACGCGCCGGGGACCACCATGCAATCGCGGTCGTTGGCAAACGCCACGATCTCGGTATCGAGGTGCGGGGAGACGAAGAACTCCGCACCCGCAGCAAGCGCCTGCTCGGCTTCGTCTACTGAGAGCACGGTACCTGCGCCAATCACCATCTGCTCGCCCAGCGCGGCACGTAGTGCAGCAATCATGTCCAACGCGTGCGGCGTGTTGAGCGTGATTTCCAACACGTCCACTTCCGCCGCCAGCAGCGCCTCGCCGATGGGCACCGCCCAGTCAGCGGGCACGCCACGGATGATCATTACCATCCCGGCTGCTTTGGTGCGCGCTACCTGCGCTTGCGTGCGTGTGCACTGTAGTGTTTGCAAGGTTGATTCTCTATTCAATTGCTCTGGGCGGATGCTGTGTAACTTGTCGTACTAGAGTCGTACTGCGAGACTTGGCTTCCTAATACTATAGACCACTTGATTGCTATTGGTTTGATTCCGTTGACTGATGCAAGGTGGACAACTAAGTTTGAGACTGACTTGTGCATCTGCCGTTGGACCCTAGCAAAACGAGCTGACGCTACATTGCAGACGAGTCTTAGTAAGGGCAGACCTTGAACGCTTAAGGATGCATTCCGCAGCACTATCGCGCTAGACCGATTGCACGCGATCAACTGAAGCAGTCAAGAAAGTGACCTGGAACAAGGGCTAACATCTAGAAGCGCCAATCTCAAGCTGAATGCTCTGGACTGGCTGCGTAGCTAGGCCCTAATTGCTAGGAAATATTCGCCTAGCCATCAAGATTGCTGCAGTAATGACGCCGCCGCTCAGAGCAGTCTCTATTTTGTCGATTTGCTGTGCAGTCATCCACAGTCGTTCTTGCGGCCCAAGGTAGTAAATAGCCATTACCAGCGCGAAAGACGCAGCAAGAATCCAACCTAACGTAATAGTAAGCACTCGAACCCAATGTACGGCTTCCTGATACTGTTCTGATCGTCGTATTTCGCCAGACTCCGCCCTTTGTTCTGATGCACCTTCTTCAAATAGGGCTTCTTCTTTGCGTGCCTCCCGAATCTCCGGTGGCTGCTGTATGCTACCAAGGACTTGTTCCGCGTTTTTATCTATAGGGTTCTCGTGCTGCTCGGTCATAATAGTCCTCAATAATTGGATCAGGGATGGTGGCACTGTGCCCCCACCGCTCCCAGGTTTGATGCCAAGGTGTTCCTGACGCATGGGTCATTGCAGACAATTCTAAAGCAGAATATCTGCCATATGCCCCCCAAACCTTATCTATTAAGTCTTCTTGGGTCTGGCTATATTCTTCAGCATCTAGCGGGATTAAGCGCCTGATTGGTTCGCCGCCATATCGTCGCAGGCTCCGATAGACATCTCGCACAACGGGCCCGTATTTCCAGGCTTCAACTGGTTGCCAGAATAGAGGTTCGTGGTGTATTCCGAGCATCCAGCCGTGTGAGAAGTAAACCAGTTTCATAACCTTTAAGTGTGTGACCTTTTGGGAACTATCCCATGCGCGGCGAATGAGCTCATTTGCAACGCTTCTGGCATCGTGTTCCATCTCACTACACCCTTTTGTTGTCAAACTCGTCCACCTAAGACTATTTTATCACGCGCGCGTGCGTGCGCGTACAGCTATCACTGTTTGCATTGTAATCTGCTAGTTTTGACGACTCAACGTCTCGTTATCGTGTTTATGGAACAGGCATTTTGTAGTCTTATCCTGCACGTAAGATCGGTAGGGAACGTGACCGTGCGTCTCTTTGCTATGTACAGATTCTTAGTAACTGCATTGAGACAGACTTTTCTGTTGCAGCGATCTTCACCACCGATCGGTCTATGGCGCAGCGCCGCAGGCTTCTAAGTACCGACGGAGAATCTTTTCCGCCCGTTGCCGGATAGCGCGCACGGCTTGCGGGCTTACGCCCATGCGCGCGGCGATGTCCACCACACGACGATCCTGCCAATAGATCGCGTAGAGCACCGTCTTCTGCTTGGGCGTGAGCATCTGCAGGGCTTGCTCGAGTTCGACGTGGATTGCCGGTTCCGCCGTGGGAGCGCCTGCGCGCAAGCGCTTCTCGGCGAGATAGGCCGTGATCTCATCGCTGAGCGACTGATTATGGGCGGGGTCCGGCGGCGCGATGCGCCGGGAGGTGCGGCCGAAGTTATGCACGCGCCACTTGAGCATGGTGCACATATAAGCTTCGAAGTTGCCGTTGCGCCTATAGTCGTATTCGTAGAGCAGTTCCAGAAAGAGGCGCTGTACCTCCTGGCGGGCGTCCTCAGCCTCCGAGGGGCGGAAGCTCCGCTTGAGACGCCGTATCTGGCGCTCCATCGGCAGACGCAGGCGGTCCATGAGCAGCATCTGGGCGGTGGTGTTGCCTTGCTTCGCCGCCTGCACCGTGACGAACAGTTCGTCAGGCAGACTTCGCCCGCGGCGCGGCTGCGCGGGCACGGTTTCTTTCGTTAAGGGCATTGTCGCTGCCATTGCTCTTTCCTCTCCTTCGTTAACTGGAACGGTATCTGGTGTGTAACGTAGGGGTGTTTTGCGTAGGGGCGCTTCGCGAAGCGCCCCTACAGTTCTCATGCAAATACGCGGATCACGCCGACTACCTTGCCGAGAATAGTGATGTTGCCGCCGGGAAGCGTAGGATAGTACGGGTTGGCGGGTACGAGGAATACCTGTCCGCCGTCGCGGTGGAGGTGCTTCAGCGTGGCGGTGCCGTCCTCGCGCAAGGCCGCCACCATCTCACCATTCTCCGCAGCGGGTTGGGGGCGAATGAGCACGTGGTCGCCGTCGCAGACGCAGGCATCCACCATGCTGTCGCCCTGCACGCGCAGCGCGTAGACGTCGGGGTGACGCGCAAAGACGCTATCCACAGTGAGCCAGTCCTCCACTGCTTCCACAGCCTCCACACCGGTACCGGCGGCAATCGTGCCGCGCACCGGTACGCGCGCGACGCCCAAGCCCTCCAGCATCTGCACCTTGGGCGTAAGCTCGTAGGTGCCCCAGGCCGTGCGGCGCAGGTAGCCCTTGGTCTCCAAGCGCTTCAGATGGTGGTGCGCCGCCGCCGGTGAACGCGCGCCGATGCACCGGGCAATCTCTCCCAAGGTGGGCCAGCGTCCCTCTTGCTGTACGAGCGTGAGAAACGTCAGCACCTGCCGTTGTTTGCCGGTAAGTGGCCTACCCATGGGTGTTTCTTTCATGTGCGCCTTCCTCTCTGTCGCTCGACGCTGCTACGCGGTGAATCTGCCACTGGGTTTCTGCGGTGTGGGGACTGTCGGCGTACTTGCTGCCTAAATGAAGACCCATTCGTAAACCGCAACCCGGCGCTTTCTTTCTCTTTCTGAGTGTTTGTGTAGTCTGTGAAAACCGTTCGTGCTGAGCCTGCCTGCCCTGAGCCTGTCGAAGGGTCGAAGCATGAATGGCAGTGTGTGCGTGTACTGCGGTTCTCTCAGTGCCACATCTGGCCCTTCGACAAGCTCAGGGCGAACGGTAAAATCGGCACCTGCCAAGTCATCGGCACCTGCTCAAACCTCCTGCGTTCTCGCACCCTGCACCGCATTTTCCCCAGTATAGTAAATATTTAGTAAAAATACAACCCCTTTTACCCCTTAAGTTTTACATTATTTTTGAATATAACTTTATGCAGCCCCAAAACCAAGGGGAAAGCACTTCCCACTGCCGTCCACCCGCTCCCGAAACGCTTGAGAAAGGGACGCGCCCCACGGCGATGTATGCACGCCGCACCCTGAGCGCGCCGATCTATAGAGAGGAAAGGAGCACGGTCGGGATTGCACAGAAGACTGCAATTTCAACCAAAGAACACGTGCATTGCCATGACGCAAAGGAAAACACCCAGGTGACCCAAAACAAGAAGCAATCCGAAAGCCTCTACGCCGATCTCCTCACCGAGCAGGAACTGGCAGCGCTGGAGCGCACTGCCGACAATCCGCTGCTCCAGGACGAAATCGGACTGTTGCGCATGCTCATCCGCCGCATTGCAGCCCAGTTGCTCAATGCCGAAGACGATGAGCGCGCACCGGCGGACAAGATCAAGGCGGTCAAGGATCTGACAGATATCCTCCTCAACGCCCTGAAAGCGCGCCACCAACTCTCGCCCCGCGCTGAAGACAACCTCACCGAGGCGATGCGCCAAGTGGTCGCCGAGATCGAATCGCTGGAACGACAGGAAGAGAAAGTGCAGGAACACCGCCATGCTGAATGAGACCGGCACGCCAACGCCTACGAAACGCGACCCGCGCTACCAGGAGCTGGCAGACCGCTTGGCGCAACACGGCTGTGCCTACGGCCAGGTGACGCGCGAGTTGGCTGAGAACACGCGGGAGGACTACGCACGGCTGGAAGCGAAGATCAATGTTATTCTCATCGGCATCTTCGCTTCACCGTTTGCCGCCGCTTTCCTCAACGGCATCCTGCGAATCTTACCGGGCCAATAGAAACGCACACTGCAACCTATATGAAAACAAACGTAGAAGAAAAGCATCAAGAGCGCCGCGAGAGCGGCACGTTCGGCTTGTCCGAGCCGCCACGCGGAGAAGAACCGGACTCACTTGCCCACACCTTCTTCCGCTACACCCTCAGCGACATTGCGCACTTCTCTCGCGTGCTCGTGGGGCGTCCCTTGCGCACCTACCAATTAGCGGTGGCGCGGGCGGTGCTCGCGAGTGTGCAGCGGCGTCGGGGAGCGGTCTTCACCGTCGAAATGGCGCGGCAGATGGGCAAGAACGAGCTTTCGGCGCACCTGGAAGCCTATCTGTTGTACCGCTATCAACGGCGCGGCGGCACGATTGTGAAGTGTGCGCCCACGCTCAGCCCGCAGACTCTCATCTCGCGCCTGCGCCTCGAATCTGTGCTGGACCGTCCCTGGCTGGCGCCGTATTGGCAACGTGCCCACGGGAATATGGTGACGGTCGGCAACGCGCGGGTCATGTTCCTCTCCGCGCACGAGCAGTCAAACGTGGTTGGCGCCACCGCCGACCTGCTGCTGGAGGTCGACGAAGCCCAAGACGTTGACGAGGAGAAGTTTGCCAAAGAGTTTCTGCCCATGGCGGCGGCCCAGAACGCCACCATCGTGCTCTACGGCACGCCCTGGACAAAAGACACGCTGCTTGCCAAGTACAAGGCATTAAACCTGGCGCATGAGGAGCGCACCGGCGAGCGGCGGCACTTCTCTTATCCCTGGCAGGTGGGTGCGGAGGCTAATCCGCGCTACGGCGCGGCGGTCAAGGCGCAAATTCGTCAGCGCGGGGAGGACGACCTGGTCATCCGCACCCAGTACAAGTTGGAGGAAGTCGACGACGCGACCGGCTTCTTCACGCCGCCGCTGCAAGCGGCGTTGCAGGGCACACACGCGCGGCAGCAGCAGCCCTGCTCGGACGCGCATTACGTCGCGGCGGTGGACGTGGCCGGCGAAGAGACCGCCGCCGGTAACCGGGCATCCGGTCAGTCGCGGCGCGACAGCACGGTGGTCTTGATCGGCGAGCGCATCTGGCGGCACGACCCGGTGCTGGGCTTTGCTCTACCAGCGGTAAATGTAGTAAACGCCTACCAGTGGACCGGCCTGCCCACTACCGAGCAGTACGCACGCCTCGTGCGCCTGTTGGGCGAGGAGTGGCGCGTGCAGCAGGCCGTAATTGACGCTACGGGCATGGGTGACGCGCTGGCTCGTTTTCTGAGCGCGCGCTTGGGCGGCAACCGGATCGAACCGTTTACGTTCACGGCGCAGTCCAAGAGCGCCCTGGGCTACGACCTGCGCACGCTCGCCGGCAGCGGACGCTTGCAACTGTGGACTGATGACGGCTCGCCGGAATACCGGGAGTGCTGGCGGCAGATCCGCCGCTGCCAACTGGCATTGCATCCGGGCAATCGGATTTCCTTCCGCGTGCCGACCGGCCAGGGGCACGACGACTACGTGATGGCCCTGGCGATGCTCGCGCGCACGGTTGAGGCCGGCGCGCCGCCCGCTGTATCGGTCGCGCTGCCGCCGCGAGAAACGCAAGTGGAGGGGTATTGATGAGGGGCACCAGCCTATTTCCTTCTCACAAAGGAGATCTTGCCGTCACTCCGGCGAAAGCCGGAGTCCAGGGGAGGTGGGGAGGAAGGAACGTAGCGCCGGGGGCTTGTCCCTCACATGGAGGCCGAGCCGCAGGTTGCAAACCTGCGCTACCGAAAGCTGGCAAGTCCGTTTGTGGTGAGTAAGAAGGCCAATCCGTTCGTGGCGAGGTGGCTGTGCCAAGTCCCCCGTCGAACCATGAACGGACGCCCTTCGACAAGCTCAGAGCCTGCCCCGTACTCGATACGGGGGCGAACGGAAAGACAGAAACTAACCAGAAGGGCGGATGGAACGTAGCGCGGGGGCTTGTCTCCCGCGCTGGATGGAGAAAAGGGACGAGTTGATTGCAATGGACTGCAAAGTGTGCTCGGTAGACCACTGCTCCGTAACCGGTGCATCACGACTGGATTCCGGCTTTCGCCGGAATGACGGGGTAGGACGCCTGAACTCTTGACTACACATAGAAAGCGAGCGAAATGGCAATACAGACAAGTCAGTGGTGGCAGCGCGTGGGCGAGCGCCTCTTTGGCGACGTGATCCAAGCGCGTGTGCAGGAGGCGGTGGCGGCCGAAGACATCGGCTACCGCCAGGTCTCCGGCGCCTCGGAGACGCGAGACGACCCGCTCTGGGACCACCAGCGACTGCTGCGTGAGGTCTACGAAGCCTATGTTACCAACCCTTTGGCCTACGCCGTCATCGACGTGCAGGCCAACTTCGTGCTGGGCGGCGGCGTGCGCATCGCCTGTGCAAGTCCCGTGGTGCAGGAGGTGGTGGATGCCTTCTGGCAGCACCCGGACAATGCCATGGACACCCGCATCTACAGTCTCTACACCGAGCTTGCCCTCTATGGCGAGCAGTTCGTGCGCGTGTTCAACGACCCGCTTTCGGGCGAAATCCGGCTACGGCAGCTTGATCCGCTGCTCATAGAACAGATCGAGACCGCTGCCGAAGACGTCGAGCAGGTGCTCCGGTACCGCGTGCGAGGTGTCGGCACGGACCCGGGTTACTGGATAGCGGCAGGGGAGATGGAACACTTCACTATCAACCGCGTATCGAACGCGCTGCGAGGGCGCAGCGATCTGGCCCCGCTCCTGCCGTGGCTCAAGCGCTATCGGGACTGGCTCGTCGACCGTGCCCGGATCAACCGTCTGAAGGGCAGCTTCATCTACGACGTGACCGTGCGGGGCGCGACGCGAAACGATCTGCTCGCCAAAATGGCGGCCTACGCCCAGCCGCCGGCCCCCGGTACCGTGGTCTTCCACAACGAGGCCGAGACGTGGCAGCCGGTACAGCCCTCGATTGGTGCTGACGACGTCGCCGCAGACGGCCGCGCGCTCAAACTCATGATCGCCGTGGGCGCCGGCTTGCCGGAACACTACCTGGCCGAAGGCGGACACGTTAACCGGGCAACCGCGGCTGAGATGGGTCTGCCTACGCTGCGACGCTTTCAACGCCGTCAGGAATTGTATGGCCGCTACCTGCGTCGTCTTGTCGCGCGGGCGATTCAGGCGAAGCAAGACGCAGGAGCACTGGCGACGAACGCTGACACGTCGTTTCGCGTGGTCTTCCAGGAAGTCCAGCCGGACGTTGCCCACGTGGCGGGACCGCACGCCGAGTCGTTTGCGCGCTCGCTGCAGCTTGCCCAAGCCGAGGGCTGGCTGGAAACGGGAGACGCCGCGCGTCTCTTCCGCCGCTTTCTGGCTGCGGAGGAGTAAAGGGATGTGGGAGCGGCCTGTCGTACTTCAATTCTCCAGCTTCTCTTCATTTGAAAGGGAAGCCTATCTGTCACTCCCGCGAAAGCGGGAGTCCATCGGGTCTGGATGGATGGTTTGCCCCACCGTATCGCGTCTAGGCGTTGAAGTGAGTACAGGGCGGGTGTTTGCGATGAGCGCAGAGAAGATGGATTCCCGCGTTCGCGGGAATGACGGATCACAAGGTTTGTCAATTGAGTCGCAGGCAATTCAGGAAAGCAAGGCTTGTTTGCGAAGATACCCCCTCACCCTAACCCTCTTCCTCGAGGCAGAGGGGACTCACGTACGGAACCCTGTGTACCGCAAAGAAACGGCACGGGTTGGTCACACGTGGGAACTACAGGCGGCAGAGACGCAACGGCCGTGCTGCCGGGCGGGATCACTCGGGGTCGTAGTCCAGCATCTCGCTGAGCTGCTCTTTGGTCATGCCGGCCGCGCGCAGCAGCACCAGGACGACTTCAGGCTTGAGGGCTTCGGACTGGGAGAGAGGCGCGCCCGTAGCTTGGCCGACACGCGGGTGGATGGTCGCCGTGTCCGCGACCCCCACCACCGGCACAGTCTCGCCCTCGGCAAGATCGGCGGCGATCCAGGCGGGGAGCAGCCTGCCAAGTTGCGCCAGCGCTTGCTCCACCGTTTCGCCGTGCCCCACGCGGTCGTGGAGGGGAATCGCTACGACACTGACCCGCCGCTCCCCCTGCCAGGAAACGGCCGGCAGTCGGTACGTGGCATCTCCGATGTCAACGGTGATGGTGTGCAAGGCGAGGGTATCGGCGGGCGGGTCTTCCTGCGAGAGGAACATCTCCGCAGCCAACGTGAGGTCCGCTACGACGGCGTCAACGGTATCGCCTTGCACCACGCAGCCGGGGAGCGTGGGCAGGTCCGCCCAATAGCCGCCGGCTTGGGAAGGCGCGACGACGACGGTGAGCGGCGCCATGGTAACGGAGGGTCTCTCTTGGTTCATGCTTACTATTGTACCAATTGGCGGGAGCATGGCCAGGAAAGAGAGCGAGCACTCAGCGGAGATCCCATTCCGTCACTCCCGCGAAAGCGGGAGTCCATCTTGACCGGACACGGCCTGAGAGTGGATCGACGCGAAGCCCGGAGCGGGAAGGGGGCTAGCCCTCGCGCAACGAGGATTGGAGTCCCGGCCGGACCGGCCGACGCAGGTTACAAACCTGCGCTACCGGATGTCACAGCAAAACAACAAACCACCGCAGGATGAGAAGTCATGCACAACACTGAAAGGAGAGTGATGCATTGAAACAAGAAGACCTCGCGCTGCTCGTGCCGTTACAGGAAGCGCAGCTCGACGCGCCACAGCGTGACGTAGCCGTGACCGTGCTGCGCCAAGGGCTATCGCGAAACAGCCGCTACTTCACGCCCCAAGCGCTGCAGGACGTGGCGGCGCAACTCGACGGCCTCAAAGCCTTTGCCGACCACCCCGCGCCTACACCCGACAGCGTCCACAAGCCACGGAGCGTGCGCGACGTGGTGGGGTTTTACCGCGAGCCCCGGCTGGAAGGCGACCGTGTGCGTGCCACCCTCCACATCTTCGGCAGCGCCGACTGGCTCTGGAGTCTGGTGCAAGAAGCCGTGGAGATGGGACGTCCCGACGTCTTGGGTCTCTCGATTGACTCGCTGGCGTCGGTGCGCACCCAGCAACAGAACGGCAAGAGCATACAGATCGTGGAGAATATCCCGGTGCTGCGCTCTTGCGACGTGGTCGCGCGAGCCGCGGCCGGCGGCGCGTTCGAGCGCATCTTGGCAGAGCGAGAGACATCCCAAACAGCCAAGGAGGAGGCTATGCAAGGAGAAGACCGGCGCACCAGCGCACCAAACGACACGCCCCATGCCGGGGCGAATGCAACACATTTACCACATACCGAGGAGGTACAGATGGAAGATACGGCCACACTGACGGTAGATGCGCGTCTCGCTGAAGCCGAGGCCAAGCTTGCGTGCACGACAGCTCTGCACGAGCGGCTCGATACCGTGGTCTTGCCTGCGCCAATCAAGGGCAAGCTGCGCCGCCGCTTCGAGGGCCAGACCTTCACCACCGAGGTGCTGGAACAGGCCATTCAGGACGAGGTAGAAACGGTGCGCGCGCTAACGGGTTCTGCCCACTCCGTGCGCGGCATGGGCGCAGAAAAGGCGCGCCTCAATGTTGGCGGCGCCGGCGCGAGCCGAGGCTTGGCCGCCGCCGAGTCGGGATTGGCGCGCCTGCTGGGCGTGCGGGACGTAGCCTCTGATGAGCCGGTACCCGCGTGGTCCAGCATCCGCGAGGCATACGTGCAGATCACGGGCGACGCCGAGGTGCGGGGCGCACTAAACCCGGAACTGTCGGTCGTGCGCGAGGCTAACGAGGTCACGACGAGCGTGCTCAACCACGCGCTCGCCAACGCCATTACGAAGCGTCTCGTCCAGGACTACGGCGCGCAGCCGCAGGACTGGAAGAAGCTCTGCGCGATCCGCTCCATCCGCGACTACAAGCCCCAATACCGCGTGCTCCTGCATGACTTTGCCGCGCTGGGCACCGTTAACGAGAATGCCGCGTATACAGACCTTGCCTGGGATGATACGCGGGAGACGTACACGCCGGCCAAGCGGGGCAACCTGGTAGTGGTCACGCGCGAGGCAATCCTGAACGACGACTTGGAAGCCATCCGGCGCATTCCTACCAAGCTCGCGATTGCCGCCGCCACGACCATTAATGAGTTTGTCTACGGCCTCTATACTGACAATCCGCGGCTTGCCGACAACTCGAAGGTCTTCGATGACGGCAGCCAGACCACACACAAGAATCGCGGCACCGCTGCGCTGGCGGCAACGGCGCTGCAATCCGCAATCACCAAAATGATGAAGCAGACCAACAGCGCAGGCAAGCGCCTGGGCGTCAAGCCCCGCTACCTGCTGCTGCCGCCGGACCTCTACTGGACGGCAGTGACGATCCTCAACAGCACGCTCTTGCCCGGCAGCCAGAACAACGACGCCAATCCGCTGCAAGGCATGTTGGAGCCAATCGTGGTGCCACAGTTCAGCGATGCGAAGGACTACTACTTGATGGCGGATCCGGCGCAGATGGAGTGCCTGGAAGTGGGCTTCATCAACGGCCAGGAGACGCCGGAACTGCTGGTGCAGGACAACCCGACCGCTGGGTCGGTCTTCACCAACGACGCCATCAGCTACAAGGTGCGTTGGGAGTTTGGCGGCGGCTGGCTGGACTACCGAGGCGCGTATTGGGCTGAAGTAGCGTAGCGATAGTGAGGGGTGGGTGTCAGTTGCGCGATTGATGCACCGTTGCACGGTGACGCACCTAGAGTGGGTAAGTTTTCCCTCTCCTTTAAGAGACCCTTGCGTAACTTTGACCAAAGGCGCAAGGATAATTCCCTCTCCCGGGGAGACCCCCGTAACGGGGTACGGGGCATGCTTTGCACAACCCCGGTCCGGCGGGCGGCATGACCCCCTCTCCCTGGGAGGCTGTCTCAAAAGTGCATTGCTCAGTGTAGACTTGCCCTTCGACAGGCTCAGGGCGAACGGAAAAGGCAAATCCCGTTCGTGCTGAGCCTGTCGAAGCACGATTTTGCTTATCGAGTCGACTTATGAGACAGCCTCCTGGGGAGAGGGCTGGGGTGAGGGGAAACAGCCGTCAGCGAGGCGCACCCCTGCTGAACCAAGCTCCAATTGCTTGACGCGTCACCGCGCGACATACCGTGGCGTGGCCGATCCGGCCGCGCCATGGGGCCGTCCCAGCGACAGCTTCAAGCTAAACATAATGCTTCGTTGAGCCGAGCATCACAGTAGTAGGTTCCACATAAGGATTGCGTATGATATTGAGCGAATTTCGCAGCTCGTTGCGCAACGAGCTGTTCGATCCGGCGGACGCTGAACCGCGATTTAGTGACTCAGATCTCGATCACGCTATTGACCGGGCCGTTACCGAACTATCCAGGGTCGTGCCTTGGACGCGCGACGCTACGTTGACCACCAGTCCGGACTCGCGACTGGTCGACCTGAGCAGCCTTGCGGACGTGTGGAGCATAGAGGAGGTGGAATGGCCCACGGGTCGCTATCCGCCTGAACTTTGCACCTACATGGTGCTGCCTACGAGCGAGGGCGCACCGGGCTTTGTCTTTCTCCTCGTACCGGAAGCGCCGAGCGCGGCGGAGCCGGTGCGTGTGCGCTGGGGCACCAAGCACGTCGCGAGCGACAGCCTCTGGACGTTGCCCGGCCCGTATACCGGTCTGCTGACGACCGGCGCGTACGCTCACGCGTGCTTGTCTTACGCCACGCCCAAGTCTGACAACTTTCGCTACCAGGACGGCCAGCAAGGGGCGGGCGTGGATACGAGCATGGTGAGCAAGGCGTGGTGGGAGAAGGGCAGCGCGGCGCGCGAGACGTTTGAGAAAGCGCTCGACGCTCTGCGACAGGAACGGGTGCAGCACGTTAAGGGGAGTGTGGCGTGGACGGTCGACGGTCATGGTACGGCGGGATGATATCGGAGGTCGTTCCGCATGACGGCACCGGCAAGCCCTATTTTCGCGCTAGACCGTAGCGCGGGGGCTTGTCCCCCGCCTGAGAAGTGTGTGGGTTGCGCGTGGAAGATGGATTCCCGCTTTCGCGGGAATGACGATCAGAACGGTAGCGCTTTTTCGACCGTAGCGCGGGGGCTTGTCCCCCGGCCTCTGGCGCTGTGCCTAAGCGAAGGGGAAGACCTGGATTCCGGCTTTCGCCGGAATGACGGGCCTAGGGCTGTAGCGCGGGGGCTTGTCCCCCGCTCGGGGTGGTGAGCAGGTGGCAGAAGCAAGGATGGATTCCCGCGAAATCGGGAATGAGGGATCGCGCCGCTTGAGCAGAAGTGACGGCGCGAGCAGCAGACTTCATGAAGGAGAACCAACGGAGAATAACAATGCTCGATAGCAAGCAAACCGCGCAGGTGTTGGCAAACCGCGAGCGGATACGGCAAGGACGGCTGCGGACGGTCACACTGATCCGCAGCAGCGGCGGCGCCACGGTCTACGCGGCGGCACAGTGCACGTGGAAAGAGGAGCATGATGTCTCGCCCGGCGCGGCAAATCAGCTACGCCGCAGCGGCAGTGGCGGGCCGGACGTAACGGCGGAATTCGGCGCGGACGTGGACCTTTCCACAGTTGTAGCGATTGCCGACACACCGGACCGCGCCCAGGTCGCCAGCGCTCGCAAGTACCGTGTGCAGGAACACCTCAGTTTAGGACTAACCGGCACGCCAAATCGAATTCTCGTCAAACTTGTAGAGATAAGGTAAGAACCCATGCCAACCGTCGGTGAAGATTGCTCCGTAATTCTGGACGGGCACGGCTACTTTGTGAAGCCTGGTTCCTATCGCATTGAGGTTCCTAAGATCATGGCGGCGGCGCCGGCTGCCGCTGCCGGACCGGCGGCGGTCAATCTTGGGACCGGCAAACAGGTCTGGCATTTCACCGCGCTCGCGTACACCAACCACCTCAACCACAACGGCACCGTGAATCCCACGACCGCCGCCACCTACCGCGCCAACCTGCGGGCTACCCACGCGAAGTCCGAGGCGCTTTCTTTCACCGACCGGCTCGGTACCGCGCACACCGTGCACGTGCTGACGCTGGAGGAGCGGATTTCGGAAGCTGCGGGATTCTGGGAGCAGCCGGAGTGGGAGATCGCGGTATCGCTGGTGGAGGCGTGATGTTCGTAGGACGATTGGCGGCCACTTCTCTACCGCCCTTGCCGAACCGAACCACGCACCGGAGATGAGAAAGACGATCATCCCGTCGTTCGTCACTCCGGCGGAAGCCGGAGTCCAGTGACCAGGCGAAGATGGTTTCCGGCTTTCGCCGGAATGACAGTCGGGGAGGTCTCTATTACCCACGTTCATGAATGATCTGCAAAGACTGTCGGCGAATTCCCCGGCATTTGCACGCTGCCAAGCAACAGACACGAGGAAGGGAGAACATATCGCATGGCAACTATTGGGGTGGACTGCAACGTAACGCTCGCCAACGCCAACGTAGACGGCGGCGCGCCGGTGGGATTCTTCATAAAGCCCGGCACATACATCATGACCCAGCCGCGCCGCGCGCAGGCGCGCGAAACAGCCGGCGGCACGGTATCGTACGTCGAACATGGCTTGGCGAAGCGCGAGTTTGCCTTCACGGTCTTGTGCCGCAGCAACGTCCGCAACCTGGACGGCACGACGAACGCAACCAAGGCGCGGCAGTGGCATGACTGGCTCTGGTCGTTCTACCAACGGCTGAACGAAAGCCACACGTTCGTCGATCCGCTGGAAGACAGCTATGCCGTGCGATTTGCCGCGTGCGAGGATCGTGTCATTCCGTTTGGCAAAGAGCAATTGTGGGTGCTGGAGTGGGAGACGCGCGTAGTTTTGCGGGAGGTCTAGTACCGTTTCCAGATGGATTTGGCAAATAACCAGGCTCCGGGCTTGTCCCTTCTCCCTCAAGAGACCTTTGCATAACCCGCGCCTGGAGGCGGGAAGACTCCCTCTCCCCGGGGAGAGGGCTGGGGTGAGGGGGAACATCAGAGCAAAGCTACGTTGAAAGGGTTCTAGCAATGGCACGCACATTGACCGAGACTCTCGCCGCTGCGGTGGATGCGCCGGCCCGACAACCGGCAATGCAGTTTACGCTGCGGGATGCTGAGCATCACTACGCGCTTTATCGTTCCGATCCGCGCTCCGCCGCCGCGAACGCCTGTTTCGTGGACATGAGCGGCGCGCTCTGGCG
Organism: Chloroflexota bacterium; assembly: GCA_965219505.1. Lineage (GTDB taxonomy): Bacteria > Chloroflexota > UBA11872 > VXOZ01 > VXOZ01 > VXOZ01. The sequence continues at coordinate 3,168,246 of OZ244775.1, read as the reverse complement.
CGTGGACGTTTCTACGGAACGTGGCATAGTCGCCGCCACCGTTTCGTATCAGCGCATCGCGGATCCCAGCCAGCCGAGCCAATGGACTGCCTGGACACCCCTTCAGACCCGCGTCACCGGCGCCGCCGGCGTGGCGGCGGGAGAATTGCCCAACGGTGACGTGATGGTGGTCTACGTGACGTTCACCACCGTCTACCGCCGGACGAGCGCCGATGGCGGCGCCACGTGGGGAGCGCCGAAGACTCTCTGGAATGCCGGTCAGATCGTACGCGCGCTGTGTTACGGCGGCAACGGCAGTATATTCTTGGCGGTGGATAAGACCGGCGGCGGCGTGACGGTCTACCGGCTCTACGAGTCGGAGGGGGATTGGCAGGCGGACGAATGGACCCACGGTACCTACACGGCGTGCGGCGGTATCGGCGGCGCCTGGGACGGCACGGCGTGGCACCTGGCGCTTTCGCTATGGGGCGGCGTGCCCGGCACCACGGGCACCTCTATCATGGCATGCCGCACCGATGGCGCGACGTGGGAGCCGCTGACGCCGATCGCACGGGTGGACGACAGCACGACTCGGCGTAATCTGCTCAGTCCCACGGTTGAACGGTGGGAGCAGGCGTTCCGTGTGGCGTACCTTGAGCGGGATCACGGTGTCGTCTCGGGTCTCAACTTTGGGCGGTGGCGCTACTGCACGGCGCACACGTGGGACACCTTTAGCGAAGCGACCCCGGTAGAAGACGAGTCCTTTACCGGGTTCTGGTGGCTGCAACAAGATTCTACTCACTACTGGCTGGTGAACCAAGAGATTGCCCACTTTTACGGCGGCTATACGGCCACTAACCCGGACCAGTATCAAAACGTCACGGGCCGAGCGTTAGACTTTCAGTGGGAGGAGCAAGCCAACGAAACGAGCAATGCGCGCTTGCTCTTGGACAATGCGGATCATGAGCTAAATGGTTGGCTGGGCACGACCCTACGAGCAGGTGTGACACTTGGCGTGCATGCCGGATACGTGACGAGCACCGGCGTCGAAACGGCCCCGATGGCGGAGCTTGTTGTACAGGGAGTCGCGCTCCTGCCGGATCGCACGGTGCGCGTCGAGGCTGCCGACGCGAGCGTGCACGCTCGCCGCCGCGTCTCGCAAACGTGGGCATACAGCGGACAGACCGTGCGCGCCTTGCTTGCCGAGGCATGGTACCGCGCCGGAGCGCTGCGCATGACCGACGACGGCGACAGCCGCTTCGCTCGTGTCTTGCCTGCTTTCGCTCTGCACGCCGGTCAACCCTGGCAGACGATGGTGGACCGTCTCACCTCGCTGGATGCACTCTGGTGGCGGATAGAAGCGGACGGCACGGTGCATTGCCGGTTCCCAGGCGGGGATCAGACAACGTGGACGTACACCGGCCGGGAGTTTGCCGGTGTGTGGCAACAGGGCAACGGGATCAACCACGTGCTGGTGCAGGGCACGGGTGTGCTGGGCGAAGCGTGGGACTGGGACGCGGTCCAAACGCTCGGCGGGGCGCAAACGGCGCTCGTTACAGACAGTCAACTCACACAAGCCGCTGATTGTCAAAGCCGGGCGGAAGCCGTGCTCGCCGAGGTCCGCCGCGACAGCAACGCCTACACCGTGGACGTGCCCTACAATCCGGCGATCCAAACCGGCGACGTTGTCGATTTCCAAACGCCGGGGTTCGCCCACGGCAGACTGCGTATCGTGCGTATCAGCCACCGTTTCACGCCGCGCGACGCAGAATACACGATGACACTCCAATGCGGCGAACTGGAAGCGTAAGGTGCGTTGATTCTCTTGGGAGTAATTGTGTGCGACTGTAGCACGGGGCTTGTCCCCCGCATCCCTCTGTGCGGTGACCCGGAAGATTGGAATGGGGTACAAGAGGCCTGTCATCGCTATGAGAACAACCGGTGCAGGCTGACTTCGTCAGGGACGCAGACTTCGTCAAAGGCACAGTTTCTATCCGGTAGCGCAGGCCCTTCGACAGAGCCTGTACTGAGCTTGTCGAAGTGCTCAGGACACGTTTGCAACCTGCGGCCGGGCAAGAATAATTCCCGCGCACGCAAGAATCCGCCCATGGGTAGGGGCGGTTCGCGAACCGCCCCTACTGCATCCCACATGGGGAAGAAGCCATCACGCTACGCTCTGGATTCGTCATCCCGGCGTAAAGCCTGCCTCGTACCCGATTCAGCGTATCGAAACGATACGGGGCCGCAATCCAGAGGGTTTGCGCACTGCGAGCGCAGCGAATCGTGCGCTGCAGTCCTATTGTCACGCTGTTGCGCGGCACATCAGCATATTGAAACGGCCTCACAAAGGACTAACGTTACCAGGAAGAGCTACACCGGTAGCTGTGTGTCCTCAACAGACCAACACTTCGGTCCTTGCAGAAAGGAAGAATTCTATGCCACGACAAGCAGACACGAGAGGCATCACGCCCGGGGCCGCCTTGAGCGGCGTGCTGCGGGCATTCGACGCGACGAACTGGCAGGCAGACGTGCAACTGACCGGCTCGTTCCCTACATTTATCACCGGCATCGCCGTGAATCGGGGTCTCGACGCCTCCGCAATCACTGAAGGCCAACGCTGCATTGTCGTCTTCAACGACCTACAGAACCCCAACGACGCCGTGCTTGTGGCGGTGTACACGTAGGCCCTGCCAGGTAGTTTGGCGCGCAGAGTTGCCATGCCCGCTGGGACTCCTGCGGCTGAGGGAATGGTGCGCGTAGAGTGTACGCAGACTAGCGGAGGCGTCATTCCCGCGCACAGCCTGCCCCGTATTCGCTACGGGGAATCGACACGATAAGGGGTGGGAATCTATCCGCGCGTTACGTTCGCACAGACTGGCGGCTCTTGCGTGTTGGCAGAGTTCTGATAACGTTGCCGGCTTTCGCCTCAGCCAACCGTAGTTCGTAGAGCTTCTGGAGATTTAGCCAGAACTCCGCGCTGGAGCCAAAGAAATGGGCCAATCTGAGAGCTGTATCGCCGGTGATTGCGCGCTGCCCGTTGAGAATGCCGGTGATACGGTTGGTGGGCACACTTAGCTGTCGTGCGAGTGCTGCGGCGCTCATATCGAGCTCTCGCAACTCCTCAGCAAGGTGCTCCCCAGGATGAATGGCAGGCACGGCCATGCGTATGCTCCTTATTAGTGATAGTCTACAATCTCCACATTGGTGGGTCCTCGGGAGGCGTGCGGCCACTCAAAGCAGATCCGCCATTGGTCATTAATGCGAATGCTGTATTGGCCTTTGCGGTTTCCTTTCAGGGTTTCGAGCGATTGCCCGGCAATGCAGCTATGTCTTCAAGTGAAGCGGCCGCCTCCAACCGGTCTAGTTTTAGCCGGGCGGCGCGTTCGATGCCAGCGAAGGGTCTAACACGCTTTCCGGCAGCAAAATCCCTGGTTCGCTTGTCGTGGTAGTTGACGATCATCGTCAGCTTTAGACAGAATTATACGTTACGTCACGGGTAATTTTACAGGAAAGAAACCCTGACTGCAATGACGGTTTCCCGATTTCCGGGGTAATCGCATTGTGCCAGTACCGTGAAGTTGATGAGCCGGTGTGTAGAGCTGGGCGCTTCTCTACATGGGACTCAGAGAGGATTCCCGCCCATGGCAGCGCAATGGCATGGGTCTTTGCGCGTTGAGGGACAAGCCCCCGCACTACTGCTACCGGGCCGCAATCAAGAAAATATCGTCTCTGTCGCGGCCTTGATGTTGTGGACCCATCCATTTACGGCCTCGGCGACGCCTTTCGCTTCTTGGGGGAGTAGCGCTCTGCTAGTCCAAGTGCGCATCCGCAGCGGCTTTACCGGCGGCTGCATCCACGGTGCAGCCCTGGGCGGTCAGGATTTGCGCAAATGCATCCAGGAAGGTGCGCACGTTTTCCGGTCGTGCCGCGTAGCCCATCAGGCCGATGCGCCAGATCTGGCCCATCAACGGTCCCAGGCCGCCCGCAATCTCAATGCCGTGCTCGGTTAGGAGGGCCTTACGTACGTCCAGGTCTACAGCGCCCTCAGGAATCCTAACCGTCGTGAGCATCGGCAGGCGGTGGCCTGCTGCAGCGACCAGCGAGAGACCCATGGCCTCCAGGCCGGCCTTCAGCGCGTCGCCGCAGCGTTGGTGGCGCGCAAAGCGGTTCTCAATACCTTCCTCGTCCATTAGGTCTAGCGCCGCTTTCAGCCCGTAGACCAGCGTGCTGGAGCAGGTGTGGTGGTAGAAGCCTTGCGCCGACCAATATTGATGCAAGGCCTCGACATCGTGGTACCAGGTCGGCAGCGCCGCAGCGCGCTCGGCCAGGCGCTCGCGGGCGCGGGCGCTGAACGTCAGCGGCGCGAGGCCCGAGATCGTGCCGACGCACTTCTGGCTGGCGCTGTAAGCGGCATCCACGCCCCAGTCGTCGACCTTGACCGGCAGTCCGCCCAGCGTGGTTACGGCGTCCATGAGCACCAACGCCCCGTGCGCGTGGGCTGCATCGGCAATCTCCTGAATGGGCTGGCAGACGCCCGTCGACGTTTCGCCATGCACAATGCCGACCACTTTAATCGACGGGTTGTCCTGCAGAGCGTTTTCCACGTCGGCAGCGGCAATCGGCTCACCCCACGTCGCCGTGACCTCCACCACCTCGGCCCCGAAGCGCTTGGCGAAATCCGACATGCGCGTGCCGAAAAACCCGTTCACGCCGACGAGCATCGTATCCCCCGGCTCGATGAGATTTGCCAGGCAGGACTCCATACCGGAAAAGCCGGTGCCGGTTACGGCGAGCGTGAGTTCGTTTTCCGTACCGAAGAGGTGTCGCAACTGCCCCGCGGTTTCCACCAAGATTTCTTGGAATACCGGGTCGAGATGTCCCAATACCGGTTGTTGCAGCGCCGCCATGATCTGCGGGTGCACGTTTGCCGGGCCCGGGCCGAGCAGCAGTCGCTGCGGTAGCGTTCGTTGCGCCAGGGTTGCCATTGAATGAATTCCTTCCCTATTGGTGTAATGAGTACAAGTCCGAATGAGTTACATTATGAATATAGTAGCCGTATTCCATTTGCGTGCAGCAAGTGAATTGGATGCGGCACTGCTAAAGCGCGTTTGGCAAGGATTGAGGAACAGGAGAAACACTACATGTCGCGTCTGTACGGCGAACTTTGGAGATGATTCACCCTAACTCTCGTATCAAGTACGGGGCAGGCCCTTGTCCTCTTCCACCGAGGGAGAGGGAACTCTCTCGCTTCTGCCGGTGTTTTGTAAAGGGGATCAAGTACAAAGGTGATCCGATCCCCAGTCTTGCCCTAGACTTCCTGGAGTGATAAACCTATAATCTAGCTTCATCGGAGTACTTTCTGTAGGTAGCCTTATGCTTGGTAGACTGGATTAATGACCGCCCCCGGCGTCATACGCCGAGGGCGATAGGCATCGGAAAGGACTGGCTAACTGCGCCTCACCTGGGTGATTCTTTGATTCTAGTAATCAAAATTCTGCCACTACGAAATCGATAGTCGACCAGATAACCGGCGAGCCGTGCTCGTGCAACTTGCCTGTGTTTAGCCATGGTTGGCGGTGCATCAATCCATCTTGTTGCCTTGCCGTCCGGAAGAGGATTTCGGATGAGCTCCTGTAGGTCATCATAGAACCTCTTGATCCTGCAAACCGGAAGTGTGCGAAGCTTCTCTTCAACCGGGCGCGTGAACTCATACTCGAAAATGCGTTCCAAGAAGCTCCTCCATGAGAGTCGGCCCAGCAATGGTTTTCTCAGCGACTTCGGGCAATTCTGCCGGCTCTGCCATGTCTGCATCGGAAAGTGGTTCCAGCCTGACTGGCCCCACGGAAAACTGCTCCTTCATGTATTCGATTGGGATTGGGAGTTTCTTCCCGTCCTGATAGGTCCTGCTCCACGGGAGCTCCCTGTGTGTTATATCCATTAAGGTATATGGACTTTCCGGCATGTACCTGTTGCATACGGCATCAAGGATTATGGCAATTTCAGGCGGGAACGTCTCCTCAAGTGAATCCTGCGAGTCTATAATGGGGCTTCTGCCAAAGTCAGCATACTGGTCATAGACAGAGCGGACAACTGGTCCAAATTGCCACGCCTCAATCTCCTCTTCGAATAGCTCGCTATTTGTGCAAGCAAGTGTATGACCGTAAGCGTAGTACATGAGTTTCTGCAATTTCATGTGCGTCACCTCTTCGCCCGCAAGTCTGGCCCTTGCAAGGAAGTACCGAGCAACGCCTATCGGCTCTACGTAATTCATGTTCATTCCTATACCTCCTGAGTCCGGTAAAGCACCCATGCTCGCGAACAAGCGCGAGTCTTGTTATAAAGTAGAAGTGGGGAAACAGAAAGAAGTACTTCCCTGTTTGCTGGAAACAAGCAAGCACTTCCATTGAGCGAGGAGTTCGACACTTGCATGGTGAACCTCTCTCTTCTCTAACCCCATTATAACATTGATGAGCGCAAGAGTCTCGCAACCCGCTCTAGCTCGCACTAGCAACTGCAATCCCACGTTACTACAAGTCATGGATAACGTCAAGATTAATATCTTCTATTCTGCGACGGGTGCATTCCCGATATGCCTGAGACCATGTCGCGCGTCGTGCTTGCCAAGCCGCCAGACGGTAGGAAACAAGCAAACCGATAGAATATATTGAGAAAACCCACCTAGCGCAAGCAAGGCGGGTTTAGCGTTTACTTGCGTAGTAGATTCCCTTCGAATTGGTCTCCACTGGGGGAGGGTACGCTCACTTTTCCCAATGTGCCACGCATCCTTATACTCGACGTCTCTTCTGCTGTTCATTTTCCAGGGCTCCCGCGCGTCGCAAAATAGTCCAATACGCATGGTCCGCCAGGTGCACGATCGTGTTCTCCAGGCTGCGCTCCACGTTCTCGCCCTCGGCGGAGTGCGCGCCGGCCGTGTGCACAATGGCTTCCGGCAGACCCACCGTAAGCGCCACGTGCACCCCATACGCCGGATGCCGCACTGAAGGGTAGCCCACTTTCCGGGGATCAGCGCGCCAGCGTGCCTGGTTGGCCGGACTAAACTCAAACGGCTTGCCGAGATCGTGGCAGAGCGCAGCCGCGCACAACAGATCGCGGTCGATGCCCACCGGCCCCACCACCTGCTCCAGGGAGTCGGCCATCGCCAGGGCGATGCGCGCAACGCCCCGCAGGTGCTCTGCTTGGGTACCCACCTTCATGGCGGGCGTTGTCGGATTGCCGGACGCGCGCATTTGCTCGATTGCCGTGAACTCGGTTTCAGACAGGGCGAACGCCCACGCCTCTACCACCTGCTCCCGCAGCGTCTCATCCGCAATGTCGGCCAACTCCGGAAAGCTGCGTCGCACACTTTCCCGCAGTTCTTCTCTAGTCGCCATGCCCTTGCTCCTTTAGTTGAAGTATCTTGTATGATCCGATAAAGGCTTCTGCAATGAGGATGAAATTAGAAGGTCCGTCCGCGCAATCTTGTGTTTTCCCAGCGCAAGAGAAGATCTGCCCGTAGGGGCACGACATGTCGTGCCCCTACCCCTGGTTCCCGCGAAAAAGAACTCACCTTCACCCCTTACAGTGTACGAGGCGGGCTCCGGCCCTCTTTCAGTGGAGAGCCTTGTGTAGCTCTGCCCAAGACCTGCAATTGGGTTGGACCGGCAACGAATTCCCCTCACCCCAAAGAGATCTTTGCGTAACTCTTGCCAAAGTTGCAACGAATTCTCCCTCTCCCGCCGGGAGAGGGCCGGGGTGAGGGGGACTCTTGCTCATCCGGTTCACATTCCCTGTAGGATTCATGTGTAAGTTTGCCAAGCCGGTGAAAGTCCGCTGGCTTGCATGGATTGCCCCCTAACCCTCTCCCGCCGGGAGAGGGGACTTTCTGGCCTTGGCAAGGGTTATGCAAAGGTCTCCCAAGGAGAGGGCGCTTTCTCGCCTGTCGGCTCGGCTTGTGCAAAGCTCTCCTGCGGCAGCGGGAACTAAGACCGCTAGACAACGGTCTAGCGAAAATCACAAAGAGGCAAACTTGGCCGCCTGCAGCGACACTTCCACCAGTCTAGTGATGCGCCACAGCGCCGTTGCGGTTGCTCAACCAGAGGCGTACCAGATGCCGCCGCTTTTCCGGTTCGGGATGGTCTTCGAAAGAGGTGCGGTTGTGCAGCAGCCAGTGGTTGCTGGTAAAGAGCATCTGGCCCGGCTCGAGCAGAAGCTCGACGTGGAGGTCCTGGCGGCCTAACGTGGCCTCTACCGCCTCCAGCGCCCGCGCTTGCGCCGGGCTGAACGACTCTCCCATCCGCTCCTGACCGACTTGGATGTAGTAGTACAGGTAGCGAATGTGCAAGCCCTTAGCGTCCCAGCGGAAGACCGGCGCTTCGAAAACCGGTTTCTCGCCCTCTTTGAACTGGCCGCGCCGGTCGAAGTAAAAAGGCTCGTAGAGGGCTGCAACCTCCTGCGGGTACTGGGTAAGCAATTCGTTGTGGAGCGTGTACGCGCTTAGGAACTGGCTCCTGCCGCCGGACTTCGCCCCCTGCAAGCTGAGCAAGCCGAGGATGTCGGGGATCGGATCGCCAAAGCAGTGGTCCATGTGGAAGCTGCTTTCCACGTTGCTCACGGAGAAGCGCGCCCCTTTCGTCGGGTCCTGCCCGGTATCGCGCACGTCATAGAGCAGCGTCCCTTTCACGTCCTGGGCAAAAGGCACGCCCAGAAGCTGACCGACCACCCAGTAGACCATCTGCGCTTCATGGCGGGTGTAACGCTCGAACGAAAGCCGCTCGACGATGGCGAAGCCGCGCCCTCTCTCCAGCGCAGCAAGCGCGCCATCAAGAACTGCGGCACAAGCGGGAAAATCCGCGCTCTCGACGCATATGCCGGTGATCGGCTGCGACTGGCGGTGCCATTGGGACAGAAATTCGTCTAGCTCAACAAGACATTCGGGTGTCAACGTATAGCGCCACGACTCACCTTCATCGATCGTCTGTGCGGTCCACGCACGTTGATCGGTGATCACTTCCGAAAGTATTTGGGTGCTTGCCATTATGAATTCCCTCCTGCGTTCGGTGCTGTGCATCGCCTCGGTGCCGGACCGGGGTTCATGTACTCCTACGATTAGATACTGCTAGATTCCGCGTGGGAGCACTTGACTTGACCTTGAAGTCTCGGCTCTAACGTAAGCCCCGTAGCGTGGGGGCTTGTCCCCCGCCTCCTGACATCGAAACTGGATTAGGTTGCACAATTCTGTCAAACTCCATCCAATTCGAGACTATCCCAATGTGTTTCCGGGCCCCGTGACCATTTGTGACATTCTACACCACTGCACTTGGTTCAGCCGCCATTTGCCCATAGGAGACCTTTGCGTAACTCCGACCAGAGGCGCAAGGATTACTCCCTCTCCCCAGGAGGCTGTCTCAAAAGTGCATTGCTCAGTGTAGACTTGCCCTTCGACAGGCTCAGAGCCTGCCCCGTACACGATACGGGGGCGAACGGAAAAGGCAAATCCCGTTCGTGCTGAGCCTGTCGAAGCACGATTTTGCTTATCGAGTCGACTTATGAGACAGCCTCCCAGGAAGAGGGTCGGGATGAGGAGATTCCTGCTTGACCTGATCTTACTACCTGTAAGACCTATACGTAACTGTGCCAAACGGGTAAGAATAGCCCGGATTGCGGGGACTCCCCCTCACCCTCGTATCAAGTACGGGGCAGGCTCTAACCGTTTCCCGCCGGGAGAGGGAACTCTCGCGCCTTGGCAAGGGTTGTGCAAAGGTCTCCATAAGGTGGGCAATCTTGTCTCAGTCACACCAGGGCGTGTGGTAGGCAGCCAAGGCATCGTCGCGCCCTTAGCAATGCACACGAACACCTATGGCTTCGCCTTGAATCCCCCTTCCTGCCGCGCTAGAATCGGTACGTCCGAACAGGCGGCCAATTGACTCGTACAACCTTTCCGTAATTTCCAATGATCACGGCAATGGCGTAGGTTGTAGAACACGACACACAGCGGCTGAGTACAGCACAGATGAGCGCACGATCTGAGAGTCGGCATACACAAGAACCGTCCGCTGGGGTAGAAACCAGTGAGTACGTCCGGCAGTTGCGCGAGCGGCAGAACGCGTACCTGGCACGCATGGCGCCGCTGTGGGCGCAGGCGCACCCCTACGCGCGACGGGTGTTGCGGGAGCGTGGGCTGACTCCTGGTGACATCAGGACGGTGGATGACATCCGCAAGCTGCCCCCCATGAGCAAGCAGGACTACATACGCGACCCGGAGTCGTTTCGACTAGATCCGTCCCAAGCAACCGGTCTGAGCTTGGAAGAGCGGACGATTGCCGACATTATCTACACGGCGGGTTCTTCCGGCGATCCGACGCCGTTCTACGATACGGTGCACGATCGCTACGCGCGGATCGATCTCATGGCGCGCGCCACGCGCATCGCAGGCATCGGGCCTGCCGACACCGTGATGAACCTTTTTCCCCTGAGCGCCGTGCCCCACCAGGGCTTTCTCAGCGCAACATGGGGGCCGATGGCAGCCGGCAGCAAGCTGCTCAGCGGCCTCACCGGCCGCGCCTACGCCGACTTTCCCGTGCACAGACGCATGGACGAAGCCATCGATCTCATCGAGAGCCAGCGTGCCACGGTGTTGTGGGGCATCACCTCGTACGTCCGGCGCGTCATCATGCGGGCTGAAACGCTCGGCAAGGACTTCAACGCGGTGCGCCTGGTCATGGCAATGGGCGAGCCCTGCCCCACCGCCATGCGCGACGACATGCGCGAGCGGCTTACGCACCTGGGCAGCCGGCAGCCCACGGTCAACAACGGCTACGGCATGACGGAGCTTATGGGGCCGTCCACGGAGTGCCGCGAAAACGGCGGCGCCCACCTGCCCGCCCCCGAACAATTCTACTTCGAGGTGGTGGACCCGGAGACGTACGCGCCCGTGCCCGACGGACAGCGGGGCTTGCTTATCCTTACCCATCTCAATCGACGGGGCACGGTGCTGCTGCGCTACGTGGCGGGAGACGTGGTGGCGCTGACACACGAGCAATGCCCCCACTGCGGCCGCAATGAGCCGCGCTTCCTGGGCAGCCCCTATCGGGTCGACGGCTTGACAAAGGTTAAGGGCACGCTGGTCAATCCGGCTATGCTGTTGGAAGGACTTTCCGGTTTGCTCAGTCGTGGCGTGAGGGAGTACCAGGTCGTCATCAGCCGGGAGAACCCGCACGATGCGCTTTCCGCTGACGTGCTGCGGGTACGCGCCGCCTGCGCGGATGCGGTGCGTACCCGCCTTCTGCAGGAAATCGAGGCAACCGTGCGCGCCGAAACGGAGATCAGTCCCGAAATCGAGTTTCTGCCGGAAGACGGCTTCGGCGAAATCGCAGGCGGCTATAAGTTCAAGCGTTTTGTCGACGAACGGTCGGAAACGACGTAGCGCCAAGAGATGCGGGAAACGTCGTATAATCACGACGGGCATACGTGAGTGGAAACCTCAATTTGCAGAGATGTCCGTTCATAGTTCGACAGAGCCTGTGCTGAGCCTGCCGAAGCGCTCACCGCGAATGGACGCGCTCTCGAGACGCTGACAGCAGGCGCCAAGTTATAGTGTAGGCAGACTGTTCGAGACTTCCTGATTCTAGAAGGAATGCACCATCGTGGCAGAACCGAAACGCACCGACCGGCTCGTCGCCGGTGAAGAGTTGGCCCCGTTCACGTTCCACGTGACGGAAGAGTTCAACGAAAACTATCTGCATTCAGTCGAGGACTTTCATCCCCGGTACATGGAAGGCCGCGATGGTACGGCTCCAATCATCCACGCCGGTCTGCTCTTCAATTTCAGCAATCTCACGCGCAGTCCCTCGTTCTCCCTGTCCGCCGGAGTCGCGGCGATCCACACCCACGAGGAGGCGACGTTCCTGCAGCCCGCTCCCGTCGGCAGCACGCTGACGATTTCTTGGAAGATTACTGACACCTATGAAAAGCGAGGGCGGAATTACCAGGTCGTCGAGGCGCTCATAACAACCGAGACAGGGAGTCAGGTGCTCCGCCGCGTCTCGACGAACATTTACATGGGTGAAGGGTGATTTGAAGGTAGACACGATTCGTGTCAGTTGGGCAACAAGAGCCGCCTCCACGATCCGAGAGGCAATAGCATAACACCTGAAGACAGATGGTACCTGGAGTGCACGAGTAAACGCCCTTCAGGCGTAGTGTCATTCCGAGCGAATGCGAGGAATCTAGAGTGACTCAAAAGGAGGCTGCTTGCGGACAGGGGAAGCGATACAGTGCTGACACTAGTCACTCCAGCGAAGGACGGTGTCCAGAGACTCAACGAAGATGGATTCCCGCTTTCGCGGGAATGACGATTGGAGTTGCAAAGCATAACTTGACAACGATCTGGCCGAAAGCAGCCTACGAAAAGACACACCGTCTACAAAATCTATCAAGGAATCAACGATGCAACCGCTGACGCACGAAACGCCCGTGGGCCACACAGTTGAGTTCCCTGTTCATCCATTCGCCCTGAGCACTTCGACAGGCTCAGTACAGGCTCTGTCGAAGGGCCGGATGCAGTCGCCCGCTCGTTTTCTTATATAACAGGTTGGAATACCCAAGATGCAACAAATTTCGCACGATACCCCCGTGGGCCATACGGTGACGGGCCGCAAGAAGAAGGTCACGTCGTATCGCACGTGGCTTTTCTCCGGTGGCTGGCCGCGCTTCGACGGCTGGCCCGCCAAGAACGTACACACCGACTTGGCCGCCGCGCAGCAGAGCGGTCTGCCCACCAGAGCGGCATCGGGAGCCATGTGCCTGGGCTACCTATCGGAATTCTTGGTCGGCCTCTTTGGCGACCGGTGGCTGACCTACGGCGAACTCACGTCCAAGTTTATTAGCATAATTGACGCCGGTGACGACATTGTTTCCAAGGCGCGGGTGACCGACGTAGCAGAAACAGAATCGGGTGCCCAGGTCTCGCTCGACGTCTGGTGCGAGAACCAGGACGGCACGCCGGTCGTGATCGGCACGGCAACCGGCCGGGTGGACTGATGCTCGTTCTTGACGCGGTGGCCCGTGACCTGGGGAGTGTGGCGACTCGCTCGTCACTCCGGCGAAGGCCGGAGTCTAGTGCACGCGGAGAAGATGGATTCCGGCGCAAGCCGGAATGACGGAGTTGAACGTCTTCTGCCAGCCATGGTTTCAATTGTAGTGATTGAAATGTCAACGAATTAGTCAATACTTACAGGAATTACGGACGGATGCTGGTTGTGCGCACTGCAATTGCGGGCTGACGGATCAGCTTCTATGCTACTGGATTCAGAAGTATCACTGAGCACGTAGTGTTGCCGGGACCGTTTGTACTTCGACAGGCTCAGTACGAACGGGAACAACACTGCCTACGCGAGACACAACGCTTACGCGAAACGCGACCGTTTGCCCTGAGCTTGTCGAAGGGCGGAAGTCCAGCGAGGAAAGCTACAGTGCGGCGAGGTCTTGCAAAAGAGGAGCACAACAGATGTCCGGAATCGTAGTCTGCGTCCATCCCCGTGCCGCCGAGGAAGGCGCGAAAATTCTGGAAGCGGGCGGCAATGCCTTCGACGCTGCCATTGCCACCGCTTTCGTGCAGATGATTGTGACCCCATTTAGTTGCGGTATCGGCGGCATGGTCTCGGCGCACATTCTCTCCCGCGACCATGACACCCACGCAGTCGTGGACGGGTGCCTGCGCGCCGGATCGCGCGTGACGCCGGACATGTGGGTCGCGGACTACCGCGGCGAAGGCGACTTCAACGGCGAAAGCCTCTTCGAGGACTTCCGCAGCACCATGGGGTACACTTCTATCTGCACACCCGGCGCAGTGGCCGCCTTGGGCGAGGTGCAGCGCCGCTTCTGCACCATGCCGTGGCGCGACCTCCTGCAACCGGCGATACGTGTCGCGCGGCAGGGCTTCCCCGTGCTGCCGGGCATGACCCAATCGCCCCACGATGACCCGGAGCCGTTCAAGCCGACCCGTTTCGAACGTTTGAACGCTACACCGGACTGCGCCGCGCTCTATCTAAAACCGGACGGCTCACTGTTCCTCCCGGAGGACCGCATGCAGAACCCGGCCTATGCCGATACGTTGGAACAGCTTGCCGCGCGCGGCGCGAGCGACTTATACCACGGAGAATTGGCAGAGAGAATCAGCGAGGACCTGACGGCGAACGGCGCTTTCGTGACCCGCGAAGACCTGGCCGCGTACGAGCCTGTGACCTACGCCCCCCGCGCTACTACTTACCGCGACTACACGGTCTACAGTAACGGCTCTCCAGGCGGCGGCCCCTTGCTTCTAGAATCGCTGAACGTGCTCGCGGGATTCGATCTTGCCGGGCTGGGACACGGCAGCGCGGCGTACCTCGCCCACCTGGGGTCAACCTTGCAACTGGTCAACCAGGACCGGCGCGATTACTTGGGAGATCCGGATTTCTTGCCCTACTCACCGGAGTCTGAACTACTTTCGCAGGAACGCACGGCACAGCTGCGGGCAGCGGTGGCTGCCGGCACCGTCGGTGGCGTCGCGCCGCCCCAAGAGCATGGGGATACAACTCACCTCACCGTGGTGGATGCGGCAGGCAACATCGCATGCATTACCCACAGCAACGGCAACTATTCCGGCGTTGTTACTCCCGGCATGGGGTTCGTCTACAACAACGGCATGAACCGCTTCGATCCTCGTCCGGGCCGCGCCAGTTCCTTCGCTCCGCGCAAGGCGCGGCTGCACTTGATGATGCCGGCCATCGCTACCCGGGACGGCACGCCGGCTGTGGCCTGGGGCGCGCCCGGCGGCAACGCCATCCTGAGCGCCCTGGTGCAGGCGTTCACAAACGTCGTTGATTTCAGCATGAGCGCCACCGAAGCGGTTGTCGCGCCGCGCATCCACGCCGAGGGCGACACAATCTGGTGTGACGCTCGCATGCGCACGGACACCTGCGATGCCCTGCGTACGCGCGGATTCACGGTCGAGCAGTCCCCAATTAGTTATCCCTCCCGCTTTGCGCTCTGCCAATTGGTCACGTTGGGACCTGACGGCACGCCGGACGGCGGCTCCGACCCTCGCGGCGAAGGAGCGGTGATCATCACGCGCACCTGATATTCCCGCACCGTAGTCACAGCGCCGAACTCTTGCATATAGGCAGTAGCGCGGGGGCTTGTCCCCCGCTCCTGGATACAAGTGAAAACAGGGTTTTTACCATGGGCACCGCATTGGAGAAGAGGGTACACAAGGATTGACCCTATAGCAGACGCAGGTTACAAACCTGCGCTACCGGGGATGTGGGGACTTGTGAGCGCTATGTTCCACGCTATAGTGGCATGTGCGACAGAATTGAAGCTTGTCCCCCGCCTGTGGCAGTGTGCGGATGAGAAGAGAAGATGGATTCCCGTTTGCGCGGGAGTGACGAGCCTAACACCGTCGCGCGGGGGTTTCTCCCCCGCTCTTTGATGCAAGATATTGGCACCATAGCGGACTAGGTGCTGCTTAGGACTACACCGTTAGCACAGCACAAGAAGGAGACAGCTTTGGCCAATTCGGGTCTATCGGAAAGTGGCTTTGAAGTTCGCCGGGCCGCAGTCGTAGGCGCGGGTACGATGGGCGCGCAGATCGCGGCGCTATTGGCCGGTTTTGGCATCGAGTGCGAGTTGCTCGACTTGCCGGAAGCCGAGGGGCGCGACCGACGGGCCGAATTAGCTCTGGAGAGACTCGCCGCTATGCGTCCGTCGCCGCTCTTCGACCGCGGCGACCTGGACCGCATCAGGCCAGGCAACGTGGAGGACCACTGCGAGCGGTTAACTGAGTGCGATTGGGTCATCGAGGCGGTCTTCGAAGACCTTGCAGTCAAGCAAAGTCTCTGGTCGATACTGGCGCCGCACGTGCGAGACGACGCCGTCGCCAGCACGAATACGTCCAGTATTCCAATAAAGTACATAGCCAAAGCACTACCTCCAGAGGTGAGGCGAAGATTTCTCGGCGCGCACTTCTTCAATCCGCCCCGCTACCTGCGGCTCTTCGAACTGATCCCAACCCAGGAGACCGATCCCGCCGTTACCGCGGCAATGCAGCGCTTCGGCAGCGAGACGCTGGGCAAGGGCTGCGTGCTTGCCCACGATGTGCCCGGATTTGTCGGCAACCGCATTGGGCTCTCCGTGTTCGCTGATACCCTGCGCGCCATGCAAGAGTTCGGGCTCGGCCCCGACGAGGTGGACAGCGTTACCGGGCCGCCGTTGGGGCGTCCCCGCAGCGCCACGTTCCGCACGCTTGACCTCATTGGCCTGGACGTCTACGTGGACATCTGCGACAAGCTGCAGGCCACAGTGCCTGAGACCTGGGAACAAGACGCGTTTGCCGTGCCCGCTTTCGTCCGCTCCATGGTCGAGCGCGGCTGGCTGGGCGAAAAGACCGGCCAAGGATTCTATAAGCGCGAGCAAGTAGATGGACGTAGGGAAATCCTCGTCCTTGACCCAGAAACGCTGGAGTACCGTCCGCAGCGCACGCTGGACGCGCCGTCACTGGCAGCGGCGCGGAAAGTGGAAGATAGCGGTGCCCGCATTGCGGCTCTGACGCAGGCCGATGATGTTGCCGGGCGGCTCGCCTGGCGCATCCTCTCGCGGCTCTTTGCCTTCGCCGCTGCCAAGATACCCGAAGTCGCCGACGAAATCGTCAGCATCGATAACGCCATGCGCTGGGGGTTCGCCTGGGAACTGGGACCCTTTGAAACGTGGGAAGCCCTGGGCATGGCCGAGACAGCAAGCCGCATGGAGCGAGACGGCCTTGCGGTCCCGCCCTGGGTGACGGCGCTCGCACAGCGGGATAAGCCCTTCTATCGCTACACCAAGACCGGCACCGAACAAGCCACGCCCGAGTCCACCTACACGCCGGTGAGCGGCAGCGAACGGGCACTCTCTCTACCGTGGCTGCAGGCGCAGGCGCAACCGCTAGTCGCCCGCGCCGGAGCGACCCTCCGCGACCTGGGCGACGGCATCGCCTTCCTGGACGTGCACGGGCCGAAGCAGACGATTGACTCAAACGTGCTCGACATGCTGGAGATTGCCTCCGAGCAAGTGCCGCCCGCGTTTCGGGGGCTCGTGCTCAGCAGCCACGTGCAGCCGCACTTCTGCGTCGGCGCGAACCTCGCCGTGATACTTCAGGCCGCGCAAGAACAGCAGTGGGACCTCATCGAATCCTTCATTTACAAGCTGCAATACTCGCTGCTGGCGCTCAAGCGCATGCCCGTGCCATTTGTGACCGCCCTTTACGGGCGGGCGCTCGGTGGCGGGCTTGAATTGGGGCTATCGGCGCATCGCGTCGTAGCGGCGCGGGAGAGCTACGTAGGTCTGGTGGAGACGGCAGTGGGGCTGGTGCCCGCCGGCGGCGGCTGTAAAGAGATGTTGCTGCACATGCTTGCCAGCCAGAATAAAGGAAGGATGGATTCCCGCTTTCGCGGGAATGACGGACACTCTGCAGGCGGGAATGACGGACATACTACGGGCGGAAATGGCGGGCATGCTAGTCGTGACAATGACGGGCATGCTACGGGCGGAAGTGGCGGGCATGCTAGCCGTGACAATGACGGGCAGGCACTCCTTGGAAATGACTCACCAAATCGTCACTCCCGCGAAAGCGGGAGTCCATCGGTTGCCGCAGCCCAGGCCGTGCAACGCGCGTTTGAGACAATCCGCCTGGGATATGTGTCGCAACACGCGCCGGACGCGGTAGAAACGGGCTATCTCCGTGGGAGCGACGTGATCGAGCCCAACCCCGACCATCTGCTGTATCGGGCCAAAGCGGAAGCGCTGGCCTTAAGCGAAGGTTGTGGTTCATTCCATGCCGAACCAGTACGAATCCCCGTGTTGGGTGAAAGTGGGCGTGCCGCGCTGCTTGCGCCGGTTGAGGACTTGACGCGCGTGGGCAGAGCCACCGCCCACGACCTGAAGATTGCACGGAAGCTGGTCTTTGTCCTCTGCGGCGGAGACGCACCGACCGGTACGCGGGCAGATGAAGAGCACTTCATCGACCTGGAGCGTGAGGCGTTCGTCAGCCTCTGCGGCGAACCCAAGACCCAAGACCGCATCGCCCACATCCTCAAGACCGGCAAACCTCTACAGAACTAAGGAGTGACTCTAGAGGTCACTAGCTATCAACAGGGAGAGGAGACGTTCGATTTGACTGCTGGCCAAGGCATCCACTGCAACGGTAGTGAATGAGTATTCGATGTCCTACAAAATGCTGACCATCGAGGGATTTAGAGGGTTTTCTAATCAACAAAGCCTTCGCTTCGCACAGCCCACAGGTGAGGCTGGCAGCGGCATGACGGTATTGGTCGGCCCAAATAATGGCGGCAAATCAACCATCGTGGAATCCTTGCAGGCCTTGTCAAGCCGCGAGGTAAGTTTTCCGGAGGGAAGTTGCAACAGGCTGGCAAACGGTGGCGTCTTAATATGCATTGAGTGTCACGACATCAAATACAAATTGAGAACTGTAGGCGCTGGAAGGGGTCAGGCAATTTGGGCTCCGGATCCTCCGGGCAATTGCTACGTCTTGCCTTCACGTAGATTTTTCAATCCGTTTTTCGGTTCAGGGTTATCAGATCGCGGAAGCTACATTGCAAGCGGCGGTCTTCCAAGCAATCGAAGTACCACGAATCAAAAGTTCTCTCGGCGTCTCTTTGATGCTCTACCTAAACGCGCAGAATTTAACGAGGTGCTTAAACGAGTCGTAGACTGCCCTCCCCCTTGGACTATCGTCCCGTCCGAACAAGGCGAATACTTCCTCAGAATTGAATCCGATGGCGGAGTTCACAATAGTGACGGACTAGGCGAGGGAATCATAAGTCTCCTCTTTATCGTGGATGCACTATATGATTCGAATAAGGGGGATCTCATCGCCATAGACGAACCCGAGCTATCCCTTCATCCTGTCTATCAACGACGACTTGCAGTCCTCTTGGCGGAGTATGCCAAAGATCGACAGATAGTTTATGCAACTCACTCTCCCTACTTTGTCGACTTTAGCCACGTTGTAAACGGTGCGGAAGTAGCACGTGTACACAAACGTGCGGGAAGTTCTGTCATATCTCAACTCTCAAGGGAGTCAGCAGGGCAATTGAAAGGGATTCTCACAGACTCCCACAATCCCCATGTACTTGGGCTTGATGCGCGTGAAGTATTCTTCCAAGAGGATGGGATTATAGTTGTTGAAGGACAGGAGGATGTAGTCTATTACCCTACAGTTCTTAATGAGTTGGTAGACGGTGGCAAATTAACCCAAGCAAATGCCTCTCACCTCCGAGAGCGCTTCTTCGGATGGGGTGCCGGAGGTGCCGAGAAGATCGAAAAGATCGTCGCACTCCTGTGCGACCTTGGATTCCAGCAAGTTGCAGCAATCTTCGACAAGAACATGTGCCACTTAGTTCCAGACCTGAAATCAAAGTTCTCCAGCTACAACTTCCTTTGTATTCCAGCAGATGACATCCGAACGAAGAGAGGCATTGATTGTAGGGGGCCTACTCATGGCTTGCTTGATGAAAGCCGCACACTTAGGCCAGAGTATGTGGATGAGACTGGAGCACTATTCAGCGAAATCGCAAATGGATTGAGTGGGGAATTCAAAATAGCTGGCCGTGATGCTGAAGGGTAATGGATTGACCCCGCCCATCTGGAATAACGTAACAAGAGAACTCCAAGGATGGGACGTTATCACGACAGTGTGCCCGTACCTGACCTACAACGAAAGGAATTGCAATGTCGTTCATCGAGTACAACGTCACCGATAAGGTCGCAAAGATCACGCTGAACCGGCCGGACAAGCTCAACGCCATCAACCGTGCCATGCGGGAAGAGCTCTTTTCCGTATTCGCTGATTTCGCGGCGCGGGAGGACGCCTGGGTAGCCGTCATTACCGGCACGGGGCGGGCGTTCTCCGTCGGCCACGACCTGGAGGAGATGGGCGGCCCGTCGGGCGACGAGGCGCCGGGGACGTCAATCGAGGACCTCTACGTGATGCAGACGCGCATCTGGAAGCCCATCATCGCGGCGATCAACGGCTACTGCTTGGCGCAAGGCGGCGGCATCGCGCTGGCGTCCGACATTAGAATCGCCGCCGACACCGCCCAGTTCGGCTGGCCGCAAGCCAAGCGCGGCATTAGCTCCATCAGCGGACCCTCCATGCTCGCCAATCGTATCCCACTAAATTACGCGCTTGAATTCTTGCTCACCGGCGCGTTCATCAATGCGGAGGAAGCCCACCGGCTGCATCTCGTCAACAAGGTCGTGCCGCTGGAGGCACTAGCTGACACGGTGGACGAGTACGCGCAGACCATCGTGCAGAACGCCCCGCTGGCGACCCGCGGCATGAAGGAAGCGTCCGTAAGGGGCCAAAATCTGGGTCTGGAAGAGCGGGTGAACCTGGCAAGTAGCTTGTTCGAGCGCGTACGCGGCTCGGCGGACGCCGAAGAGGGGCTGCGGGCCTTCGTAGAGAAGCGAGAACCGGTCTTCAAAGGAGAATAAGCGCGACCCATGCGGGCGGAAGGTGTAAAACTTCAGGCTGTGGTCATGCTGAAGCCACGGCAGTAGGCTAGGATTCTGGCGCAGCGCGCTCCAGGATAAAGCTTCCCCCGATGATGCCTACCTTGAAACTGCCTGAAATCACATTATTTTCCAGCATTCCGTCAAAGGTCAGAGGGGGGTCCATGTCCGGGATCACGAAACGAATCCGATCGTCCGGGAAGAGTTCGGCAGTGAAGGCAAGGTTCTCGATCCTCCGCGAAGAAATGTCGAGCGTGCCTCGCAGTTCGCCGTCCTCGACTTGAAACGTAATACTTACCGGGATTTCAGACCCAAGTACCCGTGCATTTCCCTCCCAGTCTCCGACAAGTGACGCTCCCGGGATATCCGGAGTCGGTGTCGGGATCGGTGTGGGAACTGCAGTTGGTACAGGAATGGGGGTAGGTACCGGCGTTGGCGTCGGCGCGGGAGTTGCCGTCGGCGTAGGTGTTGGGGCCGCCGTCGGTGTCGGTGCGGGAGTTGCCGCTGGCGTTGGTGAGGGCGCTGGCGTTGGCATTGGCGAAGGAACCGCTGTTGGCGTCGGCGCAGGAAGCGCCGTGGGTGTTGGTGGCACAGGACGCGGGTCAAACGGCCCGCACGAACTCAGCACCATTACGGCCAAAGCGAGCACCAATGTGAGTGCAATAGACAGCTTATGTGCCCAAAGGCTCCATCCAAGCTTGCCGGTCCATATAGAAGTCGTGAGCCGCGTAGTTTTCTTCAGAGCGATGCAACCAAGATGTAGTGAGAGTGCAACTGCTTATGAATCCACTATAGCGCACCCATGAGCACTCTTGGCTTGCCTCCAGCGGCTGAGGCCCGGTTTTTAATAAACATCTTAGGTAGGAAAAAGCCAGCCGAATCCGGCTCTTTCCGCACAGTGATCAATTAGGGTCGATGTCCTCTTTTTCTCCCTGCAAGAAGTCCCTTACGTAGCTACCGCCAAGCCAGCAAGAGTAGGACCATTGGCGGAATTCACCATCTCCCCTTTCGTTGGTGAAAGTGAACCAGACCTGCTCCGCGTTCACTTGGCGCCTCTATCTGCTCCCTCTCCCCAGGAGGCTGTCTCATAAGTCGTCTCGATAAGCAAAATCGTGCTTCGATCCTTCGACCCTTCGACAAGCTCAGGACAGGCAAGCTCAGCACGAACGGGATTTGCCTTTTCCGTTCGCCCCCGTATCGTGTACGGGGCAGGCTCTGAGCCTGTCGAAGGGCAAGTCTACACTGAGCAATGCACTTTTGAGACAAGCACCCTGGGGAGAGGGAGCATTTCTCGGGCCTCTGGTCGAAGGTACACAGTGGTCTCCACAGGAGAGGAGGCTAGTATGCTTGGCCATTCTTCCCTGTCCACAAGGTCATGCGCTACTTTTGTGCAAGTGCTTCCCTACTGAGCGAGCGCCTCGTCGACCAAGGCTTGTATGGGCTCCTTCATATTGCGCAGGGCTTCTCGCACCGTCACCTTGCCTGCGAAAAGGTCCGCAAAGGTCGGGTTGGAGATATCCTTGCGAATCTGACCGAAGGCAACAGTGCGGAAGATCCGTCCGTTCGGCACTCCGTACTGCAGGGCATCGCGGTAGATCTCCAAGCGCAACTCGCTCTGGAAGTCCTTGTCGCCGTAGATGTTCTGCGCCCATTCGTCGAAGAAATCAACACGGTGGAAGCCGGTGCCGCGCGAGATCGCCCAATTGATGGTGCGGCTACCCCATTTGAGCAGTTCCCAGCCGGCATCGGGTTGCTGGGCGCCGACGACGATGCCGTTGCCGTCCAGGTTGAGGTGCGAGACCGGCCGCGCGCTCGTGCCGCGCGCCACGGGGCTGAAGACGAACGGCGCGCCGCGCTGGATCGCCTCGAGCACCGGGAAGAAACCGCCGGGCGCGCTGCGCAGCATGGCCCCCTTCTCCTCCACGAAGGCCGTCCTGGAATTAGTGCCGAACAGCTCTTGCACCTGCCCCGGCTTATCCACGGACCGGTCCTCGTGCACCATTGTGAAGTAGCGCTCGTAGGCGTCCACCAGCGCGGGATCTTCTGAGATTACCGTGCGGTTGTCGTCGGCCAGCCATTCCGCATCAAAAAGAGCAGGCCAGTTAAGGAAGAGGTAGTTGGCGTTCGCGCCCACCATGCCGAACTGAGTGGTCTTGCCGCCCTCTTCCTTGGTCAGCTGTTTCAATTCAGCGGTGAAGCGGTCGAAGGTCCAATCGGGATCCTCCCAGTTATTGGGAGGCAGGTTCAGTCCGGCCTCTTCGTACATGCGCTTGTTGATGGGCGCAATGGGCCAGTTGCCGCCCGACTGATTTGGTAGTGCAAACAGCTTGCCGTCGCGGCGGAACCAGGCGTCCATCGCCGTTTTGGGGAAGGGGCTCAAGTCAATCTGGTCTTTGGCAACCCGGTCGTCAATGGCTTCCACTGCACCAAGCGCCGTCAGCGCCGGGTCGGTAAGCCAGGATACATCGGGTGCTTGACCGCCGGCCACAAGCGTCAGCAAGAACTGGCGGCGGTCGCCGGTCCAGATGATCCACTTCAACGTGATGCCGGGATTGTCGGCCTCAAAGGGCTCCTTGACCAGCGTATCCACGTTATCCGCTTGGCGGCTGTTGTGGTTGGTGAGCCAATGCACATCCACCGGCTCCGCCATAGCGGGCTTCTTGGTCTCTTCTTTCGGCATCTCCTCCTTGGCCGTCTCATCGCTCGGGGCCATGGCGGCCGGCTGGCCGCAGGCCCCGAGCATGACACCGCCGAGGGAAACTGCGCCTACGCCACCCAGCAAGTGTCGCCGGGTAAATCGTTCCCGGATACCCACTTTGCGTCCTCCTTGTTTGAAGTGTGCCGCAAACTCTTCTCCTATGAAGTGTGCCTCCTCAGGCTCCCCTACTGCGAGAGCGCCTCGTCGACCAAGGCCTGCATCGGTTGCTTCATGCCGCGCAAGGCTTCTTGCACCGTCAGATTGCCCTCGAAGAGGTCCGCAAAGGCCGGCCGGATTAGCTGGTCGCGAATCTGGTTGTAGGCGGCAGAGCGGAAGGCGCGTCCCGCCGGCACCGCGTACTGCAGGGCATCACGGTAGACCTCCAGGCGCACCTCGCCCTGGAATTCCGCATCGCCGTAGATGTTCTCTGCCCATTCGTCGAAGAAGTCAACACGGTGGAAGCCGGTGCCCCGAGAGATAGCCCAGTTAATGGTCTGGCTGCCCCACTTGATGAGTTCCCAGCCGGCATCGGGCTGCTTGGAGCCGACGACAATGCCGTTGCCGTCGAGGTTCAGGTGCGAGACCGGTTGCGCGCTCGTACCCCGCACAATGGGGCTAAACACAAACGGCGCGCCGCGTTGGATCGCCTCCAGCACCGGGAAGAAGCCGCCGGGAGCGCTGCGCAGCATGGCGCCCTTCTCCTCGACGAATGCCGTCCTGGTATTAGTGCCGAACAGGTCTTTCACCTGCCCGGGCTTGTCCACAGAACGGTCCTGGATCGCCATGGTGAAGAAGCGCTCGTACGCATCCACCAGCGCAGGGTCGTCGGAGGTCACGGTACGATTGTCGTCGGCGATCCATTCCGTATCGAAGAGATTGGGCCAGTCGATGAAGAGGTAAACCGGACTTGCGCCCAGCAAACCGAACTGCACGGTCTTGCCGCCCTCTTCCTTAGTCAACCGTTTCATCTCCGTCGTAAAGCGGTCGAAGTTCCAGTCGGGGTCCTCCCAGTCGGTGGGCGGCAGATTCAGGCCGATTTCTTCGTACATGCGCTTGTTGGTAGGGGCCACGGGCCAGTCACCGCCGGACTGATTCGGCAGGGCAAAGAGTTTGCCGTCGCGCCGGAACCAGGCGTCCATCGCCGCCTCGGGGAAGGGGCTCAGATCGATCTGGTCCTTGGCAACCCGATCATCGATCGCTTCCACCGCGCCAAGCGCCGTGAGCGCCGGGTCGGTGAGCCAGGCAACGTCAGGCGCTTGGCCGCCGGCCACCAGCGTCTGCAAGAACTCGCGGCGGTCGCCGGTCCAGATGATCCACTTCAGCGTAATGCCGGGGTTATCGTTCTCAAACGGCTCCTTGACCAGCCCGTCAACGTTATCCAGTTGGCGGCTGTTGTGGTGGGTAAGCCATGACACCTCTACGGGCTCCGCCATTGCGGGCTTTTCGGCCTCTTCTTGGGCCATTTCCTCTTTGGCCGTCTCACCGCCCGATTCCATTGTCGTCGCCTGGCCGCACGCCGCGAGTATGACACCTCCGACGGAAACGGCGCCTATTCCTCCCAACAAGTGACGTCGCGTAACGCTCTCTCGGAAATCCATTGTGAATCCTTCCTGTTCGGAGTACGTGAGAAAAGATACAGGCTCCTTGCCTCTTTCATTCGGACAGTTTACATCCTCCTTTCAATAGGCAATGCATTTATTGGCTTAAATCTATGCAAGTCAATGATGATTTGTCAAGCTCCCTGAAGTCCGGACGCACAGATAATTCCACTCCCGTGTGCGAAAAGACACCTGCGGCTACAATAAGCGTGTAAGAACGTACGAGAATATCAGCAATGCACAGTGTAGTAAGGAGCATGCCCGGTGAATGAGCGTTCCGCCCAACTGCGGGCCTTGATTGAACGACCCGGTATTGTCGTCTTGCCCGGGGCGTATGACTGCTTGAGCGCGCGCCTCGCGGAGCAAGCCGGTTTCGAGACCGTCTTCACAACCGGTTTCGGCTTCGCGGCCAGCGCCCTTGGTGTACCGGACCTCGGCCTGATGACTGCCAGCGAAATCCTGGACCGCGTACACAACATCGTGAACAGCGTGCAAGTGCCCCTCGTCGCAGACATGGATACCGGCTACGGCAATCCGCTCAACGTCATCCGCACTGTCAGCGAGTGTGTGGCGCAGGGCGTGGCCGGGATCATTTTGGAAGACCAGGAGTGGCCGAAGAAGTGCGGACACCTGGAAGGCAAGAGAGTGATCCCCATGGAGGACCACGTGCAGAAGTTGCGCGCCGCTGTGGACGCCCGCGGGGACTCCGGTCTGGTGATCATCGCCCGCACCGATGCGCGTGCGGTGCTGGGTTTGGATGATGCCCTTGAACGCGGCCAGGCGTACTACGAGGCCGGCGCCGACGTGGTCTTCATCGAAGCGCCGCAATCGCTCGACGAATTGCACGCCATCGCCAAAGCCTTCCCTACGGCGCCGCTCTTCGCCAACATGATCGAGGGCGGCAAGACGCCCGTGCTCTCACCGGATGCCCTGGCCGAGATAGGCTTCAAGATCGTGGTCTATCCGCTTTCGAGTCTCTTCTCCGCGGCGCGTGCCATGCAGCACGTGTACAAGGCGCTCAAAGAGCACGGCACCACCGGCACCATAACCGACATGACGACACTAGATGAGTTTACCCAGTGTGTAAACGTAGACCAGTTCCGTGCCTGGGAGAAGCAGTACGCCACACAGGGCAGCAGTTAAAGGCGGCTACGCGCTGGTCTTGCAGAGCCGATGCCTTGCTGACGCTCGTACATCTGGGAGAGCAGTCAAACACAAGAGAGGCCGCTGTACGCCGTTCATGCTTCGACCCTTCGACCCTTCGACAAGCTCAGGACAGGCAAGCTCAGCACGAACGGCAAGAGTAAGACAATACATTAGTCTGAGACAATTCAGGTGTTGTGAGGACAGGTGTAGTGAGAACAAACATAGTGGGGACAGGTGGCGTGAAGGCAGGTCTGGTGAGGGGATCGGACTGATTCCGTTTTCGCCGATGCTGTACCGGGGCAGTGTGGTCCTCTCTCTAAGATAGTTACCACAGCGCTGCGGCTTGTGGTAAAATCATACTCCAGAAAGTAGCGGCATCCTGCCGTTATGATTTTGGATTCGTACAGGTAGATGCGGTGTAGCTGCCTCGTGCCGACGATGGGTTCCCAGCGTGATGCGGTATGCTTTCTCGCCTTTGTTTTGTTGCTGACAAGACGACTTGCGTCAAACCGGCAGTGGAGCGCTGCTCGGACGGCACTGCTCCCGGTAACTGGCTGCACACTCCGCTTCTCTAGTGCCAGCGACCTCACTTGAACACATGCGCCGCGCCGGCGGTTGGAGCCGCGTGTAGCGCAGCAAGAGCAAGAAATCGCCCGTTTGCCGCGAACGCACCGGCCAGTGTATCCAGCAAGGCCTTTATCACGCACGCGAGACCGTTAGACCATGCGCCTCCCCAATGACCGGACACCGGCACGTGTAACAAAGTACGTGCTTCTCATTGCGGGATTGGTTATTGCAGCCACTTTGACGGGGTTTCCGGCCCGGGTACTCAACAGCTATGAAGTCAACCAGCGGGTCCTGGTGCTGGAACAGCGCTTGGCCACGCGCCAAGCGGAGAATGAGGCCCTGCAACAGGAGCTCGCGCGCCGCGGCACGGAGTCGTATATCCGCACGATGGCGAAAGAGCGGCTGGGGCTGGTGGAGCCGGGAGAAGAGCTGGTGCTGTTGCCGCTCGACGGGGAACGCACGGTTTCTACCATGGAAAAGACCAGTGTCCCTGTCAAAGACCTGCTGGTGGCCGAAACACCCTACGATGCGGAGTGGGGTTACTTTCTGGAGTGGATAACGCTGCTCAAGCGCACCTTTGCGTGAAGGATCGCATACGTGATATGGAAGTTCGCATCAAACGCATCGATCCATCGCTCCCGCTGCCCCGTTACGCCACCGCTGGGGCAGTTGCTTTTGATCTGTGTGCCCGCGCGACCGTGACGATCGCGCCGCAAGCAACCGCACGCGTGCCCTGCAACGTGGTGATCGAGGTACCACCGGGATACGCACTCATCGTGGCGAGCCGCAGCAGCACGCCGGTGCGTAAAGGTCTCCTGAAAGCCAACGGCGTCGGCATCATAGACCAGGACTACTGCGGCGACACCGACGAGATCCAAGCCCTCTTCTATAACGTTACCGGCATGCCGGTAATCGTGGAGCGCGGCGAACGGATCGCCCAGGCGCTCCTCATTCCGGTGCCGCGCGTCACGTGGGAAGAGGTGACGCACTTTGGCACTGACGATCGCGGCGGCTTTGGCAGCACCGGCGTCTAACTGTGGTGTCATCGCATAGCAACGGATGGGTTCTCTGTTCTCCGTTAGCGCTGCGACTGGGATCCGTCGTTTCTCCATCAATTGCAACGGATATGCAACAATCCTTGGAACAAGAGACAATCTATACACGAAGGGCTAATCCGTTCGTCCTGAGCCTGTCGAAGGATGAACGGACATTCATTGCTGGGCTCCGCCAATGTGGCCGTTAGTATGTTGCCACTTTCGCGTCGGCAAGCCGAGATCTCTTGCCTCGACGAGGCGGTTCTTCCCTTCGGTTACAACTGACTACTTGCCCGGTGAACAACGCATCTCTCGTAGGACACGTGGCTCAAGCTCTATGGCGTGTGCGCCTGGGGTACCATGATGACATGAAGTATCAAGATCGAATCGCAGAGGTGGTGATTAACGGGGTGCGTAAACCGAGGCCGCAGCGCGATCCGCTTGTGGATACCATGGCGCAGACCATTGCCACCCATGACCTGCTACCCAATGGCAGCAGGATTGTCGTTGCCGTGTCCGGTGGAGCGGACTCCGTGACTTTGCTCGACGCCCTGCAGGAGCTTGCGCCGGCTCGCCAGTGGCAACTCCACGTGGCTCACGTGAATCACCGGCTGCGCGGCGCGGAATCCGATACCGACGCCGCGTTCGTTGCTGAATTTGCCGACGGAGCGGGACTGCCCTGCACCGTTCAATCAATCGATGTCGCGCGGGCGCAGCAAGACCACTCATCACCGGAAAATACCGCCCGGCGGTTGCGCTATCGGCTGCTTACCGGAGTCGCCCGGAAATTGGAGGCGCGCTTCATTGCCCTTGCCCACCACCAGGATGACCAGGCCGAGACCGTGTTGCTCCATCTGCTGCGTGGCAGCGGTCTTGGCGGGCTTGCCGGCATGCGTTTCGCGAGTCCGCTGCTGCTTGCAGATGATGCTGTGCCGACTTCACGTAACGTCATAGGCGTCGACAGTCGTTGCCGAGCGGCGCACAACCCGACAGACCCATCCATCTCGTTGGTACGGCCGCTGCTGAACGTATCGCGCGCCGAAATTCGCGCTTACTGCGCCCGCCGGGGTCTGCCGTTTCGGGAAGACAGCAGCAATGAGACCACCACGCCGCAGCGGAACTGGCTGCGCCATGCGGTGCTCCCGTTGCTTGAGACGCGCTATCCGGCAGCGGCGCGTACGCTTGCCCGCGCGGCCCACCTACTCGAAGAAGACTATGCGTACCTCACTGCTACGGCGGAGGACTGGCTGCAACAGTATTCCCGACACTGCGCTGACGGCTTGCTCATGGCCCGGGACGAGTGGCGCGCGCTGCCGCCCGCCTTGCAAGCGGCAGTGTTGCGCTCGGCCGTTGCCCAAGTGGTGGGGCACGTTCAAGGGCTGGAGCACTCGCACGTCACAGACGCCCGCGCAGCGCTGCGGCAGGACAAGACCGGCGTAACGTCCCCGCTCCCTGGAGGCCTGCTGTGCCGCGCCGAACACGATGGCATCTGGATCGGCTACGCGAACGATCGGGAGTCCTTTGAGCCGATCACGCTCGCCATTCCCGGCCGCACCGCCATTGCGCCGCTTGGCTGCGCCATTCACGCCGCGCCGGTTGAGCCAAGCGAGGTGGACTTTCGCACAGGCACGCTTGCCGAAGACGCCTGGCTCGATGCCGCCCTGGTTGCAGGACCGCTCAGTGTGCGCAAGCGCTTCCCTGGTGACCGTTTCGTGCCGCTAGGCATGACGGGCGAGAAGAAGCTCCAGGACTTTCTGGTGGATGCTCGTGTGCCGGCGCGTCTGCGGGACCGGGTTCCGCTCGTCGTCACGGAGAGGGATGCTATCGTTTGGGTCGCGGGACACCGCATTGACGCCCGCTACCGCATCACCGATCAAACGCGGCAGGTGATCCACCTGCACCTTGAATCGTTGCCTGCGGAGAACGTGCCGTGAGAGGTGAGTTCTTTGCAACTCGCGTGAATCCTTCCCAGCGGAGAGTCTGACTTGGGCGGTGAATCCTCTACAGAAGGCTTGGAACGCTCTGGGAGCGGCAGCAGGCGCGAGCAGCAAACCACTGGCTCACGGCCGGCAGGCCCTGGGGCGCCGCACGCCGCAACCGAGGCAGCCAGCCAACCTGCGCAGGCCGACGCCCCGCCCGGCGCCGGAGGTTCTGTGATCTCCATTTCCGGCGCGCTGCTCCGCTCCACCCGTCCGCAGCAGTGGGTGAAGAATGCGCTCGTCTTTGCGGGTGTGATCTTTTCCCAACAACTCACAGACCCCGACGCCGTGCGGTCCAGCGTGCTGACGTTCGGCCTCTTCGTGCTCGCGAGCGGCGGCATCTATCTGGTGAACGACATGCTTGATCTCGACGCAGACCGCGCGCACCCGCTGAAACGACAACGCCCGCTGGCGGCGGGTGAATTGCCGCTGCGTGCCGCCTTAGTCGCCGCGGCCGTCCTGCTTGGCGGTGCACTCATCGGAGCATTCTACATGCAGCTTGCGCTCGGCACGATCCTCGCGCTGTACGTGGGCATGAATCTCGCCTATAGCGCGTGGCTGAAACACGTGGTGCTGCTGGACGTGTTCCTAATCGCATCCGGCTTCCTGCTGCGGGCTGCCGCGGGCGTTGTAGCCGTGCTCACGCCGATATCCCCCTGGCTCTACCTCTGCACGCTGCTGGCGGCGCTGCTGGTCATTCTGGGTAAGCGTCGCAGCGAGCTGGCGCTGCTCGGCCCACAGGCGTCCACCCACCGCCGCAATTTGGCGCATTACCGCACCGCCTCACTCGACCGCTGGCTGAAACGCGTAGCCGTGACCACAGTAGCCGCCTACGTGCTCTATACGCTCTTTTCTCCCGCCACATTCGGCAATCCCAAACTGATGGCCACAGTACCGTTCGTCGTTATTGGCCTGTTCCGCTACGTGCGCGTGGCGCGCACGTCCGGCAACGGCGAAAGCCCCGAAGCCCTGCTCTTCCGCGACCCCTGGCTGCTCGCCAGCGTAGTCCTCTGGAGCGCTACTGTGCTGGTGTTGTTGTATTTGGTGTAAAGCTTCTGTAGAGTGTCTGCCAGCATTTCTTGTCGTGATTCCTAAAGATGTCGGCGCTGATTTGGGGGGGGGGGGGGGACGCCTCTCCATTGAGGAGACCGTTGCATAAGTTCGGTCAGTGCGCAAGATTTACTCCCTCTCCCCGGGATGAGGGGAGTCTTGCTCTACCGGTTATTTCTCCCAGAGAGGCCTATACGTGAATGTTCCAATCTAGTGAAAGTGTGCTGGATTGTGTTAATTCACCCTCTCCCACCGGAGACCTTTGCATATCTACGGCCAGCAGCGCAAGGATTGCTCCCTCTCCCTGGGAGTGTACAGACTGGGCTGATAGGTAACAGGTGTTCGGGTTGATAGGTTACACATTTTGTTCTCTGAGGTCTATGGTTTTGATGCGTTGTATTGAGAAGTGCACGTTCCAGACGCCGTCGGTTTGGGTAGGCCTGAGTGCGACCTGTTTGTGGGTGAAGGCCCTGCCCACACGGAGCCGTTTACCCTGAAAGGAGATGCGACCGGAGACATCGACGGAACGCACGTGGTCGTCGGGAGCGTAGTCCAGGGCAGGCAAGGTCTCAGGGAAAGGCTGCGGACTAGGCGTGTATCTGGTGATGGGTGTGTCGAGATCGAGGGCATGGTGAGGGCGTTCCAAGTTGTAGAAGGTGCGCCAGGTGTCGAAGGCACGTTGGCAGTGATCCAGGTCGGTGAAGGTGGTACCTGCCAGCACTTCGCTCTTCAGCGAGCGGTGGAAGCGTTCCAGCTTGCCGAGTGTCTGGGGATGATAGGGTCTACTGTGGCGTACGCTGATGCCCAGCTGCATGAGCCAGACGGTGAGGGGCGTAAAGGGCTGGGCACTGTCGTTGCCCCAGGGTGAGCCGTTATCCATGAGCATGGCCTGGGGCAGGCCGTAGCGCCGAAAGACAGCGGTGAGGCGGTCTCGGACCGTGTCTCCCCGCTCGTTGGCACAGGCGTGTAGCGCCAGATTGAAGCGGGAATGATCGTCCAGGAGGGTGAGGGGATGGCAGCGGTCGTGCTGCAGGGTGAAATGTCCCTTGAAGTCCATCTGCCACAGCTCGTTGGGCTGGGGTCGTTCGAAGCGCACGTATGGCGTGTGCTTGGCGCTCTCTGTGGGATCAATGAGCCCATGGCGCTTGAGAATGGCGCTGATGGTGCTCTTGGCCGGCACCTCAGTGTAACCCTGGTCCTGCAGCATTCTGGCCAGCACATGGGCGCCCTTGGTGGGGTGCACCTGGCGCAGCGCGATGATGCGCTCCTCCATCTCCCGGCTCGTTTGGTGCGGGCAGGTGTGCGTGCGGTGCGAACGGTCACGCAGGCTCTGCGCTCCCCCCGACGCGTACCGCCGCAACCACTTGTAGCCGGTCTTGCGGCTGATGGTGAACCGACCACACAATTCGCTCATACTCACTGCACCACTAGAGGCCAGAGCAATAAACTCTTCCCGGGCAGACATAAGCGTTTCCACCTTCCACGACATGGTCATCCTCCTGCTGCCAGATTCTCCATGCCTATAGGTGTAACCCATCAACCCGAACAAGTGTTACCCATCAACCCGGTCTATACAGGGAGAGGGTCGGGGTGAGGGGAAATCGGTGCCGATCCAGCCCAATTCCAACTGTTTGGCAGATTCACGCGATGGTCTCCAGTGGGAGCCGGTTGGGGTGAGGGTATTTCCTCGTATGTGCGGTCCAACTGCGCTCACTTGGTTGCATTACACGAGAGTCTCGTTAGAGTCTGATGTTAGAAGAGATCAGGAGTGGCACGCTGCAAATAGGGCGGAAAGTAAAGACACCAGTCACTTTCCTCCCGCACCCGCGAGGCGTATCCTTCAAATCAAAGAGACAGATATCGCCACCGCAAGGGACGATTCGCCCATGCCTGCCAACTACCGCACACCCGCTGCAATTCTGGAACACCAAACTGCCGCCTGGAACGCCGCGGACATCGACGCTATCCTGCAAGACTTTGCGCCGGATGCCGTCCTCACCAGCGCCTCCGGCCAGACGCTCAGCGGCATACCCGCCATTCGCCAATCGCTCACGTCGTTCTTCGGCGCCTTCGCCCAGATCCGCCTCACGGTGCGCTCGCTTGTGGCGCAGGGCGATACGGCCGCCTGCGAGTGGGAATTCTCCTGCCGCCACCGCCTCACCGGCAACACCGCCCGCCTCCCCGCCAGCGTCTTCATCACCTGCACCAACGCCAAAATCACCCACTGGCGCGAATACTACGACACCGCCCAATTCAAAGCCCAACTGGGGCAGGGATAGAAATCTATTGAGATGTCAGGCGACAAGGAACCACACTTTCAATCCCGTGTTAGAAGACCTGCACTCAGTTGGGCTGTGTTCATGTCGGAAACAGCTACCCTATAGTGTCCATAGTGTTTGGTTGCACAACAAAGTTTGCCACACTACTGCTTTACTGATGATACCTCGGAATGTATTGTTGACTTATGACAAATAGACTCTCGTTTTACTAGCTTTCCTTCCACTCTTGCCTTCTCATGTGCAGCGACGATCCTAATTTGGGACGCTAGAGTAGCTGACTGTTGGGAGGAAACTCTTTCAAACCATGCCTCCACATATGAATGTGCTTAGCAGTAAGGAGCTACTAGCCTGTGAACGATCCTCTGTTCTTTGGCGGAAGGCTTAGCGATGCCCTTCGTAAGCAGGATGAAATTATGCTATCTGAGATTAACTCACTCGACGAAGTACGCATTCTACGTACGTCAGAGCAGGACCTATGCGGTTACTTCGTCCGAAAATACAGAGTAAACGAGGTAGAGATTGATGATTCCACCATTCAAGTTGAGACTGATGATGCTGAGATTGACGTAAGCAGGAGGACGGAGTACGGCGCCTATGGCGACCCAAGTCCCGTTTATGTGATAGGAACCAGAATGACCTTTTGCATACCTTTTATAGGTGACTCTGGCCTCTTCAAACTCCGTCCCTCAACTCAAACTACGGTTCTTCCCCGCGCGGAAGTGGGCAATGATGAACTTGTGATGGTGTATGAAGAGCCGCCGGCTACGGTCTCGCGGATTCAGGAGAATTTCACTTCGGAACTGGAAACCCTAAAAAAAATACCTGGAATGGGTCAAAGAAGACATAGCGCCCTTTAACGCTTCATTGTGCAAGAAGGTAACTCAGAGCATTGAGGTCAGGCGGGAGAAACTCATTAAGGACAGAGAACTCGCAGTACAGACTGGATTTAGTCTTCGACGTAGAGAGGATGCTCCAAGAACCTACATAGCGCCACAGGTAATAGAGAAGAGTCTCCCCAAAACTACCGCCTATGTCTAGTGAGCCCTACCTGCCCGAACCGACGATCGCCACTGAAGAATACGAGCACACATTATCGGTAATTTCAAACATGGTCGCTGTGATGGAACGTAGCCCAAAAGCGTTCAAAGGCATGAGCGAGGAAGATCTACGCCAACACTTCCTAGTACAACTAAATGGGCACTATGAGGGTCAAGCCATTGGCGAAACCTTCAACTACGAGGGGAAAACTGAACTCATTCGAGTAGAGAATATGAATGTCTTTATAGCCGAGTGCAAATTCTGGAACGGGGAAAAGGCATTCACTGGGGCTATCAATCAGCTTCAAGGGTACACCACATGGAGAGATGCCAAGACTGCGCTAATCGTATTCAACCGTGATACTTCAATGACTACCGTTCTTGAGAAGATACCGCTAGTGGCAAAGTCACATCCCAATTTCAAGTCAGAAGAGAGGTATAAATCTAAGACTGGTTTTTGATATATGTTCCGCCACCGCGATGACCCTGAGAGAGACATACTGCTGACGGTGCTGGCCTTCGATGTTCCCTTAATGGTCGGCGCTTGTGGTTATTCCAGGTCTCATCAATCGAGCGTCCTGCGAACAGGAGAATCGCGACCAGCTAATGGAGGCATGGAATGATTATTTCAATGATTGAGGCTCAAATTCCGGAAGCGCTGGATGTGACAGTTACGGATGATACGCTGCAGGTCGAACTCTCGGATGGGCGCACTATCTCAGTACCGTTAGCTTGGTATCCTCGGCTGGTCTATGCTGCCCAGGACGAACGGGATAACTGGGAGTTGATCGGCGGGGGACAGGGCATCCGCTGGCCCGACTTGGACGAAGACCTCAGTGTAGAAGGACTGATCGCGGGTCGTCCGTCAGGGGAGAGCCAAAGGTCTTTCAAGCGGTGGCTTGCAGCCAAGCGCGGGCCTTAGTGTGCGGCTTCACGACCTAGTGCGTGCGGAGCGAGGCGGCACGGAATTGGCCAATGCAGAGACTTCGCTTACGGTTCATTTCAGCGAGGAGTAACTTGCCATGCAGAAAGTCTTACATCTAAAGACAATGGTATTGCCCGGGGGGAAAATCGAAATCGTGGACCAAGAGCTTACGGCTGGTGAGTCCGTCGATGTGGTCGTGCGTTGCTCGTCAGTGTCAGCCCAGCGTTCCGCTATTGACATACTCGAGGAAGCGCCGGGCCACCGGGTCTTCAAGACCGCTGCGGACGTAGACACCTACCTTAGAGACGAACGAGCTTCATGGGATCGCTGACGCTTCCCAGTGCCGGACTAGTCTATCTTGACGCCAGCGCGTTCATTTACAGTGTTGAGCGTATCGAGCCCTATCGCACGTTGCTTGAACCCATATGGCGTCAGGCGCAAGCCGGGCAGTTCACCATCGCGAGTAGCGATCTAGTAGTCTTGGAAACGCTCGTCAAGCCCTTGCGTGAAGGTGACACCCTTGTCGAGAAGGTGTTTCGCGCGTTGTTCGACTCTAAGGAAGTGCGATTGATCCCAGCCACACGCCAATTGTGGGAAGAGGCTGCGCGTCTGCGGGCCACAACGGGCTTGAAGACGCCGGATGCGCTCCACGCGGCGACGGCCCGTAATGCCCAGTGCACGCTATTCGTAACTAATGA
Source organism: Chloroflexota bacterium (assembly GCA_965219505.1). Taxonomy (GTDB): domain Bacteria; phylum Chloroflexota; class UBA11872; order VXOZ01; family VXOZ01; genus VXOZ01. The sequence continues at coordinate 3,132,709 of OZ244775.1, read as the reverse complement.
TGGCGATTTTCGGCGCGTCGAAGGGCTGCCCGTGGAAGTCTTGAACGAGCTAGTCGCTAAGGACGATGACCCATGAAATTGAGTGTAGACAAGCAAGTCGATGCCCTTTACCTGCGTCTCGACGACTCCCCAATAGTTGAGTCTGAGGAAGTTTCACCGGGTGTCGTGCTGGATTACAACGAGGCGAATGAGGTGGTGGGTGTGGAACTGCTTCATCTCTCAAAGCGCTCCTCCAGTCTGAACCTTTCCGCCCTGCACTTCGAGACAACGTGAACATTGCCTGAGGCACAGATTGCTGAATCGGAAGACGTGACACTTATGCACGATACGTTGCAGGTTACACTGTCCGAACTGCGCTAAGCTCATGAGAGAGCCCCCGCGTCTCCGCCGTTTCTCCATTTTCGGCAACATACGTGGACAGCCACACGCAATGCAGCCAGCCAAAGAAGAAGTTCATGAGCGCGACGCAGCGAGAAATTTCCGACGCAGCCGTGCGGAAAGCGACCGGCAAGGGATGGGACGAGTGGTTTGCGCTGCTCGATAGCGAAGGGGCGGAGGCGCTGCCGCATAAGCAGATTGCGCGTCTGCTGCACGACAGGGGCTACATCGCGAGCAGTTGGTGGTGCCAGATGGTGACCGTCGGCTACGAGCGCGCCCGCGGCAAGCGCGTTCTCGGAGAAACGGAGAGCGCCGGCTTCGTCGCAGACGCCGACTTCCCAGGGAGAGGGAGTCTTTTCGGTCGCCGGCATGTGTTGTGCATCGGACTGGAAGTCCGCGCCTGCCCCGTACCCCGATACGGTGGTCTCCCGGAGAGAGGGGGTTGTTTCGGCTGCCAGCCTGGGTTGTATAAAGGTCACCGAGAGTGAAGGGGTCTTTTCGTTTGTCGGCCTGTGTTGTGTAAAGCCTGCTCTGAGCGTGTTGAAGAGCGGGACCCTTGCGAGATACGGGGGTCTCCGGAAGGCACGACGCGACCGCGTGGGCACGACAGGTATGCCTTCAGGCTCCTGCTTGGGGGATGCACGGAGAGCCGGTAGGCTGCAACCCCTCACTCTTGGAGGAATTTAAGCCGCACCCAAGCATAGCGCTGTCGGGGTTCAGGCCGGATCGGAGACGGCATCGGGTTGCACAGCAACCCGTTCTTGGTGGACGTGCGGGGGCAGCTTGCTGGGCGCGGCCACGTAGCGGGCGGCGTTCACCACCACCGCCACCGAGCCGAGGTTGTGCGCCAGGGCGGCGGCTATGGGTCCCAGCACGCCGGTGGCTGCCAACGCAATGCCGACGAGATTCCAGACCAGCGCGAAGAGCAAATTCTGCTTGATGCCGCGCAGGGTCATCTGGCTGATCGCAATCGCCGTGGGCAATTGGCCGATATCGCCGCGCATTAGAGCGATGTCGGCAGTTTCCGCCGCCACCGCCGTGCCTGTGCCGCCCATGACGATGCCGAGATCGGCAGCCGCCAGGGCTGGGGCATCATTCACGCCATCACCGGCCATAGCCACGCGCCTGCCGTCGTCCCGCGCGCCGCGTATCCAGTCAACCTTGTGCTCCGGCAGCAAGCGGGCGTGCCACTCGTCAATGCCCACTGCCCCAGCCAATCGCTTTGCCTCTTGCTGACGGTCGCCGGTGAGCATCACGACCCGTTGGATGCCAAGCGCGTGGAGGTGCTCGATTGCCTGCGCTGCCGCCGGACGCAACGTATCGGCAAACTGCACCCAGCCGCAAAACTTTTCTTCCACAGCTACTAACAGCAAGCTGCCGTCATGCGGTGCGGCCTCCTGGGGCGGCACACCCGCTACGCCGTGGGCGTGGAGGAGTTCACGAGTGCCGACCAGGACGTGCTGCTGGGCAACGCGCCCCTCCACTCCCCGGCCTGGAAACGCACGAAAGTCCGCTGCGGACGGCAAATCGAGGGCTTGTGCAGCGGCATGGCCCACGAGCGCTTTACCGAGCGGATGTTCGGAGAAGCGTTCCACCGCCGCCGCGAGCGTAATCAGATTTTCCGCCGCCATGCCCTCAGCCGGAATCACTTGCTGCACCACGGGCGTGCCCAGGGTTAGCGTGCCGGTCTTGTCAACGGCGACCGTGTCCACAGCCCCCGCAGCCTCGAAGCGCGCGCCGCCTTTGACCAGAATCCCCTGCCGCGCCGCATTAGCCACTCCGGCCACGATGGCCGTCGGCGTCGCCAGGACCAGCGCGCACGGGCAGGCAATAATCAAAACGGCCAGCGCCGCGCTTAGATCACGGGAAATCAGCCATGTAGCGCCCGCGACGATGAGAATTGCAGGCGTAAAGTAGCGGGCGTAGCGGTCCGCTACCCGCACAATCGGCGCGCGTTCCTCTTCCAACGCTTCCAACAAGCGCCCGATTTGCCCAACGTAGGCGTGTTCGCCCACCGCCTCGGTGCGAATGGTGAGAGCGCCATCTTGGTTCAGCGTGCCCGCGTACACGCGGTGCCCCGGCTCCTTGTGCACGGGGAGCGATTCGCCTGTTACCAGAGTTTCATCCACAGCCGCCGTGCCAGCAACGATCACGCCGTCAACCGGCAGACGCTCGCCCGGTTTTGCCAGCACGGTGTCACCAGGTTGGAGCTCGTCCGTGTTAACTTCTTGGATCGCGTCGCCCTCCATGCGGTGCGCGCGCTCCGGCTGCAGCGCGGCCAGGTGCTCCAGCGCGGCCGTCGCCCGCTGGCTGGTTGCCTCTTCCAGCAGTTGGCCGAAGATCATCATGAAGACGACGAGGCCGGCGGGAAGGTACTCACCAGCGAGCACCGACGCGATGACGGCAATGCTCACCAATTCGTCCACGTTCACTTGCCGCTGCCATAACCCCTGCAGCGCCCCCCACACGATGCCAAGTCCGCCGATTGCCACCGCCGCCAGCGCCAGACCCGTAGCGAGGTAGGGCACATCAACCCCCGCCAGCGAAACCAGCCACGCCGCGAGAATCAGCACACCCGTGGCCGCCACTGTGCGAAAGTGAGAAGACCGCACCACAGGCCGATATGTCTGCCAGAGATCGGAGAAAGGCATGGGGTTATAACTTCATGCTTTGTTCAATGCGGTAACTAAGGAACTTCCAGACCTCGCGGTCCTGACCCGCTCCCGTTGATTGTGAAAACTGATGCGAGAGCCGCGTAAGCGCTTATACTCGTCAGAATGTAGCTCGCCGCCATGGACGGCAATAGGGCGAAACTGTGACTGAGCATTAAGAGGCACAATTCGTTGAGCAATAGTCGCCCCTGCCTGGAGTTGTGGAATCACCTTGCTAGCTTCCAGCTTTCCCCGATTCAACTCCAGCGGCGCTACCCAAGTTCCAAACTTGCTGTCTCCAACGAAGATATAGTCGCACTTCTTCCCGTCCTGTCTAATGAGCGGCGCTCTTTCGTGATCTAAGTCTATGAGCAGAAAGTCGCCCGAAAGGTCGTTCAGCTTCAGCCTACAACCCTTCTTGAGGCATCTAGTTGCCAGACAGTCTTTATCGACTTTTTGCCTCACCTTGCTAACTAGGCTCATAGAAATCGGTATGCTCTCTGATCCGACTATCAATCTCAGCGGACGTGTTGTAGAGTGCCTCCGTAACGTCACCGTAACCTGCCGGAAAGATTCCTACGTCCACATCCAAAGGGATTTCTTTCACAACCGAGCCGTTGGGAACCTGATTTTGCTCAAAAAGCCATACGCCTACTTCATCCGGGCCGAGAGCACAGTCCGCTCCTACAAGGCCCGCCCGCTGAGCCTTAGGTAAATCATGCATTCGTACGAGATTAGCTAATTCTTCTAACACATAAGCGCTATGGGTTGTCAGCATTACGCGGACACCAGCGCCTACCATCGCCGCAAGCTGTCGTGTGAACTCAGCCTGCATTCCCGGATGTAGATGTGACTCAGGCTCTTCAATGATTAGCAAATCTCCAGGGTGAACGAGGTGCCGCAGATACAAGACAACTGGCGCTAACTCCGAAACCATGGACGATGCCTCTGTAAGGAGGATATCTTCCTTGTGCGCAAATGGCCGATAGGAAAAAAACGGGTAGCGACTAGATGACGGGTTCTCACGCACCTCGCCATTCAGAATCCCCTGCTCAATTCTCTTAGCTAGCCTATCGCTGTCCCGGTGTCCTCTCGCGTCAGAAGCACCAAATCCGACAAGCTGTCTAAAAAAGTCAACGTGTACACCATTGAGCAATTGGGAAGTTTTATCGTAGCGAAGATCGAGAATCGAAGACTGTTCGATCAAGGATGTTACAGCCAAAGTGTGAGCGAGCATGACCCCTGCACGGTCAGCAGGCAGGTAGTGAGCGACACGCTCTAGCGGACTAATGATTGAAGTTCCAACCATACCAAAAAGAGCATCTCGCAGTGCCCAAATTGAGTACCGATTGTCGTATTCTTCATAGTCAACCGGTGCTTCAATTTGCAGGTCGAGACGCTCTAGCTTTTCCCGGTACAAGGGATCGTTGTCAATCCTCTCAATTTTGAAAGGGACTGTTTCTGGAATTGAAGCAGTGAGCGTGGAATCGCTTTCATCAATTGTGAAGCCATAAGTGAATTGTTTAGACGAACTCAGATTCTCAGAAACATGCCTATTCAAGAGAACCCGCGAGGTATTCCTGCCATATCTGATTAGCCGATCCGCCCGTTTACATCCAATACATCGGGCAATCTCATTGTCCAAGTCTGTGCTAAACTCATCCACACTCCTCAGCATAGGGTAGAGCAGTCTAGACACGGCAATTGGCACAGACACTCGGAACTCTGGCGAAAATCCCTCCTTTCTAGCGCATCCCAGCATCTTACTCGCCCAATCGAGCAACACAGCGGCCTCATTTTCGGACAGACTCCAATACCTCCTACGAATCTCGGGGTACTGATGAAAGATGCTTGAGTTCAACCTAGGCGGAGGGTCTGTTTCGGTAGCAAAACCACTAAAGAATCTATGCAGCGCATAAATTAGCGTCGCCAGGTAGGACTTGCCCGTGTTGCTGGGGCCAACGAAAACGGTCAGCGGGCGCAAGTCGAGTTTGGCCTTGGCGATTGGGCCAAAGTCGGTCACTTCGATCTCGAGGGGTTTGTAGGTTGGCGCGGTAGACATGTTTCGTGCTTTTCCGTAGTGCTCGATCAAGCGTGACAGTCGAGAGCGCTTGATCTACGTGTCCAGTATATCAACATAGCAGGCCCTAGTTTTCTCTCCGGGGTCTGGTAGACGCTGGTACCGCTGACCAGATGTATCAAGAGAGTGGACTTGCTTTTATCCCTTTTTCCGGTTTCGCGCCGATGGCACAGGTTACATGGCCAGCACTTTTGACATGCGCAGACAACATCGCTATACTATTGTCTTGCTTAGCAGCACTGCCCTTGCCAATAGGGCATTTTTGCGATGATATGAGTGACGAGAGGCAAGTATGTATCCGTGGGTACGGCACTTTACGGGCGCGGAGGGCTGGGCTAGGTCTAGGCGCACCACGGAGACGTAGCCTAGCAGAACACCCGCCTCTCCGGCCGAGCAGAAAGTGTTTACCCGCTTTCTGCTTTTTGTTTCTAGAGCGAGGAACAGCAATCGATGGCAGATGAAACGACGGCGCCGGACATACCGGCCCAGCTTGAAGCGCTGGAGCGCGAAGCGCAGGCGCAGCTTGCGGAATGCGCCGCTGAGGCAGACCTGACCGCCTGGCGCACCACGTACCTGGGCCGCAGCGGCAAGGTTACGCAGCTCTTGCGCGGTCTGGGCGGGCTGCCCAAAGAGGAACGTCCCCGCGTAGGGCAAATGGCCAACATGGTAAAGGCGCGCCTGGCGGAGGCGCTGGAGGCGCAGCAGGTACAGCTTAAGCGCGGCCAGCATGCCGATACCCTAAAGGCCGAGGCGCTCGACGTCACGCTTCCCGGCGACCCGGTGCGCCTGGGGCAACTCCATCCGACAACACTGGTGCTCAACGCGATTCTTGGCATCTTCGAGCGCATGGGGTTTCAGGTAGTGGAAGGCCCAGAGGTAGAGTGGGACCACTATAACTTCGCGATGCTCAACATTCCCTCCGACCACCCCGCCCGCGACATGTGGGATACATTCTACGTCGACGCGGATGCAACGAAGAATTTCGGCTCCATGCTGCTGCGTACGCACACCTCGCCGGTGCAAATACGCGTAATGGAAAATACGCCGCCGCCTGTGCGCATCGTGGCGCCGGGGCGCGTCTACCGCAACGAGGCTACCGACGCCAGCCACGAAGCAATCTTCTACCAAGTGGAAGGTCTCGCCGTGGACGAGCGGACGAACATGGCGGACCTGAAAGGCGTGCTCACGGCATTCGCACGCGACCTGTTCGGCGTCAATACGCGCGTGCGCTTCAATTGCTCATACTTTCCGTTTGTCGAACCGGGTGCGGAAGTATCCATTAGCTGCCACGTCTGCGGCGGTGACGGTTGCCGCGTATGCAAGCATACGGGCTGGCTGGAGATTCTCGGCTGCGGCATGGTGCACCCGAACGTGCTCGAGGCCGTAAACTACGATCCCGCGCGTTACTCCGGCTTCGCTTTCGGCATGGGCGTAGAGCGTATTGCCATGCTCAAATACGGCATAGACGACATCCGGTATTTCTACAATAACGATATCCGATTCTTGCAGCAGTTTCGTTGAAGCCCTACGACAGTTCCGTTGAAGTCATGCAACAGTTTCGTTGAGGTCATACAAAAATTCGGTTGAAGCCTTACGACATTTCCGTTGAGATATTGCAACAGACTGACTGAACGCAGAGGGCATAGCTCCTAGTACCGTGCTAAGCAGAACGGCGGTGTTAAGAGCAGGGCCCCATTGCCGAGCACCTAGAAGATTCGTGGAGAAAAGAACCCGTCGGAACGGGCGCTCCATGGGAGGTTCTTGATCGCATGCGTGTATCACTCCGCTGGCTCGAAGAGTACGTAGCAATTGAGCTACCGGCAGAAGAGTTGGCGCATAAGTTGACGATGGCAGGCATCGAGGTGGCACAGGTCATTCAAATCGGCGAATTTTGGCAGAACACGTTTGTCGGCACGATCGTGGACCTCAAGCGCCATCCAAACGCCGATCGCTTGCAGCTTGTCACCGTAGACTACGGGCAGGCAGAGCAACCAGTGTTCGTGACTGGCGCCATGAATATTGCCAAAGGCGACAAGGTGCCGGTGGCGCTGCTCGGCGCCGTGCTCAACGACGCCTATAGCGATACGCCACAGCGCATCGAGCTTAAGCTGGTCGTCCTGCGGGGGATCAAGTCCGAGGGCATGGTCTGCTCTGCCAGAGAGCTTGGCCTGGGCGAAGACCATGAAGGCATTCTGATTCTCGATGCCGAGGCGCCGGTGGGCACGCCGCTCCAAGACTACATGGGCGACACGATTCTGGAGCTTGACCTCAAGCCCAACCGGAGCGATTGTCTCGCCATGATCAACGTTGCGCGGGAAGTGTCGGCAATCACGGGCGAACGCTTGCGCCAACCGGCAACCCACAGAATGGACACGCCGACGCTACCCGTGGTGCGCGTGGATATCAAAGAGCCGAAGCTCTGTGCGCGGTATGCGGCAGGCATTGTCATCGATGTGACGCTAGGGTCGTCGCCGCGCTGGATGCAAGAGCGGCTGTTAGCAGCCGGCATGCGCCCCATCAATAATATCGTGGACATCACCAACTACGTGATGCTGGAGTTTGGGCAACCGCTCCACGCCTTCGATTACGACAAGGTAACGGACGGGAACATCATCGTCCGGCGCGCCCACCTCGGCGAGCGCTTGACGACGTTAGACGGAGAAGAGCGCACGTTGAGCTCCGGCATGCTGGTAATCGCCGATCCCAACGGCCCCATCGCGCTGGCAGGCGTAATGGGCGGCCTGGATACTGAAGTGACGGAGCGGACCACTCGCATCCTGCTGGAATCCGCCAGTTTCCACTCCACTTCGATCCGCCGCACACGGCAAGCGCTCAACTTGCCCAGCGAGGCATCGCGACGGTTCGAACAGGGCGTGCCGCCGGAATTGGCTCCCATAGCGCGCGATCGCGCCATTGAACTCATCGTCGAAATCGCCGGTGGACGCGCCCGCAGCCACGCCGCCGATTCTTACGTCCGCCCGCAGCAACGCCCCGAGATCGAGCTTCACGAGGATGACCTTTCGCGGCTGCTCGGCATGAACATTCCAATGACGAAGGCTGCCGAAAAGCTTCGGCCCCTGGGCTTCACCTATCGCATGCAGAATAGTCGGCTTCAGGTCACCGCTCCCTTGCACAGGCTGGACGTGACCTGTTCCGCCGACCTCGTTGAGGAAGTCGCTCGCCTGGTGGGTTACGACAACATCCCCACCACCATGCCGTCCGGCCCTTTACCGGAAGCAGAGCCCGTACCGCTGCGCACGTGGACGGATCGGGCCAAACAGGTGATGGTGGGCGCGGGCTTTGCGGAAGCTATCACTTACACGCTGACGAATGCGGCCCGCATGGAACGCCTCTTACCAAAAGGGGTAGCGGCGGAGCTGCCCGACGGCCTGGCGCGCGACGTGGCCGAGGCGGTGCTGCCGCTGCATTTCTCTCCCCTTGGCCTCAAGAACCCCTTTACTTCGGAGGCCAGCACGCTGCGCACAGTGACGCTGGCCAGTCTGCTGGAGACGCTGGCAAGCAACCTCCGCCGCCAGACGAGCGACGTGCACCTCTTCGAGATCGCGCCCGTATTCCTCCCTGTGCGCTCCAAGCTGCCTGAGGAACGCCGCTTGCTCACAGCCGTGATGGGAGAGTTCCGCACCGAGCATTGGGGGGCGCGCGCGGAAAACACGTTCTACACGATCAAAGGCGTAGCGGAGCAAGTCCTACAGCAGTTTGGAATTGCGGACTATGGCTTCGCGCCGGTGGAGCACCCGACCTTTCACCCGTACCGGGCTGCAGCGGTGACCGTGCGTCAGGGCGAGGAAGATCACGTGGCGGGCATCGTGGGCGAGATCAACGCCGAGGTGGGCACCGCGTTCGACGTCGATCAGCGTGCGATGGCTCTGGTGCTCAATCTTCACGATCTGGTGGCTCAGGCCCGCGCCACGCCGGAGTTCGCACCGCCGTCACGCCATCCTGCCGGGGTGCAAGACCTGGCGATTGTGCTGGACGCCGAGATTCCCGCCGAGCGCGTGGTGGAGGAAGTCCGTAAGGCAGGCGGCGATCTGCTGGAAAGCGTCGACCTCTTTGACGTTTACCAGGGACCGCAAGTCCCCGAGGGCAAGCGCAGCCTGGCCTACACCCTCACCTTCCGCGCCCCGGACCGCACCCTCAACGACGCCGAGGTGAACACCATCCGCAACCGCATCATCGCCAAGCTGCAGGTATCACTCAACGCCACGCTGCGGTAGATCGAATCCGGTGATTCCCAATCCTTCCGCCTGGGAATTCTGGCGAAAGGCCTGTGTACAGCACTTTCCCCTGCCTAGAATAAGAGCCAACAGTTGATCGCGCGATCGCCTCACGGGCTCGCCCCACTAGTATCGGACGGCTTGGTGTCTCATTCACCGCAGACTGGTAGTCCATACCAAGACAGGTCGTTGAAAGCCGCCTTCGTCAGCTCCTCGGGGATGCATCCGCTCAAGCGGTTGTGCGCGAGATTAACAACGTGCATGTTGGTGAGTTTATTCAATTCAGCCGGTATCTGCCCGCTGAGTTGATTATGCGAGAGGTCCAAACGCAGCACTTTCGGCATGTGGCCCAGCGAAGCCGGTATCGCTCCTTCTAATTGGTTGTGTGACATGTACAGTCTTCGCAGGCTAGAGAGGTTGCCCAACTCAGCCGGTATCACGCCGCTCAACTGATTGTTCGTTAGGACCAGGTCTACCAAACTCGTTAGTTGTCCTAATGAAGCCGGTATCTCCCCGCTCAACTGGTTCTCCCATAGGTACAATTCCTGCAGGTTGACAAGGTTGCCCAGCGTGGCAGGAATCTTGCCGCTCAACTGGTTTGGGCCAAGAAACAGGGATTCCAGATTGGTAAGGTCTCCGAGCTCTGGCGGAATCTCACCGCGCAACGCGTTGCTTGACAAGTCAAGCCTTACCAAAGCGGAGAGTGCGCCCAGGTTTGCCGGAACTTCGCCCTGCAAGCGATTTGCCGCAAGATTCAGCGCTGTAACACGACCGCTGCTATCTGTAGTAACACCGTACCATTCGCTAAGTGGCCGTTCACTCAGCCAGTTGTCTCTATTACTCCAGTTTGACCCATTCGTAGCGGTGTAGAGTGCTATCAGCGCCTCACGTTCTGCCGGATCCTCTACAGGAGTGACCGGGTCTCCACAGTTCGGCAGGCCGTACCACGATACGTCATTATTTAACACATCTCTCAGGCCCTGAGGGATACACTCAGAAAAACTGTTCCCTGAGATGTACAGTGTATTCAAGCTCTTCAGGTTGCCCAGTTCAGGCGGTATGGCGCCACTCAATTGGTTGCCAGCAAGGGTCAAGTTCTTGAGGTTGGATAGTTTGCCGAGATCAGGCGGAATCTCGCCGCTTAGCTTGTTACCTGCAAGGTTCAGAGATTCAAGGCGGGCAAGATTTGCCAGTGCAGACGGTATCTTGCCAACTAAATGGCTGTTGGATAGAATGAGGTGCTTCAAATTAACGAGGTTACTTAGCGTGGCAGGAATCTCGCCACTTAGCTGATTGGCATCGAAATACAGATCAGTAAGGTTGGTCAGATTACCAAGCTCCGAGGGAATCTCTCCGGTCAACCGATTCTCCGCTAGCGCCAAGGCTTCAAGCTTTTCGAGGCTGCCTAATTCTAGCGGTATCTCTCCGCTGAGCCGATTGCCGGCCAGGCCTAACCTCTTCAGATTCGTGAGTCCGCCAATTGAAGACGGAATCCGTCCGACCAACTGATTCCGACTGAGATTCAACTCAGCCAGATGAGAGAGTGTTCCAAGTTCAGGAGGCAAGGCCCCACTTACGTTGTTGTCCGCGAGATTCAGTGCCGTAACGCGGCCACTCTCGTCGGTGGTTACTCCGTACCACTGACCGATGGGCGTATCAGTCAACCAGTTGTCATTCCGCTTCCAGTTGGCGCCGTTTGTAGCCGTGTAGAAGGCAACCAGCGCATCAAATTCCGTGACTCTTCCCAAGGGCTCGGCCGATGTCGCGCAGAGCGGCAGATCGTACGCGCTCAGGTCATTTGTTGGCACATGAGTCAGACGCTCAGGGATACATCCGGTCAACTGGTTTTTCCCGACGAATAGCCACTCCAAGCCAATAAGGTCACCGAGGGAAGTTGGGATTTGTCCAGTTAACAGGTTATTGGTAAGCACCAAGCTCGTTAGGCTCTTAAGGTTGCCGAGCTTTGTAGGGATTTCCCCACTCAATTGGTTGTCTTGTAGGTGCAGTTCACTAAGCTTTATGAGATTGCCAAACTCAGATGGTACTACCCCGCTTAGTTCATTGTTTGACAAATGTAGACTCTCGAGATTGGTGAGGTTGCCGAGCTCAATAGGAATCCTGTCACTCAGACGGTTGCTATAGAGCCACAACAACTTCAGGCTTGCGAGATCGCCCAGCGCTGCCGGTATTTCTCCAGTCAGATTGTTCGACGATAATCCCAAGAATTCCAGGTTGGAAAGATTGGCCAACTCAGGCGGAATCCCGCCACTCAGTTGGTTGCCATTGAGGAACAAATAAGACAGATTGGACAGTCCACCCAGCGTAGCCGGAAGCTCCCCACTGATTTGGTTGTTGTTAAGGTACAGATAGGCCAAACTGGCGAGGTTGCCCAGCGTAGCTGGCAACTCGCCCACTAGGTTGTTGTTGTCGAGCTTCAAATACCTGACGTGGCCGCTCGCGTCGGTTTCGATGACGCCGTACCACTGCCGGATGGGTGCGTCGCTCAGCCAGTTGTCGTTGCGAATCCAATTCGCGCCATCCGTAGCTAAGTAAAGGTCTACCAAAGCGGCCCTATCGCGATTCTTCTCCTGCGCCTCATCTGGGATCTGGCACAACGGAAGGGCAAACCAAGCCAAGTCATTGTCTGGCACCGTTGCCAATTGCTCGGGCACGCAGCCTTCCAACTGGTTAAACGAAAGGCGCAGCCACCCCAAGTTAGTGAGTTCATCGAGTGCAGGCGGTATCTCACCAGTAAGTCGGTTTTCCGAGAGGTACAGCTCTTGCAGGTTGGCGAGGCGGCCTAGTTCTGGCGGTAATTCCCCTTGCAACTGATTGCCCCAGAGACTTAGGATGCTCAGGTTCGTCAGATTGCCGAGCGCAGACGGTATTGCACCGTTCAAGTGGTTGTTTGAGAGTACGAGCACTTCCAACGTAGCAAGGTCGCCCAGCGTTGACGGTATCTCGCCGCGCAAGCGGTTATCTGAGAGGTAGAGCTCCCGCAGGTTGGCGATAGCGCCCAACGCAGACGGTATCCCACCAGACAACCAGTTATACGAGAGGTCTATAACTTTCAGGTTCGCCAGATCCCCCAGCGCAGATGGAATCTCTCCCGTCAACCAGTTGCCCGCAAGGTCCAGCACTTCCAGGTTGGAGAGGCTACCCAGCGCCGACGGAAGATCTCCACGCAGGTCGTTGCCGGCGAGGCGCAGCGCCGTCACGCGGCCCGTCTCATCCGTGGTGACGCCAAACCATTCGCCCATGGGCGCATCGCTCAGCCAGTTGTCGCTATTCGCCCATCGTGGACCATCAGTAGCGGTGTAAAGCGCGACCAGCACGGCACGATCGGGATCATCCGCCTGAGCCGTAGCCGCTTGCGCTCCGCCCTGAGTTGCCGTAGCCAGTGCGGCCAGCAACACCAGCGTCGCTAAATGCAGGCTAAGCCTCCTAAACATGTTCCGCATCTGCCCTTCGCGCTCCAATACCACATCCTTAGCGGCGGACTACCACCGCACTAGGCACCGCTCCCTAATTTTGGACCACCTGCCCGTGCATCCAGCCTGGTTCTCTAATTCGTCCGAAAAAACGGTAGGGACGAATGAAGTGATCGCCTCAAGCCCGCCGTAGCCGCCAGGCGAGTCTCACCCGATACCCGCGAGCTTTCTTATTCCCTCGCGGAAGACTTGAAAGCTCTTGGATTGATTCTGATCCACATCCATGTGCGGGGCAATGCCGCGGGCCCATTCACATTTGGCTTGCCCAGCCTCCGGGTAGCCCGCCCGCTTCAGTGGCGCGGAACCGCCACGATTGACGGCATCCGCAAGAACTTCCCAAGTGCCACAGATGCAGTCTTGCTTGTAACCATTGAGAACTGAGTCCCTTGCCTTTGGATAGGCCTTCTTCAGGGCCTTTCGGTCGCCCAGCAGCCACGCCTCGCTTTCCTCAATAGCAATTCTGAAGAGCGTCCTTGGACGCGGATTGCAAGCAGCCAGGACCTCAAGCAATTCCTGCTTAAAGACCATGCAATCGCGTCTGTCTGAGTCCACTACAACGATGACTGAAGCGGCGTCTGGAAGACTTCGCCCGTACCCTCGCAGAATTTTCGGCAACCTATCCAACAGTATTCGCTTTTGCGGATCCGTGTTGCCGCGCAAGTTCTTAGGTATTCGTCCTAACCCCTTGTATGGACGCAACTTCCAAGAGTGATCAGTATAGTTGGCGCCGAGAATCTTTACTAGTATTTGATCAAGCGCGATGCTGCCTGACTGGTCTTCGACCAACACCTCAAAGTGCATTGGCCTCTGTCCGCTCTAGGTAGTCGCTGTACCAGAGACCGCCAAGCGGTAGTCCTTCGTCTACCATGGCTTGGACGACTGGATCGTCGCTGGCGCGGCGAATGGTGGCAAAGCCGTCCGATTCTTTCTCCAGCAGCCAGGTTTCCTCCGGTGCGAGCGCATCAACGAGGTAGGGCTGATGGGTCGTGACGAAAATCTGGGATGTGTTTCTTTCCCCTGTGGCGTGGCGGCGAAACTCCGCGGCCAAGACTTCCAGTAGCTTGTGGTAGAGGCCGTTCTCCGGCTCCTCGATGCAGATGAACGGCGGAGGTTCCGGGTCTTCCAACATGAGCAGATATGCAAAGAGTTTCAACGTACCATCGGACATCTGTTGCGCGTAGAAGGGATCGGTAAACCCCCGGTCGTTGAAGCGCAACAGAAGACGCCCGTCAGGGCTCAGTTCCGTATCAATGCGCTCGATGCCGGGAACCCGTTCGGCAATCCGCTCCAAGATTCGCTCGAATCTGTCAGGATGTTCCCGCTCCATGAATTGCACGACGTTGCCAAGATTGTCCCCATGCGCGTTCAAGCGCCGTTGCGGGCCGGCCAAGGGCAAACTGCGAGCGGCATCCGGCGTGAAGTAGCTAAGGTACCAGCCTTCCAGAAACTGGCGAAACGCCGCAATTCTAGGATGCTGTTTCAGAGCGCCGAGCGTTGCAATACCGAGCTTGCGTTTGTCCTCTAGTGTAATGAGTTCCGCTTCCTTGCTCTCGTCACCTGCCCACTGCTGTTTGGCCAATTCATAGTCGAACCCATCCTCGTCTACTTGCCGCCCCTGCGATGCTCCTTTCCATACGACGCCCGTACCAAGAACCATCATCAGAAACAAGAGCACTTTGCCACCCTTACGTTCCTTGTGGCGCTGAAATAGGAGTTCGCCCGCAACGCAAGGGCGGCCGGAATCGTCTTGGTGGACAAATAATACATAGGTAATGAGCGAAGCGTGCGGCTCTTGCCGGTAACAGACCTCGAACTTAATAGGTTCGTGACTCCCCCGCGAGTGGATTCGCTCAAATCCACCCCGTCCCCGCGCATCGCATGCTTCTTCCACTCCTAGTTTCAAGCAATCTGCCAGAAAGCCAAAAGCATCGAAGAGGGAACTTTTGCCCACCCCGTTTTTGCCGATCACCGCAGTCATGGGCGCCAAGGGTTGGGCAGCCTGCGTATTCGACAGCTTGCCGAGCGTGATGTCCTTTAACACCCGGTAATTCTTAATTCTGATACCTTCAATTCTCGCCATGGCTGCGCTTTCTTCACCTAAAGCGACTCTGCAATAGCAGAGCGCTGTGTCTGACTCTTCTCTGCAATCGCCTCGTCAAAGATTGCTATTTTGCAGGAGTCGAGCCGTCGTGAATCGACGAAAGGAACTCCTTTTATTCGAGTTCATAGAGAACAAGGTCCGGGAGGTCTTGATAGTCTGCGACGTTGCGTGTGACGAGTACATGGTCGTGGGTTATGGCAGTGGCAGCGATCATGATGTCTAGCGCTCTTCGGTGCGATCGCTTTCCCTGCTTTCGCAGTGTTTCCCGAAGGTGAGCGGATCTTTCCGCAACGGACCGCGTGAATGGCAGGATAGGTAGCGCAGCAACAACGGATGTAAATTGATGCTGTGCCAGTATTGGGTCGCGGCTTCGCAAGACTCCCTGATATATTTCCATATACGTGATTATGCTAATTGAAATTCCGTCTTGCGCGAGCTGCTCGATGAGTTGCACCGCTTCCTGTCGCTCATCGAGATAGTCAATCAACCAGTCAGAATCAATGAGGTATGGCATGGACTAGCGATCGTGACGTCCGTTGCTGTCCTGCTCACGCGCCGCGCGTAAGTCGCTGAGCAGGCTCTCTCGATCGACACCCGCCAGAATGCCTGTGCCCTGGCGCAATGCCTGCCTGACCTTCTCCGGGTCGTAGTCGACCCAAATGTCATGGGCAGCTTCCCGCGCAAGCACGTAGCGCTCTCCATCTCTCTCAAGGATTACGGGCATCTCGCCTATCTCTGCGAGTAGTCGCCCAAGCTCGCTTTCCGGCGCGACGTTGATGACCTTAGTTTCCGTTGCCATAGCGTTTTCCTCGAGCCGCCGCCATTGGTCTACGCTGGACTCTTCGCTCCATCAATCATTATGGCATATTCACGCTGCACAAAAGCCGGTACCGCGAGCTTT
Source organism: Chloroflexota bacterium (assembly GCA_965219505.1). Taxonomy (GTDB): domain Bacteria; phylum Chloroflexota; class UBA11872; order VXOZ01; family VXOZ01; genus VXOZ01. Next base: position 3,116,872 of record OZ244775.1, on the reverse strand, counting down.
AGCAACAGATTAAGGCTGCCTGCACCAAGTCAAGATATTAGCTCACCCCATTCTTGTTGGTGTAAACAGCAGCAAACAGGTGTTGCGAGGCAGGCCGTAGCGCATCCAATTGCCGCACTTTCGACAAAATCAGCTACGATGCGTGGGCTTTTTCTAGCGCGCCGTCGCGTTCCAGGACCAAGCGCAGATAGACGCCGGTGTAGGAGTGGGGCAGGTGGGCGAGGGTTTCCGGGGTGCCTTCGGCGATGAGTTCGCCGCCGGCGTCGCCGCCCTCGGGGCCGAGGTCGATCACCCAGTCCACGCACTTAATCACTTCCAAGTTGTGCTCGATCACGATCACAGTATTGCCGGTGTCCACCAGGCGTTGCAGCACCTCCAACAGGCGTTCCACGTCGGCGAAGTGCAGGCCGGTGGTGGGCTCATCCAGGATGTAGAGCGTGCGGCCGGTGGCGCGTTTGGAGAGTTCGGCGGCCAGCTTGATGCGCTGGGCCTCGCCGCCGGAGAGGGTGGTGGCGGGCTGTCCCACGCGCATATAGCCCAGTCCCACGTCGACCAGCGTCTTGAGTTTATTGTGAATGCTGGGGATATTTTCAAAGAAGGTATTGGCCTCGTCGATGGTCAGATCGAGCACGTCGGCGATAGTCTTGCCCTTGTAGGTGATCTCCAGCGCCTCGCGGTTGTAGCGCTTGCCTGCGCAGACCTCGCAGGGCACATAGACGTCCGGCAGGAACTGCATCTCGATCTTGATGATGCCGTCGCCGCGGCAGGCCTCGCAGCGCCCGCCCTTAACATTGAAGGAAAAGCGCCCCGGCTTGTAGCCGCGGATGCGCGCCTCCGGAGTCTTAGCGAAAATCTCGCGGATGGGCGTGAATGCGCCGGTGTAGGTGGCCGGATTCGAGCGCGGCGTGCGCCCGATGGGTTGCTGATTGATGTCTATGACCTTATCGATGTTCTCCAGACCCAGCACCGCGTCGTGGGGGCCGGGACGCTCGCGGCTGTGGTATATCTCCTGCGCCAGGCGGCGGTAGAGCACGTCAATGACCAGCGAACTCTTGCCGGAACCGGAGACGCCCGTCACGCCAATTAACCGTCCGAGAGGGAAATCTACGTCAATGCTTTTAAGATTATTGGCGCGGGCACCTTTGACCGTAAGCCGTGCTCTTGCCGCTCGCCCTGAGCTTGTCGAAGGGGCCCGTGCTGAGCCGGCCACAAGAGCCTGTCCTGAGCCTGCCGAAGGGCCGCGTCGCTCGTGGGGAACAGGGATCATCCGCCTACCCGTCAGGAAAGCCGCCGTCAGGGATTCATCCACCGCCAACACGTCCGGCAGTGGCCCCGCTGCCACAATGCGGCCGCCGTGCTCGCCTGCGCCCGGGCCAACATCGATCACGTGATCGGCTGAGCGGATCGTCTCCTCATCGTGTTCTACTACCAGCACCGTATTCCCCAGGTCGCGCAGGCCGCTCAGTGTTTCGATGAGACGGCGGTTATCCCGTTGGTGCAGGCCGATGGACGGTTCGTCCAAGATATAGAGCACGCCCACCAGGCCGGAACCGATCTGGGTCGCCAAGCGGATGCGCTGGGCTTCACCGCCGGAGAGCGTGGCGGTGGCGCGGTCGAGGGTTAGGTAGTCCAGCCCCACGTTCATCAAGAACTGCAGCCGCGCTTGGATTTCCTTCAGTATCTGGCGGCCGATCAACCGTTCGCGCTCAGTGAGCGGCAACGCGGCGAACCAGGCGCGGACATCCTTCACGGCGAACGCCGTGACTTGCGCAATGGTGTGGGAGTTAATGGTTACGGATAGGCTCTCCGGTTTCAGGCGCGCCCCCTGGCAGGCGGGACAGGGCTGCACGGTCATGAAGCGCTCAATTTCCCCGCGCATGTAATCGGAATCCGTCTCTTTGTAGCGCCGTTGCAAGTTGGGGATCACCCCTTCGAAGTCAACCGTGAAGGTGCGAGTCTCGTCACGCGCGGCTTTCACCGTAACCGGAACGCGCTCTTCGGTACCGTAAAGCAAGACATCGACGTGCTCGGCCGCCAATTCCGCCACCGGGACGCGCAGGGAGAAGCCGTAGTGCTCTGCTGCCGCTTTCACCACCTGGTAGAGATAAGAGTCCTTGGCGGTGAGCCGCGACCAGGGCAGAATGGCGCCTTCCATAGGCGAGAGCCGCTTGTTCGGCACGATAAGGTCGGGATCGAACACCATGGTCGTGCCGATGCCGGTGCACTCAGGGCACGCGCCATGTGGACTATTAAAGGAAAACGTGCGCGGCTCCACCTCGCCGAGAGAGATGCCGCAGTGTACGCAGGCGAATTGCTCTGAGAAGAGCAACTCCACTGGATTCCGGCTTTCGCCGGAAAGACGGTTGGATGGATTCCGATTTTCGTCGGCAAGACGTTCAGGGCTTTCTCCGTCATTCCCACCCAAGGCCTGCCCTATACTTTGAGCAGGACGGGGTTGTATCTCGCCCTCAGCCGCGTCTCCGTCATTTCGGCCCAAGCGAGAATCTATCTCGCCCTCGGTCTCAGTTCCGTCATTCCCGCGAAAGCGGGAATCCATCTTTTCTCGGGAACCGTCAGTCGATCTCTGCAAGTCCACTCTACTGGACCCAGCGCGCAATCCGGAAACATCGGACTCCGCCCGCGCACCCCCGACTCCGTCCACAATGACAATGCGCACCACGCTGGAGCCCAGGCGCAACGCCGTCTCCAACGAATCCGCCACCCGTGTCTTATCGGTCTCGCCGCCGCGGTTTACCAGCCGGTCCACCACGATCTCGATAGTGTGCTGCTTGTAGCGGTCGAGCGTCGGCGTCTCCTCAAGGTCGTAGACCGTGCCGTCCACGCGCACGCGCACGTAGCCCGCCTTGCGCGCATCCTCGAACACCTGCCGGTACTCGCCTTTGCGGTCCTGCACGATGGGCGCCAGGATCATGTAGCGGGCGCCGTCGGGCAGGTCGAGCAGCGAATCCACCATTTGCTGCACAGTTTGCTGGGAGATCTCCCGCCCGCACTGCGGACAGTGAGGCACGCCGATGCGGGCAAAGAGCAAGCGCAAGTAGTCGTAGACTTCCGTTACCGTGCCGACCGTGGAGCGCGGGTTGCGGCTGGCGCCCTTCTGGTCGATGGAAATGGCGGGAGAGAGACCGTCGATGTGGTCGACGTCCGGTTTCTCCAACATGCCGAGGAACTGGCGGGCGTATGCCGAGAGTGACTCCACGTAGCGGCGCTGACCTTCGGCAAAGATGGTATCGAAGGCCAGACTCGACTTGCCGGAACCGGAGAGACCGGTAATGACCACCAGCTTCTCGCGGGGGATGTCGAGGTCGATATTCTTGAGGTTGTGTTCGCGCGCGCCGCGGATGCGGATGTACTCTTCAGCCATCAGAAAGAGACCTCTGCCTCTGCTGCACGCGGCGGCGTTTGCTCCGAATTGACATGTTTCCAAGAAAAGAAAAACGCGCAGCAGTCTCGCGAATCAGTCTCCATGGTACCACGTTGCCCCTTCTTGGAGCAGATTATTGACACTGAGGACTTCGTTCAGTAACCTGAGCACCAGCAGCCGTGTGTGCGAACACAGCAGCCGTGTGTTTCGATACACCCGCCGCATGTGTAGGCGCTTGTAGTCCAGAGACCCCTCAGCAATAAGGAGGAACGGTCGTGGAAAGAGCAGGATTTTCCCGCCGAACGGTACTGGCAGCAGTACCGATAGTTGGCGGCGCGGCATTCCTAGCCGCGTGCGGTACGGCGCAGGTTGCCGCGCCAATGGAAGAGAAGGCAGCGCCCGAGGAGAAAGCCGAAGCCGCGCCGGAACCGGCAGAGGATGTGCAACTCACGTACCTCTCACGCGACTCAGATAGCGCCACCCTCAAGGTGCGCGCGCTCTTCGACAAGTACGAGGCGGCCAACCCCAACATCACCATTACAATCCAGAATATGTCCAGTGGTGATGAAGCAAAGACGAAGCTGCTCGTCCAGGCAGCGTCGGGGGTTCCCATTGACTTCTTGCGCACGAGCTGGGGCTCTTTCGCCGACCTCATCGAAGGCGAAATCCTGTCGCCCTTGGACGACTTCTTCAAGGCCGACGGCTTGGTGCCGTCAGAACACTTTCTGCCGAACAGTCTGACGCATTGGACCGTCGATGGGGTCCTGTACGGGTGGCCCGGCTCCGGTAATTGCGACGCCGTGCTGCTCAATAAAACGCTGTTGGATAGTGCCGGACTCGAGCCGCCGCCCATCGATCCCACCGATGCTTCCTGGAATATGGATAAATTCCTCGAGTACGCTAGGGCCATGACAAAAGGCACGGAGCAGTATGGACATAACGGCGGCGTATCCGCTTCCGACGGCCGGCGGGGCTTCATGCGCGGCGCATACTTCGGCCAAATTGCCTGGGATGCTGAGCGCAAGGTAGCGACGATGGACCATCCGAAGTTCATCGAGGGGCTTGCTTACTGGGTAGACCTCAAGCTCAAGCACCGCGTGGTGCCTACTGCGGAAGAAGCGACGGCTCTGGGCGCGGCCAATACCGGTCGGCGCGCCATCTGGGAATCCGGCAAAGTGGGCATGAACATCACCAACGGCTACCGGCAAGTGCCGTTTGAGGCCATCGGCGCGACCCTGCCGTTCAGCGCGGACGTGAACATCTCCGGCCGCTCCTGGTTCCCGGCGATCCTCATCGGCTTTAGCCGCTTCCCCGATGAGACGTGGGCGGTGAACCGCTGGATGATGGAGCCGGAACCGAACACGGAGTTCACGCTGGCCATGGGCCACACCATTTCGGCGGTGCAGACCGCGGTGAACAAGCCGGCTGAGCAGCTCAAGGCGACCATTGGGTTCGACGCCATCGCCCACGCGGAGCAGGTTAAATTCAGCCCGCCCGCCAACTACGGCATGAACGGCTATCCCACGTGGGGCGAGATCGGCACCGTTTTACGCCCGCATTTCGACGCGTACGATGCCGGCGAGCTGACGCCCGAGGAGTACGGCCGCATTGCCACCGATGTCGTCAACGAACTCCTGATACCGAAGGAATAGAGACTCCGAGGCAGAAAGACGATACCGGCAAAGCAATCGTACCGTTCGTGGTGACCCCGTCGAACCATGAATGGTACGATGTGCTGAGTACTGGTGACTGGCAATCCCCGGTAGATGTATGCACACCCAGACATAGGTGAGTGTTTCTCTAGATCACACCCTTAGCGTCTCCGCTCTCGCTTGCAGCACAGCCACTGACTTGGCCGTAGCGCAGGGGGCTTGTCCCCCGTTGGCTGAACGCCAGGAAAACAGTAGGGTGTCCGCCTATCCGTCACTCCGGCGCACGCCGGAGTCCAGGGCACGGCAAGAGTGAAGATGGATTCCGGCGAAAGCCGGAATTGTAAGTGTCAGGTAATTCGTTGACAGAATTGAAAACAAAAGTAACTAAACGCAGTATTATACAAGACTGGTACACATGTCATTCCGAACGGAGCGCAGCGAAGTGTCGCTCTGAGCGGGGAATCTAAGATGCTGAGCCTATTAGGCGACATGCCGCGCGGACCCCAGATTCCGCGAACAGGGTTCGACGCTGCGCTCGGAATGACATGAACTTTCAACACTGTCAAGTGGGGGAAGGATTCTGTTAACGAATTACTCAACACTTACAGGGAATGACGGATCAAGCGTGTCTTACTCATTTCGGTGGCTAGTAGTGACCGGTTGCAGCCAGTGAGTAAAGAAAAACTGGCATTTCCGCACTAGGCAAGGATGGCTAACGGTATGAAAGTCTATGTGATGACGGACATGGAGGGCGTGGCAGGTGTGATAGACTCGCCGAATTACTGCTTTCCTGAATCCCGCTACTACGAGCGCGGCTGCGAGCTGACCACGTTGGAAGTCAACGCCGCCATCGAGGGCGCGTTGGCAGCCGGCGCCACGGACATTTTCGTGACGGATGGCCACGGCCACGGGGCGATCACGCCCATGCTGCTGCATCCGGCAGCACGGCTCCTGAAAGGACGCCCCCGACCCTATGGGGCCGTCCTCGACGCATCGTTCGACGTCGCCATCAGCATCGGCCAGCACGCCAAGTCCAATGCCATCGGCGGCCACTTGGCCCATTCCGGCTCGTTTGCGGTGGAAGACCTAACGATAAACGGCGTCTCGGTGGGCGAGACCGGCAGCAGTTTTATCAGGGCGACGTATTACGGCGTGCCCTACGTCTTTCTGAGCGGCGATCTGGCGGCGACGGCAGAGGCCGAAGCGTTGGCGCCGGGCATCGAAACGGCAGTGGTGAAAGAAGGCATTGACCGGGGCTCGGCGACGGGTCTCAGCATGGACGAGAACCGTGGGTTCAACGCCGCCGCCATCCACCTGCATCCCACCAAGGCCCGCCAACTCATCCGGGAGGGCGTGCAGCGCGGCATCGAACGGCGCGACGAAATCAAGCGTTTCTGGCTGGAGCCGCCGTACACGCTCGTTGCAACCAGCCGTCCTGAGAACGGCTTCCCTGGCGGGGAAGCGCGCGTAACCGGCAACGACATCGCACAAGTGCTCAGCGCGCCGCGCGAAATGGGCAAGCACGTAGAAGCGAGGTAACGACATTTACCAAGTAGGCCGTGGCCATTGTCGGCAGGGCCTGCCAACTCCGTTGCGTCAACTACGATCTGGGAAATCTCCGCAATTCGGCCCAGATCAATCGCCTTGGAACAAATTTGCAAAGACCCGAAAGTGAGTGAGTGTCTTACACGTAAGACTCCCCTCACCCCGACCCTCTCCCCAGGGAGAGGGAGAAGTCCATGCCAGAGAGAAAAATCCTTGCCGGGGAGAGGGAGTGTTTCTTGCGCCTCTGGCAGAAGTTATGCAAAGGTATCCGAGGAGTCAGATTTTAGAGAGGGCTATTCATTGAGGGAACATTCCTTTTGAGACTGGATGTTTTCCGTTTGAGGGAGCATTCCCTCTGAGACTGGATGTTTCCCGTTCGAGGCAGCATACTTGCTGAGACTGAAGGCTTCCCTTTCCCGGTGGTCAAGACCGCCTATGGAGCGAGCGTAGACCGTCGGTCCAATTGATCCCTTCTCACGCAGGAGAGGGACGCTGATTGCGCGACCGGATACTCTCGGCTTGGCTTATTCCCTCTCCCGGGGGAGAGGGTTAGGGTGAGGGCGACTCTTCGCCGATACAACGCAAGGCCCACTGATTGGAAGAAACGCATCTATAGCTCATCGTCAAAATCGATGGTGAGAAGAGCGGCAGTCTAAGGCTGCAATTACGTCGCTATCGGACTCAAATTGAGAGAGAATGCGAAAAATGCTGCCTGGGGCCTGTGTAATCCATTGACAAACTCTTGAAAGGTGTTGCATGACGTACACGTTGCTCTGGGGAGATACCCACGTCCACGCCGAATACTCGCCGTGTTTCAAGCCGGAGGCAATACCGGACGGATTCGACGGTTCACCGGCGGACTGCTACCGCTACGCGCGCGACGTGGCGGGGATTGATTTCGCCGCCGTCACCGATCACACCTGGTCGGGCATGGGGAGAAAAACGCCCATCATGCTTACCGACGACCAGTATGGAGTGATCCTGGAGGCGAACCGCGCCTATCAGGACCCCGGTCGGTTCGTGACCTTTCCCGCGTACGAGTGGAACTCGCCTAAGGACCGCACCTGGGGTCACCACAACGCGCTTTTCTGCGACGACGAGCCGCCGTTGCTGCCGAGCGGCAGCGCGGTCAGTTCCCTCGACGAAGTGTGGGCGGCGTTTGATCAACTTCCCTATGCGGCGATGTTGATACCGCATCACCTGGCGCGGGACCGCACGCCTTACGACTGGTCTACGTTCAATCCTCGCTACGAGCCGATAGTCGAGATCACGTCTATGTGGGGCAATTACGAATTCAAGGGCAACCCGCATGAGTGCGACCCCAACTGGTCGCCCAGCGTGCCCGGTTCGTTCCTGCAGGACGGCCTGGCGCGCGGCTATCGCGTGGGCGTCATCGGCAGCAGCGACAATCACACCGGCCACTCCGGGGGGCACCACTTCCCGTTCGACCCAGAGATTCCAGGCCGCCCTTTGAATGAGATTTTGGCGCAGCGCGGCCCCTATCGCCGCAACATCCTCGGCGCCGGCCTCGCCGGTGTGTATGCGGAGGAGTTCACGCGCGAAAGCATCTTTGAAGCCTTTCATGCCCGCCGCTGCTTCGCGGCCACCGGCCACAAGATCCGCCTCTGGACCGAAACGAACGGCCTGGAAATGGGTGCTGAAGGCGGTGCGCTGCCAGAGGAGTCCCGTACGATTCATGTTGCCGTAAACGGCACCGCTCCCATTGCGCACGTCACGCTGGTACGCAATAACGTGGACGTGCGCCGGTTCATTCCGCAGGAATCGACAGCCGACCTGATCGTAGACCTTGTAGACGACGATCCTATGGAGAAGATCGTGAAAGTCTCACCGCCCGTGGCTGACGGTGAGGACGGATCGCTGGTCTACTATTATGTGCGCGTGGTGCAAGCCGACGAACGCACCGCCTGGTCGAGCCCGGTATGGTTCACCGTGCCGACATAGGCATCATGTTGGGCTTCGGGCTCTTTGGGGCAAGTAGGTTCTGCAAGTCAATAGGTTGCCAAGTCCAGCATCTAACACCGTGGCCGCCATCGCGAAAGCTTGGGGAATGTTCCCGCTATTCCGCCAATGCGCTGCCTTGACACCGCAGCGAGACCCTTACCATACTGAGAGCGTTGCTACCATTACTCAGTCAACGAGACGGTGCTCTAGTGCCTAACTCTTACCTCGGTATCAAGCACGGGCAAGCTCTAACCCTCTTCCTCGAGAGACCCCAGTATCGGGGTACGGGGCGGGTTTTGCATATCCTTGGCCGAGCCGAGAAAGTCCCCTCTCCCGGCGGGAGAGGGTTAGGGTGAGGGGGAATCCCCGCAATCCGGGCCATTTTCACCGATTTGGCACATTTACGTATAGATATTACAGGTAGAAAGTACGGGGCAAGCAGGAATCCCCTCACCCCGGCCCTCTCCCCTGTACAGACTGGGCTGATAGGTAACAGGTGTTCGGGTTGATAGGTTACACATTGTACTGATTGACACCTTCGGGCGCTTTGGGTTGGGCAGAGAAATAGACGTTCCAGGCACCACGACATGCCCATGTTCAGTTCGTGAGCTGGTGCCAGGGGAAAAACCGTATCCACAAGGGTATTGAGTGGGTCTAACTTCCAAGGCATGGACACTGCATACAACGAAAACTCCCATATTCGATGGTGTAACCTATCAACCCGAACAAGTGTTACCCATCAACCCGGTCTATACACTCCCCAGGGAGAGGGAGTCTCCTCGCCTGCAGTTCGGGATGTGCAAAGGTTTCCCTAGGGAGAGGGGAGTATTTCTTGCGCCTCCGGCCAGAGTTTCGAGAAGGTCTATGCGGGGAGAGGGAACAGACTCAGGACTCGGCTTCTTGAAGGAACTACGTTGACACGGTGCTATCTGACAAGAGACTAACGGACAGTACTCCCTGAGTGAAGTAGAGCAGAACTATGGCGGATACAATGGATGCGGTGGTCTGTTACGGGCCTCAAGACTATCGCGTAGAACAGGCTCCCATGCCGGTCATGACGGACGCGTCCATGATTCTGCGCACGGCTGCTTGCGGCATTTGCGCCAGCGACATCAAGTGCTACGATGGCGCCGGGCACTTCTGGGGCAGCGAGACTCGCCGGCCCTACGTGATTACGCCGGTCGTGCCCGGGCATGAGTTTAGCGGTTACGTGGAGGCCATCGATCCGGCGGTGGCGGAGCAGCACGGCTTCCAAGAGGGCGACTTAGTCGTGGTGGAGCAGATCGTGCCCTGCTGGCAGTGCCGCTTCTGCACGCGCGGCAACTACTGGATGTGCCAGGTTAATTATATTTTCGGTTTCAAGGGCGGCATTTGCGATGGCGGCATGGCCACGCACGTGCGTGTGCCGCGCGGGGCAATCGTCCACAAGGTGCCGGACGGCCTCACGGCGGAGCAAGCTGCCTACGTGGAGCCCTTGGGCTGCGCGCTCCACGCGGTGGATCGCGGCGAGATCAGCGTCGGCGATACCGTGGTAGTAGCCGGTCTCGGCAACATCGGCCTCTGCATGCTGCAGGCGGCTCGGCTGTACTCGCCGGGTAAACTCATAGGCATCGACCTACACCCCAGGCGCCGTGCGCTTGCTACCGAATTTGGGGCCGATGTCGTGTTGGATCCCACTGGCCCTGATGCGATGGAGGCTGTCCTCGACCTGACGGACGGCTACGGCTGCGACGTGTACATTGAAGCTACCGGCCACCCGTCCGGTGTCACGCAAGGGCTGGACATGGTCCGCAAGCTCGGCACGTTCGTCGAGTTCAGCGTGTTTGGAGAGGATGTGAAAGCCGATTGGACCATCATCGGCGACCGCAAAGAGTTGAACATCTACGGCGCACATCTTAGTCCCTATACTTACCCGCTGGCAATGGACCTGCTGCTGCAGGAGAAGGTCACCGTGGACCCGCTCATCAGCCACACGTTCCCGATCAGCGCGTTCCCGGACGCAATCGAAGCGGCGCACAATGGGGCCGAGGGCATGAAGGTAATGCTGGTACCGTGAGGGAGAGTGTTGGTATGCATCGTGGATAGGTGGAGAGGACTCGCGAGCACGTCGCCAATTGGCTCAGGCGGTTCCTGGCAGATCGCTGACTGTCGCGTGTTGAGGGCAGCAACCACCACATGGCTCATGGAATCGTAGGGCGGGGGCTTGTCCCCCGCATGTGAAAAGCAGCGTTGTGAAAGAGTCACGGTGGCACTCGGATGGATGTCACCGGCCAGCTTGTAGCGAAAGAGGAGCACAAGTAACGTGAAAATTGCCTGCCAAGAAAACAAGGTACCGGGCGAGACGTTTCAGGAAAAGGTCGACAATCTGGAACGCTTCGGCTTTGCGGGCGTGGAGTTGATGCACGGTCATTTGGCGGAGCGCCTACCGGAGGTCAAGCAGGCGCTCAAGAACAGCAGCGTACAGGCCAGCACGATCTGCACCGGCACGGAGCACGATCTGCTGGGTGTGACCAAAGATGACCGCGCCGCGCGCATGGAGCGTTTTAGAGGGTTGCTGGCCTTGGCCGGCGAACTGGGATTGGTGGGCGTGATTGCGGTGCCGGTGCGGGGCCGCACCCCGATCTTCCCCGATCTTTCTCCTTATCAGAGCGGGGCGGACCTCGAACGCAACCTCTACGTCGAGTTGCTGCGCGAGGCGGGCGAAAGTGCCGCGCGCGAGGGTACGAATATCCTCGTCGAGCCGCTCAATCGCTATGAAACTCACTTGGCTAATACGCTCGCAGACGGTGCTGCCATCTGCGCGGCGGCGGACCATCCCAACGTCAATATCATGGCGGACTTCTTCCACATGAGCATCGAAGAGGCGGACATCGCGGCGAGCATTCGCGAGGCGGCGAACTACGTGAAGCACGTCCATCTCGCCGATAGCAACCGCACGCAACCGGGTACCGGCCACACGGAGTTTCGCTCGGGCTTTGCCGCGTTGCAGGAGATTGGATTCGAAGGCTTCATGGCGCTGGAATGCGGCATAACAGGTGACCCGGAAGAGTCCTTGCCCGCCACAGCGGCCTACTTGAAGAGCTGCATGGCATAGCCCGCCAGATTGTGAACTTTTGCTCTTCAAGGAGAAACATGCATAACCTTGATCGCGAGCGAGAGAATCTCTTGCTATGCGGCCGGATGTTTCCTCTCCTGGGGGAGAGGGTTAGGGTGAGGGGGAATACCCGCAAGCCAGGCCATTTACCGCTGATTTGGCACATATACGTAAAGGTCTTACTCGTAGAAAGGACAGGATAAGCAGAAATCCCCTCACCCCGGCCCTCTCCCTGGGGAGAGGGAGTAATCCTTGAGGGCATTGAATTCGTCAAACTGCCTGGAAATTCGGGCTGATTCCCGTCAAGTTTTGTCTAACGCAAGGAGGACCACGAATGAGAGTAGGATTCGGTCAATTCCGGGACCCGTTACCGGAGTATCTGCAATTCGCTGCGCAGTACGGCGCGACGGACGTGCTACTCAACACTGCGAACTTGCCAGGAGACAACGGTCGCTGGGAACTCGACGACCTCGTGAAGCTCCGCTTGAACATTGAGCAGTACGGGCTGAAGCTCACAGCACTAGAAAACGTGCCGGTTTCCTTCTACGACGATGTGATGCTGGGCGGCCCACGCCGCGACGAGCAGATTGAGAACATGGTCTACACCATACGCAACATGGCACGAGCGGGCATACCCATCTTTGGCTATCATTGGATGCCTTCCCACGTCTGGCGCACCACACCCGCGGAGATTCGTTGCGGAGCCGTTGCCACGGCATTCGACTACGCCGAGGCTGAGCAAAGGCCGATTAGCCACGGACGCGAGTTTAGCGAAGAGGAGGTCTGGCAGAATCTCGAATATTGGATCAAGCTCATCACACCCATTGCCGAGGAAGAGGGCATCCGCCTGGGCATCCATCCCTGCGATCCGCCCATGGAGAGGCTTGGCGGCATTCCCCTGCTCTTTCGAAACTTCGACTCCTATAAACGCCTCATTGAAATCTATCCTTCCGATTGCAACGCCGTGGAGTTCTGCCAAGGCACGTTTGCCGAGATGCAGGGTGATGACATCTACGAGATGATCCGCTACTTTGGCGAGCGCAAGAAGATTCTCTACGTGCACTTCCGCAATGTGTCAAGTCCTGTGCCGAAGTTCCAAGAGGAGTTTATCAATACTGGCTACGTGGACATGCACAAGACGATGCAGATTTACCACGAGGTGGGTTTCGACGGCTTCTTCATCGACGACCACGTGCCGCAGACCGACGGCGATTCCGCCTGGGGCCACCGCGGCCGCGCCTTTGCGAACGGCTACATCCAAGCGCTGATAGACGTGGTGACGAAAGAGGGGAACTAGCGGTTAAGTGGGTCCTGGAGGAGAACTGGCCACAATAATTGGAGCGGTGCACGTAGCGCGAATTATCGTTGCGGAGGCGGTGTGTCGGCATCCGTTCGGTCGCGCATGAAGTAACCCTCTAGCAATCCCTCAATGCGCGCTACTCGCTGCCCCAGGTCAGACACCTGCCCTTGCAAGCGCACAACGAGGCCGCCAACGGCTACCACCGCAATGACCACCGTTGCCAATGTTGCCAGAAACTCGAAGTTCATTGCCCGCCTGCTTTGCGCCGCACCCGAGCGGCGTGCGCAATCACGACCGTGCACAGCCCACGCATACTGCCTCGGCACAGCGCCGTTGTCCTGAGAGACAGGAACTGCGTGGCAGAGACATGGCTATTCGTATAGACTAGACGCCTTTTATACGAAGCGTCCTAAGATTATAATGATCGGCAGCTGCCCAAATGGGTTACTTTAGCGCCGCCGATGGGTTCATGTGTTCCTATCGAAGCACACTTTCAAACGGGATTAGTAGGCTAAGACTTGATACTACATTGCAGACTGAAGCTTGTTAATTCATTGGATTGGGGCTCTTGTCATTGCGAGCGCACCGTAACCCCATGCTTGACACGGGGAAGCGGGGGGCAAGCCCCCGCGCTATGATCTGCCAACAAGAATTGAGCGTACATAGCGCAAGAGAAATTAACCCGAGTCCAAGTTCTTAGTGGTTTCCATGAAGTGCCTGTTATTAAACTAACACGATAAGGAGCAAGCATGACTATTGATTCTACCGCCTCGGCGCTGCACAAGTCGTCCCTGGTCATTGATTCCCACAATGACGCGATTGTCGCCTACATCCGGCGCAACGGGGAGAGTATTGCCGGTCCCGAGGCGCCAGCACGCTCGGAGCCGGAGAGCGTCGTGGCGTTCTTGCGGGATACGGCGATACCCGAGGGGCACGAGATGCAGATCAACCTGCCCAAGCTGCGTGCCGGCGGTATCGACGTGGTTTACTGCGCCGTGGACGTCACCCGCGCCTGGGGTAATCATCTGTTGTACGCGATGGATGCCTTTGGCTGGTTTCTGGCGGAGGTGGATGCCTACGCCGACCAGATTGCGGTGGCGACTACGGCGGATGAGATTGAATCTGTAGTGGCGAGCGGCAGGATCGCCGCCGTGCTCACCATCGAGAACTCCGAGGTGCTGGAGCGCAGTCTCTGGGTGCTGCCGGTGCTCCATCGTCTTGGCGTGCGCTCCATGACGCTCACGTGGAGTTACCGCGCCCATGCCGCCGACGGCGCGTTTGAGAACGTGACAGGTGGCGGCCTGACGCACTTTGGGCGCGATCTGGTGCGCCTGATGAACGAGCTCGGCATGATCGTGGATATCTCCCACATCAGCGATCAGGGCTTCTGGGACGTGATGGACGTGACAACCGCGCCGATTATCGGCTCCCATAACGCCTGCCGCGCTCTCTGCGAGCATCCGCGCAACCTGACCGACGACCAGATTCGGGCCGTAGCCGCCAACGGCGGCGTGATCGGCGTGACGTACGTACCGGCGTTCGTGGATGCCGATGAAAGCAAGCGCACCTTGGAGCGACTGCTCGATCACTTCGACCACATCGCTCAGGTAGGCGGCACAGACTGCATCGGCCTGGGATCGGACTTTGACGGCGGCGGCGACGTGTTGAAAGATGCGACGGTTGTGCCGCAAATCACGGAGGGCTTGCTGGCTCGTGGCTGGCAGGAAAACGACCTGCGCAAGATGCTGGGCCTCAACCACCTGCGCGTATTTCGGCAGGTGTGTGGGTAAAGTCGCGCACTTTACTGCAACGGCTGTGCTAGTCTGAAGATAAGCAGGGCTGTGGTGTCGGCCTAAATGGCGCGCCAAGCAGGAGAATGACCGGCCGGACGGCGCGGGTTGTAAACCTACGCTACCGGAAGGGCGGTAACGTACGGGCTTGGTTGCAGTAATTGTGCGGAATCCGCGCATCTCGTGTGACGTGTGAAAGATCATCCGTTCGTCCTGAGCTTGCTTGTCCTGAGCACTTCGACAGGCTCAGTATAGGCTCTGTCGAAGGGTCGAAGGATGGACGGGCATTGGCAGAAGCAGATCACCGTTGCATCAAGACAAGCAGCGCAATAGGGTCGGCTACCAGGTAGTTGACAGTAGGTTGGCTTTGGATAGGCCCTGCGTCAGATGTGGATAAAGGGGAGAAGCACAATGGAATTGGGAAGATTCCTGTCAGGGTTTGGTAGGCAAAGAAATGATGACGCGGCGATGCCGGAGAGCGAGCGCGAAGAGGCCGCCGACGCGCAGGACGCCCGGCCCACGGACCAATCGCGCGTGCCGCCGGGACAATGGATCACCCGCGGCTGGCCGGTGCTGACGTACGGCTCCACGCCCAGGTTCGATCCCGCCAGATGGGATTTGCGCATCGTCGGCCTGGTGGAGAACCCGCTCACCTGGGACTACGAGACCTTCATGGGACTGCCCACCAAGAAGGTGCTCTGCGACATCCACTGCGTCACCACGTGGAGCCTGCTGGACAACGTATTCGAGGGCGTGCCGGCACATTACGTGGCGGAGCAAGCCAATATAAAGCCGAATGCGACCCACGTCATCGCCCACGCCGAGCAGGGCTACACCGCCAACCTGCCGCTGGCCGATTTCCTGCGCGACGACGTGCTGCTGGCCTATAAGCACAACGGTGAAAACCTGACGCATGACCATGGCTGGCCGCTGCGCTTGATGGTCCCGCACCTCTACTTCTGGAAGAGTGCCAAGTGGCTGCGCGGCCTGGAATTCGTCAACGCCGACGCACCCGGCTTCTGGGAACAGCGCGGCTACCACATGCGCGGCGACCCCTGGACCGAGGAGCGCTACGGGTAGCAGAGAGGTTCGATAGTCTAGGCCATCAAGATCGAGTTGTGGAGTATGGCGGACTTCTTACTCCGGTAGCGCAGGTTTGCAACCTGCGTCCGCAGTTGCTAGAGAATTAAACCTACGGGCACGACATGTCGTGCCCCTACGACACGCCAAAAGGTTTCACGCGGCTGTTAATTCCTACGCAAGAAGGATCTTAGATGACTTCTGCCAGAAGTAAAAGTGCATGTTCCCGGAATGCCATGCTTCAGCGATCCCTTGACTCACGCAAAGCAATTGCCGATTTCCCGACAGCGGCAACGGCTTGAGCCACTAAAGGAACAATCATGAAAAATACAAGCTGTTCCACGGCACTCTTTAGAGACCGTGAGCTCCCTGCCGCCTTGGACGCTATCGCTGCGGTCGGCTTTCCGCAGGTGGAGCTCAATGTGCGGGAACCACACGTCTATGGTTCGGATGCCAAGGAAGAGCGCCGACTCAAAGCATTGTTCGCGGGGCATTCACTACGAGCACGGACGATGCATGCGCCAGCGGGTCGCAACATACTGGCCGCAGTGGACGAGGAGTGGAGAAGGGAGAGTGTCGGCGTGCTGAGCGGCTATCTGCGGCTGGCCGGTAGCCTCGGACTCACCGAGATGGTCATTCACCCAATCCCAAATCCGGACTTTCTTCCCGACGTTGACGACCCGGCGCTGCCGCAGCGCTTGTGTAATGGAATTCGAGGCTCGTTGGATGCCCTGATGCCTACCATCGAGAAAACAGGGGTGCGCGTGACGCTGGAAAACCTGCCCTATCCCCAGATGCCGCTTAACAACATGCGGGAACTCCGCGAGGTAGTAGATCCCTACCCAAGCAAGTCGGTGGGTCTCATCATCGACCTGGGACACGCCGGCAAGGTCAGGCGCGATCCGGCAGACGAAATCCGCGCCGCGGGTGAGCGGCTCTGTGGCACACATATCCACGACCTCGACATGCCTGATGGCGACAGCGACCACCACTCGCCAGCCCTCAACTCCTATGACTGGACCGCAATTCGCCAGGCGTTCGCGGCGGTCGGCTACCAGGGTCCCTGGACGATGGAAGTCTCGAGGCCAAGCGGCGACGAGAGCCTGGAGGCGTTGGCTGCTGAAATCAGCGCGTGGCTGGCCGGCTGGATCTAGCAGTCTGGGTGCGAACTCGGTCCTCGACTATCCATTAAGACTCCGGCTTGCGCCGGAGTGACGGCTCAATGGCCTGCCATTACCATAAGCTAAAGAAACTAGGCTGTGTGGGCATTTTGCCGTCATTCCCGTGAAAACGGGAATCCATCTTCACGCGACACCGGATCGTGCCACTACGCGGGGAGGCGAGCGACCACATACGCAAGTATCATCTTTGCCAATTGCTTTCTCTGCCACTTTGCGGAGCAAAACGAGAGACAATCCCGTACAAACGCTTGAGATTCCGCGTCTTTGACGAAGTCAGCGAACACTGTTCGACGCTTGCGCTCGAAATGACACTGAATGTCCACAGAGCCTAGTCTCGTGCAATCTCGAGCAGCAGCTATCGCCGCCACGTTGCTTCCAGCCGGTCTTGGGGAGTGAAGCCCAGGAGACGCTTGTTCTTTTCGCAGGAAAAGCGCTGGTGGGGCAGGTCGGCCAGGATATTGAAGATCTCGCAGCGGGACGGGAGTGTTGTCAGTTCTACGGTAAGACCCAGCCGAATTGCCTGCGCGGCATCTCGCCAAGTAATGGCAAAGGGGTGGTCTCTTCCCGGTTCCGCTTCATCATGGTCGCGGAAGTTGAAGAAGAGAAACGTAAGCACGTGAACGTCGTAGTTCTCCGTGAAGACCTTGCAGACTTCCTGACCGAGGCCTTTGCTGAGCGCGTAGAGATTCGTGCTGGGATGCGGCGGCACGTCGGGGCTGATCTCGTAGTCAAATCTCGTGTAGGAATCACCCTCGATCGTAAAGTACGCGCCGGTGTTGAGCACGCGTGGGATGCCGTGCGCGACCGCCGCCCGCATCATGTTGTAGCAACCCCGCGTATTTACGTCGAAGGCGGCTTGGCGATCTTCCCGCACAACTGAGCAGTTCACGATGGCGTCCATGCCCTCCGCCGCGCGGCGCACGTCCTCCGGCGAGCCAATGTCCACGCGCTGAAACTCGTGCGTCGTTTCCAGCGGCAGAATGTCCGTGACGCGCAGCGTGTGCTCGCCTTCTAGCGCGCGAACCACGTAGGGCCCCAGACGCGCCGCGCCGCCGAGGATCAGGACGTTCATGCTTCACCCCCGGTGCTGCCGCTAAGGGGTGCAAAGCCTATCGCATCCCGCGCCCTATCCGTAGCAAAATGCGCTCCCGGAAACGCTGACTGAATGTGGTAAATGGCCCAAGGCTCCACTGGCGCTGCCAAGGCACACTGAAAGGCGTGTACGGAGTCGTTTCGCGCCAGCCACATTGGATCGGTCGTGGAATTGACGGTGTCACCCGGTTGACCCAGGTTGCCCAAGCGCAGGCAGGTGATGGCGATCCGCCCTTCCCGCGCAAACTCGCGGCAGGTAAATTCCCCGAGGTGCTGCGCCAGCACCTGCGGCTCCGTGGAAGGGCGAGGCCGCCATTGCTCAGTGACGGCCCAATCGTCATCGCAGTCCGCGAAAAGAGTTAGGCTGCTGGCGTAGATGCAGCGCGAAACCCCGGCCTCGCCGGCGGCTTGCAAGAGGTTGTAGGTACAGCGAGTCTGGTAGTCAATCAGCCGGTTTGCGGAGATTTCCGAATTGTCTGATGTACTTTGAGCGTATTCAAAATAGGAACTCGCTAGGTGAATCAGCACGTCCACATCTTCCACCAGGCGGTCGGTCGCTGCATCGTGGCCGAATTCGGAGCGCAAAAAAGGCAGTTGCGTCGGAACGTCCACCACGTCCGTGAGGAGCACAGTGTGCTCCTGAGAGAACGTCTCCGCAAGGTCTTGGGCTAGCAAAGAGGCGCCAGCCGTAATTAGGATTTTCACGTGAGTGGCTCCATATCGTCCCAGCTTGTGCCCACTTTGGCATCCGCTTTCACCGGCACCTCGAGCGTCACGGCGTTTTCCATGAGCGGCACCACTAAATCGGTGCACGCATCCACTACCGCCGCATCGCATTCGAAAACGAGTTCATCATGCACCTGCAGCAGCATGCGTACCGGCAGGCCGGTTGCCGCCAGTTGTTCGGCCACGTGCAGCATGGCAACCTTGATGATGTCGGCGGACGTGCCCTGCACCGGCATATTGATCGCCATGCGCTCAGCGGCCTGGCGCACGTTGAAGTTCGAGGCTTGCAGTTCACGCAAGTAGCGGCGGCGTCCCAGCAGCGTTTCCACGTAGCCGTGCTCATGGGCAAACTTCTTCGTCTTTTCAGTGTATTCACGTACTCCCGCGTAGGTCTCGAAATAGTTCTCGATGTAGTCTGCGGCTTCCTTGAAGTTGAGGTCGGTGCGCTGCTCAAGTCCATGGGCTGTCACGCCATAGATGATGCCGAAGTTGACCGTCTTCGCCGTGCGCCGCATGGCAACCGTTACCCCGTCCATCGCCACGTCGAAGAGCTGGCTGGCGGTAAAGGTGTGAATATCCTCTTCGTTGCGGAACGCCCTGCACAGTTCTTCGTCCTGGCTCAAGTGCGCAAGCACGCGCAGGTCGATCTGCGAGTAGTCGGCGGCAAGCAACACTTGATTGGGAGCACCCGCGACGAATGCCTTGCGAATCTTCCGTCCCTCGTCGGTGCGAATGGGGATGTTCTGCAGGTTGGGATCGTTGGAAGAGAGCCGTCCCGTGGCAGCGCCGGTCTGTTCGAATGACGTGTGGATGCGGTGCGTCAGCGGGTTCACCTTCGTCGGCAATGCGTCGAGGTAGGTGGACTTTAGCTTGGTAAGTTGGCGGTACTCCAGCACGTGCCCGATGACGGGATGCGCCTCCGTAAGTGCTTCCAAGATCGTAGAGTCGGTAGAAAAACCGGTCTTCGTCTTCTTAGTTAGGGGGATGCCAAGCTCGTTGACGAGAATGTCCCCGAGTTGCTTGGGCGAATTTATCGTGAATTCATGTCCGACATCTTTATAGATCTCGCCCTTGATCTTCTCGATGCGACTTGCCATGTCTTCCGTAAGCCGCTGGAGCAAGTCCACGTCCACTGCGATGCCCGCAAATTCCATGTGCGCAATCACGGTCGCCAACGGCAACTCAAGCTCATCATGCAGCTTGCGCACGCTCCGTTCATCGAGGTCTTTGCTCAGGGCAGCGCGGACAGCCAACAGCACCTCTGCTTCATGCGCGGCTGTCTGCGCCAATGCAGCGGGATCGGCGCCGGCCAGCGACTTCTTGCGGTCGCGCAAATCGTCCACGCTCTCCATAGTCGCTCCGAGTACGTCAAATACGACGTGCTTAAGCGCGGTGGAGCGGGTGCCGGTGACATTAGCAAGATAGCCAGCCAGGTGGCAATCGAAGACGACACCGGCCAAGAAGATGCCCTGGGCCAGCAAAGCCAAACTCAGAGTCTTGGCATCGAACACGACTTTAGGTACATTCGTGTCGTTAAGCACGGGCCTGACGGCCTGGAGCGCAGTAGAATCGGCCACGTAAACGTAAGCGGCTTCACTGTTGCCCCACGCAAATGCGAGACCAAGCAGCCGGGGCCAGGCAGGTGGATCGGGGTCAAGGACTGGCGTCACGGCAACTTCACCTACGTCACGCAGAGTTGCGCAAAACTGCTCTATGGCGCCGGTCTCACTCAGTACCTGAGCCTGTGTGTCAGTCTTAGCCTCTCCAAAGAGCGCGGCCTGCTCTGTGGCTGCGGCGGCGGGCCGCGGCAGGCGATCGAGCAGCGAACGAAAACTCAACTCTTGGAACAAGGCAAGCACCTGTTCCTGGTCGTAGTTACCCAATTCGCTCTCCGCGGGATCAAGCGTAATGTCCACATCCCGCACAATCGTCACGAGTTCGCGGCTCTGCGCAAGCTGCTCCCCGTCCTCCGCGAGCGCTTTCTGTTGACGCGTGGGCAGCTCAAAGACATGCTCAAGAATGCCCTCGATACTGCCGAACTTGCTCAAGAGCGTTCCCGCGGTCTTTGCGCCGATGCCCCGCACGCCGGGCACGTTGTCAGAGGTGTCGCCCACCAGGGCCTTGTAATCGATGACCTGTGCGGGGGTGAGTCCCTGAAAGCGCGCCGCTACCTCCGTGGGGCCGACCTCTGCCAACTCGCCGGAGCGGGGCCGCGGGACAAGTAGGTGCACCACGTCGTCGACGAGTTGGTAGGCATCGGTGTCGCCGGTCACGATGAAGGTGGGAATCTCCCGCTCCGCCGCCTGGCGCGAAAGGGTGCCGAGCACGTCATCGGCCTCAAACCCCTCCACCGCGAAAATGGGAATTCTGAAAGTATCAACCACCTGCCGCACCCGGTCCATCTGCTGATAGAGCAACGGATCGCCTTCCGGACGCGTCGCTTTGTACTCGGCGTACTGCTTGTGGCGGAAGGTGGGACCCGGCAGATCAAAGGCCACGACGACGTACTTTGGCTTGATCATATTGATCACGTAGAGCAGTGTGTTCGTGAAGCCAAAGACCGCATTAGTCGATTCGCCGGAATCGCTGGTAAAATCCTTCGGCACCGCGAAAAACGCCCGATGGACGATGGAGTGTCCGTCTATCAGGACAAGCGAATCGGCCGGCATCTTGGCTTTTGTGGGACTCATCGGGGGAAATCCTATCGCTCGTTTTGCTGACAGGCGCGCCTATTTCGCATTTCCTAGCATACGCCGCCACGATGCACTGGGCAAGATGGCGTGTTCTTCATTTCGACGCCGCCAGAGTTTGAACTTAGACCGCAAGCGGAAATCTGGTATGGTTTCATGGGGGTAGATTTGGGGAATGGTGGAAAGTTGCGGGCTCATTAGCGGCGGTCCGATTTCCCGCCGCGGCGAAAGACTCCATGCCGACTTCGCGTCGGCGCCGCATGCGTGACGGTGTATTCACGTCAGGAGAATTCGTGAATTTTAGATACTTCTTCGTGCGCAATAGTGACGCACCGGAACTTATCGAGCTTTTCCTCGTCGCGGGCATAGCGTCGGTGTTGGCGATCCGAGGAGCCCTCGCCGCCACCGGCTATCCTCAGTTGGGCGGCGATGGACTGCACATCGCCCACATGCTCTGGGGCGGGCTCTTCATGACTCTTGCCATGCTCTTGCTGTTTGCCGCGTTGGGTCGAGTGGCGCAACGGCTCGCCGCCATTCTGGGAGGTATTGGGTTTGGCACCTTCATCGACGAGTTGGGCAAGTTCATCACCAGCGACAACAACTATTTCTACGAGCCCACTATCGGCCTGATCTACATCATCTTCATCGCGATCTTTCTGGTGCTCGAAGCCTTTCGACGGCAGGCGCCGGGGCCGACGGAGGCGCTGGCAAACGCCTTCAACCAATTGGAGTTGGCGGCCGGCAGGCCGCTCGACGCCGAGACCAAACGCACGACGCTCGATCTGCTTGCAAAGTCCGATACGTCGGACCCAATCGTCCAAGGCCTGAGCGCGTTTGTGCAGTCCATCGAACCGCAGCCGGTACCGGACATGAGCTTCTATTTTCGGGCGCGGGACTTTGCCGTAAGCCTCTATCGCCGTGTGGTGCTCTCGCGTTGGTTCAGGCCGATTCTTGTTGGATTCTTCCTGGTGCGCGCCTTTGTACAGATAGCCATAGTGTTGCTCGTTGCGCTGGTCGGAATTCTTGCCAGCGACGTGGAGATATTGCAGCTAAGCTTCACGGGCATTGCCACGCTCGGTTCAGTGGCGGTTTCCGGCGTACTCACGCTAGTAGGCATCTTCCAACTCAGGCGTTCCCGTCTTGCCGCCTACCACTGGTTTGTGCGCAGCATTCTGGTGAGCATCTTCGTGACACAGGTGTTTACTTTCTTGGAATCTGAGCTCTCGGCACTCTGGGGCTTTGCGATCGACATCCTAGTCTACACTGCGCTCAAGATCATGATCGAGCAGGAGCAGCTCTTGGACTCAGAGGCAGCGTCAGCGCCCGCCACGGCTGAAGGGGAAGCCTGAGGGGTTGGCATATACATTTCGGTTTGATCTCTTCGCACCGCCAACGGGGACTCTTGCACAACTCGGCACGGTGGTGCAGAATCCCCTCTCCAGTTTAGAGACCTCCGTATCGAGGTGAGGGGCATGCGCGGACATCCAGTCCGATGCATAACTTCGGCTACCGGCCCAAGATTAACTCCCTCTCCCTGGGGAGACCTCCATGTCCGTGTGAGGGTCATGCTTTGCAGGACTTTGGCCGGAGGCTTAGGACTTGCACCCTTTCCCCAGGGAGAGGGCCGGGGTGAGGGGAAAGCCGCGTCATTGCAACCAAAGACCGCTCGCTCGGTCGAGTTTCGCGAAATTCTCCATCGGCAGGCGGCTAAACGCAGATTACATGCTATTCTCATCCGCCCCACGCTGCTGGGCTGATGCTGTTTTCATTTGCCCGATAGTTGTGACCGCCCAAGGATACGGTGGGCAAGTGCCCGTGCATGGCATACTGAACGCACAAGCGGGCACATGCTGCTCGGCTAGCAAGATATGCCTTCAAACGGTGACATAATGCTACGCGTACCCCGGACCAAGGCACAGGCACGGGCGAGCTACGACCGGATGAGCCGCTCGTACGACCTCTTTGCCGGCGCCTTTGAGAAACGACTCCGCGATCTGGCGTTGGAGCGGTTAGGCATTGCCATGGGCGAGGCCGTCCTGGAAATCGGCTTCGGCACGGGACACTGTCTGAAGCAAATCGCGGAGGCGGTGGGTAAGGAAGGCCGCGTGTGCGGCGTAGACCTCTCCGCCGGCATGTTGGCGGAAAGCCGAAAGCGGCTTGACCGGGCGGGAATGTCGGATAGAGTTGAATTGCACTGCGGCGACGCGGCACAACTGCCGTATGCAGATGAGACTCTCGATGCCGTCTTCATGAGTTTCACTCTCGAACTCTTCGATACACCCGAAATCCCGGTTGTGCTGGGTGAAATTAGGCGAGTCCTGAAGCCGAACGGCAGGCTGGGCGTGGTCAGCTTGTCGCGGGAAGACGGCATTTCGCTGATGGTGCGGGTGTATGAATGGTTGCACGAACGCCTGCCGCAGTACATTGACTGCCGACCCATCTACGTGGAGCAGGCACTCAAAGAGGCCGGTTTTCAGCTAACTCACAGTGAGAAGGAGGGACTGTGGGGCCTGCCGACAAAGATTGCGGTTGGGGTGAAGGGCGCCTAGGCGAGACCCAGTAAGACTCTGACGAATTGTCTACTGCTCCCTTCGCGTAGACCTCGTGTAGAGCGGGGGCTTGCCCCCCGCTCTGGGAAGATCACCTAGACGAAGAGAGGATGGATTCCCGCGTGCGCGGGAATGACGTGACTTCCCGCTGGTGTCGCTCACGCTTCTCTTGCTTCTTGCTTTTTTCGCACCGCTGTCGCAGGACAGGGAGTACAGCACGTAGCGCAGGGGCTTGTCCCCTGCGTTGGTGGGGTCGGCCCGCACCATGTTCATGGGGAAGTTAGATTTCCGCTTGCACGGAAATGACGGTATCATATCGTTGAGTCAGTTCTGCTTCGCCTGCTCCTCTGAGAAACGCCTCACATTATGCCGCACCGGCTCCGGTAGCGCAGGTATGCAACCTACGCTGGCTATCTGGAACGAGCAATCTCTGTGACTGTTTCCGGAAAATTCGAAAAATCAGTTTACATCCTAGCCCCGGCTCACTTTGGAATTATAAGGGACGGTTCGCGCGTCAGCCTCCAAGAGCGGCGCGGAGCATGTCCAACGCGGATGTCTCGTGCGCGTAGATGTCGTTGAGCTGTACCTGCATGCGCGCAAAGAGGTCACCGATCCACGCCTCGTCACGGGGAAAGTCGGCGTCCAGGGCCGGGCGCATGGCTTCAAGCTCCCTGCCGAGTCCGACAATCGTATCGGCCTGGTCGTCGCCGCCAGCCTTTATCGCCGCCTCGCGCTGATCGAGAACGGCGCGGGCGGAGGCGAGGGGTACGACGGTCAGGTCGAGCGCCATCTCCGCGAGGGCCTGCCATTTTGCGCCCAGCGCGCGGTACTCCGCCGCGGCGTCTTCGAGCTCAGATAACCCCAGGACCGGAGCGGCCTCAGCTAGAAAATCGGCATACATGTCTCGCAGGGCGGTGCCGTCGCTGCCTTCATGCATGATCCCCTCGTAGACTGAGACCAAGCCTGAGAACAGGCATCTGCCGTCGGCAAAAACGGTGGGCCAACCCTTGGCGTTCTTGGTGTCGGTGAGCAGCCGCGCCCACTTGCGCAGCGCCGGCAGCGCAAACGACGTGGACTTGGATCCCAAGTAGTCGATGTTGCCTTGAATACCGGCGCTTATGGCAGCCGGCAGATCAATGGACTCTGGAGGCGACAGCAGCAGTAGGCGATTCTTGAACGATGGAATGCGCTGGCGGGCGGCGACAAGCGACGCACTGGGCACCGTAAACGGCTGCGCTCCTGTATCGTCAAGCGTAAACGTGTCGGCTGCGGTGTCGTAGCCGCAAGCGGTCACGATCCAACTGAACCAGCCTGTGTCATCAGGGCCGCGATTGTAGTAGTCGAGCAATTCACGTTCCACCCAGAGAATTGCGGGCCTGTCCGCTGCCAGCGCGTCGCGCAGAGTCTGGCCCGCCTTCTTGACGCCGCCGGTCTCATGAAACTCCGCTTGTATACCAATGCGTTCGCAGAGACTTGTGACGTAGCGTACCGGATAGTTGGACTGGTGCTGAAAGCCGAAGACGATGGCGGGTCGGCTGTACTCCTTGAATTCCCAGAGGATGTAGCACGCTCCCAGGCCGCCCGCGATGCCAAAGAGCATGGCCTCGCTGAACGGCTTGCTGGTTGCCGGATTGGCCACGCCAAGATAGCGCAGGCAGTTGGCAATGTTAGCAGTTTCCGGGTGAATGCCGCCAAAGTGATCGTAGCCGGTGATTAGTGCTGTGTTCATACACACTTCCTCTCTGCGAGTTTGCAATTCCTCCGTACGACGTTTGCGCAACGTGCGCCCTGCTATCTGTAATAGCTAATCCCATGCTGAATCCGCAGAGAACACGGATCCCAACTATGGGCATCACGTTTGGTTGCTCACTCAGGTAAGTCGGCAACCCACCTGCGAAATGCCTCGCCGCGCTCGAATTCGTGTTGGAACATGCCGAATGAGGCGCAGCCCGGCGACAGAATGACCGCGTCTCCGGCGCGGGCAAGCGCGACAGCCTGAATGAGCGCCTGTTCCAAGTCTCCAAAGCGGCCTGCGACAGGCAGTGGCAACTCCGCCGCCAATCGGTCCGTAGCGCTGCCCTCCAAGAGCACAATGCCCCGAATCGAGTCCCGGTGTCTGTGCAACGCGCGTGCCAACCCTTTAAAGTCGAGACGCTTATCCGCGCCGCCCAGCAGGAGTACCTTTGGGCCGGGAATAGTCTCAATGCACACAACCGTGGCGGTGGGCATGGTGGCGGTAGTGTCATTGATGAAGCGGATGCCGCGCCACTCCCGCACCAGTTCCTGTCGATGCGGCACACCGGTAAAGCTCTTCACTACCAATGCAATAGCAGTATCGTCCACGCCCCACACTCGCGCGGCGGCCGATGCCGCAGCCAAGTTTTCCCGTATGTGCGTACCTCGCAGCGGAGAATTCGCTTCACCCGGAATGGAATCTTGGGCGGAAAACCACGTCACCCGACCTGGCGCCCGTTCGCCCATCTCCCGTGTGTAGGCATTGCCCCGATTGAGGACGGCCACGTCATCCGCATGTTGGTAGCGCACATTGATCTCTTTGGCAGCCGCATAATCGTCCATGCCCGCGTACCGGTTCAGGTGGTCGGGCAGCACGTTAGTTACCACGGCCAGCGGCGGACTGTGCGCATGCGGCACGAAGGCTTCCAGTTGCCAGCTCGAAAGCTCCAGCACCACGCGGGTTTCCTCCGTAATCTTCGCCAGCTGGCTCAGCATCGAGATGCGTAAGTTTCCGGCCGTAACGACGTGACATCCGGCGGCGGCCAGCATCTGGGAAAGCAGCACCGTGGTGGTAGTCTTGCCCTTCGTGCCCGTAATTCCCGCAACGAACGCACTCGGACAAGCGCCTATAAAGAGACTGCTCTCCATCTCGATACGGGCGCCGGCCTCCCGTGCCGCGGCCAAGTATGACGATTCCAGCGGCACGGCAGGATTGCGCACCACCAGTTCGGCGTACCGGAAGTCCTCATCTTCGTGGCGTCCCAGCACGTAGCGCAGCGGCAAGCCCTCAAGCTCGGTCAGCGACGGGCGCAGCGTCTCCTCGTCCCGCAAGTCCGTCACTGTTACCTCGGCGCCCTGCGCTACGAGATACTGCGCAACGCCAACGCCGCCCCCATGCAGTCCCAGTCCCATTACCACGGCCCGGCAACCGGCGAGGTCTTCGGTGCCACGGCGCGCTTTATCGTCAAGAGACGTGGGTCTCATGCAGCGCGCTCGCGATCTCTGTAGTGCAGAATTGAAACGTCCGTTACACCTGGGGCACACTTAGATTCACGCTGCCAAAGACCCTCGCACATGCCAAGCAGGGAGCAAACAGTCCCCTCTCTCCGAGGAGTCCCCCGTATTGAGGTACGGGGCATGCGGGGACTTCCGGTCCGATGCATAACTACGGCCGGTGGCGCGAGGATTGCTCCCTCTCCCTGGGGAGAGGGTCGGGGTGAGGGGAAGTCGGCGCAACTCCAGCCCAATTCCGACTGATTGGCAGAGCTACGCAAAGCATGCCCCCTACGCCGATACGGGGGTCTCCACCGGGAGAGGGGACTCAATCGCTGCGGCGAAGGTTCCGCAGAAGTCTCCGGTGGGAGAGGGTGAGAGCTTGCCCCGTACTCGCTACGGGGGTGAGGGTGAAACTTCATCACTTCAATCTCATCCCGCCTGCTCGGCTAAGCTTCGAATGGCCTGCCCCAAACTGAATGTAGGGTTTCTGTTGAGGCCAGTGCCAATACCTACTGCTTCCTTTGCTACCATTGTACTATGACCGCTCTGCCCCACAGTTCAAGCAAGAAGCAACGGCGGCCGCACATTGATCTCCTGTAGACGCGAATTGAAATGACATGGCTCGCTTTCTGTTCGTCTCGATACCGGCCTCTGGGCACGTCAATCCCACGCTCCCCATTGTTCAAGCGTTGCTTGAACGCGGGCACGCGGTAGGCTACGCCACCGGTCCGAGCATGGAACAGACGGTAGCGCCACTAGTGACACGGTTCTTCCCGGTGGGGCCGGACGTGGCACCGGAAGACGCTCTCAAGCGCTGGCCGGAAATGGGGCGGCTGCGCGGCAAGCGGCGCTTGGACTTCATGATTAGCGAAGTCATGTTTCCGTTTGCCGCAACTGTTGCCCGCGAAGTATTGGACATCGTGACGGCATGGCAACCGGACGTGCTCGTGTTCGATGCCTTCACGCATCTTGCGAGTATCGTGGCTTCAGTCAGCGGCCTGCCGTGGGCTACCACGACCGTGGCGCCCGGACTGCTGCACGGCAAGGGCGGACACCCCTATGGATTCGGTCTAACCTATCCACCTAACCCTCTTCTGCGGCTCGCGACGCCGTTGCTTTGGTCGCTCTTTCGTTTTGCGGCGCGGAGGCACGACCGTCAGTTCAACGCATTGCGCACCGAATTCGACTTACCGCCTGTCCGCAACAGCTTTCTGGATAGCACCATCTCTCCCTACTTGGTGCTTGCTCTGATGCCGCTGGAGTGCGAATACCCTCGGCCGGACTGGCCGCCTATGATGCACTTTATTGGCCCGTCTCTCTGGGATCGCCCGCGCGACTATGCAGTTCCGGCGTGGCTGGAGGCCTTGCCAAGCGAGCGTCCTCTTGTTTACGCCACAATCGGCACGGTGCAGAGCATCTACCAGTCATCGTTTTTCGCTACGCTCTTTGAGGCAGCGAAGGGTCTCGATGCGGACTTGGTGGTGACGAGCGGCGGCAACGTCTCCAAACTGCCCATGCCGCCGAGCAACGTGCGTGTGGAAAGCTACGTTCCGAACAGCATCATCATTCCGAAAGCGCGGATCGTGGTGCACCACGGCGGATTGAGCTCTTCGTTGGGTACGCTGCTGCACGGCAAGCCAGCGGTTGTTGTGCCCTTTGCTGACGACCAGCCGGACAACGCGCAGCGCATCCAGTGGCTCGGGGTCGGTACTGCGGTTGATCCTACACGTGTCTCGAGCACGGCGCTGCGCGGGGCTATCGAGACGGTGCTTACATCAGCAGATATGCAAATAAAGGCTGCGGCGCTTGCCCAAACATTGCAGCAATACGACGCAGGCCCGACCGGCGCAATGTTGCTGGAGAAACTGGCGGAAACACAAGCGCCGGTGCACCGCGCAGGCTAACGGCGCACCACTAAGTAGCTCTCGCCTTGCCCGCACTCCCGCTACATGATGTCGTCAGACCCTAGGAGCGTACGGCGGGGCAAGAGCTTATTGCCAATGCTCATCCACAGACTGAGGTGGTACAACGTGGGGCTACCCGCTCGTTCTAGGCTTCCCAAGCACCTTCCAGATAGCAGCGAAAGGCTTCGGGCGTGAAGATGAGCTGGTTAATCTCCATAGAGGGTAGGCGGTAGGGATCGGAATCGCGCGTGATGTAGCGCGCCGCGTAGGGTGGGCCTCCGTCGGCCGCGTCCGCCCCGGGCACGTTAACCAGATCCGCGTAACGGGTCTTGCGGCCGTCTACTTGATATTCTGCCCCGATAATCCACAAGCGTCCAAAGCGGTAGCGCCGTTTGACCTCGCGTTCCGCAATACTGCTCCAGCTCGTGCCGGTAAAGGCAAAGTCTTGGGGTGTGATGCCAAGGTGTTTCTCGATTGTTGCGTCGCATTGCGCAAGCTCGGCGCGCAGTTTCTCGCCGGTGGGGTCCTCCTGGCTTAGCTGCGAGAGATTGGGGTGGGTAACCGTGTGCGCGCCGATTTGCCATCCGGCCTCCGCCAGTTCGCCGGCCTCCTCCCAGAGCAAGTACCGCCGTTCGGCAAAGTCCGGCACTCCCGCTTGGTACATCCCGTCCATCAGCCCGGTATTGATGAAGAGGTTCGCCGTGTAGCCGAAGCGCTCCAGCACGGGAAAGACTTCATGACGCATGGACTTCATCGGATGATCGAAGTCGAACATGATGGGACGCTCCGGTAGGGTGCCACTCTGCCACAGCCACGCTGCCAGGTCATCGTAGCTGATGGATTGGAACCCCAGTTCTTGCGCGATGGCAACGAGTTGCGCGAAAAGTGCTTTAGTCAGCGGGTTGCGCTGGCCTGGTATTTGGTCGGTACCGTGCGACATCGTGATCGGAATCCTCACGGGCGCCATCTCCTTTGCCATGCCGAACCGAATCTCTCTTCAGTGTACCGGACGAGCGGTGACTTCGGTCGTGCTGGGTGTGCCAGTCCTGAGCACTTCGACAAGCTCAGCACAGGCTTGCCGAAGGGTCAAATTAAGAATGTTAGAGAGCAGATGGTAGTAGTTGTGTTCACCTTTCGATAGGCTCAAGCCGGACGGGAAGGAGGCGATCTCCCCTATGATCTTTCTTTTTGTGCCTTTACACAGTCTCAAAGAGGACATTTGCAAAGCTCTGACGGACACGAGGAACTGGGCTGAAACGGTGAAGACTACCCCTCTCCCCAGGAGGCTGTCTTAGAAGTCGACTCGATTAGCAAAATCGTGCTTCGACAAGGGCTTCGCGAAGCCCACTCAGCACGAACGGGATTTGCCTTTTCCGTTCGCCCCCGTATCGAGTACGGGGCAGGCTCTGAGCCTGTCGAAGGGCAAGTCTACACTGAGCAATGCACTTTTGAGACAAGCACCTGGGGAGAGGGGGTGTTCACGCCTGCAGGCCTGGATTGTGCAAGGGTCTCCGGCGGGAGAGAGGGGTCTTTTCGCCTGCTGGCATGGGTTGTGCATCGGACTGGAATTCCGCGCGCGCCCTGCGTCCCGATAGAGGGTCTCTCCAGGGAGAGGGAGAGTTTCTTGTGCCTCCAGCCGAAGACATACAGGGGTCCCCTAAAGCAGGTGGGTTGTCCGAGCACGCGGTACGTTTTCTTGGGGAAACTGCCGGAACCGGGCCAATATGGGAAATCCTGGTTTACTCTGCCGATTCTGCAGTGTCACCTATGTCTCAACACAGAAGAAGCATGACTTGACGCCCTTGGTAGCGTACCGTGAGAATGACGACATGGCTAAGGTGAATAACGAGATAATACTGAGGTCCCGGGGTGCGGGAAGTACTGGGGTGCAGCGGCAGGGTAAGGTCGTTCTGCGACCCGCCGGCCCCTGGACACCAACCGTGCACTCACTATTGCGGCACTTGGAAGAGGTCGGATTCACCGGCGCTCCACGCGTGGTGGGCTCGGGTTTCGCTCCAGACGGTCGGGAGACGCTCAGCTATATTGAGGGCGAATTTACACACCCGGGCCCGTGGACCATTGAAGGTGCTGCAGGGGTGGGATATCTGCTACGGAAGTTGCACGAGGCAACAGCATCTTATCGGCCGCCTCCTGACGCAGTTTGGCCGCCCTGGTTCGGTCGGGATCTTGGAGGACCCACCAGATTCATTGGGCATTGCGATGTCGCGGCCTGGAATATCGTGACGCGAGGTGGGCACCCAGTGGCGCTGATCGACTGGGAAACTGCAGGTCCGGTCGATCCCATGATTGAACTTGCCCAAGCCTGCTGGCTCAACGCGAAGCTATTCAGCGATGATGTCGCAGAGCGGGATGGTCTGCCACCTCTCGAATTCCGTGCCCTCCAGCTTCGCGCTATGGTCGACGCCTATGGTCTTTCGACCGCACAACGGCGCCTGATCGTCGATTTGATTATCGGATACGCTATCCATGACGCCGCCCAGCAAGCGGACGAGTTTGGAGTCACACCCGACATGGTCGATCCGATGCCTGAAGGATACCCCATCATCTGGGGACTGACCTGGCGGGCCCGAGCCGCAGCTTGGCTATACCGCAATCGTGACACGTTGGAGAGGGCAATCATGTAGCACAGACTGGAGAGGTGGCAAGCCAGGTGAATCCACTCCCGTTCCTTTTGGCGCATCGGTTGGCGTTCTTGCCAAGATCGTTGTAGACAGAGTGTCCCGCGGTATCGTGATGACGGTAGGCTAGGGAAGAGCGTAAGAAGAGAACAGGCCTAGTTGGAGTGTGCTCCTGTTAGGAGAGGCTGCCAACGTGGACAAGTCCACAACTGCGAGGGACTCAGCAGTGCGTTGTGGCGCTTCCGTCTTGTTGGTCGATGCGATCTGGTATGCCCTGAAGGCTGCTACTGACCCTACGGTTTATCCCGATTAGATTGCTGTGGTGTAATCCCGTACCACATGCTTTCCGTGGGCATAGCGCCGCACAGTGTATAATCACTTCTGATCGAGCATGGCAAGTATTCACGTAAAAAAGGACTTAGGTATGGCAAGCAAGCAATTCACAGTTCACGCAGGCAATCACGATCGGAATGAGTGCCCGGTATGGGCAGCGGCCGACGGGCTGGACGCTGCGGCAAGCTACATAGTGAGCGACGACGAGACCGGCGCCGATCTGGCTGCTCAAGTGGTGCCCAGCGCCTCCGGCGCACAGTTGGTGTGGGTGGTGCCCGCCTTAGCTGCGGGAGCTTCACGCACGTACACCGTCCAGGAAGGGTCTGCGCCGGGCGGCGTGGCGGTGTCGGAGGGCGAGCACGGCGTGGACGTGCATCTGAACGGCGCGCTCTTCACCACCTATCGCTATGCGCCGCCGGTTGTGAAGCCGTATCTGTATCCGGTCGTAGGCCCCACCGGTGAAGGCATGACGCGCAACTACCCCATGATTCCGGATGTACCGGGCGAGAAACACGATCATCCCCACCATAAGTCCATCTACGTCTCGCACGGCGAGGTGAGCGGCGCCGACGTCTGGAGCGAGACCCCAGGCCACGGCTACCAGCGGCACGTGACGTTCCTACCCGCCTACGGCGATTGTGGCGAGCACGTGAGCGGCCCGGTGCTGGGCGCTATTCGCTCCACCAATAACTGGGTCGGGTCTGACGACCAGAAGGTGGTGGAAGACGAGCGGCGGTTCACGTTCTACGCCTTGCCTTCCGGCGCAAGGCTCATAGACGTGGAGATAATGTTCCACGCCACAGCAGGCCCGGCGCACTTTGGCGATACCAAAGAGGGCGGCATCATTTCGCTGCGGGTCGCCACCAGCATGGATGCCTCGGATAACGGACGAATGGAGAACGCCATTGGCGGCATAGGCGAGGCGGAGTGCTGGGGCAAGCGGGCACAATGGCTCGACTATACGGGCCCGGTGGCCGGAGAGACTGTGGGCTTCGCGGTCTACGACCATCCCACCAGCTTCCGGCACCCAACCTACTGGCATGCGCGCAACTACGGCCTCTTTACCGCCAACCCCTTCGGCCTGCATGACTACTACGCTAATCCCGGCGTGGACGGCAGCCACGTGCTACCCGAAGGCGGTCTGCTGCGCTTCAAGTACCGTATCTACGTGCATGCCGGAGACACCGCCACTGCCCAGGTTGCGCAGCGGTACCACGACTACATCACGCCGCCGGAGGTTTCAGCCGCGGAGTAAGTGGCAGGTGTCCTGATTGTCGACCTGAGTCTCTCCAGCCCTTTCTTCTGAGAAGGTGCTGCCGGAGCAATCATGTAATTTTGTCTCGGCACCGCCTGCTTGTGGTCGCGAGGCAGACTGCTCGTATGCGTAAGGCGGGGCTGCCTCCGCTACGACTGCCCGGAAGACTCTTGCCCTCCAACAGTGGGAATGCGCCTCGTGCCTGATTGGCGACGTATGAATTCCCGGCCGGAATTAACGAACTCCGTGAAATCACCGCTGCTCAGATACATTCGGCGTGCCGAGATAGTCGCTGTCCTGGCGCACCGCAGTTTTCGCAACTTATTTCTGGCACGCGTGATTAGCGGCCTTGGCGACGCGATATACTTCGTTGCCCTTCCCTGGCTTGTTCTCGAAGAGAGCGGCTCTCCGATGGCGTTAGGCTTCACGCTTTCGGCTGCCGCGATTCCCTACATCTTCATGGGACCGATAGCCGGCGTGGTCGCTGACCGGATGGACCGCAAGTTGCTCATGATTCTGTCACACGCGGTGCAGGCGACCGTACTGACGGCGCTCATAGCGGCGGAACAACTGCTGGAATTGGGCGTGTTGCACTATGCGGCGGGTGCGTTTCTCATCACGGCAGCAGGGCAACTCTTCTATCCGGCGCGCGCGGCCATCCTGCCAAATCTTGTGCCGAAGGAGGAGTTGGTTGCGGGGAACGCTGCGCTAGCGGCCGGTTCTCGATCCATTGACATTGGCGGCAAAGCCGCGGGGGGAGTCTTGGTTGCAGCCATCGGAGGACTGAATGCTTTCGGCGTCATTCTCGTCACTTACGGTCTTGCGGCATTGCTGTTGAGTAGAGTCAAGGCGCCCAAGCAGACCAGACTCCAGAGTACGTTGGCACAAGGAGTCCAACTGCACTCAAGGCTGATCGGGATTCTGAAAGACGCGATGCGGGACTTTGCACTCTCGGTTCGGTTCATATTCAGTCATCCTCTGCTTCGTGCGCTGGCCCTGGCGGGGTTGGTTCTCAACGCCTTCCACTATCCCACCATGGGAATATTTCTGCCTGCGTATTTGAACCGGGAGTTAGGGGCGGGCCCCGAGGCCTTCGGTCTGTTTGGCTCCTTCGAGTCAGCGGCGGTGCTCATTGCTCTGCCTGCGATTCCGTGGCTGGCGAGAAGACTAGGAGACGGTAGAGTTAGCCTAATTGCCCTTGCAGCCTTGGGCATTCTCGTAGCGGGGCTGGCAATTGTAGGGCAGCTTTGGCAGGTCTTTGCGATCGCCGTGTTTGGCGGTCTGATGACCGCCGGAGTACTGCCAATGCAGAGCCTCGTGCAGGCAGAATCCCCCGATCACATGCGTGGTAAAGTGGTCGCGAATCTTGCCGCGATCAACATCGTACTTGTGCTTTTCACGGGGCCTCTGATGGGCGCTCTATTTGAAGTGACGGGGGCCAGACCCCTCTATCTTGTCGCTGGAATGGTGGTTCTTCTGTCAGGAGTCGCCCTCTTCATGGTGAGAGAGGTCCGACAGGCGCGCCTTGCCGCACACTAGCAAACCGATAGGTCAGCTCAGCTAGTTCGCTGCTGTTGGCAGTGCGTGCAAGATCGGGGTCAGTTTCAGATAGAGAAGTAGGCGACCGATTCGGTGAAACTTCATTGAAGCAGGGCTACTTCGCGATTTGCTAAGCAAGCGTACTGCATATTTTCCTGGGCGCGGCCACCGGCAAGCTGGCCGCTACCCCTCCCACAGGCTTGTATGTCGGCGGATAAGCATAGGAGTCGGGCCCGCGTGCGGTCACTCCTCTGAACGACCGACATGCCGGTTTGACCCGGAGCGACAGGCTGCGAATTGCCTTTTCTTAGGCTGATCGCGGCTGAATGCGGAGGGAAGACGGATGAAAGAAGAAAGCCCTCCCCGCTTTCGGTCTCGGATTTGACTTTCCCCGACTCTCTATTGCAAACTTTAACAGTTGGTGACGTGTTCGCATGCAACAGAAAGAAGGAGATGTGGATGAACACAAGCACAGTAATTAGTAGCATCACTCGCCGGAAGATGCTTGGTGGCTTTGCCGTCGGGGCCGGGGCCGTGCTCGCCGCAGCGTGCGGTGGTGGTACTACGGCCATGACCGATGAAATGCCCAAGGAAGAAAAGGCGGAGATGAAGGCCGAGGAGAAGGCCCCCGTGGCCGAAGAGGTCTCGATTCTCTATCTCACCTACGTGCGGCCGGCGCGCAACGAGGCTGAGGCAGCGCTCTATGGCGCGTTCGAGGAAGCCAACCCCGGCATCACGTTGGACCTCAAGATCATTGATGGTGGCGGTCAAGGCGTCCGCCAGAACATCCCGATTCTCTTCGCCGCAGGCACGCCCGTGGGTCTCTTCGAGAACACCTGGGGCACCTGGCTGCAGTTCGTGGAAGGCGAGCTGATCGTCTCGCTCACGCCGCTGATGAACCGCGATAAGATCGATCCTTACGCGACCTTTATTGCTGAGGGCGTGGACTTCACCTCCCACCGCGGCGAGACCTATGGCTTCCCGGCCAGCATGTCTGTGGACTCGTATGCCTACAACAAGAACCTATTCGACGAAGCAGGCCTTGCGTATCCACCGTTGGATCCGGCCGACGCGAGCTGGACGATGGAGGCGTACATCGACACCTGCGAGAAGCTCACCAAGGGTACCGAGCAGTTTGGCATGCGTCGGGGCTACACCGGTTTCAACACCTTTGGCATTGGCGACGGCACCTTCTTCGGCGGCCTGGCCTGGGACGCCGAGAACCAGAAGGCGACCATGAACAACCAGCACTACGTCCAAGGTATAAACTTCTGGATCGACATCGTCGACAAGTTCCACGTGATGCCGACAAGTGAAGAGCACAGTGCAATCGTCGGTGGCAGAACCGGTCACCCGTTCTATACTACCGGCGCCTTTGGCATGTCGGTGATGTTCGTGGTGCCGCCGGAATCGCAAGAAGCTCCGTTCGACTGGGGCATTGGCGCGCTGCCGTACACGGGCGAGCCGCCGAGCCACTCCGGCCGCCACTACACCCATGCGGTCTTCGCGGGCAACACCGATCACATCGACCAGACGTGGGAAGTGTTGAAGTGGCTGCTTGCCGGCGACAACGGCCTCACCTACCTTGAGCTGACCGGCCACGTGGTTACCCCGATGCTGCACCTCTTCGACCAGGCGAAGGCGCACTGGGAAGAGAAGCAGGGCGGCAATGTGGACGGCACGGCGTACTTCCTGGAGGCCAAGCACACGCCGCAGTCCGGTCACGGTATGTTGAAGTACTCCAACTTCTACGAGATCCGCGACGTGCTCCAGCCGATCTATAACGACGTGCGCGCCCGCAAGGCGACGATTGAAGAGTTCTTGCCCTTCGCCGACACCCACATCAACGAGAACCTCAAGGTCGAGTAGGACAGGCCCCGGCAACCAAACGCTCACTTTCACGAGCGTTTGTAGGAGTTCGACAACAAAGGAGGGTCACCCATTGGGCGACCCTCCTTTGGCTTCTTCTGGTGAACCTGTACGCGCCCTCGCTTATGTTGCGCTTCCGCCCTTTCGTCGTTCCCACTTCTGCTATTAAGCCCTTGCACAGTTCCGTCATTCCGGCGAAATCCGGAATCCAGTGGTTAGTGGGTACATCGCGATTGCGGATCCCTAAAGCCCCTTTCTAACCCTATCCCAGCCTACCCCCTTGACAGGGACACGGTATTCCGCAAAGGTCTCCTTGCGGGTGAAGGCTAGAGCCTGCCCCGTACTTGATACGGGGATGAGGGGGATTCCCGCAATTCAGGCCTATTTCACCGCTCTCGATTTGCGAGGCAATGGTCTTCCCAGGGAGGAGGAACTGGAAAAGCAAGGATCCCCTCACCCCGACCATTTCCCCAGGGAGAGGGAGAGAATCTGAGAGTTTCTCCAGGGTGAGAGGGTTTCTCCAAGGAGAGGGAGTTTCTTCAAGGAGAGGGGAGATACGCTAGGAAGAGGGGTTAACCTTGGGAGAGGCAAGACTATTCGTGCTTCCAGGGCGCACAAAATTGTGTCCTGACGACAGTGCCGGTAGATCGGCCCAATGTCTCCTTGGCTTTAGGTCCGCTTCATGGGATGGCGAGAATACCCAACCTTAGGCCCAATAGGCGGTGCCGGGTTGCTCAAAGATGAGGATATCCTTGAGGAACTTGACCCCCTTCTCCAGGCCCTCGTTGGATGACATCAGGCTATCCTCGTGCTCGATGGAGAGCACGCCGTCGTAGCCGACGAGCCGTAACTCGCTCACGATGTCTTTCCAGTAGCCGTAGTCGTGGCCGTAGCCGACGCTGCGGAAGAGCCAGGAGCGGTTCTTCTCGTCGGTGTAGGGCTTCGTGTCCAGCACGCCGTGCTTGGCAGCGTTCAGGGGATGGACCTTGGTGTCCTTGGCGTGAAAGTGGTAGAGCGCGCCGGCCTCGCCAAGCTCGCGGATGACGGCCACGATGTCGCAGCCCTGCCAGAAGAGGTGGCTGGGGTCCAGATTCGCGCCGATCTCCGGCCCGCAGGCATCCCGCAACTGCAAGCAGGTCTCGGAATTGTAGACCACAAAGCCGGGGTGCATCTCCAAAGCGATGCGGGCGTTGTGCGCGCGCAGGTAGTCGGCTTCTTCCTTCCAGTAGGGGACGACCTTCTTTTCCCATTGCCACTCTAAGATTTCCAGATAGTCCGTCGGCCAGGGACACGTGACCCAGTTCGGGTACTTCGATCCCTCGAAATCGCCGGGACAGCCGGAAAAACCAACTACTGTCTGGACGCCCAGCTTTTGCGCAAGTTGAATGGTCTTGCGCTGGGTCTCGGCGTGGGAGCGCGCAATCTTGGGATTGGGGTGCAATGGATTGCCGTGTGCGGATAGGGCGCAGATGTCCATGTCGTGGCTCTGCACCGCATTGAGAAAGGCGTCGCAGGCCTTATCGTCGTTGAGCAACGCGTCCGGATCGCAGTGGGCGTTGCCGGGATAGTTGCCGCAGCCGATTTCTACCGACTGCACACCCAAGTCGCGGAGGTAGTCCAGCGCCTCTTCAAAGGGCAAATCGCCCAACAGTACTGTCAATACACCGAGTTTCATC
This sequence comes from Chloroflexota bacterium, assembly GCA_965219505.1. Lineage (GTDB taxonomy): Bacteria > Chloroflexota > UBA11872 > VXOZ01 > VXOZ01 > VXOZ01. The sequence goes on along the minus strand of OZ244775.1, from coordinate 3,078,383 downwards.
GTTCGTGCCTCCTGCTTTCGCATTTGTTCAAAACGGTACCTCAATCCTGCGACAACTCATCGTCTTCGTTCGGTTCCAGCATTCAATGCTGTGTGTGATCACGATGCCAAAGGAACTACCTTAGATCTGCGCATGGTAGAGTCACGCGTAAGTAAAGGAATACTGTGCACAACGCTGGTTGCAGCGATTATCTCGTCCGCGGGATCGCTTCTAAAGTCGAGACGGGTTGAAGCACGCGCAACATCGAGGTCAATCGGCCACACATGCAGGCGGTTAAGAAGGCGTGCCACTCGTCGGTCTTCAAAATCCAACTGAATTCGGCCGAGCTGAACGAGCTTGGCCAGTTCCCACAAGACGATAGACGAGATTGACCAACGGCTGCGGGCCAGTAGGCTTTGCTCACTCGCGTGTAGCTCTCCGTCAAGTGCACTTAATAGGATGTGCGTATCAAGATTGATCATCTGCGTCCCAGCGGAGACCGGTCGTGAATATATCCCCCTTGATCTTTAGCTTACCCCGCAGGCTGCCAATAAGGTCGCCATCATTAGTTTCGTAAGGTATTACGCGTGCTACCGGCTTGCCTCGTTTGGTGACGATTAGACCATCGGCGTCTAGATTGTCCAACAATGCCAGACATTGCTCCTTGAATTTTGCGGCCCCAATTTCCTTCATGTCTCCCTCCTTGCTTTTGGACACATTATATGTCTAGCCGCATAATATGTCCATATTGCCGCAAACATGGCTCCATCCAATTTGGCGCCCTGATTTGCATGGCATTGGCGGGGCACAAGGCCCCGCGCTACAAAGATGAGGTCGCCGTATAGGCGAACAGTGCAAGTGCTGAGTTACGCTGCTCCTAGTATTGTATTGGCACCAAGGCGCCGCCGTTGGCGGCGGACTCCAAAACCGCATCGCAGATCACGGCGGCACGGTAGCCGTCCTCAAAATCAGCGCCGTAGGGCGCGACCTCCGTGTCATTTACGATGGCGTCCAGCAGGTGGGTAATCTCGTGGACGAAGGTATGTTCCCAGCCGATGATGTGCCCGTGGGGCCACCAGTACTTCCAGAAGGGATGGTCGGCCTCGGTGACCAGCACGCGGCGGAAGCCTTGGGCATGACCGCCCGGTTCGCTGTCGCTCAAATGGACTTCAAGCTCGTTCAGACGCTCCAGATCGAAGACGATGCTCCCTTTCGAGCCGTTGATCTCGATGCGTTGGTGGTTCTTGCGTCCGTTGGCGTAGCGGCTGGCCTCCAGGGTGCCGATTGCGCCATTGGCGAATTGCACCAGCGAAACGAACGCATCGTCCACGTCCACGGTGTCCCGCCCGCCGTCGTCGGTGGGACGCTCTTTGATGAAGGTTTGCGTGAGACCTGAAATCGCCGTCGGCTCGCCTACGAGGAAGCGCGCGAGGTCGATGATGTGCGCGCCCAGGTCGCCGAGCGCGCCGCTGCCCGCGATGTCCTTTTTCAGCCGCCAGACCATGGGAAACTGCGGGTCCATGATCCATTCCTGCAAGTAGACGGCGCGGAAGTGATAGATCTGACCCAACTCGCCTCTTTCGATCATTTCACGCGCCAGCCGCAAGGCCGGTATAAAACGGTAGTTGAAGGCGCAGGCATGCTTGACGCCGGCTTTCTGAACGGCCTCCAACATGCTCTTGGACTCTTGGGCCGTGCGCGCCAGCGGCTTTTCGCAGATGATGTGCTTGCCGGCCTCGGCAGCGGCAATGCAGGGCTCGGCGTGGGTGTCGTTCGGCCCGCCGTTGTCGAATAGCTGGATAGCGTCGTCTTGAATCAGGTCGCGCCAGTCGGTGCAGTAGCGCTGGAAACCGTAGCGGGCCGCGGCGTCCCTTACGGCGGCCTCGTTGCGCCCGCAAATCGAAACGAGCGCCGGAACGGCCGGCAATGGGTCTACCATATAGGGGATTTTGCGCAGGGCGTTGCTATGGGCTTTGCCCATGAAGGCGTAGCCCAGCATCCCCACGCCAATCTCCGGCACGTCCTCCCGCCCGGACGTCTGCCCCATGGTGACGAAACCAACATCTTCAGACATAGCGTTCCTCCGTGGTTGCGCACAGGTAGTTGTGGTAATGGTGACTCTAAGGGGGCGGGTTCGTCAATGGTAAGGAGCTCGGGCGGCAGAGAAGTTGTCATTGTAGCGCAAAGCCCGCCCACCGCTTCCGTCATTCCCGTGAAAACGGGAATCCATCTTCTCTTCATTCCCGCTATTTGGATCGTAGAAGATGTCGACTCGTAGTCCGCAACTGCAGGGCAACTGCACACCAAAGTAGGGGCACGACATGTCGTGCCCCTACTCTTCCCGTTCATGCTTCGACAGGGGCTTCGCGCAGCCCTCAGCACGAACGGGGGCAAACGCAGACTTTGGTCAGGCCAGGGGCGGGGGACAAGCCCCCGCTCTACGAAAGATGAAGCGGCACAAATTCTGCCAGTCCCGCGCAAGCGAGAATCTGTGGGGGTGCACCCTTCAAGTCTCAGTCCGTGTCCTTTCGATTGAGACCGCTTAGCGCCGCCACTCGGCGATATTCCACGTCTCGCTATCCCAGTAGTTGATGCGGACACCGTGCAGCGTATGCAAGGTAGCGGAAATTGAATTCCGGTTGACCAGCGGAATCTGGTAGTAGTTTTGCACGACGATGTCGTTTAGCCGCTTCACCAGCGCCTCGCGCTCCGGTCCAATTGGGGTTTGGGCGAGTTGGGCAAAGGTTGCATCGAACTCGGCATTGCACATGCGGGCGTTATTGCCGCTGGACCAACCGTTGTCACGTGTCTGGACATTACTGCAAAGTCCACGTGAGAGATACTGCTGAGGATCTACGCCGGAATTCGCAGTGTACATTTGCACGTCCGCGAAGAAACGACGGTACGACTCCTCCTCATGGACGGCCGGGTCGCCGCCAAAGAAGAGGTCGGCGTCGTGCTGAATGAGCACGGTCTCGATACCAATCTCCCGCCACCACCCTTGGATGAGAGCTTGGGTAGCCTGCCTGATGTCGTTTTCGGTGGTCTGGTACGTGATCCGCAACGGAACGCCATTGTATTCGCGGATGCCATCGCCATCGCTGTCGACGACGCCGTTTTCATCCAAAAGCTGCTTGGCGCCGGCAATGTCTTGCAGCAGACAGTCTTGATTCGCAGTCGAAATGTATTTGAGGGGAGACGCGACCACATTGCACTCGGGCACTGCGGTGAAGCCATAAACTTCCGCAGCGATGAGGGTGCGGTCTATCGCCATGGACATCGCCTGGGTGATGGGCGTAAACGTCAAGAACGGGTGGGGATTCTGTCCGTCCAGGTACTCAGAGCGATCGTAGCCCAGCGCGGGGTCCGGATTGGTCTGGTTGATGACGATGCGCTCGACATGAGCGGAGACAACCGCAGTATTAGCCCTCCCAAGTCCCTTGGCTTCCATCTCCAGCAAAACGTCCGGCTTCACCTGCAAGTTCCAGGCATAATCGACTTCACCCTTTTCCAAGACGGACTGCGCTGCCGCAAGCGCATCCCCTCCACCCAGCAGTACGATTCGGTCGAAATAGACCGGCTCGCCGTGGTAGAAGGGATTGCGCTCGTATGTCGCCCCTTCGTTTGGCACAAATGTTACGAGCCGGTAGGGTCCGGTGCCCAGAGGAAGGGCATTTTGATCTTCACACGTTCTGGCAGCGGCGCCGACACAACCGGCAAACAGTGCCGCACTGATGATGGGCGCGTCACCGCTGACAAACGCTGTGTAGGGATAGGGCGTAGGCTTATCGAAAGTTATGGTAACCGTATGGTCGTCCAGAGCTTCAATGGAGGCAATATTGGCAAAAGAATCACTCTTCGTGCAGCCGGTACCTTCATCTGCACAGTAGCGCCACGTGAATATCACGTCCTCGGCAGTCATGGCGCTGCCGTCCGACCAGCGCACTCCTTGCTTCAGCTTCCACGTAATTGTCAACAGATCTTCCGAAACGCCGCCATTCTCAAGTGTGGGGATTTCAACGGCAAGCTTCGGCACCAAGTTGCCATCCGGATCGTAATTCGCCAAAGGCTCCAAGGTAATTGCGCCCGCGTCCCTATCCTTGAAGCCGCCGGTCAGGTACGGGAACGGCAAGGAGGGTGCTTGCCAGTAGCGAATGGTTAAGACTTGCTCTGCCTCCGGCGCTTCGCCTTCGCCGCCGCAAGCAACGAGTAGGAGCGCGATGAGAGTTGCAAATGCGAGAGTCAAAGAGCGATACATAGTAATGAGTTCTCCTATAGAGTGAGCGAACTCGATTCTCAAGCAGGCGTAGCAGCGAGCTTACCCACCCGGGTGGGATGGAAGCTGTTGCTGACCCGCCTGCACCTACCGCGCGACTGCTGCAGCAACTCCGGCGTTCGCCTTCGCAACAAACGGCGCCATGTAGTCCTTGAATTGCTGCGCGTAGGCATCCAGGTTGTCCAGGTTGCCGCCGTCGCGCAGGGATGAGCACATTTCGTAAGCCACCGTGCCGGTATAGCCCGTTGCGATGAGTGTATCGAAGAACGTAGCGTAGTCAATCAATCCTTCACCAAGTGGTACCCCCAACATGCGCGGGGTTTCTTCCACGTAGTTCACCAGCGCCGATTCATAGCGGTAGCGTGGCAGAGCTACGTAATCGGCCACGGTGGTGTATGCCATGAAGGGAGCCATGCGGCGTACTGCCGCTGCCAGCGCCTCGCCGTGCAAACCCTGTACGGCCGGTGACCAGGCGTCGAAGGCCGCGCGGCAGTTGGGGTGGTCTACCTCGCAGAGGAGTTGATACATGCTTTCGTAGTCGACAGCAAAGTCGTGATGATTCTGGACCGTGAGGACCACGCCAAAGTCGGCTGCCAGCCGGGCAGCCTCGCGCAGGCCGGTAACCACGCTTGTCCAGCCCGCGTCATAAGAGACTCCGGCGCGCTCGTAGCCGGTGAAGATACGAATCGCGGGGCAATCGAGATCGCGCGCCAAGGCCGCCAGTTCGGCAATGTAGACGATTTCGTGCTCCCAGAAAGGCACGTCGGGCCGCTCGGGGCCGACGGTAAAGTCGTTGTAACCTGCCAGAGAACGAACGCTGAGGTCGTGCTCTGCGAGCAGCGCGCGCAGCACCTGCCGCTTCTCGGGTTGATGCGACGGGTAATCGAGCAGCGAGAGATGCGGCCGCTTTGCGACGAGCATCACGCCTTTGAACCCAAGCGCCGCCGCGCGGGGGATGAATTCCTCCAAGGTCAGCCGCTGCTGCCCCGGCCACACGCCTGCGTAGCTGACCGAATGTAATGCTAGTTGCATCTAAACTCCTCCTCGTTACTTTGCGAAAGCTCATTACCGTACTGGACGAATGCCAAGCGTAACATCGTTGAAGATTACACATCGAATTCTAGGAAGGGCGGATCTCGTCCGTCGGTTCACCGTTAGTCTGCGTACTACTCTCTTCCTGGCCGTTTTCCGTCACTGTCACTTCCAGGCGTGTTGCCAGTCGGGTTGCCACGGCAGTCTTGCCTTGGGATTGTGTCTCAGTTATCGGGCTGTCCGCGCTGCTCCGTAGAGAACCGTCGATGCTGGCTTCCGCGCTGCGTCGGGGGAGTTCTCCGTTTGCCGGTGCGTCGGTATCGCGCGTTTTGTCTTGCGCAGATTGTACAGGGCTACCCGCTGTCGGTGTGGCCTGAGGGGAGGGCGGTGGAGTCGGCATGGCAGGCGCATCCTGGGGCTGTGCCGCGGCAGGGCTCACTTTAGTGCTTTTCGACTCAGTTGGCCGCGCTGCCCCTGAGGTCTCATTTGCAGTATCTGCGGGTGCATCTTCGGGCGTGCCACTGGCTGCCGAGGAAACCTCTCCGGCAGTGCCGCCGCCTTCCAGGGCTATCTGGGCGACACGCAGCAATTGCGCACGCAGGACATCGTTTTCATTTCGCAGTGTACGCAGAGACTCTTCCTCGAGTTTCGCCTGCATCTCCTTAGCCAGAACTGCCGCTTGCTGCGCCAGGGCGGTTTCCATCTGCTTCTGCTGGGTCTGGTCGCGCACCACGCAGAGGAATTGATCGTCCGTCAGCGCCGCCACGCCGCCCGCCAGTACCTGGCCGCCAACCGGATGGCACGTGAACCGGTGCGGATGTCCGTCGCTCTGCACGCGCTCGACAGCCGCCATCAACTGCGAAGCCAAGTCAACCGGCAGCACCTCCCGCGCTCTGGCGTCCACTAAGCGCTCGCCGTCACGCGGGCCAAAACTCTCGGCGGGCTTACACTCCAATATCGTGCCGTCCGCCCGCAGGCGGAGTACCAGGTCGGGCAAGAGCGTCTGCAGGATACGCACCGATACCTTCGCTTGGGTCAGAGCCGTGCTTTGTTCAGCATCCAGCCGCTCCAGGTGCGCGCGCAACGTCTGATTTTCTTCATCACTCTCCCGCAACTGCGCTGCTGTGTCCTTGAGTTCCGTAATGTCGCGCAGCAGGCAGAGCACCGCATCATCGGCATGCGGAGCGACGCGCACTGCCAAGACCTGACCGCTCTGCCGCAGGAACGACAGCTCCTGCACCGCATTGCTTGCCAGGGACGCTTCTGCCGCTGCCACCAGCGGCGTCACGTCATCGCCTTGGAAAACGTCTCCCAGGTGTTTACCGGCGAACATGTCTGCGTACGTGGCCGGCTCTACGGCGGCGGGCGGCTGTAAGTCTTGGATGGTGCCCGCGCGGGTCATGTGAATGAGCCAATCTCCCGTCACGAGCCGCAGAGACTTTGCCGCTCGGCGCTGCTCAGCCAACTCCTGGACCGCGCGCGCATTTGCGGTGTGGTCCTGGATGATACACAGTACCTGATCGGCGGAGTGCGGGGTCACGGAGCCTGCCAGCACCACGCTGCCGTCGGCGGCGGCGTACTGCAGCCGTTCCGTTTTGCCCGCTTGGAGGACACGGGCAACGGCGGCCATTATCGATTCGGCTTGGTCGGACGGCAGGACCGCACGGACATTCTTGCCTAGGAACTCGCTCGGCATGGCGGTGGGACCGAAGTCGGCGGCAGGTTTCCAGTCGGTTATGGCGCCGTCGCTGCGGACGCCGACCAGCAATCCTTCGGTGGCGTTGCGTAGCGCGCGATGACTGGCTTGGAGGTCGCGCAGGGCGAGTCCCGGGCTGCGTGCGGGCTGATCTTCGGTGGCGTTGCGTGGCTCGGCGGCGTCTGCTGCCTTCGGCCTAGGCGCTCTTTCCACTGCCACTGTTGCTGTTGGGCGCACACCAGTTCCGGAGACGGTCCCAGCGATGACACAGAGATAGCTCGCCAGCGTCAGGACTTGTGATAGGAGAAGTACAGCCTCTGACGGCCACGCATAGAGTAGCGGAAAGCGCGCCAGGGCGATCAGAGTCACAATGAAAGCGAGCAGCAGCCAGCGGCTGAGAAGTTCCGCGCGCCATCTGCCGTTCCGCAGCACTCCGGCGATGCCGATGAGCGTGAGCACCGTCACGAGCAGGAGTTCCGGCTGGGCCGCAAGCGGCGGGATGGGTTGGCCCAGAATCTCCACCAAGTCGCTGGCCTGCGGTACCGGGAACACCAGCGCGCCGACGGTTACGATGAAGGCGAGCGTGGCGGCGGCTAGGTAGATTCCCCCCGGTTGCGCGGCTGAAGGACGGCTCTGCCTGCTCGCCAAGAGACTCAGGACAAGGAAGAGGCTGAAGAAGAGCGTGGGAAGCAGTGCGCCCCGCAGCACGGAGGCTGCCGCAAGCAGCGAATCTGTGGTACCGAATACGCCGGAGATCGCCGCAAAGTGGTAAAGGTGCAGTGCGGCAGTAACCCACAGGCCGGCACTAACGAGCAGCAGTGCATCGCGCTGCTCCGTGCGAAACCGCTGCAGCGCCAACTCTCCGGCAAACAGGGCAATTGCCGCCGCTATGATAACGCTGAGGGCGTAGAAAGCCTCACCGGCTGTTGCAAAGGTACCGATGCGCAGGGCAAACGCTGCTGCCAAGAGAGCGAGAGCCGCAGCGTAGGCAGCGGTGCGCATAGGGTTTCTCTGTAGAACTGCCGCCATGATGATCTTTGGTCTATGTGCTTCCAGCTACTGGGCCCACGTGGCTGAGCTATGTGTTACGCCGCGACAGGTTGCACCCCGGACTTCATTCGCAGGGAAGGGTACGTGATCCCGATTGGCCGGCAAATGTATGACGCGCTGTGGCGCGCCCCACGTAGCGGCGCTCCCTAGGGAATTCGGGTCAATGGACGCGGCTAGCAATTGACGTCTTTGCCCTCACTCCCGAACACCGCCATGCGTTCTTCCTGGCTCGTCCGCTCAGTGTCCGCCGGAATGAAGTGGAACTGGAGTGCTCGGCGCCGACTCTCACTGCGGTTTGCCGGTGTGCCGTGGTGCATGAGGCCGTCGAAAAACAGCACGCCCCCCGGTTCGAGCGGTACGGCAACGTCGCGGTTGAGATCGAGGTGGTCGTCGCAAATTTGCCAGTCGCGCCGCCGAAAGTGCACCACCGGCCCCTCTTTGTGGGTCCCGGGTTTTACGTGCATGCAGCCATTCTCGAGCGTGGCTTCATCCAGCGCAGTCCACGTGCCTACAATCGGCGTGCCCATCGGCAGGTTGAAGAAGGCGTGGTCTTGATGCCAGGGCTTTTCACGTCCGATGCCGGGCGGCTTGCTGAGGGCCTGATCCGCGAAGAGTTCGGGTTCGGCTTCAAGCAGGCGGCTAACAACTCGCTGCAAATTTTGATGCCACGCCATGGCTTTCATGCGCGGCTCAAACTCGACAAAATGCTGGAGCTTGCGCACGCAATCGAGTTGCCGCTCTTGCGATAGGGTACGGACGTATTTCTTGGAGGCAGCCTCGAACTGCACGCCCACAAAATCGGGGTGCTTGCCGATTACGAGGTCGGCGAAGCCCGCCAGAGCTTCCTGCACCTCCGCAGGCGTAAAGACGCCCTGAATGACGAGAAAGCCCGTCTCTCTGTAGTAGGCGACGTGCTCATCGGAGAATTCATCGATGCTGGCTATCCCAGTGGCGCTGTTGTCGAAGCGATAGAGTTGCTCGTTGTAGGGATCGCCCACATACTGGTCGAACTTAAGCTCCGCGGCGGCTCCCAGTTCCTGAACTTGTGCCATTATGCTGTCCTCATTCAGCCAAATACTGGGGAATTGGAGGTTTGCTTGCCTTTGATGGTAGAACTGACAATGCCTACTGTCAAGCTGGAATCTCGGTGCCGACTTTGCTACGGCGTGAATATGGTGAGTCGTGCTGATGGAGCGGATTCACCAGCACATTTGGTGGCCTAAGTTCGAGTCAACCTATAGCCACCGTGCAAACCAATCGAACGCCTTTGCGCCGCTAAAGGCATGACCGCCGGGATGCAGGTCCAGGTCGAGTCTATCGCCAGCGCCGGCCGCGGCGAAGATCCGTTCCACGTCTGCATAGCAACGCAGTGCATCGTCCTTGACGAAACAGTCGTCCAGTTCGCCAACCTCTACCAGGCACGGACGCGGGGCTATTAGCCCGGCCACGGATGCAATGTCGCCAAAGGTCAGGAGGCCCCGCGCGAATTGCGAACCGCAGGTGTTGCCCCGACCGCGATGGCCGATGGCATCCCAGATTGTGCTGAGGTAGCACACAATGTCGGCGCAGCGGACGCGCTCGTCCAGGGCCGAAAGGTACGTAGTCATCGTGCCGCCAAAGGAAAGGCCGATCATGCCGATGCGGTCCGGGTCGACGCACGGCAGCCCTTGGAGCAAGTCAATGCCGCGCATGCCGTCCCAGATGTCCAGAGCAAGCAACTGGAAACCCAGATAGCCATACCCCAAATAGAGCGCGTTGCAGCCATCCCGGGAGCTACGCCGCCACTCCTCCGGACCCTGACGCTCGCCGAATCCCCGCCAGTCGGGGGTCAGGCACACGTACCCATGCTCGGCAAGCTGTTGGGCATAGTTTACGCCGGACTGCCGTTCCTTCTGCTGCGCATAATTGGGATCGTCTTGTGGAGGCAATATTCCGGCGGGATCATCCTTGCCGCGTCCATGACCGTGCGCGCAGAGTATGCCCGGCCGCTTCTCACCCTCCTTGATGTCCTTGGGCGTGAGCAGCCAAGCGGGGACTGTGGCAAAGGCCTCGCTGTCGTAAAGGACTTTCTCCCGAATGTAACTGCCCTCGTCGTGACGCTCGACCACCTCCACGTTGAGCGGTACCGGATCGGGATACGGCCCGATCATCTCCCGCACTTGTATCAGCGTGCGCTCATGCCACGCGCGCCACTCTGAGGCAGTATTCGGCAGGGCCAGCGGCGCAGCGGTCTGTTTGGCGCGGGCGATCAGCCCTTCAACCGGATCGATGTACGGTCGTGTACTGACACTCATCGCAAAGATTCCTCCTGCAGGTGGTAGGGAGATTCGTCAGCCTCGAACTATGCTATGGCAAGAGCCATTTACTCTTTCCAGCCTCTCGTCTCGCCGAAGAGCGCAATCGTTTCCTCTTGCGTCAACGCCCAGAGCGAGTAGACACCAACGGCGGTGCCAAAGGGGACGTTGAAGAGTTGGAGCACGCTGAGGATGAGCACCAGAATGCGCGCCCAGTTCTGTCCCTTCAGCAGACCGATACCGCCAACAAGACCCGGTACCGACACAAGAAACAGGAACACTCCAATGAAGGTGCCAATCACTGCCAGAATGCCCATGGCCTCCGATTCATCGGCGACAGCCAATAGCAGCCCGATGCCAACAAACACGAGAAATACGAGCACAGTTACAAGAAGCCCCAGCACGCTCAGTATAATGTGCAACCAGGCCACTAGTCTTACATGGGTCTCACTATCCTGGCGGCTCATTATGGCAACCTTTCGCAAATACGAAGAGACTTAGGCGGGTGATTGGCGCACGCGGTGGGTGGCCTCAACCAAGTTCTCTAGCTTAGCCACGGCGGATTCATAAGGAATAGCCTGTAAGCCGCAGTCGGGATTGATCCAGAGTTGCTCAGGCGTAAAGTACTCCAGGGCCAAGCGGATGCGCGCCTCGATCTCCTGTACCGATTCTACACGGGGGTCCTGTGCATCCACAACACCATAGCCCATACCCCGATCCGGGGGGAACGGGTGCTTGCGCAAAATATCGAGGAGCTCGGGCGAGACGTGCGCAAGCTCCAGGCAGAAGACGTGCGCCGGCAGCTCCAGCATCTTGGGGTACACCTCGTGAAACGCGCCGTAGCACATATGCGTGAAGACCGTGACATGGTCGGGCAGGCCGGTGCAAATGTGCTGCATAGCCTCTATCGCTACGTCAAGCTCCTCCGGCTGGTCGTAACGGGTGACGAACGCCGGTTCATCTATTTGCAAGTAGCTCACACCCGCCGCGACGAGCGCGTGAACCTCTTCACGGACGTACTCCGCCAAGCCCAGCACTGCCGCGCGGCGATCCGAGTAGTGAAGATCGAAGACCCAGTCCCGCAACGTATAGGGGCCGGTGACCGTAACCTTTACGTCGCTCCGTGCGTGGGATGCGGCGAACCGGTACCAGTCTAGGAGCAACGTGCGCGGCGCGGTGGCCGTCCGCTTGATGACGGCCCGCTGACCGTACATGTTGTCCAGCACCCACACCGGGTCAGGGTCTATGTCTGCGCAGCCCCAGCCTTCCAGGAAGTAGGTCGTCATGGAGCGCCGGTACTGCTCGCCGTCCACGAGCACGTCTATGCCGAGCTTCTCCTGGGTTGCGAGCCACTCTGCAACCGCCGTCTCCTGTCGCCGGCGCATCCAGGCGTGGTCCTGCTGCTCCAGCGGCGCCATCTCCGCGCGAAAAAGATCGGGCGGCTTCGGCAAGCTGCCGATGCTGGAAATCGGCAGGACTGGGAGTTGGCTCATTGCCGCGCTCCCTTGCCGTCGAATGCGTGAGCAGCGCGCGCCAGGGTCGCTAGCTTCTCGAAAGCGGCGTGGCGCGGCAAGTAGAGGAGCGCGGTGCTCGGAGCGGCCCAGCAGTTTTCCGCGGGCACGGCGGCCGTAATCGCGGTGAGTGTTTCCTGCAGCTCTGCTTCAGTTTCGACGCGGAAGTGGCGTGCGTCAGCAATACCGGCCTGGAGAATGGCATCCCCGCTCCAGGCCTCAAGGGCGGCGAGGTTGGGCGCGCGATAGGCATCCGTGAAGTCCAGTCCCAGTCCGCCCAGGCCGGGGACGTCGAGGAACGGCTGAATCAGATCGCCAATCGCGCCGCACGCCAAATGCACGATTACGGTCGCCTCCGGCGCCGCGCCCGCAAGTCGCTCGACGGCTTGTGCAACCAGCGGAAAGTCGGCGCGATGCTTGGGGCGCAACACTACCGATTCTTCTATTTGGATGTACCGCGCACCGGCGGCAGCCAGGGCAGCGACGTCTGCCGCCCACATGTCCACCAGCGCGGCAAAGGCCCCCGGCGTGTCGCCTTTCCCCTGTCGGTCTGCATACGCCCAGATTGTGTACGGCCCAAAGAGCGTGGGCTTAATGGGTCTGTCTGTAAGTGAGGCCGCGTGGCGGTAGGCGCTGACGATGGGGCTGTCAGCCTGGCGCGTGGGCATCTGATTCAGTTTCCAGTGGTGGTAGTAGGTGTTCGTGTCCAGATAGCGGAGCGGAGCGGCGACTTCCAGGTCAGGTACCACTCGCGCCATTTGGAACCACTCGTCGTGGACGGGCACGTAACCCGGATCGAGAATGTCCGCACCGGCGTCTGCCTGCTCAGACAGCAGTTCCGCTTGGGTCTGGGCCTGCACCGATCGCAGGGCGCAGTCTTGCCACGCACTTTCGGGCGTAGGCGTCACTCGGCCCCGCCAATCCTCAACGGCCGCGCGCAAGGGGTGCCGGCCGTCACTCACAATGGGAAACCGACCGGTGGTCGTAACGAGCATAGGTTTCGATCCCTTGCAATAGCACTGCCGCGCTCACATAGGGGCACGACATCTCGTGCCCCTACGTCTGCATCATACTCTCGCTGGTGGAGGACTACTAGCCCTCCGCCATCAGCACATTGGCGCGCTTGGCGGCGGCGGTGAACGCCTCCGCCACCGTGATTTTATCCTCCACAATGGCCGTCTGCCATGCTTCCGCGAGGAGGCCGAACACGTCGGCATCGTTGCGGAAGAGGCCGCCGTTCGGCCAGGCGTACTTGCCCCGCACCGGATGCGCAAAGGCGTCGAGATTCTTGTCCGCGAGCGCCGGGAAGTTCTCGCTCATGATGCTGATGTAACGGTCCTGCAGAGAGGCACGCGGATGCTGAATGCTGGCAATCTGGCATTGCAAGTCGAGATACGTATCGGTCTGCAGGAATTTCATGAAGTCCCAAGCCGTATCCGGGTCTTTCGTGCCTGCCCAAACCACCCACGCGTCGATGGAGCCTTGGGTAGCACGGGCTACCGGACCCTGCGGCAGTGGGGCCACGTCCCAGTCCTCGACATTCTCGGGGAAGTCTATCGAGTACTGCCCCGGCCCCCAAGATCCTTCTTCCCAGGTTGCCAGCGTGCCCTGCATGAGGGCCTGGACCTTGCTGCGGTCCAGCGCCGCCCACTCCTCACCGTGCACCATGCTCCGGTCCTGGTGGTAGCGGGCGTGCACCCACTCCATGGCTTCAATTGCCTGAGGACTATCGAAGGTGGCGTGGCGGTCGTTATCAGGATCGACCACGGTGCCGCCGTTTTGCACGATCTTCCAAATGCCGCGGCCCCAGCCCGGGTCCACGCCGCCAAAGACGGTGTTGGGGCGGTCGGTAAGCCTGAGCATCGCATCCTGGTATTCGTCCCAGCCCCACGTGTCATCGGGTAAGGCCATGCCCTTCTTTTCGAAGACCTGCTTGTTGTACCAGAGCACGTACACGTTGATGTACATGGGCAGACCGTACTGACCCGTCTCCGGCCAGCGCATAGCGCTAAGCTGGAAGGGAATGTAGTCATCCATGGGGAAGCTGTCGCGCTTGATGTAGGGATCCATGTTGAGCAGCAGACCCTCTCGTCCCGCTTGGACGAGATTCGTGCCCCACGTCATCGCAATGTCGGGTCCGGACCCGGCCACCCAGGCCGTAATGTAGACTGCCGGACTGTCCTTTACGCCGAGGACGTTTAAAGTGACGTTAGGGTTGTCTGCCGTGTACACATCGGCGCCGGCCTGCGCCGCTTCCACCCACGTGGAGTCACCCCAAAGCGCCCAATCTAGGTTTACGGGCTCTGCCTGTGGCTCCGGCTCTTTCGCTTCTGCTTCCTTCTCCTCAGGCACGTCTTCCGCAGGTGCTTCGGTGATTGTCGCCTGCCCACAGGCGGCCAGAGCGATTGCGCCAATTGTGCCTCCGCCTAACCACAGCACTGAGCGACGCGTCAAACGGGTCTCACTGTCACCAGTTTTCATGTGCTTAGCCTCCCGAATTGCTTTCTTGACAAGTCAAACGTGAATAAGAATGACACGCAAACACGGTTAGGAAAGGAACCTCGGTCGAATCCCCTCTTATGGTATGTAGCCAGTTGTCGTCCTCCTTTCTCTCACCCAAATGCATTGAGGGCAATCCGTAACTTGAATTATGGCGGAAGCGCCGTGTTGATGCAATACATTAGCGGAGGTCAAACCTGTTGGATGTACCCAAACTTGGGCTGCGATTGTAAGCCGCGCCAGACAGGAGGCCGCTGCCTGGGGCTCTTTCACGCTTACGCAGCGCTATCGGCCGCAAGACAAGATTGATTCCCGCTTGCGCCGGATTGACGGACGACGCGCCCCTCGCGTTGCCCTCTCAACTTCGCTCATTTGCGCGCCCTTTACAACATACAAATTACGAGTAGGGGCACGATATATCGTGCCCCTACGGGTTGATCTACGAGACCAAAGACTTGGGAAAGTTGCAGTTGCACTTCTTGGCGCTTCTCGTAGCGCGGGGGCTTGTCCCCCGTTCGACTGTCAAGCTGCGGCCATGGACCCCATTCGCCCTGAACTTGCCGAAGGTTGAACGGTGACCCGCTAAACGAACGACGCTATTCGCCACTTCGGCTTGCGCCGGAGTCTAGGTCATCGAAGAGGTATGTAACAAGCAATTCTGACAGGAGACGATAGTCTACCTATGCAAGGAAGATGGATTCCCGCTACCGTGGCAATGACGAGATAGAATTGCGGCTGTCCTATGGGTAGGGGCACGACATGTCGTGCCTCTACGGCTCATTAGACGGCCATGCGCTCTTCTGTAGCGCGGGGGCTTGTCCCCCACTCTTCGCGCACTAGGCAGACACGGTCATGGACGAATTGCTCATTCCTCGCACAACTCCGCACTACTCGCAATGCAACCGTCTCAGACACGCCAGCCTTAAACAAGGACTTTGAGCTTACTTAACTCAGCAATCCCAACTCCCGCTGCGTCTCTGCGACGCGCGCCAGCGCCGCCTCCGGCAGGGGGCCAAGATCGGAAATCGCCACGTTCTGCTCAAGCTCGGCGGGATTCATGGCGCCGGGAATCACCGATGTTACCCCGGAAAAGCTGAGGATGTAACGCAAGGCGGCTTCGCTCAGGCTTTGCGCAACGCCTTCATCAACCAGCCACATGAAGGATTCCGCCTCTCGGAGACGCGCGGCTAGCCGTTCCCGCGGTATGAGGCTGCGGTGATCGTCCGGCCCGAACTCATGGTCTGCCGTGAGCGTGCCCGAGAGGAATCCGGAGGCGAGCGGCGAGCGGATCACGATGCCGATGCCGCGCTCTTCCGCCAGTGGCAAGAGCCGCTCGGTCGGTTCAGGTTCGAGCAGACTGAACCCAATTTGTATGATCTCCGCGCGGCCGTCTTCCTCGATGAGCCGGATGGCTTCCGTCACGTTGGTAGCGGAGACCCCTACGTGCCCAATGTGTCTTTCTGCACGGAGCTCGACCAGCAGACCCAGCGGGTCTTCCGCCATTTCGTCTGCGACCGGACTATGCAGCAACACACCCTCGATAAGGTCGGTTTGCAGGCGCTCCTTGCTGCGCTGCACACTGGCGCGCAAAGCAGCGCGGGAAAAGTCCCGCGCCAACACCGGCGACCCGCCGTCAGCGGCTGGCAGAACATGCTCGCCGCCCTTGGTCTCGACAAAGACTTCAATGTCCCGCAGGTGCGACGGACGCCGGCGCAGCGCCTCGGCAATGTAAACTTCAGCTTCCGAGTACACCGGCGCGGTGTCGATGAAGTTGAGACCCAGCGACAGCCCGTGATGGATCGTCTCCACCGCCGTCTTAAGCGACACCTCGCCGTAGGTAGCAGGACCCGACCAATAGCTGCCGCTCGTAATGAGCGTGCCACCCAACGGATACGTGCCTAACCCGACTTCCGACACCTGATGTCCCGTGCTACCGAGCGGACGATAACGCATGGCTTGCCCCCCTTCTAGGTTTCGTACGGATATCATGCTTTCGTGCTATTAGCGCGACCCAATGTCTCATGTCATTCCGAGCGGAGCGAGGAATCTAGGGTCTAACAAGGTGTTTGCAAAGCCCATGAAAACCGTTCGTGCTGAGCCTGTCGAATCATGAACTGCCCTTCGACGGGCTCAGGGCGAACGTTGCTAGTGCAGACAACACCTTTGCAAACACCCTCTTAGACTGGGGGCTACACTATCCAACTGCAGTCACTCTAGACCCTTCACTCCGTTCAGGGTGACATTCGAATCGCTCCTTACCACTTCTTGCCTCCCATCCACGTCAGACAGTGAACAGCCCCGCCACCATTGAGCGACTGGCTACGTGCGATGGCTCCGCAGCGACTCCCAATCACGCAGCGGAAACTCGATCAGCCGACGTTCCTGCGCCGCAAGGTACGCGCCTTCCACCACTTCCAGCGACCGGGCGCCGTCGATGCCGTTGGATTCCGGTTCGCGGTCTTCGCGAATGGCAGCCAGGAGTTCCTTCTCCTGCGCGTAGAAGCCCCCCGCATACGGCACGTGCAGCACGAGCTTTTCATTGGCCATTTCCGGATTATTGCGGTGCGGTTGCTCGAAGGTGCAATCGGCAAAGGCCTGGGCAACTTGCGGCTCGTCAAACGTCAGCCACGGCAGCTTGTTGCTGTAGAGCGTGATCGTCGCATCGGAGCCATGCCCAATACCGCCGTCAAGCTTTACGTAGCCCTCGCTGCCGGTCACGAAGATCTCGCGGTGTTGGGGCCCCTGCAAACACCACACCATCTCAAAGACGCCGATCGCGCCGCTATTGAAGCGAAAGAGCACGTGGGAGGTGGTCTCGATCTCCTCCGTCTCCCAGAGAAAGCTATCGAACTCCGCGCCCGCGACGTGCTTCACGCCGCTACCTTCCCAGAAAAGCAGCGTATCGATGTAGTAACAGCCGTCGCGGTGCAACGCGCCGCCGCCCGCCGTGGCTTTGCCGAGTTTCCAACCCATGTTGGCGCGGGATCCCTGGGTGAGCACATCCTTGTGGAGCAGGTGGCGTTCCAGCACATGATAGATGTCGCCGATGAGCCCGGCGTCGAGGATGCGCTTTACCGCGCGGGCAGGAGGCTCGAAACGATCGCGGTCGGCGGTCATGAGCTTCACACCGGCATCGCGGCATGCACGTATGGCTTCAACTGCTTCATCCATATTCAGCACCAGCGGCTTCTCACAGAGGATATGCACGCCGGCCTCCGCCGCCGCCAGAATAGCGGGCAAATGCAAGTGATGAGGCAAGCAGATGTCAACGGCCTGCACCTCCGGCTGCCGCACTACCTCGGCAAAGTTGGTGGCCGCAGCCGCGGCGCCATACCGCTGCGCCTGGGACTCGGCGCGTTCGCGCAGGTTGTCGCAGGCAACTTCCAGACGGGCTTCTCCGGCTCGTACCAACCGCTGCCACCCGTCGAAATGGGGATGGGAAATGCCGCCGCACCCAATGACGGCTACCCCTATCGGACCGTTCGTCGTCGCCATCGTTGCTCACTTTCTTAGTTCGTCATTACTGCCGAATATTGCAGGTTGTCTGTATAGTACGCCATCGGCGGCACTGCCGCCACGCTCCATACCGCTCAATTGTCAAGATCGTCCTCTTGTGTCCACTGCCGCGTGCCAAAGTTACAAGATCAGCCCTGCAATCGGCCTGGTTAAGACCATTGCATCTTCGATTTCATGGCTGCAAGTAATACCCTACCCTCGTATTGGCGCTGCGCCGGCATAGTACAATATCTGTGGACGACTGCGTGCCGGGAATATAGCATGATTGCGCGTGCAGCCAAACTAGCGGGCTTATTCTAAGGCGAGAATTAGCGCAATCCATTTCCATCAGACCGGCATAGGTGCGCACTGAGAATGAGTAAAAGAAAACCAGCTACCAGCCGTGGGTTGCGGGCAAGTCCAATGATTGTTGCCGCGGTCGCTTTGATTGCGGCGGCCATCGGGTTAGCGGCCTTTTGGCTGATCGTCTGGAACTCTGGCGAGCCGAACCGGGCGGATGCCGCGAATCCTACACTAGTAGCGCGCGGGGAAGTCTTATACCAGCAACACTGCGCCAGTTGCCACGGCGCAAACCTGGAAGGACAACCGAACTGGCGCGAACGCGATGCCGACGGCATGTTGCCTGCCCCACCTCACGACGTGACCGGCCACACCTGGCATCACGCCGATGCGCTGCTGTTCGACGTGACCAAGTTGGGCTCGACCGCCATCGTCGGCGACGATTACATGAGCAACATGCCCGGCTTCGCTGAAACCCTCAGCGACAGCGACATTTGGGCAATACTCTCATATATCAAGAGCACGTGGCCCCCGGATATCCAGGAGATCCAATCCGATTTGGAGGACACACGGCGCCAATAGCCGAGAGGCATACTCTCTCTTGAAGTGCTTCCTGTGTCTGGCAACACTGGACTTTGATTAGACGAAGCTAGTGGCATCACGTAGTTACTGACCTGCTCGTCCCATCAATCCAGTTAAGACTTCTATCTGGATCTGTTCACTGCTCCTTATTGGAGCAGCATTCACCTGAGCTCATCCCAGAAATATATATTCCCTGTGGTATGCAAGGAATTCTCTTCCCGGTTGATATTTGACGGGAGGGCGAATCGGTTGTCCATCGTACTTTTCGATCGCAGCAGAAAAGAACCTGTCATCTTTCTCCTTTTCTGTCCGCGACACTCGAACAGTCATATTGTCGTCGATTGTAATCAACCCAATGTCGAATGCTTTGTCATGCAACGAAGACAAGAGCAGGCCGTTCCTTGGGTTCACTCGGTTGCATGCGTCGTACCGCCACGGAACTATGTGGCTTGCTACGAGCAGAACTGGAACCGACAGCCCAGTGATGCAACACCTCCCCTCGTAAGTACTCAAGAGTACAGACCGAAAGAAGTCTTGACCAATGCGCGCAGTGGTCTCAATAAGCCGGTCTTTACCGATGCGATCATCAATGTTCTTATCTTCGATCGTGATTTCAATCGGTTCTGCTGCTGCCTCTACATCCTCCATAGCTCGGTGGGACTCGACGGCGAAACTTTCCCAGTCGTTTTGCATCTCGTCCCACATTGCGCGGTCTTTAGCGGATGCGTTCTGCAGCCCGCTGCGGCCTGTGGCTATAATCTCGGGGTCAAGGCTGGCGAAATTGCCAAGCTTCATTCCTAGCGCCGACGGCGTCCGACCGATGGCGTTCGCAATTCGAATGATCTCAGTATTCTTTGATTGCATTTTGCTGAACGGCGTATGACAGTACAATGCGAGCGCCACCAGCAGTTGCTGGCGAGTCCATTGGATCCTAGTGGACATGACAGGATTCCTTACATTGTCTCTGAGTTACACCTACGCACGCGTGACGATTTTCCACGTATAGTCAGCTTTGCCGTTAGCGTTTCTTGCGTGGCAGTTCACGTGGTGCGTTCCGCCCTCCGGCGCGCGAAAGCGCAAAGTATCCCCGCCTTCCGGTAGCGGTTCCCCGTCAATAGACCACGCATAGCGGAGCGTCGGATCTGGGTGCGCGGTGGCGTCGAGGGTGGCGTAACCGATATGGCGGTAAGCGAAGCCGCGTCCGGGGCCCGGGGTGCCGTCGGCCTGCAGCCAGCCCTCCTGCATGTCGCGGGCGGAGTAGTAGAGCACGTAGCGGCCCGGCAGCTTGAGCACGTAAGGCGTAGAAGTATAGCGGGCATCGAAGGAATCCTTCTCCGCGTTCGGCGGAAAGACGGGATGTCCCATGCGCTCGGTCCAGTCCCGGCCGTCCGCCGAGCGGGCAAACGTGAGGTCGAACCAATCGCCGTAGGCGTCGTCTAGCTGCGCGCGTGAAAACTGCACGTCATCGCGCAGCCCCTCGCGGTGACCGCCGTGCCACATGACGAGACCCTGCCCGTCGCGCATCACGAAGGGGTAGACGCAGGATTTGTAGATGCCTTCCGGTTGGAGCACGTCGGCAATCTCTTCCCAATGTATGCCGTCGGGCGAGCGCAAGAGCATCGTGTGACCGTATATCGAGCTTGGGTCGGGATCCCCCTCCGGCCGGGCGTTCACCCACATGGTGAAGGTGCCGTCGGCTTCCTGCATGACCGAGGGACAGCGCCCGCTGCGCGTGACCGGCTCCGGGTGAATCTCCCACGCGATGCCGTCCGGACTTTCGGCATACCCCACCTGCTGCGTCATCTCGACGAGCTCGCCGTCGGCGGTCTCCTCATAGTGGGTGAGGGCGGAGAACCACATGCGGTAGCGACGCTCTTCCAAGTCGTAGAGCACGAACGGGCTTTGAAAGCACCGCCCCCAGCCGCCTGCATCTTGCAGGGCCTCATCGGTGACGATGGGGTTGCCGGGATATTCTTCCCAATGGATGCCGTCCTGGGAGGTAGCGTAGCCCAAATGACAATTGGCGGGCCGCGGCGGCCCGGAGGTGCCGACGTACCACATCTTGTACATGCCGTCGGCGCGGATGACGCCCGGCATGTAGAGCATCACCCGGCTCCAGTCCTGCGTCGTCAGCGTGGTGGAAAGCACCGGCACTGCGCGCCGCTGCCACTCTTGCTCCGCCGGCACTGTCTGCCACGGCTCCACTTCCACGCTCAGATCAACCGCCTCACCAACCACGAGGTTTACTTCACGCCCCGTAGGGCTGATCGAGCTAATCCGAGGCACGTACCACTCGGGAGGGGACATTGGTGATGTATTCGGCATTGGTAGACTCCGCTAGAATTCTTACTACTCTTCTCAACCAACTCTAGTCGCCGCTGTCGGAAGGTTTAGGCCACAGAGCAATTGCGTTGCTGGAGATTTCAGATGGGGAGATTCGGGCAGCCTTTGACTTTCAATTTTGTCAATCGGAGATCGACGAGAAGAATTCCGCCATTAGCTCTTCTGCGTCTTCCACCTTCCTATCAATGGCAAGCCTATCTGCCAATTCTCGGCCAGGATGAAGAGTGTCCCACCAACTCCGTTGGCTCCCCCGCCGACCGCTACCCGGATCGTGATCGCCAAAACCTTCCAAGCACAGATTCCAGACTGGCTTGTAGTAGTCAATCAAGAAGCGTTCCGCCAACGTAATCCAGACCGGAACAACAGCTAGGTAGCGGCACCTGAAGTCGGATTTCTTTAGGTTGTCCACCTCATTGATGGACTTGGTGTGCTCTCTGATCCTGCGCTGTAATGCTGGACTTTCTACATTCACGCGTTCCCCTTTCCGTGATCCAGGGGGAACGGCTTTGCCAACGTAGATTGGTCTTTCGCTACCCGAAATCATCTTGTAGGAAGGCATGGGTCCCGAATAGAACAACGAATATATCCCTGGATCTTTAACATCCTCGATAGTGTCCAGGCTTTCCATGGTCTGCTTCTCAAAGTGCGAGACCATCCCGGCCATGAGGTTGTCATAGGTAAGAGGATCGTAGAGTTCCACCGTCATAGTCGGCGCAATTCCACGATGGCTTCATAGAGACGGAGGCCGTTCCCTGAACCCGCACGAATGCTAGAGTTGACGATACTGTTCCCCACTCTTGCTTCTCGCGGAATGTGGATGTCTACAATACTGAAACCATGTGCTTCGGCAATTCCTGCGAGGAATCGGTCCGTTGGAATTGGAACACCCTGCAAAATGCTGTTACCAATCACAATCAGAGCGGTCGCACCGGATCGGAGACACCACTCTGCGCCGCTCACGAAACGTACACAGTCGTTGAAATAGAGCGCTGCATAGTTGGCCCAGCCACTTCCACCATAGATGCCCTTCTCCGGATTTCTTTGGCGCACCTTGTCGAGAGTTTGGCGAATCAGAGGGTCCTCAATCGACGGATCAAGTTCAACGTGTTCCTGATCTCGAGCATTCTGCCAATAGGTGCCGAAGTTCAGTTTCTCCAACCGTTTGAAGTCCTTTGGAGAACTGCAGAATCCTAGCCAATAGAGATGTGGGCGTGTGTTCCGATTGTAGTGATAGTTGTTGAGATAGGGCGGCGACGTAATTAGCAAGTCTACGCTTCGCTCTTCGATGTCCTGATACCCGTCAAAGAAAGACTTTTCCAAGACTCGTCCATCCCGTCGCTCTCTCATGACCCTTGTGTGACGATACCAAGCAACATCGTCTGCCATCTGCGACACTTTCCTAGCGAGTACCTCCGCAACTGGGAAATCGTCCACTTCAGGACGCCCAACGGTCACCTTACGGCCCAGACTTGGTTCATATGAGTAGTTAGAAAAATCAACCATTGATGCCGCGAATGCGAGCCGGAGTATGTCTGCAACTCGTGCATCTTGCTCGCTGATGAAGTCTAGTGCCAGCAACACTTTATGCTGAACTCTAGGACTGTAAAACGGGGAACGCGTGCGGAAACCTCGTGGAGGACTCGTTTGTGGCTTTCTTCCTTCTTGGAGGGCGCTGCGCATGAACACACTAAATTCTTGAACAGCTCTACGTAGGCGCTCCGGGCTGATGCGATGCGCATTTAGCTTGGTCTGCGAAGCGAAAGCAGCATATGGATTTATCTCAAATCCAACGGCTTCATGCCCAGCAATATCCGCTTCAACAAGCGTGGTCCCAACGCCTGCAAATGGATCAAGAACTACACCACTTCCATTCGCATAGCGAGCGATGGCATCTGCTACAAAGTGCTTTGAGTATCCGGCAATCCAGGGAACCCATCGATGGACCGGCGCATCACGATTTGACGTGAATGCAGGATCGCGAAAGGACCTTTCATTGAACTCCAAGGTACCCTGGACACTCATTTGACCAAGTTCCATCGAGAGAGAAGCTTTCCCATAGAAAGCAAACTAAATTTCTACCGTGAGTAGTTGGGCGCTTCTTTGGTCAGGATGACGTCGTGGGGGTGGGCTTCGCGGAGGCCGGCGGGGGTCATGCGCACGAAGCGCGCGTGTTCCTTCATCTCCTGGATGCTCGCGTTGCCACAGTAGCCCATCGCCTGGCGCAAGCCGCCCACGAGTTGGATCACCAGTGCTGAGAGCGGCCCCTTGTACTGCACGCGGCCCTCGATGCCTTCGGGCACGAGCTTCGATTCCTCGCCGATGTAGTCCTGGAAATACCGGTCGCGGCTGGCGGAGCGGGCCTTCATAGCGCCCATCGAACCCATGCCGCGGTACTCTTTGAACTGTTCGCCCTGGTAGAGCACCACCTCGCCGGGACTCTCTTCTACACCGGCGAAGAGCGAACCAATCATCACCGTATCGGCTCCGGCGGCAATCGCTTTGGCCACGTCGCCCGCGTACTGGATGCCGCCGTCGGCGATTACGGGGACGCCGTACTGCGTGGCGACACCGGCAACATCGGAAATCGCCGTAACCTGCGGTACGCCGGTGCCGGTCACGACTCGCGTTGTACAGATGGAAGCGGGTCCCACACCGACCTTTACCGCGTCCGCGCCGGCCTTGATGAGGTCTTCAGCCGCGGCTGCTGTGGCAATGTTACCGGCAATTACCGGCACGTCGAACAGCGTCTTGAGCTTGCGCAGCGTTTCAATAACGCCCGCGGAGTGACCGTGGGCGCTATCCAGCACCAGCACGTCAACCCCTGCCGCCACCACCTCTTGAGCGCGCTTGATGCCCTCGACGCTTGTGCCAACCGCCGCGCCCACGCGCAGGCGTCCTTTTTCGTCCTTCGTCGCAAGCGGGAATTGGATCTTCTTTGCGATATCCTTAACTGTTATAAGGCCTTTGAGCATGAAGTTGCCGTCTACCACCGGCACTTTTTCGATGCGGTGGCGGCGCAAAACGTCTTTGGCTTCTTCCAACGTCGTGCCGACGGGAACTGTGATGAGGCCCTCTTTGGTCATCACGTTGTTCACCGGCTGGTCCAAATTCTCCTCGAAGCGAATATCGCGGTTGGTGAGTATGCCTACCAGCTTGCCGTTCTCGGTAATTGGCACGCCGGAGATGTGGTAGCGTTCCATCAGGTCAACGGCTTGGCGCACGGTCGCATTGGGGCCCAAGGTGATGGGGTCTACGATCATGCCGGCTTCTGAGCGCTTGACCTTATCTACTTCAGCAGCTTGGACATCGACTTCCAGGTTGCGGTGGATGACGCCGATGCCGCCTTCTCGTGCCAGGGCAATGGCAAGCCGCGCTTCAGTGACCGTATCCATGGCGGCAGAAATGAGCGGTATATTGAGGGAAATTGACGGAGTCAGCCACGTGCGGGTATCGGCGTCTTTGGGCAGAACAGCGGAATAGTCGGGAATGAGTACAACGTCGTCGAAGGTAAGACCCTGTTTCAACAATTTGTCAGCGGACATGGGGTCGCTGGTGGGAGCTAGGGGCTCAAGTGTGGTGGATATGCCCTCACTCCCGGCGGTATCATTCCGTATCACCGGCAGTCCCTCCTCGGCTACATGAAACGCTCACGCTCGCTGAGTTCTCTTGCCCCCTATTATACGGCACGGCGCTCGAATGTGGAACCGGGATCCAGACTTCCTAGCCACGCGATTGGATGGCAAGACGCTTGGGTCGAGAAACTTCTCAATAGTGCTCGAAGATACTGTCCAATATCTCTATGGCTAAGCATGCTACTATCCACCTATTGCAGAACAGGCCGCGCTAATGTAGCACAAGCCGCGGTGACGACGGCTGACACCTCGTCACCGCGCGCGAGGCCATCGACGATGTCGTGCATAGCGGCCCAGACCTGCAGGTCTTCTGGTATCGCGCGCCCGTGTTCCAAAGATCGCTGCACCGCCGTCACCTCCTCCGGTAGCAAGCTTGGGTGAATCTCCCCCAGACGCGCGACCGCTTCCTTCTGCGCTGGCACGGCGACAAACCGTTGCAGGGTTTGGAGGAGACCCTTCAACGCCGTATACGCCTTCTCTGTGTGCTCTGTCCGCGCGACGATAGCGAGGCCCGTGCCAGCAGCAACCGGCACACTGCGCACTCTGCCCTGGGGCAACATCGCCCAGCGGTAAGCGGGCCGGGGCAATGGATTATGCCGACTAAAGACCATCGCTGGCAACGAATCCTGAGACGATGAGAATATACTCCACACGTCGTTGCCCCCTAAAGGTGGAGCGACGCGATGCTCGTGCAGCAGGTCGCGGCAGAACTGGAGGGCTTCGCTGGCAGTCACATCCTGCAAGCGGCACCGCCCTGTTATCGGGTCATCCAGTTCCGCTTCGTTCTGCCACAGCGCCCACCAAAAACCATTCAGATGCGGCATAAGCCCCCAGCGCGTCACGGCGCCATCTGCGCTGCGCTGTGTCAGCTTCACCGCACTCTCTATCAGGTCGTCCCAGTCCCAACTCTCATCTACCGGCCGCACGCCCTGCTCCGCAAAGTAGGCGGCATCGTAGTGCAGCAATTGCGGATCCACGTTCATCGGTAGGGCGTAGAGGCTGCCATCTCCCCGGAACTGATCAAGCGCGTAGGGGTAAAATTCCTGACTGAAAATCGGCTCATCAGCAGCAATGAACCGGTCCAAGGGCAGTATCACACCCCGTTTCCCCAAGCCACGCGCCATCCAAGACTCCACGCTCAAGAGGTCCGCGTCAATGCCGCTTATCCACTCTGCAATCTCATCAAGGTTCATGGAAGGCTGCTCTAAGCCCTCTATGATGCGCGCCGTCAGTGTATAGCGTCCACGGGCCGGGCCTTTGGGGTTTTCTCTGTCTTCCTCCAATGCAGCCACAATCTCTTGGACTCTATGCTTGTGACCCGCAAGGCTTCCACCTAGGTCAAGTAGACCAGGCAACGGAAATGTGCGCCAGGTTAACGGGGTTGCTTGCGGCCCGCTCGGTAGCGTCGGTGAAGACCCGAAGGTCCCACAACCGGCCGCAAGCGCCGCCGTGCTTGCCATTAAGACTCGGCGTTTAAGCATCGCCCTACTCCTTACAGTGTGGCCTCACGTCTCGAAAGTCGACTACTGCTCGCATATAAACTCATCCCGGAATGAAGGGATTTGGACTTGACCGCTTTCTTGTACCGGCTTGCTGTCATTGCCATGAAAATAGACTGCAGCCAATTCGTCATTCCCGCGCAAGCGGGAATCCCTCTACTCCGTACCCGCAGGACTCCTCTGTCTTTCGGAACCTACCCCACCCGTGAGTGGCAAATGAGTGGCGCGAGGTAGTGTGTGATCAAGACATTTCGACACTACTGATACGCAGCGGCCTGGACGGCGTAGAAGGAAGCGTAGCGGCCGGCGTTGGCGACCAACTCTTCGTGGCTGCCGTGTTCGACGATCTCTCCTTCGTGCATGACGTAGATGTGTTCCGCCAATCGTACTGTTGAGTAGCGGTGGGAGATGATGATAATAGTGCGGCCGGCGGCGCGCTCGCGCACTTCCTCAAAAACCTGCCGCTCCGCGCGCGGGTCCAAGCTGGCGGTCGGCTCATCCAAGATGAGGATGGGCGTATCTCGCAGGTAGGTGCGGGCCAAAGCTAGACGCTGCCACTCTCCACCAGATAACTCATGGCCGTCCTCAAACGTCTTGCCCATCTGCGTCTCGTATCGTTTTGGCAGGTTGGCGAGCAGCTCTGTCAGGCCCGCTCGCGCCGCGGCCGAGTCCAGTTTTGCATCGTCGTTGAGCGCACGCAGGTCGCCAAAGCCGATGTTTTCGCGCACGGTGAGATCGTAGGCTACAAAGTCTTGAAAGAGCACGCTGACCGTGGCGCGCCGCGATTCCGGATTGATCTCCTCCGTATCCACGCCCCCAATTGCGACGCGCCCTTGGTTCGGGCGGTACAGGCCGCAGAGCAGCTTGATCAACGTGGTCTTGCCCGCACCGTTCTCGCCGACGATAGCCACTACCTGCCCAGGGGCAATCTGCAAAGAGACACGCCGCAGGGCTTCGCGTTCGCTGCGCGGGTAACGAAACGAAACGTCATTGAAGGCTATTGCCCCGGCGAGTGCGAAGTCGCCATCCAACGTGCAACCCGGCGTCGCGGCCGCCGAGGGCTGTGTCAACTCTTCGGCGCGATCAAGAAACTCGAACATGTCACGCAGGAAGAGCCCGTTTTCCTTAATCGCGCCAAGCCCTATTGCCACACTCGACAACTGCGCTTGGCCTTGTATAAACGCCCCCGTGTAGACCGTTAGATCGCCAATGGTGAGCATGCCGGCGACCACTTGACGAATCAAATACACATATGCGCCGACAAAGCCGACGGTCGCCAGCAACGTGGCCAGGCTGCTGCCAATCCCTTGTATCCACTCATTGCGAATGTAGCGACTCCGCACGTACAATGCGACCTGCCGATACCGTCCCATCAAGTAGTCACGCAACCCGAAGACGCGGATCTCCTTCGCAGCCTGCAGAGTTGCGACTAGAAAAGAAATGTAGCGCATGCGACGTCCTTCCGGGGACGTCTCTACGCTGGTATCAAACGCCATCTGTGCGGCGAACGATTGTACCCAGAATAGCGGCAAACCAACCAGAAGTACAACCAAGAACATAACCACATGCAGCCGCACTAGTATAATTGCTACGACAATGAGACCAACTAGGCCCATAATGCCGAGGTTAACTTGCTGAAGTAAGTTTAAGGGACGATAGGTCGATTCCTGTTGCACCCGCTGCAACTTGTCGTGAAACCCCGGCTCTTCCAGGACTGCAAACTCAAGCCGCGTGGCTACTTCCATGAAGGCAAGTGACATGCGTAGCTGTACCAACTGTCCAATCACTGCTTGAGCGACTTGGCTAAGAGGTAGCGTGCCACTTTGGACTGCCATGAGGACAAACTCAATCGCCACATACCACATTAGCAGCGGTAGGTCAAAGGCTTGTGTGCTAATGCCTGTGACCAATTCATCGATAATCAACTTAGCGACCCAGAGACGGGCAACCGGCGCAACTCCCTGCGCGAGAGTCGTTCCAAGAAGCAAGAGTGTATATGCAGGACTAGTGTTCCAGACCAGAAGCACACTACGGATAAGTATGTGCAGCGCATCTCTCACGCAGCTACCTCTTGCCCAGCCCGCTACGCTTTGCTACCATTTAGCAGCAACTCGACCATGGTTTCTACAAAGGGGAGGCCGGTCAGATCTTCTAACCACGCCCATTGTCCGTTCGGATTTATTTCAAGGAAAGCATATCTCCCGTCTGGGCGCACGATCAGGTCAATAGCACCGAACGCGAGACCCAATTTTTGCACCAGTCGAATGCAACTCATCTCAATTTCCCGCGGCAAGCTGTGTGGGTAGTGGGGCGTACGTTTATCATAGCGACGCCAGTCGTGCCGTGTGCTCTCGGTGACTTGGGAGTGAATTTCCACGGACAGCGCAGTCCCGCCAAAAACCGTTGTCCGCACCTCGATCTCCTTCGGTACATACTCTTGGAATTGACAAGGAAGCAACGCTACTTTGTCAAAGTGCTCAGTGCTCTGCGCCGAAACGGGGGACGTGTAGATAACTCCAAGATCATTGGGGCCATATTCTAACGTCCCCGATTCAAGGGCCTTATAGACAATGTGGCCGCCATGCTTCTCGTAGAACTGTCGCGCCTCGCGCGGATCGTTCGTTATGAGCGTGTCAGGCACATCGAAACCGACTTCCTTGGCCCAAAGTAACTGTGGCGCTTTGGAACTTGCCAAACGAATCCTATCGGGCCGGCTTACCCAAAAACAATCAAGGCTCTGCCATAAACCGGCAAGCGCTTCCCGCGCTTCCCCCCGTGCGAACTGCTGCACGGCTGCCTGCCAGTCTGGGATTCTTGGCGATTCCGGCCGACGATACCAAACGCTCGTAATCTCTTCTAGGTCCACACATTCGCCTATCAACGAAAGGCACCCCTGCAACCTACCATCGTTAAACTTCGCTGTAAATTGCACGTCTTGGGGAAAGTCGGCTGTATGGAACCGCAACACCCGCGCGCCTTTCCCCTTCAGTGCTTCAACTACAGTATCTGAGGTTGTGTCCTCAGCACGCGTCAATACAAGGACCGTTTGAGCCATGGTCTTCCCTTTTTGGCACCAAAGATTTCGTCGAGGATGGTACAATGCATTAAATCGGAAAGCATTCAGGCATCTGCTATTCTGAGAGCGCAATGACTGAGAGTTCAGAACGCACACAATCGGTATTGTGAGTGTCAGGTAATTCGAAGTAGTATCTAGACGCTAGCAAATAAATCGGTCCGATAGCCGTTTCCTGCTGCGCCTGCCAAAAGGCAAGTATACGCAAAGCAATGAGTTTTCTTGAGACAAAATCTATCACAAGTGCCTGAGGGTGTTTATTGTTGCGGACAAAACCAACAACCTGCTCAATGCCCAGTATGACATCCACTTCACAACCGTTTTGAGTATTAAAGGCCCCAAACTGGCTACACCGACTAAGCCCCAGTATCAACTGTTGAAGCCGTGCTTAACACGCAGACAGAAGACTCTGGCGTAAGCTAAGTGTCAATTCAAACTGTAGGCACCACTATCGACAATCTAGCACACTTCAGGAATAGGCCTGCACAATACGCCCTGTATTACAGGGTGCCCGACCCAACCAGACAGTATGG
The DNA here is from genome assembly GCA_965219505.1 of Chloroflexota bacterium. Taxonomy (GTDB): domain Bacteria; phylum Chloroflexota; class UBA11872; order VXOZ01; family VXOZ01; genus VXOZ01. The sequence continues at coordinate 3,048,589 of OZ244775.1, read as the reverse complement.
GAGTATCTCGTTGCAAGGTTCCACCTACGAAATTGCCCACACTACTGTCCCTAACATTACTTATCACAATCTACATAGTCGTCCTTTTCTCGATCCTGATCCCATATGAATATTCCCATATATGTCGCCCTTCTTGTAATATCCGTTGTTCTAACCCAATCGACGGTCCACATACTCGTGATGCGTGACATGCTCAGCGGAGTCCTTTCGATCTCTCCATCGATCGTCTTTACAAGAATTGCATCTCCTTCTTTCTTCCAAATGACTCGCTCCTCAAAGACCAGCGGGAACGGAAACACAGTTTCCTGCGATGTCTGAGGTGTGGGGAATAGCCATCCTGACTGCTTGCCCCAAACCGTTTCTGGGTTGAGTAAATCCTTCTGCAGGAGTATGGGGAATGGCACGGCTTCTTCATGCGGATTGTGATTTAGGGGGTTGCTTTCCATCGGGAATCTCCTTGTTGCAAGCACTACAATTGACTTTATCAAACATCTTAAATTAGAAGGGGTCTACCTGTCAACCTCTTTTCTCGGTTCTTGCACAAATGATTGATTTTGTCTAGGCAGTGTCGTCAAGTCAAGGAATTGATGGCATGGTGATAGAATACGGGTTGTAAGCGTACGAAAAGGGAACCATCGTATGCCAGCATCGCATCGTCGGCACGACCTGCCGGTATTCGTTCATCCTTCGACCCTTCGACAAGCTCAGGACAGGCAGGCTCAGGGTGAACGGGTTATCCTCTTCGCGGGCTTGTCTGCGATTCTACCGTTCCAATTCCCACTTAATTCCGTTTCGCTTCCGGTTTGGCCATGTCTGACCCTGACAACCCGACTCCTTCCGGCCGGTTTGCGTGGCTGCGGTCTGGCGGCAGCACCGTAGCTGGCGGCGCGACCATCCTGATGGTGAGCTATGTGCTCTCGCGTGTACTGGGGTTAGGGCGGGAAGTCGCCATCAGCGCGCGTTTCGGTACCTCGGGAGAACTGGCAGCCTACGTGGCGGCGTTTCGGCTACCGGATTTGGCGTTCCTGCTCTTTGCCGGGGGCGCGTTGAGTTCCGCGTACATCCCGCTCTACCGCGAGGTGCTGGCGCGCAATGACGCCGCCACCGCGCGGGCGTTCGCCAGTTCGGTGCTCAATGCGCTCATCATCGTGCTTGCCGTGTTCGTCGCCGCGATCATCCTGCTTGCGTCCTGGGTCGTGCCGCTCATTTCGCCCGGCTTCGATGCGGCGGACCGAGAACTCACGGTTGCCCTCATCGCCATCGTAGCGTTCTCACCCCTCTTCCTCGCCGTCAGCGAAGTGCTCACGGCGACGCTGCATGCGCGGCAGCACTTTCTGCTGCCTGCATTTGCGCCGTTGCTCTATAGCCTTGCTGGCATTGGGGGTGTGGTGGTGCTCGCAATCTGGTGGGGTATCTACGGCTTGGCGGTTGGTGTGGTGATTGGCGCGGCGTTGCACGTGGTCGTGCAGTTGCCGGCCTTTCGCGCACTGGGTCCGGGCTACGCGCCGGTTCTTCACCTTCACTTGCCTGAGTTGAAACGATTGGTGCAGCTCACGCTCCCGCGCATGGCCGGACTACTTGCCGTACACCTATCACTCATCTTCATCATGGTGACGTTGGCTTCCACGCTCGGAGCAAGCGTGGTCGTAGCAATGAACTTTGCCTGGACTCTCATGATGCTGCCGTTGGGGGTGTTCGGCATGGCTGTGGCGCGTGCGTGGTTTCCCCAATTCGCGGCTGCCGCAGTGGACGGTCCCACGCCGGAGCTTGCGCGGCAACTCACGGCAGCCGTCCGCACCGTGCTCTTCTTTCTGTTACCGGCAGCAGCGGGTCTCATGCTCTTTGCGCCGCTCGTCGTCGCGACATTGTTTGAGCGCGGCGCGTTCGACGCTGCGTCCACCGAACTCACCGCCTGGGCGTTGCTCTTCTTTGGCGTCGGTCTGGCCGGACACGGCGCGGTGGAAGTGCTCAACCGGGGCTTCTTCGCGCTCAAGGACACCCGCACGCCGGTACTGATCAGCATCGTGAGCATGGGGTTGGGAATCGTGCTCGCTTTCCTTCTAATGCGCCCTCTGGCGCAAGGCGGCCTGGCGCTCGGCATCTCGCTGGCAGTGCTGCTCGAAGCCTTGTGGCTGTGGCTGCTGCTCGCGCGGCGGGTGCCGGACTTTCGGTTCCTAGGCGGCATGCTGCCCTTGCTGTTTTGCACACTCATCGCCGCGGGCGTGAGCGGCGCACTTCAGTGGCTGGTCCCGATCTCCAGTACGCCGGCCGTCGTCCGCCTCGCCCTCTATGGCGCCGTACTCCTTGGCGTATACGTTGTCTCCGCTCTGCTCCTCGGCGTGCCGGAAGCGCGCACCGTGTGGCAACGCCTGCCCATGATGCGCCGGTAGAGCAAAGAGCGGGATCTGTGTGAGCGCCCTCTCGCGGGAGTCACGAGGGGAGAAGGAAGGGACTCATGTAGAATATTTGCCAAATTCACTTGCACCCTACCTCTATTACTGGAAACGCAAATTCCCCCAATTCTGCTCAAGGAGTTCGATCCATTGGCAGCACGATCCCAGACCACTGATTCCGGTCCCGTTCGCGAGCACGCGCGCATTACCAGCCTCGACTTGATACGCGGGGTTGCGGTGTTGGGAATTCTCCTAATGAACGCCGTGTCGTTCAAGTTCGTTGAAGCAGCTTACCATAACATCAGCGCCGACGGTTCTGAGACTTGGCTGGATTGGGCTGTGGGCATCTTCGGCGAGGTGTTCATCGAACAGAAATTCATGGGGATGTTCTCCCTGCTGTTCGGAGCGGGGATAATTCTGTTCCTAGACCGTGCCGCTCAGAGAGGCAGGCGCGCCGTTCTGCTGAACCTGTGGCGCAACATCTTGCTGCTGGCAATCGGCATAGCCCACTTCATGCTTTGGTACGGCGACGTGCTGATGATCTATGCGCTGTCAGCCTTCATTCTGATCCCGCTGCGAAATCTGCCGAATAGGACGCTGCTGACGATTGGCGCGGCTGTGTTCATGCTGTCCGTAATCAGCGATCTGTATGGACAAGCCCTTGTGAATGCGGGCGCACCGCTTGGCGGTATATGGACGACCACGGAGGCCGAGGACGAAATACTGGGGTATCTTTCGTGGCTCTCGTACATCGTGCGCGGGCCTGGAATGGTTCTCATTGGCGCTGCGCTTTACCGCATGGGCTTCATGGATGGCGGCAAGTCAGTAGACACGTACCGCAAGACCGCAGTCATAGGGCTTGGCGTCGGGTTGGCGCTTGCCGCGCTGGGCGTGGCGATTACGGCTTTGGGGGACTATTCGAGGGATGTTGCGCTGATAGGGCAGGTGCCGAACAGTCTTGGCACAATCCCTGCGTCGTTGGGATATTTGAGCCTTATCATTCTTTGGAACAACGGCGCCGATAATTGGCTTAAGCGGCGACTGCGCGCTGTGGGCAGAATGGCGCTGACGAACTATCTTACCCAGACGATTTTAGGCGTGCTTACGTTGACGTTCTTGCTAGGCGATGTCGACTTTGTGAACCGAAGCGGCATCTTGGTGTTTGTGTTCGTGGTGTGGGTGCTGCAGGTGTGGTGGTCGCAAGCGTGGCTAAGCCGCTTCCTTTTCGGACCTGCAGAGTGGCTCTGGCGAGTCGCTACATACCGAAGCCTACAGCCGCTGCGCCGCCCACAGGATTCGCGCGGGGCAGCATAGGAAACCGCCACCTCCTGCAGAGCACAGCGGGATAGCGCTTTGACTAAGAAACTATCTCAAGTCGCTGCACCTCAGGCATTTGCACGCTCTCGATTGACATACGCCCAAAGGTGGGTTAGAGTCCTACAGTAGGTAAAAGGGGTTGACAATCGGGATAAAGGCAAGGAGAAAGCCATCATGGTTACCCGACGAAATTTCCTGCGATTCAGCGGTGTAGCGGCTACCGCATTGGTTGCCGCCGCCTGCGGCACGGTGCAGACCGCCCCGGCAGCCGAAGAACCGGCTATGGAGGAAAAGAAAGAGGCCCCGAAAGAGGCTGCACAGGAGGCTCCCGCCAAGGAGGTGCAGAAGCTATCCATCATTAGCTACGGCAACGCCGCGGTGCTCGAGCGTTATGTGCGCGTCTTAGGCGTGTTCAACGAGCAATTTGCCGGTGAATATGAGGCGGAAGCGACCATAACGCCGTTCCGCGAGTACAACCCCAAGCTTTTGTCTCAGATTACGGCGGGCGTGCCGCCGGACGTCTGGAACCTGTGGGCGCAATTCAAGTCCAATTACGTGGAGCGCGGCATTGTGCTCGACATTACCGATCGCGTCAAAGCGAGCGCGACTGCCAGCCTGGACCACTACGTCCTGCCGATGCATGGGGCCATGTCGTATCAAGGCCGCATCTGGGGCACGGCACAGGACTTCAACGGCACCCTGATCTATCTCAATCTGACCATCTTCCAGAACGCGGGATTGGAATTGCCGTCCGAAGACTGGACGATGGATGACCTTCGCGACATTGCGAAGCGCACCGTCAATCCGGAGGAGAACATCTGGGGCGGCAAGAATCTTGCGAACAACACCGGCTCTGACAATTTTGCGGTAATGTGGAATTACGGCCAGCACTTCTGGGTGGACGACGAGCAGACCAATTCATTGGTCAATAGTCCGGCCGCCGTGGCCATGTATACCATCTACCAAGAAATGGCGTTTGCCGACCGCAGTATGCCGTCGGCGGCCAATCCACAGGAAAGTGGCCTCGGTTCCCATCAAGGGTACTATGCCACGTGGGACGCCTGGGGCAATGAGCCCTGGTGGATCAATTTCCGTAACGAGGGCAACGTGCCGTTCGAATGGCAGGCCCATACGTATCCCGCAGGCCCCATGGACCAGAAGCACTTCTCCCAAGGTCACCTGTGGTCGATTGCGGAATCGCATGCGGACCACGATACTGCGTGGTCCCTCGCCGAGTGGATCGGCGGCATCGAGGGCTGGAAACAGTGGGTCGCCTTGGGCCAGGGTCAGCCGCTGCCGGTCTCCGACCGCGCGCTGTGGGAGCAGTACTACAGCTTCCTGGCGCCGGAAAAGGCGCAGATACAGACCGACTTCATGCTGGAACGCATGTACAACGGCCTGGCCTTCAACTTCCAGTACTGGCCGACGTACGGCGAATGCAGCGGCATCATGCGCGAGGCCCACAAGGTCATCTTTGGCGAGTCGCCCGGCGAGGTAAAGTCCAACCTTGACGAGGCCGCCAAGCGCATGGAAGCGGTGCTGGCAGAGTACAAGGATAAGTCGTAACTGCATTCGCAAACGGCAGTAGAATTCCTGACCCTTCCAACGCTGAGGGATTTATAAAAGCTGTATCGCATGCGGATGGAGGGGAGCACGGCATGCCGTGCTCCCCTTTTTTCCCTTAATGTGAGCTATGCAAAAACCAGGCCCTCTTCCAATAACCGTACACTTCGCCGATTACGCCCTCTCCCGCGGGGAGTAGGAACTCTGGGGCTGTGGCGGGGTGACGGAAAGGTGGCCAAATTCGTCAATCGGGACCGTGAGTTCTGGGGAATACACTGAGCGGCGTGACGAAGATTGGCATGCCAAGGGATTTGAATGCGGCAGCTTAGAGTCAGTTCTGTATGCGCCGCCTTCTTGGTCGCGTGGCAGCGAGCTAGAGTCCGGCGCTGGCAACGATTTCGTCAATCTCCCGCATCTGCTGCGCCGTGAGCTCCCAATCGCCCGCTCCCAGCCAGCCTTCCACCTGCGCGGGGCTCTTCGCGCCAACCAGCGCCGTAGTCATCGCGGGGTGCGCCAGTACCCAGGCCACGTCAAGCTCGATGAGCGTGTGGCCGTGGTCCGCCGCATAGGCCGCGAGTTTCTTCGTCATGCGGATAGTTCGCCTGAACTGCTCGCCTGTGAATCGCTCATTCTCGCTGCGTATATCATTCGCGTTGAAAACGTGGTCTTCTTCATAGCTACCGGTGAGCAGTCCCTGCCCCAGCGGCGCGTACGCCAACACGCCGATGCCCTGTTCTTGGCAGAACGGCAAGACATCCGCCTCGATCTCGCGGTCAAGCAGGTTATACCGGGGTTGGTCTGAATCAACGTGCCGCACCCGCAAGCACTCCTGCATCTGCTCGGCGGAGAAGTTGGAGACCCCAGCGTAGCGCACCTTGCCTTGTTGAATCAAGTCATCGATGGCCTGCATGCTCTCGGCAAAGTCCATTTCGTCGCTGGGCCAGTGGATTTGATAGAGGTCGATGTAGTCCGTATGCAAGTGCTGTAAACTGCGCTCGGCGGCGGCGAGCAGGTCGTCGCGGCGCCAGTTGTCCGGCAAGACTTTCGTAGCAATGAAAACCTCATCGCGCCTGTCGCCTACGGCCTTGGCGACAAGCTCCTCGGAGAGGCCGAATCCATACGCCTCCGCTGTGTCGATGAGGGTCACACCGCCGTCCACCGCCCGTTGAATTGCCGTCACGGCGTCGCGCTCTTCCACCGGCCCGAGCTTGCCGGCTATCGGCCATGCCCCAAATCCGAGCACCGAAACTTCGGGACCATTCTTGCCAAGTTTTCGTGTCTGCACGTCATGCCCTCCTGCCAGTTGCTTGTTTTTATTAGCTTACCGTAAATTGCGTGCAGCATTGCCGACCGGCATATCGCTTGCACGTCTAGACTACCCAAAATGACGGTAGGGAAAGATCGGGCGACCCATCGATTTGCAAGTGGAAGCGCTCACCCTTGGGCTGCCGTGGCGACGATCTGCTCGCACAACATGATGTCTGCCAGGCCCTCTGCCGCGTTGGGTGTGGGGGTGACGCCCTGCTGGATGCAGCGGAGAAAGTAGCGGATTTCCTCAGTAAAGGCCTCGCGGACCGGTACGTCCAAGCGTGTGGAGCCCGCAGGGGTGTGCAGGATGACGGCGGACGGCTGGCGGAAGAGCAGCGGCGGCGCGTGGACAAGCTCGATGCGCCCGGTGGTGCCGTAGATAGTGGCGGCTTGGTCCCAGGGAGCATTCGCATACGCCAATAGTCCAACTTCGAGAACCGTTTCATGCGTCGCGTAGTCGAGCACGGCCAAACGTGGCGGTCCCAGCGAGGCGTAGCGGACGCCCGTGGGATCGCCAAGCAAGTGCCGCATCAAATTAACGTCATGCACCCACAATTCGATCCACTCGACCAGCGTGCGTTGGAGGGACTCCTCTGGAGAAGGGCGCGCGGTTGAGGCCGGGGCGGTCACGTCCGGTTGCGGTTCGATGGGCAGGGCATGGAGCGTCGCCGCGCCCATCTGCGAGTTTCCGCCAAAGTCGCGAAATTGGGCGAAACGCACGTCGCCGATGTGCTGTTCCGCAAGCAGTTTCTTGGCAAGCTGCACGGCGGGATCGAATTGCCGCATATACCCCACCATTACCGGGGTGCCGGTGCGCATGCTTGCCGCACGGATCTGTTCCGCGTCTTCGCGCGAGCCTGCCAGCGGCTTCTCGGTAAATACCGGCACGCCGGCTTCCAGCAGCGGGATGATGGCGGCGGCATGGTGCTCCTTGAGGGTCACGACCACTGCGCAGTCTAACGCTTCGGCGTAGTCAGCGAGTTCCCGGGCACTGCCGCAGATGTGCGGTATGCGATAGGCTGCGGCCAGCTTCTCCGCCCGGGCGCGGTCCAACTCGGCAAGCGCAACCAGTTCTACATCCGCTATCTGCAAGAGAGACGGCAGGTGCGTAATCTGCATCATGTTTCCCGCGCCGACAAGACCGACACGCATTTTCGTCTCCTTAGCAACTTACGTACATTCCCTAGGAAAAGACAGTACCATTCTCAGCACTTTGCACCAAATTGGTACACCGTGGGCGATTGAGATTGATCGAAGCGAGAAAAAGCCGCTTCAAGCCCAAGCCACGGCATGGCTGGGTGTGGCGCTGCATTAGTGGTCTGCGCGAAATTCGTCTATTCCTGCCAGCAAGCGGTCTATGTCCGTGCGGTCATTGAAGACGTGCGGGTCCACGCGGAAGAGATTGCGGAGGTTGTACGTGTCCACGCCATGCGCAGTCAGGTAGGCTTGCAGTTCGCCCGCTTCGTCGATTTCGGCGGCAATTACGCCAGCGCGCCGGGCGGGATCACGCGGCGTACGGACGGTTATCCCTCGCTCTTGCAACCCCCCAATGCAGTACTCTGTCAGATCGAGCACGTGGGCCTCCACGGCTGCCATGCCGGTTTCCTGAAGGATTTCGATCCCCGGTAGGGTTGCGGCAACGCCCATCAGGTTCGGCATGCCGAGCTGAAAGCGCTCGGCGCTGGGCAGGAGTTGTAGGTGTTCCAGGTCTGTATGTGTCGTGCTCACCCAACCAGCAGTCGGTGGCTGTCGATCGATATGTCGTTTGGCAACGTAGAAAAAACCAACACCGGCAGGGCCCAGCAACCATTTCATCGCGGTAGTGCTAAAGAAATCAACGCCGGTCGCGTGGAGATCGATGTTCAGCGCGCCGGCTGACTGCGCGCCGTCCACGAGGAGCAACGCGCCGTGGGCATGGACAAGCCTTGCCAGGGCGGCAATATCGTGGCGAAAGCCCTGCGCGGGGGTAACATGCGAGACACTCACGGCGACGGTATCATCGTCGACAGCCTGCTCCATGTCCTCCAAGTGGATTAACCCATCGTGGGGCTGGACGAAGCGGCGCTCCAAAGTATCGCGCGGCGGTAGCATCCAAGGATACACGCTGGAGGGATAGGGGAAGCCGTCGAACACGACATTGCCACCTGGTTTGGGGGCGATCAAGCTGACGGCAAGGCTTGATCCCGCTGACGTGCTGTCATTGACGACGATCTCATCTGTTTCGGCGCCCATTAGTTCCGCGAATAATTCACGCAGCGCACGGGTCTCGTCCATGAAGTTTGGATAGAGATCGCCGGTCTTGTGGGCCATCGCGGCAAGATGGTGATTCAGCGCCGACAACATGGGCGTGGATGCCGGCGCAATGCCGCCGCTGAAGAGATACGCCCGCTCTTCCAGAATGGGAAAGAGGTCGCGCACGTCTGCCGGGGTCATGTGATGCTCCTCGGTAAGGATAGTTGTAGGCTTGCGGGCCATGATCTGTACTTCTAAGTCCGCATTATCCCAAATGGATGCAAGGCGCGCGAGCGGGGCACCCTCTGCGCAGAAGCAGGTGCACTGCGATTAGCTTTTGTATTCTTGGTGCTTGTTTTGGCCGGCAGCTTTGCGCACAGCTACAACCATCCTTGATTCGTGCGGCCGATCTCTATCGAGCAATAGGTCTACCCGGAACCAAACAGCAACCGCGGTGAATCATCGGGTTTCTTAGTGCTCACTTTCAGTCATCAATCGTCGCTGCAGAGAACGGTGCTGGGAACACAATACCTGCTTCCTGCACCTCTTGGTAGGGCAGCAGCCACACCAAGGACTCATCGTGCAGGTCTACCACCTGAATGCGGTTGCCCCAGGGATCGCGAAAGTCGCAGCGAATGTAGTCGTTGGACATGACGTCGAGGTTATACTTCGTGCGCAGCTTGTCGCGAACGCTTGCTAGTTGCTCTTCATCGCGCACCATGATGCCAAAGTGGCGGGAGCGCTCTGGTTGCAACTCATCAACCTCGAAGATCGCTAAGAACTGATGGTTCCCCAGTTGGCACCATGCAGCACCTTCTCCGCCTCGCAACATCTCTAGGTTGAACACGTCTTCGTAGAAAGCCACCGCCTTTTCTACGTCATCGACCTCAATACCGACGTGATTAACACCGTACACTTGGACATCCATAGAAGGGGCTCTCCTTGACCGTGACACTTGCGGGTACTTCCTGATTCTCACTATATACCAGCGCGATGGGCAGTGGCTTCTTGGAAAGCGAACCAAGGTCGGTGTGCCGTCAACCCAGGACAGCACCGGAACACATGATCGACCTAGAGGAGGCGCTCGAGAGTCTCCGCCGACGCCTGGACCGCGTCCTCGTCGTCGCCTCGTATGGTGATATGTCCCAGTTTGCGGCCGGGGCGCGACTCCTTGGCGTAGAGGTGCAGATGGGCGTTGGGCACGGCGGCGACAGCGGCGCGTTTGGGAATCTCGCCGATGAGGTTGAGCATTATGGAGTGGCCGCGCGGGGTGGTAGCGCCGAGAGGGAGGCCGAGCACGGCGCGCAGGTGGTTCTCGAACTGGCTGGTTTCCGCCCCCTCGATGGTCCAGTGGCCGGAGTTGTGGACGCGGGGCGCCATCTCGTTGGCGAGCAATTGACTGCCCTGCTGGAAGAATTCGATAGCCAGCACACCCACGTAATCCAGCGCCTCGAGCACCCGCCTGCCGAACTCCTCCGCTTGCGCTTGCAACGCAGTTGAGGTAGCCGGAGCGGGCGCGATGGAGCGGCGCAAAATGCCTTTGTAATGATAGTTCTCAATCAAAGGATAGAAGGCCGTGTCCCCGTCTCGTCCACGTACGGAGAGCAACGAGACCTCCCGGTCGAACGGTACAAACGCTTCAAGGATGAGGGGTGTCCCTTGGAGGGTGTTCCAGGCGCCCTGGGCGTCAGCCGCCTGGCGAACGATACGCTGGCCTTTGCCGTCGTAGCCCAGCCGCCGTGTCTTAAGCACGGCGAGAGTCCCAAGTCTCTGTAAGGCGTCGTCAAGTGATTCGCGAGATTCGACCGCACTGAAGGCGGGCGTTGGGATGTCGAGTTTTCGGAAGAAGGTCTTTTCGGTCAGGCGGTCCTGCGAGGCTTCCAGGGCTGCGGGCGGCGGGTAGACCGGCACTTGGGATTCGAGATAGTGCGCCGCGTCTACCGGCACGTTCTCGAATTCATACGTGACTAACTCAAGGCCGGATGCAAAGTGGGCGAGCGCCTGACGATCGTCATAACCCTCTCCGACCACGAGTTCTGCCAGTTCTCCGGCCGGCGCATCGTCGTACGTGTCGAGCACGCGGAAGCGCAAACCCAGCGGATATCCCGCCAGGGCCAACATGCGGCCGAGCTGGCCGCCTCCCAGAATGCCGACAGTCATTCCGGCTCTCGCGGATCGGGGTGAGCGAGCACGCCGCCCGTCTGCTGCTGGCGGAATTCTTCATAAGCCGAACGAAATTGTGGGTACTTGCTGCCAAGCATTGCCGTGGCGAGCAGCGCCGCATTCACGGCACCCGCGCGGCCGATCGCCAACGTGCCTACCGGTACGCCCGCAGGCATCTGCACGATGGAGAGCAGAGAGTCCATGCCATTGAGCGCTCGGGACTGCACCGGCACACCGAGCACGGGCAGGCTCGTCTTGGCTGCGGTCATGCCGGGCAAGTGCGCCGCGCCTCCGGCCCCGGCTATGATCACCTCAATGCCGCGCTCCGCCGCTGTCTCGGCATACGCGAACATCCGGTCGGGAGTCCGGTGAGCGGAAACTACGCGTGCCTCGTACGGCACGCCCAGTTCTTCGAGGGTCTCCACCACGTGGCGCATCGTCTCCCAGTCAGACTTCGATCCCATGATAATGCCGACCAGGGGTTGCGAATTCTCACTCAATTCAATCGCCCAATTTCCTATAACTGTGCAGCTAGTCTGGGGCTACGCCGACAAGTATAAGTGGAACAGCAGGCACTCCGCGTCCCTCACGAATTAGATTGTAAAGTTCGCGTTCAAAGTATGAGGGGCCTGATGACATATTAGATTGCAGTTCTTTCATCGGGAGTATCTCGACACCCACGTCTATTATGTCTCCCACAAAGAACGCCATATGCTTTACAAAGAGATCATAGGCTACAAAGGAGTACTTTCCAAACTGCACCTCTACAGCAACTCGCTCTTTTACGAAGTCGGTCTGATTGTAGGAACGAAAAGGCGTTTGATTTGCCTCTTCAATAACTCTCTTCTGTTCGTCTGGCGTCATGTGCATCGTCTTTCGGATAAGACGAGCGTCCTCTGTAACCCAGTAGTTCGTCCTTCTCTCTTCCCAGTTCGCTATCTCGAACTGATCCTTCATTTTCTTATTCATATCGATCGGCGCGTATAACACCTTTCCGCGCATCGGTTTCTCGGCAGAGACCTTTGTTCGACATTCCTCTGCATCAACGGCAGCGATTGCCGCTTTTATCTCATTCCAAAGGTGAGGTCTGTGGACGAGCAGAAACTCAAGCCCATTGAGGTGAGAGTAATAGGTGACGATTCTCACTCGCTGTTTTCCATGAAAGGCCCGGGTCTAGATTCGCGGTATGGAATGCCGACTAACCTAATCATCCGGCGTTGGGTGTAGGTCAGAAGGATCGTAGTTAGGACGCCTTTGAAAAAGCCTGTTTTGTGTGGACATGCCATTTATGTGAACACTATGCGGTGGAACTTGGATGTCAGGATTAGCTGGATCGTAGACGGGTCGATCAAGCGGACGAATTCGCAGTTTTCCTTGCTCTGCATCCCGAATGCGGTTTTTTGCAATGCCTATGTATTCGGCTTGGGTTTCTGCGCCGATAGCTTTGCGTCCGTGCATGAGGGCCGCAATTGCCGTAGTGCCAACCCCAATAAATGGATCTAGCACCCAGTCTCTCTCGTCCGTCATAGAAAGCACCAGCCTTTCTATGAGTTCAACCGGGAATTGACAGGGATGGGTGGTCTTTTCAACATGGTTGGCCTTGACGTTTGGAATGTTCCAGAGGTCACCGGGATTCTTTCCCAGAGGATTGCCAGAGTACTGACCCTTCTTGGGCCCCTTAAAGTACTTCTTTCTAGGGTACTTTTGGGGGACACGAACTGCATCAAGGTTGAATGTGTAGTCATTTCCCTTAGTGAACCACAGAATCACCTCATATCGTCCGGAGAATCTCTTGGAGGAGTGGAGGCCATGTTCAAAGTGCCACACGACTCGATTTCGCAAGTATAGTCCCAGCGAGTCAAATATTGGAAAAAGTGCAATATCCAGCGGAACGATCTTCCCTCTGTCCACGTAGTTTCCAACCTGCCAGCAGAGACTTCCTTGCTCGTGGAGAACACGTACACACTCTTCGATAACTTTGCGCTGTTGCTCCACGTAGACATCCAATTCCAGGCGCTTCTCATAGGATTTCCCCAAGTTGTATGGGGGTGAAGTAACAACCAGCTTTGCGAGACCAGAGGGAAGCTTCTTGAGGATATCAAGGCAATCGCCCTCGTGAAGAACTAGGTCTGCATTGGGATCAAATTCTGAGGCAATGTTGACAGTGCTCACAAGCAATCCTTTCCAGACCTAATGGTGCAGGACTTGATCCAAACGCCCATGAAGGTATTGTACCTGACATTCAGCCACATGCCACTTAGCAGCGTTTCGTCTCTGAATTACTACTGAGGTGCGTGGCGAACGAGCCTCATGTTTGTAACGCGAATACAAATAACGTATGAACTTGGCGTGCGTCTGCCAAGCGTGTAAAGTAGGAAAGTGGCACGCATTTCCTACCCAGGGTAGAGCGCGACGAGGAGCGTGCCTTTATACATCATTACCGGTCAGAGGGCAAGCAGCGGTATGCCGCGAGACGACGCAGGAGAATAACGGGCGCATGGCCAGACAACATGTACAGTTACAGGCAGATAGGCGAGATATCTTTGGCAAGAAAGTGTCACAGCTCCGTCGCGACGGTAACGTCCCGGGGAACGTCTACGGACTCAAAATGGATCCGATTCCCCTCACAATTAACGGACGTGAGTTTATCTCCGTGCATCAAAGCGTGGGTGCTACCGGCGTCATTGACCTAGCCGTCAATGACGCAGATGCGCTGCCCGTGCTGGTGCAAGAGGTGCAGCACGATCCGCCGACCAGTCGCGTGCTGCATGTGAGCTTTGTGCAGGTAGACTTGACAAAGCCCGTAAGCGCGTTGGTGCCTGTGTTTCTTATTGGCGAGGCTCCGGCAGTGGAGCTCGACGCCATTGTCATTCAGCACATCAATGAAGTGTCAGTTTCTGCCTTGCCGGATGACATACCCGAGAACTTCGAAGTTGATATCGGGGTGCTCGCCGATATTGATTATGCGGTGCTCGTCAGCGACCTCATTGCGCCGGCAGGGGTCACGATACAAGCGGACCCCAGTGATCTCGTGGTGCGGGCAGAACGGCCGCGCGTGATAGAGGAAGAAACGCCGGAAGAGGACGAAGAACTCGAAGGCGAGGAAGGTGCAGCCGAGGAAGGCGAGGAAGGCGCAGAGGAAGAAGCCGAAGAGTAAGGTCTTCGCGCCGGTACAACGAGCCGCGCTGCGTCAGCGCCGTCCATTGCGATCAGTTCCTCCCGCGCAAGCAGACCCTAGGCAACGCTATTCGATGTGTGAATTCCGGTCGGGCTGATTGGACACAGCCTGTCCCCCGCATCCAGTACGGGGCAGGCTCTGGCCCCTTCCCTCAATGAGACCTTTGTGTAACGCTGCCAAACAGTTGGCATTGGTTTGGCTGGAACCGATTCTCCCTCACCCCGGCCCTCTCCCCAGGGAGAGGGAGTAAATCTTGCGCCACCGGCTGAAGTTACGCAAGAGTCTCCACCATTAGTGGTTTCTCCTCTTGAGCCGGGAATCGATCCTCATTCCGCCTGGCCTCCGCCCCGAGGGGAATGATGAGTCCCCGCGCTGCGATGCATCGGATCGTGGTCGGCCTTTTACAACTCCAACGCCTGTCTTCTGCCTGCAAGAGGGTGAGATCCTTGGCGTGACGCCAATTGGATACATGGGATCACTATCCAAGCAAAACACTTGGCGCCAGAGCAAGAGTGAATGGAACTTTCTTGGTGTACGGTATAATGTAAGGAAGGCTAACTAAATCCGCTAAGCTTGCGACAAAGGAGCCCTGCTCGTGGCGAGTGCTCTTGCGATTGACGGTGTTACGAAAGTTTACGGTCGCACCACGGTGGTAGATGGCGTCTCCTTTATGGTTGAGCCGCAGGAGATTCTGGGTCTCGTGGGGCCCAACGGGGCCGGCAAGACCACCACCATCCGCATGGCGCTGGACATCATCCACCCCGAAACCGGTACGGTTGCCCTCTTTGGCAGCGCGCCCACGCGGCAGGCGTTACAACGGGTCGGCTACCTGCCCGAGGAACGCGGACTTTACCAGAAGGCGGTCCTCCGTGATGTGCTCCGCTACCTGGGGCGACTCAAAGGCTTGAGCGGCAAAGATGCCCAGGCCCGGACCGATGCTATGCTGCAACGCGTCGGCCTTTACGAACACCGCGCCAAGAAGGTGCAGGCGCTTTCACGCGGCATGAACCAGCTTGCCCAGTTTGCCAGCGCGCTCCTGCACCAGCCCGACCTCGTCATTCTGGACGAACCGTTTGCCGGGCTCGATCCTCTCAACGTGCAGGTGATGAAGGAGATCATCCGGGAGCAACAGCAGCGCGGAGCCTCTATCATTTTCAGCTCCCATGACATGGAAGACGTAGAAGAGATGTGCGAACGTGTTGTGCTCATTAGTTCCGGCACGGTGCTGCTTTACGGTGTGCTCGACGAGCTAAAGCGGTCGCGCGGCGTACAGAGTATACGCGTAACTGCGCCGCGGCAACCGGCAGACGTGCCCGGCGTCAGCAACGCCAAGGTTGCGGACGGACAGTTTGAGTACATGCTCACAGATGGCGTTGACCCCAATACGGTTCTCCGTTCCTTCCTGGATAACGGTATTCCGGTGGAGCGATTTGAAGTTGCTTTGCCCTCCTTGCGCGAAATGTTCATCGAAGAGGTGAATCGTGCCCGCAGCGCTTGACGGCACCCGCATCGTGTTTGCGCACGAATTCCGCAAACAGATAGGCGGCAAGGGGTTTCTGATTGCCACGCTGGCTATACCGGTATTGCTCCTCCTCATTTGGATCGCAATACCTGTGGTCAGAAGCATCGTGGCAGATGACAGCGCAGACTCCGGTGCCGGAAGCACCGCAAGCACTACCGCGAATGAGTCCGGCCGAGGCGGTGCCGACACGCCCGTCGGCATTGTTATGCAGGCGACGGACCTCGCCGTAGACTTTAACCAGATTCCGGAATATCGGGTATACGCCGAGACAGCGGCAGGCTTGGACGATCTAAAAACCGGGGAGATCAACGAACTTTTCGTTATCCTACCGGACTACGTCGCCACCGGGCATGTCGAGTACTACTACACCAACGATGAGAGAGCCGGCCGGCAGCAACTGCGTCTCATGCTGACCGACGCACTCCTAGGAGAGACTCAGTCGCCCGAGCACAGGGAGCGGGCGCTCGCCCGTCCGCAGTTCCAGCGCTTCACGGTGTCAGATGATGGTGCGATCGAGGAGGAAAGCGGCGCAGCGGTTGCTGTTTCATTCTTGGTGGGGCAAGGCTTCGCCATCGCGCTGATCTTTACCCTGATTGCCTACGGCACGATCCTGCTCCAGACCGTCTCGGAAGAGAAAGAGAACCGTATGGTAGAGGTGTTGCTAACCTCCGCCTCGCCGCTGGCCATCATGACGGGCAAGGTGCTGGCATTGGGTTTAGCCGGCCTGATACAGATGTCGGTGTGGGTAGCCGCGGTTATTTTGATCGTGCCCCGCTTTACGGGCGTTCTCCCGGATATTGGCGACATTCCCATAGACGTTGGCTTCTTGCTCCTCGTGCTGGCGTTCTATCTTGCCGGTTACGCAATTGCAGCCGCACTCATGGCGGGCATCGGCGCCGCTACTACCTCGATCACCGAGGCGGGTCCGCTCACCGCCCTGGTCATCATCCCCCTTGCCGTGCCCTTCTACGCCATGCCGCTCTTTCTCAGTTCCGCCGACCATTGGCTCACGCGCTTGCTCTCATTGCTGCCCGTAACGGCAGCGACGTCTATGATGCTGCGCCTGGCGACCAGCCAGGTAGCCCCAAGCGAAATTGCGCTCAGCCTCGGCCTGATGATCGTGACGGCGGCACTCTTACTTTGGTTGGCAAGCCGGATTTTCCGAGCCGGCCTGTTGCTATACGGGCAGCGCATGAGTTTGCGGGCGGCCTGGCTGGCACTGCGATATGGTAGTTGAACAATTGCACTCCAATGACACTTTGGAAAACCAAGTCGGTACAATACGAGTTAGGGAGGAATGAACTCGCGTGAAGTGAAGGGGTATTGTTAAAGGCTGTATTCGATAGGCACAAAGCGTTTACGACGCTGGTTGAGGCAGGATTCACGGAGCGTCAAGCCCAGGTTATGATGGACGTTGGGCGGGAAGGCTAAGGCTCATTGGTGACCA
The DNA here is from genome assembly GCA_965219505.1 of Chloroflexota bacterium. Lineage (GTDB taxonomy): Bacteria > Chloroflexota > UBA11872 > VXOZ01 > VXOZ01 > VXOZ01. Next base: position 3,031,466 of record OZ244775.1, on the reverse strand, counting down.
AGGACTATTTGGATACGCGCCTGCGCGAACTAGAGTTGCGACTTACGCTGCGCCTGGGGGTTACGGTCGCGGTAGGTGTGGCGATCCTCGCCGCGCTGGAGTTGCTTGCGCTCTAGACCGCGCCGAATTGCGTGTCCTGCGGAGTCTGCCGACCTTACCCGGGCGAAAGAATCTAAGTAGGAGCGATGCTCATGGCCGTATTCGACACTCACCGGGCGTTTACGACGCTCGTGGAGGCGGGATTCACGGAGCGTCAAGCCCAGGCCCTGCTGGACGTAGGAAGCGAAGGCTACGGCGCGTTGGCTACCAAAGGCCATCTGGACGCGCGCCTGGACGAAGTGGACGCGCGCCTGCGGGAGCTGGAGTTGCGGCTGCGGCACGACCTGACGCTGCGCATGGGGGGCATGATCGCAGCCGGCGTGGCGCTCATCGCAGCGCTCGAGCTGCTGTCCCGCTAGGACGTGCCGCCGTAGCGCACCGTTGGCAGAGGGTTCGTTGACATGCAGAGACTCTGGACGGAAATAAGCATCGTCCTGTCGGAAGAATTCCGACGCGGTATTCGCCGCAAGCAGTACCTCGTCGTCACGTTTACGCCGGTGGTAATTGTGCTCGTATTGGCGCTTGCCATGCCATTAGTGCGCGGCCTCTTCAGCGGCGACGACGCGAGCGCCGAGATTGCTGACAGCGGGAGAACTATTGCCGTCGTCAATCTCTCTCCTAGCGTATCATTCACCACCCAAGTTCCCAGTAACTTCCGGATCATTTCCAATCGCCAAGCCGGTATCGCCGCCCTGCAAGCGGGAGACGTGGACGATCTCTTTATCATCCCAGAGGACTTCATCCAGACCGGCCGCGTAGAGTGGCTCCACACGGATAGCGGCTTGAGCAGCATCATCGCCGGAGACGACAGCGAAGACCGCATGCGGGCGATCCTGCTGCAAGCCCTGACGTCTGCCGACCTGTCAGCAGACCGGATTGCACGCCTGCAAGACCCCTTGAACCTTACGCGCTTCGAGGTTACGCGCGAGGGCGACGTGGCGGCGGAAGAAGAGGGGCTAATCCTTGAGTTCTTTACGGTGCCGTTCTTATCGGCGTGGATCATGATCATGGTGATCTACATGGTCAGCGGAACCCTGCTGCAGAGTGTCTCCGAAGAGAAAGAGAATCGCATCGTTGAGGTGCTCATCACGTCGGTTTCGCCGCTGGCCTTGATGACCGGCAAGGTGCTTGGACTGGGCGCTACCGGCCTGCTGCAAGTGGGCATCTGGCTGGTCTCCGTGGCGTTGTTCGTCCCGCGCATCGTGAGAGCCTTTCCGGATATCGGCGATCTGGCGCTTTCACCGGGATTGGTGGCGGCCATCGTTGCCTTCTTCCTCGCGGGGTACTTCGTCTTTGCCGTAGTGATGGCGGGCATCAGCGCCGCCACGGTCTCGGCGCGTGAGGCGTCTTCACTCTCCTCGATTGTTCTTCTGCCTGCGCTCGCGCCTCTCATTCTTGCCTCGCTAATCTCACTCGCGCCAAATGGCGCATTCGCGCGAATACTTACCTTCATCCCCTTTACCGCCCCGGCCACCATGATGATCCGGCTTGGCGTGACCGACGTGGCGCTCTGGGAAATCGCGCTCTGTCTGGGCGTGACCGTCGCGAGCGGCCTAGCGCTTCTTTGGCTTTCGGCCCGCGTCTTCCGCGCCGGCATCCTCATCTACGGCCAGCGCATGACCCTCCGCCGTCTCTGGCTGGCGATGCGCCACGCCAATTAGGACGGTAGCGGTTACACGCTTGCCAAAGCACTAGAAGATAGACCACAGGGCACCGTTCAGCTTTAGCCCTTCAGCCCGACCCTCTCCCCAGGGAGAGGGAGTAATTCTTGTGCCACTGGCCGAAGTTATGCATCGGACTGGAAGTCCGCGCATGCCGCGTACCCCGATACGGGGGTCTCCTAATTGGAGAAGGCGTTCCACGCCTCTTATCCAGGTTATGCAAGTGTCACCAAGTTGGAGACTGTCTACGACCTTCGGAGACTCGTGTTGCTCCTTAACCGGAGTGCTATGATGAGGCTCGAATCGGCAAGGATGTTTCCTTTACGGAACAGTCTGCCTGAGCAGGCGAGGTACCAAGTGTTTCACGCTAGCCTTAGCCAAGACCGTGACAAAACCCAGTACCGACGCCGGCAGATCTGTTTGAATGGGAACGAATTGCACACGCTGCGGATATCCAGTGGGCGTTTGACACTTGGAGCGATAGTGTGGTTTACTTGGTGCCGTGGCCGAACACTGGACCCTCGCCGGTACGAAATGTGCCGCGACGAGGCAGTGGACGGCTCGGTTGAATGAGTGGGAGACGAAGGGGCGAGTGACCATCCTTGGTCGCCGTGGTGAAGTGGTATAGGGCTCCCGTTGAACGCAGTAATAGCCGAAGCTTTGTGTGTATGTAGTTCGGCCTGATTGAGGTCGGCAAAGTGCCGGAGATGCCGGCAGGGCGCTGGAAGACATCGTCAAGATGGTGGCAGACTGCGGCAGTCCAGTCGCGGCTAGCGTCGCCGAGCAACGAGCGAGCTGCGCAGGCCAGTTTGCTAGCAAGACTGTGTGTCTAGGACGCAACATTCTGGCTTAGCAAAACCGACGATATACGCGTGCATGGAGAGCGCAACCAGCGTTTGACACGTGAAGCGGGAGTGTGGTTAACTTGGTACTCACAATTGGAGTCTGAGCTCCTGGGTAAGGTCGGCGACGCGAGGTGGTAATGTGAGTTTGCGATCGTTGGCTCGAGAGACCTAAGGAGAAGCTAGGGTAAACGTACGGCGTTAGACCCTAGTGCTGGCGGGAGATTTGGCAGGTAACATACTGCGTGTCGTAGTGGGTGGAGTTGATAGCTTCCCTCATGGCAACGACACGGCAATGCGCAAGTTTGTGTGGATTTGCACCGACAGAAATAGAGCAGCGTTTCGTACGATATCCTTGCAAGACTGCATCTCGGACGTATGTTGCCTCCGCACGTAAGCATGGTCAGGGCGGGCTTCATACGGTGGACAATGAGCGGTTGACACGTGAAGCGCCGGTGTGGTTAACTAGGTAATCGCAACTTGATACTGAACCATTGCGGTACGGTCATTGCCGCAAGGTGACCAAGTAGCATAGGGAGAAGTGTACAGAGGCGTGCCCTTCTTCTTTAGGGAACGTCAAGATAGTTTTGGTATTGCTTTCAGTGCTTTGATGTAAGAGCGGCGTTAGTACGACGACACAGATTGCACTAGCGTTGCAAAGCCCCTTCTGCACTTGAGTGCAGCGAAGACTGCGGTGTATGTAACCTTGTCGAGATGGCATCTTTTGCCACTTTTGCCGTCTCAAGCGGGCTAGATGAGTTGCCTGTTTTGAGCACTTAGGTAGCTTGGAAGGTTGATGCTGCCGTCAGTTGCTCTGGGTCAACCCTCGGTCGGAACTGTCCGATTACTGCCGAGGCCCTTTGTAGCGATGACAGAGTCTCGCCAGCCACTGATCTAGGTAGTGCCCGCGATATAGAGCGTGAGTCAAGGCTTACGCTCGTTTTATTTAACTCGGTGACACCAGTACGTTGTTGCCTGCCAGCAGTAAGATGTCGAGCCCTATTAGCCCCACATCCGAGGGTACAGGGAAACCAACGCACCTGCTGATCTAGAGAACCTATCCCCTTCGTCACGGGCCTCTCGAATGGTGAACAAGCGTAGCGAGCTGCCTCCAGCCGCTCATACTTCGACCCTTCGGCAAGCCTGTGCTGAGCTTGTCGAAGTGCTCAGGACAGGCAAGCTCAGCACGAACGGCTAGGGCTGTCGCTCCCGCTCGCAAGTCGACCCTTTCCACGCTCAGGGCAGACGCACGCAGCACGAACGTCTGAGGAACTCTCGCCCTGTTCTGAAGGCCGCGCAACGCTCTGCCCGGCGTCATGTTCGGCCGGACAATGCGAGTCAAAAGCCGCGTGGATGGTGGTCCAGACCGGCGTAAGTGGAGATGAAGGCAGTGACTTGCGCTTCGTCATAGGCAGCGAGCGTTTGGATGCGGCCCCAGGCGGTCAGTGCGATGCGGTGCGTCATTTCCGGATAAGGGGCCACGATGACGAATTCATGACGGTGGGCTAACGCCTCAAGCTCCGCGATCAGCGCCGTGCAGTCCGCTTGCAGTTCTCTCAGTTCATGCTTCGACAGGCTCAGCACGAACGGATTGCTATCTTCCGGATTACTTTCTTCGCAGTTGTATTGCACCAGCACGCCGCCGTCTTCAAGATTGTGCACTTGCCGCTCATTCGGAATCGGTGTTTTGTGCACACCCCAAGGCACCAACGTCGCAACGTGCCAGCCGGACGTGGGCGGCAGGCTATTGTACGGCGGGTGCGGCGTGTCCACCGAGGGGATGTGTTCGTTGCTCTGGATCGGCACGGGTGTCCCGGGCAGACTGCGGAGGGCGCCGCTGCGATAGGCCGTGCGGCCAATGAGCAAGATCAAAAGAATCACGCCCACGGCAAAGACTATCGTGTGAATGTGCCGCCGCACGCGATCGCGGGCGCGGTTGCGGGCTTGTGCTGTTTTCTGCTCGCGGCGGCGTGCGCGTTTGGTGGGTTCGCCGCTCACCGCACCGCTGCTTTTGCCGTATGCCTATGTACGTGCACCATGAGCACGGCGATGTCCGCCGGAGTGACTCCCGCAATGCGGGCTGCCTGCCCGATTGTGCGCGGCTGAAACTGTCCCAGCTTTTGGCGTGCTTCCACCCGCAGGGAGGGCAGTTGGTCGTAAGCAAAGTCCTGCGGCAGCGCCATGGCCTCCATGCGCGCCATCTTGCTTACCTGTGACTGCTGCCGTTCCACGTAACCCGCATAGCGTGCTTCAAGCTCTATCTGCTCAACGACCTCCGGATCGAGGGCGTCTGCTTGTTCGCCCATGAGTGCGGCGACGACTGCGTACCGGGCGTGCGGGCGCTGCAATAGGCTCAGCGCAATTGTCTGGCTGCTGAGCGGCTGCATGCCGGCCTTCGTCAGCACGCAATTCGTGCTAAGCGATGGCGTTATCCCATGGCGGCGCAGACGTTCGAGCGTGCGTTCAATCTGCTCGCGCTTCGCCATGACTCCCGCATAGCGCTCTCGGCCAATCAGGCCAACCTCATACCCAAGCGGCGTGAGGCGCAGGTCGGCATTGTCGTGACGCAGCAGCAACCGATACTCTGCGCGAGAGGTGAACAGGCGATAGGGTTCTCGATGCTCCTGGCTTACGAGGTCATCCAACATCACACCAATGTACGCCTGGTCGCGACCCAGCACGACGGCCGGTTTGCCCTGCACGAGCCGGGCGGCGTTGATGCCGGCAATCAGGCCCTGTGCCGCTGCCTCTTCGTAGCCGGAGGTGCCGTTGATTTGTCCTGCAAAAAAGAGGCCGGCCACAGACTTGGCCTGCAAGGTGACGTTAGTTTGGTCTGTAACCACGTGATCGTACTCGACGGCGTAGCCATGGCGCACAATCTCCGCGTTGCGCAGTGCCGGAACGGTGCGCAGCATCTCCGCTTGCACGTCCTCAGGCAAGCTGGTGTTCGCTCCCTGCACATAGACTTCATGCGTGGTGAACCCCTCCGGCTCGAGGAACAGTTGGTGGGAGTCCTTGTGCGCGAATCGTACAATCTTGTCCTCGATAGAGGGACAATAGCGGGGTCCCATTCCGCTGATGCCGCCGTTGAACATCGGCGCCCGATGGAGATTGTCGCGAATGATGTCGTGTGTTGCCGGGTTGGTGTGCACCAAGTAACAGACCATCTGCCGCCGCCAGGGCGTATCAATCTGAAAAGGATACACCGGGTCCGGCTCGTCGCGCCAAATCTCCTCTTCTTTCAAGGGAGTGAAAGAGAAACGCAACGGCTGTAGCGAACCTGGTTGCGGCTTGGTGAGCGCAAAGTCGATGCTTTCAGCCAGGACGCGCGGCGGGGTGCCGGTCTTCAGGCGACGTAGTTGAAAGCCCAGCCTTCGCAGTGCGTGTGAAAGGCCCTGCGCGGGTGCTTCGCCTGCACGCCCGCCGCCGACACGCTTCTCTCCCGTAATCAGCATGCCCTGCAAGAAAGTGCCGGTAGTCAGTACTACTGTTTGTGCATGGAACGAGTGACCGGCCTTGGTCTGCACGCCGGTGACGCGGCGGCGCTCCTCAGACGAAATGGTCGTGAGTAGGTCTTCGACCAGGCCGTAGTGGATGGTCAAGCTTGCTTGGTTTTCCAGCACTTGGCGCATCGCTTGGGCGTAGAGGTGCTTGTCGCACTGGGCACGCAACGCCTGTACCGCGGGACCCTTGCTGCTGTTGAGCAGGCGAATTTGGATCAAGGTGCGGTCGGTGATCTTGCCCATCTCGCCGCCAAGGGCATCGATCTCTCGCACGAGATGTCCCTTGGCCGGGCCCCCAATCGAGGGATTGCAGGGCATGAATGCAATACGATCGCGGTCCCCGGTGACGACCAGCGTCTTACACCCCATGCGCGCAGCCGCCAGCGCCGCCTCACAGCCGGCATGGCCCGCGCCAACGACAATGACGTCATAGTGTGCTAGATGACCTTCGTTCATGGATGTTACCGAGAATCGTGGCTATTTCAGTTGCAGCGAGGATATTGGTAGCTGGAGGACATGAGCAAGACACTCTCTATCGAGCATAAACGACGCGCTGTGTGCGAAACAAGCAAAGCCCACAGGAGACCTTTGCATAGCACTGACGAGGGCACGCAATTGGGCTTGAAAGGCGCAGTTTTCCCCTCACCCCAAACCTCTCCCCAGGTGCTTGTCTCAAAAGTGCATTGCTCAGTGTAGACTTGCCCTTCGACAGGCTCAGAGCCTGCCCCGTACACGATACGGGGGCGAACGGAAAAGGCAAATCCCGTTCGTGCTGAGCTTGCCTGTCCTGAGCTTGTCGAAGGATCGAAGCACGATTTTGCTTATCGAGTCGACTTATGAGACAGCCTCCCAGGGAGAGGGAGTCTTTTCTCCTACAGGCCCGGGTTACGCAAAGGTGTCCACCGGGAAACTAGATGCAGGCTCCATCTCGCTTGATTGGCGGGTGAGCGTCTGTCGGAGGCTAAGGAAGGTATATGATACCTGCGCTATAGGGCGCGTAGGGCCCGCGTGGCGGCTTCTACGTTCTGCGCGCCCACCACAGCCGAAACAACGGCTATGCCGTCTGCGCCCGCCGCTATCACCGCTGCCGCGTTCTCCGTTGTAATGCCGCCGATGCCCACAAGGGGGATTACGGGCGCAGCCTCCCGCAGCGTGCGGATCATGGCGGGGCCGACTGGAGCCCCGGCATCGTTTTTCGTACGCGTAGCATACATGGGGCCCACGCCGAGATAATCGGGTCGGGCGGGAAGTGCTGCTGCCAACTCATCGAGATTGCCTGCCGACATGCCTATGATGGCATTCTCACCCAACAGCTTGCGGGCAACCGCAGGCGGTAGGTCATCGTGACCGAGGTGCACGCCGTCCGCGCCGCACGCATAGGCAATATCCACACGGTCATTCACAATGAAGGGCGTGCTTTCAGTCCTGCAGAGTTGGGAAATGGCCGTCGCCGAAGCCAGAACGTCACGGTCAGGAGAACGCTTGTCGCGTAACTGGAGCATGGTCGCCCCACCGGCGATAGCTTGGCGCGCAATCTCCACCACCGAGCGTCCTCCGGCTACTGCCGGATCGAGCACAACGTAGAGACGCAGATCCAGTGCCCGTGTATTGCTCATAGGTGAAGAAACAGGCGTTCAGCGTATTATGTATTCGTGCATCGCCTAGGAGGAAAGACGTATGGTTTGTGCTCCCCGCCTCAAGCGCCGAAACCGAGAAGAATTGTCCTGCCGTCCACAGTCAATCGTCAACCCAATCTTGTCCGGCAGTTACAAGCTAGGAGGCCCCCCTACGACGGCTGGGCCTCATACACAAGTCAACCGCTCGGCCGGAGTCTCGCCGCAATCCAAATTGCGCTGCGGAGCGGCACAGCGTCTTGTAGTATAGCACTACTAGCGCGCAATTCCGGGTTTCCAGCCGATTCCGCATACAACAAAAGTGGTTCGTCAATCAGTTAGTTGTGGGTGTTAAGACCGTATGTTACACTACGGGAATGGAGCAGGATGCTTGGCCGCACGCAGCAACAGAGCAAGGGGTATGGCTCTCATAATCGCCTGTGCCAACCAAAAGGGCGGTGTTGGCAAGACGACGACAACTGCTAATCTGGGTGCTACTCTCTCACTGATGGGAAAGCGCATTTTGGCGGTAGACATGGATGCCCAGGCCAATTTGACCGCTCATTTTGGTCTAGAGCGGGAGTTACAGACCTCTGTAGCAAACGCGCTGCGAGATCGCAAGGCGGAATTGCCCATATACCGCATTGAAGATGACGCCGGAATGTCAATTGATGTCGTGCCCGCATCCCTGGAGCTTGCGAGTGTAGAGTTTCAACTGGCAGCAGTCATAGGTCGTGAGTTGCGCCTGCGTGAACACTTGGACCGGTTCCGGGATAGTTACGACTTCATCCTGATCGACACGCCTCCTTCTCTCGGTTTGCTCACGGTAAATGCGCTGGTTGCGGCAGACTGTGTCATCATTCCTACTGAAGCGCGGTTTTTCTCCCTTCAAGGCCTGTACATGTTACAAGAGACCATAACGGAGGCGGCAGCGCTTAACCCGAAAATTGAAATATTGGGCGTGCTGCTCAGTAAATACGACCGCCGTCTGCGCGAAGAAAAGGCGGTTTGGCAATACCTTCACGAACGTTGGGGCGATCGTGTATTTGCTACCGAGATCGGGACAAACAGCAAGATTTTGGAAGCCGCTTCGGCGGGTGTCCCAGTGAATGCGTACGTTGGCGCGAGAAAAGCTACCGAAGCTTATCAGCTACTAGCCAGAGAGGTGTTAGACCGTGTCGAAGCGTCCCGGCTTTGATCCCGAGCGGTTAGAGAACGTCAAAGACAGCACGCGTCCCCGCCCGGTGGTTCCAGACATGGTTGTCCCCGGCTCCCATTCACGCGAGGCGCGTGGAGTTATTAAGATTCGCATAGTTGGTGTGGGCGGATGCGGTAGCAACGCGGTAAACCGCATGATCGAATCCGACGTAGTTGGCGCCGCATATGCCGTCATAAACACGGATGCGCAGGCGCTCCAGGTCTCACGTGCAGAAGATAAACTCGCCATTGGGGATCGCATCACCCGTCTCCGCGGCACAGGTGGACAGCCGGAGTTGGGCCAACGGGCGGCCGAGGAGAGTGTCCAAGATATTGAGCAGCTCGTCAGTGGCGCGGACATGGTTTTTGTGACAGCGGGCATGGGCGGCGGTACCGGCACCGGCGCGGCGCCCATTGTTGCCGAACTTGCCAAGCGCCACGGCGCCCTTACTGTGGGAGTCGTCACGCTCCCCTTTATGTTCGAGGGTCGCCCACGGCAACGCAATGCGGCCGCCGGCTTGCAAGCACTCCAACAGCACGTGGATACACTCATCGTCATTCACAACGACCGCCTCCTGGCTGCAGTGCCAGCTTCGGCGCCGATGACGGAAGCGTTTGCACTGGCCGATGAGATGCTCGTGAACGGTGTCAAGTCCATTACCGAACTCGTTACCACAACAGGACTCATCAACGTAGACTTTGCGGACGTGCGCTCGGTGATGCAGGATGCGGGTACTGCCATGATGGGGATGGGCATCGGGTCTGGCGAGAACCGCATGCTGCTGGCAGTGGAAGAAGCCATGAAAGACCCCCTCTCCGATAAGGCTGTCAAGGGCGCCCGCGGCGTGCTATTGAACTTCCGCGGCGGGCCCGACATGAGTATTCAGGAGATCAGCGCCGCCGCAGAAATGGTGAGCGCCACGGTAGACCGCGAAGCGAACATCATCTTCGGCGCGTCTATCGACCCGGCGAATCAGGAAGAGGTACAAGTTACCCTGATTGCCACCGGCCTCCCCGGCGAACAGCCGCAGCGCGCTGGTAGGCGTCGCCCTTCACCCGATGACGAGCCCACCACCCAGCCGGTAGTCGAGGAGGGAGAGGTGGAAGTGGAGGACCTGGACCTACCGGCGTTTCTGCGCCGTCGCCGCCGAAGTCAGTAACAACTGATCCAGGCCCCCGTCTGGTTTGCACCGAGACTTTTGGATTCAAGACAGGATCCCCTGGTTTCGCTTGCCTACAGCGGCATGGCGGGATTCCTTGTGATTGATGTCCTCCCTCTCCCGCCGCAGAGGACACGCAGTGAAACCCCGATGCGAACGCGGTTAGCTTCCGTTCTAGGCAGCCAAGATGATCTTTTGTCTGCCTGAGAGGGGAACTTTGCGACAGCAACGAGTTAAGGGCAAGGTTTGGTCGCTCGTATGGAGAACATCTGCGGGATGGAGTCATTGTTCTCCGGAAACCGCCACCAGCCATCTTTGCCCTGAACCATCTTGGGCAGCGCCCGAAAGTGGCAGAAGGGAAACTCGTGGAGGAATTCGATTGTTAGTCCGGAGTTGGCTAAGGCCGTGACGATCTCACCGAGGCTGTGCTGCCACTCATAGTTGGGACTTGCAATGTTATCGCTACCGGCATAGGATGGCTCATCGCCCGTGAAGAACAACTCTTCGCAAAAGTAGCTATAGAAGGGCCGAGCCTCTCCACTTGCGGAAGGTTCGAGCGTTTGCAGGACCGGGTGAAATTCCACAGTGTAGAATGTGCCGCCCGGTTTGAGGTAACGGAACACCACTTCGGCCCAGCGGTCGAGGTCCGGCAACCAGCACAAAACGCCATACGACGTGAACACAATATCGAATTCTTCATCAAGGACGTTTGTCAGGTCGTACACATCGGAACGTATGAAGCGCGCGTCCGTTCCGACTTCAGCATTCAACGCGCGCGCGAGTTCTATCGCGTCATCAGAAAAGTCCATACCGGTTGCCTGCGCACCAAGCCGCGCCCACGACATGGTGTCCAGCCCAAAGTGGCATTGCAGATGGAGCAGCTTCTTCCCGGCTACAGGACCGACCTCTTCCCGCTCGATGGCTTTGAGGGTTATCCCGCCCGCTTTGAAGCCGGCCACGTCATAGAAGGCGGAAGCAGCGTGTACAGAGGTTTTTTCATTCCAGTTGATACGGTTTGTTTCGATTCGTTTGTCCATGGCATGGCTCCCAGGTGTTAATTGACCGCATGCGCGGGAAAGACGATTGGAACTGGGACGCGAGCTCTTTACGTGACGATGTTCTGCGGGCGGCCCTCTAGGAATGCGATAGTATTTGAGACCGCGCCTTCGTTTAGCAGTTCGATGCCTTCCGGGGTCTGGTCGGCAAGGTGCGGCGTAAGGACTACCTGTTCGCACCCGAGAATTGGGTGATCGGGCGGAAGCGGCTCCTGGTCGAACACGTCGAGAGCGGCGCCGGCCAGGTGTTCGGATTGCAGGGCGTCAACGAGGGCAGCGGTATCCACCAGCCCGCCGCGGCCGGCGTTGATGAAGAGGGCTCCCGGCTTCATCAAGCCGAATTCGCGCGCGCCGATGAGGTGTTGACTCTCTTCGCTGAGGCGCACGTGCAGGCTCACCACGTCGGATTCTCGCAGCAATTCATCGAATTCAACGAACTCTACCCCAAGCTCGCGCGCCCGCTCCGGCGACGGATTATACGTCCAAGCTAGACACCGCATGCCGAGCAGATTGGCTACCCGTGCGACCTCGCGTCCCACGTTGCCCGTGCCGACGACGCCGAGCGTCTTGCCGCTGAGCGTCACATTCTGCTTGAGTGTCCAGCGTCCGGCCTTGAGCTCGATGGTCTGGAACGCCGCCCGTTTGGCAGCGGCGAACATGAGGCCGATGATGTGCTCGGCGACCACCGCCGCAGTTCGGCCAGGTTGATTGCTTACGGCAACGCCGCATGCCCGCGCCCCCTCAATGTCGTACGAGTCGACGCCAATGGAGCACGTGGCGATGAGACGCAGGTCCGGCAGGGCCTGGAGCGCAGGCGCAAACCACTTGATCGCCCCTCGCGTGTTCAATATGACGTGGGCGCCCTGCACGCGATCTAGTTGCTCCGCCATGTCCCGCGGCCGGTCGAGGTACAGGTCAACGTCGCCATACGGCTGAAGCCGTTCGAGGTGTGGCGATCCTTGAATTTGGGGCGGGAAGTCCCCGGGGACGACAAATTTCAGGCGCTTGTCTGCCATGATGAAATCCTTAGTTGGGTCGTAGTATTCGCCTAGAACTCTGCAATTCGCAAAAATCGTAGGAAGCGTGGACCCATGTCGCTGTCAGTCGAATTCATGGGAAAACGAGGCTGTCGCCGAGTGCGTTGCAATAGGGCCATTGCGGTTAGGCTTGCCCTGCCTCGGACGCCCGCCGCAACGGATCGGGATTTATGGCTTTCCCCGCCTATCTTAACTGCATGTGCTGTAAACCGTCGAGTCTGTGCCCAGCGAGCGGACCTATCGCCGACAGTGTTCGAAATCTCAATAAACTCCAAATCACGCTATAGCAGATAGTGAGTATTTGGGAATCGAATGACAGAGGTGCAGCCCGAACACGTGTATAATTGCTTGTGCGAGGGGAATTGCGGTGGACCCGCCGCACGGCCAACGACCGTCGTTCCCGCGAAAGCGGAAGTCTAGATCTTCAAACGCAGTTGGGGGTTGCTAGACGCATGCGTGCAATTCTGAGCGTATTCGACAGAACCGGCATCGTCGAGTTTGCGGAAGGGCTAGCCAGGCTGGGATGTGAAATCGTCTCCACCGGCGGGACCCAGGGCGCACTGGAGGTAGCCGGTATTCCTGTCACCGGTATCAGCGCCGTGACCGGCTTTCCGGAGATTCTAGATGGACGCGTCAAGACGCTCCACCCGGCGGTACACGCCGGTATCCTGGCGCGGCGGGACGTGCCGGAGCACGTGCAAACCCTTCGTGACCACGCCATTGTGCCGGTAGACGTGGTAGCCGTGAATCTGTACCCCTTTGTGGAAACTCTAAGGAGCGGGGCGGAGCATGAGGAGATCGTTGAGAATATCGACATTGGCGGTCCCACGCTGATCCGCGCCGCCGCCAAGAATGCTGATTCCGTTCTCGTGGTGGTAGACCCCGATGACTACGCGCCGGTGCTCAGCGCGCTTGCAAATGGTCGGGCGGACGCCGCCCTGCGCACGCAACTGGCCGCCAAAGCTTTCCAGCACACGGCCAACTACGACACCCACATCGCAGGGTACTTCGAAGAGGTCACGTGACGCTCTCCACTTTGTTGAAGATCAGCAGCAAAGATTCAACCCCAACGCTATGCCTGCTACACTTCTAGGAAATGCTGGCGGAATACCGACTCTAGTCTTGCTACTGTTTTGCCATGCCAACATTCACAGAGCTACTTGATTGTGCCATATGATACGATGCTAGCGAAGTGTAAATCCAGCTAGATGTGGCCTCTTAGGTACGAACGAATGATCACGTTGGTGTCCAATGCTGACTAAACTCACAATCCGCAATTTCAAGCGTTTCAACGAGGTCGAAATCGAGCTTGGTAATCCCGTAGCATTTATCGGCCCGAATAAATCGGGAAAGACATCGGCAATGCAAGCGCTGGCGCTCTGGGACGTCGGACTCAAGCGCTGGAATGAGAAGCGTCAAGGCAAGGGCGCGCCAGAAAAGCGTCCCGGCGTCACTGTCAATCGTCGAGACCTTGTTGCCATCCCGGTGCCGAGTGCACGTCTCTTGTGGCACGGACTACATTCGCGGGACGTGCGCAAAGAAGATGGTAGGCAGCAAACACAGAACGTGCGGATCGATGTCATCGTGAGGGTGTCACTGACGATCAATCGTGGGCCTGCGGGTTAGAGTTCGACTACGCCAATGAGGAATCATTCTACTGTCGCCCGTTGCGAAAAACCAAAGGCAACACGGCGGAAAGAATGGCGGTACCGGAAGCAGCCGACAGCGTGCAGGTTGCGTTCTTGCCGCCTATGTCCGGTCTTGCCGCCACCGAAACTCGGCTCGACCCCGGGGCGGTGAACGTGCGTGTAGGCGAGGGACGCACAGCGGAGGTCCTACGCAATCTTTGCTACGGCATCTACGAGGAACATGCTGAAAAATGGCAAGAGGTGGTAACACAGATCTGCAGCTTGTTTGGTGTCGATTTAGAGCCGCCCCGGTACATCACTGAGCGTGATGAAATTGCAATGAGCTACCGTGAGCGCGGCGTTACGCTTGACTTGTCATCCAGCGGGCGCGGTCTGCAACAAACCTTGCTAATACTAGCCTATATGTATGCCAATCCCGGCGCAGTGCTTTTGCTGGATGAGCCGGACGCGCATCTGGAAATCCTGCGACAACGCCAGATCTATCGCCTGATTACCGAGGCCGCCAAGAAGAGTGGCAGCCAGATTATCGCGGCGAGCCACTCGGAAGTGCTTCTCAATGAAGCAGCCGGAAGGGATATGGTGGTCGCTTTCGTCGGCAAGCCGCATCGCATCGACGGCCAAGGCAGCCAACTCCTGAAGTCCCTCAGGGACATTGGCTTTGAACACTATAATCAAGCGGAGCAGACCGGCTGGGTGCTCTACTTGGAAGGGTCCACCGATCTCTCGGTCTTGCAGGCATTTGCGCGTCGTCTGGGTCACACGGAAGTGTGCAGCGTGCTCGAACGCCCGTACGTGCACTACGTCGGCAATAGTACGGGGGCAGTGCGAAGCCACTACCACGGGCTTCGAGAAGCGCTGCCACGTCTGAAGGGGTTTGCGCTTTTTAACCGACCTGACTCCGGTACGCACGACACTGGGCAAGTCATGTGCCTGACGTGGCAACGACGCGAGATCGAAAACTACCTTTGCTCTCGAAGCACACTCGAGGCTTACGCGCGCGCAACGGCGGAAAGCGCGCAACCGGGCGTCCCACTTTTGGCGCGAGCCGAAGTCACGCGCCGGCTGGACACGATGAACGCGGCCATCGACGAGGTGAGTCGCGCGCTCGAAACCCTGGGTAGAGGCTCTCCTTGGGATGCCAATACCAAGGTTAGTGACGACTTCCTCACGCCGCTTTTCGATGCTTACTTCAAGAAGCTCAGTTTGCCCAATCTCATGCGCAAGAGAAGTTTCTATGAACTCGCCGACTTTGTCCCGGAAGAAGAGATAGACTCCGAGATTGGCGAAAAACTAGATGCTATTGCAGGTGTCGCTGGCAGTGCCACGCCAAGGGCGAGCGATCTATAGGTCTTCACTAACTGCCGGCTTGCTGGTCTCTCGCTTGGAATGGCGGTCTGTTTCCTGGGCTAGAAAGAGCTAGCGTCGCCAGTCCAAGTCGGTGGGCGATCACAACTCCTTAGACGACTCTAATCAGGCAAATCTCAAGCACTTGGCTCAAGTCGACGAGTGGCACGGATTGTCCTCCTCGCTTCCCAGCCAGAAGACGTTCTCACCTGCACACACCGATTGCATGACCCGCGTGTACATGATCGTGCCAGCCTGTGTTGCGGTGATATCGCCGCGCACGATTCCCCAAAGATCACGGACGCGCGCAAGCTTCTCCCCGCTTTCAACCTCCTGACCGAGTTCCACAAGGACTTCCAAAAGGCCATCGCACGGCGCGGTTAGGTGCTCTTGCGTCCACACCTTCGGTGGCATCACAACCTCCAGCGGCGGGTCGAGCATGCCGAGATGGCGCAGGCAGCGGCGAATGCCTGACTTGTAGAGGTCTATCTGCTCCCGCGTAGCCATGCCGCGCCCGCCAACCTCGCAGCCCACTGCAGGAATGCCCTGCTGATTTGCCCACGTGGAGAGTGTCCCCGGCGCCCAGCGCATCATCCAGTAGTGTTCCAGCTCAAAGGCCGCGGCCGCCAGCGCCGATTGATAAGCACATACGTCGTTTGCCTCACGAAAGCCGCTCAGCGGCAGCAGATTGCCTTCGCGACCGGCGCTGTGAAGGTCGATCACCAGGTCGGCGGCTCCTGCGATCAATTGGACTAGGCTGCTGGCAATGCGCTCGGTTGCCGAGCCGCCGCTCTTGCCGGGAAAGATGCGGTTCAAATCGAGATCATCGTCCGGCGCTTTGCGCTGACCGGCGGCGAAAGCGAGCGGATTAGCACTCGGTACCAGTACCACGGTTCCGCGCAACTCAGTGGGCGCAAGCTCCTGGGCCAACTCGACCAGCGCATGCGGTCCCACCAGTTCGTCGCCATGGACACCCGCGATAATCACTACTCTCGGCTCGGGACATTGACCAACAAAGTGGGTGGCCGGAATCCTCTGTTGTGATCCGTTTGACAGCGAGATGGCCAAACTTTCATAGAATGTGAATTCTCTTCTGTACTTGTCAAAGTCGGACGGAGGTGTTTGTTCTTGCATGGTTTTCGGTACTTTCTACTAAGACCTATGAACTGCCCAACAGATATATTCCCATGAAGCCGAACGTGGCAATCTTCACCCTCACCCAAGGCGTTTCCCACGGGGCGCCTTTTCAAGAATCCTTCCGACTTCCATGGGGAAAATCAAGTGGAGAGTGGAAAGGACTTGAGGGCAAATTAACCTACTTTACCCCTTTCCTGGATTCCGGCGAAAACCGGAATGACGGACTTCAACGAACACGATGGGCTCGATTGGTAAGACATGGCTGCAACGGGATCGGTTAGCGCGGAGGAATTCGAGCTGGGCGGGGAGTGTATGTCGCTCTTTTCTTTGAGATCTGTTTATAAGATGGTGTTGAAGACACCTTCTCTACGCCTTTTCCACGCCGCACCAGCCGGCAAGCTGTAGTGCACAGATCTGAATTGCTCGCCCAAAGTCAGCCAGCGATACGTACTCATCCGGGCTATGCGCTTGGGCAATGCCGCCGGGGCCGAAGAGGCAGCCGGGCATATCTTGCTGCGCGTACCAGGCCAGGTCGCTCGCAGCGGAAAACCCCTTGACTTCCGGTTGCAGGCCGGCGTGTTGCGCGCTCTGCATCAGCAGTTCGATGAAAGGATGGTCGGGGGCGGTCTCGAAAGCCGGAAACGTCACGTGGCGCAGGCCCCAGGTGAGTCTTGGGGGATGCTCGCGCAGCCACTCGTCGGTCTGGCAGACTGCGTGCACAAACGCCTCGAAGTCTGCTTTCACCTGCTCGCACGGTTCATCAGGGTAGTACCAGATGTTGTATTCGATAGCGCAGTAGTTCGCCATAGTGCCGGGATTATTGACCACGTTAAGCTGACCGTCCTGACCGCCGCCGGGACCGGCGATGAAAATGGCGGGCAGAACCGAGTTATAGCCGGGCGGGAAGAGCGGATGCGACTTGCGGTTCACCCATTGGCGTTCCAAGTCCTGGATAGCGGTGACGAGTTTCACCCCTTTTTCCACGGCATTGACGCCGGGGCCGTTTTCGCCGGGCGCCAAGTTGCGCCAGCGGCTGCCGGCATGGGCTTCGCGCCCCTCGATCTCGATGCGCAGGTGCTCCAGACCGCCCTCGGTGGGGATGACCGTTAAGTCAGTCGGCTCGGCATCGAGCACGGCGGCAGTAGCCGGAAACTTTTCGATGCAGTCCCGCGTGCCGTAGCCTACCAGCTCCTCATCGCTCACCACGTGGAACCACACGTCGCCTGCCGGACGGTAACCGGCGGCCAGCACACTCTTGGCCGCGTAAGTCATGCTCACGAGACCGGCTTTCATATCAGCCGTGCCGCGTCCGTAGAGCTTGCCGTCCACGATCTCCCCCGCCCAAGGATCGCGGGACCACGCCGACGTATCTCCCACGGGTACCACGTCTATGTGACCGTTAAAGGTTAGCGACCTGCCGACGCCGCTGCCGGGAAGCCGCGCGGCCAAGGTAGGGTACCCGTCCTGCGTATCCCACTCATGCACCTCGCAGCCAAGCCCTTCGAGCATGCCCGCCACCAGACTGCGGCACTTGCGCGTCTCGGCGAGGAACTCCGGAGTAACAGGGCTCCGCACTGCGGTCTCGCAAGCGACGAGTTGCCGCAGAAAGGTGGTGGCTTCGTCCCGCACTCCGGTTGCCTGGCGCGCAAACTCGGCTAGGGCTGCGGCAGGCGGGTCCTGAGATGACATGGCAGTGGCTCCTGGATTCAATGCGCTGCGGCAAGTATGGTTCTTCGCTGGTTCCGAACGCGGCTCACAACTACCGCCAAGCGTTATGACTTCGGTTCGATCCTCACATGTTGGCCGTCGTACACGCGATGGCTGAAACGAATGGTCGTGTCATCCAGCCGCTCAAGCGCTACCGGTTCATATTCACCTGTATGCGTAACCTGTAAATCGACAGCAGGCCACTCTTGGGGAATCGTGCACGTAAACGTCACTGTGTGCCATTGGATGCGCTCCGGTATTGCAGGCGCTTCCAAGCGGTAGGTGATCGCGGTCGGCGTGCGTTGCTCGTCAATAACCGTCGTCTCGCGTGCCATGATGAGGTAGTCCACCACCTCTTCCGGCACCGCCAGCCAGACTTCATCCCCGCCAACCCGCGTCACGGCTTCCAGTCGAGTGCCGAGCTCCGCTGGCGTCAACTCGCGATTAGGGATTACGAGTTCGTCCTGCACCGCATGCGTGTAGTCCACTATCCACCCGCTCGTCTCACGGGCACGGTACACGAGCCGGTACGGATCGTAACGCCGGTTGTATTCGTCGAGCTTGTGGTAGACCACCGGCCGGCTGAGTTGCATGAGGTCCGAATCGGGGTAGTTGAGCTGATCGCGCACGCCGAACATGCTCAGGCACCCAGCCTCCTCGGCAAGCGGCCAGGCATACGGCAGGCAGTGATCGCTCCCCGGCGCAATAAACGTGGTTACGAGGGTGCCGAGCCGCTCTTCCAGTAGGCGCGCGGCGTCTACTACCTCGATCCGGGCGTTTTCCGGCACGGCCATGCTGCCGGGCAGCTTGTTGTGCGTCATGGAATGGTTGGAAACCGTCCAGCCGTATCGCTGCGCCAGCTTGCACTCTTCAACGGAGATGTGCCTATACGTAGCATCGTAGCCGCTGCCCTGCACGTCGCGGGGTTCTCCCATCTGTCCCACAACTACTGTTATGTGCCCGGGCACGCCAAACTGCTCGTGGATGGGCAGGCCGTTCTGTACCGTCGAGGTCACCACCTCGTCGTAGGTCGTGGAATAGACCCAGCGTTTGCCGTACTTCCACCGCGTAATGTCTACCATGTGTATCCTCTCAGTGTGCGTAATACGTAAACTTTGCGGCTATACGTGAATCAAGCGTTTTCATTGTAGGGGCACGACATGTCGTGCCCCTACGCCGCTCCACAATTCTGCACCATGCTTTGGCAAGGAGAGCGGCGCGCAAACTGCCTACGCCAGCGCCTGCTTTGCCGCGCGCAAGTTTGCCAGCCGCATCAAGCCGTAGTTGTAAACGCTCACGCGGTCTATGCCGAGTGTGCGGACTTTTTCAATCTGCCCCGCCACGTCCGCGGACGTGATCACCTGCGGTGGAATGAGCCGGAGACCCTCGCGGATCGGCACCCGACCATTCACAAGGCGCTGTAAGTCGTGGACGGCTCGCTCAAGTATGCGACCGTCGAGGCTATAGCCCTGGCAATCGAGCAGTTCGTTCGGGATGCCGGCATCGAGGGCGCGGCCAATGTCCACGCCATCCAGCGCTTGCGTGATTGCGGCTTGATCCGGCGAAACGCCGCCCATATTGACAATGGGGACAAAGTCCGACTTGCCGCCCAGCGCTTGCTTGCACTCTGTCCAGAGCGACATAACGGCATCTATGCGCATGCGCAGGTAGCCGTCGAGTGCAGGCAACGTCAGCGCGTGTCCGGCGATGTTGTCGCCCAAGCGTCCGAGCGCGGGCAAATCGTCGCCTTCCAAGTAGTCGATGAGGTGTTCCCGCGCCCATTTGCGCACGGCTTCCCCGTCCACACCTGCGGTTTGAGCGCGGCCCAGGCAATGCGGACAGAAGCAGAGCCCCAGCAGGTATTCGGTGAATGGATCCAACTCCACGCTCCCGATGCCGTGGTGGACGTCGTGCTCGAAGCCGCCAAAGTGCAGGAATTCCAGTTCTACCGCCGCCGGAGCGAGGTTGTCGGCAATATCGCTGACCAGCGCCGCAACATATGTACGTACGTCGGGATTGCTGGGGCAGAGATAGTGCGGAATGCGGTCTCCCAGCGCATTGAGCGTATTGATATCGGGATAGATAGCGCCGAGCGCACTATTGTGCAGTGTGACAGTCCAAGCGTGATAGGCCAGTCCATGCTTCTCCACCGCGTCCCGTATGCGGCGGAGAACGTCGTCTTCCTGGACGAGCGGCGCGACTATCGGCTTGATAGCGCCATAGCGCGTGAGATCGGGCTGAAAGTAGATGGCCGACGAGTTGGCGACAAAGAGCTTGCGCGTCGGATTGTGGGGCCGCAGGTGCTTGACGTTGTGATAGGCGTGGCTGAGGGAAATCGCCTGCATGCCGCCTTCATTGGCGATCCGCGCCAAGGCCGTATCGACACCTTCATCGAGCACGTCCCAGGGATACGTCCAGATAACGCCGTACATGGTCTCACCGACCCTTTCTCACACGTTGCCGCAATTTCGCGAAGGGAATTCTCGGCATCACGGCTTAGGTGCGCTCCGCCACCTATAATACAACGCGTGGCGGACTACCTCTCAATGCCTGCAGCCCACACGTGACTATCACTATACTAGCATTGCCCTGCTCCATGTAGAATAGGCGCGTATGAGACAGAAGAACTGGAAGGCAAACCGCACATGGGACCTGGTGCTGAAGACCCTGCAATCCATGTAAACCACGATGAAATAACCGCCGCCCTGCACGAAGTTGGCGTGGAACGCGGTGACACGGTGATGTTCCATAGTTCCCTGAGCAGCATGGGGTGGGTCGTGGGCGGCGCGGATGCGGTCATCGATGGATTTCTGGAGGCGGTCGGACCCGACGGCACGGTCGTCGTGCCCACGCTCTGCCGCATGCCGGACGGCGAGCGGCATCTGACGTTCGACCGCTGGAATATAGATACGTCCGAATCTTGCGTCGGCCGCATCACCGAGGTCTTTCGTCACCGACCCGATGCCGTGCGCAGCGACCATGGGACTCACTCGGTGGCGGCTATCGGACCGCGTGCGCGGGAGCTAACGGTTAATCACGGAGCGGCAGGCCTGCGCCTCGGACCATGGGGGCCGCGCGCCTTTGCGCGGGAAAGCCCTTGGCAGAAATTCTATGACTGGAACGTGGCCTACTGCTTCCTGGGCGTTAGCTTTCACTACAACACCATGGTGCACTTTGTGGAGAGTCGCCTAGTTGAGCGAGCATTGCAAAGAGCCGTGCCGGAGAAGCGCGATCAATTGGCAGCACAGGTCACTGATTGGCAGAAGCCGGGCGTGTGGCCGAGCATCGGGCTTGAGCCGCGGGAAGCAATTGAGTCACATCTCGCGGAACAGGGCGTCCTGCGCTATGGCGAAATTGGCGCGGCCACCATCCGTGGTACCCGCGCTCAGCCCATGGTGGACCGTTGGCTCGAGCTTGCCGAGGCCGATCCCCCGCGCTGGTGTGCGGAGCCGTTTGTCTCGTGGCTCAAGCAGATCGATGGATGAAATTAGCAAGAGGCGGGAGGTTTACCCTCCCGCCTCAATATGCCGCAATCTGAGTTTGATAGACTGCTCTCTTTCACCGAGAGCGCACTGTCATTCCATCGCTATCCTGGAATAATGATCGCATTCAACAGATCGGTGGCAGCGCGGCCGTATTCCTCCGCGGTCATGTTGCCCGTGTTGAATTCAGCGTAGACCGGCTTGATAGCGGCGCGCCATTCACCCCACGTCGTGTAGCGCAGCAAGCCCCAGCCAGCCGGGCCGCTATACCCCGACTGATTGGCGTGGGCAACCGAATCGTAGCCCGTCTCTGCCTTCAACCTCTCTGCGGGCAGCGTGGAAACTGCCGCGACGGGGCTGATCGTGTGGTTTACGGCCAGCGTGTACCCCACGCTGTTCTCGCCCGACATCATCCACTTCATCACGTTCCAAGCGTGGTCCACTTTGTCGCCGACGCCCATGAGAATGGCGGGGTACCACGCGCGGCCGGACGTGTTTGGCGCTTCGCCCGTGTATGGGAGAGCAGCGCCGATCACCTCGAACTCGACCGCCGGCTTATAGCCGTTGGTAATGTGGAAACCGACCTTGCCGGTCTGCCAGATGTGCTGCTCGCCTCTGAGCGAGGCAGACTCGTCAGCGGTGGGCACCACGTGGTGCTTCTCGCGCAAATCGTACCAGTACTGCAGCGCGTCGATGAATACCGGGTGATCCATGTTCCCGCGCTTCTCTTCTTCATTCCAGCAGAACTCGCCGAAGTAGGTGCCGGTAGCAATGCCGGAGACGTTGAACGCGGAAACCCCGCCGGTATGCCCGAACTGTTCGTCGCCCTGCGTCATCGCCTGGGCGTAGTCGAGAAACTTGTCCATCGTCCAGGAAGCGTCCGACGGGTCAACGGATGGTGCTTCCAGTCCGGCAGTATCCAGCAATTGCTTGTTCATGAGCAGGGCGTCGCAGTTGCCGGAAGCCGGCATGCCCCACAGCACGCCCTTGTCGAGCCATTGCGTCAACGTGGCGGGCAAGAAGATTTCCGTGGCAGACAAGCCGTCGCGCTTGAAGTAGTCATCCAGTGGTGAAAGCACTTCAGCTTCTGCCAGGTCGAGATAGGATCCCCAACTGCAGCGCAGAAAGTCGATGGGCACGCCGGCCGCCGCGGCTACCCTGAGCTTCGTCTCCGCCTCATTAACACTGGGCAAGTTCTGGAGCTCGATCTTGACGTTGGGAGTTTCGGCCTCGTAGGTGTCAAAGTACGCGCGCACCTTCTCCGTGGTTGAGGCTGAATCGCGCGAGAGGTAGATGAGCTGTACCGGCTCTTCTTTCGGCGCCATTTCGGCCTTTGCCGCCGCCTCTTCCTTGGCAGGCGCTTCTTCTTCAGGCATTGCGGCCGGAGTACCGCCGCAGGCGGCCAGGATGACCGCTCCGCCTACCACCGTGGCAGAGCCTAGGAATGCTCGTCGTGAATAACGCTTAGCCAACATGAGAGTTGCTCCTCTCCTTCGTGGTTTCACTTGGGTATGCATCGCGAATCTGAATATCCAGTAGCTCGTTCGCACCCAACACACACCTCTACTAGATGCTGCCTTATAGCTTGCAAAGAAGTGCGGCTTGTGTCAAGTGACCTTAGTGACGCAGCTAGTAGCTTTGGACTTAGGCCGTCCCAAGATAAAAGGCACTCTGCTAACCCATGCGCAACCCGGCTCTTTTTGGCTGTCATTCTGAGGAGCCTTTCGGCAGGCTCAGGATAAACTCCGCGACGAAGAATCTCGTGTCACAGGGCTCTAGATTCCTCGAACTCTGGTTCGCCGCTGTGCTCGGAATGACATGCAATTCTGCTCAACGAAGGGGTCAAGTCCAAGTCTACTAATTCCGCTTAGTGGCTGCTGTTGTAGGGACGTAGGTACTAGGAGCAGCGCCTGCAACTGCCAGCCAGCCTGGCAGGGCGAGAAATCAAGCGTCCTAGCGCTGATCCAGCGGCACCCAGTGGCGGTCTGTGGGTCCTGTGTAGACCGAGGAGGGTCGGATGAGCCGGTTGTGAGAGAGTTGCTCCAGGCAGTGGGCCGACCAGCCGCCCACGCGGCCCACCGCAAACGTGGGCGTGAAGAGCTCGGCGGAGAGGCCGACGCCATGCAGCACAAGGGCCGTATAGTATTCGAGGTTCGTCTGCAGATTGCGTCCCGGCTTGTATTCCTCGAGGAGCCGTAGGGCGGTATCCTCAACCGCGCGGGCGAGGTCGTAGAGGGTGCGGTCACCCGCCTGGTCGTAGAGTTGCTCCGCAGCTTGCGAGAGCACGTCGGCGCGCGGATCGCGCACCTTGTAGACGCGGTGACCGAAACCCATCAAACGCTCGCCTCGGGCAAGACGTTCGCGTATGTTCTGTTCGGCGCGGTCCGCCGTGCCGATTTCAAACACCATGTCCAACGCCGGTCCGGGGGCGCCGCCGTGGGCAGGACCCTTCAAAGCGCCGATTGCGCCGGTAATGGCAGAGTAGAGGTCTGATTCGGTCGAAACAATGACTCTTCCGGTAAACGTAGAGGCGTTCATGCCGTGGTCCATGGCCGTAACGAGGTAGGTGTCCATGGCGCGGACAAAGTCGGCATGGGGCGCTTCACCGTTCAGCATGTACAAGTAGTTAGCGGCATGCCCTAAGTCATCTCTGGGTGCGACGACATCTTTGCCCTCTCTGACACGGACGTAATTCGCCACAATCACGGGAAATGCCGCGCAGATTCTCTCGGCGCGGCCGAGCTGACCTTCCGGGCTCGTATCATCGGGGTCTTGATCACCTAGCGAAAGAGTCGCGCAGGCCATACGCAGCGCGTCGATTACTGGAGCCTTCCTTGCAGCGGCGGCTTCGAGCACGTGCTGGGTAGTGGGCGGCAGGTGCTGACCGCCCTGGAACCGAGACTTTAGCGCCGCGAGCTCCTGTGCATCCGGGAGACGGTCGTGCCACAAAAGAAACGCGGCCTCTTCAAAGGTCGCGTTGGGAGCAAGCTCCATGAGCGGATGTCCACCGATGGTCAGTTTGCCGGCGAGACCGTCAACATAGCTCAGCCGAGTCTCTGCAGCGGCAACACCTTCCAGGCCGGGAATTACTTTTGTAGCCATGACGAGGCCGCTCTCCCTTCACTTTGATGGGTGACGTCTCCGCCGCCCCCGAACGCGCTCCAATTCCGGTAGCCGGAAACACTGTCGCCAGCGAGTCTATGCACGCACGTGCTCCGGTTGGAATGGAGACTCCCCCTTATTCTATTTAAGGCACTTTGAAGACATGATGCAGACATCCGGCTGGCCGGATATCCTTCCTTAGTATAGCAAGGTGAGGGGGAAACTTCTGCCTACTGCGAACTCTCTGTATCGGGGCCACTATCTTGCGCAGCTTCGGTATTCTTAATCGCGAATGTTACCGTCCGAGTAGTTATCTTTCCTGCAGAGTCCTGCGCAGTCAGACGCACCATATATACACCGTCGGGGTTCTGGATCGTGTCCCATCCCGCAAGTACGTCATTGGCTTTCGGCTCCGTAGAGTACGTGATCCGCACCCACAGATCCGGGTTCTCCTTCCCGGCATAGGTTACTTCGTAGGATTGAAATCCGGGGAAGAACGCATTGCCGCGAATCCACAAGATACTGCGCACAACGTCTCCGTCACGCGGATAGAGGATGATCACAGGATCGTCCGGGGGGATATTGAATTCTTCCGTAGGCGCAGTAGCCACTGCCTCCGCTCTTGCCCATTCGCTTGCCTCTTCCGGTACCACCATGAAGACCCTGACTTCCGTTTGCGATGCCGGTACACTTGGGCCGGCGCGCAAGCCGGAATCCTTATGTATACGGTATGGTACGAAGATGTTGTCTACGAGGCGCGGCGTATTCTCATCGAGGAAGATTTCATTGTGGGTTTGGCCGCAGTAGGGCGTAGGAAGCAAGCCGGTCTGGGTGCAGACTTCCACTTCCACCATGCCTCGGGGTCTGGTGAAGTCCACCACCCCCGTATCCTCAAGTGCGGCTTCCATGAATGCATTCCAAATCGGCGTTGCTCCGCGCATTCCAGACAGATTCCACGTTGGTGTGCCATCGGAATTCCCCACCCATACGCCGGTAACGAGCTGAGGCGTGTATCCTATCGTCCAGCCGTCACGGTTGTCATCGGTGGTCCCCGTTTTCGCCGCAGCGGGACGGGAGAGATCGAGCGGCGTATTCGGCCCAAACTCCGCGGCACGGGTCTTGCTGTCGGAGAGGATACTGGTGATCTGGTGTGCAATGCGCGGATCGAATACTTCCTGCACCTCTGGCAGCTCATAGCGCTCCAGCACATTGCCGCGGCCATCAACCACCCGGCGAATCGCAGAAACCGGAATATAGCTGCCGCCGCGAGCCAGCACCGAGTAGGCGTTTGTCAACTCGAGCAGCGTCACCTCGCCCCCACCGAGGACAATGCTGGGTCCGAAGCGACTGCGGTTATCGAAGGTGGTCATTCCCAAGCTTTGCATGGTATCGATGGCCGTATCCAGACCGAGAAAGAGGCCCATGCGCACCGCGGCAACATTGAATGAGTTGGCAAGGGCGTGCCGCACGGTGACTGGACCTTTGAACTCTCCGCTGAAATTGCGCGGTTCGTAGTCAGGTTCGCCTGCTATCTCAATTGTCGTCGGAATATCCCAGATCGTGGTGGCCGGCGTCCAGCCCTTTTCAAAGGCGGCTGCGTAGAAGAGCGGCTTGAGGGCGGAGCCCGGCTGACGCGGCGCCAACGCGACGTTCACCTGACCGTCAATGTCTTCATCATGAAAGTCAACGCTACCGACCATGGTGAGTATCTCACCGCTCTTCGGTCTTATTGCCACAACTGATGCATTTGAGACGTTGAACCCTTCCAGTGACGCGATGTGTTCCCGTGCGATTTCCTCGGCGAGATTTTGCAGACCGAGATCAAGCGTCGTGTATACGTGTAGACCCCCCTGGCGCACGCGTTCAGCCCCATAGTGCGCCGCAAGTTGATCGCGTACGAATTGCACGAAGTGCGGCGCCAATACTGTGCCCTCTGCGTCTTCTTCGTCCTCTGCGTCTTCTCCATCTACTATCGCAACCGGGGTTTGCTGCAGTCGTATGTACTCCAGTGGCTGTGCGAGAGCTTCCTCCATCTCGGCTTGTGTAATGTAGCCGGCCACCACCATCTGTTCCAGCACATACTGCTGTCGGGCCTTCGCCCGATCGGTGCTGGAGTAGGGATTGTCCCGCGAAGGGGACGCGGTCAGCCCGGTCAGCACCGCCGCTTCTGCAAGGGTGAGGTCCATTGCGCTCTTGCCATAGAATACGTTGGCTGCCGCCTCGATGCCATAGGCCTGGCTGCCGTAGTACACCTTGTTGAGGTAGAAGGTGAGGATGGAATCTCTACTGAATTGCTCGGTTAGGCGGGCGGCTAGATTGATCTCTCTTAACTTACGCTCATAGGTCTGCTCAGGCGTGAGACATACACTCTTGATGAGTTGCTGGGTAATCGTGCTGGCGCCGGAGACGACCTCACCGGCTTGTTGATTCTGCATGAATGCACGGGTAATGGCCCGCATGTCGTAGCCAGGGTGCGTATAGAAGAAGCGGTCTTCGGCAGCCACCGTCGCCTGCTTGACGATGAGCGGGATATCGTCGGAGGTAAGGACGATGCGCAGGCCCTCGTCGGGATCCGTTATGGTCGTGAGTAAGGCGCCATTGCGGTCGTAGATGTACGTGGCTGCCGGCAGTGCCTGATTCTGGATTTTGTCGAGACACGCGGCGTAGTCGGCGTCAGTTACGATGTCGCTTCCGGGAGCAATCTGCGCTCCACAGCCGGATAAAAGGACGCCTACGCATAGGACGAGGACCAGTAGAGCATTACGCCGTAGGCCTTGACGCACGCACCGCATCAAGGCGCCTTGTCGGACTATCCCCAGCATGTGACCGCTTCCACCTCTTGGGAAGAGCGCGGCAGATCAATCCCTCCGTCTCTGCACCACCCTCATTTGAGCTTCATTGTGTCAATCATACATTAGACAAGGCTGAATGACTCAGTATACCAGCAGAATACACGAATCCTTGCCCGGAAAGTCCCGTGGGGCACCAGCCGGATTTCCTGCACTGTGTTGCGTGCACGGGCCTGAACCACCCTGTCGGGTAAAGCTAAGAAGGGACGGAAAAGGGGTGCATTTTGCATAAGAGAGTAGTATGGTGAGGATTAGAAGTGACAATACGGGAAGCGGCTGCCAGTGGATGCGAAAGGTGCGATGGGACGGGCGAAAATGGTTCAGCGCAGGGGCAGTGACAGAACACGTCGGGAAGTACTGCAACAGCTCTTCGGAGCTGCGGCCGCCGTGCCCTTGGCGGGGCTGTCCGCTGCGCCAGTCCTATCTGAATTCAGCGACAACGGCCCTGATTTGGGCTCGGCCCGGGGGCAGCAGGTTGTGCCCGTTGACAAGTCTGTGGTACCACCCGCAGCCGAGCCAGCATACTGGCAGCCCCCATACCGGTATGAACCGGCCATACCGGAGAATTCAGTCGTCTTGCCGATCCTCATGTACCACCGGGCGACGGTGTCGAGAGTCTTCGAGGCACAAATGGTCGGCATGCTCACTGCCGGGTACCGGCCGCTCTCCCTGCACAGTGCGCTGAAGGGACTCAAGGGTGAGGAAGAGCTTCCCGATATGCCGATCGTGCTCACATTTGATGATGGCTGGAGAATACAGTACGACGCGGTGTTTCCCGTACTCAAACAGTACAAGATTCCGGCAACCTTCTTCGTGATGCCGGGGTTCCACGAGCGCGTAGACGGGTATATGGACTGGGACCAGCTCAAGGCCATTGCAGACTTTGGCATGGAAGTGGAATCACACACCCTCAACCACGCTGACTTGCCCCGGCTTGCGGTAAATGACTGGGGCGCAGTGTTAGCGGAAGTCGTGATTTCTAAACAGCTATTGGAGGAGCGGCTCGGAGGGACTCCACGCTATTTCGACTATCCGTTTGGCTACGAGAATGAGCAGATTCGGCAGGTAGTGCAGGATACCGGTTACGAGGCAGCCGTCATCATCGGGCCCGGTGTGCACCAGTCAGCCGAAGTGCCCTATGCCCTGCGCCGCATCCGCGTAGAGGCCTGGGACTCGTGGTGGAGCGTGCAGCAGAAGCTCAACTGGTACGGTGCGGGAACAAGCAAGTCACCCTAGGAAACCATTGCAAGACCTGAGTCTTGGCTCGGAATCCCCTGTCCGTCGAGGAAGAGGGTGAATACCCGCAATCCGGGCCATTTTCACCTGTCTTGGCGCATTTGGGAATAGGCTCTACGGGTAGTGGCAACCGCATTGGCAAGAGTCTCCCCTCACCCCGGCCCTCTCCCCAGGTGCTTGTCTCAAAAGTGCATTGCTCAGTGTAGACTTGCCCTTCGACAGGCTCGGAGCCTGCCCCGTACACGATACGGGGGCGAACGGAAAAGGCAAATCCCGTTCGTGCTGAGCCTGTCGAAGCACGATCTTGCTAATCGAGTCGACTTATGAGACAGCCTCCCAGGGAGAGGGAGTAATTGTTGCGCCGGTGGACGGAGTTATGCAAAGGTCTCCCCAAGGTGAGGGAGACTTACTCGCTTACCGGCACGGGTTTGCAGAGTTCTCCTGGGGGAAAGGGAGAATTTTCGTGCGGCTCCGGCAGAGGCCATGCAAGAGTCACCTCAATTGAAAGGGTATTGTGTAGCAAATGGAGAGAGGATCGTGTACCAACGAACCGGGCTGTGCAGAGGTCTCCCGGATTGAGCAAGTGGCATTGCAAGGGAGCCACCGGTATGATCGGTCATCCAGGTTAGTACCCTCGCCGTATGCTTGTTCCCGCCCTATTCAGAGTGGCCGCTTGTCATAGGATTTGCCCGCGGCGCAGTATCGTGTCCGGACTCTCAGGGTCGCCGTGGACGGTCTCTCGCGCGGGATAATCAGCGAAGCGTACGAGTTTCTCGCGATCGAGCGAGGCGCCCAGTCCGGGCTTCTCCGGCAACCGTAGCGTGCCCGCTTCAATTTGCAGCAGATTGGTGATCACGTCGTCCTGCTGGATCGGATAGTGGGTATCGTTTGCCAGGGCAAAGCTGCGGTGGCTGGCAATGAGGTGTGCGCCCGCAAGGGTCCCTATGCCGAGTTCCGCCCAGGTGCCCAGCACGCACGTAATGCCGGACTGGTAAGCAATATCGGCGATCTGCCGCGACTTGAGCAGCCCGCCGGCTTCCGATACGTAGATTACGAACACGCCGCACGCCTGCTTCTGCGCGAGTTGCAGCGCGTCGAGGACCGTTTTGCAACTCTCATCGGCGGCAACCGGCGTTGCAACGGCGCGGGCCACCTGCGCCATGCCGTCGAAGTCCCGATCCGTCACCGGCTGTTCCACGTACTCCAGGCCGTACGGTTCCATGGCGCGAATGGCCTTGATTGCCGTAGGGACGCTCCAGCCTTGGTTGGCGTCGATGCGAATGCGTACGTCTGGGCCCACGGCTGCGCGTATAGCGGCGATGCTTGCCGCGTCCTGCTCGATGCTCCGGCCGACCTTTACCTTCAAACTGCGGAAGCCCCGGT
The DNA here is from genome assembly GCA_965219505.1 of Chloroflexota bacterium. GTDB lineage: Bacteria > Chloroflexota > UBA11872 > VXOZ01 > VXOZ01 > VXOZ01. The sequence continues at coordinate 3,001,410 of OZ244775.1, read as the reverse complement.
CGACGTATGCCTTGGCTTTAGCGGCATTGCGTTCCGGCGTGTCAATGAAGAGGTAGCCCATGTACTCCACGGTGTCTCGGTAGCGGCCGCCGAGCAGGTCACAGACGCTTGTGCCCCAATGCTTGGCCTTTATATCGAGGAGCGCCATTTCGAGACCGGCAATGGCGTGATTGCCGGTGCGGAACCAATGAATGACGTGCTCGTCCATGCGGTGGAGCAGGAATTCGGTGCGCAGCGGGTCTTGACCGATGAGCAGCGGCCGGAGCTCTGCATCCACTGCGGTTTGTATGACGGGAATATGCGGCCCGGAGCACTCGCCTAGGCCGACAATACCAGTGTCGGTTTCAATCTCAACGATGAGCGCCGGTGCAGTGCCCCGGGTGCCTCCCGACCATTTCACCGGCTCCCTGAGCGGCACGCGCACAGCAGTAGTCTTGACGTCCGTAATTCTCATGGTGCGTAATGCTCGAATTTGGTTGCCAGGCAAGGCTGCGTTGACGTGTATTCTCGCACAGCCTACCATGATTCTCATTAGCTTGTTGACAGCAAAGCGCAACCATATAACAGAAAGAAGCAACCCCAATGGCAACCTATGACGTGGTGCTCAAGGGAGGGCGCGTTATCGACCCCGCGCAGGGCATCGACGCTACGCTGGATATCGGCACGAAGCATGGCCGCATTACCGCTCTAGAAGAAGACCTCTCAACAGATGATGCCTGGCTCGTGCTCGACGTCGCCGATCATTTTGTCACGCCGGGTCTCATAGACTTGCATACGCACATTTACTGGGGTGGCACCGATCTCGGCGTACTCCCGGATGCGTCGTGCCTGCCCACCGGCGTCACCACGGCGGTGGATGCCGGTAGTGCGGGTTGGGCGAATTTCCCCGGCTTCCGTCACTTCGTAATGGGAAATGCGCGCACCAGGACTTTCGCTTTCGTCAATATCTCCAGCATTGGGATTACGGACATGCGCGTCGGCGAGAATCTCAACCTGGCCTACTGTGGTGTTGAAGACGCGATCAAGGCCATCGAGGCCCACCGCGACGTGGCTCTCGGCGTAAAGGTGCGCGTTGCGGAGAAGATCTGCGGCCCCAACGGCTTAGAGCCGCTGCGGCGGGCGGCAGAGGTACGCGATGCCACCGACACGCGCATGATGGTGCACATCTCGGATTGCGAACAGCCGGTGCAGGAGATTCTGGGCTACCTGAAACCGGGCGACATCATCACCCACTGCTTCACGGGGCGAGGAAAACTGATCTTGGACCAGCAGCGGGGCACCGTGCTGCCGGACGTGCGGGCCGCGCAGCAGAACGGCATCGCTTTCGACGTCGGCCACGGACAGGGGAGCTTTTCCTTTGCAGTAGCGCGGGCGGCGTTGGAAGATGGCTTCCTGCCTGATACAATTAGTACAGACCTCCATAACTACTCTTCCCACTTTACCGCTCAGAGCCTACCTGACGTGATGTCGAAGTTCCTCTTTCTCGGCCGGGACGTTCCCGACGTGGTAGCACGGACGACTCAGAACGCCGCGGCCGCTGTCGGTCGCTCGGACTCTTTGGGACACCTGCGCGTTGGCGGCACTGCCGACATTGCGGTATTGCGTCTTGAAACCGGGCCGTATTGCATGCGAGATGCCGAGAAGGAAGAGTACACCGGAAAAGAGCACCTCGCGGCAACCTACACTGTCCGCGCCGGTGAGGTACATAACCAAGCGGGCCGAGCCGCGCGACGTTGGTACGGGCCGCGTACTGAGGAAGGATAATATGGGCATCAGGCTACCGGACAGAGCTTTACTTGGGCTTCTTCGTCACTCCGACGGAGGCCGTAATCCAGAAAGGACCGAGAAGTTGGAATCCCGCACCCTATCAGTTACGGGGCAGGCTTTGCACCGGAATGACGATGCCGGGCTCTCCCCAGTAATCGAAAATAACGTGCCTTCTATGACAATCTCTCTTCTCCGTTGGATTGCCGGACTCATGGCGCTTACGCTTGCTCTTCTGCTGAGCGCATGCGCCGTTGAGGAGGGAAGTGAGACGTTGCAGTCCGACGAAATGAGCGCCTCTGCGTCGGCAACCCCGGCGCTAACAGCGCAGGCCACGCCGGATGAAACCAAAATCGCCACGCCCACGGCAGCGCCGGCGTTGACGGGTGAGGGAGATGCGTCGGATGCGCGGATTGCAGACATCCGGTTTGGACTACATCCCGACTTCGAGCGACTGGTGATCGATTTTGCTACCGATGAGGATTCTGCGAGCGCAGTGCCGCATTGGCGGATCGAGAAGGCACCGGGTGAGGGAGTGCTGCGGATTCATCTCCCAACCGTGACCGAGACCGCGTTCACCGATGCTCAACTGGCAGACAAGTACATTTGGTTTACTCAGGTCTTTGTCGTCCGCGCGCCGGGCCGCAGTCTGTTCGTAGACATATTCATACCGGCTGAATACCAGTTCCGCGTACAGGAGCTGCGCGACCCGCTGCGGCTGGTGATTGACGTGGCGCCCGGCGGTGAGGAAACGTACATACTCCCTGCTACCGCCAAGAACACGGTGCTTATTACGCCGCGGCCCGGCGCAACCGTCCAAGGCACACTGACAGTCAGCGGATATTCACGAAACTTCGAGGCGAACAACGTCATTATCCTGCAGGATAGCGAGGGCAATGAATTGGCCCGGGCCGTTGCCACATCCGCCGACTATATCGAGACGTGGGGACATTTCTCTACCCAGCTAACGGTTCCGGCGCGCACGGGTACGGGGACTTTGCTCGTGGGCGATTTCGATGCGCAGGACGGAGAGTTTGAAGGTGTGACGATTCCGGTGCAGTTTGGCGGTTCATAGCTGATCCACGGCAACGTGACGACGCCGCAGAATTGCGAACAAGCTCTGAGGACTCTCAACCGTCTATACCGCGGGTAGCGCAGGTTCCAAACCTGCGCCCATGTCCCGTCTCAGGGATCGTCAATGCGTTAATTCCTGCGTGCGCAGACCCTTGCGTACCCCGCGTCGGAAGTGCAGGAATGACTCCCTCTTCCTGGGGAGATGGTCGGGGTAAAGGGAACCTTGACTATCCGATTCAAGCTCTCTACGGAGCCATTGCGTAACTGTGTCAAAACGGTGAGAATGGGCTGCATAGATATACAAAGTTATCCAGCGGGTTAGGGTAATCTCAATCCTGTGCAAGTAATTGTAAAGCCTAGCCATGACCAAAGCGTAGGACAGTTCTTTTGGAATTGCCGGCAGAGCCTACTGTCAATATCCAAAATGTCTGCCTGGAAAGTGTCGCACAATGTCACAAATAGAGAGAGGAATTGATGAGCGAAAATCACTGGTTCGACGACTTGCAGGACGAAGAGTTTCTTAGCTGGGCCTCCACGTTCGAGGAGGTGGAAGAGAGTGGGTGCGATACGGCGCTCTTCTGCATCGGCGCCATCGAGCAGCACTCGTATCACATGCCGCTCGGCACCGATTGGCTGCTCGGTCTCTCCGGCAGCCGCCTGCTGGCGCGGGAGCTGGCAAAACGCGGACTGCAGGTCTATCTCTTGCCGCCGATACCTATCGGCACGTCGAGCGAGTTCCTCAACTACAAGGGTACGCTGAGTTTCAAGCCTGCTACCGTGGCCGCCATCCTCGAGGACATCGCGGCCTGCCTCAAGCGCCAGGGCTTCAAGCGCATGATTGTTACCAGTTCCCACGGCGGCAACTGGATCTTGAAGCCGACTATTCGCGAACTCAACATGTGGGACCCGGACTTCATGGTGATGTGGGGCGCGCCGGTCGGCGCAGGCGGGTCCGGCCCCGGCAAGGACCGGCACTCCGGCGAGAGTGAGACTTCGCGGCTCATGTACGCCTATCCGGAACTGATGCGCACTGAGAAAGTCGTAGATTCTTCGCCGGACTTGGGCTCCGAATTCGTGGACATGATCCCGACGGAGTACTACACGCCCAGCGGCGTGTGGGGGTTCCCCACCAAGGCTGACCGGGATGCCGGCGAGGAACGCACGCGGCAAGGTGTGCAACGCCAGGCTGAATACATTATGGAGACCATAGAAAAGCTGGACGAAATGCGCCGCGAACACGAGCAGAAGTGACCAAGCAACGCTCAATTGCACTAGCAACGTTGACAACCCGGTGAAATCCGCGCTACCGTGAATCAGGTAGTTTAGGCCCTCTTGATGGAGCATGCCCTCCCATGGCGCAGCAATCCCACGTCTCCAAGGCCGTCATCCTCGTCGCCGGACTAGGTACTCGACTGCTCCCTGCTACCAAGTCTCAGCCCAAAGAGATGCTGCCTGTCGGCCGTAAGCCGGTGGTGCAGTACGTCGTTGAGGAGATGGAGCAGGCCGGTATCAACCAGATTCTCTTCGTCACGGGACGCAAGAAGGGCTCCATCGAAGACCACTTTGATCGTGATCCCGAACTGGAGGATCAGCTCGGCAACGACGACCTGGAGTTGCGAGAGCGACTGCCGAATTTCGATACGTTGCTCCATGTCTTCTATACGCGCCAGAGCGTGCAGACCGGCCAGGCGGATGCCGTGCGCCTCGCCCAAGAGTTCGTCGGCGACGATCCATTCGTCGTAGCCTTTGGCGACACCATAATCAAAGGCGGAAATCTGTTGCGCCGCATGGTGGAGAGCCATGAGCAGAACAGCGCCGTATGCACCATGGCCGTTGAGCGTGTGCCGCCGCAGGATGCCCATCGCTATGGCGTCGTGAGGCCAACCGGCTCCCTGGGACCCGAGTTTGCTATTGAAGGCATCGTAGAGAAGCCGCCGCGCGGCACCGAGCCGAGCAACTTCGCCGTGGTGCCGCGCTACGTGATGAACAAAGAGATATTCGAGGCTACGCGTCTCACGTTGCCCGGTAAAGGCAATGAGCTCTGGCTGGCTGACTCTATCGAAGTGCTCATAAAGCAGCAGCAACTGGTGCGCTGTGTCGAACTTGCACCCGAAGAGGTCCGTTACGACATAGGCAATTTTGAGACCTATTTCAAGGCGTTCATCGATTTCGCCCTCTCTGATGAGAAATACGGCTACCTCGTGCGGCAGCATCTGCTGCGCAAAGCGTCGACATTATGATGTCCTCCGCTAAACAGGACACCCAGGGGGCAACCGTCATCGCCTCCGCTCCCGGACGCTGCGGCATCATCGGCAACCCGACTGACATGTACGGCGGCAGCGTGCTTTCCTGTACGATTCCCCAGCGCGGGTATGTCTCAATTCGTCCCGCAGATCGGCTTACCCTCGAATCCGACCAAGGCGTGCTCACTGTCCGCACACGTGACGACTTGCAGCAGCGCGGCGATCACTTCGACGTGTTGCGTGCCGTGATTTCCCAACAGCAGTGCCTCGGCATGAAGGCCCACTTCACGTGCTGGAGCGACGTACCGATTGGTTCCGGTCTTTCAAGCTCCTCGTCACTGGTCGTCGCTGCGCTGTACGCGCTCATCAGCTACCAAGGACGCACGATGAGCAAGTACTACTTTGCGGAGACCGCCCGCGGTATCGAACTCAACGACATGGGTGTCATTTGCGGGTACCAGGACTTCTATATGCCGACCTTCGGCGGGCTCAACTACATCGATTTTCGTGACAAAGAGTTCTATCGGGAAGTGCACAGCGAGCCGTACGCTGCCGTTGAATCGTTGACGCCGCTGGCGCCGGAGTTGCCCTTTGTGTTGGCGCACACCGGTATCGAGCATAATGCAGACGTCGTGCATCGACCTATCCGCGAACGCTGGTTGGAGGGTGAGCGCCACGTTGTGCAGGCCTATGAAGAGATAGGCCGCCTCGCGAGAGAGGGCAAGAAGGCCCTGCTGGAAGCGGACTGGGAGCTCCTGGGCAGGCTGATGAACGAAAACCACGCAATCCAGCGGGACCTGGGCGGGTCCGGCGCAGAAAACGAGCAACTCATTCAGGCCGCTTTGGACAACGGCGCGCCGGGAGCGAAACTGGCCGGCGCCGGTGACGGTGGAACGATCATCGCGCTGCACCCGGAGCCAGAATATCTCGGCAACCAACTTCGACAAGCGGGAGCCACCCGCATCCTTCAAATTAAGCCCGTTGAAGGCGCCCGCCTCGAAGAGTCCGCAGAAGGCCAAGCCTCCATTGCCGGAACGCTTGCAGGCACCGCCGAATGAACTCGCAGGCAATTTCACCGAGCGGCAATGCCGGCCACGAGCGCCGGTGCCGCCCAGGGGCATGCAGAGTTTAGGCCGGCCCATTAACTCAACGCTGAGTATTTGAGTCCCTGAGATTCCTTCAGCGCCTCAAGCAGAGACGTGACTTTGACTAGGGTTGAGATTTTTGCTCTTGACCAGAACACCCTGAATCTGCAGGAGGCACAGGAGTATGCGCCAGCGGAGGACTGACGCTCTGTTAGAGTAGAGTCAGTACTAAAGACAATGCCCCCGGGGGTCTCATCCCGGGGCAGCTACCACTCCATAATGGAGTTCTTTCGCGATATGGCTAGCCCGAAACTATCGACCAATGTTGTCAAGGCGGTCTACGGCAAGATGTCGTCAATGAAGGACTGCATGGAAGTCGCGAGGTATCTGGATGAGAGCCCACAGCACTTAGTTCGGGTACCGGTAAAGTCATCGAAAGATGAACGGGAGGAAGCAAGGCATAGATTTAGAGTATCAAGAAAGAAAGTATCGCATATGCTTTATGCGATGGTCCTGGAACTTGCAATCAAAGTGCTAGCTGAACTCGACAATAACCGAGAATGCAAGCACAACCATAATATAGCAAAGTTGTTTTGCGAACTCAGTGAAAGTAGTAAAGTAGACCTGAAGCGAATCTATGATGAGCAAGTCTCTTCCCTATCTAGCAATGAGGGAAAAGACCAAAAAGGAAAGAGTGTGCGACTTGGTGACTTGGTTGTGTTTCAGTCTTTACAAGAAGCCTTACAAGCCAACGAAGAAACTATGAAGAAGTTCAAGTATGACGGTAAGTTTAAAGGCAAGAGCAGCGCAATGGGTAGCGTTATCTGGGACCAGAAAGTGTTCCTAGCACTTCCAGCGAGCATTCAACGCAGGCTGCCGGAAGCACTGTATGAATATGTATATGGTAGAGTTCAGAGATTAGGCCTAGGCTAGGGGTCTGCAGTTCACGCTTTGCTCTGCCACCTACTCGTGCACAGTTCCTCTTCCAGGCCCGTGACCACAAATCGCAGCCGTCTTGCTTCCATGCAGTGCCTGCAACTTTCTATCGCTGACAGCTCAACGCCCGGCTAGGATTGTATACAGTTCCCTTATATTGACACCAAGAACGAGTGACAATGCCTATGGCGTACGGTACACTGACTCAAACGACCGCAAGCGAAAGTAGGAGGAACGCGCACATGGCAGGCAAAGAGCTTGGGAGACTCATTACGGCGATGGTCACGCCCTTTGCCGACGATGGATCGGTGAACTACGACCAACTCGGCAGACTGGCCCAACAGCTCATTGCAGGCGGTTCGGACGCGCTGCTCGTCACGGGCACCACCGGCGAATCACCAACGCTGTCCCACGAAGAAAAGCTGGAGTGCTACCGCACCGTCATGCAGGCGGCAGACGGACGCGCGCCCGTAATCGCGGGGACCGGCAACTACGATACGGCGGAGAGCGCGGCCTTCTCGCGGGAGGCGGAAGCGCTCGGCGTGGACGGCCTGCTGCTCGTAGTGCCCTACTACAATAACCCGCCCCAAGAGGGCCTCTACCAGCACTTCAAGACCATCGCGGATAGCACCTCGCTGCCGTGCATCGTTTACAACGTGCCCACGCGCACGGTGCGTAATATGGACGCCGCGACCACGGCGCGCCTGGCCGAGGTGGATAACATCGTCGGCGTGAAGGAAGCCTCCGGCGATCTGGGCCAGATTTCAGACGTGCTGCGCCTGACGCCGGACGACTTCCGCGTGTGGAGCGGTAACGACTCTGATACGTACCACATCATGTGCATGGGCGGCTACGGCATCATCAGCGTGGCCAGCCACGTGATCGGCCTGCAGATCAAGAAGATGATCAACGCAACCTTGGATTCCGATATTCCGACAGCCGGCGCGCTGCACCAGCAACTCATGCCGCTCTTCACTTCAATCTTCCCGCCCATCTCGCCGGTCGCCAGTCCGGCCGCCATCAAGGCCTGCCTTAACCTCTCCGGCTTCAACGCCGGAGGCCACCGCCTGCCCCTGATCCCGGTCCCCGATGCATTCGCCCACACCCTCCGCGAATTGCTCGGCACCTACGAACTGGACCCGAATCTGTCGGTGATGGCAACAGCGTAGGCGACGAGTGACGACAAAGAGAAGCTAGACCAAGCGTAGAGCGCTCGTGCAAAATTTCAAGGTACGGGCGCTTTATGTTAATGTGCCTTAGTCGCGACTAACGATTCGGCGCTGGCAACCTACTCTCGCCTCTTGAACCCCATGTGACTCTGCCGGCAACGGATTCCCTCTCCGTGTTCTGGCGTCTATTTGCAAGAGATCAACCATCCATTCTTCCTCTGTAGGGCGCAATTGAGTCTCTTTGCAAGCGGGGCTCTTGCGCCCAAATGTCCCCTTGAGGTCTTCCCTAGGTTTCATGCCATTGACTGCACATTGAAGTATTGTATGGAATTAGAGGTCTCACTAAGAAGGTAGGAAAGGGGTGTTTCGCTTCTAATGATAAGATGGCTATTAAGACGAGTCTTGAAGCGATCATTGAAGCACGTGCTTGCAGAGATGTCATCGCGTGGGACTTTCAAGAATTCAGTGGCCCGCCTGCGCAAGAAGGCAACAGCCAGTCCCTTTCAAAAGCTAAGCTTGCTGAAGTCGGCAGATGCCCATTGGCGCGTGACGCAGGTCATTAATGGCGATACAATTCGGGTGAGCACGGGATATGGAGCTGGTGGCACTGTTCGCCTAATGGGCATCGATGCGCCGGAGACTGTACACCCCTCTCTGCCGGTCGAGCCGTTTGGCAAAGTTTCAAGCAACATGGCTGCAAAGCTCATGCTTGGGAAACTCGTGTGCCTGGAACAAGATAGTTCCCAAGGAATCATTGACGACTACGGTAGGCTCCTCGCGTACGTGTGGCTCGAAAACGGAACATTGGCCAACGAGTGGCTTGTAAGAAACGGCTGCGTTCGTGAGCAAATATACTACAACAGGCCCTGCAAATATCGTAGCTGGTTCTTGACCGCACAAGTGAAAGCGCGACGGAACCGGCGAGGGATGTTGGCAAACTAGGCCGGTTGAGTCTTGCGACTACATTAGTCGCAAGACTCATGCCCAGCATAGGGCACAGGATCCTACGTAAAGGGAAGGCGCTCGTGTATCCCAATCTCACGGGCTTCCTCTGGTTCGAGCAGGAGAAGTTGCCCGGTACGTTCTTCCATGAAGAGTGCAAAGTGGGAGAGCACATCGCGTCCAAGCAACGAGGGGATGGCTGGTGTGCTTCCCGGTTCCGGCGCCAGTACGGTGAGGGTGAGCGCAGTCGAAAAGGGTGGCAAAGTCAGCACAGCTTCTAGCGTGCGCATATTGACCCTGCCGCCGATGCCTGTGCCTGTTGCCGTTGTGGCGAGGGAGGTGAGATCAAGCCCAAATCGTCTTATCAACCGCTTACAATCGCGAGGGGCAAGAAGAGTGCGGTCAGCACCAGTATCAACGAGCAGACGTGTCTCTAGTGTCTGGTTCTCGAGCGAAGGAAATTGAAAGAGGGCCGGCACGTACGGGCGGCTCTTGCCGCCACGGGTATGGAAGTAGCCGCGTATCATGCAGGGAGAATTAGGATCTCTTCCTCGGCGGTTACGTGCTCGATCAGGGCTTTCTCGATTGGTATTCCTTCTAAACTGAGTCGGCTGAGCAGCCGATCAAGGTGCGGGTCGCTACCTACAACGGCTTGGTTAAGAATTGCGACCCACTGTTCGGGATACTGCTGGAGAAGCTCCTCGTAGCGTGACTCATAGTAATCAACGTCCCGCTGAAAGCGGGCGATTCTTTCTTGTTGGCTTTCTGGGGTCACTGTAGGGTACCTCCTGACCGGTCTTAAGCTAGTGTACCATAGTACATCTGGGTCAATCAATGCTCTTGCTCACCGCCGTCGTAATTCTGTACTGTAGGTGCAGAATACCCTCATGAACACACGCAGTGGCGTCCGGAGTATCCTGGTGGTGGAACAGACCCCTGAGCAAGTGTTGGAAGAAATCGGCGCGGAGGTGCGTCGGTGCACCGCTTGCCGTCTGTGTGAGAAGCGGACGAAGGCTGTGCCGGGCGAGGGCGCGCTCAAGAGCGGCATCATGTTCATCGGCGAGGGGCCGGGGTTTCACGAAGACCAGCAGGGACGGCCGTTTGTCGGTCAGGCGGGCAAGCTGCTGGAGGAGATGCTGGCCGCGGTCGGGTTGCGGCGCGAGCAGGTGTTCATCACCAACGTCGTCAAGTGCCGCCCGCCCGGCAATCGTGATCCCCAGCCGGACGAAATCGCTGCCTGCAACGGCTACCTAGACCGCCAACTTGCCGCCATCGATCCCCGCATTGTCGTCACGCTCGGCCGCTTTTCGCTGGCGCGTTTCTTTCCTGGAGCGAAGATTTCCGCCGTGCATGGTGAGCCAAAATTCGCCGATGGTCGCGCCTATGTGCCGTTCTACCATCCGGCGGCCGGCCTGCGCACTCCCGCCATCAAGCAGATGTTGTTCGAGGACGTTCAAAGGCTGCCCGCCATTGCCAAACGCCTCAATGAGTTGCACGCCGAAGGACATTTCACGCGAGAAGAGGCCGATACGGCAGACGCCGCAGCCGAGGAAGACGATCCGGCTACCGATCAACTCAGCCTGTTCTAAAGCTTGTCTCATAAATACATCGCTCTGTGTAAACTTGCCCTTCGACAGGCTCAGGGCGAACGGAAAAGGTGAGAATCCGATTCGTGCTGAGCTTGTCAAAGCACGAATCGGCTATCGAACCGATTTATGAGATAGCTTCTAATCACCCTGCGGCTACCTGCTACTCCTGAAGCCAGTTCGTCAATTACAGATGGGTGCGGAGACATCTGTAGGTTAACACTCCCCTGTGGTATCCACTGCGAAGGTCCGGCCAATAGCGCTAGAATAGCTCCTTCTCCCCCGGAGGCGCTTGACGTAACTCTGACGTGGGCGCGCAAATAGGCTAGAGCAGTGGGGATTTCCCCTCACCCCAGCCCTCTCCCTGTATAGACCGGGTTGATGGGTAACACTTGTTCGGGTTGATAGGTTACACCATCGAATATGGGAGTTTTCGTTGTATGCAGTGTCCATGCCTTGGAAGTTAGACCCACTCAATACCCTTGTGGATACGGTTTTTCCCCTGGCACCAGCTCACGAACTGAATATGGGCATGTCGTGGTGCCTGTAACGTCTATTTCTCTGCCCAACCCAAAGCGCCCGAAGGTGTCAATCAGTAAAATGTGTAACCTATCAACCCGAACACCTGTTACCTATCAGCCCAGTCTGTACACTCCCCAGGGAGAGGGAGTCTTTTTGGCTTCCAGCGAGGATTGTGTAAGGGTTGCCCAGGGAGAGGGAGTTATTTCGGCTGCCTGCAAGCGTTGTGCAAAGGTCTCCACCGGAAGAGAGGAGATTCTCGCCTCGGCGAGGGTTTCGCATACGACGCCATCAAGGGAGCAGAGGCTTCCGACACCTCTCCTTGGGCATATTGACAATCTTGAAAGGCCGTTGGTAAAGGAGTGCTCTGTAGCCCGAATAGGGTTATACCGGCTGGCCGTGCTTTCTTGTGCTAAGAGAGTTTCCAGGCGTCTGGGTTCAAGCCCACGTCCCGGGCGGCGTCGCAGAGTTTTTCCCAAGTGGTCTCGTCTATGGGGATACCCGTCTTTTCGCGCTCGCGCTGGGCGCAGTACTCCGGCTCGCTGGCAACCAAGACCTCATCAACGCCGGCAGCCGGCCGGCTCGTTTTCACGTGGCTGATGAGGGTGTCCAGTTCGTCGTAAAAGAAATCCGGCTCGACGAATTGCGCAATGTCGTAGGCTGTGATGTGGACTCCGTTACTATCCACGCGCATATCGCCGGAGGACATGCCCTGACCGCTCAGGCCGCCGCCGCAAATCTCATTCATCATGCTAAGCGCAGTGCCTTTGTGCCCCAGAGCGCCGCCGAGCGGGAGCACCGCGCCGCGCGGTTCGTCCCAGTAGTCGCTGGGCTTGGTGCTGGGGTTGCCTGCCGCATCGACGATCCAGCCTTCAGGCAGCGGCTTGCCCTGGTTGGCGGCCACTTTGATCTTACCGTCGGCGACGGTGGAGGTGGTCATGTCCACGAAAAAGGGAGGGTCGTCGCGGCGGGGCGCGGCAAATGCTAGCGGATTCGTGCCCAGACGGCCGTCAATGCCACCGAACGGCGCTACCTGAAAGCCCAGCCGGCCCGCATTGACGAAGATCAGCCCGATCAAGCCGGCCTGCGCGACCATGTGCGGATACTCGCCCACTCTGCCGATATGACTCGTATTACGCAGCGAGACACTGGCTATGCCGTACTGTTGTGCCTTCTGTATCAAGAGCTTTGTGGCAAATACGGCTCCTACCTGACCGAACCCGTTATTCGCGTCCACCACCGCCGTGCAAGGGTGTTCGCGCACAATTTCCGGTTTCGCCTGCGGGTCAACAACTTGCTCTATCCGCACGGCGTGCCAATACTGCTCCATGCGCACCACACCGTGGGAATCATGGCCGTAGAGGTTGGACTGCACCAAGTGATCGGTGACAATCCGGGCGTCATCGGGACGACAGCCCAGAGCGGTGAAGAATTCGTAGCCAATGCGGCGCAAGGCATCAGCAGTGACGGTAGGCACAAGCGGTTCCTTTCGGCATCGCGTGAGTGTTGAATGTTTCGCTCTTGTTTGTGGCGACCCCCGTATCCGGGGTAACGGGGCAGGTTTTGCGAAACTCTGTCGAGTACGCCGAGTTATTTTGGAACGGTGAAGATTCCCCCTCACCCCGGCCCTCTCCCTCGGGAGAGGGAGTCTCCTCGCCTGCCGGCTCGGGTTGTTCAAAGGTCTCCCCAGGGTGAGGGAGTGTTCCTTAGACAACCTCCTGGAGTTTCCCATTGGACGGGAAGTCCGCGCATGCCCAGTACCCCGATACGGGAGTATTCCCAGGGAGAGGATGTATTTTCCGCTGTCGGTCCCGATTGTGTAAAGCCTGCTCTGAGTTTGCCGAAGAACCTGCCCCGCACGTTATGCAAGGGTCTCCACGTGGGAGAGCTCCTCCGGGCAGCACTGACAGATGTGTTTATCCTGCCATAGTGTCGGAGCCTTCGCACGTGGAGGGCTGCAGCCGCCCGCATTGGTCACCGTGTTCAGGGCTGCGGCCTTACGTTAGGAAAGTTCCCAGGTGCTTGGGTCCAGTCCCAAGTCGCGGGCGGCGTCGCAGAGCTTCTCCCAAGTGGTGTCGTCGATGGGGATGCCCGTCTGCGCGCGTTCGCGCTCGGTGCGGAATTCCGGCTCGCCGGGAACCAGAATCTCATCCACGCCGGGCGCGGTGCGGCTTGACTTGACGTGGCCGACCAGAGCTTCCACCTCAGCGTAGAATTCCTCCGAATCGGAAAACTGTGCGATGTCGTAGGCTGTAATGTGGACGCCGTTGCTGCTAAAGCGCATGTCGCCTTGGGACATGCCCTGACTGCTCAGTCCTCCCCCGCAAATCTCCATCATCATGCTTAATGCAAAGCCTTTGTGCCCCAGGGGGCCGCCAAGCGGGAGCACGGCCCCGCGCGGTTCGCCAAAGTAGTCAAGCGGGTACGTACTGGGGTTGCCTTCCGCATCGACGATCCAGCCTTCCGGCAGTAGCTTGCCCTGGTTGGCGGCGAGGTAAATCTTGCCGTCGGCGACAGTGGAGGAGGTCATGTCCACAAGTAATGGTGCGTCGGCACGGCGGGGTGCGGCAAAGGCCAGTGGATTCGTGCCCAGGCGACCGTCGATGCCGCCAAAGGGTGCTACCTGAAAGCCCATCCGACCGGCATTGACGAAAATCAGGCCGATCAAGCCGGCCTCCGCCACCATGAGCGGGTACGCACCTACCCTGCCAATGTGACTCGTATTGCGCAGCGAGACACTGGCTATGCCGTGTTTTTGCGCCTTCTCAATTAAGAGCTCGGTCGCGAAGGTCGCGCCCACCTGACCTAACCCATTGTTCGCGTCCACCACCGCTGTGCAGGGATGTTCACGCACGATTTTCGGTACCGCCCGCGGGTCAACACGATGTTCTTCCCATACGGCGCGCCCATATCTTTCCATGTGCACCACGCCGTGGGAATCATGGCCGAAGAGGTTGGACTGCACCAAGTGATCGGCGACAATGTGGGCGTCATCGGGACGACAGCCCACGGCGGTGAAGAATTCGTAACCAATGTGGCGCAGAGCATCAGCGGTAACGGTAGGCACGAACGGCTCCTTTCGGCATTAGGTGGGTCTTGGATGTTTTTCTCTTGCTTGTGGAGAACTTGGCAACACCCTTTTCCCTTTGATGGGGAAGGTCGGGAAGGGGGTGAAGAGCGGCTTCACGGCTAAAATTCCCAATCCACCCACACCCCTCTGGATTCCGGCTTTCGCCGGAATGACGGAGTGGCTCAAAGGTCTCTCCAATGAGAGGGGGTGTCTTCGCCTGTCAGACCTGGTTTTGCAAAGCCTGCTCTGAGCTTGCCGAAGAGCCTGTCCCGCACGTGAGGCGGGGGTCTCCACGTGGGAGAGTTCTTCCCGGCAGCGCTGACTGATGCATTTATCCTGCCATAGTGATAGGCGCCGTCGCACATGGAGCCAATCAGCCGCCCGTATCGTTTGCCGCATACAAGGCTGCGGCGTCACGCTAGGAGAGTTCCCAGGCGGCAGGATCGAGGCCGATTTGACGCGCCGAGGCGCAGAGCTTCTCCCAGGTAGTGTCGTCAATGGGGATGCCCGTCCGTTGGCGTTCGCGCTCGGTGCGGAATTCCGGCTCACCGGGAACGAGAATTTCTGCGACACCGGGCGCGGTGCGGCTTGACTTGACGTGGCCGGCCAGGGCCTCCACCTCGTCATAGAAGGAGTCCACGTCCGAGAAACAACTAATATCGTAGACGGTAAACAGTACGCCGTTGGCGGGCGAGCGCCTATCGCCGGACGACATGCCTTGGCCGCTCAGGCCCCCGGCGCAGAGCTCCATCATCATGCTCAGCGCATAGCCTTTGTGGCCGAGAGGACCGCCCAGCGGCAAGATGGCGCCGCGCGGCTCGTCCCAGTAGTCTTGTGTATCCGTGCTGGGTCTACCTTCCGCATCGACAATCCAACCTTCCGGCAGCGGCTTGCCGAGATTGGTGGCAACGCGAATCTTGCCATCGGCGACGGTGCAGGTGGTCATGTCCACCATGATGGGAGGATCGGCGCGGCGCGGCGCGGCAAACGCCAGCGGATTCGTGCCCAGGCGGCCGTCAATCCCGCCGAACGGCGTTACCTGAATGCCCAAGCGGCCGGAATTGACGAAGACCAGGCCGATCATGCCGGCTTGGGCAATCATGATGGGGTATGCTCCGGCCCTTCCAATATGGCTCGCCCTGCGCAGTGACACGCTCGCCAGGCCGTGCTGCCGCGCCTTTTCTATGGCCAATTTCGTGGCCAGGACTGCGCCCACCTGCCCGAACCCATTGTGCGCGTCTACCACCGCTGTGCAGGGATGTTCACGCACAATTTCCGGCGCTCCCTGCGGATCGATGCGCCCTTCGCTCACGGCGCGGGCATATTCATACATACGCAGGAGGCCGTGGGAATCATGACCGTAAAGGTTGGACTGCACCAAGTGATCGGTAACGGTTTGGGCGTCGTCGGGACTACAGCCCAAAGCTAGAAAGAAATCATGACCAATGCGGCGCAAAGCGTCGGCGGTGACAGTAGGCACAAACGGCTCCTTTGGGCACAACACACGTCGTATCTGAGCAGGTGCGACGGTTTGGTTACATGCGAGCTAAACGGCGATTCAATGAAAGTGGGGGTTGGATTGCCTTGCTAAGAGTCGTTGTGGGAAAATGCCTTGTCAGAAGGGGGAGACGCCCCCGCGCTACAGCTTAAGTCGATGTCCCTTCGTTGGCTGCCTGAAGGGTTTTTGCTCTCCCTCCGGTAGCGCAGGCCCTTCGACAGGCTCAGGACACGTTTGCAACCTGCGACCCAAGGCCAACTAGCCCTTCATTCCGGCGAAAGCCGGAAACCATCTTTGCCGCTCTTGGCAGTGCGCCTGCCGGACGGGGGATAAGCCCCCGCGCTACGGTCCTATGTAAGTCTACCCGTTGGCAGGATAGCCAGCGACCCGCTCCACCAGCGCGTCCACCGCAGCTTCTTCCCTGATCAACTGCGGGCCATGGGGAAAGTCGGCATGTTTTGCAAAGCGGCCGCGGCGTTCGAGCGCGCATTCCCAGCCATCGTCGTTATGTTCGGCGCGAGTGATCTGGAGAACGTACCCATTGGCGAACGGCACCGTGTACCGCTCGTTGATGCGCAGGCACCAATCGTTGGGCAGCTCTCGGCGAAATGCGCGCCACGGCAACTCAGGTTGCCATACTCTCTGTCTAACAGCCATTGGTCATGCTCCCAGTTTCTGTTCCCTCTCCTGGGGAGAGGGCAAGAGCTTGCCCCGTACGCGATACGGGGGTGAGGGTGAAACGTAGGATACTCAACCCACATGATACTGTGCAGAACTGGCCACGTACAGCTTTTGCCGGGCGCAGGTTGCAAACGTGTCCTGAGCCTGTCGAAGGGCCTACGCTACCGGCGCATGACAGCTTTTGCCCCCACACGCTGTGCGGGATAGAATAAAGCAAAGCAGCGGTGCGCCACCTGCGCAAAGCAGTGCGCGACCCGAGCAGATTCACAAGCAACCTCCGCAGAAAAAGAGCAAATATGTTTGACATCGGCCTGCCGGAACTTATGATCATCCTGTTGCTGGGTCTAGTCCTGCTTGGGCCGGACCGCCTGCCCGGGGTGATTCGACAGGTGACGGGCGTAGTTCGACAGCTCCGCTCGAGCTATGGCGACGCTCTGGCTACTTTCAAGGACCAACTCGGCGACGTTCAGGGAGATATCGACGCCATACGCACCGAGATGTCCTCCATCCAGGGAGAATTCCGTTCTACTGCGGAGGACGTGCAAAAGGACGTGGAGAAGGTGGAGAGCGAGGTAAAGACTGCCGGTGTGGAGATTCAGCGCGATCTCGATAAGACGACAAAGGAGGCTGCCGGAACACGCCCGGACCAGATCGGCGCCGAGGCTAGTGCGCCGCCACCGGCCGTTACTACCGAGACCTCTCCGCGGCCCAATCTGAGCGACCGCGGCGCTGCCTGGACGCCGCAGGGGGCCCAGTCCGGCGGCGGTTCGCCGGTGCAGCAAGACCTCTTCGCCGGATTGATGCGCAGCCTCAAGGCGCGGCTTGGTGACGACTGGCTTGTGGAGCAGGCAGAGATCTACCGCGATCTCGGCACGCGCGCCGCCGAAAGGAGCGCCAGAGAGGAACAGGATATAGCGGCTCTCGTGCGCACGTGGGCGGACATGCACCGGAACTCGCTGCCCGATGGCAGCTTGCAGATCATTGAGACCGGTAGAGACTACCGTGTGCGCATGCGCCAATGCCCCTTTAGCTTTGCCGAGTCCGACGACGTGGAGCTGTGCCGGTCGTGCGGCGCATATGACCTGGCATACCTAGAGGAGCGCGCTGCCGAAGTGAAATGGGAATCCCACCTCACGGCAGGCGATCCCTGGTGCGAGTTGGTGTTTGCCAAGCCGCCGCCTCCGCCGGCGCCGGAACTCGATGAAGAGGAACCGGAAGAATCCGCCGTCACGGGCGGCGGCGATGGTGCAGTTTCTCTTGAAGACACAGCACAGTCTCCAGAACCGCAAGAAGCGGCAGTCACTGCACCCAACGCTGCCGCGGCAGGCTCCGAGTTCAAGTCTCTCGCACAGTCATACAGCAACATCGCAGAGGATGCGGCCCCGCCGGAGCCTGCTGCCACAGACGCACCAGACGCGGCTGCCGCTGCTGTTGATGAGGCCAAAGCAGTGGGCACGGGCGGTGAAACTGCAAAGGCGTCCGCATCGGAACCGGCGGCTGTTGAAACGTCGGCGGACGGCGACGCGGGTGGCATAGCCGAAGTCGCCGGCACAGACGACTCCCGCAAGAAAGAGACTACCCCATGAAGGTGGAAACCTTCGTCCGGGGTCCGCTGCAAAACAACGTCTACCTCCTGTGCGACGAGCTCAGCAACGAAGCGGCTATCATCGATCCGGGGATTGGGAGCGACGATCTGCTGCAGAACATCGAGGAACAGCAGCTTCATCTGCGCTACATCCTCGTCACCCACGCTCACTTCGATCATGTCGACAATGTCGCTCTTTTCCGCGAGCAAACAGGCACAAAAGTTGTGGTGCATCACGCCGATGCAGCGGCGCTTGAAGAGCTGGCAGGAGTGCCTGCGGACGTGCTCTTGGACGGCGGAGAAGAGTTGGCGCTCGGCAGCCTTACCCTCCGGACATTCCACACGCCCGGTCACTCCCCCGGCGGGATGTGCTTCTTGGTGGATGATCACCTGTTTGCAGGCGATACGCTCTTTGCTGGTTCCATTGGCAGGAGCGACTTCCCGGACAGCGATGGCGCGCTGCTTCTCCAATCCATAGCCGAGAAGATTCTGCCGCTGCCTGATGCGACCCACGTACTGCCCGGCCACGGTGAGGCAACTACGGTGGGAACGGAACGCGCCAACAACCCTTTCTTGCGGGGGTTGGTGGGGTAAGGAACACTTCCCGATTACTTCAGAGGGTGTGCACAGGCCCCGGTGCTTGAAGTCTTTCAATGCCAGCCGGGACAGCTTTGCTAATTGGCCTTCGACAGGCTCAGGCCGAACGGGGGAGGACTGTGGGGAAAGCCAAGGCCGCTCAGGTCGAACGGAGGAAGAGGATGACTGTGGGAAAGCCGAGGCCGCACAATCCGTTCGTGGGGAGCTTGTCTTTCCCGCATGTGACGAGGTATCGAAGGCCAGACGACAGCACATGAGGAGTCCGAAGAAAGAATGACCGTCTTGGCCGCTCGAACCGAAAACATCGAGAAGCTCAGCACGGGCTCGTTGCAGTGCGAACGGCGACATGCGAACGACGACACTTGACAAGTCTTAGAATTTGAGAAGTTATAGAAAGCCATGACTGACCGCAACCGTTCGTACTGAGCCTGTCGAAGTATGAACGATTGCTAGAGACAATTGACATACCTGCTAATATCCAAGTGAGCATGAGCGGCGGGTTCTCACCGCTCTTCACAGCATACGCGGTACAATGATATGTGTCGGCCACGAGGCGCATGCACAGTTGAAAACGACTGTCCAGGCCTAGGTCACGGACGAAGCGAAATGCAGCATCGATGAGAATTACCCTAGTGCTAGGGAACTGGGAGGACAAGTGCGATGAACGGTGAAGAGACACACGATCACGACCACGAGCATAGCCAAGGGCGCTCGATTATTGCCCGGCAGCCGTACCGTCCGCCTCCGTGCGAGGCCGATGATGATCAGTTGGAAGCGGCGGCAGAGCAGCATGCCGGCGAAACCCATGGCGGCGACGCCCACGGCCATGCGGGCGAACATGACGCACACGCTCACGGCGAGCACCAGCATGCCGCCGAGGGGGAAGAGCACGCCCATGACGCGCACGGACAAGGCGAGGCCGCAGAAGTGTCCTCTCCCGACGAGCATCGCCAGGCCGGCGCGCAGCAGTTTCCCACTATAGAGTGTGCGGTGATTACGGTGAGCGACTCCCGCACGGAACTCAACGACAAGTCCGGGGCGCTCATCCAGAGCATGCTGCAGGAGGCCGGACACGAGATTGTCGGCTACCGGTTGGTGAAGAATGACGCGCAGCAAATCACGCAGGCGCTTACTCACATGCTGGCGGGCCGGGCGCGCTTTGTGATGCTCACCGGCGGTACTGGTCCCGGCACGCGGGACATTACCGTCGAGACCGTGCAATCGCTCTTGGAGAAAGAGCTCACGGGCTTTGGCGAGCTTTTCCGCATCTTGAGTTACGAGGAGATCGGCGCCGCAACGATTCTGAGTCGTGCCACCGCCGGCCGGATTGGAAACAAATTCGTCGTCTGCTGCCCCGGTTCCTCCGGCGCCGTGCGTCTGGCGCTGAGCGAAATTCTCATCCCGGAGTTGGCGCACATACTCCGCGAAATGAACCGGTGAGGTAGGACGATGCGAGTGCTTTTTCTCGGAACGGGGGCGGCTGAAGGGTATCCGGCGGTTTTCTGCGAGTGTGCGCATTGCAATACGGCGCGTGCGCGTGGCGGCCGCAACCTCCGCCGCCGTTCGGCGCTCATGGTAAATGACGACCTCCTGATAGACATGGGCCCCGACTTGTTGGCGAGTATGCACGCTACCGGCGCGAACTTCGGGCGGGTCGCCACCATGCTCATCACCCACGCCCACGGCGATCACTTCCACCTTCCCAATCTCTACATGCGTCGGAGCAATTTTTGCGCCACGACACCCGCGCAGATGGAGGTCTATGGCACTCCTCCCACGATCGAAGCGATTAATACTGCGGCAAGAGAGCGCAATCTATCCGAAGAGGAGTTTCATCTGCGCCTCAACACTATCGGGCCCGGCGATTCCTGGCAGACGGGACGGTACCGGGTCACGGCGTTACAGGCGGCGCACGCGGAAGAATTGGAGCCGGTTTTCTTTGCCGTGGAACAGGACGGCCGAACGCTCCTCTACGCGTCCGATACCGGTCCTTTCCCGGAGGAAACATGGCAGCAACTCCGGGAATTCAAGTTCGACTGCGCCATTGTTGAGTCCACCATGGGCATCGGCCCGCCGGGCACGCACCATCTCTCAATGCACCAATGCGTCGAGCACTATCGAATGTTGGAGGACGAGGGCTTGCTGAAGCCTGGCGCGCCGCGCTATGCCACGCATTTCTCCCATAACCGCACGCCGCCCTATCTGGAATGTGCGGAGTTCTTCGCGCCCCACGGCATTGAGCCCGCGTATGATGGTTTGGTAGTTCAGGTGTAGCAAGTCTGGTGAAGCGAGTTGCCATTGTATGTGGCAAGTGATGGCGCAGTAAGCGTGGCTAGCTCTTTCCGTGCGTACTTCGGCAGGGGCGTGCTGAGCTTGTCGAGGTGCTCAGCACGAACGGAAAGGGTAAAAATCGATACCATGACCGTCGAGTTGCACTGCTGCGGAGCACCGCGATCACGTGTTAGCAGCGCGGTGGAAGATGCATGTTTCTCAGCGCTTGGGTAGGGTTTAGAATAGAGGCAAAGGGCTACTGTGGACTTTGGGCTAGTTGAAACGCGATGAGCATATCACGCCGAAAATTCCTGCTCGCAGCAGGTGCGCTGCCGGTGCTGCCGCTCTTAGCGGCTTGCGGCAGCAGCATACCCGATTCCATCCGACCCGGCGGCGATTCCAACGTGCCGACGGTGCACGTGGTGGCGCCAAATATCACCCTCATCTCTGCCACCAACCTCATCCGTGCCATCCAAGCCTGGAACGGCGGTGGAATCGACTCCGCCGGGCCGAGCGAACGCTTCCGCATCTCCCTGCAGATCATTAAGGCACGCGAAGACGGCGGCGTTACAGCCAGCGGTAGCCCGCCGACGTGGACATACTTTCGCCGCGGCATTGACGCCGAGGCCGCTGCCGGGCGGCCGGCGGACATTGCCATGCTCACCGGAGGCATCTTTACGCTCCCAGGGATTGCCAGCCCGTTCTTTGGGCCGCTCAACGAGTACGTACAGCGCGATCGGAGTTTTCTCAACGAATTTGTGACACCCGCAGTGGAAGCGACAACGTTTGGGGGGCGGATTCAGGCGGTGCCGGTGGTGCTCGGCGCCGGTGTGATGGCGTGGCACCAGGACCGCTTCGACGATACCGACCTGCAACCGCCGCCCGCAACGTGGACCTGGAACGATTTGGTGGCGATGGGCCAAGAGTTTATGACCGCGGCGCGTGAGCGCAACAAAGACAAGTGGTGGGCGATTGGCGAGGGTGTCTTTGCGGCGCTCTGGGCGCACCTCATGACGCAGGCCGGCGGCGGCGTGTTGGACATGAGCGAGGGGCGGCTGAGCCTCACGTCTGCGCAGACTCAGGAAGCGCTTGAGTTGTGGCGCGATCTCGCTTATACGCACCGCATCATGCCGACAGGCGCCGACATGACCTACCATGACATGACTCGCTTGGTGCCGCGCAGCGAGGCCGCGCTCCATCACGCCATGATCTACTCCGGTGAAAACATCGGCCGCGACTGGAAAGTGCAGCACTCGCCGTCCTTTGCCGGAAACGCCAACAGTTCACTCTACGTGATGGACGTCATGGGCATCCACGGCAAGTCGGTGCAAACCGAGCTGGCGTACGAGGCCATAAAGGCGCTCGCGCCCTATGTGGCGGAGCGCTCGATGGTGCCTGCCTGGATTCCCGCCCTCAAGCATGTTGAAAAGCCTTCCGGCGAACGGCCGGAGCTTGCGATGGTGGAAGAGCGCGTGCCGGTGGTCTTGGATGCACTGCGCAACGGGCAGGGCACGACAACTCTGCCCTGGACGGAGGTAGGCACGCTGCTCACCAGAAACCTCATTGAGCCGCTCTATACCAATGAACTCGACGTAGCTGCCGCTACCGAACGCGCCACCCGCGCCGTCGCCAACGCTTTGCCGGGGGTTTTGGTCTAGTGCGCTATCTCGGACAAGGCCCGTTGACGGTTGGCAATTCGTGAATGTGTGGACGCAATGCCGCCTTGAAGCAGTCTACGGTAGGTCAGGCTGCCAGAGCCTCCAGCTTTTCCAGCAGTACCTTTACCCGATCCATGCCGTCTTGCACATAATCATCGGATTGCCAATTCTCATAGAAGTTCATGTGCAAGGAATTGGCTCTCCCAAAAAGGTCTCGTAACTCAGGGTCGCCCGTTTCACGGTAGATTTTATCAATTGCTTCAAAGAGATACCGATGCCCGTCGTGTTGCCACCCTCGTTGCTGAGCAACGGCTTTCACCGCATGTGCAGCCGCGCCCCAGGCCTTCTCTGAGGCTTGAAGCTTGTCGCCTTTCGCAAACTCCTCCTCCGCTTGACGCATGAATTGACGGCTAATGCGCACATGCTCTTCTACCTTGCCGTCTCTGCTGTTGACTTGCCTAGCCACGATATGCCCTCAATCTCACTTCTACCAAATTGCGTCAAGGATTTAATTCATACTATATCACAAAGTAGTTAAGCTTTCTGCAATACTTAACTGAGACGAACTTTATCGCCGCAGCCGAGTGACTTCGCGCCCTACCTCGATGAGGCAGCGTTGCAAGCGCACGTGGGGGACCGAAAGATTGTAGGTGCGAATGCGCCGATTGAGCGCGGAGATCTGCTCTCGAAAAGCCGTCAGGGCCTCCTGCCGGCGCAATTTTGCCACAGGGCTCGGTGCTTCCCCAGCGAGACTCACAGCATACACCGACCACGCCCGTGCCAACTCTGTGGTAGCCTCAGCGAGCAGTTGTTCAATTCGCCGGCGTTTTCCTCAATCCACGGCAGGCTCCTGCCGCTGTTGCGGAGGATGTGGCGGGCCATCCAGTGCGCCGGATCCTCGAGCGGGTCCTGGTCCATATCAAGGGGTTTGCCCTTTCCGGGCAGGTTCGCGAACTTGCCTTCGGCGAAGGCCGCTTGCAGCCGCTCTTCAACCAGCTTGCCCCACTTGTCCATTATGCGTTCCAGCCTACGGGACGCGTGCCGTCGGCGACTGCGGCCAAGCGTTCGAGGTAGCGCCACCAGCCTTCCTCGTGGACGTGCCTCTCCATGGGATGTGCCGCGGCGAAACCCGTCTGCCGCAGGTGCAATACCGTTTCATTGCCAACGGGTTCGAGCGTGAAAAGCACGTGGAGCGGCGGAAACGTCCATTGCCGATTGTGCCACGTATAGCCAAAGCGAACGTTGGCGTCAAAAGCGGTAACTTCCCCGGAGAACACGCTGACCGTGCCGTTGTCATTGAAGAATACGAACTCCACGGCGCCGCCCGCATGCGGCTCGATCCCCGTGACCTGCGCAAACCAAAGACTAATGAGATCGGGAGCGGTGAGCAGGGCAAAGACGCTCTCCGGCGCTGCGCAGATGCGCAGCGAGATCTCGATTGCATCATCCTGAAGTTCTGCTTCAGCGTCTTCCGGTATCTCTTTGGAAGTTTCGCCTAGCATGCTCTTTGTCCCTTCCTCCGAAGCGCCTGCGACGATGGATTCTGGCAGGAAGCCCTTCCATTTCAGGTGCAGTGCTTTCCGTTGAGTATACCGTGTTACTGTGAGACTGTTGATAGGCCGGATGTGTGGACTAGGATTGTGCTTCGTTTACTGGCGCTGCCTGGGCCGGGCCCTCAAATACGCAGGGAATTCGTTTGAGGCGAGTTCCCATGCGAGAGGCAGATTTCGTCAATCCCGCGTTAGGAGAGATTGGCAAGTTCTTGTCGGTCCGAAATAATAAATCGTGTGTAGCGTGTTAGCGCTGCAATACTCACAAAGGTGTTCGCCTGCTCGTGCGACTCTAGGGAGAGATTCTTTGCCGTGCACCTGGACACACGTATTCGCGGAGGCCACAATGGGTGTGGGAGGGGAAATTGCTGCAACGGGGAAGATTGCTGTCGTTGTTGGCCCCCTTTCCTGTATCAGGAATCATCTGAGGACTTCCTCCCCATTTGAGTTGAAGGGCATGGGAAAGCCGAGGTTGGAGGCGCAGCATCCCCCGCTATAACGTGGAGTCCTTTGCCGTAACTCTTACGGGCCTTAGGAACAGGCGGGAACGGTGAAGACTTCCCCTCACCCCGGCCCTCTCCCTCGGGAGAAGGAGTTCATGTTGCGCTTCATACGTGGGTCTTGCAAAGGGTTCCCAAAGGACAGGGAGTCATTTCGCCTTCCGGTTTAGGTCGTGCAAAGGCCTCATTGAGGGAGAGGGCACGAGTGCATGTGAATCGTAGAGAGATTCAGCCCATGCACGCTCGTATCGTTGAGTTAGGCTAAGGTCTCGAATAGGAATAGTGGCCGCTACAGGGCCGAGGTAATGTCGATGGTAATTGACTGTCATGCTCACTTGTCCGGTGAACATACCGGCATCACGCGCATCTGGGGCTCCAGCGACGCCGCGCTGATTGCGGCGGCGGAGCGGGTGGGCATAGGCGTGAGTTGCGCTTCAATTCTGACTACTGCAATGCCCGCCCCACTCGAGGACTTCAAGGAGTGCAACCGGCAACTGGCCGCCGTTACCAAACAGTACCCCGCTGCCGTGCGCGGGTACTGCTACGTGAACCCGGGCTACACGCGGGAAGCGCTGAGCGAGATTCGTTACTACGTGGAAGAGCACGGTTTCATGGGCGTAAAGCTCTACAACGAATACAAGTGCACCGATCCCATCCTCTTTCCTATCGTCGAATTGGCCGTCGAACTCGGCGTGCCAATTCTCCACCACGCCGGGCATCAGTGCCGCCCGATACCAAGCCAGCCCAACATCTCCGACAGCGGCGATCTGGCTCAACTGGCCGCTCGCTACCCGGAGGCCGTGCTGATCTGCGCCCACATCGGGGGCGGCGGCGACTGGGAGTGGACCGTCAAAGCGGCGCGCGCTACACCAAACATCTACCTTGATACGAGCGGCAGCGTCTTCGATAGCGGCATGGTCGAGATGGCCGTGCGAGTCGTCGGCGCGGAGCGCGTGCTCTTTGGCTGCGACACGTCGTTCACCGCGGGAGTCGGCAAGTTGCGGGCGGCGCACCTGACGGAGGAACAGCGCGCGCTCATCATGGGCGGCAACATGGAGCGCATCCTGGCAATGCGAAAAGCTTAGTCAGAGGACTTCTGCGATCTTTGTGGCCCGGCTCCGCCACTGTGCGAAACCCGCCGACTAAGCTGTTCTCACTGCAACTAGTGGCTTTGGACTTAGGCGCTGCAAAGATACGAGGCGTATATGCTGTTCAATGCGCAGCCTTTTCCTTTAACCCGGCATTCTGAGGAGCCCTTCGCCAAGCTCAGGATAAACTCCGAGACGAGAATTCTAGCAATCTCAGGGCTCTAGATTTCTCGCTTCGCTCGAAATGACATGCAATGTACCCTACCAGCGGGGGGCGAATTCCAGTTCACTAGGTCCTTTTCTCCCTTAACTTGTTTAACTTGCAAGTCTTTGCTCTCATGAACTTGCGGCAGGCATTGCAGGAAGCTCCTTGAAAGATGGGTGGCGAGGCTGACCCTGAGCCCTAACATTGACTTGACATTGTGCAGATGCGAGGAGTACACTTCTTGCCACAGTGGACAATAGCAGGAAAAAACCCAAAGCCATTCCCGAATATTGAGCAGTGGTACAAAGGAGAGCAACGATGAGAGATGCCCGACGATTTTCACGGCGCAGTTTACTCGGCGCGTCAACTATTGGCGCGGCTGGGCTTGTCTTAGCCGCCTGCGGCCAGGTACAAATGACGGGTGATGCCATGGAGCAGGCAGAGGACGCCCCGAAGGAAGAGGCGGAGCAGCCGCAGATGGTCGAGCACGCGCCCGTAATAGCGTTGCTGATCAGTCAGCGCGAGAGCACGATTGCGAGGACTGCGGCCACGCTGGAGCAATTCGATCTGGACCATCCGGAGGTCGATGTTGCCTGGAAGTTGGGCTACCCGCCGCGAGAATTGCCGCCGCTCTTGGCAGCCGGCTCCCCGCCGGACGTGTGCTGGTGGGGCGTAGCCCCGCATCAAGTGGCCGACTTAGTCAGGGACCACCGCCCGATTCTGAAGGCGCACGGCATCGATATCAGCGAGTTTGTCGAGCCGGTGGTTAAGGGCAATACCTGGCAGGGCAAGCTGCTCGGGGTGCCGTACGGTCTGAACACGACGAGCCTCTTCTACAACAAGCAGCACTTCGATACGGCCGGGCTGAATTATCCCACGGACGACACAACTTGGGAGCAGGTCCTCGACGATGCGGAGAAGCTGACGGCTTCCCTCAACCAGGGGCAGGAGAAGAATACTGCTTGGGGTATCAGCACCAGTTCCTATATTCCGCAATACTTGCCGTTCGTCTATGCGGGCATGCTCGACGAAGACGGTGAACTGGCTGCCGACCGCGAAATCGCCTTGCAAATGGTGCTCATGATCAAGGATGCGTGGGTCAGGCGGCAGGCGGCTCCGGGGCCAAACAACGACGACATCGATCTGAGCGGCTTTGCCATCAATGCGTTCGGCAACCAGCAACTCAGCCAGGTAATCTTCGGCACCTGGGGCATCGTGCCATCACGCGATCAGGCCGAGCTCAAGTTCGATTCCTTCGAGCCGCCCTATCTTCAAATCGGCGGCGGACGCACGAGGGGCGCCTTCATGGGCCAGGAGGAACATTTCGTCCTGGAGAGCAGCACCAATCCGGATGCCGAGACACTCGTCGTATGGTTTGCGAAGCCGAACTTTCAGCAGTGGATGGGCAATCGCGGCGACGCCATTCCGGTTCATATTCCTTCGCAGCATGCCTTCGGCCCGCCGGAAGACGATCCACGCCCAGCCAACCAGTTGTCGTTCGCCCGCAGCGCGGGCTATGCTACGCCATTCTGGCCGCATCCGGCGTACAGAAATTTCACGGGTGCCCTCAATACGCATCTGAGGCCGCACTTCCGGGAGGAGGACCAGTTGACGTCGGAAGAGGCGGTCGAAAACGCGTTCGCGGCGCTCGAGCAGGCTATTGCGGACTGGAAGGCGGAAAACGCCTAAGCCGCGTAAGGTCTACGTTTGCGCACCGGAGTTCAAGCGAGACTGGCGAGGGTCTGTCTGCGCGCACAAGTAGGAAACTCATCGAGGAGGGAGGCACGGGGGCGTTGCCTCCCTCCAGCGCGTTAAATCGCCTTGGCCGATCCCGTCACGCGGGTGGAGGCATTCGTAAACTCCTCCGCCGTAATCGAACCCGCGAGACTGCGCGACTCAAGGTGATGAAACACCTCCTCTGTGCAGAGATTGTGAGGCAGGCCGGGCGCGCCGATACTGGTCGTGCAGTCTCTCAAGACCATGATGCAGTAGCCGCGCTCGCGCATGGCGAAGACGCCGTAGTCGCGGTGCGGCACGCAGTAGTTGGCGGCAAAGCCGGCGTAGAAGAGGTAGCGGATTTGGATGGCTCGGCACAGGCGGTGCAGTTGCTCGCCGGTCGCGATCACGTAGTCCTCTTCTGCGGGCCAGACGGTGCGGTCAATCGAGCGCACCTCGTTGTGCTGTTGCCGGAGAGGCAGCCACTCCTCGCCGTAGTGGGCTTCGAGGTTCGCCCACTCTCCTTTACGCTGCGCGAAGTCGGGCGGCGGCCAATCTGTCACGGTCTTTTGCGGTGGGAATAGCTCGCTATCACCGGCGTAACGTAACCACTGGGGAAACTTCCGCGCCACCGGCGGCGAGGGCGCGTGGATTACCGCAATATCCAGCGTGCGGCAAACGTCCAGCAGCGGCCGAATGAGGTCACGGCAGATTTGAGCGGAGCGCTCGCCGTGGCTCTCGATGGTCGGCTCATCCCAGCAGTCCACGAGGACGATGGCGGCTTGGGCAGGCGGAATGCTTACCGGGTTGTACTTGAAGCCAAAGTGCTCCTCCCGGTAGGGCAGGTCCGGCGCACGCGGTTCATGAATTAGAAAACGCACCGATAAGTCTAAGTTCGTCATTTGGGACCTCCTCAGATTAGAGTAAGGCAGCAGCCTTGATGTCTTTCAGGTTTAGAGTGAGCACGGAAATCTTGTCGAGCTCAGGTGGCAACATAGAGAGACACGTAGCCTACCTGACGTCACTCCCGCGAAAGCGGGAGTCCATGTGTCGCGGAGAGGACGGATTCCCGCGCAAGCGGGAATGAAGGGCTGCCCAAATCCACTTACCCACAGCTCAGAATTGACTATGCAGAAGGGGGCGCTCTTCTCAGAAGCGTACACAATGGTCTACTGCTTCATGCTCTATCTTACCGTTTCTGTACTGTCTATGCCTGCCAGCCGCCCATCTAAGCAATTCTTACTTACCCCATAGTCGAACGCCACTTGCGCGTGGAGCGGAGATTGATAGTCAATGGACGTGGCTTTATAATCACCTCAAAGACCGCTGCAATCACATGAAGGAGTCGAGCCCGTGTTGAGAGTTGAAACCTGGAAACACGGCTGGCGCTGGGTGTACTCCGTCACCTATGACGAAGGGGTGCCCACGTTGCTGCAGCATGCCTTGCCGCTACACCGAAAACATGCCATGCCCGGCACGATAGCGGTGGATGCAGACCGTCTTGCCAAAGGCGAAGAGCATCGGCCGGATGTGGACGGCGGCGCGCAAGTTCGCTACCTCAACCTGAACGAGATCCACGAGCTGCAACGCCATGGCTGGGGCATTGCCGGCCTGGGCCCGACACGCGAACAAGCGCGCGATGGCGATCGGGCGCCCACGAGGGGCGCCCCTACGCTGCCGAATTCGCAAACACTGGAGGACGTAGTGGGAACGCCGGTTACGGCCCTTGCGGTCTTGCGGCAAAATCATCATCACGGCTTCACGCCCGAGGAGATACAGGAAGCCGGATACCTTAGTGTCTTTACGCTTGAAGACCGCCTGAACTTCAACCACGTCGATGAGGACTTGAACGCGCTAGGGCGAGCAGCGATGTACACCGTGGAAAGCACTGTGCTGCCGCTACGCGTGTACGATCCGTACTGGCGGCTGCATCAGGCGTGGGATACCGGCGGCTGGCTGGTGGACAGCGCCCGGGTTGTTTCCGAGAGTCCGGCAGACCCAGAACGCAACATTACGCCCGCGCTGCTTGCCGAACGCTTCGAGAAGGTAGCGGAAGTCGGCGACCTGTGGCGCGCGACGCCGGACGAGGTTATCGACTACATCCTGATGCGCCGCGCCGCCCACCCGCGCGCCCTCCACACCACCGATGAGGCCATCACGTTTTGCATGGAAGCGCCCAGAATTCCGGAGCGGGTGCAGAATAGGGAACTCACTTTCACGCTGGACACACCGCGCGCGTGGCAGCGCCCGCAGGTTACGTGTGACGGAGCGCTTCTTGCCGACGTAGCGGTCATTGCAGAAGGCCGGATTCGGTTTACGTATACTGTGGCAGATGGCCAGCAGGTGCGCGTGAGCGCAGAATTAAACACATGAACATCTAGGGCCTTACACGCTACCGGATAGTACCCTCCATGATCGCCGCCGTGTTTGCACCTAGTTGGTCTAGAGCCGAAATTGAACACGAATGCAAAAGAATTCGACCGAACTATGGACCGTTAGACCGGAAACTGACAGCTATACCTTCGAGCTACTTGCCGAGTGCATGGCTGATATTGCTTCCTCGGTAAGGCACGTAAATGATGAGTGGGTCAAAGAAAGGCTGACGGAGAATTCGCTTAAGAAAGCTGCCCGTGACATGTCCGTTGCCATAAGAAAGATCATGCTAGACGATGGTGGTGCCGTCCTCAAAAGATGTGTTACGCCCAGACTTCATCTGCTAAAAAAACCGCCGAAAGTGCGAAAGCCAGATGTCCTTGTAGAGAACATTGGCGGAATGTCAGTTCATTACAGTCTCGGTGAATCGGGACCTGAAAAGATAGCAGCCGCACCACCATACGAGCACAAGACGCTTGTGAGCCCGTTGTACGGACTTCGCAGGTTAGGCAAGAATCAATATCGACTTAGTCAGGCTTTCGATTTCTCGCAACAGCCTACTAAGATGAGTCGCTGGCTAAGACAGAAGGTCTTGCAGGTTGACAATTCCATACTAACTGCGGAAAGCGTATTGCGGCTTATCGCCAACAAGGAAGGTGCCCATATCGAGTTGAACGAAATGACTCGCCTCAATGCCTCCACGCCCATAGGTCTTAGACTTTCGGACGAAAAGGACGAGTTATACAGAAAGGGGAATTGGGTCTCATTTGGAGGAATTTCCTACTTGCACGTGTTTACCCTCCATGTGGGTGTCTATCTTCTAGGTATGATGAAGAGAATGTTGAAGCACCTATCTAGTAGACAAATGGACAATAGAAACCTTCCTAACGACTCTAGTACTATTCTGAGAACACCATCGCATATTCCTCCTCTCGTATTACCGCTGAAAAAGCAATTTGGCATAGGAGTGGTATTTCACGATACAGGGGACGTGGAGAATCCAATTAGATTGGTTGAGGAAAGCAGAAGTGCTGGCATTACGTCAATCCATATTCCTAACTAAGACCACTTGCATATTGCATCCATCTCATGTGCTTGATTAAGTCACCAAGGTAGCTAATTCATCACTTGATGTAATGCAAATGAATTCCCAATGTATCCAACTCTCCACTCCCAGCAACAGAATATGCTTCAAGTTCTGTCCTGCCATAGTTCTCAATTGAGTACAACCTTTATGACTGTGACTGCGAAGGCCAAATGCTTGCGCCTACTCACTGAAGTAAATCCCAGATAGTGCAATCACTGAGGGTTTGGACGTATTGAAAACACATATTCTGGCCCTCGACCAGGGCACCACTTCCTCGCGCGCCATTCTCTTCGACACCGCCGGGCAGATCGTCGCCAGCGCCGGACAGGAGTTGCCGCAGATCTACCCGCAAGCCGGGTGGGTGGAACACGACCCTAACGCTATCTGGCAAACTCAGCTCGATTCCGTTCAGTCAGTGCTGCACAAAGCGGCGATTGGAGCGGAGCACGTTGCGGCGATCGGTATCACCAACCAGCGGGAAACCAGCCTGGCTTGGCAGCGCTCGACCGGTGAGCCGCTGTGTAACGCCATTGTCTGGCAGTGCCGCCGTACAGCGGCACGCTGCCAGGAGTTGGAAGCGCAGGGCCTCGCAGATACTGTTCGCCAAAAGACCGGCCTCGTGTTGGACGCCTACTTTTCAGGCCCGAAGTTCGAGTGGATTCTGCAAAACGTGCCCCGTGCCGGCGAACTGGCGGCGCAGAACGACCTCTGTCTGGGCACCGTCGATGCCTGGCTCATCGCCAAGCTCACGGGACTTGCCCAGCACGTGACCGATCCGACCAACGCCTCCCGCACCATGCTGTATGACATCCACGCGCACGAGTGGGACGAGGGCATGCTCGCGCTCTTTGGCATCCCACGGGAGGCTTTACCGCGAGTGGTACCCTCATCAGGGGTTATAGAAAACACTGATCCGGCGGTGTTTGGCGCTGCCATTCCGATTGCCGGAATTGCGGGCGATCAGCAGGCTGCGCTCTTCGGCCAAACGTGCTGGCAGCCCGGACACGCCAAGAATACGTACGGTACCGGCTGCTTCTTGCTCTCGCATACAGGGGGTCAGGCTACACCTTCGCACTCTGGTTTGCTTACCACGGTGGCTGCCTCCGTAGAGGGCCCCGCCTATGCGCTTGAGGGATCAGTCTTCGTCGCCGGAGCTGCCGTGCAATGGTTGCGGGATAAGTTAGGTGTCATCGCCACCGCGGCGGAGAGCGAGACTCTTGCCCGACAGGTCCCCGATACCGGCGGCGTGGTCGTGGTGCCTGCGTTCACCGGTCTGGGCACGCCCTACTGGGACCCCGAGGCGCGGGGTACTATCCTCGGCCTGACCCTCGGCTCCACCAAGGCCCACGTCGTCCGCGCCACTCTGGAATCTATAGCTTTTCAAACACGGGACGTGGTACTGACGATGCAGGAGGAGTCAGGAGTGGCGTTGCAGGAACTGCGCGCTGACGGCGGCGCGGTGGCCAACGACCTCCTGATGCAGACCCAAGCCGATCTGCTCGGCATTCCGGTAGTGGTACCGTCTGTCACCGAGACTACGGCGCTCGGCGCAGCGTACTTGGCCGGACTTGGCGTCGGCTTCTGGCCGGATGCTCACACTGTGGCGGCGCAATGGCGTGTCGCCAAACGCTATGAACCCCAGATCGGCGCGGACGAACGGGAAGACCGTTACGCCACCTGGCAGCGCGCCGTCACTCGCGCCCGCGCCTGGGCAACACCGTGATGATTGCCCATTCGGCATGTCGCGCGCGCAGCGAGTCCGATAATTGCGATATGAATTGAGACCGTCCGAATGTGTCACTTCCATGAAAACAGTAGGGGCACGACATGTCGTGCCCCTACGCGCGCAAGCAAACGTCGCGCAATCCGTCATTTCCGCGCAAGCGGAAACCCATCCGCCTCACGCCCTCCAAACCTCGGCGAAAGTCGGAGTGTATGATTCCTTTGACGCCACGGCTCTACCTCGTGTCAGCCTGCAGCGCCTGAAGCGCCACCTGATAGAGCGTCTCCAGTCCAACGCGCGTGGTATCGGAGCTAAAGTGCGGGTCCCACTTCAGATCCGCGAGGGAGTCGCTGATCGTCAGGAGTGATCCCATCTCCACGCCACGGTAGGCCGCGACGGCAAAGAGGGCCGCCGCCTCCATCTCGACGGTGAGCACACCTTCCGCCTGGTAGTGCTGCACTTCCGCAATGGTCTCGCGGTACGGAGCGTCTATCGTCCAGCTCGTGCCAATGTGATGCGGTATTCCTGTGGCATGCAGCGCGGCCACCAGCCGAGCGGTCACGGCCGGTGAGGCGTGGGCGTACGTATCCGGCGGCAGGTAGTGATGGGACGTGCCTTCATCCCGGATCGCGCGGTCGCAAACGACAATGTCGCCGATGGTCAGGTTTCGCTGCAGGCTGCCAGCCGTGCCAATTGAAAGAAAGCGCCGTACGCCCTGCACTATTAGCTCTTCGAGTACCACGATTGCCGCCGGCGCTCCAATGCCAAAGCCACCCTTGACGGCCACCCGGTTTTCCGTCTCGTTCAGCGAGTGCAGTTTTACGATTGCACCCCGTCCGGTGGCTGTGGTCTGGTGCTGTTCCAGGATGTGCGCCAATAAGGAACTCTGGTAGCAAAGGATGACTGCTTCCGGTACGGGCACCGTAGATGCGCTCTTGTTCCCATGGAAGTATTCGAGAGAGGCTTCCGGTGTGATAAAGGCGTCTTCACGATGCTTATTGGGGAAGTTTGGATACGGCATATGGCTTATTTGACGGTTTCTGAAACTTGCAAGTTCTTTAAGTCTACTAGACTGCTATGTTTTACTTCCAATAGGCTGCGCGGGATCTGCACCGAAATGCCGACTCCCTAGCCGTTGCGGCGAGAATCTCAGGCACGTGAAGCAGCGGGCTCTCTTGGTAGCGCAGGTTTGCAACCTGCGCTCATGCAGGGGAAGAGCTATCGGTGTGAAAGCGACCCTCTACTAGACAACCCTGCCCGTCTTTCCCCCCTCACCCTAGCCCTCTCCCTCGATGGAGAGGGAACAAGATACGGTCATGGAGGGATGGCGGAATGCGTCCCTTGTCTATGGTCGGATTCAGCGGATGCCCCAACTAGATCCTAGAACGACAGCAAGGGGTGCATCTCACAGGCTCCAACCTGCGTTCGCGATGAATTCATGCTTTCCGCACGAAAACCGGGCTGCACCACGCCATCTCGCCATCGTATTGGGTAACGCGGACGAAATACGGTGTTACATCTTGGCTTAGCGGTTCAGGGTCTTGGAACGTGAAGGCAACGTCGTAGGGAGAGCGCTCCTCGTCGTCGCGGCTGATGCGCACCTCGCTGCCCACGCCGGTGTTTCCTGGATGTGTCAATTCGTCTTTTTCGGCCAGTTCGTCCAAGCGCACCGTAAACGTGGCGGGCGCAGAGGTGAAAGAAAGCGTTGTCTCAGAGTTGCCGTCGAGTTCCAGCGCCACGCCGTCCCAGTCGCCGGAGGTCTGCGAAACCCAGCGTACGCTCTCCTCATTCCATTCCACGATGCCCTCCGCCGGATCGTCGAAGGCCCAACCTCTTGCCGAGACAATGCGGCCCTTGTCCACGCGCAGGCTGCCATCCCAGCGCAGGCGGCGAGTGCGGTCCTTGACTCGCGAGCCGCGCCAGCCGACGCGAATCTTCTTAGGCAGGCCGCTTTGCGGCTCCACAAGGGGATGCGAATAGACCACCTTAGTACCCCGCAGCACCTCCACCTTCTCCAATGGCGCGGTGCCTGCTACTTTGACGTTTAACACTGGTGGCTGGGTGGAACAAAAAACCTCACCCATGGGGTGCCCGTCGGCGGTCAGGTTAAGAATCATGCGCGCGCCGGTAGAGGCAAAGGTATGGCGCGCGCGAATGGCGTCCCAAATCGACCGGCGCTGCAGGCTGGGCGCATAGGCGCCGAGCAACCCGCCGCGTACGCCGAACATGCCGCCGTTGGTGGGACGGCTGGTGCCGGGGCGTCCCGTGTGATCGTCGCTGCCCGCCGCAAAGCCGGTGACGTAGCCGCGTTCCAGCGCCTCCTGCCAGACCCACTCGAACCAGCCGTGGGCGGAGGCAATTTCGATGAGGGGCATAACTTCTGAGTCAAAGTAGTCGAGATTGGCGCGCCGCCCGCCGATGTGGGGAATCATGAATACGTCGTCCAGGCCGCGATAGAGGTCGACCAGTGTCGAGACCGGGCACTTATCCTCCCACGGTCCCGGATCGCCCGGCACCTGCCAGTGGGACGAGCGGTGCAGCGGGCCTTCATCGCCGAGAAAGTGCACGTTGTGGTCGCCGCCCGCCGGATGATTGCCCGACCACTCGTAGCCCAGCAGCGTGAGAAAGCGGCCGGGTTCGTTGTAACGCTTTACGATTTCCTGAAGCTCATACCAAAACTCAGCCGTGATTTGAAAATCGTTCCCCTGAATGCCCAGGAAGTCGACCCCCGCGTGGTCGCGGGCGTAGGTGAAGTATTCGTCCGGACTACCCGTGCCCACGGTCTCTTCGGTCTGGGCGTGCATGTCGCCCCAATAGAGGCGCAGGTCGGGCGCACGCTCCTGCACGTGGATGGGATTGCTGAGAACGGTGAATGCCGGATCCACGCTGCGGGCCTCGAGTCGCGTGATGCCGGGCTCCTCGAATTTCAGGCCGGTAAAGCGGTAGGCTCCGCCGTCATGCTCACTAAAGGCATGGCTCGCCAGCGGCTCGGCCTCGTGCGGCAGATAGAGTCCAACGTCTCCGCGAAAGCCGGTAGCCGTATTGCCCCAGGCGTCGTCGGCGCGCACTAGGACCGTAAACTCCTCACCCACAGCGATCATGCTCGGCGCTTGGGCCACCAGGTGCGCGGCCGGCCCTGCCACGATGCGCACCACCGGGGCATCCGGCAACTCGCGGAATTGCAGCGTGCCGAAGTTATCGGCAAAGAACTTGAACTCGAAGGTGCTTTCCACAAACGTCTGCGCCTGGCTGCCGGGGCTGCCCCCGCAGCGGTCACCGAGCACTATCCAGATATGCTCGCCCGCCTTAAGCGTGCCGTCGTTTACGTGCACGTGGATGGTGCGCCGCCAGGGCCGCACGTGGTTTTCGCGGTCGAAGTGCACCTGCAATTTTGCGTTGCCGTCGGTAGAGATGCGGCAGTAGTTCGGCGCGGTGGGATCGGTGAAGTTCGGCGCGCCCCAGTCGCAGACGCCCCGCATCACCAGGCGCAGGTTGGAGCGGTCGTCCATGCCGTACGTGCCCACCGTGAAGGTAAACGTCCACGTACCCCACGACCCGGCCGCCACATCAGCGGTCGGTTCCAACGCGACCGTACCGCAGTATTCACGCAACGTCGCTGCATCATATTCCGGTGGCATGATGGGTCAATGTGCTCCTTTCGCCTGGTTGGTCTATAGGGGACGCCTGCACTTTGAGCGGTAACGGTAGGCAGGATTCTACATCAATAGTATACGTCTTAATTGATCAAACCGGGTGCGCTTCGGCCCTGCGACAAGCTCAGCGCGAACTGATGGGGATGCCCGTGTGCAATCGGGTATGCCAGCTTTGTCCGCGGTGTGAAACGTAGAAGATGGGAGTTCGACTCGCGCAAGCCTTCGACGGGCTAGTTGAGCACTACTATTCTCTGCGGGGGACAAGCCCCTGCGCTACTGCTGAGGCGAGCGTGCGAGGTACCTTGCTCATCCCCATGTTCGGTAGCGCAGGTTTGCAGCCTGCGGCTAGCCGTGGTGGACTGCCTGCACCAAACGTCCGGTTTGAGCACGGTGATTAGAAGCGCCTGACCTTAGACTAGGGTCAGTGCCACCAGTCTGTCTGTGAGTGCCTGCCGCCTGCGCCGAGCCTTTGGTTGGTTAGCCGCACGATCCACATCCTTGAAATAGCATCATCCGCTCGGCTATAGTTAGAGTTGGAAGAAAACGTGATCTTCTGCAATACATTTTCTCAATTGCGTGCCAGGCGCCGGCCACCAGCTTGTCCAAATAACACGTACGGGACAGGGTTAGTATTTGGTGACTAGCACATGCTGTTTCAGCGAGACGGCGACTTCGTTTCAAAGAAACGGAGACTTTGTTTCATGGAAACAGCATCTGCTAGTCACTAACCACACGGCGGGCCGGGAGTGGGGCACGGGAAGGATTTTTCCGTCGTATGATTCACAAGGTAGAGGCGAACCACGCTGGTCGTGCGTATAGCATAGAGACCGGGCGGTTTGCCGAGCAGGCCAGTGGTAGCGTAACGATCCGT
Organism: Chloroflexota bacterium; assembly: GCA_965219505.1. Classification (GTDB taxonomy): domain Bacteria; phylum Chloroflexota; class UBA11872; order VXOZ01; family VXOZ01; genus VXOZ01. Next base: position 2,963,966 of record OZ244775.1, on the reverse strand, counting down.
TGCGGCGACGCGATACTTCTGGTCACGGTCACGGGCTCTAAGCCCCGTGAGGGGATTGATTTCTTTCCTCTCTCCGTTGACGTGGAAGAGAAGTACTATGCCGTAGGCAGGATTCCCGGTGGGTATTTGCGGCGCGAGGGCCGGCCGAGCGACGATTGCGTGCTGGCGGCGCGGCTTTGCGACCGCCCGTTGCGGCCGCTCTTCCCCAAGGACTATCGCAACGAAGTCCAGGTTATCATCACCATTCTCAGCGCCGACCAAGAGAATTCCACCGACGTGATGGGCATTGTTGGGGCATCGACGGCGCTCTGCATCTCGGATATCCCCTTTGGCGGACCGATTGGCGCGGTGCGCGTGGGGCGCATCAACGGTGAGTTCGTAATCAATCCGCTCATGTCGCAATTCGCAGAGAGCGATCTTGATTTGGTCATTGCGGGCACCCGCGACGCCGTGATGATGGTGGAAGCCGAGGCGGGCCAGTTACCCGAGACGGAGATGGTCGCCGCGCTGGAGCGCGGTCACGAGGCTCTCCAAGAGACCATCGCAATGCAGGAAGATCTCATCAGCCAGGTGAGCAAAGCGAAGCATGAATACGTCCCCCACGGCCCGTCGGACGATCTCGTCGCGCAGGTGCACGAGCGCGTTGCAGAGCCCTTGGCCGCGGCGTTTGGGGCACCGGATAAGGCCGCGCGCGAGGCGCAATTGGCCGAGATTACGGCGAAAACCGTGGAAGATCTCGGCGAACAGTTTGACGAATCGCACGTAATCGACGCTGTGCAGTCCGCTGTCAAGGCGCACGTGCGTAACGAAATCTTGCATGAGAACAAGCGGCCCGATGGACGCGGAAAAGCGGAAATTCGCTCGTTGTCTGCCGAAGTCGGCGTGCTGCCGCGCACTCATGGCACCGGTCTCTTCCAGCGTGGGCAGACTCAGGTGCTAAGCATCACGACGCTTGGTTCAATCGGCGATGCGCAACCGCTCTATGGGCTTGAAATCGCCGACTCTAAGCCGTTCCTCCACCACTACAACTTTCCGCCCTTCAGCACCGGTGAAACCGGACGGCTGGGATCGCCCCGGCGGCGCGAGATCGGCCACGGCCGCCTTGCCGAGCGGGCAGTGGCGCAGGTGCTCCCCACGCAGGAGGAGTTTCCCTACACCGTCCGCGTCGTCTCTGAGGTGCTCTCTTCCAACGGCTCAACCAGCATGGCCTCGACCTGTGGCAGTTCGCTGGCGCTCATGGATGCAGGTGTACCCATCAAAGCACCCGTGGGCGGTATCGCGATGGGCCTGGTATTGGGCGATGAAGGAGAGTACGCGATACTCACCGACATCCAGGGCATCGAGGACGCCCTGGGCGACATGGACTTCAAGGTGGCGGGCACCACGAAGGGCATCACCGCGCTGCAGATGGATATCAAGGTCAAGGGAATTACGTTCGCCATCATGGAACAGGCGCTGGCACAGGCGCGCGACGCCCGCATGGCAGTGCTGAACGTGATGGTAGACGCGATTGCCGAGCCTCGTACCGAGCTATCCGACTATGCGCCGCGGCTTGTCTCCGTCAAGATAAATCCGGAAAAGATCGGCGAGGTAATCGGCCCCGGCGGCAAGGTGATCCGCAAGATTCAGGAAGAAACTGAGTCGAAGATAGATATAGCCGATGACGGCACCATCGTCATAACCGGCGAGTCCAAGGATGGTGTCGAAAAGGCCGCAGAGACAATTCGCGCTATGACGACGGAACTCGAGGTCGGCACGATCTTCACCGGCACAGTATCCCGCATTATGAACGCCGGCGTCTTCGTGAACCTGCCGGATGGACGGCGTGAGGGCCTGGTACGCATGGGCGAACTGGCAGAAGACTACGTGGAACGCGCCGAAGACGTTGCGGACGTGGGCGATGAGGTCATGGTCATGGTCATCGAGATCGACTACCAAGGCCGTGTGAACCTCTCTCGACGCGCGGTGTTGGAAGGAAGCCATCCCTCCGATCGCCCGCCTTCAAGCCGTGGCGAACGCGGCGGCGGTGATAGAGGTCGAGGACCTTCATCCGATCGGCGCGGTCCGCCTCGCGGCGGCCGGGGCCCCAGGCGCTTCGACCGTGAGCGCCCGCCTGCAGGCACAGACCGAGACCGCGAGAGTGCGCCTGCGAGAGCGGAGCAAAACCCCGAACGCGGCGAAGGCGAAGCTTCCCAGAACGATGGCAATGACGGGGCATCCGGAAGCTCTGGAAGAAAGTGGTAGGGAATCATGGCAACAACGAGTCCAGAACCCCTTCGCGTTGCCGTTTGCGGCATCTTCGGGCGTGTGGGCACGACTGTTGCGAACGCGGTGGCGCGTGAGGACGATCTTACGCTGGCTGGTGGCGTGGACATCATCGCCGCAGATGACGGTTTTCCCACCGCTACCGGCCAGACAGTAGCTACCGACACAGACATGCCGGCAATGTTGGCGCGAGCTGAGCCTGACGTTATTGTGGACTTCACCCGTGCCGACGCGGCACGGGTGAACGTGCGGTCGGCGCTCGAACACGGTGTCAACGCCGTGGTCGGCACTACCGGCATGGAAATCTCCGAGATTGAAGAGTTGGGTGAGGTGGCTGCTGCCAACGACGTTGGCTTGGTGGTGGCGCCGAACTTTGCGCTCAGCGCCGTGCTTATGATGCACGTCAGCAAGCTCATCGGTAAGCACATGGACTACTGCGACATTGTGGAGTATCACCACGAGCGCAAGATCGATGCTCCTTCCGGCACGGCGCTGCAGAGCGCCCTCGACATTCGGGAGGCACGGGGCAGCGACTTCATCTCCGTCCCCACGGAGAAGGAAACGCTCGTCGGCACCCGCGGCGGCGTGCATGGGGGCATCAATGTCCACGCCGTGCGGCTGCCGGGGATGGTGGCCCATCAGCAGATAGTATTTGGTGGTTTGGGGCAGACCCTTACCATCCGCCAGGACTCCACCAGCACCGAGTCATTTGTGCCCGGCGTGCTCATGGCCGTACGCGCGGTACCTGGGCTCAAGGGCCTCACCCACGGGCTGGACGCGCTACTCGGCCTGACGTAGAGGTTTCTTTGATCACAATTCTTGGTAGCACAGGTTGCACACCTGTGCTACTGTTGCATTGACAGTGCAGCGTGACGCGGTGGCCTGGCTGCTACTGCCCTTGCTGCTAGAAGATTACCTATCGGTGTAGGCGTACCCCACACTCAGTGGGTTTTCTGGGTGGGTAAGCGCTTAGTACACATTGAGGATCATAGAGGAGTGCAAAGATGGCGACGCTTGTAGAGCCAACCGTCCGCCAGATGACGATACGGCACTTTAGTCTCGAAGAATACCATTGGCTGATCGAACATGGGTTCTTCCAGGAAGACGAGCGCGTGGAGCTAATTGAAGGAGTCTTACAAAGCATGAGTCCCAAAGGGCTGCGCCACGCTGCCTGTCTTACGCGCGGCTTACGCATCTTCAATACCGCCTTGAGCGAGCATGCTTGTGTGAGAGCGCAGGACCCAATTACTCTGTCGGCCAGCAACTCAGAGCCGGAACCCGACCTTGTTGTGGCCCAACGACGGGAAAACGACTATGCCGACCACCATCCGCTCCCGAAAGACGTGATCCTTGTGATTGAAATTGCTAGTTCAAGTTTGGAATATGACCGACGTGTCAAAGTTCCGGTCTACGCGGCGGCCGGGATTGTTGAGTATTGGATCGTCAATCTTCGCGACGACCTCATCGAAGTGTATCGGGAACCGACAAGTCCGGACGAAGGCGCGCCGTACTATCACCAGCACTTGCGCTTTTCTGCACAAGACACTGTCAATCCCGCGCAGTTCCCCGATTGCGCTATTTCGGTCAAGGACCTGCTCCCGCCAAAACGCGACTAGCGCCTCGGAGTTGCCCACTGCCCCGCTCATCTGTTCGCGCCAAGGAAACTGGGCACTACTCGCAGGCACTTATGCGCTCTAATAGTGTTCGCCCAAGCGTGTCTTTGCCTTTGGAACCAGCGCTACTTCTAAGCAACTTCGCGCTTGATTGACCGAGGTGCTACCGGTATTGGTATGATAGTTAGAGTACGCTCAAATTGGGCAGTCACGAGCAGCGGCTAGTAAGACTAGGGACAGAGGTATGGCAAACAGCGGCGGTTACAACGTAGGTGTTCTCGGCGCCACCGGTATGGTGGGGCGTCTCCTTCTCGACATCCTTGAAGAGCGGGCATTTCCCCTAAAGGACCTGCGCCTCTTAGCTTCGGCGAATTCACGGGGCAAGCAGGTGGATTTTGGCGGACAGGCCTATACCGTAGAGGAGACCACCGAAGAGTCGTTCGAGGGCCTGGATATTCTCTTTGCCTCCGCGGCCACCGACGTCAATCGTCACTTCTCTCCGATCGCCGCCCGCGCGGGTGTGGCGGTGGTGGATGACTCGTCCGCGTTTCGCATGGATCCTGACGTGCCTTTGGTCATCGCGGGCGTGAATGATGACGACTTGGTCCAACACAACGGCATCATCGCCGGTCCGAATTGCTCCACTATGCAGCTTGTGCTTGCCATCAACCCCATTCATCAGGTGAATCCAATCCGGCGCATGGTTGTCGATACCTACCAGGCGGTCTCCGGTTGGGGACGAGACGCCATGGTGGAGTTGGACGATCAAATCAAGGCCAGGGCTGCCGGCAAGGAAGACGAACTGCCCCGGCAGATATTCCGGCATGAGATCCTCGGCAACGTGCTGCCGGAAGTCGACTCATTCCTCGAAAACGGCTACACCAAAGAAGAATGGAAAGTCATCCACGAGACCCGCAAGATCATGCACGAGCCGGAGTTGATGATCACGTGCACCGCAGTGCGGGTACCGGTAGCCGTCGGCCATTCCGAGGCCTTGCATATGGAGCTAACCCGGCCCATGAGCGCCGATGAGGTGCGGGAGGTGCTGGCGGGCGTGCCGGACGTACGCATAGTGGATGATCCCAGCCAGGGACTTTACCCCGTCGCCACCGACGCGGCCGGCACCGACGATGTACTCATTGGGCGCATCCGCAGCGACGTTTCCCATGAGAACGGCGTGGCCATGTGGGTAGTGGCCGATAACCTGCGCTGCGGCGCGGCGACCAATGCGGTACGCATAGCCGAAATGCTCATCGAGCGCGACCTCTTACACGGCGCGGTTGTCCCGGCGGCAGGCAGAGCGGCAGGGTAAGGCCGCCTTCTAATACTCACAGCTTGCCGGGTCCGGATATGCCTACTGATCAATTTTGCGCCGCACGGCAAACGGGTGCCGAAACTGGCGCTGAGACGCATTAGATAGGACTCTGCGAAGTCCGGCTTACTTGTGTCAAGCGTGACCGTGCTCGGATCGGCCGAGGTCTGTTCTGCTCGATTCAGTGTTAACTACCACTCGCTGACATTCCTGCCTATTCACTCTTAGTCGTGTGGGTGTACGCGCTCAAGCGCAATTGAGCAAGAGTCAGGGCGAGTCTTTTTATCCAGTCTGTTGCAGCCGGTTAGCCTCCGGTATTCACAGACTGATCCGTGCCAGATGCGCCTTCTCCGAGAGAGAGGCCAGCGCCTTCACCCCTTTCTACTCTCGCAGATGTAGGTGCGAAAACTTAGTGGCCCGATTGCTATTGTGCCAACACCACCACCGGCGGCATCGCGTCATTTGATACAATGAACGTTGGCAACCTGACTGGTCTTTACTCTTTTGATTTGATCGGCACACTAGATTAGTGAGACCGCAGTTACAGACCCCGTGCGAATTGGGACGTCCCTTTTGAAAATAGCATCGCTACAGAGTACGCATTTAGTGAATCAGCAGCACATACGCAACTTTTGCATCATCGCGCACATCGACCATGGCAAGTCCACGTTGGCGGACCGGCTGTTGGAGAAGACCGGCGCTCTCGACGCCCGCAAAGTCGTGGAGCAGGCGCTCGATTCGATGGAACTCGAGCGCGAGCGCGGCATTACGATTAAGGCCAAAGCCGTGCGCATGCTCTACGCGGAGGCTAATGGCCATACCTACGAATTGAACCTAATCGACACGCCAGGGCACGTGGACTTCGCTTACGAGGTGTCGCGCGCACTCTCGGCGTGTGAAGGCGTGCTGCTTATCGTGGACGCCTCACAGGGCATTGAGGCGCAGACGCTGACTAATCTCTACCAAGCTCTCAATCACGACCTTACCGTCATACCGGTGATCAACAAGATCGATCTCCCCAGCGCGCAGCCCGATATGGTAGCGGCAGAGCTGGAGAACCTCGGTTTCACACTCGAGGAGATGATCTATACTTCCGCCAAGACCGGTCTGGGTACCGATGAGGTGCTGGCGGCAATCGTGGAGCGCATCGCGCCGCCGTCCGGTGCTGAAGCAGCGGCTACCCGCGCGCTCATCTTCGATTCGCACTACGATCTCCATAAAGGGGTTGTTGCGTACGTGCGCGTGGTGGAGGGCGCCCTGACGGCCGGTCAAGAGATTTTGCTGATGCAATCCGGCGCGCGTTCCGAGGCGATGGAGATCGGCACCTTTCGCCCCCATCCGGTCAAGGAGACGCTCCTTGCCACCGGCGAGGTAGGCTACGTGGCAAGCGGCCTCAAGACGCTGCGCGAGTGCCAGGTGGGCGATACCATCACGGCGGCGTCCGCAGCGGCGGCTCAGCCCCTTCCCGGCTATCAACCGGCCAAGCCGATGGTATTCGCGGGGTTCTATACGATGGAGAGCGAGGACTACGAACCGCTGCGCGACGCTCTGGATAAGCTCAAGCTCAACGACGCGGCGTTGACCTATGTGCCGGAAACGAGCCCGGCGCTCGGCTTTGGCTTTCGCTGCGGCTGTTTGGGACTGCTCCACCTGGACATCGTGCAGCAGCGGCTGGAGCGCGAATACGGTCTGGAAATCCTTACCACCCTGCCGAATACCGAGTACCGAGCCGTCACCACCGGCGGCAAGAGCGTGGCAGTGGATACGCCGGCGCAGCTACCGGATCCGTCGGATCTCGATCGCATCGAGGAGCCGTGGGTCGAGCTCAATCTCATCACACCGTCCGGTTACATTGGGTCCATCATGGACTTGTGCGAAAATCGGCGCGGCGCGTTCAAGGCGCTTGAATACTTGGACGAGCGGCGCGCAATTCTAAAATATGAGGTGCCGTTTGCCGAGATTCTCACCGACTTCTACGACCAACTGAAGACCCGCAGCCAAGGCTACGCCAGCATGGACTACACCGTGACGGGCATGCGGCCCGGCGACTTGGTGAAACTTGAGATTCTCGTTAACGGCCAGCCTGTGGACGCCCTTTCGAGCATCATTCCCCGCGAACGCTCGCAGCAGGTCGGACGGGGTTTGGTCGAGGAACTGCGCAGGCAGATTCCGCGCCAGCTCTTCGAGGTGCCCCTGCAAGCCGCCATCAGCGGCCGCATCATCAGCCGGGAGACCATCCCCGCCCTGCGCAAGAATGTGCTCGCAAAATGCTACGGCGGCGACGTTACGCGCAAGCGCAAGCTGCTGGAGAAGCAGAAAGAGGGCAAGAAGCGTATGAAGCGGATCGGCCAGGTGGAGATACCGCAGGAGGCGTTTCTGGCGCTGCTGAAGGTGTAGGTTCGTGCGGGGCACAGGCGCGCCAAGACGGATGTTGGAGAGGATTAGCGGGGGGTTAGCGGTTCAAAATGCTTGTCTTGAAGAGTAGGGGCGTCGGTAGCGCAGGTTTGCAACCTGCGTCTGATTCCCGCGCTGCCGGGAAGTACCACCACAGACAATTGCCCGTCATTACAATGTTGCTGGTCTACTAGTCCTCTTTCTTAACCCGTTTGGAAAAGGTATCTCTCAAGTAAGCCTTCCATGCGCGCTATGTCGGCTTTGGTGGCAAACCCTTCAAGCCTTCCCTCAATGCGGGACACACGGTCAGACAGGTCAGAGAATCGTACCTCAAAACGCCACAGTAAACCTGCAATGGCAACGACGGTGATTGCTAGTGAGGCAAGAAACTCAAAGTTTTCCATATTCATTCACTCTTTGGCGCACACGCCCTCTAAACTATATCATGGGTGTAGCAATTGTCCCCAGAACTCCACGTTGCTACACTCGAACTACGTGCAACCAAGCTCACATACGGCTTCCCATAATCGCGGCATCTGAACAATGAGTCCGCAGTCTCTAGTAGATTATTTCATATTTGAGAACAGTTCACAACCTGCCTAGTCTTGGGGACTCCGAATCTAGAGCAACGGAGACTTGGCGGAAGAGCGCACGACTTTCACGGAACCTCCAGTTGGGGTAGACCGAAATAACACTATGCAGTTGAAGTGCACCGGCTAACGTGCTCGTGCATGACGTTCATGAAAAGGAAGCAAGACCAAGTGGCCGAAACACATTCAGCGACGGACACAAAGCAGAATAACGGCGCGGAGGACGTGCGGTGGGACCTGACAGACCTTTACGCCGGGACGGGCTGATGCCGAGGTCACGGTGCGTGGGGCGGCGAGACGGTAGATGCTGGCCACCGCGTCCATCCGATGAATGAGCAGCGTCAACCACTCCCTGGACGCGGGGTAGGCCCGCACCAAGTCCGAGGAGGTCTCAAAGCCCAAGAGCCCGGCAGCCTCTCTGACGTCACTGGCCGTCAGGTAGTATCTCTGACACGACGGCAGGTGGGTGGTGCCGTGGCTCACCCTCCCGACGATGCTTTCGGCCAGCAGGTTAGTCAGGACGCGGTGAACCGTGGCGTGCGGCTCACCTAGAATGAGCGCCAGTTCCGCCGAGTCAATGAACGGCGTCCGGCTGAGGGCGTCGAGCAGCTGTCGTTCGGAGATTGGCATGGGTTGAGACTGAGGTCACAACAGACTGCGTCAGGGCAATGTAACGCTGTTCGAGAATGGCGAACACCCGGCCTTGTTGCATGCCTTGACACGGTAGATGGTCTTATTAAAGGTCCAGCCATGGAATAGCATAAAGCTCGAGTTCGGCGTAAAGTTAACATAGGTGCTTTTGGTAGCACTTACCTCGCTATCAAGTCCGTCGTCTTGATAAACCTTATAGTAGGTTGCCCCTCCGACTTTACTCCAACTTAACGAGGCAACCACCCGGTCACCTACCCTTTCCCCATCAAGCGAAGGCGCAGTCGGCGCGTTGACCTGACCTGAAGACTCAGTTACGCCACCGGTTTCTGCGGACAATTCGGAACAGCCGACTGCATTGCAGGTTTGTAATGCGTAATAGTAGGTAGAGTCTTCATTCAACCCCTGGTCTTCAATACGGCCGTCCGTGTAACGCACCTCCATATCCACCCACTGTCCGGATTCGGTAGCATTTCGACGTCGCACCAAATAATGTGTCTCTACACCACCGCCTCCAGTGACCCAGACTGTGAGACTACTATCGGACCTGTCGATGACTTTGATCTTCGGTTCCCCAGGGGGGAAGTCCACCTCAACTCCCGCGTCCACGAGAATTCGTACAATCTCAGATTCATTCTCTTCGAACGCTAACTTAACGAGTGAAGTGCCCCACCGGTCTCTTGCGTCCACGTCCGCGCCCGCGTCCACGAGAATCCGCACCATCTCAGGTCCGCTTCTATCTGCTGTGACCGCCGTGTGGAGAAGCGGATCGTCATAGCGATTTCTTGCGTTCACGTCCGCGCCTGCCTCCACGAGAATCCGCACCATCTTTATATGACCCCACCAGATCAGATCGTAGAGAAGCGGATCACCAGAGCTGTTACTTGCGTTCACGTCCGCGCCTGCCTCCACGAGAATCCGCACCATCTCAGGTCCGCTTCTATCTGCTGTGACCGCCGTGTGGAGAAGCGGATCGTCATAGCGATTTCTTGCGTTCACGTCCGCGCCTGCCTCCACGAGAATCCGCACCATCTTTATATGACCCCACCAGATCAGATCGTAGAGAAGCGGATCACCAGAGCTGTTACTTGCGTTCACGTCCGCGCCCGCGTCCACGAGAATCTGCACAATCTCAGGTTCGCCCTCTCTGACCGCCGTGTAGAGAATCGGATTGCCTGAGCAGAGTCTTGCGCCAACATCCGCGTTGGCAGCGATGAGTCGCTCGACCTCACCAACGCGACCCCGGGATATGGCTCGGCATAGTTGTACAGGGTCAGGCGTGGCTGTCGGAGCGGGCAAGGGCGTGGCAGTAGGTGTGGCGGTCGGTGTCGCAGTCGGAACGGGCGTCGGAGTGGCTGTGGGCATCGCGGTCTGAGTGGACGTTGCCGCGGGAACGGGTGATGGTGTAGCAATGGGAGCTGGCGTCAGGGTTGCGGTGGCCGTTGCCGTAGGAACGGATGTCGTTGTGGCCGTGGCGCTAGGAAGAATCTTGGCCACCGGCGAAGGGGGCGGCTCATCGGAACATCCGGGCAGGACTATGGCGAGGAGTATCGCGCCCGCGAGCAGCACACTGCTTACAATGGACTTTGACATTTCGCTCCTCTCGCCCAACGTCGTATGAATGCGTGTTTGACGGCCCTGCCTCCTCATTAGTTGGAGGCGGTAACCTCCCGCGAGTCACAGTCTCTTTCCTGGCCATCTCAAATTCTGGGGTGACTAGGAATCCGCGCAGACCTCCAAACCCAGTGCTTCGATGTCGTTGTTTTCGATAGTCTTCAGTGTTGCTGGCACGCAGCCGGTCAGCCGGTTATCAGATAGATACAGGTTATCCAATGCTGAGAGGTTGCCGAGTTCCGTTGGTATCGGCCCGGTCACCTGGTTGCCTCTGAGGCCCAGGTACCACAGGTCGGTTAACCTGGCCAGTTCCGGCGGTATCGGCCCGGTCAGTTGGTTGTCCCCGAGATTCATATATTCCAATGCTGAGAGGCTGCCGAGTTCCGGCGGAATTGGCCCGGTCAGCTGGTTGTCTGCGAGAAACAGGGCCAGCAGGTTGGAGAAGTCACCAACCCAAGACGGTATCGGCCCGGTCAACCGGTTGCCCCCGAGTAATAGATCCCACAGGTTGGTTAACCTGCCCAGTTCCAGCGGTATCGGCCCGGTAAGCTGGTTGCCCGCGAGTTCCAGGACTCCTAATTCTGAGAGGCTGCCCAGTTCCAGCGGTATCGGCCCGGTAAGCTGGTTGCCCGCGAGTTCCAGGACTCCTAATTCTGAGAGGCTGCCCAGTTCCGGAGGAATCGGTCCGGTCAGCTGATTGCCCCAGAGGCTCAGCTCTATTAAATTGGATAGCTTGCCCAGTTCCGACGGTATCGGCCCGGTCAACTGATTATGTACCAGCCTCAGCCCAATAACAGAGCCGTCACAGTCGGTGGCAACGCCATGCCATTCGCCGAGAGGAACCTCGCTCAGCCAGTTCTCGCTGTTCTTCCAACCCGGACCGTTGGTGGCGTTGTAGAGCGCAACCAGTGCGTCTCTGTTGTCGGGCGGGGCCGCGGGCTCGGGTGCAGCGGTATAGCCGGGAATTGGCCGGCCATGAAGACAGTGATACCATAACTGAAAGTCATTCCGCTGCGATGATGGGGTGTTCGTCAGGAACGCCCGGTAAATCTCGTCTTCCGTCGCTTGCCCGCCGGTACTCTCACCTGTCTCGTATAACTCCCGCAGAGCATACGAAACCACCTCATACCCCAGGGTTCGATACATTCCCCGCAGGAACTGACGCCCAAGCAAATACGGACAATAGGAGTCCCCCGCCCCGGTCTCGATGAACCCCTGGACATTGGCTGAGCCATGAGGAGCGCACTCTTCAAGTATGCGAATCCGGTCATCGATATAGAAGGAGTTAATGGGCCATTCGTCTCCGGTCAACCGACCGGTGTGGAGCATCAGGAAGTCCGCCGAGCCTTCTGATAGCCACCACGGAACGTTGCCGCCAAAATAGAAGTGGGCCAACTCGTGGTAGGTGGTATGCGTGGACGTGTTCTTCGCCACAACGTGAGTGCCGGAGTTCCACCCGGCTGCGCCATAACCCATGTCACTTTCGAGTTCCAGAAGCACGATGACGTCGGGCTGTGGCCAGGGTGTGCCCATGAAAGCCTCCATCGACTCGACTGCGAAAGCCATTCTTTCAAGTGTGCCCTCCAGCCACAGCTCCGACCTGCCGACTGCAAACAGGTCCACCTCGCCAGCCAGGGGCAGGGAGATCGTGTCCGACCGCACATGGCCACCCTGGAGGAGGTCCCGGAAAACGTCCTCTGAATCCGCTGCGCTTCCCAGCACTACGATCAGCGCAGCCTCATCTTCCGTCAGCCCATCCTGGAACCACGGCTGCTCCCGAATCTGCCCCAACAGGACAGGGTCATAGAAGCGAATCTGTTGCAGGACTGCCTCGATGAGACGCCCGGTCTGATCGGGCACGGTTGTCACCAAAACGGCTATTTCCGGGTGGGATTCGGCAAAGAGACGGAGGTCGGTCAAAATCGAGGCTTCATCTTCGGCTACTCCGTCGGAGAGCCACGGTGAGCCCGCCACCCGCTGGGACATCGAACGGTCGATTGTAGCGAGGTCGCGTATCTGGTCCATCGCTTGCCGCTCGTCGCCGGTGATGCCGTCAGCCACCCACGGAAGACTATCGAAGTCGAACTCCGAAACGGTTGCGGCCGCCACGGCGGAGCAGTTGTTGGTGGTATCGGACTCGCCGGGCATCGAGTCCACGCAGGCGCCGTAGTAGTACGTGCCCGGTGTGGACGGCGCATAGGTGAGTGTTGACTCTGCGCTGCTCTCCGATGCACCGAGCCCGGCAACCCCGTCCGTGCCCACCTCGGTATCGGCGGGCGTGATCGTCGAGTCGTCGGAGCGGTAGTAGGTCAGTGTTGTAGGACCCGACGAGCCGCTGCCCCGATTCTCCACGGTGACTCTTAGCGTGAGGGCTTGGTCCTCCATCGGACTGCTGTCGCTCAGCGTTGGAGTGTCAACCACTAGATCGGGACGAGGCGTGGGCGTGGCAATGCCGCCGCCGGGGGCGTAGTCCGCTTCCCACTCGAAGCGCTCTGTGTTGAGCCGCTGCACGAGACCGTTCGGACCGTTGATCCACGTGCGGTAGCCGTCGGTGAATGCCGTCCAGTTGTCGGCTTTGCGCCAGGCCAAGAGCCCGCCGGTGGTGCGTTGATTACTATCGCCAATAGCGTTGTAGTGCTCGTTCTCCAAGCACTCCCCGACGATCTCATGGCCGATAAGGTCGCGGAGTATATTAAAGCCAAGAACGAACTGACAATCCGCGGCTGCAACGGTGCTCGCCCCCATCAGAGCCAACAGGAAACCAAGCACAAAGCCCACCAAACACCTGAACATGCTACCTCCCTTGCGACATGACATTCCACCAGTGCCGCAAGAGTATACCTGTAGTAAGTACGTTTGTAAAGAATCTTGCTACTGTCAAGCTTGAGCCACGCTCAAATAGAATTCAGCCAGAACATGAGGTAGATACAGATATTTTGCGGATGACTTACCATAGGTTAGGTGGAAGATTCGAAAAGAAAGTTCGCAATCTAAGGTTCTCTGTTGGAAGTGTAAGAGGAGCATGACCAATTGATTGAAACACAAGAAGCGACGAACACGAAGCAGAACACCGGCGCGGAGTCCGTGCGTTGGGACTTGGCGGACCTTTACGCCGGGCCGGATGATCCCGCGATAAAGTCGGATTTCAAAGCAGCGTTGTCGCAGGCAGAGGCGTTCCAAGAACGCTACAAAGGCCGCATTGCCGCAGGGGAAATTACGCCGGACGAGTTCTTGGCGGCAGTTGAAGAGATCGAGCGGATCTTCATGTGCGGCCATAAGGCCATAATGTTCGCGCATCTGGTCTTCTCGGTGGACACGGCCGACCCGGCACACGGGGCCTTGCTGCAGCGCACGGAGGAGCAGGTTACCGCGGTGCAGAACGCGCTGCTCTTCTTCGACGTGGAGTGGCGGCAGGCGGACGGCGCCTTTGCCGAGCGCATTTTGGCGCATCCGCCGCTGGCACGTTACGCCCACTCGCTCGCGCACGAACGGGTGTTTGCGCGCCACACTCTCACAGAAGCCGAGGAGAAGCTCGCCGCCGAGAAGCGCCTCACGGGAATCAGCGCCTTCCAGCGGCTCTTCGACGAGCGCACCAGCCGCCTGCGCCAGACCATGACGGTCGACGGCGAGCGCAAGGAGATGAACGAGACCGAACTCCTGGCCCTGCTCTACCACGAGGATCGCGGCGTGCGGCGGCGTGCCCAGGTCGCCATGACCAAGGCGCTGCAAGGCGATGCCCACATTCTCACCTTCATCTTCAACGTCGCGGCGCAAGAGAAGGCCATCGAGGACCGCTTGCGGGATTTCCCCGATCCGATGTCGTCGCGCAACATGGGAAACGAAGTTGACGACGCCACGGCCCACGCCATGCTCGACGCGGTGACGCAACGCTACGATATTGTCGCCGACTACTACACCCTCAAGCGCCGCATGCTCGGCTACCGCAAACTGTACGATTACGACCGCTACGCGCCAGTGTTTCCTCCACCTGAAGGCGGCGTAGACTTTGCCGAGGCCAAGGCGCTCGTGCTGGATGCCTACCACGCGTTTTCTCCTGAAGTGGGGAACTTGGCCGGAGAGTTCTTCGAGAAACAGTGGATCGATGCTGCCGTCTTACCCAGCAAGCGCGGCGGCGCGTACTGCCAGCCCTGCCTGCCGAGCCTGCACCCGTACGTCTTCCTCAATTACACAGGCAACCAGCGCGACGTGATGACGCTGGCCCACGAGCTCGGCCACGGCATCCACGCTCGCCTCTCCCGCGAGCAATCGTACCTTGAATTCGATACATCGCTGGTGGTGGCGGAGCTTGCCAGTACGTTCGGGGAGATGCTGACGTTCCACGAGCTCATGGAGCGCACCACCGACCCACGGGTGCGCTTGACCTTGCTGGCGCAGAAAATCGAGGATTCGTTTGCCACGGTCTTTCGCCAGGCGGCGATGCACCAATTCGAGTACGGGCTGCACACCCGACGCCGCAGCGAGGGCGAACTCACCACGGAAACCATCGGCGAAATCTGGATGGAGCAGCAGTCGGCGATGTTCGGCGACTCAGTGGTAATGACGGAGAACTACCGGCACTGGTGGGCATATATCCCGCACTTCATCCACGTGCCGTTCTACGTCTACGCCTACCCCTTCGGCGAACTGCTGTCGCTCTCGCTCTACCGCGCCTATCAGCAGCAGGGCGCGCCTTTTGTGGACGTGTATCGCGGCATGCTGGCGGCAGGCGGCAGCGAAACCCCCGCGCAACTCATGCAACGCGCAAACATAAACACCGCCGATCCCGCCTTCTGGCACGGCGGCCTGGACATCATCCACGACATGGTGCAAGAGGCGAAGTCCTTGGCAGAGGCGTGATGGCAGGAAAGGGTATTAGTCCAATCTGCCATCTGCAGCGTTCTCTTTCCCGAAATCGTTGAATGCGAGGCTCATGAGGAAGTGGGCCTCGCTACAGCCAAAGTGCGGCCCTGTTGATGTACTTGACGCTCCCTGGGGGCGCGGATATGATGAATCAGGTGGGGCGTCGCCAAGCGGTAAGGCACGGGCCTTTGGAGCCCGCATTCGTAGGTTCGAATCCTACCGCCCCAGCCGCGGGAATGCGAGCGGCGCAAAAGGAGGCAGGGTGTAAGCAGTAACGCCTAGCGACACGGAGCCGGCACGTGATGCCGCTGCGTGGCCCGCACTGCCTTGTAACCCATGACAGAGAGCGACCCAGACCCTCACCAATCCACTGCCGCCATCATCTTGGCCACCGGCCGGACAGGGCGGATGCGGTCTCAACGCGCTTCGGTTTTGCATCCGCTGGCGGGCCGTCCCATGGCTGTTTACCCCGCTCAAATGGCTCGGCACATAGGCTGCACGCCGCTGGTTCTCGCCTGCACCGCTGAGACCTCTCTATTGGGGGACTTTCTAGGTACTGCAACCGCATGTACTTTCCAGAATGATAGTAGCTGGCTGGAAGCGACGTTGGCCGCGGTGCCGGATACCGTCAGTGCGGTCTTGGTTGTCGCCGGAACTTTGCCGCTCCTTTCCAATGAGACGATGTCTCGTCTCGTTCAACGCCAGCAAGAGACTTCGTGTCCGCTGGTGCTGCTCGCTGCTCCCCATTCAAGATCCGCACATAGCAGCGGTGGCATCGTCCGTGACTCTGCCGGACGGATCGAGCGTATCCTGACCGAGAATGACGCGATTCCGGCGGGCTCGCCGGTGGAATCCTGTAGCACTGGTGTCATGTGCTTTTCACGTGAGTGGCTATGGGAACACCGAGATGCTGTCCCGGCGCAGGAAGGATGTCTCGTGTCGCTTGCCGCGTTGGCGATTGCCGAAGCAGCCAAAATAGAGACGGTGCAACATACGGGTGCCGATGTCGAACTGCTTCAAGTAGAGGATCGGGCAGACTTGGCGCTGGCAGAGAGCACGCTGCGCGAGCGAATGCGCGAGCGGGCATTGCAGGGTGGCGTAACTCTCGTCGACTCGGCGACGGTATGGATCGATGACACGGTGACGTTCGGTCGAGATGTTACGGTGTGGCCGAATTGCTACCTCTTCGGCGACACAGCGGTGGGAGACAACTGTACTATCGGCCCGAGCACACGGCTACAAGACACGCGTCTTGCGGCAAATGTTACGGTTATGGAGTCGGTGCTTGAGGGCGCGGAAGTCGGTGAAAACGTGCGAATCGGGCCTTTCGCGCATTTGCGACCGGGGACAATAGTTGCAGACGACGTTGAGATTGGGAACTACGCCGAACTCAAGAATACGCGGGTACATTCTGGCGTCAAGATACACCACGTGGGCTACCTAGGTGATACTGTAGTCGGAAACGACGTGAACGTCGGCGCAGGCACAATTACGTGCAACTTCGATGGCGCGGACAAGCATGAAACCGAGATAGGCGATGGCGCATTCATCGGTAGCGGAACATTGCTGGTAGCGCCGGTGCGGGTTGGGAACAACGCTATGACGGGTGCAGGTTCCGTGGTGACACGGGATGTGCCCCCGGAGGCTATAGCGTACGGGGTGCCCGCGCGCGTGCGTGGGATGCGTGCGCTGCCCGCGAAGTCCGAGCAGGATCGATCCGGCGAGAAGCGAGGCGCTTGAAAGGCAGACGTGTGGGGGCATTTGACCTTCTCGCATGAATCAGTTTATGACGAGAGGAGTGTGTGGCGGCAGGAAGGGCGTTTTTTAGCAAGGAGTAATGGATTTTGGATCCGTCAAGTTGGGGTCAGATTCTAGGCATTCTTATCCTAACGATATTCAACGGGTTCTTTGCCGCAACAGAAACATCGGTAATCTCCGTAAGCCGCGCGCGCATTCAGCAACTGGCGGATGAGGGCGTGTCCAACGCGCGCATCGTCCAAGGCTTTCACCAGAACATCGAGCGGTTCCTCACGACCATCCAGATCGCGATCACGTCGGTCGGATTTCTCGCATCCGCGATTGGCGCGGTGAGCTTCTCAGATGACTTAGGCGGAGTTATCGGCAACGACGTGATCGCAGTCATATTGATCACGCTCGGAATCGCCTATGTCAGCATTGTCCTGGGCGAAATCGTGCCCAAGACCATGGCCATTACCCATGCTGAACGCTTTGCCCTGCTTTCGGCACGAGTAATTCTGGTCACCCAATCGGCTTTCCATCCACTTGTGTGGCTCATTTCACACTCGAGTAACCTCATTACGCTTCGCTTTGGACGCGAGGCGCTGACTGCCGTGCCAACGGTCACGGAAGAAGAGATCAAGCTGATGGTGGACACCGGGGGCAAGGAGGGCGTGATCGAGGAAGGCGAGCGCGAGATGATCTACGGCGTGTTTGAACTGGGCGAGTTGACCGTCGGCGATATCATGTCTCCCCGCGTTGACATTGTGACACTGGAGGGAGACAGCACACTGGCTGACGCTATCCACACATCCTCTGAGCATGGGTACTCGCGTATTCCCGTTTATGAAGAGACCATAGACAACATCAAGGGCGTAGTCTATGTCAAGGACATGCTCCCGTATGTAGAAGCTGACAAGCTCGATACGCTGGTGCGCGACGTGATGCGGGAACCCTATTTCGTGCCGGAGTCGAAGAAGCTAAGCGACTTCTTGCAGGAGATGCAGCAAAAGCGTGTGCACGCGGCCATCTGTGTGGATGAATTCGGTGGTGTTGCCGGCCTCGTTACCATTGAAGATGTGCTGGAAGAGATCGTTGGCGAAATCCAAGATGAGCACGATACAGAGGAGCCCCGGGTAGAAATGGTGAATGAGTTGGAGGCTGTAGTGGACCCGGCAGTAAGCATGAACGACCTTAATGACATGCTCGGCATCAGTCTTGAGAATGAAGAGGTGGATACTTTGGGCGGTGCGATCTACGCCCAGCTTGGCCGCATGCCTGACGAAGGCGACACGGTGGATCTTGACGGCATCACGGTTTCGGTGCTGGCCGTCGAAGGCACGCGCATCAAGAAGGTGCTCGTGCGCAAGGAACCGCAACCGGGGTCGGCGGAAGATGGGACCGAGACGGATGGTGGAGGTGAGCGGCTATAGCCGAATGCCAAGTGATGTTCCTGGTGCGGCGGGTTCCCTCCAAGGCGATGCGTGTCCAATGCGAACTAAGCCTGTAGAGACCGAGACGGGGCTAACCGGACACGCCAGGTCATGCGGGAATTCAAGCAAGGCTGTGAGTGAGGTAACTCGCAGCCTTACATAATTCTAGCGGCAATTCGTGGAGGGGGGATACAGCAGATATGAGAAGAGCTAGCGCCGGGTACGTTGAAGCGTTTACTTGCAATACTTACGCCTAGGCAATACCCTCGTGCGGCGGTACTCGTTGCGATTTCATGGCGAAAGAACGAACTTACATAGCGGAAGCGCTCGTCCTGCGCCGGTCGGACTTTCAAGAAGCCGATAGGCGATTGACGCTGCTCACACCCGAACGGGGACGTCTAAACGTCGTTGCGAAAGGCGTGCGCCGGCCGACCAGCCGCATGGCGGGGCACCTGGAACTGTTTACGCTGGCAAAGGTATTCGTGGTGCGCCGTCGTAGTCTGGACTTAGTGGTGCAGGCGGAAACCGTGCAGACCTTTCCCCAACTGCGCACCGATCTCAATCGCTTGCCCTACGCCTACCAAGCCGTCGAAACCGCCCATATCTTGGTTCAGGAAGAAATGGAGGCGCACGCGGAGTTCGTCCTCCTCGTACAGGCGCTGGGGGCGCTCGCCACAACCGCTGCCTTGCCGCTGGTTTTAGTAGCCTATAAACTACAACTATTGGCGAATCTTGGGTACCGGACCCAACTCCAAGAGTGTGCCCGGTGCGGCAATGCGCTCTCAGAAGACGGCAATCGAGCGCGCCCGGACACGGGCGGCGTGGTGTGCGCACCGTGCGGGGGAGTCTCAGGATTGCCAATTGCGGTGCGCGCAATCAAGTGCCTGCGGTGGTTAGCGGGCGAGCCGTTACTGACCGTTGAGCGCTTGCAGGTTGACCCGGCTACAACCACTCAACTGGAACAGACCACAGATGCTTTTGTGCGCTACGTCGCTGAGCAGGACCTGAAAACCACGCCCTTTCTGGAGCGTATGCGCGTGTTGAAAACACAGTCGTGAAGGGAATCACGTTGGCAGCTAAATCCGATGTAATGGAAGAAATCGTCAGTTTGTGTAAGCGGCGGGGATTTGTCTATCCCTCCAGCGAAATTTATGGAGGGTTTGAGAGTTTTTGGGACTACGGCCCGCTGGGCATCGCGTTAAAGCGCAACGTCCGCGATGCGTGGTGGCACAATACTGTCCGTACGCGGGAGAACGTCGTCGGCGTGGAAACCGGTGTTGTCATGAATCCCGACGTATGGCGGACAACCGGCCACGCCTCCCACTTTTCCGATACGCTGGTGGAGTGCACGAGTTGCCACCAACGATTCCGCGTGGATCATCTGGAAGGCGAGGAGTGTCCTAATTGCGGGGGCGAGTTCACCGAACCTCGCCGCTTTCTCACCATGTTCAAGACGTTCGTCGGACCGGTGGAGGATAATTCCGCCGTCGCCTACCTGCGCCCCGAAACCGCGCAGGGCATGTTCGTCAACTTCAAGAACGTGCTTAATTCTTCGCGGCAGCGTCTGCCCTTTGGCATCGCGCAAATCGGCAAGTCGTACCGCAATGAGATTACGACCGGAAACTTCATCTTTCGGCAGCGTGAATTCGAGCAGATGGAGTTGGAGTTCTTCTGCGAGCCGGGCACCGATGACGAGTGGCACGCGTATTGGCTCGAGACTCGGCGCCAATGGTACCTAGCTTACGGCGTGAAAGAAGAAAACTTACGCTTGCGCCAGCATGGGGACGATGAATTGGCGTTCTATGCGAAGTATTGCTGGGACATTGAGTACCAGTTTCCCTTTGGCTGGGGTGAATTGGAAGGCATTTCGAACCGCACCGATTACGACTTGCGCAACCACAGCGAAGCCACCGGCCAGGACCTAACATTCTACGACGAAGAGAAGAAAGAGCACGTTTCCCCATATGTGATCGAACCTGCCGCAGGTGCGGACCGCGCCCTGCTCACGTTCTTGCTCGACGCCTACGACAAAGACGTGGATGCCAAAGGCGATTCACGGGTTGTGCTGCGGTTTCATCCGTTTCTCGCCCCGATCAAGGCGGCGGTCTTGCCGCTGGTGAAGAAAGGCGGCCTGCCGGACATCGCCAAGGAGATCGTGGCGGAACTGCAATTGCAGTGGGACGTCTTCTACGACGAGAGCGGCAGCATCGGCCGCCGCTACCGGCGGCAGGATGAGGTCGGCACGCCGTTCGGCATTACGGTTGACTTCCAAACGAAAGACGACAATACGGTGACCGTGCGCCACCGCGACAGCATGGAGCAGGAACGCGTGCCAATTGCAGAGCTTGTGGCGTTTCTTGGGCAGCACATCCGCCCGGAACCAAATCCTGAACTGCCGACGGGTTGAGGCTCTTTCTTCGATTGTTTACAGGAGAGGGCATGCGGGCCTATACGCGTTGTCCAGACCAGAGTTAGGGCTTCCGGGCGCATGGTATACTATGTGCACAGATGATGCGGGAGCAACGTCAAGAGAGGCAGCTAGTGGCGGTTCTAGACACCCACAAGGCGATTAAGATCCTGACTGGGGCGGGATTCGACGAAACGCAGGCTGAGGCGCTGGTGGAATTGGTTGGCGCAGAGCGCAACGAGCTTGTTACTAAGGCGGACCTCCGAGGGGAATTGCAATCGCTGGAATTGAGGATTGAGAAGCGTTTTCACCAGTTGACGATTCAGCTTGTCTTGTTGTTCGTGGCGTTAGCAGGTGTGCTGGCGGCTCTGGAGCTGATACCGCGCTAGACGCGTTCGTCTCGGTGCTCCATTGAAACAGTATTGTGCAAGACAATTAAGAAGAAAAACAGATGCCCGCTGCGCTTGCTGTTGCGGGCATCTGTCAATTTCTGTGCGTTAGTCAGTTTTATGCAAACTGGATTCCCAATGTACTACTACACACAGACGTTGAAAGTCGCTACAGCTGACAATGCGCTTGCTAGTCAACACCCCAACTGATATATTGAAAGTAGCAGATTGAGGAGAAAACAATGGGCTGGGAGTCTGCCGTGACCGTCGTAGCTACTGGCATTGCAGTAGGTGGATTCATCATGCTGCAAATGCGCAGCCTTGATGGCAGAATGTCTAGTCTTGAGACTCGGGTGTCTAGCATAGAGCAGCGGCTGGCCCGGATTGAGGGATTGCTAGAGGGATACTTTTCGAGCGCTAGGGGCGCGGAAGACCGAAACTAGACCTACACGGCCCGTTATATAGGGCGCTCAGGCTTGCAACTGTTCCGTTCAGAGTTCGTCCTTACGACACGTCTCCGCCGTACATTGCGGAGACGTGTCTGTGTTACACACTCTAGACCTTTTGTATCGCTTTGGCCTTTGATCTAATCGCCTCCGGAGGAAAGCATGTCCCAGTGACCCAGACAATCAACAAGAAATGAGCAGGCAACGGGCCCTCCTAATTCTTCAGGCTTTCCGCGTAATCGGCAATAAACTTGTCAACCTTGCCTCCCTTCAAGTCCCCGGGGCGAAAGTCGCGCAGCGCTTGCACCGCGTCCGCCGGCGCATAGCTTTCGTACTTCACCAAGTAACCTGCCAGGACCGTACCGGCCCCGCCGAATCCGGAGCCTCAGTGAATGAGGGCTTTGTCATCGCGCATGGCAGCCGCGTGCAAGGACTCGACCGCGGCATCGAGAGTCGCCAAATCGCTGCTGGCGCCAACAAACTGATCGACGGTCATGCCCAGGCGTTCGATGGCGGCTGTATCCGGTTCTTTGCTCGACGCGGCGACGATGTGCGTAATGCCTTGCGCCGCTACCGCGCAGAGTTCCTCTTCGGTATCCGGAAAACCGGAGGCGGCAAACGCACCATCCCCAAACCACTTGAAGATGCGTGGCAACGTCTGTGCATTCTCAGCCATAGTTTCCTTCCTTTCGATTCAGCGTGACACTAAGACCACGCGTTAAATCTGATTTAAAATACTCACATTGCTCCGCAGTTTGGCTGTCATAGAGAGTTGGTGCAAGTCGCTCCTTTCCCATCGCGATTCGTGCCCGCCGCTTGCTATGACGCACAGACGCGCGCCCGTCAGGTAGCAAGGGCCACGCCGAGCGTTACGGCAATGCCGTTGAGGTCGACAGCCTCCTGATGACTCTCGTCCGGAACGGCGGATGACTCAACGCTAATGGAGAGCGTTTCCTGAGCTACGGTCGCGCTGTGCGCGCGCAGCATTGCCGCAATATTAGCCTGTTTTGCCTGCCCGTCGGTCACCCCGACATACGTTACGATGCGATCGGAGAGGTCGAAGTTCGCCGCGCGACGCAGGTTCTGGACATGATGAATGAGTTCACGTGCCAAGCCCTCCAATTCAAGCGCCGCCGTGATTTCCGTGCGCAGCGCGACTAGGTAGCCTTCTTCTGTCGCCACGCTATAATCCGCGCGCTCCCGCGCCTGGACGTCCACCTCTTCCGGCAATAGCTCGATTTGCTGTCCGTCCACCACAACCGAGATGGGCTCACCCATGGCAACCAGCCGCGCGCCGGACTGGGCATCGCTCTTGCTCAGGGCCGCCGCGATTGCCTTGACTTGTCTGCCGTACTTTGGACCGAGCAGCTTGAAGCGTGGCTTAAGTTCGTATGTCACTAGCTCCTCTTCCGGCCCAACGAAGCGCAGGGTCTTGACGTTGAGTTCGCTGAGGATGTGGTCCTGCAAGCGCTCCAACCCTACTTGCTCGTCAGCATTCTTTACGTGGACCAGCATCTCCGGCAGGGGCTGTCGTACCTTGATTTTGCTGGTGCTGCGCGCGGCGCGGCCGAGGCTGACGACGCGCTGGGCCAGTTCCATGTGGGCAATGAGGTCTTCGTCTATCAGCGACGCATTGTAGCGCGGCCACTCCGTGTGGTGCACGCTCTCCGGCGCGTCAGAGCCTAGCGAATGGACGAGGTTTTGGTACACTTCTTCACTCAGGAACGGCATTATGGGAGCGATCGTGCGCGTGAGGGTGGTCAGCACTTCATAGAGCGTAACGTAGGCGGATAGGGTGTCGCGGTCCTGGCCGGACTTCCAATAGCGTCGGCGGCCCCGCCGCACGTACCACGTGGACAACTGCTCGATGAAGTTGTTCACCCGACGTGAAACGCTGTAGGCGTCGAATTCCTCCAGGTCGTTGGTGACGTCCCGGACGAGTTTGTGGAGCAACGCGATGATCCAGCGGTCCATGAGCGACCGCACTTCGAGCGGCACACTGACGTTGGTAGGGTCAAAGTCCTCCAAGCGGGCATACGTCACGAAGAAATTATAAACATTCCAGAAGAGCAGCAGCCGCCGCTTCACGTCCTGGGCAACCGCGTAGCCGAAATTCAAGTTTTGTTGGGTATTGCTCTCGCAGTACAGCCAGCGCATCACGTCGGCGCCCATCTTCTCCACGGCATCATCGAACCAAATTGCGTTGCCGTGGCTCTTGTGCATCGGTTTGCCATGCTCATCATTGACTTTTTCGTAGATGAGCACGTTACGGTAAGGACGGACATCTTCCAAGGTGACGCTCATAAAGGCAAGCGCGTAGAACCAAAGGCGAATCTGTTCGCGCATCTCGCTCACGAAGTCAGCGGGGAACCACTTGCCCCACTCGGGGCTGCCTTCCAGGTAGCCGAGCGTGGAGAACGGCACGATGCCGGCATCCAGCCAGCAGTCGCCGACTTCCGGTATCCGCGAGGTCTCGCTGTTGCACTGCTCGCAGTGGACTTTGATTTCATCGATCCATGGGCGGTGTAGCTCCGGCAGCGCCTGCACTTTGGCGGCGTCTACCGCTCTCTCTTCCAGCTCCTGCAAGGTACCGACGATTGTCACGTGATCGCAATCCTCGCAGTGGTAGAACGGCAGCGGCAAGCCCCAGAAACGCTTGCGGGAGATGCACCAGTCGCCCATGTTGTTCAACCAGTCGTCCATGCGCTTCCGGCCGTACTCAGGCACCCAATCCACGGTCTGGTTTTCCGCAAGCATGCGCTCGCGAATTTCCTCAGCGGAAATAAACCACTCTTCTACCAGACGAAAGGCAACCTCTTCCCCGCAGCGCCAGCAGACCGGGTAACGGTGAGTATAGTCCTCTATGCGGTAGACCAACTCGGCTCTGCCAAGCAAGTCAAAGATCATCTCATTCGTATCGGTGATGCATCGGCCTGAGAGTGGGCCGAACCCATCGACGTAGTTGCCATCGCCGTCGATTGGCACGATGACGTGGAGTCCATGCTCCTGCGAAAGCTCATAGTCTTCCGCGCCGCATCCCGGCGCGATATGGACGATGCCCGTGCCCTCTTCCTCGCCCACGATGTCCCAACCGACAACCTTGGTCGAAAAGCCCTGCTGGACCGGCAACTCGTGCCAGGGTCCCGTGTACTCCAGGCCAACCAGTTCCGCGCCTTTGAATTCGCGAACGGCCGCCAGCTTGCCGCGGCCCACGCTATCCAGTGTGCCTTTCGAGAGGTAGTACGTGTTTCCGTCGGCTTCGGCAGCCACGTAAGTAAGATCGGGGTGGACGGCGAGCGCCGTGTTCGCGGCAAGCGTCCAAGGGGTAGTCGTCCAGACCATGAAGTACTCGTTGTCCCGTCCCTTTACCGGCAGCCGCAGCGTGATGCCGGGGTGCGTGACCTCGCGGTACGTATCGGTACCCACCAACTCATGCTGCGAGAGGCTGGTGCCGCAGCGGATGCACCAGGGCATCGAGCGCCAGCCCTTGTAAAGCCAGCCCTTCTCATGGCAGCGCTTAAGAAAATACCAAATGTGCTCGATATTGCTGTCGTCCATGGTGTAGTAGGAGTTATCCCAGTCCATCCACTGGCCGAGCCGGATAGACTGGTTCGTCTGCACGCTGGAGAAATGCTCCACGCGCTTGCGGCACTCGCGGGAGAAGTTATCAAGGCCGAATTCCTCGATTTCATGCTTAGAATCGAAACCGAGGTCGCGTTCGACCTCGACTTCCAGCCAGAGGCCCTGGCAATCGAAACCGTTTTGGTAGCGCTGCGCGTAGCCCTGCATGGCCTTGAAGCGCTGGTAGACATCTTTGTAGGTGCGTCCCCACGCATGGTGAACGCCCATGGGATTATTGGCGGTTATGGGGCCGTCAATGAAAGACCAGCGAGGATTGTCGCTATTCTTCGCAACAAGCTTGTCAAAGGCATCGGTATCCTCCCAGAATTTCAGAATCCGATGCTCCATACTGGGAAAGTCGAGGTCTCTACTGACTTCCTTGAACCCGGCCACCTGGTGCCTCCTCGATGACGGTACTGCGCGAATGGGGAATTACGGGACTGCTATTGTTGCCCTTGGCACTCTGAGATTGAGAAGTTGTCTCGAGGTATTGTTGCTTTAGAAAAGACTGAGAGCGGGTGAAAGTGCAGCGCGGTTGCAAAGTGCTTCAAGCACGGCAGAAAGCGCTGGCAAGCTGCTCCTACCCATGGAATTTTGTCACGGACTAACACCACTAGTCAAGCTTGCGTGGGTGGCCCTGCCTGGACTCTCGGTCGGCGTGTGAACCACCTCTTCCCGATCACAGGGGTGTAGGGGCACGACATGTCGTGCCCCTACGGGCCAATTTACTCTCGCGGTGGACACAAAGCCTACTCGTATACTTCAGGGAAATAGCGGCACAAGGAGTCCCTTTCGCAGAGTGGACGCAGGTTGCAAACCTGCGCTACCGGAGTTGACGGCTATCGCGGCCTGGGTTGTTCCTACGCAGCGTATATGACAGCATTGGTTCTGTATCCAACTCTCGGCATGCATCGAGGTCCGCAAACCGGAAGTGGCCGACTGCCTAGGTCGTCCACTACTCTCGCAGTCACGTGAGATACGCATCTAAGATTTGAGGTAACTAGACCATTACGTTAATCAGGAGGGTTGCTCATGAGTGAGATTGGGTTTTCACTGACCGGTAAAGTTGCATTGGTCACCGGCGCCAGCCGCGGCATCGGACGGGGGATTGCCAAAGCGCTCGCCGAAGCGGGTGCGGACGTGGCCGGCGTGTCGCGCTCTGCTTCCACCGAGACCCAGGCACTTGTCGAAGCTGCGGGGCGGCGCTACCTGTCGTTGCAAGCCGATTTGGCGACGGCTACGGTTGCCGATCTGAATGCGCTCGTGGACCAAACGGCGGCGCACTTTGGCCGAATCGACATCTTGGTTAACAACGCCGGTATTACGTGTCGCAAGACTGCGTTGGAGCTCACTGAGGAAGATTGGAACACTGTGATGCAGGTGAACCTCCATGCAGTGTTTTTCCTCTGCCAAGCAGCCGGACGCTACTTCGTTCCACAAGAGCGAGGCAAGATCGTGAACATCGCATCGCTCATGTCGTTTCAGGGCGGCGTGCAGATTGCCCCGTACGTCACAAGCAAGCACGGCGTGGCGGGCATCACTCGTGCGCTGGCGACTGATTGGGCGCCCCACGGCGTAAACGTTAACGCGATCGCGCCGGGCTATATCGACACGGACATGACTGAAGCCTTGCAGCAGAATCCCGTTCGTGCACCGGAAATTCGGCTGCGTACGCCCGCCGGACGTTGGGGCACGGCAGAGGACATTGGCAAGCTGACAGTGTATCTCGCCTCAGACGAATCCGACTTCATGCACGGCTCGATCGTGCCAATAGACGGCGGCTGGCTGGCGCGGTAGGTTTCGCTGGCTTGTGTCGGTTATCTGTCACGATGGTATCGACTCTTAGCCGTCATTCCCCCGAGTAGTCGACGTATAGTCGTCATTCCCGCGACTAGTCGTCCAATAGTCGTCATTCCCGCGAAAGCGGGAATCCATCTTCATACGACTCCAGAGCAAAGGGTGGAGCACTTCCCGCTAATCGCGGCTACCGGTGGCTGCGCCGATACAGTTCGCTTCGCTGGGACTCTAGATTCCTCGCTACGCTCGGAATGACACACCTAGGCTACTAACATCTTAAACAGATATGCAACAGAATCTAGTCTGTCCATACCATTCCGGCTACGCTAACCACCGAGCCTGCCATACCATCGGCGGGACATTGGGCGTAGTCCAAGACGCGGCCTGAGACAGGCCCAAGCCATCTGCAAGGCGGCGTAGATGGGCGGGAGGCCGCAGACCTTTTGTTTGTCTTTGCTCTGCCGCAAGTGCCCGAGGAATCCCTCTGAATCGCCGCGGCACATGGCATCCAGCAGCACCCGGTCGAAGCCCTTAAGGGCCTCTTTCTCTTGACGATCCAGTGATTGCGGGTCGCCAAATGCCGGACCCATATGGGCCAAATCGGCTGCGGCAACTACGAGGACACGTTTTCCCGCAAGGGCGTCGGTGAGGGCGGCTATACTCCCTGCGAGTTGGGGGCAGTCTTGCGGATGCGCGTCACCTGCCGTGAATGGCAGAAAAGAACCGCAGAGGATCGGCGCCAGCGCCACGGGATCGCCTTGACGTATGTAGTGCAGCCATACGGCGGCAAGCTCGATAGAGTGTTCTCGGCGGTGGTGAAGCTCCTCGTCATACAGGGATTCAGATCCCCACGCAGCCTCAAAGCGGTCGATCGCGTTCTGATCCGTCGGCAGGACTCCCCAAGGTGTGGCGTAGTCTTGGCGCGTGGGCGTTAGCGTGCCCGGACTACCGGCGTGGTCGGTCCCGAATATTACTACAACTTCCGCTTCCCGCACGGCTTGTTGGGCGTGGCGCCAGGTGTGCGCATAGACAGGACCGCCGCGCTCGTAGTCGATGTGCGGGCTCAAGAGTCCCCGAATGGCCGTCTGTTCATACTGAGGATCAGGGTCTATCGCAGCGACGAATCCATCGAGCATGGTTGTAAGCGCGTCAGGGTCGGCAGGATACGACGTTCCGGCAAGCGCAGGCGGGCGAAAGGGCGCGTTCCGGTACGCTTCCAAGGCATCGTGCCGCGCCGCCTGCGCACGTTCGCTTTCCAGCAGCAGTGCCTCATCAAGCTGCTGTATCAGGGATTCGAGCAAAGCGGTTGGCAGCGACATGCCATACCGCACGGAAAGCGCCGCTTGCATGGCGGAAAGGGAGTGTTCGCCATCGCAGAGCTCGAGCACAGGCGCGAGGCTGGCGGGGATGAGGGCGGTGCCCGCGAGCAGTTCGTCGGGATCGCGCAGCGCAAGGCACATATCGCCATTGGCCGTTACCCACTCTGAAATGAGCGACCGTACTTTGGGCTGTGCTAGCGTGGACATGCACGACACCAGGGCTACACACGATAGATATTGCCAAAATCCTAGTATAGGGAAGTTCAAGCAGGCTGGGCAACCGCTTCTAGCGCGCTGGATTCTTCACGCCTCAGCCAGGGCATGTACAATGGGAAGACGCGAACGATCTCGCGTGCTTGGCACTGTGCCACTAAATTGAATGCAATACCAGCTCGGCTGAAACGGGCGATCCTCATCGGATTGTAATGCAGAAGGCCGTAAGCTGTGGAGAGATGGACTAAGGTAATTGAACTCATGGACCTGCGCTATCACCTAATCACCTACGGGTGCCAGATGAACAAGGCCGATTCCGAGCGGCTGGGCGGCTCATTGGAGGCGCTGGGATACACGTGGGCGGACGAGCCAATGCAGGCAGACCTAGTCGTCGTGAATACGTGCGCCGTACGCCAGAGCGCGGAAGACCGCGCCCTGGGGCAGCTTGGCTGGCTCACCGGCATGAAGAAGAAAAACCCCCAGCTTTCGATTGCCATGATGGGTTGCATGGTGGGTGATGACAGCCTGGAGCGCTTGCAGGCGCGCCTGCCGCAGGTTGACGTGTTTACCAAGCCGGTGGAGTACGAACCGATCCTGGAGTTCGCTCAAAAAAAAGCCGGCAACCGGGGCATGCTGGACGAGGGCTGCTTGGAAGGTTCGCCTTTGGCCGTCGGCGGTCCGTGTCGCTGGGTGCCGGTCATTTACGGCTGCAACATGCGCTGCGCCTTCTGCATCGTACCCATCCGGCGGGGTGCTGAGCGTAGCCGTCCGATACCGGAGGTCGTGCGCGAGTTGCGTTGGATGGTGCGGCACGGCACGCGGGAAGTCACGCTCTTGGGACAGACGGTCGACGACTACGGCCGCGACTTGGAAGGACGGCCGGACCTCGCGGACTTGCTCACAGCGTGCAGCGGCGTACCGGGCCTGGATCGCATTCGTTTTCTCACCTCCCATCCGCTCTTCATGTCCGACCGCATCATCGAGGCGGTGGGCAGCCTGCCCAACGTCTGCGAGCACTTCAATATTGCCGTGCAAAGCGGTGACGACCTTGTCCTGCGGCGCATGAAACGCGGGTATCCCGCCCGCAGGTATGTGGAACTAGTGGACCGCATTCGCGACATCATCCCACACGCCTCCATCGCCACGGATATCATCGTCGGTTTCCCCGGTGAATCGGAGCAACAATTCCAGAATTCGCTCGCGATGCTGGAGCAACTTGAACTGGACGTCGTCCACGTTGCCATGTATTCCCCGCGGCCGGGCACGAAGGCGGATGAAGAGATGCAAGACGACGTGGCCCGCGAGGAGAAGCACCAACGGTTGCTGGCAGTGGAAGCGCTGCAGGAGCGGATTGTCTCGGCCAAGAATATGCGGCTGCGGGGCCGGACGCTGGACGTACTTGTGGAGGGTCAGAAGAACGGCAAGTGGTGGGGCCGCATTCGCACCGACCGCGTGACGTTCTTCACCGATCCCCGTGAGGACCTGGTGGGCCAGATTCTGCCCGTGCGCATTGACGACACGACGGCGTACTCGCTGCGCGGCACGGCGGTGGCCTGAGCCTGTTCGAATTGAGTGCGTATCCCGCATTGGGAACCTACGTGCGCCGCACGGAGAGGGCGTGACTTACGTGGGGTAAGCGATGTGCCTCCGTACGTACTTCGACCCTTCGACAGGCTCAGGACAGGCAAGCTCAGCACGAACGGAAGCTTGTCGCGCCTCACTTTTCGAAGGCTTTGCTCCACGCTGTTAAACTGTTGCGGGTAGATGTACATGAAACAAATGGTGACGAGACTGAGGTGATCAAATGAAATTGAGAGTCGCCGGTATCGGCGCGGGGCGCCGCGCGCAGGCGCACTATCGCGCGTTGCAAGAGGTTGAGAATGCTGATGTGGCGGCGATCTGCGACGTGGACGAAGAGCGTGCCCAGCAGGCTGCTGCTCCTTTCGATGCAGAGACCTACACAGACTACCGTGACATGCTCGATACCGAGCAGCCCGACGCCGTCTACATCATCACACCTCCGAATCTGCACGCCGAGCAGGTGGAATACGCCGCCACCCAAAAGGCTGCGATCTTCGTGGAGAAACCGGTAGCGCTCAGCGTGCTGGACGCCCGCCGCATTCGGATGGCCGTAGAGCAGGGCCGCGTGCTCTGTTGCGTGGGCTACCAGTACCGCTACGGCAGCCTTGTAACCCGTGCCCGGGAGATCTTGGCGGGGCGTGAACTGGGCCTGGCGCGCATCTGGTGGTATCAGGGCGTGCCCAAAGTCCCCTGGAATCTTGACTCTGCCCAAGGCGGCGGCCAGATCGTGGAGCAAGCCACGCATCTCCTTGACCTGTGCCGGCTTTTTGGTGGCGAGGTGGACGAAGTCTATGCACAGTTCGGCCGGAGCGCCTGGAAAGACGATGAGTCTTTCCAGAATTGGGACGTCTATTCGGGCGTGTTTGCTTTCAAGACAGGCGCGGTCGGCAGCGTGGCTACTACGTATGCGCTCTTCTTCGGCCTGCCGCAGAGTTCAGGGCTCGATTTCGTCAGCGAAGAAATGCTGCTGCGCTTCTCCCAAGGTGAACTCCAACAGATCACGCCGCATGGGACCGAGGTGCATCCTGGCGAGGGCACTTCTGCCGAGGCACGCATGGCCCAGGCGTTCCTGGCGGCTGTGGAGGCGAACGACGACTCATTGATTCTATCCCCGTTGGATGATGCTCTGAAAACCCTTGCGCTGACCCTCGCCTTCAATCGCTCCACAGCCGAAAGCCGACCGGTCTCCCCGGCAGAGATTGAAGAGGAGATCTTCGCCTAGTTGCTGCCACGGACTGAAAAGTCAATCGAAGTTGGCGACCCTGCCGCGGCTTTGAGATTCGGAAAATACATGTTCCACCGGATGTGTTTGTAAATTGCACTCCTGGAGCCAAGCGCAGGTTACAAACCTGCGCTACCGATGGTTGTGACGCTGCTCTACAGAACGGCTTCTAACGCGTAGGGATTGTCTGGATTCCGGCTTTCGCCGGAATGACGATTTGAGCTCTAGCGATTTGGAGTGGGTAAGGCAAATAACAGACCGGTTAGGACAACCACACAGACAGATTAAGTGAGCGCAACGAATCTTGATGTGGGTCTCCCCAATCGGAAACTCCAGACTAAGAAGTGACACGCACTATGCTAGATTCTAAAACCTACCACTATCCGATTACGTTGTTCGAACCGGAGACAGCGCACGTCGTGATCGAGCCTTTGGAGGCGGGGAACGGCCATTGGGTGGGCGCGCCGTGTGTGCTCTACCTACCTGACGAAAAGGCGTTCTACCTCTACTATCGGCGGCGGCGTCCCCGCGGACAGGAGCCTGACCGCGGTTTCGGGTGCTACGTGGCACGCAGCGAGGACGGCAAGCACTTCGAGACTATCTGGTCAGCTTCAAAGCACGCGTTCGGTGACTCACCCTCCGTTGAAAAGAGCAGCTTGGTGAGGGATGCCGACGGGCGCTTTTTGCTTTTCGTCTCGTTCGTGGACAGTGCAGATAACCGCTGGCGCATCGACGTGCTGGAAGCCGACACACCGGCGCAATTCGATCCGGCCTCCCGGCGAATGGTGCTGACAGCAGCGGACATCCACGCGGAGGGTGTGAAAGACCCCTATGTCATCAACGTGGGCGGACTCTGGCACATGATCGTGAGCTATGCGCCCACTCCCGCCGTGGCAGATGACCCGGCGCGTGAAGCCATGCACGCCACGGCCGATGTCTACAACACCGGCATTGCCAAGTCGAGTACGGGACTGGCGGTGAGCGGCGACGGTCGGAACTGGGAGTGGCAGGGGGATATCTTCGCGCCCCGAGAGCGAGGTTGGGATAGCTATTGCAGCCGCATCTCTTCCCTCGTGCGGCTGGGGCAGCAGTGGTTCGCGTTCTACGACGGTTCTGCCGATGTCTCTCAGAACTACGAAGAGCAAAGCGGTCTGGCGCTGTCCGCCGACGTTTGCAACTTTATCCGGCTGAGCGTAAATGGGCCGGTGGTGCAGTCCCGCCACGGCTCACGTTCGGTGCGCTACGTGGATGTAGTGCCGGTGGGTGACGAACTCTACTTCTACTACGAGTGCGCCCGCGCCGATGGCGCCCACGATCTCCGGCTGAGCATCCTGCCGCGCGATGTCTTCTGCCCCAACTACTGAAAGAGCAGACGTTCTGGGTAATGCCGGACTCGCTGCGACGACAGCGTAGGGGCACGACATGTCGTGCCCCTACGCGTCATGCATGACTATGCAACGGCATTCGTTCATCCGTTGTGGGGCAGAACTAACCGTGCTACTATTTTGAAGCCATGAATTCAGTTCCAATTTGGCGCTATATTGCCGTGGGCGTTGCCGGCGGTACGCTGTCCGGTCTCGCCGGAGTTGGCGGCGGCGTCGTCATCGTCCCCTTGATTACTGCCTATCTGGCTCTATCGCAGCGTCAAGCCCATGCGGTCAGCTTGGGCGCCATCGTGCCCACAGCCATTGCTTCTGCCCTGGTCTACGCCCTTTGGCCCCGCGACGAGCCACCCGGAAATGAAGTGCCGGCGTACATTGCCGGCGCCGGTTTCATGATCAGCGCCGTCATCGCGGCTCCGATCGGCGTGCGCATCTCACACCGCATCAATCAAAAACAATTGCGACGACTCTTTGCCATCTTGCTCACGGCGGTCGGTCTCCGCATGTTCTTGCAGCACCCGGTGATCGGCAACGCGATCTTGATTGCCGGCCTCGTCTTGATGGTAATCATGGCGATTTGGAGCCTCGTGTTTCAACGAGGGGAGACCGAATGACCCTCGACCCCGAAATCGGCGTATTCCTCTTAAGTCTCCTCATTGGCTTTGGGGTCGGTATGGTGAGCGGCACCATGGGGGTGGGCGGCGGCATCATCATGGTACCGGCGGCCGTACTTATTCTGGGATACGGCCAGCACATCGGACAGGGCATTTCCCTGGTAGTGATGATTCCCACCACGCTTGCCGGCGCCATAACCCACTACCGCATGAAGAACCTGGAGCTGAGGCCGGTGCTGCTGATCGCGATTGGCGCAGTTGCCGCCGGCCTGTTGGCAGCATTGATTGCGCAACAGCTCTCCCAAGCGACCTTGCAGCGGGTCTTCAGTCTCTGGGTGCTCTATTCCGCCATCCGCGCCTGGGGTGTCAATGACTGGATTATGCGCCGATTCTTCGGTCGTGCGCCTGAAGAACCCCCTGAAGAGCCCCTGGAAGATTCAGCTGCAAGAAGGGGAGAGGCTGCCGAATAGTTCCTGCGAATCTTCGGCAGGAGCACAATCCATGTTCGCCAATTTATCGGGCCGCCACGACCGTTCGCCCTGAGCGCCATTGCCGTTTGCCTTGAGCACCATTGCCGTTCGCCCTGAGCCTGTCGAAGGGTGAACTGTACCTCTCTGAATTGGCCCTCAGCAGTTCATGCTTCGACAAGCTCAGCACGAACGGGTTGGGTAGTCTCAGCCCCGTTGCAAGCGGTACTACTTCGAAAAAACGCTTTACTGGGCGGAATGTTGTCCAGCAAGGCAAAAAGAAGAAGATAGCCCTGCCCTATTTAGGAGCTTATTCCAGTCCCAGCAGGGTCAGGCTCTCCCGGTGAATGATATCCTCGATCACGTCGTCCGGTACCCGCGGCAGCGCCGTGCCTGCCACGAGCGCGTTTGCATTGCGCAGCCCGGCTATCGTGTCGGCAGCACTGAAGAGCGGGAAGTCCGTGCCGAAAAGCACCTTGTGCGCCGCGCCGTATTCAACGGCGGTCATGAGGGCGTTGTAGAACTGCCAGGGACGGGGGTAAAGGCCGCTGATGTCGGTGTAGACATTGGGGTGCTTGCGCACGACTGAGACGGTCTCGCCGATTCCGGGATGTCCCATGTGCGCCACGATGATCTTGAGGTTGGGGAAACGAATGGCGACCTCATCCACTTGGTAGGGCTGGGCAAACCGCAACGGCGCTTTGCGCACAAAGGTCGTGCCGTGGTGCCACATGATGGGAATGCTTAGCGCTTCGGCTTTGGCGAACATGGCGAGCGCTCCATGGGAAAGCGGGTCGTATCCCTGGTAGATGGGGCCGATTTTGAGGCCGCGCAGGCCTAATTGCGTGACCGCGTGCTCAAGCTGGTCGGGCGCTTCCGAATCGTTGGCGTCAACGCTGGCAAAACCGATCACTTTTTCGCCCGCTCCGCGCACGTAGTCAGCCACGTATTCATTAGGTACGACCATGCCGCTATACGGGGCGTTGAGCGGAAAGACTATGATGGCGTCTACGTCGGCGACGGCTTGCCGGTGCACCTCAGGCGGCGCGTGAATGGTGTGGTCTTTCCACGATGCATCGAGATCGGCCTTGAACTCATCGCTAAGATGTAGCGTCGAATCTGCCATGTGCGAGTGTACGTCTACAATCATGCTACCTACCATTCTCACGTGTGGTGACGTGTGGGCTTGTCCGCTACTAACGTAGCACTAGAATACCATGCGCTAAGTAGCGGCACGCAGGAAGAATTACCTGTCTAATCGTAGCCGAGGCTTGAAAACGAGGGCGCTACACCGTAGTATGGAGAATACAGACAGCGGCCACCAAGCGGTCGCTTTCTTAATTTGGAACTATCGACTCTGGACGAACGGCAACAGTCCCACACGAGAGAGTCGTTTCCAAGCCGTCGAGTGATTACGAGCAAGATTCAACTCAAAATATGAACAGAGAATCGGCCCGCACGCATATTCGCGAACTCCTGGTGCAAGCACTCGGCGTAGCGCAGCAGCAGAATAGACTGCCGCCGCTGGCGAATACCGACGTGACCGTTGAATACGCCCCGCCGGAGAAGGCCGACTACGCGTCCAATCTGGCGTTGCGTCTCTCACGCGCCGTGCGTATGCCGCCCATGCAAGTTGCCGAGGTGATCGTGGCGGCGCTGCCGGAGAGCCCATACCTTGCTAGGGTTACCGCGGCCCCGCCGGGATTCATCAACTTCCATTTGGATGAGACGTGGCTGGCGCGGCAGGTGCGGGAAATCGTCGATCAGGGTGAAGCCTACGGCAACTGCGACGTGGGCGGCGGCGCTGCGCTTCAGATCGAGTTTGGCAGCGCCAATCCTACCGGCCCACTGACTATCGGCAGCGGACGGAACATCGTGCTTGGCGACACGCTGGCGCGGGTGCTCAAGGCTGCGAACTACGCCGTGCAGCGGGAGTACTACGTGAACGACGTTGGCAACCAGATGGATACCTTTGCCCGCACGCTGCTGGCGCGCTACCAACAACTGCACGGCATGGACGCTCATGTGCCTCCCGACGGCTATGCGGGCGAGTACATGGTGGAGCTTGCCGCTCAGATCAATGAAGAATTGGGAAACGCCCTGCTCCAGTTGCCGGAGAGCGAGGCGCTACAGCAGCTGCACGAGCGCGGCCTTGTCCTGATGTTGGCATCGATTCGCGAAGATTGTGCGCTGATGGGCGTGGAGTTCGACGAGTGGCTCTCCCAAGCCTGGTTGGAAGATGAAGGACGGGTTCAAGCAGCCATCGATATGCTGCGCGAACGTGGGCGCGTGGCCGAACGGGAAGGGGCGACCTGGTTCGTCTCGAGCGACGTCGAGGAAGACAAAGACAACGTGCTTGTGCGCAGCAACGGCGATCCCACCTACTTTGCCGCTGATGTTGCCTACCATGCTTATAAGCTGGAACGAGGCTTCACGAGCCTCATCGACGTCTGGGGCGCGGACCATCACGGTCACGTGCCGCGCGTGAAGGCGTCGCTGGCGGCCCTCGGTAATGACCCCGAACAGCTTACGATTCTCCTCTACCAGCTTGTGCGGGTGATGCGGGGCGGTGAAGAGGTGCGCATGTCCAAGCGCACCGGTGACGTAGTAACCGTGCGTGAGGTAGTGGATGAAGTGGGCGTCGACGCGAGCCGCTACTTCTTGGTCGCGCGGTCGCCGGATACCGCCATGACTTTCGACCTGGACTTGGCGCAGGAGCAGTCGGACGAGAATCCGGTGTATTACATCCAATACGCCCACGCGCGCACGGCGAGCATTTTGGAACGCGCGCAACAGGACGGCGTCGACCCGGGCGATGTCAACCTCGACCTCTTGCAGCATCCGGCGGAAATTGCACTACTGCGCCTGATGATTCGCCTACCGGAACTCGTAGAAGACGTCGCCATGCAGCATGCGCCGCACCGTCTGGCGTTCTTTGCCCAGGAATTGGCGGCGCTCTTCCACGCCTTCTATCGCGATTGCCGCGTGATAGACTCCGATAACCTGGCGCTCTCGCGTGCCCGCCTGCAACTCGTACTTGCGGCCAAGCTTGTGCTGGCGCGCTGCCTGAGCTTGATGGGGATGTCCGCGCCGGACCACATGTAGGCTGCCGCTGATACCTTGTGGCGCGCGATACCTCTTAGAGGGTGTGTGAAAAGAGTATCCCTTTATCCTTCGACAGGCTCAGGACGAACGGATACTGGCCCTTCCGACGGGATCCTTCCGACGGATTCCTTCTAACGGAGTCTGGATTCTTCCGTTCGTGGTGAGCCTGTCGAACCATGAACGGCGATTGGCTGAGAACTTTCACACACCCTCTTAGGCGACTTCCGCGAGCACGGCGACAACGTGCCAGTAGAGATTCCACACCTCGCGGAGAAAGATGAGTTGGTTGGCGTCATTCGTCGGGTAGAGGTGGGCAAAGAGGACAAAGGACCGAAACACCACGGTCGTGTGTTCTCTGGCGGCCTCCGCAAGGAGAAGGGACTCACTGTAAGGCAGAAAGGCGTCGGCGTGGTCGTGGGCGACGTACAGCCGGGCGCGCACGTCCTGCATGGCGGCAGAGGGCGAAATCTCCTGCAGCCAAACCACGAGCGTCGGATCCCCCGCCAGAATCTGCTGGGTGCGGTGGGGGTCTTTATTCTCGTAGAGAGCAAGCAGAGTGCGTCCACGCTGCGAAAGTCTTACCGGCGGCTCACCTTCGCCTGCGAGCGCGACACGGAGCTGCGATCGTTCAGCCTCATTCTCGACGGTAGCCAGCAGCGCATTCTGAAACAGGCTGGAGGCAAGAGGGTCCGGTACCCAAGATTCAGTCTTGCCGCCCACGACCACTTGTTGCGTGATCACCGCACTGAGCACACTTGCCGCGTCGAAATAGCCCCCAAAGCTATGCACAAACGTCACGTCGTCACGGATGCGCGGATCGGCCGCAGCCCGCAGCGCCAGGCCCGCCCCAACCGAAAATCCCAGAATGCCGATGCGCTCGCGGTCAATCTCCGGTCGTTCCCGCAAGTGAAGTAGCGCCTGTACGATACCCTCGATCTCAATGGGGTCGATGATGCCGGCTTCCATCCGGCGCGATTGGTGGATGAGTACCACAATGCCTTGTCGCGCCAAACCGCGCACGAGCGCCTGAGCATATGGATCGTCCGCCGGGGACGCGATACCCAAGTAAATGAGAATCGCGCCATACGGCCCGTCACCGGTAGGCAGGTAGAGATCGCCAACAAGCGCTGAGTCATTGCCGTTGTACATGGTTCGTTCTTGCCGAATGGGATTGCCAAGGGTCTCAAGCGGTTTGATGGGAATCTGCGGCAGCACTTCGGTGAGCAGCAGCGCCGATTTTAGAATAGAGCGCTCCTGAGCAGGGCTAAGGCAGCTTGTGAGTAACAGGCCGAAGACCAGCAGAAGAAGGATAGACAGACGGAGAATTCGCATCGGATTGATCGGCATCGCTTGCAATCAAGTCTCGAAGGTTGGACTATGATAGCCGTTCCAACTTCATTGTATGTCAATCAAAGGCTAGGGGACACACGCGCGATTTGTCAGCGGCCGGAGGCCTTACCGTTCGGCCTGAGCCTGCCTGTCCTGAGCTTGTCGAAGGGCTGAAGGCTGAACGGAATGGATGTGCGTCCGGTGGAGACCCCCGTATCGGGGTACGGGGCAGGCGCGGACTTCCAGTCCGATGCGTATCTCTGGCGGGCACGAGGAACCGGGCTTGAACGGTGAAGATTTCCCCTCACCCCAGCCCTCTCCCTCGAGAAAGGGAGTATTCTTGCCTGCCGACCTTGGTTGTGGAAAGGTCTCCGGTCGGATGGTGTCCCACGCGTACGGGCTGAACTTCAACTCTCAGTGCAAACAGAGATGCTAGAACTTGTCTCATAAATTCATCGCTCTGTGTAGACCTACCCTTCGACAGGCTCAGGGCGAACGGAAAAGGCAAGAATCCGTTCGTGCAGAGCTTGCCTGTCCTGAGCACTTCGACAGGCTCAGGACAGGCTCTGTCGAAGGGTCGAAGCACGAATCGGCTATCGAACCGATTCATGAGATAGCTTCTAGTCAAAGTGTTTGCCGGTAGCTGCTGTCCCAGCGTTTGAGAGCGTAGGAGTCGCGGTCCTTCCATACTTGACCGGCAGGGTCTCCTCGCCTATACTCAAAGTGAATAGCCTGTGTCATAGGGCAGGCGTGGCGCATTCGTCTAGAGGCCAAGGACACCGCCCTCTCAAGGCGGAGATCACGGGTTCGAATCCCGTATGCGCTACCAAACAGGGCTTTGTGGGAGTGTAGCGTGCTACCCTAGCGGTAGCAAACAATGCCAGTTGACTGGGCATGATTAGACTGGAGAGATTGCTCATGGGCAGTGGGGTATTTGAGCCAAAGGAACACGTGCAAAGAGCTTGATCGGTTTGCGATGCTGCGTTTGGCTGCATGCGCGGCAATTGCTTGTAAAAGCCGCAAAGAGTGCATAGGGGCCGCTTTCGTCAAGTGATGAGAGCGGGTTTTTTGTTGCTTGAAACGAGAGTCTTAACGCGAAACGAATAAGAGATGATGAGAAAGGAAAGCGCGAGGATGGCAGAATCGAAACCGGAAACTGGATCGCGGCGAACGATGGAGAAGACCTACGACCCCGCGCCTGTGGAAGCGCGCTGGTACCCCTTCTGGGAAAACGGAGGCTACTTTGCGCCGCGACCCGACGCAGAAGGTGAGCCGTTCACGGTTATCATGCCGCCGCCGAATGTAACCGGTGAGCTCCACCTCGGCCATGCGCTGACGGCTGCCATCGAGGACGTGCTCGTGCGCTGGCACCGCATGCGCGGCGACGCCACGTTGTGGGTGCCGGGCACCGACCACGCGGGCATTGCGACGCAAGTGGTTGTCGAGCGCTTGCTGCAGGAAGAAGGTACTTCAAAGCAGGAGTTGGGCCGCACGCAATTCGAGGCGCGGGTGTGGAAATGGGTGCAGAAGTACGGTCACATCATCGACGACCAGCACCGCCGACTCGGCGCTTCCTGCGACTGGACGCGGGACACGTTCACACTCGATCTAGGCCCGGCCCGCGCGGTGCGCACCACGTTCGTGCGGCTCTACCATAAGGGTCTCATCTATCGGGGCGAGCGCATCACCAACTGGTGCCCCCGCTGCTCTACCGCGCTCTCCGATCTTGAAGTTGCCCATGAGGAAGAGGACGGTCATCTCTGGCACATCTCATATCCGCTTGCGGGCGATGATTCTACCGCTATCATCGTGGCGACAACCCGACCGGAGACCATGCTGGGGGATACTGCCGTTGCCGTGAATCCGGACGACCCGCGCCACCGGCATCTCCTAGGAAGACAGGTAATACTCCCATTAACTGATAGAAAGATTCCAATTATTGCCGACGAAGCGGTGGAAGCGGAGTTTGGCGCCGGAGCGCTTAAGGTGACCCCGTCGCACGACATAGCGGACTTCGAAATCGGGCAACGCCACGGGCTCGAATTCATCAACGTGTTGAACCTCGATGCCACTATGAACGAGAATGCCGGCGCCGCCTACGCGGGGCTGGACCGCTATGCCTGCCGCGAGGCAGTGGTGCGCGACCTGGAGGCGCA
The DNA here is from genome assembly GCA_965219505.1 of Chloroflexota bacterium. Lineage (GTDB taxonomy): Bacteria > Chloroflexota > UBA11872 > VXOZ01 > VXOZ01 > VXOZ01. The sequence continues at coordinate 2,923,452 of OZ244775.1, read as the reverse complement.
GGGGCGTTTGGTGAAGATCGAGGCCCATCGCCACGCCATCGGCCACTGCACCCGTTGCGACATTGTGGTGGAGCCGCTGGTGAGCAGGCAGTGGTGGCTGGAAACCGAGCCCTTGGCAAAGCCGGCCATTGAAGCGGTGCGCAGCGGCCAGATTCGCATTCTGCCCGATCACTTCACGCGCATCTATTACAACTGGATGGAGAACATCCGCGATTGGTGCATTTCGCGGCAACTCTGGTGGGGGCATCGTATCCCCGTGTGGTATTGCGATGCCTGCGAGACCTTCGCGGTTCCGCCGCTGGACGACCCCATGCGCGATCCGGAGCGTTGCGTTGAGTGCGGAGGCATGCTGCGCCAGGACCCGGACGTGCTCGACACGTGGTTTAGCTCCGCGTTGTGGCCGCACTCGACGTTGGGGTGGCCCGAAGATACGGCCGACCTGCGCCAATTCTACCCAACCTCGGTTATGGAGACCGGCCACGACATCCTCTTCTTCTGGGTGGCGCGCATGATCATGATGGGCATCGAAAACATGGGCGACATTCCCTTCCGCACGGTTTATTTGCACGGGCTTATTCGGGACGTGGAAGGCCAGAAGATGAGCAAGACACGCGGCAACGTGATCAACCCGCTCGTCATGGTCGAGGAATTCGGCGCCGACGCGCTGCGCTTTGCGCTGGTCACCGGCACGACCGCGGGCAACGACATGCGTTTCACCACGGAGCGGATTCAGGCGGCGCGGAATTTTGCGAATAAGCTGTGGAATGCGACCCGTTTTGTGCTAAGCAGCCGCCCGGAAGGAGCAACGACCATAGCGCCGGAGCCGGATTCCTCCCAGCTAACGCTCGTAGACCGCTGGATTATCAGTCGCCGCAATCACACCATTGCGGAGGTTACGCGGCTGCTGGACCAGTTCCACCTCGGGGAAGCCGGACGGACACTGCAGGAGTTCGTTTGGAGTCTATTCTGCGATTGGTACATCGAGGCCTGCAAGGTGAGCCTCTACGGCGACGATCCTCGTGCCAAGGCGGTGACACAGAGTGTGCTGGAGAATACGCTCGCCGTGATCTTGCGCCTGCTGCATCCCTTCATGCCTTTCATCACAGAGGAGATTTGGCACTATCTGCACCCCGAGGGTACGGCCGATGGCAGCGGAAGCCTCATCGTAGCGCCGTGGCCGGCGGCGGGTGAGCGCGATCGTGAGGCTGAAGATTTCTTTAGCGAACTCATCGAGGCAATACGCGGCGTGCGCAACATCCGCGCCGAATACGACGTAGAGCCGGGAAGGTACATTCCCGCGACGATGGTGGCCGGCGCTCACAGCGAGGCGGTGACGGCCCTCACGTCGGAAATCGAACTATTGGGCCGCGTGCGACCGCTTACCGTCCACGCTGCTCTCGCCGAGAAACCGGAGCAATCCGTGTCGGTGCTCACTAGCCGCTTGGGCGTGTACGTGCCGCTGGCCGGGTTGCGGAACGTGGAGCAAGAACGGCAACGGCTGCTCAAGGAACAGGAGAGTGTGCTGGCCAATCTCGAGCGCACGCGGGGCTTGCTGGCAAACGAGAACTTTGTAAGTCGCGCGCCGCCACCGGTTGTAGAAAAAGAGCGCGAAAAGTTAGGCGATCTGGAGTTGCGCGCGCAACAAATAAGCGAGCGTTTGGCAGGGCTTGAGTGAGGACATTCCTGCAGGCACTGTTGGACGTGAGTGTGGCAGCCTTCCCTGGTGAGGAGATTGTCAGTCGTTCGAACTGAGCCATGCCTGTCCTGAGCATGACGAAGGGTCGAAGTACGAACGGCCGCAGCGGTGTCCACGTATTCCCACTTAACGAAGGTCTCCTCTCGGCCTTCGACAAGCTCAGGCCGAACGGGCAGGGAGTGCATTAGGGCTGCGGGGTGTGCAAGGGGTAGCCTTTCTACGTGAAGCCTGCGATAATTCTGAATGGTAGGTAGCGGACCTTGGCTCGTAGAGTTGGCGCAGGCAACAAGCCAGAGCTTCGCTGCGAAAGCCGCTGAAGATTCGATAGGTCAACCGGTTCAAACTTTGGGCCGTTGCGACCAATGCAAGAGCAACAATTACTTCTGACAAACATTAGAGGATGAAACCGATCGATGATTACCCTGGTATGGAACGACATTCCGGTCACGCAGTTGGTGATGGCTTCACAGGAAGCGCAACGCCTGGCAGATGCGGCGCCAGAAAAGGAAGAGACGCTGAATTGGGCGCGTGCCGCCATAGGGGCTGCAACCGCCGTTGATCCGGTTGAGTGCGATCTCGTCCCCTTTCAGACATTCGCCGCTGCCTTGACGGCCTTGGGCGACGAGCAGCTCGTGAAAGATGCTGCCGAGGTTTTGGCCAAGCATCCCCAGGCCCTGTTTGCTCTCGCAGCGGCTGCCCGAGAGAAGGGGTGGGGAGAGCTTGCGGATGCCGTCATGGCGCGTTGCCTTGCACAAACGGGCGCCATGACCTGGCCCGACGATTTTCCCTATCAACGGGAGTGGAAGCAGCAGTACGAAGAACAGTTGGTAGGGACGCTGTTAAAGGTGTGGAAAAAGCGTGCGACACGCACGGTGGCGAAGCAAGCGGTGTCATTGGCCGGGGAATCGGAGCAGCTCGACGCCAAGCAGGTGGAAGAGAAGCTCGAGGCGCTGCTTACACCGGCAGATTTGTGGCCGCGACCGGTCCAGCGAGGAAGACAGGCGCGCGGCAGGCAAGCGTCGTCCGGTCGCCCCCGCAGCGGCGGGCGTCGCCAAACGAGTGCCGGTCGGTCGCAGCGGCCGCCTTCCCGCTCGCGCACTCCTCGCAATTCGGAAGGGGAAGCAAAGTAGCTCTGTGCACCGTGGGGCGCATTTCTTGGCACTTGCCGGACCGTATCGCCGGCCGGCAGGAGTACGTACGCTTGCGGCCGAGTGCAATGAACTAGGCAGGTCATGTGTGGCTTGCCCTGTCCTGATCTGCTGGCATTGGGTCTCCTGCTTGGCATTGCCGCAAGAAGCAGTGTGATCCTGCTGCACTCGGCATTATGAAACCGTCATAGGCATAGATCCACTATCTGTCTCATGGCGACAGTCATCACCCTCACCACTGACTTTGGCACCGCGGACGGATTCGTGGGCGCAATGAAGGGCGTAATTCTTAGCCTGGCGCCCCATGCATCCATCGTGGACGTCACGCACGATATTCCGCCGCACGACATTCGTGCGGGCACATTTGCGCTGGAAACGGCCCTGCCGAACTTTCCGCCGAATTGCGTCCACGTGGTGGTTGTGGACCCCGGTGTGGGCAGCGAGCGGGCGGCCGTACTCGTCGCGACCGAGCAGGGGCGATTCGTGGCCCCGGACAACGGTGTGTTGACGAGCGTGGTCCCCGATACTGCCGCTGCCCGTGTCTACGTCCTGGACAGACCGGAATACTGGCGGTCGCACGTGAGCGCAACGTTCCATGGGCGTGACATCTTTGCCCCGGTGGCTGCTCAACTCGCGCTTGGCGTCCGGCCTGAAGTTCTCGGTACCCCAGTGTCCGGTATGGTGCGGCTGCCATGGCCGCTGCCCCGGCGGCGTGGATACGAAGTCAGGGGTGAAGTAATCCACGTCGATCGCTTTGGGAACCTGATTACCAACGTGCGCCTGGAAGACCTTTGCATGGAACCACAGCGCGCGCGTTTTCATATTCGTGATTACACCATTTGCGGCATCGCGTCCCACTATGCGGCGGGTGATGGCATCATGGCAGTGGTGAATAGCGGCGGGCGTATTGAAATCGCTTTGCCCGGTGCTAGCGCGGCACATGCGCTGGACATTTGCGCCGGTGAAGAGATACGTGTAGAACCGGCAGGAACGACCTCTACATAACCTTGGCCCCCTCTCCCAAGAGAGAGGGTTGGGGTGAGGGTAAATCCTGTCGATTACGCCTGTTCATTACGGTTTAGCAGAGATGTGCACAGGACTCCGACACATGGAAAGGGATTTCACGATCCCGGAGGACGGCCCTAAAGGCAGCTTATCGAAAGGAGGCAGCGCGTGAGCACGCTTATACACGAGCGTTCCCAAGCACCTATGCAAGGCACCGATGCGTTCTTGTCATACTTGACTGACTGGCTTGCCGCTCTGGAGCCGCTTGATTTGGCAGCCGACTGGGCTGCTACCGGTGTCGCGGCAGAGAACGTCGCGGTGTTCGTCGTAGACATGGTCAATGGCTTCTGTCATGCAGGGCCGCTGGCGGGAGAACGGGTCAAGGGGCTGATTGCACCGGTGCAAGCGGCAATTGAGCGCTGCCACTCACTTGGCGTGCGTCACTTTCTGTTACCGCAAGACACGCACGAGGCCGATGCCCTGGAATTCGCGCAGTTCGGTCCGCACTGTGTGGCCGGTCAAGAAGAATCAGATACGGTGCCGGAGCTTTCCGGCCTGCCTGCTGCCGCTGCCTTCACGGTCTTGGCAAAGAACTCTCTACACCCGGCATACGGCACCGGTTTGGAGCAATGGCTCGGACAGAACCCGGAGGTGGGGTACTTTCTCGTCATTGGCGACTGCACTGACTTGTGTGTCTATCAAACCGCAATGTATGTGCGTCTCTCCGCCAATGCCGCCCAGCGCGACTGCCAGGTGGTCGTACCGGAGAACTGCGTGCAGACGTACGACTTGCCGGTTGAAGCAGCTAAAGCAATAGGCGCAATGCCGCACGACGGCGATTTGCTGCACCTCGTCTTTCTCTATCACATGGCGCTAAACGGTGTGCGCATTGTGAAAGCAGTAGAATAGAAACACGTGCTCCTGCACACCTTGCCGGGGCCCGTGGTGTCCTTTGCATGTCGGCTCTTTGTCCGTCAATTCCCCTTTCAGGGGAATCAATCTGCCATTAGAGGAGAACTATTGTGAAACTGGTGCAATTCTATGATGTGGATCAGAGCATTCGCGTCGGCGTGGTGCAAGACGGAAAAGTCGTCGACATAACGGATCCGGCCCATGACTTAACGACGACGCTTGATTTTGTGGATGAAGCCCGTCGACAGCGTCGCTCGCTCGACGCGGTGATTGAGGAAAGGCTTGCTGATGCATCAGGTGGCGCCCATGCCTATGCAGAATTGCTGGAGCCGGACGAGCCGCGGCTCACCATGCCTCTTTTTCCACCGCAGGTATGGGGCTGCGGTGTGACCTACCGCCGCAGCGCGGAGTTTCGCGACGCCGATATGGAAGGGCCGATCGGAATTTACGATAAGGTATACCGGTCGGACCGGCCGGAGATATTCTACAAAGGCGATACCCTGCACTGCGCGGGGCCGAACGAGCCAATCGGCATCCGCGTCGATTCCACGTTTACGGCGCCGGAACCGGAACTGGCCTACGTGCTGGGCTACGACAATGAGATTGTTGGATACACTATTTGCGATGACGTGTCGGCCTGGGACATCGAGCGCGAAAATCCGCTGTACCTGCCTCAGTCCAAGATCTTCCTGGGATGTACGTCTCTGGGGCCTACGCTGGTCACCACGGGCGAACTCACGGACCCGTACAACCTGGAGATTACGGCGCGCATACGCCGCAACGGAGCAGTGATATTCGAGGGTTCGGCAAACACCGACCAGATTCGGCACCCCTTCGAGACGCTTACCGCATTTCTGGTTCGCAATAACCCGGTGCCGGTAGGCACCGTGGTGAGCACCGGCACGGGCATCATCGTGACGGAAGAGGCCGCGCTGCGTGCGGGCGACGTCGTGGAAATCGAGGTTGACGAAATCGGCCTGCTCGCGACGCCCGTCCGCCAACTGACTGACGAAGACTAGGCTTTCGTGACACTCCAAGAATGAATTCGTCAGTGGCATGGGATCAGTCAGCTAGCAGGTCGTGATAGCCGCGCAAGCGGAATCCATCCGCTCGCGACTCAATCCAACCCTCCCGAGCGGGGGGCAAGCCCCCGCGCTACGCTTTCAACGTCACTTTGAGGGGCGAATAGACGGTTGAATCTCGAGCGAACTCCTCAATATCCTCTCTGCGAGGGCTTAGGCCCGGCCTATTGCGGCAAGTCTTAATCAGGGTCGTGCGGTTTCTCATTCCGTCCGCTGAGGTAGAACCAGACCGCGTATGCTATCGCGCAGCCAACGAGGAGCGCGCCGACAGCGACCTCGTCCCAGACGCCCAACGCGCCGTGCTCCAGGGGCGCTGGGAGTGTGGCTAGCGGAATCACAACCGCTATTGGGTACGGGGTATGACCCCCGCCGTGGTTCTTGAGGGTCTGCGGCACGCTTCGATTGTGCTTCAAACGGCAGGCTGCCATCGGTTTCCCCCATCTACCTCCACGGTAAAGAGCCAGCTTCAATATAGTTGCGTTGCCTAACCGAGAATTGTGCCGCGCATCTCCATCGGCTGCGTCATCAGCCAGGCTCCGGTGAAGAAGAGCGCGACAATCAAGACTGCCCACGGTAGGAGGGCGCGTACAGCCCTCGCGACGGAATTCTGCTGACTTCTCGCGATGCGATAGCCAACTGTCAGTGAAACGAGCATCCCGAGTTCGAGGAGCAGGAGTTCAAGCGGCACCAGCCAGGCCTCGGGAACTATAGCAGCCAACTCCCATTGCGGATCGCCCAGGACTGGCACACCGAAGTCAGCTAAGAAACTCTGCATGACGGGAATCGCGGTTAACGCGCCGGTGAGAAAGTGAAATCCATAGTGCGCCAGCCACATGCCGAAGCCAATGGGAACGAGGGCGAAGCTAAAGCGCGTTGCCGTTGCCGCCAACGTCTCGTTGCCGCCGACAAGCGCACGGCTTGACCACGCGGCGAACGTTGCGAGCACAAAGGGCAGCGCCACCAGTCCCCCAATGAAGACCACGCCAAGCACCAACGGCTCACTGCTGACGCTGAGCTGTGTAGCTAGCCATTGCTCCAAGGCGTAGACCGGCGCCACCATGCCGAAGGCATTAACGAAGGCCGCAAACACGAGCACGAATACGAGCGCCGCTACGTCAGAGCGTTTCACCAACGTGCCCACGCCGGAGTGCCATGAATCCAGTCGTCTGAACTCGCTCGTGGGCGCACGCAGTTGGATGCCGACATTGTCGTAGGGACAAGCCTGGATACAGTCGAGGCAGAACGTGCAGTCCATGTTGCCCACTTTACGTTCTTGGAAGAGCCACAATTCGCAGCCGCTCTGCACGAGTTGGAGACCGGCTGGAGTGGGGACCTCTCTTGCGGCTTGGATAGGTGTTTGGGGCGCAGCCGGGATAGCCGCCTCGCGTTGCTGCTCGCTGGAAGATGGATTCCGCGCCCCGGCACGGGGCGAGCTTTCGCGGGAATGACGGAGGGCAAGCTCATCACTAGATTTCCCCAGTGGGGAGACACTTGCACTTCCCTGATCTCCAAGTCCCTGGACTGGAGTCGAAAGATCCCCTCTCCCTTGAGGGAGAGGGTTAGGGTGAGGGGGATTGCCCGCTGTCGAGGCCGAATCCATCGCAGCAGGGGAGCCCTGCAAGGAGATCGTCTCGCGGGAGTGGCGGGCAACTTCCGGGGCTTGACGATATCGTCCCTTGATGCAGTCTTTCGTCGGGCACGAGCCGCAGATTGAAGGCTGACGCACTTTGACTTCCAGTGGCGACACCATGCCGTGAACGAAGTGGAACTGTCCGATGGGACAGACGTATTTGCAGAAGGCGGCGCCTTTGAAGATACCGTCTATCGCAAAGGCGGCGACAAAATACGTAAGCACCACCCAGGCCGTGAGCCAGGGGCTCGCCCACAAGTCAAACGCCTCATACGCCCAGAAGAAGACCAAAAGCACGCCGATTGCCAGCCACTTGCTGCGCAAGAACTTGGGCCAGGGGCGGTTGGCAGGGAAGAGCTTCTTGGCCAGGCGGCGCGGCAACATGAACGGGCAGGCCATGCAGAAGAGGTTGCCGGCAATGAGCAGCGCCAGCACCACAAAGCCCCGCCAGTGCACCCAGGGGAGCACACCGGCGAGATTCTTCGGCGCAAGCTGCGGGCCCCAGAATCCGTCGTAGAGGATGAGCGCCGATACCACCAGGAGTACCGCCTGCATGGACGTACGGGCATGCTTCCAGCGGAGAAACCGCCCCACGACGGGCAGGTCGACGAGATCGCGCTGATTCTTTTGCTTGGTCCGCAGCACAGCCACGTCTAATTGCCTTCCTTGGGCTTGTCGGATTTCATGTCCATCTTCATTTCGCCCAGCACGCCTTCTAAATCGATGCGCTGCTCAGCCGTGGCGCCGTCGGCGAGCGCGGCGCGCACGATGATGACCCAGTCACCGCCCATCGTGAATTTGAAGTCTTTGGTGGCGTACTTCCCTTCACCGAGGGCTTCGGTCTCTACGATGACGGGTTGCATGCCGGCGTGGGTCATGTTCCCTTCCACCTCGATGGTTGCACCTTCTAGAAGATTGCCGTCCGTATCTAGGACTTGCAGGATGATTTCAGCGTCACCGACCGTTGCCGGGTCCGGCGACACAGAGACGATGGTCACGTCGAGCGCGCCAGACTGTTCTCCGCGAGGACCGCATGCGCTTATGACAAGCGCTCCCAGCAGAGCGATGAAGATAACGCTCGTCGTACGTGCAAGGTACATGATTGCCGTGTGGCCGAAATGGATCATCGAACCTTCCCTTGTCATAATAACAACTGTCGAGGCGGCCATTGCAACGTGCAGGCTGAGTTTACCTACGCGTGGGCGCCGCGCTTGTCTGGTGCGAAGCATGTAGCCATCTCCGGCGCACCGGGTTGCATGCGCCGTGAAGCCTGCGGCCTGTGAAGAGCCTCAAAGCGAGGAAGGAAAGGGAATTGGCGGACGCCAGACACGGACAATGCCGGTGTTGGGGAAAAGCCGATCTGCCGGAGCAACCGAAGGGAAGCGTAGCACAAAGAAAGGCAGGGATATCGAAACGGGTAGAGGATCCCACACAGTATGCGTAGCGATGCTATGCGCTCCCGTTTGCGGCTGCAGCTCAGGGAACGCGATAGGCTCAGTGTGGTCGTTGGCGGAGAGTGAAGGCAGCAGGACGTTCTGCGCGGAGGTCGACAGCCCAGTTAAGACGGCGGACCGGTCAGATTCCGGCAGTGTGCAAATGACTCCTGTAGATATGGGCAGGGCGAGATGCAGCACGATGGCAGTGATGAGCAAGAACGTGCTTATGTGGAAGGACCGTTGCGCCATATTTGTTCTGGTAGCTCTGTAGTTAGTTCTCAGGTCTTAGTACCAGGGCCGCCGCACCCAGGATTCCGGCGTGCTCGCTTTCCGCAGCAAGACGGATGAAAGACTCTATGTCAGGGTGTGCGCTCCCGGCAAGACGCTGATACCACTCGCGAATGCCCTGAATCAGTTTTCCGCCGTCTTGCATCACGCCGCCGCCAAACACAATACACTCCGGCGCGAAGAGCTGCTGGCAAATCTGGCAGCCTATCGCAAGCCAGCGGGCCGTATCGTCGCGCACCGCCTGCATCACCGGGTCACCCTCTTCGGCGGCGTCGTGCACGGTAAAACTTGTCAAGCTATCCAAATCACCGCCGGTGAGACGACGGACTATGTCCGTAGGTTCGGCAGCCGCCGCAACGCGGCCCCGCCGGGCGATGCCGGGGCCGGCGGCAAGCGATTCCAAACAGCCGCGCACGCCGCACGCGCAGAGCGGCCCGCCCGGATTAACGAGAATGTGACCGATTTCGCCGGCAGAGCCTTTGCCTCGCACCACTCTTCCGGCATCTATAATGCCGCCGCCGATGCCGGTGCCAACGGTGATATAGACTAGGTTTTTGAAATCTCTTCCAGTGCCAAATGCATACTCGCCCCACGCGCCCGCGTTTGCATCATTCGCGATAACGCCGGGCAAATCGTGCCGCTCCTGCATGAGCTCTACAAGCGGCAGGTTTCGCCAACCGACGTTGACCGCAGAAACCGCAATGCCCCGGTCGCGATCAACCGTGCCGGGCACGGCGATACCAATTGCGCTGGGTTGCGATTCCGCCTGCGCGAGCAGGTCGTCGACCACAGTGCAGATGCTTTCCACGATCGTCGCGTGGGAATCCTTTTCGATAGGTCCGCGGGCAGTTGCCAGGATGTCGCCGTCTGCGTCCACGATGCCGGCAGCAACTTTCGTACCGCCAATGTCAATGCCTATTCCGGTCATGATCTCTATTGTGAGGTGAAGTCAGGTGCACGGTACACAACCCTGCCGTCCATGATTGTCAGCATCACGCGCAAGTCCTGAGAGAGCACAGCGATGTCGGCATCCGCGCCGGGCCGGATGATGCCTTTCCGATTACTCCAACCGAGCTGCCGCGCCGGTACGAAGCTCGCCATGGCGAGCACGTGGGGCAAAGGGATTCCAGCCTCCACGTACACCCCGACGTTGCGATTCATTGGTGACGCGCTCCCCGTAATCGTACCATCGTCCCGCGTGCCCAGCACTTCCGAGACCGTTACCGTGACGCCGCTCGCCCGTTGATAGGTACCCGGCGGCAAACCGGAGAACTCTACGCCATCCGTGACCAGCGCCACGCGCTCCCAGCCTTTCGTAGCGATGAGCAACTTGCCTGCTTGTGAGTCTACGTGGGCGCCGTCGCCGATCAACTCAGCGGTGATCTGCGGGTGCGCCATCACACCGCCGACGGTGCCGGGATCGCGATGGTGGAGCGGACGCATCGCATTGAACGTATGTGTCGCCTGGCTGACCCCGCTGGCGACTGCTGCCGCCACCTGGGCGAACGTGGCGTCGGAGTGACCGATTGCGGGAACGATGCCCATGTAAGCGAGGTGCTCTACGAGCCCAAGGCCACCTTCACGCTCCGGCGCGACGGTCATCACTTTGATTATGCCTTGCGCAATGTCTTGGAGCGCTGTGACCTCGTCTCTATCGGGCGTACGCATGAGTTCTACGCGCATGGCCCCCCGGCGGTCGGGGCTGAGATAGGGCCCCTCCATGTGCACGCCGAGAATGTGTGATCCGATGGGGGTAGACGCGGCATCCACAATTGTCCGTAACGCCGCGACCGTATGTTCCCATGACGTCGTGCCCACCGTCGCGAGCAGTCCGGTCGTGCCCGTTTTTGCGCGATACGCGCAAATCTTGTGGACGTCTTCCACGGAGCTCGTGCTGAACGATGCGCCTAGGGCACCGTGCACGTGCATATCGATAAAGCCGGGACAGACGATGCAGTCGGAAACGTCGATCGTCTCCGCTGCCTCGTAGTGTTCCGGCATTTCGGCGGCGGAGGCTACACGCGCAATGCGGCCGTCGTCAATGGCGACGCTGGTCTGCGCGAGCTTCTGCAGAGGGGTGTAGACGGTACCGCCGGCAAGGAGAATCATGCGATTTCCAATCGTTGTTGCTCAATTCATCGTACGGGGCGGCTCGGACTGCGTCAATGTATACTAGATTAACGCGCAATTTGCCTGGAAATGAAAGAGGAGAACGCAATGGGTACAAAGGTGCGGGTTGGCGTCATCGGGGCCGGTGGCATCGCCCGCGGCGCCCACCTGCCTGGGTACGCGAAGATTCCCGATGAAGCCACGGTGGTCGCCATTAGTGATGTGGATGTGCCGCGGGCCCAGACTGTCGCAGACGAATTCGGAGTTGCTAGGGTCTACGCCGACTTCAACGAGATGGTAACGCAGGAAGACCTTGATCTGGTGAGCGTCTGCACGCCGCCGTTCATGCACTGCGCCGCCAGCGTTGCCGCGCTCAATGCGGGCATAAACGTCATCTGCGAGAAGCCGATGGCGATGAATGCCGCTGAGTGTGAGGAGATGATCGCCGCTGCCCGACAAAACGACAAGATGCTCACGATTGGCTTTCAATCGCGCTTTGGCGAACGCGCGCAGTTTCTCAAGCACATGATCGAGCAAGGCGAGCTCGGCGAGATCTACTATGCGCGCGTGCTGGCATTGCGGCGGCGGGGCATTCCTTGGTGGGGCGTATTCGTGGAGAAGGACAAAAACGGCGGCGGCCCGCTGATCGATATTGGCGTGCATACGCTCGATCTGACGCTGTGGCTCATGGGCCACCCGACGCCGACAGCGGTTACGGGCGCTGTCTTCACGAAGCTAGCCAAGCGGCCGGGCTTGTTTACCCGCGGGAGAGATGCTGACCAAGACAGGTACACAGTGGAAGACTTTGCCACGGCACAGATTCGCTTCGACACCGGCGCTGTCATCAATCTGGAAACGAGTTGGGCTCTCAACATCGAGAATGAAGTGAACGCGTATCTCTGCGGCACCGAGGGCGGCGCCACGTTGCGGCCGCTGAAGATTCTCAAAGAAGTGCCCAATGTCGGTCTGCTTGACTGCACGCCTGCGCATGAAGAAGGCAGAGAGAGTACCCATATCGAGCAATTCGCCCACGTCGTGAGAAACGTCAAGGAGGGCACGCCGCCGCTGGTGAAAGCGGAAGAGGCGCTGGTCGTGCAACGAATTGTGGACGCGATCTATGAGTCGGGTGAGAGCGGTCAGATGGTCTCGCTGGCCTAGCGGGCTCTCTTCGCTGACCGGATGAAGACTCGAGACAACTGATGGTGTGCGGCCGTAAGCTAACGCCGTCTGCGCGGCAACCTGGAAGAGCCGCTTAATTCTGTGACCCCGGACATTAGGATGTACAGCAACACAAGAGGCGAATCCGAATGGCACGTTTGAAAGTGGTCGTCACCGGAGCCGCTGGGTACATTGCTTCCCAGCTTCTGCCGGCGTTCCGCGAGCGGTACGATCTCGTTCTCCTCGACAACCGGGAGCGCACCCGCGACGGCGCTTTGGTCGAGGGCGTCACCATCACCGACCTCCGCAATCCGGACCGAGAGACGTATCGTTGCCATATCCAAGGAGCAGACGCCGTCGTGCACCTGGCCTTTAACCGCCAGCCCGGTCGTTCGATGAACGACGGCGACTACTATGCGGAGCGCGCTAATCTCGACCTCGCTTTCCACATCTATCAAACAAGCCTCGAGGAGGGTGTGCGGCGGGTGGTGGTTGCCAGTTCGAACCACGCCGCCGACTGGTACGAGCACCTGCTGCGGCAGCGCAAAATGGAGATGCTGGACGTAACTGCGCCGCCGCTCTCAGACAATTACTACGGCTGGGCCAAGGCCTGCTACGAGCACTTGGGATTCCTCTTCGCCGCCGGCAGGCAGGGGCGCCCACTGGAGAACGTGCAAGTGCGGATTGGCGCGCCACGGCCGATACCGGCGGAGAACGCTTCAGAAAACCTAACGGGCTACAAGCGCAATCTGGGCGCGTATATAAGTCCCCGCGATCTGCAGCAGCTCTTTGTGAAGTCTATCGAAACACCGGATATCAATAATGAACACGATATCCCATTCCAGATCTTCTACGGCGTCTCCAATAACGCCCGCGCATTCTGGAGTATTGCCAACGCGCGCAAAGTGATTGGCTATGCGCCGCAAGATGACTCGGAAGTAGCCTTTGCCGACGACATTCGGCGAGTGCTTGTTGAAGGGCAGAGTGGGGGCAGGCTCTAGGCTGTGCAATAGGACCGTATCCCCAAAAGTCAGGCGAGGGTCTTGACGTAGAACTCTGACGGCCTCTCCTACTTGCCTGATCGGTTAGCCACTTAACATGACAGCCAAGATGTAGCGCGGGGACTTGCCCCCCGCTCCGAACTGCGCGCGAAGCGGAAGCCGGTCAAAGCCGCACGCGCGCGACATTTCAGGGCTTAGTTTTCGTGATTCCCCCTTTTCCGTGATTGACGATTGCGTTACGATGGTAATTGAGCGTATTTCTAGCTGCTTCTTCCATAGCGCATTCAGAAACTAAGGAATCAACAACGTGGCAACGCTTCGGGTTTTCGACACCGGCACGGCAGAGCGGGCGCAGGTGACGGACGTGCCCGCAATGAAGCGGATAATCGACTACTACGCCAAGCAGAACCGCATGCTCTTTCGTTCGCTGGCTGAGCTCTACGGCGGCATCCGCGACTACGTGGTCTGGCGGCAGGACGGCACAGTGGCAGGCTGCTGCGCGTTGCACGTGATGTGGAAGGACCTGGCCGAAGTGCGTGGGCTGGCCGTGCTGCCGGAATACCAGGGACAGGGCATCGGGCGTCAGCTTGTCGACGCCTGCGTGGCAGAAGCACGCGAACTGGGCATCAAGACCGTGTTCACGCTGACGTTGGAGCCGACGTTCTTTACAAAGTGCGGATTTCGGCGGGTGGAACGCGATACCTTATCCATCAAGGTATGGCAGGAGTGCTACCGCTGTCCCAAGTTTTCCAAGTGTGACGAGATAGCCATGATCCGTACGTTGCAGGATTGAGGGCGCAGGTCGGCTTGGCGAGACGAATGACGCTTGCTGTGCCGAAATTGAAGGGAATGGTCAAAGTACCCACGAACTGCCGTCTCAGCTTCACATTTTCTTCACAGTTCTTTGGTACCGTTCATGCCAATGGGAGGAAAATTGCGTCTCCGCGGTTGCGCGCGGAGTGAGACAACAGGTGAGAATAAGCTCTTGCGGTAGAGGAAGGTCTGAGAGATGGGAATGACGCGTCGATCGGTTCTCGGTTTGATCGGGGGCGTGCCGCTGGCGGCAAGTCTCGCGTCCGGTTGTGGTTTTTTTGGTGACTTGGTCGGTGGGGATTCCGGTGACAAGACAGTGAACGTAGCGGTTTTCCTCCCACAGGGGGAAGGGGCCAATTTTCAAGCAGCGCAGGCCGGCAACATCCTTGCCAGCCTCAAGACCGCCGCTAATGAGATCAACGACCAGAGCCTTGGGTTCCGGATGGAGGTCAACCTTACGGTTGTGCCGCCGGGGCCTGCCTTCAATTTTGCTGCTTTCTTTGGCACAGCCAACGCAAATGCGGAGCCCACGCCAACCCCTTTCAGTCCGATAGCCGACACGCTGAACGAGGCGGCGGCGAGCGGACAGTTGGCGAGCGGCGACCCGCTGCCAGACATTTTGATGATCAGCAATATGAATGAACTCCCACTGCTCTATTCTGAGGGCATCATCGAGCCTTTCGAGCAGGCTACTCGTGTAGACGGCAGTATTGATCTCTCCGCTTTTGCCCCCGGCGCGTTAGAGGCGGTGACGTGGCAGGGTCAAGTGCTCGTCTTGCCGCTCTCTAGTTCCATCAACACGCTTACCTATGACACCGATCTCTTTGCCAATGCCGGTGTTGCTGCGCCTAGCGAATCGTGGAGCTGGACCGAAATGATCGAAGCAGGGAAACGCTTGACGTATGCTGACGATTCGGGAACGCAGTGGGGCACGTATGCCCATGCCTCTGTGCCGATGTTGCTGAGCTTGATTTGGAGTCACGGCGGTGAGGTTTTCAGTGCTGAAAACGGCGCCGTGCGTCTTGCCGAACCGGAGGCAATTAGGGGCATTGAGCTTTGGCGCGACATGATGACGTTTCACCAGATTGCGCCGAATCCGCCGACAGGCACCTTTGCGTTCTTGCGCTCGAACCGCAACGGCATGCAGGTGGTTTCCTTCGATCAACTGCCCCAACGCGGTGGCGGCGGTGGTGGAGTCCGGCCCAGCGATACGGCGCGCTTGGCGACCGCCGTACGTTCCGGCGGCGGACAGGGACTGGGCGCGGAACAGATCCGCGCTGCCGCACTGCCGGTCGATACGCGCCAGGCCACGTGGGTATCGCCGGTCGCGGGACTGGGCGTGGGCACGCAAGCAAGAGATACCGGCCTGGCGGCGCAGGCGGCAGTGGTGCTGGCACGGGAACTCTCCCAGTTGCCCGTCACGTTCTTCGGCTATCCGGTGTATAACGTCTCCGGAGAGCGCATCAAGCAGGTGAGGCCGAGCCTGGCTATTGAAGATGCAACGACAATCTCAAATGCCCTCGGCTATAGTCGCGGTGTGCCGCCTCTGCTCGCGCCTTCCCTGCAATCGCTGTTCCAGCAACACCTTATGCAGCCGATCTTAAGTGGCGAGAGTAGCGTGGCCGACGCGGCTCAGCAGGTATCAGTCGCGATGCAGGAAATGCTGCGGCAGTAAGTTCGAGGCTGTAGCGGTGCTGTGGGAGGCACCGCTGTAGTTCCAGCACGCAATTCGTAGGGGCGGTTCGCGAACCGCCCCTACTTTAGTATTCAAACGCGCCGAGCCTCCTACCACCGAATGGTCATTCGCGCACGGTCACCTCTTCCAGCGGCTGCACGTTGCCGAATACGGGTGCGGGACCATCCGAAGGCGCTGCCCAACGCACGGCATTTCCGATGACGAGACGCACCTCATCTTGGTAGAACGTGGGGAAGGTCTCGTGTCCGGGGCGGAAGTAGAAGACCTTGCCGCGGCCGCGGTGGTAACAGCAGCCACTGCGGAATACTTCTCCTCCCGGAAACCAGCTAATGAAGACCAGCCTGTCCGGCTGGGGGATATCGAAGAACTCGCCGTACATTTCTTCGTGCGGTATATCGATGTACTGCCCCACGCCAGCCGCAATGGGGTGGCTGGGGTCGACGACCCACAGGCGCTCGTTCTCGCCGATTTCGCGCCACTTTAGATTGCAGGTTGTGCCCATGAGCTTCTTGAAGATTTTTGAGAAGTGGCTGGAGTGCAAGCAAATGAGTCCCATGCCGTCCAGCACTCGTGCTTGCACGCGGTCTACGATTGCATCCTCTACCGCGCCGTGGGCCTGATGTCCCCACCAGATGAGCACGTCAGTCTCGGCGAGTACCGCTTCTGTCAGACCGTGCTCCGGTTCGTCCAGGGTGGCGGTCTGCACCGATAGACCCGGTTGTTGCTCTAGGTAGTCTGCTATGGCGCCGTGAATACCTTGCGGGTACACGCGCCTAATGTGCTCGTCTGTCTTCTCGTGGCGAAATTCGTTCCATACCGTGACTCTGACCGACTGCGACATTTGCATTACTCCCTCACCAAGACGGCAAGTTCTTGAAAGTTACGCACGTAGACACACTTATGTTTCACCTCAACCACGCCTACTCGGGCCATTTCGCCGAGGGTCTGCGTGACCGTGGAGCGCAATGCCCCAATACTATCGCCGATCTCCTCGTGTGTGAAGCCCCGCACCTCTTGGGACTTCGGGTCCAGGTGCGTTAGAAGAAACGCCGCCACCCGAGCGCGCACCGGACTGAACGCAAGGCGCGCTAGTTGATCCTCCAGAGACTTGAGCCGATCCCCAATCACCTTGAAGAAACGCAGGCCGACGTCGGGGCGTTGGCGCAAGAGGTTTTCCATTTCAGTACGCGTCATTACGCATACCAGACTCGGCGCGACCGTCTCGGCAAAGCAACCGTGCATGCTCTGTCCCAGCAGTCCCATTTCGCCAAAGACACTAGCCATAAACACGCGGCGGATGCTCAGGCGTTTGCCCTCTTCGCTCAATCGATAGATGTCCACGGCGCCCATTTTGAGGATGTAAAGATTCTCGCTCCTGTCATCAGGCGTGTAGACGATCGTGTCCTTAGAAAAGGAATACATTGGCAGATGGCCGAACAGCCGCTCCAGTTCAGTTTTCGTCAGATCGCGAAAGAGGTCTACGTGAACGAGATACCGCATTAGGAGCGCCGTACGCTCGTTTCTGCTCATGATTGGAGTGCGCTTCTTGGAAGGGAGCACTTTGCTCAGGACGCTCACGGCATTCTCCTAGCGAGCATGTCGGCTAGACAACAGACTTGCCCAATGCGGTACAATAACATCATACACAACCTTTAGCAGGGACACCCAAAATAGGGAGGATTGTACATGCTTTGTAGTTTGTCAGTACTGCGGAGGAGCTTCGTCTTGATGAGTCTTGCGCTCGTTGGGGCAATGCTGCTCTTGGCGGGATGCGCCGTCGCCGAAGAAGCCGAGGACATGTCCGCCGATGCCCCGGAGGCCAGCGGAGCCGCGGTTATAGAATTCTTGCAGGCGGCTGACTATCAGAATGCCTGGCAGCATCTGCCCGGCGTTGAGCCCTTGTACACCGGGCAGGACCCGCACGGCGCCTTGCTGAGCACGTACTTCAACGCGATCGCTCTAAAGGCGATTACCGACAAGGCGGGGAGTATTCCCGAAGGCGGCATGGTCGTTAAAGAGAACTACATGCCCGACGGTAAACTGGCCGCCGTCACGGTGATGTACAAGGCTGCCGGCTACGAGAACCCGGACGCGAACGGGTGGTTCTTCTTGAAGTATACGGCCGACGGCACGATCGAGGCCGAGGGCATGGTGCAAGGCTGCACTGAGTGCCACGGCGACGTGAGCGACAACGACTTTATCTTTTCGGCGGACGTGAAGTAAGTTAGCGATCCCATGGTGTGCGGCGTTTCTCGCCGTGCATTCCGTAAAGATGCCAAATACAACGCCTGCGGGTAACACACCCGCAGGCGTTGTATATTGTGTAAAGCAATCCACCAGGTTAGTTTCCAGCGCCGTCTACTTCAGGCGCGGAGCGGTCTGCCCTGCGCTCTATAAGAATTTAGGCAGTAGCGCGCCATTAGGATTTGGTTTACAGGCCAGCGAGTCCCTCGCCCAACTCATGCAACGCGCCAAAATCAATACCACCGACCCGGCTTCTGGCACGGCGACCTGGACATCATCCACGACATTGTGCAAGAAGCAAAGGCCCTGGCAGATGTGTGACAAAGACCTGGGTTCATTGCAAGAGTAGTGATAAACGGTACTCCATAGCGCACAAGGGTTGGGAGTTAAATTGCAGAGTGAATTCTAGAATCAGCAGATACAATTGGCGCTCTTACATGGTATCCTCAAGTTAGGATGCACTTTGAATTAGGGGGTAATAGCGATGGGCCAAGACCGTGCGCCCAACGAGGAAAAGTTCAAGGAACTCCTCATCTACATCGCGTTGTGTTCGGAGGGCGATGACTCTTTCGGCGCAGTCAAGCTCAATAAGCTGCTATTCCTCTCGGACTTTCTTGCCTATCTTCGGCTTGGCAAGGCTATGACATGGTTAGAATATCAGGCACTGCCGAATGGACCTGCGCCGACCAGGCTTGTGCCAATTCGAGAAGAACTCAGGCAAGAGGGTGCTATCGCGGAGAGGCTAGAGAGCTATTTTGGGTATGAACAAAACCGCATACTTGCTTTACGCAGGCCTAACCTCAAGCTATTCTCGCCAGAAGAAGTAGATATAGTCCGTCAGACAGTCGATCACTGGTGGGGCAGGAATGCCAGTGAGATTAGCGACTTTTCTCACAGATTTCTCGGATGGCGGCTTGCAAATCAGGGAGAGACGATCCCCTATGGTACTGCGCTGATTGGTTCTCGCAAACCTTCGAGACGGGAAATGGAACACGGCCTCAGCTTAGCTGACGAGGCAGCAAGCCTACTTGTCTAAGAAAACATGCCAGTATATCGTGATATTGTCCGCACAGAACGCTTCGAACGCGAACTACGAGAAATTGAAGAAAGTCCACGGCGTGCCGATGAATTCACAGAAGCCGTCGAATGGATACTTGCGCGAGATCCTAGTTCTGGAACCCAGATCAAAGACGATCCACCTATTTGGTTTATTCCAATGGTCGATGCTCTTGACGATAGTACTGTAGCAATCTTCTATACATTTGACGATCAAAAGGTATGGCTGATGTCGATTCTAAAGTCACATTTGTACGAGATCTTTTGACACTTGCCTTTCCGGTATTCTCGTCTGACCTTACGGAGAAAAGGTATTTACGACGCTCCAACACCCAACGATAACCCTCTAATCTCCAAACGCCAGATCAGCGTTTGGTGACTTCCTTATTCAGTCTTGTAAAGAATTGCTTCATGAGCAGTTTGGCGGCTTGGTTCATGAGGCGTTGGCCGACGCGGGCCAGGGTGCCGCCGGCTTGGGCATCGCCTGCCACGTGGACGGTGGTGACGCCGGGCTTGTCCTCGGTCAGCGTAAAGGTTCCATCGCCTTTCACAAAGCCCGGGCTGCCTTTGCCTTCCACGATCATGCGGTAGCCGTTGGGCGGGTCGCGGTCGGCCACCGCCACCGTGCCTTGGTAGCGGCCCTTGATGCCGGCCACGCCCACGTTCAGGGTCGCCGCAAAAGAATTCTCGCCCGTCGGTTCCAGCTTCTCGCAGCCGGGGATGCACGCCGTCAGCACGTCGGGGTCTTGCAGAAGCTCCCAGACGCGGTCTTTCCCCGCCTTGATCGTGAAGTTACCTTCTACCTTCATGCGTTATTCCCTTTGCTCGGTTTCCGTGGCTCTTGATACACCAATCATAACGCCAACCGCAGGCATTGCCCTAGTTTATTGTTTTGCGTAGTGTCGCCCCAGTCATTAGAAAGGGCAAGAGTGGGTTGGCAATAACTATTGGACACGCCCAACCGTTCATACTTCGACCCTTCGACAGGCTCAGGGCAGGCACGCTCAGCACGAACGGTTGGGCTGCCCGCAGGTACGGCTGGATCACACTCTTCGTAGGCCGGTCAGAACTGCTTCTTTCTAACATTGATTAACTCGTGGCGTTTAGAGGGAATCATGGTGTGTCTTCCTTTTCATAGAACGGCGCAGTTCGTAGATGGATTGCAGATTGCGCAGGAAGTCCGTTCGTGCTGAGCTTGTCGAAGTATGAACGGACTTCCTGCCATATGGTAGCAAAGGAACGACCCAGATCAATGGTAAAGAAAGCGTGTGCAATCGTGGAGCAATTGGTATACTAGACCAAGAATTTGGCGTCTTCGACGAAGTCGGCGCATGCAGACACGCTTTGCGTAGGGGGGTAACGGTATGCCCAATGAGATTTCGGTAACGGTGAACGGCACACGCCACACGAGCAGTGTCGAGCCGCGCTTGTTGCTGGTGCACTACCTGCGGGATGAGCTGGGACTCACCGGCACCCACGTGGGATGCGATACCAGTCAATGCGGCGCGTGCACGGTGGTTGTGGATGGGGCCGCGGTCAAGAGCTGTACGGTGCTGACCGTGCAGGCCGACGGCAGCGATGTAGTCACCATCGAAGGCCTGGCGCAGGATGGCGAATTGCACCCGCTGCAGGAAGGCTTCTGGGAAGAGCACGGGTTGCAGTGCGGCTTCTGTACGCCCGGCATCATTATGACCCTCCACCAGGTGTTGGAGGAAGAGCCGGACCCAAGCGAACAGGAGATTCGTCACAAGCTGGCAGGCAATATCTGCCGCTGCACCGGCTATCAAAACATCGTGAAAGCGGCCCAATTCGCCGCTCAGCGAATGCAGGAGCAGGCCTAAGAGCGCCAGCGGCGCTTGCGGTTTAGGCGGGGCGCTAGAGATGACCGTAGGCGGAGTCCACCCGCTGCACGATACACGGTGAAACAGCAGCGGGCAGAATGGTTGTCATAAATTGAGGCCCTGTGTCACACCGGATACGCAGAAACAGCCGGTACCATCTGTAGAGTGTATTGCACGAAAGACCAAACCATTCAGTAACGGTGTAGGCCAGGTGCGTAGTAAAGGAGCGAGGCGATGATCGCGGGCCAGATATCGAAAATGATCGGTTCGCGCGTGAAGCGCAAGGAAGACCCTCGCCTGATCACGGGTGAGGGTAAGTTTACCGATGACGTCATTCTGCCGGGCATGGCCTACATGGCGGTGCTGCGCAGTCCGTATGCCCACGCGCGAATCCTAAGCATCGACACGGCGGAGGCTGCGGCGCACCCCGACGTGTTGGGTGTCATGACCGGTGCTGAAGTCAACGAGCGCTGTAGTGAGCCTTTTCCGCTCTTTGCGATCCTGCCGGGCATGCAGTATCCGAAGCGCTGGCCGATGGCGGCGACGAAAGCCAACTACGTCGGCGAGCCGGTTGCCGCCGTGGTCGCCACTTCGCGGGCCGCTGCGCGCGACGCGCTCGATCTGATTGAGGTAGACTATGAGCCTTTGCCCGTCGTAACGGACATGGAGAAGGCAGCAGATGCAGATGCGCCCGTAATCTTTGAGGAATTGGGCTCCAACCTCTGTTACGAAGCCTCCGACCAGGCGGGCGACCCCGACCGCGCCTTTGCCGAGGCCGACGGCGTGGTCGAGGCACGAATGGAGCAGCCGCGCCTCATTCCGAATCCCATGGAGACGCGGGCAACAGTGGCGGACTATGAGCGCAGCAGCGGCAACGCCACCCTGTGGGTCACCACGCAGAACCCGCACATCGAGCGCATGGTGGTGGCTCAAATGCTGGGCATGCCGGAAAACAAGCTGCGCGTGGTCGCCATCGACGTGGGCGGCGGTTTCGGCTGCAAGATCAACACGTACTCCGAATCCATCATTGCTATAGCTCTGGCGGAGCGCATCGGCCGACCGGTGAAGTGGGCGGAAGACCGCACGGAGCATTTTGTCTCTACGAGCCACGGCCGAGGGCAGGCGCAGTACGTAAAGGCCGCCTACAAGAAAGACGGCACACTGCTCGGCATGAAGCTGAAGATCTATGCTGACTTAGGGGCGTACGCCCAGGTGATTTCCCACGTTATTCCCACGCTCACGCCCTCACTGTCGCCGGGCGTCTACGGCATTCGCGACATCGGCTGGACCACAGTAGGCGTCTTCACCAACAAGATTCCCTACGACGCCTATCGCGGCGCGGGACGGCCGGAAGCGGCGTACATCATCGAACGGGTAATTGACTTGATTGCCGATGCCACTGGCAAAGACCCCGTAGCCGTGCGGCGTAAGAACTTCATCCCCAAGGACTCTTTCCCCTACGAAACGCCAACCGGGATGATATACGACTCCGCCGACTATGATGCGGCGCTGGATAAGGCGCTGGCAATCGCAGACTACGACAACCTGCGGGCGGAGCAAAAGAGCCAGCGCAAAGACGGGAGAATCGTGGGCATCGGCGTGACCGTGACCACCGAAGTCTGCGGCTTCGGCCCCGCTGCCGCCATGGGCGGACTGGGGGGTTTCGAGAGCGCCACGGTGCGCGTTGATCCCATGGGCAAGGTTACGGTCCTCACCGGCGCGTCGCCCCACGGCCAAGGCGAGGAAACCTCCTTTGCACAGATCGTAGCCGATGATCTTGGGGTTGCATTCGAGGACGTCGAGGTGATCCATGGCGATACAAGCATAGTCGCCAGGGGCGTCGGCACCTTCGGCAGCCGCACGCTGGTGGTGGGCGGCACGGCGATCCTCAAGGCCAACGAACAGATCAAGGAGAAGGCCACACGCATCGCGACGGCGCTTCTCGAGAATAAGATCGGCGATACGCTCGATCCGCAACTCGTCACGCTTGAAGACGGCATGTTTGCGGTACAGGACATGCCGGACCAGTACGTTACCTGGGCCGACGTAGGTTCCGAAGCCTACGATGGCCAGTTGCTGCCGGAAGACCTGGACCCCGGCTTGGAGGCGGTATCATTCTGGGAACCGCCGGGGCTTACATTCCCCTTCAGCGCCCACATCGCCGTGGTCGAAATAGACCCGGATATAGGTGAGGTCTCCCTGAAGCGCTACGTTTCCGTGGACGACTGCGGCACGGTAATCAACCCCACGCTCGTGGAAGGGCAGATCCACGGCGGCTTGGCGCAAGGCATCGGCCAGGCGCTGCTGGAACAAGCGGTCTGGGACGACGAAGGCCAGCTTGTCTCCGGTTCGCTCATGGACTACGCGATGCCGTTTGCGCAGGAATTTCCCATGTTCGAGTTAGACCGCACGGTGACGCCAAGCCCGGTCAACCCCCTGGGCGCGAAGGGCATTGGCGAGATGGCGACGATTTCCGCCACGCCGACGGTCGCCAATGCGGTTGTGGACGCGCTCTCGCCCCTCGGCGTGACACACGTGGACATTCCCATGACGGGGGAGCGTATATGGCGAGTGCTTCAAACACACGGCCGTAGCCGGAGAGGAGGCCGCTCATGATCCCGCAAGCGTTTGATTACTACGCACCGACGTCTGTTGCCGACGCCCTGCGGTTGCTCAGGCAGCACGGGGACGACGCGAAATTGCTGGCGGGCGGCCACAGCCTGCTGCCCATCATGAAGCTGCGGCTTTCCACGCCGCAGTGCTTGATCGACCTGGGTAGAATTCCGGAATTGCGCTTTATCCGCGAGGAAGACGACGGCGGACTGACCATCGGCGCAATGTCGACGTATCACGACCTCATGCATTCGGAAGCCGTTAAGGCGCGGGTGCCCGCACTCGCCGAGGCTGCGGGCGAGGTGGGCGACGTGCAGGTGCAGAACAAAGGCACTATCGGCGGCAGCCTAGCCCACGCCGATCCGGCAGGTGACTTGCCTGCCGTTGCGCTAGCGCTGGGTGTGGAGCTTGTTACCGCCACGCCGCGGGCCAGCCGCACCTTGGCCGTCGACCGCTTCTTCCGCGATCTGCTAACCACGGCGCTCCGGCCCACCGAGATTCTGACTGAAATTCGTGTCCCGGCTCTCCCGGCCCGTACCGGCGTTGCATACCAGAAGTTGCCGAACAAGGCCTCCCACTATGCCGTGGTGGGCGTGGCGGCGGTGATCACCTTGGGTGACGACGGTGTCTGCACAGAGGCGCGCATAGGCGTGACCGGCGCAGGACCCACGGCAGTTCGGGCACGCAATACAGAGCGCATCCTCAAGGGCAAGCACATCGATGCGGTCGTGATTCGCCGCGCCGCCAAGCGCGCCGCCGCGAACATCGAGGACCTCAACGACGATCTCCACGCCTCGGCAGAATACCGTGAACACCTGACGACGGTATTCGCCGCGCGGGCGATAGAGGAAGCGCTGTCGCGGGCCGGGTGAAGGTAACTGAGCCGGAGGATTGTGATATTCGGCAGCCTGGTCGCCCTGGAGGCAACGCGACTAACGCGCTAAATTGAGCAGTTTGAAGGTACTGTAGGGGCACGATATATCGTGCCCCTAAGTTTGTTTCCGTGAGTATAGGATTGCCCTCATTTGCTTTGAGACCGAGATTCTAGCAAGTAGCTATTCTAGATCCCAGTAATTGCCAGAATGGGCATCTTGCTGGCAGGAACAATACGGCGTGTGACGTCGGACCCTAAGCGCAGGCGTGCGGATGTACAAGCGGACGATTAAGCATCTTTTGAATGATGCACCTACGAACAGGAATTCCAGATGGATACACATGACATCATGGCGCTGATAGGCCGCGCCCCCTGGCGCGAGGCGGTCACGTACAGGAATTCATGGCCACACGAATACGTCGTGATTAAGAAGGACGGCCAAGAGGAGTTGCTGGCCGCGTTCTGTGAGCGCATCGCGCGCGGAGAGGGCGTGGAGTGCGCGTTTTTCGGCCAGAGACGGATGTACCTCTTTCTGGGTGAGCACAAGTACTGGACCATGACTGACTGTGCGGATATAGACTTAGCAACAGATGACTATGTGCTCAATCGGGCGCTCTTGTATCGGGACCGTCGGGACTTTGTGATTCAACCTGGAGACACTGGCAAGCGATAGGATTTCAAAATGGGTAACTGCGAAGCTGAAATTGAGCAGTTGGATGTCCGCACCAAGTGGCCGGATGAGGCGCTCGACTTCACCCCCTGGCTCGCCGAAAACCTCCACATGCTGGGCGATGCGCTCGGATTGAAACTGGATTTCGTCCAGAGGGAGGTGCCGGTGGGATCGTACTTCCTGGACATCAAGGCGAAAGCAGCCGACAGCGGCGCGCTAGTAGTCATCGAGAACCAACTGGAAATGACCGACCTGCACCATCTCGGGCAACTGCTCACCTACGCCACCGGATGTGACGCACGCGTCGCAGTGTGGGTCGCGCCGTACTTCGGTTACGAGCATGCGCAGGCCCTGCACCGGCTCAACAAATGGACGAATGACAGCATCCGGTTCTACGGCGTCAAGGTGGAGGTCATCAAGCAGGCTGGTGGCGACTCTGCGCCTAGGTTCCGCAAGGTCGTGTATCCCGGCGGCTGGTGCAAGGAGGCCACACTCCAACCAGGAGAGATGGACCCGGAAAAACTGCGGTACCGTGAGTTTTTCCGGCCACTCGTTGCGCAGCTGCTTAGAGAGGGCTTTGCCGAAAAGGCGGTTCAGTACTTTGGCCACACCGGTCAGCGCTTTCCCTCCCGCCTCAACTCGGAGATCGGGTACGCGGCATGTCTCGTCCAAGACGGCGCTTGGGTGTTACTGAGTATCCGAACGAAAGAAAATGAGTGCACCAACCACATTTTCGACACGTTGAAGGTCGACCGGAAGGAGATTGAACGAAGTGTTGACGCCGGACCCGCGCCGAAGTGGCATTGGTTGAGGTTTGACAACCATGCGTTTTCCAGCATAGGCATCAGGAGAGATGGATTTATAGACGATCCTCCTGAGAAACTGGCGGAAACCAGGGCATGGATGTTGGATCTCCTTCCCAAGTTTAAGGATGTCTTTCATCCGCGGCTCGCAAAAATATTGGATTCCTAGAGACCAGCGAAGCCCTGTTGATTGTGATTGCCATTGCCATAGGAAACTCAGTGTCCGCAGCCTCTTGGTAGGGGCACGATATATCGTGCCCCTACGTTTGTGCCCGGACTCTAAATTTTGCCTGTGTTTGCTATGGGTCCGTAATCCTGGTAAACAGCTACCCTGGATTCCGGCTTTCGCCGGAATGACGGACTCAGTGCACGCATTCCTTAGAGGAAGTGATCGGACTGTTTGACTCAGACCGCACCGCTAGAAAAGCGCTCAATTTCGGTTCGATTTCAATTGAGGGAAGCTATTTTGCCGCCACTGCCAATTCTCGTTTCCTGGTCGTCGGGGAAGACTCGGCCTGGGCGTTGCACGTGCTGCGACGGCAGCCGGAGCGGTACGACGTGCGCGGCATCTTCACAACGGTGACGCCCCACTTCAACCGCGTGGCGATTCAAGCGACGCCGGTGCCGGTGGTGCGCGTGCAGGCGGAGCGGCTGGGTCTGCCACTCTACGAGATTCCCATCCCCTATCCCTGCTCCAACGAAGAATATGAAGCGGCGATGGCCGCTTTTCTCGATATGGTGCGTGGCTTGCCGCCTGATCTGACCGCCGACACCTTTGCCTTTGGCGATCTCTTCCTCGAGGACATCCGCGCGTACCGGGAGTCCAAGCTGGCGGGCACCGGGTTCGAGGCCATCTTTCCGGTCTGGGGCATGCCGACGGCGGAGTTGGCGCAGACGATGCTCCGCTCCGGACTCAAAGCAATCGTAACGGCGGTCAGCCCGTCATCGCAGCTTGACCGCAGCTTTGCCGGCCGTTGGTTCGATCAATCGTTTCTCGACGACTTGCCGGAAGGTGCCGATCCGCTCGGCGAGAATGGCGAGTTTCACACCTGCGTCGTGGCGGGACCGATGCTCAGCCGGCCGATCCCGTCGCGCCCCGGTGAGATCGTCGGCAGGCTGGTCAGCCGCAACTACGACGGCACCGGTGGCACGGTCACGGCATGGTACGCGGACATGGTATTGCTGGAGGACTAGGGCGCCAGTCCAAAGAAACCTAGAGTATCACGGGACCAGAGCTATAGTCTGCACGGCTAGCATGGCTTGAAACGCAGGGGTACGACATGTCGTGCCCCTACCTCATGGGCGCCGTGGATCGGATATCCCAGTTAAGCAGGATCCAAGGGCAGATCCAGAAACCCAGCGAATGTCTCTAGATAGCGTTCGCCGCCGACGTGATGGATGTCGTTGTGGTCTGCGCCTTGGACAATATAGAGCTTTCTCGGTTCGTTGGCGGCGGCATAGAGGGTATCGGCGTGTTGCACCGGGACTTGCTCATCGCGGCCACCGTGGATGATGAGCACGGGCGCATGGATCGCAGCGAGGTGCTCGCGGTTGCTGTAGCGCGTGTAGAGCAAGGGGCCCAGCGGTAGGAATGGGAACTGCACCCGGGCCATGTCCGGCGTGGAGGTGAAGGTAGATTCCAAAATCAAACGATACGGCGTTTCCTGCATGGCGAGATGGGAGGCCAACGCGCCGCCCAGCGATCTGCCGTAGTAGACGATACGCTCGGGGTTGACGTCGTCACGACTGCGCAGGTAGGCGAGCGCGTCCTGGGCGTCTTGGTAGAGGCCGGGTTCTGAGGGTCTACCGCTACTTTCCCCATATCCGCGATAGTCGAATATGAAGAAACTCACTCCTAGCCGGTCATGCAGCAGCTTGATAAACTCCACCCGCCCGGGATGGGATAGATTGCTGGCGTTGCCGTGGAACCAGAGGATTGTAATGTCGGTACGGCCGGGAACGAACCACCCGTGCAGCCGCTCATCCTCGCCGAACCGCACCTCTTCATAAGCAAGACCATACGCCTCAGGGGTAGTGTAGGTCTCGTGGTCGGGAAAGTAGATGAAGGTGTCTTCCAGCCGCAGAACGCGCGCCAGCAATACAAGACCGACGAGGATGAAGGCTGCAATAAAGAATCCCGTGCCCATGTTCCGCACTGTTCTAAGGAGCGACTTCAGTACACTTCGCACAATGTTGTGAATAGGTTCCATAGCCCATGTTACGCCGCAGTTGGCCTTTCGGTGAATTAATCACCGACGTTTCCTATTGTTAGAATTCTGCATGACATCGTCATTCCGGCGAAAGCCGGAATCTAGGTGAAAAGAAGCGCGCGGTAAACCGCCACAAGACCCATTTCACCCCCTCTCCGATCCTCCGCCAAGAAACGGCATAGGAGTTTTGCAAATGTCTCTTAAAAGGAGAAATAGATGTATCCGGCGGTTGTGAGAATCGAGTGATTTTCGCTGGCCCTAGCCCCGGTCGGGGATGTGGCAGTTGGCGTACCAGATGGAGTCTTCCGGCGGCGTCTCCGGGGCCTGCTGCATTGAGCTAAAGTTCTTGAGCGCCGGGCGCACCTCGTCTTCCCAAATGTCTTCGACCTGCGCGAACGTCAGCGGCGCGCGGTTGGGTTGCACCCGGTCGTATTCCGCCAGGAGTTCTTTGGCGCTTTCGCCAAGGCCGACCACAATGTCGGCGTTCATGCGTTCGCCCGCCTGGCGATTGGATTCGTACGCATCGTCGCCCATGGCAAAGTGCGGCCCGGGGGTTCCGGCCGGCGGGATGCGGGAGAGGTCCACCCCGTCGGGTGTTACTGCCCACAGCAGCGACGTT
The DNA here is from genome assembly GCA_965219505.1 of Chloroflexota bacterium. Lineage (GTDB taxonomy): Bacteria > Chloroflexota > UBA11872 > VXOZ01 > VXOZ01 > VXOZ01. The sequence goes on along the minus strand of OZ244775.1, from coordinate 2,894,548 downwards.
TCGCCGCGGCCGGCGTGTCCGCCAATGCCCTCGTCGTCCGCAAAGCGCGACTCGCTGGTGCCCATCCCGATCGGCATGTGACAGTGCAGCCGCGTAGCCACGTGCCGCTGCATGATCTCCAAGAATACCGGGATGTCCGGGCTGTGGGGACCGGCGTGACCGGAAAAAATTACGGCCCCGTGAAAACCGAGGACATCCACGGCGCGGATGTGGTAGCTCATGTTCTTGAAGAACATCCACGGCGGTACCGACGTCAGCCACGTACGCGTATTGCCGATGCTGCGATGCCCCCAATTGGCGGACGTCCCCGCCTCGTGATTGTGCCAGTACGAGGCTGGCATCACGATCCCGCCATACTCCTCCGCCGCCAGGCGCATGTGGCCCGCGGGCCGTAACGCGTCACACCCCAGCACATTCTGCGGCCCATGCGGCTCGCACAACCCATAGGGCATATAAACAATCGGAAACTCCGCAACCGCCGTCTCCAACTCATCCGGGAACATCAATTCCCAACGTACTTCTCGTCGATTCATGGCTCAAGTTCCCTTCTCAAATTTCAATGTCTCTAAACTGCGCCCTGTCGTTACACGTATTCTGACATACAGGCTGCAATCGGTCAGGCAAGCCCCGCCCAGCCACAGCAATTGATCAGGCCCTGTTCATGAATGAGGAGATAATCGGTAGTATCTCTTCGGGATTCTCTTCAGCGATGAAGTGGCCGCAGTCCTCGAATTCGTGCGTCTCGAAGTTTGCCAACGCGGACTGCCACCGCGCGAGTTCCTTCCTGCGGAACGCGATGTCTTTCATTCCCCAGAAGATGAGTGAGGGCAAGTGTTCAAAGCTCTCGCGGTCATTCCAGATGGATTCCAGCCATTTAGTTTCGCCCACGATGGCTCCGGGAAGTGCGGCACTGGCTAAGCGCGCGTCCGGTGTGGGCTGGGCATTGCGATAGTGCTCCATCACCTGGGGCGTCAAGACGTCCTTTCTGCCGACTGCCATGGGCACAACCCTGTTTACGAAAAGATTGAAGCGCTTGATGAGAATTTGACCGAGCCAGCTCGACATCATGAAGCTGAAGAAGACGAAGTGGGGATCGCGCGAAACCGGCCAGCACCACGTGTTGGCAATGATCAGCCGCTTGACCCTATCCGGATGGTTACGCGCGAAATGCAGGCCTATCGGACCGCCCCAATCTGACAGGTAAAGGGTAATGTCCCGGAGTTCGAGATGGTCGAGGAGCGATGTAAAGACCTCCGCATGTGCCTGAGGAAGATGGTCTTCGCGGTTGCTGCTGCGGGACGATAAACCGAAGCCAATGTGGTCCGGTGCGATGCAGCGGAAGTCTGAGCGGAGTCCTTTGACTAGATGCCGAAACTCAAAAGACCACGACGGGTTGCCGTGCACAAAAACAACCGGCTCTCCTTCGCCCTCGTCAATGTAGTGCATTGCGCGGCCTGAACGTGTCTTGAAGAACCGACTATTGAATGGGAACAACCCATCCGAGACCCACGCGGGACGGTTTAGTGGCTCTTCATTGCTCATTGATAGTGACCCCTGTTCTAGCCCACGCATCTATCGGCAAGTGAGAGCCTCAAGCAACAAGCTTGAGCTAACAGTGTAGAGGGCGCTCTGCTGCCGACTTGTCAGAGCAACCATGCACAGCCCTGGCGCAACCTGACTTTCGCTAATCTCGCCCGCACTACGTATCCGGCAGACTTCCAATTCCATCGAATTCTGGGCCAATTGGGCTTCAGGCCGCCTTCTCCAGCTCCCATACTATCACTATGGGGAGACCTCTCACCGCGGCCTCCATGAGATCGGGCATCTGCTCGGCGAATCCAATTGTAGCGATTTCTTGGTCTCCCCAGAGAGGCTCGATGCATTGGACGACGTTAAGTCCCGCGTCTTGAAACACGGTAAGATAGTCCGATGCCAGGTGGACGTAGTTCCTGATGAACCCTTGCTCCGTTCGGTTGTGCCGGTAGCCGCCGTGCACGCCAAGCAGCACCATCAAGGGGTGGACGTCGGAGATGACCACATGCCCGCCGGGTCGCACGACCCGCGCGAGCTCTCTGATGGGTGACCCCAGATCGGCGCAGTGGGTCAGCGCCAGTGAACAGACAGCGGTATCCATTTCCCCGTCTGATAAGGGGATCGCCGTTAGATCGCCGGTCTCGAACTGGGCTGCAGGCACCTTCGCCTTAGCCATCTCCAGCATTTCGGGCGTAGAGTCGATCCCAGTTACTTGATGGCCCAATAGGGCCAGGTATGCAGCGTGCCTCCCGGTACCGCAGGCGGCGTCAAGTGCTGTGCCAAGCGGGAATTGTTCAAGAAGCCCGTGCACAACGGGCTCTTCGGCGAGAAACATAGGGTTTCTGGATATGTCGTAGGAAGCGGCCCATTCGGCATATCCGGCTGTGACTGTCCGTTCACTCGCAACTATCGGTGTCGACCAAGGCGCCTCATCAAACTCGTTGGTAATATTCACAATCTTCTGCGTTCTGGCCCTGACAGTCGCTGGGTCCGAGATCCAGGACCTCAGGACTGCAAGTCCCTCCAACCCTAGGATAAAGTCACCGAATGTGGCTTGGTCAGCCATGGCCGCGAATCCTCTGGCTACAAGTGCTCACTCTAGAATGAGCTTCAGGCAATAAGCTCTGAGAGCGACCTGATGGTCATGTCCGGTCGGACTGTAGTCCGGTCCGGTAGCCCGCCTCCGCGTGCATCCACCCAAACGGCGTAGATGCCCACCTGCTGCGCGCCGCGAATATCGAACTCCAGGTTGTCCCCCACCATCCAGGCCTCGGTATGCCCTACGCTAAGAGATTCGAGGGCGTGTTGGAAGGCTCTCTCTTCCGGCTTACCGATCCCAAGCTCGCCCTCGATCTGAATGTGGTCGAAATACTTTGCCAGGGAGAACCGCTCTATCTTAGCTCGCTGCATCTCGGCACTGCCGTTTGTAACCAGACCCAAGTGGATGCCTGTCTTCTTTAGCTGTCGCAGCGTCTCGATGGCTCCCGGAAACGGTCGCATCGCCTCATCCCTGATGTGATTGTACCGCTCAACCATTCGGGTTATGAGCCGCGAATCGGAAAAATTGAAACGAGCGAAGGCTGCAAGCAAGATGTCTCTCCTGGCTTGTAGCATGTTAAGGCGACCCAGGCGCGCACGCTCCATGTCGCTCCAATACCAGTCTCGGGCCTGAAGTACGGCAGCCTGGAGCTCTTCTGCAGGCACGTCTCCGAGAATGGCGGCAAACTCGCGGCAGAGCTGGAGCCACGCCAAGTCTGGATCGCTGTAACAGTCCAGAATCGTGTCGTCGAGATCGAGAAGAAGTGCTTTGGGCAGTTTCATGTGGGCAATTATAGTTGTGCGGACAGGATGAAGCTAGGGAGTGAGTGGGCCAGTTGCTAGGTGAGAATCCCATCGCGCGTGGGCTTATGCAGTATACAGCCAGGAGGATCGAGTTGCCGGTTTCCAGAAGTCGAACCTCAGGAGCGGCAGACGCGTCAACTCGCCTTGTTAGCGTGTGGCAGACGTGCCAAAGTGTCAGACTAGGCGTGATACGAGCTCCCAGTTCCACGGCCTCATTTACTTCAACCTGTGACGTCTATTAGCATCAGGGTAACTCTCTAGGCGAGAATGTACAGTAGAACACGCACATCGCGGGCACCTAATGCTTTGTCGCCTTTCCAGTCTTCTCAATTAACGTTCGCCAGATTGAACAGGGCACGCAAAATTACGGCCACCCACGGAGAAAGCCAGTATGGAGACTTCCCTTCAGCTATCGGACCGTCTCAAGCTACGGAAGGCTAGCCAAGACGACATGGAGTTTGCTTTCCAAGTAAAGCGGGCCGCTTTCAGAAAGTACGCGGAGCTCGTATGGGGCTGGGACGAAGTTGGGCAGCGGCAGCTTCACGACCGACGATTCCGGGAACAGGACTACCGCATTATCAATCTGGACGGCAAAGACATTGGGGTCATATCGATGGATGTGAAGCCAGATTGTGTGTTTGTTAATCAGATTTGTGTTTTGCCGGAGCACCAAGGCCAGGGAGTTGGCTGGAAGTGCATGCAAGTCATCTTGGAACGAGGGCGTGATCTGGGCTTGACGGTAAGACTTCAAGTGCTGAAGGTGAACCCTAGAGCAGTGGCGTTCTATGAAAGGCTGGGCTTTACGATCACGGACGAAACGGACACCCACTTTCTGATGCAAAGTATGTGAGTCCGTGAAGCTTCATCCTAGAGAATTGGCTCTAGGCGGCAAATGTAGACGGTCTTCCCACTCGGATCACTTCACCGCCTCTGGAGTATTCGTTACCCTGGAATTCGGGGACGTCTTCACGTTCTGCTATCGCCTTGCGCCAATCGGCTCTCGCGAACGACAATTATGTAGTCACACTGATGATATCTTGGACTTCGGTGACGCAGTCGATAATGTGATCTGGGGGTTGGAGATCGGTCGGATACTGCCGACCGCGTTGCACCCAAGCCGCCTGCATGCCGCAGCGCTTGGACCCATCGATGTCTGCTATGGGATTGTCACCTACGAACATGACCTGACTGGGCTTTTTGATACCGGTCGCCTGCAGGGCGTCGCGAAATATCCTTGGGTCCGGCTTCGCATACCCGGCATCCTCGGAAACGATGATGAACGGGGCGAGTTGAGCCAGTCCCGCTACCCGGCACTTGACGTGCTGGTTGCTTGAGCCGTTCGTGACAATGCCCCACGGCACTCCTCGCTCGTTGAGCCAGGCAAGGAAATCGTTGACCTTGTGGTCCGGCTCCACGTGCCGCGCCATCGCGGCGCGGTACCATTCCATCACCGCCTCAACGTCGAGTCCGGTCTCCGGCCACTCGGTGACCCACCTTTCGAACATCGTCGCGCGGTCAGTGTAACCGTCTTCGTCCCAACGCATCATTGCCGCGACCGCATCTTCTCGTGTCACGGAGGTCTTTCCACTGAGGTGCTCTGCGTAAAAGCTTTCGGCAACCTTGAAGAAGGTCGCGTTTCTATCAAGCAAGGTGTTGTCTAAGTCGAATATCAAGCCTGTGACGGCGGTATTCAAGGTCTCTCTCCGATTCGTTGAGCTGGATGGTGGGTGTCTCGTGGCCGGGGTTGATGGTAGTAGCCGCTCACCTCTCTTCTATACACCGCGATGTGACTAGCGAACCCAACCACACGGCCAAGTCTCAAGGGCAGTCGGCAAACTAATAGTAAAGCTGGAGCCAAGCTTCATCAGGGTCGCTGTACGAGTCCAGAATCGTGTCGTCGAGATCGAGAAGGAGCGCTTTGGGTAGACTTTTCATGCGGGTAATTATAGTTGCAGAGACAGGTAGAAGCCAGGGCAATTGGGCGTTCTATCCGCCCCGCCAACTCGCAGTCCACTGACCCGAGCGCGTGGGTATCATTGTCCGGCTTGGTCGCATACGCCTTACCGAACCGGCCGGTCCTTTGGTATCGTTAGATGTCAATCAGACCATAGGTAGACTAATCAGCGCTTCCAAGTCATCGGACTGCACGGTGTCGCGGGCGATCCTGTTGGCGCGCACCAAACCACAGGTCATGCACCGATGGACCAACTGAAGACCCTTATTTGAACTGTGCTTTATTGCAATTGGCTCCATCATGCCTTTACACGAAGAGGACCTGTCACCGGGCGCCATGTCGAGATGTTGCGAATAGAGGCATTGTGGGCAGTGATTCCGGTAGCTTCCGTTCGTCAGGGGAACCACTTCCAATCCGCAGCGAAGGCATGTGAATGCCGTGTTTGTTCTGGCTCTGCTCACACCTGATCTCCTTAATCTGAGTTGTCAGATCAAGAGATCAGGGTTCCGTTTGCTCTTACCTAGGCTTCCAGGCTTGGCTGAGTCATTGACTGATTCGCCGTCGTTCCTTTGGGGTCAACGGCTACTTCCGGTTCTACCTTCAACGGGGCTTCTTCCATCCCCGTATCCGAACCACGGCCGACTTTGTTCGTCTTTGTATCGGCCACTGTGGGGCACCCGTGGTACAGCCGCCCGTCCGGCACCCCCCACCGGTATGTGTTTTCTCGGCCTCACTGGCTTCGGCGTCGTCCCCCGTCAGGCGTGAGCAGAGTAGTGTTCTTGTGGCTCAACTATTCCCTCCTTTTGTCCTTGAATTGCCTCGAACAGCCGTTGGATCCTAGACTTGCAGCAGACCCATCGGCAAAGCAATGCTTACCAGAATACTCGCTACAGAAGATCTCATGAGCGGTCAATCTGCGTGCACGCTTGCCGGTAAAAACCAAGGAAAAGTGAATTGATGGTGTCGTTCTTGCAGCATTCGGATATACTGCACTGTGCAGCGCTGCACCGACCTTGCACAGTCAAGCAATAGCAAAGTGTGCCAGTCATGAGTCTTGTTGGCACATTGCGGGATTGAATGAATGGCAACTAGCGCTGCCTAATCGATCCCCTGGCGGGAAAGCAAGAAAGGAAAGAGTGATGGTATCTCTAACGTACGATGACAAGAATAGCGTTTACGATTTTGAGACATCGGAATTGAAAGGTTCCCTGCGGGCGCAGTCGCCGGACCCGCAGGTGGATATTCGGCACGGGATTAGTCAGCTTGTGCACAAGCCGAGCGCGCTATCCATCATTCACCCCAAGTATTCGGGGCTCAACCTCTTTCGGTTGTTTGCGACGCATACGGGTCTGGGCGAACCGCGTCTCTTCGAGCGCACCGTAAGCGTGGACGGCGACACGCTGACCGTGAATTGGGGACCGGCCGATGAGCACTTTGCCAGCATCGAGGCGCGCTATCAGGTCAAGGAACCCAACCTGATCGACTTGACGATCACGGTGTGCGCCGAGGCGACGTACGAGAGCTACGAGATATTCCTGTCGAACTACTTCGATCCGCCGCTGCTGGCGCACGTGTATCTGGCGACGGACCGCTACACACGCGAACCGGGCGCGGAGGAACTCGTGGCACCCCACGAGAACCCGGTCTTCAAAGGCATGGGGCTGGTGTACACGCGGGATGCGCATGCGGCGCGGCGCTGCGTGGACGGCCGCTGGGAGCGCAAGGAGATGGGACACCCGACCGCCCAATTTCGCCCGCAGCGTGAGTACGCCGTGCCGGTGGCGTTTCAGGCCGATATGGACAAGCGCGTGGCCGCGGTGCTGATGTCGCGGCCCCAGGACTGCTTTGCCGTCACCAGCGGCTATAACACGGACGATCCGGAAGACGCCTGGAAGGTGCAGAATCCGCTCTACCTTTCGCTATTTGGCAGTGACTTTGTGCCGGGAACGGAACGCACGGCGCACGTGCGGCTGGCGATAACGGCGCTGGACGACGAAGTGTCGCAGCCGTTGGCGCTCTACCGCCAGTTTCTGGCAGACGTGGGATGAAAGTCCGAGGGAATTCGGGATACATAATGGCTTGGTAAAGGCCACTTAGCAGGATGAAATTGATAGTCTACTATGCAACCGTCGTTTTCGCGTAGTCGGAATCCGGGGACGGGGGAGAAGATGGATTCCCGCTTTCGCGGGAATGACGGAGTGGGAGCGGGAATGACGGAAGGGGCTCGGGTATGACGAAAGAGGCGTGGGTATGACGGAAGGGAGCGTCATTGACGGATGTCGGCGCTTCATTCTTTCGGTAATGACGGAGGCCGGCGTGCTATTTTCTTGGTAAGGACGAAGATCGGCGTTCAATTGTTGAATTAGGCACGAAGCAGAGCAATAAGGACTACACGAGATGAAGAAGCTACGTATCGCCGTTATTGGGGCGGGATCGGGGCCCGGCGCGCGGGCGCGCGGGTGGATCGAGACCGTGGCGAAACTCACCGACCACTTCGACCTCTGCGCCATCTGCGACATCAACCCGGCGGTTGCGGAAGAGATATCGGCAAAACACGGCGTCAAGCAGTCATTCACTAGTGTGGCGGCCACCCTCGATGAAGCCAAACCCGATCTGGCGCTCATCTTGGTGCCCACCGACGGCCAATCGGCGGTAGCCGTGGAGGCGGCCAAGCGCGGCATTAACATCATTACCGAAATCCCTTACGGCATCACCCTGGAAGTCGGCGACGCCATCCGCGACACTTGCCGCGAGCATGGCGTGGTCTGGGAGACCGCCGAGCAGGTCTGGCTGTGGCCGCAGGAGCAACTCAAGGCCAAAATCGTCGAATCCGGCTACATCGGCAAGGTCTCCATGGCGCGTCTCTGGTATGCGAGCGGGAGCTACCATGGGTTCAATGCCGTACGAATGATTTTGCGCGATTCGGTGCGGCGCGTGCTGGCGCATGTGGCGGAGTCGGAGACAGATCCCTACCTGACCTATGGCGGCGAGCAGGCGGCGACGGTAATTTGGGAGACAATGTGGATCGAGTACATGCGGGGCACGATGTGCCTCTACGAACGGGCGCCGCGACCGTTTTCCAAGCACTCCAGGGCTAATCACTGGGAAATCGAGGGCTCCAGCGGGCATATCTCGGGCCGTGACGTCGTTCTGCTTGCCGGTGAACCCGACCAGCCGCAGACAATACGGGAGCAGAACGTGACCATCGGCGGCGAGCACGTGTTGGACTACGTCTACCTGGAGGGCGCGCCCGACTTGCGCTGGGAGAATCCCTACAAAGCGTACCGCGTCGGCAGCCTGGACGACGTGGCAAAAGCGGAGATCCTCACGAACGTCCACCGCGCGATCACGGGAGGAACGCCGGTGCAATACGGGCCGGAGGGGGCCCGCGCGGACTTGGAGCTCTCGTTTGCCATGGCCGAGAGCCAACGGCTGGGAAACGTCTGGGTTGATGTGCCGTTGCCGGGCCCTACGGAACTCTCGGAGCGCATCGAGCGTTTGTTTGTGGAGACGTACGGCCACGATCCCATCGCCGGCAGCCGGGAATTGCTCGAGGTGCCGATTGGCCGTAAGGGGGTCTGGTGGCCGGCGGCGCAGTGGCTGTGATGGCGCAGGTTACAAACCTGCGCTACCGGAGAGGGCAAGCGCGGCGGGAAGCCGAAGAGGCTAGCAGGCTGCTGCGTGGACGCGCCTAAGCATTGTGCCCAAGTGGATACTGTGAATTTCTTGCATACAAGCCCCTTATGCTCTGGGTCCTTTGGGCAAGACGCCAAGCAGAAAAGACGCAGGTTACAAACCTGCGCTACCGGAGGGAATAGCCAAATCACACGTACATACCATCATTACCGTTTAGGCGCCGCGGCGCGCATGCAATCGTGTAGTCTACGTGTTGCTCAATGCAGGCGCAGGCGCGGCTGCAAACGTGTACTCCTTGAACTCGTTCTGGCAGGGATACCCTCGCGCGATGAGCATACGGCGCTCGGCGGGAATCATTACGTAACCGATCACGCTATGCATGACCGGCCCATGTTGGCACATGGAAGTCGGATCGGCATGCGCACGCGCAATGGCTATCACCTGCTCCAGCGAGTGCGGCTGCTCGGCGGTGAGTCGTTCAAGCAGGTCGTAGCGGCCGTGACTGTTGGCCATGAATGTCTCGTTGTCCGCGCGCAGCATTGGCTTCACGTCGTCGACCAGACAGTGGTTGGAGGCCCAAAGCGCATGATCGTCGAGACGGCGGACACCTATGGCAGTGGGCGTGCGCTCTACTACTGCGCCATTGCCCACGGGATCGGTGAACACCATGTTATGGCCGTGGCACATGATAGGCGTGCGCTCAACGAGTGAGAGGGCGCCATCGACGTCATCGGGATACTGCAGAAAGTAGCGCAAAACGACGTTTGCGGGCAGGCCGTGGTCCCAGTCACTATCGGTATTTTGCAAACTGCCGCCACCATATGTTAGTCCTGACTCATTGATGCCGGCATTCATCCACACGGTGCCGGCCCACGTGACGCCGATGAAGTCATGTCCGTTATCGGGGTGGCCTTCCAGATAGACGTGAAACTTAAGGGCTTCTAGGCTCACGTCGTTGGACTTGTAATGGACGACACCATGTTCGGGGGTGACGAGCACAAAGTTCGTGCACGCCTGCTGCATACGACTCAACTCTTGACAGGAGTTGTAAGCAAGCAAATCTGTAAAGGGAACGCCTGCGCCTTCAGCTATGCCGTGAAGCTCCTCGAGCGCTTCCGGAAAGACATTGCCAAGATTGCGTTCCACTTGCGCGAGCACCCGTGCTGAGTGATCGGCGTCAAACCTCCCCTCCGGGACCACCATCTGAATGGCAGCCGCAACTAGGTCGGCGAAAGCTTCGCCGTGCTGGCGACCCATCTCATACGGTGTCCCGCTCAGAACCACCTTACGCATTGCTCTGCCCTCCTCGGCTGCTATGCTGCGCCATCGTTTCCGCACAGGCTCATTCTCGCCTGCGGCATACATCGGCCCAATTCACTCTAGCTTAATGCAATATCTGTGTCATTGTAGGTTAGCTTCCCCGGTAGACCTCAATTTCTGGATACGGGCCAAGCTTCGCATAACTTCGGCCTGCGGCGCAAGAATTACTCCCTCTCACTGGGGAAAGGGCCGGGGTGAGGGGGAAGCTCCATCGTTCAAGCCCAAGTCCTCGTGTCCGACAGAGTTACGCAAAGGTCTCCCCAAGTATGCCAATTCTGCGGCTACGCGGCGGTAAGATACGGTGCCAACACGTCGCCGAGTAGCTCTTCTATGTAGGGCGTAACGTTCCAGAACTGCTTCAATTGCACGTACTCTTGAATAGCGGCGCTATCGCCCGGGGCGTGCGTCTTCACGGCACGGATTAGCAGGTTCTTCGACGTGTGCTCCGGCGAGACGAACTCAACGACGTCCGTGCGGTAGCCCATAATGCGCAGCACAAGCGCGCGGAAAGCATCGGTGAGAATGTCCGCAGTGCGTTGTTTGAGGATTCCGTGCCGCAAGACAGGCTGAAAAAGTGGATGCTGCACCCGATCGTGCAGTTCGTGCTGGCAGCATGGAGCTGCCAGAATCACGCTGCCCTGCCAGCGTATACCTTGCGCAATGGCTTCGTCAGTGGCGGTGTCGCAGGCGTGGAGACTAAGGATGACGTCAGGCGGCGTTGCCGGTTCGAATGCCGCAATCGTAGACTCATGGAACTCTAGACCGTCCCACTGCAAGGACTCCTGAAGCCGACGGCACTTGGCGATGAGTTCCGCATCGGAGTCCACCCCAATGACGTGTGTGGGACGATTCTGCAGGTGGGCACAATAGTGGAACGCGGCGAACGTCAGATAGGCGCTGCCACAGCCGCAATCGACGATGGTGAGAGGACGCCCCGACTGCTCCGCCGACGGCAGGATGGTACTGAACAACTCCAAGAACGTATTTACCTGCCGGAACTTGGCGCGCATTGTCGGGCGTACGTTGCCGGCTCGGTCGGCAATCCCGCACGTCCACAAAAACGAATCCGGCTTCCCTACGGGCAGCCGATGCTGTTTCGTACGATTGTGGGTGAGATTGGGCTGCGGCTCCGCGCGTGAGGGCTTGCCTTGTGATATAAGCGCTTTGCCCTTCTTGCTGAGACGGACGTGGAGATCACCGTTCATCGCTTGCACGTGAAAGCTGCTGAAAGGAGAGGCGAGAATTGAGTCCACCTCGGCATGAGCGTCTGCATCTGCGTAGTTCTTCGTAAACGATTTCTTGCCGTTGAAATAGGTGAACTGAATGCGCCGCTCGCCCTTGACGATTACAGGGCGCGCGGCAACTTTCTGCCACGGTGGCGAACCACCGCGCGCTTGTCCGCTCGCGGTTAGCTGTAGGAAGGTATCTTCCTGCCGCACCGCAGCGCGTATCGTCGTACGGTAGTCTTCTTTTTGTGGATTTGCAGACATCGGTAGGATGGATTGAGCCGTTTGCGCCTCCCAACGCTAGGGGGCGGTTTCCTCAAGCGCTTCCGGTGTGCGATGGGTGCGGATGTATTCGAGGCTGCGCCGATATTGGTCTTCCGTGATGAGTTGCTTGGACATGTAGAGGTTGAGCATGACTTCAAGGCGCAGGATGGGATAGAGGTTGTAGCCATGACGCTTGAGGCGCGCCTCGCCGCCTTGATCGCGGTCTACGAGGACGATGGCATCGCGCACGACGAGCCCGGCTTCTTCCAAGACAGCCGCGGTCTGCAAGATACTGCCGCCGGAAGTTATCAGGTCGTCTATGATGAGAACGGTTTCGCCAGCGTCATAGCGCCCTTCAATCCGGTGCTGCCCGCTCTCGCTGCGCGCGTAGATCATGGGAATATTCGTGGCCAGAGAAAAGGCCGTAGCCAAATGCAGCCCGCCGAATGGGACACCCGCCACAAGGGTGAAGGGGTGGATCTTCGGATGCCGCATTGCTTGGCCGGAGCTTGTCTCCTGCGCGATAAGCTGCGCCGCGGCGCGCAGTGAATGCGGATTGCTCACCAATACACGGGGGTCAATATAGATTGGTGAATGTACGGTCGTGCGGCCTAGCGTATAGTCGCCAAAGCGCACGCCACCAAGCTTGAAGATATTCTCAGCAAACCACAAATTCGATACGGGCTGCTCCACGTCGATCCCTTTCCCAACGGACACAATTGTTGTCGGACATATCATTATCCGTCACGAGGCATGCGAATGTCAATTGGGTCGCAAAGCATCGGCAACGGCTGTTGAATTTGGCGTGAGACGCCAGAACCAAATCGAAAGCTCTTGCCGTTGATGCCGGGGCCGTCCGAACGTCTTTGGCGCCAGTGCCACTCGCATACAATCGTGGCCCCGGCGGGAGGCTGCGCGACGCATTCCCAGGTCTCGTATTATTCGCAGGTGACCGTCTTCCGTACGTACTGCGCCTAGATACTAGACCGGCCTGCCGAGCACATCAACCATGGGCCGAGACACAACGGAACCGTGCCCCTAACCTCTTGCTGGGTGTGGGGTGATGTGGTAGCATGAGCCTACTCTCTGCCTTTGCCTTCCCCGAATGTAAGGATTCGTATGGCGTCCCCGCCAGAGCAGCGTCAGTCCCGGCGCGTGGGCATACGCAATCTATCTTCCAAGGCTTCTGCTGCGCTGACAACACCGCGCCTTGAGTCCATTTTCACTTCCAATAAGCTCGGTGCCGCAAAGGTCACAAAGTGGTCGACCCCTTCGGCATCTGCTCGGCGACCTCGGCAACGGCGCCTACCCGCTTCGGTACGGTCGTTCTCGCTGCGCCGGCTCGTGCCCGCTTGGCTGGTGCCGTCGTTAGTGGTAACTGCCATTATTGCGGCAAGTTGGCTCACGCTGCTCTGGGTAATGGTTACCCAAGATCCGGCCCAAAGCAGAAGCAGGGTGATCTTCGTTATTAGCGTCTTTGTCACCATATTTGTCACAAGCCTGCCCGTCATGCACCGTGTATTTTCGCGCTTTGCGCCGTCGCGGTTGCAGCAGGGAAATCCGGTGCTGGTTGCCGGCCACTCATTTCTGCTGGCGAGCTTTCTCGTGGCGAACCTGAGCCTTATGCTCGTGGGGAGCTGGAACGTGACAATGTTCATCCTCATTGCCGCGCTTGCCGCTGTAGTGGAGTCGCTCTTCTTGGCACGCAAGTAAGCTCGAGGGAAGGCTCCGTTAGCGGGTACCATGCTTGAATCTGATGACCTCGCCCGACTCTACGATCTGGAATACGACGACTGGGACGAGGATGCCGTGTTCTGGCAGCGTTTCGCCGCGCGCACGGGGGGCCCCATCGTCGAGCTTGGCTGCGGGTCGGCCCGCGCTCTGGCGCCTTTGGCACGGCACGGTCATACGGTGATCGGCATAGATTCTTCACAGGCTATGCTGGCACGAGCTGTCGAACGTTTTCAGGCATTTGGGATTCCCGGAGACCAATTCCAGCTTGTGCATCAACCAATGGAATCCGCCTCTGTTGCCCAGCAAGCACGCTTAGTATTCTCTGCGCTCAACGCATTTGCCCATCTGACGACGCCACTCCTGCAGACCCAAACGCTCGACGCTGCCCACCGCCTGCTTCACGCCGATGGGTTGTTGATTATCGATCTCTTCAACCCAATCACGCAGGAGTATGATGCGCGCGATCGCATGGTAACATTGCGCAACGTCTTGGCAGACCCTCAGACCGGCGCGCCTATTCAGCAATTTGAAGTGTGGGAAGTGGACCGCGAAACGCAAGTCGTGCAAACGACCTATCTCTACGACTGTTTGCAGGCCGACGGCAGCATTCGCCGCACTACTACTACCTTCCCCATGCGCTACTCGTACCGTTATGAGATCGAAGCGCTGCTAGCACAATCTAACTTTGCCATCGAGAACGTCTTTGGCTCGCATGAGGCCGATCCCTTCACGGGCAGCGAGGAGAAGATGATCTTCGTGGCCCGGCCGCAGGCTCAAGCTCTCCCATAGCTTCACGCCTTGCCGCGGGTACGTCTAGGCTCATCTTCTGTCGGATCTTGCTTGCAACCAATGATTGCACCGGTGAGAGGATTCAGGTACCCGTCATTCCGGCGAAAGCCGGAATCCATCTAAACGAAGCGGGTGGGGCTCCGCGCTTGTGGATGGGTCCGGGCCGGCCTTCCTCCCCGGCAAGAATAAGTGGCACCACTTTCCTGTTCAGGTGATTCCTCGCACTGAAGGTTGCCGAGGATAGAGGTTGGCTAGCTTGGCTCTTTGCGCGGTGGGCCAAGACGGGCTGCAAATCGTAGCCGACCGATCCCGTAAATCGAACCGCCTAGCGCCGAGAGAAGGACAATTCCGTTCCCAAACTGAACGGCGAAGATGGTGGTGCCTCCAGTCTGGTATTCCATCAGCACAAGCGATCCTAGAGCAATGGAGAAGGGGTGTAAGCCGTTTAGCCACGCCGCCATAGTTATGCATAGCATGATGGTAAGGCCAATCAGAAACGTGCAGACCGTCCCAAGAATCCAATCAATGCAGAATCGCTTTCCCACAGACACTCTCTTGCCTCCATGCGATTGCTTTGGGTTGGATGATATAGCAAGTAATTTGCATAGTCAATCGGTGTTTCTGCGCGCACAGTACGGGATGGGTCGAAAACGTTGACCCCGTATGACCATCAATGCGAAGAATTGGCTGACAGCACAATAGGCGTCTATGGGCAGATCGTGCTATTCTGAGGGTGAACTCCGCCACAGAAGTTACCCAAACGCACCTGATTTAACACCCCATGGCAACGACACTGGAACGAAAACCGGAGTGGATCCGCGTTCGCTGGAAAGAGGGCGAGCAGTACCGCGAACTTAAACAGATCATGCGCGGTATGGACCTGCATACCGTCTGCGAAGAGGCACGGTGCCCGAACATCAGCGAATGTTGGAATTCTCGCACGGCCACGTTCATGATCCTGGGGGATACCTGCACCCGCGCGTGCAGCTTTTGCGCGGTGAAGAGCGGGCGTCCCGCCGGCCTGGACAAGATCGAACCCATTCGCGTGGCCTGGGCGGTGAAGCAGATGGGATTGCGCCACGCCGTGATTACGTCCGTCGCTCGCGATGACTTGGAAGACGGCGGCGCGCAGATTTTCGCCGAGACCATTCGCAAGGTGCGGGAACTCAACCCGGATTGCTCCATCGAGGTGCTGATCCCCGATCTGGCGGGCAGGCACGATGCGCTCAAAGAGGTGGTGGCCGCCAAGCCGGCAATCCTCAACCACAACGTGGAGACTGTGCCGCGCCTGCAACGCCGGGTGCGCCCCAAAGCCCGTTACGAGCGCAGCCACTGGGTGCTGCGCACTGCCAAGCAGCTTGACGCAGACATCCTCACCAAATCCGGCATGATGCTCGGCCTGGGCGAGACTTGGGACGAGATCGTGCAGACGCTCACGGACATGGCCGCGACACAGGTGGACATCTTTACTATCGGCCAATACCTCCGCCCTTCCAAGAAGCACCAGAAGCTGGAACGCTACTACCGCCCGGAAGAGTTTGCCGAACTTAAGGTTATCGGCGAGTCCCTCGGCATCCGCCATGTCGAATCCGGCCCCCTCGTCCGCTCCTCTTACCACGCCCGAGATCAGGTGGAGACCTTGCACGAGAAGGCGGAGTAGCTGGGTTGGCAATCTGTATTGTCGTGTAGAGGCTCGGAACGGTTTTGCATCACGACTTTGAGTGGCATCGCTCTTCAACACTAAGGAAACTGAAGTGAGTTTGATCAAGGAAATCCAGGAGGCCGCAGTCGACTCAAGTATAGGCCTACCTACACTTCTACGAAAGGCTAGGCTTCTTGCTGCCAGAATAGGTAGCGAAGAAATCGCTAAGTGGGTTGGCTTTGAGCTAAACGGTTATCCTTCTAAGGATTCTTTGCCACAATATCGGTTCGTTAGCGCACAGTCGCTCGGGGACTTCTATAGTCCGTTAAGAGATGGGATGAAGAATGCGCCAATTCCTGGAGACGCACTTCCATCTGAATACCGCGAATATGCAACTAGTCAATTCTTCTTAGCCGGGGTAGGTGAACTCGAAGAATTGGTTCAGAGCAATAAGTCTCGCCAAACTATTCATCTCAATTGGTCTCATGACATACTCCTCCGCTTAGGGCCCAACATCTACTCCGGGCATAATTGCTTCAGTGCGTGGAAGCTAGTTTCAAGGAGTGCTGTTGTTGGAATTCTTGAAACGGTACGCAATAGAGTACTGGACTTGACTATTGAAATTGAAGCCGAGGTTTTAGATTCTAGTGACGAGGATTCACTGGGAGAGCTATCCATTGAAAGGTCACAACAAGTGTTCAACACCATAGTCATGGGAAACGTGGGGAATTTGGCTCCTGGCAGTACTGGATTCTCACAGACTTCTGACCTTCAGGTAATGGAAGGAGATTTAACTAGCCTAAGGAAATGTCTTGAAAAATTGCAGGTACCTGCCCAAGACATAGACGAGTTGGAAAGTATAATACAGGATGAAGATAGGCCTAACGAAGGAGGCACACTAGGAGCCAAGACAGCACAATGGGTAGGGAACATGGTCTCGAAGGCGGTGTCACGTACATGGGATGTTAGTTCAACGATGGCAGCCGATGTGCTTACTAAGGCGATTCTTACCTACTTTGGCATTGGTTGATGAGACACGGACGCAATGACGGGGTTTATGGATAAGTTTCAACGACTTGGATCCCCCCCTAGATTTCACGGTGGAACCAACTGGGGTTTCAAGTCAAAGTGCATTGTACAAGAGTTAGAGTGGACGTGGACTCAGTCTCGAATCTCATCTCGGAAGTTTTCCTGCTCAATTGCGGTTGCTTTCTATATGTTTCCAGACCGCGAACGTATTTCTGGCAGAGTTAAATGACACAATGGTTCGAGGACGAATCGCTGTGGGTTGATACCTATCCGTACATGTTCTCACCGTCGCGCATCGCCGCCGCTGAGGAGGAGATCGAACCGCTGCTGCGGCTCGTTGGCAGTGAGCTTCAGTCTATTCTCGATCTTTGCTGCGGGCCGGGACGCTTTGCCGTACCCCTGGCTCGGCGCGGCTTTTGCGTCACCGGCGTAGACAGAACGACGTTTTTCCTCGACAAGGCCAAGGAAAGGGCAGCCGCGGAAAACGTTGAAATCTCGTGGGTCCAAGAGGACATGCGGACGTTCGTACAGCCGGGCGCTTTCGACTTGGCGATCAGCATGTTCACGTCGTTCGGCTACTTCGACAACAAGGACGAAGACCTCGCGGTACTGCAAAACATCCACGCAAGCCTGCGACCGGGCGGCGTGCTTGTCATGGACGTGGTGGGGAAGGAAGTGCTGGCAAGCTCGTTCGAACCGGTACGATCTCGGAAGCATGCTGACGGCTCAGTCGTGATCGATCGCCGCGCAGTCCTGGACGACTGGACGCGCGTGCGCATGGAGTGGACTATCATCAAGGGCAACACTGTGCGAATCTTCACGATCGACCACACGGTCTACTCCGGCCAGGAGCTGAAGGACCGCTTTGCCGCCGTCGGTTTTCGTGACGTACGGCTCTACGGCAGCATTGAGGGCGCACCCTACGGTCCCGAGGCCAACCGCCTGATCGCCGTTGGACGCAAGGCCGCAACGTAACGCTCAGTATTGAAGGCTACTTGTCATGGGGAAAGTGAGTAGCAAGAGTCTTGGCGAAATTGACCATAAGCTGCGGCGCAAGACTCTGGAATTGGTTTTCAAATTGCCTGTGTTTCTCATTGGAGATTCGCGGCAAGTGATGCCTACCATGTTGTTGACCTCTCGATACCTGTTAAAGTGACATTGGAAAGCGGAATAATCTTAGCATTAAGTTATCCTAACGTTAGAGATGTCAGATCAAGGATGAGTTGTCCCAAATCCACACGAGGTCGCAAGGTGTGAGGGTTTCAAGACTCGAAGCAAAAAACTACCGTAGCTTGCGCGACGTTAGCATTGAGCTAAGCGATCTCAATCTGTTTATAGGTGCAAATGCATCGGGCAAGAGTACCATTCTTGACGCACTTCGTTTTCTGCACGAAGGTATTCGATCGCGAGACTTTCGAGAACCAGTGTATTCGCGTGGTGGGATACTTAATCTGGCCTCTAAGAGCGATGAAGCGCACAGAATTGAGTTAGCTGTAGATCTAGAGAACGAGGATGGCAGGAAGATATACAAGTGGTCTGTCCGGCTTACCAGGGAGGGATATGAGTTCACTGTTGAGGAGCAAGTAGATTGGTTCCTCCCAAAGATTCCGCCAATTCAGCTACTTAACGCTGACAAGGGAGTAGGCTGGTGGTGGTCGGGCGACCGGGACCAGCAAGTTAAGCTGCAGCAGGACCCGACGACATGTGCTCTTGCTTCCGCCGCGGCGGACGCTTCTTTTCCAGCCAGAGAAATCGTCGAATTCGTAAACCGATGGGGTTTCTTCGATCCAAACCCATTCTTACTCCGCCGCGACTGGAGTGGTATGGACTCCAGTAGAATCGACCATTACGGGCGAAACTTGGGTGAGAGGCTATACTTACTCTGGTCATCATCACCGAGTGTACTAGATAAGATTGTTACTGCGACGCAGGCGGTTGTAGGCGTTCCTCTACGCATTGAGCCCCGTGAAGCTGAAGACCGCTGCTACTTTGTTCAATATGAGCCTGGACTCCAATACCCAGTGCACCAGATGGGAGTGTCTAGCGGCACACTACGCGTGTTGGCGTTAATGACGGCGTTAATTGGAGAACCTGAGAAGAACTTGATCGGAATTGAAGAGCCTGAGAATTACGTTCACCCGACTGCGCTGTCTTCATTCGTAGAATATATAACAGAGGCACAAGAACGTGTTCAGTTCATGGTGACTACCCACTCGCCATTGCTCTTGGACTGCCTGAAAGATCCAGCGGTTGTTCGCGTCGTGAAGCGCGACGGCAAGTTGGGAACATCTGTCGAAAGGGAGAGTAACCCAGAAGGTGTTAGAGAAGCCTTGGATTCTGCTGGCTTCGGCCTTGGCGAATTCTACGAAACGAAGGGATTCGGGGGCTAGTCTAGATGGCGAAACTCGTAGTAATTGTAGCTTCTGGCGAGACCGAGCGACGTGCAATCCCACACCTCGTATCACACTTACAAAGTCAAGGCATTCACGTAGTGGAAGTGCGAATTCCACCGCGAAATCGGCCTCTCAATGTCGAGATGGCGGACAAACTCATAAAGGCTGCATGGTTTGGGCATAGCGGCACATTGCCTGACAAGATCGTCGTTCTAGTAGACCTAGACGGAAGTGAGCCACTTAAAGTGTTGAGACCCTTCAAGGAACTGCTTCCAGGTCGCTTAGGTACCGAGATTGGGGCAAAGGTGCAGTATGCATATGCCCAATGGCATCTTGAAGCTTGGTACTTTGCTGATGCCGAAAGTTTGAGCGAGTACGTTGGCAGGGACCTAGGGAGAATCGACATAACGAGACCTGACGAGATTCAGAATCCGAAACATCATCTAAAGAATATACTGAGTAGTCGATCTACTCAGTATACAGCCGTGATTTCTGAAGAAATCGCGTCCAGGTTGGATTCAGCGGCCATCGCAAGACGCAGTCCCAGCTTCACGGATTTCTTGGAGGCGGTTGCAAATGGCCCTGTCCCAACGGATACTGGCCTTGCCTGAGAAAATTGGCGCAATAAATATGCGAATGTGGTCGAAGCGCGGCGAATTTCTCCAAGCTCTGAGTGTGGGCTAGAGTGCTGGATGAACGTCTACCGTGAGTACAAGCAGTCGCACAACAAGACGGTATCCTTGTGCACTAATTGACCTCGGCATGGTGCCGTATCGTGACGCCTGGGAGTTGCAGCGGCGCTTGGTGGCGGCGCGGCAGGCGGACGCGATCCCCGACGTTGTGCTACTTCTGGAGCACCCCCACACGTACACGATAGGTCGCAGGGGAGATGACAGTGAGGTGCTCGCCACCCCGGAGCACCTTCATAGGCTGGGAGCGACCGTGGTGGAGGTGGATCGCGGGGGGCTGGCGACCTATCACGGGCCGGGGCAACTGGTGGGATATCCCATCCTCGACCTGCGGCCGCGCGACCGCGACGTGCATCGGTACCTGCGGGATCTCGAACAGGCCCTCATCGACACGTTACAGGAGTGCGCCATACCGGCGCAGCGCATCGAGAAGAAGACGGGTGTATGGGTGGGTGACCGCAAGATTGCCTCCATCGGCGTGCGCTTCAGCCGCTGGATCAGCAGCCACGGCTTCGCTCTCAACGTCACCACCGATCTCAGCCACTTTTCCCATATTGTGCCCTGCGGCATGCCGACGGTTACGATGACGTCTGTTGCACAGGGGTCGTCTGTTGCACAGGGGTCGTCTGTTGCACAGGGGTCGTCTGTTGCACAGGGGTCGTCTGTAGCGCTGGGAATAGGGAAAGTGGACATGGCGCTCATTCGCGAGCGAATAGCGCATCATCTAGCGCAGGTCTTCGCCCTGCGATATCTTGACGAACTCCCACCTACCTTGAATGGCGTCCTTGCAGCCTTACGTTCAGATCAATTTGCAGCGCCGGTGTAATAGCTACTGCCACGAGCTTGGGCCCGTCGTGATCTGCACAGTCGAAACCGTCACAATTTCAGTAAGAGAATAGACACTACCCATTTTGTTTTTCCGGCGTAAAATCGAATCCACCTTTCTAAAGCCGCGCAACACCTACTCCGATCTTGAAAAACGCCAGGGTTTCGTGCCATTAAGCCGGATAGACTCGCTAGGCTCACCACGAACGGGAAAATCGCTCACTACGAACGGTATAGCTGCCGTCCACGAACGGGAAAATCGCTCACTACGAATGGTATAGCTGCCGTCCACGAACGGGAAAGCCGCTCACCACGAATGGCATAGCTGCTGAGCACGAACGGGAATATCGCTCACTACGAACGGTATAGCTGCTGTCCACGAACGGGAAAACCGCTCACTACGTTCAGAAGTCCCGGCGAGACCCAATAGTCTTTGGCCGCACTCGATTCCCCGGTTAACTTGCTCACAGTCAGATGGGCGGGGTACACTTGCGCTCAATGCAGCGTCTTCGACCAAGTCATCCTTCATCGTCCGATTAAGCGCAGCCCATGGCAACCACGGAACGGTCTTCTTCGCAGAAGCCGTCGTCCGCGAATTTATTTACCCTCTCGTGGATTGCAATGTCTGCCTTCTTCGTTATCCTCTTCTTCAATGTCAGCGCTGCTAATCCGCCGCGTGCGCAACTGCCGGTCTACGTTGAGAGCGCGCTGGCAGCAGCGCCGATTGTCACCTCAATCATTCAGTCGACGTTTCACGTCGTTTTCGCGGCGATGCTCTTGGTTGGCGGTTTTCTCGCCGACCGATTTCGTCCCAAGCGGACGTTTGTCATCGGGTTGCTCACCCCTGCGGTTGCCGGTTTCTTGTTGATCGCGCAGGAGGTCTGGCAACTGGTGCTTGTTGCAGCGCTCACGGGCACCTTTTTTGCGCTGCACGCGGCCGGCAGTCGTGCCTATCTCGTGCTGGCGGTGCCGCTCAAACGCATGGGACTGCTCGGCAACCTTTATGAGCTCGGGTTTACGTTGGGCGCAGCTCTCGGCAACGCCGCTGTTGGCATTATCGCCGTAAGGTCGGGCTTTCCGCTCGCCGGCATTATTCTCGTAGCTTTGGGCTTCCTCACGGCTCTTGGCGCGCAGCTTTGGTTGCCATCGGTTACGCCAAAGGTTGCGAGCGCCGAGCCCATTACTCTGGGGAGCTATTGGCAGATGGTACAGCGCCGCTCAGTGCAACTCTTGCTTCTGCTACGCGGCCTGCCGACGATCTATTGGGCCACGGGGCAACTGGTGATTGGCATCCAACTCCTGCGCTTGACGGGTTCTCCCGTTGCGCCAGCGCTCTTCTATGCGGTGAGCCTGCTGGCAATCGGCACCACCATGATGCCGGTAGGCTGGGCCGCTGACCGGTGGGGCAGCGGCCTGCCGGTTCTCGCGTCTACTGTGCTGGTAATTGTCGGGGCGGTATTAGCGGCCATCTTCGTTAACCATCCCTGGGGACTTGTCTGTGGGGCTTTCGTTGGGCACTTGGGCGCGTGGTGGCTCTCCGGTCTCTTTCCGCTCCTGGTCGCTGAAAGCGGTGCGCACGATGAACAAGGTCGCCTCGTCGCCGTCACGGAGATGGCTTGGAACATTGGTGCCGTGGTGGGCGCTTTGGGAGCCGGGGCGCTCTTGACCGTCCACCTGAGTGCGCCGTTCTTAGTGGCAGCGTGGCTGAACATTCCAACGCTATTCATTGCCATGCTCGTCGCGAGCGGCGGGCACCGGGCTATTTCCAAAGAGCCGGTCGCAGCGAGCGAAGCGGGATAGCGCATGAAGGTTAAATGGAGGCAAATGTAGCATATGGTCTCAAAGTTGCACGCGCGTATGGGCCAATTAGGCACGTGGCGGCCGGTCCTGATAATGTTCGGCCTGCTCTTCCTAAACCTGACATTCATGAGTCCGGCGCAGGGCCTGTTACCGGTCTTTGTCGAGAAGGTGCTCGAGCGGTCTCCCTTCTTTACCGCGATTGTCGTCTCGCTGAACACGGCGGTCTATGGCGTCATGCTGTTGGTCGGCGGAGTGCTAGCCGACCGTCTGGGCGCGAAATGGACGTTAGTTCTGGGGTTCTGCGGGGCGATAGCGGTGGGTCTCATGCTGCGATTGGAGTCGGCATGGATGTTGCTTATCATCGCGCCGGTGTACGGTCTGCTTTTCTCGTTTATGACCACGGGGAGCCGCTCGTACCTAGCGCGTGCCCTGCCGTTGACGCAGATGGGCATCGGCGGCGCTCTGTATTTCTTGAGCCTCATCGTCTCCATGGCGGTTGGCAGCGCAATAGGCGGCAGAATCGCGGATACGGTGGGATTTGGCACATTGGGCCTGATTGCCATTATCGCCGGTGTTGTGCTCGTGCCGCTGACTGCCTGGTTGCTGCCTTCCGTCCACGCCGAACCCGATAAGACGGAGTCCGGTGACGAATCCCCGCAGAACAAAGCGAGGTTCACGGACTATCTAGACATGTTGCGCGACTCGCGCATTCTCGCCCTCTGCGGCCTGCGCTTCTGCGCCACGTACTTCTACGGCACTATGAATTTGCTTTTGGTGCTGCAGCTCTTTCGGCTCACAGAATCGGTAACGTTTGTGGGGCTTTACGGCAGCGCGATCCTGTTTATCATCGGGCCGACACAGCTTGTAATCGGCTGGATTGCGGATAAGCGCGGCCGGGAAGGGCCGGTGCGTATGGCAGCCGTGCTCGTGATGGGCGGCGCCGTGCTCATTACGCTCCTCATTAATAACGTTTGGGGACTGGCCGCCGGCGGTCTTTTGGCTAATATGGGCGCCTGGTGGTTTTCAGGGCTCTATCCGAAGCTGGTGGCGGAGGCCGGCCCGCCGGAGGAGCAAGGACGCCTCATCGCCATTACGGAGTTCTTTTGGGCTGTGGGTATTTTGGCGGGAATGCTCATCTCCGGCGCACTGGTATTGGTCTTTCTGCAACTGCCGTTCATTGTCTGTATAGCAGTCACGATTCCTATGTTCTTGCTGGCCATGATGGTTGCGCGCGGCTACCACCGAACGCCTGAGCCAAGCGCAGACGCTTCAGGCTGATGACGGCTAGCTGGGACGAGTGCAACAGCCCCTTGCAGAAAGTAGGACCCTCGCCATGTTGGCGAAATGCCGCATTGCTTTGCTGCTTTCTGCAGTAGCTTTGCATTCAAAGCACGTTGCGCGCTGCTGTCCGCGGTAGCGCAGGTGGGCAACGTGCCCCCAGGTGGCAAAAGAAAGATCGGGAACATTCGCCCTCACCCCGGCCCTCTCCCGCCGGGAGAGGGAGAATTTCTTGCCCTGCCATGGTTATGCAAAGAATGGTTGGCGTGGGCTACACTCCTCTCAGAGGTGTATAATTCGGTAGCGTACCGTAGCGAAACTGGATAGGGATGGGGCAATGCCATGATAATCGACGTTCACGTTCATACACGCCTGGGGCCGGACCCAGGGGGATTCCAGTACCTGCTGGACCAAGCAGAGGCTCTCGACGTGACTCTCTGCGTGAATAGTCTAAGCCCAAAAGACGGCACCGGCATGCCCTATGATCCGACCGAAGACGAAGTTAAGCGCTGCAACGATTGGACCGCAGAACTGGCCGCTGCCCATCCAGAGCGTATTATTCCGATGTGGTACCTCAATCCGGCGCACGGGGACTTCGCCTGCCGGGAGCTTGAGCGGCGTGTGGCTGCTTACTCAGGTCTGCAGGGCGTGAAGCTCTGGGTGGCGGTGCGCTGCAACGACCCGCGCCTCGATCCCATCATGCGCCTTTGCGCCACTCACAAATTGCCGGTGCTCCAGCACACGTGGTTCAAGGTCACCGGAAATCTGCCCGGAGAGTCCACGCCAATGGATCTGCGCGTCTTGGCGTTGCGGCATCCGAACGTTAGCTTCTTCTGGGGCCATTGCGGAGGCGACTACGAGTACGGCGCCAAGTGCGCGCGCGGCCTGCCGAACGTTTACATGGACCTGGGCGGTGGCGAAGCCATGAGCGGTTACGTCGATCTGCTGGTGGAACATGAGACTGCCGATCATATCGTCTTCGGCAGCGACGCGCCGGGGCGCTCTCTCGTGTCCCAGCTTGCCAAGGTATACGGCGCGGATCTCAATGACGAAGAGCGTGAGAAGATCCTCTACCGCAATGCGCAGGCTATTTTCGCTCGCCAAGAAGTAACCAACGGAGCCACGTCATGATCGATGCCAACGCGTATGTGGGCAATTGGCCGTTTCGCCAGTTGCGCTACACCACACCGGCCGCCCTGCTCGGCAAGATGGACGCGCTCGGCATCGAACAGGCCGTGGTGTCGTCGCTGGAGAACGTTTTCTACAAGGACCTACTTGCAGGTAACCGAAATCTCCATGTCCTGGTTAAAGCGCACGCGGACCGCTTCCTCCCCGCGTTCACCATCAATCCGACCTTTCCCGGGTGGGAAGAAGACCTGGAGATTTGCGTGCAGGAATTCGGCATGCGCGTCATGCGGCTGCACCCGAACTACCACCAATACGCGCTTGACGCAGCAGAAGGCACGGCGGTGCTGGAAACAGCCCTCGCGCACGGGTTCGTAGTGATTGTCACTATCGGTATGGAAGACACGCGCCACCACCACCCGCTGATAAAGGTGCGCGACGTGCCGAGCGGGCAGATCGCGGCGGCCGTCTCCGCGTTTCCCGATGTGCCGTTTCTCGTTGCCGCCGGTTCGTTCTCGGCGCACAACGCGGTATGGGCGCAGTCTACGCACACAGGAAATCTCAATATCGACGTTTCACGGGTGCAAGGGCCGGTGGGAGACATTGAGAAGCTCTGCGAAACGATGGGCGCCGACCACGTGCTCTTCGGTACCAACTTGCCGCTGCACGCGCCCGAAGCTGCGACGATGGCAATTGAGCATGCCAAGATCAGCGCTGAAGAACGCCGGATGATCCTGCAGGAAAACGCTGTGAGACTGTTCGGCCTCTAGTCTGCGTGCAGTAGGGCGCGTGGCGGACCGAGTCTAGCCGCTCTTAGGATGAGAATTGGGCACTCTCAAGCTTCGTGGCCGTAGCTTTAGCTGCCGTGGAATGTCATGCGGTGCCGTGCACGCTGCTGTTTCCCCAAGGCGCAGGTTTACAAGCTGCTGCAACTGCTATGTAAGTGTATTGCGACTTGCAAGAGGCGGCTTGAAGAAGTGCTTCCTTCTCCCCGAGGAGACCCTTGCGTAACTCTGACGGACACGGGGAACTGGGCAAAAGCGGTTAAGACTTTCCCTTACCCCAACCCTCTCCCCAGGTGCTTGTCTCAAAAGTGCATTGCTCAGTGTAGACTTGCCCTTCGACAGGCTCAGGGCGAACGGAAAAGGCAAATCCCGTTCGTGCTGAGTGGGCTTCGCGAAGCCCTTGTCGAAGCACGATTTTGCTAATCGAGTCGACTATGAGACAGCCTCCCAGGGAGAGGGAGTCTTTTCGGCTGCCAGCATGGGTTGTGCAAGGGTCTTTCGAGGGAGAAGACTAGACGAGGGTTTGTCTTAAAGATCAAGCCTAGCGAAACCGGACGGCGCGGGCGCGACCGTCCAAAGCGCCCTCAATTCTTAGAGCAATTGCTACCTACCGGCCTGTGCCACTGGCTCCGCGCGACGGGTCTCCACCTTGAGGTGCTCGCGGCAAAAGGCGGCGGCCTGATGGATGCGATCGCGCACCTTTTCGTCGTCACGGCCTGCGTGAAGCGCAAAGGGGTGCAATTCCACAACGACAATGCCGCCAAAGCGGCTGCGGTCTAATTCACCGAGAAAGTCGGCAAGCGGCAGCGTACCTTCACCGGGAAAGAGGTGCTCACGGCCGTTGTATTCGTCAGACAGATGGATGTGCTGCACTGTGGCGCTCAGTTGCCGCCACGCTTCCAGAATATTAATCTTCGAGACGCCAAAGTGCGTGGTATCCATTGTCAGCGCCGCAAAGGGGCGCATGGCATCCGGATGCCAGAATTCGTGAAAGTCCCGCTGCAAGATGCCCAAGCGTTTCACTACCATTCGCGGCAGGTTCTCGACGGTGAGCAGGATCGGCGTCTGTGCCTGCAAGCCGGCAAGGTTCTGCTGCAACCATTGGGCGAGGTCCGGCGTGCCCCGCGAAATCGGATGAATTACGACCGTGCGTGCCCCGACCTCTTCCGCCAAACGTATCGTTGCCTTGAGGGTGCTAGGGTAGTCGGCTCCCATCTCAGATATGACTCGAAACGGTGCGTGAATGCTGTGCACAGGAATGCCCCACTGGTCAGTCAGGGCTTTAATGTACTCCGCTTGGCGGGTGTCCCATCGGTTGTCAACAATGATTTCCACACCGTCGAACGGGGAGCCCTGCATCAGTTCGAAGGTTCGCGCCAAGCCGTAGGTGTAGAGTGAGCCGGTGGAGAGTGTGAGATGCGGTACTTGGACGGCAGAATTGCTTGCGTCAGACATGTGTGCGCGCCTCTTCAGGGTTTGGGGACTTTACCATTCGCCGCTATGCGTTTTCGCACCGCACTACTTCTCTTGCCGTAGATCAGTCAGCCACTGCAAATACGGCGGACCGTGCGGCGTCTATGCGGCGGCCATTGATTAGCGATGTCTTTGTTACTTTCATTATAGCGACGAAACTCCTGCCACGGCTACACCTTGGAGCGTGCAAACGTTAAGCACAGTGACCGGTAGTCAACCTATTGCCGTTGAGCCGGCATCTCGCTATTCTGCCTACTACCGGTTTGTGTAGCGCCTTGCGAGTTATGGCCTTGCGTCATGGGGCTAGTGTGCCGTGCGAATTGGAGCGTAGTCGCCCTTTAGATGGAACGGGGTGGCGGGGAATGCGATGTAGAAGGCAAAATGCGGTAGTCATTAGTTGCGCCATGAGGCAGGGGGAAGACCTCCTCGTGACGTGCATAGCCTGTGCCTTGAAAGAGGTTGAGCGTTGAAGAACAGCATCTATGACGTGCAGCGGTTGCGCGCCTGGCACGCGCACGTTGCCGCTCTTGCCCACGGTTCAGCGCCTGAAGCGCGTGCAATAGTGCCGCAAGCAGCAGCCATCATGCCGCCCACTGCGCCGGACGCTACGCTCCTACAAGAAGAACCTGGCGGAAATGTGGCAGTGGTTGCGGGGTCGTTCAATCCGGCAACTTTCGCACATCTCAGTCTTTGCGACGGCGCGTTGCAGCAGCCGGACGTAGGCGCGGTCTGGCTGTCGCTCGCAGTCCAAACTGTTGATAAAGAGCACATTACCGGCGCGTGTCTGGAGGACCGCCTCTGCATGCTCGAAATGCTTGCAGAGGCGCAGCCGAACGTTGGCGTCGTGCTCTGTAACCGGGGCCTTTACGTAGAGCAGGCCGAGGCGTTGTGCGAGGAGTTGGTTGCGTCCGGGCAAGAGCTGGTGTTCGTCGTTGGTTTCGACAAGATTCAGCAGATTCTCGATCCGCGCTATTACGTGGATCGGGAGGCCAGCCTTGATCGGCTCTTTTCGCTCGCACGATTTCTGGTTGCGGAACGGGGCGCGTACGGCGCCCAGGCACTAGATGCCTTGCTGAGTGAGAAAGCGAATCGGGCGTACTCCGGGCGAATCGCGCCACTGACCACGCTGCCTGTGTACCATGACCCCGCGCTCTCCTCAACGACCGTGCGTACGGCGTATGCCCAGGGTAGCGGCAATGCTGCAGATGCCAGTTCGGTGCCGGAACCCGTGCAGTCCTTCATCGCGGCAACGGGAGTCTACGTGTCGCCGGTGGTGCTGCCCAACGGCGAGACGATTGACCGCTACGGGGTGCGGTTGCGGATTCGCGACGCGCTGCTGGCAGAACCCGAGAGCGACTTCACGGCACATGAATTCCAAGTAGTCGTTGATTTGGCTACATCCGGTACCGAGACCGGCATCGGTTTACGTCGGCTGCTCGCAGAGGACGTCGTATCCCTACGAGCCATAGCCAAGCATATTGCTACTTGAGCAATCTGGAGAAGGGTCTTTTTCAGGTTTGCAATAATGTGGATATCTCCCATTTAGGGATTGTACTCTTGACCAGATTGGCTCCTATAGGAGGAGGTATTCTTCCGGCAATGTCGTGTCTGCTGAATATGGTCCGTCGATGGGTTGCCACAAGCCTTAAATAGAGCATAGTATTAGAGTAGTGTGCTAGAAGGAAGCAGTTTGGAAAGTGCAAAATGCTTGAATCTAGTGGTGAAAAGAAGAAGATAAAAGTTTATGCGGATGGGAATGGGGGACTCTACGTTAAGCCAGAGGACGTATTTAAGAACCCTACAATTCGCGAGAAGATCAGAGAGCTAAATGAAATAGGCCCAATGGCAGAGCCACCAAAGGAGAGTCCCCCAGAGGCCGAATCCTAGATGGATCTAGTTACTACCCTTTTGCCAGCTCTGATTGGATACTTGTTCCTTAAGGCCTCAAAACGTACCCGTCTGACGATACCCCACGAATCCGGTTACCATCTATTCTTCAAGTCTGCTCTTGTCGGCTACATGCTCGTAGGCGTGCCCTATGTGTTTGGGACAGTCATCGGGCACAGCTTCCATTCTGAGGATTGGGTGGTAACGCTATCCGACTCATGGGAGGTCTTCTCGCCATTCGACTACTATGTCGCTGCATATGTTGCAGGCCTCGTCCTAGGATCGGTTTGGCTGCTCATTGAGCTAGTTTCATACAACGAGCAGTCAGGTTTCATCAAGAACGCGAAAGAAAGAGGTGACCAACTAGGCGCACTCATCGCGGAGGCCCTTGGGTCGGACATGTTCATCGAGATTTCACTCAAGAACAGAAAGTCCTATATTGGCTATCCGCTTAGTATGAAAAACGGTCACAATGCTGACATCGAGCTCTCGCCATTACAGAGCGGATACCGAGACGAAAAAACGCAGATGCTCATAGTAGATACTGACTATACGGGAGTCATTCTAGACAATAGCGAAATCGTTGCCAGTGACACTCGGGTCATTATTTCTTCTTCCGAAATAGTGTCCGCTAAACCATTCGATCCACGACTGTACAGGAAGTTTCAGGAAATCAACCCCGGTACTCCTCCGTTGCCTAGCAGCCAATCAGGCGATAGCTCGGCTTGAATGTGAGGTTCCTCACGGGTTGCCATCCTGCCATATAGCCCGGCATCTGCCCCCAGTCTGTGATTCAAAAACGCCCCGGCATTTCCTGCCATAGGGCGCATATCTTCACGGCCCAATTCTAGTGTCGCTAGGTAGCCCTCAATCCTTCTTTGGCGTATCCAGGTCATCTACGTCAAGAGAGTTGATGAACTCGCGGAAGAGGCCAAGCCGTTCCTCAAGCTCGGGATCGGGCGTGCTTTCCTGTACGGATTCGCCCTCGCCCTGTTCTTCCTTGGCTGGTGTAAAGCTCGCTGCTTCCAACACACTCTCCGCAACGAGTATAGGTGCATCGACACGAACCGCCAGGGCGATGGCGTCGCTGGGCCGAGCGTCGATTTCGACGTGCCGCCCGTTGTGGTCGAGCACGATGCGCGCGAAGTACGTGCGGTCTGCCAGATCGTTAATGAGGATGCTCACAACGGTGGCGCCAAGTGTCTCGATAACGCTGCTTAGGAGATCGTGCGTCAATGGTCGAGAGAAGGAGTGCTTGTGGAGCTTAATGGCAATCGAATCGGCTTCGGCAATGCCAATCACGATCACGAGATAGCGCTCTTGGTCTTTCTCGCGCAGCACGACCATCCGGGTCGGATTTGCCGGATTCCTACCTACGCTTTCGATCACCATCTCGACCATTGAAATGCCACCTGCACAGCTACGTATCTGTGTTTAGACCCATGGCCACGGCACAACGCGATCCATCGTAAACCATGATCGCGGGCGCCCTCAGTACTTCCAGTTTACTCTTCCGGCTGGTCTAGCTCAAATGCCTGATGCAGGGCTTGGGCCGCCCGTTGGGCGTCATCTTCGTGCACCAGACACGTAATTCTGATCTCGCTTGTTGTAATGCTCTCGATATTGATGGCCGGCTCCGCAAGCGCGCCGAACATGCGCGCCGCCACGCCGGGAGTGCTTTGTATGCCGGTGCCTACGATCGAGACCTTTGCCAAGTTGGCAAAGTACAGCACGTCGGCTGCGCCGAGCATCTGAGATGCGTCTTCCACGAGCTCTAGCGTCTTGGCGAGATCATCCCGCGAAACGGTGAACGAGATGTCGGTAATACCGTCGTGGCTGATGTTTTGGACGATCACGTCAATGTTGATGTTGTCATCGGCGAGCGGCTGGAAGAGCCCATGGGCAATGCCGGGACGGTCAGGGATGCCAAGCACAGAGATCTTGGCGACGTCGGTATCAACTGCAATGCCGCGAATGCGTTGGGCGTCTTTCTCCATATCCTCACCTCGAGTGATCACTGTACCAGAATTTTCATTGAACGAAGAACGCACCACTATAGGCATGTCGAAGAGCTCCGCGAGTTCGACCGCTCTGGCGTGCATCACGCGCGCGCCGAGCTTTGCCAACTCCAGCATCTCTTCGTGCGCAATGCGGTCGAGCTTGCGGGCGGTCGGGATAACGCGCGGGTCGGCGGTGTAGATACCGTCAACATCTGTATAGATTTCGCAGGCGGCTGCCTTTACCGCAATAGCAATGGCGACTGCGGTAGTGTCCGAACCGCCGCGCCCCAGCGTAGTCACGTCCAGGTCGTGGGTGACTCCTTGAAAACCGGCAACGATGACAATGCGACCAGATTCGAGTTCTTGCTCCATGCGTGAGGGGTGGATGTCAACGATACGCGCGCGGGAGTAGAAGGAGTCCGTGCGAATGCCTGCTTGCTGGCCGGTTAGCGCGACAGCATCGTAGCCCATGTCGCGGAGGCACATCGAAAGCAGCGTGGAGGAGACAATCTCGCCGGTTGAAAGGAGCAGGTCCAAGTCGCGGCCCCCGGGGGTGGTGGACACTTGATGGGCGAGAGCAATCAGGTCGTCGGTCGTGTCGCCCATGGCGGAAACTACAACGATAACGTCGTTACCGGCATCACGAGCAGCAGCCAGCCGCGTGGCTACGGCCTTGATGCGCTCCGCCGTTGCTACTGAACTGCCGCCGTACTTTTGTACCACCCGCGCCATGCGCGCGTCTTCTCCTCAAAAGGTTATGCGCTCTCCAACTTGCTCCACCGTTTTTGGCGTATTCTTGCTCAGAAGTAGCAAAACACGCAACGAATTGCGTGTGTCTGACATACTCCCAGAAGGTTAGCGCCACAAAATAACGCGTGGGCCATGCCTAGCGGAGAGTGGGAACTTTCTGCTACATTATAGCATGCATTGGGCACGGATACCGCCTGAGCATTGGGCTCTGAAGCCCCTATGAGGCATGACCAAATGTCGTACATTGTCGTGTTGGCCGATCCCATTCACGAACAAGGGATCGTGATCCTCGAGCAGATCGCAACGGTTCGCCAAGCAAACCAAGACGGCTTGCCTCTGGCA
This sequence comes from Chloroflexota bacterium, assembly GCA_965219505.1. Taxonomy (GTDB): domain Bacteria; phylum Chloroflexota; class UBA11872; order VXOZ01; family VXOZ01; genus VXOZ01. The sequence goes on along the minus strand of OZ244775.1, from coordinate 2,862,232 downwards.
GACCAATTACGTGATGTCCACGCAATCGTGACGCGCCTCACGAAAGTGACGCCCGAACTCATCGATGCTGCCCCTTCCTTGCGGGCAATCTCCCGACACGGCGTGGGCGTAGACAGCGTGGACGTGACGTATGCCACGTCGCGCGGCATCCCGGTGCTCTATACTCCCGCCGCAAACGCAGAGTCGGTCGCGGAACATACGCTGGGTATGATGCTGGCCGTGAGCAAGATGATCCTGCTCGGCGACCGTGCGCAGCGCAATGGCGACTTCCAGTCGCGCACGCGGCTCATTGGCTTTGAACTCTACGGCAAGACGTTAGGCATTGTGGGCGCGGGCCGTGTCGGCAGTCGGGTGGCCCGCATGTGCCGCGCCGCGTTGGACATGCACGTCATTGCGTACGATCCTTTCCTCTCGGCGGACGATGCCCGCCTGCGGGGCGTTGAACTCGTTCCAGACCTCTCGATTCTGCTGCAAGAGGCCGATTACGTCTCGCTGCATGCGCCGCTGACGCCGGAGACACAGGCTCTCATCGGCCCACGCGAGCTCAACCTGATGAAGCCGACGGCCATCCTTGTCAATTGCGCACGCGGCGGCATCGTGGATGAGGAGGCACTGGCGACGGCGCTGCTGGAAGGCCAAATTGCCGGTGCTGCGGTTGACGTCTGGCAACAGGAGCCGCCACCGCAAGACCATCCCCTGTTTGCTTTAGAGAACGTGATCGTCAGCCCGCACATGGCCGCCCATACTGAGGAAGCGATGATTCGCATGGCGACAACGCTCGCGCTGGACATCACCCGCGTGTTCCAGGGCGAACGGCCGCATTTCTGCGTAAACCCAGAAGTATTCTCGTAGGAATTGAGACGGGTAGCCAAAGGAGCAAACGCTAGTGGCAGCAATCGAACAATTCGTCGACACACTGTCGCGACTGCGCGATCTAAAAGGTGAGGCCGTAGTGATCAAGATCGGGGGCAACGTGCTGCCCCACCGGGAGGCGTTCTGTGACGACGTTAAGGCGTTGTGGCAAGCCGGCGTGTTCACCGTTGTCGTGCACGGCGGCGGCAAGGCCGTGACGGAAATGGAAAAGACCCTAGGACGGGAAGCGTCGTTCGTCCAGGGCTTGCGGGTCACTGATGCCGATGCCCTGGAGCTTGTGCAAATGGTCCTCGCCGGTAAAGTGAACAGCGACCTGGTGGCAATGTTCAACGGTCACGGCATTGACGCCATCGGCCTGACCGGTGCCGACGGTCAACTGCTCTTGGCCGGCCCGCGCAAGAAACCGGCGGGGCTCGGCTACGTTGGAGAGGTGAAGAAGGTAAACCTGGACGTATTTGTAGTCGTGGCCGATGCCCAAATGGTGCCCGTAATCGCGCCGCTCGGCATTACGGAAGACGGACAGCTTCTCAATATCAATGCCGACACCGTCGCCGGCGATATTGCCCAGGTCTTTCCGGCTCAGCATTTCTTGCTGCTGACCGACGTGCCGGGTGTCCAGGACAAGAGTGGCGAAGTGCTACCCGTGCTCACAGAGGCAAGAGCGCGGCAACTCATCCGCAACGGCACCGTCAGCGGCGGCATGATCCCGAAAGTCACCGCTTGCTTGGATGCCTTGGAAGGGGTGCCATCCGCCCATATCGTCGACGGCCGCGAGCCGCACGCCGTCCTGCGCCAGCTTCTCACCGACGACCGCGTCGGCACCCAATTCCAGGCCAAAGCTTAAAATCCTAGGACGAAGCTCGAGGGCCCCAAACCTCCTTAATCCTCACTGGCAAAGTGCTGCCAAGTAAGGCGGAAGGCCGCTTCCATCCGGTATTGGCCGCCGCTGACCCTTCCTCCTCCCCGAAAAGACCCCCGTATCGGGGCAACGGAAGCATGCTCGAAAAGTCTTCGGCCGGAGGCGCAGAAAGTGCTCCTTCTCCCTGGGGAGAGGGCCGGGGTGAGGGGGATTTTCCGCCTCGGCAAGGGCTTTGCAAAAGTTTCCAGAGGGAGAGTGGCATTGCCTGCCTTGTACTCGATATGGGGTGAGGGGGATTCTTCCCATCTTGCGCAGATCCCACCGGTTGCATTGCGCTCCGCAAAGGACTTTTCCAGAGAGTGTCTGTGTCAAGAATATCCGGTCCCCCTTCGACCCCTTGAGCAAGCTTTGGGCAGGTATGCTTAAGACCGTCGGATACGGACAGTGTTGCGGTCTCTTGCATCTTGCGCTCGCGACGATCCAGACTTACCGCGCGTTGTGCTCTGCGTTTTCTGAGCTTCCCGCAGGGCCCCACGCTGGACTGCGTTCTCGCATGCTCGCTTGAACAGCACTAGGGCCGGGCCTGCAGCGCCGCGACCGCTTACGTCTTTCCCTATCAGCCGCGCACCGGATTGCGCAGGGTCCCAAGCCGCTCGATGGTCGCCTCTATCACGTCGCCGTCTTTTAGGGATGTCCCGGCCGCCGCGCCGACACCCGCAGGCGTGCCGGTTGAGATGACATCGCCGGGTTCCAGCGTGACGATGCGCGTAATCCACTCGACCAACTCAAAGCAGTTGAAGATCATCTGGCCGGTGTTACCGCGCTGCCGTTCGATGCCGTTGACGCTGAGCGACATAGCGAGGTTGTGGGGATCGGGAATCTCGTCCGCCGTTACAACCGCCGGTCCCATAGGGCCGTGGGTGTCGAACCACTTGCCGTTCAGCCAGTCGAAGTAGTCGTCCATCTCGCGCTCTTCGCGCTCCCAAGGCAGACTGAGATCGCGTGACGAGATGTCGTTGAAAATGGTGTATCCGGCGATGTGCTTGGGCGCGTCCGCGGCAGAAATATCGCGGCCCGCTTTGCCGATGACGATGGCAAGCTCAAGTTCCCAGTCCACGTTGGCTGACATCTCCCACAACCGCACCGGCTGATCCTGTCCCACGAGCACCGAGTTTGGCTTCCAGAAGTAGCGGGGCGTCTGGTGCGCCTTTTCCGGCGGTTCGTCGCCGCCTTCACGAATGTGATCGGCGAAGTTGCCGGCCAAGCAGAACACCTTGTCTGGTCGGGGAATGGGCGGCAGCAGAGTCACGGCCGCTGCACCGTGGGCAAACGGCGCGCTGCCGCCTTGCTCCCGCGCAAAACCTAAGACTCGCCGCGCCTGCGCCAAGCCGACGTCGCCCAACTCCAGCAGCTCTCTCACACCGCTTGGCAGTTTGGCGCCCACCGCACCGGCCTGGGCGGTGAACGCATCTGCAGCATCTTGCAGGTCGTATACGTGGTCTCCATCCAACAGACCCGCACGCGGTCCGCTGTCGTTTGCGTAGGTAACAAGTTTCATTTGACTCCCTCTCTCCCTATCGTGTGTAGGTACGAGAAATCATACCCGTGTAAACCCTGGTGTTAGTCTTCCCATTGCAAATCTCTGCGAAACTCTGACGGACACGAGGAACTAGGCAAGTACGGTGAAGATTCCCCTCACCCCAGCCCTCTCCCCAGGGAGAGGGGGCCTTTTCGCCTGCCGGCATGGGTTGTGCATCGGACTGGAACTCCGCGTATGCCCCGTACCTCGATACGAGGGTCTCCAGTGGCAGAGATGCCTGGGCCATATCTAATCCTACCCTATACAATACAGAGACAGCCCGCGCCGCGCACCTGGCTGTCGGTCTTACGCCGTCCCGGCCCTTTCCCCTGCTTTGTGCCCTGTCTACCCGCCCAGTATACTGACAGGAAAGCTTTTGAGAGGAAATAACGAGGGTGAGGTGATGAGATAGTGACTCCAATTCGCTGCGCCGTGCTCGGCACCGGGCATTCGCATGCCTTGGGCAAGCTCAACGTGCTGCGCAACTTTCCTGAGTGGGAACTGGTAGGCGTCTGCGAACCGGACGCTGGCTGGCGCCAACAGCGGCAGCAGGAAACTAACTGGCAGGACCTGCGCTGGCTTGACGAGGAAGATGTATTTGGCGACCCCAGCATTCAGATGATTGCGGTCGAGAGCGAGGTACCCCAGTTGCTGCCTTTGGGTCAGAAAGCCATCGATGCCGGTAAGCACATCCATCTCGATAAACCGGCAGGCACAGACCTCGCCGTCTGGCGGGCATTGCTCGACAAGGCCGAACGGCAGGACCTTATCATTCAGATGGGGTATATGTTCCGCTACAATCCCGGCTTCGACCTCGTGCGCCAGGCAGTGCGGGAAGGCTGGCTGGGCGACGTACACTATGTGCGCGGCGGCATCAATTCCGCGAGCGATCCCGCCACCCGGGAACGGCTGCAACACTATCCCGGCGGCATCATGCTCGAACTGGGATGCCACCTACTCGACATGATAACGTTCATCATGGGCCGACCGGAGAGGGTCACGCCCTTCTTGCGCCAGGACGGGCAGTATGACGTCAAGATGTCAGACAACACCGTCGCCGTATTGGAGTACGGTCAGGCGGTGGGCATCATCGAGAGTTCGCTCCTGGAGATGGGCTCGCAGGACCGGCGGCACTTCGCCGTCTGCGGCAGCGGCGGCAGCATTGTCCTGACGCCTTTGGAACCACCGGCGGGTCGCCTCTTCCTCAATGAACCGCGCGGCGGCTACGAGGCCGGCTGGCAGGACGTCCCCTTTGAACACATCCCTCGCTACGAGCGCGATTTGGTGGAATTGGCCGCGTGCATCCGCGGCGAAATGGAGTTTCCCTACACAAAGGAGCATGATTACATCACGCAGGAGACGGTCCTGCGGGCCTGCGGCAGCGCAGGCGAGTCGGTGTAGAACGCCTGAGTTCTCAGTCTTGCGCCTTGGGCAAGTCTTGACTACTACCCCAGAGAGCAGTGCTATGCCCATTGCCGAGCGGCACGTTACTGTAAATGGAGTTTCCCTGTGGACGGCGTCGCAGGGCAGCGGCCCGCCGGTTGTGCTGTGTCACGGTGGGCCGGGAGTATACGACAACCTGGAACCTCTCGCCGCCATGTTCGATGATCTGGCCGCCGTACACCGGTACGACCAGCGCGGATGCGGCCGCTCTCAGGACAGGGGCCCATGGGATGTGGCTACTTTCGTTGCCGATCTTGACGCTCTGCGCGCACACTGGGGCTACGAGACGTGGACGGTCATTGGTCATTCTTGGGGTGCATGGCTCGCTCTTCTGTACGCTATCGAGCACCCCCGGCACATCAACCGCTTGGTGTACATTTCCGGTACGGGGATCGATCCCGCCTGGCACCAAGAATATCGCAAGAACCGTGAAGCGAAGATGCCTGCCGACAAACGCGAGAGCTTCCGCCACCTGAATGAGCGTCGACATACCGCTGCGGGGTCTGAACTAGCGTGCATTAATCAAGAACGTTCCGCCCGGCTTGCAGCCACGGAGTATTATGACGTGACCGGACTCGACGATGTTCCCCGGTACGACCGCTTTCCTGTCAACTACACACTGAACGCCGCCATGAATGACGAGTCGAATCGCATGGAGGAAAAGGGAGAGCTCCCGGCACAGGTCCGCCGGATCATGGCGCCCACGCTCATCTTGGAAGGCGAGGCAGACCCGAGGCCACGGTGGGCGCGCGCTCACGTCGCCGGACTTATACCGGACAGCCGCCATGTGACCGTGCCACGGGCCGGACACGAGCCGTGGATCGAGCAGCCGGAGGCCACGGCACGCGCCCTGCGGGAGTTCCTCTCGGAGACCATCAACCATACCGCCGACTGAATTGAGATCATAGACCTCAAAAGAGTCTTGTGCAAGACCGGCATGCCACTTACAGACAGAAGGAGATTTGCAGTGAACAACCAGCCCGCCATCCAAGTGGAAGTCACGCCCTGGAAATATGACGCCCAGTTCGTCTACTCCATGACCTATGACGAAGGCACTCTCGACGCCATCGTAAACTCGTTTCCCATTCACGAGGAGCACGACATTCCGGGACACGTCTGCACCGTGAGCGGTCACCTGGGCCAGCAGCGCTTGGTGCGCGGCACCTCGATGCGCGAGGTTTTCTACATGAACCCGGAGCAACTGCGCTTTCTAATCAACAAAGGGTGGACGATCAGCAGCCACTCCCACACCCACGTGCCAACCGGCCAGGACGGCATCGACCTCGATCTGGAAGTGCGCCTGAGCAAGTGGGAGTTGGAGAAAGCGACCGGACGGCCGGTGCGGCTCTTTGCCTACTGGGGCAACCTGCGCATCGCCGACAAGATACTACCCGTGGCCAAGGAAGCCGGGTATCAAGGCATTCTCAGTATCGGCTACCCATTCAATACGTCCGACTATGACGAGTGGGCGATCATGCGCGGCACAATCGGACGCGATCTGGAAGGCTGGCTCCAAGGGCCGTCAGCTTCCCTCTACCACCACACCCGTGACGCCTTCCCGGGCGAACTCAGACAGGAAACCACCCGCGGTCTGTGGCTGGTGGACATTTCACACATCGTGGTGGACCGCCTGCCCAAGGCCAACGGACCGGGCCTCTGGAACCGCTGCATGACGCCGTCCATCCTGGACGCGCGCCTGCGTGAAGTGCGCGCGTTGTGGGGCAACGATCTCTGGGCGACAGTACCCGAAGAGGTGGTCGAATACACGCTGCTGCGCCGCGCCGCCGCGGTGACGGTTGCGTCCAACGGCACAGACCGCGCCACGTGCACTGTCAACTTGAATGGGCTGCGCGACGACGTGACCGCTCGCGAACTGACGTTCCGCGCCAACACACCGTGGCGCAATGCGACGGTCAACGGCGGCGCAATTTCCGCCCAGATGAAAGACGGCACATTGGTCTGGACAGCGACGGTCGAGGACGGCACGGAGTTTGTGCTCAGCGCGAGCTAGGCTGCGTCCTAATACTAGGACAGTCCTTCTAGGCTGTGAAAAAGTGGCAACGACTCTTCCGTCATTCCCGCGCACGCGGGAATCCATCTCCTCTGCACCACTCGCTCGCCGTCCCGAGCGGGGGACAAGCCCCCGCGCTACAAGTCCTCAAACACGGCGGACGCCGTTCGCCCTGAGCACCGTCGAGGGTGAACGATTGCGGATTCGACTGGTGGGTCAAATTGGCATTCTCCACGTTCATGCTTCGACCCTTCGACAGGCTCAGGACAGGCAGGCTCAGCACGAACGGGGAGAACTGTGCATCTCCGGTCTTTATCACCGCCGGTGCGGGGGACAAGCCCCCGCGCTACGCATTCTCAATCTTGAACGCTCCGTTCGTCCTGAGCAGCGTCGAAGGGCGGACGGTATGGGCAAGCAGTTCAAACGGCTAGGACTCACGCCTCACCGTTCATGCTTCGACAGGCTCAGGACAGGCAGGCTCACCACGAACGGGAAGAACTGTGCTTCTCTGGTCTTAAACACCGCCGAAGCGGGGGACAAGCCCCCGCGCTACAAAGTCTCAGTCATAGGCAATAAACATCCTCAACCGTCGGCGCACGCCGTTCGCCTTGAGCTTGCTTGTCCTGAGCATGTCGAAGCATCAAAGGTAGAACGGTTACAAATCCGATTGCGGGTCAAGGTGATCTTCTTTCCGTTCATGCTTCGACAAGCTCAGCACGAACGGAAAGAATGGCATCTCATTCGTACAAATTTCAGCTTTCAGACCCTCTCAGCGGCTCTCTCCATGCTAAACGCCTGTTGCACTTTCGCCACGGCGTCGACGATCTGCTGCATATCCTGCTCAGTGGCGAGCAACGCGCTTTGGGACAGCCAGACGCCTTCCTCGTGGGCGATGCGGTCAGTATTGGGCAGAGGGCGGTCGAGCGGATCGTCGGTACGCCCAAGCTTCTGCAAAATGTCACGTACTGAGTTCTTGACGGCGTTTTGTTCGTGGCAAGGCCAGTCGTAGCCTGGAGAGCACGGAATGCCTTCCGCGCTGAGCGCCTTGATGAACGCGGCGCGGTCGTTGCCGCCAAAGGACTCTTTGTCATAGCGGAGCATGTAGAGATGGTGGGCGTGGCCGGTAACCTCTGCCGGTCGATGTTGGGGTGTAATGCCGGGAATCTCCGCCAGATGCATATCTAGGTAACTCGCGTTGGCCTCGCGCTGCGCCATCTGCTCGGGCACGCGGGTGAGTTGCGCCCGCAGCAGCGCGCCGTGGAATTCGCTGAGGCGGTAGTTCCAGCCCAGCCGTTCGTGCTGATACCAGGCGCCTTCCCGCAGGCGGCCCACGTTCATGAGCGACCACGTCAGCTCGGCCAGCTCCTGGTCGTTTGTACAGATCGCGCCGCCTTCACCGGCGTTGAGATTCTTGCTGGACTGGAAGCTGAAGCTGCCGAGGTCGCCGACGCCGCCCGCTCCTTGATCGCGCCAGGCAGCGCCGTGGGCCTGGGCCGCATCTTCCAGCACGCGCAGGTTGTGTCTTGACGCGACGTCCAGGATGCCGTCCATGTCGGGCGGCTGGCCGGCGATATGCACCGGTATGATCGCTTTGGTGCGAGGCGTAATGGCGGCTTCCACCGAAGCGGGATCGAGCTCGAAGGTGTCGGGGTCGATGTCGGCGAACACGGGAATTGCGCCCAAGAAGAGCGGTGCGGCGGGCGAAGCGACAAACGTGTATGACGGCACGATCACCTCGTCGCCGTACTCCACGTCCAGCACGCGCAATCCGAGTTCCAAAGCGCACGTGCCGTTGACAACCGCAATACAATACGTTGTGCCCTGGAAGGCCGCGAACTCCTCCTCGAATGCCTCAATCTGCGTGCCGGCATTGCGTCCCCACACTCCCGAACGCAATACCTCCAACAGTGCTTTCTCATCCACGCCGTCCCAGACCGGCCAAGTGGGAAACGGCGCCGTGCGCACCGGTGTGCCGCCGTCGCGTGCCAGTTTCTCATTCATGTGTACGTGCTCCCTTTTGTGATTTGGTATCTCGTTGGCCGCGTCTCGTATTCTCGCGAGCCCGATTAGTGCCTGCACATCCAGCGTAGGGGCACGACATGTCGTGCCCCTACGGGGTCACTTCCAACGTGCAGAATACCGCTCCGCTGACACTTTGCCGTGCGCACGCGAAGCCAAAATTATCCGGTTCCCTCAAGACGTGTCACCGTGAATTATACGCTGCCTAGCGCACGCCCACACCCCGTATTGCTAACGTGAATTCTCCGCGTGGCTGATGCTGCGCAAAGTGCGCGATCATCTCCGCAATCGTGCCGCGCAGAACTTCCTCGTGGAGTTTGGTCAGCTCGCGCGCTACCATGATTTCCCTATTGCCAAGGCACGCGTGGCATGCTTCCAAGTCGTCTACCACGCGATAGGGGGAGGCATAGATTATGAGCGTGAACGGCAGGTCTGCCACGCTTTCCAACAGGCGTTTACGCCGCGACGACCGCCGAGGCAAGAATCCCAGAAAGCAAAACATGCTCCCAGGAAACCCGGAGATTGACACGGCGGCAGCGGCAGCGCTGGGACCGGGCACCGGGACGACCGGAATGTCCTTTTCTACGGCAGCGGCGATAAGCGGCTGTCCGGGATCGGCAATGCCCGGCGTGCCGGCATCCGTGACCAGCGCCACACTCTTGCCGTCCTCCAAGGTTCGGAGAATGCGTTCCAAGCGGGCAGTGCCGCTGTGGGCGTGAAAGCTGGTGAGGGGCGTGTGTATGTCCAGATGCGACAGGAGTTTGCGCGTGTGGCGCGTGTCCTCGGCGGCGACTACGTCCACCTCACGGAGGATACGCACCGCTCGCAGCGTGATGTCCTCCAGATTGCCAATGGGAGTAGCCACCACGTAAAGCAGGCCGCGTGTCGCCCCCATCATGTCGCCTCATAGTGCGCTGCCGGAACCAGGTAGACGAACACCGCTTAGCGTCCCCAGTCGCGCGGATAGCGAAAGTCGCGCTCGATCGTGCGCTGGGAGAGCTTGGCGATGATGGGCGGACGCCGCTTGTATTGCGTTGACTGCACTACCCGAGTCACGTAATCCACGAACTCCTTGTCGATTCCGGCCGCTATCAGCTCTTCAGGACGGTAGCGCTCGTCCACCAGCAAGTAGAGCACGTGGTCAACGTCTTCATACGAAAACCCTAATTCGCCTTCGTCCGATTGCCCCGGCCACAAGTCCGCGCTCGGCGGCTTTTTTAAAATTGCCTTCGGTATTCCCAAGTGGTGCGAGAGTTGCCGCACCTGAGTCTTGTAGAGATCGCCAATCGGATTCACGGCGCTCGCCATGTCACCGTGCAGCGTGCTATAGCCCAAGAGCAGCTCTGTCTTATTGCTCGTTCCCAGCGGCAAACTGTCGAATTCGACGGAGTGGTCGTAGAGGATGATCATGCGCGCTCGCGCCATTACGTTGCCGCGCCGCTTTACGTCCATCTCGGCAAACTCTGCAAAATAGGGGTCCACCAGCGGCGTAATGTCGATGAGCTTGGATGGTATGCCCAGCGCCGCAACCACAGCCTCGGCATCGCTCCGGCTGTCGGGGTTTGATTCTCGATAGGGCAGCAGCAGCGCCAGCACGTTCTCCGGCCCCAATGCTCCGGCGGCCAAATAGGCGGAGAGCGCGGAGTCAATGCCGCCGGAGAGATTCAGCACCGCGCGCTCAAAGCCGAATTTATGCACCTCATTCTGTATAAAACTGTGGAGAATCTGCTCGGTAAGCGGCAGGTTGAGGTCCAGCGCGTTGCGCGCCTTAGCGATGAGGTTTGATTTGGATTCTCTTATCATGCGTACCGCTCGCGATAGATGCGGCGCAGTTCACGGTATGTGAGGTCCAGTCGCTCATCGCGCAGCAGCGGCAAGAGCGACCGCTGGCGGCGCAAGGCATCGGCGGAAATCTCAGCCGTAACTAGTGTCTCCTCGAAGTATGGAGCGCGCACGAGCACCGAGCCGTCAGGGCCGACCACCTCTGATCCACCCCAAAAGTTGACGCCGTCCTCGTAGCCGACGCGGTTGCAATAGACCACGAAACTGGTGAACATGCGAGCGTAGAGGTTGTTGAGGTTGTGCCAGGTCTGCGCGCTGCGCAGGTCTTGCGACTCGCCGGACACCCCGCGCCCGGGACCGCTCGAGATGCCGAGTATCAGGTCGGCGCCGTCGGCATGCACGATGCTCACCGCCGACGGATGCCAGAAGTCTTCGCAGATCAGCGTACCGCAGCGGCCAAACCGCGTGTTGTAAGCGCGCAGATGCTCGCCAGCCGCCAAGTAACGCCCTTCGTCGAACATGCCGTAGGTGACGAGGTACACCTTGCGGTGCACGTGGTGCACCCGGCCGGCCTCCACGTACACGCCGCTGTTGTAGAAGCGGTAGTCGGAGGACTCCTCAACCATGCCAAAGAGAAGGCTCATGCGCTCGCTGGCGGCGAAGAGCGGCTCCAAGCGGGGATCATCCAACCGGCACGCCGTCTCCGGCACGAGGTCTTCCAAGAAGTATCCGTGGAGGGAAAGCTCGGGAAACACGAGCAGGTCTACGGCTTGCGCCTTCGCCTGGGCAATCACGTCCAGGTGCTTCCGGATATTGCGCGAGACATCTCCAAGGTGCGGGTTCATCTGCGCAAGGCCGATGCGGAATGACTGTAACGGAGTATTTGTTCGCTCAGGAAGCATTTGTGCGTTACAAGTTCCTCACTGTATTGAATGGTGACTCACATTGGAATTAAACGCTCAGGCTAACAATATTGTAGCCGTCTGCCGCCTTCGGAGGCTAGTGCTCACGTGATAGTGATGTCGGGGCCACCTATACTACTCTTGGCAGGGGTAGCCGTCCGATCACTCTAATTGTCCGTATAATCCTACGCTCCTGGCGCCAACAATCGTAGCAACCAGCACATTCGAGCGCTCGAACACTTAGATAGAGAGCGATCGGCAGCTAGTAACGCGCCCGCGCTTACAGGCGCGGGTCTGTCTATCCATAGCGCCCTTAATGTAAACTAAGATCGTAAGAAAGGGTGCAAAGGAGAGAACCATGGGGATCCTTGCCAAGGAGATCGCTGCCTTTGAGAGCATGCGCGACTATCTGGAACGCGAGCACCTATACAAGTGGGTCGTCATATACGGAAAGGAACTTGTGGGCACCTATGATGACTTTCAGGATGCTGCAAACGTTGCAACCCAGCGGTTCGGTCGAGGACCTTACCTGATTAGACAGATAGGCGCTCCTCCTGTGACGTTGCCCGCGTCAGTTTTGTATAGGCCAGTGAGATATGCCGACAACTAGAATCGGTTTCCAAGATTCGGATTCGTTGTCCGGCCAAAGTCAATTGGTTCGATTCGGCCCAACCTTATTTGTCCAGATTGGGTTCGATCCGGACTACCGTCACGGAGTCTCACCTCATCCGAATTTGCCGCAGCTTGACTTGCCCGCACTGGTGGACACAGGTGCAAGCGAGAGTTGTATTGACTCTGCTTTGGCTCAAGACTTGCAGTTACCCGCAGTCGACACGGGATACATTTCTGGGGTGCAAGGAGCAAGTGAAACAGTGTTCTACTTGGCTCAGATTTACGTTCCATCTTTGAACTGGATCATTTTTGGAAGGTTTTCTGGCGTTCATCTTGCATCGGGAAGTCAGCCTCATTCTGCTCTCCTAGGAAGGACCTTTCTTCAGAATTTCGTCTTGACCTATGAAGGAAGGACTGGAGAGGTGATAATTGGAAATGACCTGGAACCGCTACCCCGCGACAGATAGGTTCGTTCCCAAGAGGCCGCGACCTCATGCTGGCGCCATCGGACCATGGAAGTGTTCGTAATTGGCTTGCATTGAAGATTTGACTCTATCGGAGAATTAGAACCACAGAAGAGATGAAAGCGGAGGAGGGCAAGCAGCTCATGGCAGCGACGTACCGCGTAGGCATTGTCGGTCTGGGGCGCGTAGCCAGCAGCATTCAGGATGAAGTAGCCGGCTACGCGGGACGCATGCTGCTGCCTTACTCTCACACGCATGCATACGCGGCGGTGCCGCAGACACGCGTCTGTGCCGTGGCTGACATCGACTCGCAAAAGACTGCGGCATATCTCGAGCGATGGCAGCCTGTGTTCGGCGATATTGCAGCCTATGCGTCATATGAGGAGATGCTGCAGAATGAAAACCTTGACATCGTGAGCGTCTGTACGCACGCGCCGCTGCATGCGCCGGTGACACAAGCGGCGGTTCAAGCGGGCGTAAAGGCAGTCTTTTGCGAGAAAGCCATTGCCACCAGTCTCGCCGAAGCCGACGCCATGATCGCGGCCTGCGAAGAACACGACGTCAAGCTCGTCATCAACCATACACGGCGCTGGGACCCTTTCTACGAAACGGCGCTCGCGCTCATTCAAGAAGGCCGGATCGGCAATGTGCGCACCATATCGGCTCATTTCGCCGGTGAACTCGTGCATACGGGCATCCATTGGCTGGACGTGATGCTGAACTTTAGTCAAAGTACGGCAACCTGGGTGATGGGCAGTCTCGCGTCCGGCGCCGATATTGCACTGGATGCCGGCGGCACTGCCTACGTGGGTTTCCACAACGGCGCGATGGGCTTTATTGACGGCCAGAGCGGTCCGCTGTTCGAGATCGATGTCATCGGCACCGCCGGCCGCCTGCGCCTCAGCAACAGCGATGCAGAGTTCTTCACGTTCGATTCTGCAACGCGCACCATGGTAAAGCGGCCGTTCCCGTTGGTCGCCTACCCACGCAGCGGCATGCAGGGAGCCGTGGAAGAGATCGCCCGATGCATCGAGGAAGATCGTCCCAGCCGCTCCGACGGACACGCGGGACGCGCCGCGCTCGAACTCGCGGTCGCGGTCTACGCCTCGCATGCGTCCAACGGCGCGCGCGTATACCTGCCGCTGGCGGAACGGGACCGAACTGTGCTCTCCCGCTGATGCGCCTGAGCAGGTCTTAGAGGGTGTTTGCAAAGCCCATGAAAACCGTTCGTGCTGAGCCTGTCGAAGTATAAACTGCCCTTCCACAAGCTCAGAGCCTGCCCCGTACTTGATACGGGGGCGAACGTTACTCGTGCAGACAACACCTTTGGAAACACCCTCTTAGACCGCGACCCACATCTAAATTGCGGTCACTCCACACCCCCGGCCTTTGCCGGTGTGCATTGAGATTTTCCGCTATTATGTTGCTAGTTGGCACAGAAGGATTTTTAAAACTGCTACGCCTAGAGTAGGGCTTGCCAACGAACTTTCAGAGCTATAAAGGATACTGCAATGGTACGAACGGAGCAAAGTGCAGCACTTTTCGCCGAGGCCGAGGCGTACGCCCCCGGCGGCGTCCATACGTCAATCCGCAATATTGAGCCTCGCCTGGTCTTTAACCGCGCCGAGGGCGCTCGCATCTGGGATGTTGACGGCAATGAATACCTTGATTACCACGCCGCCTTCGGTCCCTTCATCCTGGGACACGTGCATCCCGTAGTCGTTCAGCGTGTTGAAGAAGCATTATGGGAGACCGACCTCTACGGCGTCGGCGCTACGCCACAGGAAATCGCGCTAGCCAAGAAAGTCGTCGAGCACGTTCCGTCAATCGAACAGGTGCTGTTCACAAACGCCGGATCGGAAGCGACTTTTCATGCCTTGCGCGCCGCCCGCGCGTACACCGGGCGCAGGAAGATCATCAAGTTCCAGGGCTGCTACCACGGCTGGCACGACGCCGTGCTGCGCAATGTCATCAGCACCCCGGACATGATTGGGAAACGCGACTTCCTCTCGGCAGGGATGATGGAGGAGACGGCCGACGCGACGCTCATTTGCACCTTCAATGATGCCGATGAGGTCGAAGACACCCTCATGGCGCACGAAGGCGAGGTTGCCGCCATCATCGTGGAGCCAATTCCTCACAATATCGGCTGCGTGCGCCCGGAACCGGGCTTCTTGGAAGCGCTGCGCGAACTCAGCAACGCGCACGGTGTTGTTCTTATCTTCGACGAAGTCATTACCGGCTTCCGGCACGACCTCGGCGGCTACCAGAAAATCGCGGGCGTCACACCGGACCTCACTACCCTGGGCAAAGCCATTGCCAACGGCTTCCCGTTGGCGGCCGTTGGCGGCAAGAAAGAAATCATGTCGCGCTTCAATACGACTCCCGGCGGCGATACATTCTTTGCCGGTACGTATAACGGTCACGCCGTCGGCACCGTGGCGGCCCTCGCTACCATCGAGATCATGGAAACACAGGGCGTACATAAGGAAATCTTCCGCCTGGGCGACCGGATACGCGCGGGATTGACAGAAGTAATGGACAATGCGGACATTCCCGCCGTCGTCGAAGGGTTTGGCTCCGTATTCGTCACCTACTTCATGGATGGCTCCGTACGCAATTACACTGATCTCTTACAGAACGATGCAGAGTTCTTCGTACGCTACCGTCAAGAATGCATCAAGCGGGGCGTATTCAAGCTGCCCATGAACATCAAGCGCAATCACATCAGTTTTGCACATACGGATGCGGACATCGATCGGACGCTCCAGGTGGCAGAGGATGCCATCCACACGCTCTTGCGCCAAGGTGTGAGGCCGGAGCCGAGTGAGATACTGGCATTGACTTAAGCACGCAACAGCCTGGCGGTAAGACCGTAAAGACATAATCTTGAAGATCCCTTGGCCGTGGATGATGAACTGGGATCTGTCATGGACGTTGCAAGCGGCGCGTGCATTGCATTTGTTACTGAGCTGCTACTTGCGGATTCGATGACGAACCCTGCGGGTCTCAAACGAGGAGAAGCATATTGCCAAGCACTACCGACACCTTTACCCCTCAGCCAATCACTGAAGTTGCCAGCCGTCTCGGCCTGCAAACCGATGAGTTCAACAGCTACGGGCCGCTTATGGGCAAGGTACGCACCCAGGTGTTGGAGCGCCTCGCAGACAAACCGGACGGCAAGCTCATTCTCGTAACGGCTATCTCTCCCACCTCGGCCGGAGAAGGCAAGACCACCGTCACAGTCGGTCTCGCGCAGACACTGTACAGCCTGGGAAAGAACGCCCTTTCGTGTACGCGTGAACCGTCGCTCGGTCCGGTATTCGGTATTAAGGGCGGCGCAACCGGCGGGGGCAAGGCGACGTTGGAACCGTCGCTCGAGATAAACCTTCACTTTACCGGTGATTTTCACGCCATCACCGCTGCACACAACTTGCTCGCTGCCATGCTCGATAACCACCTGCATCAAGGGAACAAGCTCGGCATCGATCCGCGGCGCGTGACCTGGCGGCGGACGATCGACATGAACGACCGTGCCTTGCGGAACATCGTCGTCGGCCTCGGCGGCAGGATGGAAGGCGTGCCGCGAGAAAGCGGCTTCGACATCACACCCGCCTCTGAGATCATGGCGATCCTCTGCCTCTCCAGCGATCTCGCCGATCTCAAGGAGCGTTTAGGCCGGATCGTCGTCGGTGAGACGTTCGACCGCAAGCCGGTTACGGCGGCTGACCTCAATGCTTATTCCGCCATGACGATCTTGTTGCGCGAGGCCGTTCACCCCAACCTCGTGCAGAACATGGCTGGCGGGCCGGCGCTCGTTCACGGCGGGCCCTTTGGCAATATCGCCCACGGCTGTAATTCCATCATTGCCACGCGCGTGGGCTTGAAGCTCGCCGACTACGTGGTCACAGAGGCGGGTTTTGGTACCGATCTCGGCGCAGAAAAGTTCTTCAACATAAAGTGTCGGCGCGCCGGTCTCACTCCGTCAGCCGTCGTGCTCGTTGCGACAATTCGGGCACTCAAACTCCACGGTGGCGTGCGACCCGCCGACTTGGAAACGCAAAACACGGCCGCACTAACGGCCGGACTGGCAAACTTGCAAAAGCATGTCGAAAACATCAAGAAGTTCGGCCTCGCCGTCGTCGTCGCGCTGAATCGCTTTCCCTCAGACACCGCCAATGAGATGCGCACCGTTACGGAATTCTGTATGGCCGAGGGCGTACCCGTTGCGGATACAGACGTTTATGCCGGCGGCATAGACGGCGGCAAGGCGCTGGCGGACAAAGTGCTCCAACTTGTAGATGGGGCAAAGCAGGACACGTTCAAGCTCCTCTATCCCGATGACATGGCGCTCAAAGAGAAGATCGCGACCATTGCCCGCGAGATCTACGGCGCTGCTGGCGTAAACTATGCACCCTCCGCTAGCCGCGCGCTCCGGCAACTTGAGCGCAGGGGGTACAAGCGCCTTCCTATCTGCATGGCCAAGACTCAATCGTCGTTTTCCGACAATCCCCGCCTGCTCGGGTGCCCCCAGGACTTTACGATTACTGTGCGTGAGGTAAAGCTCGCCGCCGGCGCCGGCTTTGTGATCCCATTGACAGGCGACATCCTTACACTTCCCGGTCTGCCGGTAGAACCGGCCGCGGACGGCATGACCATTGACGAAGCGGGAAACGTGAGCGGCATCTCCTAATCCCGGTTCTTCATGAGGAGACCCCCGTATCGGGGTTACGGGGCAGGCATTTGGTAACTCTGACGGACGCGAGGATCGGGGATTAGACAATAAAGGTTTCCCCTCACCCCAGCCCTCTCCCACCGAAGAGGGTTAGAGACTGCCCCTATTTGATAAGGGGGCGGGATGAACCCCCACAATTCGGGCCATTTTCACCGTATTGGCACAATTACGCATAGTTCACCATAGAGAAGGGGAACTGGATAGGCAGGGAACCCCTCTCCCCGATCCTCTCCACAGGGAAAGGGAGTAATCCTAGGGCCGCTGGCCGAAGCTATGCAAAGGTCTCCCCAGGGAAGAGTCCTTTGCCTGCCGGCCCTGGTTGTGCAAATGTCTCCTGAGGAAGAGAAGGCGCAACCGTTTGCGGTCAGTACTTTGTGGCATGCAACTCGGTGCTACATACGACTGGGAAAGCGTTTCGGGCCCCGTCGCATGAGTCGCGGCAAGAGCAGAGCTAACACGACCAGCCAGCCAAGCAGACTCACGACAACGCCAATCTGAAACCAACGGGGCTGATATTCAAACACGATAGTGTGTTCGCCTGAGGGAAGCAGCACACCGCGCAAAGCTATATCCACGCGATGGATCTCTCTCGGACTACCGTCGACGGTCGCTGTCCATCCCGGGAAATAGGAGTCGGATAGCACGAGCAGTCCCGGTTGTGACGTGGTCGCTTGGATCTCCACGCGTAACGCGGAATCCGATACTATCGTGGCCGCCACGGGCTCGGCGGTGACTCCGACAAGCTCCGGAATCGGTCGCTCCACGAGTGCCTGTCGCGCCACGTCGATTGTCCGCAGCCGCAGCGGATCACTGTCCACCACGGTCTCGTAGACCACAAAGGCTCTTGGCAAGACCTCGTTGTTCTCGAACAGCAAGGGGCCATCGGTACGGGCTTGGCCGACCAACTCCCACCCAGGTCCCGGATCGCGTTGCTGGTGGTCGGTGACGAGGTAACGTACGTTGAGCAATCCCCAAAGTGTCGCATCGAGCTGATCGCTTTCCACAAGCGACAGACTAAAATGAGGCGGAAACTCCGCATCGTTGAGCAGAGCGGCGCGTAGGATAGCGTAATTCCGGTTGGGAAGCATACCGCCATCGTGTCCATCGGCAGTCGCCAATCTCAAGGGGAGATTGAGATTTGGCCGAAACTCCTCGCTGTACCTGCCATACTCGATGGCAGAATCCGTCCAGGCATCGGGAAGCGACTCCAGAAGCGCTTGCTTTCGCGTCTCTTCATCTTCCAGAGGGAAGCGTTCTGCCGCGATACTGATGTAGCGTGCTTCAGTCCAGTGTTGCGAGAGTTGCTGTGTTGTTTCTGTATGCGTGTATATCTCTGGCGGCATCACTTGATTGAATTCCAGTGGACGGGAGGCAAAGAAGAGCTCCACTAGCACAATTCCGCCAACTATGAGATAGGCTAGCACATTGGCCAAGCCGTGGTGAAGAACAAGGAGAATAATCGCAAAGATGAAGACGGCAGTAGTCGCCCAAAAAACAATCACCTTAGGATCCGGCAACGACTGCTGGGAACCAATAAGGTACAGGCGGCCAATATAGGCGACCAATAGGATCGCAGCTACCACCGTACCTAAGAGGAGTGTCAGAGAGAGTTGACGCCGTTCTTCCGGACGCAGATCGTCGCAGAGCCGGTCTGCGCCAAACGCCGCCAGCGTCGAAAGGCTAAAGCTAACTAGGAAAAGCCAGTGCGCCGGAACACGAAATAGTGAAAAGCCCGGCAAGACTGTGTGTAGGACAGCGAATAGCGGCGTGTACGTGCCCAATGCCAGAACAAAGGCCAACAATGCAATGAGAAGAAAGAAAAGCACCCAGCGCTGCCGCGTGATTTGCAGTGCACCGAAGAATGCAAGGATAGCGCCGCCCACGCCGATGTACCCAACTACTTCAATACCCGGCTGAGCCCAATAGCGAGGAAATAGGGACAACAATACCTCGTTCGGACTGATCGCTAGCGCCGCTGATTCTTCTAACGGCAGGCCCCCTCGCCGAAAGGAGTGTGCCACTGCCTCCAGCGTCGGCAAGAGCTGGGCTGCGCTCAAAATACCACCAATCAGGAGAAAGATCACTGGAACAAACAATGGCCACCAGCGTGATGATTCTCCGTTTGTGGAGACAAACGCTGAGAACGCGCAGAACAAGCCCACCACTAGGATCGAGTAGTAGAATTCCTGAGTATGCCCTGCCGTGAAGCAGAAGGCGGTAGCGATGCCGCCCAACATGAGCCAAGTGGGGGATGACGATGTGCTGGCACGCACTGCACAGAGCAATATCCAGGGAAGCCAAACCGCAGTGTGCAATACGTTCATTTGTCCGATGTGCGGTATCAGGAAACCGCCTAAGCCGAAACACAGGGCGCCGATCCAGGCAGCGAAAACGGAGGTGCCTAACCCATAGCGCAGGAATAGGTACATTCCGGTCAGTGCCCACCAGATGTGCAGCATCACGCTCCAAGTTAGTGCCGAGGGAAATGAGAAGAGCGCAAAGAGGAAGTTTGGCGGATAGAGGACGCCGGCCTGAATATTAGCAAGTAGGGGAACACCAAGATACGTGAGGGGATTCCATAGAGGCAACTCTCCCTGATTGATCAAGTCGCGAATGAGAGCCTTGTACGGGTAGAAGAGCACCACTAAGTCGACGCTACCGATTACTCCCAGCCCGAAGACCGACTTCCAAAAGAAGACGAGCACCAGGAGTAGGAAGCTACCCAACGCAACTAAATCGATGAGAAACGGTTGTCTTTGCTGTACATTCATGGGTTATAAAGTGAAGTGGTCGCGGTCGGGCGGCTAAATCGATCGTATTCGGCCGTTTGACAGAGAGCCCTATCTGACATCATCCACAATCCACTGACTGACGCAGCTCGTCTGTGGTGCGTGTGCTGAGTGGGTTTGCGGTGCATTGCTTTCCTTCCAATGGGCACCCAACGCTCTAGCCATCGGCTTCTACCACTCTGGAGAACCCAGTCATAGAGAACTAAGCAGTAGAGAAACAGCAGGAGTTTACTGCGAGGGCTCGTAGCGAATCATCTGATAGCGCGGCTCATTACCTTCAGACTAGACGATACTATATAGCAGGCCATGCGGTCACCAGGCCGCTTCATACATGGCTAGTACTTCCGTGGAGCTGAAATCACGCACGTTATTGTCCAAGAGACGGCGAATAGTCTGGGCCTCTTCCGCCAGCGCGGGTAACATGGTACCTTGCATGCCGATTTCGGCAAGGCGTGTCGGCGTCTTCAGACTACGGAGCAGACCTTGTACGGCGTCAAGCAGAGCGTTGCACTGTTCCTGCGCATTGCGGGAGTCATTCTCGTCGCAGAGCGAGGCGTAGGAATCAGGACTAGCAACCATGTTTTGTCGCAGCACATGCGGCAGTAGAATTGCGTTGGCAATGCCGTGGGGAATTTTAGTCCGACCGCCCAGCGGGTACGCGAGGGCGTGAATTGCACCTGCACCCGCGTTCGCAACGGCAATGCCGGCATACAAGGCTGCCTGCGCCATATTGCTGCGTGCCTCCAAGTCGTCTCCGTCCGCTATTACGCGCGGCAGCCACGTCCGAATGAGGCGAAAGGCTTCTCGAGAATACAGCCGGCTCATTGGGCTCGCCCGCCGGGCGGCATAAGACTCTATCGCGTGCGTAAGCGCGTCCACACCGCTTGCAATTGTGATGCTTGTCGGTAAGCTCCGGGTGAACGTAGGATCGATGAGGGCCACCACCGGGTGAGCGTAGCTGCCCGCCAGGCGGCGCTTGCGCTCTTGGAACGTGACGATGGCCCCAGCGGTCGCCTCCGCTCCTGATCCTGCCGTCGTGGGCAGGAGGAAGATTGGTAGTCCCGGTTCAAGACTTTCGTCTTCACGGTCGAGAAAGTCGGCCAATGGCTGCGTGCTTGCTGCAAAACCGCCCACTATCTTGGTGCAGTCGAGCACACTCCCGCCGCCCACACCCACCACTACTGATGCTTGCTGCTTTGCGGCAAATGAGCGACAGCGCTCTACGTCATCGAGATGGGGTTCCGGTGGAACATCCTGGAAGAGGATTACCTCGCTGCCAGCGGCTGTTAGTTCATTCTCGACTGTCGCAGCTACACCGGCAGCCACGAGTCCGGGATCCGTAATCAGCAAGACACGCTCAGTCGAGCGCGCGCGCACAAGCGCAGGGAGCCGATGGTAAACGCCGGGCCCAAATTGAATTGATTGCGGAATCCGAAAGGAGAATACCTGAGACACACGTGAATCCCCTTCGTTGCCCACCCCAGCCCAGACGGACTGTGCTCAATATTGTAGCACATTGTGCCGGCACATAGAGGCGCCCGCACGCAGTGCTAGCCCACGAGCCGCACGATGTCACGGTAGGTAATGAGCACCGTAAGGGTGAGCAATATGATGATTCCTGCAAAGTTGATGGCTGCTTCCCGCTTTGGGTTCATTGGGCGTCCGCGCACCATCTCCACAACAGTAAACACAAAGCGGGCGCCATCGAGGCCGGGAAATGGCAAGAGGTTGATTATTGCTAGATTTATGCTCAAGAATCCCGTAAATGTGAGTAATTGGGAGAAGCCGGAACGCGCCACTTGTCCGGTAAGTGACGCAATGCCCACCGGTCCCAGTATATCCCCTTGTTCCGTGCCTTGAACGAGGCTGGCGATGCCCATGCCAATGATTGCGAACATCTCTCCCGTCCGCTTCACACCAAGCCATGCCGCTTCCCACGGCCAGTAGCGCTTGATGGTCTGCTCAGGCGCCAGCACGATGCCAACCGCCAGACGCTCTATCTGCGGATTGTATTCGGGTATCACGCGCATTGTCTGCTGCCCGCCGTCCCGATCGACTGTCAGACGAATCGGGGCGCCGTCTTGCGTATTGCCTATCTGCTCCCGTACTTGCGCCATTTCAGTAATGGCAACATCATTGATCGTGAGAATGCGGTCGCCTGCCAGGAGGCCAACCGCCGCAGCAGGACTCTCCGGTATCACTTCCTGAACGAAGATGCGATCCGTGTACACTGGCTCTCCAAGCATAAAGGCAAGGGAGAAAAGCACCGGCGCGATCAGGATGTTCATCACAACGCCTGCCAGGATCACTACCGAACGCTCCACCGGCCGCTTGCTCATGAAACTGCCCGGTTCCGCACCGCCGAACTCTCCAAACATGCGCACAAAGCCGCCCAGCGGCAGTAGATTGAGCGAGTAGAGAGTCTCGCCGATACGCCGGGAGACAAGCCGCGGCGGCCAACCAATGCCAAACTCCACCACACGGATGCCCACACGCCGTGCCGCCACGAAGTGACCGATTTCATGGACAAGTATGAGGAGTGAGAGGACGAAGACAAAAGCGATTATTGTGGTAAACATCATTTGAACCGATTTAGTGCTGGAATGGCCTTATCTCTAATTCTGTAGAGTTCATCTGTTCCGCGTAAATATCTTCACTAGCAGATGAATTTCGTCATTCCCGCGAAAGCGGGAATCCATCCGCCCCAATCCCTTGGTCTCCGGCACTTGTCGAACTGACGGGAGACTCTGAACTAGCTTCCAAGAGTCGTTGCCTCGTCTCAGCGGCCACGGCGAGCACGTGGTCCAAGGATTCTACCGGCGTGCTCGCATGGGACTCCAGTGCCCGCGAAATGATGCGTGAGATGTCCAAGAAACCTATCTTGCCTTTTAAGAATAGCTCAACGGCTACCTCATCGGCTGCGCAGAGCACCGTGGGCGTGGTACCGCCGGTTTCCGCCGCTTGGCGGGCGAGCGCGAGGCAGGGAAACCGTGCGCTCTCCGGCGCGGAGAATTCCAGCACCGGTGCTCGCGCAAAGTCCAGACCGCCCCAGTGCGTCGGCGGCCGGTCCGGAAAGCTCAACGCGTACTGGATTGGCAAGCGCATGTCGGGGTGACTCAACTGCGCCTTGACCGCGCCATCTACAAACTCGACTAGGGCGTGCACAATGCTCTGCGGATGAATCACCACTTCGATCTTCGTATACGGCAGCGCAAACAACCAATGCGCCTCGATGATCTCTAATCCCTTGTTGAGAAGCGTAGCAGAGTCAATGGTTATTTTAGCGCCCATCGACCACGTCGGATGCTGCAGGGCCTGCTCCGGTGTGACTTCTACCAGTTCTTGTTCTGACGCCTTGCGGAAGGGGCCGCCGGATGCAGCGAGAATTATCCGACGTATCGTGGCTGCGTCTTCACCGCGCAAACACTGCCAGATGGCGCTGTGCTCGCTATCGGTCGGCAAGACGGTGGCGCCGTGTGTGGCGGCCTCTCGCATGACTAGATCTCCGGCCATGACGAGTGTTTCTTTGTTAGCGAGGGCAACGTCTTGGCCACGCTGCAGAGCGGCCATAGTCGCGCGCGCACCGACCATCCCCGGCGTGCCCACGACGGTCACGTCCGCCTCAACCGCTTCGACAAGCTGGACGATGCCGTCGTCTCCGGAGAGTATGCGCGTCGCTCCGTCCACGAAATTCGCCACGCTGCCGTCTATACAAGAGGCTGCCTGCGGCTTGAACTCGGCAATTTGCGCAGCCAGCGCCCGCGCGTCTCTA
This sequence comes from Chloroflexota bacterium, assembly GCA_965219505.1. Classification (GTDB taxonomy): domain Bacteria; phylum Chloroflexota; class UBA11872; order VXOZ01; family VXOZ01; genus VXOZ01. The sequence continues at coordinate 2,838,392 of OZ244775.1, read as the reverse complement.
CCCGCAGCTAACCCGACTACGGCAAAATCGTCAGGATTCGCACGAATCACGTCAAGTGTCTGCTGTCCGATGGACCCTGTGGAGCCCAGCACCACCACACGCTTCTTCACAGGCAAGCATCCCTATTCTTCAATGGGTGTGAGCATTCCTTCTCTTTCATTATAAGCGAGAGGCAGGTTGGTGAATGCGCGCAAGCCTTTGGTAGATGGAGTCCGTGCTAGAATGCCTGCACACCAGTCCGCACTTGTTAGGCTTCACCTCAGTTTGCGGCAATAGTGTGATTCTGCCATCTGTTCTCCTGGCCTTTGAGCAGAAACGCAGTTTGCAAACCTGCGCTACCGATCACAAGACGAGCAATCGAGATACGAGATTCAGTAGCGCGGAGGCTTGTCCCCCGCTCCTAGTCGTAGAATACGGCTACTGCGTAGAGTACGGCTACTGAATCGAGTGCATTTTTCTTGATTGAGACCCCCGAATCCTCGCTGCGCTCTGCATAATAGTTGCTTGCAACACACAATGATACGTGGAAGCAACGCAAAGAGATATAGAGAGACTACATACAAGTGTCGTGGATTTTGGTTCCACGGAGGTGATATGTCCGCGTCTCTGGTTCTTGGTTTCTTTGCTAATTGAGCATGCGCAGGTAGTATAGTAAACGTACGCACACGCATCGGAGAGGAGAGCACCCGTGAGAGAAGGTTTACACGCCGCGTTTACGGACGTAGACATTACTCCCGACCAGGACCGACCGGTGACAAATGGCAGGAAGAAGGAACGCAGCTATCCGGTCTACGACCCTCTCAAGGCTCGGATTCTGCTGCTTCACGCTGCGGAGCATACAGCCGCGATTGTGGCCGTAGACGGATTCGAGCTCGGCATCCGCTTCGACGAGAAAGTAGCCGCCGCACTGGAAGCCCGCGGCATTGCTCCCTTTCCCACGCTCTTCTGCCCTTCACACATTGGCTCCACGCCCATTTCCAATTATGGTGCGTACATCATGATCTTTGCCCAAGACCTCATTATCGAGAATTACGAGGACGAAATCAGCGCGCGTATCGCCGACGGCATTCAGGACGCTTTCGACTCTTTGGTGCCCGTGCGGATGGCGTCACGCGGCGGTCATGCGCCCGAAGTGTGCTACAATCGCCGCTTCATCAAGCCTGACGGCACCGTGCACATGGTCTTCAATCGTCAAGAATCGCCGCCCGATCCCGCATGGATAGAGCAAGGGAAAGACGACGAGGTCAGCGTGCTCCGTTTCGATTCCCTGGATGGCGAGCCGATCGGCGCCTTCATTAATTTTGGCTGTCATGCGCTCTGTTCTACCGACAAGTACGGCGGCATCTCCGCCGACTATCCTCGCTACGTAGCGGACGTCTTTGGCGAGGTTGCGGGACTGCCGATTGTCTTTGCCCAAGGTGGCTTGGGCGACGTGGTGCCCATCGAGCGAGAGGGCTGGGCCGCGCGTCGCATCGGGCGTTCCGTCGGCGCTCAAGCGCTGTATGTCTTCGAGCAGATCAAACCCGATAGCACGCCGGCGATGGAGACGCATTGCCGCGAAGTGGAGATTCCGGCGCGCGTGATGCCCGAGGAGCCGGAAGAGATGCGCTTCAACTTCAAGCGGATGCATGATCGCTACCACCGCTTCCTCTACGAATGGTACGAGCAGAATCCCACCATCCGATATCCCATCAAGGTCGTCACGCTGGGCGATACGGCTCTCGTGCACATGCCGGGCGAATTGTTCCACGAGACCGCGCTGGCCATCAAGGAGGCGTCGCCGTTTCGACACACGGTCGTCATCAGTCGTCCCACGCGAGAGGTGGCCTACGTGCCCACGCCGGAAGCTTTCGACCAGGGCGGCATGGAGCCCAACCTCGCTGCGATTGCGCCTTCCAGCGAACCACTGATCCGGCAAGCCGCAATTGACGTGCTGCTCGGTCTCCGCGAGCCGGTGGCGGTCTGAGGCTGCGTATTTCACCCTCTCCCCGTGGGAGAGGGCTGGGGTGAGGGTGAATCTGAGCGTCGCGGCGCTCGTGGGAGAAAGTGAAAACCATAGCAGTCCTTCACCACCATGAATTTGGACGATCACCTCACCGCGCGGCGCAGACTACCGTTGCGGAAAAGAAGACTATCTCCGTCACTCCCTATGTGTGACCTGCGCAAGGCCATAGTGATTCCCGCGAAGTATGTTCCGAATTCCGATTCCGGAGCGGAAATCCAGGGTCGGCACAGAGAAGATGGATTCCCGCCTGCGCGGGAATGACGAGAGCAAGGAGTAAGCCTACATGGGAAATCTTGCGCTGACCGGCGGCTCGCCCGTTATTGCCGAACCGCTCGGCAAGTCCTGGCCGATCTTCGGTGACGAGGAACAAGCGCTGCTGCTAGGTGTGTTGGAGAGCGGTATCTGGTGGCGGGGCGGGTACGCAGACCAAGACGATTCCCAAGTGGGATGGTTCGAGCGCGACTTTGCCGCCTTCCAGGACGCCAAGTATGGCATTGCCGTGGCCAACGGCACGGTGGCGCTCGAAGCGGCGCTGCGAGCGGCGGGGGTGGAAGCGGGAGACGAGGTGATTGTCCCTGCCGTTACCTTTGTGGCTAGTGCTTCCGCCGTGCTACAGGCCAATGCAATTCCTATCTTCGTAGACTGCGACCCGCGCAACTATACCATTGACCCAGCGGCAGTGGAGGCCGCCATTACGCGGCAGACGCGCGCCGTCATGCCGGTGGACTACGGCGGCATGCCCTGTGACATGGACGCGCTGCAAGCGATCGCGACAAGACACAATATCGCCATTGTCTCCGACTGCGCGCACTCCCACGGCTCGCAGTGGAAGGGCGTTGGCACCGGCGCTATTGGCGATTGCGGCGGATTCAGCTTCCAGATGGGCAAGACCCTTACCACCGGCGAAGGCGGCATGGTCCTCACGAACCGGGAGAAGGTCGCACAGCACGCATCCTCCTTTCACAACATCGGACGTTTCCCGGGCCGCCCTTTCTACGAGCACCACATTCCCAGCACGAATCTACGCATGACCGAATGGCAGGGCGCCATCGGCAACGCGCAACTCGCTCGCCTGGCAGCGCAAACTGCCACCCGCGAGCGGAATGTCGCGCATTTATCGAATCAACTTGCTCAGTTTGATGGTTTCGCACCAGTTTTCCGCGATCCCCGCGTGACCCGTTGGGGGTTCTACTTCTGGCATTTCAAGTACCATGGCTCTCAGTTTGCCGATATCGGGCGCGACACGGTCATCAAAGCCTTGAACGCTGAGGGGCTGCGGGTTCACACGGGCCACACGCATCCGGTCTACCGCAACCCAATCTTCCAGGAAATGAATTTCGGACGCACCGGGCATCCTTTTACGTGCTCCTTCTACGGCAAGGAGATCGACTATCGCAAGGTCTACTGCCCGGAATCGGAGCGCATCTACGCGGAAGAAGCCCTCTGTATGCCGCACGCTACGTTCCTCGGCCCGCAGAGCGACATGGACCGCATCCTCGACGTCCTGCACAAGCTGGAGGGCCAACAGGACGAACTCCGCGTCTGGGAACACGATCACCAGACCGATGCTGCTTCATCCTGAGACGCTCTTGGCGGTTCTCTCGTGTCAACTTGCCCGCAATGAACATTAGCGAATTCCTTGGAAAGAATCCCCATGCAGCGCGGCGGTTGGGCCAGTCTCCGAGCAAGACTGTTCGACTGTTACTCCGAACTTCGGCTGTCACCCCGAACGAAGTGAGGGGTCTAGAATGCCCCCCACCAAGCAGATCTTCTTAAGGCAAGCGCCTTAGATTTCTCGCTCCGCTCGAAATGACAGTAGCATTAGCGCTTTCCAAAGAGAGCAAAGTGAGATTTTCCAACGTCGCAAGCAGCAAATGTAGCCTCAACTATTCCAATTGCTATACTATGCCAAGCGCCGACATGCGTCTCTATCAGATGAGGAAATTGCGCGCCGACGATCCTCACCCCAAGGAGAATTGACCCCCACATGGCATCACAGCCGCTAGCCATTGACGTAGAAACCGTCGGTCTGCCGTGGGACGGCTTGATGCCCGCCATTCAAGAATACTTGCTGGAGCGGGCACGGGACGACGAGGAGCGCGCGGCGTTTCCGGAGCAATTGGCGCTCTATCCCGGTACCGCGCAGATCGTTGCCATCGGCATGTGGATGCCGGGCGAGCAGCGCGGCGGCGTGCTTGTGAACAATACCACCGGCACGCGCGCATGGGAGAATTTCTACGACGGCGCGCGGGTTTTTCACGGGGACGAGGCGGAGATACTTACCGAGTTCTGGCAGCTCATACAGCGCTCCGATACCATAGTGACGTATAATGGCCGGACGTTCGATTGCCCGATCCTCATGCTGCGCTCCGCTGTATTAGGAGTCCGCCCCTCCCGCAACCTCATGCCCTACCGCTACAGCTTTCAGCAGCACTGCGACCTGCTGGAAGTGCTGACTTTCCACCGCGCAACCGGGCCGTACACCCTGCAGTTCTGGTGCCACCAGTTCGGCATCAAGGACCCCAAAGCCGGCCTGAGCGGCAGCGCGGTGCCAAGTGCCTACGCTGAGGGAGACTGGGACTCTATCGCCCGCTACTGCCTGGCCGATGCCCGCGCCACCGCCGAGCTCTACGAACGCCTGCTGCCACTGATAGAAAGCTTGGAACCGAAAGCTCGGGGCTAGGAGATGACGCCCTCGCCTAGTCGGACCGTCAGACTTGCGAGCCTGCTCCGGATTTTCCCACGATTGCCTCAAGATTCTCCAATTCAATCGCAGGCACCCGGCCTTCACCGAGTACATGCGACGCATCGAGAATCTCAATGCCTACGAGTACCTCTCCTGGACCCACATTCAGAGCGATATCTTCGTTGAGTCGTAGTGTTCGGCACTCTTGCTTGCCTTCAACGATGCGTATGTAGAGTGCGTCTGCATCGGGGTCGTAGCTGAGTTTCATCTTCTCGACCACATCAGCTTCATACTCATCGCGCTATACAGGCGTCGTAGTCTTCTTCTGCACCGCAACATACCTGCCTTCCTCTTGCCGATACTCCACTGCCACCGCTTCCGCGATCCCTTTTTGCACGAGAGAATCCACGTCCAACACAGATTCGGCATTTCGGATGCCATTCAAATCTGTGTGGATGGAGGGATTGGAAGGCACGAAGAGGGCGCAGCAGTCCTGATCGGGCTGGATCGAGATGGTGTAGGTGCAGATACTCTCCGCTTCGTCGGCGATTTCTTGTTTGTCCATGCCGACGAGCGGGCGCAGGACTATCTGTGTGGCGGCATCGTCGATAGCGGTGAGATTCTCGATAGTTTGCGACGCCACTTGACCTAGGCTATCGCCGGTAACGAGCGCTTGCGCGCCATGCCTCTTGCCTAGTTCTTCCGCAATGCGCACCATGAAACGCCGGTAGAGCACGACCCGATAGGGCGCGGGGCATGCAACCACGATCTGGCGCTGGATCTCCCCTAACGGTACCAGGTAGAGCACCGTATCCCCTTGGTACTCGCCTATCATCTGCGCCAACTCGCGCGCCTTCTCCTGCGAGGCAGTATTGAGGTACGGGAACGAATGAAAATGCACAAGTACGGCGCGGGAACCGCGTTTCAACATGCGGCAGGCGGCCACGGGCGAATCAATACCGCCGGAGAGCAGCACGGTGACCGGTGCGCTGCAGCCCACCGGCAGACCGCCGGGGCCGCGTACTTTGTCAAAGAAGAAAAGCGCAAACTGCGGCAGCACCTCGACGTAGATCGTCATGTCCGGGGTGCTGAGGTTTACACCCGCGCCGCTCGCTTCCTGCACTGCTGCGCCCAATTTTACCGCTATCTCCCGCGAGGAAAGCGGCAGATCTTTGAATGCGCGCCGCGCACGTACGGCAAAAGTATTGAAGGAATCTGCCTCCGGCAACTGTGTCAGCACACCTTGGGTTATGGTCTCGAGCAGCGGTTGCACTGCATACCCGCGTGAAAAATTCACGACGCCGAAGACCCGCGCGATGCGAGACCGCAACGGCTCCCAGGGTGCGTCCGGCTTCAGCCAGAGTAGGATGCGCCCGCTGGCCCGCTCGACCTGTTTCACACCCAATCCCGCCGTAGCCCGGTGCAGATTCGCTTCCAGCGTGCTCAGGAAGAAAGGCCGATTGCGGCCCTTCAGACCAACTTCGTGATAATGCACAACGACGCAGGGCCGCAAACGCGGTTGACCCTCAGGCACTTTCCGTGGCTCTCCCTCTTCATTGATGAGGCTGATCTGCGACGCCACTTGTCTCTGCCAGCGCTCAACAGGGACGGAGCATGCATAGGAGAATTCCCGTGATCTCTCAAGAGCCCGGCTCACGCGAGTGGCGGCGACTTCACAATACCACAACCTCTCCGCACGCCAATGCCTGCCCCTTGCAGCAGGCGCATTCATGACGGCCGCGAGGAATTGCCTGAGCGCTTACTGCAACTCGTGCAATAGACGCCGCGACACTGCGCATGTGCCCGCGTCCGCCAGCCCTGTGCTACCCTTACTGCTGGAGAGTTATCCTTCTAAGGCACACAAGGACGACGTTAAGATGGATACCTTCTTCGCTGCTTGGCGGTCGGCAGCGCAATACTTCGCAAGAGGCACTTCATTGGTGCGTCCTCACATAACCACCTACGGACGCCTTACCGCGCTGTATGTTTCGCCAGCGCTCCTCGTAGCCGTATTCACCGTGCTTATTCCTGAACCTAATGGCTGGCAGCATGCGCTACTCTACCTCCTGCGCTCGCTTACTGTCGTACTCGGCACGCTTGTAGTTATGGTGCTGGTGGCGTATCACGCGCAGGGACGCGTGATAGGTGTGGTGCAAGCGAGCAGGATTGCGTTGCATTGGGTGTTTCGCTACCTTTGGACGAATGCCCATACCAGCCTCATGTTTTGGATTCCGTTCAGTGTGCTTGTCTGGCTGCACGCCAGACAGGTAAACACTGTCCCGCTGGGGGATGGCGTCCAGCCTTTTGCAGACGGATTCTGGTGGATTGCTGCAGGCGGCGTGGCGCTTGCCATTCACACGCGAACTATGCTGGCGCCCTTCTTTGCCGTGCACGGCGATCTGCCGGGCACGCTTGCCACTATCGAGTCCTGGCGACAGAGTGGGCGCTCGTTCTGGCTCTGTTTGAGTACGCTGGTCATCGCGAGCGCGCCCATTGCGCTCCCGCTCGGCCTGGTAGCCGGTGGGCTGCTGCTCGCCCTACCGCATGCAACACGGGCCCTGTTCCTCGTCGCCCTGCCAGACCTCACATGGGCTGCAATTCAGCTTATCCGTCCACTGCTCATCCCAGCCGTCTTCGTGCTCTACAAGGATATTTGGGGATCAGAATCCGCTGGCGGGGCGGACGGTACGTCACCTGCCACTGCGCCAGGATTTGCTCGCCCTTTGCTGGCGATTACGAGACCATTGCCTCACACTGGTCGCTGGGAGTGAGCTGAGACCATGGGAATCTGCGTTGGCTACAAGTCTAGTTCCCAATAGAGTCAGTGACACGGCCGAAAAGTTCGTGCAACCGCGCGTAGTCGGCTTCCGGCAACATTGGATCCTCCAATGCGCGCAGGTTGTTTTCGAAGTGTTCCAGATTAGCGGTTCCGCTCAGCACCGTGCTCACGGCGGGATGCATCGCCGTGAATTTGTACGCAGCGCTCGCAATGGAATCCACGTTGTCATGAATCAGCCAGTCGAGAGGTTGAGAATCTGGCACCGCGTCCGGGGCAACGAGACCGCGCTGCTTTAGATCGGCGATGGTCTGTTCCAGGCGGTCCTGCCTGGCGAGCACGCGCCGCACGGCAAACATGATGAATACCCCCACATTGTGCTCGAGACACTGCGGATACACTAGATTGTCGGCGCTCTGATTGAGCATGTTGTAGCCCACCATGGCTGTGTCAAAGTGGTCGTCCTCCAGCGCCATTTGCAGTGTTTCGTGCGCCCCGTCTTCTCCATATTGCTCAGTGATGCCTATCCAGCGGCACTTGCCTTGGTCTTGAAGCTTCAGGACTGTCGGCAGCAAGCGCTCCATCACCACGCGGTACTGCAGCGGACGTACACCGTGGAACTGAAGTATCTCGACGTTATCCGTCTGCAAGCGTGTGAGGCTGCGCTCTACCGAAGCCACCACGTCCTCCGGCGTGACGATCTCGTCATCACGCTCCGGCGTGAACTTCGTCGCCACATAGTAGCGATCGCGCGGCACGCCTGTGAGCGCCCGTCCCAGGATGGCCTCGCTGTCCCGGTATCCGGCGGCCGTATCGAAGATATTCACCCCTACGTCGAGCGCCCGCCGCACGAGACGATGGATGTCTGCCTCCGGCACACCGGACCTTTGCCCAAAGTTGCTGGGTCCCCCGGTACCAACGCCGAGCAATGAAACCTCTAAACCTGTTCGACCTAACGTACGATAGAGCATCCGGAGTGCCTCCTCTCGACAGCATGGGTTCTCAGCGCATATTATACGGGAGGGGCAAGTTACCGCGCTCTTCGAAGGCAACTGATGGAATCATCCATGCATGCGCCGCCCGGAGGATACTGTGTCCACAATGAATGCGTGCTCCAATTTCGGTTGAATCCGTTTGAATTCATAAGGACATGGCGTTCTCGAACGCCAAACATGTGACCTCTTGATTTGCGGCAAACGAGTTTACCCTAGTTCGTGCCCCATTGGGCGCGGCACCGTGTGGTTGGAGGGATTCGTGCGTGTCGAACCTCCTTCACACAGGCGAATTACGGGAAGTCATTGAGTGCACGGGGGAAGCGCGAACATGCCTGTTAAGAGAGAAGTGTCAATAGCATCTTTTTGCCAAGTAGCGGCACCGTGGACGAGATGCGCCCTTGCGAGGAGATTCGTATAGTGCAACGCCGCACGGTGCTCGCAAGCATTCTTGTGGGATTGCTGACGCCTTTGCTCACTGCCTGTGGTGACGAAAGGTCCGGCGGGAAATTGCGCATCCAGATGCCTCTGCCGAACGACCTTGGCCCGGCGACGCTGCAATCCGACCTCGATGCGCAGTTAGCGGCCCACGTTTACAGCGGACTGGTTGCACTGAATGCTGAAGGGGAGCCAATCCCTGACCTATCGCAGAGTTGGTCGATATCAGCAGATGGCCGTACGTACCAATTCCCTTTGCGTCCGAGTCTTCGCTTTCACAATGGAGAGCAACTCGTCGCCGAACACATCAAGGATACGTGGGAGCACCTCCTTGATCCTCGGTTCGACTCGCCGCGCGCGCGACTGTTCCTCGGCAATATTGCGGGTATTGCTCAGTACCGCAATAAAATCGCGACAGACATTAGCGGTGTCCGAGCCATCAACGCGCGCACCCTCGAAATCGATCTCATCGAGCCCGACCTTTCTTTCCCTGCAAGACTGACGCACCCTACCACGTACGTCCAGGCGCCCTCTGGGATAAGGGACGGTGCATCACTGATAGGTAGCGGTCCTTTTGCCGTGGTAGATTGGGTTCCCGGTGAATTCTTGACCTTAGCCCGCAGTGAAGTCTTTTACGGCTTTGAACCGCTGCTGGATCGGATTGAGATCACTGGTAGGGTCGGGGCACAATCCCTGAGCCGCTATGCTGAAGATTCTTTGGACATTCTGTACGTCGGCGCGAACGACATTCCGGCAGTGCTCGATAGGAATAACCCTTTACATAAGGACTTGGTTGTCCACGATGCCCTCGAGATGACGTTTCTCGCAATGAACAACCGTATTCCGCCCTTTGATGACGAGGGAGTGCGCCAGGCTTTTGCCTTTGCCATTGACCGTGCCGCCATCGTTGAGCAAGTACTTTCCCATACTGTGGGTAAGGCAACCTCATTCCTCCCACCTTCGCTTGCGCGAAACGGCGACGCTGAAACAGTAGATTTCGATATCTTCAAGGCGAGGCAAGCGCTGGCGGATTCCCGGTATCGCGGCGCAAGCAACCTGCCTGAGGTCACGTTTACTGTACCGGGCACTCGCGGCCCTACCCCACCTACCATGGTAGCGCTGATCAATATGATTCAGGAGCATCTCGGCGTACGTATTCGAATCCAGCGCGAGTCTTGGGACACGTTTGTCGGAAACCTAGACAGTCGAGAGAACCCATATCAGCTCTTCCTCTTCACGCAGCACGCTGACTATCCTGACCCGCAAGCCATCCTCGATCCTCTCTTCCGTTCCACTAGTCTGTCAAACTTCAGTGGCTACCGCAGCCCAGAAGTAGACGCACTTCTGCTCCAAGCAAGGGGAGAGCAAGACAAGGGACGTAGAAGAACGACAATTGCGGAGATCGAACAGCGCATTGCCGTAGATGCGCCCGTGATACCGCTGTGGCACGGCAAGGCATACGTACTCATTAAGCCTTGGGCGCGGGACGTACAACTTTCCGCTACGGCGCGACCATGGTTGAATCGAGTCTACTTGGACACTTAGCCTCGTCTAGTCGTTGCATCCGTGAAGCTATGATGAGTGGTAACTACGGTGTTGCCTCTGCCAGCCGTTGCCTTACAAGAATGCACGCGAAAACTTAGGAGATTATGCGTTCTTGGTCTTGCATACAGGCGCTTGCTGTGGTACGGTGAAATCACCGTAGTAATGCGCCAAATCCTTAAATGGAGCGGGGGACCCGGCAATTGGGGTGAACCGCCGTCGTGCGGAGGGTGACTCTTTCCACCCTAACCCGACAGCTAACCTCGTAGGCGATAGGGAGAGCTTTAGGCTGGCAAAGCCGAGGAAGCTCTTTTGTCGTTAATTGGACGCAAACTTACTGCAATCTTCTCTTCTCGGAACGGTGCCGCCGCTCCAGGTGTACTGCCATTCATCCGCACCCAGTGCCAACTACGGATTCCGAGATATTCACGTCTAGAGGGTTCATTAACGTTGCTTGCCTCCTGAATGCTCCTCCTGTTCGCACCACCCCACACCGGCCCTTTCCCCCAAGGGCCGGTGTCGGCTTAACGCCCAGGGTCAGACAGCAACGCGAGGAGAGCATTGCAAGAGGTACAGGCTTGAAAGAGGTGCACGAACCACGCAGTGACCCAGGTGTGACACGTGTGAGACACCTGATGCGGCCAACGGGCCCAGAACAGCTCTCTGATGTCCTTGGCGTTCCTACGGGCGTGATGAGCCTGATCGGCACGCGACCGGAGTCTGCTGTGGACGGCCAAACGTATCGAGACCTGCTAGCACAAGCGCCTTGCGGCGGCGCAGGAAGTGAAGGGCTGGCGGCATGTCAATAGACGGAGCACTTCTCCTGTGTCACGCAGCCCTGTTCGGCTTATACTATACTTAGGACTTCTCACCACGAGCTGTTCACACTTTGGAGTACGAATTACATTGTTCTGCGCGGCAAGGGGCCTGACGGGCGTTTCAGTACACGAAATTTACTGTGAACCGGCAGCGTGCGCGAATTGCCGCCAACACAGCGAGACGCTTGGTTGGACGGCAACCTTTACTGTCGGATGAGAATTATCAACTGCCAACGAGCATGGCAGCAATGATCTAAGCGCATCGCACAGTATATTCGCCACCTGCCAAGAAAGGAAGGAAGCGAAGCAGAACCCGCATATGTCAATTAAGACACCGCCATTACCCTCTCTGACCGTCTCCCTCGTGCTACCTGCACTGAACGAGGCTGACAATATCGCGGCTACTATAGACGACTGTGTGCAAACTCTACAGCGGGTCGCGCAAGACTATGAGGTTATCGTCGTTGACAACAACAGTATCGACAATACAGCAGAAATCGTACGTCAGATCCAGTCTGCAAATGCCCGCGTCCGACTGATCCACCAGCCCATTCGCGGCTATGGTTCCGCCGTTTGGACGGGACTCAAGGCGGCACAGATGAAGATTGTCGGCTGGCGCGACGCCGACACACAATATCGCACGGCCGATATTGTGCCCATGCTCAAGGCGCTGGATACGTACGACGTGGTGGTCGGCCATCGCGTACAGCGCCAAGACCCTTCTCACCGCCTGTTGTTCGCTCTCCTCTGGAATGTGCTCAACCGTATCCTCTTTGGGTTCGTGGTGCACGACATGGACTGTGGGTGCAAGATCTTTCGGCGCGAAGTAGTAGACACCCTTGATGTCAAGGCGTCGGGTGCTGTCTTTAATATTGAGTTTCTTGTCCAAGCCAAGCGCGCCGGTTTCGGTGTCGGCGAAGTGTCAATCAGCCACTTGCCGCGCCACGCCGGCGAAAACACCGGCGGCAGTCTACGTGTAATCCTGCGCGCCATGCGGGAGGTATTGCGGTTGCGGTGGCGCCTCTTGCGCGAACGTCGACCTTGTCGAGGAACGCGTCCAACACGGAGTTGATCCGTGGGTAGTAGCGTAACGAGGCTTGAGTCACCCCCGTTCTCTGCCCGGTTCGGCTGCCGGGAGCGCATTCTAGATGAAGCACGCAGCCTGCAAGCTCGAGGGCGCGCCCCCACCGTTGCTGCTTCCCACACAATAGCGATGCTGCTTAGCCACTCCGCGATTCGAGTTTCCCGAAATCTAGCGCGCGACGAGGTACGTTTTGGTTTCCGGCGCCACATACACTCCTTCGGCTCTTGGTTATTCGCCCCCGCGCCGACCTGGACCCGGCGCCGACGCGCAGGCGCGCATCGGGAAGCGGTATGCTAGTTATCCTGTGGGAAAACGTGCCTGAGGATTCGTCCCAGCGTGCACTGCTCGAGGGCCTGTTTTCTCTCGCATGCACCGCTACGAGCACCGATGGGTCAGTCGAGGTCACGGTGTTGCTCACGAGTGACGCGCGCCTGCAGGAGTTGAACCGTACCTACCGCCAGGTGGATGCGCCAACGGATGTGCTTTCGTTTCCTCAGCGCGATTCCCAGCCGGCAGACGCAGGTTGCAAACCTGCGCTACCGCCGAACAGGTGCGAATACCTTGGGGATATTGCAATTTCGCTACCACGCGTGCAAGCCCAGGCGGCAGCACACGGCCATGGCGAGGAGCGTGAACTTGCATACCTGTTCGTCCACAGCTTCCTGCATCTGCTCGGACACACCCATGAACAAGATGCCGCCTATGCGAAGATGCGCAAGCAAGAAGAGGCCATTCTCAACTCAGCCGACCTGCCGCGTAGCATGGGCTAGGCAGGGCGCAGATACTCAGCGTTCGCTCCATCCACTACGCGTCATCCCGCCACTCCAGCCCTACTTTTAGGTCGTTCAAATTCTTCCAACGAATTAGCTTCTCATGTTGAAGTCGGCCCACAACGATCCCCGGAGCAATGCCCTGGTCTGCGGCAAATCGACAAACTGCTGCTTTGCTAAACCGAGGCACAAACGAAAATTGCTCCCAATCTTCAGGAGGTATTAGGAGGTTGCTTGCCCATTCGTCGGCTTCGGCTTCAGAGTTAGTGTTCGTGCCTTGATCGGAATCGACATAGATGTGTTTCTTACTATGAAGAAGCACATGGGCCGCCTCGTGAAAAAAGCTAAACCAAAAATGGTCATCGGATTTGTGGCGTGCACTCAGTTGAATTAGGGCCTTGTGCGGCGATAGCCATCGAGCAGCGCCACTAATCGCCATTTTGGAGAAAGGCTTAACGCAAACAAGCGCCACGCCCGCACGCCTACAATCGCTGCTAGCTTCCGCCAACGCTTCATCAAAGGGCTTTCGCGTAAGTTCACGGATGCGGCCGAGGGCGCGCTTGAATTCAGCCTTGTTATATTGGGTGCACTCTACTTCTACGGCCAAGAGCTCGCCAAGCCGGAGCCATGTCGCCAAAACGGCCGGACTGCTTTCGAAACTTGGAGAGTGTCGGTATGCGACGCTCATCTCTTCATACCTGGCCTGCCACGCCTCAAACTTTGCAACACTAAAGAGTGAGAGAAGCTTTGAAACAGTATCCGCGTCCGTAGACGGGTTCTCAAAGATGCCCCGCTCCACCAATTCCTTCACTGGGAAAGTCCTTGACCATTCAACATGTGCATTAGCTTGTAAAGACTCTGCCTCCTGAGCTATGTGGAGCCGATAGTTGGCCTCGATACCGAGCCACACTGTTGCGTTTAGGCCCAATACCTTCTCAAATTGGAGTGCGGTTTCGGGAGAAAGAGGCGCCGACCCGGCGATAATCTCACTTATAAATTTGGGTGAGCGACCGCACCGACGGGCGAATTCTGCCTGAGAAATGCCCCAAGTCTCAAGGTATTCGTCCAAGATCCAGCCCGGCGGGACTGCGTAGTCCGGCATATACTGATTGGCTGGTGTATTCAACTTCCTCACCCTTCGCTCAATGATAGTCAATCACTTCCAGGATCTTGATCGCGGTCACTCGTTCCGTGTCAATTCCGCCATCTTCTCTATGCGGGACTGGGTCATTGTCCGGATTGAAGACGAGCCTATAGGGTTGTACAAGATCTACCGCAAACTGGCCTCTACGCCTACCACTGAGCTGATGCCTTCGTTCGGGTCTACTAGTGGGTACCATTGCCAATGTCAGTGCACTTCGTAGAATCGCCATTCGTCGCATAATTAACTTTGCCAAACGATCGCCGTACGCTTTCGTTAGGTCTCTCTCCGAGTTGAAAGTCTTAGCGAGATTGCGAGACTGGAAGGCTATGTCCACACAACTATCCTAATTTGTTACCACATAGGTAACATTATAGGCTAGTTTATTGGCCAGGTCTAGCCGTGCATTGTTACGCAACACCGTCTGTTTTTGGCTCTCCACAACCTGACAATGGAGGCACATCAGCCTTCCAACGCCGGGGTTCGGTCTACGTACCGCTACGCCACCATATCTTGGCAGTTCGCAAAAGCACATTTGGCCAATACTACTGAGGGTACAGCTCAGGTCTATAGCGACGGGCGTAGAAGCGCGTTGCTTCGGACAAGTCGAGGTCGGCGATAAGCAGATCTTCGTTGCCGTAGGGAACGGATGCCATGAGGTTGCCCTTGGGATCAATGAGGCTTGTGGCTGAGTTTTGGTAGCGCATGGCTTGGTTGACACTGGCAAAGTAGATGCCGTTCTCCCCAGCGCGGCATTGCATGGCCTTTTCGTAGAAAGACTCTCCCCACGTCGTAAGTTCGCGGCCCTCTTTGTCGCTGCCAGTGACCTGGGGTTGAAAGACGATGCGGGCGCCGCGCACGGCCGGCCAGCGTACGGTTTCCGGGTACCGCCAGCCTTCATGGCAGATTGTGATGCCGAAGACCGCTCCTGCGGTACGAAAGACCCGCCGCTTGCCGTCTGGCACGTAATTTCTCGATTCGCCGCCAGGTGTGATTTGGTTCTTCGTCTGGTAACCCAGCAACCGGCCTGCGGCGGAAATCACCACGGCGCGGTTTTCCAATCCCAGTTCGCTCACCCACTCCAGCCCGACAATAGCAGCCACACGGCGGGACCTACAGGAGACGCGCAGGCGTTTCAGCGCTTCCTCCATGGCGGCTTGGTCTACTGGCGGTAAGTCAAAACTCGCGCCACGGAGACCGGGCAAATAGGCCTCCGGGAAGCACACGATTGCAACCTGTTCCGCGGCGCACCTGGCAAGGACGGTGTCAATTTTCTCGACGCCGTGCAGGACTGAATCCGGCTGTCTCAGTGGCGCCAGACCAATGCGGATCGTGTTCATAGGAGAGGTACCTGCCAAGTTCCTTAGTGGTCGGAATGCAGCTTTCGGCCAAGGTCGAGAAGATTCGCACGGGACCTAATTCCAGCTAGCTGCAACCCCTCATGCATGGGATACACACCGCTCCCACCCGCTCAGTTCTCCCAATCGCGACAAGAAGGCCCGTTAGAATGGCGCGCCGTTCGTCTGTTGCGGTTCCTGTTTGTCTTCAAACGCGAAATACTGGTTCAGGAACTTCAGAGTCACCGTTCCCGTAGGCCCGTTACGGTGTTTGGCCAGGATGATGTCTGCCTCCCCCTTGCGGGGCGAGTCCTCGTCGTACATCTCGTCGCGGTAAACAAACATCACCAGGTCTGAATCCTGTTCCAGAGCGCCTGATTCGCGCAGGTCAGAGAGCATTGGCCGGTGATTCTCGCGCTGCTCTACGGCGCGTGAGAGCTGCGAGAGCGCGATCACGGGAATATTGAGTTCGCGTGCCAGCGCCTTGAGCGAGCGGGAAATCTCAGAGATTTCCTGGACGCGGTTTTCGCCGCCACGGCGGCCTTGGATGAGTTGCAAGTAATCCACGATGAGCAGGCCAATGTTTGCTCTCGCTTGGAGTCGTCGCGCTTTTGTGCGCAGGTCCATGGAGTTGAGAAAGCCGCTGTCATCCACGAAGATCGGCGCCTCAGTCAAAGCTCCAACCGTACCGGTCAGGTTCTCCCATTCTCTGTCGGTCAATTCGCCCAAACGGAGTCGGTGAGAATTGACACGGGCGAGCATGCAGAGAAACCTTTGCGCGAGCTGCTCGGCGGACATCTCCAGACTAAAGATGCCTACCGGCACTTTAGGCTCCATGATAGCGAGCTTACTTGCAATGTTAAGTGCCAAGGTGGTCTTGCCGGTGGAGGGCCGACCGGCAATGATGATCAGGTCGGAACGCTGCAGCCCTGCAGTAAGGCGGTCGAGGCCCTTGAACCCCGAACGAATGCCGGGCGCTGGCTGCTCGCCGAGCCGTGCTCCCGTCAGCTTTTCCCAGTATTCGTCCACTATGGGGCGAATGTGCACGAAGTCTTGGTCTGCGGCGTGACGGGCGAGACTGAAGAGCACCTGTTCCGCCCGATCCAAAGCATCTTCAACTTCGAGCTGCGTATCGTACCCAATCGCTGCGATTTCGCTAGCGGCACTGATGATGCGCCGCATCACCGCGCAGCGTTCGACGATGTGCCCGTAATGTTCCGCGTGCACCGACGTCGGCGTAACATTGACTAGAGAAGCAATGTAAGTCTCGCCGCCGACGTTATCAAGCTGCTGCATCCGTTGCAGCTCATCGCAGACCGTCACGAAGTCCCTCGGCTCACGGCGCTCGTACAGCGCAATCCCCGCACGGAAGATGTGTTGGTGCGCTTCCCGGTAGAAATCTTCAGGCTGAAGAAACTGCGAAACACGCTCGACGGCCTCAGAATCGATGAGCATGCTGCCCAATACCGCTTGTTCTGCCTCGATGTTCTGCGGCGGCAGGCGTTCAGTACTGATCGCCACTTAAGCTTCCTCTTTTTGCACTTCCACTGAGATCGCCGCTTCCACGGCGTGTCCGAGCTTGATCGTAACCGTAAAGGTGCCTAGGTCACGAATCGGCTGCTCCAATTCAAGGGCATGCCGATCGATTTCGATTTCCGTCTGTTCCTTGATTGCCTCGGCAATTTGCTGACCGGTGACCGAGCCATAGAGACGATCCTGTTCACCGGCGCGTGCTGTGACTACGATGGTCGAGCCGCTTAGCCTGGCAGCAGTCTCCGTGGCATTCTGCCGATCTGTCGCTACGCGCCGCACCATGGCTTCCTTTTGTTCCTCCCACAGGCGTTCTGCACCCTTGGTCGCCATTTGGGCAAAGCCGCGCGGGATGAGGAAGTTGCGCGCGTGACCGTCGGCAACATCCTTTACCTCTCCTGCCTGACCCAATTCGGACACATCTTTAAGCAAGACGACACGCATAGATTGAACTCCTTATACTCTCTAACGTTGTAGGGCTATACTACTGACTTGCGCACCATGTCTCAAGTAATTTGCCTCACGTTTCAAGTTGACAAGGTGCATAGTGACGCGCAAGCTAGGAAGAGAACTCTTTCCCTATCTTAACATCATTTCGCGTACTTTCATGACTGCAACCCCACAGCATTCAGCCCTCACTGTCGCCGCGTATATTGCCAGATTTCTCCGTCAGCAGGGCATCCGACGCTTCTGGGGCATAACCGGCGGTGAAAACGTCGATCTCATCAACGCCTGCTACGCTGAGCACGTCGAATTCCAGCTCGTCCACCACGAGAATACTGCCGCCTTCTTGGCGCAAAATACGGCCTTTCTGTCCGGCGCTCCGTCAGTTATCCTGACCACCTTAGGTCCCGGCGCAACGAACATGATCAATGCTGTAGCCGACGCATATTTGGCACGTCTCCCGCTCATCGTCATTACCGCTGACTTTGAAGACCCTACCGTGGAGTTTGCCACCCACCAAAATGCGCCGCTGCTGGAGATTCTGCGACCGATCACCAAGTGGAACGTGCGCCTGACCCCCGCCAACGTGGCGGATGCGCTGGCCTATGCTTGGGCGGCGGCGGCACAAGGACGCCCCGGTCCGGTGCATCTTGCGCTACCGGCTGCCGTGGCGCGCCAGCCTCTGGCCGCAACGCCTTTACACACCTCGGCACGTCCTCTTGGCGTCTTGGACGCCGCGCCACTGCCCCGAACCGCGCTCGCGCGTCTCACAACCTGCGACGCGCCGGTGATAGTCCTGGGACTGGAGACCAATCACCGGCTCAGTCAAGAGTCTATCGTCGCACTGGCGGAGCAATGGGGCGCTCCAGTGGTCAATATGCCCATGAGCAAGGGCGTCTTTCCTGAAGATCACCCGCTCTTTGCCGGTATTCACAGCGTGTACGGCTACGCCATCGTGGATGAATTCCTCGATCAAGCCGACTGTATTCTGGCAGTCGGCTTGGACGGCTCAGACTTCATTCATCCCTGGCAGACGGAGGCGACCACGATTGCAGTGCATGCGCACACCGAAGTCGATTCCGCCTTTGGCGCAGACTACGTGCTGGTGGGCGATCTGGATGCAACGGTTCGCATGCTGACGCCGGAACTTTCCCATCAGGGCGAGTGGGGACAGCGGGCAGCGGAGGCTTGCCGCGCGAAAATTCGGCAGTGGTTAGTGCCAAAGCGCAGGGGAGACGACACCGCGTCTTTGACGAAGTCAGCCGTCGCACCACAAGTCCTGCTCTCGACGCTCCGCGAACTGACGCCGCCGGCGACGATCTTTGCCTGTGACGTGGGGTCGCACAAGCTGCTCTCGTGCCAGTGGTGGCAGAGCACGCAGCCGCAAACGTTTCTCGTCTCCAACGGCCTCTCGACCATGGGATTCGGCATACCGGCGGCCTTGGCGGCCAAGCTCTACGACCCCGAACGTCCCGTGGTCTGCGTCACCGGCGACGGCGGCTTGCTGATGTACGCCGGTGAATTGGAAACCCTCAGGCGCCTCGCGCCAGAGAGCGAGACGCCGTTCGTAATCATCGTTTTCGTGGATTCCACGCTGGCCTTGATTCGCATGAAGTCGGAAGAGCGCGGATACGAAGGTAGGGAGAACGACTTCGGGCCGACCGACTACCAAAAGCTCGCCGCCGCGTTTGGCCTGCCCGCGGTCCACATTGCGCGCGAGGACGAATGTGCCGCCAGGCTCCAGGAAGCTCTGGCGCTGGACCAGCCTGTGCTGGTGGCGGCCGAGATAAACGTTGACGAGTATCGACATATGGGCGGCTGACCCGTATTTTCAGAGAAAGGTGCGTTGCATGGCTACCGTACACCGACACGAACCGAGCATCTATTACTATACGTTCGCCCCTCATGAACCGGCGCTGCGTATCAATTCGGGCGACCGCGTCATCGCGAAGACGGTGGACGCCGGTCATTGGGACAGCGATGGCGAGCAGTTGCCGGAGGAATTACGCCACTCCCGCGCCGATACTGAGTTTCGCCAGTCCAACCCGCAGGTCGGCCCCTACTACGTGGAAGAGGCCGAAGTAGGCGACGTCTTGCGCGTTCATATCCGGCGCGTAGACCTGAACCGCAGTTGGGCCTTTTCGCGCTTCAATCCCGGTTTTGGCAACTTGGGCGTGGAGGACTACCCCGGCGGGCCGACCGGTCTCAACGAACCGCTGCCGCAAAAGCACTATCACTGGGAACTCGACCACGCGAACCAAACGGCAACGCTGGAACTGCCGGAGAGCAAACTCGGCAGCATCACTATTCCCTGCCAACCCTTCCTCGGCTGCATTGGCGTGGCCCCGCGCTTCGGCGAGCACATCAGCACCCTCTCATCCGCTAACCACGGCGGCAATATGGACTGCGTCGAGACGCAGCCCGGTACGACGGTCTACCTGCCGGTGTTTGTTAAGGGCGCCTATCTGCAGTTCGCCGACGTGCACGCCGCTCAAGGAGACGGCGAACTCTGCGGCGTGGCGCTGGAAACGACTGCGGAAGTGGAAGTGGAGGTCGAGGTCTGCAAGGGTGGCGAGCCGATCAACTGGCCGCGCTTCGAAGACGACGAGTGGATCATGGTCGCGGCCAACGCCCGTCCCCTCATGGACGCCTATCGCATTGCCCACGTGGAACTCATCCGCTGGCTCGCCAACGACTACGGCTTCGACCTCTGGGAAGCCTACCAGGTAGTATCCCAGGTGGGTCGCACGCGTGTTGGCAATGTGGTCGATCCGAACTATACCGTCGTCGCCAAGTTTCCGAAGCGCTATTTGCCGTAACTGGTACGGCCTGCTAGCACTGCGCTGGAGCACCTGATGGTATGCTAGTTAAGAGGGGCTATTACGAGTCTCGGGTATTGATTGTGTAGAACGGAGTCCGGCTGATGACCGACGAGGATCGGGTGCGTTTGCACCACATGCTCGACGCCTCGAAGAAGGAGATAGCCCTGGTCTCAGGGATTTCCCTGGCGCAGTACACTGCTGCGGAGAACTTTGTGCTGCGCGCCGCCACGGAGCGGTTCATGGAGATCGTTGGCGAGGCGGCCCACCATGTCTCAAACGAGCTAAAGGCGCAGCACCCGGATGTCCCTTGGCGGCAGATCGCCGGCATGCGCAACCACCTGATCCATGGGTACATGACTACAGACGACGAGGTTGTTTGGAAAACAGCAGTGGAAGACGCGCCGCTTCTTCTCAAACAATTGGAGCATATCCTGGGAACCGCATCATGATCCCTACGCGAGAATACGTGCTGACGGAACTCTTCAAGGTTCGCGCGACGCTGCGCACATTCGGCGTGCGGCGCATTGGAGTGTTTGGTTCGGTTGCCCGAAATGACGCCCGCGAAGATAGCGATATTGACATCCTCGCCGACTTTCCGCGTGGACAGATTACCGCCGCCAATCTCTTTGGACTTCAGGACTACCTGAATGACCACTTCCAGCGCAAGGTGGACGTGATAACGGTGAGTGGGCTGAAGCCCTTCTCCCGCGACTTGGTGATGCGGGACGCGGTCTTCTTGGAGGGCCTGCACGAGAAAGAGCCGGAGGAGGAGAAATCACTCTCACGCGCATAGTCCGGTCGTCATTCATGTGGGCCGCCTGAGTTTCACCAGGCAGCAGTAACACAATCTTCAACCGCAGGGCACTGGAAGAATATGACCTTCGACTTCCTCATTCGCAACGGCCGCGTCATAGACGGTTTGGGCAACCCGTGGTTTCGCGCCGATGTGGGGATTACTCAAGGCCGCATTGCCGCGGTGGGCCGGTTGGCCTCCAGCCAAGCGGAGACCGAGATCGACGCCCAAGACAAGATCGTCTGCCCCGGCTTTATTGACGTCCACAATCACTCCGACCTCATCCTCCTGCGCGAGCCGGACCACACCCCCAAAGTCGCGCAGGGCATCACCACCGAGATACTCGGCTCAGACGGCATCGGTTATGCGCCGATGTCGCTCAAGCACTTGCGCGAAACTACACAGCTTTATCGCGCCATTAACGGCAATCTGCCGCAGGACGTGGAGCTTTGGCAGACCATTCCCGAGTACATGGACCGCTTCGACCGGAAGGCCGCCGTAAACGTTGCCTATCAGGTACCGCACAACGCGCTGCGGTTGGCCGTTATTGGCTGGGAAAATCGGGCCGCCACGGAGGATGACCTCAGGCAGATGGCGCGTCTGGCTGCGGAAGCCATGGAGCAGGGCTGCGTGGGTTTCGCTACCGGCCTCTCATACCATCCGCACGTCTTCAGCTCGCTAGAAGAACTCGTAGCGATCAGCAAAGCCGTCGCCGCCTACGGTGGCGTCTACAACACGCATATGCGCTACCATCTCGGGGATCAATTCCTCGATCCCGTACATGAAACGCTCGACGTCGCGCGCCAGGCCGACATACCGGTGCACATCGCCCACTATCTGATTTCCGGCATTCACACGTGGGGGCTGAGCAGCCAAAGGCTGGCGCTCGTGGATTCGGCTCGCGCCGAGGGATTGGACGTGACCTACGACGCCTATTGCTATCCCGCCGGTTCGACCACCGGTATGTTCGTACTGCCGTTGTGGATGGGCGCTGATGGGCCAAAAGCTATGCTGGCGCGCGTGCGCTCGCCCAACGTCATGGCGCAAATTCTCGACGAGATCGAAGGCCGTGAGCGCGACTTCTATGCTCGCATGCAGATCACGCACTTAGGCCCAGAGCGTTACAGGGAGTGGGAGGGCCGCCGCCTGGCGGACGTGGCCGATGAGATAGGCGAAGCTCCTGACGTGCTCCTGCTCCGTCTTCTCGATGAGACCGCGCTGGACATTGGCTTCACGTTCCACTTCGGCAACGAGGCCGACGTACAGGCCGTGATCCAACACCCGGCCCACATAGGCTCCACTGACGCCATCATGATGGGAAGCTCGCCGCACCCCCGCGCCTATGGCACCTATCCGCGATTCTTGGGCCACTACACCCGCGATCTCGGTCTCTTTACACTTGAAGACGCGATACGGCGTTTCACCGGCTTCCCGGCGCAGCGCTTCGGTTTGCACGACCGCGGCATCATCCGCAACGGCATGGCCGCCGATATCGTAGTCTTCGATCCGGCTACCGTCATCGACCGTTCTACCTTCGATGACCCACGCCAGTTCCCCGTGGGTATCGAACACGTGCTCGTGAACGGCACGCCCGTAATCGCAGACAGCGCCCCCACCGGTGCCCGCCCCGGCCGCGCCCTGAAACGGGGGTAGCGGCCATTTGCGCCGGTGTGTTCCGATTTCGGTGCAGGGCGCCGCTGTGTAGCCCAAGCTCCTTCGCTAGGCGCTTTGCTATCGCCTAATGGATCCCCTCTACTACCGGCCTCCTCGTATCCGCATCTGTGCTAGGATGCTCAATGACGGTGAGCAAGGGGCGCTCACGTGCGCTCTTCCCGGCTTGCCTCAACGTTTACGTGCGCGCGACTTAAGTCTTATGTTCAAATTTATCAAACACTGGAATACATTAATAGCCATTTAATGCCGAAAACAATCGTATATTGCTAATTTTTTAGTTGTACATTGTGAATACATGCTCTATACTGGTCGGGAGGGGCAGAATTCTAAACAAGAGGTTAGGAGGCAACATGGCGTTTCAGTCTAATGTAGTTGCGCACCCCTCCCAGTGGGCTACAGCATGTGGGGAGGGAATCAACGATGGACGCTAGTCCGGTAATTGAAACAGAGGCGCTGACCAAGAGGTTCGGCAAGATCGTTGCCGTGGACAATCTATCGCTGACGGTGCCGCGCGGCCATGTCTTCGGTCTGCTCGGCCCCAACGGTTCCGGCAAGACCACGACCATGGGCATGCTGCTGGGTCTCACGCGGCCGACTGCTGGCAGCTTTCGCCTGTTCGGCGCGCAGTCCAACCATCAGGCGTCCCTACGCCGCGTCGGCGCCATTGTTGAGACTCCGACATTCTATCCGTACCTCTCCGGACGCCAGAATCTCGCCTACTTCCAGGGCATTTTGGGACGAGGTACCCCGCAAGAACTCGATGATCTGCTCGAACGGGTCGGCTTAGCGGATAGGGGTAACGACCGCTTCCACACCTATTCCCTCGGCATGAAGCAGCGCCTGGGACTGGCCTACGCGCTGCTGGGCGATCCTGAGTTGCTCTTTCTGGACGAACCCACCAACGGCATGGACCCAGCCGGTATGGCCGAGATTCGCGAATTGATCCGCAGCTTGGGGACGGAGGACCGCACGGTCTTTCTTTCGAGTCACCTGCTCAACGAGGTCGAACACGTGTGCGATAGCGTGGTGATTCTCTCCAAAGGCAAGCTCATCGCGCAGGGCTCGGTGGCTGATCTTCTCAAGGGGCGCGGCCAAATTCGCCTGCGAACTTCCGATAACGATCAGGCGGTCGCCGTTTTGGGAACCTTGGATTGGGTAGAGGAAGTAAGAATCGACGATGGCTTTGTATTTGTCACCGCGCCGCCGGAGCGTGCAGCGGAGGTGAGTGCCGCTTTGAGCCGAGCCGACATCTACATCTCGGAGATGACATCCGGCAATGAATCCCTGGAGAGCTACTTCCTTGAGATTACCGCAGAGGAGGGAGAAGACTAATGATCTCCCACATCTTCCGTCTCTCCGTTTGGGAGTGGCACAAAGTCCGCCGTCGCTTGCTGCCGTGGGTACTGTTGGCTATTGTCGTCATTCTAATGCAAGCGACAGTGTGGGGCGCCTACGTGGTGCATCGCACCGAGCCCTTCTCCCCGGAATATAGCTTTTCCATATCCGAAAACGACGAGACAATCTTCGAGGCGGATTGGGAGTGCAAGGACGTGCGCGGCGACCGCATCCCGGCGGGGATCAATGAGCTTCCCGATAGGCATCGCGAAGGTGCGCTCGCGAACGTCGAGGAGTTCCGGCAGACATGCGAAGGCTATGAGGAAGCACTCGATTTTAGCCGCCATGCGGTCCTACTGCCGAATAGCATCCTCTTGGCTTTTACACTGCTGCAAGGTACGTTGTTCATTCTTGTCAGCATATTGGCTGCGGCGGCACTGGGCGGCGAGTACGGCTGGGGCACGCTGCGGACGGTGCTGACGAAGGGCACGGGCCGTTGGCAGTTCATGCTGGCAAAGGTTTTGGCCCTTATGATGACAGCGCTTGCCGGCTTGGTCGTTGCCGCAGCTACGGTCGCGCTAAGCAGCCTCATCATAGGGTTGTTCGGCCTGGAAGGTGACTCTCTGCAGGGCTCTGCTGAGTGGCTCGACGTCCCAATCAAGATGGGCACGCTGCTCTACAGCTTTCTCCCCTATGTGATGCTGGCGCTGCTCGCCACGGCGTTGACTTCGTCGACGGCTCTGGGCATCACCGCTTTCGTGGTCTACTACTTGATCGAGACCACGGCCTCTCCTATCCTCAGCAACTTCGACTGGTTCCAGCGCATCTCTGAATACCTGCTGAGCCCCAACGTCACGACCGTGCTCCAAGCGAGCTACGGTGAGGTCTCCATATCGATCAACGGCGGCGGCGACGCGGCACAACCGGACATCCTTCACGCCGTTCTCGTCCTAGCAGGGTATACGCTCGTTTTCGGCGCATTGACGTTCGCGCTGTTCCAACGCCGCGACATCACCGGCGCCAAAGGTGGTTAGGGGCAGCAGGCAATTTGCCACCCCATCAAGACAGCATCAGCGTAAAGACAGCGGCTCCAATCGGTTCCACTCCGGGAGCGCAGGTTTGCAACCTGCGCTCCGCTGTCTTTACGTCCGCGCAAGCATTAGAGAGACTCTGGCACTCTATCACTTAGCCTTGAGTTACTTGCGGGTCCGCTGGTTTCTTGGTTCGGTGACAATTAATGGGATGGGTCCCGTACTTGGGCTTGCGAACCGCTTCATTTAGGCTCAATGGGCGGACCACTTACATCAAGGCTTATAATGAGATGGAATTTCCGAGCCTGATTGAATTGAGGACTTCTTGGAAGTCCGTTACGCGCTTGTTCTTGGGTGCAGCAATTGAGAGTTACGGGCGCGTCCTTTGAGAAGTGGAATTGGGGCTTCTAATGGTCAATGTACTAGAGTCCATCACCAAGCTCAAGGAAGAGCTTGACGGCCTACGACCGCTGCCGTCAACCGTCCTTGCCCGAGTGGAGCAGAAGCTTCGGCTTGAGGCGAATTTTAACTCCAATGCAATCGAAGGCAACACGCTCACCCTCGGAGAAACCCGCAGCCTCATCCTCCACGGACTTACCGCTCACGGTAAGCCATTGCGCGACCACCTGGATATTAGGGGACACGACAGCGCTGTACAGTCAATAGAGGCTGCAGTAAAGGATAACCAAGAACTCAACGAGGTCTTTATTCGAAATCTTCACCGAGTGTTGCTTAAGGAACCTTACAAAACGAAGGCTGAAACGCCAGATGGGCAATTGATAGAGCGTACGATTTCACTTGGTGAGTACAAGACGATACCCAACAATGTCAGGACTTCCACCGGCGAGACCTATTTCTTCACGCCGCCTGCGCAAGTGAAGCAAGCGATGAGCGACCTCATCGACTGGTATCGAGCCAGAGAGCGTGGGGGCGAACACCCGATAATCGTCGCCGCCACCTTCCACTACCGCTTTGTGCGTATCCACCCCTTCGATGACGGCAACGGGCGCATGGCCCGGCTGTTGATGAACATGATCCTCATCAAGCACGGATACACCGTGGCGATGATTCGGCAGGAGAACCGCAACGAGTACCTCAACAAACTCGAACAGGCTGACAAGTCCGAGGACCTAACGGAATTTATCAACTACATCGCCACGTGCTGCGAGTTCGCGCTCAACCTTCATCTCAAGGCCGCCCGTGGCGAACCCATCGATGATATTGATGACATCGACAAAGAAATCGCACTCTTCAAGGGATCCCTCACAAGTGCGACTGTACACCCGTCGAATGGAGGGTTTCTTGTCAAAGAATACATTGAGTTTGCCTTGTATCCGTTCTTCGAGTACTGTCTGAGCAAGTTAGAGCTTCTGTCGGATGCCTTTGGGGAAGTACGTACATTTCTTAGTGTCTACGAGCGCACCACAGGGGGTAGAGTGCTTGAAATCTGCAAGAGTTCCCCTAACTTACAACCACTCTTGGATTACTCAACCGGGCCAGACCCGTTGCAATCCATTTCCGCAAAGCTCTTGTTTCACTTTGTTAGGTTTCAGGGAAAACAGGATGAAGACATCATAGCGTGGGTGGTTAGCGACACGGACGCAAACAAGTGTCTTTGGACTTTCTCTTGCCTAAAACCGGACATTCAAATGGAACATGAGGGACGAAACTTGGATGACCTCAAGAGACAGTTCAACCGGCTATTGCGGAATATGATGGATGCCCTGAACCAGAAACGGTCCTGACCTACGGCCGAACCAAGTCTCCTCTGCCCATTCAGGATAGGGAATAAGAACTCTACACTCTGGTCATTCAAAAAAACCTCAAGCTGCAGTCCGGGATTACTATGAGAGCACCCTAGGTCGTTCATGGCAAGGAGCCTAATGCGCGCTCCTCGGCCCAGCGGACAACTGCCTCAGCTATCCTAACTGCTTGGCTGTAGTCTCGTTCGGTGACCGGTTGTTCGGGCGTTGGATAGCGCGTTGTTATAGCGTACTGAGTCAGCTCCTCAGCCTGTATAACGATCTCCGGCAGTGTTTCCCCTGCTTCCTCGAGCAAGGACAGCAGCCGAGCCAAGTCATGCACATAGGGAAATTCGATGCCGCGCATCATCATTATTGCCTTGATAGCCTTCTCCGCCGCCTGCTGGGCCTCAAAGCACAGAGCTTCCA
This sequence comes from Chloroflexota bacterium, assembly GCA_965219505.1. Taxonomy (GTDB): domain Bacteria; phylum Chloroflexota; class UBA11872; order VXOZ01; family VXOZ01; genus VXOZ01. Next base: position 2,811,003 of record OZ244775.1, on the reverse strand, counting down.
TGTAGACATCGGGAGTTCGGTTCATTGCCATTGCTAGATTGCTCTTGGCGCGGTTCAACCACTCTCTGGGGTCCATCCGGTGGGAAGCGCTCAGGAGGCGTCATACACGACTCTTCCTTCCGCCAGCGCCGGTTTGATGACCAGCGCGTGGCTGTCCTTATAGCGCTCCACGTCCGCGGGCGAGACCATAACGGCGTCTACTGCCGCACCTACACCATGCAGTTTACGGTAAATCCGCCCCACCAGCTTGCGCGAGTGTCCGCCTTGCCTAATTATAAGAAGATCCACGTCGCTATTCGGCCCCATCTCGCCGCGAGCCGCCGAGCCGAACAGGATTATCTTCTCCGGGCGGACAGTCTCGACTATTCTGTTGATGATGTCTTCCAAGATTTCTTGTTTGAGCATCATTGCTGGTTCTAACTCCAACTTGTCGATAGTAAACCGCTACGCACTACACCATGGACACCAGGCAGACTGCTTAGATTTGCGTGTCAAAGTCCATCATTAGAAACATACCATGCAAATGGACTCTCTCCAAGTTAGCTCGATTTCAAGTGAGCTTAGCGCCTTTGAGCCACCCAATCGGGAGAAAATTCACTCGCACATGCGTGTGCTAGAATTGCTGGAGTGAATAAGAAACTCCGCTCGCTTGGGCCGATCGTGTGCGGCAAGAGCGGAGGCCGCACTCGATCCAGGATCTCTGGCTGAGAGCCAAGCGAAGGGTTCACCTCTCTTTACTGGCAGTTTCCCATTCTCAGCTAAGGGTCCCCAGAAACTCAACGTGGCTATCAGACACCATGTACACGATTTGCTCGTAGCCATCGCCGCGAGCGGTCGGCTCATGCGTGGCGGCCTGGCGCTTGCTATCATCTTTCTGGTGGGCTCCACGGGCTACGTGGTGATCGAAGGTTGGAGCCTTTTCGACGCCGTCTACATGACGGTGCTCACCATGACGACGGTAGGGTATGAAGAGGTGTGGCCCCTTTCACCGGTCGGTCGCGTTTTCAACCTCTTCATCATGCTGGGCGGTGTCGGGCTGATGCTCTACATACTCACGGTGACCGTGCAGACCGTGGTAGAGGACGAGGTACTCAGAGTATTCATGCGGAGGCGACGAATGAAAAAGTAGATCGATGCGGTTGAAGCGCATTTCACACTTTGTGGTTTCGGCAGAGTGGGCCGTGAAGCCGCCGCCGCGATTCACGGAGAAGACGTGGACGTTGTCGTCGTTGACAGCACTGAAGCCGCCATAGCCGCTGCGGAGGAGGACGGTCTCCTCGCCATCTGCAGAGATGCCACCCACAATGCGACTCTCCTCGAAGCCGGGATCGAACGCGCTCGCGGTCTCATCGCCGCTACCGGCAGCGACAGCAGCAACATGCTCATTACGCTCACCGCAAAGGCCATCAACTCCAATCTCACCATAGTCGCCCGCGCTGATGCCGTCGAAACCGGAGAGAAACTCAGGTTGGCGGGCGCAGATCGGGTCGTCACGCCGTACAGCATTGGTGGGCGGCGCATGGCGCTGTCTGCCGTCAAGCCGCTCGCGGCAGACTACTTCGATAATGTCGTGGATCACTCGCGCGCCAGCCCTCGGATCGCCTATGTTGCCGACGCGCCCGGTTCGACGCTCGTGGGAGCAACCATTGCCGCACTAGATACAGGGCATCAAGTTCGAGTGCTCGCGGTAAGCAAGCAAGACGGCAGGTTGCTGCTCACACCTGATGAGGAAACGATCATGGAATCGGGGGCGATAGCGTAGTGCTGGTAGGAAACGACGCGCAACTCCGACGCTTGGAAAGCGAAGCCTGACGCGGCGATAGACGCGGTCTTTCTCATCTCGCGCTCGTGGTGGCGCTAGTCTGCTAAATTCCTGCTTCTCTGCGCACACGAGACGCTCGAGTCTCAGGCACGGAGCGATGCCAACCCACCTTGTATCTTGCTCCGTGGATCTGTGGGGGTAATCCTCTTGCCGTCCCCGCTAACCGGGTCTCATGCTGAGCGACTCGTGTCGCTGGACTAGCACTGACGCGCCTATTCTGTTGTGGTAGCATCTTATTCGCTATGGAATGTCCGGCAGCCCCTAAATGTATATAATTCAGCAATTTGAAAGGCTGCCGTTGGCAGAGTCGTGAGAGCTCGCCCGCAAGGCCCGGTAGCGAGCGGCCCCACTGCCTCCCGGCGGACATGGGAGCAATCGCGCCGTTCCTTTGGGTGTCTTTGCGGCAAGATCGGTTACCAAGGATTTGAAGTAAGCGCACTCAGCTCAAAACCTTTGGAAGAGCGAAAGTGACCTACAACTTCCAAACACTCCGGGGCGACCTCTTTGGCGGCATCACCGCAGCCGTGGTAGGCCTGCCGGTGGCGCTTGCCTTCGGAGTCGCGTCCGGCCTGGGGGCGCTTGCCGGCATATATGGGGCAATTGCGGTCGGCTTCTTCGCGGCCGTTTTCGGCGGAACGAAGTCTCAAATCTCGGGTCCCACGGGTCCCATGGCCGTGGCCATGGCGGTTATCGTCACCACCCACGCCGACACCCTGGCCGAAGCCTTCACCATCGTTATCATGGCCGGCCTCATTCAGATCCTGCTAGGCGTGATGCGCATCGGCCGCTTTGTCGCCTTCACGCCGTATTCGGTGATATCCGGGTTCATGTCCGGCATCGGCATAATCATCATGCTCTTGCAGACCCTGCCTTTTCTGGGTGCGGCAGGCGCCACGGGCGGGCCGGTTGGGGTCATTCGAGCCTTACCGAACGCGATGAACAACGTCAACTTCAGTGCGTTCGCCATCGCCGCCGTAACTCTCGTGGTAGGCGTGCTGTGGCCCCAGCAATTTCGAAAGTATTTTCCTCCCACGTTGGCGGCCCTCGTTGCCGGTACGCTACTCGGCGTGCTGTGGTTGACCGACGTGCCGGTCATTGGTGAAGTTCCCACCGGCCTGCCGCAGCTAGAGATGCCGGTGTTTTCACTCTCCCTATTGGTTAGAGCGATAGAACCCGCGCTAATCCTCGCGCTGCTTGGTTCCATCGACAGCCTGCTTACATCACTAATAGCCGATGCAATGACCCGCACCCGTCACAACCCAAACCGCGAGTTGGTGGGCCAGGGCATCGGCAACTTGGTCGCCGGATTTATCGGGGGCCTGCCGGGCGCCGGAGCCACTCTGGGCACTGTGGTGAACATCCGCGCCGGTGGGCAGACCCAGGTCTCCGGTGCATTGCGGGCGGCGATTCTGCTGGCGCTCGTGCTTGGTCTCGGCAAGTACGTCGAGGCGATCCCACACGCGGTACTTGCCGGCATTCTGTTGAAAGTCGGCTGGGACATCATCGATTGGCGGTTTATCATGCGGGTTCACCGCGTGCAGCGGGAACACCTGCTGGTAATGCTGATCACACTCGGGCTCACTGTTTTCGTTGACCTGGTTACCGCAGTCGCCATCGGCCTAATTGCTGCCGGTATGGCCAGCGCGCGCCAGTTCGAGCGCCTGGAACTCGATAGAGTTGTTTCCGTGCCGCTGCTGGACCAGAGTTTCCTGGAGAGTGATGAAAGCGAGGAAGAGACAGATGAATTCTCCGCACGCGTGGGCCTGGTGGCGCTCAGAGGCAGCTTCTCTGTAGCCTCTTCCAACAAGCTCATCAACACGATCAGCGTGGACATCCGGGATCACGAGGTCGTAATTCTCGACTTCTCCGAGACCGTCTACATAGACGACAGCGCCGCACTGGTGGTCGAGCAGATGATCGATATCGCCATCGCAGAAGAGACTGAATGCATCATAACGAGCCTAACGGGTTCGCCCGCCGCTTCTCTGCACGCGCTCAACGTACTCGACCGCGTACCTGCAGGTCAATTCGCTAAGGACCTCGACGAGGCGAAGGAAATCGCTCAGCGGCTGTTGGCGGAATAAGTGCTTACAAGAGGTGTAGCGCCCATGGGTCATAGGTAGCTGGAGAACAGCGTGGAGATACGCATCAGATGGGCCGAGGCGGCAGACACCGGTGCTATTGCACAAGTGCACATGGACACAAGGCAGACTACGTATGCGGGCATCCTTATAGACGAGAACTTGGCTGACTTTTCGTATGCGGATTGCAAGAAAATGTGGGAGGAGACCCTCAAGACAGACTGGCCCGCTACGAGCATGCTTGTAGCCGAGACCGATGGGGGCGAAGTTGTCGGTTTTGCATATGTCGCCCCGGAGCGAGAGGGCAACCGCGTTTACCGGGGCGAAATCTTCGCCATTTACGTTCTCGATGAGTGTCAGCGCCAGGGCATCGGGCGTCGTCTTTTCTCGGCTGCGGCCAAGCACTTTCTAAAACACGGAATAGACTCGATGCAATTGTGGGTGTTCAAGGAAAACCATCCGGCCCGGCGATTCTACGAATCGATGGGAGGGGAGTATCTCGATCATAAGACTGTTACAATCAGCGGCACAGATCTTGTGATGGTGTCCTACGGCTGGAAGCACATAGCTAGTCTGGCTGCCGGGAAATGCGACTAATGTGGCGACTGAATCTGTCAAGTGCGCTGTAGTTTCTCAACTCTAAGTAGATGAAGTCAGCATGAAGATTCGCATAAGAGAGGCCTGCCCGACGGATGCTGGCGCCATCGCCCGAGTCCACGTGGACACGTGGCGCACCGCATATGCCGGCATCCTGCCGGCCGAATTTTTGGCCGGCCTCTCGTATGCGGGTAGAGAGCAAATGTGGAAGCAAGCTCTCACAGCAGACCGGCCGGCTACGTGCATGGTTGTGGCTGAGACCGATGACGGCGAGGTTGTAGGCTTTGCATATGGAGCGCCGGAGCGAGAAGGCAATCCGCTCTACCGTGGTGAACTCTTCGCCATCTACGTGCTGAAGGGCCATCAGCGCAGAGGCGTGGGTCGAAGGCTTTTCTCGGCGATGGTCCATCACTTTATTAGTCAGGACATAGATTCAATGCTGCTGTGGGTACTCGAGGACAACCATCCGGCATGCCGGTTCTACGAATTGATGGGAGGAGAGTACGTCGAGCAAAAGACCATCACGATTGGCGGCACAGACCTCATAGAGGTGGCCTACGGCTGGAAAGACATCACCGAGATCGCTGTTGCATGAGGTGAAGTCCGATGTAGCTCTTTAGACCGCGGAGTGAGACTGAGAAGTTGCATCTGCCCCAGAGCCAGCAAAAGTCCGCCAAGTTTGAGCAAGATATTCGGCGCGCGTCCGGCAATGGGGTCAGTCCTGCAGAAGACTCTAGGCAGCAGATAAGTGCGTCTGCGCGGAATCACTTAGAGGGTGTTTGCAAAGCCCATGAAAACTGTTCGTGCTGAGCCTGTCGAAGTATGAACTGCCCTTCGACAAGCTCAGGGCGAACGTTACTCGTGCAGACAACACCTTTGGAAACACCCTCTTAGAGGTTTAGATACCAGAGTAGCTGGACTTCGTCGGGAATCTCTGGATATGCGCCGGAGTGTACCGCCCCGAGATAGCAGCCCTGCTTGGCATAGAACTTGCACGCCCGCACGTTGATGTCCTGTGTTTCCACCTTGAGTTGCCGACACCCTTTAGCGTGTGCCCATGCGGCGGCATGGTCAAAAAGCCGCTTGCCAATGCCCTCTCGGCGGTGGTCCGGATAAACGCGCAAGTCCCAGAGCACCGCCAGGTCGTCACGGCCTTCCAGCATGTTTACGCCAAGAGTGTTCCAGGCGACGACAGCGCCTCCAAGACGCGACCCATTCCTCATAGCTGCCAGGACCACCCAATTCGCTATGTCCCACCGCTTCAGCCACTGGAGCGCTCGCTCGCCTCCCTCGTCATAGTCCTTGACGTACGGAGGGTCCACCCGCTCTTCAACGAGCCTCCAGCCACCAAGTCCCCGGTCGATTGTGTCAACACGGTATTGCGAGTCGACGGTGAACGAGATGGGAATGTCGCTGTAGCTGCCCAGGAGAGCGGGGGAGTGTTCGACAATCGCAATGGACATGGCGTAGGAAGCGCAAGTGAGCTTGCTGATTCAGGTGAGAATCGCCGACAAGATAACACCGCTTGCTCACTCTGGGCAAGGTACACGTTTCTAGCGCGAGCCTGTAGTGCAACGCACTGGCGCAAGCCATCTAGATCGAGCCCCTAGCGCGAGCCTTCAACCTGCACCGTAATAATGTCCAACCCGTGATACTTCTGATGCCGCACGGAGGACGCATAGTGCCAGAGCAGGCGGAACGACACTTCGTGTTCGTCCGGCACGGGCGGAAGCTCATTGAGGTGCACCAGGTAGTCCTCCACGTTCTCACCTTCCAGTGACGTCACGAATTCCAATTCCGCCGATTCGCCCTCAATGCGGGCGTTTATGGTCAAGCGCCGCGCCGTATCAGTAGCCTCGGCCCCATCACTTTCCTGCAACAGGATTGCGAGCGTCTCTTCGCCCGCAGAGGTCAGCCGTTCCGCTGAGGCGTCGTTCCATTTGCGCTTTGCCGCAAACGCCAGCAGGAACTGCTCGATCTTCGGCAGGGCGTCGCTCTCCAAAGCAACCTGTAACCGCCTGCGCCGCGGGCGCGTTAGCTCGATGAACACCATCACAATAATCGCCACGATAGCGCCGGCGGTCATGCCGTTGCTCAGCAGCACGCCCAAGAAGCCTTCGCCCAGCAACTCCGGAAAGATCCATCCACTCTGGAAACCCGCGCCAACCCAAAATGACAGACCGACAACTACAGCCTTGCGGTGGTCCATGCCGTCCTGGATGACAATTCTCATGCCCTGCACAAAGAGCAATACGACAAGCACAGTGATATACGCAGCCGCCACGGGAGCGGGAATAGCAATCAGCAAGGCGGCAACTTTGGGGAAGAACGCAAGTACAACGAATATGACACCGATAACCACGCCCACGCGCCTAGCGGCGACCCCTGTGACCTCGGCAAGAGAGATGCTGGATGAATAGGTGGTATTCGGCACCGTCGCCAGTATGCCGGAGAGGAAATTGCCCACGCCGTCGGCATTCAGCGCGCCTTGCACGACGCGAAAGTCCGTAGCGCGGGGATTGCGGCGGGAGACGCGCTGGATCGCCACACCGTCTCCAATGGTCTCGATAGCCCCAACCAAGGTAACCACGATGAACGCGGGCAGGAGCGCCCAAAACTCAACACCGGGAGTAATATCAAATCCCGGCCAAGAGTCAAAAGGAACGCCGATCCACGGCGCATCCAGCACTTGTTGAAGTTCGTAGATGCCAAAAGGAATGGAGACGAGACAACCTGCGGCAATGGCGATGATTGGCGACCACAGCCGCCAGGCCGGCGGCGCGCGTACCACCATCGCCGCCACGATAACCAGCGTAACCAGGGCCGCCACCGGTGCAGCCGCCTGTGGTGACCCTTCAGGCACGTCAGTGAGCGAATCGAAGATGATGGGCATTACCGTGGCCGCGATCAGCATGATCACTGTACCGGTGACGATCGGTGTAAAGATGCGGCGTAGCAGCGAGAGGCGTGCCGCCAACAGAAACTGGAATAGCGATGAAATAACGATCAGGCTCGCCATTGTGGCCGGGCCCGCCAGCTTGAGGGCCGCGACACAGACGGCAATGAAAGCCCCCGACGTGCCCATCATCAGCACGTGCCCCGAGCCAAACCGTCCGACGCGAACCGCTTGGAGTATCGTCGTGGATCCGCTAACGAGCAACGCTGCAAAGACGGCCCAGGTCATGAAGCCTACCGACTGCCCGGCAATGCGAGACACGATGACGACGGTCAACACTACCGGGGCCAGGATTAGGATGGCAGCCTGAACGCCGGAGCCAATGGTAACTAACCGGGGAGGGTTCTCATCAGGTTCGTAGCGGACGTTGTCGTTGACGTTCACTGCAGCCATGCGTTACACCTCGCTCCATTTTGCCCAACGCCCACTGCTGCGATGAGCCTAAGAGTACTGTACCGCGGTATTCTCACTGGGAGGCATCTATATGGTGAGCCAGTCAAGCGACCCACATGGTCATCCAAAGGATCTCAAGAATTCGGAAAATCGGCTCGGCAAGAACGTATCCTCCGATTCTCTCCCAACTAGAGACCCTTGCGTAACTTCTGGCCAGCGGCGCAAGAATTACTCCCTCTCCCGGCGGGAGAGGGCCGGGGTAAGGGGATTCCTGCTTATCCTGTCCTTTCTACCTCTAAGACCTATGCGTAAGTGTGCAAAATCGGTGAAAATGGTCCTAACTGCGGGGATTCCCCCTCACCCTAACCCTCTCCCGCCGGGAGAGGGGACTTTCTCGATGCGGCAAGGGTTATGCAAAGGTCTCTAACTAGGCCGGGAATACCGTGCCGCGTACTGCTGTGCACGTTCGCGCACCTCCTCGCCTATGAAGAGGCCCAAAGAAACCTTCGCCCCGTTTTGCAAATGACCGTGAATTGCAGTTCACATGACGTCAGAACCCATCCCAACCGGGCAGGACCGCCGCTTGCCGGACCCATTCGGCCATTTGCTCTTCGTCGAATTCGCCCTCGTAGATGTCGATCCAGCGCGCATCCTTGTCTTTCCCTGAGCCGGGTGGAACGGGTTCCAACGACGCACCACGTATGAATGTCAACTTGACATAGCGGGTAAAGACGTGATAGCTCACGAACCATCCCTGCCCCTTGATGCCATACCAAGGCGAATTCCACCGCACGGCTTTGCGCACGTTGGGCACTTCGCGTACAATGAGCGCGTCGAGGCGGCGTCCAAGGTCGCTCCTCCAGCCCGGCATGGCCTCTATGTAGGCCTGCACCGGAGCGTCGCCGTCGGCCTTCGCGATCTGAGGGTTGCCGCCTGAGAGGAGGACCGGCTTCGCGCCAGACCCCATGGCAACGGCCTTCTTTGCGACCTTCGTTGAATTCTCGGACGCCTTTTCGTCCATTGCGTTCAATTCAATCCCCGCTCTGCGCGGCTGAATTGGTCGGAATAGAATCTGAAAGCCATCTCTAGGTGGGCGTGACAGGACTCGAACCTGTGACCTCACGGATGTGAACCGTGCGCTCTAACCAGCTGAGCTACACGCCCTTAACAATAAAGAAGCCGCGTAGGCTTCATTGGGTATCAAACCACCGGTCTTTCACCTCCGGCAACATTGACAGATTTCCGTAAGTATAGGGCGGATTTTCCGCCTCTGTCAAGCGATCTAACGCTTACGAACTACGATGTCGATTTGCCAGCCGCAGAATATATGAAATTGCTTAACAATACGAGTGATTCAGTGCAAAGGGTCTAGGCGCGTACATCATTTCGGCTTAAGATTAGCTTGTAAGGGGAAGTTCCGGCCGGCTTCGCCCTGAACGAGCACCACACGATACGGCCGAACATTACCGCAAGCGGGAGGACTGGCATGCGACGCTTCACCCGTACACCCTACTACAACGGACCCAACGATCCTGAGCGCGGTCAACTCCGAGGCACTCTGCGATTGGGCGAGACGGTCGTCATCGAGACGGTCGGCGGCCACGACCAGGACTTGAAGATAGAAGGCGAACTCAAGCCCGGTGCGGTCATGGAAGTCGGCGCGCCGCGCTATTCGCGACCGGGCGGGCCGTTCTACATCGAGGGCATCGAGCCGGGAGACTGGGTGGCAATCGAAATCCTGGACATGGAGGTGGGCCCCTACGGCTTCTACCGCAACGGCGGCCCCATCTGGGGCAGCGTGCGCCTCATCGCCCCCGTGCGCGACGGCCTGGTGCACTTTCCGCCGGACTTTGTGGTGCCGGCGCGCCCCATGGTCGGCGTGGTGATGTTGGAGTCGGTGGACCCGTATGAGATCGACCACGGCGGCAACATGGACTTCAACTCAACGCGCCCCGGCAGCACCGTGCACATTCGCGCGCAGAAGCCCGGCGGTCTGCTGACTCTAGCCGACGCCCACGCGCGCATGTCGGACGGCGAACTCACCGGCACCGGCGTGGAGATCGACACGGCTGTAAAGATTAGAGTAGACCGTTCGCCGGGCTTCTCGACCTCCAGCCCCGTCGTCGAAACTACCAATGTCGCCGAGGCCGCGGAGGAATACCTCACCGCCGGTCAGGGCCGCACCTGGACGGATGCCGTGCGCGCGGCGTGGGCGGATATGGTGGGCCTCATCGCCGACCGCTACGATACCACCACGGAACACGCGAACCTCATTGTCGGCACCATCGGCGACGCCCGCCCCGGCTACTCCGCCGGCGACATGAACCACCGCGGCCGACCGACAGAGAGCGCCTACGTCACCTGCCAGATTGCGGTGACGAAAGAGCTACGGCGTACGGGTAAGCCGTATCGGGCATAGGCAAGCGGCTTTTCAATGGCGACAAGGCGCTTCTGTTGCAATAGTCGCTCTAGACTTGAGCTGGCGAGTTCTGCGGACTAGCGCCTAGACTGATCGCCGTAGTGATGCTGGGACTGCCGCGTGGGGCACGAGGGTCTGCCTAGGGCACAGACAGTCCTAGCTCTTCTGGCTGGTCCCACGCAGCGCCCAGCCGAGCACCGCTACCACCAAAACTATGAGGAACGTGAAACTCAGCCACGCCGGAATCACATTCTGCCAAGGGCTTTCCTCAGGCGTAGGCGCGTCGGCCTCGGCGGCCTGCGTGCTTGTTCGCTCGATCCGGTCGCCGGATTGTTGATAGGGCTCGATTGTTCCCGGCACAGGTACTTGGCCCTCGCCAAGTTCGTCAATGTCTACCTGCGCCAGTTCCAAGGGACGTGTGCGGCTGCAAGGGTGCGTGGTTTCACCGTCATAGGAGTAGACCAGCCATTCTTGTCCCAGATAGAACTCTACACCGCAACTGCCGCTCCACCATGCCGTTTCGACAAACATGGTGGCATAGGCCGGGCCTTTCCAGACTGCGTAGACCTCAAACTCTACCAAGATGTAACCGCTGAGCAGAGCGGGCTCTCTCCGCGTGCCGCCGTCATCGCTTATGTGCACGACTTTACCGGAGAACACTTTTGCGCTCTGCGCCAATGCCACGGATGGGGAAGGCGTATCCCCGCACGAGCAAGCACGCACCTCACCCACGATTAAGAGAAAGGAGAGTCCGGCGATCAAGGCAGCTGCGGCTAGTCGCAAAGGGTGAACGGCTGTAATCATCACTCAACTATGTCTCCGTCGCTTAGGGCGTTGGCGCGGGCCAATTTCCCGACTGCTCCGTGGTTGCAATTCCTCGTTGAGGGAACTCCGCCGCAAACCAGCAAGCTCTTCAGGGCGCAGTTACACTGGTTAATTCAAGGCTGCGCTGGGGTTCAGCCTAATGGAGGGCTTGGCTAGGTAGTGTAAGCTGAACTCAGCTCGAATTTGATGTTTATTCCATTTGTAGTGCAACTATCTATTCCTAGTGGCCCCTTCCCACGACAAGCACTGAGCCCCCCGGTGCGCGGGGTCCTACAAGTCTTGTTTTCAGCGCACGTACAGTAATTCTAGATCAATGCGCTCTACGCCCCGCTCGTGTACCATACTTGTCAGCTACTATCGTGAAAAATCACCTCAAATCTGCTTAGTTCTAGAATTCGTGAACTGGCTTCAGAGTTTATGACATAGAAAGCCTAGACAACTCTGAATTAGTAACTCCAGTTGGAGGTCAAGGGAAATGTCAAGGGGAGTGAGAGCACTCTACGCATATCCGGATAAGCCAGCCGATCTTGGTGAGACGATCAAGCAATGTATAAGGACACTTGAAAGTAGAGGAGTTCTCAAGAAGAACGATGTCCAATTCAAACGTTGGAGAGATTTGAGTGTATCAGGACGACCCCTTGAAACTACGATCTTGAGGCAAATTGATAGGCACCAAATCTTCGCCTGCGACCTCACCTATCCAAACTTAAATGTAAGCTTCGAACTTGGGTATGCGATAGCAAGATTCAAAAGAGTTCTCGCTTCCGTAAATCCCGGCATACTGAACGCGCAAAGCCGCTACAGTCGCATATACCAGAATCTACTCAATATGGGGTATTTGGAATACAACAACCATGCAGGCCTTTCTCAAGCCATCTTACAGGAGAGCCCGTGGAACAACCTAGAACAAACCTTTTTGGATAGTCGACTTCAACCTCACACTTCCCGGCCTGAACAGTTCAAATTGGTTTATGTGAAGCCTCCGCTGAATACGGATAGCGTAATCTCAACTCACGAAGCCTTTGAACGCTCAGTCTTTGGTCAATCTCTATTGATTGACGATCCTATAGAGTTTCCGTCTCAATCGCTGGAGTGGTATGCAGAACATTTCCTCACGGCACACGCCATTGCCGTTCACTTCTTGAGTAACGATCAGGTCTACAACAACAGCCACAACCTAAAGGCTTCTGTGATAGCTGGTTTGGCGCTTGGCCTTAAAAAGCCGACGATCATTCTAGCTCATGCCCCGTATAAACCTCCAGCGGACTATGGAAGATGGTTGCAAATCCATGACACAGCAAGAGAGTGTGTGACACGAGTCAATAATTGGCTTAGCGAAGTAACCGTAGACCTGGCCGACCTCAGATCGCGTCGTGGGAAGGCACAAGTTCAGTCTCTAGGGCAACTTAGCCTCCGTACGCTCTTTCTTGGGGATATCGTGGCTGAGCTGGAAGCGGACGACCTTCACGAGTATTTTGTAAGAACTGCCTCCTACAATCGCGCAGTAGAAAATCAGTGCACGATCCTTTTGGGTCGAAGGGGTACGGGAAAGACGGCAATTCTCTATGCTATCGCAAGCCAGATTAGCAACACATCAGATAATCACTTAACGGTTCTGAAACCAGTTGGTTATGAGACTCACGGTTTAATTCGGGTTTTAAAGGAGCTTCAAGAACGCTCTGAGAGAGGTTTTCTTATTGAGAGCCTCTGGAAGTTTCTCATCTATAGTGAGATTGCCACAACCCTAAAGCAACAGATTCTAGACCGCCCGGCCCACCTAGATCGAACAACCGATGAAGATGCGTTCTTGGACTACTATGAGAGTAAGTCGCATATTCTTAGTCCACCGTTTTCAGAGCGAATAGAACGGGCACTGTCCTCGCTAAAGGGCATTGGTGGCATTGCTGACGCGGGCGAAAAGCGGCGGAGAATTAGTGAAGAACTACATGACTTGATCATAAGCCGCCTTCGCAACGACCTTGGTAATGTGTTGTCAGGCAAACGCAGACTAACTGTGCTAATTGATGGTCTAGATGGACCGTGGGCACCTGGAGAGCATATCGTTCAGTTGGCGGAATTAATAGGAGGTCTATTGGATGTTGTCCAGTCGGTGCCAAAGGAGTTTGGAAAATCTAGCAGCAGTCAAAAGCCTGTAGACGCGAGGATAGTTGTTGTTTTGCGGAGTGACATCTTTGCGTTCATTAGGCACAGGCTGCCAGAACAAGATAAGCTTCCAATTGAGAGAGTCACGTGGAGCGACCGCGAGTTACTGCTAAGGGTGTTAGATGAGAGGATGAGGTACCGTGCATCTAGGCAAGTCACGCCTAAAGAAGTATGGTCCGCATTTTTCCCAGAGAGTGTGAATGGCATTGAATGCGCAGACTTCATGTTGAGGAGTGTCCTACCTCGACCACGTGACCTTATCGACTTGTCGAAATTGGCTGTGAACAGCGCAATTAACCGTGGTCACGATAGGGTCTTGCCAGAAGACATCATGACAGCTAGAGAACAGTACTCACAACGCGCCTTTGAATCTGTTCTCAATGAGGACGATCCAAGTAAGGGTAAGCTTGAAGAAGTGCTATACGAGTTTGCAGGTCGAAACAGTAAGTTCAAGAGAGAGGAGATCGAATCCCGGTTCGCTTTGGCAGGAGTCAAAGAAAAGGACATGGACTCCTATATTGATCTTCTTTGCGATATCAATTTTCTAGGCATCGAGACTGCGAACGGCTTCAGAATGGCAGACCATGAAGAAGATCGTCGTACTTTGAGGAATTTCGCTAGGGTAATTGCTTCCCGTGAAAATCGGAGTGAAGAATACACAATAGGTCCAGCATTCCATCCGGTACTAGGAATACAATGACGCAACACGGACGGACGCAAGATGTATTGAGTTCCACCTAAAGAACTACGGCAGTCAATGACACGAAAGAAAGCAGTGTTCGCCCACAGGGCTTGGTCTGACTTCCCACTTAGCTGTTTGCCCAAGTGGCCGCGTTGTTCGCGCGCCTAGCCTGCTGGCACGAACGGGGCGACTGCCACCAAGGCGAATGCTTGCTCCTGGAGGCGTTTGGCAAACGTGAGTGCCTTAGCCTCCTTTCGACAGACGGCAACAACCGTGGGGCCGCTGCCGGAGACGTGGGCGTGTGGGGCGCCGTCCTGGAGCAGCGCGGTTTATGCGGTTGTGGATTCCAGCGCTAGAGCGCGGGCGGGGCGGAGCAATCCGCGTGCCGTGGTCTGCGCTGCATTTCCCAATTGCGACGCAGTGCCCCGAACGCGGTCATTGCTGCCGCAGGCAAGTCGCTGCTCCCGCAATTCGTCCCACCGGAAACCAGCGGCCCTAGCGGTCGCAGCAGTCCTGAATTATATGGTTCTCGCGTATTGAGACATGCCGGACCCCGAAATGCGGTCAACTTGCTTTGATGAAGTCGGCCACCTTCTCCGCCATTGCAATCACCGTATGGTTGAGGTTCGCCCGTACCGTATCGGGCATGATGGATGCGTCAATGATACGCAGTCCCTCGACGCCGTGCACCTTGCCGTATTGGCCCACCACAGCCATTGGGTCGTTTGCGGGCCCCATTTTGCACGTGCTCGATACGTGGTGGGCAGTTACCACCTCGCGCTGCATCCAGGAGTCCAAGGCATCGTCGTCATCCAAGACTTCGTCTGAGGGCGCGATCCGCTCATCGATTATCTCACCGAAGGACGCATGCGTGAACAGGTCGGCGCACGTTCTGATGCTTTCGCGGAGCCGTGAACGATCGTAGGGGTCGTCCAGCAGGTTGAAGTCGAGATACGGCGCCTGCCTCGGGTCGTCCGATTGGATGCGGAGTTCGCCCTGGCTCAAGGCCAAGTAAAGGCACTGGCTCACCCCTATGCCCACCGGCTTTTGATGGTCCGCACCTCGCATGGGCCGTGCCGCCGCGTAGTTGCCCATGTAAATGACCAGGTCGTTCTTAAAAGGCGAGCCCGAGGCCGTATATCGCAGCGTGACCATGCCGGTTGCGACCTGATCGGTGTACAAGCGAAAGCCCGCGCGCGTGCGCCAGGCCATGGGCACGTCCGGATGGTCGCGGAGGTTTTGGCCGACGCCGGGGAGGTCTTGCACTATGGGAATCCCCACCTGCCGCAACTGTGCCGCCGGTCCAATACCGGAAAGCGCCAGGATGTGCGGCGAGCCGATGGCGCCGGCACAGAGAATGATCTCGCCGCCGTAGACGGCAGACGACCCATTTCCGCTGATAACGTCCAGTCCTACCGCGCGCTCGCCTGCAAATATGACGCGGTTAACGAGGCAGCGGGGTCTGATTGTCAGCCCCGGACGCGCGCGCGCATCGTTAAGGTAGGCGAAGGCAGTGCTCACCCGCGTGCGGCCCGCGATGTTGAATGCCAGCGGCCCTACGCCGGTGGCGTTGGGATGATTGTGGTCGGGACAGTCGGGGAAACCGGCGTCGCGGCAGGCCGCATAGAAAGCCTGGGCCTGCCAACTCCATTCGCCCGGCGTAAACCGATGAAAATACATGGGACCGTCTGCGCCATGGAGATCGCTGTGCAAATTGTCTTGGTCCGCTTCCAGCTTCTTGAGGTAGGGCAGGACCTTCTTGAACTCCCACTCGGAATTCCCCCACGACGCCCAGCGGTCGAAATCCTCCGGCATTGCCCGCAGAAACTGCGCGTCGTTGACGGCGCTGGAGCCACCGACAACCTTGCCGCGCGGGACATCTATCTCGGCTGCGTCCGTCGCCCTGGCGCGGAACTTCCAAATGTGTTCGCTGTCCCATACCGACTTCTTAGTACCGTAGACATACAACAGCGGATCCGGCGTCCGATCCACTGAAGGATAGTCCTTTCCGGCTTCCAGCAGTAGCACCGACCGGTGCGGGTCTTCGGTCAAGCGGGCCGCCAAGACCGCACCGGCCGAACCTGCCCCAACGATTATGTGATCGTATCTCTTGCTCATGCTGTAATTATAGTTGCGTTCGGGCGTTGCTGGCCGGTCGGCAGGCCCTCGCGAGCGGTAAGGCTAGCCACGGCCGCCCGGCGGCGTGGCAGTCTCATTGCGGGAGCGACCCCACCCGACACTCAATCTTCCCAGGCAGGTCCGGGATTGCTTGAGGTCCGATCTCTCGGGCAGCTACACACGCAATTCCAGGCGCGGCTGCAGGAGGCGCTCCGGCACGTTGGTTTCATGCATGAAATCAACCAGGAAACGATGAATTTCCCTGGCATTATCTCCGTGTGTTCCGATGACGTTCTCAAGCTGCTGCGGATCGGACATGAGATTGTAGAGTTCCGAGAGACCGGCTGCCGGGCTGTAAAGTAGGCTCCAATCTCCCGCGGTAATTGTTGTCACCGGATAATCGGAAAGGGTGCGGAGCAAGCTGTCCACGGAGTGCACCGGATCGCCAGGGTTGGCAAAGGGGATGCT
This sequence comes from Chloroflexota bacterium, assembly GCA_965219505.1. Taxonomy (GTDB): domain Bacteria; phylum Chloroflexota; class UBA11872; order VXOZ01; family VXOZ01; genus VXOZ01. Next base: position 2,794,479 of record OZ244775.1, on the reverse strand, counting down.
GCTGACGACATATTCTCGTCCGGGCAGCCCAGAATCTTGCATCCTGGAAACGAGGGACCTGCCTTGCACGTAGGGCGGAATCTCCACACCCATCAGATCGAGCACAGTGGGCATGACGTCAATTGCGGAACTTAGGCCCGTATATATGCCCGGACGAATGCCGGGCACGCAAACCAAGAGCGGCAGGTGAACAAGCTCCTCGTAGAGAGGAGAGTGGGTCCAGGTTGATCCCGGCTCGCCATAGGGACGCAGGCTGCCGTCCGGGAACGTGTCCGCGTTCATCTTGCCGAAGAGGCCGCCATGCTCCCCGAAACAGAATCCATGGTCCGTAGTAAATATGATGGTGGTCGTGTCCGTTAGGCCCATGTTCTCGACGGCCTTGAGCAAGAAACCCAGCCACGTGTCAACCATGGTGACCTCACCGCAATACGTGGCGTGACCTTTCCGGACTTGCTCTGCGGTGTACCCGGGGGCGTCATGCCAGTTGCCGTACAAGGGGAGTACCAACTCGCCGTCGTATCCCGGCCAGTAGAGCTCTGTGTAGTACGCCGGCGCATCCCACGGCTCATGCGGGTCCCAGGTGTCGATGTAAAGAAAGAAGTCCTCTTTGTAGTGTTGCTCCAACCACTGCATGGCGGTCATGAACGTCCGCGGGGCATTGCGATCCGCTTCGTTGTGCCAGGCCGCGCGCACGTCGAGGGCTTCATTGTGATAGCCGGGCTGGGGGATGAGGGACCACATGGTGTCCTGGCCCCGGTTCATGAAGAAGGACTGAAACCCCCGGTCGTAGTTCATGCCGTCCCTGAGATAGTAGGGGGTATCCACCGACGCCGCGGTGTGATAGCCGTGCTCCGCCAGCACTTCCGCAATAGTGTTCACTCCCGCCGGCAGCGGCTCCCACCCCATAAAGGACATCGTCCAACGCCCTGTGTGGTGGTCGGCGCGCGTGGGAATGGTGGGGAAACCGGCGGCATAGTGGCCGTCGAACCTGACCGACCCGGCCGCCAGCGCATCGAGAGCAGGTGTGCGAATTGTAGGATTGCCGTAGGCGCCAACGTGGTCCCTGCGAAAGGTGTCGGCAACTATCCAGATAACATTCATCTTGCCCGCTTCCCTGACTTGCTCACGACAAATGTACCACAAGCCGCGTGAAACCGGCAGTTCCCAAGCACCGTTGGCTTCTGCATTCACGCGCCGCGTGTGCCCTGAGCGCAACCGGACTGGACGAATGGGACGACCTCGGCGGTCTGCCCCCACTCCCGGAGGCGGTCGGCGAGCGTGTGGGCGGTGTGCCTGTCTCTGCAGCAGGTGAAGACCGTCGGGCCGCTGCCGGAGACGTGGGCGTGTTGAGCGCCAGCCTGGATCAAGGCATTCTGTGCGGTTGTGATTTCCGATGCTAGCGCGCGGGCGGGGCAGGCGAGGGCGTTGTGCCAGCGAGTCTGTGGTGAGAGGGTTCCGTGTTGTGCCGCCGCGACGGTGTCTGCGGTGGCGACGCCTGAGGTGTAGTCCGCTGGGGTTACGGCTTGGTAGACTGCTGCCGTGCTGAGCGCGCATGGCAGCAGCACGAGCACGACCCAGTGTGGCGGCAAAGGCGGCAAGGGCGTAGTCTTCTCGCCCCGGCCGGTGGCCAGCGCCGTGCCGCCCGTTAGGAAGAAAGGCACGTCCGAACCCAGCTTGGCTGCCAGCCGCTCTTGATCGGGTAAGGATAGTTGAAGATTCCACAGCCGGTTGAGGGCGATGATGGTTGCCGCCGCGTCGCTGCTCCCGCCGCCCAAACCGGCGGCTGCCGGAATGCGTTTTTCCAGCCGCAGCGCAGCCCCCGCGCTAACGCCGCACTCTGATTGCAGCAGCCGCGCGGCGCGATAGACGAGATTATCCGGCGTTGCCAGCGCCGGGTCTGAACACGTGAATGATAGCTCCTCTGCCGCCGTCACCTCCAGTCGGTCGGCCAGTCCGACGGTCTGCATCACCGAGCGGACCTCGTGGTAGCCATCGGCGCGTTTTCCCAGTATCTCCAGGGTCAGATTTATTTTGGCGTAGCAATGGATGACCACAAGCGTTCCGATCTCTAATGTGCGCACCTCACCATTTGAATGCAGCACAGGGATGGCCGAAACCTCGCCATCCCTGTGATCATTCAAGTTTCGATGTAAGAGGCTGTTTCCAAAGATATCGTCTGCACGACCATACGTTCACCCTGAGCTTGTCGAAGGGCCGCAGGGTGAACCGAACGGCGAGGCAATCCGGCTTGTCCCAACACCCAAAGTCCGTTCGTGCTGAGCTTGTCGAAGTACGAACGGACTTCACGGGCATCGCAAAAGTTCTTCAACGGGCAGCCGTCCGACTGCTTAGCTCTCTACTTCAGAGTCTCCAAGTATGCTACGAGGTCTGCGGCTTCTTGAGGAGTGAGCGGCTGCGATGCCATGAGAGTACCGCGCTTGACCGCTTGCGGATCCGTGATCCAGAGCCACAAGTTCCCCGGCGTGTTCTCAAGGTTGCCTGCCAGGGTTGGGCGTTTCACCCGATTTCCAATGCCGTCCAGGGCAGGGCCGGCGCTGCCGCCTTCACCGCCGATCTTGTGGCAGGCAGTGCATCCCTTGCTCGCGAAGAGCGCTTGGCCCTGAGTAGCGCTGCCCTTGTCGAGAATCCCCGGCGGTACAGTCGGCAGCGGCTTGGCGGAAGCGCGCGAACCACCATTCGCGATGGGTTGAGCAGTCGTCTGCTCCGGAGAATCCCAAGGAAAACAGCCGGTAAGTGCAGCAAGCAGCAGAGTGACGAGAGATGGGCCCGCAGCGATTTGGAGAAGCCTACGCATCGACTACGGTTCCCTGAGATTGCCGCAAAGAATCCCGACGCCCGAAATCAGGCTGCTTGACTCGCTACTTCAACGTCCTGAGATAGGCCACAATATCAGCGGCCTCTTCGGGAGTAAGGGCTGCGGGCGCCATTTCTGTCCCCGGCTTGATCTTCTGCGGGAACTGCACCCACCGCCAGATATTCTTCGGCGTGTTGGGAATACCTGCGGAGTCCCCAGTACTTGCCGCCAGCAGCGGTCGCGCAGCGGGATCGCCGATGCCGGCGAGTAAGGGGCCGATTGTGCCGCCGGGGCCGTCTTCTTCAACCTGATGACAGGCGATGCATCCCTTATCCGCGAATAGTCCCATCCCATTCTCAACCTTACCTTTGTCTAGTAGGCCCGGAGGTACCTTAATGCATTCCGGCATCGGCTCGCACGCTTCCTCAACCACAACGGCGGTCGGTTCGACAACTGGTGTCGGTTCTTCATCCCAACTCCAGGCTGTTGCTTCCTCTTCACCGCCACATGCGCTGAACAGTGTCAACGAAAGCACAATCGCAATGAGCGCCAAGGGAACGCGCAAACGCCACCGCATCAAGAGCCACTCCTTCTTCCGACATCTTCCTGGATATTTGTAGAGCCCGCTTCAGTCTGGCGCAAGGCGAGTCATTCACCTCACCCAAACCGCGATTCTAGCATAGCACTAAACCAGTGTCATGTTCCCGTTGCCCTGAACGCGGCGCATCCTTTACCATGCGAGAGGCGGACTCGTGGAGTTGCAAGAGCTAGACAGCTTGACCCATAATGTTTGATCCATTACAACCGCCGCGAGTACGAAGTTGTGTCGTTCTTGTGCAGCCGCGCGGAGCGCAGCGATCAAGCGGAGGTCGGATGAATTCGGACATTAGATGAGGCGGCTTGCACCCAAGGATGCCTTTGTGTATCTCTGACGAGCGCACGGCTATAGGCCGTAATGGTGAAGATTACCTCTCACCTCGGCCCTCTCCTCAGGTGCTAGTCTCAAAAGTGCATTGCTCAGTGCAGACTTACCCTTCGACAGAGCCTGTGCTGAGCCTGTCGAAGTACTCGGAGCCTGCCCCGTACACGATACGGGGTGGAACGGAAAAGGCAAATCCCGTTCGTGCTGAGTGGGCTTCGCGAAGCCCGTGTCGAAGCACGATTTTGCTTATCGAGTCGACTTATGAGACAGCCTCCCAGGGAGAGGGAGTCTTTCGGCCTGCAGGATCGAGATGCGCAAGGGTTTTCCAGGGAGAGGGAGTTTTCCGGCCTGCAGGATCGAGGTGCGCAAAGGTTGCCCAATACGATGTATCAACAGACCCAGAAACAATTCGGACGCGCGGCTGACGCCTACACCACGAGCGCGGTCTTTGCGGAGGGCGAGGACTTAGGCTGGTTGGTGGAGCATGCCGGACCGGACCGGCACACGCGTGCCCTTGACATCGGTACCGGGGCGGGCCACGCCGCCTTTGCGCTCGCGCCCTGTACGCAGCAGATCGTCGGACTCGACATTACGCCCCAGATGGTCCAAGCGGCCTGCCGCAATGCACATGAGCGCGGCGTAGAGAACTTTCAAGCCAGCGTGGGGAACGCCGAGCACCTGCCGTTTCCTGACGAGAGTTTTTCCCTCGTCGTCTGCCGCTACACGGGACATCACTTCCACGAACCCGCGCGCGTTGTGCAGGAAGTGGCGCGTGTGCTGACCAAGGCTGGGCGCTTGCTGGTCGTCGACAATACGTCGCCGGAGGATCCCGCCGCAGACCGCTGGATCAATACGGTCGAGATACTGCGCGATCCCTCGCACGTGCGTGAGTGGAGCAGAGGTGAGTGGCAACGCTTTTTCCACGATGCGGGTCTGAGCTTTGCCGTGACGCATACCTGGTTGAAGATGTTGGAGTTCGACGATTGGGTAGCCCGCCAGCAGACGCCGCCGGACGCTGTTGCGAAGCTGCGGGAGTTGTTTGCCTCAGCACCGCGGGAAATAAGAGAGACGTTTGCCCTTGATCCACCCCAATTCGGCTTACTAACGCGCCTGATGGTCGGGCGGAAACAGTGAACAATGTGCTCGGGGGCGTTTCTATACGCTGTAGGACCTTGAGCGAGAGGAAGCCATGGCTTCACTTGAGAGAGATATGTCCATCATACGTGTGGGCGTAATTGGGTGCGGCGCTATTTCGCACTCTCACTTGTGCAGCTATGCCGCAAACGAGCGGGCGCAGATCGTGGCCGTGGCTGATCCAATTCAGGCCGTTGCCGAGGCGCGCGCGGAGGAGTACGAGGCCAAAGCGTACTGCGACTACGCACAGTTGCTGCGTTCTGAGGAATTGGATGCGGTCAGCATTTGCACGCCGCCGCCCTCCCACCGCGAAATCACCGAACAGGCCACTGCGTGGGGTCTGCACGTGCTCTGCGAGAAACCTCTGGCGATGAGTGTGGCTGAGGGCCAAGCCATGGTCGCCGCCGCCAAGCAGGCCAATGTCTTTCTGCTGACCGCCTTCTGCAATCGCTTCTATACGCCGATCGCGAAAGCCAAGGAGTGGATCGATGCCGGCAAGTTGGGCCCGCTTCACCATTTCCGCCTCCGGTTTGCGGGAGTTGAACTCATGGCCGGTACCTGGCTGGCCGATCCCGCTCTGGGCGGCGGCATCCTCTGGGAGTCCGGCCCCCACTACGTCGATTTGTTCCGCTACCTGGTGGGGGAAATGAAGAATATCTACGCCAAGGGCGCAACGCTCGCCCAGGACATTCCCGGCACCGATACCGTCGTTTTCATGGCGGAGAGCGTGGACGGCGTGGTCGGCACCATGGAGGGAAGCTGGTCGTCGCCCCATACGGAGAAGTGTGTAGAGTTATACGGTGAATACGGCGCTATCGTGATCGACTACTCGACCGGTAGGAGCCGCTTCAGCCTGGACCACGTCACCGAGCGGGTAGAGGCGGACATCGGCGGACACGACCGCTTTTACCTGGAAGTCAGCCACTTCCTCGACTGCTTGGCAGGAAAAGCCGCGCCGATCGTGACGGGCGAGGACGGCGTGGAGGCGATGCGCCTCATCGCAGCCGCCCGGCAATCTATCGAGACAGGTTTGCCTGTTACAGTAGTACCGGAAGTGTAGACGACAGAATCGAGAACGCTTCTTGAGGACATCTCTAGCACAGCCGGCGGACCGGTGACCATAGATGTATAGACAAGCGCTTGAATCGGACACGAGAGCGCCGGGCAAACGGTTGTACCTCGGCCAGGAGACTTTTGCACCACCATGGCCGGCAGGAAAAAAGACTCCCTCTCCCTGGGGAGAGAAACTGTCTTGGCTGTCAAGGGGCGGTGGTCGGATTCCAGGGTGATTGGGAGCGCAGCATGCGGTTCAGGATGGTGAGTAGTTTGCGCATGCACGCTGTCAAGGCCACCTTCTTCGGCTTGCCTGCAGCACAGAGCCGGGCATAGAAGGCTTTGATCACCGCATTGTGCCGCGTCGCCACTAAGGCAGCCATGTAGAGACTGGCGCGCACGGGTGCTCGGCCGCCCCAGACGCTGCGTTTGCCCCGGTAGCTGCCGCTGTCCCGGTTGTGGGGCGCTACCCCCACCAGCGCCGCTATCTGCTTGCGATTGAGCTGGCCCAGTTCCGGCAGGTTTGCCACGAGCAGGCGCGCGGTCACGTTCCCGACCCCCGGCACGCTGCGCAACAGTTCGTCCCGTGCGCGCCACACCGGGTTGGCCTGGATCAGTCGCGCCAGTTCCCGGTCCACTGCCACCAACTGCCGCTGCAGCACGGCAATGTGCCGCGCCACGCGCCGCCGCACCCAGGGCGTCGCCTGCGCCATATGATTGCGCTCCGCTGTCAGCATCTCCACCACCTGCCGCCTGCGTACTACCAGCCCCCGCAACGCCTGCATGTCTGCGTCCGGCAGCGGCCGCACCTCCGGTTGCACTGCCTCTCCATACCGCGCCAGCATCCCGGCATCGATCACGTCCGTCTTCGCTAGCCGTCCCGTCGCCCGCGCAAAGTCCCGCACCTGCCGCGGGTTCACCAGCACCACCGGCAGCCCGGCTACCTCCAACTCCCCCACCACCACGCGCTCCAGCCCACCTGTCGCTTCCAGCACCACCCGCTCCGGTCGCAACTCACCGAGCCGCTCCCGCAACGCTCCGATCCCTGCCGCATCGTTCCCTACTTGCCACACCGCGCCCTCTGCCCCAATACTCACGTCCAACCGGTCTTTGGAAACATCAATTCCCACGTACACCGCTGCCTGTGCCATGTCTACCCTCCTGCTATACTAAGCGTGGTGCCCCCGGCAGTCCCAGCCTTATGAATTCGGACTATCAGTCCGAGTAACTGTTCGGGCTCTGGGGGAGCTCGGCAGGCGTGACGACCTCTCTCTCCCACGGTCTTCTGTGACCCAGGGCCAGCCGGTCTGCCACGCCTGCCCCCATTTTATCTCCCATTTCTAAGATATAAGGGCCGGGGTGAGGGGAAATCTCTACCGTTTAAGTGCAGTTCCTCGTGTCCGACAGAGTTACGCAATGCTCTCCGTCAGGGAATTGAGTTATGGCATCTCGGTTAGAAATCCGGCGCAACTATGATCGCGAGTGCGTGAAACTCAAGATCTGGTACGTGAATCGGCTGCTGCAGACTGAGCAGCGCTCTTTCGAGGAACTTATCACTACCCGAGTCGATATCTACCGGCGCACGCACCTCTGGGATGGAGAGAACCATCCGGCGCGGGGCTACGCCGATCCCCGGTGGGATGAATTAGTGCAGCAGTTACAAGAAATCTTTCGCCATCACCACCGCGCCGACGCGACCACCCAAGCGCTGGAAGAAGCCGCCTACGCGCTGCTGCTCCCCGCTATGGAGGAACGCCTCGCCGGGGAACGCAAGGGCAACCTCTGGGAGGGTGCGGGGCAAATTATTCCGCCCACGCCCTACGGCTGCTTCAGCCGCGACTACGCGGAAGACATCGTCCACATCCACTTCACCAACGTGCTGCAGCCCCGGTCGCCCTTCCGGGACATGCCCGCCTTGACGCGGTCGCTGCTAAAACTCCTGGACGACCTGGAAAAGGATCGACCGGACATCCGGATTGTGCAGTGCGGCAGTTGGATCAACAACTTTCCCCCATTTCGGTCGCTCTTTCCCCCGGAATGGCACGAGAAATGCCGCATATCGGGTCCCAGTTACACGTACGGCTATTGGGGACAGTTCATGACCCACACCGGCGACTTCCATTACCCCAACGCCGCCCGCTTCCGCGCCACCGGCGAGTTTCCGTTCCCCTGCCTCGTCTGCAGTGCAGACCGCGACTCTGTTCGCAATCATGTGGAAGAGCTGCTGGCTCGGTAACGACGACTAGCGTTTGTGGCGCTGGCTTGACCTCCTGTACTTGCTTCGTCCCTTCATGCCAATCGAAGTTAGGGATCTGGTTGAGACCGACTATTCGTATAGGCGTAAAAACTTTGCTGGCCGGTCAATAGCCGGTGAGGGTGTAGACGATGTTCAGGAGTTCGAAGGGACTGAAGTGCTTGTGGAGCGTCCGATCGGGATGTCTTACGCTTGCGGTTGACCATTCCTCAGACGCGGTGCGGTCGGTGAGTAGGATCATGGGCACGTCCGCAAGCGCCGGGTCGCGCTTTAGCTGTGCATACGGTGCCATCGCGTCGTCACAGACAAGGTCGGCATCCAGGATCACAAGGTCGAGCCGTTCCCTGTGGGCGATAGCGCTGATTGCTTGCAAGGTCGATGCCTCGGCAACTCTCGTGCGTTTGTTCTCCACGGCGGCGCGTACGAGCGCTCGCAGGTGCCACTGCTCGGCAACAACGGCGATGGTCTTTCTGCGCCCTTTGGTCTCAACGGGAACATGGGGCTGAGGTGTAACGGAGCCAGTCATTCGGGGATTCTCTATTCGGTTCGCTATTGACTTACAGCCTATACCGCTTGCGCAAAACTAACCACGGTGGCGCTTAGGCAGTTTGCACCGGTTCTTGTCAGGTGAACTGCCTTCCCGTTGTGCTTCGACAGGCTCAGCACGAACGGGAAGGATTCAGGCGCAACGTTGTGCTTCGACAGGCTCAGCACGAACGGGAAGGATTCAGGCGCAACGTTGTGCTTCGACGGGCTCAGCGCGAACGGGAAGGGCTAAAGCGCGCCGCTGTGCTGCGACCCTACGACAAGCCTGTGCTGAGCTTGTCGAAGTGCTCTGGACAGGCAGGCACAGCACGAACGGGATAGGATAGAGCGCGCCGTCTTGCTACCTGCGGCGGCCCAGGCCACTCCTGCGCAGGTTATGCCCTCTTGCAGTCTTGCACTTCCCACCGACTTCCAATATTGTAACCTAGTTGTGTCGCTGCTATGGATTACCGGCCATGGGTAGGACTCTGTATCCTATAGAGTTGTGAGCGCGTATGCATGTGTCAATATATAAACTCTACGGAGACAGGCAATTGGGCTTGTGAGAGCTTGTTGGTGAGAGGGTGTTAGTTGTGTGTGATCGTTAGCCGTGCAAGTAAAGTACGAAGAGGTAAGCTATAATTGGTTGTTGGCACACGGATATTGACGCGCGCGACCACAGCAGGAGACGCATAGATGGCAGAAATTGCGGGCGCTTACGCATTCGATCTTGATCGGTTCTTCCCTGAAGACGTCTTTTGGCGCATTACGGACGTGCGGGTAGATAGGCCGGAAGTCGTGGCGCTGGAGCAGCGCTCGCGCAAAAGGCGCACGCAGCTTGCCCCCGACGGCAAGCTGGTCATCCTAGCAGCGGACCATCCGGCGCGCATGTCGACCGCCACGCCCACCGACCCGCTGGGCATGACGAACCGGCACGCGTACTTGGGCCGTGTGCTACGGGCGCTGGTGGGCGGTCTCATTGACGGCCTGATGGCAACACCCGACGTTCTGGACGACGTCTTCATCGTCAACCACTTAGTCAAGCAAGGCGGCGGCCCGGGCTTTCTGGACGGCAAGGTCTTGCTGGGCTCGATGAATCGTTCGGGCCTGGCCGGAACGGTGTTCGAGATGGACGACGACATGAGCGCGTACACCGCTGATGGTATCGCCGAGGCGAATTTGGATGGAGCCAAGGTGCTGTGGCGTCTTGATCTCAATGAGCCGGGTTCCGGCAAGACTCTCATGTACATTGCGGAGGCGGTTAGCGAACTCAGCGCGATGGGCCTGCCGAGTTTCTTGGAGCCGCTGCCGGTAAAACGCACCGAAAACGGGTACCAACCGGTCAAAGATCCCATCGAGCTGCTCAAGCAGATCGGCGTGCTCTCCGGCCTGGGCGGCAATACCGCCCGCACCTGGTTGAAGATTCCCGTCTGCGAGGACTACGAGCGCGTGGTGCGGGCAACGACGATGCCGCTCTTGATGCTGGGTGGGGCGTCGCACGACAATCCTGAACCGACCATTCGCGAGTTCGCCCGTGGCTTGAGCGGCGGGCCCAATGTCCGAGGGGCCATGGTGGGACGCAACGTGCTCTACCCGGGTCAGGACGACCCGTTAGCCGTTGGCGCGGTCATCAGCGAGATCATTCATCACGGCATCGGCCCGGACGAAGCACTGGGAAGACTTCCCCGCTACCGAGATCAGGGCATTGACATCCTAACACAATACGCACTTGCTTAACGTGAGAGGAGCGGAAACCTCTTATGCCTGACACTCTGCGCGGCAATTTGGCGGTTGGTCAATCAGGTGGGCCTACGGCTGTCATAAATGCATCGCTTGTGGGCGTGTTGCACGAGGCGAGCAAGCATTCTGCAATTGAAAACGTCTATGGCTTGCGGCACGGTGTAGAAGGCTTGCTTAAGGAAGACTTGATGGACCTCGGAGGAGTAAGCGGCGCAGAGTTGGAGCGTATCAAGCACACGCCGGCTGCCGCTCTGGGTTCCTGTCGCCGGAAGCTGCGCCCAGACGACTACATGCGTATCCTTGAGGTCTTTTGCGCCCAGAATATCAGGTATTTTCTCTATAACGGCGGCAACGATTCGATGGATACCAGCCAGCGCATCGCCGATCTGGCGGAGCGCGAGGGCTATGAATTGCGCGTGATCGGCGTACCGAAGACCATAGATAACGACCTCATGTACACCGACCATTGTCCCGGCTACGGCAGCGCCGCTCGTTTCTGCGCCTTGTCGGTACGCGACATGGGGCGTGACGTGGAAGCAATGGCGGGCTACGATAGAGTTGCGATCTACGAAAGCATGGGTCGTCACGCCGGTTGGCTGACTGCCGCGAGCTGTTTGGGCAAAGAGAGCCCAATCGACCCGCCGCACCTCGTGTATGTGCCTGAAATACCGTTCAGCGAAGATCGTTTCTTGGACGATGTTTCGCGCTGCTTCGTCGAATTCGGCTTCGCCACGGTGGCGGTTGCCGAAATGCTAACGACGGCGGATGGCGATATCGTCGGACTGTCGGAAGCTACCGTGAACTCTGATTCCTTCGGTCACATCATTGTCGCAGGGTGCGCCAACTACCTGGCGAGGCAAGTGCGCGAACGTTTGGGGATAAAGGCGCGCGCAAACCGTCCCGGCACGCTGCAGCGGTCGTCAATGGTGACCACCTCCGCGGTAGATCGCGAGGAGGCCTATCTGGTCGGTCAGGCGGCGGTGCGGGAAGCCGTGGGCGGCGCCAGCGGCGTCATGATTACTTTGGATCGAACAAGCAACGACCCATACCAGTGCACGACCGGCACGGCGCCATTGGGAGCCGTGGCCAACGCCGAAAGCCTCATGCCGCGGGCATTCATGGACAAGGACGGCAACATGCCGTCTGAAGCGTTCCGCCAATATGCCCGGCCGCTGGTCGGTGAACCACTGCCGCCGGTAGGCCGCTTTACGCATAATGCCGTAGAGCAACGGGCCACTGCGGCGACCTGACAGAACGCGTGGGTCTGGATATACATTGGGTTTAGCGCCGCAGACAGTGGTGTGCAGTTGCTAATTCGGCATTTCTTGAGTCGAAACGGGGAATAACGTACCCCATGTGGTCCGTGCCTCTAGCCCTCGCAGTTCTCACCCTGATCGCATTCGGGGCAGTAGCGCTAGTCGCAATCGCGGGATTGTGGCAGCGTGTGCTGCCTACCGATGTTTCCGCGCGCTTGACCATTTTGGACCGCGTGTGGGCGCACGGCCGAGAATCCGCGCTTGGCCTGGCATGGGTGGTGGCACTTATCGCGACGCTTGGTAGTCTTTACCTCTCTGAGATTGCTCACTATCCGCCCTGCACCTTGTGTTGGCTGCAACGCATTGCTATGTACCCGCTGGTAGTTGTGCTTGGCATCAGCGCGGTCCGCGACGATCGTGACGTGCGCTGGTATGCGCTGCCGTTGGCAGGAATCGGCGCGGCGCTTGCGTTCTATCATGCCCTTATGCAGCGGGTACCCAGCTTACAGCAGTCGACAAGCTGCAGCGCGGACGCTCCCTGCAACGTTATGTGGCTGCAGGAGTTTGGGTTCATTTCCATCCCCGTGATGGCGCTCGGCGCTTTCTTGCTGATTGCCGTATTGCTGCTCATTGGCGCAACAGCCTCTGCCGGCGAGGTTCCACTGGACAGGAAAACAACACGCAGACGTTAACTCACGCCCGCCATACGCTGAGAGTGTGCCCGTCCACACACGATGTTTGTCCGGCACGCGAGCATAGGGTACCATTAGGAATGGTGCGTCACGCCGGTGATGCCGGGGTACGGTTATTCTGCTAAACTGAGGGCTTGGTTTAGCTTGTGTTGAGGGAGGCATCCATGCCAGTTACAGCCGTGGTTGGAGCCCAGTGGGGTGATGAGGGCAAGGGGCGCGTGGTGGATTTCCTGGCCTCGCAGGCCCACATGGTAATTCGTTATCAAGGTGGGGATAACGCGGGTCATACGGTTGTTAACAGCCATGGCAAGTTCGCGTTGCATCTCTTCCCATGTGGGGTATTCTACCCGCACGTGCACAACGTGCTCGGCACGGGCATGGCGATCAACCCGCAGTCATTTCTTGCGGAAATGAAGATGCTGAATGATGCAGGGCTGGTAACTGCGCCCAGCCGCGTGCACATTTCGGAGCGGGCCCAGGTGGTGATGCCCTATCACGTGCTCTTCGACGGTCTCGAGGAAGAGGCGCGCGGCAAGAACGCGCAGGGCACTACCAAGCGCGGCATCGGTCCCTGCTACACCGACAAGGCGGCACGCGTCGGGCTGCGCATGGGCGACCTGACCGACGCAGAACACCTGGGCGAGTACTTGCGCCACGTCTTGGAAGCGAAGAATAGGCTTCTTACGCGCATATATGACCACAATCCGCTTTCCTACGCAGACGTGCTGGAGCAGGCGCTGGCCTGGGGCAAGCAACTCGCCCCGTTCATCAAGAATACGCACCCCTTGGTTCAGCAGGCGTTGCGAGAGGAAAGAACGATCCTCTTGGAAGGCCAACTTGGCGCGCTGCGCGACATCGATTGGGGGATTTATCCCTACGTAACGTCGTCCTCCCCCATCGCTGGTGGCAGTGCCACCGGCGCCGGAGTGCCGCCGCATCGGATTGGCAACATCATTGGGGTAGTCAAGGCCTACACCACGGCCGTGGGCGAAGGCCCGGTGCCAACCGATCTTGATGGCGAAATGGGCGAGACTCTGCGGGAAGTCGGCGAGGAATACGGTGCCACCACCGGACGGCCCCGCCGCTGCGGTTGGTTCGATGCCGTCGCCGTGCGCTACGCCGCCGAACTCTGCGGATTCTCTTCGATTGCGGTTACCAAGATTGACGTACTCGATCAAGTGCCCACGCTCAAGATTTGCGTGGCGTACGATGTGGACGGCACCCGCTATGAGACGGTACCGGATACGCGCCTGATGGCACGAGCCCGGCCCATCTATGAGGAGCTTCCCGGTTGGCAAGAGCCGACTACGGCGGCGCGCGCGTGGCATGACCTGCCCCCCAACGCACAGGCGTACTTGGAGCGCATAAGTGAACTAACGGGCGCACCAATCTGCATGGTGGGTGTCGGCCCCCACCGTGACGACACGCTGATCGTAGACCTGCAACACTATGAAGTGGCCTAGAGCCGATCGCACTTGGATTTGCTCTGCGAACCTCCAACTCTTGGATTGCACGCATAATCGTTTACTAGTATATTGACAGAGCCGACGTTGAGGACGAACAGAGTTGTGATTACCGCGTGTATGGCAGATATCCGTTCGTACTACGACTAACTCAGCACGAACGGATACATCAAGCGCACGATTGCGTTAGATTCTCTTGTGTAACTGTAAGCCGTTTGCTTCGCACGGGCGCAGCGCACAATTCGGTAGTGAGAGAGCAGAAGAAGGAGAGTACAGGATGGCGACACAGCAAGCGATAGGGTTTGGCGTGATTGGCGCCGGGGGCATTGCCGGCTCCCACACACAGGCAATTAAGGACGCCGCCGGAGCGGAATTGATCGGCATCGCCGACATGGAGCCACAGTTCGCAGTGAGCCTTGCGGGGAAGCATAACGTCACGGCCTACGGCTCTGTGGCAGAGCTGCTGGCCGACGATACCGTGCAAGTGGTGAACATATGCACCCCCACCGGCACCCACGCCGAATTGGGCATCCAAGCGGCAAAGGCGGGCAAGCACGTCATCTGCGAGAAGCCCCTGGACGTAACCCTGGAAAAGGCTGACGCGTTGATGGCGGCGTGCGAGGAGAATGGCGTGAAGTTAGCGGCGATCTTCCAATCGCGCCTGCACCCGCTCTATGCCAAAGTAAAAGAGACCATTGACGCCGGCCGTTTGGGACGCGTATTCTACGCTGACGTGCAACTCTACTGGCTGCGTACGGCGGAGTATTTTTCCGGCGGCGGTCCGGTCAGTTGGCGCGGCACCTACAAGTTCGACGGCGGCGGCGCATCCATGAACCAGGGCATCCACAGCATCGATCTCTTGCAATGGATCATGGGCCCGGTGGAGTCGCTGACGGCTCAGCTTGGTACGTTCACCCACGATATCGAGACGGAAGACCTGGCCGTGGTGAATGCCCGCTTTGCCAATGGGTCGTTCGGCAACATGGTCTTCACTACGTCGGCCTATCCGGGGCTCGATCATAACTTCCACTTCTTCGGCGAAAAAGGCAGCATCTGCCTGACGAACGCCGGTGTCGTAACCTGGCGCATCCAGGGCGACCGGGAAGAAGAGGAGGAGCAGGAGATGAAGTCCGGCTACTCCGCGCGCATGACCGCTGCCGCCGATCCCACGGTCAAAGGCTGGAACGGCCACCAGGTCCAGGTGGAAGACATGGTGCAGGCAATCCACGAGAATCGTCCGCCGGCTATCACCGGCGACGAGGCGCGCCACGCCCTGGAGATCGCCGTCGGCATTCAGAAAGCCGGCAAGATCTCACCCGCGCCGGTGACATTTCCGCTGGAGTAGGCAAAGGGCTTTTCAGAACAGTCAGATGGGAAAGGAGGGCAGGATCTTCATCCTGCCCTCCTTCTTTACTTGCCTTGCCACAGTGCGTACCATGAGTGGCGCTTGAGCCAAAGCTGGAAGTTTGGACGGTAGCTTTGCGTACACGTCTCTGCTAGAACAGCGATCAGTCGTCCTGAGAAGGTGTCGGTAATACCGAGCGCTGGTATTGGTAGGCGTTGCCCTGCTTGCCGACGACGTGGATCGCCCCCATGTGGCGCAGGCAGTAGGCGATCTTCTGTCCCTGGCCGTGGCGCCCGCCAAGTCTGGCGGCGATCTCGCTGCTGGTAAACGGCTCTGGCAGCGTGGCGGGCAGGAGCGCGGCAAAGTCTGCCGGGCCGTGGAAGCGGTGCTGGGACGTCACGCCAACGAGGACTTGGTCGTGGATGCTCCAGCCGCGCCGTCGCCAACTGCCGCGGCCGTCGTGGCAGCGGGTTTCCTCGACCTCGACGAGTAGCACATCCAGCAAGAACTGCGGATGAGCGACGAGGGTTGGGATGCTCACGAGCTCATCAAAGACGTCGAGCAACGTACCGCGCTTGGGCGAACGGCGGCGGCTGAGCACGGTGGACCCGTCGCGGCCCAGCCGCACGATCCACTTCTGCGCCGGAACCGGATGCACCAATCGCACCGCGTGATGCCGCAGCAGCGTAGCAAGCTTGCGCTTGATGGCGGCAAAGTTCCGCGTCTGGATTTCAATGAGATCGTCGCTGCGAACCAAGTCTACCACGTAGCCGTCTACGGGCTGTTCCTCGCGGTCGCCGGGCGCAGCGTACCAGTCCTTGAGCGCCGCGTGCAGCGACTTTTCCTGATACGTGCCGATGGTCGGTGGGGATGCGGTACTCAATAGGTCCTCGCATGTAAACTACGGTGAAACATCTCACCTATGCGCCAATTCGTTCTCGCCTACGGAGAAGCGCCGGGAATTAGCAAAACTGCGAGGCTAGAGCCTGCAACTCCTATTTCCGTCATTCCCGCGCAAGCGGGAATCCATCCTCTCAACTCGCAGCATTGTCATCGCGGACATGGAGCAGCGGCCATCTCCGTCATTCAGCGGGGAATCGACAGTGACCTTTAGTAAGGGTACATGGGATGCGCTGTCAATGAATTCCGACTGGTAGGCATTCTAGATTCCTCGCTCCGCTCGGAATGACACCGATTGCTAGCTCTAGCCAATTAGACTAGAGATTCTCACCAGGATTCTCCAAGCCATCGCCGCTGAACGACGCGAGCACCGCGTCCCAGGCGGTCTCGGAGGCGAGCACACCAAGCACATACTCGTTGAGACCTTGGCCTTGCGCTATCTCGTTGGTGGTCACGGCGAATAACACGTCGCCATCAGAAATGGTATGCAGCGGCTCGATAGCCCGTGCCATCGACGTATGGACGTGGCGGGCAAGCTGCCGCAACGACCACCCTCCGAGGATTTGATTGGTGACCACTACTGTGAGAGTGGTGTTGCCGTGCGGAGGCGAGGGTAGTCCCGCGTCAGCTACGCGGGGGCGTTCGCCGGTACGCGGGTCCAGCGAGCCGCGCACGACCCGTCCCTGGCGGTCGAGGATGGCGCCAACGGCGTTCACTACCGTGAAGACCGCCACCTTCACGCCATCGACTTCACGGAACGCGCCGCCCTGACCGGCGGGCTCGCTTCGATAGGGTTTTTGCAGCCACTTTCCCACTGTGGCCGAGCGACCCGCTCCCCGTGGGCCCAGCGGAAATGTCCCCGGTCGCGCCGCCTTAAGCGCCGCGCGACCCAGGGCTTTATCCGGATAGACGGCATTGTCGCGCGGGCCGTAGTCGTAGATGATGGCGCCGGAAACCAAGGCGATGTTGCCCCAATGAGGGGAATAACCGCGCTGGGCGAGCAGTTCCGCCGCCACGCCCGTCGCGGCTTCCAGGCCGTAGAATGAGCCGCCGGCCAGGCAGATTGCGTCCAGCTTGCCTTCACCGTTTTGGAGCGCTTCGGTATAGAGTGTCGCGTGCGCCCCGCCGCGAATGTCTACGGCGGCGACGGCGCTATGGCCGAATTGGAATACCGTGCAGCCTGTTGGGCCCGCCTCGTACTCGGCGACGCCGATGGCTAGGCCGGGAAAGTCAAAGGTGAGTCTGGGACCGCCAGACTCGGTCCGCGGCGCAAGCGCCAGTGCGTCGTTCGAAAGCATCGGTTAATTGATGTTTAGGTCCATCATGGACGTGGTTTCACGAGCGCTAATTCGTGCATTGCCAACTTGCTTGCTACATCCGGTAACACGTAATGTCCGTACCCAACTGCACGGGTAGTCGATTTGTCACACTTTGTCTGTGACTTGCCTTGTGGTCATGGACCCCGAACTGTAGTGGCACGAGCTAGTCTCTGCGCGGGCATTGCTCAAGCCGCCGCCAAGTCAATGTAGCGATAGACGAATAGCCCTACTTGCAGATTGCTAACCCAATCTCGTCAATCCTATTCAGGCGGCTGGACAACGATTCCGGCACACATCCACCTAAGTCGTTTCCTCCCACTCGCAGCCATTCCAAACTTGCGAGCCTTCCAAGTTCAGGAGGAAATGTGCCGCTGAGATCATTTGAGTCTAGATACAAGATTCTCAAATTCCTGAGGTCACCCAACTCTGGAGGAATAGTTCCCGAGAGACTGTTTTCCCTAAGAGACAAATCCCTTAGGGCCGATAAGTTTCCAATTTCGCTTGGGATGTGGCCGCTCAGGTCATTATTGCTCGCGGTCAGCGCAGTGAGTCTTGTAAGGTTTCCCAATTCTGGCGGTATGTGGCCACTGAGGTTATTCCTGTCGAGTGACAATGAAACAAGGTTCGTGAGGTTTCCCAGTTCTGAAGGAATTCTGCCACTCACCCTAGTGCCAGCCACGGTCAGCTTTTTCAGATTGGCGAGGCGTCCCAATTCTGGCGGGAGTTTACCAAAGAGACCCTCAGTCCTTAGATCCAGTTCCTGAAGGTTTGTGAGATTCCCTAACTCAGATGGAATGCTGCTATTTATGCCGGTATGCTCAATGAGCAACACTTCTAATCGAGTTAGATTACCTAATTCCGGTGGGATATATCCATACAGACCAGTCCATTCGAATGTCAGTTTCTCTAAGCTTGTGAGATTCCCTAACTCAGGTGGAATGCTACCGACTAGGGAATTGAAGTAGAAGTCCAGTACCCGAAGATTCGAGAGTTTGCCGAGTTCTCGCGGGATAGTTCCCTGAAAACCCCAGAATCGTATCTCCTCCAAACCGGAAACATCTCCTATTTCAGGAGGAATAATGCCGCCATCTGTCCTAATATCCAAGCGCACTACCCGGGGCGGATCGCCTCCAATATCTATGGCGGCCCAGTTTGTGATTCGGGTGGCGGAGCCCCAATTTAGGTAGAGTTCACCAGCCAGCCTGTCGCGGCTTAGTAGCAATGACTGACAGTCCCGTACTAATCCAGGGTTCCGCTCTGGCTGCGGCACCACGTAGCCGTCGCCACACGCTGCGATATTCTCTGCGACATTTCGCCACTCAGAGTGCTCTGCCTCTGTCACCAGACGATCAAGGATTCCCCATACTAATGCACGCTTTCCCATTTCAGGTTCGTCTGGTTCTGCCACGTATAGGAATCCCTGAACCTTTGCCTCACTCCCATAACCGCCTAACTGTGGGTCTTGGAGAACGGCAAGGTAGGATCCGCTGGGCGACCAAGACGTTAGGTTACTCACCCCACCGGGAATTAACTTGCGTAGAGCCGTGCCATCTGTTCGGACCGCGTGCTGCATGCCGCCAATAAACAATTCGCTACCGTCTGCAGACCAAGAGACCGGACTGCCATGTCCAACGATGACGGTTCGAATTTCAGTGCCGTCGGCCCGGGCCATATAGATGCCGCTTTCGGGTCCTGTGTCCTTCGCGAATGCCAGCCAAGTTCCGTCGGGTGACCAAGCTGGTTTTGGATAGGATTCCCATAAGGGACCAGTAGCATTGTCGTACCACTGCGGCGTGTAGCCCATTGTGGCCAGTCTTGTTAGTCCCAATCCGTTAGCCTCAACTGTATAGAGCGCGTATTGCTCCTCCCCATCTGCATCCACTTCGGCTGCAATAAAGGCAAGGCGACTGCTGTCAGGCGACCACACAGGCAGACTATGAATCTCAGCCAATCTGTTGAAGCCTGACCCATTTGGATGGACTGTGTAAAGCAGGTCGCGACGTACTTTGTCTTGCTCGCCCAACTCATCAGCGCCAACGAATGTTATCCACTTGCCGTCCGGCGACCACCACCACACGGTAGCCTTATTGAAAGGTAAGGAAGTTGGAGACCCTCGAAGAATTTTTCTGTTAGTCTCGTGTTTACTCCACCACCAAAGGGCGAGTTCTCCCAGTTCAGTGAGGTCAGACCCATCCGGGCGCACGGTGTAGAGTACTTGACGATAGCCTTCCTCGTAACTCCCCTCCTGGCCCACAAACGCAATCCAATTCCCGTCGGGTGACCACACTGGCGGTTGTCCATCGGGATGTCCTTCAAGTTTGATCGAAGGGGCGAGCAGCCGGACGTTCGACCCGTCGGCGTCCATTACTGCAAGATTCGCCGCGCGATAGTGGCCCGTTGTGAAAGCAATCTGTCTTCCATCAGGAGACCAGGAGGGGTTCGTGTCGAGCGCCTCGTCATTGGTCAGCCGCCGCACATCGGTGCCATCGAAATTCGCGGTCATTATCTCTGCGTTGCCGTATTCCCAAAACGTTACATACGCCAGCTTCGATCCATTGGGAGAGAGCGCTGGAGAAAAGTTGCCGGGATAGCTCCCGGATCCAAGTTCGGTGTTTTCTGGTATTGACCAAAAGCGCGTACCTGCAATATCGACTACAAAGATACCGAGATATGTTGGCGAGAAGACGATGTGTTGTCCATCATGGGACCAAACAATCTCTGGTCTACCTGGGGGATCGGGGAATTGTGGAGGGCCTCCACAGCCCGGAGAAGATCCCATCAAGAAAAGCGCACTCCCTAGTGCAATCAGGCCAGCTACAATTCTCTTTAGGCAAGACCCCATCAGACTCGTCCTACACAATTCTGCGGCAATAGTGTCAATGCAAGACCCATCTTTTATCGGCATGTAGCTCGCATTCACGCCAAACATGCATGCCATAGGCCTCGACGATTGCCATGGTGGCACTTTTACTTCTTGAACACGAGCTAAACATGATGTTATTTGATGGCACCATATATATCTACCAGGAATCGCACGGCCAAGAGTGGTGCTGCAATACGATAGGCCTGTGTTTCTAGGGCGATGTTACAGCGATTGTGCTCAAGTCGCTTATAGACTATTGAGATGGATCTGGCCGCTGTGGAGGAAGAAATATCCCAGCCCCAAGATGTCGGACTTTTCGATACGAGGGAGATTTCGAACCCCACCATGGTTATTGAATTGACAGCATACTGTCACCTCCTTAGTGTACTCCCTTCTGGAATCCGAAGCGCGCTGCGGCTCACTGCGCGGCAAAGCGATCGGGAGAGAAGGGCTGCAGCGGCGCGAGGTCGCCGCTGCAAAGCGCATTGCACATGAGTTGAGCGGTGATGGGGGCGAGCAGGATGCCGTTGCGGTGGTGACCGGCGGCGACCCAGAGGCCCGGCCTGTGCGCGACCGGACCGAGCAGCGGCAGTCCGTCGGCCGGCGTGGGCCGGAGTCCAACGCCGAAATGATGCACCCGCGCGTCGGCCAGATTAGGCGCGAGCTTTTGCAGCACCTTGACGAGATAGGCCACGCCTCCGGGGGTATTCTCGCGCTCGAACCCCGCGTCCTCTTCCGTAGCGCCAACGACGATACGCCCGTCCTGCTTTGGCGCCAGGTACCCGCCTGCGCCAAAGACGACGCGCTGCAACGGGCGGTCATAGGTTTCCAGCACCATTACCTGACCCCGTGTCGGTTTCAATGGGAGGTCAATGTTAAGATTATCGCCGAGCAAGCGGCTCCACGCCCCGGCGGCGATAACGACGTGTTCGGCGGACACCGGGCCTGCGGCAGATTGCACGCCGGTGACCCGGTCACCAGCGGTGAGGAAGCCGTGCACGGGGGTGTACTCGTGTATTGTCACACCCTGGGCCACGGCCGCCAGTGTCAGAACATGCATGAGTTGGGGCGCGTACACGTGGGCATCGTCTTGAAAGAGTACGGCGCCGCGCGCGGCTGTGCTGAGCTGCGGCTCTGCGCGGCGTAGCGCTTCGGCATCAAGCCAGGCGACGCGCTGACCCCGCTCGGCAAGTGCCTTAGCCTGCCCAGAGAGAAAGTCCGCTTGCTTCTCGCCAAACACGACCGAGAGCGCGCCGGAACGCGTGTAGGTAGCATCCAGGCCGGTGGCGGCTTCGAGTTCGGCCGTGAAGTCCGGATAGAGTCGGGCTGATTGCGCGGCCAGATTGAAGACGTGGTCTTCGCGGTCTCCCTCCACACCGGAGCCCAGAATACCGGCCGCGGCGATGCGGGCCTGGCCGCCCACCCGCTCTTTCTCGAACACGGCTACCCTCACACCGGCCTTTGCCAGCGTGTAGGCGAGCGCACAGCCGATGATGCCGCCGCCGACGATGGCAACCTCTGTGGTCAGAGACAACGTGCGATCGCTTTCTGCCGGTCAATACGCTGGTCTTCACTCTGAGCACGCGGGCCGGGACTGCTATGCGCGGCAGCCGGGGCAGAAAGAACATTGTCCTGCCGACCGCAGCCTCCGCCGACCATGCGGACGATCTCCACGACGTCGCCATCTTGGAGCATGACGCGCGCGTGGTCGGCGCGGCGGACTACTTCGTTGTTCACGGCCACGGCGACGAACTGCGCCGGCACGTCTTGCGCTTTGAGAAAGGTAGCAAGTGCCGTACGTGCAGGCAGCCGCCGGTCTTCCCCATTCACCCTGATACGGATGCGCGCCGTCTGCGGTTGTTCCTCTTCAGTGTGGGGGATTCGCTCATCCGCCGTCATTGCGGTTGCACCTGTGTCTGACCGTTAAGGGCTCTGATCAGATGATGTGCTGCCTCGGACGTATCGGGAGCGTCGAGCAGGGCGCTGATTACGGCCACGCCGTGAGCGCCGGCTGTCATGACTGTTGACGCGTTCTGCGCCGAGATGCCTCCCACCCCGATAACGGGAATGTCGACTGCCGCCGCCACGTCACGCACCAACTGAGGCCCGGCCGGTGCGCGCCCCGGCTTGGAGTCCGTCGCATACAGTGTGCCGACGTGCACAAAGTCCGCGCCGGCCTGCGCACATTGCAGGGCGCTGGCGACGTTATGCACTGAACAGCCGACGAGTTTGTCCTCACCCAGCAACCGGCGCGCTGCAGCGACCGGCAGGCCGTCCTCAGGCAAGTGTACGCCATCCGCGCCGACGGCGAGAGCAACGTCGATGCGGTCGTTGACGAGAAAGAGCGCGCGATCTGCGGTCAAGTGCCGCAATTGCTGTGCGAGGGTGTAAAGGTCCTTGGCGGATGACTCTTTCTCCCGCAACTGTACGACGTGTACGCCGCCCTCCATCCCTTCCCGGACTCGCTGTATGAGCGTGCTCGCTAGCGGATTCCGTGTATGCATAGGGAAGCCGGGTCGCAGTGCGGGGCCCGTTTCCTGCAGCGCAACGCGCTTAGGTGGGCTGAGACGCGTGATCAGCGTTAGGCAGGGGTATGGCAGTTGGGGTTTCATGCGGCGTGAGACGAGTCGTGCTAGGCGTGCACCACGCCTGCCACCGGACTGCTGGGGCTGGCGAACTTCTGCTGCGCGATGCGTCCGGCAAGGTAAGCTTTGCGGCCGGCTTCTACACCGAGACGGAAGCCTTCCGCCATGAGTACCGGGTCTTCGGCGCGGGCAATTGCCGTGTTGATGAGCACGGCGTCTGCCCCGATCTCCAGTGACTGGGAGGCTTCGGACGGCACACCGATCCCGGCGTCCACAACGACGGGTACGTTGGCCTGCTCGACGATTAGTTCGATTTCTTCCCGCGTAAAGATGCCTTGGCCGGAACCAATCGGCGAGCCGAGGGGCATCACGGTCGCGCAGCCCACGTCTTCCAAGCGCCGCGCCAAGATTGGATCGGCGTGAATGTACGGCAGTACCACAAAGCCGTCATGGACGAGCGCCTCGGCGGCATGGAGCGTATCCACAGGGTCCGGCAGGAGCGAGTCCGGATCCGGCTGTACCTCGAGCTTGACCCAGTCCGACCCGGTCAATTCACGGGCCAGCTTGGCCGTAACGACGGCCTCGTCCGCGGTGCGCGCGCCGGCCGTATTCGGCAGGATAGTGTAATGGTTCCAATCAATGTGGTCGAGGATGGTCTTTTGCGCCGGATTGCTGAGGTCGAGGCGCCGTATCGCCACCGTGATGATCTCGGCACCCGACGCCTCGATAGCGTGAATCATTTCCTCAGGCGTGCGGTACTTGCCCGTGCCGATCATCAGCCGCGACGTGAATTGCTTCCCCGCTATCTCAAGCGCGTCTGTCATTGTCGTTCCTTTTCCACATGGTGCGGGTAGATGAGAAGGGGACTGCCTGCCACTCGCACCCTCTCTTCCCCGCAAAATACAAGAAACCGCTTCACAGTGAGGAGAGCGGTTTGCGGCAGTGTCTTCAGGTTCTGCCGCTTCCCTCCGCTGGGATGATCCAGTTCAGGTTCTAAGGGTTGCCCTGCTCGCAAGCAGAATCTCTCAGCCATGCGGCTCCCCTAGCGGCCCTAGTGGCGGCATACGGTATACGCCAGTAAGACGGTTCCAGTATACCATGCGGTGCAGGCGTACAGGGAGTGCGTATAGAATGAAACGACAGAGTGCGAAGGAAGTGACCGGTGGCGCATGTTTGCGTTGATTGCGCACCTGCCGCATAGTTTGTACTCTCCAGCGTTGGTTGTGGCGCGGGATATGGACTAACAAGAGAGGAGCGGTGTATATGGATATGGTGAACATCGGCTTAGCGGGTACAGGAGGCATAGCGCAGTCGCACGCGCGCGGGTTGGCATCTGTTCCCCAGGCGCGGATCGTGGCTGCGGCGGACGTGAATGAAGCAGCCGTGCGCGCGTTTGCGGCTGCGCACGACGTGGCGCAGGTCGATACTGACTACCGCGCCGTTCTGGACAACTCGGCGGTAGATGCGGTCATAATCTGTCTGCCCCATGCGCTGCACGGTGAAGCCGCGATCGCTGCGGCGCAGGCCGGCAAGCACGTGCTCTGCGAAAAGCCGCTGGGGGTGACGGTGGAAGAGTGCGACACCATCATCGCCGCCTGCAGGAAAGCTAACGTGAACCTCATGGTGGGCCATACGCACCGGTTCATGTTAGAAAATGTGCGGGCGCTGGAATTGTTACGTGAGGGGGCCATCGGCGACGTGCTCCACATCCACGATTCCATTATGGGCGCTACTCGCACCAAGGACTTGGGCTGGCGCGGTGTGCGTGCCCTAGCTGGCGGCGGTGTGTTCATGGACAACGGCGTGCACAGCGCCGACCGGTTGCGCTGGTGGATCGGAGCGGAGGTTACGGCGATCACCGCCAACATCGGCCACTACGGCGCGCGTACCGAGGGGGAGGACCACGGGGTGGCGCATCTCGAATTCGCGAACGGCGCTACGGCGACCATGGAAATCTCGTTGATTGCGGCGCCCACGATGGGCCGTTGCCGCGCCGAGGTGACGGGTTCAAACGGCGCCATGGAGATCGCGACCTGGCGGCACCTCAAGGTAGCGGGTGCGGAGGACCAGGAGTGGGAAACAATGACGTTCCCCCGCGACCGCAGCCAGTTCATACGCGAGGACGGCGAGTTTGTGGCCAGCATCCGGGAATCGCGCGCGCCGCTCGTCACTGGCGAGGACGGCAAGCGGGCCGTGGAAATCGTGCAGGGAATCTATCAGGCGGCAGAGAGCGGCGAGCGCGTGCTCTTGCACGGATAAACCAAGTAGACAAGACCTCATTCGCGTCAGGACAAACATGGTCGGCTACGGGTGGGCCGGCCTCGGGGGGCCGTCATTCCGGCGGAAGCCGGAATCCATCTTCGCGTGCTCAATAGGCTTGCCCGTGAAGAGTTTCGAGGGAAGCTCCGCATCGGAGAGCGAACGAGGAGCTCAAGTGAAGGAGTTCCCTCCAACCGCTGCTACCGTTCCGCCAGCATTTGCCCCACGGCACAAGAGTCGCAGCGCTTCTCCCGACACCATGCATGGTAAATGTGCAGTATGCCCTGGTGGCGAGCGGCAGTCATGGGCACGTATTTTGTCGGCAAGCCGAATACGTCGTCACCCATGCTCCGGATGAGTCGGTTCATGCCGCCGGCCGGCGCATGACGCAAGCAGGCGACGGCCCAGTCGGATACGCCGGAGTCGCCGGTGTGCTCGCCGAGAGCGAACATGAACGGCAGCAACACGTTGATCAGAATTTCACGGGCGCGTTCCGCGCCTATGAGGCTCTGTGGCGCGCCGCGCAACGGGACCCCGAAGTCACAACGAGAGGCCCAATAGCGTGAGCAAGACGCCGGTAGCGCGAACGCATTAACCATCTGTTGGCGTAACTGCGGCTGATCCAATTCTTCACGGAATGCTAGGCAGAATTGCACCGGTCCCGTCTCCGCAAGCCGGGCGCAGAGGTGACCCGCCGCTGCCACGCGCCGCGCGGGGGCATTCACGGGGCGCACGCCGCCGCGCACCCAGGCCGTAGTGGGTACCGCCGGTTCTAAGTGAAACTGCTGCCACAGCGTCTCAAGTTCCCGTACATATGCCCGATCGTGAGCGGTAGGGGCACGGCATGCCGTGCCCGTGCGCGTGGCAGTGTCGCGTTGGGAGGGCAGCAGCCCCGCTGCGCCGAGGAAGAGCGCTTCGCCGTGCAGAGCCGCAGCGGCCTTTCCGCCCAAGCTTGCCGCCACCACCGACCAGGGCAGGGCCTCACTGAGTTGGCGGAATGGCTCCCGGTTTTGACTGTAGCCGAGCGCATCGAGGAGAGTTGCATAGAGCGCCTGCTCCGGCCCAGTTTGTTCGATGGCAGCCAGCATCTGCGCCGCTTTCTTGCGCATGCGCCGTTCGCCCAACGTCGCGAAGAGCATGCCGACGGTCATGGCGTCGGACTTGGTGTGGAGGTCTGCGCAAGGCTGGAACGACGGCAGTTGCTGCGCCACATACTGTTCCGGCAAACCGTCAGGAAAGTACGACGCCAGCGCCAGCGTGCGCAGCGGCCCGCCTCCAATCGGCCCGTCGTCTTCCCACACCACGTGGAGCATGACGTTGTGGTAGGCCGGATCGGACGCGTGACCGTGCGTGCGCCAAGCAGAGGCGGCGGAATGTACTTCTATGTGACCGTAGCGCAGCCTGCGGCCGTCCAACGCGATGATGGCATCGAGGAAGTCCGGCCCAGGGCCTAGATTGCGGCGTCCCGGATAGACCACCTGAATCCGCTCGCCGGCCGTAGTGGGGAGGAGTGTTGCGCCCCAAGGGCACGCCTGCCAGAGCTGCGCTACGTCCTCTTCACACAAGGCTTCGACCGGGGCAAGCGTGAGTGCAGAAGTGCTCATGAAGGATATTAGTATTCGCTGCAGGGAATATTCGCTATATATACTATACTAAGGATAGCGAATTACCTCCAGTTTGCAAGTTTGAAGGTCTAAAAGATCATGCGAAGCTGTACCGCCAGTGGACGAATGAGGTGGGTGCACTAAGGGAATTGCTTTCTATTGGTGCTGGGGCCAGCAGGCCAATCGTTGATTGAGAATAGCCTACCTTAAGCAAACGCACGCGTGGGACTTCCCACGCGTGCGAATTGCGCAAAGTGCGTTTGCAGAGCTCTAGCGGGCTAGAAATCGACGACTGAGTTTTCCAACGCCTCGTCCAGCGCCTGCTGCACCTGCGTGTTGCCGTCGGCGAGCGCTTCCGGCACGGTCTTCTCGCGCTTCCAGATGGAGCTTGCCATCCGCACGTGGATGCCGATGATCTTGCGTCCGCCGGGGGCGCTCACCACCCACTGGGCGCCGTCCATCTCGCGGGCGCCTTGGATGCGCAGCGGGTCGCCCTGCGTGAATTCGGCGCTTTGGGCCACCGAACGGCGGGCCGGCAGACTGTCGCGCACGTCGTTGAAGCGACGGTCGTTGGGCTCCAGGAAGAGCCACTCGAGGAACTTGAACGCGCCGTCCGGGTTGTTGGAACCCTCGGGCATCAGGTGCGCGCCGCCGCCGCGATACGCCGCGGGCGAGCCGCCCTCGGCCACCGGGTACGTGTCCACCCCGACGTTGATCTTGGCGAAGTTCTCCTCATACTGCGCGAAGCGGGTGATGTTCATCACGTCGGTCCACATGGCGCAGCGGCCGGTGGAGAAGAGGTGTTGATGCCGCTCATCGCCCCTAAATTCGTTCATCGCGTCCAGGCCGCCCTGGAGGTCGAAGAAACGCAACGTCAAGTCGAACGCGGTAACCATCGTCTCGTTGTCGATGGTGGACGTCAACTCATCGTCACTGAGCAGGCGGCCGCCCTGCTGCCAGAAGGGCACCAGCCACCAGACCAGGGAGCTGTTGCCGTACCAGAAGCCGAGTCGCTCGATGTTGTCGCCCTCTTTCCTAAGCGTTTGCTGGATTGCCGCGTCGAGCTCGTCCCAATTCGAGGGTCCCGCGTCTGGATCCAGACCCACTTCCACGAAGACGTCTTTGTTGTAAAAGTAGGTAAAGACCGTGGGCGCCCAGGGCAACCCGAACCAGTGGCCGCGGTAGGTCGAGTCGTAAACGACGCGGGGGTAGTAGTCATCCGCGTCGATTACGGTCGATGACTTGACATAATTCGTGATGTCTGCGGCAATGCCGCGCACCCCAAAGTCTTTCGGCAAATAGGCGTCGATGTAGGAGATGTCGGGCGGGATGCCGCCGGCGACCACGGTCGGCAGCTTGTTGATGGTGTCACCGTAGGTGGTGACGATCACGTTGACCTCTTCGCCAGGGTTGGCCTCGTGGAACTCGGCGACAATTTCCTCGCCGATGCCCTGCACCCAGTTGCTGCCGCCCATGTCGATGGCCCAGAAGTTCACGGGCAGCATCTCTTCCATCGGCATTTCTTCTGACTTCTTCATGTCCTCGGACGCAGGCGCTTCCCCTGTAGCGGGCGCCATCCCGCCTTCTGCACACGCGGCAAAGAGCACCGCTCCCGCCGCAGCTCCGGTGCCTGCGAGCATACTTCGCCGTGTAACGTGGAATTCAGTACGACTCTTCATCAGAACCGATACCTCCTGCCTGGTAGGCGTTATTCCGAACACACACCACTGCCTTGCGAGATGGGGTGGCTGTCGACCGTGCGGCACTCACTTCCACCTCTCCAGAAGTTCAATCCTGCCTTGACGACTCCTAGAAGGCTTGAAACGGATTCTAGCGCGATTAACGGTGTGTAGTCAAGGGTGCAAATGGAGAAACCCGCTCTATAAGAGCGGATTTCAACGAGGGTCTTGAAAGTAGCAGGCGTCTATGTGGCCTACTGGAGCGCAGCGATATCGTCGGAGTTAAGGGCGCGGCCGTGCACGCGCACGTCGGCCATGCTGCCGTTGAAGTGGTCGTGCTGGCCGAACCCAATGCGCAGCGGACGGTCGTTTGCAATGGAGGTAGGAACATGCGCTGTGTCGGCGGATTCTGCCACCTGCACGCCGTCGACGTAGAGCCTGAGATGATTCCCTTCCCGCACGGCGGCAAGATGGCGCCAACCTACGCCTAGTGCGAAATCGTACGTCACGTTGGCGCCGGCATGCAGGGAATAGACCCGGCCGGACGGCAGCGTGCCGCCGAAGAGCTTACCCTCAAAAACCGCCATCGACCACACCCGCCGGTATTTCACGTCCGGCGTGGTGTCCAATTGGCCCGTATTGGTCCAGGTGGTACCGCCCTCGTAGCGATAGACGTTTGCCAATGGCAACGTGCCCGCGTAGAGCTTGCCGTTGTAGACCGCCATTGCCATGACTTCCTTCTCTTCTTCCAGGCGGCCCACGCTCTCCCACGTTTCCTTGCCGTCCCAACGGAAGACGGTACCGTTAGGCCAGGTGCCGACGTAGAGCTCGCCCTGATAGGCGGCGAACGAGTATACCTGGGTGACTCCCTCCTGGAAGCCGCAGGGCGTCCACTGGGTGCCGCCGTCGTAACGAAAGACGCCGCCGCCCTCGTTGCCCGCGCCATAGAGGTGTCCCTTGTAGACGGTGATCGCCATCATGCGGCGGCCGGGCGTGCCGCAGTATTCCCACTCTTGTCCGCCCACGTAGCGAAAGACGCCCTGGCTGTACAGCGGAATGGCGTAGAGTTCGCCGTTGTACACGGCCATACCGGCAATGGAGTCGGCGCCTTCGAGACGGCCGCAGTACTCCCAAGTGGCATCTCCCGTGTAGCGGTAAATAGCGCCGCCGGGATGCTTGTTCGGCGAATCCTCCAGCGCGGAGCCACCGGCCTTATAGCGGGAAGTACCGGCATAGAGGTCACCTTTGAACACGGCCAGCGATGCCACGGTATTGCTTTGATCGGGGCTGCCGCAGTCTTCCCACGTCTGGCCGCCCGCGTAGCGGTACACGTGCCCGGCCTCGTCCGCGCCCCATTCGAAGGTGCCGGTGTAGAGGTCGCCGTTGTAGACGGCCAGGGAGTAGACGCGCAGATTGTTGCCCGGTCGGCCGCAGTCGCTCCATGACGGCTCTTGCAGGCCGTCGTCGATGCCAAAGTGCAGATTGCGATGGTGGGCCTGGGCAGCGGTGACTCCGGCGTAATTCAAGGTACCGAAGTTCAGGCCGGTGCGGGTGGCAGGATCGAATTTGCTGAGGATGTCGCCGTGTAGGTTGGCGCCGTCGGGCGGCAGTTCCACCCAGGCGGAGAGCGTGAAGTCACCGCCGACGAGAGCCAGCGAGTCGCTGATAGGAACCTCTACATATGCGGTACGGCCGTCAAAGCCCGCTGCGCCATAGGGATTGCCGTCCCGACCCACAGCCGCGAGATCGGCGCCGCGATTCGTGCCGTGATTGCCGCTGTCGGAAGAGTCCCGGCAATCGCCGTTGAATTTCCAGTGTGCCAGCAGACCGGTATCGATGCTCATACGATCAACTCTCTCTCGCTTTTGGTTCACGCCGCTTTTTCTGCACCAAGTACCATCTCCATTTGGTTTAGGGAGATGGCCAGGCTCCGAGACTGTCCCCTCTCCCGAGGGAGAGGGCCAGAGCCTGCCCCGTACTTGATACGGGGGTGAGGGCAACATTCAGTGAGGATGAACTGAAGGGACACGAGACCTCCAATGGAAAGGCCTACAGAGTTAAGGATTCTTCAGGCAAAATTGTACCCTATCCTTCGTGAGTAGGTTGGCGGGGACACGTGCGCTGCCCGCCACTTGGGCTTGTTCATTTCAACCCCAACCGCTGTAACCGAGTCCACCGCCGCGCCCACGCCAGCGCTACGCTGGCGCCTACGGCCATGGTACCGGCGAGCAGATTAAACAGGATGTCTACCGGATCGAAGACGCGGTTGGGTAATATCGCCTGGATGCTTTCGTCGAGCACGCCCAGTACTGCGGTTGCCAGGACGGCGAGCAGGGGCGGCAGCGGCACGTGACGGCCTTGGCTCGCACGCTCCGTGAGCGCCTCGTAAATGAGGACGCCCACCACGCCGTACTCGATTAGGTGCGAGCGCTCGGTCGGGACCGTCATTCGTGTGAGTACCAGCAGGTAGGCGGTGGCGACACCGACGACCACGGCGACTTCCGCTCCGCCCGGCCGCACCTTCAGCCCCTGCGTGAGGACGGTTGCCCCCACAAGGAACATACTGAGGAGAAAGAGACCGATGGAGATATCCAGCAGGCCCCGCTCTCGCAATGTTTCAGCCAGCGTTTGCGCCAATCCCAGGGTGGCATAGATCGCCGCCATGACAACCAACACCCACAGCCAAAGGCGGCGCTCGCGCCGAGAAGAAAAGAGTGTCATGACTGGTTGGAATTCTTGTGAGTGAATGGATTGGATTCAGGAAGACTACAAGATAGTTACTGCTGCATGACTACCTAATATAAGCACCTCTCTGCCAGTTACTGCCGGCGATTTGTGTCATTCCGAACGGGGTGAGGAATCTAAAGTGCTAGACCTATTGGACCAAGTGTGGCATGGACTCCAGATTCCTCACTGCGCTGCGCTCCGTTCGGAATGACATGCTCATCTCCTTGGCAGAGCGCACCAATCCGTAGCGCCATTTCTTGGCATTTGTCAGCGAAATGTCTGAGCACATTGTTTCAAGCCTTGTGGGGGCCTGGTACAACTTGTGTCCAAACCCAGTCCCCTGAGCATAGTGAATGCGCCGGAGAATCTGCATCTCTCCGGCGCATTCCAAGACCGTCTTCAGCGCCCCGTGCCATGCAACGGAAGGGCTTGCTAGTAGCGTTCCCGTTTCCCGCTCCATCGCGGGGCTGGCTGTCAATGGGCCGACCGTACCTTTAATTCTCGGATCGGTCGCCAATCTGCAGGTCTTACTCCAACGGCAGCTTGACGGGCGTGCCGCCCATACCGGCCGACCGCTCTAACGCGAAGATGACCTCGTCGATCTTCAATGCGTCGTGGACATCCACTTCCGGCTTCTTGTTGTTCAGGATGCAGTCGATGATGTGGTCCGTCTGCGGCTGGAAGGGGTGGTGCGCGACCTCAGGCGTATCCGGCATGATCGTCTCGAAGGTCGCCCAATCGGTCTGCTCGGTCATGCGCTCGCCGATCAGGGTCTCCGAATGAAACTTATTGCCCACCAACGTGCCGCGGTCGCCATGCAAGCGGACGTTGAACGAATAGGGGTTGTTACCCTCCAGGATGCAGCCGACCTTGCCGATGCGGCCGTCCTTGTAGCTAATGACGCTGAGCACGGTGCCTTCCCAGTCGAAGGTCTTCGTGAAGTTGCCCCAATGGCCCACCACGTGATCGACCTCGCCGGGCATGAATTGCAGCAGCGCGTCTACCGCGTGACAGCCCGCGGCCGCCAGCGCGGAACCGCCTTGCTCACGAGTCTTCACCCAGGGGTAACCGACGTACCACTGGGGCCAGTTGGCGCTGAAATAGTCGCACTCGCCGTAGAAGATGTTACCGAAGGCGTTGGCCTTGATGAGTTTGTGCACGATCAGGAAGTAAGGGCTCCAGTGCAATTCGAAGCCCTCGCAGGCCACCACGCCGGCTTTGTCCACCGCTGCCACAATGGCTTTCATGTCTTCCCAATTGAGCGCGGCGGGCTTCTCGATCAACATGTGCTTACCGGCGTCCGCCGCTGCCAGCACCTGCGGCACGTGCTTCTCGTTGGTGGAGCAAATGTAGACCATGTCCAGGTTGTCCTGCTTGATCATCTGCTCGTAATCGGTGTAGACGTGGGCGTTGGCGAGCCCGTGCTCTTCCTTGGCGTTCTCCGCGTTTTCGCGGCTGGCGCTGCAGAGACCGACCACTTCCGTGTGGGGATTCTTGACCAGAGTGTCAATGTGCTGGTGCGAGACCCAGCCGATGCCGACCACACCTACGCCAAGCTTGCCGTTGTCTGTCATCGCAAATCCTCCCAAAATTTCAACATGCGCAAGACGAAACTTGGCTACAGTACAGCGTATTCACGGCTTGCTGTCAAGGGAAGAAGCATATCGGTATGCTATGCTTGGACTTAGGAGTCCTGCGTCTGGACGCAGCAGTGGGTGACTGCGGCGTCCAGGCTTTCAATAGGTAAGGAACAGCGCTCAATGGAATCCCGGACCGATGATTTGGCTGCCCGGCTGCTGCGCTGCCCGGTGGGATGCGCTTTCTTGCTGACGATAGTGCGGGATGAGGTGCCCATTGAAATCGCCGTCACACCGCCTCAGGCGTTCGCGCGCGCCGCGATCGCCTTGAACGCTCTCAATCCCTGGTCGGCGGATTTCGAACGAGCCGTCACGGCCGCGCTTTCTCGCGGCGCAGACCTGGCAAGCCTAGCGCGCGCGGTTGTGACACATCCGCAAAGCCGCTGGTGGACTGCTCCTATGGACCCGACACGGCAGGTGCTCGTGAGGGACGACACGCTGTACCCAAGCTCCTCCCGCTCGGCACCGCCTCACCACATTTGGGAGCGCATACATCGCAAATTCAAGCGAACCTCCTCCCGCGCGGCGTCGCCCAAGCCAGCTTTCCGTTGGGAGGACTACGCGCAACGTCCCAGGGAAGGGCGCATCACTTCCACGCTCAGCGGCGGGTATGCGTGCCTCGACACTGTGATCGCGTG
This sequence comes from Chloroflexota bacterium, assembly GCA_965219505.1. Taxonomy (GTDB): domain Bacteria; phylum Chloroflexota; class UBA11872; order VXOZ01; family VXOZ01; genus VXOZ01. The sequence continues at coordinate 2,761,069 of OZ244775.1, read as the reverse complement.
GGGCGTTGGAGACTGGGGAATGGTAGAGACGCACCGCAGATTCGCAGCCGAGATAGACGAAACGGCCCGCATCTTTGAGGTTTCGGGAGCTGCCGACTGGCACGCGCTCTGCGTTTCTTTTCCGCGCGTCAATCAGCATCCCAATAGCCCGGCCGGGGTCGGCACGCTCGTGCCGGACTGGGCTCGCGTTGCCACAGAATGGGACGGCATCCACCTAACGTTCATGGGACTCTTGACCGCGCCCTTCGTGCGCCACACTTCCGCGGCCGGAACTACCATGCTGTGGTCGTGGGATACGGAGGGCATACTGTGGCTGCCAGGGGAGTTCATGCGCGCGGGCGCGCCACTCGCGCTCCTGGACCGCGACGCACCCGCGTTCAAGGTAGCCCGACCATTGATGTACGACGATTTGGGAATCCCGGAGTGGCCGCCAGTCCCTGGCGTCATCCACTACCGCGGGTGATCGTCACTGCCTCTCAAGGCGATCCGGCCGCTATCCCACAGCGCCGTTCGGCCACACACGATACTGGGTGCTAAAACCGCGATATCTCCCGTTCTGACGGGCTATCAGGTACAGGGATCGAACCCACCTTGAAGCAAGAGGAGGGAAGGGCAATCGCCGAGGACTGCCCTTCCTTGCCGCGCGGCTCGCTTGTCCATACAACACTAATGCCTGCCATCTGCTCACCTCCGCACCCCCACAACTAAGGAAAAGGACAACCCGTAGTGGTTGTCCTTTTCCTTCAATTCGCAATAGTGAGGAAAAGCGCTCCTCAGCAACTTTATCCCACGTATTCCCTTAGTGCCTAGAAGTCCAGCACCGAGTTTGAGAGCGTCTCGTCGAGGACGATTTGGGTCTGCTCGTTGGTCTCGGCGATGGCTTCCTGGATGGTCTTTTCACCCTGGTAGATCGCGCGCGGCAGCGCCACGTGCAGGCCGAGGATTTCGATGCCGCCGGGAGCGGTCACCACCCAGTGCGCGCCGGCCATCTCGATGGAGGCCTGCAAGCGCAGCGGGTCGTCCTTGGTCCACTCGGGACTGTTCGCGACGGCCTTGTGCACCGGCAGGCGGCCCTTGGCGTCGTTGAAGCGCAGCTCCTGCGGCGCGTCGTAGAGCCACTCCAAAAAGGCGAACGCGCCATCCGGGTTACTGGAAGCGTTCGGCATCACCTTGGAGCCGCCGCCGCCGTAGGTTGCGGGCGTGCCGCCGGGTGGAATCGGCTCCACCGCCAGGCCGTAGCTGAGCGCCGCAAAACCCTCGCGGTAGGCGGGGAAGTTCGGGATGTCGTAGATCTCGAAGTACATCGCCAGCTTGCTGTCGATGAAGATCTGCTGCGTACGGACGTCGCCGCGGAACTCCGCGACGGCGTCGTAGCCGTCCTGCTCGTCATACATGCGCACCGTATGCTCGAACGCATTCACCATCATCTCATTGTTCATGGTGGACGTGCTGTCGTCGGCTGACGTCAGGTCGCCGCCCTGCTGCCAGTAGGGGATCATCCAGCCGGCGAGAGAGCCGCCGCTGCCCCACAACGGCACGTAGCCGAGACGGGCGATGCTGCCGGCCTCTTTCTTGAAGGTCTTGTTGATGGCTTCGTGGAATTCATCCCACGAGGTGGGCGGCCTTTCCGGGTCCAGGCCTACCTCGAGCAGCGCGTCGTTGTTGTAGAACAGCGTGCGCACGTCTGCCGACCACGGCAAGCCGAAGTGATGCCCGCGGTAGGTAACGTCGTTGAGAATGCGCTCCCACATATCGGCAGTGTTGATGATGGACGACATCTTGACCATGTCCGTGATGTCACGGACTACGCCATTCACCGCCATGGTCTTGGGAATGTAACGGTCCTCAAACGCCAGGTCGGGCGGCGCGCCGCCCGCTACCGCCGTCGGCAGCGTATCGCGCAGGTCTCCACCGCCCTTGGGTATGGTGGAAACGTTGTAGGCCTCGAATGTCTCGTTGAACTCTGCCACGAGCTCAGCGCCGATCTCTTCGTTGAAAGAACCCCACGCCGACGTGAGCGACCAGTAGACCACCTCTGTGGCCTCCATGGGCGCTGCGGGGGCCTCTTTGGTCTCAGCCTCGGGCGCTTCATCCTTGGGCGCGTCCGCCATTGGGGCCGCGGTTTGTCCGCAGGCGGCAAGCAGCGCCGCAGCGCCCGCAAAGCCGATGCCGGTTCCGAGTATTCGCCGTCTTGAGGTACGCATGGTTGGCCTCCTCTGCGTAACTGCAGAAACTCGATTTACCTCTGATTCCCCTCTCTTGCGAGAGCAGGATATCGAGAGACGGTCTGTCAATAGACTTGATAACATCGTATAGACCAATAGTCAAGTCATAAACCGCACATTGCAGGCCCAGAATTGGCCTATTGCGATCTTGGCACAGCCAATTCAACCTCACGACGAGAGGGTGGGGGCACGACATGTCGTGCCCCCACGTGTTACGAGGGTATGCTTCGAACTCATCCTACGGCGACTCTCCTCCTACCTATCAAATCAGCGTATTACCTGAGAGTCTTGAGTCTGGCAAGAGACGTAACCCAACGAAGGACTTAGCCCATACCCATTGGTGTCGGAACATTGGCTCTTATACAAGTGCCAGTTGGGTGGCTCTCAATTGAAGAAGATGTCTTCTCTAACGCCCAGCGCCCAGTGTGTCCGTTTCGGTTCGCGTCCTCCCCGATCCACCAGTGCATAGCTAAGTCCTGCGGGGACTCGAATTCTTCTGCCGTAGCGAACGACTGAGACCCACCTAGGACATTGGACCCATCCTTTGGCTCCACTCTTAGACCCAATAGAGACCTTTGCGTAACTTCCGCCAGAGGCGCAATAATTACTCCCTCTCCATGGGGTGAGGGGATTCCTGCTTATTCCGTCCTTTCAACCTCTAAGACCTATACTTAAGTGTGCAAAATCGGTGAAAATAGCCCAGATTGCGGGGATTCCCCCTCACCCTAACCCTCTCCCGCCGGGAGAGGGGACTTTCTCGCCTCAGCAAGGGTTACGCAAAGGTCTCCAATGGGACTGAAATCATTACTCAGTGACCCGTTGAAGACGCTGGTCTCCCAGGAGAACCTGGTCCAGGACCGGAACCGGGCGTGGCCCTCGCGATGGTCGATTCCATCGTCCAGGTCGAAGCCCACGGTTTCACCAAAACTGGGACTGTCATGCTTCATGCTCTTCTTCCTGGATGGGATGACTCCTTAACCGACATCGTGGGAAAGGCATCACCAATGGCTTTCGCACCCACAGCCACCTAGAACAACCCTTGGAGGTTCTCCCGGAGGTTCCGCCACCACCCTCGGTCCGATCCATGGTCCGGTAGGAAGTGGACTGCGTACGTCCCGTCCTCCTCCACTTTGAGCCGCCCAGCCAGGGTCACCACGCGGCCCGGGGGGATTGCTTCGAGGACCTCCGACGGGTCGAGGACGTTAACTCGCTGCACGTACTCGCCCCGATTCATCTCCACCACTAGCTCGTCGGCGTCTTGGAACACGACCGTGCCACTGACCTTCACGCATTCATCGCGAAACAGGTCGCCGGCCACCGCAATCTGTGCTGGGGTGGGGATACGGGGAGAGTTCAAGGAACACGGCTTGACGCGCGGCGATACCACGTCGAGGCTGAACAGGACGACCAAGACCAACGCCCCTATGCCCAACAGGCTTACCACCCATATGAAGCACCCGCGGAGGCACCCGCCGCTCTTCGATTCCTCAATCAGTTTTTCTCCCCTGTACTGTTGATACCCGCCCGATGGCGGTGACGGCGCACCTTCCAGAGAACTGCGCTGTGAAACCGGCTCACGGGCTATGTCCTGGATTTCGTCGGCGGTCTCCCTGTGCACGGCCTTCCCGGTATCCGGCGACTCCAATTGGAGCAGCTCAAGCTCTGCCTCGTAACCCAGTCCCGCGGCCGCTTTCGCCGCATCGCCCGACCGTCCGGTCAGCCACCATTCCGGCGCGTGCATGAAACCGCGATAGGCCGCGTCCAGGTCGGCGCCTTGCAGGGAGGATGCGCTGCCGGATCCGAACCACGGCGGAGCCGAGTCCGAGACGTTGAGCCATGGCTGGGCCACATTCAGCGCCACGGCATAGGGCAATATGGAATCAGCTTTGTTCCGGGCATCGGGCGGGGCAGGTCCGGCCATAGTCTCTTGCCAGCCTAGCCACTGACTTTTCTCATGCGCTCCCCTCTGCGTTGTCGGCACCATGCCCGTTGGTATCGACGGCGCCATCATCAAGTATACGAGGCCTGTGAACGCGCCGATCAGGGCGTTCGCCCACCACTGGTCCAGCCATACAGCCGCCAAAAGTCCGCTGCCAACGCCCATCAAGGCGCCGGCCAGCATTCCCCATCCGATTGCATCGCCGAAGTTTTCTCTCCTGACTCGCACCGGATTGTCATGGAAAAGGCCGCGATGCTGCAGGTAGTCCCCTATCTGGTCGCCGATGGCATCCTCGCGCTTATTTATCGCTTCATGGAGCGCATCAACCGTCGTGGCACGCATCGGCATGCTTTCGCATATCGTTCGCTCCCAGTCATACTGTGCGGGAGCCTGCCAAGACAGCCGATACAGGAAGCCGATCGTTGTTCCGATGGCCTCGATTCGCAGCGTGCCGCGCTGGCACATCTCGATGATGGAGGCCAGCAGCGTCGGGCTCCATATCATGTGGCCTCCCAGCGCAGATACCGCCGCCGCGGGCATTGAATCGGGCTGCAGGGTTCCCGAGTACCATGGGGACCGATGCGCCTCCGACGCCTGTGGGGGCCGGTACTTGGGCCACAGCCACAGCACGATAATGACCAAGTGCGCCGCGACTACGCCTATCGTGCCGAAGCCCAAGAACGCCAACTGCCTCCGGTCCAACTCCCGGAAGTCAGGAAAGCCGATTTCAGCGATTGCCCCGCCTGGGTCTATCGCGAACAGCAAGCCGATGGCGGCAAGGGCCGCCACTGCTGTCACCACACTCACAGTGGCCTACCTTCCTTCTCGGGTCGCACTGCCTGACTTGACTCCGCCGGACAACCGCCCTTCACACTACTATCGGAGAGCAGCTATCGCCAGGCGATACCCGCGCCCAGCCGTGTCGGAGTCCGTCCTCTGGAGGCTGAGGACGGCGGCGTTGCTATTCGGGACGGCGACTACGGCCACCTTGGCCAGTGTCCCCTTCCACAGGACGGGTCGGGCATGACGGTGCTGCCGTTCCTGGCTAGAATGACCCCCCCCTATAATTAGCGGGGATAAATCTTCTATGCTTTCCAAGTCGCCCGCTGCCGTGGCTGTAGCAAGACTTGTGGTCATTGCCTAGTATCCAATTGTACAATGCCGTTCCCATTCGGCATCCTGACCGGCTCTCTTGCTTTTCTACATGATCTGCAATCTCGGTCAAAGTCGATGCCGCCCAGTTGCCGTTGAGGGCGGACTGAAATCCAAGATTCCTCCCCCGTGTCAAGCACGGGGCTGCGGCGCGCTCGGAATGACACTAGGCTGCGACAAAGGATGTGACGGCTATGTGTAGCGCGAGGGCTTGTATTCCGCTGCCTCACGCAGATACCGGACACCAAGGCGAGTGCATATCTTCTGCCAGAGACCCCTAACCCGCATGCAACCAGGAGAAGGGCGATCAGCACGGCCAGCGCCGCGACACAGACGGGAGGGGACGTGCGAGTGTAGCGAGCGCGGTGGAGGCCCACCACCCCCAACATACATCCGACACGCCGACACACCGCTCGCGTCCGACTATAGCCACTGCTTCTGGCCGGTAACGTAGATACTCTGGAAGTCTTCATCCGACTTGGTCAGGTAGATAATGCCTTCCACCAACCCAAGTACGCCAGCCGCCATCAGAGCAGCATAGCCAACCACGTACATCAAAATCCCAATGACGATGCCAATGCCGAACATTCCCAAAGCTATGAATGCACTGCCCACAATCGTAGCCAGCACTAGGCCGCCGCCGCCAACTGCCAGCTGTATTATTGCGGGCCTCTTGATGCCCAGATAGAACTTGTGGACGCCGGCCCAGCCAAGGAATATCCCCAGCAGCCCGGCAACCACCTTGGTCTTCTCGGAGCCCATCACGCCCTCGAGAGCGGCGCCAATCCCGCCGGCGCCGGGGGCCGGCGTAGCACGGTAAATGGCTACAGCATCGCTGTCCTGCGCCTCGAAATCCACCCGCATTCCCCGGTTGGGAATGGCCTGGTCTTTCCATTCGGTCCCGACAAAGTTATATCGGTTGCCGTCATCCCCTGTGATCAGTCCCGAGTTGGTTTGAGCGGAGTAAGCCAATACTTGTCCATTCATTCCCTGTTCTCCTCTTGATCGGCGTCAACTATTGTTGCCGGTGTGCGTCTATTATTTTTGCCGGTAGACCTCCTGTTGAAGGCGCTTCTGAGCTGCCCCGTTCCGATAGCTGGGGCCGTCGAACTCCAGGATGGCCGAGTGGTGGAAGCTCAGACGGAGGCTGAGCTTCCCGGGGCGCGAAGCCGCTTACGCCCCGTCGCGCCAGTGTATCCGGCATTTCCCACATTGGGAGTCTTCAGGCTCAAAGGGCAATCCAAACGAGATGGTATCATAATAGTCAGGTTCTGCAAGGCCAGTCAATCTCCGGTCTATCCAATAACGGATGCGATTCTTGCCGTGAACCATGTTTCTTGTCCATCTTTGTCGTCTTCGGCCTCCCGCCAGTGGGGTGAAACCGCATTGAAGACAAGCCGACTCCCTGGAGCGCTCTCCCTCTTGACAAGGTCGTAGTTGTACCCTTCCTCAGCTTGGCGCCGACGATAACCGGCCGATACGATCCAACACTCCCTAGAACAACCTTCGAGGAACCGACACCTCGGACAACTGAAAGATCAATAGCCGGGAGTGCCGCACCAGACGGCCTCCCGTCTTGATCACCTTGACCTGCACACTCCGCAGCGACCAGTGCTTGACCGCCTTGGGCAGACACAGCCGTCGAAGGAAGTTCCCAAGATTGTACGCCAGGACGAACACAGACAGACGCACCCGGTTGGCCACGAACCGATGGCACGACAGCCGAGTCCAGTTCAGGGCGTACTTCCCTTCCTTGATCCACTGCTCGGCTGCCCTTGACGCCTATTGTGTTCAGGAACATAGAAATCTACAATAACACTGTCAAGATAGACATATACACCGAAGGCGTTGCCGGGACTGGCGTCGAGTACGTATTCGCAGTGACCCTGACGGCGAGGGTGAGTGTGTTGGGTCTTATACCTTGACCAGCCGGGGCTCGTGTGGACTAAGCCTGGATAGCCTGAGCGACTTGCTAGGTCAAGTCTAATCTACGAGATTTTGCAGTAGAGTATCATTAGGCACATCCACAAGTGGCAACTCCGAATCGCATCATCTGCTTGAAAGGAAGCGCTCCATGCTCGAACTTGCCATCATCGGGCTCAGCCCGCAGCACCCCCGTTCTTTTTCCCAGCTAATCAACGAGGAGAATCCCAACGGGGAAGGCCTGAACGGCGTGGCCCGCATCTCCATGGTCTGGGACCGCGACCGCGCGGCAGCGGAGGCGTTCGCTGCCGAGGCAGGGCTGGCAACGGTCCTCGATGAACCAACCTCTGCTTTGGGACGAGCCGACGGCGTGCTGGTGCTCGAAGACCCCGGCGATACGCATCTGGAGTTGGCACGGCCCTATTTGGAGGCTGGTGTGCCGACGTTTGTGGATAAGCCCTTCGCGCTGAGCGTAGAGCATGCGCAGGAGATGATAGCGCTTGCCCAGACCCACAACACGCCTCTCATGTCGTCGTCGGCGCTCCGCTTCGCCCGCGAGGTGCTGGAATTCAAGGCGCAAGAGAAGGAGCTTGTCGGCGACCTCCGGGTCGCCGTGGCGACCGGCCCGAACGAACTGGTCTACTACGGCATCCATGCGGCGGAACTTTTCTACACGGTGATGGGTCCCGGTATCGCGTGGGTGCGCAATGAATACACGGACGAGTACGATATCGTGCACGTGCGCTATACAGATGGCCGGGCCGTCACCATGCAGATAATTCGCAGTGCTCGCTACGGGTTCTTGCTAAACGTCTACGGCACGGAGGGCAAAGCCGAGATTGCCGTGCGGGACGCCAGTTTTTTCTACGCCGAGCAGATGCGCGCCGTTGTGCGCATGATACAGACGCGAGAGAATCCAATTCCCCACGCGGAGATGCTCGAAATCATCGGCATGCTGGTCGCGGCCAGACAATCAGGGGAAACCGGCGGGCGCGTGGATCTTTCAACCCTGATGTAAGACCGTAACTTCCGTTCGCGCTGAGCCTGTCGAAGCGCCGTTCATGGTTCGACAGGCTCACCACGAACGGCTATTCCCAGCTTTTACGAACCCCTAATCGGAGCAAGAAGGCTTAGCACCAAAGAGGAGAACGGAAACCGATGCGCATCGTTGATGTTGACGTCATTCCCATTGCCATTAGCGATCCCCCGTTACGCAACTCTTGGGGCGTCCACGAGCCCGTTGCGCTCCGCTCAATCGTGCGCCTTACCACGGACGACGGTTGCGTGGGTTGGGGCGAGACGTATGGCGGTGAGGACATTCTGCGGAAGCTGCAGGGCGCTGCTTCGCTTGTGAAAGGTCTGGATCCCGCGCTTTTCAATCGGTTGCGTATCCTTATCAACAACCCTCCGGTCTTTGCCGCGTACGAGACGGCCATGCTCGATCTGCTGGGAAAAGCCGGCGGCAGACCTGTCTGTGACGTCCTCGGCGGCAAGGTGCGAGATACCGTGCCTTACTCAGCGTATCTCTTCTATAAGTACGCGGGCGACGACGAGTGGGGCGAGGCCATGAGCCCGGAGCAACTCGTCGCCCAGGCGGAGACATTTGTGGATCGTTACGGTTTTGAGACCCTCAAACTCAAAGGGGGTGTGCTGCCGCCGGAAGCGGAAGCCGAGACGATGCGCCAGCTCCGTGAGCGCTTCCCCCAGCACCAATTGCGCATCGATCCGAATGCCATCTGGTCGGTGGAGACGAGCATTCGCTTTGCGGGCTGGGTAGAGTACCTCGATCTGGAATACTACGAGGACCCGGCGCCGGACCTGGCTGGCATGGCAGCCGTGGCGCAGGCAACGCCGATCCCGCTGGCAACAAATATGGTCGTAACTGCCTTCACCCATATCGCTCCCTCTGTCCAGATGGATGCGGTGCAGGTGGTGCTGGCCGACCACCACCACTGGGGTGGGATGCAGGCGTCGCTTACGCTGGCCAAGATCTGCGAGACCTTCCGCCTTGGCATCTCCCAACACAGCAACAGCCACACGGGAATCTCGCTGGCGGCAATGACTCACTGGGCCGCCGCAGCGCCCAATCTGATTTACGCTTCGGATACGCACTATCCGTGGAACGAAGAGGACGACATCGTGCAGGGCGCGCCGTTGCAGTTCGTGGATGGCGCCCTTCCGGTGCCGACCGAACCGGGCTTGGGCGTGGAGGTTGACGAGGAGCGGTTGCAGGCGGCGCACGAGCGCTACCTACAGAATAAAGCCGCGGGCCGGGACGATGTCTCCGCCATGCAAGAGCGAGATCCGAGCTGGCTGCCGATGCGGCCGCGCTGGTGACGGGAGGGTCGTGCAAAGTGTGAAGCGGCTGACGAGCGCTTGTGTCCGACAATGCGATTGCTCACGATGAGAATCTGCCTGGGTACACCTAAACTTGCTTGCCCTCAGGACCAAACGCGATATCTAAGTTACCAAACCTGTTCACGCTGAGCATCGCATCTGCTCTCGCTGAGCACGAAAGCTATTCACGCTGAGCACGCAAGCCGTTCGCCCTGAGCCTGTCGAAGGGTGGCAGCCGCCATGACGTAGAAAGTGCTCGGACGGCCGTTCATGCTTCGATCCTTCGACAGGCTCAGGACAGGCATGCTCAGCACGAACGGTAAGAGAGCCCACTTGGATGGCAACTATATCGAGATGCAAGCGCAAGTAATTTACTTGGAACGGTCAGGAGTTGTACGAGCCCGGTTGGCTTCGCAAGCGATAATGACTTGTGGTCCACTATGCATTAGCTCAGAGGGAGAGGCTGCCGCGCGTTGACATGAGAGTGTCATTACTCCATGCTAAGGCACATGCCGCACGCTAGATGAGAACAGACGAACCTGCGAAATCGATTCCTTTACGGGAAAGTACTGCCCGTTCGGTTCACCGACTAAATAGGAGCACATTACACATGGCTAACGGCAGGTTACGCGTCTGCATAGTCGGCACCGGCGCGCGCGGGAATGCCCACGCAAAAGCGTGGGCGGCGTCCGGAGAGGCGGAAGTGGTGGCAGTCGTGGACGTGCTCGAAGACCGCGCGCAGGAGCTGGCGGCGGCGTACGATGCCCCTCACGTGTTTACCGACTATCATGAAGCGGTACAGCGCGACGATATCGACGTGGTCTCTATCTGCACACCGGCCTTCTATCATGAAGAGGTGACGATCTTCGCCGCCGAGCATGGCAAGCACATGCTGAGCGAGAAACCGATTGCCATGCGGCTGGATCAGGCCGATCGGATGATCGCAGCCTTGAACGCCACAGGCGTTGTGTTCGTTATCAACTTCCAAAGCCGCTTTGGCGACGCGCCCGCGGCGGTGCGCCAGTGTCTGCGCGACCGGGCCCTCGGCGGCCCGCTCATGTTTCGCATGCATTCGGCCACCCACATTCGGCCCAAGCTTGCCATGCACGACATGGATCGCGGCAACGGCGGTCCGCTGAACGACTTCATGACTCATTTCTTCGACTATTGGCGTTGGCTCACGGGCACGGACCCGGTGCGGGTGAGCGCCCACGGGTTTACGTTTGCCAAGGACCGGCCGGAAATCGCCCACTTCCAACACAAAGCGCCGGATACGGCCACGGTGGCGCTCGAGTACGGCAGCGGCGACCTGGCCGCATTCAGCATCTCGTGGGGCTTGCCGCCGGGCGTGCAGCCGCAAGGACGCATTGATGATATCCTCGGGCCGCAGGGAGCGCTGGCGCCGAGCCGTCCCCGGGATGGTTTCAAGATTCTGCGCGAGGGCGGCGCTATCGAAGAATTCGGACCGTATAGCGGTGACAGCCAGTTGCTCTTAACCCAGCACACGATACGGGCGATCCGGGGCGAGGAACCGGTGCAGGCCAGCGCCGCGGATGCGCGCATCGCCCTGGCCGTTACCTGGGCTACGTATCAGTCGCTGGAGCAGAATGGTACGCCGGTTGACATCGTTCTGTAGCAAGAGCCCACTCGGGCGGTTGGTGGCCGCAAGCCCCGATACCGTTTGCGGTGGGCGGACGTCAGAGCGCGGAGGCGGAGGACAAGCCCCCGCGCTACACAGAATTAGTGTTTTGCGGTCGCCGTCACGCATGTCTACTAATCGTCGTCACATAGCAGGAACCTGACCGAATGACCGCTTCACGAATGACTTACCCGCATGCCCGAAACTGACAACGCTGCGAGACGATCCCCGCTCTCGGAGCACCGGTACCTCAAGCCGCTCATTCTCTTTCTGACGATCTTCTTCCTCAACGCCACACTGGGTGCGCCGGGCCGAACGCTCTTTCCTGTCTACGTTGAGAAAGTTCTCGGCGGATCGCCAATTCTTACGTCCACTCTCTTCTCGGTCCAGAACGTCGTGCGCATTATTGTGCTCTTTGCCAGCGGTTTGCTGGCGGACCGTGTGGGGGCGAAGTACATCCTGTTGCTGGGCATGACGGCAGTGAGCATCGGCGGGCTCATGTTCATGGTGTCCGACACGCGGCTGCTCGTGTTGTTGGCGCTCTTGTACGGCGCTCTCTTTACGCTGCGCACCACCTCTTCCCGCGCCTATCTCGCTCTGGTTGCGCCGTTGGGAAGTATGGGCTTGATGGGGGCGCTCTACTTTACCGGGCCGACTATTGGCAGCGCGCTGGGCAACTTGGCAGCAGGCCCAATTGCCGATCAGCTTAGCTTTCGCACCTTGGGCATCGCGATGCTGGTGGGGAATCTCGTGCTTGTGTTCTTCGGCGTGATTTTCCTGCCGCCAATTCGGTTGGAACAGGTGCAGTCGATGTCCGCGTGGGAGATGCTTCGTTCCTACCAGGTCTTGTGGCGGCGCCCGCTCATCCTGCGTCTCATTGGGATTCGCTTTCTTCCCACCTGGTGGCTCGGCACGAGCTCGGTGATGCTCCCTCTGCTCATCTTCCGTCTGACAGATTCGGTGACGGCGGTTGCCTTGTATGCCACCGTCGGCGCGTTGGTAACAGGGTCCACCGGCCTTGTGGTCGGCTGGCTTTCCGATCGCATTGGCAGGGCCATACCGGTGATAGCGAGCAGTCTCACGCTCGCCCTCGGCCCGTTTGGCTGCGCGCTGTTCGTGGATAACGCCCTATTACTTGCCGTGTCGGCGATATTCACGAGCCTGGGGGGTCAATGGCTTGCCTCGCTGATGCCGTCGCTCGTGCGCGTGTCGGGAGAGGGACACGAGCAAGGGCGTCTTACCGCCGTGACCGAGGCGGCGTGGACGTTTGGGAACCTTGGTGGCACCATGGCCGCGGGCATTCTCATCGGCCTGTATGCGCCGCTGCCCTTTGCACTTGCCGGCGTGTTGAATATCGGCACGGTATTGCTTGCTTTGCAGGCGGCGCGCATCCTGCGGGGCACAGACATTCTGAATGCGCGTTAGCGCTGCAATTAAGTGCTGCTTTACCAATTAACGATGGGTCCTGCAGCATTCCCTCTACTCCACCCTTATGTATAAACCAGCAGCTTCTTCTTGCTTAAGTGGTTGACAAGTGGGCGCATTAACCCAACAATGAAATTGGAAGATGTTTTGTTTGTTGTATTGCTGCCGGTAGGCAGCCATAGGCGGGAGGTAGAGTACACGGTGACGAGTTAGTGAGCGGGCGCTCCATGCTCGATGCGCGTAGTGCCTGCAGCTATGGCGACGTGTGCGCAAACCTCGCCTCAAAAGGAGGTAGCGATCATGGAAAACGCGCAGACGACATTGCGGCAAGGCTGGCTGGCGCGAGCGGTCCTATCCGGCTTTGTAGCTACCGTGCTCATGATAATCGCCGCCGTGGTCGCGTATGGCATTGCCTTTGCGCTGGCGAACATCGAGCCCTCCGAACAGGCTGGCGCCCAAACATACGCAGCCTGGTTCAATGGCTTGACCGACAACATCTTGATTGAATATACAACCGATGTATTTTACGCCGCCATTGCAATCCATCTCGCCATCGGCATGGGCTTTGCCCTCATTTACGCGTACTTTGTCGAGCCGCGCATCCCCGGCCCCGACGTGGGGCGCGGTCTTGCTTTTGCTTTCTTCCCGTGGGTGCTATCCCTCATAGTTTTTCTGCCGCTAGTGGGCGCGGGCTTCCTCGGATTCGGCCTGGGCGCGGGATTCCTGCCAATTCTCGGTAATCTGATTCTGCACATCGTGTACGGAGTCACCCTCGGGTTGCTCTACGGCTCTTTCGGTGACACCGTCGACGCGGAGAATCCTGAGGTCAATCAGGCTAATGTCGCCGACACCGCGGCTATGGGATCGTCGGAGCGTATGGCGGCCCGTGGCATTGTGGCCGGTATCGCCGTGGGTGCGGTGATCGGCCTCATTGCGGCGGCGATTGCGGGTATCAGCGGCTCCACGGAGATGATGAACCTGCCACTGGCGGCTTTCGTGGTGGTCTCTGCGGTAATGGGCGGCACCGTAGGGGCGTTGATCGGCTCGCTCGTCGGTCTGGAGCAGTCAACCGCCTGAGTCAGGGGGCGCACTACCTTGTTCGGCCACTCCTCCAGCGTAACCTTCAAGAGTTCATTTGTCTTACGCTCGCGGTAGACCCGAATTTCGACGATGTCGCCGGGCTTCTTGTGGGCGTCGAGGTATCTGCTTAACTCATTGAGGTTTCGGACCGGTAGGTCATCGATACTGACAATTATGTCACCGTTTGCGCCGGTCTTGAACGTTTCCGTTTCCCGATTGAGTGTCGCGCCGGGCAGTATGCCGTAGACAATGACGCCGTAATCTACCGGAAGATTACATTGCGCGGCGAGTTGCGGCGTGATGCTGGAACCATGGATCGGGAGCCAGGCGTGCTTCGGCGTCTTGCCTGCGCGTAGGTCGGGCAGGATGGCCTTGACGCGGTCAATGGGCAGCGCCAACGCGATACCGGCAAAGTTTTGCGTGGCGATTGCCGTATTGATTCCAACGACCTCTCCGTTCTGCAAGTCGATAAGCGGTCCGCCTGAACTCCCACGGTTTATCGCCGCTCCACTCTGAATCATGCCCGTAATGGTGCGACCGGAAAAGGCGTAGGGGCGGTTCAAGCCGCTCACAATCCCCGTAGTGAGGCTATTTTGGTAGGTGAAGTATTGGCTGCCGATGGCAATGACTTGGTCACCTACTTCCATGGCAGCGGAGGAGCCAAGGGGAGCGACTACCAGCTTATCCAGCAGGGCATCACTGGCTTTAAGCAAGGCGACGTCGGAACCCGGGTCGGCGCCGATGATTCTCGCCGTTCCCCGCGTCACCTCATCACTGAGCGTGATCTGAATACTCCTGGCATCTTTAATCACGTGATAATTCGTGAGAATATGGCCGGCCTCATCGATCACGAAGCCTGATCCGGCCTCGCTGTATGGCTGACCGATGCCGACGTTTCCTGACGCCGTTGAAATCCGTACGACGCTCCCCGTGAGGCGTTCGAACACGTCTTTTGCTCGATTCTCAATCACCTCTACGACTACAGCCGTCGGCGCGGGCGGTGGTGTGGGCGCAATAGTGGGCACTGCAGTAGGCACGGGGCTCGGCTGGGCAGTGGGTATGGCCGTGGGGGCGACGGTAGGTATGGCTGTCGGCGCGGCTGTGGGCGCGACGGTGGGCAATGGTACCAGCACGGGGGGAGTGGCCGGCGTGAGAGTTGGGAACAATTCACGCCGGTCTTCGAGCACCGCGACGCCAGTGTCCGGTGGCAAAGCAGTTCCACTCTCGGCAACCCCCGTATAGTCCATGAGACGCAAGACGCCTATCACCGTGAGCGTGGTACCGGCAGCCACGACGAGGAGCAAGGCGGCAATTGCGCCGGGAACCATAAGCCGACTCCGCCATGAACGCTTGCGGCCCTGCAGCGGGTCATAGGGCTTATACCGCACTGCTCCGCTCCTGCGGCAAACGTACGGCAAACGTACTGCCTTCTCCCGGCACGCTGTCGACCGATAGCGTGCCGCCGTGCTGCACTATTACGTCGTGGGCAAACGGCAGTCCCAAACCGTGTCCGGGACTGGAATCGGCAGCGCGATAGAAGCGCTTGAAGACATGCTGAATTTCATCCGGCGCGATGCCGACGCCGCTATCGGCAATCGTAATCGTCACGTCCGGTCCGGCGCAATGGAGCTCAACCACTACCGTGCCGCCTGTGGGCGTACTGTAGCACGCGTTATCCACGAGTGCAGCTAGCGCGTCCTGCAAGCTCCGGCGGTCGCCGTGCAGGCGCGGCGTACAGGCCAAGTTGCGGGCGATCTGCAGAGAGTCTTTGTGCTGCTCACGCCTTTCCTCGCAGATGCCAAAGAGCAGTGGCGACAGGGCTATTTCTTCACGCTCTAGGTCCAATCCTTCCTGCGCGCCGACATAGAGCGGGAGATGGTGGACCCAGCGCTCGAGCGCTTCGGTCTGCGCCTCAAGCCAGGCGGCAACATCGTCGTACGCCGCGACCCAGCCCCGTGGGTCGGTCTGCAGGAAGGTGCTTAAGGTGCGGCGCTGCTCTGGCGGTAGTTCAAGCGCACTGGGGTCGCTGGGTCGCAATTCTGTGCGCAGAAAGTCGTTGAGGCTGCGTTGCTGCACAATCAACCGCCCCAGTTGGTTCTGCATGTAGGCGGTGCATTGGGCGCGAAACGCCGACGCCTCGCCCGCGGCTGCCTCGGCGAGTGCAACGCGATCGAGCATGTTGTTGAGGCTCTGCACGAGCCAATTGGGCTCTTGAAGAATTCCAGGCGACGCCAGACGTTCGTTGTCTTCGCCAAACGCCCGAATGCGCGCCGTGGCGCTCGCTACGTCTTCGATCGGTTTGGCGGAAATGTGCGCCAGCAGCAGGCCCACACCTACCGCGAGCAGCAGGCTGACGCCAGCGCCGGCTATGAGAACAATGCGGAGATGCGCAAGAGTCTGTTCCACCGGGGCAAGCGGGCGGGCTATTTGGAGGATTCCTTGCGCCTGTGCGGGCAGCAGTAGTGGCAGTGAATAGATGCGGAACCGCGTGTCAGCATATTCCACCGTTTCGTAAGCGAGTGACTGCGGCCATGCACCGCTAGCGCCGTATGCGCTCCCGTCTAACGGCTGGGTAAGGTTGCCGACCGATTGGGCGAGCACGCGGCCGTCCTCTGCAACGATGCGAAAGACCGAGCCGGAGGGCGCCACCGCTTCAAAGGGTGTCGTAGAGACCGGTAGCGTATTGCCGACGAGCGGGGAGTCGGCAGACGTGAAAAAGTAGTCGCTCAACTGCTGACCCTCTGCAGCCAAGCCCCGGTCTAGCTGCGTGTGCAGACTGAACGCGAGCACGACATACGTTGCGAGACTCAGCAGCATTAGGGCGATAGCAAGTACTGTCGTCGACACTACGGCAATATAGAGCCGCGTGGACATTACGCGCCTTCCTCAACATAAAATCCTGATGCGCCGCCATGCGCTGCTAGGATTAAAGCTACCACAGTGCCGAGGGACAGGTAAGTAGCTGTGCGCGATTCTTCTGCCGCTACCCGCCCTACGGGAACCCGTGTAAAACTCTCACGCGTCCGTCGAATTAGGTTGGAAGGGTGAAGACTTCCCCTCACCCCGGCTCTCTCCCCAAGTGCTTGTCTCAAAAGTGCATTGCTCAGTGTAGACTTGCCCTTCGACAGGCTCAGAGCCTGCCCCGTACACGATACGGGGGCGAACGGAAAAGGCAAATCCCGTTCGTGCTGAGTGGGCTTCGCGAAGCCCGTGTCGAAGCACGATTTTGCTTATCGAGTCGACTTATAAGACAGCCTCCCCAAGGAGAGGGGGATAATCTCGACCTTCCAATGGGCGTTATGCATCGGACTGTAAGTCCGCGCATGCCCCGTACCCGATACGGGGGTCTCCCAGGGAGAAGGGGTATTTTCGCCTGTCGGACCCGGTTGTGCAGGGGTCTCTTGTGGAGGAGATAAAGCCAACCGGGGTCTGGAATGGCCGGCATGCTAGAATGAGAAAATCACGAATGGCTTCACCGACACGTGCGCTGGGACCAACGCCGCAATGCCTTCTGCTGAAACGCCGTCCGCATCATCTCTCCGTCTGGATAGCAGGACGATGGACGCCATCTACGGCCCAAACGGTCTGCTTGTCGAGGCCGGATGGGAGCACCGCGCCGGGCAGCAGGCGATGGCGTCCGCCATCAGTTCCGCGCTGGCGGATCGCCGTCATTTGGTGGTAGAAGCCGGCACCGGCGTGGGGAAGAGTCTCGCTTACCTCATACCGGCAGTCTTGGCCCGGCGCGCAGATCCGGATTGCGGCCCAATCGTCATATCCACCGCAACCAAGGTGCTGCAAGACCAGCTCTTCTTCAAGGATGTGCCGGCCGTCCAGCAGTTCCTCGCCCCGTATGGTATTACGTTCGACGCCATCGTTGCGAAGGGGCTGGGAAACTACGCGTGCAAGCTCAAGCTGGATGAGGCTACGGGCAGCTTGATACCGCCGGAGGGACTGGCGGGAATGGTGGAGTGGCTGGGGGAGACGACAACCGGCGACGTGGATGAGCTCCGCTTCTCGCTCTCTGCGGAGCTACGCGAGCGCACCATTGCCACCGATACCGACTGCATTAGACAGAGCTGCCGCTTCTACAGAGACAGATCGTGCTGGTACTTTGCGATGCGCGATCAGTTGAAGGAGGCGGACGTTGTCATCTGCAACCATGCGCTGCTTTGCCTCAGCACGCTGGCTGAGATTCTGCCCCAGCACGCCTTTCTCATCATCGACGAGGCACATCAGTTGGAGAACTTTGCCTACGCGGCGTTCACGGATACCCTAACGCCGCGCAGCATCACCCGCCTCATTCCCGAAGAGCCCGGTCTGGAGGGCTTGCGTGATGCGCTCCAGCGGAGTGTGGCAACGAGTTGGGAGCAGTTTACGGCCTTGCTGCTGAATAAGGGACGAGGTGAGTGGGGAAGCCGTCAAGTTGCGGTGCCGGAAACCCTGGAGTTTTCTGCCGGGCCGGTCACAAACGCACTAAATCGCTACTACCAATACCTCAAAGGGCGTTTGCCGCAGATGCCGAGTGAGGAGGAAGAAGCGAAGTTACAGAAGCGCATCGATCAGGTAGATTCGGTTATCAACCGGATAGAGCGCTTCTGTGCGCCGACGCTGCAGGGCTCGCTCCGGTATGTGGAGGAGGGGCGCAACAGCATCCAACTGCATTACACGCCCATCGATGTTTCGGCGCACCTTGCTCAGGTAGTTGAGCGGACGCAGGCTACGGTGTACACATCGGCGACGCTGGCCGTGGGCGGCAGCATGACGTTCTTCGCGTCGCGCGTGGGAGCCCAAGACTATCGGGAAGTCGTGTGCGAAAGCCCGTTTATCTTTGAGGAGCAGGCGCTGATTTGGGCGCCGCGACCGCGCGAACTTTCCGAACCTCCCTCCCGCTGGGAAGGAGATGCGGCGCGCGCCTACCTTGCGGCGTTGGTCAATCGCTTGGAAAGCCTGGTCGTTGCCTCGCAGGGCCGCGCCTTTTTGCTCTTTACGAGCTACCGGGCGCTGGAGCACTGCTATCAGGAGCTGTCGCGGCGCGTTGGCGATCGGATGCTCTGCCTGCGCCAGGGCGAGATGCCGCGCCGAGAATTGCTGCGCATCTTCCAGGAGGACGGCCACGCGATTCTTTGCGCCACCAAGTCATTCTGGCAAGGCGTGGACGTGCCGGGAGAGGCGCTCTCGGTGGTTGCCATCGACCGGCTGCCGTTCTCAGCGCCTTCACCGCTTTCCCAAGCCCGACTGGATGCGGTGACCAAGGCCGGAGGCAACTGGTTCCGGGACTTGATGCTGCCGGAAGCCATCATCGACCTCAAGCAGGGCTTTGGCCGTCTCATTCGGAGCCCGGAAGACAGCGGCGTGATGGTGCTGCTCGATGCGCGCATTCATACGAAGTTCTACGGAAAGACGATTCTGAATTCACTGCCTCCGGCGCGTCGGGCCAGAGAATTCGTGGACGTGGAACAATTCTTCCGGTAGCGCAGGTTTGAAACCTGCGCCGACCTGGTGTAGAAGGGAATCCTTGAGATTGCTCGATTCCTTAAG
Source organism: Chloroflexota bacterium (assembly GCA_965219505.1). GTDB lineage: Bacteria > Chloroflexota > UBA11872 > VXOZ01 > VXOZ01 > VXOZ01. The sequence continues at coordinate 2,741,811 of OZ244775.1, read as the reverse complement.
TGGGAGAAAGCCGGGGCGCTTTGTGAACTGTCCATAAGCACGGATGGATTCCCGCGAAAGCGGGAATGACGACCGGGTGATAGCCTATTTCATAGCAGTGACAGACCGGTTCAACAGCGGCCAGTCCATCCTAGCGTCCCCACAGAAACTTGCGGCGGCCGTTCTTTCGGTGTCGTTCCTGGCACGATTCGTGCGCCTCAAGCAAGGTGCCGTTTCAATACGCAGGGACCGAAAGGCTGTTGCCCAGCTACTGCCGTTCAGGCAGCGGCGGCATGTGGCGTTGCGCCCACGTCGCGATCTCTTGCGTGAGCAAGCGTTCCACGCCGAGGGCAATTTTACGTTCGCCAAGAAGCTGACTAAACGCGCGCAGTTGGAGTTGGGATAGGGCGTTGGGTTCCAGTGGGACGTCGTCTGCTCTTTCCAGGACCTCGATGATGTGGAACCCGAACGGCGACTGAATCGGATCGCTGACTTGCCCAGGTTCCAACTCGAAGGCTGCCAGCTCGAAGGTGGGGGTCATGACGCCCTTGGGGAACCAGCCCAAGTCGCCGCCGGAGTCCTTTGTGCCGGGATCAAGCGACATCTCGGCTGCAAGCTCGGCAAAGTCCTCACCCGCCTCCAATCGCTCTAAAGCGAGGGCAGCATCTTCCTCGTTCGTAACGAGAATGTGACGGGCGTGGACCTGTGACATGCTCGCGGGCACGGCGGCAATGGCCTCCTGCTCCAAGCGCTTACGCCACCAGGCGTCTTGAATGCGCTCTTCGAAGATCTCACGCGACATGCCCGTTCCAACGAGATAGGCTTCCACGCGATCTTCCAGCGTAAGTGTGGGCGTGGGCGCGTCGGGTGTGGGCGTCACCTGCGCTGCCGTAGGTGACGGGGTTGGTGGCAGCGGCGTGGCGGTGGCCGCTGGCGTGCTCGTGAGCTCTGCCCGCATCAATAATTCGTCGGACTGGCGTATCTCATCCTCACCAGGGATCGGCGTAGGCTCAAGCAAGGGCGGTGGAATTAGCGCGAGAATGCGGCTGCGCAATTGCGCTTCGCCTAGCTCGTCGAGGTAGGCGGCGGTCGCTTCCTCCCGCTCAGTCTCCGCGTACGTATATCCGCGCGCAGCGGCTTCTTGGCGTACGATAATGGCCTCGATCATCTGTTCCAAGGTGAAGCTGGGCAGGTATTGCAGTCGTTGCTCTTGTTGGGCCAAGAGCCTGGATGCCCCATTGCTTAGTGCGGTGGGATCGGCTCCTTCTTCGCTCACGAGTTGCGGAAGAAGCTGCTGCACCTGCCGCGTGAAGTAGACGTAATGCGCGAGTTCCGTGCCCAGAACAGTGGAATAGTCACTGGCGTTGATACTGGTCGTCCCGACGCGGGCCACGGTAGCGCGTGCTTGCAGGACATACTCGTTGAGGTACGCATAGAGCAGAATGAGAGCAATGAGAGCGGCGACGAAACCGGCGCCGGCCATTACCGCCCGCCTCTTTAAGGTATCCTTTTCTCGCCGCGAGAGGTGGGCGCCCCAGCCAAAGATCAGCGGCTGCCCCTCTTCCGCGGGATGCTCCAGAGGGCGGGCAATAATGCGCTGTGAGCGTCGTTGCCCTTGACCGGACTTTCTTCGTGGCATAGAGAAACCTTCGCGTTGGATAATCTATTAGGGACTAAGCGGAATGGACGAGATCTTGTGCCGTTTAGTTTTGCGACGTCTAGCGCATTACTTCCGGCTTTAGCGTTTCAAGCCGAACGCCCGCGCCGTCGGGAACGGAGTCTACCGGCAAGGCACAGCGGTGTGCCTCGGGCCGGTCAGCGTGGCCTATGTCCCTATTCCGACAAGGTAAGGCGCGACAATTCATTGCATACTGCGGCGCGCGGCTCTGATCGGTCGCTTGGGCGTCGCTGGAGCGGGCTCCTTACCGCGTGCGCGTGTGCTCCGGCGTGTACGGCAGCAGCGCTATCGTGCGTGCACGTTTTATCGCTACCGAAAGCCGACGCTGGTGTTTCTGGCACGTGCCGCTCTGGCGGTGCCCGATGATCTTCTCGCGATCATCCAAGTAATTCCACAAGAGATCAACATTCTTGTAGTCAATGACCTTAATGCCATTGCCGCAAAAATAGCACGACCGGCGACGCCGCGGACCGCGGCCGCCCGGCCCTCGCCGGCGCGGCGGGCCGCCGAAACGACCTCCGCCACCACCACCGCCGCCACCGAAACGACCTCCGCCACCTCCGCCGCCGCCGCCACCACCACCACCACCGAACCGTCCCGGCGGCCTGCCGCGTGAATCTCGACCATCTCGATCAAGCATCAGTTTTCCCCAATCCACAATCTGTACTTTGAAATCGGTTACGTATCATAGAGCTTCTCTAGAAGGGTAGGTCGTCCGGGTCGATGGTTTCTTCCGCTTCAACGGGCGCCCCGGCTTCTTCCACCGAGTCGCCGGACATCCCCTGATCGCGCCGCGAGCCGAGCATCTGCATTTCTAATACAGTAACTGCCAGGTTGGAACGTTCCTGTCCGTCCTGCCCTGTCCAAGTGTCGAGCTTAATTCGCCCTTCAATGTAGACCTGTTGGCCCTTGGTGAGGTAATTAGCACAGACTTCTGCCAGCTTTTCCCAGGCGGTAATGCGAAACCACTCGGTCTCATCCTGTTGCTGACCGTCTCGACCGGTCCAGCGGCGGCTAACCGCCATAGAGAAGCTACAGACAGGCGTGCCGCTCGCGGTGTAGCGCAGTTCGGGGTCACGCCCGAGATGGCCGATGAGCATGACTTTATTCAGGCCGGCCATGGTTACGCTTCCTCACTTTCTGCTTTCGCAACGGCCGCGGGTTCAGGCTGCCGGTCCGGTGTGAGCGGCGGGAGACCCTCTGCGCGTACGGTGAGGTAACGGAGTATGGGTTCCGAGATAAGGAAAAGACTCTCAAGATCGCGCACAAGCGACGGGGATTCGGCCTGGAAGTGCCAGAGCACGTAATGGCCGTCGCTGAGGTGCTTGATCGGATACGCGAGACGCTTCCGGCCCCACGTCTGCTGCGCAATGATCTCACCGTTGTGGCCGGTGATGGTGGAGACAATGCGACCGGTGAGGGTCGCGAGGGTGTCGGGGTCGATCTCCGGGTGGAAGATGACGACGAGTTCGTAGGGACGCATAGAGGTATTTCCTTCCTCTGGGTTTGCCTCCGGTCGAGTGCCTCGGCTAGGGGAACTACATCTCCAGCCTGCATCTGCCGGAAGCAGAAAGGTATTCTTGTGGTGCCGAGGACCGGAGTCGAACCGGCACGAGCGTTAAAGCTCCTGGGAGTTTAAGTCCCATGCGTCTTCCATTTCGCCACCTCGGCTCGATAGACGCATTCTGCAGTTGCTGCAGACGAATTCTGCAGTTTCTGCAGACGCACTCTCTACAGCGGGCTTTCGTGCCTCACTCCCAAGCAGGGACGCAGGTCCTTGACTACCTTTTCACATTATATGTTGCTCAGTAACCGATCTGCAACCAGAGGGTTGTGAGCGGCATGACGGGAAGGGCGGAAAAGCCTAGAAGCCGGCGCGCGCTAGAGCTGCACTTGGACGCGCACGAGTTGGGCGTACGTGCCTTCAGATCCTAAGAGGGCGTCGTGGGTGCCTTTTTGGGCGACGCGCCCGTCATCCAGAACTATGATGTTGTCCGCATCGCGCACGGTTGAGAGGCGGTGCGCGATAACGAGCGTGGTGCGGTTTCGCATGAGCTCGGCGATCGCCGCGCGCACTTCGCGCTCGTTTTCCGTATCCAGGTGGGACGTGGCTTCGTCCAGGATCAAGATAGGCGCTTGCTTAAGCAAGGCGCGCGCAATCGCAAGACGCTGGCGCTGCCCGCCCGAAATTGACGTGCCGCGTTCTCCGACGAAGGAGTCGTAGCCGCGCGGGAATGTCTGGATGAACTCGTCCGCGCTGGCCATCTTTGCCGCTGCCTCGATCTCTTCATCGGTGGCATCGGGCCGCGCGAGGCGCAGGTTTTCGCGAATGCTCATGTTGAAGAGGTAGATGTCCTGGGAGACAAGCGAAACGCGGCTGCGCAGGTCGTCGAGGGTGAAGTCCCGCAGATCGTGACCGCCGAACGTGATCCGTCCTTGCTGCGGGTCCCAGAAGCGCATGAGTAGGTGCGCCACGGTGGTCTTGCCCGCGCCGGAAGGCCCGACTAGAGCGACGGTCTGGCCGGCTTCGATCGCGAACGACACGCCGCTCAACGCCTGAGGTTCACCCGGGCCGTAGTTGAACGAAACGTCTGCAAACTCCACGGCGGGCGCGGCGGCCGTAGCCGGTGTGACGGCGTGCCCATCGACTACCGGCATCGGCTCGTCCTGCACGGCAAAGACGCGCCGACCGGAACCGAAGGCGTTTGCCAATTCCTTGACGATGCGGGCAATTTCTGCCACCGGCGTGAAGCAGGTGAGGGCAAGCATCGTTGCCACCGGCAGCGCCGCCGCCGCCAGCAGTCCCTCATTAACGAGATACGCACCCAGCATGAGCACGACAAGCGCACCGACTGCTTGGATGCCTTCGATTACGCCCTGCTGGAAGCCTAGTTGCTTGCCATAACGCACCTGCAGGCCGGTGAGCGCATCGCTCTTATCGTGGATTTCCTGCAAGCGTCGACCGTCTTGCGAAAAGACCACGACCTCACGCAGTCCCTGCACGCTGTCAGCCATGTGTGCGTTGACCTCGCCAAGCTCAGTGCGCAAGCGGTTGCCCAGCCGGTCGGTATGTCGTCCTATGAAGTGCGGGCTGAGCGCCACCAGGATGAGGAAGGGCACCAGCACCAGCGCGAGCAGCCACGACATGTTGAGCAAAAAGACTAGCGCCACCAGCGGCACCATGATGGCCACCAGAATCGGTCCGGCGGCATGGGCAAAGAACGACTCGACGGTCTCAATATCCGATGTGACGACGCTGGTCAGGTCGCCGCTGCGGCGGCTATACATGTAGGCGGGCGCGAGGCGGTCCAGCGTGTCAAAGAGCTTTATGCGCATGTCGGCCAGAATGCGATACGCCATGTCATGCGATATCCAGGACTCGATCCACGAAAAGAGCGCTACCGTGACTGCCAGCGCGACCACAATTGGAATAAGGGATCCTAGGCCGCCGCCCGTAGCCACGCGGCCGGCGAGCATTGCGCTGGCAACACCGAGCGCAATGGTAGCTCCGGCCTTGACTAGACCGCTGCCTACGGTCACGGCGAACTCCAACCATTCCGGGCGAATAAGCCGCATCAGGCGGCTGCTCGTTTCCCAGGCGCCGAGCACCACCGGCTCGATGGGCTTCGCGTGGTTAGCGCTGCGCAAGAAGTGGCCGTCTTGATCGGCTTGGTCGTCATCCTCCGGCTCAACGCTGCCGTCTCCGACGCCTGCGACGACGGCTTCTACGCTATCTCCGTTCGTGGCGACTGCACCGAACCCAGCATCCTCGCGCGCGTCCTCTGTTCCAACCGGCAGCCGCGATTGCGCCGCGATGAGACGGGCGTAAACCCCATCATGCGCCATGAGTTCCCTATGGGAACCGCGCTCGACGCATGCGCCTTGGTCCAGCACGATGATTTGATCGGCGCCGGCCACAGTGGAAAGACGATGAGCGATTACGATCGTCGTCCGATTCCGCATGAGCCGCTCCAGCGCCTCTTGGATTACCGCTTCATTGCCACTATCCACGTGGGAGGTGGCCTCATCCAGGATGAGGATGGGCGCGTCCTTGAGAATAGCCCGTGCTATCGCAAGGCGCTGCCGTTGGCCGCCGGAGAGCTTCTGGCCGCGCTCGCCTATGATCGTGTCGTATCCGGCGAGGAGTCTTGGGATGAATTCGTGGGCATTCGCCGCTTGCGCCGCTGCCAGCACCTCCGCGTCAGATGCCTCAGGACGGGCAAGCCGGATATTCTCCAGCACCGTGCCGTGGAAGAGATAGGTGTCTTGGGCGACGATGGACACCTGCCGCCGCAATGAATTCAGCGGGATGTCCCGGAGATCGTGACCGCCAAGGAGGATGCGACCCTCCTGCGGATCAAAGAAGCGCAAAAGCAGGTTTGTGACTGTAGTCTTGCCGGCGCCCGACGGCCCAACGATGCCAAGGGAGGTGCCGGCCGGCACGGTAAAGGAAACGTCTTGTAGCGCCGGACGGTCGCCACGCTCATATGTGAAGGCTACGCGTTCGAAGTCCACACGAGGCTCAATTGGCCCTTCATGCACTGCGGTTGTGGCGCTGCTGCCGTCGGCACGGGCACGGTCGGCAGCATCCACGACCTCAGGTTCCTCATCGAAAAGCGATAGCATGCCAATGGCCGATGAGGTGCCGAGTAGACCGGTGTGGTAAAGCTGGTTGAGTTCGCGCAAGGGGCGGAAGATCTCGACCCCGAGAAAGAGCACGATCATGAGGGGGGTCAAGTCGAGCGTGCCCTGATCGACGCGAATTGCACCCCAGGCGAGCACCGTCGCGGCGCCCAGACTCATGAAAAGCATGCTCACGCCGCCGGAAGCAATGTTTATGCCCAGCACTTTCATGGTCGTCAACGAGAGCGCACGCGCGCGCTCGGCAAGCATGCGTCCCCACTCCGTGCTGCGGCCAAAGATCTTCAACGTGGCGAGGCCTTGGATGGCGTCGATGAAGTCCGCGCTCAACTCCCGGTTTGCTTGCCAGCGTCCGCGGCTGGCACGATACGTGGCGCGGCGGAAGAACGTCGGCGCAAGGTAAGTGAGCGCAGCAAAGAGCAGGTAAATGAGGGCCGATTGCCAGTCAAGGATCGTCATAAAGGTGAGAATGCCGACGGGCGCAACACCGGCAACCACAAGTTGCGGCAGATAGCGACCGAAGAACGTCTCGAGCTGCTCCACGGAGTCCACTGCCTTTACCACCACTTCGCCGGTGCGCTGTTTTTGCGTGAAACCGGGGCCGAGACGCAGCAAGTGGTCGTAAAGGGCCGTGCGGAGCTTGACTTTCATCTTGGCCGCCGTCTCGTGGGCGATGAATTGCTGTGCCATCGTGAAAACGATGCGCAGCATAGGCAGCGTGAGTACCCCGAGTAGTATCAGGAGGATGTCCATGAACGGCTGCTTCTCGAAGACCATCGCCACGGCTGTCCCGGAGAGAGCCAAGCGCGCCACACCGGTAGTAACGGCGCCTATGCCAAAAAGAGCAGCTAAGGCAATCCGGCTACGAGCACCTTCGGTCAAGCTGGCGAGCCGCCAACTTGTGCTAAGGGAATCCGCTTTCTGGGCTGTCGCCATATTCTGCCTCAATCAATGCTGTGCGTAGCTATTACTATATTGAGAATTGTTCCTAATAATGGATACCCACTATACCACGATTTACAATTGCACACAAGCGGAATTCGGAGGGGAGTCTGGCCCTAGGATAGTGGTCCTACGAGACATGAGTGGCATGGGCACGAAGGCCGGTTCTGATCCGAAGAGCAGCCCATACCAGAGGAGGTCGCCCACCGCTGCAACGAGCATTGGGTATGCTTCCATTGCCGCCACTCGCGCTGGGGACACTCTTTAACTACAATCTCCCTTTTTCGCCTCCGGACCGACACTGATTATCCAGTAACCCCACCCGTCCCCTCTTGCCAAGGCTGTCTTACGCATGCACGGAGACTCTGCGTGAATCAGCTTGCCTTTGACCGCAGTCGCAAAGCACTTTATCATCAAACGAGTGAAAGCGTAAGCTGACGGCGGGCTATGGACATGTCTGAACTCCCAACTGTACCTAATCACTTCCGCTACTGCCCACGATGCGGCGAGTCGATGTCGTTGCGGCCGGACGGTGGGCGTCAACGTGCGACGTGCCAGGCGTGCGGCTTCATTCACTTCAGTACGTTCTCTCTCGGTGTGGGCGGCATTGTGGTGCGCGACAACAAAGTGCTGTTTATTCGGCGTGGACAAGACCCGGGCAAGGGGCGTTGGACCATTCCGGGGGGCTACGTAGAGCAGGACGAGCCCTTCGAGGAAGCAGTGGTGCGCGAACTCTTCGAGGAAACCAGCGTCCGCACCGAAGTACAAGGCGTGCTGGCGGCACGCAACAGTCTCAGTCAACGCGATAGCAACGTCTACATCGTCTTCACCCTCAAAGACCTCGGCGGCGGCCCCCAGTGTGACGGGGTGGAGGTTGATCGGGCTGAATTCCTGGCGCTCCACGAATTCGAAGCGCTGGCAGAACTTGCGCCGGTCAGCAAGTACTTCGCGCAGATGGCGCTGGAAACCCCCGCCGCGCCGCTCACTGCTTCTTCATTCTCGGGCCAGACCAGCGGCTACGCGTACTCTATGTTCGACATTGCCGGATTCAATCCCCACGCGCTGGACTTAGATTGAGCGGGGGCTGCTGCGCATACTTCGCGTAGGCCAATTGGCAACGCTTGCCTACTAAATCGGTCTAGCCCCGTCCGCGGAGTTGCGCTCTGAGGCGGGCGAGTTCGGCTTCGGCTTCCAGACGCGCTTGGCGCTCAGCTTCCGCGCGGGCTTCGGCCGCTTCTCGCTTGCCTATCGTCCTGCCGGACTCAGGGTCGAGCGCATCGAACTCCCGGCCGTCCCAGCAAAACACCACGTCCAACAACGCGCTGTACCCGCGCACCGCACCCTCTGCCCCAATCTCCAACCCGTACGGGGCATACTTGCCGTCGACCAACCGCTCCCCCGCCAGCGGCTGACCGTACAACGCGCCGCCAGTTGGATCCATTCGCCAGTATTCCGCTATCCTCAAGCGCTCATATAACTCCCGCTTCTCTCCCAAGTCGCGCTCAGCGGTGCTCTTGGACGCCCCCTCCATTACGAAGTCCGGCGGCTTCCCTACCTCCCAGACCCAGTAGTTGGGCAGGTTCTCGTAGATAGCCTTCACGTCTACGCCGAATGCGATATAGCAGTCAGGAGCGACCCGCTGATTGCCGTCTTCAGGATTGTAGAAGACGAAGCCGCCACTGGAGACGAACACGTCAGGAGAGTCTTCGTAGCGTTCGGCGAGCAGATATGCGATACGGCGTATGAACGGGTCTTGCTGCATGCCGTCCTCGATCGGTGCCGGGTCCTCATAGAAGATGTCCGGCAGGATTCTTACTTTCCAAGCGTTGGTCATCGTTCTGGTCACTGCCATGGGTGAACCTCCAGCAGCGGGTCGTCAGGTTGGAAGCGCCTCTACCCTATGCATAATGGACGTGCGCTGCTCCGCCGCGTCAGCCGGCCACAACCCGGTCAACTTCTAGGATTACGTCCGGGAACGCCTCCGGCGCGATGCTTGCGCCAGGACCGGTATGCCGCACAGTAGCGTATGCGCTCGCTTTGGGTTCGGTGTAGGCTTCAATACGGCGGTTCTGCCGGGTGACAATCCACACTTCCGGGATGCCGGCGCGGGCGTAGGCCGACAGCTTGGCGCTGCGGTCGTAGTCAACGGAGGTGTCGGAGACCTCGATCAGCAGCAGCACGTCGTCCGGGCCGGGGTGGCCTCCCTGGTAGAAGTCGTCCCGCCACCGCAGCAGCATCACGTCCGGCTGCGGTTCGCTGTAGTCGTTCAGCCGCGTCGGGTTCTGAACGCGCACGATAGCCCGGCCCTGCAATCGAGGCGGCAGCGTATTGGTAAATCGGTCAACGCAGGCCGCATGCCAGTCTCCGATGGGTGGCATGACGATTAGGTCTCCATCCAGCAGCTCAACCCGGTCGTTTTCGGCCAGGATGCCGGCGTCGGCCATGGCGTAGTATTCGGCCACGGTGAAGCGGCGGCGGGTCGGCGCGAGTGCGGGCGGAGCGGCGGTAGTGGCCATGGCAATTCTCTCAACCCCCTCTCAACGTCATGCTACGCTCTTTGCTGCGCTGCGCTGTCGGCGTGAAGCGCATGCAGCCGATCTTTCCACGACACGCTTCCTACGTTACCCAGTCTAACGGAGACAGTCCAGCCCCAATCCGCGCCCGCTCGCTCAGTTCCCTCGCTGCGGGCGGTCGGTGCGAACGTCACGCTGCACGCCGACCACGCCGCCGACGCGCTCGATCTTGGCCATGAGGTCGGCCAGTCTACCCACGCCGGTTACTTCGACTGTGAACGTGATCGTCGCCGTACCGCCGTCGGTGTGGACATTGGCGGCACTGATGTTGAATTTCTCTTCGGTCACTACGGCACTAATGTCGCGCAATAACCCCGGTCTATCCATGCACTCGGCGCGCAGGGCTACCGGGTAGAGGGTCTGTTGCTTGCTCGCACGGGACCAGGAAACATCGACGAGCGTCCCCGGCGGGCCATTCTGGCGAACGCGGCGACAGTCGCTGCGGTGGACCTCCACACTGCCATCGACAACGTAGCCTTTGATCTTGTCATTTGCTTGCGGGCCGCAGCACTGTGCCAGATGAAGCGGCAAGTTTCGCGCCTCCAGACAAATTACCTGGTCACCCCAATCCACCGGCACCAAGCGCTCTTTGTCTTTCACGCTGTGCACGTTGCGGCAATCCCGGCGGTGTACGGTAACACCGCGTCCGCGAGTAATGTAGCCGACAATGTGATCGCCGGGTAACGGCTTGCAGCAGGTTGCCAGACGGGTAAGCATGTTTCCCTCACCCATAACCTGCACCGTACCGGTGGTCCTATCCGTACGCGGTTCCGCAGGCAGAATATTCGGCTCTACATTATTGGGCCCAGCTTGCTCGCCGGAACGACTCAGGTTCGTGACCACCTGCTGGGTGGAAATGGCGCCGTAGCCGATGGCCGCAAAGAGGTCCTCCGCCGTGTTGAATGTGAATGACTTGCACAACGTGCGGACGCGCGCTTCATCCACGCTATTCAAATCGCCTTGCCCCAACCGTCTGATCTCTCTGTCCAGCATGTCTTTGCCGCGTGTAACGTTCTCCGCTCGTTCTTGCTTCTTGAACCACTGGCGAATGCGCTCGCGGGTGTGGCTGCTCTTGACGATGTTGATCCAGTCGCGGCTGGGACCTTTCGGGGACTTGCTTGTCTGAATGCCAACGACGTCGCCATTCTGTAGCTCCGTATAGAGCGGCTTGATCTGGCCGTTAATCTTGGCGCCGATGCAACGGTGTCCAACGTCGGTATGAATGCGATAGGCAAAGTCGATGGGAGTAGAACCGGCCGGGAGGTCCTTCACATCTCCTCGTGGGGTGAACACGAAGACCTGGTCCTCGAAGATATCGGCCTTTACGGTCTCGACGAACTCGCGCGCGCTCGAGAGCTCTTCTTGCCAGGTCAGCAACTGGCGCAGCCAAGCTAGGCGTTCCTCAACGCTTCCGCCCCGTTCACCCTCTTTGTAGCGCCAATGTGCGGCAACGCCCAGTTCAGCTTCCTGGTGCATGTGCTGGGTACGCAGTTGCACTTCCACCGGCTGGCCGCGCGGCCCCATGACGGCAGTGTGCAGCGAGCGGTAGTTGTTCGACTTAGGTACCGAGATGTAGTCGTCGAATTGGCCGGGTATCGGCTTCCACAGCGTATGCACTAAACCCAAGGCTGCGTAGCAGTGCTGCACGGTGCTGACTACTACGCGCACGCCAATGAGGTCGTAGATTTCCTGGATGCCCACGCCCTTCCGTTGCATCTTGAACCACGTACTCGTGATGTGCTTCGGTCTGCCGCTCACCTCGCCCGTAATGCCTGCCTGCTCAAGCTCGTGATTCAGGGTCTGCACGGCTTCCTGCAGGATTTCGTCTTGCGCCAAGGAGCTCTCTGCTAAAGTGGCTTCGATCTGCTTATAGACATCAGGGTGGAGCACGGCAAAGGCGGCATCTTCCAACTGCAACTTCCAGTGCCCCATTCCAAGTTGATTCGCTAATGGCGCGTAGATTTCCAGTGTCTCCTGAGCTTTGCGCCGTTGCCGCTCCGGCTCCACGTAGGCGAGCGTGCGCATGTTGTGCAGACGATCCGCGAGCTTGACGATCACCACCCGAATGTCCCGTGCCATTGCCAGGAACATCTTACGGAGGTTTTCGGCTTGGGTGTCTTCCAGATTCAAGAAGTCAAGCTGGGTGAGCTTTGTAACGCCGTCCACGAGCAGTGCCACGTCGTCGCCGAATTGCGTGCGCACGTCGTCAAGGGTTACGTCGGTATCTTCCACGCAGTCGTGGAGCAATCCGGCGCAAATGGTGCTGGCGTCCATGCGGATTTCGGCGAGCAAGAGAGCGGTGCAGAGCGGATGCTGCGCGAACGGCTCGCCAGACTTGCGCACCTGCCCGTCGTGGGCGCGCTCTGCAAATGCAAAGGCCTGGCTAATGCGGCTGAGTTCCTGCTTGCGCGTAGCGGGATGCTCGCTCACATAGGCAGAGACGGCCGCAAGCAACTCGTCGACCGAGTGCAGTTGCGTCTCGTTGGGTAACGCGGCGGAGCGTACCAGTGCCATGAGAATGCCCTCAATTGCCTCACTCGCCCTAGGTTCTTCGGTCGTAGTCGGCCACCTGCAAGTCCTGCAGGACAAACTCGAGCCGAGAAAACCCGCCCCACGTATTCTCCTGCAACGAATATACCACATCGAGAGTCTGCCCCTGGCTCAGGCCCCGGGCCCGTTCGGCCATGTGGAATCCGATACCTGTAATGGAGGCGCCGTCAAGCGCAAACGTGGTCCGGAGGTGGTCGGTGCCCACAATGCGCGTACCACTCAATGCAAGTCCCCGGCTGAGGAAGCGAGGCTCCGGATTGCTCGCTCCGAAAGGGGCGAGGACACTCATCTGGTCAAGAATGTCGAGGTCCATCTTCTGCGCCGACACCTGACAGTCGATATCCAGCCGGGGCTGCATGTCAGCAGGTTCAAGCAGCCTCCGAGCGTCTGCCTGCAGCGCATCCCGCAGCGCGGCACGCCGCTCGTTTGCTACGGCAAAACCGGCAGCTTGGGGGTGGCCGCCATGGCGCCGCATGAGGTCTCCCTGTGCGGCAAGCGCAGCGGCGATGTCGTAATCCCTAATGCTTCGACAAGAGCCAACCGCTTCGGCGTCGCCTACGGCGACGGCGAGCGTCGGTTTGCCAAATTCCTCGGAGAGCTTGCCTGCCACCAGGCCGATGATACCGGCAGGCCAGTCATCGCCCTCGACCCAAAGCAGCGCCTTATCTTGTTGGGCCGGCTCCACCTGCCGCTGCGCGTCGGTGATGAGGCGTTTCGTCTCTTGCTGGCGGAGTTGATTCAACTGCTGCAATTCTGCGGCCAAGACCTGAGCGCGTGCGTGGTCCTTTGTCGTCAAAAGATCGTAGGCAAGGCGAGGGTGGGCCATCCGTCCGGCTGCGTTGAGTCGCGGTGCCAGCGCAAAGCCAATGTTGCGGCTATTGATAGTCGCCGGATCCACACCGGCCACCTGCATGAGCGCGCTCAAGCCGGCGTGCTTGGTGTTTCGCAGTGCCTCGATGCCCGCCGTAACGATTGCTCGGTTTTCGCCGCGTAACGGTACGACGTCCGCGACAGTAGCAAGGGCGGCAAATGCGCAGAGTTCGGTTAGTGCGACGGTCACCGCATCGCCGGCCAATCCCACCGAAGATATGAGCGCACAGGCCAGCTTGTACGCCAGACCGGCCCCGCAGAGCTCCGGAAAAGGATACTGACAGTCAGGCAGCCAGGGATTGATAATCGCGTGCGCATCCGGTAGCTGCGAGGGCTGCGACTCCGCAGGAGTCGAAGGCGGCTGGTGGTGGTCCGTGATGATCACGTCCATGTCCTGCTCTTTTGCTTCGGAAACGGGCTCGACCGCACTAATGCCGCAGTCTACGGTGATGAGGAGTGTGACTCCCTGCGCTGCAAACGATTCGATAGTGCGGCTCGACAAGCCATAGCCATCCGTAACGCGGTGCGGCAAGCGGACGACAACCTGCGCTCCAAGCTGTTCCAGCGCCTCCTTGAGAATGACGGCGGCGCTAATGCCGTCCGCGTCGTAGTCTCCAAAAACCCCAATACGCTCACGGTTGCGAACCGCCTTATGAATGCGGTCGACGGCCACATCCATACCCTTGAGGAGAAAAGGATCGTGTTCCTGCTCATCCTCGCCATTCAGGAAGCCTCGAATCGCCTCTGGTGTCACATACCCTCGGTTGAAGAGCAGTTGCACGACCAGCGGATGGCTCGATGGGAATGAATCGAAGAGCGAATCCGGTGCGCGGGATGCTACCTGCCACTGGTAGCGAGGTGAGAGCATGTGTTGGCCTTCACAAATGTCAATCAGTTAACTTGTTGCCTGTATTATACCATGCGCCACTGCAGGGACATTCATAGCGTAGTCTTTGCAGATAGTGAGATATCGCAAGCACGCTCTCCTGCCGGCAAGAGATCCTCCAAGAGTCGACGCGAGTTTGCAGGGCGTGTGTGGGTCTTAGGAATACGCGCACGCAAGGAAGATGAGCATAGCTAGCGTGCCGCGATGACTATTTCTTCGATTTCCGAACCGATAGGCGAGGCACTCTTGTAAGGCGCGCGGCCCAATACGCTACCAAGACACGCCGATCCAAGAGAGACAGTTCGCACGCCTGCCATGCCGCGAAACCACGGCGCAGACGGATGCTTGGTAGTAGGCACAGTTTGGTAATCTATGCTATTGTCCCCGTATTGAACATGCTCTTGTCGTAGCAACAGCGGTCGGAGAACCTTGTCGGTATTGAAAGGCTAGCGATGCAACGAATCGCACGTGAGCACTATACGTACAGTTTCGATAAGGACGTGCCAGCGGTAGCGGAAATAGAGTCCGGCGACCGCCTCACGCTTGAGACTCATGATTCTTCTACAGGACGGATCAAGCGCCGCGAAGACCTGGACTACTATCTCTCGGTGCGCAAGGCTCGTGAGTCGAATCCGGCGTGCGGCCCGGTGACGGTGCGTGGGGCGATGCCTGGAGACGGCCTCAATGTGCGCATCGAACAGATTGCGCTGGTACCTCCCGGCATTCTGCGCTTTACGCCGGGGTTTGGCATTCTGGCAGACGCGGCAGAGTCACCGGCGATCATCATAGTGGACGTGCACGGAGACACCCTCGTCCTCGACAACGGCATTCGCCTGCCTGCGCGCCCTATGGTCGGCGTCGTTGGCACCGCGTTACCAGATCGGGTGGTCTACACCGCCGATCCCGATATCAACGGGAGCAATATGGACTGTAACAGCATCGCCGAGGGCACAGTGGTGCACTTGCCGGTGTGGGTGCCGGGGGCGCAGCTCGGCCTGGGGGACGTGCATGCCGCAATGGGCGATGCGGAATCTAGCGGCGGCGCGATTGAAATCTCCGCCGACGTGACGGTGCAAATCGATGTCGTGAAGAATGCCGGCTGGGAGAAGGTGTGGTGGGAGACGGAACAATCCTGGATCACGTACGGTCATGGCGAGACTCTGGAGATCGCTACCCGGGAAGCGGTGGCAGAGATGTCAGGGCTGCTCTCGCGGCAACTGGATGTGCCCTACCATGAGGGATTCATGCTTATCAGCGCCTATGGCGACGTGCGTATCGGTCAAGCCGCCAACTGCGGCCTGGACGTGACATCTTGGGTAGAATTTCCTAGAGTAGCAAGAGAGTGATACCGGCGCAGTTCCTATCACGATGACGTGGAGGATGCCATGAGCGAGCAGAACCCCCCAGACGAAAATGAAGATGACGCACGGCCCGCGCGCGGTCCTCAAGACGCTGATGCGGACGATGTGGAGTCGCGGTGGAAAACTCAGCGCGAGCGCACCCTCGGCATTGTCGTTGTCGGCGTAATCGCAGTCGTTGCGCTCTTTGCCTTCATCATCTATCCCCGTTTTCTGCAGCCCCTCCAACAGCAGACGGTTGCCAACATGCGCGGCGGCACGGAAGCGGTGGCGCAGGAGCATTTTACGCGCTCAATCGAATACATCAACGAGTACGACTTCAATGGTGCCATGCGGGAATTGGATAGCGCCGTAGAGCTGGACGGCGAGAATCCGCAGTACCGTTTGCTCCGCGCCATCGTGGCGGTGCAACTCGATCGCTATAGCAAGGCATTGAAAGACCTCGACACGGTCATCGAGGCGGATCCCGGCATGGCTGACGCGTACGGTCTGCGCGCGAACGTCCATTTGTTGCAAGAAGACTACGACCGGGCGCTGGACGATGCCAACTACGCGATTTCATTGGACTCTGAGACCGCCCACCGTTATTTGACCCGAGCGAAGGTGTACCAGGCGATGGGCGATTATGAAAGGGCCCTCGAGGACGCGGACGACGCGATTCTTCTCGATCCGGGGAACCCGGAAGCATACCGGGTGCGGGCGTATCTGGGCATAAAGGTAGGGTCCTGCATGAATGCGCTGGCGGATGCCAACATTGTAACGGAGATGGTGCCTAGTTTTTCGGGCGCCTACCTGGCACGCATTGCCGTTTACCTTGCGCTGGAGCAGTACGAGAGTGCTATCACCGATGCGACGCGGGAGATCAACATGGCGCCGGAGGGCAGTTTCGGGTATAACGCACGCGCCTGGGCCTACGCAAAGGCCGGCCAATATGACAAGGCGCTGGAAGACGCCAATCGGTCGATTGAACTCGATTCCGAATGCGCCGAGTGCTACGACACGCGCTCGTTTGCGCAGATTGGTCTAGGGAACCTCAATGAGGCGGAGTCCGACGCGGATCGGGCCCTCCAACTGAGCGACAACGCAAGTTGGGCCTACGTGGGGCGCGCCAAGGTCTTTCTCGCCAAGAACCGGCTCGATGCGGCGTTGTCCGACGCCAACGCGGCGGCGGATGCCAGCCCCAACGAACGCGACGTCTACAGCATTCGTGCCCAGATCTACCGTGCGATGGGCCGCACGAGCGAGGCCAACCGCGACGAGGTGCGGAAAGAAGCGCTTTCCTGCTAGGTGAATGTAACAGTAATCCGATTGTTGCGGTCAAATTGGCTTAGCTCTTGCAATGGATCGACTGTGCCAAGACCAGATCACAGCCGCACTGCTGCCGCCAATTGCTCCCCTAGCTAGGCTAAATATGGGAGTCGCCTTGAATCAATGAGTAGCGCAGTGATGGCGGTCAGGCCTGTTTCTGCTTTCGCCCTTAGTTGCTGCAATTAGGCTTCTCCCAATCAGAGGGTCGACCCCAGCGGACCAGATGGGCCAGCGTTCGACGAGCCAACTCTAGGGCATCTAGGTGGGCTTGAGATGTGTCTTCTGGCAGTCTCCCGTGCGCAATGTCGTTGCGCACTTTGAATATGGTTTTAGCAGTCCTCTTAATCCAATTCCTGTCTTCGCGATCCTGTCCAACTAGGTGTCGGGCACGGCGAGAAAGCTGATCACCCTTCCCCCGTGGGGCGTCGAGCTGGTACATGACCTCCAACGCAATTGCCACGTCGATTATCCTGTCAAAGGCCGCATGTATACCTTTCCGAGACAGTGACGAGGCGAGCCGCGTCAAGGCTAACCTCAATATAACGTCGCCTTTGGGCATATCGGAAAGCAATTGGGCACAGTCCGGCAGTCTATCTTTGGAAACAGTAGGTGTGGTGGGAGGAGCTGAATTTAGAGTGTTGACGCCCGGGACATCACGGAGCATCCAGGAAGGGAAACTTGGGCCCCGACCTACAAGATGCTCGACCTGGCGTTCCACAACGCTTGTATGCCTTCCTGTACTGACCACTGGCAGTACATGGGTCACCGCCAAGAGGTCTATTAACAGGAGCGCATCATCACGAAAAGTATTGGACCTATCCGGCCATTCCCAATCCATGTCATAGCCGGCAGGGACAATTGCAGGTCCCCATTTCACCTCGGAAACCACAGCGCCTAGTGGTTCACGACCGACATCGGTGCCTTCTCCGACCAAGGATTGAGCCATGGAATCTGACAGGAATTGCCGCGCTTCTTCAAATGAAATGATCGACAGGCCGCCCTGGAAGTCTTGCCTTCGTTCAACGTGCAAGCCACGGAAGAGAAGTATTGAGTATGAACTGAGGTCATGGTTTTCACCCTTGAGCATCACCTCAGCTAGGGCGTTGGCAGTTGTCTGGGGAGTATGCTCAAGGGCATGTTCGATCAGACCCCGCAACATGAAGACCATCTGATGTTCAGAATTGCGCGACACGGCTAGGTCGAGACCCAGGACCCATTCGTCATCCGACGTATCAGCAGCATCCCCAATTGTTGGATGCTCAAGCAAGACCTTCAGTAAGGTACCTAGTTTCTGGGATACAGTCTGCCGATATTCAGAAATTGAGCCTGACTCCCTGAGGGCGAACAATGAGTACCCTGAAACTCGTTCCAGAATACTGTTCTTGGAATCGTAGCGAAACCTTCCCGGTAGACCCAACACTATTTCGCCCTGCTGCCGCAAGAGCAAGAGCTCGCTTTCCAACGACCGCTCGTAACTTACGAGATCCTGCAAGCAATCTGACAGTCTATCGACCCAGTCGGACAGGATGAATTGCTCTTGAGACATGAACGCTCACCTAGGGGCCCTGTTACATTCAGGTTGCTGCCGAAGGCGGGGCCGCCCCTAACCTCTTACCGCTCCTACTGGACCTTGAAGCATTTAACCACCTACTCACCGGGTCGATTCTCCATGACATGCCCGTCCCGAGCCTAGAACTTGACCGCTGAGAACCCAGCACAGTGGAAGGTTGCAACCGTTGCAGTACGCGACGATTGTCGTCCGTCCTTTGCTTATCTCCACAACTCGCTCGATCCTCCCATCCACCGCCAACACTCCCGGCTCCACGCCTAGCGCCAGGAATCCCGAAGGGAATCCTCCCAGCCCAGCGACCAGCCTTCTCCGACATTCCATAATGGAAAGCCCGGATGGCGGAAGCCGGGTCTTCAGAAGTAGGGTCTGGATGATCCAGGTTGATTGGAGTACTGCTCCTAGGACAAGCTGCCTCCCCGTACTGCGGACAATGGCCGGCCGCCACAACCAAGATGCCTGCCGTGATAGCGGCAGGGACCTGGCGACTCCACCTTTTACCCCAAAACTGTCCGCTCGCTTCCACTAGGGGTACTACCGCCGGTCAATGCAGGGCAGGAGGCTACCTAAATCGCCAGAGCGAACCCAATCGTGAGAGGATTTGATTTTGTCAGGTTTGGCGGAGTCTTTGAGCTTAGATATGCTTGATCGCCGATTGTCTTTAGGGTCTACTGTTCGGGTATGCCTGTGAGCACCTACTGCAGTTCGAGGATCTTCTCAATCTCGCGCACGTCGTTGGGGGCGGGAACCACGTCTCTTGCGACGTCCAAGGCGATTTGGGGGTCTTTGAGGCCGTGGCCCGTGAGCACGCAGATGATTTGGTCGGTGGGTTTGACCTCGCCTGCAGCCGCCATTTTGAGAACGCCGGCCACGGAGGCTGCTGACGCGGGTTCGGCGAAGACGCCCTCGCTCTCCGCCAGGAGTTGGTAGGCCTCCAGTATCTGGGGATCGCTCACTGTTTCGATCAGGCCGCCGGAGTCATCGCGGGCGCGCACGGCGCGCTGCCAGTTAGCCGGATTGCCGATGCGCAGCGCCGAGGCCACGGTATCAGGGTTCTCTATCGGGCGGTTTTCTACAATGGCGGCCGCGCCTTCTGCCTCGAAGCCCCACATGCGCGGCAGGCGGGTCGTGCGCCCTGCCCGATGGTACTCCCGAAAGCCCAGCCAATAGCTCGTAATGTTGCCTGCGTTACCGACCGGGATTGCGAGAATGTCCGGGGCGTCTCCCAGCACGTCGCTGCATTCGAAAGCCGCCGTCTTCTGTCCCTGGAGCCGGTAGGGATTGATGGAATTAACCACCGTAATCGGATTGCGCGCCGTAATCTCCCGCACGATCCGCAAAGCGTCGTCAAATGTCCCGTCTAGGCTGATGACCACCGCGCCGTAGATCAGCGCCTGGGCCAGTTTGCCCAGGGCGATCTTCCCCTGCGAAACGACGACTACTGCCTTGATCTGTGCAGCGGCGGCATACGCTGCTGCGGCTGCGCTCGTGTTACCGGTGGAGGCGCACATAATGGCCTCAGCGCCTTCCTCCAGCGCCTTTGCCACGGCCATGACCATGCCGCGGTCCTTGAAGGATCCGGTGGGATTGCAGCCTTCCAGCTTGAGCCAAAGCTCGGCGCACCCCACGCGTTCTTCCAGGGCGTGCGCGCGCACGAGCGGCGTGAAGCCCTCGCCCCGGCTGATGAGCGGGGTCCGCTCCGTTACCGGCAGGTACTCGCGATAGTGAGCCAGCAAGTTGCGGCCGGCGGAGACTGTAGTGCTTGCCTCGGCTGTATTCACGCGGCTTATGTTTGACTCCTCCGGAACGGTATCCGGCGTACGCGGGTGTACGGCAGTATCACGACGATCGGCCACCGTCTTTCTCTCGTACCCTTTGCGCTATGCTCGCACCGGCTCACCCAGGTCCACAATGCGGAGAAAGCCCGCTACCCTCGTCACCACGTCCAGCGCCGCAATGTCTTGCACGGCAGCCTGCATGGCTCGCTCATATGCATCGTGGGTAGTAAACACGAGTTCAGCGGTCTGATTAACCGGGTCTGCTTCTTTTTGGATTACGGAAGCAATGCTAATGCGATGCACTCCGCAGATAGTCGCAATCTTGGCAAGCACTCCCGGACGATCGGCAACCCACAAGCGAAAGTAATATCGGGTTTCGATCTCGTCGATCGGTTTCAACGTCTTGGTGGAATCTATGGTATATGGAATACGATTGGTTACCCCGCAAATTATGTTGTGGGCTACGTCAATGGCGTCGGCGACAATTGCGCTGGCCGTCGGCTCCGAGCCGGCGCCTCGACCGTAGAACATCACGTTTCCCACCAAGTCGCCCACCACGTACACTGCATTATACACACCCTCAACACTGGCGAGAGGCGCGGCTTGCGGTATCAACGCCGGGTGGACCGCAGCCTCATACCTACCGTCGTCTTGGCGCCCGAGCGCAAGCAGCTTGATCACGTAGCCAAGGTCCTGCGCGTAGCGGAAGTCCGCGGGCTCAAGCTGCATTATCCCTTCACGGTAGATAGCTGCTGGGTCTACTTGGGTACGAAAGGCCAGGGACGTCAAAATTGCCAGCTTGTAGGCGGCGTCGATGCCCTCAACGTCTTTCGTCGGGTCTGCCTCGGCAAAGCCCAAGCGCTGCGCTTCCGACAGCATATCCGCTAGAGCGGCGCCTTCTCGCGACATGCGCGTCAAGATATAGTTCGTCGTACCGTTGATGATGGCATAGATTGCATGAATCTCATTGGCGACCAGGTCTGAACGGAATGGGCCGATCAGCGGAATGCCGCCGCCGACACTAGCTTCGAAATAGACATCGACGTTCTGTTGATTGGCAAGGCGCAGGAGTTCGGGCCCGTGGTTTGCCATCACGTCCTTATTGCCCGTAACCAGATGCTTGCCGGCCTGTATGGCTTGCTTGGCGTACGTGTACGCCGGCTCAACACCGCCAATCAGTTCGATCACGATGTGTATCGATGGGTCATCCAGGATTTCGCTGGGATCGGTTGTCAGTAACGTCGGTTCGACGCTGATTCCCCGGGCCTTAGCCTTGTCTCGCACCAGGATCTTCTTGACGCGCAGATCGCGGCCCGTTTCCATGGCGAGCACACGGGCCTTCTCGCGGACAATGCGCAGAACGCCACTGCCGACTACGCCAAGACCCAGCAACCCAATATTTATGGTCTTCTCGTCATTCACCTCGCAAATTGCTCCTTAGCCGCGGCTACCTTCCGGCACCCGTCATTAGTTGCTCAAAACCCACATGAAGGGCGCAAATCACGGACACGCCCTGCGCCAGTTCCCACTCTTGCTCCTAGGTGTGGCTCAGACGATAGACGAAGAATAGCGCCACGTCCTGGGTAGGGTAGTACCGGTCATTATATCCGCTATATACGAATCCATTCTTGTGCAAGAACTGTATGGCAGGATAGTTTCTCGACTGGACGTCCATGCACAGCCCCTGCAGTCGGTTGTGCTTTGCCCAATTCAGACTCGTGCGGAGCAGGGCTGAACCCACTCCACGCCGCCGAAAATCGGGGCGGACAACGATGCTTTGCACCAGACCGGTTTCTAGCCGCCGAGGCGAGAGCATATCCAAGTAACCGACGATCACACGCTCTACCTCTGCCACCAAGAAGAGGTCGCCGTTCCTCCAGTCAGCATGCAAGTCATCGGGATCTAACGGCGGCTGCAGCGTCAGGACGCGGGGCAAGCGGCGCACGTGAAAGCCGGAAAGCTTGCGCTTGCCTTCCCAGCGTGTTTCCATAGCCCAAACTGTTTGCGTTTGGTAAGTAGAATCGAGCCGTATGCAAGCGTCGATATCTCTGCGCTCGGCGCGGCGTACACGCATGCGAGGGCCTAGGTAGTTAATTTCACGTAGAGGTAGTTGAGCACAATGCGGAGAATTGCCGCAGTTGGGATGGCGAGCAGCATGCCGGACACACCAAAGAGCGCGCCCCCAGCTAGGATAGCAAAGATCGTCAGCACCGGGTTGAGTTGCACGTACCGACCGACGACATTCGGGATGATGAGGTAATCCTCAAGCAGGCGGAGAACCGTGTACATGAGCGCGACCACAATCGCGCTCGCCACCGGAGACCACCCGAACGGGCTCGGGTAGACTAACGCGAGCAGCACGGCCGGCGTCGCCGCCAGTAAAGGGCCGACTAGGGGGATCAACTCCAGCACACCCGCCACCGGCGCTAACACAAGCGCATAGGGCACACCCAAGAACCGTAGGCCGATGTAGGTAGCGATCGACATGATCACCACCAGCATCAGTGCTCCTCGCATGAAACGGCCCAGCACGTGGTCGATCTGGCCGCCAAGGGCACCCAGTTCCTGGCGGTAATGCGCGGGTACCATGCGCCGCGCCCATACCCCAATGCGATTCGATTCCAACAATAGATAGAACGTGGCGAAGAAACAGAGCAAGAACTTGAGGAACAACTCCACTACGTTCAAGGCAAGGTGCAGCACGGCGTCAACCATCGCGGGGGCGGCGGCGTCCAGCGCACTGGCGAGGCGTTCACCGGAAAGGCCGATCAATCCCTCTAAACCAAAGAGATTAATCTGGGCATACGCGTCAAGTGTACTCTCCAAATTCCGTACGATGCTCGGCAGACTGAGGCGGAGTCCTTCAAGCTCGCGGCTCAGTGGCGGGTAGCCGAACGCGAAGAGCAGCACAATGACGCCAACGAGGAACCCCACGAGCAGCAGCGACACCCAGAACCGATGCAGTCGCGTGCGCTGGCAGAGCCACGTCACCAGCGGCGCCAACAGGTATGCCAACACTGCCGCCCAAATGAACGGCCAAATGATGGCCCGCACACCATACACTAAAAAGACCGCTATGCCGAGGAGCAACAAGGCCACCACGACCTTGGTGCGTTGCGAGAAGCGAACACCCTGAGGCTGCGGCAACGGGGGGCTCTCCGGTGCCTCCTTAGAGACGTTTTCGACCTCGGGAGGCTTCGTGATGCTGCTCATAAGAGTCACTTCACCAATACAGTTCGCAAGCAAGGCGCGCCCATTAACTATGACACAGGCAGCACGGAAACGCATCCCTACCCAAGGGAAGAGGCCCTTTGGGGGATCAAATTAAGGGCACTAATCGGGCGAAATACTGTTGACGAATACTTAAATTTCCCTTAGAATTAAGAACGTACTCTGTTCACACAAATTCATCTGTCTGGGTGAGGAGGCAATAGATGGCGAGTAGTACCGATGTTGACTCTGTCCTTCGAATTTATACCTCCTATCTCGCAAATCAGAGGCGGCTTTCGCGAACGGAGACGGGTAAGAGGATAAGATGGCTAAAAGAATTTGGTCACTCTATGTGCAATCGGAAGACAATCTACGAAATATCGGTACGCGACGTAGTCATCTACTTTGCAGAGTGGTCTGAAAGATTTGAAAGTCCGGCTGAATGGTATGACCGCTATAAGGTCCTTGAAAGATTCTTTGACGATCTTGTAGACATGCGGGTTCTTGAATCAAATCCAATCAAAGGCATTTACGACGATACCGATATCGAGCCCGATCTCGCCGAAGATACGGAACCGGCGGAATCCTTAGCGCCGGTAAACTGGTTGCGACAGGACCATCCTCTTTACTAAGCGTTGCGCCCTAACTGAAGAAAAACCGTCTGGCGACGAGAAAGAGTAGTCGGGAATTCACTTCAGTTGTTACCTGCCTGACGATTGGATAGACAGAAGCTGCCGTTCCCGCTGAGCAGGTGCTACTTTACAATCCAGCGAACCGACTATCGCATTGCCGGTGTAAACCGCCGACGACATCAAGTACGGATGCATTGCTTGGGTTGGCCCTATCCCAAAACGGCAGGCAAGACAGCCTTCTCGCGCACATGCCAGCGCAGTCATACGTCGTCAACACCCTCTAACGCGGCCTGTTAGCCGAATGTGCTGAAACAAACCCGTTCGCTCGGCGTCTACTTCTCTTCAGTCTTTACTTTCGCGCCGTCGGTCTACCCACATGTGTCCAAACACAGAGTCCGGTATCTTCCGCGACGTCACATAAATGGTCAAAAGGATGATGAATGGGTGCGCTTTGTTTCGGAGTTGGCGAGAAAATCGTCTTTGTCGGCGATAGCATTACTGACTGTGGGAGGCGCACCGAGCAAGACGGCCCATATGGGAGAGGCTACGTCAATCTTGCGCGGGCCTTCCTCCACGCGCGGTATCCCGAATACGGCCTGACGGTGGTCAACCGAGGGATAGGCGGCAACACGGTGCGCGACCTGGCAGCGCGTTGGAACAATGACGTACTTGCCGAGGAATCGGATTGGCTCTCGGTGAAGATCGGTATCAACGACGTAGGGCGTCTAATTGCTGGCAATTTGGCAGATCACGTTCCGCTTGCCGAGTATGAAGCAACGTATCGGTCGCTTCTCCAGCAGACCTCGGCGGCTGCCAACGGCAAGCTCATTCTGATGGAGCCATATGTGATCGCGCCCACGGTGCGCGGTGATCCGGAATTGGCGTCAGGTCTAAGTCTGGCAGAGGTGCAAGCACAATTTGGCAACCTGCGCGCTAGCGGCGTGCGAGAAGACCCGCTCCTTACCGCCGGCTGGATGCATTTCCGCGCCCATATCGATGCCTATATTGAGGTCGTACACCGTCTCGCCAAGGAATTTGATGCCATTCTCGTTCGTACCCAAGTCGCCTTCGATGTAGCGATGGAAGCGCAGCCTCCGGCAGTGTGGGCCGCGGACCGCATCCATCCCGATTCGCCCGGCCATGCGGTAATTGCGCGGGCGTTCTTGGCGGCGGTGGGCTACGACGATATCTGATACCACGAATTCCTGTCCCCCTAGCAGTACTGGGATGTTTGGAGAAACTGCGCGCTGAGCACTGAAAGTCGTGCGCAACAGAAAGCACAGTCGTTTGCGGAGAAGATGGTCTGAGAGGTGCGAAAGGAGAGCCGTGTGAGTACCAAGCTTCGGGTCGGCCTTGTCGGACTTGGCGGCAATGGCGGTCGGTTTCTGGATGCGTACGCTACCAATCCGCGCGTTGAGGTCGCAGCCGTCTGCGACGTGCGAGACGATCACCGTCAAGCGTTACAAAGGAAGTATAGTGTGCCGAATGGCTTTGCGGATTTCACGGAGCTCCTAGGCCAAGATGGCATAGACCTCATTTCCATCCACGCGCCGGACACTTTGCACGCGCCGTTTGCGCTGGCCGCGCTCGACGCCGCCAAGCATGTGTTCGTGGAAAAGCCCATGGCGACGAGCATAGAGGACTGCCTAGAGGTCGTGAAGCACGCCGACCGCGCGACAACACGTATGGCCGTCGGGCACGTGCTGCGCACACGGCCGTACTTCCGCATGGTCAAGGAAATGGTGGACGCGGGAGAACTCGGCGCACTCTATGCAATGCGTACGCACTATCTCACTGACGCAATGCGGAGAGGTCCCGGATTCCTGGACAAAGCGAGAGAAAGCTACTCGCCGCCGATGCTTACGATGGGTGTGCATCCGGTGGACCTGATGCGCTGGTACGCGGGCGACGTTGTCGAGGTGCAGGCGATGGAGAATCGGGGCCTAGCGATGCCCGGCACCGGCAACCCACTCGACGAGTCGGTCACGGCGGTGTACCGCTTTGCCTCCGGCGCCACCGGCAGCATCACGGTGTGTTGGGCGTCGAACTACGTGTTCGACTCTTTCTACGGCCTCGAACTTCACGGCAGCGAGGCGAGTGTGGTCTGGGACAAGATACATGGCAAGGAACCGCACAAAGTGGTGCCGCTGCCCGCGCCCCCGGAGACAACGCGCCCCGGCTATGCCGCGGAGGTTGACACCGTGGTTGACAGCCTCCTAGACGATACGCCGCTCTTCTGCGACGTCCACGAAGGCGCCCGCAGCGCCATCGCGTGCCTAACGGCCATAGAAGCCGCGAAGTCCGGTGAGACGCTGCAAGTGTTGAATCCGTAGCGTCAAGTCTCCGCGAGCTTAGCAATGAGCAGCACAGCGGCATAACTTGGTACAATTGACGTGAGCGACGAGAATGTAACGTGCCTGCTAAGTGAGTGGAGTGAGACTGATGGCGATTATGGATACCCACGAAGCTGTTAAACTCCTGCAGAGCGCGGGTCTTGACGAGGAGAAAGCCGAAGCGATAGTGCGCGTGGTGGGCGTGGGGCAGGACGCCCTGGCGACAAAGGTTGACCTAGAAGCATTAGCGCTTACGACCAGGGCCGACCTAGAAGCGTTAGCGCAGACGACCAAAGCAGACCTGGAAGCGCTGGAGTTACGTTTGCGGCATGACTTGACCTTGCGCCTAGGTGCCATGGTGTTCGCTGCCGCAGGCGCACAGGTGGCGATTGTCGGCTTCCTGCTAGCGCAATTCTTGCCCAATTGAGCACGCGGGCTCAGTTGTATTACTCTTCCTACATGTACATTGTCGCTGCTCTTGCCGGACGTAGCGCTGAGGTTTATTCTCCCACTTCTTGAGCTTGGCGGTCCCGTTCATGCTTCGACAAGCTCAGCACGAACGGACTGAGGTCAGGTGAGATGTGGAAAGTAGCGCGGGGGGCTTGTCCCCCCGCTCTTTTGCGCGAGCAGTCTAAGCAGCACTGACAGAGACGGGTAATCTTCCGCCACCTTGTGAACAAATTTAAAGCCCGGAGAGTTCAAAACTCTCCGGGCTCTTTCGTCTCTAGACTGGAATCGTGCTAGACGATGCGTGGAACCGTTAGCTTACAGGTTGGCGGCGTTCCAGTCGTCCACGATGATCTGGCAGTCTTCCTCCGCCTTTTCCAGGGCCTGCTTGGCGGTTGTTGCCTCTTCACTCCACCACGGACTCATCGCAGCGGCGTAAGCGTCCCGCAAGGTGCCGTACTGGGGATGCGGGAAATACGGCTTGGCGTAGTCGGCTGCCCGCGCAAACGCCAGTAGGTTCGCCGGATCCGGCGAATCCGCTGACGGGACGAAGACCTCCTCGGCTATCGAGTTGATAGCCGGGATGATGTTGCCCTGGCCGCCGGTCCAACTCAGGTGCTCCGGCCCTACCAGGAAGGAGAGGAACTCGGCAGCGGCGTCCAGCTTCTTGGTGGTGGCTACCGTGAAGATCTCCTCGATACCGAAGAACGCGCCCTTGCCTTCCTGACCGCCGCCAACCGCCGTCGGCTGCTCGACGATGTCGAAGTTTACGCCGGCCTCATGGCGCCGGATCGGCTCCAAGCCCCACGTGCCGTAAACGGACATGGCGACTTTACCGTTGGCGAACGAATTGAAGAACTGCGCGTCCTCTTGGCGGTTGTAGTCCTCAGCGCGCGGGCCGACTTCATACTTCGCCCAGTTGTCACGCCACCATTGGACCGACTCGAGTCCCAGCGGACCGTCTACCACAACCTCGGTACCGGAATCGTCCATGAAGCCCTGATACATGCCCGCGATCCAGTAAGCGACGTAGTGTATAGTCGCCACGCCCCAGATCTTTTCATCGGCGGTGCTCAGGCTGTTGGACACCTTCTGCGCCGCTGCGAGGCGGTCGTCAAACGTGTCGCTATCTTGCGGATAGGGCACGCCGGCCTTGTCGAAGAGGTCCTTGTTGTAGAACCACGCCGTGGTGTTGATGCCGATCGGCGCCGCAATCAATTTGCCTTGCCAGGTAAGACCGTTCACCAGCGTCGGGTTGAGCTGGCTCATGTCGTACTTCATGCCCTTGAGGAGCTCGTTGGCGTCGTACAAGATACCGGCAAAGGGATGTAGCCCCACACCAAACCAGCCCAAGTCCGGCGCCGCGCCGCCCGCCACCGTGGCGAGGAGCTTCGACCTGGGATTGCCGCCAAAACTGCCGGCAACGTCCAGGGTGTTAACCGTGACACCGGTCTCCTTGGCATTGTAGGTCTCCAGAATCCACTCCAGCCAGCGGGTCTTGCCGGCCGAATAATGGGGCCACAGGAAGGTGACTTCCGTCGCCTCCATCATCGCGGGCTTATCCGCCTCTTTTGCCATCTCGGCGCCCTCGGCCGGGGCCATGGCAGTTGCACCTGTCTGGGCGCATGCAGCCAGCAACGCCGTGCCGCCGACCAATGCGGCGCCACCGCGCAGGAATTGGCTTCGTGTAATGCGCTTTTCACTGTTGATCATGCAAGACCTCCTCTATGGGTCTAGGGTACATAGGCTTATCGCTGCCCTGATTGAACAGACTACTGAATTAATAGCATTACTACTATAGCACAGCCCGTGCCAATTCGTTGCAATCTATGGCTTGCAAGAGCACTCTGTCGCTTGCTTCAGCCAAGGCCACTTCACTAGAGGGGCAGTACGATTTCGTTTCTTTGTTCCGCTGACATAAATGTCGCCAGACACACTTCCAAGGCACGGCGGCCGTCATGACCGTCCGGCATGGGCGGCGTGCCGTTGCGCGCGCTGTCGTAAAAGGCGGCGAGTTGGTTGCGCATCCCCACACTGTGGCCTTCAACCTCGATTTCCTCGCGCTTGCCGTCGTGAGTCACCAAGAGCGGCCCGGAGTGTCTGCTGAGGTGAATTGCGCCCTTTGTACCGGCAATGCCAAAGTTCGACGCGCCCGCCGGGTAGATCTGGCTGCTGTGCAGCGAACCAATGGCGCCGTTCTCATAGTTCAGCGTCGTAATGAAGGTATCCTCAACATCCGTATTGGCAAACGTGCCGAACGTGGCGTTACCGTGCACCGAAGCAACGGGACCGCCCATCCAGAGGAGCAAATCGAGTTCGTGCACGGACGACGACCACGTGCCGCCGACCGTCTCGCGCCTCAGCCGCCATTCGCCGACGCCAAATGGGGGCCGTCCGCTCAATCGCGTTGACCACGCCAGCTTCAGATCACCGATGTCGCCGTTCTCCAATCGCTTATGCACTTCGACGTAGGTCGGCCAATACCGCATGACGAAGCCAAGCATGAGGGGCACGCCGTTACTGGAGGCGGCGTCGATCATCGCATCACAGTCGTCGAGCTTCAACGCCATCGGCTTTTCGCAGAAAACGGCAACACCGGCGTTCGCCGCTTCGACGCATATCTCCCGATGCGTCCAAGTGGGAGTCACGACCAAGACGGCATCCAGTTTTTCGTCCAGCAGATCGCCGTGGTTGTTGAACGCTTTCACGCCATGCTCATCCGCCACCGCTTGGGCGGACTCGATGTTCACGTCCACTACGCCGACCAACTCGATGCCTTCCATCTCATGCGAAATCTTCGCTTCGCTCGGCCCAAGGCCTCCACACCCGATTACACCGGTTCGCAACGAATTCGCCATGGTCGGACCCTCCTCTTATCTCACTTATACAAGGTAGATACATTTGCCCCACGTAGATTTGGACACCATGATAGCAGCTACCATGCCCGTTGGAAACATTAGAGTCCGCATGACGAGCAATAGCCACAATCAAACTGCCGTAGGCGGGAGAATCTCTGTACAATAGAGCCATTAGTTTCATGGCAATCGTGTAGGAGAACATAATGGCGGATAAGTATCGCGTAGGCATAATCGGTTGCGGCTGGATGGGCAAGTCGCATGCGCAGGCATATGCCGAATTGGATAACGTGCAGATGGTAGCCGCCTCAGATACCCATCCCACATCCCTGGCGGAGTTGCAGGAAGAGCACGGCATTCCCAACGGCTATGCCGACTATCACGACATGCTGTCCAAAGAAGACCTGGACATTGTTAGTGTCTGTTCGTGGCCGGGTCTCCATGCTCCGATGACGATTGCCGCCGCCGAGGCCAAGGTGCCCGGCATCATTTGCGAAAAGCCTATGGCGCGCACGCTAGCGGAAGCGGACGCGATGATTGCCGCCGCCGAAAAGAATGGTTCCAAGCTCGTGATCGGACACCAAGGCCGCTTTCGCAAGCAGACGAACGCGATTCGAAACCTCATCCAGGATGGCGCAATCGGCCGCGTGGAGATGCTCTACATCCAGCAGAACGGCGGTCTGACAAATAGCTCTATCCACAACGTGGACTATGCGCGCTTTATTCTCGGCGACCCGAAAGTGGCATGGGTGATGGGTTCGGTTGAACGCCGCACCGACCGTTACGAGCGCGCCCAGCGCATCGAGGACCGCGCCCAAGCCCTCATCGGTTTTGCGGGCGGTGTGCGGGGCGTGTTGGAATCGGATATCGGCGACGACCGGCGCGTGCAGCCCTGCATCGTCTATGGCTCGCATGGCAGCATCTTCCCTGGTAGCAACGGTATTCGGTTATTGACCGCCAGCGAAAACAAAGAGATCTCGTTTACCGAGCCAAACGCACAGGAGCTCCAGGCAAAGGAATTGATCGAGTGGATCGAGGGGCGGCGCGAGCACCGGGGACACCCCCGGAACGGCCGCCAGGCTTTGGAAGTACTTATGGCAATTTCGGCTTCAACGTACACGCGGGGCATTGTCCATCTGCCGCTGGAAATCACGGATTACCCACTGGGGCTTGCCATAGATGAGGGCGTACTGCCGGTTGAACAGCCCGGCGCCTACGACATCCGGGGCTATCTGGTGCGAAAAGACTAAGCGGAGTAAACTGAGACAAAGACGCACACCTATGGACGGGGTCTCCCATTGAATGTCCTCAATGGTTGTCATTCCTGGATATGCCGGTGGACGCCTAGCGCAGTTGTGAGACCTCGGGTAGTGGAGATATGAGAGCTTGGGTAGCGCAGATATAAGAGCTTGGTAGCGCAGGTTTGTAACCTGCGGTCCCTGGCGGCGTTTCGATGAGAGGCTTGAGGCCACACACTTAGACAAGACTGCCCGGTTGTTGATGACCCTGGGCGCAAAACAAGGAGCAATTGACATGGCGGTACAGAGCGCGCACGTTCTGTCGCAGGACGAATTGGCCGCGAAGCTCGACGAGCAGCCCAAGGTCTCGTTGGGGACGTTTCCCACGCCGCTGGACGCTTGTCCCCGTCTCTCGGAAGCCGTAGGCGGGCCGCCAATCTACATCAAGCGTGACGACCTTACCGGCCTCGCCCTCGGCGGCAATAAGACCCGCAACCTGGAGTTTCAGATTGGGGCGGCGGTGGCGCAAGGCTGCGATAGCGTAGTTGCCGGCGCCGATACCCAGTCGAACCAATGCCGTCAGGCCGCCGCGGCCTGCGCCAAGGTGGGGCTTGATTGCTACCTCGTGCTCTCCGGTGGCCTGCATACCGAAGTCCAGGGCAACCTCCTGCTCGACCATATCTTTGGCGCCGACGTTACCGTACTGGATGACGCGAACCTCGACAATCTGCAGGAGCAAATCGACCCCATCGAGGCGAATTTGCGCGCCCAGGGACGGAACCCATACCGCATTACGAGCAAGTATCCGGAACCGGCGCTGCGGGCCATGTGCGGCTACTTGAGCTGCGCCCTGGAGCTTTCGACACAGCTCAAGTCGCTCCCGCAACCGCCGAGCACAGTCTTCATTACCTCCGGCTCCGGCACGACCCACACGGGCTTCGCTGCCGGTATCAAGGTGCTGGGACTACCCATCAAAGTGATCGGCATCTCAATCAAGGAACCTGCCGACGAACAGCGCGAAAACGTAGCGGCACGCTCGCAAACGCTTGCGGAACAGCTTGATATTCCCTGCGGCCTTACGGTTGATGAAGTGCACGTGTCGGGTGACTATATCGGCGAGAAGTACGGTGTGGCGACACCGGATGGTATGGAAGCGCTGCGGCTCACGGCCCGGCAAGAGGGTGTTCTTCTCGATCCGGTCTACACCGGCAAGACGATGTCCGGTGTCATCGCCATGGCGCGCAACGGCGCAGTCCCCGCCGATCAGCCGGTAATCATGGTGCATACCGGCGGCATTCCAGCGCTCTTTGCCTACCACGAAGAACTGATGTCAGCGCTGTAAGCGGCGCACATCCGGATCTCAGGGGTAGCCTCTTGCTGTCCACTCAATGAGACTCCTACTCCACGGGTCTCAACAGAGACTCAGATAAGACTCTTCCTTCGCCGCACGAAATCGGGACTAAGCACCGATTTCGCACTTGGATTAGTTTCAAGTATCTTGACTGTGCAGCATTGTAGTTATAGCATCTAGACAGAGTTGAAGCCATAGCGTCTATCGGGAAGGCGGCGGATCGAGCACCGTCTTTTGCTGAAGGCGCGAGACAGAAGGAGGTATTCCTAGATGAGTTTTCCTCGTACACTGAGAGTCACGCGACGTACGGCGCTTGCGGGGGTTGGTGCAGGTGCCCTTAGCGCAGTGATTGCCGCTGCCTGCGGACAGGCGACTATGACGCCGGAGGAAGCGCCAAAAGAAGAGATGAAGGAGGAGGCGCCCAAGGCCGAGGCTACGGCAGTGCCGGAGGTCGAAACGGCAACAATTTCCATGATCTCGGCAGAGAAGCCTACTACCCGTCCTGTTCTGGAGCCGATCCTGGCCGACTTCACGGGCCAGATGCCGCACATTGCGATTGACCTGGTGCCTTCCGGCGGCTGGGGCGAGGTGAGAACGAAGTTCTATGCGGCCCAGGCGGCCGGCGACCCGATCAACATTATGGAGAATGGCTGGAGCGCAGTCCTGACCACGTTTGAGACCGGTGTGACGATTGACCTCGCGCCTTTCTTTACGCGGGACAAGATTGATCCCGCCGCGACTTTTGCCGCCCCGGCTATAAACATGTGGACGGTTGAGGGCAGGATTCTCGGCATGCCCATTACGATGTCGGTGGATTCTATGGCCTACAACGTGGAAATCTTCGAGGCGGCCGGCATCAATCCCCTGCCCGTAGACCTTAACGACACCGACTGGAATATGGAAACACTCCTGGGCTTGTCTACGCAGCTCACCAATGAAGACCGCACGCAGTTCGGCCACGGTGGCGGCATAACCTGTTCCAATGGCGGCGGCATCGGTACCGGCACCTTCTGGGGCGTGGGTCCGTGGGACTCTGAGGCGGGACGGGCAACAATAGACACGCCGGAGTTTATCAATGCGCTGGACTGGTGGCGTGATTTCGGCGACAAGCACCGCGTGACACCGAACGCTGATGAGCGTGAGGCGGCCATGGGTGGGCAGAGCGGAAACGTCTTCATGTCCGGTAAAGTGGCAATGCAGCTTACGTGCACGTCGTTCCGCGACGCGCCATTCACGTGGGCGCTGGCCACCATGCCGTATTCCGGCGAAGGGCCGAGCCAATCAGGCCGCACGTGGACCCACCCATTGCAGATGGCTGACGACGGAACTGATAACAACGATCTGGCATGGGAACTCTTCAAGTGGCTCCTTCAGCCGGAAAACGGCGGTCGCTATCCGCCATCTGCAGGCCACGTCGTTTCGCCTCTCCTGGATGACAACGCTTCCACACTGGCGCAAGAGGGCTACAAGAATAGCTTGGGCGTAGACCCCAGAGCGTTCCTTCTCCACTCGCGCACCACGAAGCCAGCAGGCTGGGGCCTCTGGACGTTCACGGAGTTTGGTGACATCTCCGGCGACCTCAACGGTCAGTATCGTGAGTTCCTTGCCGGAAACCTCACAGCCGAGGAGTACGCGCGCTGGGCGGCCGATCTCATCAACGAGACACTCGGCGGTAAGTAGCCGGCTGCTTCACGCGCCCAATGGGCTCGTGGTGGGTGTGCCTTTGGTGTAATCGCCGCGCCCGGTAGGTGGCGACCGGCCGTGGAATAAGTTGGTTGCATTGTGTAGGGACACGATATATCGTGTCCCTACATGCTAGGTGGTGAGGACTTTCACCGTCATTCCCGTCCCGCTAAAGCGGGAACCCATCTTCATGTGCTGCAAGATTGTTTTGCTGGGCCTACAACCAAGTAGTCACATCCGAAATTGCTTTCCTTGTCAATCGCAGCTACTAATCACTTTGGGAACCAAGGCGCCATGGATATCTTGCAATCGCTTGAGATTCCTCGCTTTCGCTCGGAATGACGGTACCTGAGAATGAGTGCTATTGTGGCAGATCTCCCACAGAATCAGCTTTGGCTTGGCGTTGGCGCTGAGCGCATCAACCCGCCTCTTGGAGTGCCGCTGCCGTTGGCCTATTCCGGCGGCGGCTCACCGGTTGCAGTAGAGGGCCGGTACGATGACTGCTGGGCGCGGGCGCTGGTGCTGCAGCAAGACGATATCCGTCTAGCAATCGTTGCGGTTGACCTCTGCACCATGCGCGACGACCAATACCAAGTGATAGTCGACCGCATCGCCGCCCGCTGCCGGATCCCTGACGAAAACATCCTTATCGCGTGTACGCACAATCATTCCAATGCGTCGCTCTTAGAGCCGTTCGATGTGCCGCCCTCACCATGGCAGGAGACCCTGAATGACCTGATCGTCTCTGCCGTCTATCAAGCATCCCGGAGTTTGGAGCCGGTGTCTCGTATTCGCTTCGCTACGGCAAAGTGCGAACGCGTCGCGTATAACCGGCGCGTGGTGCTGCCGGACGTCTGCGAAGAAGTCGAAGTCGTGTGCATGCTCATCGGCGCTGAACCGAAATGGGAAGCCATTGTAGAGCGATTGGCAGTCACGCTAGGAGCGACACGGGAACAGTTGGGCATCTCGAGCGAACCCATAGAGCCCCAAGGGATTGTAGACGATGCCCTAAGACTGTTGACCTTCGAATCCGGCGAGGGCAAGACGCTGGCCAGCATCGTGAGTGCCGCGTGTCACCCAGTCACCCACAGCTTCGCCGATCGGCATACGTGCGCCGACTACCCCGGTTATCTTGTAAGGCTTGTGGAGCATGAGTTGGGTGGGATGGGGCTCTTCCTGCAAGGCTGCAGCGGCGACGTGCGCCCACGCTATCGCGAGTCTGTATATGCGGAAGTAGAACGGGTAGGCCGACAATTCGGCAGCGCATTGCTCCAGGCGGTGAGCAGGCTGCAGGAGGCCGAAGGGCCGCACGTTATCGGCGCGGTAAAGCAACAGGTCGAGCTGCCGTTGAAGCAGCACCAAACGCGGGAACAGCAGCAGTCCAGACTTGATGAGCTGGAGCAGGCGCTGAGGGAAATGGCCCAAACTCCGGCCGCTAGCACCGCAGTCATCCGGGAACGTTGGGCCGTGTATCAGGAATGCGCGTTTCTACGCTACCAATTGCGGTGGGGCGATTTAGAAACCCGGCAGACAGACTTGAAACGCCAAAGTGTCGGAGCAATGCTGCAGGCCGTCCGGCTGGGCAGCATCTTAGTGCTCACCTCGCCCGCAGAGGTTTTTGCCGCGACGGGCATAGAACTCTCCGCCTTGGCGGCAGAACAGGGCTGGCAAGGCAGTATCGTCTCATCCTGCACGAACGGGTACATCAACTACATCCCACCCCGCGCCGATGCGGAGCGGGGCGGCTTCGAACCAAGCTGTACCATGCTTGCTCCAGGCTCATGCGAACAGATGGTCATCGCATTGGAGGCGCTGGGGCAGCAACTCTCGGACCAGGCCGATCCCGGCTGATCCTCTTGAATACTTGCAGTAACAGAGGAACACCGCATTCAGGGAGAGACGTTGGGTAAAGTGCCGCGGAATATTCCTTCAATCCGAATGCAAGAGAGCGCCCACTTGGGCGCTCTCTTGCATTCCCGTAGCACTACCGGGACCTGCCCGTCGGCCAAGCCCAAGTAGGAATTCTATGTCGCCATGCCGGGATAGGGTCGCGTGCGGGGTTTCTGGGCGCTGTCATCGCTGTCTTGCGATGGTGAGGCCGGCTGCTGGTCTTCATTGTCCACCAGCGTACTTGCCGCCTGGGTATCCACGTCGTCGGAGGGTTCAGGCTTCTCTTCGAAGAAGGAATTGAAGGCCTTCCCGTCGAAGGTCTCGACCTCAATCAACGTGTCGGCAATCTCCACTAGCTTGTCCTTGTTCTCGGTGAGTAGGCTCGATGCCCTATCGTGGGCCTCCTGAATCAGGCCTTCAACTTCGCCATCGATTTCTTGCGCTACGGCCTCGCTGTAGTTGCGCTGCTCTTGAATGTCGCGTCCCAAGAAAATGAGCTCTTCCTTGCGGCCGAACGCGCGGGGGCCAAGCTTCTCGCTCATGCCGTATTCCATCACCATGCGCCGCGCCAAAGTAGTGGCCATTTCAATATCATTGGAAGCGCCGGTAGTCATCTCACCAAAGACCAGCACTTCGGCAGCGTAGCCGCCGAGGGCAAAGGCTATCTGTTGCCTGAACTGCGAACGAGTCCATAGGTGGCGGTCCTCCGGCGGAAGGACCCGCGTGTATCCGCCAGCGCGACCCCGAGCTACGATGGAAATCTTGTGTACGGGGTCTACGTCCGGCAGCAATTGCGCCACCAAAGCGTGGCCAACCTCGTGGTACGCGGTGACCTTCTTTTCGCGTGGGCTGATGATGCGGCTGCGCCGTTCCGGGCCAGCGAGGACGCGTTCGACCGCTTCTTCAACCTCATCCTGGCCAATAGCCTTCTTGTTGCGCCGTGCGGCTAGCAATGCCGCTTCATTGAGCAAGTTCTTCAGATCGGCGCCGGAGAAGCCCGGTGTCTGTCGGGCAATGGTCTCCAAGTCCAGGTCTTCCGCCAATGGCTTATCCTTGCTGTAGAGTTGGAGAATGTGCTCGCGGCCTTGCACATCGGGGCGGTCGAGGACCACCTGCCGGTCGAAGCGACCCGGGCGCAAGAGCGCCGGATCGAGCACGTCGGGGCGGTTCGTTGCTGCCAACACAATCACGTTGGTGTTTATCTCGAAACCGTCCATCTCGACGAGGATTTGGTTTAGCGTTTGTTCGCGCTCGTCATGGCTGCCGCCCAGTCCTGCGCCGCGCTGCCGTCCCACAGCATCGATTTCGTCAATGAATACGATGCACGGCGCATTGCGCTTAGCTTGGTCGAAGAGGTCGCGTACCCGCGAAGCGCCGACACCTACGAACATCTCGACAAACTCAGAACCGCTGATACTGAAGAAGGGCACGCCTGCCTCACCGGCCACGGCGCGTGAAATGTGCGTCTTACCGGTGCCGGGCGGCCCGACCAGCAGGACACCCTTGGGAATCTGCGCACCCAAGGCCTGGAAGCGTTCCGGGTACTTGAGGAACGCCACGACCTCTTGGAGTTCTTCTTTGGCCTCCTCCACACCCGCCACTTCCGCGAACGAGATCGTCGGCTTGTTGCTCTTGAAGACTCTGGCTTTACTCTTGCCGAACGAGAGGGCTTGGTTGTTGGAGCCCTGTGCTTGGCGCATCATGATCAGCAAAATGCCGCCAAAGATGAGAATCGGGAGGAACGTGCCGATGATGGGGAGGAAGTTGCTGAACTGGCTGGGCTCGCGAACCGTCAACTTAATCTTGTCATCCGGGACCCCGCGGCTATGCAGCGCCTCGAGAATGTCCATCTGATCGGTTTTGCGAGCGGTGAGGCGCCTCTCTTCAATCTCCGCTATGAGATGGTTATCTGAGACGATTACGGTTGGAACTTGCTCATTCCATGCCGCATCTTGCACTGCGGCCATGAATTCGGTCAAAGAGACAGTTGTGTTCTCGCGGGGTTGTGGAGCAAACAGCGTAAAGATGATGGCCAAGATCGCGACGGTAATGACCAGATAGACGAATCCGTTCTTCAACCACTTGCTATCCACTATGCTCTTCCTAATCTAGACGCCCTATTAAAGACGAATTGCGCTACGGTTCGCTACGTAGTCAGCACGCTCATTATACCATACCGCTCTGCGCACCAGTCCGCATGCAATCCCCATGCGTCGCAGTCAATCCATAAATCCATTGCATGTGGACGGGTTGTCGAGATGGTTCTTGGTTTCAAATGACCGTTGCAGCGGATCATTTCTGCTATACGAAGGTTCGCCCTTTGCTACCAAGAACCTCGCGGTACCTTACGGAGAGCTCTGCAAAACTACGGTCAGGAGTAAAACCGTCCCTTCTCCCACTGGAGACCATTACATAACCCTCGCCGCAGCGAAAGAGTCGTCTCTGCCGGTGGAGACCTTTGCGAATCCCACGCTGAGGCGAGAATGTACCCTCTCCCCAAGGAGGCTGTCTCAAGAGTGCATTGCTCAGTGTAGACTTGCCCTTCGACAGGCTCAGGGCGAACGGAAAAGGCAAATCCCGTTCTTGCTGAGTGCTGCGCGAAGCCCGTGTCGAAGCACGATTTTGCTTATCGAGTCGACTTATGAGACAAGCACCCAAGGAGAGGGGGATACTCTCGCGTTCCAGACGCAAGGTTATGCAAGGGTCTCTTGAGGGAAATGGCAGAGAGTTGCGCTGCCATGTTGTTGTGAGTAGTCGTGACAAGCAAGCGAGTCTATGTAGAAGCTACCGCACTTGGCTTCTCGGCGGTTTCCTCGCCCTCCATGCCTGCGGTTACTCCGGTAGTGTAGAGTTCCGCGTAAAAGCCCTGTGCTGCCAGCAACTCGTCATGCGCGCCCCGCTCCACGATTCTCCCGTCACGCAGCACGAGAATGGCATCCGCATTCTTGATGGTGGAGAGGCGATGGGCAATTACGAACGCCGTACGTCCTTGCAGGAGGGTAGCAAGGGCACGCTGGATGAGGATTTCCGTGTGGGCATCGACACTACTCGTGGCTTCATCCAGGATGAGGATGTGCGGATCGATGAGCAGCGCGCGGGCAAAGCAGATCAACTGCCGCTGTCCCACGGAGAGTCGTCCGCCGCGTTCCATCACGGCGGTATTGAAACCGTCCGGTAGACGACGGATGAACCCGTCTATGCCCACAGCCTGTGCGGCTGCCTCGACCTCTTCCATGCTGGCGTCGGGTTTGCCGTAGCGTATGTTCTCCAAAATCGTGCCGGAAAAGAGAAAGCTATCCTGCAGCACCATGCCCACTTGACTGCGCAGCGTGCGGATTTGCACGTCGCGTAGGTCGTGACCATCGATCGTGATGCTCCCTTCCTGCACGTCGTAGAAACGCATGAGGAGGTTGACGATGGAGGTCTTACCTGCGCCGGTGGGGCCCACGAGCGCGATTGTTGCGCCCGGCTTGGCCTCCAGATTAATCTCGGTGAGCACCGGTTGCTCGGGATCGTAGCCGAAGGTC
Organism: Chloroflexota bacterium; assembly: GCA_965219505.1. Taxonomy (GTDB): domain Bacteria; phylum Chloroflexota; class UBA11872; order VXOZ01; family VXOZ01; genus VXOZ01. The sequence continues at coordinate 2,702,515 of OZ244775.1, read as the reverse complement.
ACGTCTTCGAATCGGACGTGGCCGTTCACCACTGGCAGCGCCAACGCATCGGGCTTGTCGGTGATTTCAGGATCGGTATCGAGCAGAGAAAAGATGCGCTCGCCGCCTGCCATCGCCTGCTGGAGGTTGGTGTACCAGGCCGATATCTCACGGATGGGATTAAAGAATTGCTGAACGTAGGAGAGAAATGCCACCAGTACACCCACACTTATCGCTCCATTAAGCACGCGATAGCCGCCGTAGATGATTACCAGACCGATTGCGAGCGCTGTTACGAGCTCCACCGCGGGCGGAAACGCGGCCATGACTCGTGCCGCCCGCACCGAGGCATCGAGATTCTCCCGGTTCGTGCCCTGAAACTGACGGTAGTTGAGGTCCTCCCGCGTGAAAGACTGGGCCACCCGCACGCCACTGATGTTCTCTTGCAGATTCGCGTAGACCTTTCCGACTCGGTGCCGTACCTCACGAAACCGGCTCCGCGCTTGGCCGCTGAATATGCGCGTAATCAAGAACATGATCGGCAACACCACGAACGTAGCGAGGGAGAGCATGGGATCCAAGAACACCATGACGGCGAGAATTAGGCCTAATCCCAGTAAGTCGGCAACGAGAGTCATTGTGCCTTGGGAAAAAGCGTTGTTAAGGGCATTCACGTCGCTCGTGACGCGGGCAATGATCACGCCGATTTCGTTATTGTCCAGATAGCGAAACGAGAGCTTCTGCAAATGGGTGACAACCTGCACGCGGAGGGTGTGCAACATGCGCTGCGAAATCGCCGCAATCATGGCGCCGTGGGTATAAGAAGAAACACCCATCGCAACGAGACTTAGGAGATACAAGACAGCCGCGAAAGCCAGTACGCGCGAGTCTCTCTGCCCAATACCGTCGTCAATTGCGACCTTTATCAAATACGGCCCCGCCATCATTGCGCATGATGTAACCAGCACCAGGATTACAGCCACAAAGAACTGTGCCCGGTGAGGTATCAGGTAGGGTAGCATGCGCCGCACGACGTTCTGGTCGTAGAGCTTAGCGTCCGGGTCTAACTCGGCAAATTCATCACCGCCGCGCCAACTGCTGCTGCCCCGCGAACCCATACTGCCGCCGCGCCAGCCGCCACCCGATTCGAAGCCGCCACTAATCATCCGCCCCTACCTCTTGGTGACTTGGCACTTTCTGCCGCGACTACTGCATTGTCCAAGCTTATGCCGTCAGATTGCGCCTCGTGCTGTTGCGCCATGTGCTCCTCTTGCTCCTGCAATTGGTACACGTACATGTCGCGGTAAAGGCCTGGCTGCGTAACCAGATCGCTATGCGTGCCCCGCTGCACGATCCGTCCTTCGTCCAAAACGACAATCTCGTTAGCCTCACGCACGCTGGAAATCCGCTGGGCAATTATGAAGGTTGTGCGCCCGCGCATCAACGCCTTCAGCGCCTCTTGCAGGGCTGCTTCGGTACGGGTATCCACCGCCGACGTGGACTCATCGAGGACGAGAACACGCGGGTCAAGGAGGAGCGCGCGGGCAATGGCGATGCGTTGCTTCTGGCCGCCGGAGAGGGTCACACCGCGCTCGCCGACGTGGGTCTCATAGCCATCCGGAATCTGCATGATGAAGTCGTGGGCTTGTGCGGCTCGTGCGGCCGCTATGATGCCTTGATCGGTCGCGTCCGGACGCCCGTAGGAGATGTTTTCCTTAATGGTTGCGGCAAAGAGAAAGGTCTCTTGCGCTACCAAGCCGATGTGCTGCCGCAGCGCCCGAAACGTGAGGTTGCGGATATCGTAGCCGTCCAACGTAATGCTTCCGCCAGTCACGTCATAGAACCTGGGCAGCAGATTGATGATGGTGCTCTTGCCCGATCCGGTGCTGCCAACAATGCCGATTACCTGACCGGCTTTCGCTTCAATTGTAATGTCCTCAAGCACGGGTAAGCCGCTCGCCTTGTAAGACACCGACTCGAACTTCACGTTGCCCGCCACGGAAGCCATGTCTATCGCATCGGGTTTCTCTTCGATTTCCGACTGTGTATCAAGAATTTCAAAGATACGCTCGCCGGCTGCCATCGCTCGCGCGTAGGTATTGATCGTCATACCCAGCATTCGAATCGGGCGTTGCAGCAGCAACAGATACCCGCTAAAAGCAACGAGTGTGCCCAGGCTCATGCCGCCGGCAATCACTTGCAAGCCACCGTACCAGACCACGGCTGCCGTACCAATGCCAGCAATAAACTGAAGCAACGGGTTGCGCATGGCGAAGAGTTGCATCGTTCTTGAGGTAGCTACCGCCAGCCGATCGGAACTATGCGAGAACTTAGTATTTTCCTGTTCTTCTTGTGCAAATGCCCGCACCACGCGCATGCCGGAAAGGTCTTCTTGCAAGACCGTGCTGAGTTGCGCTGTCTCCTGTTGCACCAGGCTAAACATCGGCCGCAGTTGGAGCGCAAAGAAGAACGCTATGACAAATAGCACCGGCATCGTCGCCAAGGAGAGGAGCGCCAACTGCCAATTGGTGAGTAACAAGACGCACAGAACCGCCACAAAGGTCATCACCATGAGCGCGCCATTGATGAGACCCTGGGACACGAAGAACCGAATCTGCTCTACGTCGCTCGTGGCGCGCGACATGAGCTGCCCGGTTTGGGATCGGTCATGGTAGGCAAAGGAGAGGCGCTGGTATTGGTTGAAAATGCGGTTGCGGAGATCAAAGCAAACGCGCTGGGAAAGGTACTCGCCAAGGAAGACTTGCGAGAATGTAAAGATGCCCTTGAAAAGCGTGCCGGCAAGGATTAATCCGGCAAAGACCATCAAAATCTGAATTGGCTCAAGCCCAAGCAATGTCTCGGTTACTTCCGCCACCTGGCCGCCGCCTTCGACCACTTGGTCGGCGGCATTGTCTGCGGCCTGCTCTTGCTGTTGCGGTAGCGCTTCGTCTACGACACTGCCGAGTAGGCGCGGGATCAGAAGGCTAAGGAGTGTGCTGCCGAGGAGGGCGCCGTAAGCAAAAAAGGCCAGCTTGCGGTAGCGCCACGTGTAGAAGAAAAGCCGCCGTAGGGTATCCATCGCCGGCTACTCTTCACCTCCTTCTCTCAACTCGGCAGTCTCGCGCGGTGCTGTACTCCTGATCTGAGAAATGACCCATAGGCTGTACACTTACCCGCACGTTCACGTTAATGTGCATCCTAGCACGGGTGGCAGGGTCGGTCAAACGGAATCTCTGCCGGAGGAGCCGTTGCGGCTAGCCACATTCACCAGTTCTGGCCATAGCATGTGGAGCATCGACAGCGCTGTAGAGACTGGAATTCGAGGTCCCGTCGGTTACCAGAGCGAGCTACCAATGAATCGATAGGAGACCTTCAACGTTGGCATCGGGGACACAGATGTGTGCCGCGCTGTGCGACGACGATGCGTTCGATGGGCGTGCCGCAGTTAAGGCAGGGCTCACCCGTGCGTCGGTAGACTTTCAGATGCTCACGGTGGCGGCCCGGCCTTCCTTCTGCATCGCTGTAAACGGCGTCGAACGTTGTGCCGCCGTTTGCAATCGCCGCTTGCAAAATGCCCCGCGTCGTATCGAGTAATTCCGTGGTCTCATCGTCACTGAGCGCATTGGCCGGACGACGGGGATGCAGCCTGCAGGCATGGAGCACTTCATCGACGTAGATGTTGCCGAGACCGGCGATGAAGTGCTGATTAAGCAGAAGCGACTTCAAAGACGTGGTGTGTCGTGCGAGACGCTCCCTCAATATGTCAGCCGTTAGCGCCGGGTCGAACGGCTCGGGGCCAAGCGGAGCAAAGAGCTCTGCCAGGCGAGCACCATCCACCAGCCAGATCCGGCCGAACCGCCGTACGTCATAGAAGCAGAGCACACGGCCTGATTCGAGATTCCACTGCGCACGCAGGTAGCGAATGTCCTCCACCGGCCGCGCGAGCTTGAGCCGACCGCTCATGCGCAGATGCACAACCAGATAGAGTTCTTCGAGGTCGAATACCAGGTACTTCGCGCGGCGACTGATGGCGGAGACGCGCCGGCCGGGAAGCAATGCAACGATCTCGGCCGGGTCTGGTTCAGCCACGGCGTGGGGGTCGAGCAACGGCATTGCGGCTACCTCGTCGCCGACAAGATGCGGCACTAAGCTGCGGCGTATGGTCTCGACTTCGGGAAGCTCAGGCATGAAAAGACCGTCACCTCTTCACCTTCTAAGCACCTTGCCAGAGATAGTATGTGCTTTATCTTGCCAAGAGGCGGGGGACAAGCCCCCCGAACTCCGGTTCGCCGCTACAGGCGCGTAAGCAGGAATCGAGCGTCCAAGTGGCAAGTTAACAGCCACCGAGCCCTGTCGCTTAGTAAACCGCTAGGCTCCCCCAGCGACGGGAAGCAGGCGAAACGGTGTGCGCACGCAGGCGGCGCGGGGGCACGTTGCCAATTGCTGTTAGCGCAGGGGTTCGCCGGTAAGGCGTAGCTCGCCCGGGAGGATTTCGACGCTCGTCACGCGAATTCCGAACTCCGTCCTGAAATACGAATCAAGGGATTCATTGACCTCACTGGTGGCCTCCGCCATGTACGATGCTGGCACGGAGAAGATGCCAACTTTCCCTTTCACCATCTCAGCCTCTATTCTGCCGTTGCGCACGACGAGGCGTCCGCTCACCTGGATCGTGGGACGGGGAGCACGCTGAAGGGTGCCTCGGATAACGAAGGCGCCTCGCTTAAGCGTAAGGATGACGTTCGTTACCCGCCCCTCATTATTTACCGCGATGGCTGCTTCGATCTTTGGGACCAATTCGCTTTCGGTAAGTGTCAGCATGTATTGTCCCGGCGCTGGGGAGGGACACAGGTACTCGGGCATTGCCGGCGGATCCCATTGCGGCGGCAGACAAGACACCCACGCCGTCACTTGCGGCTCGGAGCCGGACGCAAGGGGTGTTTCTCTAGTCTCCGGCAGCTCTATCTCGCCGCTGCATTGCACAAGGAACAGCACACACGCGACGGCGGCTAACCCTTTAGCTAGTGACCACATCCGCCCCATAGCGCAGAACCTTGATACGCGACATCACGTCGTCATTAACCCATGGTACAGAATTCCCCGGCCTCCGTGTCGGCAACGGGGCGCAGGGGCATGGCGCAGAACTGCCTTACAAAGCCAATTCGTAATCAACGATGCACAGAACGTAGAGTTCTCAGCGCCAGGCCTTTGAAAAAGTGACTGGAAGCTATCTCATGAATCGGTTCGATAGCCGATTCGTACTTCGACAAGGGCTTCGCGCAGCACTCAGCACGAACGGAATCTCACATTTTCCGTTCGCCCTGAGCCTGTCGAAGGGCAGGTATATATAGAGCGATTTATTTGTGAGGCAAGTTCTAATACTCTCACAGAGCGCCAGAATTCTCACCGGCAATCAGGGACTAGCTACTACTGCTCAAGGCGCTCACCGGTAACTATGATCTTTCCGGGGATGATCTCGACATTGTCGATGCGCAGTCCTTGCGTTTCGCCGACATTCGATGCCAGGAACTCGTTCGCTTGGGCAGAGAGTTGGTCCCGCAGCGCCTTCGGCATCGCCAATGCGCCCAGCAGCGCCTCGGTGAACTCGATCTTTACAGTGTCCTCAGAAATGACAAAGTGCCCTTTTGCCCGAATGTTCGCGCGAAATGGCGTAGTAATTGTGCCGCTCGCCGCGAATGCATCTTGCTCGAACGTGATGACCAAATTGCTTACGGGCGGACTATCGAGCGAAGAGATGACCTCACCCAGCAGCGCCGTAAGATCGCTGTCGGTGGCCTCGATAGTGAAACGACCGGGTTCATCAGCCTGACGAATGGCGTCTTCAGCCCGTTGGATTGCCGCTGTTTGCTCTGTGACTACCTCTGGTGTCGCTGTTGACTGTGGAACAGGTGTGCCGGACTCACTTACGTCGCCCTTGGTAGATTGGGCCGGTCCAGAATCTCTGACGATTGCTGCGGTAGGCGTCGGGGTCGGAGCGGCACCGAGACCAAAAAGCGCGCTCAGCCCCGGTACTTCCACCACGCCTATGCCTGCGAGCAGTATGACGCCCAAGAGGATAAGCACGAGGAATAGGGTAAAGAACAGTACGGCGAGGGCCTTATAGACTTGCCACAGGCATCCCATGAATTGTCATCCTGTATTGATAGGTTTTCGCATCCTCCATGGTACAATACCGGCTGCGCTGGGTTGTTGCTCCCACCTACAGCGGCTCCGGCAACGCGCGAGTGCTATGAGGGCAGATGTGAGGTTCCTGTAACGAGCTCTGCAAGCAATTCGAGTAGCGTATCCGTTCATCCTTCGATCCTTCGACAAGCTCAGGACGGGCACGCTCAGGACGAACGGATACAGACCCTTCCGCATGGAAACAGCCTTATTGAATTACCTTGTTCCTTGACGAGTACTCGATTCCTAGTGTCTCTCAGCCAGGTCATGACCGATGCAAGGGAAGCAAACGGCAGAGCAGGTTCTTGATGATAGTGCGGCGCTGTTCCGCAAGGGCTCACTGATGCTTGTGCGATTGGAGCAAGCTCGGCTTAGCACGCCACAGAGCCCAGCCCTAACCTCTCCGGAATGGGAACTCCTCGCAGCGTTCGGTCTTGTCACGGTGGATGAGGTGCGGCAGCGCATGAACGAGCGGGCTATGCTTGCCGCATACGATGGGGCGCCGAGTTCGCTGACTGAGTTGCGCGTTGAGCGGGCTTCAGCAGCGATGGGAAGCGGGTGTGGGCCGGGCCGCGCGGAGACGCGCGTCGAGACGAAGCAGGAATCGGTGCTGGAGACTAGTGTGGACTACGATCCGGAAGGTCTTCGCGCAAGTGTAAGATATATAGTTACGCGGCGGCAGTATGATCAGACAGCGGACCGAGAGCCGCTCGAGACTGAAGACAGTCGGTTTCATGCTGTTACGATTGACGTCCGCACCGGCGGCGTCGTGCAGAGGGAATACGGAACGAGCCAACTTGAGCCCGGTCACGCCACGGCGCGGCAGAACGTTGTGCGAGAAGCGGTAGCTCAGCCGGTCCGGTAACCAACTGGGTTATGCTAGAGATCGAGGCTGCGGGCGAACAAGCCCAAGCGGTGGTAAGCACTTGGTGAAATGTCTCAAGCAAATGCGTGTATGGTGGGTTTAGCTACCAATGTGATTCTCGGTCAAACCGCTTCTAGCGGGGTGCACTTGCTGGGCGCAAGACAGCAATAGACATTATCTTAAAAGATGCTGGGTTGTACAGACAAGTCTATTTATCTAAAAGCACCACTCGTTTCGCACAGCCAAACGTATCGCCATTCCAAGCCGCAAGAGCAAGCCAATTCTCTTGCTGACTTTGGAAACCAGACACACGTATGAAATGTAGAAATCACGCGGATCCGTCATTCCGGCGAAAGCCGGAATCCATATCTGGCGACCCCCTAGACTCCGGCTTTCGCCGGAGTGACGCGTTGTGTGACGACCACAACAACCATTACCCCTGGCATATACCAAACGGTGCCCGATGCCGGCCGCTCTTGTCACACTTGATTACCAGCAAGTCGGCTTCCACAGTTTATTCTCTTTGGCGCCCTTTCCACTCCCAAATAGCGGGACACTGGGAAGCATGACTGAGTTTCAAACACTTCTCCTCTTCGGAGGCATGGTGACGTTCTTTGCTGCCACCGTTGCCGGCATGACGGGGTTTGGTTACGGCCTCGTCAGTGTGCCGCTGCTCATGCTGATGCTGCCGCCGCGGATGGTTGTGCCTGCCGTGACAACACACATCTTCCTGATCTCTCTGCTCATACTCTTGGAGGTCATCAAGCAGGTTGACGTACGGCGCATTTGGCCGCTGATGGTGACCGGCCTGTTCGGGTTGCCACTTGGTATCTATGTGCTGCTCGTCCTAAGCGAAGGTGCACTCAGGACGATTGTCGGCGTTGTGATCGTGTTCTTCGCGCTTGCCTTGCTCCTGGGCTTCAACCTCGAAATCAAGAACGAAAAACTTGCACTTGCGCCGGTGGGCATTTCGAGTGGACTGCTCGCCTCCGGTATTGCGATGGCTGGGCCGCCGGTAATCCTCTTCTTTACCAACCAAGGCATGCGAAAGGAGGTCTTTCGCGCGAACCTGGCTGCCTACTTCGTATTTCTCAACACCCTTACCATTCCCGCCCATGCAGCGAGCGGGCTCATCACCGGAGAGGTGGTGCGCTATGCGTTGCTCTTTCTGCCGACGCTTGTCGCGGGCAAGGTCCTTGGCAGCTTTCTCTCACGCAAGGTCCCGGAGGCGCTCTTTCACCGGGTGGTATTGGTTGTTGTGCTCTGTTCGGGACTGCTCTCCATTACCTCCGGCCTGGGTCTCTTTTAGCCAAAGCCGGTGTTGCGAAGCGTCTCCATCACCGCCTCCCAGCGCGCGGGGTAGCTCTCGTGGCTCAGTAACGGCTTGAAGCCAAGCTTCAGGTAAATGTGGACTGCAGCTAGGCGCTCGTCGTCGGTGAGCAATTGCACAGAGCTAAAGTTGCGCTCGTGGAAGCGGTGTAAGACCGCGAGAGAGAGCCAATATCCCAGGCGGAAGCCGCGATGGTCCGGGTGGACGCAGACCATGTGCACCGTGCCGCGATCAGGCGGGTTCTGCTCATCGTGAAACGCGCAGGCAGTGCCCACTACCTTTTCACCTTTAACGGCGAAGAACATGCCTTCAGGATCGAAACCCGGCGCGGCAAGGATGTTCTTGCGGCACGCCTCCACGGTCCAAGAAGAGTTCATCGCAACCCTCACGAGTTCCGTCCAAAGCACCTCATCGTTTGGCTGATACGAACGGATGCGGTAGGGTTCCGGCGCCTGCAGTGGGGGTAATGCGTCCAGATGCGGACGCACCATGATCAACTGTGGATTTGGACGGCTCACTGCGCTACTCCTTGCCGTGCGGTGTAGTTGGGTCGTTAAAGATTGTACCGCCCCACGTATCCACCGTCGGCCGACTCCAGGGTGTAGGGATGGAACGGTACGGGTGCTTTCGCAGTTCTTCCTCATCCAATTCAATGCCCAGTCCCGGTGCGTCAGGTATGCACAACGTACCGTCGGGCTGGAGCACTTCCAGCGAGTCCACGACAATGTCTTGACGCCACGGACACCCAAAGAGGAAAGACTCCAGTATCAGCACGTTGGGGATGCAGCCGACAGCTTGAAGAGTTGCAGCCATTGCTACCGGGCCGTACGGATTGTGGGGAGCCACGGGAATGTCATATGTCTCGGCCCACGCCGCGATCTTCTTGGCTTCCAGAATGCCGCCGGTGTGGCTGATATCGGGCTGGATGATGTCGAGAAGCTGCTGCTCGATGTACTCTCGAAAACCCCAGCGGGTGAAGAAACGCTCGCCGGCCGCGATGGGCATGCCGATCTGCGCCTGCGCCAGCTTGGCATAGGCGGCGGGGTTGTCCGGTCGGAGCGGCTCTTCGTAGAAGAATGGCCGGTAGGGCCGTAGCGCCTCCGCCGCCGCAATCGCGCTTGTGACATTAAGGCGTCCGTGCACCTCCACGCAGAGGTCGATATCTTCTCCAACCGCCTCACGCACCGCCGCAACGCTGGCGGCCGCTTCCCGTATCTCTTGCGCCGAAGCCGTAATCCATGCAGTAAAGGGGTCCCACTTTAGCGCTGTGTAGCCTTGCGCAACTACCGCTTGGGCGGCCGTGGCGAACTCATCCGGCGTGCTTGCCCCTCCGAACCACCCGTTGGCATAAACGCGCACACGGTCGCGGCACGGTCCGCCCAGCAACGCATGCACCGGCAGACCGGCGTCCTTGCCTTTGATGTCCCAACACGCCTGTTCCAACGCGCTGATGGCGGTGTTGTAGACCGGCCCCGTGCCGCCGTACTCGCCGCGGTGCAAGAGTTGCAGGTTGGCTTCGATATGGCGCGGGTCCTCACCAATCAGCACCGCGCCGAGTTCTTTGATGGCAGTGGCCGCGGTGTGCTCTTTCCAAGCTAGCGGCGCTTCGCCCCAGCCGTGGAGACCGGTGTCCGTGGTGACTTTAGCAAATACCCAATTCCACCACTGGCCGTCGACAATGTACGTCTGTATGTCCCGAATTTTCATAGCATTAGGGCATTGGTGTCTTGTGAAACGTGCGGATAAACTCGACAAGATTCTTGGTGATGGCGTCCAACAGCGCTTTGCCTTTTTCCGCAGTTGCCAAAGTAGGATCGCCATTCACGCCGGTCGTGCCCGGATCGAAGACCGGCCAGAAGTAGACGGGACCGCCCGAGGGCAAGCGGGTCGGCGGGAATCTCATGTCTTTAACCGTGGTACTCATGTCGACCAACTCTTGTCTGAGATGCAGCATGAGGGACGTCTCAACTTCACAGGCGTGGCCGACTTTCTTGCGTTCGCCTTCGAGCACTGCTGCGATGTCCTCGGCTGCCAGGTCCCAGTACGTAGCCGCGGCTATTTCGATGCCTGCGGCGCCAAGTTTCATGGTGGTGGCTTTCATAGTCTGATCGTTGCCGCCGTGGCCGTTGAGCAGCAAGATATGGCGGAACCCGTGCTGCCACATGCAGGTGACGATTTCGCTAATCACCTGGGAGAAGGTGTCGACGGTGAGGGTGAGCGTACCGGTGAAGTGCATGTGATGGGGGGAAACGCCCGTCCATACCGACGGCGCGACGAGCACGGGTACCTTAGGCGAAAGCGCCTGTGCCGCTGCCAGGGCAACGGTTTCCGCAGCATAGATGTCGGTGTCCACCGGCAGGTGGCGCCCATGCTGCTCAATTGATCCTACGGGCAGGATGACGACGGCATCGCGGTCGCGCATCTCCGCAATCTCATCCCGCCGCATGTGTTGCCAAACGTACTTGTCCATGCTTCTCTCCTTTTCATTCAGGGCTATAACAGCTTTACGACAAAGTAATGCCTACCAGTTCCACCAGTCGTCTTCACAGTTCGATATTGATTATTCGGGACGGAGTCCGGAGTACTGAACCCGTGAAAGTCGTGGTCAGCGAAGAATATCCATCCCCAAGCCGGTCCGCGCTTCAGCAGCCATTCGTAGATGGCTTCTATTATGCCGAGCGGTTGCCGGACACTTCCTGTGTATTGTGCAACAAGCAAGCCATATCCAACAGAGGTTTATCCCTACGATACGATCAGGAAGCGTTCTGTCCTGGCGCGGAATAGGGCTGAATGAGACGCGCTGCGCTGAGCGTTTCCAGTACTGCTTCACCCCGATACTCGACCGTTCTTGGATCGAGTTTTATACAGCCGCTGCCGTCAAAATAGATGCGGTCGACAAGGTCCGTGCTGTTGTAACGAATTCGCACCGTAACCGGTGGAGAAACCACGTATGGTGTGAAGCCGCGCGCGCGCTCCGCGGCGCGGCGCGCTCTTGCCTGCAGCAGTTTCCGCGCGCGCTGCGGCGAGAGCATGCGCGCCGCGTGGCGTCCTAGTGCCTGTTTCACTTGCGCAGTTTCGATGTCGCCGAGGAGTTGACGGGCTTCGGCGCAGGCCTTGTCGTCGCCGGTTACCAAGCCGACCGGCACGCCATGCGCACCGGCAATCGCAGCATCGATCATGATTTCCCCTGCCGGTAGACCGTTGATCCAGACATCTTGGTAGGAGGCCGAACTCATGGTGTGGTCCCGCACGGCATTCGCGGTGCCTGACATGGCATGGTAGCCCACCAATAGCATGACGTCCGAATCTTCCAAGAAGGGGAACCGCTCCTGGTGGGCGCCACCCATGAGGTAATCGGCGTCGGGGTGCAATTCTTCATAGAGGAAGTTGAAACCGGAAGCATGCGCGTCTATCACGACAACTTCATCTGCGCCCCCGTCGAGCGCACCGGTGATGACGGCATTAGTATCGTTTACCAACATGCGGCGGGCTTCTTGGTAGAACAGCTTGCCGTGCCCAAGCTGCTCCATAATTACCACGCCACTAATTCCTTCCATGTCAACGGCAATGTATGCTTTCATTTTCGCTCAACTCTCCTGGGCAAGACCCCTCGTTACGTCTCTCGTTCTTGCGGCCTGGGGGCGGTCACCGCTGCCAAGTAGTATGTGCAGAAGTATGTGTTGGCGGTGCCCGCCGGCTCAAGCGATGTTGCTGCGCCGCGTGCAGGAAGGATTCCTTTCCATATTGAATGAACATCATTTCGGCACGGCGGGCCGAATTCACGCTCCCAACTGGCCGCGACTAGGGAGGAGCACGCGAAACCCCGCCAAAGCTGGACAAAGATACGCTATTATAGTCACGCGCGGCCCTATTCGTAAACGCGTGCCTGTCCTTAGCTGACATGCGTCGGAAACTATGGTACTCTCAAGTAGTACGTATCTTGCGTGCAAATCTCTCTTGCGAGCCTCAACTTAGGGAATAGGCATTTCCTTAAGCCCCCTTGATGTGCACTATCGGCACTTACGCATTGAAATTAGACGATTCTGGCAGCCAAAACGACCGTGAAGAGGAGAATTTTCCCACCATGCAATGTATGAACCGGGTACGTCACATAACAGGGGCGCTTGCCCTGGTCGTACTTCTTTTCACCCTGGCGTCGGCGCCAATCAATGCACAGGAAGCGACGACCTTTACATCGGCGGTGGTAACCAAAAACTTCTACGACGTTACGCTGAAGCACAATATTCCAAATCTCCAGGTCACGCGGAATGGTGTGACGAGCAGTGTAAATTTCCTCGACCACTATAGCTCTACCGGCGGGCTGACGCGGTGGGGATTTCCTACCTCTGAGGTTGTCGAAGAGGAGACCGGGAATCTCGCCCAATACTACCAGCGCGGTGTGGTCGATTGGCACTGGCGTCCTGATCTTGGGCGTTATGTGATGGAGCGTCGTCTGGCTTGGGACTTCTTTGGCGGCGGCGCTGGCGGCAGTGTCGACCTTGGGGTAGAGCCGGGCCGCACCAACCCCCACCCCGGAAATGTTGTTGGACCGTGGGGCCATAAGGTTTCAGACTTTTCGATTAGAGGCATTTATACCGGCTTCAAGAGTTTCTTTGAATCGCTTGGGGGAGTAAATGCATTTGGCTTTCCCAAGACTGATGCCAGAATTGATACGAACGCGTCTGGGACGCTGCACATTCAATCAGCGTCACCCGGCTTCATCCGCCAGTATTTCCAGGCAGCAGTGTTGGAGTTCCATAGGGAGGACCCGGAGCCGGTCAAACTGCGGCTTCTCGGTGACGATCTGCGCAATCTAAACTACCCGAACAATAGCTGGCGGACGTACGCGGCCTTCAATGACGTAACCGCGCTCACACCGGGTCAACGATACACGGTGCCGCGTGTAATTCGTGGGCACACGGCGAGTGGGCAGCCGGTGGTTGTTGTGCCGACTGCCACGCCTAGGCCTGGGACAACAGTCGCTCCCACAGCCACGCCGCTACCTGAGACAACGGTTGTACCCACGGCTACGCCTGTGCCGGTCCCGGTGGCGCCGCAAAGCACGAGCGTCTGGTTCGGGACGTTTGACAGGGGTCTTGCTCACTATGACGGCACAAACTGGACGACGTACCGTGAATTCAAAGACCCAGTCCCGGATGACCACATTAACGACATCTTCATAGCTAATGACAAATCGAAATGGTTTGCAACGCAAAACGGCCTGGCACGAATGCACGGCGCTGCCTGGCGGGAATTCACGACCAGCACACCGGGCTTCGCTGGGAATGAGGTTACGGCTGTGCACGCTCTCGGTAAACTGGTCTGGATTGGAACTGACGGAGACGGTGCTTCATTTGCTCGCGTTGACGGCCCCATTATAAGGTGGGAGCATCTAGATATGAGCAACTCCGAACTTCCGTCCAATGCAGTTCGTGACGTGCTCGTAATCAGCGAGCAGCTAAACCGTGTTTGGATTGCCACAGGTAATGGAGTCGCGATCTATAACGACGGCACCTGGCAGGTCTTCAAGAATGAACTCGCTAGTGTCGATACTACGTGCCTTGCAATCGATTTATTCGGCAACGTTTGGGTAGGTACGAACGGCAACGGCGTCAGCGTGAATAGTGCTGGCATTTGGACGAATTATCACAGGACCAATAGCAGCCTCGCCAACGATACGGTGCGGAGCATCACCGTAGGGCCGGACGGACGAGTCTGGTTGGCAACGCAAGGCGGAGTCAGCGTGTACGATGGCACCAATTGGGCAAATCACAATAGCTTTACCTCGGGCATCGCCAGCAATGACGTTTATGACATTGCGATTGACTCGGACGGTCGAGTCTGGGCGGCAACCGATGAGGGCGCAAGTGTGCTGGTAAACGGGGTCTGGGAGTCGTTCCAGACAGTAAATTCTGACATTCACGACGATGCGTTGCGCTCGGTAGAGGCGGAGTAAACTCTAGCGGCCGGGGTTGGTTTCAAAAGGCTCTACCTGAGTAGCAAGAAGTAACCGCATCAGCGTACACTTACGCTGGTGCGGTCTTACGTTGAAATAGCCTTGTGTGGTGGAATTCGTCTTGCCAAGTGGCTCCAACCTTAGTTCGAAATCTATAAAGACCAAGCTGCTGTCGAATTGCAGACCCGGGAAAGCGCGCCGTTGCGTGCAGTGTCGGGGCAACTGAGCGGAATACATGCGAGACCCAATACGACACGTCAAAGCGCTTGCGTTTGCGGTTACCGTATTCCTAATCACCTCGTTCGCCTTGGCGCAGGTTTATCCGCAGGTCTTTCCCTTCATGCCGTATGTCTGGCCGTACGTTACAAGCGGCTCCTTGACCTATACCGGTACGGAACTCGAGAGCGCTCCCGCACCGCTGTTTACCCTACAAGATCAACGAGGCGCAACGGTCTCCCTTGCGGACCAGAAAGGAAAGGTGGTGCTGCTTACCTTTCTCGATCCACTGTGCACTGACGACTGTCTTCTCTTGGCGCAGGAGATCGCCGCTGCCCAGCAGCAGTTGGGAGAGAATTCAGAACAACTGTTGGTGCTGGCAATAAACGTCAATCCGGACGAACAGACGCATACAGCGATGCAGGCTTTTCTCCGAACCCAGGGGCTCGACGCAAGCTCGACCTGGCACTTCCTAAGTGGAGAATGGGAGGCGGTGGCAGAAATAGTCACCGCGTATCACGTATCAGCGGGTGAGCCGAAACCGAGCAAGCCGGGCGAGGTAGCGCATCAGAACGTGGTGTTTCTCATCGATACCCACGGCGAGTTGCGCGTGTTGATCACCTATCCCACGCCGGTGGGCGCTGCACTTCAGGACATAATCGTGGAACGCGTGCGGCAACTACTGTAGTTTTTCTACTTGCTCCACCACATACTGTGGCTGCGGCTCGTCTTCCTTGCCGCAGGAGCTTGGAAACGTAAGCGTGCGTTCCGCCGCTTCTCGAACGATGACCCGATATGAGCCGGTACGCGAGGAGTCGGGAGCCGTGTAGGAGAGGCGCACGTGAACCGCGCCGTCGTCCGCACCGCTTGCCGTGACTTCACTCCGCACCCGATACGTCGTCCACGGCCAGTCCTCGATCAGCAGTACCGCGTGTTCGGCGGCTTGCTCCAATGGTGAAAGCTTGCCCCAGCCGCGATACTGCCTTTCAAGTGCGGAAAACGAGCCCTCGCGCGCAATTAAATTCGGCAAGGAATCCATCGAAATATAAGCGTAGTAACGGCCTTCAGGAAAGTCGAGCAGCGTCGGCGCCATGCGATGCCCGCCAAGATGGCTGCAGCGCCAGACCCGCAGGGCATCCGGCTGTGAGCGCGCATAGACCTCCCGGAGCTCTCGGTAGATTTCAAAGCCGAAAGTGGCGCAACAGCGGTCGCGGCTGCCGTGGTTGCAAACGAACAACTCGCGGACGCGGCCGGTGTCCTGCTCGTAGATGGCGAAGCGCTCCACATCATCCTGCGCATAGAGCAGTGCCTCCACAAGCGCCGGGAGGTGCGCCGGCGGAATGAGGTACTCCCGCTTCGCATAGGTTGGCGATGTCTCATCAGTGTGGGTGAAGTAGAATAGGCGGGTGAGTCCGGCTTGCGAATACTCGGGATCTGGAATCAGGCCTGTTACGCGCGGCTCGATGCCGTCTAGCGCAGCCCGAGCGAGCACAGTTCCCACTTCAGCGGGAAACGTCGCCGAATCCGTCACTTCACGCGCCCACGGCACCTCGCACTCTAATGCCACGTGTGCAAGGTAGGTCGGCGCAGTGCCGACCGGATGAAAGCCTGTTGCGCGCGCCACGCGCGAGCAGAATTCCGTGACTGCGGTACTTTCCACGGTGGTTCCCTTCTCGGGTAGCTAGGCTTAGAGAGGCATTTCTTGCCAGGGCGTTTCCACACACTTCCCGCCCTCAAAAATAGTGCCTAGTTCGCTAGACGTACATGTGGTAAGTCCTGCCGGATGTGCCCACGCACAACTGCCGTCATCACCCCGCCTAGATTGTCGGCTCGCGTACACATCCCGTCGGTTCACCATGCTACACTAGCAAGGAATTGAGCGTGGGGCAACGCGGTACCGAGGATTGCGCCAGGAGTGAGCACGTTAGACTTTCTCCGTGTTGCACTACGTTGGGTTCATCTGTCTGCGGCGGTGGTGTGGATCGGCGGGACGTTCTTCTACCTGTTGGCAATAAGGCCCTCGGTAGACTCGGCGGAGAAGGCCGCTAGCTGGGGGACGATCCGCCAAGGGGTGGAGCGGCAGTTCCATGAGATCGTGCAAGTTTGCATCTGGACGTTTTTCATTTCCGGCGCCATCCTGACGTACGACCGGCTGACGTCGGTGAATCCGGGCCTGGACTACATTGCCGTCCTGGTGCTTAAGGTACTATTGGTAGTATGGATGGTGATCATTTCCGGTGGGTTGCGGCGATCGGGAGTTCGCAAACCGATCGGCGCGCCGCGGCAGGAGGCAGTGGCCGTACAGGGCATTCGCCAGCGAATGCGTTCACCGGTAGTACAGATTGCAATTGCCGGTAGTGTGGTACTCTTATTGGCCGATCTACTCAAAGTGATTGCGGAAAACGCGTTACGCTCGTTGTAATCAGCAGGAAGCCGAGCCAAATGGCGAATGAGGTCGCGATGGCACGCGCAGGCGGGAATAGCCGGCGTGTGTTCGACATCAAGATCATTGTGGGTGGCATCATCATCGTGTTGGCGGTCGCTTACCTCATTGTGGCCGCTTTGCCCTCCGGAACGGCGTACTACATAACGGTGAGCGAGCTGCAAGAGATGGGTGCGCAAGCGCAGACTCAGCAGACACGTGTCTCCGGCAACGTGGTGCCCGGCACGATTGAGCGCAGTGCCGAGACTCAGGACGTGCGCTTTCAGGTTGAGGACGTGAGCGGAAAGCTGACTGTCGTTTTCAGTGGGGTCGTCCCCGACATCTTTGGCGATCATGCCCAAGTCGTGGTCGAAGGCAAGCAGGGACAGGATGGGGTCTATCACGCTCATACGCTATTGGCGAAGTGTCCGTCACGGTTCGAGGAGGCGCCTGCAAGCGGCAGTGAATACGCGCAACCCGGTTAATGGCAGGATACGTATGCTCTCTTGCTGGCCGCTGCGCCGATCGAACAAAGGTGACTACAGGGCCGCTCATCCTCGCAGGTGGGATGGGCGGTATCTTTGTTCTCCGACAGGCACGATTAGACTTGGTGAAGGGAAATGCAATTTTAGTGGCGCCCGCGCAATGCTACGGCTGTGGACTTGGATAAACTCTTTGCCACAGTGTTCCGCAGGCGCTGCATTGGCTCTGAGGGCACGAAGTGACGAGGGAGAAGGACTAGATGATACTGGCAACTACGGAGAATATCCCAGGCAAGCGAGTCGTTGCAGTGAAGGGCCTCGTGCAGGGCAATACCATTCGGTCGCGGCACGTGGGACGAGACATAATGGCGGCCTTTCGTAGCATTGTCGGCGGAGAGATTGCCGAGTACACACGGCTCATGACGGAGTCTCGGAAGCAGGCCGCAGATCGTATGGTGGCCGAAGCAGAGGGTTTGGGCGCGAATGCGGTGATCGGTATCCGGTTCGTGACGTCCATGGTAATGTCGGGCGCGTCTGAGCTCGTGGCATACGGCACGGCGGTCGTAGTCGAGGATTAAGAGTAAGAATATCTTCGGGCTAGGGGAGTAAGAAACTGGGCTACCAGGCCGCTGGCATGCAGTTGGCGTGCACGCTAGATAGCTTGCACGAGCACCTAAACGCATCACTATGACCGCAAGCATTGGAACAGCGCTACTCTTCATTTCCTTCTTGGCGGCGCTTTACAGCGCCTTCGCCGCTGTACTTGGGGCACGGCTGCGCATACCGGAACTGGTAGTCAGCGCGCGCAATGCTGTGGTTGCCGTTGCCGTCTTGGTGGCGCTCGCTGCGCTCACCCTCATGTACGCTTTTGTAACGCACGACTTCAGCCTGAAGTACGTTGTCGCCCAGTCAACGCGGTCACAGCCGTGGCCCTACCTCTTCAGCGGGTTCTATGGGGGCCAGGCCGGCTCGTTGCTCTACTGGTCGCTCACGCTGGCATTGCTCTCGTCGATAGCGGTGCTGATTCACTTCCGCACCGACCGTCAGCTCATTCCATACGTCATAACGACTCTCATGATCATCGAGTCGTTTTTTCTTGTAGTGCTCAATTTCATCTCGTCGCCCTTCGAGACCGTGTCGCCTGTGCCGCCCGACGGCCGTGGCCTCAACCCGCTCCTCCAGGACCCGGGCATGCTGGTGCATCCGCCGATGTTGCTTGCCGGGTACATGAGCGTCTCGATACCCTTTGCCTTTGCAATTGCCGCGTTGATTACGGGCCGCGTGGACAGTCGCTGGCTCCAGGCGACACGCCGTTGGGCGTTGCTCGCCTGGCTCTTTCTTTCGCTGGGCAACCTGCTCGGCGCCTGGTGGGCCTACCACGTCCTCGGTTGGGGAGGCTACTGGGGCTGGGACCCTGTGGAAAATGCGGCAATCATGCCCTGGTTTGCTATGTCGGCATACGTGCACTCGGTGTTGGTGCAAGAACGGCGCGGGATGCTGAAAGTTTGGAACATGGTGCTCATCATCGTGGCCTTCAACCTCGCCATTTTCGGCACGTTTGTGGTGCGGAGCGGGATTCTATCTTCAGTCCACTCGTTTGCGGTCTCCGAAATCGGCCCTTACTTCTTCGGCTTCCTGGCGGTCAGTTTGATCGTCTCGCTCACGCTGCTCATGCTGCGCCTGCCGCAACTGCGGGACGAGCACAACTTCGACTCCCTGCTGTCGCGCGAAGCAACGTTTCTCTTCAACAATCTGCTCTTCGTTTCAATCATTCTCGTCACGTTTCTCGGCGTAATTTTCCCCCTGCTCTCGGAAGCGATCCAGGGTCGCAAGATCAACGTCGGCGCGCCGTTCTACCAGCAAGTCAACGGGCCCCTATTGCTCGCCGTGGTGGCGCTTATGGGATTGGGCATGCTTGTGCCCTGGCGGCGGGGTGCGGCGCGTGCGCTCTTGCGTGGACTGCGCACCACGCTGGCCGTCTCTGCGTTGATTACGGTTGTTGCAATAGTGCTTGGGGCGCGCTCACCCTGGACGATACTGAGCGTCGCTGCCTGCACCTTTGCCTTCGTTGTCGCCCTGCGGGAGTTTCATCGCATGGCTCTAGCCCTCATGCGCGCCCAGCAGACGATGTACCCCGCCGCTTTGCTCGCGGTCTTTCGCTATAATCGCCGCCGCTACGGTGGGTACCTTGTCCACGTAGGGGTGGCAATCATGGGTATTGCCATTGTTGGCTCTTCTTTTTTCCAAACAGAACGCTCCGTGAGTTTGCGCCCGGGCCAGAGTGTGCAGGTAGGGCAGTACACCGTGGCGTATCAAGGACTCACGACGTGGAGCGAACCGGGCAAGCAACGCACTATCGCATCAATGCTCGTGCGCAATGCCAACCAGTCGTTCGAAGTAGCGCCGCAGAAAGTCGTCTATGAGAATTGGGAAGACCAGCCGATAAGCGAGGTTGTGATCAAGACCGTCTTCCCGCAACTCGACGACGTATACATAGTGATGGCGGCCTTCGGTCAAGACGGCGCGGCGAGTTTTCACATTTTCGTAAACCCGCTCGTCGCTTTCCTTTGGCTTGGTGGCGCGCTCCTCGTGGTCGGTGGGCTCATTTCCTGGTGGCCGGAGGCGGCGCCACTGCGCGTTGACGTTCGTGCCGGCCGCCTGGCCCCGGGTAGAGTTTCGTCATAGGAACCTTCGCGGTGAAGGACGCTGCCATGGCTGAGAGATGCACGCTCGAACTACCCCCCGCAGACGGAGCCGAATCACGCCGTGCGGCGCTGTGGGTAGTCAAGACTCGTAAGCTGATTGCGAGAGCCAGTGTACTACTGTTCCTTGCCCCGCTGCTGTTCCTCCTGAACCCGGACGTAACCGGAGCGGCGAGTATCGATGAGCAGACCGTGACCATTGCCAAGCAGCTAAAGTGCCCGGTCTGCCAGAATGTGCCGGTAGCATACTCCCAATCACAATTGGCAGGCGAGATGCGGCAAGTAATTCGCGAGAAGCTGGGGCAGGGCGAGAGCGAAGATGCCATTATCCAATACTTTGTAGATCGCTACGGCGAGGACGTGCTACTGGAACCGCGCCGGGAAGGCTTTAGTCTCTGGTTGTGGATTGCTTCCATCGGCGTGCTGTTGTTTGGCGCCGCTGTCGTTGGTGTCGTGCTATGGAACTGGAGCCAAACCCGGCCCGCATCCTTCCCCGTTTCAGCGGCGCCTTCCGACTCTCCTGAAACGCCCTCAAGCAAGCTGGAGCAACTCTTCGAGGAAGAGTTCGCGCGCTACAAACAGGACAAGCGCACATGAGCATTTTTGTCTTTGGGAGCGTGTTCGGTGCGGCTGCGCTGCTTTGGGTCTTGTGGCCCCTTGTGCGGCGTAAAAGCACCCTCGCGCCAACATTGACCGACGGTGCGCGCGATGACCTCGCTGAGCGCACCATGCTGCTCTACCAGGAACTCGAAGAGATTGACTTAGAGCACGAGCAGGGCGACCTCACCGAGGTCGAGTACACGGCTTTGCGGGAGGCGCAGAAGCAGCGTGTGCTCGCGCTCCTCGAGGCGCGGCAGCGCGAGATAAGCGCTCTGAGCGATGCGACCGAAATCAGTGATCCGAACGCGCTTAGCGACGCCTCCGCTAAAAGCGAAGCCTCCGCTATGAGCGACGCCATCGAGCAAGAGGTCCTGCGCATACGCGCTCGATTTAGAGGGGAGCCAAATGCCTCTGCCGACCAACCGCCTACCGCACAAACTCCGACGCCTGCCGTGGCGCGTAGTAAACACTGGCTGTGGATTGGCGTGCCTGCGGTCCTTGTGCTCCTTGCGTTTGGCGCTATCTTTCAACTCTACAGTTCTTCGGCCCGTACGCTAACTGAGCAAACGCCAATTGCGCAGATCAACGCAACGGCATTGGTCGGACTTGCCTACGTTGCGCCCGGAGAGGTATTGATGGCAAATGGTGACGGCATACAGGAGAGCCGGGACGGAGGCCGCACGTGGATGCAAAGCACGCTCGATGTCGTGCCCGCCGCCATTGCCGTGTCCCCTTCCGGTGACGGATATGCTTACGTGTTTACGGCGGGAAGCGTGCACGTGACCACCGACGCCGGACGCACCTGGCAGACCATTCCAGGTTCCTTGCCGAGTACGGAGATACTTGCGGCTGCGGTTAATCCATTTGTACCCATGGAAGTCTACGCAAGTTTCGCCGACGCCGGTCTCCATCGCTCGCGTGACGGGGGGAGATCATGGGAACCGGTGGCTCCTCCTGACGACGAGAGAATCGTGGCGCTGCTCGTGAGCGAAAGCCCGCCGGTCCTCTTCATTGCCTCAGAAACAGGTAGAGTGCAGGTGAGCAGCGACGAGGGAGCGACGTGGGCGGCCGCCAGCGGCGCGGTTACCATGGCGCTGCGGGGCCCCGTGCGCGCCTTGTCCGGGGCTGCGGACGGTAGCGTGCTCTATGCTGCTTCCCACACCGGTCTCTATATGTCGACGGCGGCCGGGCAGACCTGGGTAGATCTGCCATTGCGCAAACCGCTCGCCGCAGTAGCGGTTGACCCAGCATCCGCCCGCACGGTTCTCGCTGTGACGGAGGCTGGCGAGGTATACCGCAGCGCCGACGGCGGCATCGCGTGGAGAGATGAGCAGTGAGAAGATTAGCGGACGTGTCTCTCAACCTCTACGTCAATGCTCTACCGCGTTTTCGAAGGCGAGAACTCATGAAGCCTCGCGTTCCGTCAGTCCCGAAAAAGCACGAACCCGCTTACACAAGAATTCTGTCATCCCCGCGAATACAGGGATCCGTTCATTCAGTTGTTACGTCATTCCCGCGGAAGCGGAGGTCCGCTCACACAGTCGTTCCGTCATTCCCGCGAAAGCGGGAATCCATCCAGGCGAGCGCTGTTGCCGGCTTTCATGCCGACACCACCACCAATGCGCGCTCCCATCCTTGGATTTACCGAACAGCGGCACTCTTTCTGGGTCTTCTTCTCTACCTGCTCCTGCCATCCGCAGTCGTAGCGGTAGACGGAGTCATAGTTGGCACTGTGGTCAACGGCACCGAGGGTGGCAGCGTACCGGCTGATGTCGCAGTGACCCTCTACTTCCTCCGTGAAGGTGAGATTGTGGAGCAGCGCACGCAGGTTACCGACGCCGAGGGCGCATACCGATTCTCCGACCTTCCTACCGATCCTGCACTAGGCTTTGTCGTTGTGGCTGCTCATGCCCGCGTGCCGTACAACACCCCGGAGTTGCAGTTCGCCGAGAGCACCGAAGTCCAAGCCCCGCCGCTCACTGTCTATGAAGCAAGCCAGGATGCGAGTGTGGTGCGAGTCTTAACAGATGTGCTGATCATCGCTCCGATGGAAGAAGGCAGCGGCATGCTTGCCGTCATCGAGGTCGTTAAGCTGGCGAATGAGAGCGACCGTACGTACCTTGCCACCGGTGTCCAGGGCGGAGGCGCGCCCATGAATGTGCTCCGCTTTGCTCTTCCCGCCAATGCCCAGGACCTCACGATGATGAGCGGCCTCAATGCGCAGAATGTGGTGCAAATCGATCGCGGATTCGGCGTCTTCATGCCGCTGCTGCCGGGGGAACGCGAAGTAGCATTTGGTTATCAGTTGCCGTACTCCGGCAGCACGCTAGACCTCACGAAACGCATGGTGTACCCCACCGAGCAGTTTGCCGTCTTCGCGCTTGAAGAGCATGGGTTGCGCTTCAAGACGGAGCAACTGGAGGTCCAAGCCACTCCAATTGGCGATCGTCGCTACTTAGTGGGATCTACCGACTCGCTGGCGCCGCGCGCAGAGGTAACGGTGCAGGTTCAAGGCTTGCCCACGCCATCCTTGCAGGTGCGACTCGAGCGCCTAATTGAACGCATACGCAGTACGCAGGCAAGTGTCTTTGCGTTGCTTGGTGTAGTTCTCGCTCTGCCCATTCTCTATGCGATCTATCGTATGCGCGGCGGTGTACGGCGAAAGGCGGCACGGGCGTCAGTCGCCGCTCCCGCTACTCCCGACAACAGCGAAGCGTTACTCCTTGAAATCGCCCAACTCGATGATGACTTTGCGGACGGCAACGTAGCTGAAGAAGACTATCGGCGACTGCGCGCGGACCTAAAGCAGCGCTTGACGGACCACTATCAAGAGCTGGGCAAAGAGGTCGGTGATGAGTGATTCCGAAATTGCTGGGGCGGAACCGGCCGTTGAGGCGCGAGGACTAGCGAAGTATTACGGCCCTCAGGTCGCGCTAGATGAGGTGGATCTATCTCTAAGCAAAGGCGAGCGGTTGGCAGTTCTCGGGCCCAACGGCGCTGGCAAGACAACGCTGATTGCCTTGTTAGGGACGATCATGCGGCCGTCGGCGGGCACGCTTCGGGTGATGGGTTTTGACACCGCCGATGCACCGAACGAGGTGCGGCGACGCGTTGGTGTTGTAGCGCACCGGACGTACCTTTACGAGGAGCTCTCGGCGCGCGAAAATTTGCTGTTCTACGGCCAGCTCTACGGAGTGCAGAATCTGGCGACGCGCGTTGATGGGTTACTGAAACTCGTAGATATATACCCGCGACGCCACGATCAGATTGGAAGTCTGTCGCGGGGTATGCAACAGCGCGTGGCGCTGGCGCGGGCCCTTGTGCATGACCCCGATGTGCTGCTACTGGACGAACCCGACACCGGCTTGGACCAAGAGCATCTTGATCTCTTGGCCTCGCTCGTGCAAGGCAGCGCCATCCCGCCCCGGTCGATAGTTCTGACTACCCACAATCTCGAGCGCGCGCTAGCGTTGTGCAATCGTGTTGCGGTGCTCGCCCAGGGACGTTTGGTCTACCAAGCCGAAAGTGCCGCCCTTGATCGCGCAGCTCTGCACGACGCATACCGACGCCAGGCGGGAGCAGCGTAGTGAACCTCGCCTGGCGGCAAGTCCTGGCTGTTGTCCGGAAGGACCTTCTGGTTGAGGCGCGGGCGCGTGACCTGTTGGTTGTGATGCTCACTTTTGCCGTGCTGTCGCTCATAATCTTCAATCTCGCCTTGGATCTTCGGGGGCCGGTGGTGGAGCAAGTTGGGCCCGGCTTGCTGTGGCTGACGATCACCTTTGCCGCGATGCTGGGCATGGGGCGAACCTTCGTACGCGAGTACGAGCGCGGCACGCTTGCCGGGCTGCTCCTTGCGCCGATCGACCGGGGCACGCTCTTCATCGGAAAACTGCTGGCGAATCTAATTTTCCTCTTCATCATGGAAGCGGTCACGCTGCCCATGTTTGCCCTGCTCTTTAATCTACCGGTGCTCCAACCGTCCGTGATTTTCATTACCGCCTTAGGCACGCTGGGATTTGCTACCCTCGGTACAATTTTCTCTGCCATGGCGGCACACAGCCGGGCGCGCGAAGCATTGCTGCCGCTCCTGCTCCTGCCCACCACTGTGCCTGTGCTTATAGGTGCAGTGAAAGCGACGAGTGATGCAATCAGCGGCGCCGAGGGTAGTCCACCTTGGATCGGTCTGCTCATTGCCTTCAACGTGATATTCTTGACTCTCTCATACCTGTTGTTTGAACACGCCGTTGAAGGATGACTTCGGCCCCATCGTTCGAGAGGAAATGACAATGAATTTGAATATTGGATGCCAGAGGTAATTGAGCTTGCTCTATGAAGATACGCATCCATTAATGTATTACACGAAATGAAGAGCAAACGGTGACAGTTAACCGTAGTCTTCGTTTCGCTCAGTTTTCGCAACAGAAACTGTGGACAGTTTGAGGAACAGCGCGCGTTGGCGCGAATGACGAGTCATAAGAGTCCCTACATCAAGCAACGTATCGTTAATGAAGGAAAGGATGCCGATGTTGCTGAGCAGGAATGAAGGCGGCGTGAGGAGTTGGATCGATGACATTCTCGGCGTTGCCACGTTGGTCGGTATGGTGGTGGCGCTTTGGCTCATCCTCATCTACACTCCCGTTGAGCTCGTGCAAGGCGCGTCGCAGAAAATCTTCTACTTCCACCTGGCTTCGGTCTGGAACGCCTATCTGAGCTTCTTTTTCGTCTTCGCGGCGAGTATTCTCTATCTCCGGCGGCCGAGCCCCGCCACAGACAGGTTTGCCCGTGCTTGGGCGGAGGTTGGCGTGGTGTTCATCTCGATCACGCTGATCAGCGGGGCAATATGGGGTAAACCGATATGGGGGACGTACTGGAGTTGGGACCCGCGTCTCACCACCACGCTCTTGCTTTGGATCATCTACGTGGTCTATCTCATGCTGCGCGGTTTCGTCGGCGATCCTGAGCGCGGCAGACGCTATGCGGCGATCGTTGGAATTATTGGTTTCATAGACGTGCCCATCGTGCACATGTCGGTGCGTTGGTGGCGCACGCTACATCCCGATCCTATCGTAGCCAGGGTAGAGGGTCCTGATCTGCCCATGAGCATGTGGTACACCGTGCTCTATTGCATCGTGGTGTTTACGGTCTTGGCGATTTTCTTAGTGCGTCAGCGCCTGCAGATCGACGAGCTACGGGAAACCCTCTCTAACCTACGCATGTCCGCGAGATGAAAGGAAAGGGAATCATCTAAATGGACACGATACAGAACTTCGAATACCTATTTGCAGCCTACGCCATCCTTTGGGTGATCATCTTTGGCTATTTCTTCTACCTCACCCGCCAGCTTGGTGATTTGCGGCGCGAGGTCAACGCGCTCCGCGAGGAACGCACAAGCCGCGACTCCGGCTCGGATGAGTCATCAAAATCATAGCCGCCGCGCCTGCGAAGGAGTATGAAGACTCCTATCGTGGCAGGTGCGGAAGTGCCGAAGTGAGACGTTGCTTTGTTGGCACCCACTGGGGTGCATGGTATGCTATAAATACTGAAGTAATGGAGAAATCTAGGAATTTGAGCGAGTTGCAATGACGGAAGACGCGCCGAGTAATTCTGCTGACGCAGGAAGCCAAACTGCGGAGGTGGAGAGTCCCGGAAGCCAAGAGCCTAATGCTCTAGGAAGTGCCCACGCTCTGGATACGCTCACAGAAACCGCTGCCCGTGAACGCAGTCTGGCCCTAAATGACAGTGTGCCCGCCAGCGGATTGTTTGGTGAAGCCGACCGTCCTCTGGTGGAGGGGTCGCGCGCGTCATGGCGGATCTCGCCGGAACCCTTCCTAATATCCCAAGATAGCTACGAGCGGTTGCAGCAATTAGGCAACCAATTGCTTGCCTTCTACAGCGCCGCGAACGGACTCTACCGCCGCAGCGTGCGCGGTACCATTCCTTCGTTCTTTCACGAATACCTTGATATCGGTAAGAGCGATACCGTAATTGACTACGGGCGGATGAATCGTTTCCGGCGTGAAGTGCCCGGCGTGATTCGACCCGACCTCCTCTTGACGACCGACGGCGTGAAGGCTGCCGAACTCGACTCCATTCCCGGTGGTATCGGCCTCACCGGCAGCATGCAACAGCACTACAGCAGTCTGGGCTTCACCATGGTTGGCGGCGCGAACGGCATGGTGGAGGGTTTTGCCGCCATGGTACGCAGCCGTGCGGCTACGGATGACCCGCAGCTTGCTATTGCCGTCTCCGATGAATCCAACGACTACCGACCCGAAATGCAGTGGCTGTCCGATCAGCTATGCGAGCTTGGCATGAACAGCGGCTGTGCCAAACCTGAAGAGATCGTGTTGCGTGATGACCGTCTCATGCTTGACGACCGGCAAATAGACACGCTCTATCGTTTCTTTGAACTCTTCGATCTAAAGAACATCCCAAACTACGACGTCCTCCTCTACGCCGTGCGTAAGCAACTCGTCACCATGACGCCGCCGGTAAAGGCATACCTTGAGGAAAAACTGCTCTTTGCACTATTCCATCATCCCGTGCTGGCCGAGTACTGGGTGCAGGAGATGGGGGCAAAGACTGTTGCCGCTTTGAAACGAGTGATTCCTGAGACCTGGATTCTGGATCCGCGCCCCCTGCCGCCGCAAGCGGTAGTCCCGGGACTGGAAATCGCCAAGCGACCGGTAACGAGTTGGGACAAACTCATGGGCTTGGGCCAGGCGGAACGGCGGCTTGTTATCAAGCCTTCCGGCTTCTCAGCCACCGCATGGGGCAGCCGCGGCGTCACCATCGGCCACGACCAACCTGAGTCGGAGTGGGATAACGCCGTGCAGGCAGCCCTCGACGCTTTCACAACAACCCCCCACGTATTACAAAAATTCCATCACGGTAAGCGCTTTGGCACCCGCTACTACGACTTCGGTCAGGACGCCGTACGCAAGATGAACGGCCGTGTGCGCTTGAGCCCGTATTACTTTGTTGTAAATGACGAGACGCAACTAGCGGGTATCCTGGTAACCATCGTACCGGCAGACAAGAAACTCATTCATGGTATGGTTGACGCGGTGATGGTGCCTGCCGCCATAGGCGACAATGGTGTCAACCTCGACGTATAGGGCGCTGACTCAGGGGATTTCGGAGAATTAAGGAACCGCAATGGCAATATCAGAGACCCGGGTGAAACGCGAAAAAGAAGAGTGGCAGGAGCTGCTTGCGGCTGGGATTAACCGGCCGGAGAAGCTCATCACTGAATTGGGTGAGCGACTCGGCCTGGATGACGAAATGGCGGCCAGCCTCCACAAGAACTTCCCGGTGCGCATCAATCCCTATTACCTTGGCTTGATCGAAGAGGTAAACGACCCCATCTGGCGTCAGGCGATACCTGACGAGATGGAACTCGACCATAGCGACTCCCTCACCACGATGGACCCGCTGGCGGAGGACATGGATTCGCCGGTGCCCTACCTGACGCACCGCTATCCTGATCGGGTGCTCATGGTCGTGCAGTTGCAGTGCGCCATGTACTGCCGTTTCTGCACTCGGCGTCGCGAAGTGGGCAGCCGCAACGCCGTGACGAAAGACGACTGGGACCGGCAGATCGAGTACATCGCTACCCACCCTGAGGTGCGCGACGTCATCATATCCGGCGGCGATCCCTTTATGCTGCTCGACCACCAGATTGACTACATCTTGAAGAACCTGCGGGCGATTCCGCACATGGAGATCATCCGCCTCGACTCACGCATGCCCGTCACCCTGCCCCATCGCGTGACGGAGAATCTCTGCGAAATCATGCAACGCTATCATCCGGTCTACTTGAACACGCACTTCAACCATCCGCGCGAAGTCACGCCTGAATCCAGGCGCGCGTGCGAACTCATGGCCGACTATGGAGTCCCGTTGGGCAACCAAAGCGTGCTACTGCGCGGCGTGAATGATGATCCGGAAGTGATGAAGACCCTTGTTCAGGAGTTGCTCAAGATTCGTGTCAAGCCGTACTACCTCTACCAAGCGGACTTGGTCACCGGCACCAGTCACTTCCGCACTTCCGTGGAAAAGGGACTGGAGATTATCAGGGCCATTCAAGGCCACACCAGTGGCATGGCCGTCCCCCATTTCGTGATCGACGCGCCGCAAGGCGGGGGCAAGATTCCGGTGACACCCGATTTCATCCAGGAAATCACCGACGACGAGATCGTGCTGAAGAATTACGAAGGCAACGTCTACCGCTATCCGATTGACTCCGAAGTGCCGAACGCGCAGGAAGCGAAGCTGTCCCAAGCTCAAACTAATGGCAAGGGCAGTTCTCAGTTCAAGGAGAAAGTCTAGAAGACGATTAATTGCCTGCACGAAACATCGGACTGTAGGCACTGATTTGACCGATGTATGGAAGCAATCATAGTGTTTTTTTGAGGAGCCGGAGCAATTAACTCCGGCCCTTAGCATTTAATCTTGACCATTCCCAACTCGAATTCTACGATGAGATGTAAAGGAGTCGGTCACTCGAGTAAGTGAGTTTGTGTATCGGATTCTATTCAATTCAAGGAGACTTCCGCGTTGAATGTAACTTTTCACTATCCACCTGAGCTTTTTGAACTGCTTGTGGAGACGATTCCTTGCCTTTTCAAGTATAAGAAAAGCGTGATTGACTTTCTTAGAGGCGCAGGAGTAAGCAACTCCGTAACAGTTGACATTGAGGGGCAACTACACAAAGACCGTGAAAGCGTCAATAAGTACTCAATCGTTCGAACTGTACTTTTTCGTCTGAACGAAGCTGGCGAGAGTGCACTGCGAGAGCGCAGGGAAATTGTAAAGCGCGTCTGTGAGTTTGAAGATTTTTCGACAGGTTGGCCCGATGACCAACTAAAGGCAAGAGGACTCGTTGCCGAAATCCGAAACCTCGTCAATAAGCATGATTTCTTTAGGAGATTCGAACAACAGCGTGAGTCAGAATTGCAGAAACACAGGGAAGAGAAACGCAGAGAAGCAGAGAAGCTAAAGAGGCATCGGCAAGAAGTGCAAGGCATTCTCAAAGAGATTAAGAGTCTCGTCATAATGGATGACCCCCATAGTAGGGGTAAGAGATTTGAGAAAGTAATGAATGATCTGTTCATGAACAGTGGGATTCTTGTCCGAGAAGCCTTTGTGTTGGTTGAAGAGCCAGGACAAGGAATTACTGAGCAGCTTGATGGGGTTATAGAACTAGACGGACACATATATTTGGTGGAAGTGAAGTGGCGCAAAGAGCCTGTGGATGTTACCGAGGTCTCACGTCACATTAGTAGGGTGCTCACTCGGGTCGATTGTCGCGGCCTAATAATATCTGAAAGCGGTTACACGGCTCCAGCAGTTTTGGTGTGCAAACAAGCGATGAAGAGTGCGCCAATTGTGCTTTGCAAACTTGAGGAGATTGTGATGATGTTAGAAAGCGAAAAGAGCATCAAGGAAGTCCTAAAGGCTAAGACTCACAAATTAATCATTGAGAAACAGCCACTAGCTGAAGTCCTGTGAGGACAATTAGGACTGGAGCCCTAGTAAGTCCGTTCTGGTTAACATGTTAGACAGTTTCAATAATCGACAAAAGGAACGGCCCTTCCGTGAACGCCCCGCTTCGCATTGCCGCCGTCGGCCTGGAACACGACGAGATCTATCGTGTGCTCGACCGGCTGCGCCGCCACGAAACGGCTAACTTGGTAGCAATCGCCGAGCGCAGCGGTCGCCTGCGCATGGCCGCTGAGGGCAGGTATCGTGTTCCGGTCTTCCCGCGCCTCACGCCACTCTTGGCGGAAACCGCCGTAGATGCTGTCATCGTGGCTACGACAAATGGCGACAAGGCCGCAGCCATCCAAGAAGCCATGCAAGCCGGAAAGCACGTGATCGCCCATGCGCCGCTTGCCGTCACGGCCGAGCAGCTAGACGCGGTGGTAGAGGCGCAAGCGTCGTCAGTTACAGGTTTGGTGTTGCTGCTTCCGCTACGCTTCACACCGGCCTACGCGTATCTGCGGGCAGCGATTATGCAAGGGCAACTTGGCGACATCAGCCAAGCCATGATCATGAACTCGCAGAAGGTCACGGCCACTCCGCGCACCCAGGCCTTCTACGCAACGCGAACCCACGGCGGCATACTGACAAAACTCGCCGTCCACGACCTCGACCTGCTGCGGTGGATAGGCGGGGAAGTAACCGTTACCAGTGCCGCAACACAGTGTCATGGCCTTACCGAGCACCCGGAGTTTGAAGACGCCGGTACCGTGCACTGTATGCTCGAGTCCGGTGGGACGGGCGTGGTGGCGTGCAACTGGCTTGCGCCGGACGCCGGCGCTCCTTTCCAAGAAATCACCGTGACCGGTAATGCCGGCACGGCGTGGATTAGCGGCGGAAAGCTTCACGCGCTAGGAGCAGGTGCGGGAGACATCCTGTCCAATGGCGGAGAATCTCAAGGGCATATGGCAACCCACAATGAATCGGGTTGCGCCTTTCCGCCAGCCCCCGATCAAGCTGATTACGATGTTGACACGGCTATGCTCGACGCAGCAATCCAATCCCTTTGCGATTCTGACTTGAGAAGCGCTGCAACCGCTGATGCGGTCCGCACGTCTCGCGTGGCCGTGCAGGCTCAGTACATCGCGTGGCAAGACCGTGCGTAACGAGAATTCGACCGGCCGGACCGCACCGACGTTCCTCACCATCGGCCATGCCTCGCGGGATCTCGTGCCCGGCGGCTGGCGCTGGGGCGGCACGGTGACCTACGCCGCACTGCTTGCCCGCGCCTGGGGAGTGCCACCCGCTGTGCTTACAGCCCTTGCGCCGGAAGACGTGCCTCGCTATCAGGAATTCCTCGGCAGTGACGCGATGATGCACACGCTCCCATCCAAGAACACAACGTCGATGGAGAACGTGTATACCGCCACGGGGCGCAGACAGCAGCTCGCCGCCAAGGCCTCGAAGATTCACCCCCGCCACGTACCCGCGGATTGGCGCGCTACGCCCACCGTGCTCGTCGCACCTCTCGTCGGCGAGGTATCCACGCAGTTTGGCAGCTACTTTCTTCAAGGGTCACTGGTAGCAATGACAATTCAAGGTCGACTGCGCTCGCACCGCAAAGGCCGCATGTACACGCGCCGCTGGCACCGCGCCGAGCAGGAATTTTCGGCCTACGACATCATCTTCTTCTCCGAAGAAGACGTGCGCGGCAATGCTGAACTTGCCGAATACTACGCCTCGCTTGTCCCACTGGCAGTAATGACCCAGGGCAACTCCGGCGCAACGGTCTTTGTGCAAGGCCGGGCTATGGAATGTACCGCCTTTCCGGCCCGGCCCGTGGACGCGACCGGCGCGGGCGACGTGTTTGCGGCCGTATTTCTGCTCCACTATGCAGAGGTCCGTGATGCGGCAACCGCCTGCCGTTACGCCAATGCCGCCGCTGCGTACAGCATTGAGCACGTCGGCGCGAGTGGGATTCCAACGCGCCAGCAGGTGGAAGCGCGGCTACAGTCCGTAATCCGGTAGGCAGTTTGGCTGCGTCATCGGTCACTATCCTGCACTGCAGGGGTTTACGCGCATGCCAGCCACCAAACATTTCATTTGCCACGGCACCCAGATTCACATGTCTTGGCCGCCGACCTCCAGGA
Organism: Chloroflexota bacterium; assembly: GCA_965219505.1. Taxonomy (GTDB): domain Bacteria; phylum Chloroflexota; class UBA11872; order VXOZ01; family VXOZ01; genus VXOZ01. The sequence goes on along the minus strand of OZ244775.1, from coordinate 2,670,147 downwards.
TGCGAGGGACAAGCCCTCGCGCTACGGCATTTCTTATCCCCTTTCCCTTGAGGAGGCCCTCGCAGCGGCGTACGGGGCAGGCTTTGCGTAACTTCGGCCGCAGATGAAAGTATTGCTCCCTCTCCCCTGGGAGAGGGCCGGAGTGAGGGGATCCTAGAATTACTGCGTTTGCGAGAACACGTTGACACACAGTACTGCTCTCTTGAGCGTAGCTTATTCACCAGGTGTCCGCAGGTTGCAAACCTGCGCTACCGGAAATGGCGGTAGAATAGATACATACGCATTCAGACTGTAAAGGATATATTGCTTGAACATTGACGTTGCTACTCTTACCGCTTTGCGCCGGGAATTCACCGACAAGATCGTCGGCGGACGGATACAGCGCGTGCTGCACCCGAACCATCTCGCCGTCGGCCTCGAGATTTATGCGCGAGGCGAGACGTGGTGGCTCATCATCAATGCCGCACCGCAAGCGCCGCACCTCTATCTCACCCGTGAGCGGCCGGCGCGCGCTGACGACAACGTAACGCCGCTCCTGCTCCTTTTGCGCAAGTACGTGCGAAGTGGACGCCTTATTGCAGTCGAGCAGCCCCCATGGGAGCGTGTGTTGCAGTTCACCGTCCACGCGCGGGTGGACGACGACATAGTGGAGACCACACTCATTGCCGAGATCATGGGGCGCACGAGCAATCTGGTGCTGGTGGACGCCGACGCTGTGGTTCTCGACAGCATGAAACGCGTGGACGCATCCATCAATCGGTACCGGCAGGTGCTGCCCAAGCTGCCTTACGTCCCGCCGCCGCCCCTCAGCCGTCCAGATCCGTTCACCGCTCAGGCTTCTGTGTTGGAAGCCGCCGCTCAGGCCGAGTCGAAACGGCCCGCCTGGCGCGTGCTAATGGGGCAGACGAGCGGCTGCGGACCGCTCCTCGCCCGCGAAGCAGTGTTTCGCGCTGCAGGCGAGGCAGAAGCACCGGCAGCAGGTGTTATGTGGGACGATGTGCTCTCTGCTACACGCGCTGTCTTTACGCAGGTCGCGAGCGGGGAACCCACGCCCTCCCTCGCCCACAGTGAAGACGGCACGCTCGCGGCCTATGCGCCCTATGCCTTGAGTATGTTTCCGCAGTGCGAATCACAAGACACGATGAGCGCAGCCATCGAGCGCTTCTACCGAGAGCAGGGCAAAGCGCCGCAGCGCCGGACGCCCGACCTGGGCCAAAAGCCGCTGCTGGCCGCGATGCAAGAGCGTATGGACCAACTCCGGCAGCGGAGGCGTGCCCTGGAACACCAGGAGGCGGAAGCTGTCGACGCGGAAGAATGGCGGCGCAAAGGGGATATGGTCCTGGCGTTTGGATACAATGCTCCGCCCGGCAGCAGCGAGATCGAGGTTGACGGCGAGACAATTCGCATCGATCCGCAGGAATCCGTGGCGGCGAATGCCGACACGTACTTTTCCACCTACAAGCGCAAGAAGCGGGCGCAGGAAGAGGTGCCGGGGCTGCTGCGCAAGGTTGAGAATGAATACGCGTACTGCGAGCAAGCCGAGGCCCTACTAGAGGCAGCGGAGACGCCAACCGACGTGCGCGCATTACGCGAAGAATTGCGCGAGCAGGGCATCGTTGGCGGCGGCCGGCCTCGCAAGGATAAAGGACGCAAAGGCAAGCGCGGCAAGCAAGCGGATGAGGGTCCGCGTCCGGTATCGTTTTGGCTCGACGGCGTGCAGGTGCTGGTCGGCCGCAGCGGTGCCCAGAACGACGCCGCCTTGCGCCTCGCCGACGCGGACGACGTGTGGCTGCACGCGCGCAATGTGCCCGGCGCGCATACCGTCCTGCGCTCCGGCGGCCGCGACGTGCCGGATGAAATCATCAATCAAGCTGCCCAGATCGCCGCCTATTACAGCAAGCTGCGCGAATCCACCAGCGCTGAAGTGGATGTCACCCGCCGCCGCTACGTGCGCCGCATCACCGGCGGGCACCCCGGCTTGGTTACCTACCGCAACGAGTACACCATCCGCGTGAAGCCTGAGCCGATACCGCAGCCGGAACGGTAACCAGCACAATTCGTTTGCTCTGGGCCGGTCGGAGGGTGGTCACCTGCAAGCATTTGTGCTTCGACAGGCTCAGCACGAACGCTGGCTAGTTCATACTGTTGGGGTGTATTTCTTCCGTTCGCCCTGAGCTTGTCGAAGGGTGAACGGCGGTATCGGAGCAGTCACTCAATTGCCCCCCCACTCCCGTTCATGCTTCGACAAGGGCTTCGCGCAGCACTCAGCACGAACGGGAGAGGGCTGGGCTAATTTCTCTCGCTCGCTATTACGCGGTGTCATCTAACTCTCCCGCGGTGTCCAGTTCAGGTGCCGATCCAGAAACGGAAACGTTCCGTTGCCTTCGATCATGTGGCCGCCGTCGAAATAGTAGATTTCGGCGCGCTCGGGAATCTTTAGGTCGGCGTAGCGGCGGCGGACTTTGGCGTATTCGTACGCGCACCACTCGTCGGACGCCACGGCGTCGCGGTGGCCGCGCTCCACCATGAAGGGACGCGGCGCCATGAGATATGCCATCTCGGCGTAGTTGAAGGTCTGTCCCAGGTCGAATTCCTGCATTTCCCACTCGTGATTGAACATATAGCCCGAGAAGTAGTCGGTGCTGGCGCACTTGCGCGCCCACTCGTTGAAGTCGCCGGCGCAGATCGAAAGCGCGTACTGTGTCAGCACCGTCGGGATGCGCATCGCCGCCTTGCCTCCGTAGGACAACCCGTAGAAGCCGATACGGTCCGAGTCAACGTATGGCAGGGTTGAAAGCCAACGGAGCATCTGCTCGTGCTGCGCGATTGCGAACGAAAAGAGCGTCCAGCCCAAGGGATTCGCCTTGCGCTGGAGGGTGCGGAATTCGTGGTAGCCGATGTAGGGATTCTGGGGAGCGTAGGTTATGTAGCCGCGCTCAGCCAGTCGGGCGGCAAACGCATTGTACGGGCCTTCCCCTTCCGCAATTACGTCCGCCGGCCGGCCTTCCAGCCCGTGCTGGCAGACCACCACCGGCCGTTGCTCTCCCGGCGCAATGTCCTTGGGCACCAGCAAAATGCCGTGGTTGAAGACATCGGGCAGCACGTCCAGCGTCACCTCATAGCCGGTCCAGGCATCGCTCTCGCCGTATGGGCGGCTATGCGTGTTGAACGGCAGGCTGGGGTCGGGACAGCGGCCGATGAGTCCCTCCCAGAAGCGTTTTCTATAGGTTGCCGCGGACTCTTCCCAGGCTTCCAGCGAGGAGGTATCCGCCTCCGACCAGAAGTCCTCGCGAGTGCGCCACGCCAACTCTAGGCTTTGCTGGACGTGCGTCACAATCTGATTGAACTGCCGTTGCATGCGCGCCGAGGGGTCGAAGGCGCCGCGCGCGTCGCGCAATGTTGTGGTCGGAGCCGCGCCGCTCGATTCGACACCCAGGCCTTGCAGCAACGCCGTTAGAGCGGCATCCGAGCCCGGTCCGGGGTCTGTAGCAGATGGTTCCACGAGCACGAGGCTGTCAGCGGCGTCGTGCGCGGCGTAAGCCGGTTGAGCGCGGGCAACTTCCGCCTGAACTTCCTCTAGCGGCGCGGGCTCGATCTTTCCTGGAGCGCCAACACGCCCGCTCACACGTTCTAGATTGCTTATGGGCGGCAAGCCGCTGATGGTAGGCGCGGGGGTCGCCTCGACGATCAAGGGGCGTGGCGCAATCATGCCGGCGAGTTCAGCGTCGCTGAAGCCGCGCAACAGCCGCCAGACGTTACGGTAGATCGGCTCTTGCCACAACTGGCGTCGGTTGCGGTAATGCCCACTCACGCCCACCCCGGCAATCCGTGGGTCCAGCGCGCCGCTGCAGAGCGCGAGCAGGCCGCCTTCGCCGTAGCCGAACAACGCCACGGGCACGTCTTCCGGCGCTTCCTGGGCTGAGAAGTAGTCTACTAGCCCTAAGAGCTTCTGCACTTCATAGCCGATGACGTGCCGTCCCATCTCGAAGGCCATGCGGTAGATGAACTCCCGGTGGGGCTGGTCCGTCATACGAATTGCCGGATTCCCCGACCACGTGTGCGCGCGGTCGATGAGCACGGGCACCACCACTTGACAGCCCTGTTCCACCAAGCGCCGCGCGAACTGCTGTTCAGGCTCCAGGCCCGGCGCCAGGCCGGCCAGCATTTCCGGAGACCAATCGGCATCGGGCACCGCAATTACGTGCGCGATGGGCGCTTGCTTGGGCCGCAGGAGCAGCCCCTCGCCTTCAAGACCATCTAGCACCGGCCAGCGAATTGCATGGACGTCAAAAGTTGGCGTGGCAGCGACTCGAAAGGGGTCTAAGGTTGAGCTCACGAATTCCAGCGCCGGTACCGGCTTGCGTTCGTCAATAGCGCCGATGATACGTCCGAATTCCGATCGTTTCTCAGCAACGGTTTTCTCCAGGGTATCGGCTGAATGCGCTTGCGACTGGAGCGCGGTCTCGGCCTCTCCGTCAGCAGCATCGAGTTCGCGGTCCAAGTAACGATGAATACCGGCAATCATCTGAGCGGCCACGTCGCCTTCTAGAGAAAGCGCCGCAGTTCCGGGCAGACGGGATGATTCGTTATCGAGTTGGCCCATGATAGTGGATATCCTTTACTACCTCTACGCGTTCACCTGCACAGTAGCGCGGGAGTGTGCTTAGGCGCAACCACGATGAGGCTTGGCAACATCTGAATGGGAGGACTCTGCGAGATCGTGATGAGCGGACGGCAATAGGCTGGAGCGGTGAGGGGAGATTTCCGCTATCCGGCCGACTTCCATTAGCTTGGCACAGTATAATCTGATGCAGCGATAAGCAGTTTTCAAATCAGGATGTCCCGTACAGGCATGAGCGTAGATTCTCCACTTGACATTGCCATCGTCGGCGGCGGCATCGTGGGTCTTTCCACGGCGTTCACGCTGGCCCAGCGGCACAGCGGCCTGGGCATCGCCGTCTTTGAGAAAGAAGCCGACATTGCCTTGCATCAAACCGGCCACAACAGCGGTGTAATCCATTCCGGCATTTACTACAGACCGGGTTCGCTGCGAGCGCGCATGGCTGTGGAGGCATCCCAGCGCATGATGAACTTTTGCGAAGAACATAACATTCCCTACGACCGCTGCGGCAAAGTGATTGTGGCTACCGCCGGGACACAGATTCCAGCGCTGGAAGAGCTGCTGCGCCGCGCTGAAGCCAATGGCGTGCCGGGAGTGCGCATGATCGGACCTGATGAACTGAAGAAACTTGAGCCCTACGCCACGGGCATCCGCGCGCTCCACGTGCCGAGTGCCGGAATCGTCAACTATAGCCTTGTCGCAGGGATGTACCGGAAGCTTCTCGAAAAGGCCGGCGGCCAGGTGCGTACGGGCGCGGAGGTGTCCGCAATTGTAGCAGAGCCAAACGCGCTGCGGTTGGAGACCGCCCGGGGCGACGTGCGGAGCAGGCACGTGATCAATTGCGGCGGGCTGCATGCGGACCGCGTTAGCCAAGCTGCCGGCCTGAAGCCGCAAGTAAAGATCGCGTCCTTTCGCGGCGAGTATGCCGAACTCGTGCCGGACAAACGGTACTTAGTGCGCAATCTCATCTATCCCGTATCCAATCCCTCATTCCCGTTTCTCGGCGTCCACTTCACGCGACGCATCAGTGGCGCAATCGAGGTGGGGCCGAACGCCGTGCTCGCCTTCAAGCGCCAGGGCTATCGTTGGCGCGACGTGAGCGTCGGCGATATGCTGGACATCTTGGGCTACGTGGGTTTCTGGCGCATGGCAGCGCGCTACTGGCGCACCGGCCTGGGTGAAGTGTACCGCTCATTGCATAAACAGGCGATGGTGAAAGAGTTGCAGAAGCTCGTGCCGGATGTTACCAGCCGAGACCTGGTGCGAGCAGGGGCGGGCGTGCGGGCCCAAGCGTTAGACCGGCAAGGGAAACTGGTGGAAGACTTCCACATCGTGCAGGATTCACGCATGATCCACGTGCTCAATGCGCCTTCGCCTGCGGCGACTGCGTCGCTGAGCATTGGCGCGGCCGTAGCGGACATGGCGGAACAATGGATCGCGCCAAAACCATGAGCAGTGTGCGCGGTGAGAAGGCGATGCGCCTGTTGGCGGCGCATGAGGGCGTCGCCAAGCGTCTTCGCAGACAGAATTCAATCGGCGCATGAACTTCGCCCGTGAAGTGAAAGACATAGAAAACGTACATGCATAACGTATAGGTGCGTTGCCGCGCACGCGCCGGAGACGGTATACTGGTTTAGATAACCAATGAGCCAGCACGAGGAATGTGCGTGCCAGGCTTCAAAAGGTAGTAAAGTAGCGGTGAGTCTGACCGCTGCATGGTGCAGGAGTGCAGAAGGGGTCGCGAACGAATGGCCGTAGCGAATCTTAGGGATCTGTTTGACGCCGGCGTGCATTTTGGGCATCCCACTAATCGGTGGAATCCCAAGATGAAGCCCTACATTTACATGTCGCGAAGCAAGATCCACATCATTGATCTTGAGAAGAGCGCAAGCGGACTTCAGGAAGCCTGCGATTTTGCCAGCGAACTGGCGCTGCATAATCGCGAAATCTTGTTTGTCGGCACGAAAAAGCAGGCGCAGGACATAGTCGAGCAAGAGGCCTCTCGTGTAGGGATGCCGTTCGTGAATCAGCGATGGCTTGGAGGCATGCTGACGAACTATGCCACGATAAGCCGGCGCTTAGCAAGAATGAAAGAAATGGAGGCCGAGCAGGCGAATGACGCCTGGCAGAGTTTCTCTAAGAAAGAGGTTGGCCGTCTCCAGGACCGCCTGGCAAAACTTCAGCGTTTCTTCAACGGCATTCGCGACCTGCACCGCTTGCCTTTTGCTCTTTACGTTGTAGACACTGTTCGAGAGCACATTGCAGTGGCGGAAGCGCAGAAGCTCGGCATTCCCGTCATAGCGTTGCTTGACACCAACTGTGACCCCGATCAGGTGGACTATTCAATTCCGGGCAATGACGATGCGATTAAGTCGATTCGTCTCATTACGCATCTAATAGCAGATGCAATCAGCAGGGGGCAAGAGCTTCGCGCGGCCCAATCATCGGAGGCAGGAGCTGAGGAGGCCATGGAGGCAGTAGCTGCCGATCCCACGGCAGATGTCGATACTGAATCTGGAGAAAACGACACTAAAGAGGATGCGGGCTAGGCTGCTGTCTTTCGGAGTGATGCTATTACTCAGAGGGAGTTATTTTTCAAGAAATGGCAACGGTTACGATCACGGATATCAAGTCGCTGCGCGAGGAAACCGGCGCGGGAATAATGGACTGTAAGCGGGCTCTGGAGGAAGCGAGCGGAGACCATCAAGCGGCGAAGAAGCTTCTGGATGAGCAAGGATTGGCCAAAGCAGAGAAACGCGCCGGCAGAGAGGCGTCGCAGGGCTTGGTGCACTCGTATATCCACGGCGATGGACGGGTCGGCGTGCTCGTAGAAGTGAATTGCGAAACTGACTTTGTAGCGCGCACGGAAGAGTTTCAGCGCCTCGTGCACGAGATCGCTTTGCACATTGCCGGTATTAGTCCGGAGTTTGTGAGCGAGGAAGAATTGCCCGAGGGATACGAGGGCAACCCCGAAGAGACCGTGCTGCTGGCGCAGCCATTCGTCCGTGACCCTTCGCTCACCGTCGCAGATCTCGTCAAGCAGACTATTGCGAAGACCGGTGAGAATGTTGTCATTCGGCGCTTCTGCCGCTACGAACGCGGCATCTAGAGAGCACGCGAGAGATGCGTGCTCTCTTTCCTATGGCGCTGGCGACCCGGCGCTGCACGAGCAGAGAGGGCTCATGGCAAAACTACGCTATAAGCGCGTGTTGCTCAAGATTGGCGGCGAGGCGCTTATGGGTAAGGGGAAGGGCGAGTATGGCATAGATCTTGGTATCGCGCGCAACATCGCCAAGCAGATTGCTTCCGCCCGCCGCTTAGGTATACAGATTGGGGTCGTTATCGGCGGGGGCAATATCTGGCGGGGCGAGTTGGCAGCCGACCAGGGCATGGACCGTGCAACTGCCGACTACATGGGCATGCTGGCTACAGTAATCAATGCGTTGGCTCTGCAAGATGCTCTTTCGCGGGAAGGCCTGGATGCCCGTGTACAGACGGCAATCGAGATGCGAGAAGTAGCCGAACCGTATATTCGAGCGCGCGCCATCGACCATCTGGAGCAAGACCGGGTTGTCATCTTTAGTGCCGGTACGGGCAACCCCTTCTTCACGACCGACACGGCGGGTGCCCTGCGCGCCATGGAGATAAACGCAGAAGTACTCATAAAGGCCACGAAGGTTGACGGTGCATACGAAAGCGACCCAATAAAGAATCCGCATGCCAAGAAGTTTGACTACCTTACGTACCTCGACGCCCTTAACATGGGCCTAAAGGTGATGGACAGTACTGCGATCTCGCTCTGCATGGAAAACAGCCTCCCCATTGCGGTCTTCAAGCTGGAACACTCCGGCGCCTTGGAGAGGTTGCTGCAAGGGGTACCAGTGGGGACTCTGATAGGAGATAGGGACGATGCTGGAGCCGATTCTTGAGGACACTGAAATCGCTATGGGCCTCGCCACAGAGGCATTGCAGCGTGACGTTGCCCGCATTCGCACGGGAAGAGCTTCCACGGCTATTGTGGAAGAGATCCCCGTGGAATATTACGGTACAGAGTTGCCCCTTAATCAAGTAGCCACTATCATCGTGCCGGAGCCGCGGCTCATCGTTATTCAGCCATGGGACAAGCAATCGATTCCTGCCATCGAGCGGGCGATCCTGAAGTCGGAACTCGGTATCACTCCTTCGAATGACGGCACGGTCATCCGCATTGCACTACCTCAACCCACGGCGGAACGCCGCCAAGAACTCGCAAAGATGGCCCGTCAGCGGGCGGAAGAAGCCCGCGTTACCATTCGCAATAGTCGACGTTCTGCCCAGGACGAATTGCGCAAGCTGCAGAAAAGTGGCAGCGTCTCCGAGGATGACATCCGCCGTGCTCAGGGTGATCTGCAAAAGCTCACCGATGCCGAGATCAAGCGCGTCGACACAGTGCTTGCCGATAAAGAGCAGGAGATTCTGACCATCTAGCGAAGGAGCCTATGCCACCTAAATCCCTGAAGTCGGCCCCAGAAGAGGCGGAGACTTTCCCGCCGCTGGCTGTCACACCTGTCCATGTTGGCATCGTGATGGATGGCAACGGACGCTGGGCTTCACAGCGCGGCCTCCCGCGTTTGGAAGGGCATCGCGCCGGAGCGCGTTGTGTGCGTGAGGTTGCTGAAGCGGCGGTAGACTTCGGTGTCAAAGTCCTCACCCTCTACGCCTTCTCAACGGAAAACTGGTCGCGCCCCGAGGACGAAGTCAGCGGGCTCATGACGCTGCTGGAGGAGACGATCGAGCGCGAACAAGGCGCAATAGTCGAGAACCAGATCCAGGTCCGCTCTATCGGGCGGCGGGATGCCGTGCCCTCAACGTTGCAGGTGGCAATCGACCAGCTTGAGAATGCGACACGCGGCAATGACCGCCTTACGATTAATTTTGCCTTCAATTACGGTGGGCGCAGCGAAATCGTAGACGCTGTACGGGAGATCGTTGCAGAAGGCGTGCCTGCATCGCGCATCTCGGAAGAGACGATTGCGCAGCACCTCTATACTCGCAATCTGCCCGATCCCGATCTAGTCATCCGCACGGCGGGCGAAATGCGGCTTTCCAATTTCCTGCTTTGGCAAGCTGCCTACGCCGAGTACTATGCCGCGCAGGTCTACTGGCCGGACTTTGGGCGCAAAGAATTCTACGCCGCGCTCGCCAACTACAGCCGCCGAGAGCGCAAATATGGCGGCATCGCTGAAAGCGACGGTCTCGCTGATAGCGACGGCCTCGCTGATAGCGACGGCCTCGCCAACAGCCGCAATGGCAGAGCGAAGCGGTAGGCGCGGCGAGAAGAGCCGCGTTTCGGCACGTGCGCGCTGGCAGGAGCTTTCGACGCGCGCACTTTCGTCGATTGTTTACGCGCCCCTTCTACTCGCGTTAGCCTATTTTGGCAATCCCTGGCTGCTCATTGGCATGCTGGCCCTTGGCGGGCTTGCGCTGTGGGAGTACGCTCACCTCATTCACAGCATGGGGCTTGCCGTACATCGCATCACCGCCGGTGCGCTGGCCCTCGGTTTCTTCCTTTGGCCCTACAGCCTGATCTGGGCGGGATACGCAGAGCTTGTAATTCTGCCGCCGCTCTTCTTTACGGTGATTGTGCTCTGCTCGCTATGGGTATTGCTGCTGCCCCGGTCAAGCGACCATGCCCAAGTATTCACGGGCTGGGCCATGGCGGTCGCCGGAGCGATGTACATTGGCTGGCTGCTTGGACACACGGTGGCGCTCCGCGACTACATTTACGTGCAGGGCGAGTTGTGGCTAATCTTCGCCCTTGTCGTCACTTGGGCCTATGATACGGGAGCGTATCTCATAGGCAGGAGTATTGGTCGGCGCCGTATCTTCCAGCACTTGAGCGCTGGTAAGACCCTGGAAGGCACGCTTGGCGGTGCGTTCATCGCGGTTATGGTCGCAGCGCTCTACGCCCAATTCACGCCATTCCCACTCAGCCCCATTCTTGCCGGACTCGTTGGTCTGGGCGCTGCGGTGGTGGCGCAACTCGGCGACCTCGTGGAGTCTCTCCTCAAGCGCGGTGCGGACGTGAAAGAATCCGGCACTCTCATCCCCGGCCACGGCGGCATCCTGGACCGCATCGACAGCTTGCTCTTTACCGGCCCATACATGTTCTACGCGGCCCTGATCTGGGCCAGCCTGCAACTGGGTCAGGTCTAACCCGCGCCGTTCATGCTTCGACAGGCTCAGCACGAACGGGAATGAGATCTGTACGCCGAGTTGGTACGTCAATTTCGTACGACAACTTTGTACGCCGGGTAGGTAAGCCAACCTAGATCAGCTTGCTGCCGTTATGTTGCAATGGTGCAGGTGTGTTGCAATGGCGTAGATGTGTTGCAATAGTGCAGACGGGATGCAGCGCAGGCTAGGAAACTCAAATCCGTTCGCCCTGAGCTTGTCGAAGGGTGAACGGCGTTGCTGGAGAACAAGCGTCTTTTCCACTAGTCAAGCCAGGTACAGAGGAAGGGCATTCTTGCTCTACATGCTCAAGTGCGCGGACGGTTCCTACTACGTCGGGCATACCTATAACCTAGATGAACGCCTAGCTCAGCACGTTGCTGGATCAGGTGATTCCTATACAACGACAAGGCGGCCCGTTCAACTGGTCTACGCCGCGGAATTCCCAAGTCGTGAGGAGGCAATAACCCGTGAAAGGCAAGTAAAGGGCTGGTCGCGCAAGAAGAAAGAGGCACTGTGCCGAGACGATTGGAAGGAGATTTCGCGGCTGGCGAGGAACCGCAATTCCTCAGCGGAACAGATTTCGGAATGAATTTGCGGCGAGAGCACCCGCCTAACCGTTCATGCTTCGACAGGCTCAGCACGAACGGTTAGGCTACCGCCCTGACGACAGAGGCAGATCGTAGTCAACTGTAAGTCAAGAGGCTCAGCACGAACGGAAGAGACACGCCCCAGCCTACTCGCCGACGGCCATTTCCACCACGGGCCGGCCTCTTCCTCCACCCACACGCCGCAGGGGCCGCCCCGCTCGCTGTTGCCGAGATCCACGACGCTTCCATCCATGCGCAACACCGGATGGTAGTACTTCGATACATTTTCGGCGCTGCCCATGATGTAGTGGCCGATAAGGGAACGGCGAAAGCGGTCGTTGGTCATATTCGGAAAGCTACCATGGATGAGTTGGCCGTTGAAGAAAAGTACGTCGCCGGCATCCATCAAGACTGGAACGGTCTGCACCTGTTCAGGCAACGGCACCGTGACGTCCGTAAAGCTCTGCGCTGTGTCCGCCTCTTCCGTGCACAGCTCCGGCAACGTGTGACTGCCGGGCACCACCTGCAAGCAGCCATTCTCCTCATCGCAATCATCTAGGGCGAGCCAAGCCGCCATGCACGTGCCGGGTTCCACCTGCAAGTAGAACTGGTCCTGATGCAGCGCCTGCCCCCGCGCGCCGGGTGGCTTGAAGTAGATCATGGACTGGACCGCAAATGGATCCCCACCCAGGAGCGTCGCCAGACCCTCCCTGAATCGCGGGTCCAGCATCCACTGCAGGCTTAAGTCGTCCCAGCGATGCATGTGGATCATGCGGGGAAACTGCTTCAAAGGGTCCGCCGTTGGGTCGCCATTCGGCGCTTCCACGCCAGCAGAATCACCTCTATAGCTGCCATTTTGCCGTAGGTACATGTAATGACCGGTGAGCGCCGCCACTTCCTCCGTTGAGAATAACCGGCGCGCTATTGCATAACCGTCTTGCTCAAAGGCATCTTTGAATGCTTTGCCGAACATCATGACGTCCTTCCAATCGTTGCTCGGGCACTTTGCTTCTGAAGATGCAGTGCCGCCTGTTATCTCTACCGTGCAGGAACCGGCAAGAAAACCACACCTTGCAAGGAGGTTTCGTGTCAAGAGCGTGTAAACGCCTTGACCACAGTGTACAGCGATTGTGCTTAGAATTCCAAAGCTGCTGCGGACCGATCGACTGGAGGATTGCCGCGCTGCATGCAACCCAGAGACGACGTACAATGGTACGCAAGAACGTGGTGTGGCGTGAGAAGACAACGCGGGAGCAAGGAAATAATGGTGAGACAACCGGCAGAATTCCGATTGGTCTGGGGAGACCTGCACATTCATTCGTACTTCTCGTCGTGCTACTGGGGTGAGGAGACGCTTCCCGACGGCTTCGACGGCTCGCCCGCCGATTGTTACCGCTACGCCCGTGACGTGGCAGGTATGGACTTTGGCGCGGTGACCGATCATACGTGGTCGGGCAACGGCAGGATGCTGGTAGAAGACGAGTGGGCGGAAATCCTCGACGCCAACCGTCAGTACCACGAGCCGGGCCGCTTCGTCACTATTCCCGCGTATGAGTGGAACGCGCCTGGCGATCGGCAGTGGGGCCACCGAAACACGTTCTTCAACCACGAGGAGCCGCCGATTCTGCGCAGCGGCTCGGAAGTAACTGACCTTTCCCAACTCTGGCAACAGCTAGCAGAGCTGCCGTACGCCTCCCTCAGTATTCCGCACCACCTCGCCCGCGATGCTACCCCATACGATTGGTCGCAGCACAGCGCGGACTGGGAGCCGGTGGTAGAAATTACCTCGCTCTGGGGCAACTATGAGTACCAAGGCAACCCGCACGAGTGTGATCCAAATTGGTCGCCGAGCGCAACCGGCAGCTTCCTGCAGGACGGTCTGGCTAAGGCGAGTCGCGTCGGTGTCATCGGCGGCGGGGATAACCACACCGGCCATGCCGGGGGACACTACTTCAACAACCAGCATCCAAATGCGGCCAACTCCAAGCGCCTGGAACGCCTGAGCAGGCTCCGCATGAACGCCCTGGGTACGGGCATTGGCGGATTGTATGTCACGGAATTCACGCGGGAGGGTATCTTCGAAGCGTTGCGCGCCCGGCGCTGCATTGCGGCCTCAGGTCGCAAGATCGCGCTTTGGACGGAGACCAACGGCCTGCCGATGGGCGCGGAAGGGCCCGCCCTCGACGCAAGCCCGCGCACCATCGCCTTCAGCGTCTCCGGCAGCGAGCGCATCCAGACCGTCACCTTAGTCCGCAACGGCGTGGACGTGCAGCGGTTTCATGCCGACGACTATTACCATGAAGGCGCGTTCGAGGATACCGACCCGCTCGATAGGCTGTTGGCAATATCGCCCAGCGTCAGCGACGGCAATGGCGCGGACTGGACGTACTACTACGTGCGCGCGGTGCAAGAGGACGGCCGTACGGCCTGGTCGAGCCCGGTCTGGTTCCCGGTTGCCGGCTGAATACTGCTGCGAGCGCGCGACGACTTTCGTGCTGAGCTTGCCTGTCCTGAGCCTGCCGAAGGGTTGAGGTATGAACGGCTCCGGATCTTCGCGCGAAGCCAGGCTGCGAGAGTTGAGAAGCGCGCCGCAATGGATAGAGGGGCAAGCCAACGGCGCTGTAGTGCTCGCCCGTTTAGGTTGTTGCAGAGAGTCTCGCGGCGTAAAATGCACGTAGCTCTGGCAAACTACCGTAATGCCTGGTAGCGATAATGGCGGGTACGGGGTTCCACGATACGCGTGTAGCACTGGCTGAATTGGGGAATATTCAATGGCCGAAAAGACACCTGACGAACCGGAAACTACACCCCCTTCAGTCTTCTCGCCGGTGCGCGATCTGGTCATGCCCGCGCTGGAGCTTCCTGAGCACTTTGCGTACAACACCAGACTGCAGATGGATGGCTTGGAATTTCTAGCCCACCTGCCTGCCGGCAAGTTTCCGGTGGCGTTCCTCGATCCGCAATACCGCGGCTTGCTGGACAAGATGTCCTACGGCAACGAGGGGCGCAGTAGAAATCGGGGCCGCTCCTCGCTCCGGCAGATGGACGAGGAGAAAATAGCCGCCTTTGTCCGCGGGATCGACAGCGCCCTCATGCCCAGCGGCCACTTGTTCCTGTGGATGGACAAGTTCCACCTGTGCACGGGATTCTCGCATTGGCTCGCCGACACGAAACTTGCAGTGGTTGATCTCGTAACCTGGGACAAGGGCCGTATCGGCATGGGCTACCGCACTCGGCGCAAGAGCGAACATGTGGTCGTATTGCAGAAAACGCCGCGCCGTGCCAAAGGAGTGTGGAAGATTCACAACATCCCGGATGTGTGGGATGAGACGGTACCGCGTGATGCAGTGACCCACCGCAAGCCGATTGAACTGCAAGGGGCGCTCCTGGCGGCGGTCACTAATCCGGGAGACGTGGTGATCGATCCGGCAGCGGGGAGCTTCTCCGTGCTGGAAGCCTGCCGGCAGCGGAATCGGGTCTTCCTCGGTTGCGATATTGAAGGCTGAAGGATTTCAAGCGCGAAGAGCGGGCTAGAGCGTTGCGGCCCTGTTTTGGACACGTGCAATACATAGAGGCGAGAGATAATGAGTTCAGAACCGATCCGTGTCGGTATCATCGGCGCAGGCGCGAACACCCGTGACCGACATATTCCCGGCTTGCAGGCCATCGAGGGTGTGGAAATCGTCAGCGTCTGCAATCGCAGCGCGGAATCCAGCGCACGCGCTGCGCAGCAGTTTGGTATTCCGACCACGTACGCGCATTGGAACGAGCTCATCGAAGCGCCGGATACCAACGCTATCGTAATCGGCACCTGGCCGTATCTCCACTGCCAGGCAACGCTCGCGGCGCTGGCAGCCGGCAAGCACGTGCTGTGCGAAGCGCGGATGGCCATGAATGCCACGGAAGCCTGGGAGATGTACGATGCGGCTCAGGCTAACCCGCACCTCGTGGTGCAGATCGTGCCGTCTCCAATGACACTGCGGGTAGATGCTACGCTCAAACGCCTGCTCGCAGAAGGTTACTTGGGCGACCTGCTCGCGATCGAGCTGCGCGTGGGCGGCGACTTCTTGGAGGCCGCTGCTCCGCTCCACTGGCGCCAAGACTTCGACCTGAGCGGGTTCAACATCATGAGCATGGGCATCTGGTACGAGGCGGTCTTGCGCTGGGTGGGCGAGGCCACCCGTGTGCAGGCTATGGGAAAGACCTTTACGCGGAGGCGCACGGATGAATCCGGTACGCTGCGCACGGTGCGCGTGCCTGAGCACGTGGACGTAGTGGCCGACATGGCGTGCGGGGCGCAACTGCACATGCAGGTCTCGAGCGTGACCGGCTTGGCGGGCGCGCCGGAAGCGTTCCTCTTTGGGAGCGAGGGCACGCTGCGGTTTGCCGACAATAGGCTCTTCGGCGGCAAGCGCGGCGATGATGGCTTGGATGAAATCCCCATTCCGGAGGACGAGGTTGGTGGTTGGCGCGTGGAGGAAGAGTTTGTCAGTGCCATTCGGGGCGAGGAAAAAATAACCCACACCACACCTCAGTCCGGTGTGAAGTATATGGAGTTCACCGAAGCAGTCACGCGCAGCATGCAGACCGGCCAGGCAATTTCACTGCCTCTGTAGGAAAGATTTCGCGGTGTCGCACATGCGCATGGACATCCGCTCACCCTTCGACAGGCTCAGGGCGAACGGATGGGTGGCGTTCGACACTCAAGAAACCACTTAAGTGGCGCAGAATTCCCTCCCCATTGAGAGAGAGTTAGGGTGAGGATAGATTCCTCCAAGCGCGGTCCAATTTCGCCCACCAGAGCAATATTCGCAGGGCAGCTCTGAGGGAACCCAGATTTCAATTTGGCTTGGTAGCGCGGGGGCTTGTCCCCCGCTCTTAGGTCTAACCTGGAGAAGACGCAGCGAACTAGTGTCCGTTCGCCCCCGTATCGAGTACGGGGCAAGCTCTGAGCCTGTCGAAGGGTGAACGGACGGGTCACGTTTCGTGCCTAATGGCGGCGCGACTTGCAGTAGATCCTTATCTCCCCGGCCATCGCGGCAAGATGGCTCACAGAATCCCGTGGCGCTCGAAGACGGCGCGCATGCGTTCGCCGGCGGCAAGTTCGGCGCGCACGGTGTTTTCCCCCTGCACTTTCTCCTCAGCAGGTTGCAGAATCGCCTCGATGTGCTGCTGGGGAATGACCACCACTCCGTCGTAGTCAGCCAGGATGTAGTCGCCGGGGTGCACCAGCACGCCGCCGCACGTAATCGGCACATTGTGGGCGATAGCCTCGGCGCGTCCGGCGGCATCGGCGGCACAGAACGCCGTGGCGAACACGGGATAGGGCATCCCCATAATCTTGTCGGTATCCCGTACCGGCCCGTCAATTACCGCGCCTGTGGCGCCCCGGGCCTGGGCGCATGTGGAAAACAGTTCGCCCCACAGCGCACACGGCGGCGCATCGCCAAGTGCGGCCACATATACCTCTCCCGGTAACAAGCAATCCATGGCCTCGATCTCCATGAAGTGGTATTCCTCCTGCGAAGGAATTCGCTCGGCCGGACGAAAGTGAATCGGATGAGCGCGGCCCACGATCCGCGCCTCGGCATAGAGCGGCCGCACGCGCGGCGTCATGATCTGGTGCCGCAAGCCAAGCGCATCCAGCGCATCCGAAATCACGGCCACGTAGACGTGCTGCAGGCGGTCGAGATAGGGATCATTAGGAGACGTTGTGGACATTACGCAAAGCTCCCTGTAGGGTTCAGTTGGTGCAGAGTCTTTCACCTATCATAGCCTGCCCGATATCCGTTCGTGCTGATACTATCTATCCCTGTGGTACGTCGTCAGTTTGTGCTTCGACGAGCTCAGCACGAACGGGCAGAATTGCTTGTCCCACAGGGGCCAAGACCTACCCTGCCTGTCGTGCGCTCGCGTACTCGTTACCGCCCCCCATACTTCCAAACATCCATCTTGACAACAACCCGGTCAGTCCGGTAGCGTGGCGAAGTGTGAAGACGGTCTGGGGCTTGAAGGTTCTTGCATTGAGACATTCACACTCACAAGACTCTACAGGGGCAAGGAGGGGACAAAGATGCCAAAGCAGAGGCAGGTAATTCATAGGTCTGTGACAAATCATCGTATTCCCTCAGAATCTGGAGGGAAGCCGGTGCATCTGCACGTGCCCACCTATACTCTGGCCGCGTTGCGCCAGGCATATCCTACCGGGCAATTTCGCTGTGGAAGCTGTGGTGAGCTGTGGCCGAGCGAGGCGATGCTCAGCGCCACGGAAAAACAAACGGGGAAAGACCGGTGGGGATTCATGGAAGAGAAGTGGGGGCCGGATACCGTCATAACATTCGCGCTCTCGCATGATTACTTCCCGGAGGCATTCTATAGGCAGGACCGGGCTCCCAACGGAGACCGCCAGGAATTGGCACAGTGCCCGGTGCTCTACACAGACGGCATTCGAGACGAGTACGTCTTGAACGACGACGGACGCTACGAGTGGATTTACGGCTTTGTGTTCCGCGACGCGCGGTCGCCGGAGCGCGTGTACCGGGAGGTCTGGTACCCAACCGCCGTTTTCCTTCCTCCTGAGGAGGTGCCCAATGCCAAGACATGAGATCAAAGTGGAGCGTATCCCTGACGAGTTTCAGGGCAAGCCGGTGCGGCTGCCTGACCCTTTCGAAATGCTCGGCATCTACACGCGGACGGTTGCGGAGTTCCGCGCCAACTACCCAATACTGCAACAATTGTGCCCTTCCTGCGACCTCTCGTTCGACATGAGCAGCCTCGCGCCGATCTTCGACGCCTGGGGGCCGGATGCGGTCATTTCCGTCTCGCTCAGTTGCCACTGGGTGCCGGGTGAGCCGCGACGCGAGCCGGGGTCTATGCCCGACTTCTTGCGCGCCAAAGCCAAGGAACAACGCGACACAGGTGGCTCTGATGCCGAAAATGAGCCCACCAGCGATACTGGCCCGAAATAACGGCTAAACGCAGAAGTGGTGCTCGAGCCCGCATCTCCAATGCTAGTGTTGCTTACAGCGGGAAGACTGTTCGGCGAGCACCTCTCACCGTAGCGCAGGTTACAAACCTGCGCACAGGCCGGTGACAGGTATCAACATGGCACACCCTTCATCCCGCGCCAATACTCGCGGAAGTCCGGCCCCTGGGTTCCGGCTTTCGCCGGAATGACGGATTCGAAAACCCGTCAACGAGAGTGCACAAATTCGACCGGGGTAGGCCCCCAACGGTCTTACGGCTACGCACGGCTTCTCAAAACGCGACTGTACGCCCTATTCGTGCGGCTTCTCTTGCCATGAGCACCGCGCGGGTCGAGTCAATCGCGTCCTGCGCCGTTGCGATAATGGGTGATTGACCTCGAATGCGGCGCACGAGGTCTTGGCCGCTCGAGTCCGGACGGTTGCGGCCGAATTGGACGTGCACGCGGGGTTCCTCGTGACGCCAATAGAGCAGGTCGCTGAAGTGCAAGCTGCGCACCTCCGCGGCACCCTCGGTGCCCGTGAGGAAGAAGCGGCAGTCCCAGGGCGTCGTGCGGGGCGTCAGCCAGTCCGCCTCGATAGTAGCGACGATGCCGGAATCCATGGCGAACATGGCGTGCGCGATGTCGTTGAAGCCGGGGTATTGGTGCCAACGGCGCTGCGCGTGATGCGCCGTTACCGACTGTACGCTGGAGCCGGAGTACCAGCGCGCGAGGTCAATGTCATGGATCATGAGGTCGACGATAGGCCCACCCTCTTTGCTCTCGTCTACCATCCACGGCTCGCGCTCGGCCAAGGCAAACTCATGGGGCCGCGTGGCGACGCACCCGGCAATTTCGCCAAGGAAGCCTGCTTCCACCAATTCCTTGAGGCGCGCAAACGGAGGCGCGAACCGCTCGGTAACCATCATCTGTAGCTCAGACTTGCTCGTCTGCAAGGCCAGTTCGACGCGCGCCAAGTCCTCAAGTTCGATGACCATCGGTTTGTCCACCAGCACGTGCATATTGCGTTCCAGGCAGGACAAAATCGCTTCTGCCTTTTCGTGGTGCGCATTGCAGATCGTAGCCAGATCGGGCCGCAGCGCGTCCAGCATCTCCACATGGTCGGCGTAAATCGGCACGCTGTACTGCTGGGCAACTTCTGCCCGCCGTTCCGGGTCGCTCTCGGCGATGCCGACAAGCTCCGTGTCACCGGCGGCGAGGATTTCCTGAATCGAGCCGGGGCCGTGAATGTGAATGCCAATGGCGGCAAAACGCAGGCGCATGTCGTTTCTCCATGTTTGTTACGTTAGCTGAAAGACGCACCTAATAAGAGCGGGGGACAAGCCCCCGCGCTACCAAGAAGTGGGCTTGTCAATCCGTCATTCCCGCGCAAGCGGGAATCCATCTTCTCTCCAGTTGGCCCTAATCGCCCTTCTCATTCGTTCAATTCTCTCGCTCTCACGGGGTCGACTAATCCGCGGCAACTACGGTGTCGGCGGCGTGCGCGGGCGAATCGCCCGTCCCTCCGCAATCGATTGATACGCCGCTTCTACGAGATAGAGCGTGCGCAAATTATCGGCGCCGCTGTTCATTGGCTCTCGGTCTTCCTGGATTGCTGCAAAGAGTTCAGCCATCGGGCCCACCATCGCGTCCGGTATCCACTTTCCCTGCAACTCCGGTTCGATCCACGCATCGCCGTACCGCTCGCTGCGGTAAGAGAGCGTGTCCTCACGGCCATACGGAAAGTTATAGAATACCCCTAGCGTCCCCTTCGCGACGCCCGCCGTCCCTTCGAAGCGGTACGTGGCGTGGGTGTCGTCGTCCCAGATACCGGCGTGGTTCAACAGCAGACCGTGGGCGCCGTCGGGCCAGGCCAAGGTAATCACCGCCGAGGTCTCGCCTTTGATGCGCTCGTCGCCCGCATGAAAACCGGCAGCGAAAATCCACTCCGGCTCGCCCAAGATGAAGCGTACGACATCCAGGAAATGAATGGCGTCTTCGACGATCAGCACACGGGGGCGATTCCACAGCCACGGCCACAACTCCCAGCGCAAAGGACCAACGCGGTCAATCTGTAAGTAGGTTAGGTCTCCCAGGTCGCCCCGCTGCTTGAGAGCGTAGACGGACCGGAACGCCTGGTCCCAACGTCCGTTCTGGTTCACCGCCAAGCGCACACCTGAATTGGCCGCGCCCCGCACCATTGATTCCGCCTTGGCAATGTCATAGGTAAGGGGCTTCTGGCAGAGCACGTGCTTACCGGCGGCAATCGCTGCATCCACGAGTGGCGGATGGCTGATGGTGGGCGTCGCTATGTCCACCACGTCAACCTGAGGCGAGCCCAGGAGCGCATCCAGGGAGGGAAAGGGCGTTGTATTGAAGTCAGACGCCAGCGCTTCCGCCTTGGCCGCATCCTCATCATAGATCCCCACGACGCGAAAACCGGCGCTGCGATACGCCGGCAGGTGCCCAGCGCGCGCGATGCTGCCCGCACCCACCACGCCGATGCCGTAGTCGCGTTTCGGTGGGAGATGGGGCAGGTAGTCAAGCAGCTCAGGTGCAGGTGTCATGGGGCTATCCTTGGTTTCCGATCATGGCATGGGAGTCACGCTGTGCACGTAGCCGCCGTCCACGCAGAGGATCTGTCCGGTGATAAATTCAGCCTGCGGCGAGGCGAGGAATACGACGGCATCGGCAATATCCGCCGCCCTGCCCATGCGCGCGCGGGGCGCGGCGAATCCACGCCTCCTCGCCCTGCGGCGAGGCAGGCCATCCCGGTGTTGCGACCGCGCCTGCGGCAATGCAATTTACCGTGATCCCTTGCGGGCCGAACTCAACCGCCAGGGCTTGCGTCAACGTGTTGAGCGCGCCCTTCGCCACGGTGTAGGCGGTCGTGCGGCGCTGAAAAACCAAGCTGTGGGATGAGCTTATGTTTACGATACGGCCTTCCGTCTGCTGTGCGAGCATAATCTTCAAGGCTGCCTGCGTGCAGTGTACGACGCCATCCAGATTCACCGCAAAGACCCGCCGCCAAACGTTGAGGGGATAGTCGGCGAAGGATCCCTGGTGGCCGATGCCGATAGCGGCGTTGTTGACCAGAATGTCCAATCTGCCGAAGTGCGCCTGCAATTCCTGGATCATGCCTTCCACGGCGGCACGGTCGCTCACGTCGGCGTGGAGCGGCAACGCTCTTCGCCCTGCCGCTGCGATGGCTGCGCCGGTGGCATCTGCGCCCGCCCGGTCAGTGTGGTAGTTGACACCCACGTCTGCTCCGGCGGATGCAAGCGCGACGGCAATCGCTTGACCGATACCCTTCGATGCACCGGTGACGAGGGCAACGGTACCGTCCAGCGCCATCATCGCCTTGCTCTTCTCCAGTCACGCAGCATACAGCCACGATGCAGTTTGCGATTCTGCTGACGAGTGCGGCTTCTTCAGTCTTTCCTGTGGTCGATGCGCATTTACCGCTACCCCCACGCAGGTTGCAAACCTGCGCTACCGTTCAACAGGTTTCGGCTTGGCTTATAGCCAGTGAGCCACCGGCCATAGGGTGGCCGACCGTGTAAATGTGGCATCGAGCAAAGCCTCGGTCTCCTCGATCGGATCGTGGCCGTAGCGCCGCAGAAACTCTGCTTCGATCTGTTCCTCCACCGCCGTCGGCTCGGTCAATGGCAGATCGACCCATGTGTTGCCGCGGTCAGCACTCTCTCGCACCGCCAGGCAAAGCTCGTAGTCCCGCAGACCGCCTTCTACGCCGTACTGGGGTTGTCCGCCTTCTGTAATGGCCCGGTGGAAGCTTGTGAGAATGTCCGCCTTGGCGGCGTCATCTGGCGACCCGATACCGTAGTGAGCGTAGGGATTCCGCCACACCACCGGCGGATCAGTTGCAACAGAGAGAGACTCAAGCACTTTATCACCATTGCATGCTAAATAGTGCTCCTCAATTGGATACGGCTGAGACCGGCCCTCTGTGTATTGCACGAATGCATCGCGATCGAGGTTGCCTTTCGTCCCTTCGATCTGCCAGCCGGTAGGGAAAGGGAGGTGCGGGAAGATGCGCGGCGGCTTTTCGAATAGGCACGCCACGCCGTTGGCAAATTCGATAACGCCCGAATCCCATTTCAGCGAGTTCTCCGGCTCTCCGCCGTACGCGACGTAGGGTTCGGTAGCGACCTCGCCACAATAGCCCAGCACGCGCGCGGCCGGCGCACCGACCAGCGCCCGAATCCCGCTAAAGCCGTGGTATTGGCCCGTTTGGTACCAGAGCCGAGCGTGGGTGACGTCGCCCAGCAGGCCGGCGTTGATGATCTGCCGCTTCAGCCGCTCTTTGGGCCAGAGCCAGACTTGCTCCGCCACTTCCCACAACACGCCGTTTTCGCGGCAGGTCTCCTCGATAGCTCTAGCGTGCCGACGCGTGAGCGCAACCGGAATCTCCGTAATGACGTGGCAGCCGCGGCGGGCAGCGGTGAGCGCCATGACAATGTGGGAGTCTTTCGGGGCCAGGCTGAGCACCACGTCCGGCTGCATGTCGGCATAGAGCGCGCGCACGTCGGCATACTGTCCCGGCACGCCGTATTGCGCGCCGACCTGAGCCAAAACGTCAGGACTGCGGTCGCAGATGGCGGCAAGCTCGTAGTGGTCTGTGAGCCGCGCAATCGTCGCCAAGAACTGCCGCGCCCGCGAGCCGGGGTCCGCGCCGACGCCGATGACGGCAATGCGGAGTCTGCCCCCTTTCACGGAAGGTGTGGGTGTTGTCATGCGTTGCCCGTTTCTTCAAGGAACGCTGTGTAGACTTGCAGCGGCTGCGAAAGATCTTCGTCAAGCTCCGTGACCACCAGCCGCGCCCGCGCCGTGCGCACGACGCCCGGTTCCAACGTGCCGCCAAAGAGCGAGAGGTAGAGCGGGTTATGCTTGTGAAAGCGGTCCCGCGCGTCCGGACTGTCGTACCCGCTAGATACGGCAAAGCAATCTTCCGGCCGGGACATGAGCACGGCGGCCACGCGCTGCCGGCGGTCGGCCTGGAAGCACACCGGCATCTTGTACCGTCGCACCGGCGAGAAGCGGGCAATGTCCCGCCAGCGGCCGTCCACGCTTATGCCAACGGAATCTTCATCACGTGGATAGGCCAGCACGCCGCCGCGGAATACCGGGTTGACGTTCACCGGCGCAAGCTCCGCCTCGTCGCCAAAACGGCCCGGCTCATCCTCCAACTCAAACCTATCGCGCGCCAGGTAGACGTGGGGCACGTGCGCCGGATCGAAGTAGCACGCCAGCAAAGCTTCGAAGTCGTGTGCGTCTGCGTTCGGCGCGACGGTGACGGTCATGTCAATCGTCGCCGGTTCCAATATCTCGTAGCGGATAGCCATTTCAGGATGAGATGGGTCTTGCAATGCCCAACGCAATGTCACGCTGCTGTCGTCCGCCTCGACGTGGCGCTCGCCCTGGCGCGGATTGCCAAGGTCGCTGTCCATGCCGGTGGCACCCCCGCCTGCCGGATCGCGGTGCATGAAGCGGTAGAGATTGAGAATGGCGTAGAGCGGATGTACGAACTCAACGCCGGTTGCCTTGTGCACCAAGTGCGTCAGGCCGTGGTGGGGAAACTCGTTGCCCGGGCGCAATGTGCCGCGTATCTCCGCCGTCTCGAACGCGTAGACTTTTTCCTCCGAGCGGTAGTCCAGCATAGCCATCTCCCTACCGTTACTTTCGAGTCAATGAAGCCGGTGCAATCGCGAAATTAACAAGCCGTCATTCAGCGCAACTTGAGCATACCCAAGCGGGAATACCCATGCACGTCAACGATAGACGGGGCGAGCGTTCGCAGATGTCCCCAATCATGCGGCTCGCGTTTCTAACAAGGTCATCTCCAAATCAGATGGCCCCCGTTGGCCCATCTCGCCACACGCAAGCATCAGCATCTAAGGCTCCGGCGGTCTTGCCGGAGCCTTAGAATCGCGCCTGTGTCCAGACCTATTGTTGGGCAACAGCCCCCTGATTGGACAAAAGAAATTGGACTATGACGTAGCGGCGTCGAAGAGCGCGTTGGTCTCGTCCGCCATGTTCTTCAAACCTTCCTCCACGCCAACGGAGCCTGCAAAGATCTGAGGCGCCCATACTCCCATCGGGCCCAGCATCTCGCCCCATGAGACGACATCGTGTGTCGGCAAGTTGGTAGTCCACTGGAACATCTCGAACGCGGCGATGCGGTTCGCGGGCCCGTCCGTGACCTCCGGGTCGTAGTAGAGTTGCGCGGAGTCATCGCGCGCCGGTCGCAGCACGTCCGCTTGCGCCAGGATATCCTGGGAATCTTTGGTCATCATGTTGGCAAAGACGCCCCACGTCTGGTCGGGCGTCTTGGTGTTGCTGTTCACACACCAGCCGACGATGTTGGTGGTGCCGCCCGGATTGCCCGTATTGGGCGAAGCGGCCACGTAGCCGTAGTCCCAGGTGAAACCGGAGCCGGGCCACGCCTCGTTCAGGAACTTGACGTTATTGGAGGCCGCCGTCCACAAGATGACCTGGCCGCTGCCAAAGAGCGCAAAGTGGCCGCCACGACCTGCCATGCCTTGGCTCAAGTCCGCGATCTGGTCGCGCGACGGGGAAACACGATGCTTGAGCGCCAAGTCCACGCAGAAGTTCCACGCCTCCGCCGATTCGGGCCCATCGATGATGCAGCGCAAATCGTCGCTCAGGAAGTCGCCGCCGTTGGCGCGCACGTAGTTCAACCAACCTTGCTCGAGGGCGTCAGCCGCGAACATGCCATAGCGCGTGATGTTATCTCCCTCTCGCTCCGTGAGCTTTATCGCATACTCCTGGAGCAAGTCCCAATTCCAGTCCGTGCCGAGCTCTGACGGAATCGCAAAGCCGCCCTCATTGACGGCGTCCTCATTGAAGAGCGTGATGATGCTCGTCATCATGCCGGGCACGCCGAACATCTTTTCACCTTTGTAGGTGTAAAAGTCGATGCCGGTCTTCCAGGCGTTTGCGGCAAAGTCCTGGGCAATGGGATCGGCATTGAACTGCGCGGTAATGTCGGCGGGGATCTCCTTGTTCGACCACGCGAAGTAGTTCACGCTATTCATCAAGTAAATGTCCGGGCCCGCGCCGCCCACGTAGGATGCCTGCAACTTATCCCAATAGCCGGAGACCGCTTCCACGGTCGTGCTGACGTTGGGGTTGGAGGCTTCGTAGTTCGCGCCCATCTGCTCGACCGAAGCCACTGGGTCCGGCCACCAAACCCAAACATTGATTTCGGCAGCCTCGGCCTGAGGCTCCGCGGCGGGTTTGGCTGCTTCCTGCTCGGCGGGTGCATCATCGGCGGGCATTGCCGTGCCGGCCGATCCGCAGGCGACGAGCAACATTGCGGTTAGTGCAGTGCCGCCGCCTGCGAGGAACTGGCGGCGTGTCGGTTGAAATCGAACGGAACGATCAATCGTATCCACGATACAGATTTCTCCCTTTGTGAAAGTGTCATCTCTGTACGGGGTATTTGCGCATTCGAGGCATCATAGTACCGCACCGGATGCCTGCCTTCGATATCCGTCCTCCTTTCCTGAACTCTATGACGACACCTATAAGGCATGCCCGCTTCCCCTCTTTGCAGTGCTGCAAAGGGTCGCGTATTTTCCGGTGTCGCGTCGTTCATCCACAAGGTGTTGTCAAACCAAGAGACTATGGTAATTCTATAGCGCACGCTTGAAATTATCAACTACTTCATTTCCGCTTGACTGGAATCCTCGCCGATTATGGCCAGATAGAATTGCCGTGGGCAAGGACGTAGTTACTGCAGAAACCTACGGAGGAAATAGAGGTTTGGCCTTTCGCCGCGCGCACAGGAATCGCCGCAACTGATGCCCGAGGCATTCGGCAAAGTGCTCTGTGCAGTGGAGGTCTGTCCCAACAACAGGTCTACGTGCGCGGCCAGCGTGCCGCCAGCGGCGGCAGGGCGGGATACGGCGCGTGGGGCGACGTCTGGTACCAGTACGCAACCGAGGCAATATCGTCGGTAAGGGGCTCAAACTTGCGATTAAGCCACCAACCGAGCGCCTGCACGGTCACCTTCAAGTCCTGCTTGAAGCGGATCGGGTCCATAATGTGCCAGCGGTACATGCCGTGGAGCGGCACCTCAACCGGGTCTTGGCGATAGAGCGGATAGCCCAGGAAAGGCGTGGAGAACGTCCGGTCACCGAAATTCCACGCTCCGCCGAAATAGTCCTCCGTACCCGTGCCGCAAATCGTCGGATGGTCGGTGTCGCCGTCCATGTAGAACTTGACCTCGCCCTCGCCCCACCAGCCGTTGGAGAACTGCGACCACGCAATGAACGTACCGACGTACTGCCCCTGTCCCGATACGCCATTGAGCAGCACGTGTTCGGGATACTCGCGGGTCGTCATTGACCGCCGCCACTGGGCATGGAAGTACGCGGCATTCTCCGGCACCGGAGCCAAAGCGTACGTAATCTGATAGTAGAAGCCCGGGATCTCTTCCCAGTATTCGTTTTCAATCGTAATGCGCGCGCTGCGGCGGAAGGGCATGGGCCAATAGGAATTGAAGCCGCCAGTAGGATTCACCGCAATCGGCAAGGAGTTCACGTCGTAGCGCAAAGCGTGGCCGTTGCAGAAGAAGTCGCCCAGCGGCACCTCGATGGAGGGGGTTTCCTCACCGTCCCAGTAGCAGCGCAAGACCGTGCTGCGATACGCCTGGGGCCGCACGGTGAGCCAAATGTGCTGGATGGTGCCGGGCCCTGTGATCTCAGCCAGCGTCGTCGTGCTCTGCGGCGGCAATTTGATGGAGGGCCGCACTTTCCAGCCCGGACCGAGCAGCGAGGCCGCGCTGTCATCCGCAGGTATCGCTTTTGCGCCTCCTCCCCGCTCGCCGTTCGGATTCTCCGCCGAAATCGAGCGCGTCTCGGCATCCGAGAGCAGCGCGATACTGTGCAGGCCCATCTGCAGTCCGTCGAACATGGCTATTGGTCTCTCCTCTTGCGTATGCAAGTCATAGTGTCTAAACATCCCCATGAAAAGTGGGAAAAGAGAAACAACGGCCCGTCATTCCCGCGAAAGCGGGAATCCATCTTCTCAATACTAGTAGACTGCCACCCCGTATCACGACCGCGGAGTCCACTTTCTCAATACCCCCAGGCTCCCGCTTTCGCGGGAGTGCCGCTATTGAAGCCGTATAGTTTCTCGTGCGGACACAAGGGACTTACCGAAGCGCATTTCTCCCCTTACAAGACTCCACCTACGTGTCTGTTACCTCACAACCCTTTAGTCTGCTAAAGAATTGAGCAACCCAAGCGCCGTATTTTCCATTGCCTGGCCGATGCCCGGGCCGCCGATTGCCGAGCGAGAAGGCCAAGTTTCGTACGCGCCCAGTGCAAGCTGCTCGTCGGTTGCAACGTAACCAAGGTAGTCGTTAGCAAGGCTCATGACAAACTGCGGCGCAAAGGGAGAGCCAGCTTTGACGGCCAAGCCGATCTCCACGAAAATTTCGCCCGGTAACGCGGCAAAGCCGGCCGGACCGACGCGCAAGGCCTGAATCGTCGAATTGAGAGTTTCCGGTAGCGTATGCAGTACCTTGATTTCACGGGCGTAGGCCGGTGCCCAACCCGGATATATTGGCTGGCCGGTTACCGCTGAGAACGGCCCCTCAGTATAGGTATGCTCGCCGCTTAGCACCTTCTCCGCGATTGCCACGTCCTCGTCGGTAGTCTGCTTGCGCGCGAATTCGAACGCTCCAAGCGCCGCGCCCAGCGTCACGTGGTCGTGCATCTCCATTAACTGGATTTCGGTCAGCGCATGACCTGCCAGCACCTTCGCCATGCGCGCCGCCTGCGCGTGGCCTCTATGGGGCCAGGACTTGAACGCGTTAACGTTATTGATATTGCCGGAAGCGCCGTTGAAGAGGAGCCCCACCGTTTGCGGCCCGAGCAGATGTTGGATCGCCCGGAAGAAATGTCCGAAATAGTCGGCGGAAATCTCCGCCCCGGTATCCGTGCCGACGTAGTGCAGCGCGTAGTTCCCCAGCACGGCGAGCGGTTGACCGTGGCTACTCTCAACGTAGCAGAGGGTAAATTCCGGGTCCGTAGTGCCGGCAGGCCTGATTACGTCCGGATTGCCGACGCCGGGATTGAAGTGCACCTGACCGCTGCGCATGTGGTACCGGCGGTTGAAGACGATGCGCGGCTCCTGAACGCTGGCAAAGCCGATGCGGGCGGGCTGCAGGCGCTGCACGGCCACTTCCACGGCGTCGGCGATCTTGCGCGTAGCCCAGGCCGTGTACTCGGTCTGCTCCTCCATGAACCCAATGGTCACAGTGGCGGGCGCAGAGTGGGTGTGGGTCGAGGCAATGAGCACGTGGTCCGTCGGTATGTTGCAGCGCGCCGCAATGCGCGCCTTCACTGCATCCATCATGGTGCGCGGCATCATGGTGAGGTCGCAGAGGACAAACGCGACTTGCCGCGTGCCGTCGTCCAACACCAGCGCCTTGGCGAGAAGATCGTCATGCACGGCATCGGCGTGGGTCACGTCACGGAACGCGCCGCGCATGGGTATACCCAGCCAGGGCGTAATGTTCGCTGTCGCCGCTCCTGCCAGCAGTTGCTCAGCCATTTTGCCGATCCTCCGCCATTACTTTGAATGAAACTCGGCGAATTCTCATCGCTCAGACATGCTCACACTGTACCGCGTGGGCTTGTCCCCCGCTGCCATGTGCTTTTGGAGTCATGTACTACCATCTTCTCGTCGAAGCAAGAGACAGACACAGGGACTGCCCCTATCATCGGGTGGTCGCAGGTTCCAAACCTGCGCTACCGGGATGGCGAGACACATTAAGCGCTACCTATTTCACCGCTGCGGATACGGTGACAACCTAGGGGATAGGCCCTCGGCTAGCCACCGTGCAACCGCCGCGTGCGGCCAAGAGTAGGATACCATGAAAACGATGAGGTTCGGTCAGACAATTAAGACGGCCTGTCCGCAGCGCTATGGATAGCAGCAGGACTACGGGTTTGGTACTCTGGGAGAGGAGGGTCCCGCATAGCGGCGACCGCTAGATTCTATAGTCAATTGACTTGACTGGCGCTGACAGGCACAGCCTGTGCGACGCGCCGGTGCCCTGGGCCAATGTGTGACTGAAAGGACGAAAAAGGCGAATGGCGACTTCCTACCACGATGTCATCGTAATCGGCGCCGGCCCGGCGGGATTGTGCGCGGGGCTCTATACGGCGCGGGCGCGGCTCGATACCGTAATTCTTGAAAAGATGGCGCCCGGTGGGCAGCTCATCAACACCTCGTTGATCGAGGACTACCCTGGGTTTGAATCCATAGACGCCGCCGATCTCATCGAGAAGATGGTGTCCCACACCCAGGCGTTCGGTGCTCAGATTCTCACTGCTGAAGTTGCGGAAGTCTATTCGGACGACTGGCAGAAGATTGTCCGCACGACGGATGGCGAAGAGTACCGTGCCGGCGCCGTGATCATCTCATCCGGTGGAACGCCAACTCCGTTGAATATCCCTGGCGAGTTCGAATACGCTGGTCGCGGCGTCTCGTACTGCGCCGTGTGCGACGGCGCCTTTTTCCGCGACCGCGTGATTACGGTCGTTGGCGGCGGTGATTCGGCGGTGGAGGAGGGCCTCTTCCTTACCCGCTTCGCTAGCAAGCTCTATCTGGTGCACCGGCGTGACAAATTGCGCGCCCAGCAGATTATTCAAGACCGCTTCATGGCCAGTCCTAATACCGAGATCATCTGGGACACGGTGGCTGATGAGATAGTCGGCGATGACGGCGCGGTCACCGGCATGCGCTTGCGCAACGTCAAAACGGGCGAAGAGTGGGTGCACGAGACAGACGGCGTGTTCATCTTCATTGGGTTCGATCCCAACACCGATTTCATCAAAGAGGCGGTCGAGCGCGATGAAAACGGCTACTTGATTGGCGGATTGCACATGGAAACCGACGTACCGGGGCTCTTCATTGCCGGTGACGTGCGAACGCAGTTGACAAAGCAAATCACAACCGCGGTAGGCGACGCCACGACCGCAGCCGTGGCTGCAACTCACTATCTGGAAGACCTTTACGCTACCGTTCCTCGCCCGGAGACGGCGGTAACGGAAGTTTCTGCCTAATGCCGCTGCATGTGGCCCCCAGGAGAAAGGAAGCCCATTCTCGGCGAGCGGCCGGTTCGTCGCTGCAGACACCTCGTCCAAGCAACGTGACCGAGGCACGGAGAGCGGTCTATAATGGTACAGATCAACTGCGGGAGTAGTGACCGAAGCCGGTTTGTATGAGACTGTGAATGCCGCGCTAAGCCGCGAGTTCGAGCAACAACCGGAGCGTGTCTAGAGACTAAATTGACGCAGAGCTAGTGTGCAAATACGAAACGTAGTTCCAAAGTGGCTGTCAGCCAGAGTATTGCTAGCGTGAAACGAGAGTGCAGACTTTCGTGCCCAAGGCACGGACCTGAGTGACAGGCTGGTGACGACAGCACGTACATTCTGAAAACCAAGTGGATATAAGGAGAAATGCATGCTCATTCCGTACGTCATTGAGACGACGAACCGCGGCGAACGCGGCATGGACATTTTTTCGCGTCTCTTGCGCGACAGGATCATCTTTTTAGGCACACCGGTTGATGATAATGTAGCGAACATTATCATCGCCCAGATGCTCTTGCTTTCGAGTGAAGATGGCGACGCTGACATCGGTCTTTATATAAACTCCCCCGGAGGCAGCGTGCATTCGGGTCTGGCGATTTACGATGCCATGCAGTACATCAAGAATGACGTGGCGACCTACTGCATGGGTCTATCGGCCAGCATTGCCGCCTTACTACTCGCCGGTGGCGCATTGGGTAAGCGGTTTTCTCTTCCGAATTCGCGCATGCTGATACATCAACCATGGACGCAAGCCTCACGGCCTTTGCAGGCGTCCGACCTTGAGATCGAGGCGCGCGAAATCTTGCGCACCCGTAACCAGGTGAACTCGATTATTGCGCAACACACGGGGCAGGAGTTTGCGAAGATCGAGCGTGATAGCGAGCGAGACTTCTGGATGGACCCCATAGAGGCCAAGGACTATGGACTGATCGATGACGTCTTGCCGTCCGCAATCAAGACGCCTGTGACGGACGGGGTAGCCAGCGGATAGTATAACCAATCCAGCGCCTCAACACGAAGGAGATTAGCGTTGCCAAGTGGTCGTGACTCTCGGGGCCAGTATCGGTGCTCGTTCTGCGGTAAAGCGCAAGAAGAAGTGCGTCGACTGATCTCCGGGCAAAACGGGGTGTACATTTGCGATGAGTGTGTCGAACTCTGTCGTGAGCTGATTCATGAGGAGCAGGCCTCTGCAGGCCAACGGAAGAGTAGCGCCGGTCCGGCCCGACTGCTAAGCCCC
Organism: Chloroflexota bacterium; assembly: GCA_965219505.1. Taxonomy (GTDB): domain Bacteria; phylum Chloroflexota; class UBA11872; order VXOZ01; family VXOZ01; genus VXOZ01. Next base: position 2,638,370 of record OZ244775.1, on the reverse strand, counting down.
AGGGAAATCCACGAGTTCCTGAATCAATATGTGGTAGGCCAAGAGCACGCGAAGAAGGTGCTGGCGGTTGCGGTCTACAATCACTACAAGCGCGTGGCTAGTGGTGAAAAGAACGAAGACGTGGAGCTGGGCAAGAGCAATGTGCTTCTCATCGGACCGACGGGGTGCGGCAAGACACTGCTGGCGCGCACGCTCGCGCGTATCCTCGGAGTGCCCTTCTGCATTGCCGACGCCACGTCGCTGACCGAAGCCGGGTACGTTGGCGAGGACGTAGAAAACATCCTGCTACGCTTGATTCAGGCTGCGGATTACGATACTGCCGCCGCCGAGCGTGGGATTGTCTTCATCGACGAGATCGATAAGATTGCCCGCAAGGCGGATAACCCTTCGATTACGCGGGATGTCTCCGGCGAGGGCGTGCAGCAAGCATTGCTCAAGATCATCGAGGGCACGGTGGCGAACGTGCCTCCGCAGGGCGGCCGCAAGCATCCCCATCAAGAGTTCATCCAGATCGACACCACCGACATCCTCTTTGTCTGCGGCGGTGCATTCGAGGGCTTAGATGAAGTCATTGCGAAGCGCGTTGGCAGCCACCGCCGCATTGGTTTCGGCGCCATGGACGCCGCCGAGCGCGCGGAAGAAGAAAAGAATCTCCTCCACCAGATTTCGCCGGACGATCTCCTGAAGTACGGCCTTATTCCTGAATTCGTCGGCCGCCTGCCGGTGACGGTGGCCCTGGATGCGCTCACGCATGATGAGCTGATCCAGGTGCTGACCGAGCCGCGCGATGCTCCAGTACGTCAGTATCAGCACTTGTTCTCGATTGACGACATCGAACTCACATTCCAGGACGATGCCCTGGAGGAAGCAGCGCAGATGGCGCAAAGTCTCAAGACAGGCGCGCGCGCACTGCAGACGATCATGGAAGAGGCGTTGCTCGAAGTGATGTACGACTTGCCGTCCCGCAATGACGTGCGCGAAGTAATCGTGACCGCAGATGTCATTGCCAAACGCGCGCAACCGATGCTGGTGGCATCGGAAAGCAAGCGCCCTTTGCCAACCGGCGAGCGTGAAACCACTTTGCTCGACGATGATACGTCGGCCACGGCGTAGGCTTTTCTGCGCCACTGCGTCACGTGACCCGGCTAATTGGCCGATTGGCTGAAGAACACCGTCCGCTCATTTAACGGCTGCGTGGGTCGGGCATTGTCCGGAAAGAGCGCCGCGAACATGGCGAGCTGCTCCGGGGAGACTTCCACCGGCCTCTTCATTACGAACCAGCGTACGCTTTCACTGCACGGCGGCGTCGTAAGCGATCCGGTGTAGCTATAGTAGGCGAGATCCGCGGGCAGCAGGTCTGCGGCGTTGACCGTGACCCCATCCACCAGCAGCTTCCCGCTTTTCTCTGCCGGCATGTTGTCCCACACCTGTTGCAACGCCTCGTTGTGCCGCCCAATCGTCAGGAATACACCGACAACAGCGAGATTTCCGGCGGCGTCACGGTGCACAAGGTGCATTTCCATCTCGGCGGACCGGCCGTCAACCTTGTGCTCGCTCAAGCGGTGAAAGTGGAACTGCATCAAGGCATAGTGTCTGCCATCGCTGATGAGCACGCTGCCGGGTGCATAGTTGGCCTGGATCGTATGGCCGTTGTTGACGATCGCCAGCGGAGAAGAAACGTACTGGAATGCAAGGTCGTGGGGTTTCGGCTCCGTGTTCCCCGTCAAGTCTACTGGCGACTGCGAAACACCATCCCTGCACGTCGCAAAGGCAGGAGAGAGGTCGCCCCAGTGCGCCGGACCAGCGTCGCCGTCATAGCTCCACGGCACGGCAACTAGCTGCATTTGGGCGGGAACTATTTCTTGGCCGAGCACGCGCCAAAGTATGAGACCAGCGGCGATGCCGGCCAGCACCAAGCAGATTATTCCTGCGACGATGAGCCGTGTGGAGAAAATTCTATGCATAAGGGAGGCATGCTCCGACTAGACTACTCCAGCTCCCGTGCCATTCTTCCGCACCCGACGTCCAGAGACAAGCTATGGGCACTGGGAGTAGGCATCAGTGAAGAAAGGGACACCTTGGAGGTCAAGCCCACGACTCACAGTGCGGCTGGCTTCCTTCTTGGTGGGGCGGTCTGCGGCTCGCCTTCGCCACCTTGGCGCAAGGTGGGTACTGCCAATGAAATAGCAACGATGAAGAGCAGGATGACCGCGCCGGCAACGCTTACAACTTGCGGCGCACTCCAACGGTCAACCAGCAGGCCCATGGGGAATGCCGCCATGGGCATCAGCGAGAATGACATCATGTAAATGCTCATCACCCGTCCGTAGTAGGCCTGGTCGGTTTGCAACATCACCAGCGTGTTGTTGAGGGACATATAGGCGTTTGCGGTGAGCCCAACGACCCCCACCAGCACGAGACTCAAGGGAAGCCAGGTGCTGTTGGCAAAGAGCAGCAGTGAGATGCCAAATAATCCGCCGAAGACGACTTGCAACAGCTTCGCGTGCTGGCTTGCAGCGAAATAGGCAACGAACAGTGAACCGAGCAGGCCGCCCGCGCCGGTCGCTGCGTTCAGAAAACCGAGCCAGCGCGCGTCCACGCCGAGCACGTCCTCCTGAAAAACGGGCAGGAGCATCTGGTAGGGCCGACCCAGCAGTAACGGCACGAAGGCCAGGCACAAAAGAAGCAACAGCGTACGCTCGGTGAAAACGTACCTAAAGCCGTCGATCATTTGCGAGGAGAACTTTCCGGCATCCTCTTTCTTGCCGCCGCCCACAGTCTTGGGCAGCCGCATTACGAAAAGCGCCGCCGCGCCGTAGCACAGCGCCGTGAGATCGAAGGCACCGGCTGTGCCCAACCCCGGCGTAACGATGATGATCCCCGCAATGGCAGGCCCGACAATTGTCATCATGTTCCGCCCTGAGTTGTTCAAGGCGATGGCGTTACCGAGCCGCTCGCGCCCAACCAACAACGGTATCAGAGAAGAACGCGTGGGCATGTGGAGCGAAAACCCGATCCCTTGCATGAAGCCAAACACAATCAAATGCCAAATAGCAATCAAGCCCGTGTGAATGAGGATCGCTAACAGACCGGAAACCGCGAACATGAAGAGTTGTGTGCCTATCAAAAGGCGCCGCTTGTCGACGCGGTCCGCCAGCACGCCGGCAATAGGAGAGAACACCAGCATAGGCACTCCCATGGCCAGACTTACGAGGCCGAGCATCCCGGCGGATCCGCTGAGGTCGTATGCCAGGTACCCGCGAGAAACAATCGCAACCTGCAGGCCGCCAAATGAGACGAGCATACTCAGCCACATATCGCGGTAAGCAGGAACCGATAGCGCCTCGAACGTGCGTGCTATGAATTGCAAGCCCGGCGACGTTTTGCCGCCGGTTTCATTTCCCTCCGCGGCTTCGGGACTTTCCGGCTTAGGCGTCGAGGATTGAACGTTCAGCGCGTAATTCCTTCTTCTTTCGCTGCTAGTGACTGGCCGTTTAGTCTTCACATGCGTCTGTCAGCTTGTCATTCGCAAGTGCAAACAAGCTGATTCTTGGCAATTGCCTGTTGACGTGCACGTTAACGTGCATTCTAAGCTGCTAAGGGTCATCCTGCAAACGAGAGAATTACTTTACCTACAGGGGTACAGTGCGCTTGGCTCGTATTGCGGAACGCGACCGGCGTTGGGCAGCAGTTAGCGGCAGCAACTTGCAGCGCTGTGGCTGGAATGAGATTGGCATTTTCCTCACCCTTCAGCTCTGTCGGTGTATCTGCGCCCGCTATCGCCTCCTACGAGCATTGCTTTGACTCCCAACTCACGAGATAGTTCCAGGAAGCGAGTGAGATCCCCACGGCTGAGCACGCCCAGCAGCACTTCACCACGCATGACGATCACTTGGCGGACAGCGTGCTCTTCCAACAAATCCAGAGCGTGAAGGATGGACTCGTCTGGGCCTACGGTAAGCAGCGAAGACGAGGTCATGGCGTGCCGCACGGTTGTCTCAGGCCAGGCAATCTGGGGCACGTTTCGCGCATCGTTGATAGTGATAATTCCGATCGCGCGACCGTCCTGTACAACCGGCAAAGCGCGGACACCATCGCGCAGGAGCATGGTGAGCACGACACGGTCCATGGTTTCGTCGGGTCGAACCATGGGCGGATTGGCGCGCATGAGGCTGGAGACGGGTATGTCGCGGAGCGCCTCGTCCCGTGTCACTTGGCGGCGATTCGCCGCCGCGGCGCCATTCAGGAACCAGCCGATGAAAATAAACCAAATACCGGCAAAGAAGCTACCCCGAAAGAGGAGGAATAGGCCAAGAGCGATTAGCCCAAATGCGAACACCTGCCCGACGATTGTGGCGACCGTCGTGCCTTTGCGCATGCTGCCGGTGATTGCCCAGACGATGGCGCGGAATATTCTGCCGCCGTCGAGGGGAAAACCGGGGAGTAAGTTGAATATGGCGAGAACGCCGTTTATTAGGGCCAATTGCGTGATGAGGAATTGCGCGGGCACATCTAGCGGCAAGATGACGCTCAAGACCAAAAAGATGACGGCGAGGAGCAGGCTGCTCGCGGGCCCCACCACGGCGATGAAGAATTCGTCACTGGGCCGTCGCGGCTCGGACTTGAGCACGGCGGCGCCGCCAAAGATGAAGAGCGTTATGCTGTCCACCTTCAAGCCGCGAGAAAGCGCCATGAAAGAGTGGGCAAACTCGTGAAAGAGCACCGAAGCGAAGATCAGCAGCGCGGCCGAGCTTCCCACTACCCAATACGTCAGTTCGGTCCAGCCGGGATATCCGACCGGAAACAGAGCCCGCGGCAGCGACCAGGCAATGAGTAAGAACGCAAAAAACCACGTGTAGTGAATGCGTACCGAAATGCCCGCCAAACGAAAGAGCGGGAGCGCTGCTCGGCCCATCTAAGTCCTGCCTCAATTACGCATAACTCCTTAATTCCACTGTACCGTATCTCTTGCATCAGAGAAGGACATCGCCACATAGGAAGTCGAGGAGCGGAGACGGAATGGTCAAAGGAAGGCAACAAGGGGAGTTATACTCGTCGCATGAGGCTATTGGTCAAGCAAGTGTAAGCAATGCCTTCCGTTTCAACCCACGGTTGAGTAAGCTGAATCATAGTGGCGACGAAGACACAGGTTTCAAACCTGTGCTACCGGCTCTATTCATGTAATGAGGGAGGTTCCGTTGCGATTGTGCTGGCACCGTTGAATCAGAGACCTGCATGCTCCACCCGTTCAGGGCTCAACCGAGACCGCGAGATAGCGAAAGTGACCTCTCACTTCCTCTGGAAAGGTCCAGTAGTCATGCCATTGAATGTCGTAAGCACCGCTTAGTTGAACTGGCACTTCTCCCTCATACGGTTGGCCATCCTTTAGCCACACAAGCTTCCCGGCTAGTCGTCCGCCTTCATGAATGCGGAAGTTCACGTCGTTTCTCATTCGCCAACCGCGGTTTGCTTCCCAGAGGAGCGGGCAGTTCGTAAGAAGAACGGCAATCCCAGCTCTGGCGGGGTGCTCCCGATCCTGTATCAAACGTTCAAGTCTCTTCACGTCCTGTACGAAGTGCTTACGCGCGAGATCAGTCGCTGCATGCTCTTTGAGGCGATAGGTCTCACCGCCTTGATTCAGTTCCAGTTTCGTGCTGAAGTACTTCAGTTCTATGGCTACCTGCATTTTAGAAAGCCAGATATCCAGGTACTTCGAATTCTGTTCATCAGTCCGTACTGGAAACTCCAAGCGAATTTCACTTTCCGGTATCGTTTCGTGAATGTGCCATGCGAGGGCGTGTTGGAAGTCTGCTTCAGAATGGAAGATAGGACGTTGTTTGGACAAGCCCGGCATTAGCGAATGGACGTCGATCATGAGACCACCTCACAACTCAGAAGGAATTTGCAATTGGGAAGGAACAGAGCCAAACGGGCCAAACGTATATTTAGCCGTAGCGCTTAGAGCTGTTTCAGCAGATTCGCCATTTCCAGGGCGGCCATGGCGGAGTCGAAGCCTTTGTTGCCGAGCTTTGTGCCAGCGCGTTCCATGGCTTGTTCGAGGGATTCCGCCGCGATCAGGCCGTTGATAACGGGGATATCGGCGGCAAGCGCGACGTGGGCGATGCCGCCGGCCGCGCCGTCGGCGACGTGCTCGAAGTGCACGGTAGCGCCGCGAATCACGACGCCCAAGCAGATAATGGCGCTGTAGCTGCCTTTTGCGGCCAGGCGCTGGGCCGTAACCGGTATTTCCAGCGAGCCGGGCACGCGCACGACGTCGATCGCGTCATCCTGAACACCATGACGCTTGAGACCGTCCACGGCGCCTTGGACGAGACGGTCTACGAAGAGTTCGTTGAAGCGCGCCGCGACGATGGCAAACCGGTGGTCTCCACCTTCAAGCGTACCCTCAATCGTGTGTGCCACAGGAACTCTCACTCCGTATCTTGCGTCGCGAATGTAAGATCGTGTCCCAGTCTATCACGTTTTGTTTGCAGGTAGCGGATGTTCTCACTATTTGGTTGCACGCTGAGGGGTACACGCTCGATCAGTTCCAGGCCGTAGATGCTGAGCGCCGCCGTCTTGATAGGACTGTTCGTGAGCAACCGCACTTTGAACGCGCCAAGGTCCTTGAGCACCTGACAGCCGAAGCCGTAGTTGCGCTGGTCCGCGCCCAGCCCGAGGCGATGATTGGCCTCCACGGTATCCAATCCACCATCCTGCAATTCATAGGCCCGCATCTTGTTCATGAGGCCGATGCCGCGACCCTCCTGATTCAGGTAGAGGACAACGCCCGTGCCTTCCTCCTGCACCATCTGCATAGCCAAGCGCAATTGCATACCGCAATCGCAACGTAACGACCCGAGCGCATCGCCGGTGGCGCATTGCGAGTGAACGCGCACCAACACCGGTTCCTCCGGCGTGATAGTTCCGACGACAAGAGCGATCCCTTCTTGCCAATCGGCGGTACTTTCGTAAGCAAGGGCAGTAAACTCCCCATAGTCCGTCGGGATGCGGCTACGAGCCACACGACGTGCAATCGTCTCCGTGCGGTAGCGGTACTCGATGAGGCTGGCAATGCTAATGATGGTAATACCGTGCCTGGCGGCGAACTCCTTGAGTTGCGGCAAGCGCATCATCGTACCGTCTTCGTCCATGATTTCGCAGACCACCGCCCCCGGGTAGAGGCCGGCAAGCTTGGCCAAGTCTATGCTGGCCTCGGTATGACCGGCGCGCACCAGCACCCCGCCATCACAGGCGCGCAAGGGAAACGTGTGGCCCGGCATGATGAGGTCGCTCGGTTTGGTGTTGGGATTCACCAACGTCTTGATGGTGGTAGCTCGATCTGAAGCGGAAATCCCACTGGCGACACCATGCCGCGACTCCACGGAAACAGTGAACGCCGTGCCGTACATAGTGTCGTTGTTCGATACCATCAATGGGATGCGCAATTCGTCCAAGCGTTGGCCGGTGAGCGGCGCGCAAATGAGGCCGCGACCGTTCTTCGCCATGAAATTGACCTTTTCGGCCGTGATCTTCTCCGCCGCAACGCAAAGATCGCCTTCATTCTCGCGGTCCTTATCGTCGATGACGATGACGAAGTTGCCTTGGCGGAATTCCTCAATGGCCTCTTCAATCGTTGCTAGTGGCATGCGCATGGCCTCTCTGCTAATTCATCCAGTGCTTGAAGTGTTGCAGCGCGGTCGGATTGTTTTTGCCGCTGGTAGGTATCCTCGATGCGTGCGCCACGTCACGCTAAGGCGTCAAATTCCACAGCAATTAGGGCAAGCGTAGTGCTCTCACCCTATGCTACCTATCGCGGTATCAGTTCCAGCATTGCGATAATCGCCACGCCCGCCGCTACCAGTCCACCCATGCGTAGCGTCAGTTCATGCTTTAGGCGCAGCTCCATCTCTCGCAGATCGGATTTCGTTGCCAGCGCGCCGTACCCTTCGCTGCCCACTTCCAACAGGGCTTTGGCTTGGCGCTCCGTGAAGCCCGCGGCAATAAGGACCTCAAACGCCTTGTGGGTGTCGAATACTGCCATCAGTTTTGCTCTCCCGCCTAGCTGCCCAAATCACTGCTATTCCTGAGTCAGTTGCAATAAGCGCTCAACGTACTTCGCAAACAGGTCAACTTCCAGGTTTACACGGGCGCCAAGCGGCTTGCGCATCAGGTTCGTATGCTCCTGGGTATATTGTACCAGGGAGACCGCGAAAGCCTGCGCCTTTACCTCGAAAACGGTAAGACTGACGCCGTCTACTGCAATGGAGCCCTTCTCTATAAGATAACGGAGCACCTCTGGCGGCGCGCTGAAGCGCATCACCACAGATTCACCCACTGGACTTCGCTCAAGAATTGTGCCGGTAGCGTCTACGTGCCCTTGAACTATGTGACCGCCCAGGCTATCGCCCACGTGCAATGCGGGTTCCAAGTTTACGAGGTCACCTGGAGAGAGGTCGCCCAAGTCAGTACGGGAGAGGGTTTCCGGGGTAAGTTTGAATGTAAACGCGGGTGGAGCCAGCGTTGCAACAGTTAGGCACGTGCCGTTCACCGCAACGCTCTCGCCGTGGCTAAGGGTATCGGCGATTTCCGGGGCCGCAATCTCCAACTGCGCCCTATCAGCCGATGCAGCAACGCGAGTGACGGTGCCAAGCGCTTTGATGATGCCGGTGAACATGGTGAACCTCTACGCTTATTGTTGACTGTGGCCGCCAGGCAAAACGGGGTTTGCAGCGCAATGCTAGCGATCCGCATCTCCAAGATACGCGGTCAGGAGCACGTCAGGGCCAATTTGCCTGACGGACGAAAAGTGAAATCGTCGTGCTGAATCGAGACCGCCGGTGAGGAGCGAGGGCGCAGCGTCGCTTCCAACCAGGATCGGCGCGACGAAGAGCAGAAGCTTTTGCACGCAGTCGGCGTCCAGAAAGGCCGCAGCCAGGATGGGACCGCCTTCCAACAGTACGGAACGGACACCGTCCGCCCCAAGCCGTTGCAAGAAGCTTGGCAAATCAACACGCTCATCTCTGGACGGCAGCGACCAAACGTCGGCGTTGCGCGTGCGATACTGCTCCAGTCGGTCGGCAGCTACTGCTTTCGTCGTAACGATTGTAGTCGCACCGGGGAGATCTGGGCGAAGAATTCGAGCGCATACCGGCGTTCTGCCGCAGCTATCGAGGATGAAACGACGGGGGTGATTCACGTCCGGTCGCGGTAGGCGAGTTGTCAAGCGCGGGTCGTCGGCAATTACCGTATTCACGCCGACGACAATCGCGTCGCTGCGGTCGCGCAGTTCATGCACAAAGGTGCGTGCGGCTTGGCCTGTCAAATAGGTCGTTTCATTGTTACCCGTTGCCACCTTGCCGTCGGCGCTCATGGCCATTTTCAAGGTGACGAACGGAAGGCCGGTCTTCGCGCTGTAGAGGTACGCTTCGTGGCACTGCCGAGCCTGTTCTGCGTTGACACCAACGCTCACTTGAATTCCGGCATCACGCAGACGCGCCACGCCTCGGCCGTTGACCCGGGGATGGGGGTCGAGGACGCCGATGCTCACCTGCCGTATGCCGGCGGCTATGATTGCGTCCGTGCAAGGCGGCGTGCGTCCCTGAAACGCGCAAGGCTCGAGAGTCACGTAGAGGTCAGCGTCTCTGGCAGAATCACCGGCGTGGTTGAGCGCCATGACTTCGGCGTGCGCTTGGCCGGGTGGTTGCGTGGCTCCTTCACCGACTACAACACCGTCCCGCACGACAACGGCGCCGACCGCAGGATTAGGCGACGTGCGTCCTTGCGCCTGCTCTGCCAAGTCGAGGGCGCGTGTCATGTAGTCATTGGACATATTGATAGCCTGCGCCGGGTCGGGAGTTGGCGCTCGTTCCTTAGCAGTAGCGGAAGTGAGGCGGTTTGGCCGGTCTCATACCACAGCCATCGCACGCAACCGGCTCACGATACCGGGCAGTAACTCCAGCACGTGCTCGATCTCGTCCGGCGTGTTCTTGTGGCCGACACTCAGGCGCAGCGCGCCCCGCGCACGGTGCAGCGGGATGCTCATCGCTTGTAGCACGTGGGAAGGTTCCAACGAGGTGGCAGAGCAGGCGGATCCGGCAGAGGCGCAGACGTCGTGCATGTCGAGGTTGAGGAGGATACTTTCGCCTTCAATGTTAGCGAACGTGAGGCTGGCAATGTGTGGCAGCCCCTGAGTGGGATGACCGGTACGCTCCGCGATCTCAATCCTATCGCAAACGCTGCTAATTAGGTGATCCCGCAACGCTTGGCAATGCGCATTGCGTTCGTCACGGTGCGCCTGGGACAACGTAAGCGCTTTCGCCATACCTACGGCGTAGGGGACATTTTCCGTGCCGGAACGTCGGTTGCGCTCTTGGCCGCCGCCTTGGACCAAGGGAATGAGCGGCGTGCCGCGCCGCGTGAAGAGTGCGCCGATACCTTTGGGCCCATAGAACTTATGGGCAGCAATTGACATAAGGTCAATGTCGAGCTCTTCTACGTCAAGTTCCATGCAACCGGCGGCTTGCACTGCGTCGGTGTGCACGACGACATCCTCATTCAGTTCCCGGGCCGCCGCTATCGCTTCCTTCAGGGGTTGTATGGTGCCGACCTCATTGTTGGCGGTCATCATGCTGAGCAGGATGGTATCAGGGCGTACGGCCGCACGCAGCGCGTCTAGGTCTACAACGCCGCAGCGGTCAACCGGGAGATAGGTTACCTCGAAGCCTTCCCTCTCCAGCCTGTGGCACGTATGCAGCACCGCGTGGTGCTCAATCTGGGTGGTGATGACGTGCTTGCCCTCATCGCGCCGGGCATACGCCACACCCTTCAGGGCAAGATTTGCGCCCTCGCTGCCGCTGCCGGTAAAGACGATCTCGTTGGGACTGCAAAGGAAGACATCCGCAATATCCTCTCGTGCCTCTTCCAATGCCTGCTTTGCTTGGCGCGCAATACTGTAGATGCCGGATGGGTTGCCCCACTGCTCCGTGAGATAGGGCAGCATAGCATTCAATACGGCCGGGTCAATCGGCGTAGTTGCGGCGTGGTCTAGATAAATCATGTCGCTCACGGTCTATGTTCCTCCTGCGCGAGGAGTGCACACTGACTGTCACAGCCGTACGTTACCTTGTGTACGGCCACATGGTCATGGGAATCGGTAAGTTGGACGTCCGAGTCATCGACATTTCGTGACTCAAGTATAGTAGCAGCGCTTTGCCGTTGCCAAGAGGTAGCTAATATTCATGGGAGCGCATTGCGCCAATTAGCTGTCGCCGCTCAACGCTGTCCCTACCGTTGGAACCTACGTGGCCGACCACACTCCTACAGGTACTAGATGCCGGCGACGTCCCGTCGTCGGAAGATGAGCACTGCCAACGCAAGGAAGACGAGGCTGGCGCCCAACAGCACCGCAGGGTCTTGGAAAGAGATGTTCTCCCGCAAGATTGCCAACGGGTCGAAGTAGTTGAAAGGTCCCAGGATGCGGTAATCGTAGAGGTTGTCGACAATGTCCGTCATCGCGTCGAAGAAGTACGCTCCTACGGTAAAGAAGGCGCCAATCACACCGGCAAGGCGGCGCGACGGAAGCAAGGCGGATAGGAAGAGCGAGAAGCAATAAAAGAGTGCGCCCATGCCGAAAGCGTTGAGTAAGACAACAGCAAGCCGGTCGAGCTCCAATGTGGCTTCGTCCACGAAGCCGGTGCTCACCCAGAGCACCACTCCAATGATTACGAGTACAAGGATGAGGCTCAATAGCGTCGCGATCGCTTTCTGTATGACCACTTGGCTGCGCGCTATGGGAAGGGAGAGGAGGGTGTCCATAGTGCCCCGTTCCTCTTCGCCCCGCAGCGCACCGGTGCCCTCGATGATAGCGAAGATTGCCAAAATCAACGGCAGGATGATCAAGTACTGGGACACCAGGTAGCCGTCGAACTCGGTCAGTGAGAGCACGCCGCCCGTAAAGGCCTTATAGGCGTCGGGCAGGTTCTTCATTGCTTCCTCGAGCTCGGCTCCGCTCGCTGCGAAACTTGGGTAGATGGCGATTATCAGCAGCGCAAGCGCGCCCAGACCCAGTCCGTAGGCCAGAACGGGAATGCGCTGGTCACGCAGAGTCTTGAGCAGAAGATTCCGCAGCATGGGCTTCCTCTCGGGTGTCGTAATATTGGAGAAAGATGTCTTCGAGGTGTCGTTCCTCATACTCGAGGTCCACGACGGTGTAGCGCGCCGCTTCTTTGAGCGCACCGCCGAGATTATCCTGCACGAGCGCCACCACGGTTGTGTCTTTCTGAGATTCCTTTTGCACGCCGGGCAGACCGGTCAGAAAATCTGCCGGCGGCGGTTCGGCAAAGTCCAAGCGCAGCCGACGCACGTGCTTCTCTTGAATTGCTTCCAAGGTATCGCTCAGGATTAGCGTGCCGTCTCGGATCACGCCTACGCGATCGCAGATGCGTTCCACTTCATCTAAGTAATGGCTGGAGAAGAAGACCGTGCCGCCCTGCTGGCGATATTCATCCAAAATTCCGTACAGCTCTTGCTGCATGAGCGGATCGAGTCCGCTCGTAGCTTCATCGAAGAGGACCAGGTCGGGTTTGTGCATGAGCGCTTGCAGCACGCCGAGTTTCTGCTTGTTGCCCCGCGACAATGTGCCGATGCGCCGGTCAAGCTCTGCGCTCAAGCGCTCAGCCAATTCGTGTACGTACGTCATGTCCGTTACACCGCGCACAGTACCGAAGAAGCGCAGGAGTTGCCTACCGGTGAGATTCTCATACATGCGCAGTTCGCCGGGCAGGAAGCCGACGCGGGCACGGATGGCTTTCGACTGGCCCCGCACATCCATGCCAAGGATCGTTGCAGTGCCGCGGCTGGGCCGGATGAGATCGAGCAGCAAGCGGACCGTGGTCGTCTTGCCCGCGCCGTTGGGTCCCACGAAACCGTAGATTTCCCCGCGTCGCACGTCAAGATCAAGGTCCACCACGCCACGACTCTTGCCGTAGAATTTCGTTAGCTGGCGCGTTTCAATTGCCAGTTCTTGTGCCACCGGAAGTGTCCTCTCTGCGCGAGACTGTCATGAAGGCAACGAGAATCTGTTTTGGATTCAGCGAACGCCGTACGTGTAGGTGCGTGCTCCCAATCGAATTGTGGCTCATTCTGTGCGCTGGCAACCCGTTCGAATTGTGCGGTTAGTTTCCCATCATAAAGGACATATCTCGCAAGACGCCGAACGGACAGGAATCGGAGTTACCATTAGTTTGCTGTGCCCAGAGCTGTTTAAGCCACTACAATCACGGCATCGTTTCACTGCTTCTATTACGTATTATAGCCGATACGTATCATGCAGCGTGCATTGGCAGGCGGGAGAACGCAGCCAGATCGTGGCGCTTGTGCGCGGCCAAAAGCGCCCGCTTGACGTGTCTTCACCCTGTTTCACTAGTTTGCGGAGCATGAATCCCATCCCAGCGGAGCACAACCAGGGCTGCATGCACTGACGTGTTTCTTAGGTACTTCTCAGACTAAGCAGGTAGAATGAGTTGCAGTTCTAAGCATCGAATCGGCAAAGAGTACGCCTTCAGCGCCCTATCAAAGATCAAAACAGGACTTGCTAAATCGGAGGTTTGCGAAATGGACACGTTGGATAGACGAGCATGGGTCGGTATAACCGCCTTGGCAGTGGGGGTGGTGATTCTGCTTATTGTGATCTTCTCATCCGTTCGCGACGCAGGCCAACAGTTCCTCAATCTCTTTCGAGTCCAGCAGGTGCAAACTATCCAGATCACGCAAGAATTCTTGGATTCTCTGCCGGAACCGGACGCCGAGCTGATCCAATGGGTAGAAGAGCCTTCAGGCGATGGAGAGGGGCGTGAGGTCACGCTGGCTGAAGCGGAGGAGGCGTTGGGCTTTCGCCTGGCGCAGCTCTCTGAATTGCCTGACATTTTGCAGGCGGACCCCAAAGTCATGATTACCGATGCGGAAGAAGCCTCGTTTAGCATAGACTTGCCTGTGGCTCGGAATTACATCTGGGCGCTGGGCGGCGACGGCGCCATTCTTCCCGATGAGCTGGAGGGCGCGATATTCCGCGTCACAGTGCCCCGGGTGGGAATGCTGTTCTATGCTGCGAAAGACAATCCCGATCAAGGCGTCCGTCTCCTGCAAACTACCAGCCCGACGCTTGCAACCCCCAGTGAGATAAACATGGACGCGATTCGTACTGAGCTACTGAAGTTGTCCATCTTGCCTCCGGAATTGGCAGAGCAACTGCGGGCAGTAGAAAACTGGGAACAGACGCTGCTCTTGCCCTTGGTGGAAGGTGTGTCTGAGGAGGTGAGTGTCGGCTCGGCGACCGCCGTGCGGTTCTTTGGCATGGACGACGAAGATCGCATGCTCGTCTGGGTTGTCCAGGATCGAATTCACGTCCTTAGCACGAATGTCCCCGACCTCGATCTAGCGGCTTTGGCGGAGAATGTCAGGTAAAGAAGCTCTGCCATTGACTACGTAGTCGGCAGTGTCGACCGCAACTTGGCGGCCTGACGGCTTGTTGCGCTCTAATTGCTCTATGAGAACACTATCGAAATACCATTTTGCACGCGATTTGAGTCTGGTAGCAGTCGCTGCCTCCTGCAAGAGATTGCGTACTCTTTGATGCTGAGCAGCCTGTTCGCAGGCAAATAGGGGGTCGAGCCACACTGTATCCCGCGCGATGGCGCAATGATCTCCAGGTGCGCGGTATACGGTCGTTGGGGTACGCTAGATTCGGAGTGCGGCGCTAAGCGAATCCTTTTGGGAGGTTTACATGGAGTACGAGATCTTTCACCGTCCGTCATACGCGATGCTCAACATGCAATTGTCTGCCGGCGAGAACGTGAGCGCCGAGGCCGGCGCGATGGTCAGTATGTCCAGCGGCATCGAGATCGAGACCAGTATGCGCGGCGGCCTATTGGGCGGCTTACGGCGCAAGTTCCTGGGTGGCGAGTCCTTCTTCATTAACACGTTCAGCGCTGCGCAGAGCGGAGAAGTGAACTTTGCCCCCAGTCTCCCCGGGGACATCTATGCGGTTGAGCTCGACAATGAAGTTATATTTGCCCAATCCGGCTCGTTTATTGCCTCGACGGCCGGAATTGAAGTGGATTCATCTTGGGGCGGCGCGAAGACGTTCTTTTCCGGTGAGGGCCTCTTCCTTCTCAAGATTAGCGGCAGCGGGACTGTATTCCTCTCCAGCTACGGCGCGATCCACGAAATTGCGCTGGAGGCAGGTCAGTCCTACACCGTGGACACGGGTCACATGGTCTCATTCGCCGAGGGCGTCGGGTATGCGGTGCGCCGTGTAGGCGGCATGAAGTCCACGCTCTTCAGCGGAGAGGGCCTGGTGGTTGAGTTGACCGGCCCCGGCAAGATAACGATTCAGTCCCGCAGCACCGACGCCTTCCTCGCCTGGCTCATACCTCACTTGCCTAGTAGCAACTCAGGATAGGCTGCAGGTCGATAACCGCAAGCCATCACGTTCCCTCGTCTGCTGGTCGCTCCTGCAGGGTGCATACTTGTCTTTCACACGCCCATTTCTATCGGCCGGGCATGGGTGAGATCTGCACTGGTAACAGGGCGCGCCTGCGACGAAAGTACCGTAGCAATGGCTACGGTCTCGCCGTCCAAAGCAAGGAATTCCGCCACAAAGGCCAGGTCACCTGGATGTACGTGTACAATGGTGCCTACGTCCCCTGGTTGCAGATCTTCTTTGTCATCGCCGGAAACAGCGGCCGTTAGCACGACTTGCTCGTGTTCTTTGAACACTATCTCTTCCTCCTGCGGGGGTATGCCGTAATGAGTCTTGGGTAGTCGCTACCTTGATCGACTTGCCAGACGGTCACCACGCCTGGATCGCGCCCGTCCGGCGTCCTGATGGCACCTTCCACGTAGTGTCGAAAACCGTGGACGGTTTCAACAGCTCTTATAACTTCGTAGACAGCGCCATGGGCCCGAAGTGCATCTGCAAATTCTCGCCAACGCTTAGCTTCAAATCCGAACCGAAGGAAAAAGCGAGCTTTGGTACGTCCTCGCGGACTGGTCGTTGAGAGCAAGTACTCTGTGATCTTCTCCTTGTCGACAAGGGCCCGGCGGGCGTTGGGCAGCTTCACCGACTACCCTTCTCTTGAACATGCCTGCTATGTAGTACGATTCGCGATATAGAGGGCGACGGCATGTCCATAGTCCGGTCAGGAAGCTTCGCCGTTGTCGGAATTCCAGGCGCGGCTGCCTTTGACGTGCAGGTAGCTGGCGCCGGCTTCGATCCAGGCTTCGCGGTAGGCGTACAGGGTTTGCTCGTTCCGACCGGCAACGGTGCGCACCTCTTCAGCGGTCTGATGCAGCCACGGCACATTATCGGCGACTTCCTCCGGACGCTCGAGTAAGAAGCGGCGCATCTCTTCCAGCTTGGCTAGGCCGCCGGGCACGTCCGGCCCGGTAATCGCCTGCATCCGCTGTGCCGCTTCCAAGAGCGCGTCGGCGGCTTCTTTGTACACGTCCCAGCGGCGCTGCATGCGCTCCATCATGTGCTGGATGTCGTCCAAGAGCGCGGTGATGTGCTCAGCCTCGGTCTGCACGCGTGCCGGCTCTTCTTCCTCGATGCGCTTCAATTCATCGATACTGCCGCAGACGTCGGTGTAGTGAGTCTGGCGCGCAGCGCCTCCCTCCGACATGTCCGGCACGAACTGGTTGGCTCCGGTCCAGCGCACGCGCGGCAGCTCCATCATGCCGCCGTCCTCGAAGTAGACCAGCGGCGGTTGGTTGTGACCCGCCTCCTCGATGTGCGCGCGGCCCAGCGCGATCTTTTCCAGAATCTTCTCACGGTGCGGCGAAGGCGGCAGCCAACGCTCGTCGATATCAGTGGTGGCGACTCTCTCTTGCACCTGACTCATCGTGAATACTCCCTATCTTGAGCTACTGCACACGCGGCGCGCTAGACTTAGTCTTGTCTCACAGCTTTTCCATGCTCTTGCGTCCCACTCTGCTAGTATACTACTCCTATGAACGTCATAATCCCTGAACTTCAACCCACGCCAGAACGCCGATCCCCCGTGCTGCTGACTCACGACGTCACCCTGCAAGGAGCAGCCGTAACTCTGCGGCCTATGGGTGAAGGCGATTGGGACGTTCTCCTCAAGTGGAACAACGATCCCGCCGTGATGGAACTCGCGGACCACAACCCGTTTGAAGAGACCATGCTGGAAGATTTGCAGACCATCTATCGCTGGATTTCAACCCATGCCTACTGTTTCATCATGGAAGTAGGGGGCAATCCCATCGGCGAGTGTTGGCTGCAACGCATGAATCTGCAGCGGATCGTCGCTCAGTTTCCCGATAAGGACCTGCGTCGCATTGACCTCATGATCGGCGAGAAGGAGTTGTGGGGACGCGGCTATGGGACGGAGGTGATAGGGCTCCTCGTAGAATTCGGCTTTCAGAAGGAGAGAGCCGATGCTATATTCGCTCTTGTCGCAGCAGAAAATCGGCGTTCCCAGCGCGCTTTTCAGAAGAACGGGTTTACGTGCCACGCCCGCACTCAGGAGCCGGACGGAAGGGCAAATGCCGATTTGGTCGTGTGGCGGACTGAATACGAGACTGCCGGTGCGCGCGAGTGATTGCTGCAGAGACCACTCGTGCAGCGCGTGAGCCTCGAGTCAAGAGATCGGCTTGGACCCGCGCTAGCTCTCCTGCTACGCCGCAGTAACTCCAATGCCGGTTCCCTCGCTTACCTTGCCAATGATCCAGAGCGGCTCGTTGGCGGCGCGGAAAGCCGCTTCGAGTTGGGCCTGATCTTGCGGGGGCACGGCGGCGAGCAGGCCGCCGCTGGTCTGGGGATCGAAGAGGAGCACGGCGAGTGCGGGAGGAATGTCCGCGTCCAGCGTAAGCAGCCCTTCGTCTTCCAGGTGCGAGCGATTGCGGTCCAATCCGCCGGGCACCACGTCGTCGCGGGCGTAGGCCAGCGCGCCGTTGAGCAGTGGAATTGCTTGTGCTGCAAATTCAAAGCGCGCGTTGCCGTGGCGCGCCATCTCCATGGCATGTCCGAGCAAACCGTAACCGGTTACGTCGGTGCAGGCGTGGATGGTGAATTGTTGGAATAACCGCGCGGCGCCGCCATTGAGACGACACATACTGGCGACAGCCTCTTCTAGATGTCCGGGCTCGACGCAGTCGTGCTTGTGGGCCGTGGTTATCACGCCGGTGCCGATGGGTTTCGTTAGGACGAGCATGTCCCCCGGCTGCGCGCCGGACTTGGTGAAGATGCGCTCGGGGTGTACCTGGCCCGTGACCGCCAAGCCGTACTTCGGTTCCTCGTCGGTCACCGTATGGCCGCCGGCGATCACCGCGCCGGCCTCCAGTACCTTGTCCGCGCCGCCCTGGAAGATGCGGCTCAGGATGTCCAGGTCGAGGTTGTCCGGAAAGCCTGCGAGGTTCAGGGCAAAGAGCGGCTCGCCCCCCATAGCGTACACGTCGCTCAGGGCATTGGCAGCAGCAATCTGGCCGAAGGCGTAGGGATCGTCTACGACCGGCGGGAAGAAGTCCGCCGTACTGATGATGGCTTGATCATCACTCATACGATACACGGCGGCATCGTCGGGCGCGGTCAGACCTACCAGCAAATTGCTATTGGCTTGTGAGGGGAAGGCGCGCAGCACCTGCGCGAGCTCGGCGGGGCCGAGTTTGCCCGCTCAGCCTGCGCAAGCGGCCAGGCTGGTCAACTTTACGGGTGTTGACATGATAGTCTCCCTCGTGCTTTCTGAGGACGGTCTAATGGGGCAATTGCGACTTTGTCACTGGTCGCAATCCTTCTTCCTATTTGAGCACTATCCCCGTTCGGACTGAGCTTGTCGAAGGCCGCAACGGAGCGTAGAAGTAAAACAAGCTGCAGTCCTGACCTTACAGCCATCCATGCTTCGACAAGCTCAGCACGAACGGTTGATGAACTTGTCGCAAACGTCGGAAACACCCTCTAAGTATAGCAATTTTGCCTACATGCTAGGGTTAGTGACGGAGAGTCATAGCGATTGCAAGTGTGCGTCAGCGATTCAAAGGAAGGCGCTGCGAGACACTCGACTTGCAATTGAGTAAACTGCGGCTACCCGGACCCGCAACAAGCCAATGCGCAGCCAATGGCCAAGCTCAAGCAAAGTCGCGCCACGAATACTGCGCTTGGAAACCGAGGTCGCGTTTAGCTTTGGCGTTCGTGATGCCCGATTCCGTGCCGGTGAGGTGAGCGGCCATCTGCGCGGCGCCGGGAAAGATAAGAGGCGCTGCTTCGGCGAGCGGCATCGGACAGAAGGCGTCGTCGGCCACGATGTAATACGCGCCTTGCACGGCGTCATCCGTCTCCAGCGCCAGGCGAAACCCCACCGCCAGGTCGCGTACGTCCGCGTAGCCCCAAATGCCACTATAGTAGACGTTGAAATTCGCCTTCATCGCTGCCAGTCGTTCCGGCCACGTCTCCGGCATGACGACGTGCGACGGACGGATGGAAACGGCGGGAATGCCAGTGCGCCGATGCACCATGTCCACGATGTCTTCCCCGACTACTTTGGAGAGGCCGTACGGGTCTTGCGGCAGATCGGGGTGGTTCTCTTCCACTGGCAGGTAGTGGGGGGCAAAGTCGCGGTAGCGGAACCCCATGCCAAGCACGTTGATGCTGCTCGTCGCAACGATCTTTCGGAGTCCAAGCGTGGCAGCGGCCTCGCACACGTTGTAGGTGCCCATGACGTTCGTGCGAAAGACGAAGGCATTGGCGTGGGTGCCCGGAGAGGGAATAGCCGAAAGGTGCACAACGGCCTCGGCAGGGGCAAGAAGCTCGAAAATCGTACCCTCGTCCTCATGATCGCCGAGTCGGTAGTGGACGCCCGGTTCAGGCTCCGGAGGCGCCACCCGATCAAAGGAGACGATCTCGTGCCCGTGCCGCACGAGTTCTCTTACCACGTACTGCCCAATGTTGCCGCTGCCGCCTGTTACAACTACTTTCATGGGGGTTGTCCTCCCGGTGGGCAGGTAAAGTGCTCGCTTTGGCTTGAGTCTCGCCCGCACTCCACGATGTGCAGATCGCTGTGCGCAGTTGCGTTCCTACAAACCGCTCTTACCATTATAAGCATTCGCACGTTAGGCCGAGCGCCTGCCAGCGATTATTGAAATCGGCATGTATACCTCTATTGACTGTCTAAGCACTGAGAAGTAAGCCAACAGCATTTTCCTGTGAGGATGGACAGGAATTCACACTGTACTTAAGGAACCGGCCTGGAGACACATGCTACTCTATGGAATGAGGTGTTAGCCATCCCCTTCCATTTGCCGCAGGCGGTTGACTGTCACGTGCACGTTAGTATAGCTTGAGATACGATAGTGGGTGTCTTGGGAGTGTGGCACTTGGTATTGCAACGGACGCAATACCAGGTGGGGCAGTTTCTTGGCCCAAGTGACAAGGGCGTCTCATTCAAGAAAGAAGGAGGAGAGGGTATGAGTGCGATTGCCATCGTTACAGATAGCACGAGCGACCTCGATCCCGCGATTGCCGCCGAGCAACACATAACCATTGTGCCGGCGCACGTGCGTTTCGGAGACATAGATTATAAGGATGGCGTGGACATCACGGGCGAGCAATTCTATGCAATGCTCACCGAGGCCCAGGACCTGCCTCAGACATCGCAACCCTCGGTAGGTGAGTTTGCCGAGGTCTACCAACGTTTGGCGACGGACCACGATCACATCGTATCGCTTCACGTATCCGGCAAGCTGAGCGGCACAGTGCAGTCCGCTTTGACAGCAGCGCAACAGTTGCAGGAGGAATCGTCCTGCAATATACACGTCGTTGATACGAAATCGGCTACGCTAGGTGTGGCATACATGGCACGGGAGGCGGCGCGCCTGGCCGCAGAGGATGCTGCAGCCGATCGCATAGTCAGTCACATCAAGTACGTCGCAGACCTTATGCACCTCGCCTTTACCCCCAATACGTTGGAATACCTGCGGCGCGGCGGCCGCCTCGGCGCGGCCTCTCACTTGCTTGGTTCGCTGCTTCGCATTAAGCCGGTGCTCATTCTCAAGGATGGAGCAATTGAAGCTCTAGATAAGGTGCGCACGCGCTCGCGCGTCGTCGAGCGCATGGTGCGCTATGTTGAGTCCGTTGCCGGCCCTGAAGGTACGCTCACGCACCTAGGCGTGATGCACGCAAATGATCCAGGATTCGCGGCCGAACTGCAAGAGGCGATCTTGAGCCGCGTCTCTGCACAAAGCGTCATGAATGGCTCAATCGGACCGGCCATCGGCACGCACGCGGGGCCGGGAGCTGTAGGCATATCATTTCATAAGGAGTAAGTCGCATCCATGCGCGAACGCATTGAAGACGCGCTAAAGCAGCATACAGCGGACTACGTGGAAGTTCGCATCGAGGAAACGCAGTCTACTAACATCACGTACCGGGGCAAGGACTTGGAGGAGGTGGGCACGACCACGCAGCTTGGTGGGTCTGTGCGCGCTGCGGTGAACGGCGGCTGGGGTTTCGTCTCCTTCAATCGGATTATTGATTTGCGGGAGAAAGTGGCACAAGCCGTCAGCCAGGCACGTCTGGTAGGCAACGAAAAGACGGAGTTGGCGGACGTATCGCCGGTACAGGACGTGGTGCGGGTTTCCATGCAGCGTGATCCACGGGAGGTCCCGCTGGCGGAGAAAAAGCACCTCATGGACTCGTATGTAGAAGAAATCTGGCGGACGCCCAAGATTCAGACTTCCACGGTGCGCTATGGCGACGGCTACCGCAAGCAGTACTACGGAAACTCCACTGGAACGTACATTGAGCAAGAGCGGGGGCGGGTAACTGCTCACTTCGGCGTCGTCGCGCGCGAAAACGGTAACGTGCAGCAAGCACGGGCGGGCTTTGCCAGCAGCGAGGACTATAGCGTCGTGGAAGGACATCATGACGAGGTGCGTGAGACTGCCGAGAAAGCCGTGGGGATGCTCGATGCCACACCGCCAAAGGGCGGGGAATTTATGGTGATTCTCGACTCTACGCTGGCCGGTGTCTTTGCGCACGAGGCGTTCGGGCACCTTTCGGAAGCCGATCACGTGTATGAGAATGACAAGCTCAAAGAGATCATGGTCTTAGGTCGCACGTTTGGCGGCAAGTACCTCAACATCATAGACAGCGGCCAGGTGCAGGGCCTCACCGGCTCCTTTGCCTATGATGACGAAGGGGTGCCCACGGGCATGCAGTACCTGATCCGCGAAGGCGATCTGGTGGGGCGGCTGCACTCACGGGAGACGGCGGGCAAGATGAACGAAGCGCCCACGGGCAATGCGCGCGCCCAGAGCTACCGGGTGCCGCCGCTGGTCCGTATGCGCAATACCGCCATCGAACCCGGCGAAACGCCTCTTGAGGAGATGCTGGCGGAGGTAAAGGACGGCGTCTACTGCAAGAATTGGTACGGGGGCCAGACGAGCATGGAGATGTTCACGTTCTCGTGCATGGAGGCCTATGCCATCCGGGACGGAAAGCTGGCCGAGCCGCTGCGCGGCGTGAATCTCTCGGGAAACGTCTTTACCACCTTGGAAAACATCGTTGCCGTCGGCAATGACTTTGCGTGGGACCCGGCGGGTGGGACGTGCGGCAAGGGCGGGCAGTCGGCGCCGGTGGGCGATGGCAGCCCCCACGTGCTCATTAGCAAGTGCTTGGTGGGAGGTCAATAGTCGTATGCTTGAGGCATTGCTGGAAAAAGCCAAGAAATCGGCTGAGGTGGCGGAGGTGCTCTTTTACGAATCTACAGAGCTACCCATCTCCTTTGAAGCCAACCGTATGAAGTCCATAAATGCTCGTGAGTCAAGCGGCATGGCGTTGCGCATCATCAAGGATGGGCGCATCGGCCTGGGCTATTCAACCAAGTTGAGCGAGCCGGGCGATCTGGACGCCCTCGTGGAGAGCGCGGTCGAGTCCGCGCAGTTTGGCGCCCAAGCGCAGTTCACGCTGCCAAGCACCTACACGACGAACGGCGTCACTATCTTCGATCCGGCGGTGGAGGCCCTTTCGCTGGACAATCTTGTGACGCTTGGCACGGAGGCGCTTGACCTGCTGCGCAACCACGACGAAGAGTTTCTGTGTGACGTGGGCACGTCGAAACGCATTACCCACGTCCGGTTGCTGAATTCTCATGGCGGCGGTACGGACTACCGAAAGTCGGTAGTGTCCTTGGGGGCCAGTATCAATTTGACACGGGGTGAAGACATCTTGGATGTCTGGCACTTCTCCCTATCATGCCGGGCTGACGTGGACCCACAGTCTGTGGCGCAGCGCATCATTCAGCGGGTCGAGGCCGCACGTAGCCAGGCGGCCGTGACTACCAAGCACATGCCGGTGCTCTTCACACCTCAAGGACTCGGTAATACGCTCATGCAGCCGCTGAGGCAGGCGTTCAGTGGCAAGACCGTGCTACAAGGCGCGTCTCCCCTAAGCGATAAGCTGGGAGAGCAGGTGTTCGACGAGAAGTTGAGCATCTACGACGATGGTACGATCGATCACGCCGTCGGCTCCTCTCCCACCGATGATGAGGGCATTCCGCTACAGCGCACCGCGCTCGTGGAAGACGGCTACGTGCGCACGTTCATCTATGACCTACAGACAGCGGGTTTAGCCGGCGCTGAGCCGACCGGCAACGGCGAGCGTTCGCCGGACTCGTTGCCGGCACCGGGCTATCACAACGTGGTTGTCTCTCCTGGTGATGGCGGCAGTGTTGAAGACCTCATTGGCGGCGTAGACGAAGGCATATTGGTTGAATACACCATGGGCGCGTCGATGGGAAATCTCTTTTCAGGTGACTTCTCGGGCAACGTGCACTTAGGCTACAAGATTGAAAACGGCAAGCTCGCGGGCCGCGTGAAAGACACGATGGTGGCCGGCAATGCCTACGAGGCGCTCAAGAATATAGCAGCCATCGGCAGCAACCCGGAGTGGGTGAGAGGCAGCTTCTATGCCCCGCCAATCTTGGTAGCGGACCTGAGTGTGAGCACTCGTGGCTAACGGGACGAGATGGGCTGTGAGCGTCTGAGGTCGACACTGGCCCGCTTGGCGTTCCCATTGAAGGCGTTAGTTAACACCGTCTAACTATTCCCTTCCTACTCTCAGGGTTCACGCTGTAGCGCGGGGGCTTGTCCCCCGCTTCCTATAAATTGGCACTTCAGTGGCATGAACGGACAATTGAGGAGAACGCAACATATGACCGTAAGCAGCGTGGGTAATCAAGAGCGCGCCGCATTTCTCGATGAGCTATTCGGCCTTACTGGGGAAGTGGCGGTTGTGGGGGGCGGCACGGGCATTTTGGGCGGCGTGATCGCGGAGTATCTCGGCGCGTCGGGTGCCAAGGTCGCCGTGCTGGGTCGCAACCAGGAACAAGGCCAACGCCGGGTGGAGGCTATTGAGGCCGCTGGAGGCGAGGCAGTCTTCGTGCCGTATGTCGCTACTGAGGCCGAATCCGTTGCACAAGCGCATGCGCAAGTGCGAGACGCGTTTGGCGCGGTTACGGTAGCGGTAAATGCAGTGGGCGGCAACCACCCGTCAGCCATCGTCAACTCGGACCAAGCTTTCGAGGATCTCAGTTTGGCTGCCGTGCGCGACAACCTTGATCTCAATCTCACGTCGGCGTGGCTGGCCTGTCAAGAATTCGGACCGGCAATGCTGGCAAACGGACGAGGCAGCGTTATTAATATCGGCTCCATGGCAGGCGGCGAGCGCCCGCTCTCGCGGGTGCCGGTCTACGCCATTGCCAAGTCGGGGGTGGCGACGCTTACAAGCTTCTTAGCGCGGGAGTGGCAGGGCATTGTCCGGGTCAACATGATCGTCCCCGGCTTCTTCGAGACTACGCAGAACCGCTCGTTGCTCCGCAATCCTGACGGAAGCCTCAGCGAAAGAGGGGAACAAATCGTCGCCCACACCCCCATGGGCCGCTTTGGTGAGCCTGCCGAGCTTGGCGGTGCGGCGGTCTATCTTGCATCCAAGGCCAGCGCTTTTACGACCGGGCTTGCTCTTGTGGTTGACGGTGGGTTTTCGGTGCAGTCGATTTGAGGCCGCGCAGCGTGTATGCGCCATCGACGAGAGGGGGACTGATGAGGGCGCGCAGTTTTGTTGGGGCAGTAGTCTACTCCATTGAGGAGAGCTTTACATAACTCTCGCCAAAGCGGTAAAGTTGCTTCTCCTGCCAGGAGAGGGCTAGAGTCTGCCCTGTATCAAGTACGGGGTGAAGGTGAATTTCCGAGTTCTAGTCCACTTTCACCGCTTTCGCACAGTTGCGCACAGTTTTTTCCTAGGGAATAGAATCTGGATAAGCAAGGATTCCCCTCGCCCTGACCCTCTCCCCAGGGAGAGGGAGTAATTATCGCCAGGAAGAGGGGGAATTTCTGCATCTCTACCCGAATTCTTGCAATGGGCTCTCTGATGTCTCAGGAGCGCAGTCACTGTGAGAAGAACCTGGAATCGGATTGCGCATTGACGGAAGTTTTACCGCTTACATATAATTAGAGTGGGAAATTAGTGCATGCCGAAGTGGCGGAATTGGAAGACGCGCTAGCTTGAGGGGCTAGTGGGCTTTATGCTCGTAAGGGTTCGAGTCCCTTCTTCGGCACCAAATGTCTCAAAGAAAGGAGCCACATCCGTGGCTTCTTATTTTAACAGCAGTCTTGCCTCAATCTGACGTTCAGGGCCCAGGTGCGCGTGTCGGCGCTGCAGTCTTCCGTCCGTTTGACGAGCCGGCCAAGTGAAGGATCCGGTTAGCCAACGGAGACACTATAGGTTAATGTCCTTGCTGCAGAAAACAGTGTTCGCTCTGCGCAGAGTATGTGATTTGCGGGGCTTGCGCTTGATGAAACCAGGGCGGACGCTTTAGTTCGCCGTCAGGCTCCAAGCATGGGATATGGGAAGGTTCCGCTTGGATTGCACCACTGCGCAGTTTGGGCTAGCGCACCGTGTAGAGCATGCGGCCGCAGCTATCGCAGTAGACGACCTCTTGGTTCTGCTGGGTGCGGCGCAGTTGCGTGTCAGGGAGCGTGATGTGGCAGAACGTACACCGACCCTGGGATACAGGTACCAGGACATGGCCGCCGACGCGTGACCGCAGCGATTCGTAGGTTATTACAAGGACGGGGTCGTTTTGGCCCAGCAGAGCGGCGCGTTCTCTATCGCGCGCCGGAATTTCCACCTTTAGCTCTTGCAGACGCGCGCCGAATTCTCTCTCTTTGGTGGCAAACGTCGCTTCAAGCGAATCAAGGTGCGCTTGCTGCTCATCCCGCGCGGCTTCAGCTTCTTCAGCAACAACCATAGCTTGTAGGGCGTGTTCTTCGCGCACGGAGCGCTGCTGCATGAGTTGCGAGATGTCCGCCTGCAAGGCCTCCAATTCCCGTGAACTTACCACACTACCACTGTAGAGGCGTTTCGACTTTTCCTCGACCGCGGCGGTAATGGACGCCAGTGCCAGTTCGGCGTCCCGCAGGGCGGCGCTGGTCTGCTCTTGGGTCTTTGCCTGCGCCGTCAGTTTGCGGCGCGCCGCTTCAATTTCACCATGATCGGCGAGAGCGGCTTCGATCTGATTGACCTCAGCGCGGAAAGCATCCAACTGAAGATCGATCTCTTGTAGAATCTGTAAGCTTTCAAAAGCAAATACAGGCATTACGCCGATCCTTTGCAGAAAAACGGCTCTCCCGCCATTATACAATTCTCATCCCCCTTGGAGTGTGCTATGCTCTCTTGCAGTAGATTGGGCATAGCTGCTAAGGCAATTCGAAACACGGCAGTATGGGTGGCGAACCGCAGAAAAACGGCAAGCCAAACAAGACTTGGACGGCACTAACGACGGGTGTTCATTAGTCCGAGGGTGGTATTGCTGCCCTGCTGCGTGAGTAGGTTGGCGACTTGTGATAATCCTATTGTTGGCATACCATTGGAATACGAAGCCTAATAATTGCAGATATTGAAGCGCGTGACGTAGCCCATCATGCCGACGGCGCTGCACTCGAGAATTCAGGAGGGACCATGAGACGGCTGAAGATACCATTCATTTACCGGGTTGCAATCCTAAGTTTTGCTCTGCTTATTGCCGGGGCAGCCTGTGGCGTAGAAGAAGATCTTGAAATAAGTGAGACGCCAATTAGCGCCAACCCAAGCCTGGTGGCCACAGCACAGGCGCGCGCGATTGCCGAGGCGGAAGAGAGCCGACGCGACTTGCCGCTGCGCATGGAAGTCGATGAGTCTACTGCCGGCAATGCCGAGGTTGGTGTGGCACTCAACTCCTACAAAGGCTCCATCTTCGTGAACGGTCGCCGTATGCCGCAGCCCACGACGTTTGGAGGCAATACGTTTGTGGTCTGGATCGGTCACGAGCGCAACGGTACCATTGAGTACGAGAATGGCGGAACACTTATATCCGATGTCTCCCGTGTCGCCACTCTGTGGACGTATACGACCTTCGACGCGGTCAAGGCGATTTATGTGACTGCGGAAGAGCATGCGTTGGTTGCGCAGCCTTCAGTCTCCTTTGAAGAAGCGCCGCTGCGGCTCATCTTGTCGCGGCCGATGATCATGCGTCCGGGCAGGCTATTCCAACTGCAGGCAACTGAGCTTGGCGGAGACGTCAATTCAATCGTGAGGATCGGAGTTAATGGGGGCGTCTCGATTACATTTGCCGGGCTCAAGCAGCCGCGTGAGTACGGTGATAAGTTCCTTATCCTTTGGGTGTTGGATACGCTGAGCGAAGACCCCCTGACGTACAACGGCTCGTGGCTCACAGTGACGCCGAACGGCGATTCCCAGATAGTCATGCCGACTCCGCCCGAAACCAAGGGCATGCGGCAGTACAATCGCTTGCTCATTACCGCCGAGAATCTCACGGACGTGAGGGCGCCAAACGATCGGTTGGTCATCTTCAGGTTGGACAGCGAAACACCGTTCTGGGAGACGATCTAGGCTTGCAAGTTGCAGGGTGATTGGGTGAGGAGATTACGATCTAGCGCGCTGCTGCCGTGGCGTTATGGAGAGCAAAACTAAGGTTGCCACAGACTGGGAGCCATTGCTCTACGACTGGAAAATTCGCGAGCGGTAGAGGCACAGCACGCAGGTGTTTTGAGGAGAGTTCATGGCAAACTTGCCCGGTATGGTTCACGTGCGTCAGCGCTTTTCTACGTCCCAGATTGAAGACCTCACGGGTACCATTCGCGCCGAGCTAACGCGGGTGGGCCTGGAAAGGGTCATTAACCCCGGCATGGAAGTCGCCATCACGGCCGGCAGCCGGGGCATCACGCGCATTCCGGAGATCATTCGTACAGTGTCAGAGGCGGTACGCGCGGCTGGCGCCAATCCCTTCATCGTCCCGGCTATGGGCAGCCACGGCGGTGCTATTGCGGAGGGCCAGGCTGCCGTCTTGCGCGATTACGGCATTACGGAGGAGTCTACCGGCGCCCCCATTCGCGCCACGATGGACGTAGCAAATCTCGGTACAACGGCCAATGGTGCTACCGTCTACTTCGATCGCAATGCCTACAACGCCGACGCCGTGATTGTGGTGGCTCGCGTCAAACCTCACACCAGCTTCCGCGGCCCGGTGGAGAGCGGCCTTTGCAAGATGGTAACGGTGGGCCTCGGCAAGCAGAAGGGCGCGGAGCAGATGCACGCCCACGGCTTGGGGGAGACCATTCCGCAGGCTGCTGCCCTTGCAATTCAAGAGTCAAATATCGTCCTCGGTCTTGGCGTCGTCGAAAATGGCTACGACCAACCTCACACGATTAGGGCTGCCCTGGCAGAGGACATATACGAGACTGATAGGGAACTGCAAACCCTCTCAAGGACACTCTTGCCGCGCGTGCCGTTCGATGAGCTTGATCTCCTCATTGTGGACGTGATGGGGAAGAACATCTCCGGTGCAGGCATGGATCCAAATGTCATTGGACTCAACCGCGGCATGACGCTGGACCGCCATCCCAACTACAAGCGCGTACTGGTACGCGACCTGACGCCGGAATCACACGGCAATGCGGTGGGCATCGGCCATGCCGACTTCGTGACGAAACGCCTGGCCGACAAGATCAACTACTACGACCTCTACATGAACGCCCTCACGGCTAACAACCCAGCGGTAGCTAAGATTCCCATAACGCTGGAAAACGATAAGGTTGCCATTGAGACGGCCTTCAAGTCTGCCTGCACCGACGTGCCGGCACCGCGAGTCGTTCGCATCTACAGCACGCTTCACTTGGAGTACCTCCTCTTCTCCGAGGCGCTCATTCCGGCGGCGCAGGAGAATCCCACCTTGGAAATCCTCGACGTGCCTTACGAGTGGGATTTCGACGCTGCGGGCAATCTGGTAGAGGCCGGACTGCTCCACCAACCTCAGAGCGCTTGACCAACCCTTGCATTCAATTTGCAATTGAGATCCAATTCGGTTCTTCAGCAGGCGCCCAACCTGACCTCGCTTAGATAATGGCGTCGGCAGGACTCTTCACTCTCTGTGTCCAGCACTCCTTGCCATGACAATTCCGGTTTTCGGTAGAGGAATCGGGGGCTGGGCATGATATACTGAAAATATATGCGGGGATGAGTGGATTCGACAGGGTTGGGAGGCTTGTAACTGCGAGCCGAGGTGCTATCACCCTCGTTAAACAGGTAGCAACTTTTTTAAGTGCCAACAAGCACAATTTTGCTCTCGCAGCCTAAATAAAGCTGTGACGTCCATCTGCTCTTACTCCGGTGAGCGCAGCTTGGGCGACCTAACAGCCGGGGTGCCGCGGTCCACCAGCCTTCGGGGACTGCGAAAGACAAACGGGGGCTAGTTCTCAGGGGTTTTCGTCCGCTCGTGCTCTGGGAATGAAACACAAAAGCTGACTACGCTCGTAGAGGTTGCAGGAAGAACAGCTTTGGACGGGGAGTTCGACCCTCCCCCATCTCCACCAAAGAGACAATCAATTGCAGGACCGCCCAGCAGATTACTGGCGCGTGGCTGTTTTACCCAGGCATGACGAGGCTGTCTACGTCGCGTCATGCCTACCTCTAGGCGGAGACGCTGGGCGCTATTGGCCGGACATCTAAAGTGCTTCTCTACGCGGCAAGAAACGTTAGCCCCAGGGTTGTTATGCTATAATGCCGTTGCGAGGAGCTGATGCAAGAGCATTTCGCGATAGGTTGGAAGAAAGAGAGCAATAACGTGATTACGGTTACGGACACAGCGGCGACTGAGTTGCAGCGGCTTATGACGGATAACGACATGGATGATGCCAAGCTGCGCATCTTTGTGCAGAGCGAGTGCGGCTGCGGCAAGGTGAATTTCGGCATGGGCTTCGACCAGCAAGTTGAAGATAACGATCAGGTAGTAGATGCTGCCGGGGTCGGTGTGGTGATGGATCCGCAGGCGTTCGCGGCGCTGGATGGCGCATCGGTGGAGTTTGTGAATGAGGGTGCACGCCGCGGTTTCACGATAAGCGGTGTGGAAACCGCCGGCTGAGGCGGCGGTGAATAGAAAGCCCGTGTAGGCTTTCAACAAGGTTAGGATCGGAATTAGAGGGGCATTCAGTTCCTCCTGAGGACTCAGGGGATTGAATGCCCCTCTTATATTTGGGCAGGAAGTGGGGCGAGGGCTTTCTCACTGTAGAGCGCTGTGACCATAGCGCGCGTTTGGTTCTTGCAAGAGGCAAAACTCGGCTTGCACCTTTGCCAACTAAATTCAAATTAGACTGTCAGACACTTTCAAGGAGGTGGCTACCCGCCCTAGAGTGCACGGGAACGTTTCGGTTAGCCGTCCCCCTGCAATTGGTGGGCTAAAGTAATTTCTCCAAACGAACGCACACGTGTTACAGGTAGGCCTTTTGTTAAACGTTTCTCATTTACTCTAATCTTGATTATTCTCGCACTTATCCCCAGTTGCACAGTTACTGCTATAGATGAGCCAACTCCTATCCCTACGCCTGCACCTCCGGGACGCGCTTGTACGCTGGATAGCTTATTCTATGAGTTTGTGCGAACAGCCACTAAGTCTGGTATGGTCCCTCAGCAGGCGGAGAGAATTGTAGCCCAGAAATACGGAGGGCGTACGCGGGCCGCTGTGTTTACCGCGATGGTTTTCCAAGAGGAAGGTTATGAGTTTCCGCCATCGCCAAGTGGTCGCGCCATTCGGGATCCTTTGGACTTCTGCGTAACCTTCGTAGTGGATAGTTCTGCGGACTATCGACTAGAGGCATTGAACAGAATTTGGCTGCTTCTGTCAGAGCAGGAGCGATACTACTTGAATCGATTGCTGACCTCTTAGGTAGGGGAGACTCACACTAGAGCTCGTCTCTCTCTCATCTTGACCGCAGTCTGAACAACCTGAAGCGCCTTCACCATGCCCTTGATCTCGATACCCCGGACTTTCCAACGCGGTCTACACGTCCGCGCGCCGGTCTTCCCAGGCATGCCAGTAGAGCGTCTCAATCTCTTCGTGCGTTGGTTGGCGGGGGTTGCTGGCAACGTTGGGGTCTTGGGAGCCGTTGGCAATTAGCTGTGGGAGCGCTTGCGCCAATTGCTCTCTGGTTACGCCGGCCTCTTGCAGGGAAGCGGGCAAGCCGGCCTGGGCGCGCAATGTAGCGAGGGCGCCGACGAGGGAGGCCACGGGATTACTGCCGTCTAGTCCAAGGCGCGCTGCCAAATCAGTGTATTGCTCCCTGGCAACGTGAGCATTGTAAGCTACGACGTGGGGTAAGAGCAGCGCATTGGCGCGGCCGTGAGAGATGCCGAAGGCCGGCGTGATCTGGTGCGAGAGTGCGTGGCAGAGTCCCAGTCCGGCGCGCATGGTAGCGCCGGCCATGGTCGCGGCCACGTGCATCTCGGTGCGAGCCGTCGTAATTCCAGACTGCTGTACGGAAGCGGGCAGGTGCGCCATGACTGCGGCAATCGCCGCGCTTGCCAGCGCTTGCGTCAGGCGATGGGATTCCACACAGGCGAAGGACTCTACTGCGTGCGCCAGCGCATCGTAACCGCTGTCTGCCGCCACGTGCGGCGGCATGGTGGCCGGCACGGCCGGATCGAGAATGGCGGCTTCGGGCGGACCGGTGAAGAGGATACGCTTGACCGGGGTCTGAGCGGCGCTCTCCGTTATCACTGCTCCCCGGCTGACTTCCGAGCCCGTGCCGCTGGTGGAGGGAATGGCGATGCAAGCGATCTGGCCGGTCTTGCGCGGCGGCGGATTGAAACCCGCGGCCACGAGCTCCGGCACGGATGTGTTTGGCGTTTCGCAGGCGGCCCGGATAGTCTTGGTGACGTCCAGCGTGGAGCCCCCGCCTAGGCCGACGATCGTATCCGGCGCAAAGTCCTCGGCCAGTTCCACGCCCGCGGCGCAGGTCTCCTGCGATGGGTCGGGCTCGACGGCGTCGAATATGGTCGTCGCTGCGCCCGCCTGGCGCGCCAAGCCGCAGATGCGCTCGGTGAATCCCAATTCCGTCATCGCGGGATCCGCCACCACCATCACCCGCTTGCCACAGAGCGACGGCAATACGTCTAAGGCGCCGTCGCCAAGGTGAATTTCGGTGGCGATTGAAAAGGACCGGATGTCCATAAGCACTGCTCCTTCTGCTAGGAAGTAATAGCAAATTGCAAGCTGACAAGAGATTGGCAATTGCAGGAGGACCTTTCTTCCAAGCACAAAGTAGCGCCGCTCGTAGAATGTCCCACCTACGCCGTAGTATAAGGCAATCCTTAGCTAGAGAGTGAACTCATCAATTCGTGGGAATTCTGGCGATAGCGTGATGTGTCTTTCGTGAATGGACCACCAGACCATGGTCATTCACTGCTCAGTGAGTTCCCGCAGGCCGCGCTTGCTCTGGTACCATTGATTAGTAAGAGTGTTGGAGATTAGTGTAGCTTTAGCTCGCTAAAGTGCTCGAACTAAAGACAGGGATCTCCCAAACTACAAGCCACTGAATACTAGATTGCTTTCCCACGTAAGCGGGAAGCCATCCCTTCACAATAGGGAATTGTCGTGATTACCTCGCTCCGCCTGGTCAACTTTAAGAACTTTGCCGATGAGACGCTGCACATCGGTCCGTTCACCCTTATCGTGGGCGCCAACGCCAGCGGCAAGAGCAACATCCGCGATGCTTTCCGGTTCCTTGAGGGTATTTGCGATAACTACACCTTGGCGGAAATTCTTGGTGGAAGATTTGACGCTGAACAACAGCCTGTCCGTGGTGCTGCCAATGAGGTAATTCGCTTTGGACAGGATGAATTCGCTCTTGAAGTCGAGATGGAATCGACTGAGTTGCTCAAGTCAGGCGTAAAGAGCATACGCTATTTTATCCGAATCCGACGTGATCAGGCTGGAGGTCAATTTCAAGTCGTAGCCGAGTCACTAAGAACTGGTGTAAGGACGCCGGATTCGCGAGCTCCTGAAATCTTGTATACAAGTGATCCGCCCCTGAATTGCAGCGGGGGAGCAGAGCTAGAGGATTCCAGGCTGCGTCTCTACCTGCCGCCGGCCGGCGAACCAATAGAAGTCGCCTCAGATCAACCCGGCCTCAGTCAGATTGATGATTTCCTTAGTGATTTCATCAATATTAACGGGCCTGAAGACACTGATGACGAACAGGCTAGGGACCTTATCGCTAAGTTGACTATCTACCTGATAAAGTTGTATATCAGGGGAGAACTCTTGAGGATGCACTTTCTGGAGTTGTCGCCGGAAAGCATGCGGAGGGCTGCCATCCCTGGTGCTACTAGATTGGACGAATCAGGCAGCAATTTGGCCACAGTGCTTGAGGCAATCTGCGATAATCCCCAGCGCAAGGCGGTTCTCTTATCGTGGTTGCATGAACTTACGCCAATGGACGTTAGCGACTTGGAGTTTCCGGTCGACCTCAACGGCAGGGTTAATCTCAGAATCGTAGAGGCGAACGGGCGAAAGATATCGGCTTACAGCGCGTCCGATGGCACGCTGCGCTTTCTCGGTATGCTGGCTGTGCTGTTGAGCGAAGACAAAGCTGGCTTCTACTTCTTTGAAGAGATTGACAACGGCATTCATCCAGCACGGCTGCACCTCTTGCTTGATCTCATCGAACGGCAGACCGCAAAGGGAAAGATTCGGGTGATCGCCACCACGCATTCGCCTGACGTGCTGAATCTCATCAATGACACGACATTTGAGAATTCCGTTGTCGTATATCGTGACGAGCAATCCGCAGATGCCACTATCCGGCGGGTGGCGGAGCTACCCAATGCCAGAGAATTGCGAAAGTCTCAGGGCTTGGGGCGTCTCCACACTTCCGGTTGGATGGAGAACATACTGTCCTTCGAGGAGGCGGAAAAAGAAGATGAGAAGGGCGGAGAATGAAGGTTCTCCTGATCCCTGAAGACTTTCGCAACGACCAGTACATATTGAAGCCCATCTTTGAGCGGCTCTTTGGGTCTCTCGGCAAGTCTTCCCTACGTGTTGAGGTTTGCTTAGAACCTTTGCTTGGCGGTGTTCAAGAAGCATTGAAATCGGAACGACTAAGAGATGTAGTTCAGCAATACCCGACGGTAAACATCTTCATTCTTTGCGTAGACCGCGATGGCGAAGTGGGGAGGCGTCAAAGGCTTGACGAGATCGAAGCCGAGTTCGGTGACGCCTTTATTGCTGAGAATGCTTGGGAAGAGATTGAGACCTGGCTGCTCGCCGGGTTAAGGCTGCCTTCTAATTGGAATTGGAAGGAAGTACGCAAGGAAGTCCAAGTCAAGGAACGGTACTTTGAACTTCTCGTTGCCGAGCGAGGCTTGTCCGATGCGCCTGGCGGCGGGCGCAAGCAACTAGGTGATGAGGCTGCGCGTCGCATCGGAAAGATTCGACGGAAGTGTCCAGAGGATTTCGACTGCCTTGCCCGTCGTCTCGAGGCTGCAGTCTAGAGGTATTGCGAGTAGAATTTTCCAAGGAAATTAACGAGCAAAAGATGATGCGGGTTATCGCCGCAAAATTCCTTCAGTTTATCTGAAAGGACTGACGATGGCTACAACTACACCGCGGAGTGCTCCGACCACGCACGATTCCATAGGAGAGAACGGATTGCTCCGTGTGTCTACGCTCGCGGACTTGCAGCAGCAAGGGGTTGTGACGGCGACGGGGCAGGGGCATACGATTTGCGTGTTTTGGCACAACGAGCGCGCGTACGCCGTGGACAACCGCTGTCCGCACATGGGTTTTCCGCTGGCGCGCGGCATTTGTGAGGACGGTGTGCTGACCTGCTACTGGCATTACGCGCGTTTCGACCTTGATTCCGGCGGCGCGTTCGACATCTGGGCCGGCGACGTGCGCACCTATCCGGTGACTGTGCAGGATGAAGTCGTTTGGGTGGACTTGCGCGAGATGCAGAGCGCAGACGAGCAGTATGCGCAGGAGGCTACTCGCCTGGAAAAAGCGCTGGAGCAGGGCATTGCGCTCAATCAAGCCAAGGCCGTGCTGGCCTTGCGCGACCTGAAGCCCGCGGACGCGACGAAGAAGATTGTCGCAACTACCGCTGAGTACGGTCTACGGCGGGGTTCCAGCCGCAATCCGGGCGGTTGGGGTGACGGGCTTACCATTCTCACGGCCATGGCGAACCTGCAGCCGCACCTTTTTGCCGAAGATCGGCCGCTCTCCCTCTACCACGGGACGCGCCGCGTAGGGGGTGATGCCATGAATCGTCAGGAGCGGATCATGCTCGATCCGCTGCCCACGGCGGCGGTTCCCGATGCGCGTCTGAAGCGTTGGTTCCGGGAGTACGTCGAGGTGCGCGACGCCGATGCGGCTGAGCGCACACTGCGCACGGCGATAGCAGCGGGCTGGTCGCAGGAGCAGTTGCTCGACATGCTGGCCGCCGCCGCTACCGACCACTACTATCGCGACTTTTCCCACGTCATGGATACGCTGGCCAAGGCGGCGGAACTCTTGGACATCATCGGCTGGGAAAACGCTGCAGAGGTGCTGCCGGCGCTGACCAGCCAGTGGGCGCAGGCGACACGCGAAGAGGAACGGAATGCATGGCATCGCCCCGAAGACCTCGTGGCGCTGGTAGAGGCGGCAGTGCCGGAGTTGGATACTGCCGTTGACCTCACGGCGCAGCCTACAGGCGCTTGGAACGATGATCTTGTCGAGGCACTGCTCGGCGACGATCCGCAAGACAGTGTCGAGACGTTGCTGGCGGCCTTCCGGGGCGGCCTTTCCTTGGCGGACGGGGCGCAGGCGCTGGCGTTTGCCTCAGCCCTGCGTATAACGAGGTTTCCGATCAGCAACGAGTTTGGCGATTGGGATACGGCCCTCCACCACTTCACCTACTGCGCGTCGCTGGCCCAAGTCGCCAAACGCGCGCCGTCTGTGGAGCTAGCTCGTGGCGTGCTCCACGGCGCGATGGTGGTGTATCAGGCCCGCTTCCTCAATATGCCCGCCGCGCGCCTGCCAGGTGCACGTGCGCTGGCGGAACTGCCAAACGACCCCGCCACTTTGCAGGAGCAACTTCTGGCGTGCTGCGAGCGGCAGGGTGGCGAAGATGAGGCTGGCGCGATTACGTATCGGTATCTGACACTCGGCCATGATCCGGCGGCGTTGATCGCTACACTTGGCAGGTCAGTGCTTCGCGAGGACCCCGGCTTCCACGACTTTCAAATGCTGGAGGAAGGGGTGCGCCTGGCCCAAGACTTTGCCGAGACAGGTCACGCTGATGCCTCATACCAGACGCTCGTTGCGATTGCCCGCTGGCAGGCGGCCCACGCTCCCACGCGCCGCGCCACCACGCAAACCTACACGATCGCCCGCCGCCTTCACAGGGGTGAGGCGGTGTACGCCGAATCCAGTGATGGTGAGGGTGGGTATTGAAATGAGGGACTTGGCAAAGCAGATTGTACTGCCAATCGCTTGCTTGGCTGTGGAATCTAGCGCGTGAGCCGCACTGCTCTCGACTTACTGGAAGAGGGCAGTCACAAGGACTGCGCCTACGGCGAAAAGAAGAGGGCAGCCACGAGGACTGCGCCTACGGCGAAAAGAAGAGGGCAGCCACGAGGACTGCGCCTACGGCGAAAAGAAGAGGGCAGCCACGAGGACTGCGCCTACGGCGAAAAGAAGAGGGCAGCCACGAGGACTGCGCCTACGGCGAAAAGAAGAGGGCAGCCACGAGGACTGCGCCTACGGCGAAAAGAAGAGGGCAGCCACGAGGACTGCGCCTACGGCGGAAAGAAGAGGGCAGCCACAAGGACTGCGCCTACGGCGGAAAGAAGAGGGCAGCCACGAGGACTGCGCCTACAACGGAAAGAAGAGGGCAGTCACAAGGACTGCGCCTACAACGGAAAGAAGAGGGCAGTCACAAGGACTGCCCCTACAACGGAAAGAAGAGGGCAGTCACAAGGACTGCGCCTACGGCGGAAAGAAGAGGGCAGTCACAAGGACTGCGCCTACGGCGGAAAGAAGAGGGCAGTCACTAGGACTGCGCCTACGGCGGAAAGAAGAGGGCAGTCACTAGGACTGCGCCTACAACGGAAAGAAGAGGGCAGTCACAAGGACTGCGCCTACAACGGAAAGAAGAGGGCAGTCACAAGGACTGCCCCTACGGCGGAAAGAGGAGGGGAGTCACGAGGAGTGCCCTCTACGGCGATTTGGCGCGGGCTGCAAACCTGCGTTACCGGCCACCTGGAATCTCAATGCGCACTACGTTTTGTACCTAAGCAATTACCGCGAGAGCGCTGGATACCGTCTACCTGCTAGCTTCAGTTCTCCTTTTCAATGGATTGCGTACGTTCTATCGCTTCAATAGTTAGCGGCAGGTAAGTTAGAATAGATGAAAAGCGGGGCCCGATGTTGGCTCGGCTCTGTGTACACTTGGTCGCTATAAAGTGAGAGACACGTATGGCTGGAAAGACGCTGTTCGAGAAGGTTTGGGAGAGTCACCTGGTGCATGAGGAGCCGGGCGCACCGGCGCTGCTCTACGTTGACTTGCACCTTGTGCATGAAGTTACCTCGGCGCAGGCATTCGAGGGGCTGCGGCTGAGCGGTCGTTCCGTGCGGCGGCCTGCCCTGACCGTAGCGACGGTAGACCACAACGTCCCTACGACGAGCCGCACAGAGTCGATTGCCGACGATATTTCCCGCCGTCAAATCGAGACCATGGAGCAAAATGCGGCGGAATTCGGCCTCACGTTCTATGGATACCGCAGCCCGAATCAGGGCATCGTGCACATCATTGGGCCGGAACTGGGCTACACGCAGCCCGGCAAGGTAATCGTCTGTGGTGACAGCCATACCTCTACGCACGGCGCGTTTGGGGCGTTTGCCCTCGGCATCGGCACGTCTGAGGTGGAGCACGTGCTGGCCACCCAGTGCCTAATTCAGAAAAAGCCAAAGACGATGGAAGTGCGGGTGGACGGTACGCTGCCCCAGGGCGTCACGGCCAAGGACGTTATTCTCGGCATCATTGGGCACATCGGCGTGGAAGGTGGCGTCGGACACGTAATCGAGTACACGGGTGAGGTGATACGCTCGCTCTCCATGGAAGGGCGCATGACGATTTGCAACATGTCAATCGAAGGCGGCGCGCGCGCCGGGATGATCGCGCCCGATGAGAAGACGTTTGCATACCTTAAGGGGCGCAAGTATGCGCCGCAAGGCAGTGACTGGGATGAGGCGCTCGCGCATTGGCGGACGCTGTCCACCGATGCCGACGCTACCTACGATAGCGTCATAGTGATTGATGCAGCCACGCTCGTGCCCCACGTAACCTGGGGTACGAACCCCGGCCAGGTGGTTCCCATCACCGGCTCCGTGCCCAGTCCCGGTGAGATGGCAACCCCTGATGAGCAAGCCACTGCCGAGCGCGCTCTGACATATATGGGTCTGGAGGGAGGCACGCCCATTCAGGACATTCCTATTGACCGTGTTTTTCTGGGTTCGTGCACCAACGCGCGGCTGGAAGACCTGCGGGCGGCAGCGGGCATTGTACGCGGCAAGCGGGTGCACCCCAATGTCAGGGCGATGGTGGTACCGGGCTCAACGATGCTCAAACAGAAGGCGGAATCAGAAGGACTTAACGAGGTCTTTCAGGCTGCGGGGTTCGAGTGGCGTGAGGCCGGTTGCTCTATGTGTTTGGGGATGAACCCGGATATTTTGGCTCCCGGCGAGCGGTGTGCTTCAACATCCAACCGCAACTTTGAGGGCCGCCAGGGCAAGGGCGGACGCACCCATCTCGTCAGTCCGCAGATGGCCGCCGCCGCCGCGATTGCGGGGCGGTTCGTGGACGTGCGGGAGTGGTGAGAGGCATAGGCGCACGTGTCAAGCCTTGCGGCATGCCCTTAATTGAGAAGCGTCGGCAACCCAAACCGACCGGAAGAAATTGCGGTGAACGACAATAGAGACTACTTGGACGAGATGGTGCGGCGCATGACCATACGCTGGGGGTTGATGCTACTCGCCGCTACTATCTACCAGGTAGTAATGGTTACAATCTTCTTGATGTTGCTAGCGCGCTAGTAGTTCAACACGTTTGCATCGATGGGTAACGTAGGTTCGCACGGGACGTGCGGGTAACCTGCGCTGTCTTTCCGTGCCATCGCCTGCGCCTACCCATCAATACAATGTTGTAAGACTAGGAACCACTCGCCCCACAACGCGGGTAGGCGAAATTGCAAAAGGAAAAAGCGATGGAAC
Organism: Chloroflexota bacterium; assembly: GCA_965219505.1. Lineage (GTDB taxonomy): Bacteria > Chloroflexota > UBA11872 > VXOZ01 > VXOZ01 > VXOZ01. The sequence goes on along the minus strand of OZ244775.1, from coordinate 2,598,717 downwards.
CCTTTGTAGAACACACCGGCAAAGTAGCGGCGCTTGACCGCGCCAACGTTGACACCGACCAGGTCATTCCGAAGCAGTTTCTCAAGCGGATCGAACGTACGGGCTACGGCCCGTTTGCGTTCTTCGACTGGCGGTACTTCGAGGACGGCACGACCCCAAACCCGGCGTTCGAACTCAACGACGCGCGCTATGCGGGCGCGACGATCCTCGTCACCGGCAGGAATTTCGGCTGCGGCTCTTCGCGGGAGCACGCCGCTTGGGCGCTCAAAGAGTATGGCTTCCTAGCCATCATCGCCCCCAGCTTTGCCGACATCTTTGCCAACAACGCCGTGGAGAATGGCATGCTCACGGTGGTCTTGCCGCCGGAAGACGTGGCCACCCTCACGGAGCGCGCACAGACTATTGCCAACTACCGCATAGCCGTGGACTTGGTAAAGACAACAGTCCAAGACGACCATGGTTTCACGGCCTCGTTCTCGGTTGATGCTACCGTTCAACACCGCCTACTTAACGGCCTAGACGCGGTTGGCTTGACCTTGCAGCAGGCAGACGCCATTGCGGCTTTCGAAGAACAGCGGCCCGGCTGGCTGCGCGCGTCCTGAGGACGGATTTGAGCGTAATCTGCGGTGAGTGGCGCGCCCCTCCGGCTTCGCGTTTAGGTTGTCGATTCTTGCCCGGAAGGAATTGCGAGTCGCTTTGCTTTCAACCGCAAATCTTCATAGCCGAGCGCACAAACTGGATTCCTCGCTGCGCTCGGAGCAGGCGTTCTGCCGCAACGACGACCTGGTAGGGGCACGACATGTCGTGCCCCTACGTGCCGCGGAAGCCTTAGTCGGAATCCAGGACCCGAGTTCTAGATACCTAGCTTCGCTTGGAATGACTGCCTATCGCGGCAAACAGAAGTCAGCCAGGCGTAGCGCGGGGGCTTGTTCTCCGCTGATTAACGCGTATGCCGAACACTGATTCTTGTGCTCTCTTGCTGGCGGGGACCTAGATTCCTCGCTGCGCTCGGAATGACAGTGTGGTGGCGGTATCAGTCTTGTGGTGGACGCAGCAGCGACGCGACTACCGATCCGCCTAACAGTACGCCAACCACGGCCAGAGAGTAGGCCGGTTGCTCGTGGAATGCCGTGGCTATCACTTCGATTCTCTCAAGCACGGGGGTAAAGAAGTGGTCTCCTTTCGGCACGCCGTGGAAATCGCCTACGACCATCTTGATGCCCACAAAGATGAGCACGAGGCCGAGGCCCACACCGAGGTAGTGAAACCGGTCCATCAGGTTCGCGAGCAAGAAGTAGAGGGCGCGTAGACCGAGAATGGCAAAGATGTTCGCGGAGTAGACGATAAACGGTTCACGCGTAATGGCGAAGATTGCCGGTACGGAATCCAAGGCGAACACCACGTCAGTGACGTTTACGACAAGCAGCACGAGCAATAGAGGCGTCGCCAGCCAGCGGCCGTCGAGCTTCACAATATAGCTCCCGCCGTGATAGTTGGCAGTGCTTGGCAGAATCTTGCGAAAGACCCGAACGGCGAAGTTACGCTCGGGATCGGTATCTTCGTCGCCCTTGAGCAGAATGCGAATGCCGGTGTAGATCAGGAAGCCGCCGAAGACGAAGATCATCCAATGGAATGTGCTCAGAAGCGCGGCGCCGATAAGTATGAACGCGCCCCGCAGGATGATGGCGGCGAGAATACCCCAGAAGAGCACGTTGTAGCGGTACTCGTTGGGAACCGCGAAATACGTGAAGATGATCAGAAAGACGAAGAGGTTATCGACGCTGAGCGTCCACTCGATGAGGTATCCCGTGATGAACTCGGTACCGCGTTCGGGCCCGGCAAAGATGAACATGCCGGCGGCGAAAACAAGGGCAAGACTTACCCAAATGCCCACCCAGGTCGCTGACTCACGCGGCTTGATTACGTGCGCGCCGCGATGGAATACCATCAAGTCCAGTATGAGCAAGGTCACGACGGCGGCGGTGAATCCAATCCAGAGCACGGGCGAGTTCAAAGTTCCGAACATCAAGGCGTCCTTCGTCAGTCTAGGGTTTAGTCAGGGTTTAGTGTCAGCGCACGCCACATAGTTAAGGCACCGGTGCTCCGGTGCCGATTTCCCGCTGCGGGAAAAGAAGAGTTGCGCTCGCAAACGTATCCATAGTAGCGCAATAGCAGCATGAGCGTCACATCGAACTGATCGGGTGCGCACGTCAACGCTACTACATGAGTAGAGACTCGGATTTCCAATATTCAGGCAAATCCAGAACCCTGTTGTTTTGTGTAATATTGCAGGTACTACTTGCAGTATTACACATTCTCTTATATACTGACGGTATGATTGAGCGCGAAATTACTCCCCGTCTTGTCGCCTTGTTCAAGCAATATCCTTTTGTGACTGTGACCGGGCCGCGGCAATCCGGTAAGACGACGTTGTGCCGCAATGTGTTTCCTATTTTGGAATATGTGAATCTCGAAGCGCCTGACCAGAGGGAGTTTGCAGAATCCGATCCGAGGGCCTTTCTTGCACGTCTCGATGACGGCGCCATTCTCGATGAGATCCAACGCGTACCGAGCCTCTTGTCGTACCTGCAGGTTCTAGCCGACGAAAAGGGGCGCAACAGCCTCTTTGTGCTTACGGGCAGCGAGCAGTTCCGGCTTTCTGACGCCATTGGCCAGTCGCTGGCAGGGCGAACGGCACTGCTCCGTCTCTTGCCATTCTCTCTAGCAGAGCGGCAATTGACCGGTGCAAGCACCGCGGTGGACGATATCCTCTACTCTGGTTTCTATCCGCGCATTCACGATCAAGGGCTCGATCCGCGACAAGCGCTCGGCGATTACTTTGAAACATACGTGGAGCGTGACGTCCGGCAAATAGGCGAGATCCGCAACCTGTCGAGCTTTCGTCGTTTCGTGCGGCTTTGCGCCGGGCGCGTTGGACAGTTAGTCAATCTCTCTTCGCTGGGCGCTGACGCGGGCGTTTCACATACCACGGCCAGAGAGTGGCTTAAAGTCTTGGAGGCAAGCTACATCGTCTTCCAGCTCGAGCCCTTTCACACCAATCTTCAGAAACGCTTGATCAAGTCGCCCAAGCTTTACTTTTACGACGTTGGTTTGGCGAGCTATCTCATTGGCATTGAAAACGCCAAGCAGGTGGCCACTCACCCCTTACGCGGGTCTCTATTTGAGAATACGGTGGTCATCGAGGCACTCAAGCACCGCTTCAATCGGGGCCTGCAATCCAATCTCTCTTTCTTCCGCGACGTGCGTGGTCTGGAATGTGACCTGTTCTACGAGACCGGCCAAGGCATTGGCGCCGTCGAGATCAAGTCCGGCGCTACGATTGCGTCAGATTACTTTAGTTCCCTCAATCGCGTTGCAAAGCGAATTCCACAGATTATTTCTAAGTACGTCGTCTACGGCGGCATCGATCGTCAATCGCGCACCAATGGTGACGTTGTTCCATTGGGTGACCTCGGTGGAGTTCTTGAACGCATTGAATTTGAGCAAGCGGTTGGCGGATTTGTCGAAGAGAAATAGGAAATAACGCCGTCCACGTCATGAGTCACGGCTGTGGGTGGAAGTTGCCGGCACATGCCGAGTCTAGAATAGGCATCTGGTGCAATACCTTTGTGCGCCGCCCCATGTGGCGCCGAAAGTCCGGTCTCCCGGCTCACTCAAGGGGCGGTGTCGCTGCCTAGCTCCATGGCATCGATGAGGCGCGTGGCGCCGATGCGGACGGCGAGCGACGCGAGCGCCGGACCCTCGATATCAGATAGTTCTTCCAGTGTTTCGTCGTCGGCGATGCTCACGTAGTCCACTTGCGCCAGCGGCTCGCGTGCGAGTACCGCATGCATGGCGGAACGCAGGGCGTCAGCGTCGCGTTCTCCGGCGGCTAAACGCTCTGCCGCTGCTTGCAATGACCGATAAACGACTATTGCCGCTGCACGCTCATCCGGATTCAAGTGGACGTTGCGACTTGCCTGGGCGAGACCGTCCGGCTCACGCACCGTTTCGACTGGCACTATAGTGGTGGGGATGTCGAGGTCGCGCACCATGCGCTGTACCACGCGAATTTGCTGGGCGTCTTTGCGACCAAAGTAGGCGCGGTGAGGCCGCACGATGTTGAGCAGCTTGCAGACAACCGTGGTGACGCCGCGGAAGTGTCCGGGCCGCGCTGCCCCCTCCAAGCGATCAGTGAGATTCTCGACGTCAACGTACGTGCTGAAGTCGTCTGCGTACATCGTCCCTGCTTCCGGCACGAATACGACGTCCACGCCCCATTCTTCGAACATGGCAAGGTCGCGGGGCAGGTCGCGGGGGTAGGTAGCAAAGTCCTCATTCGACCCGAATTGCAGAGAGTTTACGAATAGCGTAGCCCAGCAGTGATCGTTATGAGCGCGAGCTGCGTGAACGTTCGCCATGTGGCCGGCGTGCAGATACCCCATGGTCGGAACAAGGCCGACGCTGCCTTGAGCTTCCTGGCGGACGGCGCGTACTGCTGGGATCGTGCGCAGAATCTCCATGTGAGCGTACTTAGTGGTTGCTTGGCGACGTGTCGCGCCCTTATTCTCGTGCGCGGAGCGCATCTATCGCCCTTCGACAGGCTCAGGACGAACGGGATTCTATATTCTCGTGCGCAAAGTGGGCACCTCATTAGTCTTCGTCAGAGGCCGAAACCAGGGTTTCTTTGCGCAAGGCTCGCGCGACTTCGTTGGGAAGCATGAAACTGTGTTCACGCGTGGGAAACGTCCCGCTTTCGACATCTTTCACGTAGTGGCTCACCGCGGCGCGAATTTCATCTCCCAGGTTAGCGTATGCCTTTGCGTGGCGTGGGTGTTCGGTGCGGGGATTTAGACCTAGCAGGTCGTGCAAAACTTGGATCTGCCCATCGCAGTGGACACCGGCGCCGATGCCAATAGTGGGGATAGAAAGCGACTCGGTGATCTTCTGCGCAAGTGTTGCCGGAATGCTCTCCAGCACGATGGCAAATGCGCCCGCGCGCTCGAGGGCGAGTGCGTCGCTCTGGAGTTCCTCCGCCTCGGCCAAGGTGCGTCCCTGAGCGCGGTAGCCGCCAAGTTGGTGCACCGACTGCGGTGTGAGACCCAAGTGGCCCATCACCGGAATACCGGCATCCACCAAATGCGCCGTTACCGTTACGGTCTGCTTGCCGCCTTCCAGCTTTACCCCTTGTGCGCCTCCCTCCTGAATCAATTGTCCGGCATTCAGGAGCGCTTGCTCGTTGGATACGCGATACGAGAGGAAGGGCATGTCGGCGATCACCATGGCCCGGCGCGTGCCGCGCATCACTGCCTGCGTATGGCGCAAGATATCGTCCATTGTGACCGGCAGGGTGTTCTCGTAGCCCAGCACCGTGTTGCCCACGCTGTCGCCCACCAAGATTGCAGGAACTCCTGCAGACTCTACAAAGTGCGCCAGCGGCGCGTCGTACGCCGTAAGCATCACAATCTTACGCCCCTCTGCTTTCATCTGCTTGAGGTCGGCGATGGTAACGCGTGCGGTGCTCATTGATTTCCTTGGAATCTCAACGATTCTCTGAGGACTGCCAGCAGCTTTTCATCGACAACGCCTTTGCCATGGGCAGCATCCTTGCTCTCGGTGGGCGCGAGATTATTGTATATCATCGCGAGTGCCATTGCAGCGTAGGTGAACGTATGCTGCGGCGCGCTTTCCGCGACCGCTTGGAGGTTTTTCTCCACAGTCGGCCAATCTCCACGTGCTACGGGGCCGGTGAGGGCGTCTGTGGGGCCGAGTCGGCGGAGGTTATGCACGGTGCCTTGCAGCAACGGCATCAAGGCCTGGAGTGCTTCTTCCTCTGTCTTCCCTATCGCGCGCCAGAGCGCGACACCGGCATGAGTCAGGGCCACCGTATAGTTTGAAACTAGCACCGCAGCAGCGTGATAGGCGGGTCGCGCATCGGGAGGCACGTAGCCCCACGTGCACCCAAGGTCGGCAGCTATGGCCGCTAGCCGCCCAAGGAGCGGCTCTTCCGCTTCAATTGCCACGAATGAGCCGGGCAGGTTTGAGAACGCCGCTTGTGCGTCCGGGAGCGTTTGCAGTGGATGGAACGCGCCGGGCAAGGCGCCGTTGCTTTCTACTGCGCCGAGAGCGGAAGCCGGTAACGCGCCGCTGCAATGGACGACGCCCTGTCCGCCACGCCAGGCTATAGCGTGCGCGACCGCGTTGATGGCGTCGTCAGGGGTGGTAATGAAAACCAAATCACAGGAGTCCGCGACAGCTTGTCCCGTGGTAAATTCACATGCCGGCAGGGCAGCGGCGAGCGTTGCGGCATGAGCAGGGGTCTTTCCGGCTACTGCGCGTACGGCGTATCCTCGGTCGGCAAGGAGTCGTGCCAGCCCTGTACCTACGCGCCCGGGCCCGATTACGCCGATTCTCATCGTTCTCAACCCTGGTAAGCGATGCGCTGCCTGAAAGGGGATAGGTCTAACTGCATCGCCAAGATTCATGCCTAGAAGATGGAAGAACGCAAGTGGCTTTCACCGGATCATGGCATCGATGCGGTCGCCGATGACTTCCAACGTTTGTATGGGGAAGGTACCCGTTTCAACGATGTTCTTAAGGTCGGCAAGGAGCGTCTTAATTTCTTCGATCTGCTCCTGCTGTCCTATAGATCCTAGCTTCGCCGCAGCGTTGAGCGATCGCTCAGCTTCGGCCAGTTCGCGCACTGCAAGCCCGCTCTGGCGTTCGCGCAGATGCACCCGCGCACGACTAATGCGTACCGATGCGCGCAACAAGTGATTCTGAAACTGCAGCACATTCACTTCTTGACTCAGAGTCTCTGCTTGCTGCTCGACGCCGGAAACGCGCGTATCCATTGCGCTAGTGACCTGAGCGGCGTTCTGCGCCCGGTCGGCGGCAGTCTGTACCGTGGGGCGGTCCTGCCAGAGCAGGATACCGAGCGCCAGTGCCGCCACTCCGGTCGCGACGCCTATCACGGCAAGCGCCAGTGTGATTGCGCGAATCCACCTTCCGAGTCGGGATGCAAGAGTGGGTTTAGCGTTAGCCATGCTGCGATTCAGCTCCTAAGTGGGGATTTAAGACATGGGAATACTTACTCTTAAAGCATACCAAATTGCGGCACAGGTACGTATGGGGCGATGGGTAAGCGCACGAGAGCCTAAATCAGGAATTTCCGTCAACCCGGCGTAGACCGCAGTCCAGGTAGGTTGCAGACACATGATTCAGATGCCGGCTTTGGCTGAGGTAGGGTCTACGCGGGAACGATGGTTTTGGTGATTCTGCTTTGCGAGGGACAAGCCTCCGCGCTTTATTGCAGTTCTTTATCTTTACACCAATGGCGAGCCCTCTTGCAACCAACACTACGCATCCTCAGGCTCCAGCGGCATGGCGTAGAAGACTTGCTGCGCAACTTCCTCGAATCCCAGATCGGGATAGAGGTGACGGCCGATTGGGTTTTGCGCCAAGGTTTCAATGCGCGCCAATGTGAGTCGCTGATCTCGAAAGTACTGAAGGCAGTGCTCCAGCAACTTGCGTCCGATGCCTTTGCCGCGAAACTCCTCGTCTACCGCCATATCGGGAATTTGGCCGACGCTGTTGGTGCGGTTGATGCGCGTTGTTGCGAAGGCAATTACCTCACCTTTGTACTCGGCCACAAAGCAGTCTTCCGGATGGTCGGTGAGGTCACCGGCTACCATGGGCCACTTGCGCTCGCCCCAAGGCAGCGGCAAGAGACCGGGCCAGGAATTCTCTATGTTGTGCTCGATGCTCACCCCCGTGAAGGCGGCGATGGTGAGATCCTTGACCCGCGCCTCATCTTTCGGCTGATACGTGCGTATGCTCATTTCCTTCAAGAACTTCTCGTCAACTGGCATTGCTCACCGTCCAAGTGTGCTTAGTTTTCTTCGGCTTTTTGACCCTCGCTGGTTGAAGCAGCGCGCTGCCTCGGCTGCAGTGGCGATTCGTAAAGACATCGCCACATACTCTGACGCCCAAGGTGCATTGTTTTGCGTGGCAATGTCCGGTTTGTTGAAAAGTTTGCTGAACCATGCCGAGCGGGGGACAAGCCCCCGCGCTACAGTGGGAAGCCGCGCCGAACAGGTGACCGGTCCCCGCCCAACAATGGGAAGAGTCATCCCAAATGTCATTCCCGTTCCATCCGTCAATTCCGTTCCATCCGTCATTCCCGCGAAAGCGGGAATCTATCCGCTCTGTCTTCCTTGGACTTGCTACTCTCTCAAGCAGCGCGCACGACCAAGTGGAGACTTCTCCATCAAATCACAATTGACATCAAGCGACTACGACGCAGTATGAAGCGCCTGCGGACATTCAAGCGATCACGTGCCTATCAGACACCTCTGCCGCCGTCGATCACAAGTGTTTGGCCGGTTACCCATTCACCATTACAAATGAGGTAGTGCGTTGCCCCCGCGATATCCTCCGGCGTGCCCAATCGCTGCGTAACGGTGGACTGGCGAATCTCCTCATTGCGCTCGGGGTGACCTTCCGTCCAACGCGTATAAATGAGACCGGGCGCTACGCTATTCACAAGTATTTCCGGTCCGAGGGCGGCGGCCATAGACTTGGTAAGAGCAATCATGGCGGCCTTGGACGCGGCATACGGCACTGAACTACCGCCGCCGGTTAAGCCGGCCACCGAGGATATGTTGACAATGCGGCCGCTGCCCTGTGCCTTCATGATGGGCGCGACCGCGCGGATACCGTAGAAAGCGCCCTTCACGTTGACGGCAAAGATGCGGTCCCAAAGCTCATCCGTCAGCTTGTCGAGCTCGGTATGTTTGATGAACTGCGTGTATCCCGCGTTGTTCACCAGCACGTCCACCCGCCCAAAAGATTCGTGGGCAAACGCCACCATCTCTTTGACCTTCTCTTCGTCGGCTACGTCAGCCTTGAAGGTTTCACCCTGGCCGCCGGCTGCTGTGGCGTCACGGGCGGTCTGTTCGGCCTCTTTCTCTGACCTCGAGAAATTGACTACGACAGATGCTCCTTCACGGGCAAGCGAAAGGCAGACAGCGCGGCCAATGCCGGTTGCGCCGCCGGTAACGATAGCGCACTTTCCCTCTAACTGCATCGATATGTCCTCCTTAGCGAATGATGAACCATAGGCCGGCCATGAGAAGCAACCCTATCCAACAGGTTGCCAGCATTAGCATGCGGGCGGCAAAGGCGCTGTCCTTCACGAGGAAGGCAGTTACCGTGCCGTTAAAGATCGTCAGCAATGTTACACCGAGCGGCAAACGATAGAGGTAGACCTTGTTGGCCACCAGATCGGCTTGTCCCTGAGCGTTGAAGAGAATGGGCAGCCGTTCCGGGAGTTGCGGGAAGATGGTCAGAATGGCCCCGAGCAAGGCTAAATTGATAAGCACGGCAAGAATTAGCAGGAGGTAGAACGCCTTGTCCTTCCAAAACCGATAAGTAGGGGCAAGCTCAGTCTCTAGGTTGCCGCGTGTTTGCTCTGCCATCCTTCCTCCTCGGCGGTGGCTCGCAAGTCGCGCGTGCCACTTTGTCTCAGCGTGCAATCCGAGAATGCAGCGGAATGGGCAGTACTGAACGATAGCGCCGGTGGAAACACGGGACCCCAACTACCGCACAAAGTTGGTGGACTACGCCAGCTCTTACCCTACGCCGGCGCCTACGGGGTAGACGGCAGCGCACCAGTCGCCGTATTTCGGACTGCGGTTGCGCACCGCTGCGAAGAAGACCTCTTGGAGGCGGGCCGTTACGGGGCCGATTTCGCCGCTGCCGATAGTCCTGCCGTCCACCTCGCCAATGGCCGAAATCTGCGCGGCCGTGCCGGTAAAGAAAAGTTCATCGGCAATGTAGAGCTCGGTGCGCGCAATGCGCCGTTCCACCACTTCAATGCCGAATTCTTCACGGGCAAGTGTCATCACCGCATGACGTGTGATGCCCTCCAAGATATTGGAGTCAGGCCCGGTGGTTATGAGCTTGCCGTCGCGCAGCATGAAGATGTTTTCGCCTGGGCCCTCCGATACTGAGCCATCGCCGTTCAGCATGATGGCTTCGTCGAAACCCAATTCCTTGGCTTGAGAAGTAGCCAGGGCCGAATTGATGTATAACCCCGTTACTTTGGCCCGCGGTGGAATCACGTTGTCGTCAATGCGCCGCCAGGGAGAGATGGTGACGCGGATCGGCTTATCCAGGTCCAAGTACGCCCCAAACGGCACGGTGAACATGAAGAAATCATCCGGTACGTCTTCCAAGCTGCCGTCGGCAGACTTGCGCACCAGCGAGAGCCCCACTTGCTCGGCGCTCTTGTAAACGAGCGGGCGCACGTACACGTCTTCGCGGTAGCCGGACTTGGCGATGAGGTCGCAGGCAAGTTGCGTTAATTCTTCCGGGCTGAAGCGCAGCTTCATGCGCAGGATGTGCGCCGAGCGATGCAAGCGCTCAAAGTGCTCACGCGCGCGGAAGAGATAGACCTGCTCGTCCTCAGGCACCCAGTAGCCCCGAATGCCCTCAAAGCAGCCGGTACCGTAGTTGAGCGCATGAGTCATGATGCCTACTTTGGCTGCACTCAGCGGCACCACGTTACCTTCGAAAAATGCGTACGGTTCTCCCACAACCGACCTCCTCATTAGCCCATTGGCGCAAATGCTTATGCTCTATCATGCTACATTTACCCAGGCCGTGCAAACTCTATGCAACGTCTCTAGATGTGTTGGGCCTTAGGTTAGGAATGGGTTTTTTGAGCGGTCGAGATTCTTACATTGCATATTAGGTTGTGTGGACAATTCGCCGTCATTCCCGCGCAAGCGGGAATCCATCTTCACGGTGCCAGCTTGTGTTGCACGCGGGATAGCGAGCGACCACAGACGCAAGCATTATCTTCTCAACCGCTTTCTTTATCACTCTGAAGAGCACAGATTAGACAGAGAATCCCGCACAAACGCTTGAAATTCCTCGCTGTGCTCGGAATGACCGGAAACATCAACAGAACTTAGCGGTATGCGGCTGCCTGGAGCCGGTAGAGCTCTGCATACTCGCCACCAGATGACAGCAGCGCGCCATGTGTGCCCTGCTCGACCAAGCGGCCCTCCCGCAGCACCAGAATCCGGTCCGCAATCTGGCATGAAGCCAAACGATGGGATATGAGAACGGCGGTGCGCTCTTGGGCCATGTCGGCAAAGTGACTGTAAACCGCTGCTTCCGCCTTGGCGTCGAGGGCCGAAGCCGGTTCGTCCAGGACAAGGATTTCAGCAGGTCGGAAATAGGCCCGCGCGATTGCCAGCTTCTGCCACTGCCCCACCGATAGTTCCGCGCCAGCGTGAAACTCCTTGCCCAACGGTGTATCGAGACCTTCTGGCAGTGCTGCCGCTACCTCTTGCGCGCCACTGCGGGCGAGGACGGATTCTAGGTGTGCTCTATCTTCGGCTCCTTCCAGCCAGCCGAAGGTGATGTTTTCCTGCACAGAAGTCTGGTAGCGGAGGAAATCCTGAAAAACAGTCCCGAACTTCTTGTACCAATCAGCAAGTGCAATTTCAGTAAGGTCAACTCCATCTACGAGAATACGGCCCGACGTCGGACTATACAGGCCCATCAGGAGCTTGACGAGCGTGGTCTTGCCCGCGCCATTTTCGCCCACAAGCGCGATGCGCTCGCCGGGCCGGAGCGAAAGGTTGAGGTCGGAGAGCGCCGGTCGCTTGGCTCCCGGGTAGGTGAAGGAGACATTCTCAAAAACGATGGATTTCGTCAGCGGCTGATCTAGACTGCGGCCGGTTTCCATATCAATACGCGGGCTATCCATCAGCACAAAGTAGTCTTCCAAGTAGCGGAGAGAGTTGTAGAGCATAGACCCACACCAAATCAGCCCAAAGTACGTGATTTGGAAGCTCTCGATAGCGGCGAAGAGGGCCGCCGCCGCGCCAACACTAATGTGACCGTTTACGAGGAGGCCGACGCTCACTCCGATGGCCGCAACATGTACGAGGCCGTTCATGCCATCAGAGACCACCGTGAGCCGCGCCTCGTGCGCCGCGAGGTGCAGTCGTTCTTTATGGAGTCGGCGGCGGAGTTGTCTGGCCTGATCGAGCAGCCACTGTCCCAGGCTGAAGAGCCGAAGCTCCGCCGCTGATTGTCGGCTGGTCAATAGGTCAGTATACACGCCAAAGCGGCGTTCAGCCGGGGCTTGCGCGCGGTCCATGAGATATCGCTGTCGATGAATGCGCTCGCGCAACAGTGCGCCTGGCGTCGTCCCGATAGCCAGCAAGAGCGGCAGTCCCCAGTGGAATTGCCCCAAGTAGATGAGGAACGATGCCATTGTCACTATGTCTGCAAGGCTCCGTGAGAGGAAACTGGTCGTGGCTCCCAACCGCCCGACGGTTCTGCGCCGCACCAGATGCAGCAAGTCGTAGTGCTGGTCATGCTCGAACCACTCCAGCGGCATTGACTGCGCCTGCCGCAGGCAGCGCTCCTCCAGGTAATTTCCCAACAATTCTTGATGATGGCGGTCGACAATCTCCCTGACGTGCATCACCGCAGCGTGCAGGATCGCAAGCAGGGCAAGTGCGAGTCCCCAAGCAAGGCCGTCTGCCACGGGGGCACTTCCCGCAACTATAATTTCCGCCGTTTCGATGAGCCGGCGCAAGACATGCACTTCAGCCAGGGGAAACAGACCCATGCCAACGCTTAGTGTGAAATGGAGGATTGTCCCTCTGGCATCGGCCGCGAGCAGGAGGCCCAGCGTACGTGGCACATACTTAAGGCGCTGCCAAGACCGTTGGGTGTTGGTGGCTACAGTGCTCATGAGTCGTCCTCCGCATGCATAGGCGCGGCATACCAACGCGCCTGGAGCCCGTACATGTGAGCGTACGTGCCGTCTCTGTGCAACAGGGCTTCATGGTCGCCCTCCTCGACCATGCGACCCTGCGCCAGCACGACGATCCGGTCTCCCAGCCGGGCCGCCCCCAGCCGGTGCGAGACCAAGATTGCGGTCCGCCCGGCGGCTACCTGGGTGAACTGTCTGTAGAATTCCACCTCCGCTCGCGGATCCAAGGCGGCGGTGGGCTCATCGAGCGCGACGATCTGGGCGTCACGCAAATAGGCCCGCGCGAGGGCTAGCCGCTGCCACTGGCCCGAGGAAAGCTCCATCCCACCCGGCCACTCTTTGCCAAGAGGTGTCGCGTAACTCTGTGGCAGAGCGGCGACGAAACCATCTGCTCCGCTCTGTGCCGCGGCCGCGGCGATGCGGGGATGGATTGCGTCTGCGGCTTGCGGAGACGCAGCCAGCAAACCTGTGTCGCCATAGGCGATGTTCTCGAACACCGTCGTGGGATAGCGCACAAAGTCCTGAAAGACTGCCGTTGCCTCGCGCCGCCACGCGTCGGGGTCTAGCGTGGACAGGTCGATCCCGTCCACAGAGATAGTCCCTTGGGTGGGCCGGTAGAGACCCAGGAGCAGGCGCACGAGCGTCGTCTTGCCCGCGCCGTTCTCGCCCACGAGCGCGATGCGCTCACCGGGCCGGATCTCCAGGTTAATGTTGGAAAGCGCCGGTCTTTCTGCGCCCGGGTATGTAAAGCTGACGTCGCGAAACTGAATCCCTTCACGGAGGGGCCGCTGTATTGGTTGCCCGTTCTCCGGCGTAACAGGCGCTTCCGCCTCAAGGGCTAGGAAGTCGCGCAAGTACTCGGAGTACTGCAATTCTTCGTAGATATTGCGCAAGGCATTGGCGATGTTGTCTGCGAGGTCGCGGAACCGGGTCAATCCATAGAGGAGAGCGACCAAGCTGCCCAGGGTGATATTTCCGATCAAAGCAAGCAGCAAGGCAAATACAATAATGAACGCTACCGCTTCTTGCGCGGCTACGCTTCCCAGCCCCGGCAGCGCCATCTTGCGCTGGACAGCAACAATCTCCGCGAGAAAGCGTATGAAAGCCTTGCGGCGGCGGAGGAGAAGGAAGTCGGCGAGACCGGCAAGCCGGACTTCGGGAATAGCCTCCCGGTCGGTGAGCAGCCGCGACCAGTATTGCTTCTCGCGCCTGCGGGGCGAGTTTTGGTAGAAGACCTCTAGGAGATGGTGTTCGGTGAACGATTGTACGACTGCCCGCAAACCCATCACGGCTACCAGCGCCACCCCAATGAGCCAGTGGGCGCGAAAGTAAAGCACCATCAGGCCGGCCGCGCCGACCAGCGACGTTACGAGCCACGAGACATCCTCCAGGAAATGGCTGAGATTGCCCCCGCCCTCTTTACCGGCCACCTCCAGCTTGGTGTAGTACTCTTCCCGCTCAAAGACGCTGAGCGGTAGCGAGACGGCTTTCGCGCACACCATGTGCTGAATGGCTGCGCCAAGGCGCAAGCCGGATAACTGACTCAGATAATCCCCCAGCGCGCCGTCGAGGCTGCGGATGATAAAGGCGACCAAGAGAATCGCTAGCCAAGGGATTATCGAAAGCCAGACGTCAGACGGACTGGCAGCAGAGCGCTGTACGTCATCGATGAGGCCGCTGATGGCGAACACAATGAGCGGGGTGGTGGCGCCGGCGGCAAAGCTCTGGAGCGTAATGAGCGTGCCGGCCACCGGGACTTCCTTGAAGAGAAGCCCGATGATGTAGCCGATCCCAGTGGTTGTGGCCTGCAGGCGGTCAGCGAGTTCACGTAGCCAGGCAGGAATTACAGGACTCATGATCTTTCCAGTGTGGGTTACTCAGATTTGTCGTTGCGTAGGCATCGCTAGGCGGTCTTACGTTTCGAATCTCGCCTTGCCATTTCCGTTGCTCACTGTGCAGTTACCGCTCAATGACAGATCTGCTGCTGTGGAGATCTGTTCAGCCAAATGGCTGCAGCGAGCTGGAGCATCGCAAGGAGAAGAGAAGAAAGAGCCTCTACCCTATGCAGCAGAGAGGAGTGCCTGCGGTTGGGCAGCGTGAGGCAAGGTCTATCGCTCTACCTGCCGCAGAGTGATAGCGCGTGAAGAAGGGGGAGTTACTTGGGGATAATCACATTGACTGCTACCGTGTGGGATGCTACTCCCAGCACGTTCTCCGTAGTAGTAAGCATGAATTCTCGCGTCTCGCCTGGCAGGAGGTTGATCACCTGGCCGATTGCCATGCCCAGCACACTACCGGCGGCATCGAAGAGAGCGCCGTCGAGGTCGAGGCTGTAGGGGCGCGCGCCGTTGTTCGTGACCGACCCGTGCAGGGCGTGGAGGTTCCCTTCCCGCTCGTAGTGTACGCCACTAAAGCTGATCTCGTGCTCGTGATTCTCGCCACCGGCCAGAGTACCGGTAAAGCCGAGTTCTACCGCTGCAGGAGCAGCAGCATATGGGTCGGTGGATAAGAGACGAACGACGCGCGTTGACCCTGGCAGCAAGGCTGTGAAACTGCCGCTGGCATGAGCCATCTCGGCGCCGTTGGCATCAAGCAAATGCACCTCGATAGCGGTGGAAATGATCGAACTGGAGTCATTACGCAGTTGTAAGTAGATACGGTAGTTGCCGTGGGGCGATGCTATGACTGTCGGTGCTCCTACGGTGGACAATTGGTCGGCAAGTCCGCCAGTGGGAATAGACACGAAGTCAAGGGAAGACGCCGTAACTGCCGGCGCTGGGGGTGCGGTTTGTTCTCCGGCAGGAGGAAGCGCAGCGCTGGGAGGTTTCAATGCGCTCAAGATGGCGGAAGCCGCATCCAGCGGAAACGTAGCCGCTGCCGGAATGAGGCCGGACTCTTTGGCAAGGTCACCGCCAAGCACTACTGTCACATCCCCAACGTCTGCCCAGGGCATCTTGACTTTCCAGTATTGCAAAGCGCTGCGTTGGGCGCGCACGACAACCATCGATCCGAAGTCTTGGATGGCCAACGGCAGGCCGAAGCGGAGCAGCCAGTCAGGATCGCTGAGAAAACGCTCTTTCAGCGCGGCGCGGGCCGCGCTCATTTCCGGAGTGTCGCCGGGCTGTGCCTCGAAAATGCGCGTGAGGTGACTCTGCACCGTACCGTCCCAGTCATGGATGGGGTCGTCTGCCGACCAGTCGAAGCTCTGGGGAATCTGCCGGTAGGCCACGAGCCAGTCGTCATAGTTGGCGGCGGAGAGCAGATCGAACGTGTTCGCAAGGTTGACGCTGCTCGTCACCGGGTTCCACTGCAAGAGGGCTTTCTGCGTCGCTTGGTAGACGAAACCGTCCAGAATGAAACGCCCGGTCACCGGGTATCCCAGCGCCGGCATGCCGCCGAGTTGCTGAAAGCCGCTCCAAAAGGCAATGCCGCCGTAGTCGATGATAGCGTAGCCCTTGCCGGTGCTACTACCGGTCTGGGTATAGTACCAGCCACTAGAAATGGCAAAGTCGGGCGCATTGGGCGCGTGAGCATGGTCGGCTTCATCTCCGTGCGCCTGCACGGCGAGCGCAGAAGTGGACCACACCAGAATGAGGAGCGTCAGACAGCTAAGGAGTCGTGTGTGCCGTAATTGCATCGATCTGTTTCGCTATGGTATCGCTCAGATTTGGTACAGTGTTAATTGCGGCGTCCTCTATGCTAACGGAAGTTATGCACTGTTACAACGCTGCGCAATACACTTAATCAGAATTAGGCGATCACTCTACGGCCTATCGCTTGCACACAGATGAAAGCGGCGCGGCTTGCCGCCGGGGCATGGGCTGCCGATTGCGTCCCCCTCTACCCCAATTGCCGCGCAAGTGAGAAGTTGGGTCACAGAGCGCTGTACGAGACTTAGGCATTAGGAGTGCCGTAGGGCGCTGGCACGAGAGCGCTGCGTGCAAGTCCCATGACCCGCTGCCCAAAGAACGGTGTTGGCGTACAGATATAGCAACGCCAGAAACTGACTTGGGAGGATACATGAGCCGTGTACCGCGAGCGTGGATGAAGCCGCTCGATAAAGATTACAAAGCGAAGCCGCTACCGGAGCGCAAGCGGCGGCCCTGGCAGGAGACTGCTTGGGGCCGCGCGGTGATGGTCCCAATCCGCCGCCTCGACCCCTACGTGCGCTGGTCGGAGCTTGTAGATCGCATGGTGCACGGGGTGATGTTGAACACCGATGTCTTCAAAGAAGTGCATGAGGACGATTCGGCGAACCTGCAAGCGCTCACGGTAGTCTTGATCGTCGCCGTGGTGCAGAACATCAGCCTGTTCCTCGTAGGGTTGTTCTGGTTCGGATTCTTTGGCTCTATCGGATTCGTCGCCAGGGCGATGGGCGACGCGATGGTGTCCTGGGTCATTTGGCTGCTTGTAGCGTATGGGCTGTGTAAAGTGCTTTTCCGCAGCCGGGCAGGTTTTTTGCAGGTGTTTCGAACCCTTGCCTATGCATACGTGCCTGCTATTTTCTTGTTTTTCCAGGTAATTCCGCTATACGGCGTCACGCTTGCCGCACTCACCTACTTGGCACTGATCGAATACGGCGTGTTGGCGCTGCGCCCGGCGCTGAGAGGATCGATTGCCAAGGCATTCCTTGCCAGTTTCATTGGCTGGACCGGCTTGCTGGTCGTGAGCCTAATTCTTAGCGAAAGCCAGCTCTTCAGTCTGATCCAAGAGTGGATCGCTGAGCAGTGGTTTTGAGTAAAGGTCCTTGGGTTTCTGCCTGCAACCGCATGCTCGCACTGGAATAGGTCTCAACTAGAGAGGCGCCCGGCGGACTCTGACCAAATCCCGCTGCCTGCTCACAACCGGCATGGCCTGACGCCATACTCTTAGCGCCTGCCTGCACGTGACACAGATGGAATGTCGACGAGCAGTGGCTACGTCGGATGCGGGCGCGTGAAAGCAGTGTGGGGAGACAGTTCAACCCCCCAGCCTGGTGCTTCCGTCAGAATAACCTCACCATTCTCAGGGAGCGGCTCGCCTGCAAAGAATGGATGGATGGGTGCGACTGCCGTGCCGTCGCCGCTGCCAAATATGAACTCGGCCATGGGACAGACCGCGTTCGCCGTGACGAAGGCATAGCTCATCACCCCACCGATATGAGGGATCACTTGCAGGCCGTGGGTCTCGGCCATGGCTGCGACTCTTCGCGCCTCAGTGATACCGCCGCACCAAGCGAGATCGGGCTGCAGAATGTCCGCGCAACCCCGCTGAATGAGGTCGTGGAAGCCGAAACGGGTATATTCATGCTCGCCGCAGGCGATGTGCAGCCAGGGCAAGCGCTTGCGTAGCGTGGCATAGCCGTCATAGTCATCGGGAAACAGCGGTTCCTCCAGCCAGTAGATGTCATACTGGCGCAGGCGCTCAGCCATGGCCATGGCATACGTCACGTTCCAACCCATCCAAGCGTCGACCATCAGAAGCCTGTCCGGCCCAAGCGCCTCGCGGGCCGCTGCTACCTGCGCTTCGTTCTGCCGCATGCCCTCAGCGCCGTCCCATGGCCCATACCGCATGAAGACTTTGTTCCGATTAAACCCCAGCCGCGTGTAGGCCTCCGTGCGGTTGCCGCTGGCATAAACCACCACGCGCGGTGGCTGAGTCCCAGAGCCCGTAGTCTTGCCTCCGAGTAGCACGTAAACCGGCACTCCGGCGGCCTTGCCTTTGATGTCCCAGAGCGCGTTGTCTATGGCGCTGATCGCCATGATGGGCAGTCCCTTGCGCCCATAAGGGAGTGTGGCGCGGTACATGAGGTCCCAGAGCAATTCAGTATCGCGGGGATCCCTGCCGAGGAGCAACGGCTTGAGGTGGTGTTCGATGATGTGGCAACTGGGCGCGCCGCCGCCTCCCACGCCGACGCCAACGACACCCTCATCAGTACTGACGCGGGCGATTGTGCGCGGCACCATGCCCTGCCAGGAGCTGCGCGTCTCAGCGTACTCCGGGTAGGGCGACATGGGGCTGGCCATGCGCTCTTCCACCAGCCAGCTACGGCGCTTGGGGGCTTCCGGCAAGAGGGCTTCGATGTCGACGATTTTCATGGCGCTCTCTTTGCTACACATGAATCCTTGCATGAATGCGTCATTCCGGCGAAAGCCGGAATCCAGGGGGTTTGCGGCACCATTCCACATAGCGTGTACCGCCCCCCATCGCGGCCTCCCCGCCATCAAGAGGGATGGCGATTCGCAATGGACTCTACACCGGAGTCATCATGAGCCCTTAGAATCGCCAGTTACGCCCACAGTCGCAGCCTGCACGACCCTACCGTCATTTCTCTCCCGTTCCCAGGCCCGCCGAACCGGGCGCAGCGTCTGCATTGCTTTCGGACGTTGGGTGTGGGCGTTCAAGCGTGACTTCCGGTGCAATCTCGTAACCCCAACCGGGCGCTTCGGGTGGGCGCACGCGGCCGTTTTTCGGCAGCGGCTCGCCGCTGAAGAAGGGCTGCACCGGCACGAGTTCGCTGCCGTCGCCCGCGCGGAAGATGAACTCAACCAAAGGCGCATTGGCATGGGCGAGGCAAAAGTGATAGCTGGCCGTAGCGCCCACGTGAGGAATAACGTCGATGCCGTGGGTCTCCGCCATTTGCGCCGCGCGGTGGGCCTCGGTGATGCCGCCGCACCAGGCGAGATCGGGTTGCAGGATGTCGGCGCAGCCGCGTTGGATGAGCTCGTGGAAGCCAAAGCGCGTGTATTCATGCTCACCAGTCGTGATGCGCGTCCAGGAGATGCGGCGGCGCAATTCGGCGTAGCCGTCGTAATCATCGGGCGGAAGCGCTTCCTCGATCCAGTACACGTTGTACGGACGGAGACGCTCGGCCATTCGGAGCGTGTAGGTGACGTCCCAGGCCATGTAGCAATCGAGCATCAACAGCATGTCAGGGCCGAGCGCCTCGCGCGCGTCCGCTACGTGCTTCTCGTTCAGCTTCATGCCCTCTACGCCGTCCCACGGGCCATAGGGCATGGCGACTTTGTTGCCCACGAAGCCTAACGACGCATAGACTGCCGACTGGTTGCCGGTGGCGTAGACCGGAATTGCGGGCTTGGTAGCGCCGCCTAAGAGCTTATAGACAGGCTGACCGGCGGCCTTGCCTTTGATATCCCACAGGGCGTTATCGATGCCGCTGATGGCCATGAGCGGCAGCCCTTTGCGCCCATATGGGAGCGAGGCGCGGAACATCTGGTCCCAGAGGCGCTCCGTGTCGCGTGGGTCTTGGCCCACGAGCAAGCGCTTGAGGTGCTGCTCCACGATGAAACAACCTGGGTTGCCGCCGCCGCCCAGCCCAAGGCCCTCCAGCCCGTCATCCGTCTTTACGCGCACGATGATTGGCCCCAGCGGCCCCATCCACAGCGCCCGGCGCTCGCCATACTCCGGATAGCGCGACATGGGATTGGCCACCCGAATGTGCGAGAGCCAACTGGGCGGCTCCGGCGGCAGGCGGGGTATGAAGGCTTCAACGTCAGTGATCTTCACGAGAACTTCCCTCTGTATGTGGTAGAGAAAACCATGGATGGCGCCATAGGTGTCAGCCTATGGATATGCACCCATTGACCGGACCGAATACCAGACTGTCTTCTCCAAATTAGACCCTTGAAATTCATGGGGAAAGAGACGAGAAATTTCCTCTCCCCGAGGAGATCATTGCACAACCGGTGCCGGCAGGCGAGAAAACCTCCCACTCCCTGGGGAGAGGGTCGGGGTGAGGGGAAGTCGCCGCCGATCCTGCCCTATTCCAAGTGATTGGTAGAGTTACGCAAAGGTCCCCCGAGAGAGAGGGCCAGGGTACGCACCAATCAGTCTCTCCTCATCCTACCGCATTGCCAGAGCTCTGCAAGAGTCTCCTATGGTACCGTCTATGATAACTGGCAGGATCGGCGCGTGTCAGTGCGTGCCTTGCGACAAGGAGGAACAACCTGGCGAATCGGCAGCTAGGCGAAAGCGACAATAGGCCGGCACGCCGCAACGTGTTCGCCGTGAAGCGCGGTGGCGTCGTACTCTATCTGCTCACGCTGGCGGTGACGACGGCGCTGCTCGTGCGGTTTCTCTACCTGGATGGGCGGCCGTGGTACGGGAACTGGCCGGCAGTTATTCTATCGGCGCTTTTCTTTTCGCTCTTCGTCGTTGGGTTTCTCGTGGCGCTGCCGCGCCGCGACTGGCGGCAGGCGGCGTTGGGTCCGGCGTTCCTCATTGCGCTCTTCACCGAGATGTTCGGTATCCCCTTTACCATCTACTTGTTGAGCAGTGTCTTCGGCTTCTCTATCGGGCTGGACGGCAGCGAAGGGCACCTCTGGGCGGTGGCCCTGGACCGGTTGGGCTGGCTGCAATTGAGCGTAGGTGTGCCCGTGCTGAAGTGGGGTGGAAGCGCGGTAGTTGTCGCAGGTCTAGTGCTGATGGGCTGGGGCTGGTGGCACGTATACCGCGCTCGCGGCGCGCTGGTTTCCGACGGCCTCTATCGTCACGTACGCCATCCGCAATACGTGGGTTTCTTGCTGGTCATGGTGGGTTTTCTCATCCAATGGCCGACGCTCATCACGCTGCTGATGTTCCCGGTGCTGCTGGCGGCCTACGTGCGCCTGGCGGCGTCAGAAGACGCTTTCCTGGAATGTACGCACGGGGACGCTTTCCGTAGCTACAAAGTGATCGTGCCAGGCTGGCTGCCGCGACTATGGTGAAGGATGAGTGAAAACGGATTCAATGAAGTCAAGCATTGGCTTCATTGAATTTCAAGAGTTCTAGTCACCATTGTGCTGGGTACAATTGTCATTTCGAGCGCGACGTAGCCCCGTGCTTGACTCGGAGGAGAAAACTAGCTTTTCGGACAACAGAAGCATGCATGACATGGCTTCTGGACAGTGCACAGAGGAGCGGGGGGCAAGCCCCCGCGCTACGATTTGTCACCATTCTCATGCTCTGTCTGGCTGTTATATCGGGAGCAGCGAAGGACCTGAAGACAATTCGTACGTGATCCTTACTTGGAGTAGTCTTGCCGGTGCCAACTAGATTGCAAACGAAGCGAGTGTTGAACGGCTAAAGGTGCGGGGGTCCGTGACGCACAGTCCCGTACGACAAATGTAGTAGTCGTTCACAAACTGTGCGAGCGTCAGTTCACCTAGAACATAAAAGGCATAGGAGGAATGGGTGATAGTTTGGTGCACTAACAAAACGAGTCTAAATCGCACCATAGAGAAAACGCTGGCAGGCGCCGTGCTGATGATCGCGAGCGTCATCGTGCTGGGCTGCGGCCCGCCTGGAACGATGCCGCTCGAGGGTGCGGAGACGCCATCCGCGCCGGTAGAAGGGACGCCTCTTGCCTATGAAGCGGTGCTCTGCATCAACGAGGCGCGCATCAACGTGCTAGTCGCCGATACGCCGCAGGAGCGGGCCGCAGGGCTGAGCGGGTATCCCGGCCTGCCGGAGGACGCCGGCATGCTGTTCGTCTTTCCCGAGCCTCGGCAGCCTTCATTCTGGATGCCGGGTATGAAGTTTGCCCTCGACCTCATCTGGATACGCGACGGCACTGTGGTGCAAATAGATACCGCGGTCCTGCCCCCGCCGAAGGATACACCTGACGACCAACTCCCGCGCTACCACCCGACCGAACCGATCACGCACGTGCTGGAACTAGCGGCTGGTTCAGCCGCCCGCTACGGCATCACCGTCGGTGACCGTATTACTCCCTGTCCTTACTCGATGCCAACGCCTGATAGCGGAGGCTGATAGGGGGAGAGACAGGCTGGAGAGACCACTTCGAAAGTAGCGGCTTGCTCTTGTTCCAATGACACCTAGAGTGGATTGTTTTCTCTCTGCCCTTAGCGGAATTAGGCATACCTTGTGGTTGGTGGCGTAGGGACCCATCCGGCTGGCAAGTGGCTCAACAACCAAGAGCAATCTTGTCGTGCCCCTTTGCTACGGCGTGTCAATCACTCACTTGCTTTACACCGTTCCAGACCGCTTGCTTCTACCCAAATCTCCGGCAATTCTCTCGGCACGCAGCCGCTGAGATTGGTATGCCTCAAGTGCAGATACTTCCCAATTCGGAGTTGCTCTAGTTCGGGAGGCAGGCTTCCAGTTATCTCAGTGAAGGAGAGATTTAGGTAAAGGAGATAACCAAGACCGCCCAACTCCGGTGGAATAGGCCCGCTCAGACTATTGTTTCCAATATCTAGAAGACGGAGGCTCGAAAGACCTCCCAGCTCAGGCGGGATAGGCCCGCTCAAATTGTTGTTCCGAAGTTCCAGCCAATCGAGTTCCGTAAGTCTTCCCAACTCCGGCGGTATGGTCCCACTCAGATCATTGAAGGCAAGATTCAACGAATAAAGCTCCGTATTCCCGCCCAACTCCATCGGTATGGGGCCACTCAGTTCGTTGTTGTCGAGGTGCAGATACTCAAGTTTTGTGAGACGGCTCAACGCTGTTGGAATCGAGCCACTAAGCGCATTGTTGTCGAGGTGCAGTCCACTAAGGTAGGTGAGCCCGCCCAACTCTGTTGGAATCGAGCCACTTAGTGCATTGTTGTCGAGGTGCAGTCCACTAAGATTGGTGAGCCCGCCCAATTCAGGCGGAATGCCACCGCGCAGATAGTTCCTATCCAATAATAAGTACCGAAGGTACGTCAGATTGCCCAACTCCGGCGGAATCTCTCCGCTCAGGTGGTTCCCGCCGAGGGCCAGATACTCAAGTTTGCTGAGATTACCCAGTTCAGCCGGAATGCTGCCATGCAGCCTGTTCGGCACGCCGCGGTATGGTTCGACCATTGAAGACAGCTCTAACCGCCGTAATGCAGTGAGCTGGCCGAGTTCCGGTGGGAGCACGCCGGTGAGGCCGCGATCTCTCAACAACAGTGCGGTCACGCGTCGGGGCCGGTCGTCGATAGTAATGCCTTCCCACTCGGCGATAGGTGTCTGGCCGCTCCAGTTCAACGTCGCGCGCCCCGCCAGGGCATCTCGCAAACCGAGCAACGTCTTGCAGTCCGCGACCAAGCCGGGATTGGACCCAGGCCGTGGCACGACAACCCCCGTTGTGCACGCTGCCGGGTCTACAGGCGTAACCGGCTGGGGAAGATGCCAGGGCTCTAGGTCCCGTGAATCGCCGATTTCGCTACCTGCCCACATCAATCCGCGCGGATCGGACCCATCCGGCACGACCGTGAAAATGCCCAGGAAATCGACGCTCCTCGGCCCGGCATCATAGAGCGCAATGCGCGCGCCGTCCGGCGACCACGCAACGTTGTGCCATTGACTTCCTGCGAAAGCGGAAAATAAGTGTTGCGGCCCCACGCCCAAGCGGCGTAACTCGCCGCCGTCCGGCCGGATGAGAAACACTTGACGCCGCGAGACAAGAAGAAGCTCAGAGCCGTCCGGCGACCAAGACACCAGGGAAGGGTTCCACCAGGGTCCATGCGCTGGCAGTATCCGCGTCTGGCCTTTGCCGTCCACCCGTGCAATGTAGATACGGCCGGATTCATCTAAGGCGATCGGATCGTTTACGTCTGGGTAAAAGCTACTGATTGCGACCTGTTCATCAAACATGACCAGAGCTAGATGTTCGCCATCCGGCGACCACAGCAGGCGGTGCGGTTTCAGAAGCGACTCCGGCTCCGGCAATACCAGCGCCTGGCGCAGTTCAGTGCCGTCGGCGCGGGCGGTGGAGATGCTGTAGTTTCTTCCGTCCTCCTGCGCCAGGAAGGCGAGATAAGCTCCATCCGCCGACCATGACGGCAAGGCCACCAACGGAGGAGCATCACGAGGTACCGGAAAGACTACGGTCGCCTGCGCTATGCGCGCAATGCGCGTCAACTCCGATCCGTCTAGCCGGACAGTGTAAAGGGCGTAAAAGAACGGTCCGCCTCTCTCCTTCACGATGAATGCCACGTGCTCCCCAGTCGGCGACCAGAGCGGCGGCGTGAAAGCCAAGTTGCTCGCCGCCGGCGGCGCCAACTGTTGCACGTCCGATCCATCCGCCGTCATCGTGTAGAGCACCAAGTTGCGCTCAATAGGCTTTTCTAACCCGCCAGTTGGTTCCGCGATGAAGGCGATGCGGCTGCCGTCGGGCGACCAAGCCGGGTAGTGGTCGAGGTATGCGTTCGCCGTGAGCCGCTTCCGTCCCGTGCCGTCGAGGTTGATGACGGCGATCTCATAGTGATACCTTCCCCGTTCCGGAAGTGATTCAATACCAGCGGAGCCTTCCATTTGGAACTCGCAGGAGGAATAGACAACCTGGGTACTGTCCGGCGATACGTCAAAATGAAAACCATATGCGGGGTTGCCCCTTGCAGGATCTACGAGCGTGCGCAAGCGTGAGCCCTGCGCATTCACCACGCGGATCTCATGAGCCCTGCGGAATTCGAAGACGCCAAATAGAATCTGAGCACCATTGGGCGTCCACTCCAATAAGAAATCTTGAAACCTAGGTTTGAAGACCGGAGAATGCTTTGCATCTTCGTCGACCCCGAGAAAATACGGGCTACACGGGTAGATACGGCCGTCATCCTCAACCTCTTCAGTGCGGGCGTCGTCGACCTCTTCGGTGCGGATGTCGTCAACCTCTTCTGCGGTGGCGCAACCGACCACGCCAAGAAGCAACAAAAGCAGCAGCAGCCCTGCTATTCTCGTCAAACCTTTCGACCCAGCAATCAACACGTTCTCTCACACCTTGTGTCTAGTACGTCTGATACAGTGCAAATATCGCCAAGATGTCGAACGGGTGCGGCGAACGGTCGGGAGCACCTTCAGCGACATACAGTTTCCGGTTATGGTTCATCACGATTCATCCTGTGGCGGATTGGCTGGCGAGATGTTGCCGCCGTCATCCAGTCGAATCAAGTCGCGGCGATCGGTGCCGTCTCGGGCAATTGTGTAGAGCTGAGGCGATACGTTTTGGTAGGCGCTTCCCGGCATGTAAAGGGCGATGCGTCCACCGTCAGGCGACCACGCTACAGCAATCCCTAAGGTCATGTCGTAAGCATCGAAGGCAGCCTTCTCGTCCACCATTCGCAGACCACTGCCATCCGGTTGGATGAAGTGAAGCCCTTGCTGGGAGGCGACCAGTATCTCTGTTCCATCCGGCGACCACGACACGTGGAACACGTTCCAATCTGGCCCCTGCGGTTGTAGCACCTGTTTTAGATCTGTGCCGTCAGGACGAACGGTGTAGACACCACTCGCCTCGCCTGCCTCGTCAACCCCTACAAAGGCGAGGTACTCGCCGTCCGGCGACCACGAGGGCACACCCATCGCGATATAAACCAATACAGGGTTTTCATTAAGCTCTGCCATATACGCCGTCTCTGCAATCTTCGTCATTTCCGATCCGTCAGCACGCACCGTATATAGCAAGTGGCGAATTCGCCGAGACGACGACCCCGCGTACACCAGAAACGCCAAGCGCTCTCCGTCCGGAGACCACACCGGCGGCGCCATAGCCACTGCTGCCAGCCACGGCTCTTCAGAGTCGCCGACCTCTATTCCACGGTTCGTGTAGAACCAGTTTGTGCGCCAGTAGTAAAATCCCTCTGTATCTGTGCTTTCCCTAATCAACGTGGAAGCAACCCGACGTACGTCTGAGCCATCCGCCGCCATAATGAAGAGTTCCATACCGCCTTCATTGCCTGGGGTGCGGGGATTCGCGATGAAGACGATTCTGCTGCCGTCAGGCGACCACACCGGGTAGTGGTCAATATGCTCATTCTCCGTGAGACGCTGCTGCCCCGTGCCGTCCAAGTTGATTACGGCAATTTCGTAGCGGATTCTTTTGCGTTCCGAATCATAGGGTTTCACGGATATACTTTCCGTTGGGAATTCGCAACTGCCATAGACGATACGGGCGCCGTCCGGCGACACGTCAGCGTGGAGACCATACAATGGAGCGTTCCCATGACTAGCGTCAATAAGCATGCGCACCCAAGTACCCTGACTATCAACAGCCCAAGCCGCTGCCCTGAAGTGACGATTGATGTCCGGTCGGCCTTCCACCGTATAATTGAATATGATCTGGGTGCTGTCCGGCGTCCATTCAAGGAAGAGGTCCTGGTATCCGAGACCAAATTCAGAGAAGAATGGCCCACACTGGTATTGGAGCTCGGCTATGGTCGTGCTTTGGTCAACTTTAGTGTCCAGCGAGTTGCAGTTGGCAATTCCTAGTAGTAGGACGAGCGGCAGTACCCATCGCGCTGCTGACCAAAACCGTTGCATGCTCCCCTACACTTTCTTGTTCGGCAGTGCCTATCAAGTCTGATAGAGTGCGTAAATTGCCAAGATGTCAAACGGATGCGGCGAACAGTCGGGGGCATCGCCAGGGACTTACAGTTTCCGGTCAAAGTTCATTTCTATTCATCCTTTGGCGGATTGGCTGGCACCAAGTTGCCGTCGTCATCCAGACGGATCAGGTCACGGCGATCAGTGCCATCTCGGGCGATCGTGTAGAGTTCTGGGGGAACCTCTTCAAGCGGATCTCCAGGCGTATATATCGTGATCCGCGAGCCGTCGGGCACCCAGGCCGCATAGTAGAAATCGCGAACCCGAGCATTTGCTTCCTCTACCACCCCAATTACCTGTCCATCCTCTACGTTGACCACGCATATTATTGGCTCGCAAGTGAAAAGTATGTGGGTCCCTTCAGGTGCCCATAAAATCGTGCGTATCCCATATCTAAAGGGGTGATCTCTTCTCTCAAACGTACTTCGATGAGTAATCTTGGTGAGCAACATCGGGTTTGAAGGGTCCGCCGCCAGGATTAC
This sequence comes from Chloroflexota bacterium, assembly GCA_965219505.1. Taxonomy (GTDB): domain Bacteria; phylum Chloroflexota; class UBA11872; order VXOZ01; family VXOZ01; genus VXOZ01. The sequence goes on along the minus strand of OZ244775.1, from coordinate 2,571,148 downwards.
GAGGGTTAGCTCCTCGCCTTCAAGCTTTGCTGCGGCAAGCCGGTCAAATGTTGGCGACCACACCATGAAACTGCGATAGTCCGGAGACTGAACCGGTATCCGCGACAACTGCGAACCCTCGGTAGATACCAAATAAATATGAGTCGCTGGACTAGTCCCACCCTCGTATCCCTCCAACATTAAGCTCTCACCGTCTGGTGACCACACTGGCGAATTGAGAGCAAACACAATCGAGGATGGGACCGCTGGTTGCCGCACGTCCGACCCATCCGCCGCCATCGTGTAGAGGCCTTTCTTCCGGCGACGAGAGTCTTCATCAGGCCTCTCCCCAATGTAGGCTATACGGCTACCATCCGGCGACCATACCGGATAGTGATCGAGATCTGGGTTTACTGTGAGTCGCTGCTGTCCGGTGCCATCCAGATGGATAACGGCGATTTCGTAGTGATACGCTTCTCGTTCACTGAAAAGTGGTCGTGCCGGTTTGGGCTCAATTTCGTACTCGCAGGTAGTAAAGACGACGCGTGTACCGTCTGGAGAGATGTCGAGATGAATACCAAACCGAAGTAGATGTCCCGAATACGCCACTGCTGGGTTTACGTCAACAAGTGGGCGCAGCTGGGTGCCTTGGGCATCAACGACCCAAATCAACGTGCCATAGTTGAACAAGAGCTGAGAGCCGTCAGGAGTCCATGCAATAACGTGATCATTGAGGAATAGACCGTCTCTATACATAAACGGCCCACACGGATAGTCTGCATCGACTACGACATTATGTTGTGGATCCACACTTGAGCAGCCGACAAAGCCCAAGGCCAGCAATAGCGCCAAATATCTCAACCAAGGTCGTGTCAAAGGAATCATGTTCTCTCTCCATCAATACGTCTGATAAATTGCAAATATCACCATGATGTCAAGAGGGTGCGGCGAACAGTCCGGATTGCTGAACCTGTCACGGCGGCCATCAACGACCAGGTGAACAGGAGATGATGCGCTTTGGTTTATCATAGTGCCAACTCTCGCGGGATCGCTGGCACGAGGTTGCCGGCGTCGTCCACGTGTATCAAGTTGCGGCGGTCTGTGCCGTCACGACTTATGGTCACGAGCCGACTGTTTCCATCGTAGAGGGCGACGCGCGTGCCATCCGGCGACCAGGCAGCGATGGTTCGGCCGGTGTGTTCAGGCTCAAAGCCCAGGCTCATTTTGTGCACGCCCTTGCCGTCCGGTTGAATGACGAATAACTCAAACTCATCTGAGATAACGAGAAACGCCGACCCATCCGGCGACCACGACAACGTACGTACTTTGAACTGATGCCGGCTTTTCGGACTATCTTGGAATAACTTTGCTTTGTCAGTGATGGTAGTAATCAGTTTTTCGTCAGAACCGTCCGCTGCCAGAGTGAAGAGCCCGACGTTATCGCCGGCAAACTTGGCCACCGCGAGCCGTTGACCGTCCGGCGACCACGACGCCACGCTCACTACGTTCTCCGCTATCCGCGTCAACTCCGAACCATCTACCCGCACGGTGTAGAGTATCTTCCGAAGCGGAGCGTACTCCCCTTCATATACCAAAAACGCCAGCTTCTTACTGTCCGGTGACCACGCTGGCGGAAACAGTGCAACTCCTCTGAGCTTGGGTACTGCCGCATCATCCCGGCTAGCCTCTACCTGCGAATAGCTAAGAATGGGCAGCATGGATACCATGTTCTGAACGTCCGTTCCATCCGGCGACATCGAATAGAGTCGCGCGTCGTGACCACCCTCATTGATGTGACCCTCTCTGGGAGGATTCGCGACGAAGGCAATGCGGCTGCCGTTCGGCGACCACACTGGGTAATGGTCGAGGTATTTGTTGTGCGTGAGACGCTGCCGCTTGCCGCTGTCCAAGTCCAATACGGCGATCTCGTAGTGGTAGTTCTCTCGCTCAGAGTGGGTCACTTTGCCTTCGGTCGGAAACTCGCAGGTGGCATAGACGATCCGGGTACCGTCCGGGGACACGTCTCCGTACAGACCGTACTTGACAGGATGCCCGGGATTCACGTCAACGAGCATGCGCACCGCGCGTCCCTCAGCATTTACCTTCCACATAGCGCTGCGCCAGCGATAATATGCGCGAGAAGCGCCGCTTGGCGTTGTTGCATCGAATATAAGATGAACGCCGTCCGGCGTCCATGCCAGGAAGTGATCGTGATATGAGCCAGGGGTGGCGACATGCATGTGTACACCGCACGGATAGTTGAACTCTATAGTCGCGACATATTCCACATGCTCCTCCGCGCAAGCGACAGTGCACAAAGCGAACGCTAGAAACACTAACCACATTCGGCGCACAGCAATGCCCTTAGCTCAGTCGACTGTCTGATACAGTGCGTATATCGCCATGATGTCCATCGGATGCGGCGAACAGTCCGGCTCGCTGACCTTTCGGGAACTGCCTTCACTCGTCATTTGGACGGGAGACGCTTTGGCATTGTTCATCACTATTCATCCTCAGGAGGATTTGCGGGCGCCAGGTTGCCGTCGTCACCTAGGCGCACCAGGTCGCGGGGGTCGGTGCCATGTGGGTCCACCGAAAACAGCCGCAAAGGTATGTCGTTGATTTCATCCCCGGGCGTGTAGATCGCAATGCGGGTTCCATCCGGCGACCACGCCGCGACGTGGGAGTGAAGCCATTTTGGTATGCCGGATATCAACCCAATGCTCTGTCCAGTCTTGACATCGATCAAACATGCGCCTTTATGGCAGGAATAGAGTAGTTTGGTGCCATCCGGCGACCACGCCACCGTGCCCGTCCAGGACCGATCGTCCCTGGTCCAAAATACATATTTCTCCAAATCGGTAATTGTGGCTATCAGCTTTGGGTCGGAGCCGTCAGCGGCCAGCGTGTACAGCCCAACTTCCTCACCGACGAGCCTTGCTAGTGCGAATTGCTGTCCATCCGGCGACCATGACGCGTCGCTTACGACGTTCTCAGCGACTTTTCGCAACTCGGAGCCACCGGCGAGGGCAGTGTAGAGGGTGTATTGACGGGGCCAGTTCTCCCAGTCATATATGAGAAATGCCAACTTCTCTCCATTTGGCGACCACGCCAGCGGCGCGGCAGCAATTGCCAAACTGCGTGTCTTCTGAACCTCCTGCACCTCGGAGCCGTTTGCCGTCATCGTTCGGATGGTTCTGGGGGGGCATTCCCATGCGGGAACTATCAAGGAAGTGGAGGTAAGCGATACGACTTCCATCGGGCGACCATGCCGGAAAGTGGTCCAAGTATCGACTCTTAGTGAGTCGCTGTGGCGCGCCACCGTCGATGTCAATCAAGGCAATATCGTACTTGTCAGGTGAGTATACAGGCAGTGAGAGCAACGCATTGCCATGCCTAGCGGCAGAGCTCTGAGCGTCCCAGGGGTAATCGCAGGTCGAAAAGACGACCTGTGAGCCGTCGGCGAAATTTCTGCATGGAAGCCATAGAGGAAGCGGTGGTAGTGGCTGTGAGGATCGGCATCCACCAACAAGCGCAAATTGGTACCGGCAACATCAACGAACCAAACGTCAGTGCTGTATGAGAACATTAGCTGTGAGCCATCCGGCGTCCATTCCAGGAAAATGTCGCTGAAGGGAGAGAATTCATAAAGCTCTTCCCCAGATGGCGGCCCACACGATACGGTCGGTTCGGTTCTGGGAGCCGGGGTCGGCGAGACAGTTGGCTGCGGGGAAGGCTTTGGGGTAGTCTGAGCAACTTGGACGGAACCTTCACCTAATTCTTGCGCACACGCGGTCATGCCAAGACACACCACAATGGCAAGTGCGACTACTAATGAATGCTTGAGCCACTTCATAGCAAGAGAGTCCTTACACTTCAATCAGTCTGATAGATGGCGTAGATTGCCAGAATGTCCAACGGATGTGGGGAACAATCCGGTTCGGTTGGCAACATATGTATTGGTCCTCGCGCCTTCAAGTTTGTGTTTTCATAGTTCATAACAGTATTCGAAATCGTAGGATGTCCTTTCATTTGAGGGATCCAATCAGGATCCTCGGCTCCACCTCTAATTCCCAAGGCATGGCCGGATTTATGAATCAGGGTCGCATAGGTGTTGAAGCCTGGGCCCGTAGGGCAAATGTTGAATTGCACGTCACTTCTCTCCACTGTAATATCACCGCCCGGCATAACCGATGGAGCGAATTTGTTTCTGCTCCTACGCAACAGAATGTCCGTAATGTAACCTGTTTGCGCGTCCACATGACGGGAAATGGCGCAAGCCGTAGTATCGACGTCAAAAACACACCCAGCAAACCCCAATTCCGATGCAAACTCCGGGAAGATTCCTATGTCTTTGAACTCTGCGTAGACACCTGTAGTGTCATCAACCATGATTACTTCGTTGTACTCTTTATCGTCGGTTTGAGCGTTGGTAAGGACATCAAGCTGTTTCAAATACTGCCCCAACATCCCAAGCTGACTTGGGGTCAAGGGTACCCCTGTCTTGTCGTTATAATTGCTATCTATGTCTTGGATAGCGTCAGAGTAGTCCGCACAAGTAGACCCTAAGTACGTCATGGTTACAAGATCTGTGAAGGCTTTCCACAATCCAAAGGCATGCTGAATGGTAGCTTTCCAGTCACCAATGTCTGCAGCAGGGAATCCGTCTTCACAAATGCGGTACATATAAACGCTGCCGCCGTTCTTAAGCGGAAAAGTTGCGACTCTCTCCCCTCCGTCTGCGCCTTCAGCTGACGGCCAAACGAAGGCATCTCGGGCAGAATAGAAGGTTGTTGGGGTTGTCTCCCCCGGCTTCGTCACGGTATAGATCAGCTGTATGGCGTAGATTTCCTCACGCCTCAATTCTGTGATCGGGTTGCTGACGGTTGTAATGGGTTCCGAAGGCTTGTCCGGTTTCCAGTTTAGGTCTGTGTGCGGATTGCTTGCGTCGCTAAGCCTGCGATAGCGGAAAGAATAAGCTCCACCTGCAAAGTCTCTCCATTCACTACCCAAGACGTCCTCTTGAACTATCTCCTTCCACGTGAGCAACGCTTGGGCATCGTTATTTCCTGAGCCGGGGCTATGGCCATTTACTGACAGGATGGGTGTATCTATGAGTATGACTCTGTTGCTGTACTCACTGCTAGGAATTGGATCTGTGCCGGTATCCACTGCCTTTACACGGAATTCGTATGCGTATGGTGAGTGTTGTAACCCTCTGTAATTGACAATAGTCTTCAAATTTACTGTAAGAGAAGTCCTGTCAGGGTCGGCGACGTTCCAAGCATGTGGTGTCGCCCAGCCACGATTCCCTGTTTGAAGCATTCGCGCTTCAACGGTGTATTCATCTGCAAGGCGTATTTCGTCCCATTTCAATAACGCCTGACGGTGCGGCAGCGGGATGACGTCAACTTCAGGCGCGCAGAGCTTGGTGCTGGCGGATGCTGCTTTATTATCGCCGTAGGTTGTGCTATAGGGGTCGCCGTCGCCCCGTCCGCTAACCTTGAAGGTATAGGTGCTGCTGCACTTTAGTCCTGTCACCACCCACGTTCCAAGATTACGCGAGATCCCTGCTTTGCTGCCAGAGTGAGTCTGAGCGCTATCTTCCCACGCCACCTTGTGGGCTACGATATTTGCACTAACCCCTGTGCCCCACGTCCAGGAGACGCGGACACTGGTGTCTCCTTCAAGCACCGCCGAAACGCTGGCCGGCGCTGGCGCTGGTGTTCCTGAAGGTGTCGGTGTAGGTGTCGGCGTGGGCGTGGGTGTCGCAGTCGCGGTCGGTATTTCGGTCGTTACCGTCTCCGTGCTATAGGGCCCCCACTCTGCAGCATAAACACCCCCGTCACCATAGGCCCTCACTCTAATGTTGTACGTTGTGCCTGGGGCAAGACCCCTGCTCCACGTAGTGCTCGTCGTGGAGCGCGCAACTTCCTGAGTTTGCCAGCCACCGAGACTGGCAACTTCAATGCTAAACTCATACTTGGTGGTATCACCCACATGGGTCCAACTCGCGCTGATACTCCGTGTGCCGGTGGCGCTGCCGCTGAACCCAGAGGGCGCTGGCGGATCGGGTCGGGGCGTGGTCACTTGCCCCCACCGGTCTGGCCCCCACTCCGCAGTCATCATGGTCGACTTGGGGCATTCATCGGAGGTCGCAGCTACGCGGATTTGGTACGTCGTGCCCCGGGCTATACCCGCAGTCCGCGTGTCGCTTGTATTCCGCGTAAATTGGTACTTCCACCCCCCAGGATTGCCAATCCAGATGCCGAACCGATAGCAGATGGCCCCACTCACCCTGTTCCAACTCGCGTTGATTGTGAAGTGATTGGGCGCGCTGGCGCTAAACCCACTTGGCGCTGACGGCGGCTCTGACTGTTAGTGTAGGCGCCACTGTCGGTACCTGTGTAGGTGTGGGACAAGCGTGCGTGCTCACCGCTACCTCCGTCTCACTGCCATATGTAGTTGCAACGTAATTCATTGCGATCCATCCTCCGGCGGATTGGCAGGCGCCAGGTTGCCGTCGTCGTCCACGCGTATCAGATGGCGGCGGTCGGTGCCGTCGGGGGCCACGGTGTAGAGTTGCGGTCGCCTATCACCACCTGGAGTATAGATGGCGATGCGGGTACCATCGGGGGACCACGCCGCAGCGTGGGGTGCGAGCAAAGCTGAGATTTCATATTCGACCAACCTTACCTTTCCGCTCTCCAAGTCGATGATACATGCACCATTTTTTTTGCAGGAGTAGAGTATCTGTGACCCCTCCGGTGACCACGAAACGATAGGTAACGAATCATTGTAGGTCGAATACCATTGAATCACTTCCAACTTGAATATGGTAGTGATGAGCTGTAGGTCAGAACCGTCCGCCGCCAGGGTGTAAAGCCCTACGTCATCGCCGGCAATCTTCGCCACCGCCAGCCGTTGCCCGTCCGGCGACCAGGCGGGCACACTAGCCACTTCCTCCGCAAGCAAGGTCATCTCCGAGCCGTCGGCTCTTACCAAGTGCAAGTCCCTTACGAAGTTTTCGAAGAAGCCGGTGTTAACTTGGAAGGCTAAGCGCTCCCCATCTGGCGACCAGACCGGCGGCGCCAGGGTCAGCCCATGCTTGCCGGGCGGAGCCACACGCTGCACGTCCGAGCCGTCTGCCGCCATGGTGTAGAGCGCCACTCTCTTTGGTGTGAAGTACTGCCGCGTGGAGAGGAAGGCGACACGGCTGCCATCCGGCGACCAGACGGGATATAGGTCCAAATACAGATTCTTCGTCAGCCGCTGCTGCCCTGTGCCGTCTATACCGATGATGGCCACCTCGAAGTTGAAATCTACCCGCCCTGGATAGGGATACTCACAGCTTGCATAGACAAGCTGCGTGCCGTCCGGCGATACGTCGGCATAGTGACCGTACTGGGACTCGCGACTGGGATTAGCGTCGACCAGCATCTCCAAGCGGCTGCCTGCTGCGTCCACCAGCCAGATACCGGTGAGGATGTTCCAGTCTCTCTCATCTTTTCCTGCAAAGTAGTTGAATACCAGGTGCGCGCCATCCGGCGTCCAGGCGAGAAAGATCTTACCCTCACCAAGGTTGATCGAATACCCCAACGGACCACAGGGACGGCTGCCAACGTCGTGTGTAACGTCTTCAGGTGTCGGCGAGGGTGCGACCGTTGGCGTACTGATCACTACCACCGGCGTCGCTGACCCCACTCCAGCCTGCTGTTGGCAGCCAACCAGTGAAAATGCCAGCACCACCAATAGGCCAAATTGCGCCAACCACGTTCGTGCCATCATCAATGAGTTTCCTTCAAGGTATGTACTGATAGAGCGCGGTGATCGCCATGATGTCGAACGGATGAGGAGAACATCCCTTGCTCCCCGCACCCCCTTCTCGCATTGTAGACATCTGGAGGTTCGAGTGATAGCGTTCCTGGCCTTTACCATCAGTGCCACCGTCAACTCCCAGCGCGTGACCGGCTTCGTGTACTAGCGTTGACCACAGAAGTGGCTGAGTACCGGTGCCTTCAATGCAAGTATTGAACATTACTACAGATTGCGTGAAGGGGCCGTCTACTGCCCTAGAACTGTTAATAAGGATGTCAATGGTTGGCACGCCGTCCGGCTGGTGTGCGCAGGCTACCGGATCATCTTCACCAGTGAAGCAATCAAGACCGGCGAGGTCGCTGAGTTCGTTAAAGGCTAAGACTCGTACATCACTACTTGCTTCGTCAAGCTCAACCAACAGAATTTCGTTCAGTTCATTGTCGGCATCAACAAAGCGCGTATGAATGCTGAGGCCTTCCACGTACTTCCGGATCGTGCCCGTATCTATCTGGTTGGCAAGTGATGCGGCGTATTCCGCGTCGATTCTGTCCTTTATCGCCCTGACAACCGGCTCATTGTTGGCGCACGGTTTGCTCTTTCCCGCATCAGGGGTGCCTGCTTCATGGGTTACCAAACTCATGGTGACATAATCGGGCACGGCCGATTCCCATTGGTCAAGAGCTTCTACTATCATTTCTTGCCAGTCTGCCTGATCATTCATGTCAGGGGGAAACGTGTCTAAGCAGATGCGGTATGCATAGGTGCCGTTAGGCAATGGGTCGTTCAGAGGAAAGGTAGCAACGCGCCTGCCGCTGCCGTCGGGTGAACTGTCCGATACCCAACCGTAGGCCGCACGCGCGGAGAAGTATTTCTCACCAGCGATTGTGTAGTTGAGTTGCACTGCGTAGACGTCACCCCCAGGACCTGGAGTGGAAGTGTAGACTGTATGATCTAGACGTGTGGTGGATGTGGCAATGCTCTCCCAATCGTCTCTTGGTACTGGAGTAGAACTAGGACGCCAGGAAAGCTGCGAATGGTCGCCAGCGAGTTTGTACCAACTCACCGTGTATCGAGCGTCACTGTGAACCATTGGCCACTTGATTACCATCTTGCCTCTGTTATCGGATTGCATACTGCTGTCTCCGACCACCGAGGTGATGGGACTATCCACAATCGTCACATGGCTGAAGTCACTATCCAATGCACTGTCTTCAGCGTGCTTAGCTTGCACTCGGAATTCAAAGGCCTCGTGAAAGGCTAAGCCTTCATTACGTCCCACTGCGATTGGATCTACGATGATGTCCAATTCTATCTCAACCGACGGATCTTCATCTGGAGAATCTTGATATGAGTTCCAGGTGTGAACGACGTCTAGGTCTTGCCACGAGGACGCATCCTTTATTCGAACTTGCACGATATACCCACCGGTGGCGCGGTCGTCACGATCCCAGGTCAACAACGCCTTGCGAAACGAACTATTTTGCGGCAGCGGAATGACGTCGAGCTCAGGCGCGCAGAGCTTGGTGCTGGCGGTGCCTGCTTTCTTATGGCCGTAGGTTGTACTATAGGGGTCGCCATCGCCCCGGCCGCTGACCTTGAAGGTATAGGTGCTGCTGCACTTTAGTCCTGTCACCACCCACGTTCCAAGATTACGCGAGATCCCTGCTTTGCTGCCAGAGTGCGTCTGAGCGCTATCCTCCCACTCCACCTTGTGGTCTACGATATCTGCACTAACTCCTGTGCCCCACGTCCAGGACACCGTGATGCCTGTCTGACCTAAGACCGCCGTAACGCTGGCCGGCGCTGGCGCTGGTGTTCCTGAAGGTGTCGGTGTAGGTGTCGGCGTGGGCGTCGGCGTGGGCGTGGGTGTTGGCGTGGGCGTCGGGGTCTCTGTCGGCGATACCGTCGAATCGGTCGTTACCGTACCCTCACTATAGTCGCCCCAGTCTGCAGCATAGACACCGCCGTCACCATAGGCCCTCACTCTAATTTTGTACGTTGTGTCTGGGGCAAGACCCCTGCTCCACGTAGTGCTCGTAGTGGAGCGTGCAAGCTCGTTAGTTTGCCAGCCACCGAGATCGTCAATTTCTATGCTAAACTCATACTTGGAGGTATCACCCACATGGGTCCAACTTGCACTGATACTCCGTGTGCCGGTGGCGCTGCCGCTGAACCCAGAGGGCGCCGGCGGATCGGGTCGGGGCGTGGTCACTTGCCCCCACCGGTCTGGCCCCCACTCCGCAGTTGACATGGAATTGTTTGGGCATTCATCACTGGTCGCTGCTACGCGGATTTGGTACGTCGTGCCCCGTGCTATACCGTTAGTCCGCGAATAGCTTGTATCTTTCATGTTGACGAATATCCAGCCCCCAGGATTGCCCAGCCAGATGCCAAACCGATAGCAGTTGGCCCCAGTCACGGTGTTCCAACTCGCGTTGATGGTGTAGTAATTCGGCGCAGTGGCGCTGAACCCAGTGGGCGCTGGCAGTGCGTCTCGCACTACCGCCGACCTGGCAGTTTGCGCCCGCGTTTGAGTCCCCTGGGTCGTGGCGCTAGCGCTTACCGATGCAGCGCCCCACGCTGCCGCATTGCCCTCCCCATCGCCGTACGCCCGCACCCGGTACCGATACGTCGTGCCGGCGGCCAATCCCGCGACCGTGGCGCTCGACTGCGCGATACTGCCCTGTCCTCCCACCACACGCCACATCACCACACTAAATGACCCAAGTTGCTCCTCCAGCCGATAGTGCGACACCCCTGCCAGTTCGTCCCAGCTCACCGCGATGCTGTCCTCAGCTGCCGCACTCGCCGTGAACCCCACAGGCGCAGGCGGCGGCGTCTGGCCGGCTCCACCGCTACCAGTCGCCGCTTCCGCGGGCGGATCCGTCACCCGTATGCCCACGACCGGGGAATCGCCCAAGCGATACCCAGCGCCCCCCAGAATACTCACGTCAAGTGTCAGAATCCCCGCACCTACCCCGCCACTTCCCGTATCCGCTAGCAACTCAAGCGTCCGCTCTCCCGCTCCCAAGGACACCGTCATAACCTTGCTTTGATACAACGACTGCTCGCGCACCGTTACCTGTACCTGCACGTATACCAAAATGTCCGTCGTCGGCGCACTGTCCGCCGTTATCGTAAACGTGACCTCCTCGCCCTTCACTGCAATAGTGTGCGACGACGCGATCGTCAGGGTGGGCACCTCACTCGAACTACTCTCCCCATTGTCTGTTTGCGCGTGCGCAGCCATGGCGAAGACCATGCTGAACAGCACCACGAGCACGAACCCAATACCAGGCTGCCCCACACCCGGCAAGACTGACTGCCTTGAGCTTCGTTGCGTAATCGTATGGAGCAACGTGAGAAAACGGGTCACGGTGGGTCTCCTTAGCTCTCGCCAAATCAGCTTAGGCAACCAAACACATGCCGTTAACGAGACACGCATCCGTCACGTGACATATGTCCGCACCCGACATGTATCAGGTGCATTCATATGTTTATAACATACGTAGTATCTCTAGGTCAATGCGTCAGTGCTAGTTGGGTTATATCTATCAAGTATTGATCAACAGTATCTAAGTGGAGAAGACAAAGAATCAGCGATCCACCGGGTACCAGTTGAAGACCGCGTAGAGACCGTAACGGTCCAAAGGCTTTGTGCAACATCAGAGAAGGAAGTACAGAAGGCGTGGTGATAGTACTCTACGGCCCCGCGCTCTCCGCGCCACTCTATAGTGTCTACCTCTACTGTACGGCGTGGTGCACTCAGTGCCTTATACCAGAACCGCACGACTCGGTCGCAATTGACTAACTCTAGTGCGGCAAATGTCATGCCTGCTGTGGTGAAAGGGCGTCTTTGGAGAGCACGTCTTCGGTGCCGGCTTGGTGGTTGGCGAGGCGGGCGAGGGTGAAGAGCAGGTCGGAAAGGCGGTTGAGGTAGATCAGGATTGGTTTCGACAGTTCTTCCTCTTGCGCCAAGGCAACAGCGACCCGTTCAGCGCAGCGGCAGACGGCGCGGGAGAAGTGCAGCGTGGCGGAAGCGGCCGTGCCGCCGGGGAGGACGAAGTCCTTGAGGGGCGGAAGCTTGGCGTCAGCCGCGTCGATGGCAGCTTCCAGTGCCGATGCGTGGGTAGGCGTGATGCGGGGGATGGTGTACGCGCGGGGCTCGTGCGGTGTGGCGACGTCCGCGCCCATGATGAAGAGTTCGCTTTGGATACGCTGGATAAGGGCGGCGAGGGCGGATGGGTTATTCTGAGCCGGGGAGCCCGTACTGCTTCTTGCAAGACCGCCGGCTGTATTAGCCGTCTCTTCATCGCGCACGTGAACGACTGCCATGCCCAGCGCGGCGCTGAGCTCGTCGATGGTGCCGATGAGTTCCATGCGGAGGGCGTGTTTGGCAACCCGCTCGCCGCCAAAGAGCGACGTGGTGCCGTCGTCACCGCCGCCGGTGTAGATGGGCATGAGATTGTATGTCCTCCCGTAGTGAAGAATGCTGATTTACAAGGGTTGATGGGAGCAGTATTTCCGTTCGTGCTGAGCTTGCCTATCCTGAGCTTGACGAAGGGTCGAAGTACGAACAGAGAAGAGCGTGCTGAAGTCGAGAAGGGCTCTTCAACGCTGTTTGTCTATCGAAAGGCTCAAGGCAATCGGACATGTGCGTCGCGAGGATTTTGCTCCTGCGCCGTTTACCCTTCGACAAGCTCAGGGCGAACGGTCTTGTGCGGTAGACAAAGAGGTTCGCTCGCTTCGCAAAACAGAACTGTTAAGCAACGTGCGATCGGGTTGCTTGAATGTCCCGTCAATCCGATGCTGCCGTGCGCAGCATGTCGCGCATGCGGTGCACCAGGGCCAGTCCCTCGTCCCATGGCCGTTGGAAGCAATTGCGTCCGAAGATGAAGCCGGTAGCACCTGACTGCACGGCGAGGCGGGCCTTTGCCAAGGCTTCCTCGTCGCTGGCGCGCTCGCTGCCTGAGACCAGTGCCAGGGTTCTGCCTGCCGACTGCACCGCTTTGGCAAGCGCCTCATCGGGCGTGACTTTCATGGTGTTGTAGGGCGCGGGCGAGAGCTTGTCCTTCTCAGGATCGATCTTGGGCACGTTGATCTTTACCACGTCGGCCCCAAGTTCGCAGGCTACGCGCGCCGCGTAATCGATGGCGTAGAAGCTGTCGCGGCCGCCTTTGGCCTCCATGTGCTTGCCGCGGGGATACGCCCACATGATCGTGGGCATGCCGAAGCGGTCGGCGTCCTGACGCACCTGCCGCCACTGGGCGAAGTCCTCATCCTGGCGCGATGATCCCATGTAGAGCGTGTAGCCAATGGCGTCGGCACCCAGGCGCACGGCATCCTCGACTGTAGCATTAAGCGGATTGAGCGGGTCGTCGTCGGGCGGAATATTCGTCTTGCCGTTGAGTTTCACTACCAGGGGCATGCGGCCGGCATACGGGCGCATGAATTTCAAGGCCGTGCCGTACTGCAAAGCCACACCCGAGAATCCGCCCTCCACGGCCAGCCGCCATATATAGTCTGGGTCGAGCGCGTCGGGATTGTCGAAGAAGTCCACCGGGCCGTGCTCCATGCCGTGGTCTACCGGCAGGAGCATCATGGTGCCATTGCCGGGGCCGTAGCCGTAAAGCAAGCGTTGCAAGCGCACGTACTTCCCAGGACTTAGCTCAAGATCGTCCAGCGTGATCCGACGGTTTTTCATAGCACTCGCCATGACAGCCCCCTCAAGTTATTGCCGTGAAGGCTCTTCGAGATCACTTATTACCCAACTCACTGAAGTTGCGTTTTCCGTCGCCATTGTTCTTCGCCCTCTGAAAATTGTACCGCTCTTGCTGGAAGTTGCGAGGCATGGCTGCAGTAATTTTCGGCCAGACTTGCCCATTGAAGCCCGTGCGCAGCGCCAAGAGGCCCCCGGGAGAAGTCATACGCTTAGCAACGGCATGCGTTTCAAGCGATGATACCTCAGAGCAAGCGAAATGCAGTGCTTCAGAGCGTCCACCGGTAGCTCGTCGGTTTCGCGAAATACAATTGCCCTGTTCCCCTCGAACGTGAAGAAGTCACCGTAGAGTGCCTTGAACGTATCAACCAACGAAGTATTGCAGTTGAAGTACAGCGCGTACTGGTGCGGTGACTTCTGCTTCCAGTCCATTCTGATCGTGCTACCGCCTTTGGTGAGGTAGCTCGGCTCTCCCCACTTTAGGGTTTCTTCCACGGCAGCAACGCCCTCTGTTTCTGCTGCTGCTTCGAAGACGATCTGCCTCAGCCGCAGCATCTTCTTGCGCATAGGCTCCGGGTAATTGTCGAATACTTGCGCTACATTCGGGTTATCGATTCTGTCCATGCCCGACGTCGTAGTCCTTTTTCGCATCCTGTAACCCGCTTTCACTCATGTGGAGTGAGAACTAGGCAGCCATACTCTCCGGCTATGAAGGAATGGCCGTCACAGACTCTTAGAGAGTTGTGTGTTGCCTCGCTGCTGCTTCCAGCCGCGCCAGAGACTCCGGGGGCACGTCAATAGCGCCTAGTTCGGCTTGGGATAGGATGCCGCCGCCGTGAAAGTCGCTGCCGCCGGTGGGAATCAAGTCTAATCGCTCTGCGATGCCTAGGATTACCGTCTGTTGATCCACCGTGTAGCCGGTGTAGTACGTTTCGATGGCGTCGAGGCCGGCCTCTGCAAGCTTGGGCACGAGTGTGTCCAAGTCCACCTGATCTGCGCCTTCCACGTTGTAGGGGTGCGCAAGCCCGGCCGCGGCCCCGGCCCGGTGCAGCAAAGCTACGGCGTCAGCCGGCGTAAGCTTTGGCTGGTCCACGTAGGCCGGCATGCCGTGTCCGAGGAATTTGTCAAAGGCTTCGTTCGAATTGCGCACGTAGCCTTGGGCGATCATGGCCTTGGCAATATGGGGGCGTCCCACCGCTCCGCCGTCTGCGCGCTGTAAGATGGCTTCCCAGTCAAGCGGCATGTTGAGCGCGGCCAGCTTCTCTACTATCCGCTGTGCGCGATAGAGTCTGCCGTCCCGCTGCCGCGAAATTACCGCCTGCAGCTCCGGGTGCTCCGTGTCCACGAAATAGCCCAGGATATGCACGGATTGGCCGACCCACATAGTGTTGAATTCAATACCGGCGATCACGCGTACGCCGCATTCCTGTCCGGCCTTCTGCGCAGCGGCGACGCCGTCGGTGCTGTCATGGTCGGTAATGGTGATGCAGTCAAGCCCCGCCTCATGCGCCATCCGCACGAGATCGGCCGGAGCAAACGCGCCGTCTGAGGCCGTTGTATGCAGGTGTAGGTCGATGCCGGGCATTTGAGGTATATGTTTCGTCGGACTGCTGTGAGGTTATTGAAGTTGGCCGCTAGGCCTCGCCGTTCCTATGATACACTACGGCCTGCGCCGGGAAGACTTGAAATCGTAAAGCAAGCACACCGCGGAATTACGACGTTTTGGGAGACACGCTACGCGACAGAGGGCGCTATTTGGGGCCACCAGCCAAGCAAGACCGTGGAACGAGCCCACACGCAGTTTCGGCAATACGGCATCAAAGCCCTTCTCATCTCCGGGAGCGGCTGTGGGCGGAACGCCGGTTATTTTGCGGAGCATGACTACGAGGTAACGGGCATTGAGTTTTCTGATGCGGCTCTAACGTTGGCACAGGCTCAGAGTCCCGACTGCCGCTACATACATGCCTCCGTCTTGGATGATCTCCTGACTGACGAGACCTTTGACGGCATCTACTGTTTCAACGTGCTCCATCTCTTTGTCGCAGAGGAACGACGGGAGATGATCCGCCGATGCCAGCGCTGGCTGCGTCCGGGCGGCTTGGCGTTCTTTGTGGTCTTCTCAGATAGAGAGGAAAGTTGTGGCAGGGGCAAAGCAGTAGAACCAGAGACATTCGAGGCGCGACCCGGGCGCCCGGCCCACTTCTTTACGGATGACGATCTTCGTGCGCACTTTGCCGAATTCACGATCCTCGAAACCGGTTTAGTCGCGGACCCGGAAGACCACAGCCCGGAAGGGCCGCACGTGCACGAATTGCGCTACATTTGCGGTAAGAAGCGTTAGTATGCCATTTGCTAGAAGCTTTCAGATCTCTAGTGTCAGCATCCCCTGAAGACCGTTCGCTACGTGCTGACGCCACTTTAGATCCAAAGAGCGGGGGACAAGCCCCCGCGCTACGATTCAAGCGATGAGTTTGGCCATTTACGTGATGCCAGTGTGGTTGGGGGGCAGGCTGAAAGGGGGTGAGCGCCGGATCACAGGCGCAGTTCAAAGAGACGCCGCCAATGAGACGATTGAGGAAGATTACCGTACGGGGGTGTTGCCCATGTCCAAGGCAAAATTCGGCACGTTTGAGGACTTGCTAAAAATCACGGAAGAGCCCTTGCGCCCCGTCGCCACGACTCTGCGGAAGGTCGTTTTTGAGATTGATCCGAACGCGTGCGAGGTGGTCCGCCTTGGTGATCGCGCCGCGACCTATGGCGTGGGACCCAGGAAGATGATCGACGGCTATGCCTATATCCTTCCCTACAAGTCGTGGGTCAACCTCGGCTTCTACCAGGGAGTCGACATCGCCGACCCGGAAGGTTTGCTGGAGGGAACCGGCG
The DNA here is from genome assembly GCA_965219505.1 of Chloroflexota bacterium. Lineage (GTDB taxonomy): Bacteria > Chloroflexota > UBA11872 > VXOZ01 > VXOZ01 > VXOZ01. Next base: position 2,554,749 of record OZ244775.1, on the reverse strand, counting down.
CCAAGATGCGCCACGTGAAGATCCGCTCGCTCGATGACGCACACCGCCCGGCAGTTCGGGCCCTTATCCAAGGTGCTCTTGAGCGTAGAAAAGCTTAAGGTGGCTAGTCTAGTTGGACGGGAACACCTGCGAGGAGGCCGGCCTCGTGCATAGATACCCACTCGCCCATGAACGTCTCGTTCCAGGTGTCGGTGAGGGGGTGCTCCATCATCTCTTGGAAGATGGGCCAGAAGATGATGATGCCGTCGGCGCCGTCGCGGAGGGCGGCGTAGGCGGTCTCGACGCTCCTGACGAGGGCGGCGGTGATGTAGGGGCGGTTTTCCCAGCCCGCGAACATCCGCACGCACTCGCGGACAAGCTTGGTGGGGTCGCCGCCCATTTGTTTCACCGGCTCGCAGAACGGGAGAATGTGGGTAGCGCCCGCCTGGGCGACGGCGGCAGCCTGGGGCAGTGAGAATACGGTCGTGCAGTAGGTCTCGATGCCCTCCTCCGCCAAGCGACGGAAGGCAGCCAGCCCGTTTACGTTGCAGGGAATCTTGATGATGATCTGGTCGGACATCCGTGTGAAGAAGTGGCTGACGTCGAGCAACTCATCCGTCGAGTGGCCGTCGACTTCGACCACCACAGGCTTGTCGGTAATATCAAGGTAGCGCTGCACGACATCCTTGATCTGACCGTATTTCTTCACCATGTCGTTGAGGACGACGGTGTTCGTGACAATGCCGGCGGCGCCGCGGTCCATCCAGTGCTTGAGGTCCTCGGGGTCGCCTGCCAGCCAGATGGCGGGGCCTCTGCCGACGCGCCGGGCCTGCATCACAGGGCCGGTCACCACCGGTTCCACACCGTTCGTGCTGATGTTGGATTCGGTCGCCATGCTGCGCCTCCAGGGTGTCGTCTTGCGGCAGTAATCGGTTTTCCCAAAGTATGACACATGCGGGTTTAGCCGATTACGTTCGAACGGTGTCACGTTCGTTTTCCAAACGGCCTTCAACCAGTGCGCTCTCAACCCACCACATACTAAGTCAACGGATGGATCACTCAGCTCTTAGGCTACAGCCCCAGCATCTCCCGCAGCACCGGCGCGATGTGTGTTGCAATTCGCATCATGCCGGCGTCGCTGGGATGTACGCCATCTGGAGTGAGGGATGTGTCGTTGGGGCCGATGATGGTGGTGCCATCGATGAGGTGGATGTGGGTATCGCCGTCGGCCTGGCGTTGCACGACGACCTCATGTTCTGCTTCACGGAGCGCAGCCACCGTGACGCCCCGCGCATCGGGCGTGGTATCCGTGAAGTCGCCGTGGCAACTCAGAATGCTGATGACTAGAATTGGCGTGGTTGGATGACCCATCCGCACGAGCTCGATGAAGTTGCGGAAGGTCTCGCGCCAGGCGGGGGCATCGAGCCAGGGTGAGACGCGCACGTTCACGCCCATAAGGATGCTCAGCACGTCAAAACGCATCGCCGCCAGCGATTTTGCCACGCCGGGCTCACCCCGCGCCCAGCCCCGGAAGCCGAGATTGAGGGGCTCCACTCCCGCCAGGCGTGCCGCCTGCGCCACGTACGTCATGCCCGGTTCAGTCGCCGTCCGACCTTGCGTGATGGAATCGCCGTAGGCGGCCCAGACGTTCGGCGCGGGATCAACAGGTGAGAGGGTGTGACCGTCCGGCACTCCGAGCACAATGGGCTCAAGACGCGTGACGTACGGCAGGTAGAGCGTGACCGTCTGCGCGCCGTCCGCCGGCAGCGCGAATTCGATGCGAATCTCACCGCCTGGATTGCGTTGGTTGCTGCTGGCGACGCGTGTGTCGTTCAACCACACACTGACAACGGCCTCTTCTTCAGGCTCATGTCCGGGATCCCAGGCGCGGAGCGTGATCTGCGTGGCGGAGGTAAAGAAGACCAGGCGGACGCCAGCCGTGGAGAGCGCGTGATTCCAGGCGCCCACAGGGTAGACTGTAGTATCCGATGGATCGAGGCGCGTGGTCATTAAACGCCCGTCCGTCACGTCCACAAACGGCGCGCCGCGCAGAAAGGGGAGCAGCTCTTCACCGGAGTACCAGCGCATTGGGGACCGTCCTTTTTGTTGCGCGAGGTGCGGTAGTCACTGTAGGCCTCAATTGCAGCGACCCTTGGGAATCTTTGTCAAGTCGGTTGTATAGGGATAGTCCATTGGGAATCCCCTCACCTTTGCCCTCTCCCCAAGGAGAGGGTTCTCTTGCTTGCGCGTTTTATGTGCGGTAGTCGCTATTGAAAATGACATATTCGGTAGTGAGATCGCAGCCCCAGGCGGTGGCGGTGGCATCCCCATCGGCCAAGTCGAGCGTGAACATGGTCTGTTTCCGGTCGAGCAAGGCAGAAGCGGCATCCTCGTCAAAATCCGCAGGCGTACCGTTGTGGAAGAGGAGGATGTCTTCCAGCCAGAGCGATGCCTTGTCGGGGTTGAAGTCCACACCGCTATAGCCCGCCGAGCACATGATACGGCCCCAGTTCGGGTCGGAGCCGAGAACTGCGGTTTTTACCAAGCTGGAGCTCGCCACGCTACGGCCAATAGTGCGGGCGGCATCCAATGTGGCCGCGCCACGTACCTCAACGCCGAAGACTTTGGTGGCGCCTTCCGCATTCCGTACAATCTCTTTAGCCAGGAACACCGCAACCGCTCGTAACGCGCTCTCAAAAGCTGCGCCGGCCGCGCCACCGTCGATTTCCGGTCCCCCTGCTGCGCCGTTTGCCAGTACCAGCACTGTATCGTTGGTCGAAGTATCGCCGTCCACGCTGATCATGTGGAAAGAGTCATCCACGACACGCTTCAATGTCGCATGCAGAAAGTTCCTCGCGACCGGAGCGTCTGTAGTGAGGTATGCGAGCATGGTGGCCATGTTGGGATGAATCATGGCGGCGCCCTTGCACATGCCGCCCACTGTGTAGGTGATGCTGTTGGCTTCGAACTGGGACGCGGCTTCTTTGGGCCATTCATCGGTGGTCAACATGGCCGTTGCCGCTTCGAGGTGGCGCTCTTTGGCCGGCGCAAGCCGGCTGATACCGTCCCGGACAACTCCCATGGGCAGTTGGTGGCCGATCAGTCCGGTTGAGCAGACGAGAATTTCTTCGGCGTCCACCCCGACCTGATCTGCCAGAAGTGCCGTCATTTCCCGAGCATTCGCCATGCCCTGGTCGCCGGTGCAGGCGTTGGCATTGCCGCTGCAGTAGACAATACCGCGGGTCGTCCCGCGCTGCATGCGCTCTTGGTCGAGGAGCACTGGTGCCGCTTTCACCTTATTCTTCGTGTAGACCCCGGCCACGGTCGCAGGTCGTTCGGAGACCAAGCAGCCCACGTCGCGTTTCTCAAGCTCCGCATCGTACTCTTTGATGCCACAAAAGACACCGTCTGCAAGAAACCCGGCAGGGCGTGTTGCGCCCCCGGCAACCAGTCCTTCCGCGAGTTCTTCAGCCATCGAGTTCTTTCCTTAACTGTGTTTGCGCGCCCATCCGGTATTTTGCGCTAGGCACTCTACCCAGTGTTGGCTATTGCAGCCACCCACTCTTGCAGAGCATTCCGCTCTTGACCGCTTACGACGTGACGCTGGCGCATGCTGCTTGCTGTGAGATTCTCTATGATGATACACGAGACGGCCTAGGGCTGCGCGGTGGTAGCGGCGTATAGCGTAAAGTCCAGGGGCTAGAGAGCAGCCAGGGGTATCAAGCGGACGTGTCTTGGAGAAACTCGGCTAGCATCTCGCGCGCGTTTCCTCTTATTGTTGGGAAGTGACTAAAGCAAATGGTGGTAAAGTCCACGTCGAGGAGTTTGGCGAGCGATGCTTGGGCCAATTCAGGGTCTCGTGTAAAGAGCCATGAGGGTCGCTGCAGCTTGCGAAACCGGTACTGCAGCGCATCGCCGACGATGAGAACTTTCGCCGATTCAGCAAACAGGCAGATGCTTCCCGGCGTGTGGCCGGGTGTGTGAATGACGCGGACCCCGTCGATTTCAGGCAGATAGTCGCCGTCTTCCAGATAATAACGCACGTCTACCGGAGGACTATTGATGAAGGAGACGGCAGAAGGCACTTGTGGGAATGCTAGGCGTCGTAGAAAGCTTGGCGCAGGTTCGTCGCCGCAAACAATCCCGGCTTCGGTTCGGTGGATCGCCACTGGCGCGCTCGTCGCCTCAGCTAGTTCCGCCAGCCCGCCGGCATGATCGGGGTGACTGTGAGTCAAGACAATGAGCCGCACCTGCTCCAGCGCGATGCCGAGCGCTCTCAAACCCGCTTTGACGGCTTGCAGGCTTCCCCGACTGCCTACGTCAACCAGCACTACCCCGTCATCCGCTTGCAGCACGGTGACTCGCGCTCCCAGCGAGCGCACTTGATGCACGCCGGGTACGATTGCGAAAGGTCCTAATATTGGGATGTCCCGCACTACTTGTATGCACTCCATCAGCGTAATGGCACATACGCAATCCAAGCACGGGCACCATGTGCCGCCTTGAAGCCGTAAGAGGTTATTCTAATTTCACGGTACCACAGTGCGGTCGAGTTTTCAGAAACCGAAGCGCTGCGTATAATACGCTGTAGAATACGCATAATCTCTACTCAATAAAGACGCAAGGAGAGCGGCATGCAAACGCTGAACGATCTCTTGGAGACTGCGGCAAGTCGCTTCGGAGATTCGCCTGCCTTACTCATCAAGCCGGGCATCCGTGTACGCTGCTGGCAGTACCGCGAGCTTTGGGAAGCTTCCGGCCAAGTCGCAGCATTCTTACTGCGTCAGGGCATAGCTAAGGGCGACCGGGTCGTCATCTGGGCGCCGAACCGTCCGGAGTGGGTTTTGGCGCTCTTTGGCTGCCTGCGGCTCGGTGCGATTGCAGTGCCGTTCGACATTCGCAGCGCGCCGGAATTTGTCGCCGCGGTGCTTGGGCAGACGGAGCCGAAGTTTGCCTTTGTCTCTCAATTTACACCGGAGAATGCAGAAATCGAAGCCTTGCCGCACCTGAACATTGAAGACCTGGAAGACGTGCTGGCGGGCGACTATGCCGAGCCTCCTCGTGTCGAAGTGGCGGCAGACGACATCGCCGAGATCATGTTCACGTCCGGTACGACGGGTGCGCCCAAGGGTGTGATTCTGACCCACGGCAACATCATTTCCAACGTGGTCGCCGGTTGCCGGGAAGTAATGCCGCAACCGAGCTGGCGGATGCTCTCGCTCTTGCCGCTAAGCCATATGTTGGAGCAGACGGTGGGTCACCTTGCGGTGCTCTTTGGTGGCGGACGAATTGTCTACCCCGTCAGCCGCCAGCCGAGCATTCTGGTGCGCACGATGCAAGAGAACGGCATCACCAGCATCGTGCTCGTGCCCCAAGCGCTGGAACTCTTCATGAACGCCATCGAGCGGCAGGCGGAACTCACCGGGAAGAAGGAGACACTCGCGAAATTAATCCGCATTGCGCCGCGTCTCCCGGTCTGGGCGCGGCGGAAGCTCTTCGGTCAGGTGCACCGTCGCTTCGGGGGCAAGCTGCAGTTTGTCATGTGCGGCGGCGCCCGCTTAGAACCTGCCTTGGCAGAGAAGTGGGAGGCGCTGGGCGTTATGGTGCTCCAGGGCTACGGCACGACTGAAGCGGCGCCGATTATAGCCTGCAACAGCTTTCAATACAAGAAGCTGGACGCGCTGGGCAAGGTGCTGCCCGGCCAGGAAGTTAGGATTGCGTCGGATGGCGAGATTCATACGCGCGGGCCCAACGTCACACCGGGCTACTGGAACCAGCCGGAGATTACGGAGGCATCCTTCGAGGATGGGTGGTACAAGACCGGCGACCTGGGTTATATCGACGAGGATGGGTTCCTTTATTTCAAGGGCCGCAAGAAAGACTTGATCGTATTGGCCAACGGCCAGAACGTCTACCCGGAAGACATAGAGCCGCTCTTGCAGAACCATGGGGCCGTGGAGGACGCGGTTGTCGTCGGCATGCCCAGCCCGAATGGTGGCGAGGACGTGCATGCCGTGATGATTACAAGCGATGGCTCTGAGGGCGGCCCGGTGATAGCGGAAGTCAACTCACAATTGGCTGCCCATCAGCAGATCAGAGGTTTCAGCATCTGGCCGGACGAAGAATTCCCCCGCACCCACACGCTCAAGGTGAAGAAAAACCTGGTGCTGGAGCGCCTCATTGCCGATGCGCAAGGGGAAGCAACTGCTGCGGCAACTCCGGCAGAGACTCCCAAAGAAACGCAGACGCTTTTGGAACAACTGATCGTGCGCATTGTTGAGGTTTCACCGGAAGACGTAAGCGCCGACAGCATTCTGGGCACCGATATCGGCCTGGATTCCCTCGGTCTGGTCGAATTGCTCTCAGCTATTGAGCAGGAACTCGGCGTCTATATCGATGAGACCGAGGTGCATCCGGAAACGACGATTGGGGAACTGGAGTCGTTGCTGGAGCAGGGCAGCGCGAGCGAAGACGAACGATTTCCAAGTTGGAGCCGATCGGCGTGGTGTCGGGCACTCCGTACTTTACTGCACTACGTGATCGTCAGACCCGGTATAGCGCTGCTCTACAAGGTACAGGTCACTGGAAAGGAAAATTTGGACGGTCTGTCGGGGCCGGTGCTCTATGCGGCAAACCACAATCTCAGGGTGGATGCCGGCATGATTCTGATAGCTCTCCCGTCGTCTATGCGCTGGCGGCTTGGGATTGCGGCGGCTGCCGACAATTTCTTTTCGTCTATTGGGTGGCGAGTCTTTAGCCCGCTCCTGGGGAACACCTTTCCGTTTGCACGCCAGGGTCCGGTCCGGCGCAGCCTCGAAAACCTGGGCAATCTGCTGGACAGCGACTGGTCGGTGCTCATATTTCCTGAGGGCGATCGGACGGATGGGGAAATAAAGGCCTTCAAGCCAGGCACCGGCTTTGTAGCCATGGAATCACGGACGCCAATCGTACCGATTCGCGTCACGCTCGTGAAGGAAGGGCTGTATGAAGGAGCTTCTTTCCCATCGCGCGGCCAAGTGAAGGTGCAGATTGGGAAGCCCCTGGTCTTCTCATCCGGTACGGACTACCAAGAAGCTACAGAGGCGCTAGAACAGGCCGTGCGGGCGCTCTAGTCGCGATCAACCGTATTCAGCTAATGAGCGGTGCTTCTCGTTGCGGCGGCGCGCCATTCGTGCTGAGCCATTCGAAGTACGGACGGTGCTTCAGTCATCGGTAGACCAGTTTTCAAGGCTCACGCGGCGGGCAATTCACAATCTCAGCAGCAACGTTGGAGACCTATGTGAGACTCGAAGAAGCGACCGGGATAAGGTTGCATTAACCAGGATTCACCCTCATCCCCGGTATCAAGCCACGGGGCAAGCTTCAGTTCTCTCCCTGAATGAGATCTTTGCGCAACCTGTCCCGCCAGGCGAGAAGACCTCCCTCTTCTTGGGAGGCTGTCTCATAAGTCGACTCGATAAGCAAAATCGTGCTTCGACAGGCTCAGCACGAACGGGATTTGCCTTTTCCGTTCGCCCTGAGCCTGTCGAAGGGCAAGTCTACACTGAACAATGCACTTTTGAGACACCCTCTTGGGGAGAGGGGAAATCCGTGCCGGACCACATCAATTCCAACTAAAGGGCAGAGTTACGCGAAGGTCTCCTGAATGGAGAGAGAATTCTTCAGCTACACCCCAGTCTTGGGATGGCCTGCGTTGGGGGCATTCGCTATGGAAACAGCGGTTTGGTTTCCAACCCCATGGTCTCAGGTAGACCGAGCATGGCGTTTGCGTTCTGCAGTGCTTGACCGGACGCGCCCTTGACCAAGTTATCAATTGCGGTGGTGACGATGAGATGCCCCGTGCGCTCATGCACGACCGGATGGATGAGGCAGTGGTTGCTACCGTAGGTCCACTTGGTCTTAGGCGACACCGCAAGCGCCACTACAAACGGCTCGTGGGCGTAGCGCGCGTGGTACAGGTCGTCCACTTCCTGCTGGGTAACGGAACGAGCAAGTGTTGCGTAGCAAGTTGTCAGAATGCCGCGGGTCATGGGGATGAGGTGGGGAATGAACGTCACCTGCACGTCAGTGTCTGCCACTTCACTCAGTTCCTGAATGATTTCGGGCGTGTGCCGGTGGCCCTGCAGCGCATAGGCCTCAATGCTGTCGTTGACTTCCGAGAATTGATTCGCGAGCGTAAGGCTACGTCCGCCGCCCGATATACCTGACTTGGCGTCCACGATCACGCTGGGCACAATCAGACCCTCCGCCAAGGCCGGCGCGAGCCCCAAGATTGCGCCGGTGGGATAGCAGCCGGGATTCGCCACGATCTTGGCCTGCTGCACTTCTTCCCGGTGCAGTTCGGTGAGGCCGTAGACGGCGCTCTCCAGATGCTCGGGACACGGGTGCTCTTGATACCATTCCTTGTACGTGTCGGGGTCATGGAGGCGGAAGTCCGCCGCAATGTCCACGACGGGCACGCCGTCCTCGATAAACGGAAGCAGGGCCTCCACTGAAGCAACTTGTGGCAGAGCGGAAACGACGAAATCCACCTCAGTCGTAATGTCTTCCGTAATTGTCATCGTGGCAAGGTCGCCCATTGGAAAGAGTCCCGTAAACGGGAAGACCTCGCCCAGGCTCTTACCGGCCTGGCTGCGTCCGGTGACGGCAACGATTTGCATCTCTGGATGGCCGGCCAGCAGCCGGATTAGCTCCAGTCCGGCGTAGCCGGTTACGTTCAATATGCCAATGCGCATTGCAGTACTCCGCGTATATACCCAGTTACGTCTGCAGACAATTCACCTAGTCCAAGCAAGACGAAGAATCTCTTTTGTAAATGATAGATTCTTCGTCACTTCGTTTCTCAAATTGACAGTTCAGCCATAGCGCGGGGGCTAGACCCTCGGCCTCTTAGTACAAGATGCTCCGCCGTAGCGCATGGGCTTGTCCCCTGTCTGTTGGCAAGAACGCAAGCGCCAAGTCGACCAACTGCCTGGATTTCCTACTGCGCTGACTAGAATGACAGATACGAAGCACAGTGGGGGGGATAGAAGTCTAGTGTAGCGAATGGCAGCAAAGTCGTAAAGCTCACCGCGTCACGAGCATCAAGACGATAAGTGCCGCCAGCCCAATACGATAGAGTGCAAGCGGCCAGAGGCGGCCGCGCTGCAAGTAGCGCAAGAATACGCGGATACAAAGGTACCCCACCACCAGAGCGCTGAAGAATCCAATAACGAAGATCGTTCCGCCATTACCGCTCAGGGCGGCGTTATCGAGGTGGCGCGCTTCCCACACGCCGGCGCCAAAGATGATTGGGGCCATGAGCAAGAAGGAGAAGCGTGCCGCTTGCACCCGGCTCAATCCCAGCAACATGCCCATGGTGATGGTGCTACCTGAACGAGAGACGCCGGGCACGATCGCCAAAGCTTGCGCCAGGCCAATGAGCAAAGCTCCCCGCCAACCAAGGCTATCGCAAGTGCGCTCTCCGGTGTGTCGGGCGTCCACAATCCAAAGAATGATTCCAACCCCGGCGAGCGCGGCGGCGATGATCCACGGCGAGCGCAGCACTGTCGTGGCAGCCTCTTCAAGCAATAGACCGGCGACTACCGCGGGCAGCGTGGCGAGTACGAGCAGCCACGCCAAGCGGCGCTCGGGATCGGCTTGGATATCCCGCTCGCGGATGGAAGTTAGAAACGCAGTCGCAAGCGAAAGGACGTCACGCCAAAACACCAGCAGAACGGCAAGGAGCGTGCCGACGTGAAGTGCTACCGCGAACGGAAGACTATTCAATACTGGCGACGACCACTGGAATGCCCAGGGCAGGATAGCGAGATGACCGGAACTGGAAATTGGCAGGAATTCCGTAATCCCCTGGACGACCCCCAAGATTGCGGCTGCAGTGACATCGCTTTCCCACCAAGCCAACTCTTGGGCGGCACTCGTGAAGCCCAGATATGACATCAATGTCCTTGGTTGCTGTCTAGGTGTTGCGGCGTGTCTGCTCGACTTGTCTAATTCTGCTTACGATTGCGGCATTTCCCGCGACGACGGAGCCGATCTGCGGTTGGGTCACAGGGGAACCGTCCATTTCTGTAATGTAGCCGCCGGCTTCCTGGACGATCAATAGCGCTGCGGCCATGTCCCAGGATTCCAGCCGGTGGTGAAAGAACCCGCTGAGGCGTCCTGCCGCTACATAGCACAAGGCGAGCGCAGCAGATCCTGTGATGCGGAGCCCAGCTACTTGGGATTGCAGGGCCACGGCGAGTGCCATACTGTCGCAGGCGGCCTGTTCGTTGTGTCCTGAGTCGAAACCTAACAGTGCATCATGCCAGGCGACGTCTCCGCGCACGGCAATAGTGTTGTCGTTCCAGCTTGATCCCCTTCCTGCCTCAGCCACGAAGAGATCGTCCAACAAGGGATCGTACACTACGCCCACGACAGGCTGTTTTCGCTCTGCCAGTGCAATGCTTACTGTGAAGAGCGGGAAGCCATTAGCAATGTTGAGAGTGCCGTCGATAGGGTCGATGATCCAGGTCGGCTCGTCGGACAGCGGACTGTTGACAGTCTCTTCGGTCAGAAAGCGATGATTGGGAAAAGAAGAGCGGATGCGCTCTTGGATAAGGTCGTTTACGGCTAGGTCGAGGCCGGTGACAAAGTCTCCGCGTCCTTTGGTCTTCACGATGGAAGTGTTGGCAGCATTTTCACGCAGGTACGCTCCGGACTCCTGTGCCGTGGCAACTGCGACCGCAACGGGTGATGGGGGCATGTTCATGGGTTGTCTTTATGCGTGGTTGGAATAGCCATGGTCAATTCCGCGTGTGCGTTTCAGGACGAGGCGGACCGGATGAACTCCAAATCCGCAGAGCATATGGGACACGTCGTGGGCGTGAATGACCGGCCGGCACGCTGTCGTGGTTCGTATGGGACGGTGGGGACTTTGCTATGTCTGCTATAGGCCTAACTCACGCACAAGTCTCTCGGACGTTAGGGCATCTTCACGGTAGCGTAGTGACTGGGGCGCGGCGTAGGCGCGGTAGGCGGCTGTCGTTCGCCCAAACGCCGCCAGCAGCGTTGCCATGCTGACCGGTTCCCGCTGGTGGTCGTGGGGCGTCCACACCGCGAGTCGACGTGGCGCGACTAGCGCTGCAACATCGCAGATATCGAATTCACGCAGCACGCCAAAGAGAAACCAAGACGCATCGTAGGCGTAGTATTCGTTTTCCACCAGCCAACGGTATGAAGCCAAGCATTCGTTAGCGATGACTCCCGCCGCGCGCTGGTCCAGGGCGGCTGCAAACAGCGCCAACAAGGCACCGCCGCCACGGCCTCCAAGCATGATCTGCTTTGCGGCAGTCGCCGGTATCGTCGAGAGAGCATCCAATCCACGCAAGACGTCCTGCACACGCATTCCCAGCAGCGGACGAGCCTGCAAGAATCCCATGTACGCTACTTTGTGACTGATGTGTCCATTGTCGCTTGTTCGAGGGTCATCTGAAACGGAGAAGCCTGTCTCACCCATACCTCTAGGGTCAAGCGCCAAGGACATTATCCCGCGAACCGCCAAGGCATCGAGCAATACCGCGGTATTCTCTGATTCTTTGCCTGCCTCATCTATCCAGATGAGCATCGTGTCTTCCTGGGCGTCGACCGGAGTGCGCAGCACGCAGGGTATCAGGATGCCGGGTTCCGATTCGAAGACGACGCGCTCGCGCTGCACGCGTTCGCTGGAGTCGAGAGGTACTTGCGTGAGCTTTAGGTCGCCGGTCATTGGGGAGGTGGAAAGCACACGGCGCACACGCTCGCGCACGACCTGTTGGTACTTCGCAGCTTCGCTCTCAGAGCCGACTTCAGGCAGCGCCGGATCTATTTCCGATAATTCCTTGCGGTTGAGGGTGAACACCGTCTCGCTGCCCAATTCGTAGACGTTACCCGATTCCGTGCACCAAAGCGCTTCATCCGGCTCTAGGGTGATCTCCGTCTCGTCGATTCCTTCTTCTTCTTTGTCGAATAGGCGATTGAACCACTCATACGCGGCTTGGCGCATGGGCAGATGGTAACCGTGGTTCTGTTCCGCCACGGCGAGCGAGAGGAGGTCGGGTACGTCAAGCGCGGCGTAGACGCGTTTTGCGCTCTCTACACAGTTACGCGCGCCCGCCAACGGAAAGTAGTCCCCCGTAGCGGCGCCCACGCATTGTGGGCGCGGCGCGAATAAAGACACATAGTCTTCATGGTCTAGGCCTACGGCAAGCTGACCGAAGAGGTTCTGCTCGGCATCCTGGGGTCCGACGCTGTCCAAGAGGGCGGGAAATCCGGCTATGTAGCAGGTAGGCATGGCCGCCGTCACCCGGTCGTCGAAGGGTACGTATTGGGCAGTATTAGTACCGCCGCCGGAAACACCCGTGCAGCCGATGCGGGACGAGTCGACATCTTCCCGGGAGAGGAGGTAGTCAAGGGCACGGATACTGTCCCAAATCATGAATTGGGCCAGGTTAGTTCCCAGCAGCAAACACTGCGCCCCCACGTTGCTATGCTCGCGAGTCGATGAACTGAAAGCAGAATCTTTCTTAATCGGATCCCAGTACTGCCAGCGCTCACCCTGGCCAAGGGGATCGTAGGCCAATACGAGATAGCCTTTCTCGGCAAAACCTGCCGGTGTGCGTTGATAGCTGTCATAAGCCTTGCCGTTGCGGCTGTGGCCGAGCGGGAATAGAATACCCGGATAGGGCGCGGTGTGCTGTTTTGGCACATAGACAAGCGCGGTCACGTAGAATCGTGGACGGCTCTCGAAGATGATTTTGTGGATCGTGTAGCGTTCGCGTTCCAGCTTCCCTACCGCGCGCGTATTGAGGGAACACTTTTCATCTGGAAACGGTCCAATGGCCTGCTCGAAAGCGGCCATGAGGCGTGCGCGCCGCAGCTTCCATTGTGCCGAAGTCTGTATTGCAGCACGGTCCTTTTCCGCGTGGTCGAACAGAACATGGGCTTGCTGGATCAAATAGGTGCGGAGCATGTCTTCTGGGATTGTGTCAGTGGCGTAGGGTGCGCTTAGAGTTGCCATCGGGCGATCATCCCTTCTTGCGGTACACGCGAGAGTATCTCCTCGAGGCGAGTATAGGTGCTATCCCCTCGCGCCGTCAATTAGAGCGGACAGCCCGTAGCTGAATTCAGATGCCCGGCCGCCCTAGCGTTGACGAAAGATACGCTCTAACTCTATGCCGGTGAGATTCCGAATCCCGATCGCGGTGTAGAGAATGGCTATGGAAAGGATGATGATTGCCGGCATAGCGATAACGGGAAAACTCAAGGCCGTCATCTTGCCTAGCTCTTCGTTAAAGGCCGTGGTACCCGGCTGACTTACCACCACCAGGCGCGCCAGAGTGTAATTCAAGACGGAGGAGAGAAAGAACGACGCTGCTACGATATAGGTGGCATTTGCCAGGCGCTTATCATATGCTGCTCGCGTGCCGCGACCGTCGAGTGCGGCGTTCACCGCTGCGCTGTCTATGACCTGGTTCAGTAGGATGGAGAGTAGTGAAAACCTGGTCCTGAGCGAACCGAGCACGGCAATGCCGATGACAAGCGGTATGGCCCCCTCTTTGACGGCAATCCACTTGGGATCGAGCTTGAACAGCCCGATGCCGCCCGTGAGCAGAATGCCGACGACGCCGACAACCGGGAGAAAGTTGAAAGTACGCCGCTGCGAGAAATCGAAAATACCGTATGCCAGTGGGAAGGCCAGCGCGACCAAGAGTCCGTTGACCGGGCCCAACCATTCGTCACTGCTGAAGCGCATGAGTATGATTGCAGGAACCACGATATTCAGCAGCAGACTGAGCAGAGGATTCTCGCGTCGTGCAGCCGTGTCGTTTTGCGCGGTGTCACTCATCGGTTGTTTACCTCCCTTGCGCACCTATTGTCTTTCCTATGATAGTACATCAGAGCGTCTTGGTGGGCGCTGATCGGGGCACCTAAGCCAGACTGTCGTCCGGTCGGTTGAGGAGGGGCCTACTTGGTGGTGCCTCACTGTGAATTTGACCCGGGGGTAGTGGGTGTGATGTGCTTGCAACAGGTACGCTGTCAGCGTGAGGAGTGACGACTCTCTGATGGTGCGGCAACTGGCTGAGGTCACGCTCAAGAGCGATGAGCTTATGCAGTGTCTTTTGGTGGAAGAGCCGGAAGCACGCTGGGCGGAAGACATTCGCGACCTGCTCGTCCACAAGCGTGAGCACGTACACTGGCACATCGATCACTGTGTTGCGGGGCCGCTCGACGCGCTGGAAACCCGCTTCTACCTCGGTGTGGTTGATGGAAAAGCAGCCGGGAATATCATGACGGTGGAGCACGGCGGTATCGGCATCCTCGGCCACGTCTTCACGCGCCCGGAACAGCGACGCAAAGGCATCGCCAGCCATATCATGGCCGCTCAAATGGAGGACTTTAACGAGCGCGGCGGACGGGCGCTCACTCTGGGAACCGGATTCGATTCTCCGCCCTTTTGGATCTACCACAGCTATGGCTTTCGCAGCATAGCTGAGGGCAGCGGCGCGATGTGGTATTGGAGTCAGCCGGAGCTGGCAGATGAACTATGGCATGCCGCGCTTACCGGCACTGCTCCGCCGCGTTGGGAGCACTGGCCGCTGGTAAACTTGCTGTGCGCGCAGCCCCACGGCGACCGGCTGCGCCACGCCGCGCGGCGCGTCTGGGGCCAACGCAGTTTCGAGGGCGACTTCATGAAGTACAAGCGCGAACTGGATGCTGAAGACTCATCCATTGCGGCCTGCCTACTGGAAAACGAGGCGGGACTGGTGGTGGGTTGGGCGAGCGTGGAAGACGATCCGCTTTGGGGCGGGGCGGCAGCATTGCTCGATCTCTTCGTGCATCCCGCAGCCTGGCACGCGGCGGCCGATCTCCTGGCTGCCCTGCCTTTGTCCTCAAAGCCAATCTTCGCTTACGCCGACCACGACTCCCCGAAGAATGACCTGCTGCGCGCGCACGGCTTCTCACTCCAGGCCTCCTGGCCGGAGTGGCTGCCCGTAGGCGGCGACCGGCACGGCGTAAACTGCTGGCTGTGGCGGTGACAACGTATCAGCCGTGAAAACCTGGGCGCGCCTTGGACGCTACGTTTCGGCTAGTCCACGCTAGCTGCTAATTCACGTTCCTTCTCTCCAAAAACATCTCTATCATATCGAGCCTGACCGTCATTCCCGCGCAAGCGAAAACCTAGTCACTTTAGCCCTGCAGGCGTTTTCCGGTCTAGGGCATAAGTCCTCGCGCAAGCATCTCCGGTTTTGCCAAGACACGCGCCACTGTCTTAGATGATTGACAGACTATGCTATCATATTATGGAGGGGTAACGGCCACATAACCGGGCGTAGCTGATTTGTGCGGCCGCCAAGGTACAGAGTGCGATCATGAGCCGACGTACAAGGAGACAGCCAATGCTCTCACGTCGAGCATTGATAGCGAGTACAGCGGCGCTGGCGGCCGGCTGCAGTTCTCTCGAATCTGCATTCTCCGTGCCGATCCTGCCCAAGGACGTAGAGCTAACGTGGGGCGCGCTCAACTTTAGTGCTTTCTTTGGACAAGGGCCGGAACGAACCAATCCTAATACAAGGATTCTGCAAATAGCGGCGGCTTTAGAGGAGGATACGGAAAACCCCGACGGCCCCATAAAGGGACGCTACACGCTTGATCCAAAGTATATGCGCATGGAGGACGTAGAACCTCAGCCGAAGAGTCTGGATGAATACTTGGCATGGTTTGGCAGCCTTGAAGTTGATCTCATAACCGTCGGACCTCACCTGGCACAGATGTTGGGAGAGCGAGGGATAATTCTGTCCCTGGACCCGCTTATCGCTGCCGACGATCCGGGCTTCACCGAGGCATTCTTTCCCTATCTCCTCGATCACTTACGATCGGACGAGGGGCTGTTCGCGCTGCCGGTAGACGCGAACCCAGTGATGCTCCACTACCATCCGGCGTACTTTGCGGAACAGGGCGTTCCGCTCGTGCACGAGAATTGGGACTGGGACGATCTGACAGAGAGCGCGATAAAGCTGACGCAACGCGATGAAGCAGGCGAGGTGCAGCGCTGGGGACTGGCACTGATGTCCTTTGGATACTGGTGGGCGTTGTGGCAAAATGAAGCCGACGTGGCGGACCCGAGGACGCTGCGCTGCCTGCTGCAGGAGCCGGCAGCCGCGGAGGCCTTACAGTTCTGCCATGACCTCATCCACAAACATCGGGTCGCTCCTCCGGTGACCCATATGGATCCGTTGCGTCTTCTCCCATCACCGTCAGGACGGTTTCCGGCCATGGAGTACAGTGCATACCAGGGTCGTTGGTCTCTAGACTATAGCTGGGCAGTGATACCGCAAGGCAAGGTGCGCAGTGTGCCGGTGCTTGGTGAGATGGGCATTGGCATCATGGCGCGCACGGAGAACACCGAGGCTGCCTACACGGCGCTGAAGGGTCTCGTGAACGTCATGCAGCGGTTCGTCCCAGTACCCGCGCAAAAGGAAGCAGTCGCACGACTTGGCGATTTTCGCAAGACGATACTTCCTGAAGAAATCGCGGCCATTCAGTCATCCATGGAACATGGTCGTGGCATACCGCTGGATCAAAAAGTGCGGGGCGCCATGCGAGCCATCGAGGAGGGCATCGTCCGGGGTGATGATGTGCTCACCGTGGTTAACGAGGCTTGCACTCTGGTGGAGGTGTAGCAAAAGGCCTGACCACAGGCGCGCTTGAAAGGCAGGTACGCGAATAACTTATAGCTCCCTCTCCTCGTGGGAGAGGGCCGGGGTGAGGGCTTGACTACCGGGTGGGATTCTCTCTGAATTGCCTGGTGGCCGAATGCGCGTAGGTTGCAAACCTGCGCTACCGGAATTGAGTGCACATAATGCGCCTCGCAATTTACGTAACGGCGGTGCTACCGCAAGGGTTGTTTCTACTCTGACTGGCGGGAGAAGTGCACGCCGGGCGGAGATGCGAGTTTAAACGTAGTAAGGTTCGACTGGAAGGGGCTCTGCCGCATCCCTAGGCTTCTTAGCCGTTACAATAAGGAGCAGAATGATGGTTACTCGTAGAGCTTTGATGGCAAGCATAGCAGCGCTGGCCGCTGGTTGCGGACCCTTCAGGTCTTCGTCTGATCTGCCCAGCGGGCCGGATGCCGCCGCGCTTACGTGGCGTACGTTTTCGTTTAGCGGTCTTTACTACGATCCAGGTGGGGGTTTCGAAGAACCGCAAGAGAGACTCCTGAAGTTTGTAGCCGCGTTAGAGGAAGACGTAGACAATCCCAACGGTCCCGCACGCGGACGTTACACCCTGTCGCCGGGCCTTATCGGTCGAGCAGACTACCCGGAGCCTCCTCCCAAGAACGATGATGAGTTCGCCGACTGGATTGACAGCATCGAAACCGACCTCTTGTCAATTAGTCCCAGTATGGTTGATTCATTAGGGAAGCGCGGTGTGATATTGCCTTTGGACCGCTTCATCGCGGCCGATGATCAGGACCTTACGGATACGTTCTACCCTTATGTGCTCGATCAATTTCGAGGCGAGGGCGGGCTCTTTGCTCTACCCTTAGATGCGGACCCGCTAGTGCTTTACTACGACTCCGGGTACTTTGGACGGCGAGGGGTTTCCCCGCCGGACGAAACGTGGACCTGGGACGACCTGGTAGCAAACGCGGTGAAGCTGACCGAGCGCGATGAGGAAGGGCAGGTGACGCGGTGGGGCCTCATGCCGCACTTTCGCGGGTTCTGTGGGCGTTGTGGCAGAACGAGGCTGAAGTGATTGACCCAGTAACCGGTCGGTGCCGCTTGCAGGACTCGGCAGCCACAGAAGCCCTGCGCTTTTGCCATGAATTGCTACACACCCATCGCGTCGCTCCACCGGTAAGTTGGAGAGAGGTATGGGAGTTCTTCGGCGGGATGGACGATACGGTGCCGGCAATGTTCTTTAGTACAACCACTCTGGCGCCAAGATTTGGCTACCGCTTGGCAGAGTTGCCGCGAGGGAAGGTGCGCAGCGTTCCGGTCGATGCCGACATGGGGCTCGCCATCCACGCGCGATCAGGGCAGACCGATGTGGCATACACGGCGCTGAAGGGTCTCCTGGAAACGATGCAGCGGTTTGTGGCCGTGCCATCGCAGAAAGAAATGGTCGCACGGCTGGCGGAGATTCGGCCAACTCTGGGGCCCGCACAATTGACGGCTCTTCAACGGTCGATGGAATTCGGTCGTGCGCTACCATGGGACGAGCGTGCGTGGCATGCCATGCAGCATATTGTCGACGGTCTCGCGCGCGGCGACGAAGTAGCGACCGTGGTGAACGATGCCTGCTCAGCGCTGGAAGAATAGCAGCGAACCTGAGCGTTGGCGGACGACACGTGAGGCGAGGATAGTAACGGTTACCCGCGGTAGTGCACGCGGCCTTCGTCCGGCGGCCAATCCGGTATTCCCAACTCGTCATCCATCAGCGGTCTGGATATCCTGAACTCGCTTGCGTCGCGGTCTATTGGCGCGAGCGGCGCGCCCGGCCGCACGAAATCTCCCGGCAGCCAGAGTGTGCCCTCCGTATCCCACGACCACAGCATAGTGGTCCCGGCCGCCGAGCGATGGCGCACAAAGGTCGCGGTCAAGAGGCCCATGAACGTCAAGTGGACGCCGTCCCACCCTGATGCAACGCGGCTCCAGTCCGGTGACAGCGAACCGGCACCTGCCGGGCTACTTGAGTCCTGATTGACACAGGCAAACGCGACACAGAATTCGTGCCAGTCGGCGGGGCTACTGATCTCAAGCATACGGGCAGATTCGTCGATCTCCGCCGCGAATCTGCGGTAATGTTCCAGCCCCATCCAGTCGCCGCTGCCCCACGCGATCACGGTGTCGAGGCACGAGTATCCACGTGTGAGCGTAGAGGTCATCCGCCATCCCACCGGGCGTTGCGCGTAGGCTTCCCAGCGGGCAAGTGAATCGGGAGATGCCTTTGAGGAAACTGGATTTGGCATTGCTTCGCTCACGAGCACCTGCCGGGTCCGGTCCAGCGGCTCCCCCCACCAGCGGTTTCCCGGATGCGCTGCAATTTCACGCGCCAGAGGCGCCAAATCTGAGCCTCTGGAAAGAACTGCAGCCACGGCCCGGTCGAAGCTCCCCGACCAGGGATTGAGGGCGCGCAAGGCGACTACGGCTCGCCCGAAGGCTTCTCGGGGCGTAACGGCAAGCGAGACTGGAATCTTATCCCGCGCGATCGTCAGCAGGAAGGCACATCCCAGCGGACAGCGCAGCAGGCGGGCGGCTAAGTCATCGGTTGAGGACTCCATCTATCTCCAAATCCAATCTACTTCTCCCCACGGTCACGCAGTTACCCTTCTCTAGACACAGGCGGATAGCTTACCCGCGTTCGGCGAAGACCGGCGCGAGCATGTTATCTACCGGCGCGAAGCTATCCGTGAGAATCACGGCGGGGCGGCTATCCACGTACTCTCGCAGGCGCGCGGGTTCCAGGAATGTGCTCACCGGCCCTTCCGGCAGTAGGCTGCCCACCTCGTTATGCAGCATTGCCTCAGAGAGCGGCTGCTTCCCTGCTACCAGCACGAAGGTATTGCGCCCGTCCTGCTCCCAACCGGGACCGTCGGCCAGCAGATAGACATGCGGGAACACCTGCTCCAGGGTCAGGATTAGCGAGGGCAGGAACACCCCGTGCTCGAACGTGTCCACCACGTTTAGCATGTAGTAGCCGTCGGCCGTAAGGAGGTCGTGCACTATTTCGGCAAATTCCCTGGTAGTCAGATGGTAGGGTACGGAGAGGTCGTTGAACGCGTCGCCGATGATGGCATGGTACTGTCCGGCCTCCAGGCGTTTCACCACCAGGCGCGCGTCTTCGTTATAGGTCGTGACGCGCGTCTCGCGGGGGAGTCCCATTCTAGCGTGGGCCATTTCGGTGACTGCCGGATCGATCTCCGCCACCTCGATCATGGCGTCAGGGTAGACCACCTCCAGGTAGCGGGGGAAAGTGTAGCCGCCACCCCCAATGGAGAAGGTGCGTATGTCAGTACGGTCGCCGGCGACGTACTTCACAAGCTCGGCATATATCTTTACATAATCATAATCTAAGCGGGTAGGGTCTTCCAGAATGCTGTAGCTGTGGATAAGATGATCGAGCACCAGACGGCGTTGGGTGACATTCTCTTCCAGCTTGCGTTCTGTCACTCGTATGCAGAAGTAGTTGGTTTCCACGTTGCAGGGCGCGGCGAACGCGCCGCGCGGTTGCAGCGCCAAGGCATCCTGCGCCAGATGCCGGACATAGTTGAAACCCAAGGGCAGATTGTACGCGTTGCGGCCATAGCTGTAGATACTTAGCCCAACGAGAATCAGGATCCCGCCCCCCAGCAACAGCCGGCGGTTCCAGAGGTTGCCGAAGATCACGGCTACCAGCAGGAGCAGCAGCGCTACCAGCAGGATAATCGTGCGCGTGCCGAACCACGACACCAGGAAGAAGCCGGTGGCGAACGTTCCGGCAATGGCCCCGACTGTCGAGAGGGCATAAATGCGGCCTACCACGCCGCCGGTGCGGCTCAGATCTTCCAACGTAAGCCTGACGACGACCGGTGTGATGGTGCCCATGAACAGGCTGGGCAAGAAGAAGATGGTGCCGGTAAAGAAGAGAATCTTCAGCATGAGGTGCACGGGCAGGTCTTGTGCAATACTGGAGATAATCGCCGTCATCGGCAGGATAGTCAGCGTAAGGATACTGGAGAGGAGAAAGAGTGCACCCAGCGTAGAAACCGCTGGAAAGCGGTCGCCGATGCGCCCACCCAGGTAATTCCCGAGGCTAATGCCGGCCAGCATGACTCCGATGACGCTCGTCCAGGTGTAAAGCGAGACCCCCAAATAGGGGGCGACCATTCGCCCTGCGGTAAGCTCGACGACCAAAGTACAGAAACTCGCTATAAAGACAATGGTGCCCGCCCGCCAGGTTCCGCGCATAGGGTTGCCCTTTCGCTGCAGTGGTACGTGGTTCTTTTCGCTGTGTAGTGAGAGCGTCGCTGTGAAGAGCAGAATCGCATGATCCCACTAAGAGGTGTGTGGGAAGTTCTCAGCCAAGCGCCGTTCATGGTTCGACAAGCTCACCACGAACGGCAAGGACAAGCTCACCACGAACGGCAAGAAAGAAAAATCCCTCGGAAAAAGCCAGTATCCGTTCGTCCTGAGCCTGTCGAAGGATGAATGGATACTCTTTTCACACACCCTCTAAGGTACTATTGTAGCCGCCACCGTGCCCTGCTCGCATCCCCGCATGTGCTCGGCTACACTATGTGAGTGGGGGTTCACGCAGTTGAGAGGAAATGGCACGGCATGAGGGGTATTACTGCGCGACAGCGTGGAGACATGATGGCGGTGCTGGCGGCTGCTCTGAAGGCGGTGGACCCGGCACAGGCGGTGCGCAACTGCGTGCGTCGCCAGGACTCGCGCTTAGAAGTTGGAGACAACGCGTACGATCTCGATTCCTTCAAGCGGATTCTCGTCGTTGGCGCGGGCAAGGCGAGCGGGCCGATGGCGCAGGCGCTGGAAGAGATTCTTGGCGACCGCTTAGAGGGCGGCGTGGTAAACGTCAAGGAGGGCTACGCCGTCGACACACAGCGGATCGAACTGATTGAGGCAGCACATCCCGTGCCGGACGAGAGTGGCTTGCGAGGCACGCAACGCATTTTGCAGTTGGCGGCGGATGCAGGCGAGGAAGACTTGGTCTTTTGCTTGATTTCCGGCGGTGGTTCGGCGCTCATGGAGTTGCCTGCAGGGAATATTTCGCTGGATGATCTTCAGCAACTCACCGACCTCTTGCTGCGCAGCGGCGCAACCATCAACGAAGTGAATACGATCCGCAAACACATCTCCAAGGTGAAAGGCGGTGGGTTGGCGCGCGCGGCTGCGCCTGCCACACTGATTGCGCTCATACTCTCCGACGTGGTGGGGAACCCCCTCGACTTTATTGCTTCGGGGCCAACCGTGGCGGACACGACCACGTTTCAAGATGCGTGGAATCTCTTGGGGAAATTCAACTTGCAGGACGCAATACCGCAGAGCGTGCGCACACAGCTTGAACACGGCCTTAACCAATCCATACCGGAAACGCCCAAGAAGGGCGACCCAATCTTTGCGCGCACGGCTAGTGTGCTCGTTGGCAGTAACGAGATCGCGGCCCGTGCGGCATTAGACGCTGCAATGGAATTGGGGTATAATGCCCTCCTGGTCACCACCTGGGTGGAAGGTGAGGCGCGTGAAGTGGCTAAGGTGATGGCTGGAGTTGCCAAGGGTCTGATTCGTCACCACTCTCCACTCCCACCACCGGCGTGTCTTATCTTCGGCGGTGAAACCACGGTTACCGTGCACGGTGAGGGCAAAGGCGGGCGCAGCCAAGAGATGGCGCTTGCCGCTTCACTTGCGCTCGACAGTTGGGAAGATGTGGCGGTGATGGCGGTGGGGACGGACGGCACCGACGGTCCAACCGACGCGGCCGGCGGCATTGCGGACGGTACGGTAGCTGCGAGGGCGCGAGCGCTCAACCTGGATCCACTTGCATACCTCGATCGCAACGACTCCTACCATTTCTTGCGGCAGACCGACGCCCTATTAGTCACGGGGCCGACCAACACCAATGTGAATGACCTGATCTTTGTCTACGCCTTCAGCTAGGAAAGTTCGCTAGCTGCTTCGTTCGTCACCTCCGTTCGGCCTAGTTTCCTCGTTTAGTCAGTGGCAGGTATTCTCCACATGGAACTAAGAAGTGAGTCCCACCCTCCTCTTGATTCGTCGTTCCTCCCTCGCACTCCTGCGCAGCGCTGGCACTCAGTAAGCAGGCGCAGCGACCTGCGACCACTACCTCAAGGCCGCAGCAACAGGTTGCTTCTCGCCTTCAGTATCGGCGTAGTGTTGCTGCTGCTTGGGGTTGGCGCAGTGTGGCTCGTCAGTCAGGGCCTAGCGTCCAATGGTCGCGTACCAGCCGCTCAGAACGGCGAAGTGGCTCGCGTTACACCCGTTGCACCAGCATCCAGCGCCCCTGCCAATTCGGCTACGGCGGTAGTCCCTACCACACCTGAATTCCATGTCGTGCAACCGGGCGAGGTGCTTAGTGCCATTGCGAGCAAGTATAATACGACTGTGGAATACTTAGCCGAACTGAATAACATAGATAATGTTGACTCGATCCGGGTTGGGCAACGACTGCGTCTCGTACCAGAAGAGCAATAGGGCTTGGGCAAAGCGATCATGCGCCGAGTGGGCAATTTACCACGGGGTGCTCGCGTTTTGCCTAGCACTCGTGCTTTGGCTGAGTCTTGCTAGTGTTGCGGGCGCGGCATCGGGCACACCGTGGCATACGGAGACCGATGTGCTGTCGGGAGAAGTGCTCGCTGCCTGGCAGCTTTGGGAAAATGCGCTTGAGGCTGAGGCATGGACGCAGGATGAACAGTCGTGGGTCCCAAGCAGCCTACCCTGGCTCATCTCCGCGCATCCCACCATCGCGAATACGGCGCTGGCTGCCGGTTCCATGGGACTGCACCGCACCATAGACGGCGGAGAGACTTGGACCCACCTGCCAGGCATCGTCGCTCCCGTCATTGCTATTGCCTACAAGTTGGGAGACTCTCAAGTTGTATTCGCCGGAACCGAGCTAGACGGCAACTACCGTAGCGAAGACAGTGGCGTTTACTGGCGCCGTATCAACACCGGTTTACCTCAGGACCAACTCGGCAACGTGGCGGGTGCAGTGGCACTAGCTGCCGACCCTGTCTTGCCGAGAACGCTCTTTGCCGCGACGACGACCGCGGGAGGTCTTTACCGATCGCAAGACGAAGGTGCTACCTGGATCCTCGCGAATAGTGGGTTGCCGGAAGAGTCGATACTCGGCCTTGCCATTACGGGGAGCGGCTCACCTGCGCTTTTTGCGGCCACGTCGAATGGACTCTATCTGTCAAACGATCGCGCGGGAGCGTGGTCCCTGATTGGCGCGCTGCCGATTGAGACGTCCCTGAAACTGCTCGTAGAGCCCGGTGCCCTAGGGTTCTTCGTGTTAGTAGCAGAGGACTCGATCTATCGCTCGACGAATGGCGGACTGACCTGGATCGACCTCGAACTGCCGGTTGAGATGGTGCCCATTCGCGATGCCGTACTTGTCAGTGGCGCAGAGTTCGCTTACCTCTTCGTAGCCAGTGCGAATGGACCATATTGGCAACGACTCACGCCCGCCTCGCCGCAGTCACCCCCACAAACGGAATCGGACACGGTTTCATACGTTGAAATAACCGGACATACCATTCGCGAACCATTCCTCTCTTACTTTAATAAGCACGGCGGCGTGGCACGCTTCGGCTATCCGCGTACCGATGCCATCAGTGAAGATGGCAGCACTGTACAATACTTTCAACGGGCTCGACTGGAGGTCACGGAGGATGATGAGGGCGAGCAAGTGGTGCAGTTACAACTCGGTAGGGCACGGAGCACAGGTGTGGACCCATCTGTTACCTCCACACAGTCGGACTCGAACTCCACGCAAACGCAGTATGCGGTGGACCAGGTGTTCGCTAACTACTACGCCAACAACAATGGTCGTGAAGCGTTTGGCACCCCAATCGCTCCGGCGGCAGATGAGGAGCAAATCAATGGCGCAACCTTGTATACACAATACTTTGAATTTGCTCGCCTCGAACACCATCCCGGCGCCGCAGCACCCATTCTTTTGGGACTGCTTGGCGATGAATACTTGATGCAGAAGGGCTGGTTGGAGTAACGCGCATGCGCCGCACTCGGATTGTTGCCACTATCGGCCCGGCGTCGGCGAATGAGGATACGCTGCGCGCCTTGCTGCGGGCCGGCCTGGACGTCGCGCGCATCAACTTTTCGCACGGCACCCACGAAACGCAGGCGCATTCGATTGGTTTGCTGCGCCAGTTGGCGACTGCGGAAGGCGCCAACCTGCCTATCATTGGTGATCTTCAAGGCCCAAAGGTGCGCATAGGCGTCATTGCTGACGAACCCTTGCTGCTCTCCCCAGGCGGTCAGCTTATTCTCACTGTAGACAGTGACTCAACCGGTACGGACGCAAGTAAGCGACTCTACGACTACGCCAAGTCTGTCGATCCCGACGCGCCAAGTGTGGACGTTGCGCCGGTACGATTTGCAGGCCTTGCGGCAGAAACGCGTCCGGGCGATACTATTCTGTTCGACGATGGACTGATCGCGGTTGAGGTGACGGCCACACGCGTTGAAGCGGGGCAAACCGCTGTCGTTACGCGCGTGGTGCGGGGTGGCAACTTGGTGAGCGGCAAGGCAGTAGTCGTGAGAGGACGCAGTCTCAACCTACCTAGCCTGACCGCGAAGGACTGGGAGGACGTGCGCTTTGCTGTGGAACAAGAGGTGGACTGGGTAGCGCTTTCCTACGTCCGCTCGGCAACGGACGTTGAAATACTGCGGCAACTGATGTTGAACTACGGCGCGGCGATACCCATTATTGCAAAGATTGAAACCCAGGAAGCGATTGCGCAATTCGATGACATTCTCGCAGCCGCAGACGGCATCATGGTGGCGCGGGGCGATCTTGGGGTGCAGGTGCCGCCGGAGGAAGTTCCGTTGCACCAGAAGGCGATCATCCAAGAGACGCGCACGCAAGGAAAACCGGTAATTACGGCGACCCAGATGCTCGAATCGATGATGCAGCACCCGGTGCCGACGCGGGCGGAAGCCAGCGACGTGGCAAATGCGATCCTGGACGGCAGTGACGCCGTAATGCTCTCCGGCGAGACAGCAGTCGGCCCGTATCCGGTTGAGGCCGTGGCGGTAATGGCCCGCATCGCGACAAGCGTTGACCCGCACGTGGAGAGCTTCGCCGCCATTGAATCCAGCGACGCCACCGACGCAATTGCAACGGCGACGCACCGCATTGCGGAGGAGCTGGGGGCTACGGCAATCTTTGCCCTCACGCAATCGGGGTATACCGCCCGCATGCTCGCCCGCTTGCGACCCCATGTGCAGCTTCTCGCGGTGACGCCCGACGTGGCGGTGTGGCGGCAGCTTGCCCTGAGTTGGGGCACCGAGCCGCTGCTGGCATCAGTGGAAACAGATACTGACATGGCGATGCGCGAGGCCGTAGCATTGGCAAAGGGCGCGGGACACGTGAAGGATGGCGATACGGTCGTCTTCACGGCCGGCATGCCGTTCGGCGTGGGCGGCACCACGAACCTGATTAGAATTCATGAGATCGGCCAGTCACTTAGCCTCAAAGGGGACTAGAAGCTATCTCATAAATCGGTTCGATAGCCGATTCGTGCTTCGACAAGGGCTTCGCGCAGCACTCAGCACGAACGGAAAAGGCAAGAATCCGTTCGCCCTGAGCCTTTCAAAGGGCAGGTCTACACAGAGCGATGTATTTATGAGACAAGTTCTAGACTCCCCAATTGGAACCGGCATGGCTATCCAGATAATCTCGCGCGCGGAAATATGTCCTGCCGCCGCCTAAGCGCTATTGTTTGAGTAGCAGGATTTTGGAACGAATGTAGGCAAGAGTTGCCGCGCCACTTGGCGGAGAAAGAAATGCACCCTGGAACCCAACCCCTCGGCGTTTACTTGCACGATGGCTACTTTCAGCCGCGCAGCGCATACATATTGGAGGTTTTGGCTCACGCGGGCATACCGTTTGTGCGCGTGGACGCCGCCACCCTGCCGGAGGCGCTGGCGACCATCAAGGTGCTCATTTTGCCTCACCACGAGGTCACCACGCCGGAGATGGGAAGGCTCTACGGCTTTGTGACGGCGGGCGGTGCTCTGATTGGGCTGGGCGGTTCGAGTGGCTTGGATGATCTCTTCGGCGTGCGCACACAGATAGGCACTCGAGATGCTTACTTGAAAGTCACTCACATCGATCATCCTCTGGTGCGCGACCTACATTCGTCTTTGCACGTCTGGGACGCCGCGACGGCACGGGCGGCCGGGGCCGGTGTGCTGGCTAGCCTCTGTGATGGAGAAGGGAATCGCATTGGTGTGGGCGTAAGCGTCTACCGACTCCAACGGGGGTTTAGCATCTTCTGTGCCGCGGACTTACCCTGGTGCATTTTACATATGCTGCAAGGAAAGCCCGTGCACCGGGACGGCGTACCGGCCCCAAACGGTACGGCCCAAATAGACGAAGGAATCCTCAAGTGCGACGACGGCATCGTCCTGGATTGGGAAACGGATCGCACGACCGATACAGAGGTACCGTTCTTCTTGGAGGCTGTTGGCGATGAGCTCCGCGCCATCTTGTTGCGCAGCGTCTTTCTCGGCGCGCGGTTCACCGCTACCGCACTTCCCATGCTCTGGTATTGGCCCGGTGATTTAGAGGCGGTGGCGCATCTCTCCCACGATTCTGATAACAATGTGCTTGACCGGGCATTCCAACTCTTGGAGAACACCCGCGCGCTCGGCGTACACTCCACATGGTGCATTCAGTATCCGGGCTACACACCCGAACTCTACGCGGCGGTTGCGGCATATGGCAGCGAAATCTGTCTTCACTTTGACGCTCTCTCGGGGAAGGAGCCCAACCGTTGGGACTATGGCGATCTCGTGTTCCAGTGGGAGTTTCTGCGGCGGGAGGCCGGGCTGGACACCATTACGACCAACAAGAATCACTACACTCGCTGGGAAGGGTCTTTAGAATTCTTCCAGTGGCTGGAGAAGGTGGGTATTGCCTCAGACCAGACGAAGGGGCCATCCAAGGATGGCAACACCGGCCACCTCTTCGGCAGCACACACCCCTGGTTCCCAATGGATCCTAACTCCGGTCACTTCTACGACGTGCTGGAAGTCAACTTCTTGACCCAAGATATGGTGCAACCAGTCGGCCACCCGGATGCGCCGGTAGACGAATATGCGCCGTACAGCATTGCTGAACCGCTCGTGGACCGCGTAAGGAAGCACTACGGCGTTGCGCACTTTCTTTTCCATCCCCACCATTGCATGCGGCCCGGCGTGCCCACGGCTATGGCGCAAGTTGTGGAGTACGGGTGGCAGCAGGGCTTGCCGTGGTGGACCTCGGAAGAGATCAACGCGTGGGAGCGCAGCCGCCGCAAATTGGCATTTGGCGAGGTGGAGCATTCCGGTTTCAGTGTACACGCTGGCGCTCCACTCGAGGACGCAACGCTTCTCGTGCTGCAAAAGGGCGATGAGAAGTGCGACTTGCTAATTGATGGTCAGCCTGCGGCCTCGCGGAGGGTTGATCGCTACGGCTTCCGTTTCCAGGCGGTCACCCATACTCTCGACGCCGGTGATCACACGGTGGGATGGAGCGGGAGAGCTTGAGGTCGGAGACTGGCGCCAGATGGCTGACGAATACCCCTTGCGTGCTGCCCTGTTCGTTCTGGCGGGCCTGCGTTGCCTTAGACGAATAGGACCGATTTGGTCTTTCCTCAGAGAGTGCGCTGCCGACTTACGTTCGTTCGTTTTTGAGCTCCAGTCCCGTTCGCACTGAGCCTGTCGAAGGGTGAACCGGGACATTGGCATATTTAAGAACAAATGCATAGCGCCGTTCGTACTTGGACAAGCTCAGCACGAACGTTGAGGAACCCTAATTCAAATGGAAAGAAGCCGTTCGCCTTTGACTGTCAAGACATGCTCTGGGTCTTGCGCCTGTCTCTGCAATTGGCGTGATCGGTCTAGCGTGTCTCCGGTTCGGGTTCCGTATGTTCTGTGCGGGAGCCTCAAATTCTCTGCTCTGATCGGAATAGCGGAAGAGGGACAATTTGCGCAGGAGTCCAATCGTATTGTCCTGCGGGAACGCGAACAGAATCTGGCATCCCTCCCGTCGAATCCGGTAGGATAGAGCGGGAGTGAGTGGATGCGTATTGCAATCGGAGCCGATCACAACGGACTAGCCAGCAAGAACGAGGTCAGGCAGTGGCTCGTGGCTGCCGGTCATACTGTGGTTGACGTTGGCCCGCATGAACTCGACCCGGATGACGATTACCCGGATTTCGCTCGCCTTTTGGGCGAAGCCCTGCAACGTGGAGAGGCAGATCGGGGCATCCTGCTCTGTGGCAGCGGCGTAGGAGCGAGCATCGCCGCCAATAAGATGCGCGGCATTCGCGCGGGCCTGTGCCACGACGTGTACTCCGCACATCAGGCAGTCGAGCACGACAACGTAAACGTGCTGTGCTTGGGCCCTCGAGTCGTGGGTCCGGCACTGATGGAGGAGTTGGTAACTGCATTCTTGGCCGCCACGTTTACGGGCGAGGAGCGGCACGCACGCCGCCTCGCCAAAGTGACGGCATTGGAACAGGAAGAGCGAGATGCCGGTCTAGGCTAGCCGGAGGAAAGGGTCGTATTGTGTGTCGAGGCGATAAGCATGCTTGTAATAACTGGGCGCGACGAAGGTTTTTCACAAGATGATGTACCTGTGGAAAAGGGCAAGGAAGATTGATTCCCGCTTTCGCGGGAATGACGAGCCAGTTGCCCATATTACTTGACGAGTGGGGAACGGGTACTGTCAGTATTGGGAAACGAAGGATCGAATGCCCGTTGTCCTCGGTAATTGTGGAATGGCTCCTCAAGGAGACTACATAGTCAGTTTGCTAATCCCAAAACAAGGGGGAGATTTCTATGGTGGACACGAACAAACTCGTGCAGTTGCAGGACTTCGACCAGAGCGTGTGGCTGGATAGCATCAGCCGCGGCCTCATTCAGTCGGGCCAGCTTCAGGCCCTGGTGGACAATGACGGGCTGCGGGGGATGACGTCGAACCCCGCCATCTTCGAAAAGGCGATCAGCGGCAGCGATGACTACCGCGATCAATTGCGCGCGCTCCACGCGGCCGGCAAGAGTACGACGGAAGTTTACGAAGCGGTTGCGGTTACCGACATCCAGTCGGCGTGCGACGTGCTGCGGCCGGTGTACGACGCCAGCGACGGCGAGCACGGTCTGGTCAGTCTCGAGGTATCCCCGGAACTCGCCTTCGATACAGAGGGCACCATAGGTGAGGTGCGCCGCCTCTGGCAGCAGGTGGGCCGCCCGAACCTGATGATCAAGATTCCGGCCACTGACGAGGGCATACCTGCGGTGCAGCAGATGCTTACCGAGGGGTACAACGTCAACATTACTTTGATGTTCTCGCTCACTGACTACGATAATGTGGCCGAGGCTTATATCTCGGCTTTGGAGGCGCGCGCGGCGGCAGGTCAACCGATTAACCGGATCGCCTCCGTGGCGAGTTTCTTTGTGAGCCGCATCGATACGTTGGCCGACGAACTACTCGAGGCACGTGTCCAGGCCGGCGAAACTCAGGCACAGGGACTCATGGGTCAGGTGGCAATTGCCAACGCAAAGATTGCGTACCAGCACTTCCTGGACTTCTTCAAGTCGGAGCGTTTCGCAAAGCTGGAGGCCAAGGGCGCGCGCGTGCAACGCGTGCTCTGGGCGAGCACCAGTACGAAGAATCCGGCGTTTTCCGATGTGATGTACGTGGACGACCTGATCGGCCCGCATACGGTGAATACTCTGCCCGATGACACCATGGACGCATTCCGCGATCATGGCACGCTGGCCCAGACTGTAGATACGGGTGTGGCAGAGGCGCAGGCCGTGCTGGATGCCCTTGCGGCCATCGGTGTCGATTACGACGCCATGACCCGGCAGCTCCAGCAGGAGGGCGTGGACAAGTTTGTGCAGCCGTACCACGCCCTGCTCGAACGGATCGAGCAGGTGTGCGCAGAGCTTGTCGCAACGACGTAGCAATGGCAAGAGACGCCGACAGCGCGGATGCTGCCATCGCGCAAGTGTTAGCAACGCTCGCGCAGGAAGCCGTAGGCGCGCGCCTCTGGCAGAAGGACGCCAGCCTCTGGTCCAATGACCCACAGTTTCAAGCGGCAATTCGCAACCGCCTGGGCTGGCTGAACGTCGTTGCGGACGTGCGGCGCTCTGGGCTGGATGAAATCAATACCTTCGCTGACGCTGTCCGGGCAGCAGGCTTTGCGGACGCTGTAATCCTCGGCATGGGCGGCAGCAGTCTCTGTCCGGACGTTTGTCGCGCTACCTTCGGCACTGCGCCCGGCTGGCTTAGGCTTCACGTGCTCGACAGTACGCATCCACGCGCCGTGCAGGCGGTGCATGAAGCCCTCGATGTGAAGCGCACGCTCTTCGTGGTGTCGAGCAAATCGGGCACTACCGGGGAATCGAATTCCTTCTTCCGCTATTTCTGGGACCAAGTCGCGCAGGCGGGGATCGTGTCCCCCGGCGCCAACTTCATCGCCATAACCGACACCGGCACCCCCTTGGATGATGAAGCCACTGCACGCGGCTTTCGCCACGTATTCCGCAATCCCGCTGACATCGGCGGCCGTTACTCGGCGCTTTCGTTCTTTGGGCTGGTGCCGATGGCCTTGATAGGCATGGACGTGACTGAGTTCCTTGTGCGTGCGGCGGCGATGGCGCAGCGTTGTGGGCCTGAGGTAACAGCAGCCAATAATCCAGGCATCGTATTGGGAGCGCAGCTTGCAACCCATGCCCAGCAGGGCCGAGATAAGCTCACGCTGGTGTGCGCGCCGGAGATTGCAACGCTGGGTTGGTGGCTGGAGCAGCTTGTAGCCGAGAGCCTCGGCAAGCAGGGAGTCGGCGTCGTTCCGGTCGAGGGCGAGGAGTTAGGGCAGCCGGAAAACTACGGCGCGGATCGGGTCTTCGTGCACATTGCTCTGCCAGGCAATGGAAGTGATGACAACGTGGAGCGGGTCCAAGCAATGGCAACAGCAGGGCTCCCGGTGATCCGTCTGGAGATGGCGGATTGCATGGACTTGGCACAAGAATTCTTCCGCTGGGAAGTGGCAACGGCGGTCGCAGGAAACCTACTATGCGTCAACCCCTTTGACGAACCCAACGTCCAGGAGAGCAAGGACAACACTTCTGCGCTCCTGCAAACGTACCGGCAAGAAGGCGCGCTGCCGGCAGAGATTCCAGACCTCGTCGCAGGGCCGCTCTCACTTTACGGCGATTGTGAGGGTGAAACGGTTGCGGAGGCTTTGCGCGGCTATTTCAGTCAAGTAGCGCCCGGCGACTACGTTGCGTTGATGGCCTACTTGCCGCAGGAAGACGCGGTCCATAGTCGTGTGACTGCTATCCGCCAGGCTCTTCGTGCCGTAACGCGAGCAGCCACTACACTAGGCTACGGCCCGCGATTTCTCCATTCCACCGGGCAATTGCACAAGGGCGGGCCGAACACCACAGTGTGTCTGCAACTGACGGCCGATATTGCCGACGATGCGCCAATCCCCGGTGCGCCATATTCATTCGGGACGTTTATCCAGGCGCAGGCGCTTGGAGACATGCGCTCCTTGCTCGGCCATGGGAGACGTGTGCTGCGCGTTGACCTTGGTGCAGATCATGTGAAGGGACTCGCCGCACTTGACTTGGCCCTGAGCGAGTTGTGTTGAATAACCAAGAGCTGGTTCTTCAATGCCAGGATCGATCAGCAAAGAGGCCCGTCATTCCCGCGCAAGCGGGGATTAGACTTCAACTTCTGCGCGCTCCGCGCAACCCAATACAGAGCGGAGGGACGAGCTTCCGCGTTGCGTCGCAGTCCAGAGCGGAGGGACGAGCTTCCACGTTGTGTCGCAGTCCAGAGCGGGGGACAAGCCCCCGCGCTACGTTTCAGTAATCAGTCGTGTGTTCAATGGCATTGCAAAGCTGTCTACAAGCTTGGGCTTGCATAGTTTCACTCGATTGACTATCCTGCTGGGATACGAGGCGACGCTGCTTCGGCGCACCCGGAGCAGGCAGATCGCTTCGATGTACACGCTATAACGTGTTGCAACAGAGGCCCCATGAGTTGAGAATGGGAAGACGCTAATGCAAGTAGCTCCCCAAGCTGCGGAATTGGAGGAAAGCGCGCCGGTGCCCCGCGGGCCGGAGGGTTGCGCCATCGTGATATTTGGCGCGACCGGCGATCTAACGCGCCGCATGATCGTGCCCGCACTGTACAGCTTGCAACAACGCGGGTTGCTCCCCGACGACTTTGCGATCGTGGCATTCTCTCGCAGCAAGTGGAACACGGCAGTCTTCCGTGACGAGATGGGAGCCGCCGTGCGCGAGTTTGCGGGAACAGAACCGATTGACAACGATTCGTGGCAGCAATTTGCAGAGCGGCTGTACTACGTCTCCGGCAACTACGGCAGCCGCGACGACTTCCAGCAGCTCGCAGGTCTCTTGGGCAGGGTTTCGGATGAGCACAACTGCGGCGGCAACTACGTGTTTTATCTCTCCACTCCGCCAAGTGTGTACTCTGACGTGATTCAGCAACTTGGCGCCGTGGGTCTGCATCAGGCGCATGGGAGAGACACGTGGCGGCGTGTCGTGATCGAGAAACCGTTTGGCCGAGATCTCGCGACAGCACATACTCTCAACGCGCAGATCGCAAACGTATTTGCCGAGTCCCAGACCTACCGCATTGATCACTACCTCGGTAAAGAGACAGTGCAGAATATCTTGGTCTTTCGGTTGGCAAACCACATATTCGAGCCGCTGTGGAACCGCCGCTATGTGGACCACGTGCAGATTACTGCATCGGAAAGTTTGGGAATTGAGCACCGAGCCGGGTACTACGAAGAGTCCGGGGCGATGCGCGACATGTTTCAGAACCACCTCCTGCAACTCTACTCTCTGGTAGCGATGGACCCGCCGGTGGTGTTCAATGCCGAGGCGGTAGGGGCGGAGAAGATCAAGGTTTTGCGGGCAACCCGCCCCATCCCACTGACGCAGATCGATCAGTGGGCGGTGCGCGGACAATACGGTCCGGGCTGGGTCCGTGAGGAATACGTCAAAGGATATCGCGAAGAGGAGAATACCGACCCGCACTCAAATCGCGAGACCTTTGCCGCGTTGAAGCTTTACATCGACAACTGGCGTTGGGAGGGGGTGCCGTTCTATCTGCGCTCCGGCAAGAGCATGACAAAAAAGGTGACCGAGATTGCCATTCAGTTTAAGCGCGTGCCCCACTTGCTCTTCGGGCTTACCCCTGCCGATGCCCTGAATCCCAATGCGATTGTCATTCGCGTACAGCCCAACGAAGGGTTTTCGCTCCAATTCCGCGTGAAGTCCCCCGGTCAGACCATCCGGGTGCATCAGGTCAGCATGAATTTCGACTATGAATCGCTCTTCAATGGTGAAGCGCCGCCGGCTTACGAGACGCTGTTACTGGACATTGTGCGGGGAGATCGCACGCTCTTTGCCCACAGTGAATGGATTGAATACGCCTGGGGTTTGATTACGCCCATCATCGAGGCCTGGGAATCCCGCCCCGCTAGCAACTTCCCGAACTACGAGGCCGGTAGCTGGGGGCCGCCGGAGGCCGATGCCCTTATTGCCATGGACGGCCGCTCCTGGCGGCGGCCGTAAGAACCCCAGCAAAGCCCTCTACGGGTGTCCTAGCGTTCGTGCCAGTCGGATTCTGCTACACTGAGAGCATTCAACAAGACCGAATAGCTGGTCACTTATCTAGCCAGAGAGATTGACTGGGAGAATTTGTAGAACTATGAGACGTTCAATCTTACTTTGTGAGACATTGAGGGACGATCCTGCGGAAGCAGACGTGCCCAACCACAAGCTGCTGGTACGCGGCTGCTTCATCCGGCAGCTCGCATCCGGCATCTATAGCTTGCTCCCGCTTGGCACGCGTGTTGGAGCCAAGATTGAGCATATCCTGCGCGAAGAGATGGACGCTATCGGCGGCCAAGAACTCATTATGCCGGTCGTCCAGCCCGCCGAAATCTGGCAGCAGACGGGTCGTTGGTATGACATCGGCGACGACTTGTTGCGGTTGAAGGACCGCGCGAATCACGACCTGGTACTCGCGATGACCCATGAGGAAGTTATCACCAGTCTCATTGGCTATAACGTCCACTCGTACCGCCAACTGCCGGTGATGCTCTACCAAATCCAGACTAAATTCCGCGATGAGCCGCGTCCGCGCGCCGGTGCCATTCGCTTGCGCGAGTTTACGATGAAGGATGCATACAGCGCCCACGTCACCGAGGAAGATCTTGACCGCTATTATCCTGAGGTGTACCAGGCTTACTTCAACATCTTTCGACGCTGTGGGCTGGACGTGATGGCGGTGGACTCCGACGTAGGCATGATGGGGGGCACCATGGCCCATGAGTTCATGTCGCTTACGCCGGTGGGAGAGGACACGCTGGTGCTCTGCGACGCGTGCGGCCTCAGCGCAAACCGGCAGATCGCGACGTTTCGCAAGGACATAGTCGAAGGTGGCGAACCACAACCATTGGTGGAAGTCGCGACGCCTGACACGAAGACCATTGCCGACTTGGCGGTGTTGCTGAGTATATCCGAAACGAGCACGGCGAAAGCGGCCTTCTTCATGGGCGATCGGGGCTTGATATTCGCCGTTGTGCGCGGCGATATGGACGTAAACGAGACCAAACTCGTGAACGCCACCAAGTCGACGGCGCTGCGGCCCGCGACTGAGGGAGAATTGAAGGAGCATGGAATCGTGGCGGGCTATGCCTCGCCGATTGGCGTGTCCGGTGTCCAGGTAGTTGTAGACGACCTGGTGGCACAATCGACCAACCTGGTCGCAGGCGCGAACAAGGAAGGGCACCACCTGCACAACGTGAACTATGGCCGCGACTATGAAGCCGACGTGGTGGCAGATATTGCCAGCGCGTATGAAGGCGCGCCCTGCCCAAGCTGTGGCGGGCCGGTGAGCTTGGAGCGCGCCATTGAGGTGGGTAACATCTTCAAGCTGGGAACGAAGTATACGGCGGCGCTCAAGGCACAGTTCCGCGATGAGGCCGGTGAACTGCATCCCATGGTGATGGGGTGCTACGGTATTGGAGTGGAACGGCTCATGGCGGCCGTCGTGGAAGCGTCACACGATGAGCGAGGCATCATCTGGCCGGTTGCCGTTGCGCCCTACCACGTCTATCTGGTGGTACTTAATCAGAACGATGAAGCGGTCATGCAGACGGCAGAGCAACTCTATGCCGATCTCGGTGCGGCCGGCATTTCCGTTCTCTTCGACGACCGCAATGAAAGTCCGGGCGTAAAGTTCACAGACGCCGACCTTTTGGGCATGCCGCTGCGCATTACCGTCAGCAGCCGCACGCTGAAGAACGAATCGGTGGAACTCAAGCTCCGCACCGACAAAGACTTTGCCCTCTTCCCGCTGACTGAAGCCGTTACACGTGCGCAGGAGCAGATAGCTGCGTTGCAGGCGGCTATTGACGCACGGGTAGTGGAAGAAGCGTTTGCGGTGAGCGACGAATAAGACTTCCGAAGTACGGAATGGTTGGTGCCAGCAGAGTAGCTGCTACAAACCGGGCGCTGAAGAAAGATAGCTCCTGCATCCAGGCCAGCGGCAAGAATGCATAAAACGTGGGGGCACCGCATGCTGCCCCCCCCCTCTTAGTGGCTCCGGCAATGTTTTTGCCTACACCGCCAAGTATGTCCCAAGCTACAAAAAGAGGTTGGATTACCGCGTTGCCGGGGACAACTAAGAAAGCAATTCTCTCATTCGCGGCAATGCTAATGTTGGGGACGAATGGTTTGGATGGCAATTCGCTCTCAGGCTCGAAGTTTCGATGTAGAAATTTTAGAAACCGCTTGTGCTAAGTGGGCTTTGCGTAACCCTTGTCGAAACAAGAACGGTGAGAAGATTGGAGAATAATGAATTGCAGTTTCCTCAACCGCGCACCTTCTGCGTAGCTAATAGTAAGGCGTACGGCTAACAACCATTGGGGAACCAATGGCGAACAAGCTCCTTGGAGCCCATGGGTACGGTGAGAACCCGGGGGAGGGGGCACTACTGATCCACCACAATCGTGCCGGAGATGAAATCTACTAGGTGGCGGCCATCTTGTCGATATCGAGCCATCAGCGCGTTAATGCAGTGAAATGAGACAAACACAGGGAGCGGTGCAGAGAGAAGTCCGGATTCCTCAGTTAACACCAGGCTAAGTATCCCAAGTGCCACAAAGGGTGTTGCCAGGGATTGTCCGAGAGCTCGTGTAATGCATTTCCCGATTCTAGGGCGCTTTCCAGTGTTGTAGTCAGCAACTCGGAGCCCGGTTACAGCATGACCCTCACTCTTGCCGAATCTAGCGTATAGGAATGCCAAATATGCGATGTGCAAAGCCACAATGGCGATTACCGGTAGCCTAGAAGCCGGTGGTATAGGGCCAGTCCTATCAGGAAAGAAAATGCCATCAAGTGCAAGAATAGGCAATACGATTGCGAGGAAGAAGACTAGATGACTTGCAACGTAGCTGAGGCCCCTGGGAAGCTTTGGGGCTGGCAGAATATCCATCCCATCTGCTGTCTGCAAAGGTAGCGCAGAGCTCCCTGTAACTCGTTTGGCGTCGGCCTCGTGGGCCTCGTCGATGCGGTCGAGCCACTCTTCTAGTTCGTTGCTTGCGAGGGCAAAGGCCATGTTTTCTCTGTTTTGAATTCCAAAAGTGTTGACGCCGATTGCGTCACCATCAAGGTTGACCAAGGGGCCGCCGCTGTTACCGCTGTTAAGGGCAGCGTCTGTCTGGATGTAGTCAGCGGCTCCGTGTTGGCGCTTGCCAGACACAATCCCACGGGTAATAGTGGGAGATTGTCCGGGGTGGTAGCCAACAGTAGGAGGAAAGCCTAGAGCGATTACCTCTTCGCCGGGGCGGGCCAGGTCAGAATCTCCCAGTCGAATGGCAGTGAGTTGTGTTGAAAACTGTACCTCAATCGCCGCCAAGTCGAGGCCAGTATCGAAAGCCAGCAATTCCGCCTCGCAGGCTTCACCTTCGGTGTTGACGGCAATGATTCTGTTGGAATCTGCGACTACATGCGCGTTGGTAATTGCCATTCCGCGTTCCCCAACTGCGCTGACGACGAAGCCAGAACCACCACTCTTATCTGCAAAGAGGTGGAGCAAACTAGGGGTTACGCGCTCGACCATGTCTGCTCTTGAGAATGGTTTCGCTGGCTCGTTAGTCACTGTTGTCCCTTAGGGCAGGTAAGTTAGAAAACTTCACGTACAGCTTAAGGCTGTTTCTAGGCGAAGTCAAAAGGCAGCCGACTAGAGGGACGGCCTATCTGCCAGGGGGCTGTATTTCTAACTCGATGCGCAAGTCGACCACCCAATGTACTTCGCTGAGGTACGTTGCGAAGTCCTTGGGCTGAAAGCCGAGAGTGTCCTTCATCGTCTCAACGCTCGCGGTGAAGCCTTCCTTCCAAAGCCAGTCGTAGTACGCTGCATAGTCAGCGCCCATGCTTTCGGCTACCCATTCCGGCGGCAGCGGAAAGAATTCTACCGTACGGCCGATGGCCGCGCCGATTGCTTGGGCGATTTCCTCCCATGTGAGCGCGTCGCCAGCGAGGTCAAGGGTCTTGCTTGCCCACGCCTCCGGCGCAGCAACTACCGTGGCGGCGGCGCGGCCGATGTCGTCTACGGCGACAAGCTGCGTGGCAACGTGGGGCGGCATGGGCGCGTGGAGCCGACCCGCCAGCAGGTTGCCTGCCAGCGCGTCCGCGCCAAAGTTATCCATGAAGAAGACCGGCCGCAGGATCGTCCAGGCAAGGCCGCTGGCGCGCAAGTACTCTTCTGCGCGAGACTTCTGCGCATAGTGGGGCACGTTAGTCAGGTCTTCCGCGCGCTGAACTGAGGAATAGACGACGTGACGCACGCCTGCGTCTTGTGCCGCCTCAATGCTGGTCTTAAGCTGCTGCCACTCCGCCTCCGGCCCGCTGGTGTAGGGCGTGCCCACGAGAAAGACGCAGTCCACAGCTTGGCAGGCTCGTTTCATCTGCTGCGAGTCGGTCATGTCGCCAACTACGACCCGCGCCCCGGCTTCTATAAGCGTCTCGGCGCGGGCAAAGTCACGCGTGAGCGCTCGCACCGTCATGCCGGCGGACAAGAGGGCGCGTGCCACGGCACCGCCTTGTTGTCCGGTAGCGCCGGCCACAAGTGTTACACCATTAGACATTGGGAAGTATCTTCTCTTACTGATATTCCTCGTTCGAGAATGGTACCACGCCTGGTGGTATAGTAAGAAAGGAGGAGACCTAATGGAAAACTATAGGAACACGAATACGGACGATTATGCAGCGCTCAGTTGTCGGTTAGTCCGTCAAGCCCAGGAAGAATTCGATAGAGGCGACCGGCTACAAGCATCCGAGAAGGCTTGGGGCGCCGCGGCACACGCAGTCAAGGCGGTTGCCGCGAGCAGAGGCTGGAACCACAACTCACATAGACTGCTCTTTGATGTAGTAGACCAGACGGCGTCCGATATGGGAACCCCCGAGTTGCGTGAACTCTTCTTGGTGGCGAACGCATTGCATCAGAACTTCTACGAGAACTGGCAGTCAGCCAATTTCGTACAGAGCGGCATTTACCAGGTGAATAGACTGGTTGACTTGCTGGATGATATCCGCGCGCGGCCGCCGATGCCGTCCACTGTGATTGACCCTAAGCAGTGGGAGCGCCTCACGAAATCTGCTGCAGAATAATCGAGCCGACGTTTCTTGCACTCCGCCCATCAGCAAGGCACGGGAATGCCAGCGGTGCTCAGCCGAATGCGGTAAAGGCTCGTGCGGGCGGTGACGTAGAGCGTGCTCCAGTCGCTATCACCCCACGCGAGGTTGGCGGGCTGTTCGTCGCCAATGATCCTCCCAAGCACGTGTCCCGCCGGATTCATCACCCACACGCCGCCCGGTCCGGTGCAAAAGACGTTACCGTTAATATCCACCTTCATGCCGTCGGGACTGCCTTCATCGCTTGAGTTCATGTCTGTCCAAAGCCGGTCATTGTCCAGCTTGCCGTCATCGCTCACCGTAAAGGCGCGAATGTGGCGGCGGCGACTGTCATTGATGAAAAGCACCTTCTCGTCTGGCGAGAAGGCCAGACCGTTCGGCCGGTCAAAGTTGTCCACTAAGAGGTGCAGCACGCCGTCGGTGGTTATCATGTACACACCGCGAAAGTCCAAGTCCGGCTCCAGCCCCAAGTCTTCGACGCCGTACGGCGGATCGGTGAAGTAGATCGTACCGTCGCTACGCACAACCACGTCGTTCGGGCTGTTGAGCTTCTTTCCCTCAAAGGTGTCGGCGAGTGTGATGTAAGAACCATCCGCCTCTTGCCGGCTCACGCGCCGCGCAGAGTGCTCGCACGAGATAAGGCGACCTTCGCGATCGAGCGTGAGGCCGTTCGCATTGCCCGAGGGTGTGCGATAGGTGCTTACCCAGAAGCCTTCGGACGACTCGCGCCAGCAGACGGTACGGCTGTTGGGAATATCGCTAAACAACAGTTCGCCGTCGCGCCAGACTGGCCCTTCGGTGAACTTGAATCCGCCAGCTACGCGCTCAAGTTCCGCCGTATGCGGTACAAGGTCGAAGAAGGCCGGGTTGCGTACGTCAAATCTGGTTGCCATAGTTTACTGCTCCAAGCCAACGTTTGCAGGTTTGCGAATACTGATAGGCGGGGTAAGACTAGCGTCGTCGAAACACGTGCACGGCGCGGCGGTTTACGTCCCATGAGGCTTCCATGATTGCCTCCGCAAGGGTTGGGTGCGGATGGATGTTGAGGCCGACTTCCAAAGGCGTTGCCTCCAGCATTTGCGCCAGTCCCATCTCGGCGACAATGTCGGTCGCATTGGGCCCGATGACGTGAGTGCCCAGGATTTCATCGGTCTTAGCGTCGCAGACCATTTTTACGAAGCCTTCGGTTTGCCCCTTGATGAGCGCCTTGCCCAGCGCGGCAAAGGGGAAACGGCCTATTTTCACTACCCTTCCCTGCTCGACGGCCTCTTCCTCCAAGAGACCGATGCTCGCGATTTCCGGTCGGCAATACGTGGCGCGAGGCACGCGCAAGGGGTCCAGAGGGAAGGTTTCTTGACCGGCAAGGTGTTCCATGGCGACGTGCCCCTCGGCAGTAGCTTTGTGGGCAAGCAGGAAGCCGCCCGCTACGTCACCAATCGCGTATACGTGCGGCACGTTTGTGCGGCCGTACCCATCAACCGGGATAACGCCGCGCTCCGTTCTTACGCCAATCGCTTCCAATCCAAGTTCTTCGGTGTTGCCAATTCGACCGACGGCCTCGAGCAACATGCTTGCTTGCAGAGACTCCCGCTTACCCTTTACTTCAATGTCAACCGTTACGGCATCGTCTATCGAATGCAAACTCTCCACCAGCAACTTGGAGTCAGTTTTAACAGTAATCCCGCGACGCGTAAACGAGCGGCCGAGCTCCTTGCCGATGTCCTTATCCTCCAAGGGCACCAGTGTCGGCATGATCTCGACCACCGTCACAGCCACACCGAAATCGTGTAAGAGACTCGCCCATTCAACGCCTACCGCCCCCGCGCCCAAGATGATGATCGACTCTGGCAGCGTGGTGAGCTCAAGCGCGTGATCGCTGCTGATCACGGCCTTGCCGTCAAGCTCCAGTCCCGGCAGGCTGCGCGGGCGTGAGCCGGTCGCGATGACGACGCTGTCGGCGCTCAGGTCTTGGCCGCCGGCGCTGCTCTCCACGTGCACCG
Organism: Chloroflexota bacterium; assembly: GCA_965219505.1. GTDB lineage: Bacteria > Chloroflexota > UBA11872 > VXOZ01 > VXOZ01 > VXOZ01. Next base: position 2,513,252 of record OZ244775.1, on the reverse strand, counting down.
TTTGGGGCGACGTGAGGGTTCCGGTTCCTAAGAAAACGTCTACCTTGTTTCTTTGCAGCAACCCTTGCACGCCTTTGTGGAGTTGCGCTACCACCTGGGACTTGCGTTCAAGCACTTTGGCATAGTCAAATGAAACATCCGTGGCGACGACACCGAAGGCTGTGCTTTCGTCACGGGCGTGGTGCAGGTGCTCGGCGGATTCCAGCAAAGCCTTCGTGGGGATGCAACCTTTGTGAAGACAGATTCCGCCGAGTTTTTCCTTCTCTACCACAGCTACCTTTAGGCCAAGTTGTGCGCCGCGAATAGCGGCGGGGTAGCCCCCCGGGCCACCGCCTACAATCACAACGTCATGTGTGTTTTCTGCCATAGTGCCTTTCCTTCAGGACTGAGTCAGCCTGAAATCGGTTTTTATGCAAGGATTTCTTCAGTGCGCGCTAATTCCATCTTGCCGAATGCACTGCTCAGGAATCAAATTGGGCGAACCCTGCGTTCGCCCAATGTACCGACACTAGGAACTAGGCAATCACGCCGCTTAGATCAGCAAGTTATAGGGATTCTCCAGGAGGCCTTTCAAGTCACGCAGGAACTCAGCGGCAGGAGCGCCGTAAAGAATGCGGTGGTCGGCGGAGATGCTGAGGAACATGATGTCGCGTATGACGATTTCACCATCGCGTACGACGGGACGCGGCTCGATGCCGCCAACGGCAATGATGGCGGATTGGGGCGGATTAACAATGGCGTAGAAGTCACGCACGCCAAACATCCCCAGATTCGATACGGTGAACGTGCCACCTTCCAAGTCGCCGGGTCTGTTCTTGCCTTCACGGGTACGCTCAACCAGCACTTTCGCTTCTACGGCAAGTTGACGGAGCGGCTTGGTGTCGCAGTTCTTGAGTACGGGAACCAGCAAGCCGTTGGGTACGGCAACAGCAATACCGATGTTTGCTTCTTGATGATATACAAAGCCGCCATCGCGGTAATAACCGTTTGCATCCGGATGCCGCATGAGAGAGAGCGCGGTAGCTCTAATTATGATGTCGTTGTAACTGATTCGTTCTTCCTCGCTCCAGGCGGCGTTTACCTCCGCCCGCATCGCCTTGGCAGCGCTCATGTCCACTTCCAGCGTAAGGTAGAAGTGCGGCACGGTGGTCTTGCTCTCGACCATACGCCGGACGATTGTGGACTGCATGCGCGAGAGCGAAGCCACCTCAGTCTCGCTTGGCATTGCGGCAGGGTCTTCAGATACGGCAACGTCGCGTGCCGCCTTTTCAACATCATCCTTGACGATGCGGCCGCCAGGACCGGTGCCCTTAATCCTCGTTAGGTCAAGGCCCTGTTCAGCGGCGATGCGGCGCGCGAGCGGCGACGCCTTGACGCGACCGGACACCGCTTCCGTTTTCGCTGCTTTGGCAGGTTGGGACGCGGAGGCGGTCATTCCTGCGCTGCCGTCGGTGACAGCGCGCCGAGGACGGCGCAAGTCAGCGGCGCTCTGCGGGGCACCATCCGCCGCGGGCACGGTTGGTGCGGCAACAGCTACCTGCTTACCCATTTCGCTCTCATCACCCACCAGCGCAATGGGATCTCCCAAAGCCGCCGAACCTCCTTCTGCCACGAGAAGCTGAAGCAGCGTGCCTTCTTCTACAGATTCGAGGTCCATCACGGCCTTGTCGGTCTCGATTTCGGCGAGCAACTCGCCCTTCTTTATGCTGTCACCCACCTGCTTATACCACTGAAGGACTCTACCTTCCTCCATGGTATCGCTAAGCCTGGGCATGGGGACTTCACGGGCCATGTCTAGGGTATGCTCCTCTTCCTGTCGGCCTACGCGTTGAGGGTTGTTCTAACGGCGTCTGCGATCTTTTCCGGACTTGGTATCACTGCTTGCTCCAGGGGTTTGGAGTAAGGCATCGGCACCTCTTCCCCGCCTACCCGCTCAATGGGTGCGTCCAGGTGGTCGAATGCTTCTTCGTAGATGGTCGCGGCCACCTCGGCGTTCACGCCAAAGGAGCGGTGTTCTTCTTCGGCAATGACGCAGCGATTGGTCTTCTGCACTGAGTGCACAAGAGTTTCCACGTCCAGCGGGCGGATGCTGCGCAGGTCAATGACTTCCACACTAATGTCTTCTTCACTTAGTTGGGCCGCGGCTTGCAACGCAAAGAGAGTCATCCGCGAATGCGAGATGAGGGTGACGTCGCTTCCCACGCGTTTCACATCTGCTTCCCCAAAGGGAACGATGTGCTCACCTTCAGGTACCACACCCTTGGTGTTGTAGAGGGCGAGGTGCTCCAAGAACATCACGGGATTGTCATCGCGAATGGCGGTCTTAAGCAAGCCCTTAGCGTCGGCGGGCACTGATGGCGCCACTACCTTCAAACCTGGAATGTACGCGAACCACACGTCCAGGCTGTGGGAATGCTGCGCCGTGAGCTGCTGACCTCCGCCGCCGGGGGCGCGAATGACCATAGGGCAATTGAGCCTGCCGCCGAACATGTAGCTGATTTTAGCGGCATGGTTCGCGATTTGGTCCATCGCCACCATACCGAAATTTATTGTCATTAATTCGACGACGGGCCGTAAACCCGTCATCGCCGCGCCGGCGCCAATACCGACAAAGCCTTCTTCGGCAATGGGTGTATCAACGACCCGCTTCTCGCCGAAGCGGTCCAACAAGCCCTCGGTGACTTTGTATGCGCCCTGGAAGACCCCAACCTCTTCTCCCATGATGAAGACATTTGGGTCTTGGTCCATTTCCTCTATGAGGGCATCGCGCAGCGCTTCGCGGTACGTGAATTCGGCCATGGCTAGGCGTCCTCGGCGTACACGAATTGGTGAAGGTCGGCGATATCGGGAAACGGGCTCTCTTCGGCAAAGTCCACTGCTGCTTGAACCCTAGCAAGCACCTCTGCTTCAATGGTGTCGGCGTCTTCTTGGGTGAATATCTCGCCTTCGAGCAGGCGTTTGCGGAAGTTCTCAACAGGGTCCCGCTCACGCCACTCTGCAACTTCCGCTTCGGAGCGGTAGTTCTTGCCTGCGTCGGCCATCGAGTGACCGCGGTAGCGGTACGTCACGCACTCGACGAAGATGGGTTCGCTCGTGCGCCGTACCTCCTCCACCAGCTTCTTCGTAAGCTGATAGACCGCCAGCACGTCCATGCCGTTTACTTTGTATCCAGGAATGTCGTAGGCCACGCCCTTCTTCCAAAGCTCGGTTACGGCAGAGGCGCGTGCGACGCTGGTACCCATGCCGTACTGGTTGTTGGTGCAGATGAAGAGGTTGGGAAGTTTCCACAGCGAGGCAATGTTAAGCGCTTCGTGGAAAGCCCCGATGTTGGTGGCGCCGTCACCGAAGACCGACATGACGATTTCGTCACTGCCCCGGTATTTGATGGCAAAGGAAACTCCCGTGGAGAGGGGGATGCTGCCGCCAACGATTCCATATCCGCCCATGAAGCGGCGATCAGGGTCTACCAAGTGCATGGAGCCGCCGCGGCCCCGCGCACAGCCGTCCCGCTTGCCGAAAAGCTCTGCCATTACCGCGCCTGCCGGCACGTTTCGAACAATCGCAAAGCCGTGTTCTCGGTAACTGCCGAAGAAATAATCATCTTCTTGTAGGGCTTTGAGCGTGCCGACGACCGTGGCCTCTTCACCGATGTTGAGGTGACAGTAGCCCCCGATTTTGGCACGCAAGTACATTTCGGCCACGCGCTCTTCAAAACGCCTGACGAATAGCATGCTGGTATAGAAATCAATGAGCTGATCGTTTTCGTAGTTGGCGAGATCGCCGGAGTCGCGTACCGGGAGATCCGTATCCGTCACCTGGTTTGTCGGTTTTTCGCGCGCGTCGCGCGCGCTGCTTCGGCTCATTCCCGTGTTACCTCCCTTCGATAAGCTCAGGGCATGCCTTTTGGCACCGCAGGCTAATAGCCTTGCTTTACCTAATCACGCAACCTACAAAATACAACGCGCGATCATAGCCCATCAAGGGCATCTCGCGTTGTGCCTCATTGTATTGCGTGATGTCCGCACACCTTTGGGCACTCTGTTCGAGCGCGGCTCATGTCTTCTGGTGCGCCTAACTCAGCCAGTCAAGTTATACACCACCGTTGGCATGCCACGCTCCATATCCCCCATTATACCGTAGGGATACAATGCCTGGCACGACCTGGGGGGAACAGGTCCATGCTATACTGTGCGGGAATTCTGTAACTTGACTTTTCCCCTATAGAGTACTTGCATGCTGGCTGTGGTGCAACGCGTGAGTGAAGCGCGCGTGGACGTTGGAGAGAGGCCGGTCGGAAGCATCGGCCGGGGGCTCGTCGCGCTCGTCGCGGTGAAAATAGGCGATACGGGAGAGGCTGCAACGTATATTGCTACTAAGCTCGCCACCTTACGCATCTTCAGCGATGAAGCCGGGAAGATGAATCTCGCAGTGCAGGAGGTGGGCGGCGCAGTGCTCGTAGTCTCGCAGTTTACGCTCTACGGTGAGACTCGAAAGGGCCGCCGGCCAAGCTTCACCAAGTCCGCCCAGCCAGCGGATGCTGAACCGTTGATCGAGCAGGTTGTCAGCAATTTACGAGACCAAGGAATACCCGTGGCTTGCGGCGAATTTGGAGCGATGATGCGGCTATCTCTTGTCAACGACGGGCCGGTAACTATTATCCTCAATTCGGACGACCGTGAGGTGCCGCGTCGGCAGGCATAGGAGGGGGTGCTGGCGACCGGCGGCCTTTGCGTGAAGAATCAAGAAGGGCGGGCAAGATCACCTGAGTTTCAAGCTGGTGATCGCGCCCGCCCTCTATGACTTTATCGGCGAACTCTTCCTATGGGGTTGAAAAGGCCCGCTATCCTGCGGTTTCTTCTGATGGGCCCTCCGCGGTGGGTTCTTCGACAGAAGCCTTTGTAGCAGGATCCTCGGGTGACGCCTTCGCGGCGGGTTCCTCACCGTCGCTCCCTTCGAAGAACCGCGTGGCTTGCTCTTGCAGAGTGGCGGCCGACTTCGTCGAAGACGCAGCGACTGCCTCTTGCCCATCGCCGTCGGCGTCGCCCTCTTCCGAGAAGAGAGCTGCGGCTGCTTGCTCCGCAGACTGCTGACTGCGCAAGGCCGCGGCCTCCTCGCGGGCGCGAATGCCGGTGCCGGCCGGAATGAGCTTGCCGATGATGACGTTCTCTTTGAGGCTCACCAAGCGGTCCACCGTGCCCTCCAGGGCGGCGTCGGTGAGGACGCGCGTTGTTTCTTGGAACGACGCTGCTGCCAGGAAGGAATCCGTTTGCAGGCTCGACTTTGTAATGCCCAGCAGCATCTGTTCAGCCGTGACCGCCTCGCCGCCTTCTGCCAGGACGCGCTCATTGGCCTCCTCGAACTTGAGGCGGTCCACAAGTTCACCGGGCAGGAAGTCGGTATCGCCGGCATGTTCGATGCGGACACGGCGCAGCATCTGCCGCACGATAACCTCGATGTGCTTATCGTTGATGTAGACGCCTTGCGAGCGATACACCTTCTGCACTTCTTCCACAAGGTAGCGTTGGACTGCCTCGCGACCGAGGATGCGTAGGACGTCCTGCGGATTCCGCGAGCCCTCCGTCAATTGGTCGCCGGCGTTGATTCTATCACCGGGTTTGACCAGCAGGTATGCGGATAGCGGGACGCTGTACTCACGCTCTTCAGTTTCCTCGAAGTTTACCGTGACAAAACCGTCCTCGAGACTTACCTGACCGGCCACGTGCGCAAAGATTTCGCGTTCGACAATCTCGGCGCCATCTTTGGAGGATTCTATTGCCTTACCCTCTTCGCCTGCATCTTGGCGCGCAAGGACGTGGCCATACGCCACTTCATCGCCATCAGCGACGAGCAACGTGAACCCGTCAGGCACGGCAATGCGCTCGGCAAAAGTCTGGACTGAAGAAACGCCGATTTTCAAGTGATCGTCGGCGCGATCTATGGCCACTTCACCGTCTATGTCGCTAATGGTAGCGACACCTTTCGGCAGGCGCGCCTCGAAGAGTTCCTCAACACGCGGCAGACCGCGGGTGATGTCCTCGGTGGCGACGCCCCCGGTGTGGAAGGTGCGCATAGTGAGCTGTGTGCCCGGCTCGCCAATGGACTGGGCAGCGATGATGCCGACGGCAGCACCTTCGGCGACGATTGCGTTGCGGGCGAGGTCGCGGCCGTAGCACTTGGCGCAAACTCCTACCCGCGCCTGGCACGTCACGGGGCTGCGCACTTGCACGCTGTCCAGGCCCGCTTCGTCAATCGCCCCGGCCTCTTCGTCATTGATGAATTGCCCAGCGTCCACGATAATTTCGCCGGTAACAGGATGGATGATGGGATGGAGGGCGAAGCGTCCGTTCACCCGCTGGCCGAGCGAGTCCGCGACGTCGCGGTCTTGCGGCCCACGTGTCGTGATACCGATCGCGGCGCCGCAGTCGTCCTCACGGATGATAACGTCCTGCGCGACATCAATGAGGCGCCGGGTAAGATATCCTGAGTCAGCCGTACGCAAAGCGGTATCGGCCAATCCCTTGCGCGCGCCGTGCGTCGAAATAAAGTACTCCAGCACGCTCAGGCCTTCACGGAGGTTTGAACGCACCGGCAATGGAATGACGCGGCCCTGCGGGTCAGCCATCAGACCGCGCATGCCTGCCAACTGCCGCACCTGCTCAAAACCGCCCTTTGCTGCGCCAGACACCGACATCATGTAAATGTTGCCGCCTTCGCTCAGGTTTGCCTTTACAGCGTCGGTAACATCATCCTGCGCCTGCTTCCAGGTGCGAATCACGAGGTCGCGCTGCTCTTGTTCGGTGATAATCCCCCGACGGTACTGCTGCTCGATAAGCGCCACCCGCTTTTCGGCGTCGGCGAGAATCTCCAGCTTCTCCGTCGGCATTTCAATATCCGACATGGCGATCGTAGAACCGGAGACCGTAGCGTAGTGGAAACCGATCTCCTTGATGTCATCCACGAGCCGGATTGCTTCCTCCGGGCCGGCTCTGCGCAGGGCCGCATCAACCACGTCTTTCAAATTGCCCTTATCCATGAACTCCTGCCGGAAACGGAGAGCACGGGGCAATATCCGGTTGAAGAGCACCTGGCCGGGTGTGGCGTCATAGAGGTCGCCGTACTGGAACGGATTTTCAGGGTTTTCCATGTTATCCGGCACATCAATGGGATTAGCTCGTATTTTGATGAGCTCGCGCAGTCCGACCATTCCCATGTCATGCGCCAGCATGACTTCATCGAAGTCGTTGAAGACGTGCATTTTGGCGTCTGCAGATTCCAGATTGCCGTTGGCCTTTGTCTCAACACTGGTAAGATAGTAGCAACCTAAGACCATGTCCTTCGTCGGACTCACGACGGGTGAACCGTCGGCAGGCAGCAGCAAATTGCGCGACGAGAGCATGAGATCATAGGCTTCTGCACGCGCTTGTCTCGACAGCGGCACGTGCACCGCCATCTGATCGCCGTCGAAGTCTGCGTTGAAGGCTTGGCAAACGAGCGGATGCAGTTGCACGGCGTTGCCTTCCACCAGCACCACTTCAAAGGCCTGAATGCCTAGACGGTGCAGTGTCGGCGCGCGATTGAGCAACACAGGATGGTTTGTGGTCACCTCTTCAAGTGCGTCCCACACCTCCGACGCGCCGCGCTCGACCATGCGCTTCGCCATCTTCACCGTGGCGGCATGGCCGCCATCGACCAACGTGCGCATGACGAACGGCTTGAATAGCTCCAAAGCCATGCGTTTGGGAAGGCCGCATTGATGCAGTCGCAGGTCGGGCCCCACGACGATGACGGAACGACCGGAATAGTCTACGCGCTTGCCGAGCAGGTTCTGGCGGAAGCGCCCCTGCTTGCCGCGCAGCAAGTCGGAGAGGCTCTTCAGCTTGTGGCCGGTGGAGCCTGCCACGGCGCGCCCGCGTCGTCCATTGTCAACCAACGCGTCAACCGCTTCTTGGAGCATGCGCTTCTCGTTCCGGATGATGATTTCCGGTGCGCCGAGATCCAGCAGTTTCTTCAACCGGTTATTGCGGTTGATTACGCGTCGGTAGAGGTCGTTGAGATCGCTGGTGGCAAAACGTCCGCCGTCCAATTGGACCATGGGCCGCAAATCGGGTGGTAGGACAGGAAGTACGGAGAGGACCATCCATTCCGGGCGGTTGCCGGAACGTCGGAACGACTCCACGATCCGCATACGCTTGATAGCTTTCTTACGCCTCTGGCTGGAGGTGGAGCGAACTTCGTCCCGCAGATGACTTGCCAAGGCGTCGAGGTCGAGGCCACGCAAAACTTCAAGCAATCCCTCAGCGCCCATCGCCGCCTCGAACATTCCTTCGCACGTCTGTGTGAGACGTTGATACAGAGACTCATCAAGGATTAGCAGCGGCTGCAACAGCTTGAGGTCTTCGGCTTTTTGCGCCATGAATTCCGGCAGCGCTGCGAGTTCTTTTTCCATCTGCTCTTGCGCATTGGCAATTTCACTGTCCGCTTGTTCGCGCAGTGACTTTTGACTCTCGGGTAAGGCAGCCTTGAGCTGCTCTTGCTCCCCTTGGACGCGCTCGGCGATGCCATTGATGTACGTGTCGCTGGCTTTTTCGAAGCCGCTTAGGTGTTTCTTCTCTACCACTTCGTCTTCAGCAACGAAGGCATCTTCTTGCCAGGGCACGATGAGATCGTACTCGGCAGCACCGCCAATCCACTCAGCAAGCTGATCGCGTATCTCGGTGACGTGGTGCTCTTCCGCCACAGTGGCCTGCTCTATCATTTCCTCCAATTGATCGTCGTCTTTGGAGATAGCGTCATCGAGGCCCTGCAGGTCTAAGACCAGTTTCTCTTCGATTTCCTGGATACGCTCTTGCGTGCGTGCTTCTACCTGTGTGCGCCGATCTTTTTCTTCATTGTCGAGGTTTGCAAGCGCCTCTTGAACGGCTTCTTTTTCCACTTTACTGATGATGTACGCAGCAAAGTAGAGGACGCGCTCGAGGTTGCGCGGGGAAATGTCGAGCAACTGTCCCAGACGGCTGGGTGTGCCCTTGAAGTACCAAATGTGACTCACTGAGGCAGCAAGCTCGATGTGGCCCATCCGCTCCCGACGCACGCGCGAGCGGGCAACTTCCACACCGCACTTATCGCAAATGATACCCTTGTAGCGGTAGCGCTTATACTTGCCGCAATAGCATTCGTAGTCTTTCGTCGGCCCGAAAATTCTCTCGCAGAAAAGCCCGTCGCGCTCCGGCTTTAGAGTCCGATAGTTGATCGTTTCCGGCTTGGTAACTTCGCCGTAGGACCAGCTAAGAATTTGCTCCGGTGACGCTAGGCCGATGCGTAGGGCATTGAACTCATTGACATCGAGCATAGAAGAATACGCCTCCTCGTACTGTGCTGGGAAAAAGCTCTGCTAGCAGCGGCAGCCTGCCGTCTGGCGAACGCAGATTCCAAACCTGTGTTATTCGTGATGCTCTCGACCTTGCAGGTTGATACCCCCAAGATCGGGTAAGCTTTCCGTGTCGCCTTCTTCGGGGAAGCGGATTTCCTCTTCGTTCTCGTTGAGAACATCGACCGCCAGAGCCAGACTCTGCAATTCCTTTACAAGCACCTTGAAAGACTCCGGTATACCTGGTTGAAGGACTTCTTCCCCTTTGACAATAGCTTCGTACGTTTTGACACGGCCATGCACGTCATCGGACTTGACCGTAAGCATCTCCTGTAAAGTGTAGGCGGCGCCATAGGCTTCCAACGCCCACACCTCCATTTCTCCAAACCTTTGGCCGCCGAACTGCGCCTTGCCGCCTAGGGGCTGCTGCGTAATTAACGAATAGGGGCCGGTGGAGCGGGCGTGTACTTTGTTTTCTACGAGATGGGCGAGTTTCAGCATATATACCCAGCCCACCGTAATCTCCTGGTCGAACGGTTCGCCGGAGCGGCCGTCGTAGAGGATATCCTTGCCGTTGCTGGGCAGACCCGCCGATTCCAAAGCGCTCTCGATCTCGGCCTCGCCTGCGCTGTCGAAAACCGGCACGACTGCTTGATAACCCAGTTCGTGCGCGGCCCAACCCAGGTGCGCTTCGAGTATTTGCCCGAGGTTCATGCGCGAAGGAGCGCCAAGCGGGCTGAGAACGATGTCCACCGGTGTTCCGTCGGCGAGATGCGGCATGTCCTCAACAGGCATGATGCGCGCCACCACGCCCTTGTTGCCGTGGCGCCCTGCCATCTTGTCTCCTGCCATGAGCTTGCGCTTCGAGGCCACAGAGACCCGGACCATCTCATTCACGCCGCTGGATAGCTCGTCGCCCATGTCTTTATTAAAGATGTGGACATCTACCACTTTGCCGTGCTCGCCGGCCGGCATGCGCTTGGATGTGTCCTTGACGTCGCGGGCATCCTTGCCAAAGATGGCGCGCAGAAGCCGGTCTTCACCGGTCAGGTCTGTTTCGCCCTTTGGCGTGACTTTGCCCACCAGTATGTCATCGGGGTGGACTTCCGCGCCGACATAAATGACGCCGTTCTCGTCCATGTTCCGCAAGGCCTCTTCGGCGACGTTGGGAATGTCACGCGTAATCTCTTCGGGCCCTAGTTTCGTGTCGCGAGCCTCGCACTCATACTTTTCAACATGGACGGACGTGAAGAGGTCGTCCTGCACCACGCGGTCGCTGATGATGATGGCGTCCTCGTAGTTGCCGCCTTCCCAGAACATGAAGGCGCAGAGGACGTTCTGCCCGAGCGCCAACTGCCCGTTGTCCGTGGAGGAGCTATCTGCAAGCGGCTGGCCCGCCGCCACCCGCTCGCCCTTGCGCACGATGGCGCGTTGGTTGAAGCATGTGGCTGCGTTTGTACGCTCGAATTTCTTGAGGGGATAGACGTGCTCCTCGCCGTCATCGCCCAGCAAGCGAAGTTCGCGGGCCGTGGCGCCACTGACAATGCCGTCAACGGCAGCGCAAAGAACCTGACCGGAATTTTCCGCCGCTTTCCATTCCATACCGGTTGCAACTAGCGGCGCTTCCGGCTTCAGAAGCGGTACCGCTTGCCGCTGCATGTTAGCGCCCATCAAGGCACGATTGGCGTCGTCATGCTCCAAGAACGGAATGAGCGAGGTGGGCACACTTACGATCTGCTTAGGCGAAACGTCCATGAAGTGGATGCGATCGGGGGCTTCCTGCAGGAACTGACCGCCGGCACGGACTGCTACGCGGTCTTCGACGAATTCGCCCACGTCGTTTACCCGGGCATTGGCCTGAGAAACGATGTATAGATCTTCCTCATCTGCGGAGAGGTACTTCACACTGTCCGCATCAATGCTGGCAAAGGGACGCAAAGATATCTCAGTCCCCTCGAGATTGGCTTTCTTCAGAGCGGCTATGTCGTTGTCAGATAGTACGGTGCCGGACGCAATGACAACGGTGTCGCCACTAGCTATGTCTGCGGCCGCCGTGTGGCCGATGAGGTCCGCGCCGTCGCCCGTAAACGTGAGGGACTTGAAAACTTGTCGGTAGGGCGTTTCGATGAAGCCGTAATCGTTGACGCGTCCATAGCTGGCGAGGCTGCCAATTAGGCCGATGTTCGGGCCTTCTGGCGTCTCGATTGGGCAAATGCGTCCGTAGTGCGAGTGGTGCACGTCGCGCACGTCGAAGCCCGCGCGGTCGCGGGAGAGACCGCCCGGTCCCATCGCAGAGAGGCGGCGCTTGTGCCCCAGCTCGGAGAGCGGGTTGGTCTGGTCCATAAACTGCGAGAGCTGGCTGCCGCCAAAGAACTCGCGCACTGCGGCGACCACCGGACGCGTGTTAATGAGAGCAGCCGGCGTTACCGTTGCCGGATCTTGGAGAGTCATGCGTTCTTTAATGACGCGCTCCATGCGCAGAAGGCCGATGCGAAACTGGTTTTGCAGGAGTTCGCCAACCGCGCGTACCCGTCGGTTCCCCAGGTGGTCGATGTCGTCCGGCGGATTTTGCGAGTTGTTGAGCTCGATGAGCCTGCGAACGATGTAGACGAGGTCTTCCGGTGTGAGCGTGCGTACATCCGGCGGCGTGGGCATCTGCAAACGCTTGTTGAGCTTGTATCGTCCTACGCGGCCCAGGTCGTACCGGCGCCCGTTGAAGAACGTCGACTCGATAAGATTCTTGGCATTGTCTAGCGTTACCGGATCGCCGGGTCGGATGCGCTTATATACCTCCCGCAAGCCGCTCTCGTGCGAGTCAGACGGGTCGCGCCGTTGGGCTCCATCTTGCCCGCCGATGGTGGTGGTAATGTATGGGTGATCGGAGTTTGTATCTATATCGCGGAAGAGGTCGTACAGTTCGGAATCGGAGCCGTAACCGACGGCTCGCAGGAGTGCCGTCACCGGAATGGTGCGGCGTTTATCCACCTTGGCGGTCAGAATATCTTTGGCGCTAGTTTCGAACTCCAGCCACGCCCCACGATTGGGGATGAGTTTGGCGCTATAGAGAAAGCGGCTCCCGGAAGGGTCTTCCCGGCGGGTATAATATACCCCTGGCGAGCGTACCAACTGGCTTACCACCACGCGCTCCGTGCCGTTATAAATGAACGTGCCGGAGCTGCTCATGAGCGGAAAGTCGCCCATGAAGACGGTCATTTCTTTGATCTCGCCAGTCTGCTTGATGAGTAGCTTTGCCCGTACACGGAGGGGCGATTGGAAGGTAAGGTCACGTTTACGGCATTCGTTTTCGTCGTAAGGAGGCCGATCAAACGGGTTTTCCGGCACTTCGAAGCTGAGCTCGAAGTTCTTGCCCGTAAAGTCCTCGATGGGCGAAATCTCAGCGAAGACTTCTCGTAGCCCATCAGTTTGGAACCAGCGGAAAGACCGCATTTGCAGCTCGATAAGATCGGGTAGCGGTAATATCTCCGGCAACTTGCCATAATTGTGTTGCTGCAATGCTTTACCGCTTATGGCCATAGTTAGTATCCTCTCTCGGCACTAGAAAATTGTCCAAAGCGACTATTGCGCCAAGGTACACTATTTTCATGATAGCAGTTCGCGCCTTCAGGAACAACCTTCTGCTTTCAAGGCGCAGAGGGAGAGAATCCCCTTGCGAGTTCTTGTGATCCTATCCACAACAGCATGCAGCGCGGGGTCGGTGGCGACGTTGCTATCTCCACGTGTGCCGGCCCCGGCTATCCATCAGTTCTTTTGAAGTATCTCCATCGCGGCGTTGTGGCCGGGGGCTCCGGTAACTCCGCCGCCGGGATGTGTGCCGGAACCGCAGAGGTAGAGGTTGCGGACCGGCGTGGCGTAGCGCGCCCAGCCCAACACAGGGCGCATGAAGTAGAGTTGATCGAGGCTCAGTTCACCGTGGAAGATGTTGCCTCCGGTTAGGCCGTACTCCTGCTCTAAGTCAAGAGGAGAGAGGGCGTGCACGTGCTCAATGGCGCGGGGCAAATTGGGGGCGTAGGCGGTGAGAGTGTCCATGATGCGTTGCACAAAGCCCTCTTTCTCTTCCGGCCACGTGCTCTCCTTGAGACGGTATGGCGCGTACTGCACGAATATCCCCATGACGTGTTTTCCAGCGGGTGCGAGGGAAGAATCGTAGGCCGTAGGGATGGTGATCTCAAGCAGGGGGTGCTCAGAGGGTTTACCGTACTTGGCGTCATCCCAAGCGCGCTCCAGGTACTCCATGCTTGGGCAAATGTGGGTTGTGCCCCGGTGCTGCGGGCCGAGAGTCGTGCCGGGAAAGGCCGTGTAGTCCGGCAACTCGCCTAATGCTAAATTGAGCTTGAACGACGACCCTTCACACTGGTACGACTCGATCTGTCCGACAAATTCCTCCGGCAGGGCTTTCCGTTCTACAAGATGCAGGAAGGTACGCTTGGGGTCGGCGTTCGAGACGACGACGTTGGCATGGAACTCAACCCCATCTTCCAGCACCACGCCTGTGGCTATGTCGCTTCGTGTAACCACTTTGGCCACCGGCGCGTCCGTGCGAATCACAGCGCCGTGGGCTTGGGCCGAGGCTGCCAGGGCTTGGGTGATGGCGCCCATGCCGCCCTCCACAAACCCCCACAAGCCGCGCACCCCGCCGACACCACCCATGACGTGGTGCAGGAGCACGTACGCGGTACCGGGCGTGCGCGGGCCGCCGTTTGTGCCGATCACGCCGTCAGTGGCAAGTGCCACTTTCAATGCATCCGATTCAAACCATTCATCCAGAATAGCCTGCACGCTGCGCGTCATAAGCTTGGCAACGTCAGCCATCTGGGTGTTGGAGAGACCGAGGAGCGCACGTCCCGCGCGCAGCGGCTCAAGCCAGTCGCTCAATCGTTGGGGCGGGAACTGCGGCGGCGGTTGCAAGTAGAGCGGTTCGATAAGTTTCGCAATACCCTCGATGAACGCTTCGTACGCGGGGTAGCGATCTGCATCTTGGGCCGAGAACTTTGCAATCTCCCGACAAGTATGCGCCATGTCCTGGTACATGAAGAGGTGGCGGCCGTCGGGGTGTGGCGCGAAGTAGGCGGGGTCCTTGGGGAATGCCTTGTAACCGTAGCGTGGCAGCTCAAGCTCCCGCACCACCTTCTCCTGGAGCAGGCTCACCAAATAGGAACACGTGGAAACGCGGTAGCCGGGAAATACCTCTTCGGTCACGCAGGCCCCGCCGACGATGGGTCGGCGCTCCAAGACCAGCACCTTCCAGCCGGCGCGCGCGAGGTAACCGGCGGTGACGAGTCCATTATGACCCGCACCAATGATGATGGCGTCGTACGTAGAATTCGTCATCCGTCAATCGCAAAGACACGCATGGAGTTCTTACCCAGGATGGCTTCTTGTTGCGCGGCGGTGAGTTTGCGGCAGTGGCGTTGTATAAGCTGAGGACCAAACTCGATGGGCATGTGCGGCGCGTTGGTGGCATTGAGCACGCGCTCGGCGCCGACGGCGTCCACGAGGTTCTGCACGATGATGGGGCGCAAGACACCCGCGAGGTCTACCACTGTATTCTCGGCTCGCTGCATGAAAGGGATCACCTCGGGCAGGAATCCCGGCACACCGGCGTGAGCGATGATGAAGGTGATCTGCGGAAAGTCGAGGGCAAGGTTGGCGACCAGCGCTGGTGTGCACGTGTGGCCGTGCTCCTCGCCAGTATGGACCATGACCGGCACTCGCAATGCCGTGATGGCTTCCAACACTGGATTCATGAGCGCGCGGTCGGCGAGGGAATAGCAGCCTGCGCCGTAGGTGGAGGCGTCGATGGTGTTCAACTTGACAGCGTGAAAGCCACGATCGCGCACCCAGTAGTGCATCTCGTCGATGGCCGTTTGGCCGCGCGGCGGCTTGGCGCGCACAAAGCCGTAGATGCGGTCCGGATATTCGGCAATGGCCTGGGCGATGCGCTCGTGGTCGGCGGCAAAGTCGTCGGCAGCGCCCACACCGGGAGGCGCGCAGAGCGCACGGTTCACGCCGCCCCGGTCCATGTAGGCGATCATGTCTGGGCCCCGCATCGTGGCGGGCATGCCCTGGACTTTCCAGATGGGATTCCGCCCCAGGTAACAGTGCGCATCGAAAATCACGTATTGTCTCTCCTCGATAACTAGGTGAGGCAAGAAAGCAGAAACGATCCAATTGAAGCCACATTGCCAACTGCGGGAAGCGCTTTGAGTAGAACGTTGACTGCTGCTCTATTTGGGGAATCCGATGCGAACTGGTCTGCAACGGCGTCAACTAGGCTGAGAGCAGTTGTTCGCTGGTTTTCGTCTTCAACGAGTTTACTAATCTCTAGTCTTAGCTCTTCAAGTTTCCCTGCAATACCTGGATCTGAAGAAACTACGTTTATTGAATTGTCAATCGAGTTCTGGTTAATTCGAGCATTACTTCCACTGACGTTGTAGGTGACCTGCTGTATTCTGTTTCTCGCTTCCGGTATGCCAAGTCTCCGTACTTCTATTTGGTAGTTCGCCGGAATTCCGCCTCTATTCTCGTAGAATACTGGATTGATTACCTCAAATGTCTCTTCACCGCCAATTGACAAATTTCTTTGGATGAAATCTCCTGGCTCAATTATGGTTTTTTCAGCCATACTCATGACCATAATGAAGATCTTCCTGGACTGGACACTCGCTTTGATGCCTTCAATAGTGCGTCCGTTTTGCTTCACCAAGGTTACGGTGTCCCTGTGTAGTCGACCAAAAGCCATCAATTACCTCATCCGACTAAGCCTTATAAAAACAATAAACACGATGATGGAAAGAGCATCATACTGAGACACCTTTGGCGCATCGCTTTGCTAAAGTGTGCCGTACGGTCCGAGAAAGTTTGTGCCGTCAAAGTGGATCAAGTGAGAGGGTGAGTCGGCGATCCACACCTCAGTTTCCCAAGCGATCTCGGCTAGGTAGCGCGCCATGACGGTTCTATTTGAAAAAGCAGTAACATAGACTAATCCTGCTTTTGCTCCTGAAAACAACTCGTTCAATTCGGCGTGCCTCTTCCCATCAACCGGCCCATGGCTAGTTACCGCTTCCACCAATAGTAGCCACTTCTTCTCTCTATAGTGCAACACCACGTCCGGCATCTTGCCATGGGCATCTACATTGACGCCGATCTCGATCAGCAGTGCTTCGTTGAAGTAGCTCCACTTGTCGCCAGTATCCCCGGCATAGACCAGGGCACTGCCGGGAGCGAAGCGTGGCGCAAAGTCCTCGATGATTGCCCTGATCAGTTCACTGTGCTCACCGGAACTGAGCGTGATGCTCGTACCCGGCGTGATTTGCACAGGAATTCGGTTCTGTTCACGTTCTCTCGCGTACCGGGTGACCAAGGTTTCGCGTTCAGCCAAGTACGAATTCAGATTGGCTCGCCATGTCGCCGACCCAAAGCTGCGAAGCAGAGCCAGTGTGGCAGGTTCGATCTGATAGACAGCTTTTGGGCTATTTACTGGCCTATCAGGATCATCTGGGTTGTAGACCGCAATTCCAGCATTGACAAATTGATGCATGGTTTGCCGACGCACTGTTTCGCGGGTGTTCGGCGCGTAGTCCTTAGCGTAATGCTCCCGCGCCCAATCCATGATGGGCGTGATGCCTATGAGCGGGGCCTCAGCATCGGCCCATGCCTTGTCGGGTGAAAGGTTCAGCAGTGCCAGTAGGCACAGCGCCGAGCGCTCGTTCTGTTGCGCCCGAGGTAGCCCAAGTGAGACGATTATCTGCTGTGCAGCCTCTAGGTGGTCGGCGCTGTCAGTCATGCGTCAAGGACTCTACCTTTTCATCGATCATCGGCTGCTTGAGTTCCTCTTGATGCATGGCCCATTCGCCAAGCTCGATCAGCACATCGCGGTGGGGATACTTTAACAGCTTGAGATCGGTGGCGTTGACCTGTGTATGACCATTGAAGCGTCGGAAATATTCATCCACAGCGGTGGTGTTGAGGAATACGACCAGTCCGCGGGCTAGAGCCTTAGGTAAGCCACGCTTGTTTTCGTGGAATACGTTCAGGTGATTCTCGAAACCCAGGAGAGGTGCATCGGCGAATAGGGCGGGATCAACGATGCTCGCTATGATGCGGCGTTTCTCCTCCTTCGAAGAGAAGCGGCGCACTAAGCAATAGAAGCCGTTCGGATAAAGCCACTTCTTAGTGTCCTCATTGAAGTTGATGGCATTGGGCTTCTTTGCTGCAGGTAGCGGCCATGTCGTGCTCCCCTCTCTGCAATGGCCGGGGTATAGCAGTGGAACGGTTCCAGCCCTGGGCATGTCGCACAAATGCGCTTTGACCCTGAATTCGACGACTGGTCCCGTGGAAACATCTACGCCAAGGTCGGAGAGTGCGTACCGAAGGCTCGGAGATGATTCTACTGCGCTCCTGTCGGGGGAAGTAGGCACGTGGATAAACCGCTCTGGATCATCTGCGAAGACTATCCGATCGAATGGATGCTCATGGGTAGAAAGGTCGCTGAAAGTAGCGTCGGTCGAGGTAGAAACTCTTACCGGTTCCTGCTGGCCGCCGCGTTCCAGCAGGACAATGATGTTCTCCTGTAGCACGTCGTCATCTTTGAATGCCTTGCTGCGCGACTCAAATAAGTGCATGTGGCGGATTGCTGCTCGCTGCAGCACAAAGTCTCGGAAATTGCGATAATACGGTCCATTGCAGAAGCTACGCGGGAGGATTGCGACAAGTTGCCCGTGGTCATCGAGCAATGCCAATGCCAGTGCTGTAAATGCGGCATAGAGATTGACCGTTTCGATGCCGGCCCGACTTAACGCTGCCCGATGGTCCGAGTTGCTGCGGATCTTTCTGTAAGGAGGGTTCAGAATGGCGTGCGTATACTTTGGCAACTCCTCAGCAAAGTAATTTCCCGATACCCAATCGGCGGCAGAGTGTATAAAGTCGGCGCACCGGATTTTCGCGCTAGCAGTTGGATAGTGCCTGTATTTCTTGAATGTGTGAGCTAGTGATGGGTGCAGTTGCTCATCAATCTCGAAAGCATCGATTTCAACGCTGCTAAAGTGGAGTTCATCGCTTACCCATCTCTCAAGAAAGGCTACAGAGAGAGCACCGGCTCCGGCGCCTGCATCAAGCAGGCGACATTTAGAATCCGCTCTTTGAGCAAAAAGACCTGCCATGAATTCGGCAATCTCAGGTGGCGTAAAGTACTGCCCGAGTTGCGACTTTCTTTGGGAATCAGGGGCGGTCTTTAGCATACTCAGCCTCAATTGGACAGTCTTTGAATGCGGCAGCGTATCCGTTGCCTTGCACTCTTGGCTCACGCTTAACGCCCGTGGCAGCGCTTGAATTTCTTGCCGCTGCCGCACCAACAGGGCGCATTGCGTCCGAGCTTGCGCCCGCCTTCCTTCTGGCGCGAGCGCGCCTGCGGCCGGCCGGCGCTGTCCTCCGCGCGGTTGGTGACCATTGCCGGAGCCCGTTGCGGCTGAGTCTCCGGCGCGGCTTGGACGCGGTAGATGATTTGGGCGGTCTGGCGCTGGATGAGCTCCGTGAGTTCTTGGAACATGCGGTAGGCTTCTGACTTGTACTCTGAGAGAGGATTGCGCTGGCCCACGGCGCGCAAGCCGATGCCGGTCCGCAAGTCTTCCATCGCCGTCAGGTGCTCGGTCCAGAGCGCGTCGATCGTCCGCAGCAGTACCCAGCGCTCGACTCTGTGCATGATCTCCGGGCTCATGGCTTCTGTTCTCTCGGCGTAGACCTCATCCGCCCAGCCGGTGAAACGGTCGGTTATCCCCTCGGGGGAGAGTCCCGCCAAATCGTCAGCGGGTGGCGAGGCGGGCTGGTTAACGAGTTGGCGGCAGGCCTCTACCAATGCTTCTACATCCCAATCCTCTTGGGGCACGGTGGTATGTGCGGTCACCATCTGCGCGATCTCATCGTGGACCATGCCCTGAATCTGTTCGGTGATTTGGTCCAACTCCAGCACCTTGCGGCGCTCGCTATAGATAGTGTTGCGCTGCGTGTTGAGCACGTCGTCATACTCGACCGTGTGTTTTCGCAAGTCGAAATTGTAGGCTTCGATTTTGGTCTGGGCCTGTTCCAGTGCTTTGCTGATGAGGCCGTGCTCTATCGGCGCGTCGTCGTCCATGCCGAGGCGGTCCATGATACCGGAAATGCGGTCGCTCCCCGCACGCTTGAGTAGCTCGTCCTCGAGTGAGACGTAGAAGCGTGAAAAACCGAGATCGCCCTGGCGGCCTGAACGTCCGCGCAACTGGTTATCGATACGTCTAGACTCGTGCCGCTCCGTGCCGATGACGTGGAGACCGCTGGCTTCCCGAACGGCTTCCCCCTCTTTGGGATCGGGCGGATTGCCGCCAAGCACAATGTCGGTGCCGCGTCCGGCCATGTTGGTGGCGATAGTAACCGCGTCTTTCCTGCCGGCTTGGGCAACAATTTGTGCCTCTTGTTCGTGATATTTCGCGTTCAGCACTTGGTGCGGAACACCGCGCCGCTTGAGCAGTGTGCTCAACACTTCCGACGTTTCGATGGAGGTCGTACCCGCAAGCACAGGAGCGCCTTGCCGGTGCCATTCCTCGATGGTGACCGCGACGGCGTTGAATTTCCCACCCTCCGTGCGGTAGACGAAATCGGGCTCGTCTTGACGCACCATCGGCATGTTGGTGGGTACCTCCACCACGTCCAACCCATAGATCTTGCGAAATTCGTCGGCTTCCGTAGCCGCCGTACCGGTCATGCCGGCCAACTTACCGTACATACGGAAGTAGTTTTGAAAGGTGATAGTAGCCAGGGTCTTGCTCTCGCGCTGGATCTTTACATCCTCTTTAGCCTCGATTGCCTGGTGCAAGCCTTCGCTGTAACGCCGTCCGGTCATGATGCGGCCGGTGAATTCGTCGATGATCACGACTTCCGCATTGGGGTCGTGATGCTCGATCACGCGGCCTTCTTTCATGAGCACGTAGTCGCGCCCGCGCTGATAGAGCGCCTGTGCGCGCAGGGCTTGCTCCATATAGTGGACGAGCTCGAAGGCGCCTTCCTCATAGAGGTTGCCTACCCCAAGCCACTTCTCCATCTTCTCAATGCCTTCTTCGCTGATGCTCACCGCCCGCAGCTTGTGGTCGATCGCGTAGTCCTGGCCCTCCCGCAGCCGCGGCACGAGCCGCGTAAAGCCACCGAACGTCTCGCCGGGGGCATCAGCCTGGCCTGAGATGATGAGCGGCGTGCGCGCCTCGTCAATGAGGATGTTGTCTACCTCGTCGATGATGGCGTAATGGTGTTTGCCCTGCACCACGTCGTTGAGATCGATGACCATGTTGTCGCGCAAGTAGTCAAATCCAAACTCATTGTTGGTGCCGTACGTAATGTCCGCGCCATAGGCCTCCTTGCGCGATACGGACCGCAATTCCTCGCCGCTGCCGTGATGAGTATCGCGAGGCTCCTCATTGGGAGTGAATAGATACGCCGTGTCGTTGTTCAGGCAGGCTACGGTCAAGCCGAGCGCGTGATAGACCGGTCCCAGCCATTCCGTGTCGCGGCGGGACAGGTAGTCGTTCACGGTCACAACGTGAACGCCTTTTCCATCGAGCGCGTTGAGGTAGGCGCTAAGCGCGGCGACGTAGGTCTTGCCTTCGCCGGTTTTCATTTCGGCTATCTGGCCGGTGTGGAGCACTATGCCGCCATGCATCTGCACGTCGAAGAGACGATGGCCGATGATGCGCTTGATGGCCTCTCGTACGACAGCAAACGCTTCCGGCAGGAGGGAATCTAGCGTTTCGCCGGCTTGAAGGCGTCCGCGACATGCAGCGGTCTTGTCAGCCAGCTCCGCAGTGGATAGTCCCTCAAACTCGACTTCGAGTGCCGCGATTTGCTCGACTACCGGCCGCTGACGGGAGACTTCACGTTCAGAATGATTGAAGAAGCGTAGGATTGCGCCAAACATAGCCAATCTTTAGGCCCGCGTGAGGTTAGGAATGGTGGGATCTTGGTTTCTTTGACTTGATTCCAGTCTACGTGGCGCAATTGAGTGAAGTCAATGAAGCTGCCCACCGTCCCAGTGGCTACGTGGAACCAAGCACCAAGGAGGAAGAACCTCATGAGAAGTAAGATAGGACGGTCGGTGTAGAGGCCTTCGTTACGCTAGCAATGTGAAGAGTTATCGTGGTGCCCGACCGATTTTGCCACTGCGGACACACTATGCTATACTGTTTACGTTTGGCTGCAGGTTCGTCTTAGTTCATGCAGCATCCCTGCAATGTTTCCCCCTCGGATTGCCTTACCCTTTGCAATCTTCAATGTACTCCATCGTCCTAGTTAAGTCATGTCTGGCGAACCTGCCGCTGAACGTTCCGCGTAAACAAACTGCATGACCGCGCACCTATTTTTATGGTATTCACCAGGATTTGATGCATATTTGGTTGCGTTTTGGGAGCGAACGTGCGAGTATAGGGAAACGGAAAGTAGCTTGTGAAACGCAGATTCGTTGCGAGGTAAGGGTAGCGTGCTAACGACAGAACAGAAGCAAGGGATAGTCGCAAAGTTTGGTCGGGATGGGAACGATACGGGATCGTCTGAGGTCCAAATAGCTTTGCTGACAAATCGAATCCAGCAACTCTCGGCCCACCTTGGTGAGAACAAGCACGACAAACACTCTGAAATGGGTTTGCTCAAGCTAGTAGGGCGACGGCGGCGGCTTTTGCGATACCTCCACCGCCGCAATCCGGTGCAGTATCGGGCGTTGATTGCGGAACTTGGACTGCGCGGCTAAGCGGCAGGTTCTGCGAAAAGAAGAGCGCTACGGAATTCCGTAGCGTTTTTGCTATTCTGGGCGCCTGGCTCATTGGCACGTCTTTGGCGCTATGGTGCGGGTCCTCGAATGGCCTTCAGGGGCTGTTCGTAACGTTATTCCACTCTATGCGAAGTGTGTAGAATTTGTCCGCCATTCGTTCTAAAGCGTCGCGCGGAGAGACCTGGCGTAGAAGCACGCGCTGGATCTCAAGCTGAGAAAAGTGTTCCCACTCCTGGAACCAAGGTACTTCCCGCCCTTCATGCGTACGGGAAACCTGTCGCTGTTGCAGATAGGTATTCATGTCTTCCAAACCACGTTCATCCGCCAGTCTTCTCACTTGCGGATCCGCATAGAGCGACTCGTATGCGCTGCCGAGCGAGCGGTTCACAAACCAGAAGAGTGGTGTAAAGTAGCGGTTTTCTCGATCAAGCCCACCGAGGTACTGCAAGAGTTCCCAGGCTGCATCTTTATTTCGGCTCGCTCTTGGGATTGCATAGAGCCGGGTCCACATAATCGAGCCGCTTTGAGAGGGATCGTTTCCCGGGAAAAGGGCAACGCGGCGAGATCCCGGCGCATCACTCCCCTCACGTTGGTTGAAGAGGAAGTTATAGCCGGGTTGAATGGTGAACGCGGTTGGGTTGCGCAATGCGGCTTCGTAACTGCTCCCAAGGACATCGGCATGAATGATTTCAGTGTTGTAGATTCCATCCAAGAGCCATGCCAGGGTTTGCTCTGCCGCTGAGCCCGGCAGGTGGAAAACGGGATTGAGTACGTCATCAAAGAAGGTCCCGCCTCGTGCATACACCATTGACCACCAGTCAATGTTCGTGCTGGAATGAAAGCGGTAGGTGAGCCGTATCGGGTATTCAACCAGGCCGCGCCGCTTGATTTCGCGGGCCTGCTGTGTGACTTCATCCCAGGTCGCCGGCGGCAGTGTGATGCCGGCATTCCGCAGGATTGCCTCGTCGTAGACCCACAGGGCACACTCCGAATAGTACGGTAAGCCGTAGCTCACCCCTTTACATTGAATACCCTCCGCCGCTTGCGGGATCATGTCTTCACGATACTGTTTAATTCCATTGTATCCGTCCAGCGGTTCGAGCCATTCGGCTTCGGCCCATGCTGCGAGGTCAGTCTCCCGCACGTAGACCGTATCAATCGGCTGCCCTTCATTAAGTAGGCGGCTGACAGCCTGGAAATAGTCCGATTCTATAAGCGCAGACTCCACGCGCAATCCGGGGTATTGTCTAACGAAACGATCCAGATTCCAGCGCAGCAGTTCAGGCTCGTATCCCCAGTAGGCCAGGCGTAAAGTAAGTGGCTCCTG
Source organism: Chloroflexota bacterium (assembly GCA_965219505.1). Lineage (GTDB taxonomy): Bacteria > Chloroflexota > UBA11872 > VXOZ01 > VXOZ01 > VXOZ01. The sequence continues at coordinate 2,489,759 of OZ244775.1, read as the reverse complement.
CTCGTTTCCAAATGTCTGACCACGGCTGCAGGCAGCAGCCAGCAGGGCACTGGAAAGGAGGAGATGCCGACGGGAAAGTGAGTTGCCGGGGAGTAGGGGTGCTTCTAGTCTGCTCACTATTGACTCCACACCAAGCGGTTGCTGGTAACGTTACCATTTAAGAGACGCTCTCGTCAACGGCAGCACGGCGCGCGCGGTAAGCCGATGCGCCAACCTGAGAAGCGTGCAGTTAGGCGTTCCAGAATCGAGCCTACAGGAATGTCGGTAAACTAATGCATAGCACGTAGGCAGAAGCTTGAATAAATGTGAGTGGGAGCATGGCGGAGCGAACTATGACGTTGCACCCGGCGGGCAAAGCAGGGGTGAACATCGACAAGCAGAAGTACGACACCATGCGGGAGGCCGTGCTACAGTCGCTCCAAGTTCACGGCATGATGACATTCAAGGAGTTGACTGCGGAAGTGCGCAGAAGGCTGGAAGGCAGATTCGCGGGATCGATCTCCTGGTACGTGACCACGGTGAAGCTCGACTTGGAGGCGCGAGGCGAAATTGCGCGTGTGCCTAAGAGCAGCCCCCAGCGGCTGGTGATACCGTAGGACTCCGCCGGTGAGATGCTGCGCAAGAAATCGCCTGCTGGGGGCAACACTATGGCTCTACCGTTTTAACTTTCGTTGAGCAGGAATCTAACTCCGGCTCATCCAGATCGGGTTGCCATTGGTTCGTCACTTAAGTGCAGACGGTCACGGGTCTTACGATCCGTGACCGTCTGCTTTAGCCCACTGTAGTGAAGCCGGTTTCTACCAAGTCACCGCAGGTGGCTAGTCACGCGCAGCGACTCAAAACCGCAATCGATTTACGGCCAGGAACCGAGCTTCTCGCGGATGATTTTGAGGCCGTCGTCAACGATTGCCTGCATGGTCGGCTGGATTTCCTTGAGGAATGTCGCCGAGTCTTGGTTGCCGGTCCAGAGCTGCTTATCGCCAAGGTCGTTGAGCAGCGTCGTAACCTGGCCGCCCGTGGGCAACGAGCCGACGTTCCACTGCGGAACGGCCGTGGCGAGAGCATCCTGCGCCACCGAGATGCGCGGGTTGCTATAGCCTTGGAACGCTTCGTCGATGAACGGCTCAATCTCGGGGATCCACGCCGGGATACGGCGCACGAACTTGCCCAAGCGCCCTTTGTCGAGGAGGAAGACCATGTAGTCGAAGGCCGCTTCACGTTTCTCACTGCCGTAAACCAAGCCGAGCTTGTGCTGGTTGGCGTCCGGCGTGGACCTTTCCACGCGCGGCATGGGCGCCATCACGAAGTCTACGCCCTGGTCGAGCGCCTTGTCGGCATACGTGAGGGGCAGGCTGCGCGGAGCGGAAATCATCAAGGGCACCTGACCGCTCAAGAAGGGATTCTGGCCGCCGAAATAGGTGTTGTTGCGATCGGCCTGCGGCGGAATTACCTTATGCTTGTGCACCAGGTCGAAGAAACTCGTGTAGCAGTCGATCATCTGTTCCGAATCGCAGGTCGCCGTCGTCAGGTCTTGCGATACCCAGCTACAATCGTCGCCCCAGAGCAGTTGCCAGGAACACCAGTCGTGTGCATGGTTACCCATAGCCCACTGGCTTACCTTGTCACCCTCGAACTCGCGCAGCTTGACCATCACTTCGAGCCACTCGTCCCACGTCCACGAATTCGCCACGTCGGCTGACGGATAGTCGAGACCCGCTGCCTCAAAGTAGTTGGGGTTGATCATGACGACGTGGGCGTTGCCGCCGTGGCCCATGGGCAGCAAATACACTTGCCCCTGGAACATGGCGTCGCGCTCCAGGAGATTGGGGTTGTAGACACTCAGGTCGAGACCCCGTGCCTTAACCAGATCGTCCATGTTCTGGGCGAGGTCCTGCATCACCTGCGCGAACGCGCGGCGCGGGAACTCGGAAAGATCCGGCGGGATGCCGCCAGCCTGCATGGTCTTGATCTTGGCGACGCGGTCGGCCGTACCGCCGACCTGAGAGACCAGCTCGATGGTCGTCCCTTCATTCTCGGCAATGTACGGTTCGGCCATGTTCTGCATGAACTCTTGTTCGAGTTCCGTGGGCACCTTCAGGAAGGCGACGATGTTTACACTCTCGGCTTCTTTGGCCGGCGCCGCTACCTTCTGCTCAGGGTCAGCAGGCTTGGCCTCTTCCATGGTGCCGGAATCCGCAGTTCCCGCTCCTCCGCAAGCGGCGAAGACGACAGACGTTGCCCCCAGCATGGCTGTTCCTGCCAATAGGCGACGTCGGGATAGAGATTTGCTATCGAGCATTGCGCTACCTCCTTACGTAGTGTCAATATGCGCTGCTGGCAATAATACGTGCCAGTGTCACCCCTGATAGCAGCAGCAATTGTAGAGCGGTTAGTTGCGTCTGTCAAATGTAAGGGGCTCAAGGCAAAACCGAGGACGAATTCGGCGGCGCTCGGTGCATGACTTCGCAACGAGCATTGGCTGCATGACTCTTGGGGTTTATATGGTTGACAAATGCTCCGATACGTGCTATAACTGCTTGCAGAATTCACCGGCACGGTGGACGGACGATTTGCACGCTGAAGTGTCACTACAGGAGGGAGTTGCATTCAAGACGCTCAGCAACCAGCCACGTACCTGCTTTTCAGAGCGGCGCTTGGAGTGTGCCGGCAAAGAGGCAGGGTCGTTTGAACTGGAGTTTGATCAGTTAGAGGTTGGCAAGACACGGGCTCTTCATCCGCGGACTTGCAGCAGAGAGACAGCACTCAAGGAGCATATTCATGCGTAGAGAGCTAACACGACGGACATTTCTCGGTGGCAGTGCGGCGGCCGGTACCGGCCTGCTGCTAGCGGCCTGCGGGCAGGTAGCAACTGCGCCCGCAGAGGGTGAAGCTCCGGCGGCTAAGGAAGAGGCCAAGCCGGCTGAGCAGCCCAAGCCTGCGGAGCAGAAGACGGTGCGCTACCTCCATTACACCACCACGCAGGCGGTGTGGGATGAAAGCTTCGGCGGGCTTTTCGATACGTTCCGGGCGCAGAACCCCGACGTCAACCTTGAGGTGGACCCGGTTACCGGCGGTTTCAGCGTGCTCATCGAAAAGGCCGTGGCGTCGTTTGCCGGCGGGATCGTCTTCGATGTCTATTACGGCCACTTTTCCTACATCAGCCAGTTCGCGACGGCGGAGATGATTCAGTCGCTGGAGCCGTTCTTGTCGGCAGACCCCGAGGTCAGCAAGGACGACTACCACGTCTGGGCCACCGAGCGCATCAAGGGCCAGGTGTACAGTATTGCCTGGTTCACGAACGGCAAAGAGTATTGGTACAACGCCGATCTTTACGTCGAGGCCGGCCTCAAGACTCCCAAGGAGCATGAAGCCGAGGGCACGTGGACCTGGGAGACGGCGCTGGAAGGCGCGAAGAAGCTGACGAAGATAGAGGGCAAGAACGTCACGCAATGGGGCTTCTGGACGCCCTCCTATTCCTTCGGCTGGCACTGGATCCACCTGATGGCGTATGGCGCGACGTGGTGGAACGACGACTTCTCCGCGCCGGCCATGCTCTCACAGGAGTTTGCCGAGGGCACGCAATTTGCCGCGGACTTGGTGACCAAGCACCGCGTCATGCGTAGTCGCAGCAACCCGAGTGAGGACGACGTGGCCGCTGACTATACCACTGAACTCTTGGCGGCCCGCACTTGGGGTTCGTATGGCACCCGCACGATCCAAGAGAAGATCATGTCGCAGGACGACCCCTTCAAGGTGGAAATGGAAATGCTGCCGAAGGGCCCTGCCGGCCGCCAGATCGTGCAGTCCATCAACGCGAACTGGATCTCCAGTTCGTCGGAGCATCCGGACAGCGCCTGGGACTTCTACAAGTTCTGGCTGGGCCAGGAAGGCCAGAGCTTCATCGTGCCGCTGGGCGGCGGGCGCTACGTAGCGAACAAGAACTTCGAGGGCTTCACGGTCTACGACTACGAAGACCCCGCAGTCTACGCGCACGCTGCCGAGATCAGCGTCGAGCAGCGCCAGGTTGTGCAGCAGTCTGACGTCAACAAGGCATGGTCCGAGAACTGGGCAGCTTTGGAGCAAGGGACCAAGACGGTCCAGGAGGTCCAGGAAGAGATGCAGAGTGTAGCCGAAAACGCGCTCCGCGACGGCGGCTGCCTCTGCTAGCGTTCTTGCCTATCGTCATCACTCGCTGACCGGCGTTCGGCGGCCAGGAAGATTTCAGATAGGCGCGCAGATGGTTTAGGCGCATACCGTAGGGGCACGACATGTCGTGCCCCTACGTTGTATCATGGACACGGTGAAAAAGCAGTACGCTGAGGAGTCACTAAGGGAGGGGCGTTTCAATAAGGACGCTCAGCAGATTAGGGCCCTCTCGTTTTTGTGGGCAGCAGTTGTAAGGTGAAGACAAGATTGCGAGAGGGTGTTGGTTGGTTTGCGATTTCAATTGGAGGTATAGCCTAAGGGTGTACCACCCGCGGGTTAGCTAAGAAGAGATAGCATTTTGAGGAGAAAAATCATGCGCGCAGATATAACACGTCGCACTTTTTTGGGTGGCAGCGCGGCGGCCGGTACCGGCTTGCTGCTAGCGGCCTGCGGGCAGATAGCGCCTGCGCCCGCCGGCGATGCGCCTTCATCTAGTGACGCGCCTAAAGAAGAGAAAACTACCGAGGCGCCGGCACCTGCCGAGCAGAAGCTGGTCAAATATTTGCACGTCACTACGAATCAAGTGGTGTGGGAGGAGTCGTTCGGCGCGTTCTTCGAGGCCTTCGGAGAGCGGTATCCGGAATACGACCTGCAGGTCGACCCGACGGTCTGCTGCTTCTCGGAGACCATCGATAAGGCCTTAGCGTCGTTTGCCGGCGGCATTTCCTACGACGTCTACTACGGCCACTTTTCCTACATCAGCCAGTTCGCGACGGCGGAGATGATCCAGTCTCTGGAGCCGTTCTTGTCGGCAGACCCCGAGGTCAGCAAGGACGACTACCACGTCTGGGCTACGGAGCGCATCCAGGGCCAGGTGTACAGTATTGCTTGGGTCACCAACGGCAAAGAGTATTGGTACAACGCCGATCTCTACGCCGAGGCGGGCCTCAAGACGCCCAAGGAGCATGAAGCCGAGGGCACGTGGACCTGGGAGACGGCGCTGGAAGGCGCGAAGAAGCTGACGAAGACAGAGGGCAAGAACATCACACAGTGGGGATTCTGGACGCCCTCCTACTCATTCGGCTGGCACTGGATCCATCTGATGGCGTATGGCGCAACGTGGTGGAACGATGACTTTTCCGCGCCGGCCATGCTCACACAAGAGTTCGCCGAAGGCACGCAATTTGCCGCGGACTTGGTGACCAAGCACCGCGTCATGCGTAGTCGTAGCAACCCGAGTGAGGACGACGTGGCGGCCGACTTTAACACGCAACTGTTGGCGGCCCGCACCTGGGGTTCGTATGGCACGCGTACGATCCAAGAGCAGATCATGTCCCAGGAGGAACCGTTCACGGTGGAGATGGAAATGCTGCCGAATGGCCCTGCCGGCCGCCAGATCGTGCAGTCCATCAACGCGAACTGGATTTCCAGCTCTTCTGAGAATCCTGACGGCGCCTGGGACTTCTACAAGTTCTGGCTGGGCCAGGAAGGCCAGAACTTCTTCGCGCCGCTGGGCGCCGGACGCTATGTATCGAACAAGAACTTCCAGGGCTTCACGGTCTACGACTACGAAGACCCTGAAGTATACGCGCGCTCTGCCGAGATTAGCGTGGAGCAGCGCCAGGTGGTGAAGCAGTCTGACGTCAACGCTGCGTGGTCCGAAAACTGGGAAGCCTTGGAGCAAGAGACCAAGACGGTCCAAGAGGTCCAGGAAGAGATGCAGCAGGTTGCGGAGAATGCACTGCGCGAAGGCGGCTGCCTCTGCTAACCTAAGACCTTGCCGACCAACGGACGGCGGCTAAGATGGTTGCAGAATAGCCAATGTAGGGGCACGAAATGTCGTGCCCCTACGCAGTAGTATGGACATTACACGAGAGCGGTGGCAGATTGAGCGGAAGCTTTCTTAGTTTGCATAAGTAGTGCAGAGGGAGGATGACTGTGGCAACCGAAACGACTGTAGCGTTACGCGTGTTGGGCACGCATTGGTCAACGCCAAGTCTACACGATGCCGGTTGGGTTGAGGAGGCATTCGATCTCAACCCGGCTGAGACCGGATTCGTGGCGCTGCATCTTTGGAACATGGGCGACGTGAGTGGTCCCGCTGTGCCGGACGGCTATTTCGTGGACATGGGTACACTGGAGGGCCAAGGAGAGTCGGTACGGATTGCCGACAATTTCATACGCCCGGCCATTGCTGCGGCCCGCGCCGCAGGCATGCAGATCTTCCACGTGGAACCGGGGAACATCGCCATGAAGTACGACTCGGTCAACTACATGTTGGAAGAAGAAGATTCGAACCCGCCGCCAGGCCCGGCGCGCCCACCGGAAGCCAATCCGGGTTGGAACTTGGAGCGGGCAGATCGCTCGCACGGCGCGGGCTACCGTGACTGGGAGGGCTGGCAGCAGATGCGCATCATTCAGTCGTGCGATGCCGAGCCCGGCGACCAGGTGATCCTCACCAGTGCGCAGTTTGATCGCATTTGCCGCAGCAAGGGCATCAAGAATCTCATCTACACGGGCTTTGCGACCAACATGTGCATCTTAGGCTCCGCCGGCGCTACACAACCCATGCTTGGCTATGGCTACAGAGTCTTTCTCATCCGCGAGGCGACGCTGGCAGTGGAGTACCCGGATACCTTTCCCGAGCGGCTCATGACCCGCTCAGCGCTCAAGTACTTCCAGCAAGCGGTAGGAGATACGGTCGGTTACGAGCAGTTCATTGAGGCATGCCAGGAGGTTGCAGCAGCCCGCCGGTAGACTCTTGCCGCGGCGGGACGCACTCACAGGCACGCTTGCGATAGTGGGATTCCTTGTGGGGGCGCTAACGGACTCACGCGAACCGCATACTAGGGTTTCAGCAGAACGCGGGAGCCGAAGCATAGTAAGACTTGACGCAGTCTGGCGCACAGTGGGCACGCTGCGCGCATCTCTCTCGGTGCTTGGTTGCTCCGGCCTTAAGCTTCGTACCGGGGCGATGACGACTGCGCCGAACGGTGCCCATGGCTTCGTCAGCCGTGCAATTGGATGTAAAGACACAGGAGAGCAATCATGTATCCGAACGGCGCAAAGTTCTGCCTGAGCCTGACGTACGACGTGGAGATGTGCACCAACTTTCCGTACTGGAAGTCGGTGTGGGACCATCGCAAAGGCGCGATAGATGCGGATAGCAAGCAGTACATACTAAAGCTCAACGCAGTGGCGGAGAATTACGGCGTCAAGCTGCACTATTTTCTGGTGGGCAGCGCGTTGGAGGACCCCGACCTCGATTACTTGAAAGCGACCGTGGACGCCGGTCACGCGCTCGGCAATCACACCTACACCCACGTCAACGTACGGGCCCAGGATATCCCGCAGCTTCAGGTGACGTACGCTGCGGCGCCGTGGCGGGCGCACGGGCGCTCTGCGCTGACGTGCATTCGCGACGAACTGCAGCAAACCAGCAGCGCCATGCGGGAGACGCTAGGTGTGGACCCGGTGGGCTTTCGCACGCCCGGCGGGTTTGTAAACGGCCTGGACGACGTGCCTGCGGTGCAAGACCTGTTGAAAGATGAGGGGTTTGGCTACGTCAACTCGCACTACCGCTTTCCGGTTGATCCGACTCGCAAGCGGCCGCCGCGTGAGCGACTGGAATCAGCCATGCGCGAGAGTATCGACAGCTTGCAGCCGTACCGCTATGCCAACGGTCTGCCGGAAATCCCGCTCCCGGGAATTACCGATATTTGGGGATTCCGGAACCTTGATCTGGATCGCTGGGAGTTCATTAACCTGCTCAAGACCGGCATCGACCACGCCCACGACAACGGGCAGGTGTTGACGATGGCATTCCATCCACCGTGTCTGGTTGCCAGAGACCCGCATTGCGACATGCTGGAAACGGTCTTATCCTATGCGCTGCAAAAGCCCGGCGGCTGCTGGTTTGCTACGAACGACGAGATTTATGATTGCGTAGTGCCGAATATCGCGTAGCCGGCGCAGGGCCTTGTTACACCTTGGATCCGTCATCCGGCGCAACAACATTGGTGATACAGTAGCGCGGGGGCTTGCCCCCCGAATCAAGCTTATTGAAGAGTCATGGTAAGCAGTGAGGAATCTCTCCTCAACGGAAGGGTTTGGGTGAGGAGGATTCCCTCTCCCTCGGGAGAAGGTTAGTGCAAAGGTGACACCGTTGTAGCGGGAACACAAGGACGTAGGGGCACGACATGTCGTGCCCCTACGGGTCAATGCTCGCTTCAATGGGTACAACTCCAGAGTGAGGGCGCATCCTGCCAATCGATACTGGTATTTCTGCATGGCGGTTGCGTGGTAAAGTTGCCTAAATCAATTTTCAATGCACAGGCAAACTCAAGGAGGATGCCTCGTGAAACGTACCATAGATGAATTAGGCGTAACCTTCGACACGGAATTTGAGGCGGCAGCGGCGGAAGACGTGTCCCTAGACGATGACGGCACCGTTCATCTCTACACGCGCGTTGACCCCAAGCCCACGGGCTTCGATGAGCATTTCAAAGGCGTGCCCACGCAGTACCGCTACAGCGTGCGTATTACGGCCCACCAGGAGTTGCCCGCGCTGCGCATCCACGTCCACACGGATAGGGAATTGGGCGGCTGGTACATTCAGTTCGGCGGTTTCGTCAAGCGCGGCGGGGACTGGGCGCCGATACCGTTGGAGCACGCCACCAACGTGCCGGACACCAGCGACGTGCTCGTCACGCTCTCGTTGCGGGAAGGAGAATCCGTGCTGCTGGGCAGCATGCCGTTTATAGCTCCCTCGGAGTTGGAAACGCAAATCGCGGCTTTGGAGAGAACTGAGGGTCATAACTGGTCGACACGCGTATTGGGCGAGACGGCCAAGGGGCGGAAGATCTGGGCTCTTGAAACCGCGCCGCGCGCCAAGCGCATCGTGATGGCAGGCACGTCCCAGGGGGCGGAACCGGTGGCAGAACGGCTGGTGGAACTGGCGCGGCGGCTCACGGTTGATCTGACGGATTCCCGCTGGCTCTTGGACAACTACCAGGTCTGCCTGGTACCGATGATCAATCCAGACGGCGCGGCAGAGGGGTATAGCCTCCTCAACGGCATCGGCGAAGTGCCAGCCGGCGGCTACAAGGCGGCGGTGAGCGGCGAACCGTGTCCGGTTGAGAGTAAGGCATTGGCAGACTACGTTGGACTGGCGCCCACCCAAGCTTACCTTGAGTTTCATGCCCACTACCGCACGATTCCGCCGGGGGAGGAAGACCACCTGGGGGTGAGAAAGCAGCATCTCCTCAATCCCGGCATGGCCGATATCTATCCGCCGGAGACCGACCCCGATTACGTCGAGCGCTTCAATGCGGTCATGCGCCAGCGGTTGGGAGAGCACAACGACCACCGCCCCATCGGCACATGGTGGAAACCGGCAGCGTTCTTTACGACCAACCTCGCGCGGCTCCACCCCAACTGCATGTTCTTTGCTGTGCAATCGTGGAACTACGATCTTCAAGCCACCACAGCCTGGGCCGAGCGCTACCTCTACGCCGCGGCAGAGGGGATCGCCATAGCCAGCGGCGAGCCAACGTGGCGGGAATAAGAGCCACAATCTCCCAGCCTGTGAAATCAACCCCGGGCCTTTTGTCAATGGTGCGCGAAAGGGCCCAGTGCGTGAAGATGACGAAGCAATGCCGCCCTAGGCAAGAGCGGCAAGCCAGTTAGCCACGAAACTAAGGTAGATTCGGCATCCTGTCCGCAACGTGATGGCCTGCATTGATCGGCTGACTATCAACCAAGAGCTGCTTGTCGAGCTAGCTCGCACCCACGTAGCGGGCAGTGCGTCGAGGAGCCTGCGGAATCATACAATGGAACGCTCGGCTCTAACGCTCTTTAATCGACGAATGGCCCGCCGTGCAGGTGTCTGTAGACATCTTTGACCGCTTCGACAAGATGCGGCGGCGTGTGCTCCAGGAACACGTGATAGATTTCCTCGTCTCTGGGCTCGCCGTTCCACCCCAACAAGTACAGCCCTTGGTACCCAACGCTCAAGTAGAATGCTCTCAGTGCCGACCGCCATGCCTCGTCGCCCATCGTCTCACGCAGAGCCACCATGAAGTGCAGTCCCATAGAGTACCTGCATTTGTCCCACACTTCGCCGTGGCCGAGTTCGTTCCATGCGTGGAGATTGTGTACCCCATGTTCCCGGCAGAAGCTAGGGAACTCTACTGTCGGGATGTTTCCGCCGCTTGTAGCATAGTGCTGTACGTACTCGGCGCCGCCTTCCTTGAACCATTCAATCCCCGAATTGAAGTAGTAGTGGGCCACTTCATGAAAAAGAGTTGGGCGAACCTCCCCCGCGTAATTCGGGAGCACCATCATTCGGCCTAAAAATTCGCCACGACTATCCGGGCCCGCCAGTAGAGACAGGATCACATGATCCACAGGAAACGGTAATTCCCAAAACTGCTCGGAGGCCCGGACGGCATCCTCTAAATTCGCAAGAACGACGTTGCCGGGATGAAACGGTTGACGCCGCACTATCCATAAATTTACAACACCCGAATGCGGCAGGACTATCGAAGCGGAAGCAATGTAATACGGCTCAAAGAGCTGATCTGCGTTCATCTCGGTGCCTCCGGCCGCGATCAAGTAGATGCGCTCTTGCTCGTCCAAGCCGTCGACGAACCACGGTTCCGTCAATAGGCGCCCAAATCCATCTGGGTATCTCCAATGGATGATCTGCAGCGAACTAGTCAGATAAAAGTCGACCTCCGTGGGCGGATAGTTGATAAAGCTCAAGACCCGGTGTGCTAGCGCCGAACCTGTATGCGGCGATATTTTGTTAACGGCCATTGAAGTAAGGTCAGATGTTCCCATAATTACCTCGAGAACGGAAACACCGTCCACAACCCATGGTGCAATAGCTAGCTCTAGCGCGAAGTCTCGTGCGTCGAATATGATCAATTCGGTCAGATCACTAAGAACGTTAGATTCCCAACTATTCACACCGTCCTGAATCCACGGCAGCTCAACGATGTGGGGCAGCAACTCAGGGAACTTTTCGTCAATTTCGGCTATGTAACTGACCGTACCCGCCTCTTCTGGGAGCAATTCCTCGTCAAAGATCCAAACCCATTGCGCCATCAATGCGGCCAACTGCGGGTTGTTTCTGTCAATCCTTCCCAATTCCCTGAGTGCAATGGGCTCGGTGTAGTACCTATCGCGATAGTCCACGCCGTCCCGATACCACGGGGAGGCCATCGCTCTTTCGATCAGAGAGCGACCGGTCGCGAGTGCTGGGGTAGGCGCGCGTGTTGAAGGTACAATGCTGGTGAGCGGGGAGTAGCCGGCTTCCCAATCAAAGCGTTGCGTATTCAGGCGCTGTTGCAGTCCGCTGGGACCGTTGAGCCAGGTGCGGTAGCCGTCGGTGAAGGCGGTCCAGTTGTCGGCTTTACGCCAGACGAGCAAGCCGCCGGTGGTCTGCTGGACGCTGTCGCCAATAGCGTTGTAGTGCTCGTTTTCCAAACACTCGCCGACGATGTCGTGGCCGATAATGTCGCGGAGAGTCGCGAAGCCGAGGACGAACTGGCAGTCCGCCGCCGCAACAGAAGTCGGCAGAACCAGGAAAAGAGCGATTGCGAATAAGACCGAGAGACCTCTCATCGAGTACTTTCGTAAGTCTTCCACGACCATGTCGATCTGGTTTCTGCTTTCAACACTCCGAGAACTGCCCAACTGTACTCTACTGATTCGGTGCTGCACTTTGAAACGGAAGACCAGAGCTAGACAATTGGTTACTGCGACGCGTCTGGCAGCGTTGAAAAGACTGGAGAAGCTCCAATTGGCGAGTATTCCCCCCAAACGTAGGGTTATGGGCAAGCGACCCGTTGGACGCTTTGTTGAGATAAAGCACATAAGAGACGTCATTTCCACTTATGGAGGGCCGTGTTCCGAACCGTAATACCAGCGGTTGAGGATGGGTAGGGCGATGGCTGCTGCCTGGGGCGAGGCATCGGTCACGAAGGCTGCTTTCACGTAACATGCGCCTCGGTCTAGTCCTGCACACTTGGAGTAGTGCTCCTGATCTCGCAATTTCACGTAGAGGCGGCGGAAGCCCTGTCGAAAAGCCGTGTCTCCCAAGCTGTGGTACAAGTCCACAAAGAGCGCAGACCCCAAACTGTATTCGCAGTTCCCAAATGAAGGAACTCTTCTTTGCAAATGCTGATCCAAGCCTTGGAGTGTATTGGTATATGAGCAGTAACCATCGTTGTAGGCCGCAATAGGTGTGCCGATGCGCTTATTCTCCGATACGCTCTCCATGAATGACGCGGGACCTTCTTGTAGCCAGCGTGGGGCAAATCCCCAATAGTAATGCGCCAACTCGTGAGCAACAGTCTCAGGACTTGAAAGGCTACCAACTGACAAGGGCGATCCGCCGCCCCCGCGATGTAAGAACAGTGGCACGAAATCCGTGCCTAACGGCAATCCCATGAACTCCACGTGGCTGCGCACCGCATGCTCCAGCCAGTCCAAGTTGACGGCTGCTTCGGGATGCTCCGAATAGACTGCGAGTTCTACGTTGCCAAACTCGGGCAACGCGATCGTGCGCTTCCAGACGAGGAATTTGCCGGGCTCCAGCGCAGCCAGCATCGCTTCCGGTCCAGAGACTCTGGCCGCTTCCGCCGCCACTAGTATGAGCGCGGTGTGTTCATCTCCAATGCCGTCTCGCAGCGTTGGATGCGACAGAACGTCTTGTAGGTATCTCGTATTGATTGCCTGCAAACTGAACAAAGCGTCGGTGGCAAGAAAGTCCAGCCTCTCAATGTAATCCAGATACGGCATAGCAAAGATGCGCAAAGCCGCAGCTTCATCCCCATGCCCCTCTTGTCCTCCTGGCCCACCAAAGACCGCGATATTATCGATTCTTTGAAGCACGCTTCGTTCATTGTCGGAGATCCCGTCCTGAACCCAAGGCTTTTGCAGCACTGCCTGATAGAGACGTTCTGAAGATCTCTCGGCCAATCTTCTCAATATATCGGCAATGGTCAGGAATGCCCTCAACTCATCGCCCTCTACCCCGTCCTGAACCCAGGGCAGCGCTCTGACGGAGGCCGCTATGCGAGGATCCTTCAATTCCAAGTTGACTTGAGCCACGTAAGCAGCGTCGTCGTCGGTGATGCCTCCGGCAAAGGCGGGATGATTAAGAATTTGATAGCGAACGTGACGCTTTTTTTGCGCCAGTCCTCCCAGGGCGCCCAGTATTACTATGTCGCCGTATTCGATTGTCTCCATGAAAGGCATCGCAATGACTTTGCGAGCATGTTCCGAATCCCAGCTGGCGGTATCGATCAAAATGGACAGAGCATGGTTTTCTCGGGATGAGATATCATCCCGAACCCATGACTTGGCAACCAATGCCATAAACATCGGCCTGGCGTAACCCGCCAGCTCGATGAAGTCCCTTATTCTACTCTGCTCGGGCGTACTCAGCCTCACTTGACGAACATTGGTTGGCCCGAGATCGGTAATGCCGTCCTGTACCCAAGGCAAGGATTCGATTCTCGCTGCTGCTTCCGGATCTCTGGACTTTAGAGCTAGCAAGTTAACAATCAACTCGATGTTTCCGGCGTCGCCATCGCCTAGCGCTGGGTGAGACAACACGGCTTGGAGTATGGAGGGATTGGATTCCAGATTTTTGGTCAGTACGTTGAGCGCGAAGAGGCTGTCATAGTTGACAGTTTCAAAAGACGGCCGTCGGACAAACTGCAGTACTCCCGCTGGGTCTAGCGCACTCATCCATACGAGTCGCTGGAGTATCGTTGTGTGCAACCCGGTTTGCGGAGGCAGCCAGGTCAATTCCCTATCCAAAAGAGCATGCAAGACTTGGGGGTAATTGGTACCTAGTTCCCTCAAGTGTCTAACGCCTTGCATCTCTACATTTGTTAGGCCGTCCTGCACCCAGGGCAAGGCCGCTATCGCTTGTTCCGCTCGGGCAATCTGCTCCGGACTTGGCTTTGGAGCGGCGATGCCGCCCCCCGGGGCGTAGTCATGCTCCCACTCAAAGCGTTCGGTGTTGAGGCGTTGCACGAGGCCGTTTGGGCCGTTGATCCAGGTGCGGTAGCCGTCGGTGAACGCGGTCCAGTTATCAGCCTTACGCCAGACCATTAGGCCGCCGGTGGTCTGCTGAAGACCGTCGCCATTGTCGCCGTGGTGCTCGTTTTCCAGGCACTCACCGACGATGTCGTGACCGATGAGGTCGCGGAGCGTCTTGAAGCCGAGCACGAACTGGCACTCCGCTGCAGCAACGGATGTCGGCAAGAGCAGGAACAGGGCAAGACCGAGGAGTACCGCGAGACGTTTCATTGTTTATACACCAAGCCTTGCTGCAACGTAGGCGAGCAGGTGCGAATAGAATTGCTACCTTCTTGCTACTGAGGGCCGTGTTCGGTGCCGTAGTACCGGCGGTTAATGATGGGTAGGGCAATCGCGGCTGCTTCAGGTGAGGCATCGGTCACAAAGGCGAGTTTCAGATAGCACGCGCCTCTTTCCAGACCGTAGCAGACGCCTTCGCTTTCGTGTTTTTCAAGTAGCAGGTATAGCTTGCGGAAGCCGCTTCGAAATGCCTCGTCACCCAGGCTGCGGTACAAGTCCACGAACAGCGCCGACCCCAAACTGTATTCGCATTGTTCAAAACTAGGCACCATTCTCTGTAGATACTGATCCAGGCCCAGGAGCGTGTTGGTATGTGAGCAGTAACCTTCGTCATGGGGCTCTATCGGCGAGCCAATGCGCTTGTATTCCGATACGCTCTCCAAGAATGACGCAGGGCCTTCTTGCAGCCAGCGCGGTGAGAACACCCAGTAGATGTGCGCAAACTCATGGGCTATAGTCCTTGGACTTGAAAGACTACCGACAGAGAAGACCGGTCCGGCGCCTCCCCCGCCACTGTCATGTATCCACAAGGGAACGTAGTCCGTCCCTAGCGGCAAACCCATGAACTCCACGATTGTGCGCACTGCATGCTCCAGCCAATCCAAGTTGCCGACAGCCTCGGGATGCGTAGAATACACTGCCAGTTCAACATTGCCCAATTCGTGCAACGCGATCGTCCGCTCCCAAGCAAGTATCTTTCCAGGTTCCAGCACGGCTAACATCAATTCCGGGCGAGACTCCATGGCTAGTTGCAGCACTAGTGGCAAGAGTCTAGTGTGTTCATCCCCAATGCCGTCTCGCAGCGTTGGGTGAGATAAGACGTCATGCAGATAACTTGGATCGATGTCCTGCAATGCGTCCAAAGCGTTGGTCGCAAGGAAATCTGCTCTCTCAACAGTATCCAGATACGGCATATCAAAAATACGCAATGCCGCTGCTTCATCTCCTCGTACCTCTTGACCACCTGGTCCTCCAAATCTTGCAATATTGTCAATTGTCCGGACCACAAGTCTTTCGTTATCGGAAAGCTCGTCCTGCACCCATGGCTTCCGCACGACTGCCTGAAAGAACCGATCCGAAGACCTCTGGGCCAACCCCCCCAGCATTTGGGCAGCTGACTTTTCGGTGCCAGCGAGGCCGTCTTGAATCCAGGGCAGAGACCTGAGGACCGCTGCCCTCTCAGGGTCCTGACGCTCTAAGTACAGCAACGCAAATTCGCCTACGCGATCATCGGTTATGCCACCGGCCAGCACTGGCTGAGTGAGAATCCATTGGACGCCCTCCGGGTCGTTATGATAAAAGGTATTGATGAGATCCAGGACGTACGCATCGGAACGCTCTATGGTCTCCAGGAAGGGCATAGTTGTGATTAGTCGAGCAGTTTCAGCATCCCAGAACGCAATTGCATTGATTGAGGAGACAATTGAGTGCTCCCGCGGAAATATCCTGTCTTGGATCCAAGTGCGGCTCACCAAATTCATGAATGCCTGGCGTGACCGTGACAAGACTTCCATCAGACTAAACAGCGTGAGCAACTCAAATTCAATTAGCTCGCCTGTACTTTGATTGAATTCGTCCCACTGCGGCAGCTCCCCCACTCCATCATGGGTCCAAGACAAGGCTGCCGCCGCATTTGCTAATTCTGGGTCCAAATGCTGGTAGGCCAAGAGCACAAAGGTTGGCGCGTTGTCATCGGTAATACGCCCCTGAAACTCCGGGCGAGACAAGACTTGCCTGAGGCTTCCTGGGCTAACCATTTCGAGACGGGCCATGAACCTCAGCACACTAAAATCGCTCCGGAATCCCCTATCGGTAAAGAACTGCGAATGCAACATCTGCAGAGCCGCCCACTCATCGCTCCTAGCCACGATGGTCAGTACACGCAGTCTTGAAGGGAAAAGACCCCTTAACGCATGGTCACCGAATTTCTCCATCCACGCCCGGAACACTTGCGGCGATGCTGCCCCTAGAGCCTGCAATTCTTGATGCGTTTGACGCTCAAGCGTGTTTGCCAAGCCATCCTGCACCCAAGGCAAGGCGGCAATCGCCTGTTCCGCCGCTACGACGGACTCTGGACTTGGCGTCTGCACAGGAGGTGGCGTGGATGTGGGCGTGTCGGCAGAAGTGGGCGCGGGGGTATGCTCGGCGTAGTCCGCTTCCCACTTGAAGCGTTCGGTGTTGAGCCGCTGCACTAATCCGTTGGGGCCGTTGATCCAGGTGCGGTAGCCGTCGGTGAAGGCGGTCCAGTTGTCGGCTTTACGCCAGACGAGCAAGCCGCCGGTGGTCTGCTGGAGGCCGTCGCCATTGTCGCCGTGGTGCTCGTTTTCCAGGCACTCACCGACGATGTCGTGACCGATGAGGTCGCGGAGCGTCTTGAAGCCGAGCACGAACTGGCACTCCGCTGCAGCAACGGATGTCGGCAAGAGCAGGAACAGAGCGAAGCCGAGCAGCACGGCGAGTCTCTTCACGGATGTGCCTCTAGTATTTTCCTGTTTCGGAAGTTGCTTCATTCTGTGGCTCGTACAGTATAGATCATGTAAGAACGTAGAGTCTTACCGCATTTGACCGTTCAGACAATACTGAACGTCACCTCCCACAGTTGCAAGGAGCCACAGTTTCCATTGCACGTGTGCGTCGGCTTGCTTATGAATGTCACGCTGGTATACTACTTTCAGCGATGTACCTAATTGAGCGGGCAGCGAACCGTTCGCTGATGGCGTTTGGTGCTTAGACGTAAACTGCAGGAGAGGAGAAAGGAGACTAGCCAGTTCTATTGGTGCGCATTGACAGCGCGCGCGTGTGCCCGCGAGCGCACCATCTACGCGGTGTGCCTACTATATAACGGTGATGAATCTAGTTTGATGTACCCGGAGGAAGAGAACGTGAAAGCGATAGTGACTCGACGAACTTTACTTGGCGGAAGCTTGGTGGCCGGAGCGGGCATGCTCGCGGCCGCGTGCGGGCAGGCAATGCCTGCGGCTATGCCGGAAGAGGGCGAGGCCCCGGCAGCGAAGGAAGAGGCCAAACCGGCAGAGCAGCCCAAGGCCATGGAGCCGAAGACGGTACGCTATCTCCACTACACCACGACGCAGGCGGTGTGGGAGGACAACTTCGGTCAGATCTTCGACAATTATCGGGCTAAGTTCCCCGAAGTCAACCTTGAGGTTGACCCGGTGACCGGCGGCTTTGCAGTGCTTATTGAGAAAGCCGTGAGCTCGTTTGCGGGCAACGTACCGATCGACATGTACTACGGCCACTTCTCCTACATCAGCCAGTTTGCCCAGAATGAGATGATCCAGCCGCTGGATCCGTTCATTGCAAAAGACGCCGACGTGGCGCGGGACGATTTCTACGATCACGCGCTGGAGAAGATTGCCGGCCAGATTTATGGAATTGCCTGGTTCAACCAAGGCAAGGAGTTTTGGTACAACGCGGACCAGGTGACCGAGGCCGGTCTAACCTCGCCGAGCGAACTGGTGGCGGAGGGCAAGTGGACGTGGGACGCCGCACTTGAGTTTGCACAGAAGCTCACCAAGAAGGAAGGCCCGAATACGACGCGCTGGGGCTTCTACTATGCTTACTATTCCACCGGCTGGTTTGGGCATCACCTCAAGGCCTGGGGCGCTGACTGGTGGAACGCCGACATCAGTGCGCCGACGATGAATACTCCGGAATTCGCGGCTGCGGTGCAGGCCGCGCAGGACCTGGTAACAAAGCACGAGGTCTCGCCTCGTCGCAGCGCGCCGCGTGAGAACGATGCCAAGGCGTCCTTCGAAGAGGAGACCCTCTCCGCGCGCTTGGCGAGCGGCGCGAATACACGCAGCTTCCAAGCGACGATCATGACCAAGGACAAGCCCTTCAACATCGGGCACACCCTGCTGCCCGAGGGGCCGGGCGGGCGCAATACGATCCAGGCGATCAATGCGAACTACCTTAGTTCATCGGCGCCGGAACCCGATCTGGCCTGGGAACTCTATAAAATTCTCATTGGACCGGAGTCCGACCAACAGATTGCCCGGCTCGGCGGCCGCCGCTACACGGCAAGCCGCAAGCAGAGCCCGGTGACCCTGTGGCCCTACGAGAATGCCGACGTATACGCCCAGATGGCGGAACTGAGCGAGCCGGCCAAGCAGATTGTGAAGCAATCTGAGGTAGGTAAGGCTTGGAGCGCGGGCTGGAACGACATGGAGGACGGCGCGCGCACCGTCCAAGAGGTACAGGACGAGTTGCAGCAAGTGGCTACGATTGCCCTGGAAGAGGGTGGCTGCATTTGCTAGCTTTAGGCTCTTGCCGTAGGTGTTGAAGAATGAGAGGGGCACGAGAGATCGTGTCCCTCTCGTTCTCTGGTGAGACGGATGCAGACTGCGAACCCGCGCTACCCTTTAACTGAAGGATGCTCTGTAAAGTGCCATTTCTCTGGATTCTCTTGTGGAAACACTGAGTTTCGCCCCCTTGGAGCGACAAACTACTGGTAGAGGCACGACATGTCGTGCCTCTACTTGGGTGGGGCTAGGATAGGAGCAGGGCTCGGCATGCTGTGGCGTTGACAGCGAGGGAAAGCCCCCGCGCTACGTGGCTAGCCTAAGCGCATTCGTGCACAGGAGTCACGCGTGCGGTACCATCTCATTCATGGAAAGCCTCGGAGTAGGAAGTTTTCTCCACTGAACGGGTAGAATTGCGTTCAGAAACTCCAAGAATAACGAAAGGATAGCGGAAGCCAATGGCGTATCGAGTTGGATTGGTGGGCGTGGAGCAGCACGTGCCGCACGTATTTGCGGGGATAGATGAATCGGATGAGATTGAGCTTGTGGCGGTGGCTCAAGCGGGCGCTCGCGCCGGTGAGCTAGAGGAAAAATACGGCGCGCGGCTCTACGACGATCACGAGGCCATGTTCGCGCAGGAGCAACTCGACGTGGCGGCGGTGTGTCTGATTCCCGCCGACCAAGGCCGGGTCGTGATCGATGCGCTTGAGGCCGGTTTGCACGTCACAGCGGACAAGCCGCTCGTGATTACGCAGGATGAGCTCGATGCCATTGTGGCACTGGTGCGCCAGAATCCGGGCCGCAAGGTCGGCCAGCTCTTTACCCTGCGCGGCACACCGGGTTACGCCAAACTGCGCGAAATAGTGCAAAGCGGCGCCATTGGCGACGTAGCTCAAAGTTACGGGCTGCGCTCGGCTCTGGAGAAGCGCGAGACCCGTGCGCCGTGGTTCTTCGACGAACGGCTCTCCGGCGGCCCAATTCCCGATCTGCTCATCCACGACATTGATGCGCTTCGCTGGATTACGGGACTGGAATACGAGCACGTGCTGGCGCGAGAATCTAACTTTGCCCGTCCCGATGACCCCTACTACCGCAATGCCGGGCAACTTTTCTTCCTACAGGAGCAAAATGCGACGGCAATTATGGAGCACCACCGTCTGGTGAGCCCGGCGTTTGCGGGCATGGACTGCCGCATGAAGATCGTGGGCACCGACGGACAGGTGGAGATCACCGCGAAGGGAGAGGTGTATCTCTACAACAGCGATCACGCCGGTCAAGTGATAGAACTACCGGCAACACAGAACACGTTTGCCGACTTTGCAATCAAGGCCTGCTCCGGCCAGGAGCCGCTGGTGGATACGGCTGGCGCTTTGCAGTCGATGCAGGTGGCGCTCACGGCCAAGACCGCCGCGGAGGCGAATGCGCTTGTCGCAATTCCGCGTCTCTAAAGGCTATCGGAAGTCACCGTGTTCAAGCCTGCCATTCCCCAGGACTGGTCAGGGACGCGGCGTGATGGTCCTCGTAGGCGTGTCTTGTACCGCAAAAGTGTGTATAATCCATAAATAAACTTTGGAAAGGAGTGTGGCATGGCTATCAAGAGTCCTGCGGATGTAAGCTTAGCGGTTGATGGAGGTGCACCGGTTCGGAGTTCGGACAACCCGTTACCGCGAGTCTTTCCCCGCTACGTGCCGGACAGCGCCTACGACAACGTGCGTGAGGTGCTGGATGGCGGTGTTGCAAGCAACTTTCTCAGCAGGTTCGAGGATGCGTTTGCCGAGGCTACCGGCACGAAGTATTGCGTCTCCATTGCGAACTGCACGGCTGCGCTCCACTCCCTCTATGCCGGACTGGGAGTCGGGCCCGGGGATGAAGTCGCCGTGAGTCCCATTACCGACTTCGGCACAATCGCTGGCATCATTGCCCAGGGCGCAATCCCGATCTTTCCCGATGTGGACGTGCGCACGGGAAACGTCACTGCCGAGACCATCGAAAAAGTGCTGTCGCCGCGCACGGCGGCCATCGTTGCCGTGCACTTCTACGGATTGCTCTGCCCGATGGAAGAGATCGTGGCGCTGGGGAAGAGCAGAAACATCACAGTCGCAGAGGATGTCTGCCAAGCGCCGCTGGCGAACTATTCAGGACAGAATGTGAAGGGAAAAGCGGGATCGCTGGGCGATGTCGGCGGCTTTTCGTTTGATGCGGAAAAGCACCTGACGGCAGACCACGGCGGCGCCGTTACCACGGACGATAAGGACATCGCCGATAAGGTGAGGAGCTTTGCGCTCACGCGCGGCGCCGTTACGTACCCGAATTACGGGCGCAAGCACGAGTCGTTCGGCCTGAATTATCGTTTCGGTCAGTTCCAAGCGGGGCTGGCGTTGGCTGAGCTTGAGGTGCTCGAGGAGCAGAACGAGCGGCGGCGGCAAGGCGCTGCGCATTTGAGCTCCCTGATCGAAGAGATTGACGGCCTCACGCCGCCATACACTCCTCCGGGCAGCGACCATATTCACTGGCTCTACCACCTACGTCTCGATCTTGACCAGTTCCGCTGCTCTATCTGGGACTTTGCTAACGCACTGTTGGCGGAGGGCCTGACCCCTGGCGCCGGGCCGGCGCCGTATTACCTCGTGCCCGACAGCCATACCTTCATGCAAGACAAGGCGCACGTGGCGGGTAGGTCCGGCTGGCCGTGGGACCATCCGATGAACGAATTTGCCAAAGACATCGAGTACAGCGCGGCCATGTGCCCCCAGGGCAAGGAGCACCTGGACACAACCATCCGCTGGACGTGGACCGATAAGCACTCCGCCGAGGACATCGAGGATATGGCCACGATGTTCGCGAAAGTGGCGGAATACTATCGCGTATAGGTCGCAGAGCTGATATTGGAGGCGCTGGGTGAGCCTCAATAGAGGCACTGAAATCGGCCCAATGCCGGCGAAAAGGTGTCATAGTCAAAAGGGCGCAGGCCTCAGGCCTGCGCTCCGTCTTTTGCGCGGCTAGGCGCTGAACGCTTGAACGCCTTTCGAAGTACTCTCTTACGACAGTCCGTACTTCTCAATGAGACGCTGCAATCCCCTTCGTCCAATGCCAGTTTGCTTAACACTCAATATGCGGTGAAGTATAGTCCTGGGAAGTGGCTTGCTGCGCTTTGGCACGATAGCCCACGATGTTTGTCTGCGCTCATGGTCGAAGCTGGTGAGCGCGACCCTATGGCGGCTATCTCCCGTCTATTCCCAGCTATCACGTCGTAGCAGTTTGATCAGTGTAGGCCGGTGACTGCGGGTAGATTTTCTTACGACATTTCCTACGCGCCAATGGGGATGCGCTTCGGCTCCACAAGATGGGTGTCCGGCAGAACGTGATAATCCCGCGTAGGCGCTGGTTCATCGGACGGATGCAACGTGATGCCGTGCTCCGCAATGAACCGTTCGCGTTCGCCAACGCTTTCCATGGTGTCTAGCGTAAGCGCCAGCAACTCTTCGAGGCCAGAGCGCACTTCATCAAGGGTGTCATCATAGTGCGCGACATCTAGTTCCTCGCAGTCACCGACCCCCTGTCCCTCTTCTTTAAAAAAACCTTAGCGTAAGAATCACATAGCTTTCTGCCACTGTGAGCCTCCCGTTCGGCGGGCGCATCCCGTGATCTGTGCCTTGAATCTATAGTACTGCATTGTGTTTGGCATCTGATGCCCAATTTGGGACCCATGTACAATGTTAGCCAAACGATAAATCTCCGCGTCGAGGGTCAGCGCGGGTATCAATGAGTCTTCGGGGTTCGGTCGGTCTTCTCCAGTTGGTACAGCACTGTTCTCGATGCATTGGCTAGGTTCACCCCGCGGCGCACGGCGTAGCGCACTCTGCCGCTCCGTCTCAATTCCAGTGAGTACGCCGTCTCTTTCTCTTCGGGGTACGTGCAACGAAGTGCTATCACTACCCTCTTGACAATGAGGACAAGGCTCTCTGGGATATGCTTAGTTAAGTATTCTCTCATGAGAGACTGCGGGGTTTCTTGAGGGCGTGCACATGATACATTGGCTCTTAGAGAAGCCAATGGCAGAGAGGCATCAATGCCAGGATACTCTCAGTCGTTGGTGCAGCTACCGAAGCCACTTTGCTTATTGTAGCAGTTACTCACAAGGAGGGTAAATTGACTGAACTAACAAAAGAACAGAAACGCCAATTTGTGACGACAATGAAAGAGCACTTCACTCCTGGACATGTCAATGACTAATTTGGGAATATCTCCAGGCAATCGCACGTCAACAATACGTAAGCGAAAGCAATAATGCAGGTATACAAGTAACTACAGTTGACCTCCCACAACACCCAGGAGCAGTCATATTCGTGGTCGCTACCCCGGACGACTAAACGGCTAATTGGAGTACACCAATAACCGGTACCAAGGAATGATTCATTCCAATCGACGGTTAATACACGAAGGACAGCCATCCTTCTCCACAGCCTTTAGATGATTATCCACAAACACCTTAGCCAACACGTCGCCCAGGCCAAGTAGCGGTAGCATATCTAGTTCCGCATAGTAAGCTGCTGAATGCATATTGTGGGCTTCATCCGTACTCGCAAGTTCACTCACTGCTAATCTCCTGGCTAGAGCTGTGGAACAGAACTACGACACAGTCATTGGCTAGAAGCTATCTCATAAATTGGTTCGATAGCCGATTCGTGCTTCGACCCTTCGACAGGCTCAGGACAGGCAAACTCAGCACGAACGGATTCTTGCCTTTTCCGTTCGCCCTGAGCCTGTCGAAGGGCAGGTCTACACAGAGCGATGTATTTTGGGACAAGTTCTAGTCAGGATGTAGTTCTCCGCAATTCATAGGTGGATGACCTAGGCGCCATTCTTGGACAAAGATGCAAGACCATTCCAAAATCAAAAAAATGGCGCACGAAAAGCCAGCAAAGAGTGTGAGAATCACGCATGGCTTTGGCGTCTGGGCATCCGGTTGTCGGTGCGGATGAGTTCCTCCATGAGACGCACCTTAAGTTCCTGCTTCAGGCTCTGGACCGTGGGATCCTGCCAGAGGTTGTGGAGCTGGCCGGGGTCACTCTCAGTGTCGAATAACTCACCGTACTCCTGCTCGCCGTCATCGTCGACGTAGACGGTGAGTTGGTGGGTATCGGTGACCAGGGTGCGCAGGCGCAGCCCAATGTAGTCCTCGTCGTTCTCGATGATGATGGCGTCCTGCACGGAATCCGCCGCGCCGGTGAGCAGCGGCGTGAGCGGCCGACCCGGCCACGCTGCCATCTGGCGCTCAGCTTCCGGCTGCGGCACGCCCTTGAGGAACGGCGGCCCGTACTCCGGCGCCGGCACGCCCGCCAGATCGAGCAGCGTGGGCGGAATGTCCAAGTGCGACACGAGGCTCTGCGAGACTCTGCCCGACGGGAACCGCGCCGGCCAGCGCCAGATGGAGGGGATGTTGAGCATGCCGTCGAAGTGGAAGGGCCCTTTGTTCAGGAGCCAGTGGTCGCCCAGCAAATCGCCGTGGTCTGCAGTGAAGACGACGACAGTATTATCGGCGAGGCCCAGTTCGTCGAGCGTATCCAGGATTCGTCCCACTTGCTCGTCGATGAATGAGACCATACCGTAGGTGATGGCGGTGATCTCGCGCATCTGCTCGTCCGGCATCTTTGTGGCGAACCGCCGGCCCGAGTTCCAAAGGTCGGTCTCATACATGAGGCGCATGTGCGGCGGCAAATCGTCGAGTTCGCCATCGCGCCGCGCGGGAGCGGGTATCGATTCCCGGTCGTACATGGAAAACCAGGGATCCGGCGCGGCGTATGGATGATGGGGATCCGGGAATGAGGCCCAGAGCATGAAGGGCTGCGGCTGTTCCGCCGCATCTTGCAGATAGGCAATGCTGCGGTCGGCGATCCAGGTGTTGTAGTGCAACTCGGCCGGCACGTTGATCCTGTAGGACTGTTCGGCGCCGCTCGCCGCGGGTGTGGATGCTTGGCGATTCCAAAGAGGCAGCATGTCCGGATGCTCGCGCTCCAGCCAGTGGTAGTGTTCGCCCGGTAAACCGGGGCCATGGCCGATAGTCAACTCGGTGCTCTCGAAACCGTAGTAGGGCGACGGCAGCTTGGCAATCTTGCGGTTGTGCCACATCCAGCGGGTCTCGGGAAAGTCGAGGGGGTCGAGCGTTTCCGGGTCAACACCCAAGGGTTCACCGGCCACGCGCACGTGGATTTTGCCGATGCTATGGGTGCGGTATCCGGTACTCGCGAGCGTGCCGGTTACCGTGGGGAAAGCCGGGTCCAGGTCGATACCGTTCGTGCGGACGTTATGCCCGCGCGGCGTCAGACCCGTGAGCAGCGTGGAGCGGGAAGGCATGCAGAGGGGATTGTTGACATAAGCTCTCGTCAACAGCGCGCCGCCGGCCGCGAGCTGGTCGAGGTTGGGCGTCTGCAACGGCGTATCGTCCCGCCAATCGCGCCACGCGCACGTCATGCAGTCGCCGCGCATCTGGTCGGTGAGGATGATGAGGAAGTTCGGTCGTTCGTTCATGTGGTGCTCCTTTTGCCGCATATTTCAAACGCCTTGCGTTTCCTCTTAGGGAGCCGCGAAGTGCTCCCTTGTTCGGGGTGCTGCCCCCTTGTCCACTTTTGGATGTGCTCTCGTAAAGAGTATATACCTGCTGTGGGGACTCTCGTCGTGTCGTCATGAGGGGTTGTCGTTTTGCAAGAGCGAGTTCATTGATTGCTGCCATTGAATAAGTGACCTCCTATCCAATTCAAGTTGGGATTCGGGAGGCTATGCTGCAACGTTATGTTGAGAAGATGGATTCCCGCGTTCGCGGGAATGACGGACCGGCCCGTTTCTCTTATCCCACAATGCTAATGGTAGGTTGACTAAAGCATGTAGCATTGATACCCCTGCAGCGTGGGAATATAATTGCCGTAATACACTTCTCGGCGTGGACTGGCAGCCAAAGACAGCCGCACCGCAATCTAGCTGCACCACGACCCAATGCAAGGAGCAAATTTCCCCCATGAGTACCGAGCGTCGGGCCAGACTTGCCTTCATCGGTTGTGGCTCCTTTGCTACTGCCTCGATATTTCCGCAGATTCCGCTGATTCCCGAGATCGATCTTGTCGCCGTCTGCGACATCGATGAGGAGAAAGCGCAGCGCAACGCCCGCAATTTCGGCGCGCGACGCGTTTACACCGATATGGAAAAGATGCTGGATACCGAAGAGTTGGATGGCGTATTCACCATCGGCCCGGCGCCGCAGCAGTACCAGCTTGCGCCGGTGGTGCTCAGGCGCGGCTTGCCCGTGTACACGGAGAAGCCGTCGGCCAATACCTCGGCGGAGGCCAAGGAACTGGCCGAATTGGCCGAGGCCAACGGCACATGGGGCCAGGTGGGCTTCATGAAGCGCTTCGCCGACGTCTATCGGATTGCCAAGGAAGTTATCGCCCGTCCCGAATTTGGGGGTCTGCACGTGCTCAAGGTCAAGTTCGGGCAGGGGAAGTATCCGCAAATTTGGGGCATCGACTCCGCCAAACGGGCGTTTCTCATCGGCCAGTGCGTGCATATCTTCGACCTGGTGCGATTCTTTGGCGGCGACGTGCGCGCCGTGAATGCGCTTTACTACGAGGTGGGCCCGCAGAATTTCTCGTATCTCATCAATCTGGAGTTCGTGAACGGCACCGTCGGCCACATGGACATCAATACGCTCGATTCCAAGGTGGGGACCCGTGACATCATCGAGACGCTGGAACTCATCGGCATGGAGACCCACGTGGTCTGCGAAGACATGATGAAGGTCAAGTACCAGCCCCAAGAGGCGTGGTCGGCAGAGGCGCCGCGCCTCGGCCGGTACAACTTCACCCTGGAGCCCTCGTGGACCGGCCTGGCGATCAGCAAGCGCAACTTCGGCTACACCGGCGAGGTGGAGAATTTCGCCCGCCGTTGCCTGGGCGAGGTGAGCACTGGCCCCGACCTCTGGGATAGCTACAAAGCGCTCACGTTCGGAGAAGCGGTCTACCAGAGCTCCCACGGCGGCGGCCGGGTGCTAGTGGAACAGTAGGCGCCATCGCTCGACATGGAGTTTTTCCCGCGCAGGTGAATTCTCGGCATTGCAGAATCTGGATGGTTTCGCTGTGCACTGAGCAAGCCGGCCTAGTATCGCGCAAGAGGCGGGGGGGACAAGCCCACGCGCTACGGCTAGAGGTGCCGCATATTCCCTGATGCCCGCGATCTCTGTCCGTCACACGTGTCATCAATCCGTAATTCCCGCTCGCGCGGGAATTAATCTTCCCATTAGCGCAAGTAGCGCAAGTTTATGCACCCTTCTTGGCTAGAGCTTAGGAATTCCTGGATTCCGGCGCAAGCCGGAGTGACGGGAAGAGCGCATGAGTTACGGAGCAGTCGGTGACTCTTTAGACAAAGCAAGCCGAGGGCGATCGGAAAGCCCTCTCCTGGGGGAGAGGGTTTGGGTGAGGGCGACTGATCGCTAATGCTGCCATGCCCGGGCAAATGAGAGGGGCAGCCCGGCATTGATGCTCGCGCAGCCTGGGAATATAATTGCCGTAATACACTTCTCGGCGTGGACTGGTAGCCAAAGACAGCCGCACCGCAAACTGGCTGCACTACGCCACAACGCTAGGAGCAAATTTTCCCATGAGTACTGAACGCCGAGCCAGACTTGCCTTCATCGGTTGTGGCTCATTTGCCACCGCCTCGATTTTTCCGCAGATCCCGCTCTTGCCGGAGATAGATCTCGTTGCCGTGTGCGACATCGATGAGGAGAAAGCGCAGCGCAACGCCCGCAACTTTGGTGCGCGCCGCGTCTATACCGACATGGAAAAAATGCTCGATACGGAAGAGCTTGACGGCGTCTTCACCATCGGCCCGGCGCCGCAGCAATACCAACTCGCGCCGGTGGTGCTCAGGCGCGGCCTGCCGGTCTACACGGAGAAGCCGTCCGCAAATACCTCTGCTGAGGCCAAAGAGCTGGCCGAACTGGCAGAGGCAAATAACACGTGGGGTCAGGTCGGTTTCATGAAGCGCTTTGCCGACGTGTACACCATCGCCAAGGAGATCGTGGCGCGGCCTGAGTTCGGCGGCCTGCACGTGCTCAAGGTCAAGTTCGGGCAGGGCAAGTACCCGCAGATATGGGGCATCGATTCCGCCAAGCGGGCGTTCCTCATCGGCCAATGCGTCCACATCTTCGACCTGGTGCGCTTCTTTGGCGGCGACGTAAAGGCGGTGAATGCCCTCTACTACGAGGTGGGCCCCCAGAATTTTTCTTATCTCATTAACTTAGAGTTTGTTAACGGCACCGTGGGGCACATGGATATCAATACGCTCGATTCAAAGGTGGCGTTCCGCGACATCATCGAGACCCTGGAGCTTATTGGGTTTGAGAACCACGTGGTCTGCGAAGACATGATGAAGGTCACATACCAGCCGCATGAGGAGTGGACGAACGAGACGCCGCACTTCGGCCGCTACAACTACACGGTTGACCCCTCCTGGACCGGGTTAGGACGGAGCCAGATGAACTGGGGCTACACCGGCGAGGTGCGCAACTTCGCCCGCCGCTGCTTGGGGCTGGAGACCACCGGCCCCGACCTGTGGGATAGCTACAAGGCGCTCACGTTCGGCGAGGCGGTCTACAAGAGTTCCCACGGCGGCGGCCGGGTGCTGGTGGAGCAGTAGACAATCGCTGCGCCACACTAAGAAATGTGCAATTCAGTTAGCGGGTATGTCCTGTTGTCTGTTGGGCTTGCGGGAGCGCCCTGAGAGTGGAGGGCCTGGTTGCCCAACAGTCCGGGGGACATGCCCCCGCGCTACGATCTGTCTGCTGCAGCATTGGAGGTCATGGAGAACGTGGTATGGCTATGGGTTCCTGGTAGCGCAGGTTCGCACGGGTCGTGCGCGTAACCTGCGCCTGCCTGGCGGAAAAGATTGTATAATTACCGGAGATGTGTTTGTCTTCGACGATTCTTGGTAAGACTTGAGAAGGAGAGAGCCTGATGACGACCGCGCAAATGGTGACTTTGGCGCCGGAGCAGAAGCAGTTCTTCGATGATAACGGCTACCTTGTGATGGAAGGCTTGTACGACGCCGCTGAGATGGCGGTCATGCGGCGGGAGTTTCACGATCTAATTGCGAATACGGATGGACGTCCCGAGACCTTGCGCTACAACTTCATGGAGCCGGTGGAGGGGTATCCCGTCGACCCCTATAACCCCAAGAACGTGCAGGGCATCAAGGACCAGCCGCTGGCGAACGACTACTGGTTCAACAACGTCACGGACCCCCGCATCGTGAACGTCTTCATCGACCTGTTCGGCCCGGACATCGACTTTCACAACGGCAAGGTACGCAACAATCCGCCGGGCTTCACCAACACCCAGGGCTGGCACCAGGACTGGCCCTACGAGCGTCACAGTACGTCGGACTTGGCCGCGGCGATTATCTACCTGGACGCGAACGACGTTGACCAGGGTTCGACCACGGTCCTGCCCGGCAGCCACTTGATGGGCGAGTGGGAGACGGATCACGGCCATACCGTGGCCGACGAGAGGGTGGAAGGCTACGAGCCCGTTCCAATGCTTGCCAAGCCCGGGGACGTGCTCTTCATCCACGTGATGGTGCTGCACACGGCGGGCAACAATTTTTCCCACACGTCGCGCCACAAGATCATCAACGAGTATAAGTCCAAGGCAGCCATCGATCAGTGGGGCAACCGCTGCGCCTTGGCCGGTCTGCCCGTCGCCCGCAACGGCAGGCCCTGCGTGCCGCAGCTCTAGTATCGGGAGCCGCGCTATCCGGCAGGTAGTTTCGACCTGGCTACCACTCGATAATTGGCACTAGACTGAGTGCTGCGCCTCGCTGGCACATAGCCAACGTTGCTGTGAAGGTTTGCTGCGAGTTTCAACACCGTAAACACTGGAATGACCGTGGGCTTGACCGAAAATCCCTCTCCCCCGGGAGAGGGTTTGGGTGAGGGCGACTGCCCATTGGACTCGCGCAATCCTACCAACTCTGCTCATTGACGTAAAGGCTCTCCATGCAAAACAAACCGCCAACGCCGCGTCTCTTCGACAACACCTCCGATTGGTTCCCCATCAACCGCTCCTGGCAATTCGAACCTCCGGCTGATCTCCATGGGGAGATGACGCCCGGTGTAGTTGAGGCCGCCAGCGGACATACGTTCGTAGCGACGCTCACCTTGGGGCCGGAATTCACGCTGCCCACCGGCGCACACATCACGCTGGAAGTACCGAGCACGTGGGAGTGCCACCTGGGGAATCCCTACCCGCGCGGCTTGAAGACCGTTGGCAGCCGCGAGCCCGGGCAGATTCGCAAAGTAGGCTACGGCGCATTCACCGATGTGGCGTGTTCGCGGCCTGACGTGAAGCTGGCCCTAGCCGCATCCTGGGGGCGGCACATGGACCTGGTAGACGTGGTGGTGCAGGAAGGAGAGCTCGAACCGGGAGACTCGGTGCGTATTATCCTGGGGCCGCCGGACGGCAATCTGGTGCAGGCGCAACGCTACGCGCAGGTGGCAATCTTCACGGTGGGCGTGGACCGCGAGGGCGATGGGACATACCGCCGCGCCGCTACCCACCCTACCGTTCGTGTCGTTGGCGCGCACCCTGAGCGCTTCAAGGTGTTTGCGCCGGCGGTCGTCCAATTGGGTGAGCGTTTTGCCATTCGCGTGCTGCCGGTAGACGGTTACAGCTACAATGCGGCCACGCGCTATCGGGGGCATGCGCTCACGATAGCGACCGAGGGTCTGGAGGTGCCGGGCAGCGTGGCGCTTGACCAGACCATGACGCCGACCGGCGCAACTATTCCCGCACAAGCGATTCAAGAAGGCATTCATCGCGTCACGGTGGTTGACCCCGCCACCGGCATCGCGGGCAAGAGCAACCCTATTGGCGCGGGGTTCTTTCCCGACCGGCGCGTGTACTTTGGCGAGATGCACAGCCAGATGTGGCACAGCCAGGGGACCGGCACCACGGAAGAGTTCTTTCAATGGGGGCGTGACGTGGCCGGTCTCGACTTCTGCGCACCGGCGAACCACTACAAGATGCGCTTCGAGATCGTCGACGACGTCTGGCAGGAAGTGGTGGATACTTCAAACGCTTTCAACGATCCCCACCGGTTCGTTACGCTGGTGAGCCATGAGTGGGGCACGGGCAATCCTAACGGCCATAAAAACATCTACCACAGGGGCGACAGCGCCGAATTCATCTGCTCGTTCGGCCCTGGCGGCATGACGCCGGATGAACTTTGGGAGATACTCAAAGGCCGCGACGCGCTGACAATCCCGCATCACACCAAGTTTGGCAACGTCACCAATTGGGCGTACCACAACAATACGCACCAGCGGCTGGTGGAGATTTGCTCAAGCTGGGGCATTTCCGAGACGGGTGGGCCGCACAGCGTGCAACGAGCGCTGGCCATGGGACATCGTCTCGGCTTCATCGGCGGCACCGACTCTCATCACGGGCTGGCGAACCAGGGCAGTTTCTTTGTGGACGACGGCAACGGTCTTGCCTGCGTCGTGGCGCGCGAGCTTACGCGCGACGCTATCTGGCAGGCGCTCAACGAACGTCGGTGCTACGCTACCACCGGCGACCGTATTCTCTTAGACTTCACGATGAATGACGCACCGATGGGCACCGACCTCGCCGCAGATATTAAAGAGTACCCGCCCCGACGCTTCGCCATGCGGGTGGCGGGCACCTACCGCATAGACCAAGTCGAACTGCTACGCAATAACGAGGTGATCTTCTGTTCTGAACCTGGGAGCGATGTCTGGGAAGGTGAATGGACCGACGCGGAACCCTTGGAAGGGCTTGTGCTCAAGCCCACGTTTCCCGATGACCGTCCCTTCGTCTTCTACTACCTCCGCGTTACGCAGGGCAACCGCCAATCGGCTTGGGCAAGCCCAATTTGGCTAACGGGCCGAGAGGGCTGACGAAATAGGCAGCGCGGTTTATGCTGGAAGTAGGTAGTTTCCCGCTTTGCTGGGTTAGGCGCGCAGATCAAATTGAATTCCATGGACAAGCTAATCTCTAGAATCAGTTCCCATTCCACGGTAGGTGTAAGGCTTGGCACAGGAATTGGGCAGTGTTTGGTCGCGTTTGCGCTCGCAGTTCTGATCATCCTGTCCGCGCCTTACGCGCAGGTACAGGCGTCGGATGTCACTCCCCAAGAGCAAGCGATCGCTCGCTTGAACGAGTTGCGCGCGCATGCCCAGTCGCCTCCCGTGCAGGCTGATCCCAAATTGCAGCAGGCGGCGGCAGCACACGCGGCTTACTACGCCGTGAACGGTTTCACGGGGCACGTGCAGGACCCTCTTGGAGAGGGCTTCACTGGCGCGACACCGGCAGACCGCATGAAAGCCGCCGGGTTCACGGGGAGGTGCACCGGCGAGTCAGCCTCCTCGATTAGCAACGATCCGGCAGCGGCAGTAGACGCATTGGTGAATAGTGTCTATCACCGCACGATCATGCTGCACCCGGCGCTGACTCTCGTAGGCTATGGGCAGAGCGCGGGCGGAAGTGTGTTCAACTTTGGCGGCTGCATTGACGGCACGCCGGACGTTGATCGACTGTACATCTATCCCGGGGACGGGCAAACGGACGTGCCGATTGACTTCTTGCCGAAGACGGAACGGCCAAACCCGCTGCCGGACATCGAGGGATCTGTGGGCAGTCCCATTAGTGTCGGTGTGTCGCCTTGGTTGAAAGAGTCCCTGAAGATCACGAGTATGCAGATTGTCGACCAGGCAGGCGTATCCTTGTCCTACCGCCGTGTGGACGACGATAGCTGGGCTTACTTCATGACCGAACTCCCGCTTGGCGCCGGGCAGACCTTCACCGTAACCATCTCCGGGAATGCCGTGGGAAGCGGCGTGGGTACGTTCGCGCGCACGTGGTCGTTTTCCACGCAATCGGCCTTTTTACCGTATATTATTGAATTGCGCTTTGTTCAAGGCACGCCCCACCTTGTGACGGAGTACGTGGACGATAATTTTGCTTGCTTCAGCCAGACTACAGGGCAGACACCCACGCTTGCCGGAGAAGTGGTCACGATGCCTTGCTATGATGTAATGAATGGTTCTGAATCGTATGGTGCAGTACCATTTCTTGCGGAGTTCCAGCACATTGGGGGAGTTGCCGCCCTGGGCTATCCGCTCACGCGTGCCATTACATTCGAGGGCAGGCCGACGCAGTTTTTTCAAAAGGGTGTGCTGCAATGGCAGCCGGCAACCCGCTCCTTTACCTACCTCAGTGTCTTTGACCTCCTTAGTGCAAAGGGCTTTGACCCAGTGCTTGCAACCAAGTATCTCATTCCCCCACCGGCTGATACGTCCGCGGACGGTGGGCTCAATTGGGACCAGGTGGCGGCCCGGCACATTGCCATCTTGTACGAAGCGCCCGCAATCGCCAGGTATGTGCTGGGGACGCCTAACTGGCTCAACCGCTTTGGATTGCCAATGAGCATCCAGGACTACGGCAACGTAGTAGTGGTCCGAGCGCAGCGGGCGGCGTTTCAGTGGTGGCGCGTCGATACGTCTTTCGCCAAGGCGGGAGACGTAACGGTCGTGAATAGTGGCGACATTGCTAAGGCGTTGGGAGCGTTCGTGCGATAGATTTGGTGATACGGCAGTTTGAAGCCGTTCCCATCCGTTAGGTACACTGAATATAGGATTCCTTGTTAACCCTTGCGGCAGAAGAGACACTCCGTGCATGATAGTTGACTTCCACTCCCATA
The DNA here is from genome assembly GCA_965219505.1 of Chloroflexota bacterium. Classification (GTDB taxonomy): domain Bacteria; phylum Chloroflexota; class UBA11872; order VXOZ01; family VXOZ01; genus VXOZ01. The sequence continues at coordinate 2,456,187 of OZ244775.1, read as the reverse complement.
CCTTTCTCAGTGATGGCGTACTTTCGCCCGCGGAGCTTGTGCAGCGCGCAGTTGCCGTCGGGTATCAGGCGATAGCTGTCACGGACCATGTGGGGTATGCAAACTACCAATACGTCTGTGAAGCTCTACTGCGTGAGTGTGAGGTCATTAATCGGGAGTTGCCCATCACGGCGCTTGCCGGAGTTGAGATCACCCATGTTGCGCCGCGGGCGCTTGGTGCGCTGGCGGAGCGCTGCAAGGCCGTCGGTGCGCAGGTGGTTGCAGTGCACGGCGAAACGATTTCGGAACCCGTGCCGCCAGGAACGAACGCAGCGGCGGCGGAGTGTGCGGCGGTAGACGTCTTGGCGCATCCCGGCCTGCTGACTGTGGAAGATGCACGCGTTGGATGTGAACGCGGCTTGATGTTTGAACTTTCCGCTCGAAAAGGGCACAGCGCCGCTAACGGACGCGTGGCGCGGGTTTGCCGAGAAGTGGGCGCAGCCATGGTTGTGGACAGCGACGCTCACGCGCCCGGAGACTTGCTTACGGAGGAGTTAGTGGCAAAGATCATCCTCGGGGCGGGTTTGGATTCTACGCAGATAGAAACGATACGGCAGGACAATCCGGCGGCTTTACTGAAGCGCTGCGGGATTGCTGCTGAATAAACGCAAGGGGAACTATGGCAAGAGAGAGCAAGACAGTAACAGGGAAGAGGCGCAAGGCGTCAGAAGACGCCTCGGAGGAGACCGCCACGGCCAACGGTGACGAGGCAAAGAGGAAGAAGACGCGCTCCACAGGACGCCGCGATGGTGAGGTTGACTTGATGGAGGCGATGCTCCATCCGGTGGAACTGCCAGTCTTGGCCATCCGCGATCAGGTAGTCTTTCCGGGTATGAGGGTGCCCCTCATAGTCGCGCGCGAGCGTTCGCTGGACGCCGTAAGCAATGCCCTCGACGGCGACCGTCGGTTATTTGTCGTTACACAACGCGACCCAACTATCGACGACGTCAATCCTGAAGACTTCTACTTCGTCGGCGTAGAGGTCACCATACAGCGCACGCTCAAGATGCCGGATGGCAGCGTGAGCATCTTGGTGGAGGGGCAACGCCGACTGACGATCACCCACTTTCTCCAACTAGATCCGCACATTCGCGTGCAGGCCATTGTTGTCGAGCCTCCGGCTGCGGAAGGCGAAGAGTTCAAGGCCCAAATGCAGGCGATGCTTGCGCTCTTCAAGGAAGCGGTAGAACTCAGCAAGGACCTTCCGGACGAAGCATACGTGCAGGCGATCAACACGCACGATGCCGGCACCCTGGCAGACTTGATTGCATATACGATCGATCTGAGCACGCCGGTGCAGCAAGAATTGTTGGAAGAGCTGGACGTACCCACGCGCGTGGAGAAGGTGATTGCGCACTTACGGCGCGAATTGGAAATTCTGGCCTTGCAGCGGAAGTTCGACGAGGATGCCGCGCCAACATCTACAGACGCCGAAGAGCACGAACGATTCTTGCGCGAACAGCTTAAGCTCATCCATAAAGAGTTGGGAGAGACCGATCAGGTCAGCAGCGACATCGCCGCCCTGCGGGAACGGATGGAAGAGACGCCGCTGCCGGATGACGTCAAAGAGAAGGCCTACAAAGAGCTTGACCGGTTAGAAGCAATGCCTACCGCCAGCCCGGAAGTAAGCGTCATCCAGACCTATCTGGATTGGCTGCTGGCTCTGCCCTGGGGAGTGGCAAGCCAAGATGACTTGGACATTGAGCACGCAAAGAAGGTTCTGGATGCGAACCACTATGGCCTTCCCAAAATAAAGGAGCGAATCCTCGAATACATAGCGGTGCGCAAGCTCGCCCCCGATATTCGGACGCCGATTCTTTGCTTCGTGGGGCCGCCGGGGGTAGGGAAGACATCGCTTGGCCTCTCTATTGCCCAAGCGCTCGGCCGGAAGTTCGTGCGCATGTCACTGGGCGGGATTCGGGACGAAGCTGAGATTCGGGGCCATCGGCGTACCTACGTAGGCGCATTGCCGGGTCGCATTCTACAAGCCATGCGCCAGGTAGGCACGGTAAACCCGGTCTTCATGCTGGATGAGATTGAAAAGATGGGCGCAGATTTTCGAGGGGATCCTTCAGCGGCCTTGCTTGAGGTGCTCGACCCCGAACAGAACTATGCGTTCTCCGACCACTATCTAGAGGTGCCCTACGATCTTTCCAACGTTATTTTTATAACCACGGGCAACACCGTAGATACTTTGGCAGTTGCGTTGCGCGACCGCATGGAAGTGATCGAGCTCCCCGGCTATACGGAGGAAGACAAGCTGCCCATTGCTACGCGGTATATCGTCCCGAAGCAGCGGGCCGAGCATGGCTTGAAGAAGAGCAACGTGCGGTTTACTGAAGGTGCGTTGCGCCGCATGGTGCGGCAGTACACCCGTGAGGCGGGCGTACGAAATTTGGAGCGACAGGTGGCGACGGTCTGCCGCAAGGTTGCCCGCAAACACGCGGAAGGAAACGACACGACCGTCTCGGTTAGCGTTCGCAATTTAACCACCTACCTGGGCGCGCCGCAATTCTTCTACGGCATGGCGGAAGAGGAGGACCAGGTCGGCGCGGCAACCGGTCTCGTGTGGACGGAATTCGGTGGTGACATCATCGCTGTGGAAGTAACCTTGGTGCCAGGAAAGGGCAAGCTCATCCTTACCGGCAAGCTCGGTGAGGTGATGAAAGAATCCGGGCGCGCGGCGCTAAGCTATGCGCGCGTGAACGCTAAGCGGCTGCACTTGCAGGACTACGATTGGGAGAAGACGGACGTTCATATCCACGTGCCCGCGGGCGGCGTACCGAAAGAAGGGCCCAGCGCCGGCATTACGCTCACATCGGCGTTGGTCTCGGCGCTGACCGAGCGGGCGGTGCGGCGCGACGTGGCCATGACGGGTGAAATGACCCTGCGCGGCCGCGTGCTGCCCATCGGGGGCCTGAAAGAAAAGGTCCTCGCCGCGCACCGTGCCGGCATTCGCACGATCATCTTACCGAAAGAGAATATGAAAGACCTGGTGGACATTCCTGAGCACGTGCGCAACGATGTGACGTTCCATCCCGTAGAGAACGTAAACGAGGTCTTGGCACTTGCGCTCTATCCCCAGAAGAAGCGGGTCAAGGCGACGGCGTAGCAGCACTGGTTCTGTATGGCCCTAGGAAGTGACAATAACGCGACCAATCTAGGGGCACAGCATGTTGTGCCCCTAGATTGGTGTTGTCATTCTTAATCTGGTTGACTGAGGCAACGAGAATCGTCACCCTGAAGGTCGGTAAGTACGCCTAGCGCTCAGACGCATTCTGCAACTTGAACTCGTCAGGCACTGGGCCGGGCCGTTCAAACTCAGGTGATGAAGGAAGGATTTGGTGTTCTATGGCCGATTGGAATCTCTCTACCTCGCGCGACCGCTTTTCCGCATCATCGACCACTACATTTCCATAGCCCTGGGCCACAATGCTATACCAGTTATTCTCTGATTCATACCATGTGGCCAGCAGGTAAGTCTTATCAACTTCAAGGAGTGTATCACCCTCAAATTCTACGAAAGTGCCGAGGTGATTCCTACCACCGACTTGGCTTACGATCACTGTCCCGGCCAGCTCACCCTTGACATTCTCCAGCACTTCTACGGAAAACTGGGTTTGTGGGATGGAATTATTCCCTGGTCCTGAAGTCGGTACGCCTTCGTTGCCTACCACCGCCACTACCCGACCTACGAATATGTGGCTAGACACGCCTACCACCTTGCGTATATCCGTTTGATCGAACGACCACTCGCCTATGAGTGTTGACTGAGGAACATCACAGCCGACGACGAGAACGCAGAGGAGCGTTCCCAAGAGGAAGAGCGTGCTTCGTATAGAGGCTTGCATTACAAATACTCTCTTTCAGCAACACTTGATCTTCAGCGGTACGTACCGGACGGCGCATCGCGGTCTCTTCAAGAACGGCCTTTCATGCCTGTGCGAGTCGAACCATCCGCCCCGCACTATCGATCATAGGCGAGAAGATCGTCCTCCAGCTTTCTAAACCCGGTTTGCGCCTGGGTGATGGGAGTGACTTGCTGTAATTCCGTCTGCGCTGGAGCGAGGATTGGCGCGGCGTAAGCGGTGCCATGTGCCGCGTATAATTCCTGCAAGAAGAAACTAAGAGTTGTCTCCTACGTAGTGCAAGAGAGTCTTGGTCACGCGCTTGAAGACGTGCAGCGCCCGCTGTGCGCCCAAATGCTTGCCCGCAGTGCCGTTGTTGATTTCGTAGAAGGCGTGGGGAACGTCGAAGCGCTTGGCGAATTGGTAGCAGAGCGTGTTGGGTCGGTGGATGCTGGCGCGCTCGTGGGTGGAGGGGCCGTCGGTTTCCAGGCGCATCGTGTCGCAGAGTGCCGTGTAGAGCCGTCGCTGGTCGGCATCCTCGAAAAGCGCGTAGTCTTCAACCTCGTACCACCCGTCATACGGGTACTCGCTATTGAGCCGCCAGCCCGTGAAGCAGTGAAAGTTCATCCAGAGCGCGGGCCTTTCTGTGGCTACCCAATTCCAGAGTAGGCGGCTTTCGTGGGCCTCGGGTAGTTCGGCATCGGGGTTGTCGCCGAAGGCCTGGTACATGTCGAACCCCTCGGCATTGAAAGCGTTGCGGCCAAGCGCGTTGCCGTCCGGGTTTACCGTGGGCACGATGAACAAATCTAGTTGCTCGCGGAGCGCCTCGGCCTCCGGCAACGCCGAAGAGATGAAGTCAGCGATGCCGAATACGCCCCAAACACCTGCGTGCTCGTGGGGATGCTGACCCGCCACGCAGAAGAGTTTCGGCTTGCCCGGCGTGCCTGCCCGCAGCCCTAGGATTTCCCGTCCCTGTACGGTCGTTCCCACCGAGAAGAGCTCACAACGGTCGGCGCGTTTTCCTGCGAATTCGCGCAGCAGCGCGGTGATCTCGCTGTATGGTGCGACGTAGGTCATGGCGACGCGCACGTCCTGGTCCTCTTGCACGGGTACTGTGAAGGTTATGTGACCCTCACTGCTGGCGGGCGGCGTGCCCGGCAAAGGCCGGTAGCGGTGAAAGTCCACCGGCTTGAACCAAATCGTCGTGGGGAAGAGCCTGCGGAAGCCGGTGGGCTCTTCGAACTTTGCATCTTCCCACAGCTCGACGGTAACGTCCGCGGCCGGCCCTTTGTTGATGATATCGAAGCAGAAGTAGGCGCAGTAGCCGCTCTGCTTGTCGCCGTCAACTTGCAGGCGGAAGTGGGCCAGCCCCACTTGCTCGACTTCCTTGCCGTTGCCGCACTCAACGTCGCTGGTTATCCGAATCATGGGAAGCTCCTTTGCGTGGGGTACTTCTTGGCACGTGTTCAGTCCCTAAACGTGGCTCCAATTAGTGTACGTCATACCGCGGGCAGTGAACCACGTGCCACTAAGAGGAGTGACATCTTGGATCGAGAAGCGCGCGCATGGAAAGTCGATTGAAGTGATCGTGCTCTCGATTGTCATGCCTTAGCTAAGTCGGTAGAGTGGTCTTGACGCGAAGAATGCATGCCCGACAAGAACGTGACTTCGTGCAGGGGCGGGCTTGCTTGGATCCGGAGAGTGAATAGTAGAGGATAGCTACTCATGAATGCTGGCACTCCAGCACCTGAAAGAGACAATTCATCGCTGACCATAGAATACCTCCAGAATCCAAATCGTCTGTGGGTGTTTCCCGTGATTGGCGGCGCAGTCAAGCTAGTGATTGTGCTCCCGGTAAGTATTTGGCTCTTGATTGTAAACTTCGCCGCGATCGTGCTCAGCATCGTCAACGCGTTTCTTGTTCTCTTTACGGGCAAGTACTGGGGGCCAGCCTATACTCTCGCCGTGGGCTCAATGCGGCTCACTGCCAAAGCCAACTGCTTCTTTCTCGGCCTCAGCGATACGTACCCTGGGTTTTCGCTCAAGTCTAGCGACGATATACGGCTCGAATTTGCGATGCCGATCCAGCCGAATCGCTTATTGGCACTGCCGCTAGCCGGTGGAATATTCCGGTTTGCCGTACTCGTCCCCTTTTTCATCTTCTTGTTCGTTATTGGACTTCTGGAAATGCTTGTTTACTGGCTTACCTGGATTCCCGTGCTCCTCATAGGCCGGTATCCTGAAGGTCTCTTCAATTTCATGGTATATACGCAGCGGCTCCAACTTAGGCTGTCAGCCTATACGTTCGGGCTCTCGGACACCTATCCGCTGTTCGACGAAGAAGGACTTGGCCCGGATGAATGGGGCCCTGGGAGGCATGATAGAGTTTACCGGCCTCTTGGACCAGAGACCTTCCGCTAGCTTGCTGTCATGAAAAGGCAAGGGGCTTTCTCTTAGCCTTTCCTCGGAGCGCAACCGACTGGAAACGCGGCCTCGCCATTGCAAAGCTAGTGAGAGTTGCACAACGGCTGTTCACTTTGCATGCTATAGATGCAAGCGTACGTTGCTTTAGCCGGGCCAAGAGTGACTCAATTGTGTTTGAATCCAGAATCTCTAGCGGCGGTCGAACGACGCTGCCCAAGGCTGTGCGCGATGCTCTCGGCGTGCAGGCCGGAGACTGCATTCGCTATGTCATTCAGGACGGTGAAGTGCGGACCGTCAAGGTGCGCTCTGTCGGCCGCTTGGACGGCGTGCTGCAGCATGACGGCCTGGCGGTGTCCCTAGAAGACATGGAACGCGCAATAGTCTATGGGGCGATTGGGGCGGAACCACTATAGATGCAATTTGCCAGTCTTTTACTGCTGGTTGTAACAATGGATCGGCGCAGTTACGATGCTTGCTCTCGATAAGATGGATAGTGCGGAGATTGGGCGTTATCTGGCGTCGCAGGGCGTGCTGCCTAGTGACGCTCAACTGACGGTTGAAGCGCTGGGCGGCGGTGTCTCGAACATTGTACTCATGGCCAAGACTCCCTCGCAGTGCTTGGTGCTGAAGCAAGCGCTGCCTGAATTGCGCGTGGAGGCATACTGGCCGTCGCGGGTAGACCGAGCGTTGCGGGAGGCGGAGGCGCTGCGTATCGTTGCGGACCATCTGCCAAGCGGCGCTGTGCCGGAGGTGTATTTCATCGACGAGGAGAATTTCATCTACGGCATGTCTTGCGCGCCTGATTCGGCGACACTTTGGAAGGAAGATTTGCTCGCCGGAAAGGTGGCAGTGCCGGTGGCAACGGCGGCGGGCCGCATGCTGGCACAGATGCATGCCATACAGGATCCGGCGGTGCGAGACCGGTTCATCGATGACGAAGTCTTCTGGCAGTTGCGGGTAGACCCGTATTACAACACGGTCGCGGAGAAGCACCCGTCGGCGAAGCCGGTGGTTGCGCGGGCAATTGGGCAGATGAAGGCGCGGAAACTGGCGTTGGTGCACGGGGACTACAGTCCGAAGAACATATTTGTATTGCGCGAGAAGATGGATTCCCGCGCGGCATTTCACGCGAGGCAAGTTTCGTCGGGGTACGAATGTGGGAAAGAGAAGATGGATTCCCGCTTTCGCGAGAATGACGGAGCGGGAGCCACAGTAGACTCCCGTTTGGACGGGACTGACGATGGCAAAGCCACACCGCTGGAGAGAGCACGTGCAACGACTCCTCCCGCAGGTTACAAACCTGCGCTACCGAAGGAAACCGCCTCTCTTCCCAAAAAAAGTGGCAAGCAGGTGGGGTCTATCCTTTTGCTCGACTTTGAGGTCGTTCACTGGGGCGACCCGGCGTTTGATATCGCCTTCTGCGTTAACCACCTGCTCATCAAGTCAATCGTCAATGCTTACGTTCAGAAGGAATATTTTCAGGCGGTCACAGCTTTCTTGGCAGGATATTGTGATGCGCTGCAGGGAATGGACTGGGCAGAGCTGGAGGCTGAGACTCTGCTGCAGCTTGGCTGCCTCATGTTGGCGCGCATCGACGGCAAGTCTCCGGTTGAATACATTACGGACGAACCGACCAAGGAGACCGTGAGGCGCGTGAGCCGCTTCATCCTGTACGAACGACCCACTAGAATAGACGACGTATACGCGTGTATTGCTGGAGAGGCGATGCATTGATGTCAGAGATACAGATGGATTCCCGCTTTTGCGGGAATGACAGACTCAAATGCGCGAATTACAGTGCCGAATGCCGCATGACGATTGTGGACGTGCATGCCAGAGAGGTGCTCGACTCACGGGGCGTGCCGACGGTGGAAGTGGACGTAACCCTCGCGTGCGGCGCGCGGGGCCGCGCCATCGTGCCGTCGGGAGCGTCGACGGGACGGCACGAGGCTCCGGAGTTTCGTGACGGCAATCCCGCCCGCTATCAAGGCAGAGGTGTGCGCCATGCTGTGCGCCACGTGAACGAGGTGCTGGGTCCTGCTGTGGTGGGTGTAGAGGCCACGCGTCAGCACGAAGTTGACGCTCTCCTCCTGGATACGGACGGCACGTCCAACTTGCGCCGTTTGGGGGGCAATGCGGTGCTTGGCGTCTCGTTGGCAACGGCCCACGCGGCGGCGGCGGGCTTCGGCCTCCCGCTCTACCGCTATATCGGCGGCAGTCAGGCGCGGGAAATGCCGGTGCCGATGGTGAACATCCTCAGCGGTGGGCTGCACGCGCGCGGCATCGTAGATTTCCAGGACTTTCTACTCATTCCCATTGGTGCTCAGAGCTTCAGCGAGGCGCTGGTGATGGTGCGCAACGTCTACCACGCTATGGGCGAAATCCTGACGGATCGCGGCGCAAGCACACTGGTCGCGGATGAAGGCGGCTTAGCTCCGGCAATTGCAACGAGTGGAACTGCAACTGTGGCCAATGAGGTAGCTGTAAGGCTCTTGGTGCAGGCGATAGAGAAGGCCGGCTACCGGCCGGGTGAAGATGCGTCGATTGGCCTGGACGTGGCGGCGTCCCAATTCTATCGCGAGGGCCACTATCACCTAAGCGCGGAGAATCGCACCCTCTCCAGCGATGAGATGGTGGAACTGCTCGCACGGTGGGTCGAGGCGTATCCGATCATCTCGATTGAAGACGGTCTGGCGGAAGACGATTGGGCCGGTTGGCAGGCGCTTACGGTGCGTGTGGGCGAGCGGGTCCAACTTATCGGTGACGATCTCTTTGTGACGAATGTGCAACGGTTGCGAGAGGGTATTGAACGGGAAGCGGCTAACGCGGTGTTGATCAAGGTGAATCAAGTCGGCACCTTAACGGCTGCGATCGCAACGCTCCGTCTGGCCCGCGCTCAAGGATACTTACCTGTGGTCTCCGCACGCTCGGGAGAGACCGAGGATGCAACCATTGCCGATTTGGCGGTAGGTACCAACGCCGGACAGATAAAGATCGGTTCCATCACGCGCTCGGAACGGCTTGCGAAGTACAATCAATTGCTGCGCATCGAAGAAGAGTTGGGAGCGCAGGGCGTGTATCGCGGTCACGAGGTCTTTCGCCAATTTCTTGGTGAGTCTTAACTTTCCATGCCTACCGGCCTGCTCTTACGGCTCATATCCCAGGCAGCAATCCATTGAGAGACCGTTGGGAAGCTTCTTCCCATTTTGATGCGGGAGGGTTGGGATGGTGGTGATTGGGTCTCTTGGGCAAGTCACAACGCGCTACCCCTCCCCTGGATTCCGGCGATAGTCGGAATGACGAAGCAATGCAACGGATTCCTAAGGGGGAGAGCGACTATCAATTCCATTTCTCTTCTGCCGTTCGCCTTGAGCCTGTCGAAAGGTGAACGGCAGGTGCAATTGAAGCCTAGGCTACGTTTCCCGGGCTTTGGGTTACCCATACTGGGCTTGACCAGGCCTGCACCACCCGACCGGCCACTGGCGCATGCTGCCGTAGCCGCACGTAGTAGAGCGCGTTGGCGACCGGCTGGGGGTCGTCCCACGTAAACGAACAGTCTGCCGCCTGTGGCTCGCGGCGGTAGACTACGTCGAAGCGCTTTGCGTCCAGGTCGCCCCGCAAGATTTCGATCCAGGCGATCTCGGCTGTACCCACGGTCCAGACGCGCACGCTCACACCGTTGCCGCTGGCAGTCTCCTGCCCCATGAACGTGTCGTTCACCCACACTTTTAGCAGAATGCGCGCCCCGGTAGTGCCGTAGGTCTGGCGGTTGTGAATGCTGTCAAAGATGCTGCTGCGCGTGAGCGCGGTCGCCCAGACCGCCGCGAGGCCGGTCTGCCGTTTACCGGGCTGCGCCTGATGGTTGTCCGACGAACAAATCGTCCCCATGCGCTGTCCCGTTAGCCAGCCGTCTTGCGCGTAGTGGGGACCCCGGGCCGAGTCGTTAAGCGAAAAGTCGCAGTGCTGGTAGGCCAGCGGATGATCGGGATCGTAGTACTCGCAGAGGCCGTGGCCGGAATAAACTTCGACGACGCGGCGAAAGTCATCGTTGGCGTACTGCCAATCGATGTTTGGTCCGGTGCCGCCCGGTAGATTGCTCGCTTTTGGGGAAAAGCGGACGCCGGTGTGATGTGGGATGGTCATTGCCTCTCCGGGGACCAGTCGCCGCCACAGGTCTTGGACGGTGCCGTTGTGTGCGCCGATGCGCACGTCGCCGTCTTCGCGGAAGTACACGTCATGGTGCGCCCAAGGCGACTGGAAAGTGGCTTCATAACCGAGAATCGTGGCAAATCGTCCTGGTTCGTACCAATCGTGAGTCGCGAGCCAGATCTCTTCCCACATTTCGTCTGATAGTTGCTCGACGTGGTCGGTGAGAGCGTAGAAGTCGAGGCGCGCGACGTCCCGCGCGTAGTGGAAGGGCAGGTCACCGGTGGCGTCGAAGCTGCGTCGCGCGTGGGAATGGAGATCGCCCCAAAAAACCTGCTCGTCCGGCGCTTCGGCAGTACAAAGGATGGGGTTAGACACTGCCGCAAAGTTGGATTCTCCGTTCGCCCTACGACTGCCTTCCTCGTTCCCTCTGAGCTTGTCCTCCCCGCTCGTCCTGAGCCTGTCGAAGGGCACACGTGAATCACTAAGCGCCGTTACCTCAAGACGCAGTATGCCGGACACTATGGGCGTGAACGGCACGACGCACGTGCCTGTCTGCGGATTGAGCGTGACGGTCTCGGGGCAGTCCGCCTGGCCTTCTGTGACTGTTACTGCAAACGTGAGACGCACAGAGGTTGCGGCATTCTGCCAGGAATCCAGCGCGATGACGTGGCACGCCGCTTCACACCCGACGCGGGCGTGGGAGGGAGCGTAGGCAACTGCCTCTACCGGCGCCCCCGCCTTGGTCATCAGAAGCGGACTCTCCGCCTCAGAGAGCAGCGTCTCCTTGCTGTTGCTGGCAGCAGTTTTTAGCGCAATGCGCACGGGCTCCGGGCCGTTGGGATGCAGCGCGGCGGTGAAGCCGGTGCTGCCGCCACTGGTATCGCCGTATGCGATATCTATCCAGTCGCCGGTGCGCAGCACGCCTTTAGTCACCGTCACCTCTGTGTGGTACGCGCAGCGATTGGGTGGGCCGGCCAGAGCGTCCCGCGTACGCTTCTCATATTCTTCGGTCGAGCCCTCGGGTACGGTGCAGCGGATTTCCACGTCGTCGCGGGAGGTGCGGGCGGAGACGTAGTTGGGGCTCGCGGGATCGATGCTATGCACGCCTTTAGCGGAGTTGCGCAGCCACGCGTGCCAGGTGTTGGGCAGCGCTACGGCAATGGTATCGCCGGCGTTGAGTTCCCCTTCTTCAAGAATACAGCGCACGACCCACGTGCCGTATTCCCCGGCCGTGCCAACGGAGGGTGTGACGGAAGCGTTTATACGTGGTGTCATAGCTGTGACCTTCCTTCAGAATTGAACACTGTGATTATAGCGACATGTGATGGTGCGGGGCGAGGTTGGTTACTCCGGTAGCGCAGGCCCTTCGACAGGCTCAGGACACGTTTGCAACCTGCGTTCGATAGCGGGCGCCATTGAGCACAGTTGCAATCGGCTATTAGCTAGATCCGTAATGCCTATAGGGGACACTAGGACTGAGGTGAAATGCTTGCCTGATAGGCTGTAGTGCGGCATCCTGCATAGTGGGATGGTATCCTTCTACCATATAGTTGCAAGTCGCTGTGGAGCCCATTACGTGTAAGCAGCCGTCCTTGCTGAGATACGTTGTACTATTGGGATAGACTTCAGAGGTTTCCTATCGCACATGCTGGCAGACTGTCCCCGTTTCCAGCTCATTTGGGAATTGGAAACAGTCTTGTACTGAGCGCTATACAGTCTTAAATGAGGAGAGCAAGACCAATGAGTGGAGATGCGAACGTAGACATCAAGCGGTTTAGCAAAGACATAACTGTAGGGCCGAAAAGCGCGCCCGCGCGATCTATGTTCCACGCTATGGGATTCAGCAGCGAGGATCTGGCGAAGCCCCTTATCGGCGTCGCAAGCACTTGGAACGAGGTCACGCCCTGCAATTACCACTTGGATCGCCTGGCCCAGAAGGTGAAGGAGGGCGTCCGCGAAGCCGGTGGCACGCCGATTGAGTTCGTTGCGATCACCGTGAGCGACGGCATTGCCATGGGCACCGAGGGCATGCGCACGAGCCTGGTGACGCGCGAGATCATAGCGGATTCGATCGAGGCGGTGGCGATTGGCGAGCGGTTGGACGGCGTGGTGTGCATTGCCGGGTGCGATAAGAGCTTGCCGGGGTGTGCAATGGCGATGGCGCGTCTCAACATCCCCAGCGTCTTCGTGTACGGCGGCAGCATCATGCCGGGGCGCTGGCAGGGTAAGGACGTGACCATCCAGGACGTTTTCGAGGCTGTCGGCGCCCACGCCGCCGGAAACCTGAGCGAAGACGAACTGACCGACCTTGAGTTACACGCCTGCCCCGGTCCGGGCTCGTGCGGTGGAATGTACACGGCGAATACCATGTCGAGCGCATTGGAGGCGATGGGACTCTCCGTACCGGGCAGCGCCTCGCCGCCAGCCATGGACGAACGCCGCGATCAGGTGTGCGTGGATGCCGGACATCTGGTGATGGACTGCGTGCGCAACAACCGGCGCCCGTCGGACATCATCACGAAAGAGTCGATAGAGAATGCCGTCACCGTCGCGCTCGCGGCAGGTGGCTCCACCAACGCGGCGCTCCACCTGCCCGCCATCGCCTGGGAAGCGGACATTCCGTTCGATCTCGAAGACATCGACCGTGTCAGCAAGCGCGTGCCCCACATCGCCGACATGCGTCCCGGCGGCAGATACGTGATGGCTGACCTGGATAGAGTGGGCGGCGTGCCGCTCATCATGCAGAACCTGCTGCGGGCCGGACTGCTGCACGGCGATTGCCTCACCGTGACGGGCAATACCCTCGCAGCCGACGTGGAAGGCGCGCAAGTCAACGAGAACGGTCAGGACATCGTGCGGTCGGTGGATGATCCGATCTATGCCGGCGGCACCCTGGTCATTCTGCGTGGCAACTTGGCGCCGGAGGGCGCGGTGGTGAAGGTAGCGGGAGTGGCCAATCGCGTGCATTCCGGGCCGGCGCGGGTGTACGAAATCGAGGACGACGCCTTCAATGCCGTCGTGAAGGGCCACATCAACCCGGGCGACGTGATCGTGATTCGGAATGAGGGCCCGAAGGGCGGGCCGGGCATGCGCGAGATGCTGGCCGTGACCGGCGCGGTCTTTGGCCGCGGGTTGGGCGATTCCGTGGGTCTCATCACGGACGGGCGCTTCTCCGGCGCGACCCACGGCATGATGGTGGGCCACGTTGCGCCCGAGGCGGCAATGGGCGGCCCCATCGGCCTCATCCAGGAAGGCGACCAAATCACCATAGACGGCGACAATCAAGAACTCACGCTGCACGTGGCCGACGCCGAGCTAGAAGAGCGCCGCAAGCACTGGCAGCCGCTGGAACCGCGCTATAAGAAAGGCGTCCTGGCCAAATACGCCAAGCTGGTCACCTCCGCCGCCCGCGGCGCCGTGTGCGAGTAAGGTAAACCTGGCAACAGTCTTTCCATCATGCTGAAGGGTCAGCGTAGGGGTACCCCTTGTGGGTACCCAACGCATCTTTTGTTGCATGTTGTAGTGCGGGGCTTGTCCCCCGCAATGAATCGCAATTCCAATTCAATTCAATTCCACTAGGCGCACAATTGATCGGCTCCACGCTCCCATTGGGGCCAAAGCGAAAGTCTGCACCTACAAAAGGATTTGTCATGGCAATAGCAGACCACATTGACTTGCGGGATTTGCCCGAATCGGCTCAGCAAGAAGTATACGATTTCTACCTGTTTGTGCGGCAACGAGTCCTGGAAGACCAGGCGATTATAGCGGCGGGTGAAGGCGCCTTGCTAGGTGAGAAGGCACTGGCTGAAGACTGGGATCGACCTGAGGAAGACGAAGCATGGCAAGCGTTCCAGTAGGCGACGTCGTTTTCGTTCGCTTCCCTTTTTCCGATTTGAGTCAAGTTAAACTGAGGCCAGCGCTGGTACTTGCAAACGCTGGCAGGGGCGACACTATTCTGTGCCAGATTACTAGCCGTCCATATGGCGATAGGGATGCTATCAGGCTTGAAAATGCCAGCTTCACGCAAGGTCACTTGATAGAGACAAGCTATGTCAGACCTGCAAAGCTCTTCACGGCGAACAGGAGTATCATCCAAAAGTCTGTGGCCTCTGTTGAATCGGTAATCAGAAGAGCCGTTGTCAATAGGATTTATGAAATACTGAGCGCGACTTGAGGCACCGCCCAAGCAGAACTGGGAAGGTTGAAGGGTAAGGACTTCAAGGGGAGAGTGTATTGTCGCGAACTACGTGTCCTGGCCAGTTTCTATTAGATTGCCACCGTGCGATGCACATTTCTGGATCTACTTTACCTTCACCACTTCCCCAATTTCGGCAGATCTGTAGGCAGCGAAGACGGTGTGCATGACCTTTTCGGCGGCGTCGGCGCCGAGGAATGGCTCACCGCCGGTTTGGACGGCCCAGACGAAGTTGTCGATGACGGCTGCGAAGTGAGCCTGTGCGCCTTCGGGTGTGCGGTAGCGGCGTTCCACGTGGCCGGGGGTCGCGCCGAAAAGCGTCGCATCGGGTTCCAGTTCATCGGCCACCAGCGTGCCGCGCGTGCCGGTTACCTCCAGCCAGAGGTCGCTGTTGTGCAGATTCCCCGGCACGTGCGCCCGGCCGACGCAGACCGAGGCCAGGATGCCGCTTTCCATCTCCAGATTGAGCAGCGCCATATCCTCGATGTCGAGTTCGCGATGGGGACGGTTGTAGTATGCGCCTCTAACGCAATGCACGGCAGTGGGGGCCAGCCCCGTGACGTTCAAGATGGCCGTGAGGGGGTAGAGGCCGAAGTTCAGGAGTTCACCGCCGCCATTGACGACGGGATCGAAGAAGGCGCGCTCCTCCTCGTCCCACTTCTCGCCGTTGCCATAGGTGGCTAGGAAGTGGGCGCTGACGTTCACAACGTCGCCGAGGTCGCCGGCCGCCACGGCGTCTCTCGCGCGTTGGAGCGACGGGTGACCGATGCGGGCGATCCAGGCGAATGTACGCGTAGTCTGCCGCGCGGCTGCGATCAGCGCATCGCACTGCTCCAGAGTGATGCCGATGGGCTTATCGACGAGCACGTGCTTGTCGGCAGCCAAGGCGCGAATGGCGAGGGGCGTGTGCCGCGCGTACTCTGGCGCCACGCACACCGCGTCAAGGTCGTCGCGGGCGAGAAACGCATTGAGGTCTGTCGAGTACTCCAGTCCATGTTCTGACGCGATGGCGCGGTTGAGATCGTGGTATTCCTCCGGGATGTCGGCGTCGTCGGCGATGCCCACCAAGGTAACGTCAGGATGCCGCGCAAAGAACGCGGCATAGTCATCCTGGTGGCGGATGCCGCTCACGAGACCGATGCGCAGTTTCTCAGCCATTTGCCACCTCCTGCCACGCCACACGGCGTCGTTCTTGGAGCGAGCGTTCAATTGCTTGGGCGAGGCGCGCGGCAGCAACGGCTTGCTCTGCGCACATGAGCGGTTCGTCACGCCCGCTGCGCACGCTCAGCCAGTGGTCCAAGAGATGGGCGGCGAGCGTGTGGTCGGCGGCCTCGTCGCGTTGGTGCAGCATGCCTTTTGTGCCGTACACCATCCAATCATCGTGCATCGGGCCGTCCGGTACCTGCACCCAGGTTGCCATCACCTCAGCAGACGGGAAGTGCAGATTGACGATGATGGTGGTGGTCTCCTTGTACTCGGCGCAACTGGCAAAGACCCAGTCCGGAGTGTCGTCTATTAGTGTGGCTGCAGTAACGAGGGCAACTGTTAACGGCGCATAGTGCGGGGCCGTGGGGGCGGATCGGGTAAGCCGTCTGACTGCAACGTAGCGCGCAGGGCCCGTTTTCTCTGGGTCGAGCGCCAGTCGCATCGCGCGTACGGCAGGCAGTACCAGGCTCGCAGCGCCAAGGAATGGTGAGGACGAAGAGGTCTGGAGAAGCTGCAATTCGTCCGGCGTCAGCGGTCCGGGGAGACATAAGGGCCGATTCGTGGCCAACACGCGCTCAGCGAGGGTGAGCCGATCAGGGAGATTCCAGTACAGTATCACGCTGTCAAGCGTCGGATCCGCGAGCGCCTCATCCAGTTCACACGCCGGGATCGTGCGGGGCACTCGCTGGTAGCGGTCGCGCCAGCGCGTGCTGGGGCGGAGTTCATTAGGGAATGGGCCCACCAGTGCGACCCAGGGAGAATCCTGCATGTCGATTCATCTTTCGCTGCCGGTGTCCGTGGTTTGTATAAGCTTAACACAAGATAGTGAACTGGGGTTGGTACTGTGTTCAGCGAATGGAGGCGCAGGAATTAGACCTTTGCCAACACTCCTTTTCATCCCTAATCCTTTGGCTTTCAAAGTCTACATGCTTTTCGGCTCTGCGCAGTCACATGGCACGGAAGTTCCGGCGGTCTCATGGTTTGATCGGAAAGCATATTGTGCACTCAGTGGGCAATTCGCCGTTCTTGTCCGCAGCATTCGACAGAGAGATTCTGAAGTGCCTTTCAGATTGTCCCTGCGCAAGCTGAGTGGCATAATGAAACGGGTTTGCACATTTCTCCTCACGCTCTGCCTGTGACTGGCCCGGCTGGGAAGTAACGTATTAGAGGCGGTTTATGCAAAGACGGATCCGCTATTCTCCGCGGCGGGTGCGATGGTGGCGCGTCTTCCTCGGTTCGGGGCTGGCTGTAGTCCTCTTGTTCGCATTACTTGGGGGCACCGCGTGGTTGGTGAATCGGAACGGCGGATTGACCGCAAGCACTTCGGAATCAGGTGGAACTCAAGACAAGAACCCTGCAGCGGATTTCTTGATGACGGCTACGCCAACTGCTGAAGAGCCCCAACTACCGGACTGGTCCGAGGCAGAACCCTTTAGTGTAGTTGTTATCGGCGTAGATACGCGGGCAAATGACGTGGGCCGGGCGGACACGATCATCGTAGTTACCGTTGACCCCGTCAAGAAAGCCGCAATGCTTGTCTCTATCCCGCGCGACATGATGGCGCTGGTGCCGGGCTATGAGAGTCGGCGCATTAACGAACTCTTCAGTGTTGGCGGCCCAGAGCTTGTCATGGAATCGGCAGAGACTCTCCTGGGCGTCCCTATCGAGTTTTACATTACTATCGACTTTGACGGCTTTCGCCGTATCATAGACCAGCTAGGCGGGGTCGAAATAGACGTCAAATACGACATTAATGACTATCGCTTCCCGAATGCCGACGATACCGGCTTTGATCCCTTTGTCATCAAGAGTGGGGTGCATTATATGGATGGCGAGACGTTACTCCGCTACGTGCGTACGCGCTTTGATGATCCGCGGGGTGACTTTGGCCGTATCGATCGGCAACAGCAGGTCTTAGTGGCGCTCAAGACGCAGTTGCTTACTTTTCAAAACCTGGTGAAGGTGCCCTTTCTTCTCGACGATTTTTCTGGAATAATTGATACCAATTTTCCTGTTTTCACATCGCCTCACCGCGTTCTGGACTTGGCGAGGCTTGGCGCCGAGATCCCGCGCGAACGCATGTATAGCCGGGTCATCGATTATGAGGGAAACTTGGTACAGGATGTTACCCTTCCATCGGGCGCCGAGGTGCTCAGGCCGAACCTTCCTGCTGTGCGCAGTATGATGGAGCATAGTATTGCCGCCATGGGTCAGCTCCAGCCGCTTGAAGGCCAGGAAGCCACTGTGCAACAGGCTGACGTGGAACCCTAGGTGATCCCATTGAAGAGCCTTCGCAGTGCCTTGATGCCATGTTCCACCGACCAGTCGTGAAGGAATAAAGATGTCAGATTCGTCCGCATTGCCGCCCATGATCTACGACGACGTGCTTCAAATGATCGGGCGCACGCCGCTGGTGCGTCTTAATCGCTTACCGGAGCCGGATTCGGCGACAGTGCTCGCCAAGATCGAGTCGCGAAACCCAGGCGGCAGCGTGAAAGACCGTATCGGCCTTGCCATGATCGAATCCGCCGTGCGGGAGGGCAAGCTCCAGCCGGGCGACACGGTTGTGGAGCCGACCAGCGGCAATACGGGCATCGGCCTTGCGATTGTCTGCGCTGTGAGGGGCTACCGGCTCTTGCTCACAATGCCGGAAGACATGAGCGTGGAGCGGCGCAAGCTCCTCGCGTTGCTGGGCGCTGAACTCGTCCTAACGCCCGCCATCGAAGGTATGTCCGGAGCGGTGTATGCGGCACAGGAACTCGTGAGAGAACACGGCTACTTCATGCCGCAGCAATTCATGAATCCGGCTAATCCGGCGATCCACCGTGAGACCACAGCACGTGAGATTCTCCACGACACCGGCGGCAGGCTGGATGCCGTGGTGGCTATGGTGGGGACAGGCGGTACCATCACCGGCATCGGCCAGGTGATGCGTGACGAGGCGCCGCACGTGCGTGTGATTGCCGTAGAACCATCGAAGTCGGCCGTACTCTCCGGCGGTCGACCTGGGATTACGCGCATCCAGGGGACAGGCGCCGGGTTCGTGCCGGGAATTTTGGATCGCAGCGTGCTTGCCGAGGTGTTGACGGTCGAGGACGAAGAGGCCATTGCCATGGCAGAGCGTCTGGCAAAGGTGGAAGGAATCCTGGCCGGCATCTCCGCCGGTGGGGCGGTGGTGGCTGCGCTTGCGGTGGCGCAACAGTTGGGCCCTGGCAAGACCGTGGCAACGATCATCCCGGATGCCGGCGAACGCTACCTCTCAATGTGGGAATTGGATTAGCCGCGCGCATATCTCATATCTTTTGTAAACGGATCAGCCGCCGCTTCTCCTCTCCGTCATTCCGGCGGAAGCCGGAATCCATCTTTTCTTCCGGTCAGGCGAAGTGCGCTCGACAAGTGATCTTCACGGTTATACACTCAGGCTGCGCAAATCCATCTGGTCCCATGGAATGACTTTGGAGACACGGGTTTTTGCGCCTGCAGCCCGCCCAAAGTCTACTCTGCAGGATGCAGCAGCATCTTGCCGAACTGCTCGCGCGCAGCCATGCGCCGGTGCGCCTCTTGTGCTTGCTCTAGCGGATATATGGTATCTAGTACGGGGTTCAGCATCCCGCGTTCGGCGAGCGAGAGCACCTGTTGCAGGTCAAGGCGGTTGCCGCCCATACTGCCGAGGAGACTCAGTTGCCGCGTGTAGAGATGGCCGATGTCCACCTTGCCGCCGCGACCTGTCGTCGCGCCGCAGGTAACGAGCCGGCCGTTGCGCGCCAGGGAGCGAATGCTCTGCTCCCAGGTGGACTCGCCCACGTGCTCGAAGACGACGTCTACGCCGCGCCCGTTGGTGATGCGCTTTACTTCGGACGCCACCTCCGCTTCGCTGTAATTGATGGTGGCCTCTGCGCCAAGCTCTTGTGCGCGGTCGAGTTTTTCCTTGCTGCCTGCAGTGGCAATGATCCGCGCGCCGAGGAACCGCGCAATCTGCACGGCGTAGACGCCAACGCCGCTCCCGGCCGCTTGCACCAGCACCCATTCCCCCGGCTGGACGCGTGTGCGCCGATAGAGCATGTGCCACGAGGTGATGGCGGCAAGCGTGAGGGCCGCCGCGGCATCGTACGAGAGGGAATCCGGAATGGGTACGGCAATAGACGCCGGCACTGTGATGTACTCCGCGTAGCCGCCCTGGTTGGGAGCGGTGCCGATAATGTTGCCGTTGCCGCAGAGACTCTCCTCGCCTTGCAAGCAAAACGCGCAAACCCCGCAGAAGGCCCAGGGAGATACGGCGACCCGTTGGCCTACCGCGACGTTACGCACGGCCTCACCGGTCTGCACGATCTCACCCGCAACCTCGGAACCGGGAGTGTGCGGCGGCTCGATGCCCGGCCGCGCGCCAATGCGCAACCAGATATCAAGATGGTTAACGCCCGACGCGTGGATTTTGACGAGGACCTCATCCGCCCCGGGCTCTTGCACCGGCACGGAATCGAGCCGCAGTGTTTCAGGGCCTCCAAACGAATGAAAGCGGATTGCGCGCATAGAAATCTCTCCTCAAGACAGTTGAACATGTGTACTAGAGCTATGGAATTGTAGTTCTGCCTCTGTGTTCCCCGCGCACATGGTACCGCGTGTACGGGTAAATCGCATAGCTCACGAAAGTATTGGGAGAGAAACCAAACCTCCTATGTGCGCGGCGCGGGAGCACACGCTACAGTGGAAGAGCGGTGGGCAAGCCCCCGCGCTACACAGAAGAGCCCGATCACTTTCCGGGGCGTTTCTTGGCTAGGGCGATTCCCGCCGGTGACGCATTCCGTGGATATCGGTAAAGGCTTGAGTTGGCCGCGAGAGCACACTTCGTTCGTGCTGAGTGGTCTTCGCGAAGCCCTTGTCGAAGCATGAACGGAGTGTGCGGAGTAAATCCTAGGACAGAAATCCAGCGGAATCATCATGTGATCAGGTTAGCAGAGTCGGTCACTCGCTGGGGCTAGCAATGTCAGAACCCATCACACTGAGCATCGAGGCGACGGACGGCGCGGCCCGCGCTGGTGACCTATACACGCCGCATGGTGTGATAAAGACTCCTGCCTTTATGCCCGTGGCAACGCAGGCAAGCGTAAAGGCGCTCACCGGTGATGAGGTGGAAACCCTCGGCGCGGAGATGGTGCTGGCGAATACGTACCATCTCATGCTGCGGCCTGGCGCCGACGTGATGCGGCAACTCGGCGGCTTGCACCGCTTCATGCGCTGGCCGGGGCCCATACTCACCGATAGCGGCGGCTATCAGATCTATAGCCTGGGACATCGCGTCGACGTATCTGATGACGCCGTTACCTTCCGTTCTCACCTCGACGGCAGCTTGCACGTCCTCAGCCCGGAACGGGCGGTTGCGGTGCAGGAAGCGCTGGGCGCGGACATCATCATGGCGCTCGATCATCTCACGGCGCAGCCTGCCGACCACGCGGCTGATGAGGCGGCCCTGACGCGCACCCTCCGGTGGGCGGCCCGTTGTCAGGGCGCCAAACGGCGCGACGACCAAGCGCTCTTCGGCATCGTGCAAGGGGGCTTGCACTTAGATCTTCGGGAGCGATCGCTACGAGCGCTGGAGGAGATTGGATTCCCCGGTTATGGGATCGGCGGGCTGAGTGTTGGCGAGTCGAAAGCGGACATGTACGGAATGCTCGCGCGTCTTCACGACGTGCTGCCGCAGGAGAAGACCCGGTACTTGATGGGCGTAGGGTCGCCGGAAGATCTATTGGAAGCCATAGGCAATGGTGTAGACCTTTTTGACTGTGTGCTGCCCACGCGACTGGCCCGCCACGGCGCGCTTTTTGTTTCCACCGGCCGCGTAAACATCCGCAAAGCGGTGTACCGGAGCCAGGAAGCACCCGTAGATCCGACCTGTGATTGCCCCACCTGCCTAAACTTTAGTGCCGCCTACTTGCACCATCTCTGCCGCAGCGGCGAGTTGCTCTACTACCGACTCGCGACCCTCCACAATCTGCGCTTTATCTTTCGCCTCTTGGAAGATGCCCGCGCCGCCATCCGGGAGCAGCGCTACGCGGCATTTAAGGACCACTTTCTCGCGCAGTATACGCCCGCTGCCGAAGAGGTGCGCCTAGCGCAGCGGCGCAAGTGGCAGGCCCGGCGGGAGGGCGGAAAGTTCTAGCGCTCCAAGAGGCAGGGAGAGTGGCATTCACAGGCAAGTTTCATGCGATGCAAGGCAATCATGCATCCTCCTCTTGCTCGGCGTGCCAGCCAGTCTGCTACTCTGCATGGCGGAAATTCGCAGCAGATCACGCGGACTCTTACCCATGGGATTGGGGGTCAGCCACAAGAGGCTTTTCCATGCGTAGCACCTCTGCCGAACCGGACGCGAGCCGCACAAAGAAACCGCGCCATATGCGCGTGGTGGTGAAGCCCTGCCTTTCATACAGGCGGATGGCGCCGTCGTTCTCTGCGATGACCCCCAGTGACATTGTGCGCTTACCCATTGCGCGGGCGCGCTCCTCTGCCTGCTCCAGCAGCACTGTCCCGATGCCCATGCCCCGGCACGACTGTGCGACAGCCAGAGAATCCACGACAAATTCATCGGGCTTGGGTTCATCGGCAAGTAGCATGAGATTGAACAGCATGCGGACGGCTCTCAATGGCGAGAAACGGGTGAATGGTGCGACTGGATTAAGATGATAGAATTCTTGGCCTGCCGTCTGGAAGGTCAGCATGCCCGCGAAGTCCCCTGCCACTGTTGCCGAGAAGCAACTCGTCGAATCGACCGAATCCCAAAAGAGCCGAATTAAATCGTCGGCGTCCCTGAAGCCGAGGCGGAATTTCTGGGCGAAGGCATCGTAGGCAACGCGTAGAGCATCGTTTAGATACTTCTCGTCAATGCCTTCAACGATCCTCACTTCCGCAGTCGTCATCGTCCAGACACTTCACCGAATAGCCTATCCTGAGAACTAGGGTTAGATGGCCGGGTGCGATTTTCGCGTTCCGGGAACACATTCACAATGCCGGCTTGTGCCTCAACTCAATCCAATCCTCGCGGTCGGTGTCACCCGCTTGAAGTAGGTGCTCCAAAGGCCCGCCGCATCGTCAGCAAGCCACCGACATCACTCCGGCGGTTGCCAGCGTAGGTTGGGACGGCGGGCGGCGGTGGTCTCGTCGAGACGGCGCACGGGCGCGGAGACGGGGGCATCCTTGAGTTTCTCCGGAGCCGTTTGCGCTTCCTCGGCGATGGCGAGCAAGGCGTCTACAAAGGCGTCGAGGGTGTCTTTGTTCTCGGTCTCCGTCGGCTCGATCATCAGCGCTTCCGGCACGATGAGTGGGAAGTAGACTGTGGAGGGATGGAAGCCATAGTCGATCATGCGCTTGGCGACGTCCAGCGTGCGCACGTCCTCGGCCTTCTCCTTCAAGCCGGCGAAGACTACCTCGTGCATGCACGTACGGTCGTAGCGCAGGGCGTAGGCATCGCGCAGGCGTTCTTTAAGGTAGTTGGCGTTGAGGACGGCGTATTCACCGGCGCGTTTGATGCCTTCGGCCCCGAGGGTGCAGATGTACGTGTACGCGCGCACCTGGTTGAGGAAGTTTCCGTAGAACGAGTGAATGCGGCCGATGCTATCGGGGCGGCCGTAGTCCCAGGCGTACACACCGTCTTCCTCTTTTACCAGGGGCACCGGCAGGTACGGCTCCAGCGTTTCGTTGACGCAGATTGCGCCCGCGCCGGGTCCGCCGCCGCCGTGGGGGGTAGTGAAGGTCTTGTGCAAGTTGAGATGGAGCACGTCCAGACCCAATGCCGCGGGCTGAACCGTGCCCAGCAGCGCGTTCATGTTAGCGCCGTCGCAGTACACGAGCGCGCCGACCTCGTGCGCCATGCCGCATATCTCCACAATGTCCTGCTCGAAGAGGCCGAGCGTATTCGGCACCGTGAGCATCAGGCCCGCCACGTCTTCATCGAGCAGCGCGGCCAGCGCGCCCATGTCCACGGTGCCGCGCGCGCTGGAGGGCACTTCGATTGCCGTGTAACCGCACATGGCGGCGGTGGCCGGGTTCGTGCCGTGGGCGGAATCGGGAATGATCATCTTGCGGCGCGGATTGCCCTGCTTGACGTGGTGCGCCCGGATCATCAGCACGCCGCAGAGTTCACCGTGCGCGCCCGCGGCCGGCTGCAGCGAACAGTTGGCGTAGCCGGTGATTTTCATAAGTGCCTGGGAGAGATTGTGCATAAGTGCGAGGGCGCCTTGAATCGTGCTCTCCGGCTGGTGGGGGTGCACAAAGGAAAAGCCCGGCAGGCCGGCGGCAGCGTCGTTCACCTTGGGGTTGTATTTCATCGTGCAGGAGCCAAGCGGATAGAAACCGTGCTCGATGCTGTAGTTGCGCTGCGACAGGCGCGTGAAGTGCCGGACGACGTCAAGTTCCGAGGCTTCGGGCAAGGGGAGCGAACCGCGCTGCCAGTGCGCGGGAATGGCCTCTTCGCTATCTAGCGCCGGTACGTCGCTCTCCGGTAATGAGTAGCCATGGCGGCCGGGTGCGCTGCGCTCGAAGATAAGGGGTTCCGCATTCTGCATTAGTAGATTTCCTGGTGGTCTTGATCTTCTGAATGATTTTTGATTGCCGACGTGCCTTCGATGACCTGTGGCCAGTATGTTTGGTAGTGCTATTGCCCAAACCCACGCAGCCCTGCAACTAGCAAGTCGATATCTTGTCGTGTGTTTAGTTCCGTCACACAGACCAGCATGTGTTGGTTGAGCTCGTTGCGCACCCGCCCGAGGTCGTAACCGCCCAGCACGCCATGCTCGAGTAAGTGCTCGTTCACGCTGCTCACCGGATTGGGACAGCGAACTACGAACTCCTTGATGTAGGGGCCGGGGGATGTGACGAAGAATCCGGGCAAGGCATCTATTTGTACTGAGGCATAATGCGACTTTGCAAGGCAAAGTTCGGCCTTCTTGCGCATTCCCTCCGGGCCGAGCCAACTTACGTTGATCGTGAACGCCAGTGCTGCCAGGGCTTCATTGGTACAGATGTTGGATGTAGCTTTTTCGCGCCGGATGTGTTGCTCGCGAGCTTGCAGCGTCATCACAAACCCGCGTTTGCCATCAAGGTCTTTTGTCATGCCTGAGACTCTGCCGGGCATCTGGCGCAAGAATCTCTTGCGTGTTGCATAGAGACCGAGGCGGGGGCCGCCGAAGCCGGGTGGCAGTGCCAGACTGTGTCCCTCCGCGGTAACAATGTCTGCGCCGTAATCGCCTGGGGGCGTCAGGATGCCTAGCGAGACCGGATCAGCGCTAACAACAAGCATTGCCCCGTGGGCGTGCACGGTTTCTGCAATCTCTTGGCATTCATGCACCCAGCCGAAGAAGTTCGGCACTTGCACGGCCACGCAGGCGGTGTCGTCGTCGATCGCGGCACTGACGGCCTCCCAACAGTCGTGAAAGGCACCCCCATCATCAATGGTAAACGCCGGTACGCGCACAAGTGTAAGTTCGCGTCCCTCGGCATAGGTTTCCAGCACCTCCAGCGTGGTCGGATGGAACGTATCCGGCACAACGACTTTGGTACGGTTGGTAATGCTGCAAGCCGTGAGCACCGCTTCAGCCGTCGCGGTGGCCTCGTCGTACATGCTTGCGTTCGCCACGTCCATGCCGGTGAGCAGGCAGACCATGCTCTGAAATTCGTACATGACTTGCAAGGTGCCCTGGGAGAGTTCGGGCTGGTACGGCGTGTAGCTCGTGAGGAATTCGCCGCGCAGGATTAGGGCATTCACGATGCTGGGAATGAAGTGGTTGTAGCAACCGGCGCCGAGAAAGCTTGGCATCTCTTGCACGTTTTGGTTCTTCTGGGCCAGTGTTTGCAGGTGCCGGATCACCTCCGGCTCAGCCATGCCGGGCGGCAAGTCAAGGTGCGGATGGCGTACGTCGGCAGGAATGTCGTGAAACAGGTCCTTGCTGCTGGCTACGCCAATGGCGCGCAGCATGGCCTCTCGGTCTTCGTTACTGTGTGGTACGTAGTCCATAGCACCTTCTTCATTAAAGCAAGAATTGTCAGACTTCCTAAAACTCGCGCTTGTAAACAAACTACCTAAAGCAATTCTGCATCCTTGTCCAACCCGAAGACTTTGCGTAATTCAGTTGCGAGGCAATGCAGCGGCACGCGGTTTAAGAGAACTGTCGGAGTGAACAGTGGTTTGGCCTCACTTCGCCGAAAACGCTTCGAGTTTCGCTTCATATGTCATTCCGAGCGCAGCGAGGAATCTAGAATCAATGTGCAGCCTCTCTATACCAGTCCAGCGCCATGTCCTGCCATCGGGGATTTGCAGACTCGATGAGCGCGATCTTCTTGCTCCTTCGCCACTTCTTGATTTGCTTCTCTCGCGCTATCGCCGATTCTACGTCTGACGTCTCCTCATAGTAAGCTAGCCACGTCAAATTGTACTTCCTTGTGAAACCCGGAACGAGTCTCTGCCTGTGCTCATGTATTCGACGAAAGAGATCGCTGGTGACACCTACATAGAGCGTTCTGACGCTGTTGGTCAGGATGTACACGTAGTAAGACCTGTCTTGACTCTTGGCCAAGTTCTTTAGATTCCTCTCTCCGCTTCGCTCCGTTCGGAATGACATGGGAAAGGTAGCTCTCCTGCTTTTGCCGGCTCGGTTCAATCTAGGCGCCACAACGGATATATAAACTTGGTAATTCGCTAAGAGGACCACAAGCTTCGCGCAAGCCCTGCAAACTTGCGGGCTTTAGAAATGTCCTGGGGTCGCACTTTCAACAATTAGCCCCAAACTAGTAGTCCAACAACATTGCAATGATGGGTAGGCGTCACCGGCAGCGCGGGAAGATTGCGTAGGTTACAAACCTACGCTACCCATCAATCCAAACCTGTTGCACTACTAGTGTGCCCCGGACTCTGCCAGCACTTCCTTATAGCCCGCGGCGTCGAGCAGCGTTGCCCAGTCCTCTTCCAGATTCGAGGGCCGGATCTTGAGCATCCATCCTTCATCGTATGGAGAGTCGTTTACCAACTCCGGACTGTCGGCGAGTTCGTCATTTACTTCCACAATCTCTCCGGCAAGCGGCGAGTATAGGTCGGAAGCTGTCTTGACCGACTCAACTACGCCAAACTCCCCCATGATGTCCACGTGGGTGCCTGGCTGCGGCAACTCCACGTAGACTATGTCACCGAGTTCGTTTTGGGCGTAATCTGTGATACCAATCACACAGAGGCCGTCCTCCATGCGCGCCCACTCGTGTTCTTTGGTATAGCACAACTCTTCCGGTATGTTCATATACTTCTCCGCTTGTTTCCGCGGCGAGCGGACGTGCAGCTTTGCATGTAACTCGCGCCGCCCGGCTAATCCTCTGTATTTCCACTACTCCACAGCAATCGTCTCAATCGACAGGTGCTGCGGGCCGCCGTAGGCTCTCTTCCACGAGTGCCGCTGCCGCTGGAATGTGTTCTGCGCAAGCGATTGCGCCCGGGACGGCATGCCACCGTTCAGCGCGGGCGCTGATAGAACGGCATTGCGACCACTCTGGCTTCGCGCAAGTCCGCGCGAATGCGCACGTGGACTGTAGCACCCACCAATGCAGATCCTGTCTCTACGTTCGCTATTGCAATCGCCTTCTGCAGTGATGGACTGAACGTGCCGCTTGTAACGAGGCCGACCTCATCACCATCTACGACGATGAGACATCCCTCTCGTGCGATGCCGCGATCTATGAGTTCCAGGCCGATCAACTCCCTGTCAGGGCCCAATTGCCGCACCTCTACAAGGGCCTCTCTGCCAATGAATTGACGATTCCTGAACCGAACGAACTTCTGCAGTCCCGCGTCAAAGGGAGACGTCGCATCATCCAACTCTTGTCCGTACAGCGGTAGCCCAGCTTCCAGCCGCAGGGTATCGCGGGCGCCGAGACCCACAGGTTTGATGCCTTGTGACGCGCCTTTCTCAAGCAACGTACGCCAGGCCTGTTCGGCGTCCGCGGCTGGGACGAAGAGCTCAAAGCCATCCTCGCCGGTATAGCCGGTACGGGTGATGGTAATGGAGTTGCCGAGAAACGGCACCTGAATTCCGCGATAGTAGCGCACTGCGGCGAGGTCTGCGGCTGCACCCACAATGTTCTGTAGGAGCGCTATCGCTCGCGGCCCTTGCACGGCAAGCAGTGCCAGCGCACTATTGCGGACAGTGATGTCAACGGACCAGTGTTGGGTCGCGTTTTGGTGCTCCAGCCAATCGACAATCTTGTCAGTGTTGGAGGCATTCACAACCAGCCGATAGTGCGTAGGCAGCCGGTAGATCAGCACGTCATCCAGCACGCCGCCATCGGGTCGGCACACCAAGCTATAACGAATTTGGTTGACGGCCAGGTCGGTTACTTTGTTCGTCAGGATGCCATCCAGAAAGGAGGGGACGGCGTCACCGGCGAAGTCGAGGATACCCATGTGGCTGATGTCGAACAGCCCAATCGCGCTGCGAACTGCTTGATGTTCCGCAATCACGCCCTCATATTGAACCGGCATTTCCCAGCCCGCAAAGGGCACTATTCGTGCACCTGCCGCGACGTGGGTTGCAAAGAGAGGCGTACGCTTGGGTTGCATTGCAGTACTTTGCTGGGATGTATAGCGCTTTTGATTTTGGGTCCGCCCTATCTACGCCTATTCTACCCACTTCAGGCAACGCCTTCAACGTACGTAGACTGCTGCTCACGACGTTTTCAGTTGACTGTAAGAAGCCGCAGTTTGCTTGTTGATTGCACTACCTGACGACAGGTAAAGGCGGTCTAGGCAGCGTGATACAATGGCACGGAAAGGAAAGAGATCACCAATGCCTCAATTGCTCCTACTCGGCCTTGACCCAAGCGGCGCTTCTGCCGAACGCAAGGATGCGGCCGCTTTGCTGGAGCGGTCACCCTTGCTTCTCGCCAGCAACCCCCTTTGTCCCGTGATACGGCAGTTGTGTGGTGAGCGCGTGCAGGAAGCAAGCACGGCGAGGATTTTGAGCCTACTAGAAAGCCGGAAAGATGTGGCCTACGTTGCCGTCGGGCATCCGCTGCTCGATGACGGATGCGCGCGAGAATTACACCATCAGGCGACGGAGAAGGGATGGGAGGTGCGACTGGAGGCAGCACCCAGCCTGCTGGAGCAGGCATACGCGAACATTGCGCTCGGAAGCGAACCGCACACAGTTGTAAGTGGAGCGGCGCCGAAACAACATACGACGGATGCGGCCCTGCTGGTCTTGGCGGCGAATGTGCCGCCGCGAGTGCTTCAAGACCTCGGTCGCCAGTATCCCGCGGCGCACGAAGTAGGTGTCTTCTCACTCAATGGGAACTCGGCGAGGGAAGCGCGCACGCTGCCGCTCCACGAAGCGATAGCGCAGAATCCCGACGTGCTCTATATCCCGCCGCTAACGCCCCTCGAGCAACTCGACGACCCTAAGTCTCTCCGCTGGATTATGGCGCGCTTGCGCGCACCGGACGGCTGTCCGTGGGACCAGGAGCAAACGCATCGGACGCTCAAGAAGCATCTGCTCGAAGAAACCGCTGAAGTGCTTGACGCACTCGATGAAGAAGATATGGCAGCACTTCGCGAAGAGCTTGGGGACTTGCTGCTTCAGGTGTACTTCCAAGCCCAAGTTGCTGAGGAACAGGGAGACTTTACGTTTGAGGACGTGGTGCGCGGAATTAGCGAGAAGCTCGTGCGTCGCCACCCCCACGTGTTTGACGGCCGTGCCGTGGGCAGCGCCGCGCAGGCGTTGGCCAACTGGGAGCAAATAAAGCAAGCAGAGCATGCGGCGCATGGCAAAGAGCGGCACTCGCTGCTTGATCGGGTGCCACGGTCGCTCTCCGGTCTGTCAACGGCGCAGGCGATTGGTAATACCGTGGCCAAAGTAGGGTTTGATTGGCCGGACATCCAGAATGTCGTGGTGAAACTGCGTGAAGAGATCGATGAGTTGGTTGAGGCCGAGAACCGGGAGCACCATTTCGAGGAATTGGGCGACGTTCTCTTCGTTCTAGCCCAAGTCGCAAAGTGGCTGCAGGTTGATGCGGAAGAGGCGCTGCGGGCCTCCAATGCCAAGTTCAGACGCCGTTTCGCCTATATGGAGGAAGTCGCCCGGCATGCGGGCGCCGAATTGGGTGACTATTCATTCGAGAAACTTGACTCCCTCTGGGAAGAGGCCAAACTCGCCACGAGCAATCCTTGGGGATGCCCCCGCTAGTGACACCCTGGCAACGGCGTATCTTTCCCGTTCTGCTTGCGGCTTTCACCGCCCAACTTGGCGTACCGGCATTCCTACCGTTCATGCCGCTCTACATGGAAGAGCTAGGCATCGGCGACGTGGGCCTTGCCGCAAGGTGGAGCGGCGTATTGGTGGCGGTGACACCCCTTACTTCCACCGTATCTGTACCGTACCTCGGTCTGGTCGGCGATCGCATTGGGCTAAAGCCCTTGGCCCTAATCGGTCTTGGTTTTGGAGGGATCACCATTGTGCTCTTGGCGCTGGCCACGAGCCCCTGGCACCTCCTGGTTGGCCGCATGCTCTTTGGCTTTTGCGGTGTTTATTGGACGTTCTTTGCGGCTGCCATCGCCGAGCATGCCCCACGGGAAGACATGGTGCAGGCGTTTGGCTGGCTGCAAATGGTGAACTTTGGCGCTCTCATTGTGGCGCCGGCAATGGGAGGCGCAGTCGCCTTGGTGTTCGGCTTGAAAGCGGTGTTTGTTCTCGCTGGGATAATGTTCTGGATTGCCACAGCCATGGTGGCCTTCTGGTATCCGGGCGGGGGGCGGCTCAAATCGCAACGCTCTGAATCCTCGAATGGCTCGCCCTGGCAGATGATATTCGCGCAACCGCAGATGGCGATGCTTTCAATCGTGCTGCTGGTGTCTTTCTATGCCGAAGGGAGCACGCTGCCGATCATTCCGCTCTATCTGCTGGGGCTTGGCGTTGCGCCGGACCAAATAGCAGCCACCGTCGGGCTGGTCACCGCACTGAGCGCGGCAACGTATGTAGCGGCGAATGCGTTCGTTGGGCGCGTTGTCCCCACGCGGCTGGCGCATCTCGCCGTTCTGCCCGGCCTTATTGGAGGCGCCATTGTGTGCGTGCCGCTCTTCTTTGCCAGCCAACTGTGGCATCTGCTGGTCTTTCGCCCGCTGCTGTCACTCTTCACCGGCACGATCCCGGCGTTGGCCTACACGGCGGCGGAGCCATTCGTACCGCCGGAGCGGCGCGGCGCAGGGTTTGGACTGCTGACGAGTGTGGGATTGGGCGGGACTGCGGTCGGACGCGTTGCCAGCGGCATGGTGGCCTCGTTCTCGCTCTCTGGAGTCTTTGTCGTCGACGGAGTGCTACTCTTGGGTGGATTCGGCTTGTATTCAGCGCTGCGCCGCCGTTTCCCATATCCGATTGTTGACAAAGAGCGGTGAAGGATAGTGCTGCTGCCGGTTTGATTACGGGGAGTAATCCACGTTAGCATTTGGTTTGGGAGTCATGGACCAGCCACCGTCATTCCGGCGAAAGCTGGAATCCAGGGATGTTGCGCATGGCCGTAACCAAAAGGGCGACAATACGTCCTTCGTCTCGGTGGTGTCTCTCGATAGTGTAGTCGCGATTCGGTTTCTGGGGCTGCGCACAGAGGGCAGACTAAGAAGCCGTGCCTGAAGGGTGCTAACTTGAAAGTCTTCGTAACCGGTGGTGCGGGGTACATCGGCAGCGTGGTGACCGAGGTGCTATTGGATAATGGGCACGACGTTGTAGTATTCGATAGCTTCGAGACCGGCCATCGGGCGGCAATTGACCGGCGCGCTGCGCTCATAGAGGGTGATTCCGGAGATGCCGCCGGGCTCCGCGAGGCTATGCATGCCGCCGTTCCTGACGTGGTAGTGCACATGGCAGCCTATATCCAAATGGGCGAATCGATGCACAATCCCGGCAAGTACTTCCGTAATAACGCCGCCCATACCCTCAATGTTCTAGATGCTATGTTGGCGGCCAACGTCTCCCATGTGGTTTTTTCGTCCACGGCCGGCGTTTACGGCACGCCTGAGTCGCTGCCCATCGAAGAAGATTGTCCCCTGGACCCGCTCAATCCCTACAGCGAAAGCAAACGTCAGGTAGAGAGTATGATCCACTGGTACGCGCAAGCGCACGGGTTGACGGCTACAATGTTCCGTTTCTTCAACGCCGCGGGCGCTACGGCCAAGTGTGGAGAAGACCACCGGCCGGAGAGTCACCTCATTCCCTTTGTGCTGCAGGTGGCGCAAGGTGCGCGGCCCCACCTCGATCTCTACGGCACCGATTACGCGACCCGCGACGGCACGGCCAGCCGCGACTATATTCACGTGCGTGATCTTGCGCAGGCGCATTTGCTAGCGATACAGAAGATGGATTCCCGCTTTCGCGGGAATGACGGAATAGGAAACGTCATTGTCTATAACCTCGGCAGCGAGCAGGGCGCGACGATTCTGGAAGTCATAGAGACGGCCCGCCGTGTTACCGGCTGCCCCATACCCGTGCGGGAGTGTGCTCGCCGTGCTGGCGATGCGCCCGCGTCGCTCGCAAGCGCGCAAAAGATCTGCCGAGAATTGGGCTGGAAACCGGCAGAATCGGATCTGGAGACAATTATCGCCAGCGCGTGGGAATGGCTGCAGCGACATCCGCGCGGCTATGAGGATGAGAGAGCATGAGCGTAAAGTTAACTCATAACTTGAACGCGGTGCCGATGGGTGCTTCGACAAGCTCAGCACGAACGGGAGAGGAGACGCGCGAATGGGAGAGGAGGCGCACGATCGGGGAAGGAGACGCGCGAACTGGAGAGGAGGCGCATGATCGGGAAGGAATTGGACGATCGGGGAAGGAGACTTGCAAGCACAGAATGCGACCGTTCGCCCGGATCCTGTCGAAGGGCAAGTTTCAATAGATATGTAACTGAGACGAGTGCTGCACGCTAGAGGAGAAACGCACCGTGCGCGTCGACTTGCATACCCATACGGTCTATTCGTCAGATTCTGAACTCGCGTTGGAAGATGCAGTAAAGGGATGGCAACGCGCGGGTATCGACTGCGTGGCGGTTACCGATCATAACACCATTGCAGGCGGGCTGGCACTGCGGGAATGGGCGCCGCTGCGCGTGATCGTGGGCAGCGAAGTGCGGACCTGTGAAGGCGAGATTATCGGTCTCTTCCTCCACGAGGAGATCGCGCGCGGCCTCACGCCGGAGGAGACCATCCGGCATATCCGCGATCAGAATGGGCTGGTCATGATCCCTCACCCGTTCGATCGTTTCCGCCGGTCGCGTCTCACGGAAGATGCTCTCATGCGCATTTTGCCGCAGGTGGACATAATGGAGGTTTTCAACGCGCGCACGGCCTTCGAGCGTGACAACCGGCGCACAGACCTACTGGCCGCTGAGCACGGACTCATACCTGTGGCGGGGAGCGATTCCCATACGGCGCAGGAGTTGGGTCGTTCCTACGTCGAGATGGCGGACTTCGATTCGCCGCAGGCGTTCCTCAATTCCCTGCGCGCGGGACGTCTGGTCAAGAGACAAAGTTCCTGGTTCGTGCACGTCCATACACGCTGGGCAAAACTGCGTTCGCGGCTGCGGTAAGTCAAGCTTCAGCTTGGCTGTGCGGCTTAGGGGACTTGATCAGCTAGAAACTCATCAAGGTCATAGTTGCCACTGGAGTACTTCACAAGCCTAGGCCAATCTATCTTACCCGATGGCTCGCAAAATTCGGCTAGGAATTCCTTGTTGAGTCGATTGACAAGCTGTGGCTTCTCAAGTGAGAATCTGTCATTGAACTCTTTTGCGCGAAAGCCAATTGGTTCTATAATCTCTGTATACAGTTCTCTATTTTCGCTAATCAGATACCAGAAGTTTTGGCCCACTACTTTCAAGTAACCTCGGACATAGCTTGTTTTCGTCTTGCCATAGCAAATCCCAAGCACCGGTTGTGTATTCACCCCCGCTTGTTGTTGCTTCAATCTTGTAACTGCTTGCTGGAGGTTGGTTTGTAGTTGGTTCTGTTGTGAGCTGTTGCCCCAGTTTGGCCCAGACTTGATCGATATCACGTAGTGAATGTGCTTGTTGACGAACTCCAAATCGACACCTTCTGCTGCTGATTTGTGGCCGCTGGAGGTGCATTGGGCCACAAAGACTGCCAAACCCTCCAAGAATCCGCCAAAGAGCTGCTCCTCCGATGAAGACAGAAAAGCCCCCAACAAGCCATCGATCATCTCAGAGGCAGTGAGTACGTTCTTTGCTCTAAATAGATAGGGATTCTTACTCAAGAGTCGTTTGAGTTTTAGTTGCTCTATTGAGTTCGCACGTCTTTGATGGAAGATGCTAATGTTATCATTCACATACTCGCGCACTCTCTTCATATCTAGTGGTTCCATTTAGGTGCCTTTCCGATCATTAGAGTCGGCACCAATACTATACTCAGCTTCAGACTCCAGCAATTGAACTTGCTTGTTGTGCAACCGCTCCTCAGACAACTTAACGAAGTCCTCGTTTGTATCAATCCCAACGTAGTGTCTGTTTAGCGTCAAGGCGGCAACTGCTGTGGTACCGGAACCGATGAAGGGGTCTAGCACCGTATCGCCCATCTCGGTAAACAGTTTGATGAACCAAGAGGGCAATTCCACTGGAAAGACAGCGCTATGGCTCTTGTTGGAGGATTCTGTGGCCATGTGGAGTACATTATTGGGGTACACCATGTTTCGGCCGAGCCAGTTGGATACGTTCTTTCCAAAACCGCTGCCAACACGTGATTCATCCCGCGTTTTGTCAGTATCGCTCAGCTTGGCAAGCCGCTCTTTGGCCCACTCTCCTACAGGGACCATTACTGAGTCTTGGTACATATGGAATTTGCGCCGCTTGTTAAATTGAAGCAATCGCTCCCAATTGTCACGAAATCGGTTTGGCCACTTTCCGGGATAAGAGTTCTTCTTGTGCCACATAAACTCCTCAGTCCACAACCAACCACTTTTCCGCATTTCGAGTATGAGTTCGATCACATATGGATGGCGTTCGCCGTTCACAGCACGTTCCTTGATGTTTAGGACGAAGGTTCCAGTGGGCTTCAGAACTCGAAAGAACTCAGCAGCTCTCGGCATAAACCAGTCAACATATTGGTCAGGCTCTATGCCTCCATACGTCCTCTGCCTTTGATCGGCATAAGGTGGAGAGGTGAAGATTAGATCAATAGAGTCATCAGGAAAATCATTGAGAACTTCCTGACAGTCTCCGTGAATTATGTTATCCAAATAGTCCATTTGGGGTCCCTGCAATTATGAAAATAGACTACATCACGTTCCAAACTGCGGCAAGCGTTGAGCAATGATGGACTAGGCTTGGGTTTGTCACTCAGGGATGACCTTGATCGCCAGGTGGCCTGCCTCGAGATCTACGATGTCGATTTCGTAGGTGAACCGTTCTGACCCTAGATTTATAGTCTGCCCGGTAACCCTGTGTCCGTCCGCCTTGAGTTCTAAAGCTGCGTATCTGAAACTCAGTTTGACCTTCTTGTATTCGCTGGTCTCGCCAGCCTCGATGTCCCCGTAAGGCTGGCCGGCGACGCTGACGTCGGTGAAGTCCAGTTTTGATGTGTTATGGATGCGGATCTCGATCTCGACCTCACTCTCCGTTCCACAAGCGCTAAGCGCGGCCAGGCACCCAAGGGCCAGTACCGCTACGCAAGAAACCCGCAACAGGCTGCCCACAACGCTGCCGCGCGCGCAAGCCGCTCGTACCAGAGACAATACGGCAGGCAAGTGAATTAGCATTATGAGCCTACTGGTCTACGACGCTGCCGTCGACGTGCAGGCGGGCGCCGGTGGGGCGTGGCACGGGCGGATATCGCTCAGCGGCACCGGGTACGAGTTCGATGCCGATGCCGGGCGTGTCCGGGATGATAAGGAAGCCCTGCTCGCACTGGACCGGAGTTTGCACGATGCCGCTCTTCGGCGGCCGGTCTTCGCCGATGGGGTACTCCTGGATGGCAAAATTGGGAATGCACGCAGCCACCTGCAGACAGGCGGCGGTGCTGACCGGCGATAGCGGATTGTGCGGCACCACGCCCACGTAGTGCGCCTCAGCCAGTGCGGCAATCTTTTTGGTGCCTGAAATGCCGCCGACCAGGCAGACGTCGGGGCGCACGTACTGCACGGCTCCACGCGTGAGAAGCATCTGAAACTCGTGCAATGTATGCAACCGCTCACCGGTGGCAATAGGGATGCCGATCTTGTCAGCGATCTGCGCCATGGCGTCGAAGTTGTCGGGCAGTGTGGGGTCCTCATAGAAGAAGGGGTGGTAGGGTTCGATGCTGCGCGCCAGGACAACAGCTTCGGCGGGCGTCAACTGGCGGTGGATCTCAATACAGAGGTCAACATCGGTGCCAACGGCCTCCCGGTATTGCCGCACGTGGTCGGTAGCCTCGCCAATCCTGGCGGCGTGGGTCTTGAAGAAAGGCACGTCGCGTCCTTCGTCGAGTAGCGGGTTGAGGTGTCCAACGGCAGTAAAGCCCTTTTCGCGTGCTTCCACGCAGCCGCGTACTTGCTCCGCAATGGTGCGACCGTAGACGTGGTAGTAGACCCGCGCTTTGTCACGGCACTTGCCACCCAGCAGATCGTAGACCGGCACGCCGTGTGCTTTGCCTTTGATATCCCACAACGCGATGTCTACGGCGGAGAGCGCGCCCATGATGGCGGCGCCGCGGAAGTGGGCGGTGCGGTACATTACGTTCCAATGGTGTTCGATGCGGCCGGGATCTTCGCCGACCAGGTAGGCGGCGAATTTCTCCAATGCAGCCTGCGAAGCTTCCAGATGGCCCCACGTGCCGGATTCTCCCAGGCCGGTGACGCCGGCGTCGGTCTCGATTTGCACGAACAGATAGCGGTCGATAGGTAACGCTGTGACGGCAGTGATCTTCATGGCGGCGGTACTCCTAATCTATTTGTAGGGCAGAGGCGACTCCACAACAGAAGCCATGCTCACCTTGTCCGTATAGTA
The DNA here is from genome assembly GCA_965219505.1 of Chloroflexota bacterium. Taxonomy (GTDB): domain Bacteria; phylum Chloroflexota; class UBA11872; order VXOZ01; family VXOZ01; genus VXOZ01. Next base: position 2,419,323 of record OZ244775.1, on the reverse strand, counting down.
TCGCCTTTTCCTTGGCACAACCAGCGGGAACTTGAGAAGCGCTCCCTTTAGCGTGCGCCCCATCCAGTGAGAATCAAGCGCGGTTCGCACCTCGTTCACCAATTGCGGTATCTTCTCTGTAGACCTGCAGAATATATGCTGAAGAGACACGAATTCGTCCACGTGTGCAGCGAAACTAAAAGCTTACTCGAACGTGTATCCGTTCGCACTGTGCCTGCCTGTCCTGAGCTTGCCGAAGGGTCGAAGGGTGAACGGATAGGCACAGGAGAACTGAGTGCCGCCGCAGTAAGGAAAGGAAAATCGCATGAATACTGGTGACCTTCTCGCAGAGCTGCTCATTGCCCACGGGGTGGAGTACGTTTTTGGGGCAATCGGCGGGCAGGGCTATCCGCTCAACGACGCGCTGCACCGCCGCAGAAATAAGGCGCGCCATATCGCTGTGCGTGACGAGCGCTCCAGCGCCTATGCCGCCGACGGCTATGCGCGGGTCAGCGGCAAAGTGGGCGTCTGCGATGCGGCCTTTGGCGTGGGCGTGCTCAAGCTTCCCTCCGGCCTGGCCGAAGCCTACAACTCTTCCATCCCCGTGCTGGGGATACTGAGTAATGCTCCGCGCGATTGGATGGTATGGAATGAGCGCGGCTGCACTGCACAGGGGGTGGAGCAGGTCTCTCCATTCGCGCCGATCACAAAAGGGAACTTTCGCGTGACGACCCAGAATTCGTTGCCCGATACGGTACGTTACAGTTTTCAGCTTGCCACGGCGGGGCGGCCGGGGCCGGTGGTGTTTGACGTTCCGGCTGACATTTACAAGGAAGACTGGGACGACAGGGCATTGGGTGTGGTAAGCAGTCGGCGTGCGGGTAATTTCCCCGCTTGGCGCGCGCACCCGGACCCGGCAGACGTAAAGGCCGTGGCGTGTGTGCTTGAAAACGCTGAACGCCCCGTCCTGGTGGCAGGTGGCGGCGTGGCGATTTCTCAAGCGTGGGATGCCCTCCGCACTTTCGCTGAGAGGCTGCAGATTCCAGTTGCTACCACGATTTCAGGTAAAGGTGTCTTTCCCGACGATCACCCCCTTGCTATTGGCGTGATGGGTGGGCAGTACGGCTCGGAGGCCGCGAACCACGTGGTCGCGGCAGCCGACGCGGTCTTCCTGGTGGGTATGAAGTCATCCCAGCAAGTAACATCGGCGTGGACACAGCCCGCGCGGACCCAGCGCATTGTACACTTGGACGTTGATCCGGCTGAGATCGGCAAGATATTTCCGGTCGAGGCGGGGTTGGTGGCCGATGCGCGCGCCGGATTGGAGGCCTTACAGGCGGCGTGCGCAGACGTTCAGCCGGAGCGGAGCGCATGGCTCGGCCAGGTGGCTGGATTCAAGACGCAGTGGCAGGGCGTGATCGGTGCGGAAATGAACGATACTGCGACCCCTATCCGCCCGCAGCATCTCATGGCGCAGGTACAGGCACGGCTCAAACCCGAAGACATCGTAGTTTCCGACGCAAGTTTCTCGGTGGGGTGGGTCGGCACGTACCTGCGCGCCCTGCGCGGCGGTCAGCGCTTCCTGTTCCCGCGCGGTTTGGCAACCATGGGGTTCGGTGTTCCGGCGGCGATCGGCGCACGCTTTGCCCAGCCCGAGGGCAAAGTGGTGGTTGTGGTCGGCGACGGCAGTGTCACCTACGCTATCGGAGAGCTGGCCGTCCTCGCCAAGTACGGCCTAGACATCACCGTGGTGGTCCTAAACAATAGCTGCCTGGGCTATAGCAAGATATCGGAAATGCTGAATTACAGCAGCGACTATGAAGAAGTGGACTTTCCTGAGACCGACTTTGCCCTGATTGCGCGCGGCTTTGGCTGCGAAGGTTTGGCGGTGAAGGAGCCGAGCGAACTCGCGCCGGCCCTGCAAACGGCCTTCGAGACCGCAGGTCCGGTGCTGCTTGACGTGCGAGTCGACCCCTGGCAGACGCCGGAGCTCGACCTGCGCAAGCGCTTGGCAGCGCTGCAAAAGGGGTAAGAAGGCAGCTTCTACGCATGGGACAATGATGGCGAATATTGTCAAGAAGGTAGTTGCCTACATCACACGGGGAGACGAACTCTTGGTCTTCACGCACCGTGATTTTCCTGAGGCCGGCGTGCAAGTGCCGGCCGGAACCGTGGAAGATGGTGAGACACTCGACGCGGCAGTGCTGCGTGAAGTGCATGAGGAGACCGGCCTGCCGCTTGCAATTGTGCGCAATACGGCATACTTGGGGCGCCGACTTTGGAAAGCCGGACCCTACTGCCATGACCGTTACTTCTATCATCTCCTGCTCACCGCCGCCGTGCCGTACACGTGGCTCCACTACGAGTTGTACGCTGGCACCAGGGAACCCATTGCGTTCTGTTTCTCCTGGGCAAAACTGAACGACCCGTGTTTGCGTCTTGCCGGCGAACAGGGCGCATTGCTCTGGAAGCTATCACAGCCTGCTCAGCCTGGATGATTGCTTGGTCGGGATGGACATGCAAATCGGTAATGAGAGTGATACGTGACTAGCGGGAGAGAGATCAGATATGCGACTAAAGAATAAAGTTGCCATTGTCACTGGCGCGGCGGGCGGACTGGGAGCCACGTACGCTCAAGCCATCGCCCGGGAGGGCGGTCAGGTGGTTGTGGTAGACGTGGCTGACGGTGAAGGAACCGCGGGTACGATCCGGGAGCAGGGCCATCGTGCGTTAGCGCTGCAGGCGGACCTGACAGACGAGGAGCAGGTGCAGAGGATGGTGGCGCAAGTGGTGGCGGAGTACGGAATTGTGGACATTCTCGTCAACAACGCGGGCGGCGCCGGGCAGCGAGCGGCGGAATCCGAGATTGAGAAGATAGATCGCGAGCACTGGGACGAGATCATCGCCATCAATCTCACTACGAACATGCTCTGCATCAAGCACGTCGCCCCGCACATGAAGCGGCAGCGGGGCGGCAAGATCGTGAACGTCTCCTCTCGCGCCGCGCGTGGCACGGCGTGGTTCGGTCAAGTGACGCCGGAGTACATCTGCGCCAAGATTGGCGTCATTGGGCTTACGCGCCAAGTCGCTAAAGACCTCGGGCCTTATGGCATCAATGTCAACTGTCTCGTTCCGAGCTTCACGGTCAGCGGCCCGGCGCTCCAGGCCGCCTGGGACCGTATGTCGGACGAAGAGCGTGCCCATATGATCGAGGCCACGCCGCTAAGGCGTCTGCCCGATCCGGAAGAGTTAGCCAGTGTGGTGGTCTTTCTCGTGAGCGACGATTCCAGCTACGTCACCGGCGCCTGCCTTGACGTCAATGGGGGGGTCGCTCATGGCGTGAAGCAAGCAGGGGTGGGGATTAGCAAGGGGGACACACGGTTACGGTGATTTAGGGATTCCCCGTTGCTAATCCCAAACCTGTGAAAGCGGGATGGCATAGCGGCCACTCGCCTTCCGTCTGTGCATGTACGTGAATCCTTGGTGAAATGACCGATAGACGCCTGGACTCGGATAGTATGTTTTTGTCAATGTGCGCGTGCCTTCTGCAAACCGTAGAGTGGGGGTTTGTCCTCCGCTCGCCGTCGGACTCCCGTTACGTAAGCAATACGAGGAAGCCCTCGCGTTGGGCCCACCTCAGCGGACGCAGGTTGCAAACCTGCGCTACCGGGCTTGCAGACTCTAATTACTGCCCGATTTTGCCACTACAGCAAAACTTGCGACAGTATCGGGGCTTGCCCCTTGATCTCTTGCCTTGCGTAGTAACCACCTACCTGGGCAAGGCGCTCAATAATCCGCTGGCGTTCTGTTGGAACCCATCGCGGCAGAGCGGTGTGGTATAAGTAGGAGGAACGGCGAACAGCGTGACTGTCCTTGAATCTCACCCAGCGCTTTGGTGGCGTACCAACACTTTGCACAGGCTGTAGTAATGTCAGTCGCCCTCTTGGAACAACAGCAGAAGGAACCCAACCGGAGTGAGAGAAGTGCACCCCGCTGTGCTGTGCTTACGCTTGGGTGCAAGGTCAACCAGGCAGAATCGGAGGAGATTCGCGAGCGTTTTGCGCAAGCTGGCTTCACCCCGGTGGCGTTTGGCGAACCGTCCGAAGTGAGCGTGGTGAATACCTGCACGGTGACCCACGTGGCCGACCGCAAGTCGCGCCAGATGATCCGCCGCGCCCAGAGTGCCAGCCCCCACGGCGTTTTGGTGGTTACGGGGTGCTACACGGCGGTATCCCCCGATGAAGCGGCTGGTGTAGTGCCCGACGCACTCGTGATCCAGCGGGACCGGCAGGAAGACTTGGTTGACATCGTTTCTGAGGCGCTGCGCGAGCGCGGTGTAAGAGTACCCGAGCCGCTCTCACCTGAGGAACTGGCCTATGCGGCGTTATTGCAGCCAAAGGCGAATCGGTCCCGCAGCCGGGTCTTTGTCAAAGTGCAAGATGGCTGCTGGCACGCCTGTGCGTACTGCATTGTGCCCCGCGCCCGCGGCCGCTCGGTGTCGCGGCCCGCATCTGAGATTGTCCGGCGTGTACAAGAGCTTTATGCGCAGGGCGTGGCGGAAGCGGTGCTCACAGGTGTGTGTATAGGCGACTATGAGGACCCCGAAGCTGGGACCGGCTTGACGGCGCTCATCCAGCACCTGCTTGACGAGACCGAAATTCCGCGAATCCGCATCAGTTCGATTAATCCGATGCATTTCGACTTTGATTTCTTGGAGTTATTCGCGCATCCTCGCGTCTGCCGACACATGCACTTACCGCTCCAGAGTGGCAGCCGCTATATTCTGAAACGCATGAATCGGCGCCACACTCTGGACGAATACCGTGACATCGTGCAGCGCGCGCGAGAGGTCTGCCCTGAGCTTGCGCTTACGACCGATGTGCTCGTGGGCTTCCCCGGCGAGACGGAAGAGCATTTCATCGAGACAGCCGCGTTTGTTGAAGAGATGGCGTTTGCCGATCTCCACGTCTTTCCGTATTCCGTCCGTCCCCGTACGAGTGCTGCCCACTTTGACACGCACGTACCGTTTGGCGCGCGCAAGCGGCGGGTCCAAACGCTCCTGGCACAGGTACCCGCGCTGCGTCAGGCGTATGCCGAACGCTTCCTTGGTATTGCACTGGATGTTGTGTGGGAGGAAGAAATTGAGGGACTCTGGCGCGGTTGTACCGATAACTATCTGCGCGTGTACGTCAAGAGTGATACGATTGCTGCAGGTACGTTGAGTACGGTGCGGCTCAGGGAGCCCCACAGGGATGGTGTGCTTGGTGAAATGGCGGCCAGCGCGTATTTGAACGCACCGGTTTGACATTTCGCCGCTTTCGATTCCGTCCCAATGCAAGGTCGAAGAGGGAACCCTGACGAGAAGAGGCTGCACACTCGCAGAGTCTGACCTATGTGCCTTGAGGGGGCCCAGAGGGTAGGCCTACGAGGCGGGCGCGTGTGACGATCGCAGAGTAGTGAGGTGACAGATGGACTGCATTTTCTGTGGCATTGTAGATCGGAGCTTGCCGACAGAGCTCATATACGAGGGCGAGCAGATCGTGGCGTTTCGCGACATTACGCCGCAAGCGCCGACGCACGTGCTCATTGTGCCGCGTGAGCACATTGAATCGGTTGCCGATCTCAATGAAACGCACACGGCGGTCCTTGGTGAGATATTCCTTGCTGCAAATACCATCGCGTGGCAGGAGGGTATCGGGGAAACGGGTTTCCGACTTGTGTTCAACTGCGGTCGCGCAGCAGGGCAGTCCGTGGACCATGTTCACCTCCATCTTATTGGCGGACGCAAGCTCGGCTGGCCGCCGGGTTGAGGCGCGAGGCGGTCCGATGGAGCGCGCAAGAGCAGTTCCAGTTGCAAGGCGTGACCAGCGGTCGCCGTGGCTTTCTCGCTTTGACCGGTTCCAAGGGCTTCTCTATCATTGAGAATAGCCTAAGAGACAGGAGTAGAGCGGCGCATGCGCACAGTATATGACGATGTCGTTATGCGGCTCGAGCGAGCGGAGCGCCTGGCGGTAGCGACCGTAATTCAAACGCGCGGTTCCACACCGCAAAAGGTGGGTGCCAAGCTCTTGGTGCAAGAGGACGGGCGCACACAGGGCACCATCGGGGGTGGGTGTGTCGAGGCGGAGGTATGGAAGGAAGCTACGGCGGCGTTGCGAGAAAGAGCTTCCCGCGTTGTAGAGGTAGACTTGAATGACGACGTAATGGGCGATGTCTGCGGCGGAACCCTCACTGTGTTCATAGACGTTTGGCACCCGGAGACTATGTTTGTGGACGAGAGAAGCGAAAGTGGAACATAGACGGTCTCGCTGTCGGTAGTAGCCTTCCCTATCGCAGTGTACGGTGGATTCCGGTTTCTTGCGCCGACTGCATGTGAATGCCGGCGAGTCGTAGCACCTCACGTGCGAGTTCATGCCGGGTAGGGTGCTTGGTCGGCTTTGGTTTCATTGAAGAAGTAGCAATTGTTGCGAGGAATCCCATGCACTTTCATGGAGTGCGCCGATGCTAACCCTGGCACGGCACGTGGCCGAGACACTAAAGCGCCGCGAGTCGGCAGTAATGGTCACCCTGGTGAATGCGCGAGGGGTGGACTGTGGCATGGCGCTGGGCGCCAAGCTCCTCGTCACCGCAGACGCGCGGACTCAAGGCTCATTGGGATCCGCGATGCTTGACAGAACGGCACGTGAACAGGCCGTGAACGTAATCGAGGAGGCAGAGCCGCGGCTCGAACACTACTTACCGGACGGAACTCCGGCGCCACATCGTAGCCGCGCATTCGTTGAGTTGCTCTTCGAGCCGCTCTTGCCGCCCGATCGGCTCCTTGTGATTGGCGCCGGTCACATTGCTGTTCCGCTGCATGAAATTGGCAAGATCTTGGGCTTTGAAGTCATGGTTGTGGACGATCGAGCGGACTTCGCGACGGGGGAACGCTTCCCCCATGCCGACGAGGTATTTTGTATCCCGTTCAACACAATGACCGCGCATTTAGCTATTGACCGAACGACCTTTTTGGTGCTCGTGACGCGCGCGCATGAGCACGACGAAGAAGTGCTCAGTCAAGTTGTAGATTCGCCGGCGCCCTACATTGGCATGATTGGGAGTAGGCGGCGTGTTATCACCGTCTATCGGCGACTTCTCGAGGAAGGCGTGACGCCCGAACAACTAGGGCGTGTTTATGCACCGGTTGGGCTCGCCATCAACGCAAGGACGCCGCAGGAGATTGCCGTGGCCGTCATGGCGGAGATTGTTAGTGTTAAGCGGCATGGCGAGGGCAACCACTCGGCACTGCGTGAATTGCCGCGCTCACTTCAGACTGTGGTGGCTGCGGCGCAGCCACCCGTTTCTTTACCGGAGTCCCAGCTCTAGATGGACAAAGGGATGCAGAATCTTACGCGAGATGATACTCTATGGTGCAATAGACGTATTGGAGATAGGCGTGCCTACCGTGCTGGTATGGCGTGCAGGGGATGCGGTACAAATTAAAGAGACGTGGAGGGTTTCATGAGATTAGCGGCAAGCATATTGCTTGTTTTAGTGTTGATTGGCTTGAGCGCGTGCCGCATAGGCCCGACGGCGTCAGACAGGCCATTGGATGAGCAAGCTGTATTGGGTGAACTCGAAATTGAAGAGTTGGAACCGGCCAATGTCGTCGTTACCATCGATGCAGAGGGCGTATCGCCCTCTGCCATTGCCGTGCCGCGTGGGCCGGTACACCTTGTGATTCAGAATAAGGCGCAGCAGACACGGACGTTTACGCTCACTGGAGACGAGATCGAGGAACAGACAGCGTCGATCTCAGCGGGGCAAGATTACACGATGGAGGTTATCCTTGCGCCGGGGATTTATGAATTCACGGTGACCGGTGGAAGCGGCGGACCCTTGCACGGCGTGATTACGGCCAATATTCCTAACTCCATCTAGACTCCGTGTGCTGAGTGGGATCCCTTCTGACAGAATCGAGCGCACGAAGGCGGTGCGAAAGAGCAGGAGTGAAGAGAGATGTGCGGTACCTGCACATCTCTCTTCACTTTTATACACTTCAGTCTTTTCGTTCGTAGCCCGGCATGAAGCCTTCGAACATGTCACGCTTCTGCGTCCACACGCGGTCGCCCCAGCCGTTCACCTGGGTGCCCCACTCCCAATCCGGCAGGTCGTTGGCACGGTCGGCGGTGGGCGCGATGCCTTCCAGGAAATCGCGTGGCAGCGCACCTTGGCACTGCGCAGGCGGTTCGATGCCGAGTAGATGACTGACGAGTGGCACGACGCTCGTGAGATGCACGTAGCCAAGACGGTCGACCGGGCGTTGATAGCCTTCCTTTAGGCCGGGCCCGTACGCCAGCAGGAATGCCAAATTGGAGGATAGCGCCGTGCGGGCGGTAGGCAGGTACGGCCCGTGGTGCGCGCCATACTCGGCAGGTTTGAAGACGTAGGGGTCTTGTCCCTTTGCATCGCCGCCGGGGTAGCCGCTCACATAACCGTCCTCCATGGCATAGACGATGTCGCCGCATTGATCCCCCCAACAGCCAAAGAGCGCGGCATGGTACTTGGGGAGCGCCACGGCAACCGGGCACTGTCCGGATTCTTCATCCACCCACGACCGCAGCAGCGTGATGACCTCGCGCTGGATGCGCAGGTATTCTTCCGACTCTTCCGCCGCATTGATGAAGAGTTCATAGTTGCGCACGGGCGTGATGAACACTTTCGTCCGCGCCATATCGATCTTGGCAAAGTCTTCATTGGGATCGAAGTGCGCCACCGGCTCCTTATAGAGCAGGTAGCCATTGTCATGGAGCAGGCGCGGGATGTCGGTAGCCCGGAATTGGGGAATGGCGGCGTGGTCGGAAACAACCATCACGGTCGTGTCTTCCGGCGCACTTTCCAAGAGTGTGCCGAAGAGGCGGTCGGCCACTTTGTAGGATTCGCGATAGGCACGCCAGCCTTCCGCGGCGTTTTCTTCACGGAATCCAGGACAGGCGGGATCCACGAGCGGCAGGAAGATGTGGTTGATGTAGTCGAAGATGTGGATGTGGGTGTAGAGCAGCGCGTAGTCTTGTTCCTCAAGAAGGTACTTACCCACGCGGGCGATCCACTGACATTGGTACTCAATCTCTTCGAGGCAGGTGTCCAGGTCGGCGATACCCCAGACGTACGGAAATACCGAGGCGTGTTCCAGATACGGCCCAAAGCGGTCGACCAGCTCGCGGCTCAATTCAGGAGGCTCGCAGAAGTCGTCTACATGCATGACTTGGGAACGGTAGAGCAGGAGACGACTTGCGTCCGGGGCGATTTCGATGGCTTTGCAGCGAAAGGCCGCCGGCCGTTCCGTGCCCTCGACCGTGAAGGTGCGATAGATCCAGTCGCTCCAAGCGCCGGCACGGGTGCGTCCGAGTTCTGTTTCGCCGTTGCGGTCTTCACAGATAGCGATGGTGTCGTAACCCGCGCCTTGCGTGTCGAGAAGCAGGCCCCAGAGGGTCTGATTCTCACCGTCGCGCTTCGTGATGATCTCGATGGGGAATTCTAGTGGTGCCTTAACCCCTGCTGCCTGCTCCGGCAGGTGAATCCAGGTGCTGTCTTCTAAAGGCGGTTGGTTGGCCGTATCCAACAATGAGGCTTGTACGCTCCCTGCAGCGTCTGTCGATGCTTGTGCCGGTTGCAAGCTGATACGCGTGCTGTTGGTTACGTTATCCAGATTCGTGTAACCCCAAGCGGGCGTGACCTCAAACGGCGTGGTGCCGTAGCTGGGATGGCCGAAGCCGTCGATGACGTGGGCGAGAGGCGCTTGGCTGGGCGACGCTGCCGGATAGTGGATAGCGATGCTCTTGAGGTCGGCTTTGGCGGCCGCTTCGAAGACGTTCTCGGCCGCTACCGCTGAGCGCACAAAGGCAGAGAGAGTCTGTTCCTCATGTCGCGGCGTGGGAAGGTTGAGGAACCAGCGCGAAACACTGTGTGTGCCGGTGTGCGCGCCCGTGGCAAGGGTTGTCCAATTAGTGGGCGTCCAGACCGGCATGGAAGGGTAGGCTTCACCGACAATGCCGGCATCCGCCAGCTTCTTCAGGTTCGGCAGCAATCCTTCTGCGGCAAACCGCTCGTACATGGAAAACATCATGCCGTCCAGGCCAATGACGTAGACGCGTTTCGTTTGCTCCGTCATGTTTCTCACTCCTTATCTATTCAGCTCTCTCATTGTCATGTTTACTCTGCAATGTATTTCCGACTAGTGTGGCTCGCTACGTTGTTGACGCAGTGGGGGACAGGCTCAATAGTGTCGAAGTCTACAAGAAAGCTGCGTAAACTGTCCGTGCACCTGGTGGACGCAGGTTTCAAACCTGCGCTACCGAAGGTGGATGGGCCCAATGTGCGCCGTGTGTGCCAACGTAGCGCTTTGCACGTAACCGTTGGACTAATCCCACGCTACATGCCTTGCAGTGTCCTGCGGGTGGTAGCGTTCCAGGTCAATCGTAGAGCCGATTAACGCGCTTCCATCTCAAGCAGCACCCAGTCACTTATTTCGCGGCGGTCTATCAGTGCGAGGCCTACTGCGTCGAAGGCGGCGAGCGCCTCATTAGCCTTCTGGTCAATGATGCCACAGGCGAGGAGGCGCCCGTGGGGCGCCACAATTGCGCGTAGCGCGGGCGCCAACGTGATGAGCGTCTGCGCGGTAATGTTGGCGAGCACAACGTCATACGTGGGAGTAGGATCTGAGAGCGGAAGGGTGCTCTTTATTACATTGATCGACTCTGCGAGACCCGCTTGCGCCACGTTATCGCGGGCGGCGGCCACTGCGACGGAATCCGTGTCGATTGCGACTACGCGCGCCGCACCGAGCTTGGCAGCGGCGATAGCCAAGATGCCCGAGCCTGTGCCCACGTCGAGGACTGTATTCCCTTCTACCGGCAGTTTTTCGAGCGCTTCCAGACAGAGCTGGGTGGTGGGATGCGTGCCGGTGCCAAAGGCCATGCCGGGATCGAGCACGATCACTACTTCCCCCGGTTTAGGATCGTAGTCTTGCCAGCGCGGCTTTATGACCAGGCGCTCCCCGACGTGGAGCACAGTATAGAATTGTTTCCAGGCATTGGCCCAGTCCTCTTCCGCAACCCACTGCGTTTTCAATTCACCGACCAAATCGCCGTGAAATGCGTGCAGATGCCAGAGGTCTCTTTCCAGTCCGTCTCGCCGAGAAGCCAGGGCAACGGAATCGGGCAGGTAGCTAGTCAGCGTCAGCCACGCGCCGACCGGTCGCGGATCGTGGTCGACGGATTCCTGCACGTGTTCTTGGAAGATTGCGACGCCACCCTCACCCCACTTGTGCAGCAGCGCCGCCACCGTCTCCGCCGCCTCCTGATGCGCCCGCACAGAGAGTTCCAGCCAGCGTTTCGGCGCGCTCACTCCGGCTGCCCGTCTGTTGCTACCGCAGCCGTGTTGGAAATTGCCGGTTCAAGAAAGCTCACGTCCTGAACCTTGCTAAAGCGCTGTTTCATGACAGCGATGGCTTGCGGGTTGTCATCAATCAAAACGAAAGAGCGGCCGCTCTCGTAGGCCGCCATGCCGGTAGTGCCACTGCCAGCGAAGAAGTCGAGTACCGTATCGCCCGGACTTGAGGAGGCTTGGATGATGCGCCGAAGAATGCCGAGCGGCTTCTGCGTGGGGTATCCTGTGCGCTCTTTGCCGCTGGTTGGCACAATAGTATGCCACCAAACATCGGTGGGGAGCTTGCCGCGTGCTGCTTTCTCGGGTCCCACGAGTCCGGGAGCCATATAGGGCACGCGATCGATGGCTTCAACGCTAAAGAAATAGCTATCGGGATCCTTGACATAAACGAGAATGTTATCATGCTTTGGCGGCCACTTCCGTTTTGTGCGTCCACCATAGTCATACGCCCAGATGACTTCGTTTAGAAAGCACGTCCTGCCAAAGATGCTATCCAGCAGCACCTTACAGTAGTGGACTTCACGGTAATCGATGTGAAAGTAAAGTGTGCCGTGTGGCGCAAGTACGCGATGCGCTTCGCGGAGGCGTGTTTCCAAGAACGCGAGGAAATCGTCAAACTCATCGCCAAAAGTTTGGCTGCCGGCATACGTAGTACGGTACCGTTTCCCGTTGAATCCCGTGCGGTCGCCGCTTGCGGCAGCGACCGTTTGCAAGCGCCTGTAGAGGCGTTCTTTACCTGTGTTGAATGGCGGGTCTATGTAGATGAGCGGAAAAGAGTCGTCAGGGAACTGCTTTAGGATGGGTAGATTGTCGCCGAACCAGACTTGGTTCACCCCAGCGCGTCCTTCATCTTATCGAAGAAGCCCTTGTCATCGTGTGGGCTTGTCTCATGACCGAATGTATTTGCAAGTTCATTGAGCAGTTCTCTTTGATGGGCGGAGAGGCGCTTTGGTATGTCAACGTGCACGTGAACGTGCTGGTCGCCCCGGCCGCCGCCGTTCAGGTGAGGCACTCCGCGTCTGCGCAGCGTGAAAACTGAGCCCGATTGGGTGCCGGGGGGAATGTCCAGGCTTTCGTCGCCTTCCAAAGTAGGCACTGTGACCGTGTCTCCCATGGCGGCCTGTGCAAAGTTGACGCGGTAGTCGACGTGGACGTCGTCGTTCTCCCGTTCGAAGCGCTCATCGGGCCGTACCGTGACGAAGACATAGAGGTCGCCGCGGGGGCCGGTCCTCGGTCCGGCTTCGCCTTGTCCGCCAAGGCGAATACGCAGACCCGTATCTACACCGGCTGGGATCTTGACGGATATCGTACGGCTCTGCTTGGTGCGTCCGCTGCCCGTGCAGGTGCCGCAACGCACGGTGGGTACTCTGCCCTCGCCGCCACAGCGGGAGCACGTAGCAACGGTGGTGAACTGACCGAAGAAGTTTGACTGCATGCGACGGACTTGGCCCTGCCCTTTGCACGCGGGACAGGTGCCTATCTTGCTCCCAGACTCCGCCCCACTGCCGGAACAGTCCGTGCAAGACTCCAAACGGGAAACTTCGATATCTTTCTCTGCGCCAAACACAGCTTCCGCGAATTCAAGCGATAGGTCCATGCGCAGGTCGGCGCCGGTTTCGGGTCCGGAACGTGCCGAAGGACGCGCGCCAACGCCGAAGAACGCCTCGAAGATGTCGCCGATACCGCCCATATCCGCGGGGTCAACGCCCCGCGGATAACCGCCGGATCGTCCGTTGCTGTGGCCGAAGAGGTCGTAGGCGCGCCGCTTTTGGGGGTCGCGCAGCGTCTCGTAGGCCTCGTTGATTTCCTTGAAGCGCGCCTCAGCGTCTGTGGCCTTGTTCACGTCTGGATGATACTGCCGGGCAAGATTGCGGAAGGCTTGCTTGATCTCCGCCTCAGATGAATTGCGGTTTACGCCTAGTGTTTCGTAGTAGTCGGCTTTCGTGCTCATTAGTCTCAGTTCACCAATTGGGGCCTACGTTTGCTCAGTTTCGGCAGTCGACTGTGCGTCGGAATCGGCTTCGGATTCCGACGCCTCAACTTCTTCATTCTCTTGCTCAGCCGAGGCATCTGCATGTGGCGGTGGTCCTACTTTGACGAGGCTGGGACGCAAAACCCGATCATACATTATGTACCCTTTTTGCAGCTCTTCGAGCACGACCACCTCGCCGCCGTCGTCCTCGCCCTCGCGGAGCACTACCTCGTGATAGTTGGGGTCGAAAGGCTTGTCTTGCGTGTCAATGGGCTGCAGTCCGCGTTTTTCAAGGACATTTCGTGCCATCTGATGGACAAGGTCAACGCCCTGCAACCACGAGAAGAAGCGGAGTTCGCGGGGTATGGTATCGAGAGCGCGTTCAAAATTATCGAGAATAGGCAGAAACTCCGCTACCAAGAGGGCGGTGCCAAATTTCGCCTGCTCTTCCTGCTCCTGTTGGGTGCGCCGCCGAAAGTTGGCGAAGTCGGCCCGTGCGCGGGCCAGGGATTCACGCACCTGCTGGATTTCCTCTTCTTTCCCCGCAAGCGCCTCATTGGCGGCGGCCACCGCGGCCTCCAGGTCTTCTACTGCGCGCGCGGCAGCAGCGGCCGGGTCGGGCGCGTCTTCCGCAGCGTCGTCGTCTTCAGTTTGCACCGCACCGCTGGGTTCTTTGTCATGTGCAGCAGATGTTTCTGCCGCTTCTCTAGCTGCTTTCATCTTGGTCTCACTCGCCTCTTTACGTGCCATTAATCCTATCCTGCCAACGTGAAAACTGCCATAGGTTATCGGTGGGCTAGTACTCTCCACATTCCTAGTATACTCAATATGAGAGATTAGGGCAGAGACCCCCGTTGGCGTGCTATGAAACACGGCTGACACTCTACAGGCAGGATATTTTGGATGAGAGACAGGCCGAATGAGAGAGGGTCATCTGCTCGCTTCATGTCATTTGACGTTCGTCGTGCGGTACTTCCCATCCTTCCACTCCCGGTAGGTTTCCGATTGACCGAATTGATCCGCCTGCTTTGCTAGCTTTTGTCCTTTCTTGTGGTCACCAATCGAAAAAGCGCAGTGGGCGGCTATGTTCAGAGCAAGGGCATGATCCGGTTCTACTGCGATTGCCTTCTCCAGAACGTCTAAGGCTCCAGCCGGATCACCGCACCGAAAGCGGGCAACGCCCAAATTAAGTGCCAGATGTGCTGACAGAGTATCCTGACCGCAAGCCATGCTCTCCAGATGTTCGCGCGCTTCCTGACTGCGCCCCGCGTTCAGCAGAATGATTCCCACCTCAACACGCGGCAGTTCCGACGCGGGATTGAGTTGCGCAGCTAGCCAGCATTCTTGAATTGCTTCCTCAACTGCGCCAACCTTGCCAAGGTTGGCCCCAAGATGGAAGTGGTAATCCGCATTCTCGGGCTGGAGTTCCACCGCCCGCCTAACATGAAGAATGGCTGTGTCAATATCCCCCTCAGACTGTGCCTGGGCGAACTGTATCATCCGGTTCCTGGCGCTGTACTTCGCGTCTCCTTTGACTCTGTACAACCGCATGTTTTCCAGCTCGGATGGGTCTCTAGTGCCCAGCCGCGTCAAATCGGCTTGAATGCCACGGAGCATCTCGTCCATTTGCTCCTTCATGGCTTCTATGGGAATCCCGTACTCATCGTGGACACGTTGTATGGCTTCATCGAGTCCTCCCAGATGTTGGGCGACGTGCGTGAGGCGTAGATGCCACGGTTTTGCTGCCGCCATCAAGTCGGCCTGCCAAACTCGGTCGCGCTCTTGGCGCCAGAGCGCCTCAAGCACATGTTCGCTGGAAAAGGCCTGGGATCCCAACAGCAGGATGAAGAGTTGGTGCTTCGCAATGTCGTCAGGGTCCGGTTCGCTGAGCTGCCTGAAACCGGCGAGACTGCGGCTTGTGAACCGGATCAACGCCGTCGCAAGGTCTATGACCGCATCGCGCCCCAAGTGGTTTGCTAAAAGGTCGCAGAGAGCACATAAAGCGTAGTGGCGGTGTAGTTGGCATCTGAGGGTCTTGACGTCTATATCGGGAATACGTGGCGCTAGTTCCTCGGCAAGCATGTCTATGTTAGACCGCCAAGGGCGGGTGGTAGTATCCAGCCAGTTGTCGACGGTGTTATAGGAGACATCCAGTCGGTCCGCTAGTTCATCGCGGGTTGGACGCGACTCTCCACACTTGTCCAGAAGTCGTCGCAGGCATTCTGCTCCGCCTTTCTCCCTAGCCCATAGCGGTGTTCCTTCATCAGGTGTAGTCGCCTCTGTCAACCACAAGACGGCAGAGGCGCGGAGAGCTAGATCTACTACTGCGAGTCTGAGGTACGAGATGGCGGCGAGGTCCGGTCTGTCCACTGGGGCCGATGTGCTTCGCATGTACCCTACGAGTTGGTCCCACTGGTCGGCGTACCACGCAATCATGGGCGAAATAACCTGATCTAGGGTAAAGCCTTCCTGCTCCAGTAAGAACGCTGACGGCATGATACAGTGCGCTGCGAGCGCCTTACCGACAGCAGCGCAGATCTCATGTTTCTTGTCGTCTTTGACCCGCTTACCGCTAAAGTAGCGTTTTGCCGTCTTGCTCTGCAGAACGTCATCTTGGAGACCGAGTGCCTTGACTATCGCCCCAATGACAGGACCGCTGAACGGCGCTTTGTACGGTGTTGACGCTGCCACTGAGTTCCTCCTGTCACACCTCCTTACGGCAAGAGCCCGGTGCGGGCTGCTTCTGGCCAGGCTCTTGCCCCGCTTTCAAGCGTGTGTCTGTTAGTTGCTATTGTCACCGGCGGCCTTATTCAGCCTCATCCTCCTCGTCGGCACGCTCTTCCCAGTCGTCGGGCCGCTCGTCCCACCCCCTCGATTCCCAGTAGGCATCATTATTGGGGTTGAGTTGATCGGCATGGTTGTCAAGGTCACTCTGTCTACTCATGTAGTGTCCTCCTGTACCTTGATTAGAGTGGCACCCTAGATTCGATTGTAGCAGCCCCGCAATCATGGTAAACCGCGTACGTGAAGCGGTCAGCCCAAGTTCTCTGGACAAATCTGCGATCTCTGTGATCTTCGCGTAATCATGCTGCAACCTGGTAGAGTATTGACCAAGCAGGCCGGTTGTTCGGAGGTATGCAATGTCGAGAGCGAGCACACCCGCGCAGTATGCGCCGTTGGCGCACCTGCGGGAGGTATACGCGCAGACTGTTCCCACAAATGACTATGACGGGATGGGACAAGCCGGATTTGCACAGTGGCAAAACGAGTTTCGAGCGAAAGTGGCGAGTTTGCTAGGCGGCTTTAGCTGGCCGCGCGAGGACCTTGCGCCACAGGTGCTTGCGACCGCTCAAAAGGACGGCTACGTCCAGCAAAAGGTGGAAATCACAAGCGAACCCGGTGTGCGCATGCCCATATACGTGCTGGCGCCCGATACCGGGCAAGGGCCCTATCCCACTGTGATTGCGCTGCACGGTCACGGCTCCGGCGTGCAGGAGGTCATCGGCGAGCCGCAGGACGAGCAGGTAGCGGAACACATGCGTCGCTGCAACCATGACTACGGCCGCCAACTTGCACAGCAGGGCTTTCTCGTGTTTGCGCCGGAACAACGCGCGTTCGGCGAACGGCGCGAGTTGGAGGACGTTGCGCAATCGCCGGGCCAGTCCTCCTGCCGCCAGGCAAGCATGAACGCTCTCATGCTGGGGCGAACGATGGTCGGCATGCGTGTTTGGGACGTTATGCGCGTCATTGACTACGCGGAACAGTACGCCAACCAAACAGGTCTAGCAAAATCCGATTCGCTAGCGTGCGTCGGCCTCTCCGGCGGGGGTACGGTGACGACGTTCGCCACCGCGATGGACTCCCGCATTACGACTGCGGTCATTAGCGGTTACTTCTGCACGTGGCAGTGGTCGATCATGGCGATGCGCCACTGCGAAGACAACTACATCCCAGGCATTCTCCAGCACGCGGAGATGGCTGATATCGGCGCCTTGATTGCACCCCGGCCGCTGCTGATTGAAGCAGGCACGGAGGATTCAATCTTCCCGCTCCCCGGCGTGCATGACGCGTATGGCAAGCTGGCGGAAGTTTATGCGCTGCTCGACGCGTCGGAGCGTTTGGCGCTCGATGTCTTCGAGGGCGAACACCAATGGCACGGCACGGTGGCGGTGGATTGGCTCAAACGATGGCTGTAGAGTGTTCCAAGATAGCAGTGGGCTAGATGTAAGGCGTGCGCATGAGCTACTCTTGACGCTCCTCGTTACGAAACGCGCCTTGATTTGACCGTTCATACTTCGACAGGCTCAGCACGAACGGTCAAATCAAGTTGTCCCAATACGCCGCGGCCCGCTACGACCAAGGCTCGCGCCGCTGTCTTACAAGGATGGGGCCTTGGGCTCTCTTCCGTTCACAAGCGCCCTGCAATCCCAATCCCGGTTAGCGATTGCTCGAATCCGGTGCTGCGAGTTCCTGCGAGCGGCGATATGCTGCCATGACCGCATCTTGCAATGCCGCGCGCACGCCGCCTTGCTCCAAAGCCTGCAGGCCCTCAGCCGTGGTGCCGCCCGGCGAAGTGACGAGATTGCGGAGTTCCGCGAGATGCTGGTCCTGGTTCTGCGCGAGGAGGGCAGAACCCTTCACCGTCTGCACGATGAGCGCTGTCGCCGTGTCTCGCGGCAATCCGACGCGCACGGCCCCGTCGATGAGGGCTTCCAGCAGCAGGAATACGAATCCCGGCCCGCTCCCGTTTACGGCTGTCGCCATGTCCAGGTAGTGCTCGTCAGGCACGAAGATCTCCAGACCCGCCGCTTGAAACAGCGCCTGTGCCTGCGCGCGTTGGTCGGAAGCTGTATCGGCAGTAGCTGTCCATACTGTTGCGGCTTCACCGATCGTAGCCAGGATGCTGGGCATAGCGCGCACGATAATTTGGTGATCGAGGAGCGGACCAATCGCGCGCAGTGGGACGCCGGCCATGATGGAGACCACGAGCGAGTCTTGGCTTAACGCCTCCTGCAGCGGCGGCAACGCCGCCTGTACGTGCTGGGGTTTGACAGCCAAGATAACAACGTCCGCCCCCGCAACTACGGTGGCATTGTCTGAATCCACGGAAATGCCATGAGTTTGCTGGAGATGTTCACGGCGGCTCGCCACTGGCTCACCGACCGTGATTGCGTCGGCGCTGCACACCCCTTGCCCGATTGCGGCGGCCAAGAGCGCCTCGCCCATTGCACCGCCGCCGACGACTGCTAGCTTTCGAATCATATTTGTTCCCTTTCAGACTGTTCTATCTGCCACGCCAGACCATCCCACCGGAGTGAAACGTAGCCCCGAGGAGGAGGCCGCACTACCTTGATCCCTTGCGCTCTCCATTGGACATCGTTCACATCCGGCCACGGTTCGTCCAACAGGAGCAGGCGTGGCTGCAGTGTCTCGATAAAGTGTGCCAGCCGGGCAGGTGTAACTGCCCCTTGTACGATAAGCACCTCGACCGGCTGCGCGCGACTTACGGTTGCGTTTGCCTGTATGATAGCAAGTTGCTGGCTGCCAAACCTGGCGAGCATGAACTCCGGCGTACTCTGGGCATGGATGTTAAGGACATTAGAGGCTCCGAGTGCAATTCGATACTGGTCGCCGCTAGCTAAGCGCTCTTCCGCTTCTTGGGTCTGCAATAGCCAGTTCTCCCCAACATTTTGGAGGGTGCTGCCGTTGTTGTCTCGAGGCAGCAGAGTCTCCCTGCCACCGATCCAGAGTGTGTTGTTGCGCTGCCAGATAGGCAGCAAGCGGTCTAAGTCATAGCGGCTGGGCGGCTCACGAAACCCAATGAGCAGCGGACGGTTGTTGGTCGTCTCGATCATGACGGTGCTGCCAAGAGAGCGTTCGAGTAGCGTCACGGTAGGATGCCGGTTGAAGTCAGCCGCAATGCTCCCCCAAAGCACGAAGAGGATGCTCCCAACCGTGCCGAGGCTGAAGATTGTCGTCCAGGAAAGAGGTGCGCTCTCAAAGCTGGTCCCCGCACTTGCTCCGGGCACTTTGCGACGCGTCCATGTTACAACGATGGCCGCTAGGACCACAGCAAGCGCGGCTGGCAGCAGCGCGCCTGCTGAGATCGTAAGCGAGGGCCAACGGCTTACCTCCGTTGCTATGCGGATAAAGGCTTCCATTGGCAGGTAGGCGCTCCAGGCCAAGACCTGACCGGTTGCTGTGTGGATGAGGCCCGCGGCAGTTGCCACGGCGCCGCTCAGCATGATCCAGGGGATGAGCGGCAGGGCAAGGACGTTGCTTATGAGAAAGAACGGCGACACGCGACCGAAAACGAATATCAGTAACGGCAGGACGAAAATCTGTGCGGCGAGCGTTGGCGCGACGATTGCCGGCAGAGGGTACGGCAGCCAGCGCAACCGGGCATGCAAAGGGTCCGAGAGCACGAGCAGACCGGCGGTGGCGGCAACCGAGAGCTGAAAGCCCACGTCCCACAAGATATTTGGCTCCCAGGCGGTCATGACCACCGCTGCCAAAGCAAGTGCCGACCAGGGATCGCGGTCCCGTCCAAGCGTAGCGGCGAACAACAGAAGGACGGCCATGACCGCCGCGCGCACCACTGCTGGATTCGCGCCGACGAGGATCGTGTAGAGAACCACCCCGCCCATGCTCAGCCAGAGCGACCGCCTGCCGAAGAAACGGCGCGTGACACTCTCCAGCATGATGGCGACGATGGTCATATTGAAACCGGAAATGGCGATGAGATGGGTGGTGCCGGAGAGATCGAACGCCTGGCGCAGCGTGGCCGGAATACCGGCGCGCGCGCCGAGCAAAATGCCCTGCAGCAGCGGGGCGTGAGGCCGCGGCAGGATTTCTTCCATAACGCCAAGCAGCCGTTCCTTCACCCCGTATAGGGCGCGCAAGAACGGTAGGCCGCGTTCGCCCGGAACGTACTGCACCTGCGGAAAAGCCAGCAGCGCTTGGGCGCCCCGCCGCTCAAGGTAGCGTTGGTACGACGGACTATTTAGGCTCTCAAGCGCTTCCAGGCGTCCGCTCAGCTCCCACACCATGCCGTACCGTGCGGAAAGCCTGGGCGGCAGCGTTACCCACACCTGACCGGAGATCGGCTGCCAAGTATCGTCCACCCATAGGGATTCCGCGCGAAATCTCACCCGGGTACTGCGCTCGGAACGGACCGGCTCAGACGCTACCCAGCCGCGCAGCGTAACCGACTGCGCAAGGTAGGTTTCCAAGGGATTGACGGCGGAGGCGTTTTCCGTGGTGTGGTAGCGGACGATGCCCAGCGTTGCGGCAATGAGGAGCAGTGCGCCCAGTGCAACTGGCCGGGTGCCAACAGCCGCCAAACCAAGGCAGCTCACCAGCAGGAAGGCAAGCACCGCCAGCGGAAACGGCGGCAAGAGGGTTCCCAGCACGATGCCGACAAGGAATGCCGGTCCCAAAATGCGTGTCACTTGGGATTGTTCCTGTGTCTGGGTTCTGTTTGCGAAATGTCTTTGTGCAGAATAGGATCTTCCTGGCAAAACACGTGAGTAGGTCGTGCAACCGAAAGTGGAGTTGCTGGCACAAGGCTGGTACGTTTGTGCAGAAATGGCTGATCACACGGTTAAGCGAGAATTCTTAGCTCGCCTCAACGCCTCTTGTTTTGCCCCTTCTCCCTTCACTCGTCCTGCTCCAGCGACTCGAACTGTATCCTAGTACGGACAGTACTTGATGGTGCCGTACTTGGAAAGAGATGGGAACTGCAGCGAGCCGCGCTTGATGAAGTCTGAAGGGATTGCGGAAACTCAATCGACGAACGGCCCGCCGTGGAGCCGTCTGAAAACGTCTCTGACCCTGTTTCTAAGGCTTGGCGGCGTGTGCTCCATGATCGCCCGATATACCGTCTCGTCATCGATCGGATCCGATTGGTAGAACAAGCGTGCGTACCCATATTCCAGGTAAAGGGCGCGCAGCACCGAAAGCCATGGCTTTTCCCCCATGGCCTTGCGCAGGGCCACCATGAAGTGCATACCCATTTCGTATCTACAGCTTCTGAGTGGGTCGTCTACGCCGAGCTCGATTAATTCTTGAAGATTGTTGACCCCGTTCCTCCGGCAGACGTTACGGAACTGTGCTCTCGGGATTCCCCCGTGAGAAGTTAGGAAGTAGCCCTCTACGTAATCGGCGCCGCCTTCGAAAAACCAGGCCGGCCCAAAATTGAAAAAGTAATGGGCCATTTCATGATAGATAACACGAGGGCCATTCCTGCCCGATTCGTCAAAGTTTGGATCGAGCAACACAACGTGGCCTCGATAGACACCGAGAATTCCCCCCAAGTCGCCCAACACAGAAAATATCAAATTATCCACATGGAACGGCAACTCCCAAAACTGCTCGATGTCCCGGACTGCCTTCTCGATAGTCACGAGTACGCGCCGCCCAGCATGGGCCGAGCGACGATGTACAAACCACACGTTGACAGCGCCCGAATGGGGCAGGATCACCGTCGCAGATTCGACTTTATAGGGAGCGACGAGCTGGTCGGCGTTTAGACTGCTCTCGGTGGCAGCAATGAGATATATGCGCTCTTCCTCGTCCAAGCCGTCGCGAAACCAGCGTGCCTGCATCAGGCGCTCAAATCCGTCTGGGCCTTTCACAGCTAGAGTTCTCAATCCACCGACAAGGAAGAAGTCCGACTTCGTGGGCGGATAGGGAATGTAGCGCATCATTTGCCGAGCAAGCGCTGGGCTCGCGTGCTGAATTCCTTTGTATTGGGAGAAAACATACAGCGCATGCAGGCCAGAGTCAGCTTCAATGAAATTTACGCCGTCAACAATCCAAGGCGCGGTTGCTAGCTCTATTGCAAGTTCCAGGTCGCTGTTCACGGCAATCGAAAGCAATGACCCTACAGCCCTAGCTTCGCCACGATCAACACTGTCGCGGACCCAAGGTAGTTGAACAACATAGGGTAAGAATGTTGGGATCCTCGCGTTGATTGTGGAGATGTGCCTGATAACGAGCGACTAATCGGACCGCATGTCATCGTCGAATATCCAAGCCCAAGTTGACATCTCCCTGGCCAACTGCGGGTTGCTACTTTCAATGTTTTGCAACGCCAACAGTGCATTGGACTCGGCACTGTTGGCGTCGGGGGCAACCACGCCGTCCCGATACCAAGAAGAGGTCTTTGCCAACTCGACTAGGCTGGGAGTGGACGTGACTGCTGGTGTGGCCGTAGGCATCGGGGTGTTCACCGGGGCAGGAGTAACCGTAGCTGCCGGCGTAGGTGTTGCTGTGGGAGTCGCGATGCCGCCGCCGGGGGCGTAGTCGTGCTCCCAGGGGAAACGCTCGGTGTTGAGGCGCTGGACGAGGCCGTTGGGACCGTTGATCCAGGTGCGGTAGCCGTCGGTGAAGGCGGTCCAGTTGTCGGCCTTGCGCCAGACCAGCAGCCCGCCGCTGGTCTGCTGGAGGCCGTCGCCATTGTCGCCGTGGTGCTCGTTCTCCAAGCACTCACCCACAATCTCGTGGCCGATGAGATCGTGGAGGGTCTTGAAGCCTAGAACGAACTGGCACTCCGCAGCCGCAATGGAAGACGGCACGAGCAGATAGATCGCTAAGGCAAGGGCCAAGGAGAACCGTTTCATCTGTATCTCTCAATCGAAGCTACAATGGCAAACTTGCCTAATTCTGTCATGATACTTCTAAACTACATTCTTAGTCCAAAGGAGTTTTGTCAAGACAACTTAATACTCCTATGAAAGGCGCTTGCGGCCAATTCTAACTATCGACGAACGGCCCGCCGTGGAGGCGTCTGAAGACGTCTCTGACCTTGCTTCTCAGATTTGGCGGCGCGTGCTCCATAAACGCCCGATAGACAGCCTCGTCTTCGACGTCCGAAAGAGATAAGTTAAACAGCCGTTCGTACCCGAATTCTGAGTAGATTGCGCGTAACGCCGACAGCCATGCCTCGTTACCCATCGCTTTGCGTAGAGCCACCAGGAAGTTCAGGCCCATGGAGTATCTGCAAATATTCCGCACGGGCCCGCTGCCAAGTTCAACTAAGTCCTGGAGGTTCTTGACTCCACCTTGCCGGCAAGTATTGGGTACTGCCTCTCTCCGTACGTTCCCGCGGGTGGCAACGAAGAATTCCTCTATATATGTAGCCCCGCCTTCATCGAGCCAGGTTGGCCCGGTTCGAAAGTAATAGTGGGCTACTTCATGATGGATGACTATGGGTCTTACCGAGCGCGTTTTGATTTGAATAAAGTGGCGCAGGTGGATGTTTTGAGAAAATGGTCCGGTCAGAGTAGTCAGGATAACCGCATCCACGGGAAAGGGTATGCCCCAAAACTGCTCGGTGTCTTGCACAGCCTTCTCCAAGTGCCCAAGTGCGACCCGGCCGGTGCGATCCGAGAGTCTGTGAACTACCCACAAATCCACAACGCCGGCTAAGGGCAGGTCTATCGTCGAGGAAGCGATGGTATACGGCTTGAAGAGCTGGTCGGCATCCAAGCGGGTGCCCCCGGCAGCAATCAAAAAGATGCGCTCTTCCTCATCTAAGCCATCACGAAACCATGGCTCCCTAAACAGGCGCTCTAACGCATCTGGGTTGTACAGTGCAAGGTCTCTCATTGCGTAGACCAGAAAGAAGTCAACCTCCCTGGGCGGATAAGGGATGAGGCCCATAACCCGCAGCGCCAGCGCCGGGCTCCCGCCTGGAATGAACGAATCGCCGACAAGTAGATTCAATTGACGAATCCCATATTCGGACTCAACGAAGGTGAGGCCATCCACAACCCAGGGTGCGGTCGCCAGTTCTATCGCAAAATCTAGGTTCTTGTTTGTTGCCACATATATCAACGCACCAATTGCACTCCTTTCCCAAGTCTCGATGCCGTCGGAAATCCATGACAGTTCAACTATGTGCGGCACAAACTCAGGGGAATGCAACACAATCGAGTTGATGCTGCTAATTACGCTGATCTCATCCTCGCTCATGTTTCCGTCAAAGATCCAAGGCCAACCCGCCATGGTCCTGGCCGCTTGCGGATTAAACTTGTCGATCTGATTTAAGAAAGTGAACGCAAGTGACTCTCGTTTGTCTAGGCCGTCCCGATACCATGAGGAGGCCATCGCTAGCTCGGCTAGAGAAGGAACGGTATCAGGTTCTGGGGTGGCAGTAGGTGAAGGGGTATATACCGGCACTGGTGTCGCTGTCGCTACCGGCACAGGGGTGGGTGTTGGCGTTGCAATGCCGCCGCCGGGCGCGTAGTCGGCTTCCCAATCGAAGCGTTCGGTGTTGAGGCGCTGCACGAGGCCGTTGGGGCCGTTGATCCAGGTGCGGTAGCCATCGGTGAAGGCGGTCCAGTTATCAGCCTTGCGCCAGACCAGCAGGCCGCCGGTGGTCTGCTGTAAGGCGTCGCCGTTTTCGCCGTGGTGCTCGTTCTCTAAGCACTCGCCGACGATCTCGTGGCCGATGAGGTCGCGGAGCGTCGCAAAGCCAAGGACGAACTGGCACTCCGCAGCCGCAACGGAAGTCGGCATGAGGAGGAATAGAGCTATGGCTAGCAGTAGCGCGAGACGTTTCATTAATTTCTCTCCGGAAACCTAAACTCCGCAGTTGAGCAGAAGTTACGTGCTATTCGAGCACTCATGCCTTGGAAGCCCAACCTGCTTACGCCATCTCCCATTGCTCTCGAACAGGAGGCAGCCTCATTCTTGATGTGAGACCGTAGCGAATCTACTTACAGAAATAAATGTGATGGACATGACTATACAGTGAGAGAGATATGATGTAAACACCAATTCGTTGCGCTTCAACCATATACACTAGTTGGATGACGGATTGGAAAGATCTTGGGGGATCCCCACAGTCTCTTGCCGGTACGGCTCTAGTAACTAAACCCAACGCAGCCGACTGTAAGCGACAGCGCAGTGACACTGATACGATTAACCAAAGGCGTGGTCATGGAGAAAGTGGAAGAGCGTGGTGCAAGCGCTATCCGGCCTTTACGTGCTGATCATCGTGCTCGCCGGCTTGGCCGCAATTGGCGCAATTGGCGCAGTTGGCGTGGTGTTGGTAATTTCCGCGCGCACGGCGAATACCCTATCTCACCCCGACCGTAGCTGGCGGCCGGTAGAGCTGCCCCCACCGGAGCCCGCGCTTGAGCCGCTGGCTTTTCCCGCAACTGACGGCACGCGATTGGCCGGCTGGTTTCTGCGCCATCCGCAGCCGGTCGGCACCGTCCTATTGCTGCATGGCTTCGGCACGAACCACTTCGGCGTGGTGCATCTTGCCTATGATCTGCACTCCCGCGACCTACAGTGTCTCCTTTTCGACTTTCGTGGACATGGCGCAAGCGAAGGCGACGTGACGACACTGGGTCTGCGGGAGCGGCAGGACGTCCTTGGAGCGCTGAAATATCTCCGCTCGCGCAGCGACGTGGACGCAGACCGCATCGGCGTGTACGGCGTTTCAATGGGCGGCGCGGCGGCGCTGCTTGCAATAAAGGAAGGACTGGGGGTCCGCGCTTTGGTGACTGATAGCGCGTTCGCAACGCTCAGGGGAGCAATCGACCACGGCTTCAGAAGGATCGCCAATCTGCCTCCCTCGATCTTTCGCACGCCTACGATTTGGTTCGCCAGCCGGTTTGTTGGCGAGAAACTCGATCACGTACTTGGCACCGTGCGACCGCTCGCGCACATCAAGCAGACTGCCTCGTGTCCTCTTTTGATCATTCACGGTACGGAAGATGACGTTGTCTACGTGCAGGATGCCTATCAGCTCTATCTCGCTGTCGATGGGCCGAAGGAGATCTGGATCATTCCAGACGCAGGTCACGGCCGCGCCCATGAAGGACTGCGCGAGCCATACGCTGAGCGCGTCGCCGCTTTCTTTGCCAACGCTTTCAGTCGACTGTGCACAGACTAATATGCAGACGCTGCTTTGGAGTTTCCCCTGCGCGTATTAGCGAGGGAAACGGTATCCAAGAGTACCAGGCGCGGATTGGGGAGTATTGTGGCGGCGCCATTCAGGGGACCAAAGTGCGGACGGAAGGGGAGCGTGCTGAAGAGAATGCCTGAGCACGCGAGAAACGTATGGGCAGCGATTTTATACGAGAATCGTCCGGCGTCTAGGTGCGTACAAGGCTGCGGGCAAAATCAGACACGGCGTCGAGGTGCGCCATGTCGTCCGGCGTTAGCGTTACGTCTGCCGCCGCCACGTTGTCCTCAAGTTGCATCGGATTCTTGGGGCCGATGATGGCCGAGGAAACAAACGGCTTTGCCAATACCCATGCCAAGGCAATGGCGCTGGGCGTCGTGCCGTATCCCTGCGCAAGCGTCTTCACCGTCTCCACCGCAGCGAGGTTTGGCGCTGTCATCATCAGGTCGTAGTGTTGTGGCAGCGATCCTATGCCGCCAGGCCATGTGGCGAATCGCGAGTCCGGCGGTGGGGGTTCACCCGGACGATACTTGCCGGTGAGGAATCCGCCACCTAGCGGGCTGTGCGCCACAATGCCGATACCCAAGTCCTGCGCCATCGGCACCACGTCCTGTTCGATAGCCCGGTCTATCAAACAGTACCGCGGCTGCTCCACCACCCAGGGCGTAAGCCGGTTGCGCTGCGCCAGCCACAGGCCGTGCACAATCTGCCACGCGGCAAAGTGGGAAGTGCCGATATAGCGCACTTTGCCCTGCTGTACCAGGTCGTCCATGGCGCGGATGGACTCTTGGAAGGGCGTGGTTGGATCCGGGATGTGGAAGTAGTATACGTCGATGTAGTCGGTCTGCAAACGCCGCAGCGAACCCTCGATTTCACGGCAGATGTGGTAGCGCGACGAGCCACTTTCGTTGGGGCCGGGTCCAGCCACGCGACCTACCTTGCTGGCGAGCACGACTCTATCGCGCCGTCCTTTGAGCGCCGCCCCGACAATCTCTTCCGACCGGCCGGAAAAGTAGTTGTTCGCCGTATCGATGAAGTTAACGCCGCGGTCCATAGCGGCGTGAATCATCCGCACGCCCGCGGCGGTATCGGTATAGGTGCCAAGTGGGGACGTGCCGTAAGCGATAGTGGAAACGCGCACACCGGTTGTGCCTAGTTGCCGATATTCCATGCTGCCTTCCTGCTATCTGAAATCGGGATTGCGGCGTGAAGTGCTAAGGCAATTGAGGATTGCGCGGCGCATCACAGACGTGCCGTCTACCCGGGCATGGACATACACTCGTACACCTCGATGGTGCAGCCCTCGCCTTGGTCGAGGAATGGGTCCGTCCTGAGTATGGCTTCGGCTGCTGCCATGTCCTCTGCCCGTACGATGGCGTAGCCCATCATGGTGCCGTCAACGTCAGAACTCCCGGCTCCGGACAGCACTTGCCCACCGCTCAGGGCGGTCCCGGGGTTCACCAGCGCATGCGCGTTTTGCTGCGTCCACGCCTGCCATTTACCCATGTGCGCTTATTGTTGTTCGGGCGTAGTGCTCCCCATGCGCTGCTTTGCTGCCGGTGACGAGCGATAGAAGAAGATGAATTGTGCCATTGCACTCCGAGGAGTGCAACGCTTCGACGCGAATGACTCTCTTCATTCTAGCAGTTAAACGCGCATACAGCCTCTTGGCGGCCTCCTGGGAAATCGGCTCTTTGGGAAAGTCGAGCGCACCGTTTGGTGTTCGAGCGTGGGGGCGTCACTCCCCCTTGCACAGTAAGCCCCCGAAAAAAGGCCGGATTGATTCCCGCTGGCGGGGAAGTAACGGAAGGCGACACCGCTCGTCTAAACCTGGTGCACGCTTTTGTAGACGTTCGCCCTGAGCATGGTCGAAGGGTGGACGGGGTTGGCGAATAGTACCGCAACTGCACGTGCTCATTCAAACTGCCATCCTTTTGCGGGCACCGGAGTAGCGGCCCTACATTGACAGGCATTTAGCGTCAAATGGAAGCTTAGTGCCAAGTAGGACAGACCCTTGTATCTGCTTGGGAGAGCAGAAAAGCCCTGGCAACGCGACTTTAAGTGCGCGGTAGGCTACGGGCGAAGTCCGATACGGTGCTGAGGCGCGCAATGTCTTCCGGCGTTAGCGTTACGTCTGCCGCCGCCAAGTTGTCCTCAAGCTGCATCGGATTCTTGGGGCCGATAATAGCCGAGGAGACGAACGGCTGGGCCAAGACCCACGCCAAAGCGATGGCGCTGGGCGTTGTGCCGTACACTAGCGCGAGTGTCTGCAGGACTGCCACCACAGCGAGGTTGGGTTCGGTCATCATCAGGTCGTAGTGCTGCGGCAGCGAGGTAATGCCGTCGGGACGGGCGGCGAAGCGTGAATTCGGTGGCGGCGGTTCCCCCAGTCGATACTTGCCGGTGAGGAAGCCGCCGCCGAGGGGACTGTGGGCGACGATGCCGATACCGTGGGCCCGTGCCATCGGTACCACGTCTTGCTCGATGGCCCGGTCTATGAGACAGTACCGCGGCTGTTCTACGACCCAGGGGGCAAGCCGGTTGCGCTCCGCCAGCCAGAGGCCGTGCACAATCTGCCACGCGGCAAAGTGGGAAGTGCCGATATAGCGCACTTTGCCCTGCTGCACCAGGTCGTCCATGGCGCGGATGGACTCTTCGAAGGGCGTGGTTGGATCCGGGATGTGGAAGTAGTATACGTCGATGTAGTCGGTCTGCAGACGCCGCAGCGAACCCTCGATTTCACGGCATATGTGATAACGCGACGAGCCACTTTCGTTGGGGCCGGGTCCAGCCACGCGACCTACCTTGCTGGCGAGCACGACTCTATCGCGCCGTCCTTTGAGCGCCGCCCCGACAATCTCTTCCGACCGGCCGTGAAAGTAGTTGTTCGCCGTATCGATGAAGTTAACGCCGCGGTCCATAGCGGCGTGAATCATCGCTACGCCCGCGGCGGTATCAGTGTAGGTGCCGAGTGGAAATGTGCCGTAGGCGATCGTGGAAACGCGCACGCCGGTTGTGCCTAGTTGCCGGTATTCCATGCTGTCCTCACCTCAACTGCGGCTGCCCTGCTTTTACGGTAGGCCGGCGCAACGTAGACATCGAGCCTATCCCGGCATGGACATGCACTCGTAGACCTCGATGGTGCAGCCCTCACCCTGGTCGAGGAAAGGATCATTACTGAGAATGGCCTCGGCCGCCGCCATATCCTCCGCTTGCAGGATTGCGTATCCCATCATGGTGCCGTCTACGTCAGAACTCCCGGCTCCGGACAGCACTTGCCCGCCGCTGAAGGGCGTACCTGCATTCAGCAGCGCATCCGCATTGCTTTGCGTCCACGCCTGCCACTTAACCATGTGCGCTTGTTGTTGTTCGGGCGTAGCGCTCCCCATCCGCTGCATAGCTTCCGGCGACGCGCGATAAAAGAAGATGAACTGTGCCATTGATTTCCTTTGTTTACAAAGATTGGATTAGAATCACTCTTTGAATTTTAGCAGCTAAGGGCAGACATTGTGCTTCGACTGGTCTGCGAGCCAGGCGGCCCTTTTGGAGGCAAACCAGGCGCGCCGGTTTTATCTGGAATGTGGCGCGGGGGCTTGTCCCCCGCCCGTGGAGGACTCTATTGGCTGGGAAGGATGGATTCCCGTGTGCGCGGGAATGACGGATCAAATCGTAGATTTCGCCGCTAAGACTAGACCGTTACGGCTAAGCTTCTCGATATGGTGAATCAACTTGCCCGTAGCTCTTCTATGACCTGGCGCACGAGTGATTGCGGCACTTCGCCTTCCATGCGCGGCGTGCCGATGTCTTCTAGGAGAATCCAGCGCACCTTGCCCTGGCGGTTCTTCTTATCTAGTGAGATCGCGTCGTGGATAGCGGCGGGGTCTACCTGGGTGTACTGAATGGGAAGTTTGTATTGCGCGATGACGGCTTGCTGCTTGTCGAACGCCTCTTTACCAAGCAGGCCAAGATGGTGCGCGATCCGGGCTGCGCCGTGCATACCGATGGCAACCGCCTCGCCGTGGAGGTAGGTCTGGTAACCGGTTGCCGCTTCCAAAGCGTGACCGATGGTATGGCCGTAGTTTAGGAGCGCGCGGATGCCTTGCTCTTTGGGGTCTTCCGCTACGACCTTCTGCTTCCAGCGCACGCAGCGCGGCACGACCTCCAGCAAGAAGTCCGGCATCAAGTCGGCGGGACCTCGGCTGGCAATCTCGGCAAAGAGCGGCGGATCGAACAGCAGCGCCGTCTTGATGACCTCTGCCCAGCCTGCGAGCAGGTCTCGTTGCGAGAGGGTCTCCAAGAAGCGGGTGTCGATGCACGTAATCAACGACGGGTAGAATGCGCCGACGAGATTCTTGCCTTCCGGGAGGTCAACGGCCACCTTGCCCCCGATGCTGCTGTCGATCTGCGCCACCAAGGTCGTTGGGATCTGGAGCAGTGGCATGCCGCGCAGGTAGGTGGCAGCCACAAAACCGGCCAGGTCGCCGACGACCCCGCCGCCGAATGCCAGGATCACTTCCTTGCGTTCCGCCCGGTGCTCCGCCAGCCAATGGTAAATGCATTCGGTCTGGCGCAGACTCTTGCTTTCCTCACCGGAGGGCACGAGATAGCTGAAGACCGTATGGCCACTCTCCACGAGCGTCTCTGCCAGCCTGTTTTGGGTACGCTGCACCACGCGCTCATCGGCGATGAGGAAGAGCCGTCCTTCAATGCCGTGGCGCGCCAAGGCGCTCGACAGTTCGGGCAGGATGTCGCGGCCGACTACTGCTTCTTCCATGCCTCCACCTGTTCTTGGAGAAGCTCCGCTACGGCTTCGTGGCCCTTCTCATCCGTATCCGCCGCCACGTGGCACGCCTCGCTGTAATAATGATGGCGCTCATCTGCCATAGCGCTAATTCTTGCGAGTGGGTCGGGGGCTTTGAGCAAGGGGCGGGTATGCACGCTCCACTTGAGACGATTGAAGATGGTTTCGGGTGTGGCGCGGAGCCAGATCACGAGGTTGTGGGCGCGCATGGCGTCGCGGTTTACGGGATCGAGCACGGCGCCGCCGCCGGTGCTGACAACGTGATGCTGTTGGGCGCAGATTTCCCGCACGACGCGCTGTTCGACGCCGCGAAAGTACGCTTCGCCCTGGGACTGAAAAAGCTGCGCTATCCGCTGCTTTTCCTGCTGCTCGATTTCGCTATCGGTATCACTGAACCGCCAGTGCAGCTTCCGTGCCAGGATTCTGCCGACGGAGGACTTTCCCGTGCCCGATAGGCCGATGAGTACCACGCTCTCTATTTTGGCAGCCCCTCCATGTAGCCCTGATAGTTGCGTTCGACCTCGGCCATGCTGTCGCCGCCGAATTTCTCAAGAAACGCATCGGCCAAGACCATAGCCACCATCGCCTCGCCAATTACCCCGGCGGCAGGCACGGCGGTGGTGTCAGCGCGTTCGTAATGGGCCTGAGCCGGCTCGAGCGTCGCCAAGTCTACCGAGGGCAGCGGGCTCTTGATTGTGGATATCGGTTTCAGCGCACCACGCACGAGCAGCGGTTCGCCGTTGCTAATGCCGGCTTCCAGACCGCCCGCGCGGTTACTCAAGCGGGAGAAGCCCCGGCCCTTCTCGAAGCGAATCTGGTCTTGCACCTGCGAGCCCTGCCGGCGCGCGTTTTCAAATGCTGAACCGAACTCGACCCCTTTGGTGGCGTTGATAGACAGAATTGCTGCCGCCAGACGTGAATCCAGACGGCGGTCCCAGAAGACGTGGCTGCCCAACCCGACTGGCAGACCCCAGGCAACGACGTTGTAAATTCCGCCCAGGCTGTCGCCCGCCGCTTTCATCTCATCGATGAGCGCTACCATCTTCTTGCTGGCAGCGGGATCCGGGCAGCGCAACGGGTCTTCTTCCAGGGCGTCCCAGTCTACGGATTCAGGATGCTGCGTAACCTCGTACGCGCCGTCGATTTCAATCGGCCCAAGCACCGAGACGTAGCTCGCGATCTTGATGCCAAAGTGACTTAGAAGGGCGCGGCACACGCCGGAGGCAGCCAGGCGCGCAGCAGTTTCGCGGGCGCTCGACCTTTCGAGAATGGGACGAATGTCATCGAAGCCGTACTTGAAAACGCCGACGAGATCGGCATGGCCGGGGCGCAGGTGCGTCACCTTCTTGACCGGCGTCTCGACGGGTTCTACCGCCATGATTTGTTGCCAATTTTCCCAATCCTTGTTGTCGACCAACATGGCAATGGGACTGCCAATACTCTTGCCGTGGCGCACGCCGGAGAGAATCTCTGCGGCGTCTTTCTCGATTTGCTGGCGGCGACCGCGCCCGTACCCCTTTTGGCGGCGCGTCATGTGACGACCGATCTCCTCCGCCGAGACGGGCAATCCGGACGGCATGCCTTCCACAATGGTTAGGAGCGCCTGGCCGTGTGATTCACCGGCAGTGAGAATCTTAAGTACGCGTAGCACGGTAGCCCATACCTCTGTGTTTGCGTGTTTGTCCTCTTAGGAGACCTAATCACGCTCATTTCCCATTCTAGCCTTTGCTGCCTATTGCAGGAATGAAAATGTAGCAGCGGTCTCTTCTTCCGGACGGAGGTTCATACACCAAGCGCAGCCAGTGCCCTAGCCTTCATAAGTTTAAGGGGCGCGGGCTTTGCTGTCCAGCGTTCGAAGGCCGCAGCACCTTGGTAGACGAGCATAGGCAGGCCGTCAAGTGTGTGCGCCCCGCCCTGTTGCGCAAGGCGAAGCAGGGGCGTGAGACTGGGAGTGTAGACAAGATCGAAGACGAGTTGGTTCCCATGGAACACGTGCGAGGGTAGGGGCGATTGCTTCGGCGCAGGCCCCTTGGCCATGCCCACAGCAGTAGAGTTCACGATGATGTCTGCCGCCGATGCAGCTTGGTGCAGCGCTATGCTCTCCCAATCCACCACAATGCAGTCCTGCGCGCTTAACGATGTCTCAAGGGCGCTCAATAGACCCTCGGCACGCTCACGGTGCCGATTGGCGAGAGTAATGTGCCCTGCGCCGGCCTGCGCAAGCGCCACCAGCACGGCGCGTCCCGCCCCGCCCGCCCCCAACACAAGCACCCGCGCTCCGGCTGGATCGGTAGCACCGTCCGTCCGCAACGCGGTCAAGAAGCCGTGGGCATCGGTGTTGTCGCCGATTAGGCTCCCACCGTCTTTAAAGAGCGTATTGACGGCGCCTATGTTCTCAGCAGTGGGAGTGCATCGGTCAACCAAGGCAGCGACCGCCTCTTTGTGCGGAATGGTCACGTTGAGACCCAGCCACTCCACATTGCGAAGCGAGGCGATCAATGACGGCAAGTCCGCCGCTGTCACAGGATAGGTGCGGTACGTAGCCGGAATACCGTAGTGATCGAACGCCGGTTGTTGGAAGGCGGGTGAGAGCGTATGTGAAAGGGGGTATCCGGTGACGCCAACTTTGTAAACCGTCTGCGCCGCTGTCATTGGCTCTCCTGGCAATCGAAAAGGCTGCGGGTTGTGGGAGCGTAGTGAACCAAACGAGAAGTCGGCGGGCACACGCGGCACCGCCTATTCAAGAACTCACGCGTCTGCGTCGTCCTATGCCACCGAGTTTTCGTGGCTGCCGAGCCCCTCTTGGCGAGCACCGCGGGGAAAACGCATCTCCGCCAAATATCCCAGTCGTCCACGCGCGCCTCAATGCTACCGCCTCGAGTCCTGTCGGTCAACGGATGGCTGTGTAGGGCTGGAGGTAAGAAAATCGTCACCCTATACGCTGTGACGTGTTTGCCACGTCTTTGATCGAAGGGCATAGCCGCTTCGCCCGCCGCAGCACTACACAGATTGAACTGTGGTATCATACCTGCTGAGGGCGCGCCGGACACGTGACCCCTATTATTCAAGGGAAATTGGAAGAGCGAGGCACGACGTATTGTAATGAATTGTCCTACGTGTGGGAGTTTGAACAGAGGCAGTAGCCTCATCTGTGTTGCCTGCGGGCACCCGCTAGAGTCGCTAAAGTCCGCAATCGGTACACCCCTTCAGTCTACAAAGCCGCATCGCCTAATGATCTTCATCGATGCGGCCAACATCGAACGCCAAGCCCGTGACATCGGTATTATGCGCGTGCCGTGGCACCTAATTCGAGACCAGCTCCGAGGAGACGATACGCTCCTGGGAGCTTATTACTATACGGGCACGGACTTGCGCGTGGAGGGCTTTCGCCAGCAGCTTGACTATCTTGTAACCCACGGCTTTCGCGTGGTCCATAAGCGGTCGAAGGAGCTGCCGGGCGGAGGTTACAAAGGCAATCTAGACATCGAGATGTCGCTGGACATGCTTGATTTCGTGGGTTTCTATGACAAAGCATTCGCGCTGACCGGAGACGGGGACTTCATCCCAGTATTTTCGCGGCTCCGCGACCGGGGCGTCCAAGTGATGGTAGGCAACTTTGGCGTGGGTAGCGATCCCGGCTTGAAGCTTGTCGCAGACGGATATATTGACCTGGGGCTGCTGCTCTCGCTGGTGATCGAGAATGAGAAGCGCCGCACGGAGCAGGCGCAATTCGATCAGCCGGAGTTGCCACTCGGTGAAACCCTGGATACGCATGTTGATCGCAACATGCTCGCTGCCCGGTTGTATAGCCTTGGCCGCAACTCCTTCGATCGCAGCGAATTGTCGCGAGCACTGAATCACTTCTCGCAGGCCGTGCGCTTGATGCCGCGTCAGGCGCGCTACCGGCATCGGCTGGCGCTTACCCTTGCCGCCTTGGGGCGGAACGCAGACGCTGCGAACGAACTGGAAGACGTGGTGCGTCAGCAGGATGACGATGCGGAGGTCTTCTACGACCTCGGCCAAGTGTATGAAAAGCTGGCCGCGCCGGATAAAGCGCTCGAAGCCTACACCCGCTGCAACAATTTGGACAGTCGCTATAAAGACGTCCAATCTCGGAAGCAAGAGTTGGAGCGTGCGGTCAAGAGCAGCAACGGCCAAACTACTCGCGGCGACGACGCCGCGCGCCAGCGGGGGCGAGGGACGCGATCGCGGCAGGCGCCGCCGCCTGCCCGCCAGCCCCGTGCTGCAACGAGCACGGCACGAACGGATTCTCGGGGCGCGTCAGACACTGCAGCTCGTGAAAGCGGCGTGCGGAAACGACCCCAGCCGGAGCCGCCGGCAAACGTGGAGACACAGGAATCTGAAAAACCTGCAGTGGCAACTTCCTCGGCAAAATCGGGAATGGCAATTGCGCTTCAACACATGCTGAAAGGCGAGCACCAAGAGTCCTTGACCGTCTTGGAGCAGGCGGCGCAACAAGAGCCGGACAACCTCGATGCTGCGCTTGCCTTTGCACAGCAACTTGCCGTTGCAGGCGAGCACACGCGCGCAGCCATGATGGCGGAGCAGCTTGTGCTGGACAATCCCGATAACTATGCGCCTGTCGCCGTGCTTGGCCGCATTTGCTACGAGCGGGGCAAGTTTGTAGACGCCCTTGAGCAGTTTTCGCAAGGGCTGGAAATAGCAAAGCGGGCAGACGATTCGCAGGCTCAGGCGTTTCTATACCGGATGCTCGTATGGACCCATTTGGAGACCGGCAATGAAGCTGAGGCATTGGCGGCAGGGGAAGCGGGTGTCGCAGTGGCTCCTGACGACCAACAACTGCGCCGTCTGGTCGATCGTGTAAGAGGGCCGCAGAAGCAAGCCGAATCAGCTGCTCCCTCGGTCGATGGAGATATTGCAGATGGAACCGTGGTGAGTCCGGGGGCTGCGGATGCCGCTCCCGCCGAGCAAGGCGCTCCCGCTGCGGCTGGAACCAGTACGGAATAGTCTCCGCCGCACATCGGAAATTTAAAAGTGGCGCGCATCGCGGTCGAAATAAGATGCGCAGCTTCTTGACCTGTCCTATCCACGGCTCAAGGACTAGCGCGCCACTATTTCCCCTCCGTCTTGTCGTGTTTGGGCGACCGCAGCACGAAGCCCGAGACCTGTCTCTTGCGAGGCGTGCACCACGGCCAGTATCATGTTAACTAAGTGAATTAGTTAACAATTGTTATTTGCTTATCAGGCAAGTGCGCTATGCGAATATCTATGAAAGCGGACTATGCAGTCCGCGCAGTGGTAGATTTAGGACATCGTTACGGGCAAGGGCTTGTTCAGAGTGCGTCAATCGCGCAGCGGCAGTTTATACCCGAAGCCTATCTGGATCAACTGCTGACTGCGCTTCGCAAAGCCGGCATTGTGCGCAGCATTCGCGGCCCGCAGGGCGGACACGAACTGGCGCGGGCGCCGGATCAGATTACAATGGAATTGGTCGTATCTACGCTGGAAGGTCCTTTCACGCCGGTTGAATGCCTTGAAAACATCCCTTTCTGTTCGTTGGTGCCGGGATGCGGGCAGCGTGAAGTGTGGCACGAAGTGCAGTCAGCATTGCAGTCGATCTTGAGCCGCCACACAATTGCCGATCTGGTCGCTCGTGAGAAGGAACGGCGGGAGCGCATCGTATACTATATCTGACGCCTAATAACGCAAGTGGATGAAGGAGGAACACATGAGTAAAGTCGCAAAACGGCGCAGTCTCTTTACGCCGGAACAGGTACAGCGGTACAGCAGACACATTATCTTGACAGAGGTTGGCCCGATCGGACAACGAAAGCTGCTCAATGCCAAGGTCTTGCTCCTCGGCGCGGGAGGCCTGGGCTCGCCTGCGGCGCTCTATCTGGCAGCGGCCGGGGTCGGAACTCTGGGAATTGTTGACTTCGACGAAGTGGACCTGAGCAACCTGCAACGTCAGATTCTGCACGGACACTCCGATGTCGGTCGGCCGAAAGTAGCCTCTGCTCAAGATCGCCTGCGGGAAGTGAACCCGGACGTGAACGTGGTGGCGCATACTGAACACCTCAACTCGGACAACGTGATGGAAATCTTTGCAGACTACGACGTGATCGTTGACGGCACGGATAACTTTCCAACGCGGTACCTCGTGAACGATGCGGCACTCTTCTTGAACAAGCCGGTAGCACACGGCAGCATCTTCCGGTTTGAAGGCCAAGCGACGGTGTTCGAACCCGGCAAAGGTTGCTATCGCTGCCTCTATCCTGAACCGCCGCCACCGGAAATGGCGCCATCCTGCTCTGAGGCTGGAGTGTTGGGCGTATTGCCAGGCATCGTGGGTTCCATCCAGGCCATAGAGACCATAAAGCTGCTCTTGGGCATCGGCGATACGCTGACCAACCGGCTGCTGCTCTTTGATGCGCTGGCGCTTTCCTTCCATGAGGTCAAGCTGCGGCGTGATCCCGCCTGCCCGGTCTGCGGCGATAATCCGACGATCACTGAGTTGATCGACTATGAGGCATTTTGCGGCATGCCGGCTGTGGAGCAAACGCTAGACGTGACCTCCGGTACGACAATATAGAATCTTTGCTTGCAGGTTGATTGGGCACTGCTCCGCAGGCAAGACCGTTTGTCTTGCCGCCATGGATGTGTGGTTGGATGCAGCAAACTTGCCTCGCCACATCGCCGGGCCTCCCCTTGTCCTACACTCCCTTACGCAGTAGAGTGGAACTGTATTGCAGGTGCGTACTGCGTGACCATTGGTCAGCAAGTAATGTCGGCCATAAACGATGCGTGGTTGGCAACAGGGATTCGCTAGATGTCTGCGGAGGCGGTGCTGCATATACTTACCCAGGCTGACAATGCAGAGGCATGGGACGTGATCGAAGCTGAGAGCGGCGAGCGGCCGGTGACGGTCGTATTGCTGCATGAAGCGGTGCTCTCCGCCCCCCGCGATGGGGTTGCGGTGGTGGCTTCGCGGGTGGATTGGGAAAAGTACGGAGCTGTACATCCGCACAAGACTGTAGATTATGTGGAAATCCTGCAACTCATCGATGAACATGAGGAAATCAAGCGCTGGTAGGCCATGCTAGAGATTACGGCCTCGCAGATTGAAGAGATGATCGCGCACGTACGCGCGGAGGCGCCCAACGAGGGATGCGGCATGTTGGGTGGTAAGGATGGTACCGTGTTTGCGGTCTTTCCCGCGCGGAATGCTGCGGCAAGCCCAATCCGCTTCACCATACATCCGGAAGATTTGCTGCACATCGTACGTACTGTGGAATACGAGCGAAATTGGCAGATTGTTGGCATCTTTCATTCACACGTTGCCTCTCCTGCCTACCCCTCAGCAACGGACGTAGCCGAGGCGGAGTTTGACATGGGCAACGGCGAAATGGCAGAAAGGTACCCGGGGGCAGTGCATGTTGTCATCTCGCTTGCGAAACCGGAAGAGCCGGATATACGCGGGTACACGATTCGACAGGGAGAAATCGCGCCTGTATCGTTGCAGAGCGTGTCTGAATCGATATCGGCTGACTAGATTACCAAGGTAGATTTCCCGAAATGGAATGCGAAACGTACACAATGTGAGTGGAGGCTAACGGATGGTCACAGTAGACATAAACCATAAGTATGAGCAGTTGTCTGAACTTATAGGAGGCATGGGGCGGACTCTCATTGCTTTCTCCGGAGGGGTTGATAGCACCTTCTTGGCAAAAGTGGCCTATGCTGTGCTGGATCGTGACGCAGTTGCCGTTACGGCGCTTTCGCCAACGTATCCGGCGACGGAACTGGAAGAAGCCAAGCTCTATGCGGCCGAGATCGGCATTGAGCATCGCCTCATCGAGACCCATGAGCTTGAAAAAGAAGAGTACGCCGTCAACAATCCCGACCGCTGTTTCCACTGTAAGAAGGAACTCTTCACTGAAATGCAAGTTATCGCCGAGGAAGAGGGCTTCGACACGATCGTTTACGGCGGCATCATGGACGATCTTGGCGATCATCGTCCGGGTATGGAGGCGGCTGAGCTGCTCAATGCCCGCGCGCCCTTGGTGGAAGCCGAGCTCCAAAAGCATGAGATCCGGCAGCTCTCAAAGGAACTTGGGCTGCCGACGTGGGACAAGCCTGCCGGCGCGTGTCTGGCCTCGCGCATACCTTACGGCATGCGCGTCACGCTGGAGAAGCTGCACGAAGTCGATCAAGCAGAACATTTCTTGCACAGACTTGGTTTCCGAATGGTGCGGGTGCGCCACCACGGCGATATTGCGCGCATTGAAGCGCCGCCCGAAGACCTGCCCCGGCTCTTCGAAAACGACGTCCATACACAAATCGTTGCGGCCCTCAAAGAGGTCGGCTTCAAGTACGTGGCTCTCGACATGCAGGGCTACCGCACCGGGTCCCTCAACGAAACGCTCACCACCCACACCATTGTGCCGCTGCAAACGGTCTGATGAGCCGGGTGCTTGCGAGTGAAGGAAGGTGAGGGCGGAGTAGATGGACGGTGAACCTCGGGTAATATTCGTCTACAATGCCGATTCTGGGCCTCTCGCGCAGCTAAAGGACTACGTCCACAAGATAGTCTCGCCCCAAACCTATCCCTGTAGTCTGTGTCAGGTTACCTACGGCAATCTCGGTATGAAGCGCGCCTGGCGGCGATTCGTGCAAGAACTCCCGCATCCCGCGGTCTTTCTCCACCGCGACGAACTGGCAGTGCAACGCCCCAATCTGACACCGTTCGAGCTGCCGGCGGTCTTAATGGAGGTGGGCGAAGACATCACGCTTCTGGTCTCTGCCGAAGAACTGAATCAGACGCCAGACATAGAAGCGCTGCAATCCCTCGTCCTTGCGCGCCTGCGCGACCGTGCGGCCTCCGCGGCGGTCTAAGAGCCAAGCGGAAAAGTGCGAGAGGGAAGTCAGTCAGTGGTCGGGGTGCCCGGATTTGAACCGGGGACCTCTTGAACCCCATTCAAGCGCGCTACCAGTCTGCGCCACACCCCGTTGCCGTGCCGGAACAGACACTCCTGTCACTAGCGGCATACACCACACAGAAACTGCACGGTTGGCTCCGCTTCATTTCCGGCAAAACCTATTTCACCACTATTGTACCAGCGGAGAGTGCCTCGCTCAAAGAACGTGTCTTTCGGAATTAGTCGGTCTAGGCTTGGGCTGTGCCGAAAGACGAGGCATATTGCAAACTCATGCGCAACCCGGTTCCTTGGTCGGTCATTCTGAGGAGCAAAGCGACGAAGAATCTCGAAGGGACGAATTCTAGATTCCTGGCTGCGCTCGGAATGACATGAAACCTAACTCAACGAAGAGATCAAGCCCAAATCGACTAATTCCGGTATCTTTGGGGCTGTAACCCAGTGCGATTTGTCATGTTGTCCGTAATAGCCGGATCGCCAGCGTGCTGCTTCCCGCAAGCATGATGAGAAAGCCGAAAAACGGCAGACCCAAAGGCATGCCGTGCAACGCAGGGCCATAGAGAAAGACAATTGTCGACCCCACCATGAGGGGCAGCGACTCGCGCAGAACGAGCGCCTGCATTTTCTGACCCATCAGAGCAAGGGCAAAGGTGGCGGCCATGAGTGTGCCGCCGCTTTGAAACAACAGCGGCACGCGGTTCAGCGCAAGGTCGGTGAAGCGGTCTAAGAACGCCTGGTTCGCGGGCGATAGGCACGACAGGCCGGACTCTACACACGCCTTAGCGAGCTCGGGAACTAGCGTGGCCTCCAGCGCGAAGACTCCAGTGAGCAACGCGGCGCCAACAACCCCGATCGCTGTAACAGCGTTTACGGCAATGAGGGAACGAGCCACCAAGGATCTGAGCGTGAGAAGCGCGGCAAGACCAAGCAGGCTGCCCCCCGCCAATCCCGTGTGCACCCAACGCCAACGTACGGCATCTGCCGCAAGTCCTTGAATCTGCTCTGCCGCCGTACCGGAAAAACCGGGATGAAGCCCGGTGTTGCTCAGCAGCATGAAGCTGAGCGGAAAGAGTACTAAGCTT
The DNA here is from genome assembly GCA_965219505.1 of Chloroflexota bacterium. GTDB lineage: Bacteria > Chloroflexota > UBA11872 > VXOZ01 > VXOZ01 > VXOZ01. The sequence continues at coordinate 2,378,222 of OZ244775.1, read as the reverse complement.
AGTGTCTGCGATATTGTGAGCAAACGTTGCATCACCACTCCCAGCAAGGATTGTTCACACCTGTCATAGTCAGCCTCCGTTTCATTGTTGAACTTGGTGTTGCATCATAACACGCGGTGCTATTCCCCTACAGAGTACCTCTAACTCCTATAATTGACGGCTGTGACTCTTAGCCAGAGATCGCAATTACGCTAGCGGCGCGATCATGCGGTGTCAACCGGCGGGACGGGTAAGGCAAAGCACAATTAACTAACCTCCGGCGCCACATCCTTTTAACAAATGCAGCACGGAATTGTGGTTGTTCGTGCTGTGCATATCGAGGCTTACAGGCGGGGCCTAGCATAGCAATTTACAGCTATTCTATACTTGATAAATTGAAGCGACTAAGTCATAATACTGCTTAGGTGGTAGGGTGTAGAAGCGGCAACCGTAGAATTCGCTGCAAGGTGCTTGTTTCTAGGTATCTTCTCCTTCACTCCACATAACCGGACGTCAACGATGACGCTTGGAGACCTGTTTCCAATGGATAGAGGAATCGTAACACCGAGAAGATAGATTCCCGCTTTCGCGGGAAAAATGGGCTGTGTGTGATGTTTACATTGATAGTTTGTTCTTGGATGAGCGGTCTAGGTTTGGAGCGATTATGAGCACAAGTGTTGAGGCCCGCGAGACCACAGGACTGGGGCAGTTCTTTACCGGGCGTGTTGTCGCTCGGGTAGGTGTAGTGGCGGCCGTACTGCTCTTCATGGCATACCTCGCCGCAGTAAACGCCACGCTTGCTGTCATGTGGCTGTTTGGATTGGCGTTTGGCGTTATCTTGCAGCGCAGTCGCCTCTGCTTTGCCTCCGGCTTCCGCGACATCTTTCTCATGGGCGACGCCAGTACCATGCGCGCCTTGGCGGTAGCCATTGGCGTCGCTACCATTGGGTTTTGGCTTATCATGCAAATGATGGTGCCTCAACCGTCATTTGGGGCCTTGCCCGCTGCAGCGCACGTAATTCCTATCGGACTGCACCTCGTGGTAGGCGGTGTTGCCTTTGGATTCGGCATGGTGATTGCCGGGGGCTGCGTTTCGGGCACGATGTACCGCATCGGCGAGGGCTATGTGGCTTCGTGGGCGTCGCTGGGAGGCATCCTGTTTGGGCTCTACCTGTCAACGCTCACGTGGAACTGGTGGTGGACAAACCACATCAAGGACATGCCGGTAGTCTTTCTCCCGAAATGGTTCGGCTATGGCGGGGCTGTGGCACTGACGCTGCTGGCGCTTGCCGGCATTGTGCTTCTGAGTTACTGGTGGGAATACCGTTCGGGCCCCATGCCGAGCTTCGCGCTTGGCAAGAAGGCTGAAATGCCTCCGCTGAGCCTGGGCGCAAAGTTGCGGCAAATGTACGACATGGTATTCGTCAAAGGCTGGCCGATCGCCGTCGGCGCGATCGCGCTGGCAGTCGTCAACGTCTTCATTTACATTTACTCTCGTCCGTTGGGGGTAACCGGCGAACTCTCTGCGTGGTCGGACCGCATCGCGAGCGGCATCTTGCGCATCCAAGCGCCGGCGCTGCTCGGTGTAGACGGTCTGGCGGGATGCAATCTCACACTTGGGACCGGGACGTGGTGGACGAGCGAGGGACTATTTCTCGACGGCGGGCTCATTATCGGAGCGATGGTTGCAGCTATTCTTGCCAATGAATTCAAGGTGCGCGTGCCGCCGGTGAAGCGGCGCTACGTGCAATCGGCAATCGGCGGCGGCTTCATGGGCTATGGCGCGGGTATCGCGATTGGCTGCACGATCGGCGCGTTCTTCTCAGCCATCCCGTCACTGGGGCTCAATGGCTGGATCTTTGGGCTCTCTTTGCTGCCGGGCGCGTATCTCGGCGTGCTGGTGATCAAACGGATACCGTGATGCGTGGGCTGTGCGACAAGATTCGAAAGAGCATGCCGTGGAGGGATGCTTCAATTGCCACAGAATTTGCTGAGATATCATGCGTGTGTGCTACGATAACCATTAGGCGATGACTGAAAGAGGCTAGTCTGAACGTGGGTCTCTGAGCACTGGAAGGAGCGGTGGACTATGAAGATCGACGTGCGCGGCGAGATTTGCCCGTATCCGATGATGAAAACTGCTGAGGCGTTGAAGAAGCTGGATGGTGACGAGGCCCTGGAGGTGCTGACCGACCACGCGCCTGCGCTAGGTACGATCCCTTGGGAAGCGGCCAAGAACGGCTACGAAACAACTATCGAAGGAGCCGCGGACTCGGAGTGGCGGCTGACGCTACGGAAGTCCGAAAAAGAGGCCAAGCCGCAAGAGCTTCTTGCCAACTTGCAGGAGCAACTCGCAGCGCTAGACGTGTCGGAGTAGGCACGCAATTAGTGAAATTGTAAAGAGGCCGGTTCCTGAGCACGGGAACCGGCCTCTTTTGCTATTCTGAAGCGGTGCGCGTAGCTAAGCGTCTGTGCTCGGCTATTGTTCGCTTTGCCGCGCGCAGGGTCAGTTCGCGCTGGCAAGCTGTAGCGCGGGGGCTTGTCCCCCGCCTCTTGGCGCGCAACGAACGCGCCGTCTCAGGCAAGGCGCTTTGCGAGTGGCGACATGGTCATTAGGACTGTGGAAGTATTGAAAGTCAATTGGGAGCAGTATTCATGACGTACGGAGTGGGCATTATTGGCGCAAGCCGCGTAAGCGACGGCCATGCGCGGGCTATTTCTGCAGTACCGGAGACACGGTTGGTAGCTATAGCGGAGCCGGATGCGCAACGCCGGGAGCAGTTCACGCGTGACCGCTCGTGCATTGCCTATGCCAGCCACACTGAACTGCTGGCCGATCCGCAGGTAGACATCGTCATGATCGGACTGCCTCACTTCCTGCATACAGAGGTCACCGTAGCGGCATGTGAAGCCGGCAAGCACATCTTCTTGGAAAAACCTATGGCGATGACGGTGGCGGCTTGCGATGAAATCATGGCGGCAGCAGAGAAAGCCGGTGTCAAACTGCTTGTGGCGCATACGGAGCACTTCGTGCCGGCCGGTCTGACAGCTAGGCGTCTCGTCCAAGACGGGAAGTTAGGCACGGTGGTTTTCGCCACCGATACCTGGTACCGCACGTTCGATCTGGCCAACCGCCCTCCCTGGTTTCTGAACCGTGCTGAAGGTGGCGGCGGCATGTGGTACATGAACGGCGTCCACATGCTCGATCGGCTCTCCTGGCTCATCGGCAGCCCCATCACGGCCGTGCGGGCCTGGGTGAGCAATCCCATGGTGGGCCAGAACACTGATGACACCGGCCTGGCGTGGCTGGACTTTGCCAACGGCACCCACGCGACCCTGCACCACACCGGCTATCCCCAAGCAGGGCCGGAGCGGAACGAGGTCGAGATCATCGGCACCCAGGCGAGTTTGCGTGTCGCAACCCGCGACGACCGTCTCTGGCTCAGCAACGGCACGGAGTATGTCGAGCAGCCGGTGTCCGGCAGCGACTCCTTCGCGCTGGAGTTGGCCGGCCTTGTGAAGGCAATTGAGACCGATACAGTGCCGCCCGTAGACGGACGTTGGGGACGCTACATCGTCGCCGCAGCTTTGGCCTGCGAAGAATCATCGCAGACGGGCGAAGTGGTACACATGTCGCCTGACCTCTACGCGGGCCTCACATCCTGGTAATGTGACGAGGCACAATCCAAAGAGAATTGTCTGGCGTTTCACTTTACCGGACTGCAACTGAAGCATAGTATGCTACTAAAAAGGGTAATTTCCTCACTTTAGAATCAATGCAGATGCTAGCATTCTGAGGCAGACACTACGCGCAAGGAGAGTGACCGATGCCAGGAAAGGTATCAATGAGACTGTGGGCTGTAGGCTCTTTGCTTGGCCTGATAACAATACTGTGCTTACCGGCGACGACGGCGGCTGACGAGTGCGAGTTTCTTGGCAGGTTCAAGACACTGCATGACCTTATCCCGGATGAGGTAGGGAGGTGTACGGAGAATGCGATCCTCACTGAGTTCGGTAGCGAACAGCGCACGACGAACGGCATCCTTTACTGGATTAGCGACGAGGACGAGGTGGAGTTTACCAACGGTCTACACACTTGGGTATATGGCACTTACGGTCTTGAGTCTATTGCCCATGATCAGATCGCCCAATTACGCGGCTTCATGGCTCGGGCGTTAATGAAAGAAGCGGTTGAGGATTACATCATCGAGCATGGAATATGGGGATATATGAGACTTGAGAAGTACGACCCCTTGTCACTGTCAGGAACGGCACTCTTACTGCGCCGTTCAGGTGTTAATATCCACATTCATTGCGGCGGACTTTGCTTAGGCAACAATGAGGGCATAGCCATTACTAACCACCCTAGTTGGCAAGAGGGATGGGAGAGACTTGACCCGAACCAGGAAGACGTGCACCACCATACTCCCATTTGGTTGATCGAATGGCTAGACTTACCGTACAGCGAGCAATGGCAGATACACCAAGTTTCGGCTGAGCAGATGCTTCTGCTACAAGAAGTGTGGTTGCGGCGCTATCATCCCCTCATCGTGGCGGCATACGCTGACGTCTATGGTGATGGAGCAGAGTACATCCAAGAGAAGAAAGATGAGGGATGTTTTCCTACTACGCCAGTGATTGACCTTATGGCAAGGGAAGGGTGTAGAGATAGCCGCAAGTCTCACGACTACGTCAGACTGGTGGCATTGTGGTATGTACTTCACGGCTATATAGACTTTGAATGACTTCTGAAGGTTGCGGCGCTGAGTTTTCTCCTAGCGTGAACAGCCGATTTGGGGTATCTTTTGCGTATGGAAGTGAACGTCTACGCTTCGTTAGGTTGAGAAAGTCAATTATGATTGACACACACAAGATGGTGAAGTCGCTCATAGCGGCAGGATTCGATGAAGCTCAGGCTGAGGCAAATTGTCTTAGCCAAGAACGGTGAGGCGGTGACGAAGGAGTACCTTGACGAGAAGCTGCAACACCTCGCAAGCAAGATCGACATCTACAAGATGGTACTCACGATTGTCTTGGTCAATGTCACGCTTACCGTCAGTCTCACTGTCGGATTAATAAAGCTCTTGCCATGAGGAGCAGTAACCCTGAATAGGCCAAAGAGGAAAGGGATATGCGCGTATTGCGGCAAGGAGCGTCCACTAACTAGAGATCATATTCCCCCAAGGAACATCTTTCCCAAACCGCGGTCGTCCGACCTGATCACCGTTCCGTGTTGCGAAGAGTGCCGTAGAGGCTGGTCAAAGGACGATGAGTATTTTAGGAATGCCATCCTGCTTCAGGTGAGCGCGTACAACGCACATAGCCCCTTGGAGCGGAAGATGCTGGGCTCGCTTTCCCGGCCCCAGTCTAAGGGTCTTCTTCGAAAACTAGCTGGAGAGCTGACTGGCGGGCAGGTGGCTACTAAGAACGGCATTCACTTACCTCAGTTTTCTGCCTTTGAGCCAGACATGGACCGTCTCAACCGGGTTACAGAACGCATCATTCGCGGGCTTTTTTGTCACCAGAAGCGTTACCCAGTTCCCAAAGACTATCGCGTAGACGCAGCAAGCTTACAGGATGGCATTGGGACGGCAATAGAAGACCTGCGCGAGAATCTACTCGCATACGAGCCTACGAGTAAGCGTGCTATACAAGGTGGCGACTTTGCTTACTATTACTGGGAAATGGGGGACTTCAATGACGGGACAGCATGGCTAGCAGCATTCTATAGAGTTCCCGTGAATTTGCTAGGTTTCACTGTCCCCCGGTCGCAACAATCTCCCCTATCACATGCAACCAACTGATGCGCTTGGCCGGGTAGTGACCCGCTAGCTAATCCGATGTTTGGTAGCTGCGGGGTAAGGTAACGGAAGTGGCGTTATTTACGACATGATGTGCGCGTCGATGTAGTCCCAGTTGATGTCCCAGCCGAGGCCGGGTGCTTGGGAGACGTGCACGTTGCCCGCGTTGTCCATGGGGTCTGTCTTGCTATTCAGCCAGGGCTCGAGTTCATCGTAGTCAATGTGCGGATGTAGCAGGCCGCGCTCGTAGTATTTGCCGGGATAGTTCATAGCGCAGAGCACGTGCAGGTTGCCGGGCCCGCCGCCGTGCACCTCCATCTGCACGCCGAATGCCTCGCAGAGGTGGACGACTTTCATGAGTGCCGTAATGCCGCCCACGTCGCTCACGCCGCCCCGGCTGATGTCAGCCGCGCCGCGGGCAATCCACTCGGCGCGGGTGTACATCTTGCCGTCGGCAGTTTCCGGGCCGACCACGGGAATATCGAGCTGGTCGGCAAGCCAAATGTACGACGACGTGCTAAATTCGTCCATCGGCTCTTCTAACCAGTAGTAGCTCAGCTCTTCCAGCGCCCTGCCGATGTAAAGAGCTTCCGTGCGGCTGTAGAAGTGGTAGCAGTCGAGCATGAGGTCCATTTCGCCGCCCATGGCCTCGCGCACGGCCCGGCAGGCGGCCACGTCCATCTTGGGAGCGGGCGCCCAGGCGATGGGCGGCATCCAGGTATGCAGCTTGAAAGCCGGATAACCGCGCTCTTTGCACTGCAACGCAAACTGCCCATACTCCTCCGGCGTGCTCAAACCGCCCGCAATCTCGTCGCCGCACATGGTGCTGGCGTAGGCCGGCACTTTGTCGCGGGTTGCGCCAAGCAGCTTGTAGACCGGTTGGCCCAAGGCGCGTCCCACCAAATCCCAGATCGCCATGTCGACGGCCCCTAAAGCGCGGTCGGTTAGGTCGCGGGACATGCGCTGCCAGTGGTGGAGGGTCTTCCAAATGCGCTCGCGGTACATGGGGTCTTCGCCGATGATCGCGGGCTTGATAACGTCCTCCAGCACGCGCGCACTCGGCGCGCCAAAGCAGTAGCCGGTAGCGCCATCGTCTGTGACCACAGTGAGCAGCGACTGGGTAGCCTCGTGCTCAGGGCCGGGGTGGGTGTGCCCCTCGGCATCCCGCACGATGCGGGAGACGTATGTGAAGGTGCGTACGTGCATGTCTACAATTTTCATAGGTTATATCCCTTTGTAGCGTCAGTAACGTTCATGCCGAAATTCGGTGGGAATTGTAGCAAAGGGCCTGGCAGAAAGGGTTCACCGTCCGAATAGCGACAACTCAATTACGAGCAGACTGGTATTCTCCATCCCTCGGCAACGCGTGCCAAGATGCGGGGGACAAGCTCCCGCGCTACACAGCCAATGCATTTGCGGCGCTAGTCTCCAGCAAGCGAACCGCAGCCATCATCGGAATGCGCCACACCATTGACCGCTTATTCCTTGAGTTGCTTGGGTCGATAATACACCGGCTGCGGCTCATGATACTATAGGGCACACTGACGACGATAACGAGAGTTGTGAAATATAGAAAGCGAGGCTTTATTGCCGTGGCAAAGTTAGCCATAAACGGTGGGCCGAAACTGCGCCAGACGGGATTTTCGAGCTGGCCGCAGGTAGGGGAAGAGACGGTTGACGCGGTGACGGACGTGCTGCGCAGCGCACGTTGGAACCGGCGGCGCGACGGAGCGCGAACGCGGGAGTTCGAGCAGCAATTTGCGCGTTACCACGACTGCGCATACGGCCTGTGTGTGAGCAGCGGCACCGCCGCACTCGAAGTGGCCGTGCGGGCGGCGGGCGTGGAGATTGGCGATGAAGTCATCGTGCCGCCGTATTCCTTCATGGCCACGGCCAGCGCGCCGTTGCAGGTGGGCGCGGTGCCCGTTTTCGTGGACATCGACCCGGATACCTACAATCTCAATCCTGCCCTGATCGAAGACCACATCACCGAGAAGACCCGCGCGATCTTTGCCGTGCATTTCGGCGGAATGGCCGCCGATATGGACGCGATCAACTCCATCGCGCGCAAGCATAACCTCCTCGTGCTGGAAGACTGCGCCCACGCCCACGGCGGCATGCACGCGCAGGGCAAGCTAGGGTCGCTGGGCGACGCGGCCGGTTGGAGCTTCCAGGCCGGCAAGAATCTCACCAGCGGCGAGGGCGGTTGCGTGACGACCAACAACGAAGAGATCTATAAGCGCGCGGTCTACGCACATGACTTCTGGCGCTCGCACGTTGAACTCGAGGACGACATCTACAACGATCCGGTCGACACGCAGTTTCCGGTGCTCTCCTGGAACTACCGCATGTCTGAAATCATGGGCGCGATTCTGCACTCCCAGCTTGGTCGTTTAGAAGGCTGGGCGGCCCGTCGGGCGGAGAATTCGACATATCTCGCTTCGCGTTTGGCCGAGATTGAGGGGCTGGCGAATGTGCGCGTCGATCCGTTTGTCAAACGCAACGCGCTCCACATCTTCATCTTCAAGTACATGAACGCTGAGGAATTTTCGGGCGCGCCACGCGAACTCGTCGCTAAGGCCGTGAATGCCGAGGGGATTCCTTGCAGCCCCGGGTACGTGCGCCCCCTGCACAAACACCCGCTGTTCCAGGACGCCCTGCATGGGTCGCTGCGCAGCGGCTTTCCACTCACCAGCCACTATTACGGCCGCCAGATGGACTACCGCCAGGTGGAATGCTCCGAAGCCGAGCGCCTCTGCCGGGAGGAGACACTTTGGATGGGACAGTCGCCTTTCCTGGGTACCAAGCAAGACATGGACGACATCGCCGACGCCTTCGTAAAGGTCAAGGAGAACGCAGCGGAACTGCGTTCGCTGGCTGCGGCGAACTAATAGGGAGGAGAGTGGCAGTTTGCTTTTGCGAGCTTGCTAGACCGCCGTTCATGCTTCGATTGGGGCTTCGCGAAGTCCACTCAGCACGAACGGTTTAGGCGGCCTGTATCCGGGGTCAGCGCGCCAAGCTCGAAGGAAGAAGGCAAAGTCCGCTCATCTTGAGTGTAGGGCAATTCCCGTTCGCCCTGAGCATAGTCGAAGGGTGAACGGCAGAGGGAAGTCAAGAACGAGGTAAAGTGCATGATCGCTGACAAACCAACGACACTTCTCCCGCCCCTATGCTGCTATGATCCTCAGGCAGCCCCCTTTGGGCGCTATGTGCTGGAGATGCTTTATGCCGAGGGGTTGACGGGCGCGGAGGAGCAGAACGTGCGGGAAACGCCACTGGAGGCAGGTGCGCTCGAAGCCAGGCAGGCGGTGATTGTTGCGCCGTGCGGCGAGGACACCGGCGCGGAGGAGGCAGCGCTGCAGGCGTTGCAGCAAGGCACGCCGGTAGTCTTCTTGCGTCCCTCGGAAAAAACCGCTGCGGAACTCGGCATTAGCGAAAAGCAGCGGCGCACGGCGAATGAGGCTTATATCGCGCCGGAGCGGGATCATCCGCTTTGGTTTGCGGCGGTAGGCGATTTCTTGCAGTTTCACGGCACGGCGGATATGTATGGCGAGTACGGCGGACGCGAGCGCGTGCTCGCCTGGATCGCCGGACGCGATTGGGCGCTGCCGTATCCGGCGATTGTCACCGGCACGTACGGCGTCGGGCGCTTCGCGGTCTTTACCTACGACCTGGCAACGTCCACCGTGCTCTTTCACCAAGGCCGGCGCGAGCAAGCCAGCACCGGCCCTAATCCCGATGCCGACGGTGACGGTCTCTACTGTCCAAGCGACCTATTCTTCGGCTACCGCGATCGCACGCTGCTCGATCTGCCTCAAGCCGACTTGCAGCAGCAATTGCTTTTGCGGGCACTCGAATGGGCCGGCGCGCCGCACGCACCATTGGCCCGTCTTTGGTACTATCCCGATGCCGTTCCGGCCATTGTGCTCGTCAATGGCGACAGCGACGGCATGACTCGCCCGCAAATGGAGTGGTACACCAACATGGTGGAAGCCCACGGCGGCGAGTATACGGTTTACCTCATGGAGCAGCACTTGCCGCACCTCACCCCGGAGATGGAGCGCGACTACCGGCGGCGGGGCCACTCGGCGGGACCCCACATCTGGCATTCACATAAGCCGACCGTGGAGCAGATGCGGGCGCGTATACAGGAGGAGGTTGCGCTCTTCGAGGAGCGCTATGGCTACCCGCCCAAGACCACACGCCACCACTGCGTGATCTGGCCCGGCTGGGTGGAAACTGCCCAGGCTCTGGCCGACGCCGGTTTTCGCATGGATACGAACTTCCGGGCGGGCGATCACTTGCAGTACGGCTACCTCACCGGCAGCGGCCTGCCGATGCGGTTCATCGATGAGGATGGAGAATTCATCGAGTGCTTCGAGCAGGAGACCCTTTTCTGCGATGACTACGTGCTGGTGGACAAGAGTTTCTTGCCGCCGTTGAGCGAGGAGCAAGCCATTGCCACCTCCAAAGCGTATATGGATGCCGCCAGCGACTACTACCACACGGTGGTGCACCTGTACTTCCACCCGATCTACGCAGCCGGAGTGCTGGTGAATACCGGGCAGTTCATCCGCACGGCGGGCTGGTTCGAGGCAGTCTTGAAATATGCGGCACAGCAGGAGTTGCCGATGCCGAGCACCGATGTCTGGTGCACGTTTAATGAGCAGCGGCGGGCAACCGCGCTATCGGGGCAGTGTTGGGACGACGCCAGCGGTATTCTTCAACTCAATGTTGAGGCGCATGATGGGCTGCCTGGAGGCACGCTGCTAGTGCCGGCGCGTTATAGCGGTCGGCATATTGAGCAGGTGCTGCTCAATGGTGAGCCAATGCAGCTTACCCAACGCAGCGTAGCGGGAATAGCGTATGTTCTCGCCGTAGGCGACTTTAGCGTCGGCGCCCATGAGGTGGCAGTCCACTACCAGTAGGACGACGGTCTTGCTAACGGACAGACTCATAACTGGCTGATTGATGAGAGAACCCGGTGCGAGCGCACCGGGTTTTCTCCATTGGTGATCTGGCTGAAGGCATTCGCGAAGTGACCTCCCCTATAGCCCCGGCAGCATTCCCATCATCCACATCATCATGAAACCCATGGCGACCATCATAAGCGCCATGCGCCCGATGAGTATTATGGTGCGTCGGGGCGCGTGCTCAAGTCCGACGGAGATGATGAGACCAATTAGGCGGAAGGTCTCACGCGCCGAGCGGAGCCTGAATGACCGTGCTCGGGGTTCGTGGTCAAGAGGCAAATATAAGACGCCAGCGTCGGTAGCCGTCATCAAGAGTGTCAGCATGGCGGGTAGCGTGGAGGGGTTTGAAAGGCGGTCGGCGAATTCATGCAATGTGGTACGGCGAAGAAGGCGTAAGCTGGAGTTGAGGTCGAGGATCGGTCTTCCCAGGGCGTCGGATGCCAACATGTCGAGAATCCACGGCAGGATTCGGCGCCGCGCGGGGATGGGCTTTTGTACTCCAATACGTACACCGGCAACCATGGCAGCGTCGTGTTCTACCAGTGCGCGCAGCAAGCGGGGGATTTCGGCGACAGCGGAGAGTGAATGAAAATCAATGGTGCAGATGAGGTCGTGCTGCGCCTGTTCGCTTGCGGTCAGAATGGCGTCACCCCAACCGGAGCCGTGTTCTTGAGAGACTAACCGCACTGAGGAGAGACCTGCTGCGTCAGGTACGGCTGCATGCTGGAGATTGGCGGCTACGAGGATGATTTCGTAGGTGAGCCCGCTGGCGGCTAGGGCGGAAGCTGCCTGCTCCAAAGTAGTATAAAGCCGCGGCTCATCGTTCAGGACAGGCAGGATTAAGGAAATCGGTACCGGCACGTCGGCCAACTTGTGTACCTCCGCAATGCTTTTCGCCTCTAGCTATGCGGCGAAACTGCTTCCAGCAGAGAGGGTCGGTTACTTGCGGTCACGCCGGCAACATGCCGCGCGTAGAGTAAGTGAAGGTGCGCGTGCGCTAGGGCGGGCAGAATCGAGTGTTGATAGACAGAGAACCGTCTTTGCCGATGTTTTGTCTCCAGCATAGTGCTTCTATCGGAGCGTCTTGCAAAAGGCGCCGGCTAGGACGCGGTGGAACTGTGTTGGAAGTGTCGGCCCGCCTATAGAGCGGCAAGCGCCGAAAAGACTAACTAGAGGCAATCCTCTTCATGATCGGCTCGTCTTGGCGTGCACGCGCCGGGGGTATTCGTACGTCCACACGCGGTCGTCGAGACGTGCAGGCAACTCTTGTTCCAAGAAGCCTTCCAGCCGAGCGCGTTGCTTTAGCGCCGCATCGGGCTCACTCTCGAGCACGTTTGTCGTCTCCAGCGGGTCATTGCTCAAGCTATAGAGTTCCTCTTGTACATGCAGGGCGGCGGTCTCCTGTGTAACCGTGAAGCCCCCGCTGTCAGTCTTGCGCGGCCCTTGCTCGAAGTCCACTACGTAATTGTGCTCGTGGTCGCGTACGGTGGCGTGTTGTCCCCAACCGGCGACAATAAAGTCGCGGTTCTTCTCGCGCTCGCCGGTGACGAGCGGCCACATGGACTTGCCGTCGAGACCACGGTGTGCGACGCCAAACAAATCGAGCACGGTGGACGGCACGTCCTGATGCTGCACGAAAGCGTCGAGGCGTTTGCCCGCGTGCTGCTTGTCGGGATGGCGGATGAACATGTTGATGCGGGTATTGAACCACTGGAGGTGGTCTTCGGACTTCCCAAAGCGGTTGCGGTCGAGAAGCTCCGTGCCGTGGTCGGACGTAAAGATAATGACTGTATCATCGAGCAGGTGGAGCGCCTCCAGCTTGTTCAAGAAGTGCCCGATCCACGTATCCACAAACGTTACTTCACCGTAGTAGAGCGCCTTCGTGCGCTCAATTGCCGCCTCGCCTTCCACCTCGGTGCCCACCGGCCAGATGTAGTCCTTTACCGAGTCGTCCTTGTAGTACGCGTCCGCATAATGGAGCGGCGGGTCCCACGGTTCGTGGGGATCGAAGGAGTCGATGTAGAGGTAGAACGGGCCGTAGGCAGCGTTGTTCTCTACCCAGTCCATGGCGCTCGAGAAGACGCGCGCCGCCTGAAAGTCGTCTTCGCGAGGGCGCTCACCTTGGTTCCACAAGTATTGCAGCATACCCGTCATACGGGGCGATTCCGGCTCAGCGTCGGTATACTTGGTTGGGTCGACGGCGCCGGGAGGCAAGGTCTTCCAGTGGTCGAATTCCTGGCCGCGGACAAAGTCCCAGGAGCAAAAGCCGCGCGTAAAATTCATCGTTGCTTTGAACATGTGGTACGTATCGGCAATGAAGCCGGTGTTGATGCCCGCTTCTACGAGGCGTTCCGCCACAGGTGTGTGTTCCGGGGGAATCTTGTGCCAGCCGCGCGGCGAGGGACTGGAGCCAAGGGTGTCGAAACCGTATTGCCAAGGAAAGCTGTTCATACCGGTGAAGAGTGCGCGGCGGGCGGGAATGGTAGGATAGGCACAGCCGTACGCTTCAGTGAATACCACACTCTCTGCTGCCAAGTTGTCGAGAACCGGCGTGCGAATGAAATCAGCGCCAAATTCATGCACCATGTCGGTGCGCATAGTATCAAGGCAGATGACAACAACGTTCATTCCGCATTACCTTAGCTTTTGTGACATTCAACTTAGCCTATAGCAAAGCACATTCCATGGAGGACACGCAAGCCTTGACGCGCTGAAGGGAGACGTGGCAGCAGATGCAGTCCTATCGCTTTGTAAGCAAGCGCTTGCGCGGCGGAATATGGCACCGCTAGAATGAGGAATCGGTGCCCATTCTGCCGCACCTACGCAATTTCCTCGTAACTGACAGTACCGCCAACTAGCAACACTCATGGAACAGACAGCACGCATTGCAGGCGGATCACGCCATGGGCTTACGGCGTGGACTCGACTGGCGTGGTTAATTAGCGCCGGCTTCTTCCTGATTACGTTAATTAGTCGTGTCCCCTTTCGCAGCGAGACGCTCTTTTCCTGGGATTCGGCTAACTATGCTTTTGCCCTGGATAAATTCAACGTTGCATTTCATCAGCCGCATCCACCAGGCTACCCGCTCTATGTAGCCAGCGCTAGGCTCTTCTATAGTCTTGGCATTGACGCCAACATGAGCTATGTCCTTCTTTCGTTAATCGCAAGCGGTCTGGCAGTATTGTGCATATTTATTCTCGGTTGGCGGCTTTACGGTATGCAGGCCGCGATTGTCAGCGCCTTGTTACTCGCGACGAGCAGCAACTTTTGGTCCCACGGCGAGGTAGCTTATCCCTACGTCTTCCTCGCCTTATTCAGCACGCTCGTGCTGCTGCTGCTAACGGAAACGAAGCTTGGGACGCGCAATTTGATTGTTCCGGCCGCATTGGTGCTGGGCTTGGGCGCCGGATTCCGTCCGGATTTGCTGCTCTTTCTCTTACCAGTATGGGTATACGCTTGGTGGGGACGAAGCCTAAGGAGTTTGGTGGGCGGGATTGTTGTATTGCTATTGGTAGTCTTGTCTTGGGCAATTCCTATGGTGCAACTCACCGGCGGCTGGGATGCGTATGTAAAGGCATCGACCGAGCAATATGGCTTTTGGGCCGGACAGTCTTCCGGCCTTATTGGATACTCCAAGACCGTGCTGGACAATATTCGCACCCTTACGAGTGTACTCTATAACGGCGTTGGCCTTGCTCTGCTACCGATAATTTACTTCTTGGGGCGTTACTTCTCTCCGCAGCAGGTGGTGAGAGATGCGCGCACGCGCCTCATCCTTCTATGGGTAGCTATTCCACTTGTGTTCTATACGCTGGTATTCATGGGAAATCCCGGCTATATTCTTTCGTTTCTCCCCGGCCTGCTCATTTATGCCGCGTTTGCCGTGCGAGGCTTTGCCCGCGATTGTGAGCAGGCATACCGGTTTCTCATGACACAACGCGGCATGGTTACAACCGCGCTCACGCCGCACCGCGTATCTCTCGGTATCACATCTGCGCTTGTCGCTATCATTGCCATCTCTAACGCCAGCCTGTTTATATTCGCTGCCGGTCAGGGACGCTATCAGGAGATTCGGCGAATCGACGAGATATTCATCAAGCAGGTGCGATACATTGCCTTGAACCACTCCCCCAATGAGACCATGATCGTGGCATTCGACCGTTCCCGCCAGCTCAACTATTATCTGCAGGGCTACTCTTTCCGCCTACTTTTCGACCCGGGCGATCCCCAGTATTGGGAGACACGCCAGGAATTCACAGTTCCGGAGGGAATTTCGCGAGTTATCTTGCCGGACTTGGCGCGAAATACCAGTGACCGGACTGATCACATAGTTGAGATAGGCTTAGGTCCCGGGGTGAGTCTCTATGTGGCGCACGTCAAGCCGGGAGACACGCTCATTCATGGGTACCAGTATGCTGCCGTTCGCCCCTCTCCTGAGGGAGATACATGAGTTCTTCACCGCCGGCTCATGTTTCAAAGCCCCGAAAGACACGCTGCGGGAACCGCATGCTGCAATGGGGCTCCCGTACCTATGTAGTCGGCATTCTTAATGTGACGCCGGATTCATTCTCAGGTGATGGAATCGGCGGCGACGTACAGCGCGCCGTGTCCCAGGCGGTTCAATTCGTCGCAGAAGGCGCGGACATCCTCGACATTGGCGGCGAATCGACGAGACCGGGTGCAGACCCTGTATCCCAACAGGAGGAGCTAGACCGCGTTCTACCAGTGATCGAGGCAGTCCGGCGGGAGGTAGAAACTCCCCTCTCGATTGATACGTACAAGGCCGCCGTAGCGCGGGAAGCTGTGCGTGCGGGAGCGGCTATGGTCAACGATGTCTGGGGGTTAGCCGCCGATCGGGACATGGGGTCAACCGTTGCGGCGTTGAATGTGCCGGTGGTGCTGATGCACAATCGTCGATCTAAATCGCAGCAATCGGCCCTCGGAGGGTACTACGGACAGGTCTCATTCGGAGAGGTAGCGCAAGACGTAACGAGAGAACTTGGAGAGGCGATTGCCCGTGCTGCCTCCTACGGGATCTCCGCCGAGAACATTATCATCGATCCCGGGATCGGCTTCGGCAAAACACCGCAACAGAATATCGAACTCATGCGCGACCTCAGTCTACTCCCGGGTTTAGGGCAACCTGTGCTGGTTGGCACTTCGCGGAAATCCTTCATCGGGCTGACGCTTGATCTCCCTGTCGAAGAGCGGCTGGAAGGCACTGCTGCAACGGTAGCGCTTGCAATTGCTCAAGGCGTCGATCTGATACGCGTCCATGACGTGGGCGCCATGGTGCGCGTGAGCCGAATGATAGATGCCATCGTGCGCGGCGCATGACAGAGAGGCCTTTTCCCCGCTTGGCAAACCATGCAGGGCGCTGCTTCATCCATGTATCGTGCAAATGCAG
Organism: Chloroflexota bacterium; assembly: GCA_965219505.1. Taxonomy (GTDB): domain Bacteria; phylum Chloroflexota; class UBA11872; order VXOZ01; family VXOZ01; genus VXOZ01. The sequence continues at coordinate 2,362,062 of OZ244775.1, read as the reverse complement.
GTCGAAACCTGCGAATGCAGGTCGTAGCCTGCGAAGGTAGTACATCGCTTGTCAAGCCGCCGAAACTTCATTCTTGGCGTCATGAATGGCGTCTTATACGGCACCGGTATGGCTTTCACAAGTGCATCCGTGGTGTTGCCCTGGTACGTGAGCCAGCTCACGCAATCCAACGTGCTTGTTGGCGTCCTGCCCGCCATGCAAATGGGCGGATGGGCGTTACCCCAGCTCTTCTTGATCAACTATATGCAACGCCAACGGCGCAAGCTTAAGTACTATCGACGTAGCGCGGTGGTGCGGAGTTCTTGTTGGGCGCTCTTGGCGGCCGCCGTACTCATCGCGCCGAATCGGGCAGATATCGTGCTGCCTGCACTGATTGTGCTTACCGCCATCGCCTCACTCTCCGGCGGCTTTACGGGCCTGGCGTTTTTTGACGTGGTCGGGCGCATCGTGCCCCGCCGGCAGCTCTCGACCTTTTTTTCGCTGCGCAACTTCATTGGCGGCATTGGCGCTCTGTTGGCAGGCGTAGTCGTGCGCCAGGTCCTTGAGCAGACGGACAGTAGTCTTCAGCAGGTGGGAATTCTCTTTGCGCTTACGTGGTTGTTTACTACGGCAGGCTATCTATCGTTCAGCCTTGTAAACGAGCCCGAAGGACCGCATGTGCTGCCAAAGCGAACCATACGTGAGGACCTGCAACGCATCAAAGAGATTGTGCTGCGCGACCCGCCGTTTCGGATGTATCTGATCACCCGAATTCTAGCCATGTTCACTTTTGTTGCCATGCCGTTCTATGTGGTGTATGGCATAAGCGTGCTGGAACTGCCGGGTTCCGTGGTGGCGTCATCCGCGATTGCGCTTACGGGCGGTGTGATTGGCAGCAACGTCGTATGGGGATGGCTAGGCGCGCGCGGCGGCGGTTGGTTGCTGCTGGTGGCGACGACGTTCTTCAGCGTGCTGCCGCCGGTACTTGCACTCACGGCCCAATTGCTCACTGTCTCTCAAGCCTCGGCAACTCTCCCTAGCGTGGTCTTTCTTGCGCTCTTCGTTTTCCTTGGCACTGCAGTCGGCGGTCAGGAAGTCACGTTCTCAGTACTCGCAATCGAGGTATCACCGGCGGAGGATCGCATCATCTACATGGGTTTTACGAATACGCTGATTGGGGCCCTAATTCTACTTACTCCTCTAGGCGGGCTTCTGGCTGATCTTGTGTCCTTCGAAGCATTATTTGGTGTGGCACTCACGGCTTCGGTTTCTGCCACCATACTCGCCATCGCCGCGCATCGCCGCTTTGCGCGCCCGCTGCAAGATCTATCCGAATCGGCGGCAGCGCCGGAACCGGAGGGCGTGTAGCCGGTCTTGCCACAGCGCAATTGCTTCAAGAGTTATGCTTGCGCATAGCACAGCGCAGCGGCGTGGGAGTGCTTAGGCAATGCACGGCGGCTCGGCATGGCATCTTGTATAATAGCAAGGATTACTCGGCAATTCAGAGAAGGGTACGATGATGAAAATTGGGATATTCACTGACGAGGTGCATCCGGACTTTGCCACGGGGCTGGGCGTGATGCGCGAGCACGGCATCATGTATGCGGAGCTACGTACAGTCAACGGCACGAACTTGATGGACCTTTCCCCGGACGGACTGGATGACGTGGAACGTCTCCTCAAGCAGAACGGCATCCAAGTGAGCGCACTCGGTACACCGATATTCAAGTGCCCGTTGGAAGGCCGGGAGCGAAAGATTGAAGGCGACACTTTCGGCGCGCAGGAAATGACCTATGAAGAGCATCTGGCGCTGTTGCCGCACTGTTTCGCGCTGGCCGAGCGGTTTGGCACGAGGGTCGTGCGCTGCTTCTCTTTCTGGAGAGACGATGATCCGGAAGAGGTGTTCCCTCGGGTTGTGGAGCGCTTCGGTCCGGCGCTCGACATCGCTGCCAAGCACGGTTTCGATCTCTGCATGGAGAACGAGCCGTCGTGCTATGCGGGCGTGGGTGAAGAATCCCAGCGCTTGATCGAGGCGGTCGGTTCACCGCATTTGAAGGCAATCTGGGATCCGGGAAACTGCCTCTGGGCGGATGAAGACCCCTACCCGAAGCACTATGCTGCCATCAAGCCACATCTTGCGCACATGCACGTGAAAGACGCGCGGCGCGTAAATGGCGAGGTCGAGGCGTGCCGCGTAGGCAAAGGCAATACCGACTACGAAGGTCAGTTCCGCGCGCTGGCTAAGGACGGCTACGATGGCGTGTACACGCTTGAGATGCACTACCAAGTGGAAGGCGGCCCGCCGGAAGCGGCGGCAATCGAATCTGCCAAAGCGCTGCGGGAGATGCTGACGGCTGCGAGCGCATGAGAAGCAAAAGGCATCGACGCAAAGCGTCGATGCCTTTCATTCAAGCTATGTGGTAGAGACGAAGCGCGGCTATTCCTAGTCTATTTCGGGAATGTCTAAGTCCATGCCGGGATAGATAGATTTTGGGTCTTCGCCTTCGAAGCGCCACTTATTCTTCTGGAAAATCACATCCCATTTGCCGGAATCGCCGTACTCGCGCTGTGCAATGTCTTGAAGGGTTTCCCCCGGGCCGACCTTGATTGTCGTGCGGACCCCGCCACCAGACTTCTTCTTGCCAAACAACGCATCCAGGAAGCCCATCGCTCACTCCAATCTTTGCTTAGAACGTCTAGCCCCAGACTTCATCGTCCGCATGAGAGTATAGCAGCTTCTCGTTAGGTTGGCAATGCCGGTCTACCGAACAGGAATAAAACTCTGACCTTCCCCTATTCGGTTACCGGTTGATGCCGATAGGTCTTGATGAATGACGCGCCGTGAGCCATTAGTGGCAGCGATCGTCTGGTACCATGGTCACAGTTGGCCGCAACGCATACTCTGCCCTAGCTCTTACTAGACACCCTAGGAATCCCGTCGAGGCAGAGCACATCTTGGGTAGTGCGGGAGAACCGCCGTGCCTGACGTTTCGTTAGCGCTAAACCTATCCGTCGCTGTCCTTGCCGCTTTTCTCTTTGGGCTGGTTGCCCAGCGACTGGGGCTTCCAGTGATTCTGGGATACTTGCTCGCGGGTATTGCAATCGGGCCGTTCAGCCCATTGCTCCGTGCCGATCAGCACGACGTCCAAGTACTCGCCGAGATCGGCGTTATGTTCCTGCTCTTTGCTGTGGGCGCTGAGTTCTCTTTGCGCGAGTTGCGGCACCTCGGCCGCATCGTAGTAGTAGGCGGGGTAGGACAAATTCTGTTGACGATGAGCCTCGGTCCGCTGGTGGGCCGAGTTCTCGGTCTTTCGTTCACGCAAGGCATCCTGCTCGGCGCTCTAATTGCTCTTTCGAGCACAGTGGTTGTCATAAAGGTGCTTATGTCCCGGGGCGAGTTGCAGGCGCTCCACGGTCGCATAGCGCTTGGAATCTTGATTCTCCAGGATATCGCAGTGGTCCCCATGGTCGTCATCCTACCGGCGTTGGCGGTGGGGGGCGAAGACGTCGTGATTGACTTACTGGTGCTGGCCGGGAAAGCTGCGGCAGTATGTCTTGGCGCATACTTTATCGGAGCGCGTGTGACCCACTGGTTGCTTACGCACATTGCCCACGGCAAGTCGCGGGAACTCCTTATCCTCGCCGTGGTCGCTCTGGCCCTCGGTACCGCGTTTGTTACACAGTTCGTCGGTCTGTCGCTGGCGTTCGGAGCTTTTCTTGCCGGGCTTGTCGTTGCGGAATCCGAGTTTCGTACACAAGTTGTGGCTGAGGTCGTACCCTTGCGAGATCTGTTTGCGTCTCTCTTCTTCGTGTCGGTTGGCATGCTGCTTGACCCGGTGTGGCTTTTCAACAATCTTGGCGCGGTTGGCATTGCGCTGACTGCAACTGTTCTCGGCAAAATTGCCATCTTGATGGTGCTGCTCTTGTTGCTGCGCGTGCCGGCGCATGCAGCCGTTCTCGGTGCGTTGAGCTTGGGGCAGGTAGGAGAGTTTTCTTTTGTACTGGCCCAAATCAGTGTTGGGGTAGGGGCGCTGCCGAACAGCATCTTCAATCTTGCCATTAGCACGGCTCTGATTAGCATTGTCTTAACGCCGTTTCTCTTGCTGCTCGAGCCGCAGATTATTCGCGTACTCCGAGCCTTGCCGGTCATTGGCGGGCGGTTTGCGGAACCGGACACCGCCCCCTCGTGGATGGGCCAACATCGCGGACATGCGGTGATCTGCGGCTTTGGACGCGTCGGGCGGGAGCTTGCCGATGCACTTGATATCCAGAATATCCATTATGTAATCGTGGAATACAATCCGCTTACCGTACGTGAACTCAGAGAGAGCGGCGTGCCGGTGGTGTATGGCGATGTGGGAAGTCCTGCAGTCCTTGCCCACGCACGCCTCGAGCAGGCGTCGCTCTTGGCCGTGCTCGTCCACGACGACGTGGCGGCGGAGGTCGCGGTGCGCCATGCTCGCTCCCAAAACCCGGCTCTCGATATCATCGCGCGGGCGAGCAGCCGTGAGTCAATTCAGAGGCTCCGCGATGCCGGCGCTTCAGACGTGGTACAGCCGGAGTTCGAGGCGGGCGTGGAGGTGATTCAGCACGTCTTTCAAAGGTTAGAGATTCACGGAGAGGAATTGGAGCAACTTGTCGGTGAGCGTCGCTCGGCATTTTATCGTCACTGGGAAACTCAATCTGGAATTGACCGAAAGTAGCCTACTCAGCCCTTGACGGCTAGTCAGACGAGGTGTAATGTGATGCGGAACTTACAACATGTCCTGCAGAGTCCTTCACAGCGAGATGGTGGAAAGTGTGAAGGAACGACAATCAGGAAATTCGTGTCTCTTTTTGGTCTCACTCGAATGTCGGCGCGAAATTAGGTGGCAAGAGTCGTTGCGCAAGGGGACCTACTATGTCCTTCATGTTCGATTTCATCAAGCGAAAGATGAGCCAAGCTAGGCAAGCACGCGAGCAGGAGCAGTTGGCTTTGCTAGAGGCTCAAGAGCGTGAACGCCAGAGGGTAGTAGAGTATCACCAAATGCAACGGAACATCTTGGCAATACTCGACGATGGCAAACTCCCCGATATTGACTGGGAAGCATCAGTCGGGCGGCTGCCTTTCAAATTCATGCGGTCAGAGCATCTAATCTTCGTCTTCCCTAGCGTGACGTATTTGGAGCAACGCACCAAGCGCGAGATAGTAGGTCGTTCCGCAGGTACGAGCGTCCGTGTGGCGAAAGGGGTATCTGTCCGCGTCGGTCAGTCGAGGGGTACCCCTGTAGAGCGAGATGAGGTTGTTGACCGGGGCCTGGGTACCATGGCTGTTACCACCAAACACCTTTACTTCAATGGGGAACGGTCATTCAGGGTCAACTTTGGTAAGATTGTCTCCGTCGAGTCAATGGGTAGTGATACGGTTAGCATCACGCGGGATCGCGCGAGTGCCCAACCGGAATTCTTCGTCGTAGGAAGCCTTGACGCTCAATTCGCATATGAGTTGCTTCAAGCTATACCGTCTTTGGAATTTGGGTCGGGTGATCTCGAAGTAGAGTCACCGGGCCAATTTCATCTATTGACTTATGATGGTGGGGGCTACGGGTTTGACGATTAGTTGAGGGGACGGCCATGCCGAAGAAGCACAAGATGGCTACCTTCGAGCTGTAGGGTCGTCAGGTCTGTGTAAAGAAGGTGTGTGAGAAGCTCTCAGCCACACTATCCATTCATGGTTCGACAAGCTCACCACGAACTGATAGTGGCTTTTTCGATGAATTTTGCTGCTCCCCGTTCGACCTGAGCCTGTCGAAGGATAAACCGACGCTTTCTTCACACACCCTCTAAGAAGCTCAACACCAATACCCAAGGGCTGCTCTTGTTCAACAGGCATAGCAACGCTACATGGGGTTGCTTTGGGCGGGCCGTGATTACAGTGGCGGCCCAATGCTCTTGTTTGACTAGGTAGTGTTGACATTTCATGTCATTCCTGTAAGTGTCAGGTAATTCGTTGACAGATTTGGGAGAATGAGCATACGTGTCAATCACCAAATCTGGAGGCATCTGATGCGGGACAATCGCAGTGACAAGACCATCGAACGGAACCTCATGCAGAAGTGGCGCTTCCTCATCACTGAGTACGAACTGGTCAAGGCCAAGCAGCATCCCCACTTCCGCTTCCTGCAGGACTTCTATGCCTTCCATGGTACCAGCCGGCAGACCTTTGCCAAGTACTACAACCGTTTCCGCCAACTGCGCAGCGACGACGCCCTGCTGCCGCGCAAGCGGGGTCCCAAGTGGAAGAGCCGGCGCACCTTGCCCTACGTCGAGCAGAAGGTGCTGGAGCAGCGCCGCAAGGGTATCAACCGCTATGAGATCTATGCCATACTCAAACCAGTACTCAAAGCGCACACGCCCTCACCGTCAACCATCTATGCGATCAGCAAACGCCATGGGCTCAACCGCCTGACACCGGCCATGAAACAGTCGAAGCGCACCATCATCAAGACCCGCGCGGGCGAACTGGGGCATCTGGACTGCCATTACCTCAGCCGTGACCTGCTCCTGGACAGCTCCCAGCGCTACTACCTGGTTTCCGTGCTGGATGCGTGCACCCGCTTGGCCTGGACTGAGGTGGTATCTGACCTCAAGAGCCTCAGTGTCATGTTCGCTGCCCTCAAGAGCATCAACCTGCTCAATGCTGAGTACGGCATCCAGTTCGAAGCCATTCTCACCGACAACGGCCCGGAGGTGGCGTCACGCACCAAGCCGGAGCAGCACCCCTTCGAGCGCATGCTGCGGGAGCTCGGCATCAAACACCGCTACACTCGCCCCTATCGACCCCAGACCAACGGCAAGGTGGAACGCTTCTGGCGTACGCTCAATGACGACCTGATCGAAGGCACGACGTTCGAGAACCTGACCGAGTTCCAGGATGAACTGATGCAATACCTCCTGTACTACAACACGGAAAGACCACATCAAGGTCTGCAGGGACATACTCCTTTTCAAGCCCTGCAAAATCTGTCAACGAATTAGTCAACACTTACAATTCCGAGCGCAGCGAGGAATCTAAAGCGTAGCGCGGGGGCTTGTCCCCCGCTTGGGACAGCGCGCAGTAGTGCGGAGGGGATGGATTCCCGCGAAAGCGGGAATGACGGGCCGGGTTGCTGTCTACTTTAGGGCAATGGCGAACTGGTTCTTGAAAAGTCAACACAACCTAATAGAATGAGGAAAGTCGCAGATTGCTAGCATATCTGCGACTTCAGCCTCAAGGCTCGAGTTTGCATGTCGAGCGCATGTGCTTCGACTCTATCACGGCCCGAATTCGTTGTCGAGCACTTTGCGACGACGTACGACCCGCCGCTTGCAGACAACTCCGCCTGATGCGGCTATCAAGCGAGTCGCCCTAGCACGAGCAGGCTGCGTGCGGCGCTTGCGATCTGCCCAATCGCAGCGGAGGTTGAAGGGTGCCCGCGGTCCTGCGGCCTCACATGCTAATCAGCATCCCGCCAGACTTTGCCGCGCTGTTTCACGTTGGCGAGAAGAGCTTCGTCAAAAGGCGGCGGTGTAGGATAGCCCTCCGGTTGCGGCGGATTCCAGCCGAGAATGAGCAGCACTGCAGGATTCGTATAGTAGGCAGTGTACGTTTGGGTTAGCAACGTGCGAAAGAGATCCGGCTGCGCCAACTCTACGGCACTAATCACTGCATCACGCTCAGCATCGGAAAGAGCTAAGAACGCCACGTGCGTGGACTCGGCATTGACCTCTGCGGACGCCTGGGAAGTCTCGCCGGCTGCCGCCTCGATGGCGCTAAGGGCAGCGAATACGGCGCGACGTAGGGCAGGGCGCACGCTAAGGAAGTGATCAAGCGTTTTGGCACACCCCGCGTCACCCGCACCCGGCATCCCGTCCTGTGCAGGAATCAGCCGGTTTTGAATTGCTTCCAGGAGGGCTAGCTGTTCCGCGGTGAGAACTGTTCCGTTCTCGGTCTGCTTGCTCATGATGCCACCTCCCGAAAGTTCTGCTTCAGCCAGTCGGAAACGTAGAGCGCCAGGGCCTGAATTGTGCTGGTTGGGTTGACGGCGGCGGACGTGGCAAAGATGCTTCCGTCGACGATGAATAGATTGGGGACATCGTGCGTGCGTCCGTGGCGATCTACCACTGAATTGCGGGGATCATCCCCCATGCGGGCCGTGCCCATGAGATGCCAGCCCGCCTCTTGTGTAAGCGTTTGGTTCAGTACCGTGTGGGCACCCGCGGCGTCCAGCAAGTCACGCGCCCGGGCAATGCCATAGTCGAGCGATTTGCGGCTGTTTTCGCTGACGGCATACGAGACTCGCGGCGCTGGAATGCCGTTGTCGTCTGTCAGCGTGGGATCGAGGTCTACCCGATTGTGCGCCTCCGGCAGGTCTTCAATCATAAGGCCGACGGTTAGCATGTGGTCGCTGCGCAGGCGCTGCTCGCGATGGTGGTCTGCACCCCATGGCACTCCTTCTCCTGGAAAACTGCCGAGAGCAGTTGAGAGCGGCCCGCTATCGCGGCAGAGCTGCAGTTGGAATCCGCGCATAAAGCCCCGATCTAGGTCGGTCTCATAGAACTCCTGACAGTGAAGCAGCAGACCGACCGGGCCTTGATGCCCGTGCACGGGCTCGGGGAAAATGCCGGTGACAAACGCTACGGGATGGAACATAAGATGCGTGCCCACGACCCCGTTTGAGTTTGCCAAACCGTGCGGAAAGTGGCTGGAAACGGAATTGAGCAGGAGACGCGGGGTGCCAATACCGTTGCAGGCGACGATGACGACCCGCGCGTGCTGCTGGGCGATGCCGCCGTCAGCAGAGTAATAGACGGCGCCGTTGGCGCGGCCGCGTTGGTCTACCGTGATTTCGCGTACGCGGGCACGCGTAATCAGGCGCGCTCCTTTCGCGAGTGCGGCGGGCCAGTAGGTCACGTGGGCGCTGGACATGGCGCCGCGCGGACAGCCAATGTCACACGGGCCGCAGTAGTTGCACACCTGCCGCCCCTCGCCGAAGGGCGTTGTGATGAGGGCGTTGTCGGACGGCCACCAATGCCAGCCAAGCTTTTCTAGGCCGCGAATGTAGGCGTGGGAAGCGGCATCTAAGCCGAGCGGGGGCGTTTGCCGGGGTGTGCGGGGCGGGCCGCCTGGATCGCCGTTGAGTCCGGACACACCGATGTTAGCATCGTTTTCCTCGTAGTACGGCGCAAGGTCCCAATATGTAATCGGCCAGTCGTCGGCGACGCCGTCCAGAGTTTTTACGCGGAAGTCAGACGGTCGAAAGCGCGGAAAGTGGCCGGACCAGTGAATCGTGCTGCCGCCAACGGCATTGAACATAAGTGGCGTAATGGGCGTAGCATCATTGTTGAGAGGATAGTCCTCCGGTCGCTGCCGCACGTTGGGGTCCTTAGCAAAATCGGTCTGCCGATGCAGCTCCCAATCGGGGCTTTGGTGATGGTAGTCTGTGGGATCGATCCAATCGCCTTGCTCTAGGCAGACCACGTCAAGGCCGGCAGATGCCAGCGACCACGCTGCCGCCGCGCCGGACGCGCCGGCACCGATGATCAAGACATCAGCCGTTTCATGTAATGGCACCAAATGTGCTCTCCTTTGCAGGTATTGCGGGAATATTCACGCGGGTCACACGTTGTTCCAACCCAGGCGACCGCTGCCCCGGAGACGGTCTGCGCCTAGTCTTCTGTACGAGGATCCACGTATGCCGTGTTTTTCTCCCATGCGGTGCGGGCCCTGCGATGACCCGCTGCAAGCCCATAACCTTGCGTTGATTCTGGAGAAAAACCGGTCGAATGTCAATGAGTGCTGTTTTGGGTGTATCATATAGCTGCCAGCTACCTGCTATAGTTGTTCTATTATGCGTCGCGCACTCCTGTGCCCGCCCGAGCCGCGTCAATACTGCATGGACTACGGCGGCATCGGAGCCCTTGCGAATGACCGCGCGGCTAGAGACTATACCTATCGTGGTATCTGGTCTTGTGGAAGTTGCTCCAAAGCAGTTTGCATAAGAGACGTTATTGAGATTGGGAGTTTGGCCGGATGGAGTGGCTGGCATCGGGCCTAGTAGCTGCTGCGTTCTACCTAGTGTGGCGCAAGCGGCGCGCCAAGAAAACAAAGACTGACAATCCAATAGATGGTGCGGTCGGCTCCATGCAGAATCCTGATACACGCGACAACGCGAAGGAGACTCGAGTTGCCCGCGAACAGCCGCAAAAAAACTCCCACCAGTGATGCCGCAAGCGGCTCGACGGAGCCACGCGCTACCCGCAACAGCACGAAGAATAGAAGTGGCGCCCGCGAGAGCCTCCAAGCAACCCCCGCCGGTTTGTCTGGCAGCGGCCGTAGATCAGGACTGCGGCACAGTCCTCGCACGAGGCCGGGGCTGGATGAGAAGGTTGTTTGCCAAGAATGCGGTATAAGCCGTCACTACGCCGAGTTTGCGCGCTGCCTTAACTGTACAATTGCGAGGCGTGCAGAGTACGGCGTTGCGCCGTTGTGGACCTATGAAGATTATGGTGATGAATGGGAATATGGCGACAGATTTGATAAGTGGCCATGTCTTGTGTGCAAGCAGCAGCTTTGCGAATGTGAAGGAACATGGCGATGCCGCGCGTGCGAGCAGTAGCCTTGCGCATGTGGGGTTGACGACGATGCAGAATGCTTTGTGTGTAAAGAAGAGTGGCTAGACGATTGTCGATGTGGGCCGCCCGGATTATGCATACAAGAATAGCATATTGCTATGCACGCCTATGAAAGTATGCCCTATCTCCGACGCGCATGGGATTCCCCGGGGCGAAGGAGCAGTGGCGAAGTGTGGCCTGAGTAGTATGAGACAGAGGAGAGCGCGAATGGAAAGCCGTAGGTTAGGAACAACCGAGATAGATGTCTCAGCCCTTGCGCTGGGCACCTGGGAGCTCGGCGGGCTGTGGTGGGGCCCGGTGGATGCCAATGACGGCGTCGCGATCCTACGTCGTGCGCTCGACTTAGGCGTTACCACCTATGACGCCTCAGACCAATATGGCAATGGCCGGTCGGAAGTAATCCTGGGCGAGGCGTTTCGCGAATGTCGTAAGCAGACAGTCCTCGTGACGAAAGTCGGCTACCTCGTAGGAATCGATGGGGCACAGATGCTCTTCCAACAACGGGACGTGCCGCAGCCGCAGTGCTTTGAACCGTGGTACATTCGCCATGAGTGTGAGCTTAGCCTGCGCCGCTTGCAGACCGACTACATCGACGCGTACCTCTTGCACGATCCGCCAGTGGACGTGGTCGAGCGTGAAGAGCCGTGGGAAACGCTGCGCGAATTGAAGCAGGCAGGCAAGGTGCGGAGTATAGGGCTTTCGTCTTCGGTACCGGCCTGTCTCGAGGCAGTGCGGCGAGGGTATGCCGAAGTTGTAGAAGTGTCATACAGTGTGTTGCTACAAGATGCGGCGCAGGAACTCTTCCCACTCTGTGCGGAGAAAGGGGTCGGTGTGTTGGCGCGGTCGCCCTTCGCTTCCGGGCGGCTCTTCCAAGATGAAGCAACGGTGAATCGGCTTACGCAAGCGCTGGTTAAACCGCCGATTCATTCCCTTCACGAAGCCGCCATCAAGTTCGTGCTTTCTCAGCCTTACGTCACATCGTGTCTTACCGGCGTAATGAACACGGAGGAGATGGAGGCGAATGTGCGCGCAGCCGAACCGCCATTTCTTACCGATGAGCAACGTACGCTTGTGGAGACCGCGTAGCACACTCACTCGCGGGCTTTTCGTTGCCAGCGCCATTGGTCAGTGAGAAATCAGAGTGGTTAAGCCTTGTCGAACCTGACCCGTGAACGCTGGTCGGCCTTCTGACGGCCCGGCGTTGACTTGTCTGGTCTTGGTGCTAGCGGTACCGCCGTCTGATGGTGAATCCGAACCTCCCGCTGGAGACCTTTGCACAACACAGGTCGGATGTGCAGCGGCACCTCTCCATTGAGGAGACCCCCGTATCGTGGTACGGGGCAAGCTTTGCGCAACTCTGACAATCAGTTGGGATTGGGCTGGATCGGCATCGATGTTCCCCTCACCCCGACCCTCTCCCCAGGGAGAGGGAGACTTTCTCGCGTTCCGGCACGGTTCTTGCAAAGTTCTCATTGTATGAGAGGACTAGGGTGAGGGTGGATTCGTTCCAACGCCCTGCTGTCCAGTGCACTTAGTCGAGTCATGTACTAGTCTCCGCCGGCGGAGGGTGGCTGTCTTTTCAACGTGGCCCAGAGTGCGGAATAGCACCGTTTCAAGTACAGCTAATCGTGTGTAGGCGTTGCCGCAGATACTTCGAGTCGAGACCGAGAGCGCTGGGACAAGCCCGGATCGGCTGACGCGCCTGTGGAGCCATGATAAGGTAGAGCCAGCAGTGGAAAGTATGACACTCCGCTGGCATCACGGGCGGTTGCCTCGGGGTGACTATTGCGAGGCATGTAAGCCAGTGTAGGTGAACGCGCCAGAACTCTTTGCACAAAGAATGAAACTAGGAGATCACGCATGAGTGAGCGGGCACCATCGGATCAGGACGTTCGGCAGCACTTCACGGAGCGCGCGGCAACTTACACGGGCGGGCAGGGCGACACGGTTGAGGTGATGGTTGCCTTGGCTGCTCCCGGACCCGATGCCAAGGCGCTGGACGTGGCGACCGGTACCGGGCTTGTCGCGTTTGCCCTGGCTGCGGAGATCACGGGGAGCGGCTCTGTCATTGGTGTGGACTTCACCGCCGCCATGATTGCCCGCGCCGCGGAACAAGAAGTGTCTGATGGCACAGTCCGGAATGGCGGGCAGATTGCTTTGGCAGCCGCTGATGCCACCCATCTGCCGTTCCCCGACGAAATGTTTAGCATCGTAACATGCCGCTTTAGCGTCCATCATTTCACGCATGCCATGCCGGCCTTGCAAGAAATGGGGCGAGTCCTTGCGCCGGGGGGACGGTTAGTCATCGGTGAATTCGGCATGCCGGAGGACGCACAAAAAGCGGCAAACTTCAACCGCATGGAACGCTTGCGCGGGCACTCGCACGTGCAGGCATTCAGCGAAAGCCAGTTGCGCCAAATGATGGCGGACGTAGGCTGCCCTGTGCATGACGCACGTCTGTTGAAGCGAGAAGTGTTGGCAAGTGAATGGCTCGAGACTGCTAATACGTCAGATGAGAACCGCGAAATCGTGCGGTCGATGCTTTGGGATCGGGTTGAAGATGATCTGGCCGGACTCTCGCCGCAGCCGGTAGGTAAGGACTTGCTTTTGACTCGCCACGAGATCGTCCTCAGTGGCTTGAGAGCCTAGAAGCGCGCCTGTGGCATGATGGACCCCTTGTCCTGGATTGAGGTTAGTCGCGGAGCGCTGCAACACAATGTGGCCACTCTCAGGAAGCGATTAACGCCAGGGACTTCCCTCCTGGCTGTAGTAAAAGCAAATGGCTACGGCCATGGGATTCACGTCGTCGCCCAAAGCATTGCCAATCACGTTGATTGGTTTGGTGTCAATTCGCTGGATGAGGCGCTGGAGCTGCTGAGTGACGGGATTACTACGGGCCAGGGCGCCACGTCGCTGCCGATCCTGATTATGGGCTTCACACCCCACAACCGTGCCGACGAGGTCGTGCGGCATGGCTTTCGGCAGGTAGTATTCGATCAGGCGTCTGCCGAGTGCCTGGCGCAACGGGCGGCAGCACAAAATGTGACCGCAGCCGTTCACGTCAAGTTAGAGACCGGTACGTACCGGCTTGGCGTCGGTATGCACGAGGCAGTTGCATTCCTTCGTCACTTGCAGTCGCTGCCTCATCTTGAGGTGGAGGGTATCTATACACACTTTGCAACGGCGGAAGATACGGCTGATGACTCATATTTGCAGTTGCAGCTTCGCCGTTTTGCCGAGGTACAGGCTGCATTAGCGCGCGAGGGAATGCATGTGCCCTATCAACACATGGCCGCGTCGGCAGCGGCGATGGTGGAACCGGCGGCACACGGCAACTTGGTGCGATTTGGCATTGGCCTCTACGGATTGTGGCCGTCGCTGGACACAAAGATCGCAATGACGGAGCGCACCGCGCATCCGCTTTCGCTTCGTCCGGTCATGCAGTGGAAGACACGCATCGTGCAGATACAGCACGTTGCTCGCGGCGAGACAGTGGGGTATGGGCGCACCTATCGAACGCGGCGTGATTCCGCCATAGCGGTCATCCCAGTGGGATATTCTGACGGCTATGATCGCAAGCTATCGAATTTAGGGGAAGTTGCCGTTCGCGGCAGGCTTGCAGACGTCGTCGGTCGCGTGATGATGAATATGACTCTCATTGACGTGACCGGTGTCCCAGGCGTCGAGAGCGGTGATGAGGTGACGCTGCTGGGGCCGGAGATGCCGGCAGAACACATTGCCACGCACGTTGGGACGATCAATTACGAGATTGTAAGCCGCATCAATCCGGCATTGCCGAGAATCGCGGTACCCTAAGTACTGGAATCGGTTGATGTTCTCTCCCCACACGCTCGATCCTCACTACCAAGCCGTAGCGCGGGGGCTTGTCCCCCGCCGGAGTAAGCGGTACGGGACGTATTCTCCAGCGGTTTCGCCTTAGCGAAAAGGGCGTACAATGATAGACCCTACCGCAGACGCAGGTTGCAAACCTGCGCTACCGGAGATGTGAGCGCCGTCTTCCTCAACTTTCGTGGGCTTAGCCACCACCCGCCAAGGCTGTCCTGCGACTTGGGCAAGATTTCAGCGGACTACGACGCCTCAACTTGACGTCGAGAAAATACGTCCCAATCGACCAGCAGGCTCGCGGCAATGAAGATCGAGGAGTAGGTTCCGGTTGCGGTGCCAATCAAGAGCGCTAGGACGAAGTCCTTGATGGCCAGACCCCCGAAAAGATAAAGCGCAAACAGTGTGATTAGCAAGGTAATGGACGTGTTCAGAGAGCGGTCAATAGTCTGATTGACACTGAAGTTTACGACGGTGGGGAGAGGCGCGTAGGCATACTTGGAGCGATTCTCACGCACTCGGTCGAAGACCACGATAGTATCGTGCACCGAATAGCCGATGGCAGTGAGAATGGCCGTGATAAACATAGAGTCGATCTCTTTATCGATTAGGAAGCCCAGCACGGAGAAGACGCCCAGTACGACCAGTACATCGTGGACAAGCGCGCAGATCGCGCAGACCCCATAGCGGAAAGGTTGGGGTACGTGGCGAAATGCCCACGTGATGTATACGAGAATACAGACGGAAGCTACCAGAACGGCGAGAATGGCTCTCTGCGTGAGCTCCCGGGCGATTACGGGCCCTACAGCTTCGAAGCGCAACTCCTCAGCTTGACCGTGCACTTCCTCCAGGGCACCGCGCACGGCTTGCTTGTCCTCCAGACCAAGCTCTATTGAACGGATAATGACCGAGCCCTCACCCGTCGCCTGCACTAATGGCTCGCCAAGATCGAGGCTCAGGTAAATGCGCTTAATGTCTTCTGTAGACGGTGTGGCTTCAAAGCGCAGTTCGTAGATAGTACCGCCGGAAAAGTCGATACCCGGCTGCAAGCGGAAGATTATGAGCGAGAGAATACTCGGAACGAGTATTATCGCTGATACAACGTAGGCCCATTTCCTGCGGCCAACAATGTCAAACATTTGATGCAGTTACTCCACTTGTATGTGCATGGTTGTCAGACTTGCCCCGCGCCAGCCGAATTTCGACGACCGGAGGAGTTGTCCGGTTTGCCGCTATCGCTTCCACGGTGGCCGGTGTTTAGCGAAGAGACAAGATGGATTCCCGCGAAAGCGGGAATGACGGACTGCGTTGCGCTCATCTTCATAGCAATACCGTACATCATATTCCAAATCTGCGGCGCATGATAGCTGCTTGCTCCACGGCCTAAGTTTTTGTTCAATACGGCCTTGTGCCCACGGCCTTTTTTCCAGTATTAGCGCTGCTGCTCATCCCTCTAATTTTAGGGTCTTGAGAAGGCGGCGGTAGAGGGTGCTCTCCCGTGCAAAGATGTAGTGCGGAGACGTAACGGAGACGCTCATACAGTCCGCTTGCCGCAAGCTTGCCACAGCAGACAGCAAGTCCCTGGACTTTACCTGCACGGTTACGGCAAACCACGAATGATCCTGCTCATCTCTGGCAAATACTCGAGCTATCGTCGGACCGAGCAGACCGCCGACTTCCGGAAATGCCGCCAGCTTGGCGGCGATTGCCTCTGCAGAATCCCCCTGCATGTTTGCGGTTAGCGTCGAGTACGGTTCGGCGCTTTGAGAGGCTTCTATGAGCTCCAGAATCTGCCGCAGTGCCTCCCGCTTGGTAGCGCTGGCGCGCAGTCGTTCTCGGTTACCCACCAAGCATGCCTGTGTGCGCAATATGACCCCGTGTTCGATCATCTTGAGCCGGTTGTCTTTGAGAGTGGCGCCAGTGGAAACTAAGTCAACGATGATATCGGCGTAGCCCAAAGTCGGCGCCGCCTCCAGACCGCCCTCGGCCTGCACAACGTGGAAGTAGGTGATTCCCTGCTGAAAGAGAAACTGGCGAGTCAGGGAAGGAAATGTCGTGGCAATGCGAAGCACCCGGCCTCTCTCTCGAAACTCTAGCGCCACTTCGGCAAGGTCGGTCAACGTGCGAACATCAATCCATTCCTCCGGCACGGCGATGGCGAGCCGCCCTCGGGAGTAGCCCAAGTATTCTGCTACAACCACAAGATTGTCGCCTTCTTGCCGCACTTCAGACAAGATGTCATAGCCGGTAATACCGGCGTCGGCGTCTCCGTTGCGTATTTGCTCAACCATTTGCCAAGCGCGCTGGAAGAGGATCGCCACGTTGGCTACCGCCGGGAACGTAGCTTCATAGGCGCGCGAATTCGGGCGCACCACGTCAAGGCCGCACGCGGCGAAGAAGTCCAGAGTTTGCTCCCCAATGCGGCCCTTACTTGGCACGAGCAGACGCAGCGCTTCAGCCATCGAGCACCTGCACCACTTCCTCTAATGACAGCGATTGTTCGGTGGCCTCAGGTAGATTACGCAGGACTGCGGTCTCTTCGCGGTCTTCAACCAGGAGGAGAAAGGGAATCCCCCTCCGATTCGCATAGCTTATGCGCGCACGTACGGCGCGCTGCCGCAGGTCGTGCTCTGCGCGGATGCCGTGTTCCCGCAGCCACTGCGCTGCTTGCATGCTGGCGTGCGTGGCGCCGGAGCTCACTGCAGCCACAAGCACCTGCGTTTGCGGCGGAGCGGGCAGCGCAGCACCTTGCACTTCCAATGCCAGTCGGAGGCGCTCCAGGCCAAAAGCGAAGCCGACTGCCGGAATAGATTTGCGCCCGCCAAGCGATTGCACAAGTTCGTTGTAGCGGCCGCCTCCGCACAGTTGACTCTGACCTGTTGCGTCATACAGCTCGAACACCACGTCGGTGTAATAGTGGAGACCCCGTCCGAGAGCTAGTTGCACTTGCACGTGTGAATCCTCAATGCCATAGGCACTGAGCGCGGCCACCACGTCGGCTAGGCGGCTGAGAGGTTGGTGGCCTAAGCCGAACTCTTTCAGAAAGTCCCGAGCGCGTTCCAGCACTTCCCCTGGCGCTCCCGAAAGGTTGTGCAAGCCTTGAATAAACTCAAACGCGCGTTCAACTCGCTCATCTTCATCGGAAGCGCGTCGTTTTCGATACATTCGGCCGAGAATAGCCTCTGCCGGCCTGCTGCCGTTTAGCTCGATTCCCATCTCCTGCAACGATGCCCGCAGGGCAGCTTGTGCCTGCGCCTCGGAGCCGGCAAACGACTCTTGTGTTGGTGAAGCGGCCCGTCGAGTAGGGTGAATCTCTTCTAGGCGCTTGCGCACATAGCCAAGGCCGCGTCCGGGCCTCCCCACGTCTTCCATGCTGTCGAGGAGGAAGTGCCGCAAGCGGGTCGAAAGTCCCAAGCTGCCAAGTAATTCCAAAAGGATGCCAACGTGACCGATGACGAGCCGGTATTGCGCAATGCCAAGTCGTTTGAGCGTCCAACACGCCAACGCGATCACCTCGGCATCGGCGGACGGCCCGTCACTGCCGAGCAACTCCACGCCCGCCATTGAGAACTGGCGAAAGCGGCCGCGTTGCGGCTTCTCGTAGCGGAACACCGGCCCGGCGTAAGCATAGCGCAGCGGAAGCGGTAAGTTCTGATCGTTGCCTAGGTAGTAGCGGACTATGGAGGCCGTGAGTTCCGGGCGCAACGCCAGACGACGCCCGCCGAAGTCTTCAAAGGTGTACATTTTGGAAATTGTCTCGGCGCCGGATTTGCGCAAGTAGAGGTCAGCCTGCTCCACTAGCGGCACTTCAATGGGGGTATAGCTTGCTAGTTGAAAGGCATCGAGCAAGGATTGCCGCAGTTGGGCTTGCACGTGGGTTTGCTGGGAATTGAGGTCCAGCATCCCACGGACGGAGTCTACGGGACGAGATTCTAGCGACATCGCGGATTCACTACCTATGGGTCCGTTGCCTGCTGTGGCGGCGCCTGGCTAGGCGCGGAGGATTGCTCTTGCGCCAGCCCCACACCATAGAGCCACGGATGTTCGCGCAGTTGCGGGAGGCGTACCACAAAGTAGAGGAATGTGCGTGTTACCGAAATCGCCGTAAACATGCTAATGATTACGCCGACTGCAAGCGTGATGGCGAAACCCCGCACAATGCCCGTACCGAAATAGAAGAGCACGGCGCACGTAATCAACGTGGAAATATTGGAGTCTCGGATCGACGTCCAAGCACGATCGAAGCCGACGTCAAGCGCGGAGCGCATAGTTCTGCCCCGGCGCAGTTCTTCCTTCAGGCGCTCGAAAATCAGGATATTTGCATCCACGGCCATGCCAACGGAAAGAATGAACCCAGCGATACCTGCTAACGTGAGCACAATCGGCCACAGCTTGAAGATGCCAAGAACGAGGAGCGCGTAGATAAGCAAAGCCACAACTGCTATCAATCCGGGCAAACGATAGTAGATCAGCATGAATGTGGCAACAAGCACCAGGCCGATGACTCCAGCCCGGAGGCTGCGGTCGACCGAGTCTTGGCCCAGCGTGGGGCCAACGGTTCGGTTCTGCGCAATTTCCAGCGGCACCGGTAATGCGCCGTACTTCAATTTGATGACGATGTCGCGCGCTTCTTCCAGGGTAAAGTTCCCGGTAATGCGACCGCGGTTTGAGATGGTACTCGAAATCGTAGCGGCAGAGATCAGGTTGTTGTCGAGCGTAATGCCCAGCCAGGTGCACGGTGAGCCGCCAGTGCGCACACATATGTTCTGGGACGTGAATTCTTCGAAGATCGCCGCGCCTTCATCTTTGAGTTCAAAGGTGATCTGAGGCAGGCCGCGCTCATCGAAGCCGACTTCTGCAGACTTGACCATTGCACCGGTGAAGAGCCTGCGATACTGCTCACCTTCAACGAGCCCGCCTACCTGTATCGGCGGAACCGAGCTCCTGCCGAGATCAACGAAGGCAAGTTCGCCGGTTTCGCGGAAGAGGGTGATGGCTTCATCCGGGTTTTCCACGCCGGGAAGTTCGACGATGATGCGGTCGGTGCCCTCCAGTTGCACGATGGGCTCAGAAACGCCTAAGGCATTCACGCGTTCTGCAATGATTCCGCGCGTGGCTTCCATGTGGTCGGAGGTGATTTCCTGGTCTTCCGCGGGTGTGGCCCGCAGTACCACGTGGAGGCCGCCCTGCAAGTCCAGGCCCAGGTGATAGCGGAGGTCGCGTACAAGGCGCGAATTGCCGATACCGAGATTGAGTCCGGGATTGTTGGGCCAATTGACATAACTAGCCATTGTGACGAAAACGATGATGAATGCCAGTGTGATGAAGTAGCGTCGGTTCATTGCGTTGCAGTCTCGGTGCCTGGCATCGCCTCGACAACCTCGCCTGCGGGAGTGTCGGCTAGGGTTGCCTGTGCCTGGGTGCGCACGGCTAGTTCAATAGCTTCCGCGATGTCTCTGTTTTCTTTGAGGAATTTACGGACGTTTTCGCGCCCTAGGCCGAGACGAGTGTCACCATGTGAGTAGTGCGCCCCTGCCTTGCGGACGATGCCATACTCGGTTGAGAGATCGATGAGATCTCCCATCTTGGAAATCCCTTCGTCGAACAGAATGTCGAACTCGCAAGTTCGGAATGGCGGCGCCACTTTGTTCTTCACGACCTTGGCACGCACACGAATGCCTACCTGCTCCTGTCCGCTCTTCACGTAGTCAACCCGACGTACGTCAATGCGCACCGACGAGTAGAAGCGGAGCGCACGTCCTCCCGGCGTGGTCTCCGGGTTGCCGAACATCACGCCGATCTTTTCGCGCACCTGATTGATGAAGATGACCACTGTGCGCGAACGGCTAATAGCGGCTGTAAGTTTGCGGAGCGCCTGGGACATCAGCCGCGCTTGCAGTCCCATGTGGGCATCACCCATCTCGCCCTCAATCTCAGCTTTCGGCACCAGGGCTGCCACAGAGTCAACCACTATGGCGTCTACCGCATTGCTGCGCACCAGCATTTCGGCGATTTCCAAGGCTTGTTCGCCATTGTCCGGCTGGGAGACGAGCAAGTCTTCGATGTTCAGGCCGCACTTGGCGGCATACGTGGGGTCAAACGCGTGCTCGGCGTCCACAAAAGCAGCAGTGCCACCGAGCTTCTGCGCTTCAGCCACGACGTGCTGGGCAAGGGTTGTCTTGCCGCTGCCCTCGTTGCCATAAATCTCGACGACGCGTCCTCGGGGCAAACCACCTACTCCCAGCGCTAGGTCAAGCGAGAGTGAGCCGGTAGGAACGACGGCAACAGGTACACCTGCCTGTTCGCCCATGCGCATGATCGAGCCTTTGCCATAGCGGCGCTCAATCTGGCTGATCGCGGCCTGCAGTGCCTGGGTACGCCCGTCCGTGCCATTCTTTTCAGGAGTCTTTGTTCGCGTTGCCATAGTAGTGCCCCCACTCCTTGATCTGTGGGATTCCGATAATTCTTTCGTATAGATATAATTCCATATTCTCCATTATAGGCAATTGCGGTAGTGAAGCCCAATTGGACTGAGCGAAGAGTGTGCACGTAAGGCCGGTTACCGGCCTGGCTTGGAAACAGACATGGAGACTTCGAGGGCGGTGCAATCCCTATGGTGAAATAGCAGAATCCGGCAAGACGGCGGCAGTACCGTCCTTGAACGCGTCACGTCCGCCGCAAGCCAAGCCGACGTGGGGATGAACGCGCGTCACCGCGGCGACAATGGCATCGGAGATGTTCCGAATGTCCCACTGCGCGTGGCGGTCGCTGCGAATACGGGACATTTCCACGACTTCGCGCGCGTTGAGGTCGGCCAAGATGCGGAGGTTGTGCCCATTGGCAAGCACGATTTCGGCACGCTTGTCGGCACCGAGAGCATGGTAAGTCTTTTCCAGGAGATCGAGCGTCCGATTGTACTCGTCCGTAAAGCCGGCATTCCGAATGAGCGGCGGAAGCGTGCGGCTATGCGCGGGGCTATGGGACTGAGAGACCTCAGTTTTCATCCGGTGGCGGATAAACTGGTGATACGCGGCTTCCGACATCACCAATTCGAACTGGTAGTGTAGGAATTCAAATTCGCGCAGCACGGTGTCGTGAGCGTGCAGTCCGCGGTAGGCGGACCGAATGAATTGGCCCACTTGCTCGGCATCAAGGCGCGCTATTGCCTGCTGCGCGTCGGCTAGAGTCACTTGCGAACTGTGAAAAAGCAACGCCGCAGCTACGAGTCGCTCGCCATCCGAATCATAGCGCACGAGCCGAACCGGCTCATCGGCAGCACTTTGTGCGGGCCGGTCGGCAATCGGTGTGCTCCTGTCGTCAACTGTCGCGGCAATGCCAAGCGCGGCTGCTGTTGCCTGAATGGCATCTCGACCACTCTGTGGATACGGCAGCGCGTGGACATACTTCTCTGGAAAGAGCGAGGGCGCGATTGGATGCAGACGCGCAAAGAGCTTCTCTCCGGTTTCGCGAAATTCAGGGAGCGGTGAGGAGAGCAGCCGCGTGATCATGAGGGCGAATTCACGGGCGTTTGTCGTCACCCCCACTTGGGTGGTCTGCGCCAGCGGCAAAACGTAACGCGCGTCCTCTGTCGCGCGGCGCTCGGCCGAGACGGCGCGCATGCGAGGATGCTTGTTCAGTAGATAAGCGGTGCAGCCGGCATAGAGCGTGCGATAGACCGCGTAGCTCTGGCTTGCAGCCTCTTCGATTAGGCGCCGCGACTTGCCGCGACGGTATTCCTTAGGCAAATAAAACTGGCGCGGCACTTCCTCAAAAGGGATATACCGCCCGCTGTGCTGCGTGTAGGCCGCCAGCCGGTGCCGCACGATTTCCAGCGAAAGGAGGCGGGGGATGTCCCAAATAGCGGCGCTGAAACAGCCGTGCTCCGCGACGCTATTGTGCCCGTATTCGTACACGACTCGCTGGTTGCGCTGCCGCGCCAGCGCTGTGTTGTCGCGCGCTTCCTTGATGAGTTGGGGCACAGGCGTTGGGTCACGACTAATGCGTGCCATGCCGGCCGTAATGGCTTCAGGACTTCCTGCAGCTCGCCCGACAATCTGTACGCGGGGCGTGTACGACCACTTGACCACAATGTCGGCCTAACTCTTTAGGAAACCTAGATCAGCCAAGGAATGCTGCAAGAAAGACTAGAAAGGGACGGCGCTGGGGCCTCTTTATCGCCTCTTTCTTAGCGTCCGTCTAGTATAGCACTCCTCCGGGCTTTCTCCCGATGTTGGCTCGGTGCGTATGTCTCTGAGCCGTAAAGGGACACTTGCGCTGGAGCAGGGCAAGATGACGGGAGACAAGCATTCCGGCACGTGGAACCAACGCGGAGTGTTACTGCTGTCCCGCACATGTGTGAACCCTGTGCGCGATTGCTTCTTACTCCAGTTGCGCGAAAGGGCAGGCGACTAGGGACCCGGCGTTGGTGGGGCGGGTTGCGTATCTTCCGTCGGGATAGGAGACGTAGCAGGTTCTGGCGTGGGTGCGAGCGTGCGGGGGCGCACGAGTACATTGAATTGTAATGGATTGATACGCTCAACTCTTACATCGAGGGTCGTGTTCGTATCAGGCGACAACGCATAGGAACCGGGGCCCAAACCGCTTAGGTTCAAAGACACGATCACGCTGCTGGGCTGGAGTTCTCGGAGCAGCGGCGCCAGACCGCCGAGCGTAACTGACGCAGTGAGCGGGGACACAATGGCCTCCAGCCCTGGCCGCAGGTTCAAGAGCGTTACGGCGATCTGGGTCTGCACGCTTGCCACAATAGGCACGACGTATACTTTGACCTCTACCTCATCGGAGCCGACAACGTCTACTCCCGACGGTATTACCAGCCTAACCGTTTCTGTGACCGTTTCTGTGGCTCCCTCGACGCGAATGGTCTCGGTAGACAGATAGAGCAGGCCATTGAGCACTTCAGGCGAGCCGACGAGTGTCGCCGAGGCCGGTGTGGTGAGATAGCGTGAGACCAGGTAGCCTGGCGCGGGCTCGCCTTGGATATCAATACGGACGGGGACGTCTTTGTTCGTAATCGCTAGCTCTACCGGTACCGTCACCTGCACCACGGGTGGATCAAGCTGTACGCCGCTCACGTCTTCTCCTTGGGCGTCGCGCGGTATCGCGCGCTGTGTGAGATTCACGGTACTGCGCACTTCATCCATTTCCACGCTGACCCAAACCGCAAAGACCAAATCAACTCTTGAGGACGGTCCTATCACGCTTACGAGGTCTGGCAGCAACTCTGGTAGTTGAAATCTGTAGCCTTCTGGTGGGTCACCCACGAGGTCTACGCGCACCGGTACCTCTTTTTCTTTGCGCTCCTCTAATGAGACCGTAATGGTTTCCGGGTCAGCGGCGATGATGCGAATACGTCCGTCAGAACTAGCAACTTCGATGGGAATCTCATGCAGGCCGACACCAACCGCAAAGAGATCCACCACGGCACTGAACTTGTCTGCGGTCAGAGACTCCCATATGTCACGCGGCGCCGCTATGCGCAAGCGTACCGTGCTGGGTGCGGTGCGACTTACTACCAAGCCGTCGCCTAGGCGGCTTGTTTCAACCGGTATTTCCGCACTTAAGAAGCCCTCACGCACGGGATTCTGATCCCCGGTGAACAAGATCCACAACGTAATTGATATCGCCAAGGCAAGCAGAAACCGCACACCTAGGGTGTGGGTAATGAAGCGCACAAGGAGGGGCAAGAGAGAGCGTATCTTAGTCATGCGAAATGGTTATTTTAAGACTTTGCGCTCGCGGTGACTTCGCGAAAGGGAGCGGAACGGCAGCCAAGGCAGCGAAGCCGCTCTTTTCTCCTCGCGAAAGAGGCTTTGTAAGTACGTTTGTAGCTTTTCCTCGTCTAAGTGCCGCAGGAGCGTTCCGCCGTGGGCCACCGAAATTACGCCGCTCTCCTCCGAGACGGCAATGGCGATGGCGTCGGTCACTTCGCTTACGCCAATAGCTGCGGCATGGCGTGTTCCTAGTCCTTCTCCTTGCGGCACGTTCTCTGAGAGAGGCAACATGCAAGAAGCAGCCACGATGCGATCGCCGCGAATTATGACGGCTTTGTCGTGCAGTGCCGAGTTTGGATAGAAGATCGTCAACAACAGGTCTTCGCTCACCTCACCTTCAATGCGATGGCCTGTCTCCACCAGGTCTTCCAAGCCGGTTTCGCGTTCGATCGCGATGAGGCCGCCCCAGTGCTTCTCAGAGAGTCGGCCGGCTACACGAGATAGCACGTCAAGGGCGGTGGAAACGTCTTCACTAATGGGGATGTAGCGAGCGAGCGGATGGGTGCCTCGTCGACCGACTCGCTCCAAGAAGCGGCGGAGTTCAGGCTGAAAAATGATGGGAATCGCTATGACAAGTGCGGACAACATGCTGCGCAAGAGCCAATCGAAAACCAGCAGTTGTAGAATGTTGCCAATGATGAATGCAAAGACGAGCAGAACGACGATTCCGCGCACCAACTGGTCCGCGATTGTCCCGCGCACAATTGTAAAGACGACGTGAATGATGATGGCGACGAGAAGGATGTCGAACGCCGCATTTAGGTCTAGGCGAGACTGGAGCCAAAGAAGGTCTTCTACCACGCGTCACCTCTAAGACTGCGTGTCTATCTTGTATGATCCCTATTCCAGTTGGGATAAGAGTCGGCCGCAGTGCCTGTAGACGGCAGCTAGTGAGATTGAGAAACCCCTCCAACTAAGAGTTCCAGTAACACCGCCTTCTGGGCATGGAGCCGATTCTCTGCTTGATCGAACACCACCGATTGGGGCCCGTCCATCACTTCATCAGTGATTTCCATGCCACGGTGCGCAGGAAGGCAGTGCATTACGATTGCGTCCGATCGTGCGTAGTTGAGCAGGTCTGTGTTCACTTGATACGGTGGAAAGACACGTTCGCGCTTGGCTGCCTCCGCCTCCAATCCCATGCTCACCCAGGAATCTGTGTAGACAACGTCAGCGTCTTTTACCGCAGCTATCGGATCAGAACAGAGTTCCAGCGTCGCGCCCGACTCTTTGGCCAGGCCGTGAGCTCTCGCGATGATGTCGTCCGGCGGCAGATAGCCCTCCGGGCATCCGACCGCGAGATGGTAGCCAAGTTTGCCGGCGCCGAAGAGAAGGGAGTTGGCAACATTGTAGCCGTCACCGACGTAGGCGATCTTGCGTGTGGAAAGTTCTCCTTTGTGCTCCTGCATCGTGAGGACATCAGCCAGTATCTGGCAGGGGTGCGTGTAATCGGAAAGACCGTTGATAATAGGAATGCTGGCATACTTTGCCAGGAATTCCAGCGTGGAATGCGCAAATACCCGCGCCATGATGACGTCTACCCAGCGTTCCAAATTCTGGGCCACGTCCGGTACGGTTTCGCGCACGCCCATCTGCAAGTGCTCGGCGGCCAGGTCCACGACCTGTCCTCCCAGCTGCTGCATGCCGATGGCAAAGGTGGCGCGCGTGCGCAGGGAGGGTTTTTCAAAGATCATGGCGAGCGTGTGCCCGGCGAGCGGACGATATTCGCCTGCAGGTACGGAGGGCGACTGCGCGTTCTTGGCAGACTTCAGAGACTTTGCAGTATCAAGTATCTGGTGGATTTCAGACGCGGTGAGGTCAGCTAGCGTGAGGAGGTCTCGACCCTTCAAGGCTGGATGCTTCTTTCATCTTTGGGACCGTGAAACGGAATGCGGAATCAAAGAAATCCTAAACGAAAGTACAAGGGAATGACTAGACGAATTATACCAGCTCTAGCCGAGTGGTACAAGTAAGAAACAGGCCCTCGATTGCCGTTGGGCCCGCTCTGCTAGCTTGCTCCATCTGCATCGGGACGCGTGTCGTCGTCTACCCGATCCTCCCAGTCGTCTGGGCGGTTGTCCCATCCACGAGACGCCCAAAAGGCACCGTTATTCGGATTCAGTTGGATTGCGTGCTTGTCGAGATCAATTTGTCTACTCATAGTAACGCCGCCTATCATTGTGACCGGCTTAAATCTATAGTTTCAAGTATACATAAAGTATACGCGATTACATGTAGACATGTTGCGTCAATTGCAGAGAAGCTAGTTGTGCATTTAATGACAATCCACTAATGCGGCCACCAGCCTTTGCTCCGGTCTGTACTCATCGTTAGCCAAGATTGGATTTGAACCTGCCCGATCAACTACGGTCACATGCAGAAAATCCTCGTCTCTGAAGCTGCAATCGTTGCCCCAGCCCGCAAGATAAGACGAGCGGAGCGCGAAAGACTATCGCGAAAGAACTTACATCATGCCTAGGGACAACTGCTCGGGTTCCGGTTCTAGAGAGTGGGTGAATTCTCGCCTATCGAGTGCGTAACGCTGTTGCAGGAGATTGACATAAGCGTATATCGGTTCGGTATAGCTCTCGCGCACGTACCGGCCGGGATAGAGTTGGTGATAGGCGCCGAGGAGCCGGGGATGTTCGTTCCGGAGATATTGCAAGAAGTGCTCCTTGACTCCGACGCCCAAATTGAGCACGTTCGCAGCGAGGAAGCAAGCGTTGTGTTCTGCGGCGGCACGGGCTATGGACTCCAGATTCTCTTTTGTCGCTGTGAGGCCCGGTATGATGGGGGCAAGCAGAATGCCCGCGTGCACGCCGACGGCCGTAAGCCGTCGCATTGCACGAAGCCGTTGTTGCGGCGGTGCCGTGCCGGGTTCAAGTTGCCTCCACAGTTTCCGATCTAGTGTCGTAATGCTGAAGTTCACCGTACACCCCAGGCGTTTCGCTAACTCAGCCAGAATATCCGCGTCTCGGACGACAAGAGAGGACTTAGTGATGATGGACACCGGCGTGCGGAAGGCGAGGAAGGCTTCCAATGCGGCGCGAGTCAACCGGTACTTGCCTTCAATCGGTTGGTACGGATCAGTAGCCGTACCAACAACGACGCGGTGACGCCGCCAGCTTGGAGCAGAGAGCTCCAGGCGCAGCACCTCCGCAATATTCGCCTTGACGAAGACAATTGAAGAGAACTCTTCATCTGCGTTGAGATCATAGAAAAAGTGTGTGCTGCGAGCGAAGCAGTAGTGACAGCCATGGGTACATCCACGGTAGGGATTGAGACTCCAGCTGAACGCCATGTTCCGCACGCGAGTGAGCGCAGTCTTGCATTGCACTTCTTCGTAGAGCGCCTGTGGCATACTCGTTCCTAAAGAACCGCTTCCTATTGAATTCCACGTAGGGCTCATTGAGGTGCGGCGACGTCGAGTCAGTCTCCGTACGTGGAAGTACTCTTATAAGAGAAGAATTCATTCGGCGCATGCAGACCAAACGTACAAGAGAGCACGACAGGGGCGAGTTTTGCTCGTTGGCGACCGACGGCACGCTGCAGTTGGAGCGGGATGAAACCGTGCGGCGCTTCCAGATCGCGGTGCTGGGCTGGTACCGCTTGCATCGCAGGGAACTTCCCTGGCGCCAAACGAAGAGTCCGTACCGCAAATTCCTGGCAGAAATGATGCTGCAACAGACCCAAGTCGAGCGCGTGATTCCGAAGTACTATGCCTTCATCGAACGGTTCCCGACCATTCGACAGCTAGCGGCTGCGCCGACGGCAGAAGTCATTCGCCTTTGGGCTGGGCTTGGCTACAACCGCCGCGCCGTGCATCTCCATCGCGCGGCGCAGGCTGTCGTGCGGGAGCATGGCGGCAAGTTTCCTATGTGTTTGCAGTCGCTCTTGAGTCTTCCCGGTATTGGGCCGTATACCGCTAGGGCGTTGCAAAGCTTCGTGGGCAACACGACGGTAGCGGTGGTGGACACCAACGTGCGGCGAGTGCTGGGCCGGGTCTTGCGCAGCGATCTCCAGAAGTTACTTGGGGTCGAGGGCCCGATGGAGCGGCAGTTTCAGGCGTTGGCCGATAGCCTCGTACCGGAGAGACACTCCGCACGCTGGAACCAGGCGCTCATGGACCTTGGGTCGACGGTCTGCACGTCGCGCAAGCCGGACTGCCCGCACTGTCCGTTTTTTGCGTGGTGCCAGGCCCGGCGGTCGGCAGATATCTACGACCTACCCTCACTGCGCCCTAAGAGCCAAGGTAAATTCAGCGGCTCCCGGCGTTACTATCGAGGACGAATCATTGCTGCGCTGCGCGATTGTTCTCCAGGCAGCGCGCTTCACTTTACAGCGGTAGTAAGCCACCTCCACGACCAAGGCCCTGCTAAGCCACAGGCGGCATGGTTGTGGGAACTGGCGCAGGACCTAGAGCGCGATGGGCTGGTGGTGATTGGGGGAAAACGAGATAAGCAATCCGAAGCAACGCTCACGTTGCCGGGCTGAGGTAGCTCTCAAGATAGCCCTGCAAGTATTGTTGCACGTTAGGTTTGATGCGTGCCCAAGCGCCGTCCGGATACGCAGGGTCATCGGGCGTGAATGCGCCAAGACGCTTGCCGGTCTGCGGGTCACACCACAGGGTGAGCAGCCAGAAGCCGGGGACGAGTTGGCCTGGGCGGTAGGACTCGGCGATCAAGCCGGGCGCACTCTCGGCGCTCCACGACTGCAAGAGGATTCCGTTGTTTGCAAGTGCTACGTGCTCACGAAAGAATGCGAGCCGTTCCTCCAAGGGGTAGGGTCGAAGCAGTGCCAGCAGCGCTTCCACGCGCTGCTCGTCTGTGACATGGCTGCCTGCAAATCGGGCCGTCAAGCGCGCCTGCCAAGAGTCGCCTAACGCCGGTATGGAAATGCCTCCATCAGAGGCGATCGCCAGTCCGCCAAAGCACCGCGACCACGCAATCGCTTTGCTTTCGGCAATTGCTTGTAGTGTCGGCTGCTCTTCCGGAGGGGGCGATTCGCTTTGTAGTCCCGCCTCTACCAACGTAACGCGACGAAGTGGTACGCCCTTGAGCAGCCATGCGAGATGCTCGGTCTTGGCGCTATTTGTAGTAGCGAGCAGTACGTGCTGTTGCTGCGCTTTACGATAGTCAGCCGGTGTATTGAGGTTCCACACCACGCTGGGATCATCTATGTCTACGTACGCCGTCTCTGCGCGATGGGACCGGGTGACCGCTTTCAGGCCCTGGGTATTCTCGTGAACCTGCAGCAATTCACTGCGAAGAGCGTGGGCAAAGAGCGGCGGATGTCCTCTTACGCCCTGATACTGCGGGATCGCAATAAGATGGTCTCCTGTGGCTCTTGCGGCAATGAGTTGTGTGAGAATTGGCGCGGCACAGGGTTGGTCGACGTTGATTACGGCGATGGCGGACAGAGTCTCGGGCAGAGCCCGCACACCATGCACAATGGAAGAAGCTCTACCTCGCTCCGGGTTCGGGTTTCTCACAACAAGAATGCCCGCCACATTGTCAACATAGGGCGCCAGCCGCTTGGCATGAAACCCGGTAACGACAACTACGTGCGCGGGGGCGACCGCCGCAAGCTGTTCAAGTTGGTACTGGATTAACGGACGGCCAAACCACGACAGTAGCGCTTTCGGCTTCTTCGACGAAATCGACATGCGCTGAGACTCGCCCGCAGCCAACAGCACTATGCCGACACCGCCATCAGGAGAATCAGACATTAACTACGACGGCCTCGGCGATGGTGTTGGCACTGGCAACGGCGTAGGACTGGGCGGGACCGTGGGGGTAGGCTTAAAGTTTTCCGTCACCACAAGTATGATCGGCGCAGACTCTCGCCACACTTCAGGTCCTTGCTGGACAAATTTGAGCGTGTGCTGGCCTAGCTCAAATCCCCATACGTTTTGTGGTATTGCAAGGGGACGCGGTCCCAGCCCTCCGGTCTCATCAGACCACATGACGCCGATGCGTTCATCATCGATGAATACCTGCACGCTATACTCATCCGGCGGAAGGCGTCCGTCGCCCGGACTCACGTACGGCGCCCACCCTACGCTGCGATTTATCCAGATAATGCCGACACCGGATGGCGGGACCGTATTGTCCACAACCGTTACTTCGATGATCTTTGCGTTGTTTGGGTCGCCCACAATTGGCGTAGGCGTGGGGGTGGGCTTGGTATTGATGACAACGCCCTGCGGTTGCGCGATACAACCGCCCAATAATAAGGCGCACGCCATCACGCCCAGAACTACCCGCCAAACCTGCCGCCGTTGGCGCTGCGCATCCGAACTCTTCACAACACGCTCCACTCTCAATTTTTTAGGTCTCCTGGCTCTTCATTCTAATGTACCTAGTATCTGTGCAATTGAACAAGTGCCTACAAGCTTCAATTCACCAGGAGGCGCAGCTATCTTGCGTGAGCAGAGCATGGTATTTCGGTAGCAGAGAAGAATTTACAACTCTTGCAGGATGTTATAGTGAATTGATGGCAACGGTTAATGCTCCCCGGAGACTCAGGTGAAGAATCGCGAGTTTACGCCTGATACCGAACATACGTATGATCGCTCTTCCGTCACGCGGTGGCTGGTCAGTCATGCCATGCGCTACCCGATCCACGTGGTGGTTGGCACCCTCTTTCGAGCCGGCGTCGTGGTGGCCGCGGTGCAAGTACCGAGGATAATGGGGGATGCCTTTGACGCCGTTGCAGATGCAAACGCCGCAGCGCGCGTGCTCCTGGGCTTTGCTCTGGCAATACTCGGCATCAGCGTGCTTAGAGGTGTAATGCAGCTTCTCGCGAACTACTCGGCTGAGATTGTGGCGCTGCGCATGGAGCGTGACGTGCGCGACGAACTTTACGTAAATCTGCTGGGTAAGAGCCAGACTTATCACGGTCAGCAACGCGTTGGCGACATCATGGCGCGCGCCACCAATGATGTAAAGCAGCTCAACTACATGATCAACCCCGGTCTGCTGCTGCTGTCGGAGTGGCTCGTCAACATGGTGGCCCCCATCGTCGCCATTGCGTTCTTGAATGCGGCGCTGCTGCCGATACCGGTGCTTTTCCTTATCGGCTTTCTTATTGCATTGCGGGGATACTTGCGCCGGCTGGGCCCGGTAGCAGGTGCGCTCCGTGCGCAATTCGGCATGCTCAACGCCAACCTGACCGAATCAATTGCTGGTATTGAAGTCGTTAAGTCGAACGCGCAGGAGAAGCAGGAATACAGTCGTTTTCACGTCAAGGCGGCAAACTACCGCGATCTCTTCGTAAAACAGGGCAAGATTCAAGCGCTCTACCTGCCGCTACTCATGTTCTCCTTTACGCTAGCGCTCGGCCTCGCCCATGCTCTCTATCTCTACATAAACGGCGGATTGTCTTTAGGCCAGGTTATTACATTTATGGGCTTTCTAGGCATGCTTCGATTCCCAACGTTTGTTTCCATCTTTGCGTTCTCTCTCGTCAAGCTCGGCACGGCGGGTGCGGACCGCATTCTCGCCATCCTGAATGCGGAGACGGAGATAGACGAGAATCGTGCAGGTATCGAGAGGCGGATTGAGGGTGAGGTGGTGTTCGATAACGTCTCATTTTCATATCACGATTCCAATGTGCTCAAAGGCATTAGCTTCAAAGCAAGGCCGGGTGAGACAGTTGCAATCGTAGGGCAGACTGGGTCCGGCAAGTCCACCCTCACCCGACTCATCAATCGTATCTACGAGGTTTCGGATGGGCGGGTGTTGATTGACGGCGTCGACGTACGCGTGTGGTCGATGGAATCACTGCGCTCGCAGGTTGCCACGATCGACCAGGATGTCTTTCTCTTTTCGCGCACGCTGGCCGAAAACATAGCCTTTGGGGTGCGGCGTCCGGTCAGCCGCGCGGAGATTGAAGCGGTGGCGAAGCAGGCGCAGGCCCATGAATTTATCATGAGCTTTACGGATGGGTACGACACGATGGTGGGCGAGCGCGGCGTGACGCTCTCCGGTGGACAAAGGCAACGCATCGCTATTGCTCGCGCGTTCTTGGCCGACCCGCGCATTCTGGTGCTCGATGATTCGACGAGCGCAATCGACAGCGCAACTGAAGATCAGATTCAGCGTGCGCTGCGCAATATTCTGCACGGACGGACGACGTTCATAATCACGCACCGTCTTTCGCAAATTCGGTGGGCCGATCGCATTCTCGTGCTGCGAGGCGGCGAACTGGATGACCAAGGCACGCACGAGGAATTGAGTGCGCGCAGCCCGGCCTACCGACAGATCTTTTCCCATCGGGACGAACGCTATGCCGCCGAGTTGCCTGCCACCCTCGCTGGAGATTAGTGGATAGTGACAATTTCAGCACGCAGAACAGAGTGCTTGCCATGAAGGGGAACGCTTTTAGGATCCGTCATTCTCGCGCACGCGGGAATCCAACCGCTCCTCGTCACGTGGCTGCGCCCGGGGTGGGGGACAAGCCCCCGCGCTACCTGAAGCCTGTGACTGCAGGGACTTTCTATTCTGCACTTCAGATGAGGATTAGCCGATGGGTTTCGTGATGGATGGCCTGGATGCGGACGCGTATGATCGCGAGTATAGCGATCGCGCGCTCCTGCGCCGCATCATTGTCTACTTTGGCCCGCAAGCACGCCCAATGCTGATTGTAGCGCTCGCTGTTTTCGTGGGCTCGCTTGCCGATACCGCGGTACCAATTCTCATTTCACGCGGGATCGACCTTGTCATCGCCAATCCCGTCACGCAGGTAATGGTGCTTCTCATCATTTCCATTCTGCTTCTGAGCAGCGTCTCCTGGGGCTTGAATTTCCTCCGCCAGTGGCTTGGCGCCGCTGCAATTGGGAACGTGACACTCAAGATTCGGGAGGACGCTTTCAATGCAACCATGGGGCACGATCTCTCATTCTTCGACGATCAGCCGACCGGCAAGCTTGTAAGCCGCGTTTCATCCGACACCGACGGCTTCGCGGAAACGGTCTCCCTTACGATGAATCTCATCAGCCAAGTAATGCTGGTGATGCTCATGGGGGGTGTGCTGCTGTTCATCAACTTTCAACTAGGGCTGATTACGGTAGCGATGGCGCCGTTAGTAGCAGCAATCTCGCTCTTGTTCCGGCGCATTGCCCGTGAGACGTCGCTGCACTCGCGGCGCATCATGGCGCGGGTGAACGCGCACATCGAGGAGTCAATTAGCGGCATTGGCGTAGCCAAGGTCTTTCGCCAAGAGAAGGCCGTGCACGATGACTTCGTCCGCATTAACGAGCAAGCGTATCGCGTGAACTTTCGTCAGGGAATTGTGCTCAATACCTTCTTTCCGGTCTTCAACGCCACCGCCGGCATCGGCACGGCAGTCATTGTCTACTTCGGCGGTTTGAACACGGCCTCCGGCGCTATGAGCGTGGGCGATTGGTACCTCTTCATTCAAGCGCTCATGTTCTTCTGGTTTCCCCTCACGCAAATCGCATCGTTTTGGAGCCAGTTTCAGAACGGCCTCTCTGCCAGCGAGCGGGTATTCGGTCTGATAGACGCAGAAGCACGGGTGGTGCAGACCGGCGATACTTCCGCTGGCAATGTGCAGGGCGGATTTGAGTTTAGGAACGTAAACTTCAGTTACTTGCCAACGGAGACAGTACTCCCGGACTTTAACTTAGCGATACACCCGGGCGAATCCCTTGCCTTGGTCGGACACACCGGCTCCGGCAAGACGAGCATTGTGCGGCTGGTGGCGCGTTTCTATGAATTCCAAGAGGGCCAACTGCTGGTTGACGGGCGTGACATCCGCACGTTCAACCTGCCATCCTATCGTCGGCAGATTGGTATCGTGCCGCAATCTCCGTTTCTCTTTAGCGGTACCGTGGGCGAGAATGTCCGCTACGGCAAGCCGGAAGCTAGTGAGGCGGACGTGTTGCGTGCGGTAGAGCACATCGCAGGAGGAAACTGGCTTGCAGACCTGCCAAACGGGTTGGAAACGGACGTCGGCGAGCGCGGCGGGCGCCTCTCCATGGGCCAGCGCCAACTTGTAGCGTTGGCGCGTGTCATGCTGCACGATCCGGCGGTCTTTATCTTGGACGAAGCTACCGCGAGTGTGGACCCCTTTACGGAAGTGCAGATTCAAGACGGCGTTGAAGCCATAATGCGGAACCGCACGTCTATCGTAATTGCCCACCGTCTGTACACGGTGCAGCACGCTGACCGCATTCTTGTTCTGGATAGCGGTAAAATCTTGGAAGAGGGCACTCACCAGGAGCTCCTGTCTGTTGGCGGTCACTACGCCGCGCTCTATGACACCTACTTCCGTCATCAATCGCTGGAGTACGTGGAGAGCGTTGTGCATTAGGATGAGGTCGCTCCGTTTGAACACGCGAACATACCATTCTACGGTAAGAGCAAGAGTACGCGGCAAGTGAACAGCGACCGTGATGTGTCTGAGTTAAGAAATCGTGCTAATTGGAGGCCTGATCTGTAATGGAAGTTCAGCAACTCGTCTTCACTAGCAAGAACCGGTGTGTAACTAAGACTCTGGCCCTCCCTGACGATCCCGGGCCCGGGGAAGTTCTCATTCGGAACCGGTATTCGTTGATTAGCGCGGGAACTGAGCTTGCCATGTTCACGGAGACGCACCGGGGCTTCGAAGAGCCTGATTTTGGCTATGCCAAGTATCCGTTTCGGCCGGGTTACGCCGCTGTGGGCGAAGTGCTGGCGGTTGGCGAGGGAGTTTCCGAATTAGCGCCCGGCGCGCGCGTCTTTCACCGGAGCCGCCACGCCACGCACGCGCTTCTCAGTCATGATGTCGTGCTGCCCGTGCCGGAGGGCGTAGCCGACACGCACGCGCCGTTCCTCGCAATGCTGCAAATAGCAATGTCGGCTTTGCGCCAAGCGCCGGTCTACTTTGGCGAGAACGTGCTCGTGATTGGTATGGGACTCGTAGGGAATCTCTGTGCTCAGCTCTGCGGGTTGGCGGGGGCCGGTCAGGTCGCAGCCGCGGACCTTGCTGCTCCGCGTCTGGCGCAGGCGCGAGATTGCGGAGTGGACTTGGCCTTCGATCTGAGCGAAGAGCCGCTGGCTGAATGGCTGTCGGAACTCGGTACGCGAGGTGCGAACCTCGTAGTTGAAGCCGTGGGGAGTGGGCCGACAATTGACTTAGCGATCAAGGCGGCAGCGGACCACGGGCGCGTCGTTTTGCTGGGGAGCCCACGGGACAAGCTGGAACTCGATCCCTATTTCGACATTCACCGCACGGGCGTGCACCTCATCGGCGCTCACGCAAGCACGGTAGATGCCGCTACGCGAGAGAAGGATATACCCTTTATCTGGTCGCTATTGGCTACGGGCCGTATTACCGTGGAGCCACTTATTACGCACGTACTGCCGTACACCGAAGGACAAACGGCGTACGAGGGCCTGCGCGACCGCAAGGATGAATACCTCGGTGTGCTTTTGGAGTATGCGTGACTCGCGTAGTCTTACCATGAGAATAGAAAGCCCACCTCCGTCATTCCCGCTTGCGCGGGAATCCAGCAGTAGGGACGCTCTCATCGAAACTACCTTAACGGGGCACAAGCACCTCGCCAGAGATGGTGTGTACGTTTCGCGCCAAGCAGCGGGGGGGGGGGGGCAGGCAGGCGCCAATGCTATCGCATTAACCGCGGCAGTGGAAGAGCGGAGTACATTGGCCCGCCGCCCTCCGGTAGCGCAGGTTTGCAACCTGCGCTACCGGAGGGTCGATGCGGCGGGAATCTGTTGTTCCCGCCGCATCGGCTCTCCTCATGCGAGATTACGGGAGAATACGCCCCATGCTCCTTAACTCAGACGGGGGACAAGCCCCCGCGCTACGTTAATGCGACAGCATTGGGGACAAGTGCCTGCGCTACGACTTGGTGGTGAAGATCGGGCGTGCACGTGGCAAGAGAACATCCACCGAGTCCAGGCGCGTAGCAGTCCAACAACATTGTATGGCGGGCCACTGCCTCTGGCGTTACTGCCCGGCAAAGCGGGGAGCAAGCGCAGGTTGCAAACCTACGCTACCGGCGCTCCTACCCATCAAGACAAACGTATCGCACCACTAGTTTACGCGCCGTCCGCGGCTATCGAAGACGTGCTGGCAGTGCGCTGGCAAGTCCATGAAGATGAGCGTTTCGGGCTCGTGATGCTCAGTCTGAGGGCGTTGAACGCGGTAGGTGTAGCGCCCCACGCGCACCGTAAGCAACACTGCGCGGTCGCTCATTAGCGGTTCCACGGTTTCAATCCTGGCGGGAATCGTGTCCTCTTCGTTCTCGGAACGCAGCACGACGTCCGTCGGCCGAATGCCGATGGTGACCCGTTCGGCCTGATACTGTTGCAGCACAATTGGCGGCGGCGTGATCTTGCGGTCGTGAATATCCACGTACTCTCGATACACGACGCCGGGCAGCAAGTTCATGGACGGCACTGTGATGAAGTCGGCGACAAGGAGGTTGAGCGGACGCTCGATGAGTTGGCGGCGCGAATCTACTTGTAAGATGCGGCCCTCATGCATTACGGCGACGCGGTCGCCCATCGTAAAGGCCTCGGCCTGATCGTGGGTCACGTAGACCGAGGTAATGCCGAATCGCTGGATGAGGCGTCTGATCTCGACGCGGGTACGGGCGCGTACCGTAGCGTCCAGGTTCGAGAGCGGCTCATCGAAGAGGAATGTCCGCGGGTTCCGGATGATCGCGCGCGCAATGGCAACACGCTGCTGCTGGCCGCCGGAGAGCTTAGGCGGTTTCTGGCTTAAGAGAGTCTCGAAACCAAGCCCCATGACCCGCGCGGTTATGCGCACACGCTCCGGGATCTCGTGCTTGCGCTGGTGCATCTGAAAGAAAAAGCCCAGGTTGTCCTCTGACTGCCAATGAGGGTAAAGGGCATAGTCTTGGAATACCATGGCGACGTTGCGTTCTTGCGGGCTGACGGTGGTTACGTCTTCTCCGTCGAAGAACACCTTGCCCCCATCCAGAAATTCCAGGCCGGCTAGAACGCGTAGCAACGCGGTTTTTCCACAGCCTGAAGGCCCAAGCACACTCAGCGACTCACCGTCTTCTATCTGCAAGTCAACCCCGTTGAGCGCGTAAATCAGATCTTCTTCCGTGTCTGCAACCACAGGGTCGGATG
Organism: Chloroflexota bacterium; assembly: GCA_965219505.1. GTDB lineage: Bacteria > Chloroflexota > UBA11872 > VXOZ01 > VXOZ01 > VXOZ01. The sequence goes on along the minus strand of OZ244775.1, from coordinate 2,324,669 downwards.
CTTCCCCGCCTCTAAACCGCCCGACTACGCTCTTCCAAGATAGAGGGCTTGGCCGCTTGTAGGTCTTGGTAGCGCCTTCTAAGGTGAGGCTTGCCATCGCGTCCTCCTCACAAGTCGCTCTGTGCGGTATCCCCGGCGCCGTGCTTCGCGTCGTACCGGTCGAGGAGTTCGTTCAGGACTCCCACGTGCGTGTGGGCGAAGACAGAGCCGCCCAAGACCGGATACGCAATGGCAAAGAGGGGAATGAAGAAGAAAAGCATCACGATTTGTACGCCAATCAGGCTGATCGTAACACCAAGGTTGTCGAGCGCCAACAAGACTGCGTTGCGAAACGTCTGTAGCACAGAAGTGTCGAGCCGAATCATGACGGAAAAGAGATACGGCTGAATTGCGACCCAGAACACAATGCCCCAGAAGAAGATGATGCTGAGAGCGCGCATGAGTTGGGGAATGTCTGCGGTTAGGTAAAACCAAGTATTAAGCACGAGGGCAGCGAGAATTAAGAGGTTGACCGCTGCCAACAGATAGCCCTTGATGAAGTGCGTCCGAAGGCTCTGCCAGTAGACCTGCATGCTCACGGTTTCGCCCGCCAGCGACTTGGCGGCGAAATCATATAGGGCGGCCGTGGCCGGGCCGGCGAGCGCAAGCAGCACGAGCGAGGCGATTGTGTACGAGATGCCCAGAAAGATCGGCGATGTTTCCTGGGCGGTTTCCGCAGCGTCCGACGTGACTTGCAAGAAAGCAAGGTAGCTATAGAGCGCGTACGGAAGACAGAGCAGCGCCCAGAGGATATTACCTCTGATCACAGTAAAGAACTCAGTGTAGTGCATGCCCAGCACTCTGCGCCAGACGTTGAAGACGAGCATCACGGAACTATGCCGTCCTTGCTAAGACGTGAGCGCGATGGTTAGGCGAGATTGTTGCCATACTTCTTGTAGGACCGGACACTGGAACGATATTGGGGAAATCTTCTCTTTTCCCAAATGTAGAGCAAACAGTATGCGGGCGCAACTGCGAGCGGGGAACCCAGGACCGGCTGGCAAGCTTCTACTGGAGTGATTTCTGTGAAGAATTCAGAAACCGGGTGCTCTGCAATTAATCGAATTACAGTCACCCCGGTTTCTATCGCACTCTAAGGCTGTACAGGACCGTTGTTTCTCCTTACCGAACCGACAGGATGGGACTGGGACAGTAATACTCCACCCTCACCCTAGCGCTCTCCTTCACTAGGAGACATTTGCGTATCCCTCGCCAAAGCGACAAAGTCTCCTCTCTCACTGCCAGAGGGTTAGAGCCTGCCCCGTTCTTGTTACAGGGGTGAGGGCGAATCCCCGCAATCTACCCAATTTTCACCAATTTGGCACAGTCTCGCATAGGTCTTTCCAGGGAGGGGAGACAATATAGAGCAAGGATCCCCTCACCCCGGCCCTCTCCCTGGGGAGAGGGGTCTTTGCGCCTGCCAGCCTGGGTTGTGCAAAGATCTCCCAGGGAGAGGGAGTAATCCTTACATCGCTAGCAGAAATTACGCAAACGTCTCCTCTTGAAGGAAAGGGGACTGGTCGGTCTCGACCTAGATTTCGCTTTGGATTCTGCTGAGAGACCTCACTTCACTGATGTCTTGTCCTCTACCGCGCAGCGGCTGCCGCGCCGACGGTTGTCGAGACTTCCTGCATGCTTGCCTTGATGGATGCGGCGACGTAGCGTACGTCGTCGTCGCTCATCAGCGGATGGAGCGAGGGGCAGAACAGGCGGCGACCGAGATCAGTGGATACGGGAACGTCCTCTGGCGTATGGCCAAGCTTGTTAAGAATAGAGTCGTAGTCGGGAAGCGCGGCATTCATGATGCCGCCGCCGACGCCGTACTCGGACTGCATATGTTCTGTAACCCTATCGCGCGGCTCACCGGCCCACTCTGATTCCAGCATGACCGTATAGCCGTACCACACGTGGTCGTAGCCTGCTGGAGTTTGGGGAACAATGACACCGGGCGCATCGGCCAAACAATCAGAGAGCAACAACGCACGGTCGCGGCGCAAGTCGTTCATCTCGTCGAGCCGCGCAAGCTGGATTCTGCCGGCGACGGCCTGCAGCTTCGTCAGGCGGTAGTTCGTGCCCCAGCCTTTCAATCCCCAGCCGAAGGAACGGCTGCTGTTGATGTAGGCTGCATAGTCATCGTCATCCGTTGTTACCATGCCGCCTTCGCCGAGCGTGGTCATATTCTTGGTGGTTTGGAAGCTGAAGATGTTCATCGCGCCTCTCTTGCCCACGCGCGTGCCCTTGTAACCGCCGCCAGCGGCGCGGGCGGCGTCGCCAACTACCGGTGGCGGGCCGTGAACTGCGTGCGGATGCCGCTCGGCAATGTCGGCTAGTGCGTCCATGTCGGCAGAGAGGCCGTTGTTATGCACGGGCATAATGGCGCGTGTATTCGCCGTCATGCGGCGTTCCACGTCGTTGGGGTCGATGTTGAACGTATCCGGGTGGCACTCGGCCAGCACGATCTTCGCGCCCACGCCCACGACTGCCTGGGCGGTTGCGATATATGTAATGGCTGGCAAAATGACCTCGTCTTCAGGTCCGAGATTCAGCGCTTGCATCGCCCCATCGAGGCCGGTACCGCAGGAATTCACGGCAAACGCGTACTTGACGTCGCAATACTCGGCGAATTCCCGCTCGAATTCCGCAATGTCGTTGCCGCTAAAGCCCACCCTCCATTCCATACTCTCCCGTAGTGCTTGCGTGAGGGCATCCACTTCTTCCTTGTTGTACCAGCCGCCGAGGGCGGGTAGGAAGGGAAGGTTGCGTTTTTCGCCGTTCAACAACGCTTGTTCTTCTGCAGACAGTGCCATGCCGTTACTCCTTGTAAACGAAGTGCTGCTCGCTCAACTTACTCTATACGATGCCTGAAAGGGGGAGGTTTTGACAAGAAACCGCGTGTCGACTGGATGCTCATGCCTTTGTTCCAATGTGCCGCGTAGGTGGATTCGCGTGCCATGGTTTCTCGACAATGCATCGGAGACTTCTATAGCCATCGTTCGCGGCGGCAAGAGTCTCCCGGCTCGGATGGCAGCGCGACACACTAAGGATGTTAGGCTTCGCGTACCCGCTGCCTATTGCATGTAGGTCATTGCTTCTTTGATTAGCTGTGCGCCCTCTTGCAGGGCCTCGTCTAGTTTTCCGGGGTCGCGGCCGCCGGCTTGGGCCGTTTCCGGACTCCCGCCGCCGCCACCGCCTGCCACTTTGCCTACCGCGCGCACGAGGTTGCCCGCATGGACGCCCCGATTTGACACGTCCTTGGTTGTCATAATGAGAAACTGCGGGCGGTCGTTGAGGACAGTGCCCAGCAGCAACGCGCCGGAGCCGCCGAGGCGGTCCTTCACTCTGTCGCCAAGCTCGCGGAACGTCTCAACGTTGGGAATGTTTACACGGCTTACGACGAGTTTCGTGCCCGCAATGTCCGTGGCAGCGGCGATGAGTTGCTCCACCTGCTGCCCCGCTTGGCTGCGCTCCAGTCGCGCGATGTGACGCCGTTGTTGAGCGAGTTCCTCGCGTAGTGCAAGCGTGCGGCTGGCAAGTTCCTGGGGCGGTGTTTCCAAGGTGGTAGCAAGGTCGAGCAGCAGCGCATGCTGTTGCTGGAAGTGGCGGATTGCGGCGGGGCCGGTGAGCCCCTCGATGCGCCGGAGACCGGCGCCAATGCTCGACTCGCTCTGAATGACGAAGAGGCCGATCGTGCCGGTGGCCGGGACGTGTGTGCCGCCGCAGAGCTCATTGCTCACGTCATCGATGCTCACGACGCGCACGGTTTCGCCATATTTTTCGCCAAAGAGCGCTTGGGCGCCGGCGGCAACCGCTTCCGACGTTTCCAAGTGCTGAGTTTTCAGTTGTAAATTCGACCGGACGTGAGCGTTCACGCGGCGTTCGATTTCCTCGATCTCCTGACGCGAGAGGGCCTCAGGATGGGCAAAGTCAAAGCGCAGGTGGTCCGGCGCGACCAGCGAACCTGATTGCCGGACGTGGTCACCGAGCAGGCTGCGGAGGCTGGCATGCAAGAGGTGGGTAGTCGTATGGTTGCAGGCAGTATTGGCGCGGAGCTCATTATCTACCGTTGCCGTCACTGGAGAATCGGCAACAATGGCGCCTTCCGTGACGCTGCCTTGGTGGATGATAAGACCGGGTTGCGGGGAGTAGGTGTTATTGACGCAAAAGACGCCGTCGGCGCTTGCGATGCGGCCGACATCACCCACTTGGCCGCCGCCTTCCGCATAGAAGGGCGTGCGGTCAAGGACGATGAATCCCTCGTCCCCGGTTTCTAACCTGCCGACGCGCTCATCTCCTTGCTGAATGCCGACGACGATGCCGGTATCGGCGGTCGTTTCATAGCCGGTGAACTCTACGCCTTGGAAGTCCGAGGGGAGGTTCTGGACGATCTCGAACTGCGCGCTCTGGCGGCTGCGCTCTTGCTGCTCGCGGAGCGCGGCCTGATAGGCTTCCTCATCAATCGCAATGCCGCGAGCGGCGGCGACCTCTCTGGTGAGCTCGATGGGGAAGCCGTACGAGTCGTGGAGCAGGAACGCGTCTGCACCGGGTAGGGTTCCGCCGCCTGCTTGCTCTGACTTCGCTAAAGACGCTACGCTATCGAGCATCGTGTTGAGAATAGGCAGACCTTGGCTCACGTTGCGCAAGAAGCGCTCTTCTTCCTGCGTAATCGTGCGCAGGATGAAGTCTTTGCGCGCAAGGACGTCGGGATAGGCTGCCCCCATGAGCGCGATGACAGTTTGGCCCAGGCCGGCCAGCATGGGTTCGCGGCGGCCGAGTAGGTAGGCGTTGCGCATGGCGCGGCGTATCAAGCGCCGCAGCACATAGCTGCGCCCTACGTTACCCGGCGAGACGCCGTCGCTAATGAGAAAGACAGCGGCGCGTGTGTGCTCGCAGATAATGCGGATACTGACGTCCTGCTCAGAATCTTCGCCGTACGAGCAGCCGAGCAACTCTGCGGCTTGCTGCACGATGGGCTTGAATAGATCTGTCTCGTATGGGGTGGCAACGCCCTGAAGCACCACCGCCCAGCGTTCCAAACCGGCGCCGGTATCCACGCCCACCCGCTCTAGTGGCGTGAGTGCGCCGGCATGCAGTTGGCTGTTGCTGGTACTCGAGTAGTACTGGTTGAAGACGAGGTTCCAGATTTCGAGAAAGCGGCCGCAGGGGCAGGCCGGGCCAAGGCAATCGTGCCCATCGGTATTTGGCGCCAGCTCAAGGTGGATTTCCGAATTCGGGCCGCAAGGGCCGGAGTCGCCGGTAGGGCCCCACCAGTTTTCTATCAAACCCGAATAACGCACGATGCGCTCCGGCGGCACACCGACCGCCAGCCAGGCGCGCTCGGCGTCTTCATCGGGCCCGAGGTCATCTTCGCCGCCAAAGACAGTCGCCCAAATCTGGTCTTTGTCAAAGGGGAATCGCTCAGTCACGAGTTCCCAGGCGAATGCGATGGCCTCTTCTTTGAAGTAGTCGCCGAAGGCGAAATTCCCCGGCATCTCGAAGAAGGTGAGGTGGGATTGGTCGCCCACCTCGTCAATATCGTCAGTGCGTACACACTTCTGGACCGTGGCGATGCGGGGCCGGGGCGGGTCGGCGAGACCGAGATAGTAGTCCTTGAACTGCTGCATGCCTGCGGAGGTCAGCAACACGCTGGGATCGCCCTGAGGAACAAGCGATGAGCCGGGCATGACAAGATGGCTTTTTTCTTCAAAGAAATCGAGGAATCGCTGGCGTATTTCGTCAGTGCGCATGGTGTAATCTTGCCTCGCAAACAGTCCGGCATTCGCCATATAGCAGCGAGTTTAGGGTAGTAGCGTCTATTGTAGCAAATGCAGAGGGATTCGGCAGAGCGCAACTTCGCAATATGCGTTAGAGCAGAGTGTGTGCACAGGCGCGTAGGAATGAGCGTAGTTGCAGTCGTTCGCCGTTGAATCCAGCAGACTCTCGGTCGTTGCACCCTTGGCAGAGGTATTACTCTTAAGATAGTATTACTTTAACTATTGGTAAGAATAAGTGTAGGAGTATTACGGTGCGAATTTACGAAACTCGGGTAACGCAGAAGGGTCAGGTGACCGTTCCGGCTGAGATACGAGAGAAGCTGGGCATCAAGCCGCGAGACTTTGTCAGGTTCGAGTCCACGCCGGATGGCGTTCGCCTGCTGCCCGTTCCGTCCAGGGTTGAACGTCATTTTGGCACAGCGGCAAAGTCGCAAGCGGCTCTCTCCTGGCAAGAAGAGCGCACGGCCTTTGAAGAAGGCGTAGCGAAAGACTCAGAGACAAACGGGCAACGGGCAGACGATGCGCTTTCTTGATACAAATGTCCTGCTACGCTATTTCACGGGAAGCGACCCGGAAATGGCGGAGGCGGCGCGGCGTCTGCTGGTGGCTATAGAGCGAGGCGAGGAGAAAGTTGCCACCTCAGCGCTGATTGTCTTCGAAACTGTCTTCACGCTCCAGCGTACGTATGGCGTGTCTAGAGAGGAAGTACGTGCGATGGTGGGTGACATAATCTCCTTGCCAGGCATCCAGTTTGCAGAGAAACAGTTATGCCTTGAAGCACTTGATCTGTTTGTCCAGTACCGCGTCTCATTTGCCGATGCCTATACGGTGGCGCACATGAATGCCCGCGAAATCACTGAGATCTATAGCTGGGATATGGATTTTGACAGGATCGAGGGTCTTACCCGAGTTGCGCCGACATAATTACCCGGTCGCCGATGCAGCCCTCACATTCCGTGGGCCTCGACTGTCTCTTCCTTCATGTCGTCTTAGAGAATGTTTCATCCCAGCGATAGTGCAGGCTTCAAACCCGGGCCTTTTGACTACTCGCTCTGGAATCCTCTCCGGGCCTCTCAGATGCGCGCGGTCCTGACATGGGGATTCATCCAGGCCAAGAGTGCGAGGGCTAGGACTAACACCCCGGCGGCGGCGAACATGATCCAAATCTCCACGAACTCCGCGATCCAGCCTCCTGTGAGGGCACTCGCGGGGATGAGGACTACAGACATGCTGCGGAATACGCCAAAGAGCCGGCCCCGATACTCTTCAGGGACGGCTGTAATTGTGATCGCGCCACTCGCCACCATGCTCGCGGTAAGTGAGGCGGTCTCTACGAATTCCAGGATCATCGTTACCGTCACCCAGGTGGAGAATGCTATCCCCAAAGTGCATACCCCCGCCAGGCTCCAGCCCGATGCCAGAACACGCCCCGCGCCGAAGCGCCGTTCCAACGGCCCGGCCACGAGTCCGCCTACCATGCCGCCGGCTGCCGCAGCCGCCAACAGGACGCCAAATGTCCCTGCTCCGCCCCCAAGGCGTTCCTGTACGAGGGCCGGCCACAGCGGACCTATAAAGGAACCGATGTTGATAAGGACGCTGAGCCACAGCAACGCCCGCACCACCGGCAGCCCGGTGGCCGTCCGCCACCCTTCGCGCAGGTCTTGGGCGACCAAACCCAGAGAGAGCCGAGCGCGGGCCTCTTTCGGGGCGGCAGATGGGTCAGCCCGGCCCGGCAGGTGGGCGAGCGCGATACACAGCGCCACGAACAGGAACGATGCAGCATCGACTGCCAAGGCCCACACCGCGTTTGCAGCCGCGATCAACAGCCCCGCAGCCGCGCTGCCAACCAGAGACGCCGTCTCTCTCGCGGTGGAGAATAGGCCCTGGGCAGTGGTCAACAGGTCGCGCCCCACGACGGAGGGCATGACCGAGGCGCGGGCCGGGCTCATGAATGCGGTCAGGCTGTTCAGCTTGAAAATGGCTATAAAGGCGATGATCGGGGGCAGATGACCGATCAGCGCCACCAATAGCGCCACCGCTGCCACCACTGCCGCCGCGGCGAGGCTGGTCGTAACCATGATCGTCTTGCGGTCCCAGCGGTCGGCGAGGACGCCGGCAAGGGGTGCAAAGATAACGTCAGGGAGGTGCCAGATCGCTTGGATGATGGCGGTCTGCAGGGTCGACTGGGTCTCCGACCAGACCACCCACATCACGGCGAGGTTGAAGAAGGCGTCGCCAAAGACGGAGACCGTCTGGCCGCTCCAGAGCAGGACGAACGAGGGGTTGCGGAACAGGCGGCGGTGGCCTGCAGTGATATTGAGCAGCTTATCCTTGAAGCCCATTGCTAAGCCCGCCACGTCCCTATCTTCATTCACTTTTCCCGTGAGACCACCGGTGACGTAGCCTGAAAGCGGCATTGAGGCGAACGCCCCAGCCGAGCGGCCGCGCAGGCACAAAGCCCGCGCTTAACTGGATAATCTCCTTCGCAGCTCACCCCCTTGGGATCAACGGCAGAGTGATGCGCGAGGGGTGGCCGGCATTGTGGAGCACGGTCTGGCGGGCACTGACCATGGTCGCGTCCGCGTAGCCGTCGCTGCCGGTGTTCAGGTTGCGGTCCCAATTGGGAAAGTCGCTGCTGGAGATGTCCAGGCGCAGTCGATGGCCGGGCTTGAAGACGTTGGCGATGGGGTTGAGAGCGATAGTGATTTCATACACCTGTCCGGGAGTAAGCAGTTGCGGGGATTCATAGCCGTTGCGGTAGCGGGCGCGTACGACACCGTAGCAGAGGTTTTGCGCAAAGCCATCGGGATGCACGTCGACCAGTTTTGCCATGAAATCAGTGTCAACGGCGCTGGAAGAGGCGTACAGGTGCAGGGCGGGTTCGCCGGTCACTTCCAGCGGCTCAGTCAGCGGATCGGTCTGGTAGACGAGCACGTCATGGCGTGAATCCAGCACGCGTTGGTCGAAGATGCCGTCCTGGTCGTGCATCAGGTGGCACGAGGGCACCGGATCGCGGGGATCATAGACAAACTGATCGGGAGTCTCGTCGCCGGAGGGACTGGCAGAAAGGCTGCCGTCGCCGTGGGGTGTCTGCGCGTTGCCGTCGCTATGCAGGTGGTAATCGGTATACTCGGTGCGCGCCAGCGGCCATTCACTTTCGTTGCGCCAGGTGTTATCGCCCAGAATGTAGAGACGTATCGGTCCCTCGTCCATGATGCCCGTATCGCGGCCCTTGAGCCAATAGTCGAACCAGCGGAGCAGGAGGTCGGCGTGCTCCACGAGACCATCCGGCCCAAAATCCAACTCGCCTTCGTAAGCGTGCAAAGCGCTCGTGTGACCCCACGGCCCGATCATAGCTCGTTGCCCGGCGCGTGCTTCCGGCGTAGCGGCCTTTTGTGCCATTAGCGTATAGCCATCGATGGCGCGCACGAAGCGGTCGTACCAGCCGGTGCGGTGGTAAACAGGTACGCGGACGTCCTGATAGCGACCTTGCCACTGAAAGGTGTCTACTCCGGCTTCCGTCATCAGCGTGCGGTAATAGCCGGCCTGTACGGAGCCGCCAAACCGGTCGTCGGGAATATCCTTGCGCGGCAAGAACCAGAGCCACTTGTGGCGTTCGCGCTCCCAAAGTTGGTCGGCCACATCCTTGCTGTGTGGCTCACCGAGGCCTTTCTTAAGACGAATGTCCGGCGCAATGGTACACATAGACCAGGCGAATCGCCGGCCGGGACGGAAGAGGGGTTCAAAATCTGTCAAGCGTTGGGTCATGCCTTCGGCGAAGACGCAGCGCAGGCTGGGAGCCTGGCTGAAAGCGGCGCAATACGAGGTAAAGCCCCCGTAGGAGTTGCCGAAGATGCCAACGTCGCCGTTCGAATCCGTTAACCGCGCGCACCACTCAACCGAATCGTAGCCGTCTTCGATGTCCGGATAACCAAAAGCAAAGAGCGGCGTGAACTCACCGTCGGAGGCGTAGCGCCCACGCACGTCCTGTGCCACTACCACGTATCCCGCCGCGGCTAGGGCTTCGTACGTAGGCGAGGGGCCGCCATCCAGTGCGCCCTTGTTGTAGGGCGTGCGGGTGAGAATGACCGGAAACGGTCCTTCCGCCTGCGGTCGGTACACATCCGCGCGGAGAGTGACGCCGTCGCGCATGGGCACGGCGACATTGCGATCCATCCTTACGGTATACGGCGGCGTGGCCATGGTGTGCTCCTTGGCGCTGATCAATGGTATAAGACCCGGCATAGCGCAATCGCTGCTTGCCTCTGACTCAGGTACCGAGCAGCTTAGCGCTAGCGGGGCTGAACCGTGGGAGGTGTTTACTTAGCTACAGACCCAATGATATAGTAGGGGCGCTTCCAAACCAACCCTTTCAAGAGCAGTTTGAGACTGCGTTGTCACTCTTGGCAACCGCCTTTCACCGCGCCTCGTGAGTTGGCCGGAATTCTTGTATCGATCGATTCCTCTTTCCGTTTGTATGACGTTGCAGCCACTATGAAACTCTCTGTTCTGATTCCCGTCTATAACGAATGCGAGACCGTGCGCGCGGTTCTGGAGCGCGTGGCGGCCGTGTCTTTGGAGAAAGAGATCGTCGTTGTCGACGACGGTTCCTTGGACGGTACGACAGCAGTGCTGCAGTCTCTCCGGGACGAGCGGTTCCATATAGTGTTCCATTCTGAGAATAAGGGAAAGGGCGCGGCAATCCGCACCGCGCTGGAGGCGGCTACGGGAGACGTGGTCGTCATTCAGGATGCTGACCTGGAGTACGACCCAGCAGACTTTGTAGCGCTGCTTAAACCGATTGCGCGGGGCGAGACCAAAGTAGTCTACGGCGTGCGCTCCTTGCACCACCAAGAGCCAATCCGGCGACTCGGCAATCTGTTCCTTACCCTTGTAACTCGAATTTTGTTTCGCGCCTCGCTGCATGACATGGAGACGTGCTACAAGATGATGGCCAGGGAGGTTGTCGATCAATTCACAATCGAGTCTTCAGGCTTTGAACTGGAGCCGGAAATCACGGCGAAAATCCTGAAGCTGGGCTATGGCATTCTCGAGGTGCCGATATCGTACACGCCACGCAGGGAGCGCAAGCTCAATCCTTGGATCGATGGGCCGCACGCGTTGTGGACCCTGGCGAAGTACGCGCTTCGTCGTTAGGCCGTAATATTGTGCCAGGCGATTGACACATTTGAAGTACAGTGGGAGTATGTAGCCTAAGGACAGTTCTTTGCGGGGGTCTTGCCCATGACGCGACGAGAATTGTTACGTGCCGGAAGTACAGGTCTAGGCAGCGCCCTGCTGCTTGCCTGCGGTAAACTCGGCGCTCCCGATGTGCCGACACCAGTGCCGGAGGATGTCACCGTCACCGTTGCCGTTCGAGCGGGCGAGCGGGTGAGCGCTGTGCTGGAGAAGGTGTTGCCCTTCGTTCGCTATGGGATGGCGCCCGGCGGACGCGGCGGGATGCCCACAATCACGGAAATCCCAATCGTGCCTTCGCCGGAGCGTTCGTTTGTGGCCGTCGTACGTCAGCGTATTGCGGCGGGCGAGGCGCCGGACATTGTCTGGTTTAGTTTGCAGGACGACCTGCCGGAGATACTGCGCGGCGACTTGCTTCGTCCCCTTAATCCCTTCCTCGACAACGATTCTGACAACACGCTCAAAGGCTACCATCCCGAATCTCTGCACGCCCTGCGTTATTGGGGACAGCAGATGGCACTCCCCGCCGCATTGGGAGTTCTATCCGTGCGTTACGATACTGACACGCTCTCTGCGCGCGAGGTGCCGCCGCCGGTGTCAAGTTGGACATGGGATGAATTTGCCGCAAAAGCGGCGGCGCTCACGCACACCATGAATGGCGCTACTGTGTGGGGGTTTGGCACGAGGACGGTTCCTGCTTGGCTGCTCTTTACTATTGGCGCAGGCGGGCGTGTGGCAGACCTCGGCGCCGGTAGAACTACGCTCGATGAGTCTGAGGCGCGGCGCGGGTTTCAGTTTTGGTTGGATTTGGCCCGCCAGTACGGAGCACTTGAGAGTGGACCGCAAGTGACCGCGGATTCCATCCTGCGGCGGCGCACCGGTACATCGAACGCGCCGCTGCGCTTAGAACTCATCAATTGGCACAATACAGATCCGTCGTCGCTGCCGTACGTCTTCGTTGGAACACCAAGCGGGCCGGCGCAAGCCGTACCCATGTTGGTAACCGATATGGTCGGTGTTTCCGCAAACAGTGCGGATCTTGACGCGGCCTATACCGTTGCCAAGCCACTGGCTGCGCAGTTGGGTTCTCAATTGCTCGTACCGCCGCGAAACAACGCAATCGAGTTTATTCGGCGTCCCAATCGGATGCACGCCGATCTCGCCCTGGGGCTGGATCGAGCTGATGTCGTTTTGCGTAGCCTCTCGTATAGTGTCGGCACCACGCTCTCGTTGTATAGTGGATTAGGGATAACTTTAACAGAGCAAATGGCCTTGCCCGCGCTGCGCGGCAATGTCACAGCCGCTGCTGCCCTTGAAAGAGGCGCAGTTGCAGTGCGTGACTGGCTTGGTTCACCGCCGAGCTAGAACTGGAATAGCGGGCAGAAGGCACTTCGTACAAGAGAATTCCAAATGACTAGACGAGAGTGTATTGCGGCGCTGGCTGCCATTTGCGGTAGTACGGTTGCGCTGGCAGCGTGCGGCGGGGGCCCGGAGCGTGGACGCGCTAGGCCGGAGCTTGAAGGAAAAGCGCCATTTCAGGAAGCCCCACGATCCTCTGGCGGCAGTCAGTCGGCCGAGCAGGTGACTCTGACGTTTGCCTTCATGGGGCGCTTGGCTGGTATATCGAATGAGGCTACGAATGCGATAGCGGCTTGGAATCAAGAGCAGATTCCCGGTCCGAGCCCTCGTTCCCAACTTGAGGCCGTAGAAATCGCCCGCCAGAGCAACAAGTCGTGGCGCGACAGCTTTACGGAATTCGTAGTGGCGCGTGACGCAAGCGGTGTGCCGCTCGACATCGCGTGGATGCATTCCGCTCTAGACTTCCCGCGCACGTTTACCCACCAAATCGTCTCTCCGTTGGATCGCTATGCCCAGACCGATGAGAGTGACGTCCTTGAATCCTTTGCCCCGAGCGCAGTGCAACTCATGCGCTATCGGCGCCAACTCATGGGCGTGCCGGTTTCCGTGCTGCCCGCGATGGTGATGTACAACAGCAGCAAGTTCAAGGAGTACAAGGTCGCTGCGCCGACGAAAACGTGGAATCACGAAGACTTCATCTTCACTGCCAAGTCGCTGACGCGTGACGTTGACGGCGATACTGCGATTGACTTCTGGGGGTACGCCGAATGGAGCATACCCGGCTGGCTGACTTTCGTGCTGCAGGAAGGCGGTGACGTCGTTGACCTGGATACGGGGACCATCAAGATTACCGAGCGGCCGGCGTTGCGGGGACTCACCTTCTGGCAAGAGCTTGGCCGCACGCATCACGCCATGCCCCACGGGCCGGACGTCGATTCGAATACTTTGCGCGGTACCGTGAACGGCCAGCGCCGGCAGGCGGCGATGGTTTTCAACCCGTTCTTTGGCCGCTTGCGGGCGGACCGTATGCCGGCGGTGATACCGACTGAAGATCGGGGCGGCACACCGCTTGGCCTGCAAGAAGCCCTCGTGATGCCCGCGGGCAGTCAGAATGGCGATGTGGGCTACAGTACAATGCTTCACTTAGCCCATCATGTCGGTCAGACGCGACTGGTACCGGCCGTTTACGAAGCGCAGGGCTACATTGCTAAGCCGGACGGTCAGCACATGTCGCTGGTCCTGGATCCGGCGGCGCGTGACGTGTTGCTCGACCTCTTGTTGCATAGCGTTCCTTCGCATCTGGCCACGGCTACGCAACTGAGCTGGCGACTCTTTAGTACGCTCACGCTGCCCTTGGCGCGCGGCCAAGTGTCGGTTGAAGAGGCGGCACAGAACGCCCAGACCGCTATTGAGGAGTATCTCACCCCGAAACCCCCGCCCACCCCGGTGCCCGAATAAACAACCGTCTCCAGTTGCTCACTAGGGCAAATAGACCGACTCATTGTATTACTCTTTGCGCTATTCCCTCTCATTTGCCGTTCTCGGCGCCACTGCTGCACGCCTACACTACTAGTACGTTCTCCCTTTTGTTGAGAGGCTGTCTCATAATTGCCCTTACCGAGGTATACTGCCGTGCAGAGAAGCTAAATGAGGTCTTGAGATAGACTTGTGTTGCTTTCTGGGCGTCGCATCAAGCCTTCAAGATACCGTTTCCATCACTATTACCACTCTGTCAATACAGTCCGCCACTTGGCTGCGTTCCTCATTTGACCTATCGTGCTCTGTAGCGGAATTATGAGACTCCCTCTTGACGGGGGGGGGGGGCATTTGGTAGTTTACATGGGTGCTTGTATGCTTGTACTATTGAATTCGGTAGAGGTATGGAACTATGCCATATTCCAAGGGTTGCCGACATACACGTTCAGATGAGTGGAGAGTGTCGATGCCGGTAAACTTGCGACGCGCATTTATAGGAATTCTCCTCGGGCTGGTCGTTGCATCACTAACGCTCGCATCTGTGATGGCAGTAGACTGCGAATTCGTCCTAGGGTTCAAGACCCTGCGCGACCTTATCGGCCACGAGATTGTGGGCGAGTGCTTGGAGAATGAGCACTACAACGAAAACGGCGACAGCATTCAAGCTACTACCGGCGGGCTGCTGGTCTGGCGTATTGCCGACAACCACACTGCCTTTACTGACGGCTACCACACTTGGATTAGTGGGCCGAACGGCTTGCAGAAGCGCCTGAATACCGAGCGCTTCCCGTGGGAGCCTGATTACGCTCCTGACGGTGGAATTGCAACCCCGACGCCGCCACCGGCTACCCCAACGGCAACGCCAATGACCGAAATTGACTCTATGCCGCTGCCCACTCCCACGCCGACACCCGTTCTAGAAACCGCGCCGCAAGTTTTGGAGGCTACACCAACACCTACGTCCACGGTACAATTCATTGTCGCGCCCACTCCCACGCCGACACCCGTTCTAGAAACCGCGCCGCAAGTTTTGGAGGCTACACCAACACCTACGCCCACGGTACAATTCATTGTCGCGCCCACTCCCACGCCGACACCCGTTTTAGAAACCGCGCCGCAAGTTTTGGAGGCTACACCAACACCTACGCCCACGGTACAATTCATTGTCGCGCCCACTCCCACGCCGACACCCGTTCTAGAAACCGCGCCGCAAGAAGTGTCCACACCAACGCCCACGCCAACACCAAAACCTTCTCACGTCGTCTGCGCACAAGATAACAGCGGAAGTGGCGTAGTATTCTGTGGTGAGACTGAGGGGCCAGATTGGGATTAGATCAGGTCCATCTGAAGGCCGATGTAGGTGCTTCTCTGGGTCTTCAGTTTTGGCACTTTTCACTGAGACTAGCATGGTCACAGTCTATGGAGAACTCGTTCCAAATCTGAGGTCGCTGGCGGAAGCATATGCTCGGTACATGATGGAGTTCTTGATACCAGCCGTAAAGGGTGAGGTCGTGTGGACGGTGTTGTTCTTTGGATTGGAGAAAGGACTAAGAGCCCATCAGTTCCTCAAGGCTTGCTCCAATGTCCTATTCGCGGAGAAAGTCTAGAAATGGCTTCCATCTCTCATATAGACGCAGACGAGGGAACGAAGTCACCGCTAGGACGATTTTCACTCCCAGTCGAATGCGTCAATCTAGCGTCGAATGGTCTAGAGGACAACCGCTGAGATTCTATGCTCCAAGTCCACGCCGGCTAGAACTGACCAATGATGTCCCCTACCGCTTCCAGCAAGGCGTCAACTAGTCCGCCAATCAACTCGTAGGCGTAGAGGAAAGCTATTACGAGCGTGACGAGCACGAGCGCGTAGAGAGCGAGCCGTAAGGTGGAACGCGTCTGCCGCTGGGGGCGGGGGGTCATTGGTGGCGGTTCCTCCAAGTCAGTCAAATGATACGAATTCAGGCATGTAGGCGACTTGGCGCATGCCCTGCCAAAGCGGATGGGTTTGGGGCAGGCGAGTGGCGCGGTCCTCGCGTGTGGTAAACGCGTGGGTGGTTTGACCGCAGGCGAGAAGCGTGGTCGACGCCTCAGGTTCACGCACCTGGTAGCCGAATACAACCTTGGCTCGCGTGGCCGCCATAAGCGCGGTGCGCACTTGCAAGGGAGCATCGTACCGGGCGGCGGAAAGAAATCGCGCCCGACAATCCACTACCGGCAGGTATATTCCCTCCGCTTCGAGGTCTCGATACCGCAACCCTAACGCGCGCATGAGCTCGACCCTGGCTACTTCGAACCACGTGAAGTAATGCCCGTGGTAGGCCACGCCCATGGCGTCGGTTTCGGCATAGCGAACGCGTATCGGGACGTCAAGTGTCATGCGCTGCGTACCAAAAAAAAGTGTGGCCGCGTGCTCGGTTCTCGCTGCCTTCAGTATAGCGTAACCGCTACACGCGACCAATGAATGCCGATTTATTGCGTGAGGAAGCTGTAAAGAATTGTGCTAAACTTAAGACGCTATGTTTCCTAACGAATTTCCACGAACCACAGGGCCGCTGCGCATCGTGGTCGCGATGTCCGGCGGTGTTGATTCTTCTGTGGTGGCCGCCATGCTCGCCGAACAAGGACATGAGGTGATTGGCATCACGCTCAATGTCTGGCAGAAGGGCATGGTAGATACCCGCCTTCACGCGTGCTGTTCTTTGAGCGCCACCCATGACGCCCAACGGGTAGCGGACCGCATCGGCATTCCACACTACTCGCTGAACTTCCGTGAGCTCTTCGCGAAGGAAGTAATGGCGCGGTTCGTAGCTTCGTACGCCAGCGGCCGTACCCCCAACCCCTGCGTCGATTGCAATCAGTTCGTGAAGTTCGCTGCCTTTCTCAAGCGGGCGCAGGAGCTCGATGCCGACTATCTTGCCACGGGCCACTACGCGCGCATTGAGCGAGATGCTGAATCCAAGCGCTATCGCCTGCACCGCGCTCTCGATCCACAGAAGGACCAGTCGTACGTGCTCTATATGCTGGGGCAGCACCAACTGTCGCGGACGCTCTTTCCCATGGGGACCCAGACGAAGGTTGAAACGCGAGCCTTGGCGCGACGGTACGGTCTGCACGTGGCGGACAAGCCGGATAGCTTCGAGATTTGCTTTGTGACTAGCGACAACTATCGCGAGTTCTTGGAGTCTTGGCAGCCTGGCATCGCGCGCTCCGGGCCTATCTGCTATAAGGATGGGCAGGTACTGGGCGAACACGATGGCATTGTGAATTACACGGTCGGACAGCGCCGAGGTCTGGGCTTGACGTGGCCGCGACCATTGTACGTGATTGCGTTGGACCCGGAAAGGAATACCGTGTTCGTAGGTGAAGTGGAGGACCTCTCCGCGAGATCCCTGCAAGCGATTGACGTGCACTGGGTGTCGGACTCGCCTCCGAAAGACCCAATTCATGTGAGCGTGCGCACGCGTTACCGTATGGAAGAGGTGGAAGCAACCGTAAAGCCGACGGGCATTGGTGCAGCGGAGGTGGTGTTTGCGCAACCGATTCGCGCGGTTGCTCCCGGCCAAGCAACGGTCTTCTACCGAGATGATGAAGTTATTGGTGGGGGTCGCATAGACCGTGTCCTCAGTCCGGCGCAAGAAGAGCTTGTCGCTGCCGTTTGAGCTTCCTATCAGGACTGTGCCCGGCTGCTAGTAAAGTGCCGGTAGTTGGCCCTGAGCCAACTACATCTGTTTTTTCTCCGTCCGGTCTTCCGATCTCCCGTCAATGGCGTACGTACTCGATACCGTGCTAGGCACAGGACACACCGGTACCGGTTCTGTTCTGCGGGTACGCGTAGATTTCGTGAAGAGCTTGCCTCCCAGTTGACACGATGACGTGCAGTCGCCGTGTGTAAAGACAGTGGCTTCCAGGAGCAGGTAATCCAATCGTGGTGCGGTCACTCTTTCTCCTTGGCTGTATCTTGGTGCTAGCCGGGGCGACGCTGGCTTTGGTCGGTTACCGCTTCTGGTATGAAACCGGCGTCGCCTACGGGCGCGAATCGGTGCATCCAATCCGTAACGCCGC
Source organism: Chloroflexota bacterium (assembly GCA_965219505.1). Taxonomy (GTDB): domain Bacteria; phylum Chloroflexota; class UBA11872; order VXOZ01; family VXOZ01; genus VXOZ01. Next base: position 2,306,769 of record OZ244775.1, on the reverse strand, counting down.
AGTCTATCGCTATGGCATCAACACTCGCTTCGATCAGGAGCCGGATTGGGAACGGATCGAGCGGGGCATGGCGCTGTTGGAAGAGGCGGGCTTTCGCTATATCCGGCAGGTCTTTCCCTGGGAGGACATCGAACGTCCGTGGAAGGGACGATACTGGAACGATCTTGCCCAGGAAAGCACATGGAAGAAGTACGACCGGCTGGTTGCACTGGCAAAGCAACACAACCTGACGATCAATGCGCGTCTGGAGCGGCCGCCGCCGTGGGCATACCCCGACGGGAAACCACCGGACGATGGGCGTCACCAAGGGCTGCCTGAGCGGCTTGAGGATTATGGCGACTTTGCCTATGCGGTCGCCCAGCGGTACCGCGGGGACGTGCAGATCTTCCAAATCTGGAATGAACCCAATCTCTATGGCGAATGGTGGCCGGAAAACCCCGATCCGGCGGTCTACGTGGCGATGCTCAAGGTGGCCTCGCAGCGAATAAGGGAAGCGAATCCTGAGGCAATCATCGTCGCCGCCGTGCTTGCCCCTACGATTGAATCCGGACCGGAGAATATCAGCGAACTCCTCTTCCTAGAGGCCATGTATGAGCATGGCGCCGCTCCATACTTCGACGTGGCCAGCACTGCATCCTATGGGTTGTGGTATGGGCCGGATGACCGCTACGCGGCGTCGCACCGTACGAACTTCGCACGGGCAGTGCTTTTTCGGGAAGTAATGGTCCGCCATGGCGATGCCGCCAAGCCCGTGTGGGCAGGAGAGTACGGTTGGGTTGCGTTGCCTCCACAATGGCAGGGCCAGCCTTCAAGTTGGGGCAATGTGACGGAGGACGTACAGGCACGCTATACCGTGGATGGCATGCAGCGGGCACAGCGCGAGTGGCCGTGGATGCCGATGATCAATCTTTGGCATTTTTACTGGCCGCAAGCGCATCCCGACGATCCTACCCAGCACTTTGCCGTCGTAGACGCGGACTTTGCACCGCGACCTGTGCTCACTGCCCTACGGGAGGTGATGCGCGCGCCACCTGTCCTCGGTCCCGGCTATCATCAGGAGACGCATCCGGCGCTCGCTTGGGAGGGCGAGTGGATTGACATCGGTCATGAAAGCTACTCCCTGGGTCAGGCGCGGGGCAGTCCACAAGCGGGCGCCCGCCTGCGCTTTCGCTTTCGAGGCACGGCGGTCTCGTTGGTTGTACGCAGGGGGCCGGATACCGGCATTGCATTAGTGCGCATCAACGGTTCGCAGTCGCTGGCCCACCGCCTGGACAAAGACGCGGGCGGTCAGGCCATGCTGGACCTCTATGCTCCTGAAGACCGCTGGCAGGAAGAAGTGTTGCTGGCAGATCGGCTCCCGGATCGCGAGCACCTTGTCGAGATCGATATCACGGGCCGACGCAACTTACAGTCTAGCGACATCGGGGTAGACATCGATGCGATAGTCGTCGTGCGCGAACGTCCCTTGTGGCCCTATGTGCTTGTAGGCGGACTGTACGCGGGATTCTTTGCCGCAGTCGGCTGGATCCTCACCGGATGGCTGCGGCAACGGCGTTGGACGCATGAGCTTTTCGGCAAGATCATGGGGCGGACTGCCAGCGGTATATGGCAGTACGAGACGGCGAGGTTCGGGCTGCTTTTGTTGGTCGCGGGTCTGCTTTGGATCGTGCCGGGAGCGGCGTCACAGTATCTGTTAGTAATGCTTCTTGGACTCGCTGCGCTGGTCTGGCCGCGTGCACTACTGTTCGTTGTAGCAACGACACTGCCATTCGCCGTGTTGACACCGGTCGCCGGTCGCCTCGCGCTTCCCGTGAGTGAGATTCTGACAGTACTGCTCGCCGGGTCGCTGCTGGTGCATACTTTCCTCCAGCAGCGCTTGGTCATAGAACGGCGTGTCTTCTCTTGGTGGGCAGTAGGGTTGCTCGCGATTGGTGCAGTCTCGCTTCTCTTTTCTCACTACGGGGTCTTTAGTCTGCGTGAGCTGCGCCAAACGATAATTGTGCCGGTGCTCCTATTCTTGGCGGCGTGTTGGCTGCTAGAAAACCGGCAGCAGGCGTGGCGGCTTATTCAGGCGTTTGTGGCAGGCTCGTTTGTGGCGGCGGCAGTAGCGCTGGCAGAGCCCATCGTCGACCCCGATGCTGTGGTGCAGGCAGAAGGTGTGTTGCGGCTCTCGGGATTCTATCCCTCGCCCAATCACCTGGCGATGATAGTCGAACGGGCGCTGCCGCTTGTGGTCGCCGCCGGCTTGTTCAAGCTTTGGCCCTCCCGCGTGGCTTGGCCGATCGCGGGTGTGCTTGCGGTGGCGTTGCTGGGCAGTTTCTCGCGCGCAGGTTGGATTGCCGGACTTTTAATCCTGCTGTTCTTCATCTGGGTGCTCTTGCCGGAACTCCGTCAAAGGGTACGGCTTTTCGGTGGCGTAATCCTGGTCGCGGTACTGCTGTTTGCCGGTGGTATCACCCTTGGACCGGAGCGCGTGCGGTCACTACTGAGCGTCGAGCCAGGCACAACGACACACATACGGCTGGTTAATGGGCAGTCCTCCCTTCAGATGATTGCAGACTACCCGATCACAGGTGTAGGGCTGGATAATTACCTGTATGTCCACGCGCAGTATTTGAATCCGGCTGTCTGGCGTGAGCCGAACCTCTCGCATCCGCACAATCTCTTCCTAGACTTCTGGCTGCGCCTTGGGATAGTGGGACTTGCCTTCATCATCGGCTTTCTTGTGCGCTTCTTTATGCTTACGCATCGCATTGCGTATAGCAGCCAAAAGGGGGAAACGCGCGCCCTCGGTATTGGCTTGGCCGGGAGCCAACTCGCAGCAGTAACCCATGGCATGTTGGACAATTACTATTTCTTGCCGGACCTGGCAAGCTGGTTCTGGTTGACGGCGGCCTTGTGCGCCCTCGTCTACACTACTAGCCGGAAACCGACGGTTACTGCAGAGGGAGTGGACATTGCTGCGGCCAGACCGCCATAGCTGCCTGGGCGACACTAGTGGGGTTCTGTGGCGCTATGTCCCGGCGAACTACTGCCTGCTTGTTCTTGCTCAAAGAAGAGGTCAAGCTAAGACCACAACAGCGGAGGATCGTTATAAGCAGTTCATTGGAATTCTCAATGGCGCCTTCAGTAAATGCTTGAGGACGTGACCGGTCGGCGAGTACGTGGCAAGTGACTGCTACATTACTCTTGCGCAAACAGAGAGAGTTCGTTCCGCAAGTCTTTGTCTCAGTTCAGAGTCGTGTGGTATCGTGAAATCAGAGCTATGAAGACGATTACTCTTGCATCCGCGCAACCCACTGAGCTGCTGGACATCACCAGTGACCTTCACGACGCCGTGGCGGAATCCGGCATTGAGGAAGGTATATGCAGTGTCTTCTGTTTGCATACGACTGCTTGTATGCTTGTCAACGAGAATGAGCCTGGTCTAAAGCAGGACTTTGAGGTTGTCGTGCGCGATTTGCTGCCCCAGGCGCAATATCGGCATGACTGCGTGGACAACAATGCACGGTCACACCTCACGGCAGGCATTGTTGGGGGAAACCTTATGATCCCAGTTCATCAAGGCCGCCTTGTTCTGGGGACCTGGCAGAGCGTCTTCTTCGTTGAGCTCGACGGTCCCCGCCCTCGACGCTCAGTGGCAGTTCAGGTCATTCCCTGCAGCGCCTGAGCCCTGCAGTTCGGGTGATGCGGATCCTTTGAGTGACCTGTGCCGGTCGTGTCTAAGTTCAACCCGCGTTAGCACGCACTTCTTTTGCCCCCGTCCAGTTACCCCATTGGATTCCACGTATTTGGGAAGAGGTTGATTCTCGGTTCCTCCGTGTGGTGTATCTAAGCCGCACGCTTCCCTTGGCGTGCAGCAGACTTCGCAGTGGCGCGGCTTGCTACACCCTTAGCCGCCAGATTCTTGCATTAACCACCGGGTGCTAGCTCGGCCCGCGAGCCGAGCTATTGGAGAATGTGGGAAACGTCGAACAGAATAAAGAACGTCGCCAGTCCGATGATCCCTCCCCAATGGAGGCGCATGCTTAGCTCGAACCGCTGGCTTAACCAGGTCCAGCAGTAGAGGGTTGCTGCCTGGAAAGCCAATACAAAGAGTAAGACGAAGGCTAGAAGGATGAAGTGGTTGGTATGATCCCGCCACAGCGTCATGGACCAAAAGTCCAGACCCAGAACGCTGTCGGGATGCTGAGGCCAAATCGCCACGCCCAGCAGAGTCCAGGGAGGTCGACTGAGCACGGCTCGCAAGAACTCTGGGCTTGAGATTAAGAAGAGGTTCACTATGTCTGCCGCCAGCATCCAGATATGGGCAAATATGGGTGAAAATGGCGCCGCAAAGAGATAGAGAACACTCTCCTTATCCAGTGGCAAGTTTGTAGGATGGGCGTAGAATGCTTGTCCTACACGTCCGGTCAGAAAGGCGCCGCTCTCCGGTATCTGCGGTAGAATTTGGGAACGCAGAAGACTGAAATACGACTCAAAGTTATTGGCGACAGCGACGATTTGCATGCCAATTCCGGCGGCGCCGAGTGCCACGGCGGCTCGCAGTTCTCTCACGCCATTGTCGAATATCGCTTTCTCTAGAATTGGCGCGGCCATGACCAGCAGAAGAGGCACAGCAGGAACCAAGTAACGCGGTCCCCAGCTACTGCCGCCATACCAGTCTCCTACACTGCTATAGATGAGCAGGTAGAGCAGGGGTATGCCCGCGAAGGGAAGCGACCACCACTTGTGTCGTGCAATGAACGGCAGGCTCCCGAATAGGGCGAGGATAAGGGGTGGCGCATAGAGAAAGACGCTCTTCCCCGGACTTAGCAGGTTGCCATACAGCCCGATCCATATCGGCAGGTCGAGCCGGGCAGCAATACTCTGGGTCAAATCGGCAGGTACGAATGACTCTAAGTCAAGAGCAGACATAAGCGCGGTGAGTGCCAATAAGCCAACTATGCCTATTGGGGCCAAGAATACTAATGTGCGTGCGAGGGCCCAGGCAAGGGTTCTCAGAAATCGTTGGGAGCTCTGCATAGTGACTAGCGCCGGTAATGGGGCAAATACAATTAAATTAAACGCGGTAACGAACTTGATGGTGATTCCGCACACAATGATGAGGCCGCCGAGAAGCAGCCAACCCAATTCCCGGTCTTGGATACCGCGCAGCAGGAAATAGACCGTGCCCAAGAGTGCTAGGGCTATTCCCGGTTCAGCAAAGTCATACTTGGCGTACGGCCACGCAAGCGTGGCTAGTCCATAGAGAATGGTCAAGGCTAGGGCGACCTGGCTGTGGTACCCCAGGCGGCGTGTTATAAGAAATAGGAGCACCGCGCTCAGGGCAGTTACCCAGGCGTTAGTAAAGAGCGCAAACAGGCGTGTGAAATAACTACTGTTTTCCTGCTCCGACCACACTCTTCCACTTGAGCCGATCAATAGCGGTTCGTCAGTCTCGGCGTCTATGAGGTTAAGAGAAGAAATGTGCAATGTGCCTTCTTGTGCATGGTACTGGATAGTGACGCTCTTTACGGTCAAGCGCTGCGCAAACTGCAGCTCTGAGACGTAGATGCTGGACCTAGGCATGCCAATGCGACGAGCCACAGATTCTGCTTTGCCATGGGCCACACCTCCACGAATGATGGAAAGGTCGTATGTCGATTCTGCAGTGTCCCGCCCGGCTTTCATCTCTCCAAAGAATCTGCCGGCGGGGACGGTGTCCAACGTAATCGTGGCTACGCGCGTACCATCCTTTATCTCTTGAGATGCTTCCAAATAGGAGAAGATCACGAGTCCCCTGGCTCGTGTGTCCTCAAGGGGTATATGGAGTGTACTAAGGGTATTGGGCGTGTCCCTTCGTGCAAATACTGGATATTCTCCCAGCACATACGTGCGTCCCTCGTGCCCGATGGCGTCTCTCTGGGGCATCAAAGGATCGATGATCGCGCCAAGGAGCAAGGTAGGTTGCATTAAGAGCGACAGCCCCATTTCCCACGATGCCAGCTCGCGATAGTCTTGTTGCAGGATTTCTTGCGCCGGATCCAAGAGGAGACTATGGCCCGTGGCATAAGCAAGTCGCCCCTCCGAGCTGTACTCGTGACCGCCGCCAGTTAGGGTGTACAGCAAGAAGAAGAAAAGGAAGATAACACCAACCAAGCGCGGTGAGTGCTTCGGTGCGTCTTCCAAGGACGGCTGAAAGCCTGCGAGAGGTGTCGCATGGGTAGAATGAAAGCGGCTCATAGTAGCGATAGTAGCAGGGCGTAGAGCGCTGTCGCAACCAAGCATGAAACCACTATGCAGCCTGGATAGTCATGGTGCGCGGCGTTTGCTTGGTAACGGGTTTTGGATGCCGTTGACTCGCCGCTCTGACGGAAAAAGGAGCCTAATTGAGAGGTTACTCTGAAACCCAGGGGCAGGGAATCTGTGAAGTTCTTGAGACCGATAGCCCGTTTGAGGGCCGGCCGGGGTTTGGGCAAAGCATGCCATGGGGCCACCTTGGAGCAAACTTTGTTCGCTTGGCACCGCGATGGTCGTATAATTGAATGCTTGCGTTCCAGACAAATAAGAATGAGCGGTAGACCGGCCTTGCTACAAATGACAGCCTGGGGGGCCATTAGACTGGCGCGGAGCGCGTGGTTGGGTGCATTGCTTCCTCGAGGCAGTCGAAGAAACCTGGAAACGTCTTTGCCACGCACTCTGGATTGCTGACTACGACGCCGGGCTGCCGCAGGCCGACCAGCGCAAAGCTCATGGCAATACGATGGTCGTCATGGGGATCTATAGTGGCTCCGTGCATAGCGCCCGGCACGATTCGCAGGCCGTCGTCGAATTCCTCAACGGCAACTCCCAGCTTGCGCAATTCTTGAACAGTGGCGCGCACACGGTCGGTTTCCTGCAAGCGGGTATGTGCAATACCGCGGATGACGGTCGGCCCCTCCGCAAATGGCGCAAGGGCGGCCAGCGTCATGAACGTGTCGGATAGGGAGCCCATGTCTACGTCAACGCCCTGCAATTTGCCGGGACCCGTTACGCTCACGTGATCGGCGCTCTTTTCGACTTTGCAGCCCATGGCAGCAAGCACGTCGACGAACTCTAAGTCTCCCTGAGCAGAGTCGGCGCCGAGGTTCTCTACGCGGAGCGTGCCGCCCGTAAGTGCCGCAGCAGCAAAGAAATAGGATGCGGCAGAGGCGTCCGGCTCGATATCGTAGGTACGAGCCTGATAGCGCTGGCCGGGTGCAACGCGAAAGTGCCGCTCTCCCTCACCTTTTGCCACAACCCCAAAGTCCGCCATGCTCTTCATCGTCATGATGATGTACTGGCCATGGACGAGGCTGCCGTTCACGGAGAGGTCGAGCCCATTTGTCATATATGGCGCAACCATCAAGAGCGCGCTGAAGTACTGGCTGCTCTGGTCGCCGGCCATTGAAGCGCCGCCGCCGCGCAGTCCACGTCCGGTAATCTCGATAGGCAAGCAACCATTCCCCGTCCGAGACCGAGTGTCGCCGCCAAGCTGGATAATGCTGTCAAGCAACGGTTGCATGGGGCGTTCGCGCATGCGCGGGACGCCATCCACACCGTATCGGCCGTGGCCCAGTGCGGCGAGCGCCGAAAGAAAGCGCGCGCTTGTGCCGGAAAGGCCGACGAAGAGGTCCGCCCGGCCGGCGGGAATTGAGCCGCCCTTGCCTTCTACAGTGAACGTATTGGTGGCCTCATCCGCCGTTACGGGAATGCCAAGCTGCCCGAGCGCTTGGGCCATGTACACGGTGTCATCGCTAAACAGCGCTTGTCGCAACGTCGACGTGCCGTCAGCCAAAGCGGCGATGATGAGCGCCCGATTGGTATAGCTTTTTGACCCCGGTAAGGTAACGGTGGCGTTCACGGGGTGATTGATGGGTTCGATTCGCTTCATGGTGCGTCGGGCTCTCCCAGACCGAGGCCTTGAATGACCCGGTTCAGATAGTTGAAAAGAGCGGTTTGCGTTGCGATTTCGACGATGGCGGCGTCGCTCAGCCCAAGTTGACGTAATCTTTCAATGTCCTCGCGCGCAACGGCGGCGGGCGCGGTGGTGAGCTTGGCCGCGTACTCCAGCAAGGCGCGGTCCGCCGCTGAGAGCGGTGCCGTGCGAAAGTCGCGCAAGACTTGCGCCACGAGCACTTCGTCCCGCGTGCGATGGAGGAGCAAACGGCTATGCAACTCTTGGCAAAGTCCGCAGCCGTTGATGACTGAAACAACCGTCGCAATCAACTCGCGTTGTACCCGCGACAATTCGCCGGGGCCATAGGCGATGGCCTTGTGCAATTGGGCAAGCGGCACAATCGCGTGGGGCACGAGGCTGTGCAAACGCAGGAAATCAGGCACCTTGCCCCGCGGCCGCTCTCCGAGAAGCTCTTGGTAGACCGTGCGTAGCTGACCCTCCGCTTCATCCTCGGCGATCATCTGCACCCAAGCGTTCACGTATTTCTTCCCATGCAAACAGTCGTGTCTTGGCTACGTGGTGGCGGCTTCCATCTCGGCTGTAGCAGCGGGGACTTCCCGCCCTACTGCGGCTGCCACTTTGCGAATGGCATCCATGATGTCGAAAAAGCGTGCCGGTGTGACGCTCTGGGGCCCATCTGAAAGCGCCAGCTCAGGATGTGGGTGAACCTCGATCATTATGCCGTCAGCTCCCGCGGCGACGGCAGCCAGCGACATCGGCTTTACAAGCTCCCACATGCCCGTGGCATGACTGGGATCTATGATTACCGGTAAGTGCGATTGTTCCTTGATCACGGGAATAGCGCTGAGGTCTAGCGTGTTGCGGGTGGCTGTTTCGAAGGTGCGAATGCCTCGCTCGCAAAGGATCACGCGCATGTTGCCGGCGGCCATGATGTATTCTGCGGACATCAGCAAGTCTTCGATGGTCGCCGCCATACCGCGCTTAAGCAGCACCGGTTTGTCGGTGTTGCCGACGGCTTGCAACAGGGGGAAGTTGTGCATGTTGCGGGTGCCGATCTGCAGGATGTCGACGTATTCGGCTACCAGAGGAACTCTGCCGGGTTCCATGACCTCGGTTATGAGCGGCAGACCCGTAGCATCTGCGGCAGTACGGAGCAGTTTTAGACCCTCTCCGCCCATGCCTTGGAAGCTGTATGGAGAGGAGCGCGGCTTGAAGGCGCCGCCGCGCAATATGTGTCCGCCCGCTTCCTTCACGGCCTCTGCCGTAGAGACAATTTGTGCTTCGCTCTCCACACTGCATGGGCCGCCGATCACGGCAATTTCATTGCTGCCGATGGTCACGTTGCCAACGCGAATGTGGGTGTCGCCGCCGCCCTCAGCCCTGGCGGCGAACTTGTACGGCTTGTCGACCGGAACAACCATTTCTACACCCGGCAGCACTTGAACGCGCTCCAACATGCCGGGAGGACGCTTGCCAATAAGTCCGATCACCGCCTTATTGACCCCTTGGCTGACGGTGGACTCCAATCCCTCGTCTTCAATGCGATTGCGCACGGCGTCAATCTGCTCTGAAGTCGCTTCGGGCCGCATAATTACAATCATTGTCTTCTACCTTTCAATCTCTTCAATATTTGCTGAGTTTCGCCTCTGCTTCGGGAGGCTGCAATGGCTGTACTAAGCTCTTGCAACTGTTCCACGGTCATTCTCGCGCTAACAATACTGCGATGGCACTTTCTCCCATCTACAAAAGAAAAAGCAGAAAGTATTTCACTTTCTGCTATCGCCGGAGGGTGTCGCCTGTTCTCGCGATGTCCGCTGGGACAAAGCGTACCTGCTTAAGCCGGACCCTCCGGCTCAATAAACAGATAATAATAACTGAGAACTGCGACTGACACCCGAATTTCCTTTTTCCTGTGCCATGCGTGCAAGGCACGCTGCAAGTACTGAGGCATGATAGCAGGCGGCTAAGGAGGGTGTCAACCAATTACCGCTCTCAACACAGAATCGTCGCGTTCCTCACCACACCGGTGAGTCGGCGGGCGTGTGCAAGGACGACAATGCAGTAGTAAGTAGCAATTACGGTCTCGGCCCCGGCAGCGCCCAACGGGAAAGACTTTCCTCAACGTCTGTGCAGGACTGCAACAAGAGATCGCGGCGCACGTGCGATCTTCCGCCTGCAGGCTGTCCCTCACCTGACTGGACCGCGAGGCATAGATTGGAATCTTGCGGACTAATCGCGCCATCGCTGGTGAGTTTGAACCGCTGATTCCCAGAGTCCGAACATGCCCTCACGTAGAGCCCGCCTTCGCCAGCCTCCAGGCACACGTCGTAGGCATCCATGTAGAATTGGCCCGGTGCGGGATGGTTGAAAATGAAGAGTTCATCGTCGGCGCCGGGCTTGCACGTGTGGGCTTGGAGCGGACTGTCTAGATTGAGATTGCTGCCAAAGCCGGCGACGTCCACGCAATAGAACTCCGGCTCATCCAGCGGGTCCTGCAGCATGATGAGACTCTTGGGTGATGGTGTCGGCGCTGCGGGTGCTGTCGTGGGCGACACCTCTGCGGTTGATGGCCCCTCGACCGTGTATACAACGGGGGACCTTGCCGCAGTTTCACATGCCGTGAGGACAATAAGCGCGATTATGAGTACGAATAGGAGAGACTTCATATTAGGTCGATATGCTAGTTTTCTGCACTTCACTTGCGGCGCGGCAATTAAGATGGAAATTAGGTGATTGCGCTAGGCAGAGCAGTTTACCATTCAAACCAATGTGGCAGCACCTCTCTCTAAATCGCTAACGGACCTCATCTCTGTGCACGGTGCGCTGTTCCTGGCTTGAGCGGCAAAGCATCTCACAGGCGCGGAGCACGTCCAGATTGTTGCGTCCGCTGATATCAGGCTCGACGCCATCCACGATGTACCGGTAGAGGTCGTCAATGACGCCTAGCTCGCTGCGCGGTGGAGACGGCGCGTGCGGGACCGGCTGTGGCGGCTGCGCTTTGCCGAAGTCTGCGTCCGGCGTTACTTGCCACTGCCAGTCTTCTCCGTCCCAGGCCAATACGCCTTCGGCGCTTTGCACCACAAAGCGATAGTCGTTGTAGCTGGCGATGTGAGTCATGGCATACGTGGCAACGGGACCGCTCGCAAAGTGAAGCACCCCTGAGATGCCCGCAGGGTGGGGATACTGAGACCAAGGGGTCGTGAAACTCCGCGCCGTAACCTCGGCGACCGGCCCAAAGCAAGCGACGAGGTTATCCAGGTGGTGCACGCTCATGTCCCACACCATCGCGAAGGGATAGTCCAGCGTGCGGGGCGTGGGCCGGAAGCGGTGGTGGACAAGGTCGATGAGATGCGGGGTGCCGTACGCGCCGTTGGTGACGGCTGCCTTAAGCGTTAGAATTTCGGGCCGGTATCGGTAGTTCTGCGACACACAGAACTTCACGCCAGCAGATTCTGCTTCTCCTACGAGGGCAATTGCATCTTGCCAGTTCGTGGTCATGCCTTTTTCGACCAATACGTGTTTGCCAGCGTCAAATGCCAGCCGGGCCAAGGGAGCGTGGTAAACAGTGGGTGTGCAGATGATAACGGCATCGGCTTCCACTGCTGCGAGCGCCGAATCCAGCTTTTGAAACGAGTCCGAGGCGTCGAGTCCCGTACATGCCTGCGCCTCCGCGAGCAGTTCCGGGGAAACATCCACTAGCGCCGCAGGCTGAAACCGTAGATCAGCCGTCAGCACCTCTAGCGGCCACCGTCCGCGTCGACCGACACCAACGTGAATGGTGCGTATGGGAGCGTGCTCCACCATATCGGTTAATCCTCCTGCGCCGAGAGGTGCCGGACTTTGTCTTCGTCGACTTCGATACCCAGACCGGGACTGTCAGTAACGAGAACCGCATCCCCCTCACGCGGAAGCGCTGTGGCTGCAACGTCGTCTGTAAGGAATTGCGGGCCGTTGAGCGCACATGGGTGCTCAATGCCCCAGGCTGCCGCAAGGTGGACACTGGCGGCAAACGCCACGCTGCACTCGGTGAGGCCGCTGCACACCAGCATGAGCCCGGCTGTGTCGGCAAGTGAAGCACAAGTGTGGGCCGGCCAGAGACCGCCGGTCCGTGTCACCTTGAACGTATAGGCAGTCAGCGCATTCAGCTTGATCATAGTCAGCAACGGCACCGGGCCGGAGATGGACTCGTCTAACGCAATGGGAATCGGTGACGCTGCGGCAATTTGCGCTGAAACGTCTGGCCTGTCCGGCGCCACCGGTTGCTCGAGCAATGCGACGCCTACGTCCACCAGCGCGTGCATGCGCTGGCGCGCTTCATGGGGCGGAAAGCCGCCGTTGGCATCGGCCCAGAGAAAGCCATCGGGAAAGGCGTTCTTGACGAGTTCGCACATCTGTAAATCCCAGTCCATGGAGCTGCCAACCTTTACGTTGCAACTCCGATAGCCGCGCTCGTCGGCTTCAGCCAGGCTTTCTTCTACTTCAGCCGGAGTGCTGCCGGTTACCGTCCAGCTCAGGCGAACGCGGTCTGCTCGCCGGTGCGCGAAGAGATCGATTAATGGCACGCCATAGTGCCTAGCCAGCGCGTCATGGGCCGCAACATCGATAGCGGCGCGCGCTATCGGCATACTCAGGCCCCAGAGAGGCGCTATCGCGCCATTCATGGCTTGATGAAGACCATCGAAATCTGCCAGCGGTAGGCCAATCACCGGGGGAATGAAATGATCCTTGAGGACGCTCACCACAGATTCTCGAGTCTCTGGTGACCAGGTGTGGGAGGGCGATCCCTCCCCCCACCCGACGGTGCCGTCACTTGCGGTCAGCTTTGTCAAGACGATGGGGCGTCCCGTTGCGGCACTGCCGACGGTCCCCCGCGACGTGCGGAACAGACCCTTAAATGGCAGCGTAAACGAGAATACCTCAATGTTTTCTATAGTCGGCATAGGTGCTCCTTCATGCGCGGTGACGTGCCGTGCTTGTGTCCACTATCTGGGCTGTGCTTGAAGCCATGAAGGCTTTCTATTTAGCTCGCAAACAATTAAACTTACGACTCTGTGTCGGTATTTGGAACCCCGGATGGCGAAGGTTCTGATAAGGGTTTGACGCGCAGGGGCGTGTCCATCAGATAGGTGATTGTAACGCGGTCGCCGGCTTGAGGGCTGGTGTAGACCTCGTGAGCGGCGAGGTGCACTTCGTGGATTGTGTGTCGGTCCTCTTGCCAGACCAGCATCAGCTTGTAGTGGTCGATTCCCTCCAGGTCGTAGGTCTCAACTTGGAGTAGAAGCGCGTTGCGATCATAGGTGGCGCGCATCATGGCGGATCCTCACTGTACTCTTCCAGGCACCCTGCCAAATGCCTTAGAACGCATTGTACCAGTCGTTCTCCGCCGGAATGCAATGCTTCATCCCTAGGCGACACAACTTCGAGCATTGAACTGCCGTTAGGAGCGCGCAGCACAACGTGAACAGAGTCCGAATTTGTCGCAGGCACGCACTCCACTGCCAGTCCCCAGTTTGCGCCGAATGCTTGCTGTGCGGCCGCAGCCGCACCATCAAGGCGAGCATGACTGCCTGGCGGCTCTTCTTGCCAGGAACCGTCACCCGTGATCGATTGAGGCCAAAGTGCGGCTTCTGCCGCGAGAATGAGAGCGCCGGCAAAGTAGGCGGAACTGCCCGGCTCTGACGTTAGGCTGTGGGAGACTGAGCCGCCAATTCTGATCTCAACACAAGCGAGTGTCTCACTTCGACTAGTCAGACGTTTCGCTATGCGCCGTTGGAATGAGCTGCTAGTTGGTGCGGACACGAAATGGGGCCTTGCGCGCTACAGGGCAGTTTCTATCAGCAATGTCCCAGGATGAGGTGAGACCGAAAAGACGCGATCGGTCTAGTTTCTCATCAATTCAGGTCGGAAGTGAGTTCAAGCGGGCCGACTCTCTAAGTTGAGTCTTCATTAGGATAGCGTCGAGTGATCCATCTTGTCTCGCCTAGCATTTGCAGAAGTTGCCGATTCCGCTTTGGCAGCCCTTCCGGCCTACGATCAACTACGTGCCGTGGCGGAATCAGGTCAAGTAGCACTTTCCTGCGCTTCCGCTTGCCACTTCTTCATCTCTTCCTCGATAAAGTAGTTCACCAGGTCACGATACAGGCTTGCGATGACGTCGGGGTCGAGGCCGACTCTCTGCGCCCAAATCCGGCGTTGCTCCAGCATAGCCTTGAAACGTTCCGGCGCGCGAACAGAGGTCTTGCTCGTTTTGAACTGCGACGCCGCTTGAACGTATTGGAACCTCTGACCGAGCAATCGAATGACCTCTTGGTCTAGTCTGTCTATCTCAGCGCGTATGTCCTGCATATCGCGACATTCGTCCGGCTTTCTCACTATTTCCTCAATCCCTTCATACCCAGCCCTGCCTCCCAACGAGCGTTTTTCGTGCTCTAGTCCGCATTGCACTATGGGAGTCTCGTGCGTTTCATGCAGCCTGCGGCCACTTACCGCCAGATTATTTCCCACTGTACCGGGGCATCGTTGAGCGGTTGATTGTACTCGTCGAGCACGTTGAAGCGCAATCCGTCCGCGCGACGGGATTCAATGCGTACCATGCGTACTTCGTCCGACATGGCGTAGCATCTGATGGTGCGCGGCACGCCGCGGCCCTGCGCCACGATCTCATCGGGAAACGCGAGAGTGCGCACGCCGCGTGCCGTCTCCACCTTATACGTCAACGGTTGCCGTTCTTCAGACATGTGCAATTCTCCGAGGGTCTCGCAGCGGTCGGCGCAGGAAATTACGAGCGTCCTGGAGCAAAAACGCAGGATACACTGTGCCCGCTTGCGCACGCCCTCGGGCAAAGCGCCGTAAAATCACTCATATCAGTCGCTGAACTCTGGACTATCCCCGTGACAACGAATGCTGCCCCGCAAAAGTATGCGTACGACGCATACCCGACTTTATGTCGTTTGGGGCGAGGAAAGCGCCAAATGCGTTCGTCTTTGCACCTATGATAGCATTAGAAGGTGTGACCTGTTCGTCCCTAAGTAGAGATGACCTTCAAGGGGGCTCTTGCCCGCACCGCCTGTCCAAAAGGCGCGTTCAAATTGGCTTCTTGGATTTGTGTGCCGTTGTATTGACGGTGCGCCTTGTCGGCCCTTCCCGACTACTTCTCATGCGGTGCTGCATGGTGCAGCGTTGGAGGCCGAAGCTAAGCCGGTGCGAGTTGAGGCTGCGCCTAGTGATAGAGTCTTCAGTGGGCGGACCATGGCATACGCGAACTATTCGGGGCTTGCACGCTAGTCTGAGACGAGGAAAAAGCCGTGAAAACAGCGTTAATTACAGGAATTACCGGTCAGGATGGCACTTATCTTGCCGAGCATCTTGTTGGCTTGGGATATAAGGTATACGGCCTGATTCGAGGCCAGAATAACCCCAAGGCTGAAGCCGTGCAGCGGCTCATTCCCAACCTTGAGCTCATTGAAGGAGACCTCTTGGACCAGAGTTCGCTCATTTCCGCGGTGGAGACCACAGAACCGGATGAAGTTTACAATCTTGGTGCGATTAGCTTTATCCCTGTGTCGTGGCGTCAGCCGGTGCTCACAAGTGAGATTACCGGACTGGGCGTTACGCGGTTGCTGGAGGCTATCCGCATCGTAAACCGGGACATCCGTTTCTACCAAGCCTCGAGCAGCGAGATGTTTGGCAAAGTGCGTGAGGTGCCGCAGAGCGAAGCTACGCCGTTCCATCCGCGTAGCCCGTATGGCGTGGCCAAAGCTTTTGGGCACTACACTACCGTGAACTACCGCGAGAGTTATGACATGTTTGCGTGCTCAGGAATTCTCTTCAATCATGAATCCCCGCGCCGCGGCCTGGAGTTTTCGACGCGCAAGACGACGAATGCTGCAGCGCGCATCAAGCTTGGCAAGCAGGACAACCTCTTGATGGGCGATCTATCGCCAAAGCGCGATTGGGGATACGCGGGGGACTACGTGCAGGCGATGCACATGATGCTGCAACAGGACGAGCCTGACGACTTTGTAATCGGCACCGGCGAAACTCACTCGATCCAGGAGATGTGTGCGGTGGCATTCGATCACGTTGGCTTGGACTGGCAGGAATATGTGGGCACAGATCCGCGATTCCTGCGTCCGGCGGAAGTCAACATCTTAATCGCAGACAACACAAAAGCTCGCGAAAAGTTGGGATGGGAACCGACCGTGGACTTTCGAGAGCTTATCCAGATGATGGTGGATAGCGATTTGAAGCAAGAGAGCGCCGTCGGCGAGCCGGTGTAATTCCTGGATTGTTGTAAAGCGTGAAGTATGGTATTGTTGGTTACCTAGGTTTGTTTTGGTAGGTGTGTAGGCGCTAATCCTGCACGCGCGGTTATGAGAACTCATAAGGAGTGTGGTTGATTTGTCAGCAGTGACCTTGCGCGACAGTGAGAGCTTTGAAAGTCTCTTGCAACGGTTTCGCTCATCTGTAAACCGATCGGGAGTTATGCGAGAAGTCCGTTTGCGGCGGTTTTATCGCTCCAAGGCAGAGAAAGAGCGGTTGGCATTACAGCGGGCAATTCGCCGTCAGCGTCGACGCGAGGCCAAAGTTCGTAGAACGATGGGCGTCTAGATTTCAGGGAGTGCTAAGCCCGTCGAGAAGTCGCTTGTGCCAAGGCGTGCCAGGCGGTTTGAGGTCTTCCCTGGTGACCGGATGTGGCTGAATTTCCCCATTACGTCTACGGTTCCCAGAGGCAAGAGCGCTCGCCGGTACAAACTTTTGACAAGGGTAGCAGGTGTAGATTAGATTAAGAATCTGGAGCAGTGCGATAGATTTGCTCTATCGCGAGAAAAAACTGCTCCGGTTTTTTTTGTGTAGTGTGCGAACTTTGCGGCCGAGCTGCCTTACGGCGGCCGCTATCCCGGTCTGCCTTCCGGCTATGGCGGTTTTCAGGGTCAACTCTTCAGCGAGGGCTTCCACAAGGTGTGGCGCGGCGAGTTGACCGCAGAAGAGGGAATGAAAGTCGTTCAGGACATTGCGCAGGTGCAGCTTGAGGCTGACATCGCGCGCATGGGCGGCTAAGTCAAACCGAAACAGCGGCGCAATCGGTACCACTTCCATGTGCAACTAGCTAATTTGGGTAAGTGGTAGCGCCCATCGTGCCGCCAAAGGTACACAGCCAACCAGAGTCTTGAAAGACTACCAAGAAGCCAGATAGATAGTCTATCTGGCTTCTTGGTTCTACTCTATCGCTAGAATCGCCGGCACCCCGTGCGCAGCCCTACGGCTGAGGGGAAATCTCACCGTTGCGCCTCGCGAAAGCGTTTGGAATGAGGGGTTAGAATTCTATGACATACCGGGTTGGGGTCAACGGTTGCGGTCGCATGGGCAGCACCATCGATGACGAAGTTCAGGGCAATACCAGCGTTATCCTTCCCTTTTCGCACACTGCGGCCTCTATGGAGGAGCCACGGGTGCAAGTAGTCGGCGCGGACGTGGATCCGGACAAGCGTGCAGCCTACCGGCGCCGCTGGGACGTTGAGCGAGTCTACGAGAGCCACACTGACCTCTTGGAGCGTGAGAACCTGGACATAGTCAGTGTCTGCACCCGTGCTGAGGAGCGGCCCGATGTGGTCAGCGCCTGCGCGGAAGCGGGCGTGAAAGTGATCTATGCCGAGAAGCCGCTGGCGTGGTCGCTCGGCGAGGCTGAGGCGATGATCACAGCCTGCCGTAGACACGGAGCTAAGCTGGGTGTGGGTTGCCTACGGCGGTGGCATCCTTTCTACCGCAAGGCCAAGCAGTTGATCGATGAGGGCGCAATTGGCACGGTGCTCCAAATTACCGGCTATTGCGGCTCCAACCTTTCCCACGACGGCAGCCATTGGGTGGATCTGATGCGGTATTTTGCCGATGATGCGCCGGTGGATTGGCTCGTCGGCGAAATTGGCAGCCCTGTCCGACGATAGGGACCGTTACGGGGGCAACGCCTACATAGAATTCCGTAATGGCGTGCGCGGGTACTTGCATATGATGGGCACAGGCGCGGCGGTGCAGGAGTGGGACATCATCGGCGAGCGCGGACGCATTCGCGCGCTGGACGGCAGTAGAGAGTTTGAATTCTGGCGGCGCGAAAAGGGAACGGCAAGACCGACCGTCCCGTACGAGAAGCGTTTCCGCGACCGCAGTGACTGCCCAGCCCCACGGCACAAGCCGTCGCCGACATGATCCAGTGCCTGGAGACCGACAAAGATCCGGACTGCAATGGTGAGGATGGGTATGCCGCATTGGAAACTGCAATAACAGTGCGGGAATCGTATCGACGCGGTTGTGCGCGAATAGACCTACCATTCGGTGACAAACAAGCGAGACTGATTACTGCTACGTGAGATAGCTACGTGAAAGGTTGTTGAGGCGCGACAACCGGACCGAAAGTGTTTGTAGGTTTGAGAAATGCTTGGGCAACAGGCGCAACCTTGCGTACAATTGGGCCAACGTGAGCAGCCTTTTCTCTGCGGAAGCAGGTTTGGGTTTAGGTGAAGTGTCCTGCTCCAAAAGCAACAGGGTGTAGGGGCACGACATGTCGTGCCCCTACGGAGCAAACACCTCTACAAAGGGGACAGAGTCAAGGCAAGGGCGATTTGCTGGTAAGCTAGACTTCCCTTACGGATTTTGGAAAGAGTTGCAGCGGTCATTCTGGAAGCAGAGGTAGCATAATGTCGATAGAGAAACCACTCCGCGTTGCGATGATTGGGCTGCGGCACCCTCATGTGGGCAGCCTGGACCCAACACGACCATCGCCGGGGTACATTCATACATTCAAGCAGATACCGGACGTGCAGATCGTTGCCTACTGCGAGGACAGCGATTCCTCGCTGCTGGACCGGGCGCGCGCGTTTGATCCAGCGGCGGGCGTCTACGCAAGCGTGGACGAACTCTTGGAGAAAGAGGACTTTGCACTGGCGTGCGTTGTGCTGCCGGCGAACGAAATCCCCGCCGTCGGCATCGAGCTGGCGGAAGCCGGTAAGCACTTCTTCGTGGAGAAGCAATTCGCCCGCACGTCTGCCGATCTGGCACGATTGGTGGAGGCCGTGCAGCGCAGTCAGGTCAAAGTGCTCGCCGGGTATCCGTGGCGGTTTCATCCTGCGATGCAGGACCTCAAGCAGTTCATTGATCAAGGCGTCTTTGGCGCTCCGCTTTCCCTGGAGAGCCGCCTCATCACCACGCAGGTGCGGCCCGGCAGCCGCGACCCGTCGCACTTCATGTACCGCGCAGACACTGAGGGCGGCGGTGTGCTGCATATGCTGGGCGGACACTACATTGAGTTGATGCGGCATCTCGTGCAGTGCGAAGTCAAGAATGTACAAGCGCTAACCGGCCGACCGGTGGGATACATTGACGATCCCCACGAAGACGTGGCGGTAGTGGCGATGGAATACGAGAACGGCGCATTCGGCAGCTTGCACGCAGCATACGCTCTACCGTCTCTCGCAAGTGGGTATGACTCGTGTCTTGTCTATCGCGGGCTAAACGGTTGGGCGAACTGGACGCCCGTCGGCGGGCCTAGTCTGGAGGTATTCAGCGAGGCGCGGGCATGGTCGGGTACGCCCCAGAAGCAGATCGCGTATTCTCCAACGCCGATGGCCGTATACGGCGGCCACCGCTGGTTCTTCGAGATCATGCGGCAATTCGTGGAGGGCATCTACACCGATCGCCCGCCCGCCGTGACCCTGGAAGACGGGCTCCACGTGCTGCAAGTCATCGAAGCCGCTTACAGTGCGGCGCGCACCGGACAACAGGTTGCCGTGCAGTACGGCGTGCGGGCTGCTATCGGAACGTAGAGCCGATGGCCGCACCTTGATTCTGGCCGAGATCCTTGCTTTTGAACTGGTATTTCGGTGTCTCAACGGTCAGCGTTTGAGCAATTGGGGCGAGAGTGGCAATCGCGCTCTCAGATATAGCTAGCCCACTCTTGACAGTGGCGAAGAACATAGCTATGCTGCACGCAGGGACCGCAATGAGTGCGGTCCATGTTGGTGGTACTCTCTCATCAAGGAGGTTTGGAGATGTCCGACATGAGATCAAATAGAGTGCACGGTGTGAGCCGCCGCGGCTTTTTGGGCGGGGCGGCCCTCGCCGGTGCTGGCACGCTGTTGGCGGCGTGTGGTTTGCAGGCGGGCCCTTCCGGTGATGGCGAGGCGATGGCAAAAGACGGTGCCCCCGCAAAGCAGGACGCCAAGGCGCCCGCGGCCGAAGGGGCTACGGCTGTGCTCTTTTGGCAGTGGGGCACCACGTATGTCCCAGGCTTTGAGGCGTTAGTGGCGGAGTACAATGGCATTCAAGAAGAGGTCGCGCTCACGGTCGCAAAACCGCCGGGGCGCTATTGGGATGAATTACTTGCCACCATCGCGGCCCAGACCGGCCCCGACATCTTCCTGATGAACGGTGTGAATATCAAGTCGTGGGCGACGGGTGGCCGCGTTGTTGCCGACCTCTCTAAGTACTTTTCCAGTGATAAGCAAGCCACGGAAGACCTGTCCGCAGCGTTACCGTCATTTGTCGATTGGTACTCAACCGACGGCAAAGCGTCCGGCACGCCCTGGAACTACAGTACGAGCAACACCCAGTACAACGTAGAGCACGTGGTTGCCGCCGGCCTGACCCCGCCTGCTGAGCTTGGCGACGGCTGGGACTGGAACGCGATGCAGGAGTACGCAGAGAAGCTGACACAGCGTGACGGCGAAAACATCACGCGCTTCGGCCAAGGGCACCTGCACGGCATTGAGACCGGCTGGGGCAACTACATCCAGATGAACGGCGGCAGCTTCTTGAGTGAGGACCGTACGCGGTGCACGGCTGCGTCGGAAGAGGGCATTGAGGCAGTGGCGTTCTGCGTCGATCTGGTGCAAAAGCATAGGGTTGCGCCGACCAGGGATGAGTTCGCGGCAATGCGTGAAGGCGGCCTCCATCCTTCCGCGTTGATGATCCAGGGGTTGGTTTCGATCTTCTCCGCAGGCGACTGGTACTTCAACCGCTATAAGGACCATCCGGATCTGCAGTGGGACGTGACATTCCTTCCCAAGGCACCCAACACCGGACAGACAGGCAACAACAGTAACTTCCGCGGCACGGTCATGAATCCCGTCACCGAGAATCCGGACGCGGCGTGGAAGTGGATGGCGCACTCGCTCACCAAGCCGGTGCAAGACCGCATTGTGGAGAACTTCAATGAGGTGCCGGCCAGGCTCGACTCCGCGCTGGAATACTACACCAGCACAGAGAAATCCGGTCCGCCGCCGTCGCGCGCCATGCTGGAAGATGCGCTGAGGGCGACCATCTCGCTGCCGACCCACGACGTCGTCACCTGGCAGCAGATGATTCGCGAAGGCGTCAACCCCAGCATGACCCCGATCTTCAATAACGAAATCGGCGTGGCCGAGGGCATGCGGCAAATGCAGGACCAGATCAATGCGCTCTTCGACGCAGGGGGCAGCTAGAAGTTTGGCATAGTTGCCGATGGCGAAGAAGTTTGCTCGCGAAAGTTACAGCTGAACAACGAGAGAGCGGGAGACCACCACGGTCCTCCCGCTCTCCGGCTTTTCGCTACCTACTTAGTTCAGAGACTCTCTTGCGCAAGTCCAAACCGCGGCCCGCTGCGTCACACTGGCTGGTGAATCAGTTTCTGCAGCGACCGGAGCTCGCGGGGCGGGTCCAGCTTGCTGCCATACTCGCTCCAGGAGACTTCGGCCACATAGATATCGCCCCTAGAATCCACGGCGAGGCTGTGTGGCGAGTAGAAGCGGCCGGACTCGTCGCCGTAGGATTCTCTGCCCAAGCGCGCCAGCACATTGCCGTCGGTGTCCAGAATAGAGACGCGCGGGCCAAGGTCCGTGCCCATCGCGTTCGAATCAATCCCGCCAAAATACTCCCCGACGTAAACGAGGTCCTCACCCCGCGGGTCCGCGAGCACGCAGGCGGCTTTCGAAAGATTCACCCACTGTTTTAAGTACGTGCCGTCTGCCGCAAAGATCTGCACGCGGTGATTCTCGCGGTCCGCGATGTATACGCGCCCAGCGGAATCCACCGAGATATCATGCACGATATTGAAGTTCCCCGGCTCCGTGCCTGAAGCGCCCCAGGAGTGAAGCAACTCACCATCCCCTGAGAACTTATGCACGTGAGCGTTGCTGTAGCCGTCCGCCACGTAGAAGGCATCGGTATCGGGCTCAAACGCGACAGTCGTCGGTCGATTGAAGGGCACGCCGCTCATGGGCGGCGGCGCCTGGCCTGCCGTGCCAAGCGTCATTAGTAATTCGCCTTCGGGCGTGAATTTGCGCACGGTGTGGTCGCCGCTATCGATGCAGTAGACGGTGTCGTCCGGCCCCACCGCGACACCGTGGGGCGTGTCGAAGATGCCGTGTCCCCAGGTGTGCAGTACGTTGCCCTCAGAGTCGTAGACGACCATAGGGTGGGTACCCCGATTGAAGACGTACACGTGGTCGTGCGAGTCCACCGCAACTGACGTGGCCTCTTTGTAATTCGCACCTGCCGGGAGATTGCCCCAGTTAGTTCCCGATAAGGCGTAGGAATACTTGCCGTCGCCAAGTGTCACCATTGTTCTTCATCTGCTCCTGTGGAAGTGCTGCTTATTCTGGTGCCCGCAAGTGGCTTACGCTCTTCTCTCCGGGCGGCAATCCCAGTGTAACCGTTTTCACAGTGGAAGGCACTGGGGCTGCTGAGCCATTTGGGCGTGGACTTGCCCTGTGGCAGTTTTCCTGGGACATGGAGTCCTCTTGATGGCTTGTGGAGTTGCGTTTTGTGCCCTTCCAAGAATGCTCTCTTGTGAAGCCTTTCTCCGCATGCAGATCATGACAGCAGGAATAGCGGGTTTGAGGAGCGAAGGAAAACGTAATGACGCCGCGCTGGATTATCCACGCCGATCTCGATGCCTTCTTTGCCGCCGTGGAACAGCGGGACAATCCCGCGTTGCGCGGCAAGCCGGTGATGGTGGGTGGCGCCGGGGGCCGCGGCGTTGTAACGGCGGCGTCTTACGAGGCGCGTGCTTTTGGCGTTCACGCGGCAATGCCGGGTGCGCGGGCACGGCGCTTGTGCCCGCAGGGCATCTTCGTAAAGGGCAGTTTTAAAAAGTATCAAGCCGAATCCGCGCGCGTGATGGGCATCTTATGCGACTTCTCGCCAACGGTGGAGGCGCTCTCAATTGATGAGGCCTTTCTCGACGCGACCGGTTTGGAGCGCTGGAAAGGCGGCCCGTTGCCCGCGGCCACGGAGATTAGAGAGCGAGTCCGCGATGAGTGCGGGCTGACAATCTCGGTTGGCATTGCAAGCTCCAAGTATGTGGCTAAGATGGCGACGAATACCGGCAAACCTGACGGCTTGGTTGTCGTACCACAAGGAGAGGAGCAGGCTTTTCTTGCGCCATTGCCGATTGGAGCGTTGTGGGGTGTGGGCCCGCAAATGGGAGAGCGGCTACGCGCCTACGGTATTCTCACCATCGGCCAATTGGCAGCGTATTCATGCGAGGCATTGCAACGGGCGTTCGGTGCGTGGGGCTTGTACGCCCACCAATTGGCGAATGGCAACGACAGGCGCGCCGTGGTCACGAAAAGGGTGACTAAGAGCGTGAGTAATGAGTCGACGTTTCCCCACACGGTGTTCGAGCAAGAGTCGCTGCTCCACATGCTCATGGCGCTCTCCGAGCAAGTTGGCAAGCGATTGCGTAGCAAAGGGTTTCGCGGCCGCGCGGTTGCGCTCAAGTTACGCTCAGCCAACTTTGCTACGATTTCTCGGCAGACGACGCTCGCGCGACCGACCGATGCGACTGACGTTATCTATGCCGAAGCAAAGCGACTCCTCATGAGCATTCAACTCAATGCGGACGGATATAGACTCGTGGGGGTAGGGGCCCACGACTTGATTCCTGCAAAGGGCGGACAGTTGGCGCTCTGGCTTGAACCGGAGGACCGGCTGAGCCAACGCGACCGGGCTGTGGATACTATTCGTGAGAAGTTTGGCATGCAGGCCGTCATGCGCGCGCCGCTCGTGACCCCCAGCGAACCATGCGTAGGGAAGACCATTGCCGGTGGTGCCTGCCGGTGAGTACAATGCCGGACCAGTGGCGCCCCCGGGGTGACTCGAACACCCGACCGACTACTTAGAAGGCAGTTGCTCTGTCCACTGAGCTACGGGGGCAAGAGGGATGGGCCGTACGCGGCGCACCTCTGGTTCAATCGCGCTGGGCTTGCCGGCTCGGAGCGTGACGAAGGCTCGCATCGCACACCGGCTATCTCAAACCTGTCGCTCCATCCGCGCAACGCTTCTCTTCGTTTCTCACTGCATGTGCTCCAATTTCGATTATAGCAACGCAAATTGGAGGTCGTCTATTGGCTCATCGCTCTACGAAGCCCGTTTCTTGGCTTCGGCAATGGCATGGGGCCGCCTGCAAGCGGGTGCTGACAGCGGCTAGCAGGCAAGCGATTGCTACTGGATGACGGCTGCCAGTATGCCGCCTGCTTTGCGCCAACGCGTCTGAGACCCTAATCAATGAAGCAGGCGGAGATCCGAGGCGGGTCTAAAGAAGGGCGAGAAGGGCGGTACCCCCGTACCAGATGAAGTAGAGCCCAAAGAGCGCCAGCACAATGCCGAAGACGCAGAGGGCCGTCTGGTACACGCGGTCCGTGATGAAACGTCTCCCGGTAGCGAAGACAATGGCAACGAGGGTAAACCAGAAGAAATCGCTGGCTACGTGGCCGATACTAAATGCGGCGAGACCGAGTATGCCGCGCGGTAACGCAAGCGTTGTCATTGTGGAAATGCCTACGGTAGCCCACCAGAACGACCAATAAGGGTTCGCGAGGCTGAGCAGAGCGCCGCCGACCATAGGGTTATCCGCGTGACGGTCAGAAGCAGATGCGGCCAGTCTTGCGCCTTTGCGCCGCACATCGCTCACGATTTGCCAGCCCATCCAAATCATCACCAGGCCGCCGATTACGCCAATAACGGCCAGCACTGGGTCCCATTGAAGAACGCGGGCCAGACCGAGCCACAACAAAACTACGAGCGCGAATTCCAGCAACCCGTGCCCCAGCGACGCCAGAGGACCGGCCAGCACTCCGTAGCGGGCACTTTGACCCATCACAAAGACGGTCAGCGGGCCGGGCGACATAGCACCCGAGAGGCCGATGGAGAACGATGCGGCGAAGACGAGAGCGAACGATTCGAGGGCAGCCATAGTGGTGCGGTGAGCGTAAAGGAGATCACGCAGTGCGTTGCACGTTGCCGGTATTCCGCTCGTCGATCGATGCGCACGGATTGAGCGTCATCATCATCCCGTATTTGGGACGCAGGGTGACGAGAGGCTCCAGTTCGATCGGGTGATCGGCTACAAGGTTCAACTCGTATTGCTGAGCAATCGTGGCGAGTATCAGTTGCGCTTCGATAATCGCAAAACTTCTGCCGATGCAGATTCGCTGCCCACCGCCAAAGGGAAAATAAGCGAAGCGGTGGCGCTCTTTCACACGTTCCGGTGCAAAGCGCTCCGGGTCGAAGGACTCGGGGTCCTCCCAGAAATCGGGGTGCCGATGTGTGATGAACTGGCTGACGATTACTGTGCCGCCTGACAGTATGCGGTACCCGCCAATCTCATCATCAGCGATAGCTTTACGCGACAAGGCCCAGACCGGTGGCAGGAGGCGCATTGACTCTTCTACGACCATCTTCGTGTAGGGAAGCTGCGGGAGGTCGGCAACGGTGGGTAAGCGACCACACAGGACGTGGGCGAGTTCTGCCCGCAGCTTCTTGGCAGCGGCAGGATTGCGCGCGAGCAAGTACCACGTCCACGTGAGCGCGTTTGCCGTTGTTTCGTGTCCGGCGAGAAAGATAGTACGAACCTCATCGCGCAGTTGATTGTCGTCCATTGGCTCGCCGCTGTCGGCATCCCTGGCGTTGAGTAACATGGAGAGCAGATCATCCTGATCCAGCGCGTTCGTCCGGCGCCTCTCATCGATAATCCTCATCACAACCCGTTCGATGGTCTGCCGCGCCAAGACCGCGCGGCGAATCCCCGGCAAGGGAACCCACTCTGGTAAGTCAACCAGCGTGTACATACGTCCACGAGCCTCTTCTTGCGCCAGCGTGATCGCCGGCTCAAGCTGCTCAGCGTTACTCAACACTGTCGTGCCGAACATCGTGCGGCTCACTATGTTGAGAGTCAGGCGCATCATTTCGCTGCTGACGTCAAGCGGTTCCCCACTCGGCGCCTCGGTCCTCCACTTTTCTAGCATCTTCTCCGTTTCTTCAGTCATGATCTCGCCGAAGTGGACGATGCGGCTGCGGTGGAAGCCTGGCTGAATGAGACGGCGTTGCTTGAGCCACGACGCGCCGTCATTGGTTAAAAGGCCGTTGCCAAGGAGCCGCTTAAGCGTCTCATGATCGCGGCTGCGCCCATAGTTGCGCTCGTTCTTGTGGAGTACATAACCGACGTGGTCAGGGTGGGAGAGAAAGTAAATTGGGGCAGATAGCAGAGAATAGTGAACGATCTCTCCATAGGCGCGATGAAAGTCTTGTATTATCTTCAGAGGGTCGCGCTTCAGTGTTCGCGAAGTTCGTATGCCCAAAATACTTCGCGGCCCAGGCGGACTGCGCAGTGCGGCACTCGTGGTTTTTGCGGACATCGTTTTCTACCTTCCTGCTATGCTGCTGAAGGCTTCTGCACCTCTTGTCAGGGCTTTGTACTCTGCTATCTACATAATGCGTTATCGTGCTGCTTCTCACCTAATCCATAAGTATCCCGCCATTTATAGCGAGCGTATGACCGGTGACGAACGATGAAGCGTCACTGGCGAGATAGAGCACGCCATAGGCGATATCTTCCGACTTGCCGAGGCGTTGCGCCGGAGTGCGGTCGAGCACAGCACGCAAGCGGTCTTCCGGAATACGAGCGAAGCCGGTGTCTATCTGGCCGGGCGCGATATTGTTGGCGCGGCCCCAGGGGGCCATCTGCCGGGCGAGCGCCTTGGTGAACGCGATCATGCCGCCTTTCGACGCCGCGTAGTGCACACGCGCGCTTTGGCCGCCGTTTTGGCCGCTGATGCTCGCCATGTTGACGACATTGCCGCGCTGTTGCTCTTCCATCAGTGGAAAGACGGCTTTGGCGCACAGGAACGCGCTGCGCAGGTTGTTCTCCAGCAGGTCGTCCCAATCCGCCGCGGAAGTCTCTTTCATAGCGCCGTGCCTGCCTGATTCACCGGCGTTGTTCACAAGCACGTCCACCGCACCAAAGGCATCCATGGCGCGTTCTACCAGCATCTCCGTGTCCTCCGGCACATTCACGTCGGCGCGCACCGCCAGCGCCTTGCCGCCGGAGCCCGCGATGTCCTGCACCAGGGAATGGAGCGCCGACTCGGTGCGCGCCACGGCTACGATATTGGCGCCCGCAGCCGCGAGCACTTCTGCCGTGGTGCGGCCGATACCGCGGCTCGCGCCGGTGACAATGACGGTGCGGCCGGTGAGGTCAAATGCATTGAGCATGATCAATTCCTTCCTGTCTGAGGAGATGCATTGGCCTGTTCACTTGATGAGTCTCAAATCACGCGCACTAGGCAGAATCAACTCAGAGACCTTGAAATACTTACGACTCTAATCTATGTGCTTAACGTCGAGACCACTAGTCAAAGGGATTTGCCGTAAGTTCACTTTGTGAATTGTAACTCCGCAGTCCTATGGTTCGACGACTATTCGCTGTCCATGGTCGAGTGTGATTTTGAATTGATCGGCTACTGCACGACCAAGAATTGGCTCGTCACCAAGAGCGATGACGATCGTGGTTAGAGGTGGAAGCGATCCGACTTGAACCGTTCCCAGATATGCAGGAACGTCCACCAAGGACCCATCAGCCAAGAAAGCCGTGAGGCTCCACTCGGCAGTCTGCCCGTCTGCAACGGCACTTTCGGATACTGCCAAACCGCCATCGAAGCCGGTGTCTAGCAGAGCTTCGAATTCGGTCTTACGTCCTCGAAGCGAGAGACTAACAGGAAGGTATGGAAAGCGATCACTCTCGACACGCACGGTGATTGTGCCCCGTCATCGCCACTTGATGACACTACGGTCGGCTCCTAGCCTGAATACATAGCTGCCTTTACCAAGTTGTTCCAATGACAGGTCTAAGACCTTCTGCAGCGTGGGAGCGCGTACAACCTTGCCTTGCGTTGAGATTGCAATGAATTCTCCCGGATGCTTAGCTTCGAGCTGCTTGCCGTAGCGCGCATAGAGCTCTTCAGCCTGCCGGCTAAGTTTATACTTGGAGGAAGTGCGCGTACCTTGGGTCTCGACGGCCATAGCGTTCACTACCTTTACGGAATTCGACATTCGAATCTCTATGCGAGCGCGCCGGGACACATGAATGCTACTCAATCAACGCGCTCAACATCGTTGTTGATCGCGTTCCCGTAGCACGACTTCATACTACCCCTTTTGATCCTGCTTGTCCTCGCATCAAGAAGCAGCGACGGCGGAGCCAATCCGCGTAGCTTGCATGAACATGCCTTGCGCATCGAAGGTGATCTCTTCCGTCTCGCCAACTTGGTGTACGCGCCCGGTAGCTTCCATCTGCGGCAGCAGCGGCTCGGAGACCCATAGATCTTCAAGATGCTTTGTATCTTGAATGCGCATGATGCGGGCGGTTTCGTTCTCGGTCTGCAAGCAACAGGCCAGCGCCACGAACAGCGCTTCGCGGTCGTTGGCGACCGTGAGCGGAATGCGCGCGCCTTCCGGTCCCTTGGCAGTGACACAATTCATATACGTCTGTACGGGGTCCAACTTTTCAACGATCTGCTTTAGAATCACGTCGCCAAGACCGATACCGCAGGCGTTTCCTTCCGTATCTTTTGTCAGATCGCGCATAACTACCCGCTGAATGTGGGGAGGCTGCGGCAGCGGGCCGCTCCAGTAGCGATTTATAACGTTGGTATCGGCGCCAATGCCGCTAATGTCTTTGCCGAGCTGGTCAACGATCAGCACGTCGATCTTCTCGCCCGGCAAACGGGCCATGCGGTCGCGGGCAATCTTGAGCAACTCCTGCTCTCTCTCCCAGACACTGTCGGCCGGCACGGCCTCCACCAGCGAAAGGCGGGAGTGGCCGTCTTCCACCAAGGCCAGGCCGAAGGGAATTGGCACATGCTGCAGCGTGAAGCGGCCGACTGCGGGTATGAGCGTAGGAAACTCACCAAAACTGCGGCCGTGGAACGTATCCGCGCCCTTCTGCTTGCCAAGGCCGATTGCGAGCAACTTCAGCAACCCGGACTCGATAGGCCCATGAAAGTCCGTGTGCGGCTTGACGCGATTGATGGGAATAGTGATGTCTGCTTCACTGTAGGCCGTCTTATCGAACCAGACCGGCACGCCACCTTCAACGTGGCCGAGCAGGACCGTTTCCATGCTGGAGCGGACCGGGCAACCCATCGCTTCTTCTGTGACACCGTAATGCTCGAGGATCTCCAACTGACCCGCTGCCGTAGCGCCGCCGTGGCTCCCCATGGCGGGCACTATAAAGGGCTCTGCGCCAAGCCGCTTTACTTCCTGTGCTGCCGCCTTCAGCACCAGATCGATGCGGTCGATGCCGCGGCTGCCGCCGGTAAGCGCCACCTTTTGACCCGGCTGAATGGTTTCGCGAATTTCCGGACGTGAAAACTCACTGGCAACGGCAGCGGCCACATCATCGATAGTGGCAGTAACGAGATTCTGCCGTACCCTTACCCAACGCGGGAGTTTTCCCCGCTCGAATATCTCTAGAGCCATGGTTCAGATCTCCTTTGCACTATGCCGTCGCACACCATCCGGCCGCAAATTCCGCAATTTTACCTGCTTAATGTACCATTGCATCAACTTCGGTGCTCTCTTTCAAGAGGCAAAGCACTTGCTCACGCGGGTCTTGAAAGATAGTCGCCCTGTTGAAAGCTCCCCGTCACGTCCGTCGGCCTATCTCTTCGAGATTCGCTATGCGGAAGGGGGAGTATTCTCATCGGAGTTTTCATAGGTGGTGGTACCTGGAAAGAGTTGCTGAGCCTTGCGCACTACCGGATCCTGCGCAGGGTCTTTTTCGTAGAGACTTTCCGATGATTCCTTTGGCGCCAGCGTGCACTCGATAGAGTAGTGGCGGCCGATGGTTTGCGCGATAGCTTTCTCCACGAGAATGAGGTTGTCCGGCTGGCGAACTTGGTCGCGATGCCATCCGTGCGCAAACTCCAGTGTAAGCAGACGGTCCTGTACGGATTTCGGCGTGCAGTCGCGCAACACGCCGCGCAAGTGCACGTTCGGTCTACGGAAAGAGTCGACCACGGCATCCCAGCGTTGTTGGATCTCGGCCAGCGGCGAGTCTTCCGAGCTCGCGGCTGGTGGCGGCCCGTCCACTGGCGATGCAGCGGGTCGAGTTTCAGCGGGCGTGCCACTCGTTCTTGGAACTGATTCCGTTGTGCTGGGGCTCTCTGCCGCTGGGCCCTCGACAGCGGTCGTGCTTGGCGGAGGCGCCGCTCTTGCCGCTTCCCGGCGGGGTGCCGCTGTAGCCTGCCGCGCGGCAGGTGCGGGAGCCGCTGCTGTACCTTGGGTTTCAGCATTGGTGCAAAACTCCACCAATGCCAGCTCGACAGGTAGCTGTGGAAATACCCCTAAGCGCAACGATTGTTCGGCTTCTGAGAAGAGGCGAATGGCCTGCACGATCTCGGAGAGCGAGATCCGCCCCGCCAGCCCATCCATGAGCGCGGCCTCTTCCTCGCTCATTTCAAGCAGCTCGGCAGCTTCCATGCCGCTCTTGTGGAGCAGCGTGCCGCGCAGGTAGCGAATAGTTTCCCGCGCGAATTGCCGCATGTCCAGTCCCTGGTCGGCGGCCAGGGCGAGCACGCGCAGGCCTTCCCTCGTATCGCGGCGGGCGAGCGTATCGACGAACTCGGCCACCACCGCCGTGTGTGCCAGCCCCAGCATTTCACGCACTTGCTCAGCGGTCACGCCGTCGGAAGCGTAGATAGTGGCCTGGTCGAAGAGGCTCACGGCGTCGCGGGCGCTGCCGCCGGCCATGCGGGCCAGGATATTCAGCGCTTCCGGATCGGCGGAAACTTTTTCGGCGGCGGCGATCTCCTGCAAGCGTCCCACCAGCGCCTGCACCGGGATGCGGCGAAAATCGAAACGCTGGCAGCGCGATAAGATGGTGGGCAACACGCGGTGGATTTCGGTAGTTGCCAGCACGAAAACGGCGTGTTCCGGCGGCTCTTCCAGCGTCTTCAAAAGCGCGTTCGACGCTTCCGGCGTGAGTTGGTGCACCTCGTCGATCAGGTAGAACTTGTAGCGGCCGTTAACGGGCGCAAAGTTCACGCGCTCGCGCAAGTCGCGAATGTCCTCGATGCCACGGTTGGAGGCGGCGTCGAGCTCTACCAGGTCGAGGAAGCGGCCTTCCACGATGTCCGTGCACGCTTCGCACTTGCTGCACGGCTCGGGTTGGACGCCCTGTAGGCAGTTGAGGGCCTTGGCCAAGATGCGCGCCAGCGAGGTCTTGCCCGAGCCGCGCGGCCCCGCAAAGATGTAGGCGTGCGCTACTTGCCCGGTTGCCAGGGAGTTCTGCAGCGTGCGCACGGTCGGTTCCTGGCCGACCACGTCGGCAAAGGTCTGCGGACGCCACTTGTTGTACAACACCACCCGCGACACCGGTAATGAATCTCCTAGAATTGGTTAGCGCCCGCTACTAGTCATTTGGCGAACGCTGTAATGGCAAGAATTCACCGAAGTCGGTCCGAATGAAACCCCGCTCATTCCCTGTGTTGAATTGTACGTCATTCCGAGCGCAGCGAGGAATCGAAAGTCTAGGGTACACGGTCAATTCTCTTTGAGGCCCCAAAGACTTCAGCACGCAGACCAAGACCTGAACTGCCGCAGCTAGCGCGCTGGAGGTAAGGAATGTGACGAGTCCCAATATCCGTCATTCCCGCGAAAGCGGGAATCCATCTTTTCTTATTCCGGGACTCCTGCCCCGTATCCAGTATGGGGCAGGCTATGCGGCGGAGTGACGAGCGAGGAGCCAGTCTAGGGTTTGCGCAGGGCAAGCAGCAGCGGGGCACTCTAAGACAAAGGTAAAACCGGCGAGGCGGCAATCTTCCGGAATGCTCAGATTACTGAAGAATCCGGCAAACCATGTGTAGAAGATGAAAAGAGGCCGTGCCTTTCCTTCGATCCTGCTCCCTGAAGCGCTTACGTGGCGCTAGCTCCGGCCAAGCTTCCTTGCGGCACCCGAAAGTAACCGCTTACCGCTGCTTCCTTCCGGACCTGACGGGGTTCACGACCTCTCGTCGCGCAAGACCCAGCCATCAACGCCGCTACCACGCAGCAGCCTTCAAGGAGCACAAACCTCATGGAAAGCTGTCAACCCCGCTATAGCGGATTGCGGGTTCAGGGCACCGCTAGTTCCCCGTCTAGCACGGCCTCATGACTCATGCTACGCAAAGGAGAGCCACAGCGTCAAGGACTCTTCGGCTGGATTTAAGAAGAGGCTGCAATTAGCGCTCTTTGCCTGGCCAAGGATCAGGGAGTCCCAAGAGTTGATTCAACGTGCAACTAGGTTGTACCTCGACGAACTTCGATTTTTCGAGAGTCCACTCAAACGCAAACGGAAACATCCCGCGCGGCAGAGGTCGCGTTGCCCAAGTATTGTGGATGAGCATCCACTGTGTGTCACGATGGCAAAGTCCCCACATGCTAGCGTGGTGCCCAAAGGAATTCGCAAAGGACTTATGGAGAACCGCTGACACATGGCAGTTCCTGGGCTTCTCCGGTGAACCAAGCAAGTTATCGGAGCTAGAGAAAGGCCAAGTCTCCTCAAATTCAATCTCACATCCAGAATAACGTAAAGCACGACTCCCAAACAGCGCGTGCAAAACTGCAGTGAGGTCTGTGGGCCACTTACTTGAACCAGTGACTACCAGGAATGGGGCTTCTAAGGTTTTGTACCTATCGGCCTTTCCTTCAAGTCCTTTTCTCAACTGAATATCGTCATCAACAAAACCAGACTTACCTTGGCCCGCAATCGCGCCAATGCCAGGTCGCCTCAAGTGAGCTGGAGGGCCTCGCATTGGGCGCAGTTGGACGATCCAACCATCTTGGCGCCAGAAGAATGAACCATAGTCGAAGTCTCTTTCTTCAATTCTCTTGAAGACCTCAGCTGGATTGAGAGATGCAACCCATTCCTTTATCTTGCGTTGAAAGCTGTGCGTGTTTGGCATATTGCATCCGGCCCTATGGAGTTGCCAGTCTAGACGGAATGGGCCCGAGTCAATTGTATCTGCGATCTGCTTTAGAGCATTTTCGTTCTGTTCCCTCTTGAATTGCTCGTCAGATTCCTGGACAACTGTACATTCGACGAATATTCCTTCTTTCTTGAATCTCGTTGAAAAGTCCGGTGTGAGCCCATCAACGCATGGATCAACACGTAAGTCAGTTCCAACGGCGTACAGTATCTCGTGAGTTGCTAACTCCAAGAGTGCTCCATGGTGTTCCCGATCGCCGCCGCGGAACCTACTGCGAATGTCAGCTCTTTTCTTGCTAGGGAATCGAGAGAACCAAAGCTCAAGAGTATCCCGCGCCTCGGTTACACCTTCCCATGCGAGTCGGTTCAAGAAGCAGAAGTCCGATTCGTCAAAGCCTTTGGCTTCTTTACGGGTGCGCACTCCGCAGTCAAAGAGAGACCCTTCATCGGGAGTCAACTGATCGAAATTTCGTTTATCTTGTTTCATTATGATTTTAGATTCTGAATAATATAGTTCCATCATTCCAGACACTTAGAGTGTGGCTGGGCAGGCATGGAAACAGCATCAATGTCTTGACGCCCTGGACCATTCGACCGAAATATCAGTAAATGCCTCTGTTCCACTTGTATTGAATGGGGGCATGATGGTAGGCGCGCCGCTACCGTTCTATAGCTTCAGTATATCAGTCAGTGCATTCAAGGCCTTGTAGGATGTGTGGACTATCCAGCTATTTGAGGCTGATGTCAACTTGCGCACCTAGGTTCGGCAGCCTTCTGCTTGACTACTAGGCTTGGAATCAGTACGATTGCAGTAGAGGTACGAATTGGTTAGACAGGTTACGTTGCGCTGAAGCGGTAGGATTGTCTGCAATGTTATCTATGACGACGACTGCGGTGGAGCATTTGAGGGGCTTGCTGACGGAACAGGGGAACCCTGAGGCGGGGCTGCGGGTGTTTGTGTCGCCCGGCGGGTGCTCCGGGTTTCAGTACGGCATGTCCATGGAAGAGCGCGCGGACGAGGGTGACGAGGTGGTTGAGGACGGGGGAGTGCGTGTCTTTGTGGATCCCTTCAGCCTGATGTACCTCAGCGGCTCGGAAATCGACTTTAGCAATGCCTTGATTGGCGGCGGCTTTACTATCCTCAATCCTAATGCCGAGCAGTCGTGCTCGTGCGGGCAATCGTTCGATACGGCGGAGAGCGCCGGTGAGGCGCGGCCGTGTAGTACTTGACGTAATTGTAGATAGGTCGAAAGGTGAAGTCCTGCTCCTGCGGAGCGGGGCTTTTTTGTTTGGAGAATACCTTAAGTCGAAGAGAGGATGGATTCCCGCTTTCGCGGGAAAGACGGAGGGGGAATGCGGCAAATTCTCATGGCAGTGGCAGTGGGAACGTCGTAGCGTGGGGCCTTGTCCACTGCCGGGTAGGGTCTACTTGCTCGGAGAAGATGGATTCCCGCTTTCGCGGGAAAGACGGAGGGAATGCGGCAAATTCTCATGGCAGTGGCAGTGGGTACGTTGTAGCGTGGGGCCTTGTCCACTGCCGGGTAGGGTCTACTTGCTCGGAGAAGATGGATTCCCGCTTTCGCGGGAAAGACGGACGGGAAGTGCGGCTCATTCTCATGGCAAATGGAGTGGGTTAGCTGTAGCGCGAGGGCTTGTCCCCCGCGGGGAGGGGCTATTTGCTTGGAGAAGATGGATTCCCGCGAAAGCGGGAATTGCAAATGTCAGGTAATTCGTTGACAGAATTGAAAACAAGAGCAACTGAACGCAGTACTATACAAGACTGGCACACATGTCATTCCGAACGGAGCGCAGCGAAGTGTCGCTCGGAGCGCGGAATCTAAGATGCTGAGCCTATTAGGCGATATACCGCATGGACTCCAGATTCCTCGCTCCGCTCGGAATGACATGAATTGTCAACACTGTCAAGTGGGGGAAGGATTTTGTCAACGGATTATGCAACACTTACAGGAATGACGGAATGAAACGCCGCCCGCTCCAGTAGCAATCGCCTCCCGCTCTCGTAGCGACCGCGGCTTGTTCTCGTAGTAGTCATCGCCCGGTTCATTAGCAGTTGCGGCGAGCATTCGCGGCGGGTGCTACACAATTTTCCAGCCAAGATTCTTGACCTAACGAGACCCTGGCAGCAGGCTGAATCGGGCGGTTTGAAGTTCCCAATTAAACCTCCGGAAGAGGTGTTTTTCCGCTTTCAAATTCCCCGTGATCCAGGTATCCTTAACCAGGCTAATTTCCCTCTTGGCGCGGAGCCGATCCTTAGGAGCGGCATGTCTTCATGAATCAGTTTACCCACTTGCATTTGCATACCCACTATAGCCTGCTCGACGGCATGAGCCGCATGCCGGAGTTAATGGATCGCGCCAAGGAACTGGGTTTTTCGGCTATCGGGCTCACCGATCACGGCGTGCTGTACGGCGCTATCGAGTTCTATGAAGAGGCACGCAAGCGGGGCATCAAACCCATCCTGGGCTGCGAGGTGTACGTGGCGACGCGCTCGCGCTTCGATCGTGAGCCGAGGCTGGACGATCGGCAATACCACCTTACGCTCTTGGCAAAGAACAATCAGGGCTATCAGAATCTGATCAAGCTGGCGACGCAGGCGCAGTTGGAGGGATTCTACTATAAGCCGCGGGTGGACCACGAACTCCTCGAGCAATATGGCGAAGGCCTCATCTGCCTCTCCGGCTGCCCGTCGGGCGAGATTCCGCGCGCGATCCGGGACGGAAACGAGGAGAAGGCGCGGGAACTGGCGCTCCGCTACCGCGATTTGTTTGGCGCGGATAGCTTCTACATCGAGATTCAAGACCACGGCATGAACTGGGAGCAGGAGGTAACCGGAAAGCTCGTGAACTTGGCGCGGGACCTCGACCTGCCGCTGGTTGCCACGAACGACGGACACTATACCCGCCGCGAGGATGCGGAGGCCCACGATGTGCTCCTGTGCATCCAGACGAACAGTAACGTGAACGATGCCAACCGCATGCGCATGGAGACCGACGAGTTTTACTTGCGCAGCGCCGACGAGATGTGGGAGCGGTTTGTGGAGCTTCCCGATGCCCTGACAAACACTATGAAGATCGCGGAGCAGTGCAACGTTGAGCTCGCCCTCGACCAGCGTATTTTGCCCCATTTCGAGGTGCCAGAGGGCCACACCGCGCGGACGTTCCTGCACGAGCGGTGCGCCGAAGGCTTGGCCACGCTCTATGCCGAGCCTGATGCCGCCGCGCGCGAGCGCCTGGAATACGAGCTGGACGTGATCGGGGAGATGGGCTTTTCCTCGTACCTTCTTATCGCCGCCGACTTCGTGAATTGGGCGAAAGAGCAAGGGATTCCGACCACGGTGCGGGGTTCGGCAGCAGGTAGTCTGGTGTGCTACACCGCCGGTATCACCGACATTGACCCCTTACACTACGGCCTCATTTTCGAGCGTTTCCTTAATCCCTCGCGCTACACCATGCCGGACATTGACGTAGACCTCATGGACGTGCGCCGCGATGAGGTCATCGCTTATGTGACAGAGAAGTACGGCGCCGATCACGTGGCACAGATCATTACGTTTGGCACGATGAAGGCCCGGGCCGCCGTCCGCGACGTGGGTCGGGCGCTTGGGATGACGTACGGCGAGGTAGACCGCGTCGCGAAGTTGGTGCCGATAATGTCCACGGTGGATGCGGCGCTGCGGGATTCACCGGACCTGCAGCAACTCGTGGGGGATGATCCCCAGGTACAGCGCCTGCTGGACTTGGCTAAGAACCTGGAAGGCGTGGCACGCCATGCGTCCACCCATGCGGCGGGCGTGGTGATATCGCGAGAGCCGCTGACCGAATACGTCCCATTGCAGCGCAACGTCGGTGACGATGGCGTCATGACCCAGTTTGAGATGAACGCCATCGAGAAGATCGGCTTGCTCAAGATGGACTTCCTCGGCTTGCGCAACCTCACCGTGCTGGACCGCGCCGTGCGCTTCATCGCGGAGACTCGGGGAGAGACCATTGATCTAAAAAGGATTCCTTTGGATGATAGCAAGACCTTTGCGCTGCTCTCCTCGGGCGAGACTACCGGTGTCTTCCAACTAGAATCCGACGGCATGCGGCGCTACGTGAAGGAATTGCAGCCGGACCGCATTGAGGATGTCATGGCGCTGGTGGCGCTCTATCGTCCGGGACCTATGGCATACATCCCGCAGTACGTCGCGCGGAGGCACGGCCGCGAAAAAGCGACGGCACGGCATCCGTTGATGTCAGCAGTGCTGGAGCGCACCTACGGCATCATGGTCTATCAGGAAGACGTGATGGCCGTGGCGCAAGCGGTGGCCGGTTACACCCTAGCCGAGGCAGACAAGCTCTGCTACGCCGTCCGCAAGAAGATTGCCCATGAGTTGCAAGAGCATCGCGAGCGGTTTGTAGACGGAGCCGTGGCAAACGGCCTCTCAAAAAAACTCGCGGAGGCGATCTTCGACGACTTCGAACCCTTCGCGCGGTACGGCTTCAATCAAGCCCATGCTACATGCTACGGCACGATTGCCTACCAGACCGCGTACCTCAAGGCGAACTATCCCACGGAGTACATGACGGCGGTCTTGAGTACGGAGCTTGGTAATTCGGATAAGATCATTGAAGCAGTGCGCGAGTGCAGCAGGTTGGAAGTTGCGGTAGCCCCGCCGAATGTGAACGAGAGCAAGTCCAATTTTGCCGTAAGAGAAGGCACGGTCTATTTCGGTCTTGCCGCGGTCAAGAACGTAGGCACGTCGGCGGCGGAGTCTATTGCCGCCGAGCGAGCGGAGGAACCCTACCAAGATTTCTATGATTTTTGCTTGCGTATCGACCAGCGGGTCGTGAACCGACGCGCTTTGGAGAGCCTCATAAAAGTTGGGGCGTTGGATAGCATGGGAGACCGGGCAGCCCTCCTTGCGAGTTTGGACGACGTGCTCGCGTCAACGCAGAAAGCACAGAGCATCAGCAATCAAGGCCCAACGCTCTTCGAGACGTTCTTAGGCGAGGAGCAGGCAGCCATGCTCACGAGCTTCACTCTCCCTGAAACGGAGCCCGCCACACCGGAGGAAAAGGGCATCTGGGAGAATGAGCTGCTCGGCGGCTACCTCTCAGAGAACCCCTTCAAGCGGAACATCGAACGAATGCGCGCCGCAGCCGATACAACGACGGTGGAGGTTACGCAGGAGAGTGAGGGCAAGCGGGTCACATTGGCAGGTCGAGTTGGGTCATTGCGCAAGATTTTTACCCGTAAGGGTCAGAATATGGCAATGCTTACCCTAGAAGATGAAAGTGGCCAGATTGACGTAACCGTCTTCCCCAAGTTGTACGCGGGGAGTGCAGAATTGCTTGAAAACGGCAACTTTGTTGTCGTGAAAGGGCGCGTGGAGCAAGATAGCCGCGACGACGTGCTGCGAATTCTGGCGGAGAGCGCAGAGCCTCTAGAAGAAACAACCGCTGAGCAACCAGGCCCCGCGCAGCCCGTGGCGCAAAACGGTGATCCGGCGGTGAAGGTCTCGGTGAGCGTAGAAAGTCCATCATCCGCACGTGAGGACGGTCTCCCCGACTGGGTGCCGGTCGGCGCCGCAGATTCTACGGATTCTTCATCTGTAACGGCTGAGGCTGCGGAGGGCGAGGGCGTGGAGGATGCAGGGGCATCCTTAGCGGTCACGCCGCTGCAAGAAGTCGATGGCGAGACCGAACAGGAGAGCCAACCTGCTGAAGAGCCAGTGGATCGCATGGGGCCGGAGGTCGAGCTTGTGCTACAGCGTACGCCAGATGACGCGGAGGACTTGGGACGATTGCAGCGGTTAGCCGGAGTAGTGATGCGCAATCCCGGTGAAACGCGCATAGCGCTGCGGATCATTCTCAACGGTACGCACGTACGCATAGAGACGCATGATCGGATCGCGCTGACACCGGTCGTGGAGGACGAGATCGAAGCCCTGCTGGGCACTGCTCCAATGCGGAAGTCGGACCCGTGATCGGCCTCGGGAATCGTTTGCCTTGCCGCATTCTATCGCTGCGGCTCGTCTTGCTCTGTGCTTTGCTGGTAGCCGGGAGCGCATTCGTTCCCTTCTCAGGGGAGACTGCCTGGGCTGAGACTGTTCAGCCCGACTTGCGAGCGGGAGATCGCTTTACTGTCTTGCTGGTTGGACTCGATCGTAGGCAGCCGCACGAGTCCTCGCGCAGCGATGTCATAATGTTGCTCAGCATCGAGCGCAATTCCCGCTCGCTCTCCCTCCTCTCAATACCGCGTGACTTATGGGTGACCATCCCCGGCTATGGATGGTACCGCATCAACGCTTCGTACTTTCTTGGCGAGTACTACGAGGCTAACGGCCCTGAATTGGCGCGCAGGACGGTTGAGTCAGTCTTCGACGTGCCCGTGCATGCTGTGGCGGCAGTTGACTTTGCCGGATTTACGGCGCTCATTAATGCATTTGGCGGTGTTGACGTGTTGGTAGCCAAGACCCTGATCGACAATCTATATCCTACGTTTGATTACGGATACACGCGCATTGTCATTCCCGCAGGCTTACAGCACTTGGACGGTGATACAGCGCTAATCTACGCGCGCACTCGGCATCCGGACAACGACTTCAAACGAATGGGCCGCCAGCAGAACATCATTACTTCTGCACGCGCCGGGCTCTTTACGGACGAGATGATTGTTATGTTCCCGCTGCTCCTTCAGCGGTTCAATGAGATTGTTGAGACCGATCTTACGGTTGCCGAGCAGCTCATTCTCATGCGCGATATCTATTTGCTGAGTGACGTGCCGGTTGATGCGCGCGTCATTGAGCCGCCTTTGGTGTACAACTATGTTACGGAGGGTGGCGCGCAGGTGCTATTGCCCAACTGGGGGCTTGTGCGTCCGCTGATTGGGGAGATGTTCGGCAATGCAGATGAGTAACCGGACATCACTTCAGCGCATGGGCAATGAGCGTGGTTCATCTACCCGCCGCTGTCCATGATGAGGGATACTTCCTGCGCAATAGGACTTGACGTAGGCCTGCGGCACTTACGGACTACTTGTGACTCAAACGCAATAGGGTGCCGGCTTGGCGTTGAGAAAATGGGCTCCCTGACGCGTGGGAGTGACGGGCCGGCATATACTCTCAATCCAAAGTAATTCGTGAAAAATTATGGGCAGATAAAGTAAGGAAGATTAGCGTGGCAGGTCAGTTTGTGGGTAAGGTCGTGTTGGTCACAGGTGGGGCATCGGGAATCGGCCGCGCGACGGCATTGCGATTTGCACGTGGAGGCGCACGAGTGGTGCTTGCGGACGTAGACCGGGAGGGAGGCGAGGAGACAGTGCACCTCGCCACGTCTGAAGGCGCGGACGCGGTGTTTGTCAAGGCCGATGTGCGCAGTGCCTCTGACGTGGAAGCAATGGTAGCGTTTGCTGTGCAGACTTTCGGTCGTCTGGACTTCGCTTTCAATAACGCCGGTGTGCTGGGCAGTGGCGCGGCCATGATCGACTTTACCGAAGACGATTGGGACGAAGTGATGGGGATTAACCTCAAGGGCGTATGGCTCTGCATGAAGTATGAGATACCGGCAATGATTCAGTCGGGCGGCGGCGCAATCGTCAATGTTTCCTCAGTGGCGGGGCTGGTGGGCAGCCAGCACAGCCCGGCCTACGCCGCCAGCAAGCACGGCGTTGTGGGACTGACGAAGACGGCGGCGCTGCAATACGCGCCGCAGGGCATCCGGGTCAATTGCGTTTGCCCGGCCGCGGTCTACAGCCCAATGCTAGAAACGCTCGTGACGCGTAATCCGCAGGTGGGTGATAGACTGTTGGCTTCGCAGCCGAACGGCCGTTTTGCCAGCCCGGCGGAAATTGCCGAGGTGGTGGTGTGGCTCTGTTCTGACGCAGCATCATTTGTAACCGGCGCCGCGCTGCCGGTTGACGGCGGCTACACGGCGCAGTAAGTCCCCTTTGACAGCGTTAGTCCAACTGGTGGCAGCTTCTAGCGGATTGCTGAGTGCAGCCGAACACAGCTCTGCTTTCTTATCCCCCAATAGAGCACTGTTAATCCGAATGCCAGAGGTTGCCCGTAAAAGGAGGAAAGAGCGCCGCCAGCAGGGCTTGGGCCGTGGGTGTGGCGCTGCAATCGGGATAACCTTCTCTGAGCTGGGCGTAGGTGCAGCGACCGCCAAGCAATTGCAGGAAGGTCAAGTCTGGGAAGCTTGCGTCACTGGACTCGGTATCCTTATGGCCGAGAGTGGCGACTTCTGTGACCCGACCCTGATCGAAACTTAGCCGCAAGCCGCTGCGGAAGAAGCTTAGCGTGAGCGCGCCGGTGTAGCCCTCCGCGGTTGTGCCCAGTAAGTGATTCTCGAGCGCAGGCCGCACGTGGCGGAGGAATGCAGCCAGATCCGGCACGCGGAGATACCAGGCGTATCCCTGGAGCGAGGATGTCACCAGGTTTGGAAACATAGCGTAGGCCGGATTCTCGCGTCCCAGCATGAACACGATCTCGCCCGGTTGCGTTTCTGCTTCACCTC
The DNA here is from genome assembly GCA_965219505.1 of Chloroflexota bacterium. Classification (GTDB taxonomy): domain Bacteria; phylum Chloroflexota; class UBA11872; order VXOZ01; family VXOZ01; genus VXOZ01. The sequence goes on along the minus strand of OZ244775.1, from coordinate 2,265,056 downwards.
CGCCGGAGTTGCTCAGCGACTGTACATAGTTAGGGAGTTCTGTTAACAGGTCAGGCATGACGTTTAGGTAACTGACGCCCGGCGCGAGCGCGCATTGACGCAAAACTAAGCGCCACGGTTTCGGCTCTGAAGAACTCGGGAGCGGATGGTAATGGATGAAGCCAACCGGCTGTTGCTCCTTGTCCTCTATGGCAAGCCACTCCCTGTGCACCTCGCTGTCGGTCGTGCGGCCGGAGAACTCCCATTCCCAATGCTCGTCTGAGCGCTCGACGCTAAAGGGTTGCCGCTGTTCGGCATGCGCGTAAACAGAGCGGACGAACGCGTGGTCGGCATCGGTTAGGGGCCGCACATGAAAATGCGCGGTGGTCTGTGGGCTAGGCGGCAAAACCCGCACAACACGGCCATGGTAGAGGTCAAGGGCCAATTCATAGCCGAACTGGCGGTAGTACCACGGGATGCCGGTGATGGCTTGCATCAGCTCGCCTTTGGAATCGCTGAGCGCGTGGATGACGTCCATTTGCTTGCGAATAAGGCCGCGCCGCCGGTAGAGCGGGTCGGTGCCCACCTGTTCGATGCGGCCGCAACCGAAGGGAATGCCGCCGTACGACCAGGTCTGCGGGATCAAGCAAAGTGAAGAGACGATCTTGCCGGCGCCCGTGTCCTCCACAACCGTGAAGTCGCCGGCTCTGGTCGTCGGGTGTCTGCCGGACATGAGTTCATGCGCCCAGACACCGACGCGGTTCGAGGACGGATCGTATTCGCGCATGCGTTCGTTGAAGTCAACCCAAGCGTCGAAGTCATCGGGTATGGCAAAGCGCAGGCGCAAGTTGTCGCCCAGGTCGATGGGCGTCCGGGGCAAAGTCAGGGTGTTTGGCGGATTCATAGCAACGAATGGCTCGACTACTTGGTAGGGTGCTCGCCCAATCGTACCATTGACGAGAGTCGGCTCGCTACGTGCGGCAGTGTTTGCGGATTTGAGAGTAGCATGCTACGTTCATTGCAGTAACACATGGACAATGCTTGAGTTCGAGAGCCAGTTGAGCGCTCACGGTGGGGCTACTCCCGCGCGACAATGCGCTTTGGCGGCATAAGGAGTGAACGAGCGAAATGGCGGAATTTACGACACGCCCCGTAATCATGGGTACGCACGGCGTTGTGACGACGGGGCATTACTTAGCGACGGCCATCGGCATGCGTGTGTTGGATGCTGGAGGCAACGCCATCGATGCGGGCGTGGCGGCGGGCTTTGCGCTCAATTTGCTGAAGCCGCAATCCAACGGCATCGGCGGCGAGAGTCCGATTCTCATCCACAGTACCGCTGCTGACGGCCCGCAGGTGGCTGCCATCAACGGGCAAGGCATCGCGCCAAAGCGAGCGACTATCGAATGGTTCCGCTCCCAGAATATCGACCTCATCCCGGGTGACGGGTTCTTGCCCGCAACGGTTCCGGGCGCCTTTGGCTCCTGGGTAACGTCGTTGCTGCGTTACGGGCGGTTGAGCCTCAAGGAGACGCTGGGGCCGGTGGTGGACATGGCGCGTGAAGGCTTTCCCATGTACGCGGAATTGCACCGCAGCATTGGCAAACAAGCAGAAAAGTTTCGCACGCGGTGGCCGACTTCAGCGCAGGCGTTTCTGGATAACGGCGCCGTGCCGGCGGTTGGCTCGATTTGGAAGCAACCGGTCTGGGCCCGCACTTTTCAAGGGGCCATAGACGCCGAAATGCGCGAGCAACACCGCGGACGTGAAGCGGCCCTGCGCGCCGCCTTAGACTATTTCTATCGAGGCGACGTTGCCGCAAAGGCGGTTGCATTCGCAGCGAATACTGAGGTGCTCGATGCTAACGGCCAGCGGCATCGGGGACTCATCGCCGAGGAGGACTTTGCCGCATTCCGCACGAAAGTGGAGCAGCCGGTCACCGTCAACTATCGCGGCCTGGACGTCTACAAGTGCGGCCCTTGGTGCCAGGGACCCGTGTTCTTGCAGCAGCTCACGCTACTCGAGCAATTCGACCTGGCGTCCAAGGGCCACAATACGCCCGAATACATTCATACCGTGGTTGAGGCGGCGAAGCTGGCATTTGCGGACCGCGAGACCTACTACGGCGATCCGGCGTTCGTGCACGTGCCCCTTGATCGCCTCTTGGACAAAGAATATGCCGCGCAGCGCAGTGGGCTTATCGATCCGGCGGTTGCTTCTCCCGACTTGCGGCCGGGCGACCTGCCGCCGTCGGCTCTCGAGGCGCGGCCCGGCGATCCCGCGATCTACGCATACGATACGACCCATCTCGACGTTATCGACGCGGAAGGCAACATGTTCTCTGCCACGCCGAGCGGGGGTTGGATGACGACCTCTCCGGTTATTGAAGGGCTGGGTTTCCCGCTGGGCACGCGCGGGCAGATGTTCTCGCTTGATCCTGCCCATCCCAATGCCCTCATGCCGGGCAAGCGTCCGCGCACGACACTGACGCCGTCACTTGCGATGAAAGACGGACGGCCCCACATGGTGTTCGGCACGCCGGGCGGCGATATGCAGGACCAGTGGACGTTGCAGTTCTTCCTCAACGTGGTTGACTTTGACATGAACCTGCAAGAGGCGATAGATGCGCCGTCCTTCCATAGCATGCACTTCCCCAGCTCGTTCTACCCGCGCGCGGCCTATCCGAAACGCGTGGTGGTGGAGGGGCGTATTGCTGAAGAGACGCGTGCTGATCTGGAAGCGAGAGGCCATGAAATTGTGGTGGGTGCGGACTGGGCGCACGGCCAGGTGACGGGCGTGCGCTTCGATCCCGATACCGGACTGATCGAGGGCGCGGCTTCCCCCAGAACTATGTCCCCCTACGCTATGGGGCGGTAGAAGGAGTCGTAGCGCCATGCGGTCTGAATCGCCACTCGAACGAAAGGTAGCGAGCGGACTAATTTCCGGCTCGACGTAAAGAGAGCAAGGCACGGAGAGATTGCTGCAATAAAGGGATACCATCCCGACCTAGGCTGAGATCAGGAGTTCCCTCTCCCAGCGGAGATCTTTGCGTAACTCTGACGGACACGAGGAACTGGGCAACAACGGTGAAGATTTCCCCTCACCCCAGCCCTCTCCCCAGGGAGAGGGAGCAATGCTTGCGCCTCTACCCGAAGTTACGCAAAGGTCTTCAGCGGGAGAGAGCCAGGGTGAGGGTGAATCTCGAGCAACACGACGACTAACGACAGATTGGGTAGAGCTAGGCAGGACTCTGCTTTCATGTCGATGTCGAGAAAGAGTTCAGTGGGCATGCTGCACTGCAGTGCTGGGAGATTGTTGTGACGCCAGACTGGCCGAATTCTTTTCCTGATGCATCGCTTGTACCCCGCCTCCAGCAGATGGTGTGGGGCAAGGCGACCACGCAGTGCCTCTTCGTAGCCGCCAAACTTGGGATTGCCGATCTTTTGGCGGACGGCCCGCAATCGGTTGATGAACTGGCGGCTGCTACGGAAACGAATGCGGCGGCGCTCTATCGTGTCTTGCGCCTCTTGGCAAGCCTGGAAGTATTCGTTGAGTTGGAGCCTCGGCGATTTGCGCTCACGCCAATGGCGGAATTGCTCCAGGCGGATGCGCCCTGTTCCTTCCGCGACTACGCGATTGTGCATGGCAGCGAGTGGTACAACCGTGCCTGGGCCCATCTCCTCTATAGCGTGGAGACGAATGAGCCTGCATTCGACCATGCCTACGGACTTTCGCTCTTTGCCTACATGGAGCAGCATCCTCAGGCGGCGACCGACTTCAATAATTCCATGACCGCCCTCTCCCGGTTCGAGGCTGCCGGCGTCTGTGCGGCTTTTGACTTCTCCGGCTGTAGCACCGTGGTGGACGTGGGGGGCGGCCATGGCCGCTTGCTAACTGAAGTCCTTACCGCCTACCCAACGCTGAAGGGCATTCTCTTCGACCAACCGAGTGTTGTCGATGCTGCAAGACCGGTGCTTGAACCATCGGCAGTGGGTGCGCGCTGCCAGGTGGTGGGCGGAGATTTCTTTACCGGCGTACCCGCGGGCGGTGACACGTACCTTCTTAAGCACATCATTCATGACTGGGATGACGAGCGGTCTGCGGTGATTTTACGGAATTGCCGCGAGGCGATGGCGGCAGGCGGCAGAGCGCTCGTTGTGGAAGGGGTAATGCCGCCCGGCAATGAGCCTTCGAATAGCAAGCTCTGGGACGTGGTCATGCTGGCGCTAACGTCCGGAGGTCGGGAACGGACTGAAGAAGAGTACGCCGCGCTGTTCGAGCAAGTCGGCCTGACTCTGAGTCGGATTGTTCCCACGAATGCCGTGGTGAGTATCGTCGAGGCCACGGCTGCCTAGTCAAGTACACGCGCAAGTGCACATTGAGCGACCTTGAGAATTCGTTTCGCGCTTGTCGCTTTGCACGTCTATTGATATGATGCACGGCAAGTACAGGGGATGAAGGAAGGAAGGAAATAGCATACACAATAGTTCGGTTTCGCGTGAATGCTGTGTGCAGGAGGCGCGTAAGCGCAAGACGTCGCATAGAACTGCCCCGCAGCGTCACGGCAGCGTTAAGGCTGGAGATATCTTAGCAATGCAAGGAGTGAGACGATGGCTCGTGTTCATGAATTAGGTTTTACGCGTCGGCGCATGCTTGGCATTGGCGCCGGCATGCTTGGAAGCGTGGGACTCTTGGCTGCGTGCGGACAGGTAGCCGCGCCGGCGGAAGAAGCGCCCGAGATGGAAGAGAAGAAGGCCGAAGCCGAAGCGCCGCAGATGGAGACCGTGCAGGTCGACTTCTGGTCGCTCAACGGCTTCTGGGCATCGTTTACAGAGGGTGTGGGTCTGGAACTCCGCGACGAGTTCAACTCGATGCAGGACGCTATCTTCATCAACACCGTGCCCACCCCGTGGGGCGAAACGTTTGAGAAAATGCCCGCGGCGGTGGCGGCCAACGCTGCTCCCGATATGTCGTTTGCGCCGCGTTTCACCATCAAGACCCTTGCCCACGCTGGACTCGCATCGGAGATGACCGACATGGTCAAGGCCTCTTCCACCATAGATACCAGCGATATGTGGGAAGAGATCTTGAATGATGCCGTCTGGCAGGGGCGCCAGTTTGGGATGCCCTTTACGCCCGACGCCCGCACGCTCTTCATCGGACACGAAAACCTGATCGAGGCCGGTCTGGACCCGGAGAGCCCGCCCGCCACGTGGGATGACCTCTACTCAGCCATCGGCAGGCTGGTGAAGAAAGATGGCGCGAAGCTCTCTCAGCTTGGCTACGTCCCGCACTGGGGCCCCGGCAGCATCTGGGCGTGTTGGATGGTAGCGATCTGGCAGTTGGGCGGCGCCATTATCAGTGCGGACGACAGCACCTCGACGCTCGACAACGAAACATCCGTCCGTGCGTTCGAGCATATGCTCCGCATATACGATTTGCAGGATGGCTACCCTGCGGCGGATGAATTCCGAGGCGATGTCGATCCACGGATTGTCTTCACCGACCGCGGCGCCAGCATGATCTATACGATCTATGACACGCCGCACCAGCCCAACTATAAGGCGGGCTTCGACAAGCTCGATCACAGCGCTACCGGGGTACCGCTGCCGCCGGGCGGAAATACCGTGACCTATAGCGGCTGTGGTGACAATATCATCCCCAACGGCTCCAAGAATCCGGACCAGGCCTTTACGTTCATCGAGTGGCTCTTCGAGGCGCCGCAAGACCTCCGCCATGCGCTGGGCAAGAGTCGCCTGCCCATGCGCAAGTCCGTAGCCAACAGCGAGGACTTCATTCAGGGCGACCCGCTGCGCAAAGAGGCCGTGAATTCGATGGCGGTCGCTGGATTCGTCGTGGGGGCGCCGGGAGGCATCGGCCTCATTGGCATCCATCGCAACATGGCACTCTCGATCTTCAGGAAAGAGAAGACCATCCAGGAGGCCCTGAAAGAGGCCGACCAATTGGCACAAGAGGTTCTGAACGAAGCGTTAGCGAATTCCGTCCTCGAGTAACGGAACTCTCTTGGGTACGGGCCTCTTAGGTCTAACTCCATGTGGAGCCGCCTCCATTGCGTAATTGCGCGCAATGGAGGCGGCTCTCTGCGTGCACTGTCAAATTGCGTGCATGGCTCGGCTTGCGTATCATCGTTCCATAAACGTGGGAAGTAACGAGGAGGCAATCCGGTGAGAATACTGGTCTCAGGCGCGTCTGGACGTGTGGGCACCAACCTGACCAAGGCGCTGCTGGCGCGGGGTCATCAGGTGCGGGGAATGGTGTATCCCGGCGACCCGAAGGCGGACAAGCTCGCTGCCTTCGACGTCGAGATTGCTAATGTCGGACTGCAAGACACCGACGGTATCGCAAAGGCTGCGGAGGGTGTGGATGCCGTGGTGCACACGGCGTGCGTCATGTCACGGCCGCCGGCTATGGCAAAATTCACCTACTACGATATTAATACAACGGGTACGCTGCGCTTGCTACAGGCAGTGGCGGAACAAGGCGACAAGCTGCATCGGTTTGTACACATCAGCAGCGATACCGTATATCCCATTCCGTCGCTCCTCTACGCCCCGGTGGACGAGCAACACCCGCGCCTTCCGATCAAAGAGTACGGCATGATCAAGGTGCTCAACGAAGAAATGGTGGAACACTACCGGCGCGAGTACGGACTGAGGACCACGACAATTCGACCAGGCGCTATCCTAGCTGGGGAAGAAATATTCAACGGTTGGGCCGCAGGCTTGGCGGCGCAACAGTATCGCGAGGCGAACCACGCCCAATGCGGCCCGCTGTATCATCCGGAAATGGCGGAGAACCTTGCCAAGCTGGATGAGGCAGTGAAACAGCGTACGGACGATCCTAGCAAGCTGCTCGTCAACTACCACGACCGCGATGGCAGTTCCTGGCTGTGGCAGCGCACGGACGCCCGCGACATCGTGCACGGCATCATGCAGGCGCTGGATGAGGATGGCGCGATAGGTCAGACGCTTAACATGCACGGTCCCTACGCGATCCCCTTTAGTGAAGCGACCCCTGTGCTCAGCGATCTGCTCGGCCTGCCGGTGTTGGACTGGGAGGCCCCGGCGTGCTGGCAGTATTGGGCGGACAATAGCGCGGCGAAGTCGCGAGTGAAATACTCCCCGCAGCACGACTTTCACCGCATGGTGGCAGACGCGGTGGCGCTGCGTGAAGGCAAGGAGACGACAGTCATTCCGGCGTAGATGTTGGTGTATTCTCTTCCGTAGAGCATGGGATAGAGAGTGAGGACTCCGCGCCATCCGTCATTCCAGCGGAAGCCGGAATCCAGAGGGAAAGAAGGCGAACGGGGATTGAGCCAAGAGAGCGCTTTTGATGTCGCTCGACGCAGCAATTCCTGCTGAATGAATTTTGCCGGCACGAATGGTCTAATACATTGCAGCCGGAATGTTCACTCAATCGTTCGCCCCCTGGACACCGACCACTGCCACTTGACTGCCAAGACAGTTTCTGAGCCGTCGAAGGGTGAACAGTGGCATTTGCAGAGCCCGGTACATGTTCTCGTTTTCCGTTCGCCCTGAGCCTGTCGAAGGGTGAACAATGGCATTGGATAAGAGAGGCACTTGTGCCCGTGGCCGTACGTGCTTCGACCCTTCGACAAGCTCAGGACAGGCAGGCTCAGCACGAACGGGAATAGTACCTTGTTCTCGGCAAGTGTAGTCTGGGGCGTCTGGTCGTCATCAAGTTTCCTGAGCCGTTTCAAGGCAAACCTCCACCGAGCGACATGATTTGGCAATAGTATCAGAAAAGCGCACATATGAAAGTACTCTACATAGACATTGATTCCCTGCGCCGTGATCATCTCGGCTGCTACGGCTACGAGCGGCCGACCACGCCAAATCTCGACCGACTTGCGCGCGAAGGGGCGCGCTTCACCAACATGTACGCCGCCGATACGCCGTGCGTGCCCGCGCGCGCGAGCATATTCACTGGTCGCTGGGGCATCAAGACTGGCTTGCTCACCCACGGCGAGCGAGCGCAATCCATTGGCGACTACGGGCGCCCCGAAGGTGAATTGGATACGAAGCCCTGGGAACAGGACGCTCGATACACGGGACCGACGTATCCGCCAACTGGCAGCCGCGTGCCGCAGGTGCAGGAATTCCTTGCAATCCAACTGGCCGAGTCCGGTTTCCATACTGCCGCAGTCTCTACCTTTGCCGATCAGGCACCCTGGTTTCGCACCGGTTGGGAGGCGTACTTCCGTCCGCAGTGGCATCGTACCCACAGTCACGTGCATGCGCCGGAGATCACGGCGCATGCGCTAACTTGGCTGCAAAACCACGCGCAGGAAGATTTCTTCCTCTACGTGCACTATTGGGACCCGCACCAGTCGTACAAAGCGCCGCAAGCGTACGTGGACAAGATGCTTACGTATGCGCCGCCCGACTGGCCGTCTGACGAGCGGATCAAGGATGACGCCGAGCGCTACGGCCACATGCCGAACTCCGCCGGGTCGCATCGCATCCGGGGCAAGGCAGACTTTGATTATTGGATGGCGATGTATGATGCCGAGATTGCCTATTGCGACGAATACGTGGGGCGGCTCCTTGAGGCGTTGGAAGCGGCGAGCGTACTAGACGATACCCTCATCATTGCCGCTACCGATCATGGCGAAAACCAAGGCGAGCATAGCGTCTACGGCGACCACTGGGGTGTGTACGAGACCGACGCCCACATCTGGATGCTCGCGCGCTGGCCGCATGGCGGTGTACAGCCGGGCACGGTGGTGGATGCGGCGAGCTATACGCTGGACCTTGGCCCCACCCTATGCTCGGCTGCCGATTTGGACGCACCGGCGCGGTGGCAGGGCCGCTCCTTGCTGGGCATGCTGCGCGGCGAGCCGGAACCACAGCCCCAACGAGACTACGTGTTTCTAGAGCACGGCCTATGGTCGGCGCAGCGAGCGATCCGCACTATCGGCGGTGCTGAAGGACGGGACTGGAAGCTCATTAAGAGCTACCACGGCGGACTGCTCAACTGGCCGCTGACGCAACTCTTCGATTTGGCGAACGATCCCCGCGAAGAGCACAACGTGGCGGACAACCACCCCGACACGGTGCGCGACTTAGAATACCGCCTCTGGCAGTGGGAAGAGGAGCAGCTCCAGGGTTGGCCTGATCCGCTGAAGAAGGTGGCTCAAGAAGGTCCGCAAACGGTCGTGAGCGCGCTGCAAAACATGCGGCCCGGCGTCTGGCAATGGCCTCAAGAAGAGGGCCACGTAGTACCGACGGTGCGTCTAATGAGATAACGCGGGCTCAGTGTGGGCAAGGGCAACAGGACTTGCTGGAGAAGTCACGGAGAGATGAGGAATACGGGATAGGACAACGCAAGCCCGTGAAACACTGTAGCAGACTGTCATCCAAGTGCTCTGTCTAGGCGCTTTTCCGATTTGCACGCTCTGCGGTGGAGCGACAGCGCCGCGTGTTTGCTCAGCGTTGCGAGAATCATGAACGCGTGCGCCTTTCACGCGAACTCATACAAGGGCACTCTACTCGCCGGTTGACGATTTTGCTGAAGGAGAGCTTCGATCTTGCGTATTGTGTCCGGTTGCAGCAGCGTGTCTCCGCAAACTGCGCAGACGTCAGCCGGAACGTGATCAATGACAATCTCTTGCCCCTCGCGCCGCACGGTATGCATAACACTTCTCGCTTCGTACTCTCCAGGACAGCCCTGGATGCTGCACATCATGTCGCTTGCCTCCTTCGCAATGGTGTAACCCACTTAGGCAACGTGGGTTCATAGACGGTAATGATGAGAAAGGGAAGAGTTGTTGTGCAAACGACATGTAAGGCCCGCCCCGACCGCGTAAAGCCGCATACCAAGCAACACGCTCCCCTGCGATGTTACGGGTAGTTTTCCAAGAAATTTCCTTGAGAGACTGCCTCCAGCACCTTATCAAGCGAGACCTGCTCCTCAGTCATTTCTTGCTGAGCATGCTGGGTCACGCGTTTGTAATTGGTGCGCGCTTGCGCTCGTATTATATCCAGCATATATCGTATCCGAGCGTTGTACCCCTAGACAGTATCGACCCTACTGTCTTCCCGGTGGGCACAATGCGAGACTCTGGCTTGCCTACTGCTCTATCGATCTGTTCCCGGTTGCCATTGCCCAAGATTCATCACGTGCCGTATTGCGCCAGGTGTGCCTAGGCGGTTATAAAGATCTTCGGTCCAGCCGAAGGTACCGGGCCGCGGGCCCAAGAACACCAGTTCCATTGGCCAGAGCATTCCGGCGGCTTGGGGCAGATCGGCGTACTGGAGTGCGAACAAGATTTCGCTGGCGATGCCGGTGCCGTCCGGTTTGGAGGAGTCGCTGAGCGAGGCTGGCAAGTCGCTGAGAATGAGCGCTTGCAGGCCGCCGTGGAGTAGAGCCGCATAGACTGCCACCACCGCCATCTGGCCGCGCCCGGCCAAAACGACTCGGGAAGCGTCCACGCCGGGCAGATGCGCAATGGCTTCCAGGGCCCGCAGCGTGTCGTAGACCTGCATAGAAGCGATAGTGCGGCCGGTGAGCATAGCGGCGCGGCGCACGTGCCAATCAAGTTCCCTACCCCAGGCATTGTCGCCGGTGCCGCGCGGCTCCGCCGCCACTCGTGCCCAGGAGCTATCGAGGCCCTGCAGCCAGTCCTCCGTAGCGCGGCGTGGCTCATGGGGCGAGCGCAGCGCCACGACGGCCGGTGCATCGGCATCTGATTCCGGCAGAATCCAAGACCCGTGCAGCCGCCAGCCGCCTTCCGCCGTGAAGGCAAACCTACCGCCCGCGACCGCGTCGCCGCGCCCGGTCTCGTATTCGACCTCCGCATCTAGAGCACTTGGCACACTTGGGAAGTGTCCAAACGACGTCTCGGCCAGCGCGGCGCAAGCCTTGTCGCGGGCGGCTGCCAATTCGTCTGCGTTCGCAATGCTGGGGAGTTCCGGCAGCGTGAAGAAGTCCTCATGAATAGTCGTGACCCGCTCGGACGTGGGCACGCCGTTCTGATAGACGCGGAGCGTGGCCGCGTCCTCTTGCACTTCCGCACGGTCGTCGATGTCTCCGGCTGCCTCAGGCGAAACCTCTTTGCCTGAAAGGTGTCGTAGGAACCAGGAGAAAATTCCGCGGCGCGAATTGGCGTGGTAGGAGTGGCCGCCGGGCGTCTCGATGAGGCGGACATTGTGTCCGGCTCCCAAGTGGTCATAGATCTTCTTGACACCTGCAAAGGATTCGCGGATGGACCGGATGTGAAAGATACCGTCGCGGTTTGCCGAGCCGATAAGCATGGGGCGCGGCGCGATGAGTCGCGCCACGTCGGCCAGCTCCCAGCCATAGGCGTTGACGAAGAACATACAGTCGCAGTGGCCGTCCACGGTCTTTTCGCACACGTGCGAGGCGAAGGTGGCTGTGCCGCATACCGGCGCCACGACCTTCACGCGTTCGTCGGCGGCAGCCACCCACCAGCTCACGGCGCCGCCACCGGAGATTCCGGTGACTCCCAGCCGGTCGCCGTCGACTTCCGGCAGCGAAGCCAGCAGGTCGAGGCCACGCACGCCGGTCCAGAGTTCTACCCCGGCGGGCGTGTACCCTTGGCTGTACCAGTTGAACCAGCCGCGATGATAGGTGCCGTGGTGGTGGCCCTCGATCTCGCCTCGTTGAATAGTTTCGATGAGCAAACAGGCAAAACCAAGCTGGGCAAACTTGCGCGGGTGCGCCTGGTAGTACTCCTTCTGCTTCAGCGCGTGCCCGCAAACGTAGAGCACGCCGGGCACAGGTTGCTTTACATCCGTGGGCAAGTAGAGATTGCCAGTGACAAAGAGGCCCGGCAGTGCCTCGTAGTAGAGGTTTTGGATGCGATAGCCGTCTCGCTGGGTTTCCTTAGTAATGCACACGTTTAGTGGGGGGCGCTCCGTGAGAGCCATGTGGCTGGTTACGCCCATCATCGCGTAGTATTGTGCGAGCCACTCCTTGCGCGCTTGCGACCAGTCGGCAGGCGCGGGCAGCGCTTGCAGCGACTCCGCCTGCATACGTCGGGCTTCTTCAGAGAGGTACGTACGGATATCCACGGCTTAGCCTTTCGTTAGATGGGCTTTGACGCAAGTGCGGGCTCGTAGCACACACCCAAATTACCAAGTGCGCTACACGAAAGCAAAGGCATGCCTTTCACCATTCGCACTGCGAAGCTTTGCCAAGCTCTTGTCGAGACATTAGCAGAGAGAGGCACGACGAGACCAAAGACCGACTCAATAAACCGTTCGCCCCCGTATCGTGTCGATACGCTGTATCGGGTACGGGGCAGGCTCTGAGCTTGTCGAATGGTGAATGGAACTAGCAGGAGCTAAAGGGCTGCAACAGGGTGTACGCACCATTTTCGATACTGGCGGGGCACAAGGCCCCGCGCTACTCCTGCGAGCGCGTGTCACTGGGAATATAGAGTTCTGGTTGGCGGTCGTCCAAGTACGTCGCTATGGTGCGCCACTGCTCCCAATCGGCATGGTCGAGCTCAAGCGCAGCCACCGCTACACCTTCGCCATCGTCTATTTTAGCGAGATGCGCACCGGAAGGCGCGGCGATGCACGAGTGCCCCAGACTCTTCCAGCCTTCCTCTACGCCAACGCGGTCTGCCATCGCCACGTGCACGGTGTTTTCTAAGGCGCGCGTCGCCACGAGACCGGCAACCACGTTTCCGCCCCAGCCCAGGCTGCGCTGCCAGTCGTTGGTGATCCAGTCGGTGCTATTCAGGATAACCTGAGCGCCCTCGAGGACGAGACGGCGAATGTACTCGGGAAAGATCAGGTCGTAGCAGATCGTCAGCGCGACACGGGTTCCCTCAATTTCGAAGAGGGCCGGTTTCGTGCCAGGCGTGAATACCGTGCGTTCAGCCGAGAAGAGATGGATTTTGCGGTAGGCGCCGTGCAGGCTGCCGTTAGGAGCAAGCAGCACAGCGCTATTGTAGTACCGGTCGCCATCGCGTTCGATCATGCCGGCGACGACGTAACATTGGTGGCGACGGGCGATCTGCCCCAGCGCATCCGTTGTCGGACCGGGGATGGATTCTGCCAGCGTATCGATGCGGTCGCCGACGAAATACCCGGTGGTAGCGAGTTCAGGGAACACCGCCACCGTTGCGCCTTGCGCTGCGGCAGCGGCGACGAGACTATCCATCCGTTGTAGGTTGGCGGCCACGTCGCCGAGGACGCAGTCCATTTGCACTACGGCAAGTTTGAAAGACACGGTCATGCCTCCAGCTACGGACTGTAAGTATCTGGGCTAGATAACTCCGCTTGCTAGAATACACCCTTCGACCCTTCGGCAGGCTCAGGACAGGCAAGCTCAGGGCGAACGGCGAATTGCATGCTTTTCTCAAAGCCCAGGGCGAACGGAAAAGTGCGCGTACCCCATCCAGCAAGGGGCCTTGGTGAATTGCCCAGATTCCTATTCGTGCGTGTTCTGCGCTGCCGATTGGCTAGCGCACGTGCTGGCACGCTGCATTGAACTATGAGACTGTATGGCTCCGGCGGTCAAGAGAAGAGCCGGAGAGTCGGCAGTTTGTCGACTCTCCGGCTCAATGCGGCAATTCAGCTAAAGCCGTGTCTCTCACACAGGTGGAAACTCAGTACCTCTACTTAGGCTTCAAGCTCTTGGGTGATGAGCTTCGCGGCTTCTGCCAGCGCGCCTCTCAGGTCGAGTTCGCTCTCGCCCCTCATGGCGTTTTGCACGATCTCGAAGTGCGGGTTGGACGCGGTCCAGCGCCGATAGAAGGGGTAGTTCTTGCCTTTGGCGCCAACTTCAGGCGTAACGGCTATCACTGGGAAGTCCTCAACCGCAGTGGCCCACTCCGCCGAGTTGTAGAAGTCGAGCCGCGGCGAAACCTGGTTGACCATAAGCAGCTTCTGGACCTGTGCCTCCAGGCCGCAAATGAAGCGGCTCATTTCGAACGCCACGTCCGGCTGTGCTGTTCCGTCGGGCACGACCATCATGTTGATCCAGGTAGCGCCACTTGCATCGCCGTCTTGGCTGGGACCCTGCGGTGGCGGCACAAACCAGAAGTTGAAGCCTTCCTCGAATTCGTCGCGGATGTAGTAGGCAGCCCAAGTGCCCCAGTGGATACCGGAGCCACGGCCCTGCTGCAAGATTTCCCTGCCTGATGGGAAATCGTCGATCACGTCGCGAAACTTCACGTGCTGCTTGGCGCGGTGGTCTGCTACCTCAAGCGCTCTCGCGGAATCGAAGACCGCTTCAGTCAGGTCTTCGTTGTGCATGTCCCCGCCGTTGGCGTAGGTCCAGGCGGCGAATTCCGGCAAGCCGGGAATGTGATACGTAAAGCCGAGTTTCTCGTAATTGCCGGCGGCGCTTTTCTTGGCGAGTTTCTCGCTGGCTGCCGCCAGCCCGTCCCAGGTGCCTAGGTCGGCGCCTTGCGGGTCGAGGCCCGCTTCGATGAAGTGATCCTGGTTGATCACGAGCACATAGGAGTCCGGCCCCCAGAAGGAAATGCCGAAGATCTTGCCTTGCGCAATCCGGTAGGGGTTGGCACTGGGCATAAAGGCATCGGGCCCAACGTCCGGTGCTGCGGCGGTATGGGCAGAAAGATCCGTCAGCAAGCCGTTGTCCCAGAGGTCGCGCGCCCAGATGATGGAACTGTGCATGACGTCGGGCGTGACGCGCGCGGCGGACTCCGTAGTGAGTTTTGCGACGTTCTCGCCAAACGGCACGCGGGTGTATTCGATATTCTCTACCTGCGGGTTCGCTTCGCGGAAAGTTTCACTCGCCCAGATGAACCATTGGTCCCAAGTGGTTGGGGTTTGGCCGACTGGTCGCCAATCGCGGAAAGAGAGCGTGATCTTCTCCATCTCGGGCTGCTTGGCTTCCTCTTTCGGCGCTTCAGCCTCCTTCATTTCCTCCTTGGGCATTGCCTCGGCGGTCCCTGCCCCACCGCAGGCAGCGAGCAGCAAGAACCCTCCAGATGCGGCGCCCCCGGCGAGAAAGTGCCGCCGCGAGAATTGACTACTAGACTTATCTGTACCCATTGCTCACTATCACCTTTCCGTACTAAGGAGGTCTAAACCTGGGACAAGCATAAATTAGCTGCTGTGAAGTGTCAAAGGCTTGAAGTGCAACGCGTTAGGTAACGAGGAAGTGATGAGAGGGCGGTAGCTTTTGCGGCCTTACAGCCGTGCCCAGCGCAAATTGGTTTCCTATTCGTCCTACCGCAGAGCCCAGCGGGGAAGAGCTATAGAAGCTACTCGATTTGGAGTTCAGCTCTGCGCTAACACGCGGGAGATAAGCCTCCGGGCAATGCTATGGACGTGTTGCGAAAGAATGCAGTGTCGGAGGGCGTTAGCAAGCAGCTACGTTTGTCGGGCTCCCTTTCCAACGAGAGGAAGAGAAGTGTTTCCAGCAATCCCGCACTGAGCAGTCCGATGAGAAACTGGTCAAGCTAGGCACGCCCCCCCCCCCCCCATTTTGGGCAGGCTTCAAACCAATTTCCCCTGCAAGCTGGAGAAATCACAAGGTGGCTCGTGTGCTAAGCGATATCTAGCTTGCAGTGTGTGGCGTACGCCCGCGTGAGGCGCACCATTCATCGTACGGGGGCACTTCTTCGTTGACTACCCAGAGGAAGTAGTAGGCGCCGGTCTCGCCGAGGAAACCAAAGCGCTTGCGCAAGTCCTTGACGGTCGCCTCAAAACCTCCATGAGAACGCAGATAGCTTTGGAAGCTTCCGTGCTCCTCTTCCAGGTCACGCATCGTCTGGGCATTCTTGACGATGGCTGCCAGCTTGCGCCGGTTGCGGATGACGCGCCTGTCCTGCGCCAAGTCGTCAACATCTTTCTCGCTGAAGAAGGCAATCGCAATCGGATCGAAGTTGCGCATGGCTTCCTTGATGTCGGGCCACTTTGCTTCCACAACCCGCCAAGACATGCCGCTGTGGAAGACCGCCTTGCACATTACTTCGAGGTAGTCGGCAAGAGTCTGCGGTTCGATTCTCTGCGGTGCTTCCATGATACCCTCACTGAACGTTTGGTAGGGCGAGGAAACTGCTCACCAATGATGGAGAGCCTTTGGCGGTTCGTGCAGTATGCCAGACCGTTAGACAAACAGCAATTCTTAAGTGGTCTAATTCTCCGCGAGCCTCGATAGAAGCCGGCCGACGAGAGGGCCAAAGTCACGACCATGCCTGGTATTCCTTGTGGGTAGGCCCATAAAATCGGTATAATCGAGTTGAACGTACGAAAGGCAAAGCCGTTGTGAAAGAAGCAGAAGACGCGAATACCATAACGCGTGCCGATGTTCAGCACGTGGCAAGCTTGGCTCGGCTCGCGCTTTCCGCTGAAGAGGAAGAGCGCTTCCAACATCAGCTTAGCGCAGTGTTTGAACACTTCCAGATGCTTAGTGCGTTAGACACCGAGCAGATTCCCCCGACTGCGCAGATCATCCCCCTTAAAAACGTCATGCGGCCGGATACGGTCGAACCATCGCTATCGGAACAAGACGTCCTCGCTAATGCTCCGGATCGCGAGGGAGATCAGTTCCGCGTGCGTGCCATCCTGGATTTCTAGTCTGTGAACCTCAGTACACTGACCGTCCACGAGGCCCAAAACCTGCTAAGTCGTGGCGAGACTACGTCTGTAGAACTCACCGAAGCGGTCTTGTCGCGAATTAAAGCTGTCGATAAGACGGTGCTGGCTTTCGTTACCGTAACTGAAGACCGGGCCCGCGCGCAGGCACAGGCGGCTGATGAACGCCGCGCGCAGGACGGTATAGACGCGCCGCCTTTGCTGGGCATTCCAGCCGCGATCAAAGACGTGGTGAGCACGAAGGGTGTGCGCACCACCTGTTCATCGCGTATGTTGGAGGACTATGTCCCGCCGTATGACGCTACGGTCATGGAGAGACTCAATGCGCAGGGCATCGTGCTGGTGGGCAAGACCAACATGGACGAGTTCGCCATGGGTTCCAGCACTGAGCACTCAGCCTTCTTCACTACCCGCAACCCGTGGGACATCGAACGAGTGCCGGGCGGCTCAAGCGGCGGTTCGGCTGCGGCGGTGGCGGCGGACGAAGCGATCTTTTCGTTGGGCTCCGACACCGGCGGCTCGATTCGGCAACCGGCTGCCCTCTGCGGGGTTGTTGGCATGAAGCCGACGTACGGCCGCGTATCGCGGTACGGTCTCGTCGCGTTTGCTTCATCGCTCGACCAGATCGGACCGCTTACGAAAGACGTCACCGACTGCGCTATCGTGCTGGAAGCGATTTGCGGTCACGACCCGCGTGATGCTACGTCAGCCCCCCAGGCTGTGCCAAACTGGCAGGAAGTGATGAAGCAGGATGTCTGCGGACTGCGGATTGGGGTGCCGCGCGAATACTTCGGCGCGGGGACCGACCCGAAAGTCGAACAGTCGGTACGTGAGGCAATTGATCAATTAGTGTCGCTAGGGGTTGTCGTGGAAGACGTTTCCCTGCCGCACACCGACCATGCGCTTGCCACGTACTACATCATCGCTCCGGCGGAGGCCAGTGCGAACTTGGCGCGTTACGACGGTATTAGGTATGGATACTCGGCCCAAGAGGCAGAGACGATGTGGGAAGCCTACAACCGCACTCGGGGGGAGGGCTTTGGTTCTGAGGTAAAGCGACGCATCCTTGTCGGCACCCACGCGCTCTCCAGCGGATACTACGACGCCTACTATTTGAAGGCTCAGAAGGTGCGAACGCTGATCGCGACGGACTTCCAGCAGGCCTTTGAGCGTGTTGACGCCATTGTTTGCCCCACGTCCGCTACCGTCGCCTTCAAGATTGGCGAACGGGTTGACGATCCGATTAGTATGTACTTGTCGGACCTATACACCTTGCCCTGCAACGTCGCGGGCCTGCCCGGCATTTCCCAGCCGTGCGGACTGGTGCAAGGGCTACCCGTAGGGCTGCAATTCATTGGTAAGCCGTTCGACGAGTCTACGCTTTTGCGTTTGGCGTACGCCTACGAACAAGCTAGCGGCAACCGCTACAAACCTGCCCTTTCTCAAGGAGCGCAACAATAATGACCGCATCCTCTATCGCTGGCACAGGCGCGGCCACCGAGGCCGACGTTACCGGTAGGTTATCGGCGCGTGTGCGTCAGGTGCCGGCATCCGGCATTCGCAAGTTCTTCGACATTCTTGCAAGCATGGACGATGTCATCTCCCTGGGTGTAGGAGAGCCCGACTTTGTGACCCCTGCACACATCCTGCAAGCAGGAGTCGACTCGCTCGGCAAAGGCGAGACGCACTACACCTCAAATTACGGTCTGATCGAGTTGCGAGAGGCAGTGGCGGAATATCTCAGCGAACACTATGGCGCGGATTACGATCCAAAGACGGAGATTCTTATTACCGCCGGCGTGAGTGAGGCCGTAGATATCGCTTTGCGCGCCGTGATCGATCCCGGTGATGAGGTGATTGTGCCGGAGCCCGCGTATGTCTCGTACCGACCATGCATCACGTTCGCAGGTGGCGAGCCGGTTGGCATAAACAGTTCGGCGGAAACCAACTTTCGCATCACTGCAGAGCAAATTAGCGCGGCGATCACGCCACGGACCAAGGCAATGTTACTGGGCTTTCCGGCAAATCCGACCGGGGCCATGTTGCCCCGCGCCGAATGGGAGCAGATCGTCGACTTGGCCCGAAAGCACAATCTCATCATGCTCTCCGATGAGATCTACGGGCGGCTTGCCTACACGATGGAGCATACGTGCGTAAGCGCTCTTTCAGGGGCCTGGGATCGGACAATTCTGCTGGGCGGCTTTTCGAAGTCATACGCCATGACCGGATGGCGCATTGGCTACGTGGCCGCGCCGGGCGCGGTGCTGGAGTACATCATGAAGGTGCACCAGTACGTGCTGATGTGCGCGCCGACCATGAGCCAGTGGGCGGCATTGCAAGCCGTGCGTTACGGCGAGGCCGACATCGAACAGATGCTCAGTGAGTACACCAAGCGGCGCACGCTCATCGTTGACGGCTTGAATGACATGGGGCTCGACTGTGTACCGCCGGACGGCGCGTTCTACTGCTTCCCCAGCATACGTTCGACCGGACTCTCGTCTCAAGAGTTCGCGGAACGCTTGTTGCAGGAAGAGCACGTCGCTTGTGTGGCGGGAGATGCCTTCGGCCCGTGCGGTGACGGCCATGTGCGCATGTGTTACGCGGTGCCGACCGCCGACATTGAAGTAGCGCTGGAACGCATAGCAAATTTCGTCAGCCGCGTGAGATCCTAGCGTGTCATACGAGATCCGTGACCGCCGCGTAGACTGAGTAGCGCAGGTTTGCAACCTGCGCGAGTGCGGGAGTGATGTGATGGAAAGTACCGTAGCCCAGAAGTATCGCACCGTCATTGGCCTGGAATTCCACGTGCAGCTTCTGACGAAGAGCAAGATGTTCTGCGCGTGCAGCGCGCAGTACGCTGCCCATCCGCCTAATACCGTCGTTTGCCCGGTCTGTCTCGGTCTACCGGGTGCTCTGCCGGTCATCAACGAAAAGGTTATTGAGTGTATCGTGATGACGGGCATGGCATTAAATTGCAATATCCCCGAGTTTGCAAAGTTCGATCGTAAGAACTATCCCTACCCAGACTTACCCAAGGGCTATCAGATCTCCCAATACGACTTGCCGTTTTGCATAGAAGGATACCTTGAGCTGAACGAGGAAGATGGGGGGCGCACCATTGGGATTACGCGGGTTCACCAAGAGGAAGACACGGCAAAGTCAACCCACGTGACAGCGCCGAGCGGCGAGCGGTATTCACTCGTTGACTTCAACCGTTCCGGGGTGCCTCTCATGGAGGTAGTGACGGAACCGGACATTACCACGCCCCAGGAGGCGGTGGCGCTTGGACGCAAACTGCGCCAAATCGTGCGTTACCTTGGCATTTCCACCGGCAACATGGAAGACGGCGCCATGCGCTGTGACGCCAACATTTCGGTTTGGCCCGCCGAAGCGCCCCTTGGCAACGTCAAAGTTGAAGTTAAGAACATGAACTCCTTCCGCGCTGTAGAGCGGGCACTGCTGTTTGAGCAAGTGCGGCAGACGCGCATATTGGAGAGCGGCAGCGATACGCGTGTGACCGAGACTCGTGGCTGGGTGGAGACCACGGGCGAGACCGTATCGCAGCGGACCAAAGAAGAAGCCCACGACTACCGCTACTTTCCCGAACCGGACCTCCCGCCCTTGCAACTGTCGCGGGAGTGGGTGGAGGGAGTCAAGGTAAAACTCCCTGAGTTGCCAGAGGCAAAGAAACAGCGCTTTATGGCGGCATACGATCTATCGCCGTACGATGCGAGCTTGCTAACGCAGTCGCGTGACTTAGCCGCATTTTTCGAGGCGGCGTCGGCGAGCGCCAAGAATGCTAAGGCCGTGGCAAATTGGATGTTGCGCAACCTGCTGCAACGCCTCAATGAGTCTGGCAGCGAGACTTCCGATTGCAAGATTACGCCCGATGCGCTCGCCGCGTTGATCCTGATGATTGAGTCAGGCGAGATCAGCAATCGCATGGCGCAGGAAGTCTTCGACCAGATGTTCGAATCGGGCAAGAGTGCGCGGGCTATTGTGGAGGAGCAAGGTCTGACGCAGATTAGCGACGAAGATGCACTTGCGGGAATCGTGGCCCAAGTGATTGCGGAAAACCCCGCTGCTGTGCAAGACTTTAAACAGGGGAAGAAGCGGGCCGTAGGTTTTTTGGTGGGGCAAGTGATGAAGGCCACGCGCGGTAAAGCAAACCCCGGCATGGTCAACCAAAAGCTGCAAGAGGTTCTGCGCCAGATCTAAATGGGTGGTGCCCGACACATGCAGTAGACACTACTTCAAAGCGAAACACTGCCTGGCTCGACGAAGAGTCAAAGCTGTGCGAAATACTCCGGCAAGGGCGCCGGTGATGGAGGAGGCATAGTACATGGCTGAGCTCATCGATCAGCAACCCCGGATTAATCCGCTTTCTATCGCTCTCGATCAATTCGACCGCACGGCGGAAGTCTTGCACCTTGACGACGACATGCGCAAGGTGCTCCGCGTCCCCAAGCGCGAACTCACAGTTAACTTCCCCGTGCGCATGGACGACGGCAGGCTGGAGGTGTTCTCCGGTTACCGGGTGCAGCACAACGTGAATCGCGGCCCGGCAAAAGGCGGCATTCGGTTCGCCCCCGACCTGGACATCGAGGAAGTGCGCGCGCTGGCGATGTGGATGACGTGGAAGTGCGCGTTGGTTGGCATCCCTTACGGCGGCGCAAAAGGCGGCGTGGCCTGCAATCCGAAGCAACTCTCCCGCACCGAACTTGAAGGGCTGACGCGAAGATTCACGACGGAGATATACACGCTCATCGGCCCGGAATCCGATATCCCCGCTCCCGACATGAATACGGACTCTCAGATCATGGCGTGGATTATGGATACCTACAGCATGCAAAGAGGGTATTCCGTGCCCGCAGTCGTGACCGGCAAGCCCCTGGAGATTGGCGGCTCCGCGGGCAGAACCGAAGCTACCGGACGCGGGGTAACCTATGTAGTCGAAGAGGTGCTCGGCCACCAGGGTGAGCGGCTGGAGGACAAGACCGTCGCTATTCAGGGCTTCGGCAACGTGGGTTCGCATGCCGCTAAGCTCCTGGCAGCGCAAGGGGCAAAGGTCGTGGCAATCTCGGACGTCAGCGGCGCGGTGTACAATGCCCGTGGGCTTGACGTGTACGCGGCGCTGCAGATCAAGAACGAAGGCGTGCTGGTTAGCGATCTACCCGGTGGCGAACGCATTAGTAACGATGAACTCTTGGAACTGCCCGTGGATATCTTGGTCCCGGCCGCCATCCACGGCCAGATCACGGCGGAAAATGCGGACGACATACGTGCCCGCTTTATTGCCGAAGCAGCCAATGGTCCTACGACTCCCGAGGCGGACGAGATTCTGCGCGACCGGGGCATTGTGGTTATCCCCGACGTCCTCTGCAATGCTGGCGGGGTAACTGTCTCTTACTTTGAGTGGGTGCAAGGCCTGCAGTCGTTCTTCTGGGAAATCGAGCAGATTCGCAGGCGACTGAAGAGCATTTTGGGCCGCGCCACACAGGAGACCATTGCGACCGCAGAGAAGTATGACGTTGATCTCCGTATGGGAGCGTCCGCCGTCGGTGTGAGCCGCGTGGCTGAAGCAACGCTGGTTCGCGGCATCTACCCGTGAGCGGCATATCCCTTCGGCAATCCTAGGATGCTAAGGTCAGCGCTGTTTCCGGCACTTCTTGCTTGAAGGATTCTTCTTGCGAAATAAGACGAGAGCGGGCCGCTTTGCAGCCCGCTCTCTTGATTCGCTGCTATGATGCCCTACTTGAGGGTAGTGCCACTCTAACTTACTCGATAGCGAACGTCACACGAATGTGCGCGGTAACACTCACGGCGCCGCCCTGCACGGGTGAAGAGAAGCCGCCACTGTCAAATGCGGCTTCCGCGGCAAAGGCGAGTCCTCTCGCTTCCGGCCTTTCAATCCACTCTTCATTGACCACGAGCGCGGTGCCAAGTGTTACGCCGAGCGTGTCGGCAATAGTCTGCGCTTTGGCTTGGGCATTCTGCACCGCCGCGATCAGCGCGTCTGTCACGATTGTATCGGTGTCGCTCAAGCCGAACCGCACGCCGCCGACCTGGTTGGCGCCGGCAGTTACCGCCGCGTCAAGCACCGAGCCTGCTTTGTCGATGTCGTGGACCCTGACGCTTATATCGTTTGACGCCCGGTAACCGACGACTTGGCGCTGCTCACCGGGTTGCACCAGGGAGCGGTCTTCGTAGACGGGGTAGAGGTTGATGCCGGAGGTCTGAATATCCTCATCCGCGATCTCGGCCTCCCGAATCGCGGCAATAACCCCGGTCATCTGCTCGCTGTTGAGCGCCAGCGCCTCCATTGCCGTTTCACCAGTGGTCTGCACGCCCAACGAAAGCGTGACCAGGTCGGGCTTGGCGCTCACGGTACCTTGTCCCTGTACCGAGATGCTGCGCTCGACGGACTTCTCTTCGCCGCCGTTGTAGGGGGTCGTGGCAGGGGCTTCGGCTTCCGATGCTGCGGGAGCGGCTTGCACCGCAGCGGTGGCGCACCCAGCCAAGAGCAGTATACTCGCAATCGCTAGTAGACCGATAAGCTTCTTCGTCAATTGCACTAGGCCCTCCTTCTCTAAAGATCATGCCACAGTATAGTCAATAGTACTCGATTTCAACGTAGAGCGGGCTGCTTGCGGCTTGCAAGGGGTTTGCTTGCCGGGCATGGAAAGAACATCTCAGCACACGCGCTTGCGTACACAATTAGGGACACTCGCATCTGCGTCCAACTATGGTCGGGTTTGGGTATTGCGGCGGCGCCCATGCGGATCGTACACCCCGGATCCACTCGCGGTCGGGTTTAGGGAGGCAGCAGTTCCAGGGCAACCAGTACCCCAACCAGCAAGCCTGCCAGCGCGAACAGCATCGCCCCAACTTTGATGGTTATGTTCTGTTCTAGTGCGCGCAGGTCGGTTTTGGTCGCCATATCCTGAATGTCGGTTTTGGTTGCCAGTGCGCCGTAGCCTTCGCGGCCCGCGTCGATAAGGGCTTTGGCTTGGCTTTCCGTGAAGCCTGCACCCGTCAAGGCCTCAAACGCCTTATAGGTATCAAGTACCGCCATTCTTGGTTGCTCCTTCCGCTTGGGGCTTTCGCGTCACCAGTTCCCGCTCCCCGTCATACCGAGAATGGGGAAGGTCACTACCCCGCCACCGCAACTCGACAATCACAGCTTAAATGTACACCCGTAGTCTTTTAACCGTTTCCGCGCCGCTTGCCGCTCATCGTCGCTGAAGAGCTCTTTCCAGCGTTCTTGCAAAACGAGCGCTTCCATAGAGTTGTCAAGCAATCCCAGTACCCAGAGTCTGGCCAATCCTGATTGCGGGCCGTCTGTGCTGAGCAAGCGCTTGGTCGCTGTCAACCCGCCGAGTTCGTGTACCATTCGCAAGAAGTATGTTGGATGATAGCCGTGCTGGGCAGCAGCATCGTCAATGCTTAGCATCGCCTGATGGAATTCGTCTTCCAGCTTGAAGTTCACTCGCTCCCTCACTTCGAGGTAAGACGAGGTTGCAGATGGAGAATAAGAGCTACTCTAAGCCTATGATACCATACGAAGATGAGAATTCGGTGTAGCCGAACATGAGCCCTGGAGTACCAACGTGTCGATTCAGATAAGAGACGCTCGCGAGCGGATGGCTACCGTCCCTTTACTTCCGGGATGCTATCTCTTTCGTGACGGCAAGGCCACGGTGCTTTACGTCGGCAAGGCCAAGCTGCTGCGCAACCGCGTGCGTTCGTACTTTGGCCGCCAGGACCGGTTGCCCTGGAAGACCAGGAGCATGGTGGAAAATGCCAAGACGCTCGATTACATCATCACCGATACGGAAATCGAGGCCCTTGTGCTGGAGAGCAATCTCATCAAGCATCACCGGCCGCGCTACAATGTGGTGCTGCGGGATGACAAGTCGTTTCTCTACCTCAAAGTCACCCTCAATGAGCGCTATCCCCGTGTAATGACAACACGCCGTATCCTGGATGATGGCGCAAGCTACTATGGGCCGTATACCAGCGCATACAGCCTGCGCGATACGATGAACTTGCTCAATCGGCTCTTTCCCTATCGGTCTTGCGCCCTTGACATGGCAAAAGAGTATGATCGGCCGTGCCTCGACTACCACATCAAGCGCTGCGCGGGTCCCTGCATTAGGGCAGTTTCCCAAGAGGCGTACGCGGGGATAATTGAACAGGTCACGCGCTTTCTGGCGGGCCGGCCGGGCGACGTAATTCAGAACCTTCGTGGTGAGATGCGAGAAGCGTCGGATGCGCTGGAGTTTGAACGCGCGGCGGCGATGCGCGACCGCATCCGGGCGGTGGAGCGCGTCCTCGAACGCCAGAAGATCACCAATATCCGCCAAGGCGACATAGACGTCATAGGTTTCGCGCGCGAGGAAGATGAGGCGTGCGTGCAAGTGTTCAGCATTCGCGGCGGCCACCTGCTCGGCCGTGAGAACTTCATTCTCGAACACGTGTCTGACGAGGAAGATCGAGACGTGATACGGGACTTTCTGCAGCAGTTCTACGGTCGCAGCATGCAGATTCCACAGGCGCTCTTCTTGCCGGTGGGAATTCGTGGGGCTGAGTTGCTCCGCACGTGGCTGCGGGAGCGGCGCGGCGGGAGCGTAACCCTCAATGTGCCTAAGATTGGTGAGAAGCGCCGACTCGTTGAGTTAGCAGGAAACAACGCCCGTCAGGGCCTGCAGGACCACCGCCTGCGGCACCTCGACAGCCAGCAGCGGGCGCAGGTGGCCCTAACCGAATTGGCCGACGTGCTCGACCTGGAACAAGCTCCGGTGCGGATCGAATGCTACGATATCTCGAATATCCAGGGCGCGTATACGGTTGGCGCCATGACGGTGTTTGTCTCTGGGTTGCCGAACACGGCCGACTATCGCCGCTTTCGCATCAATACGGTAGACGGCCCCAACGATTTTGCCAGCTTGCAGGAAATGCTCACACGGCGTCTCAAACGCCTGAGCGAACAGCGGGCGGCAGAAGAAACCGGTAAGGCAAACGAAACGGACGGCCAGACTGATGAAGACAGCCTGAACTCCTGGGGCATAAAGCCCGACCTGCTCGTGATAGACGGCGGCAAGGGGCAACTCAACGCCGTGCTGGAAGTGCTGGCAAACCTGGCGCTGCACGATATCCCGATACTGGGTCTCGCCAAGCAGCGCGAGGAGATCTTCTTGCCGGGAGAGTCGAATCCGATCACGTTGGCGGAACGATCCGAGGCACGGAAATTGCTTCAACGAATTCGCGACGAAGCGCATCGGTTTGCGATCACATACCATCGAACAATTCGTTCCAAGCATAGCTTTGGTTCCTTGCTCGACAAGATACCCGGTATCGGATCAAAGCGGAAGGTGGCACTGCTCCAGCACTTTGGTAGTGTGGACGCGATTCGAGAGGCACCGGTCGAGGTTCTGGCAAGCGCGCCGAAGATGAACCGCTCGGTGGCGGAGAAGATCAAGGAGCATCTGTAACCGCCGCACGCGCCGCTGATGGTTTGCACTTCGACAGGCTCAGTGCGAACGGGGGCGGCCGCCGCGCATAACTGGTTGCTCTCGGACGTAGGGGCACGACATGTCGTGCCCCTACGTAACTGCCGCGCGCGCTTGGCTGATTTCCGCGTGGAGCTTTGCGGCTGCTACTGCCGCTGCCTCGGCATAGTCGCGCTCTGTGCTAGCATAGAGAATGCTGCGCGAGGCATTGATGAGCATGGGTGCGCCGATGCCAGCGGCCTTGACTGAAGCCTCCAAATCGCCGCCCTGTGCGCCGATGCCCGGTATCAGCAATGGCAAATCTGGGGCTACATTGCGCACCTGCGCCAATTCCTCAGGATACGTCGCGCCTGTTACCAAACCGCAATTATCGTTTTCATTCCACGACTGCACAGCTTCGCCCACTGCGAGATAGAGTGGGTACCCCGATTCGATGCGCATGTCTTGGAACTCGCCTGCGCCGGGGTTAGACGTGCGGCAGAGCACGAAGACGCCGTTTTCTGCGCGACAGAGGAAGGGATCCAGCGCTTCGGCCCCAAGATAGGGATGTACGGTTATGGCATCGAAGCCCAGAATGTCGAAGGCGGCACGAGCGTATTGGACGTTTGTATTATCCATATCGCCGCGCTTGGCATCGAGAATCGCAATAGCGTCAGGCGGAATGTGCTGTCGAACCGTTAGCAGCGCTTCCAGACCCCAGGTGCCCATGCTTTCGAAAAAAGCGGCGTTGGGCTTGTAGGCAGCGGCGTACCGGTGGGTGGCTTCGATAACTTCGCGGCAGAAGCGAACTACGCCGTCACGCGTTGCCGGAATATCGGCGGGCAACCGTGAGAGGTCTACATCCAAGCCAATACAGAGTGAACTGTTCTTCTGTGTGCAAGTCTGGCCGAGCTGTGTGTTGAAGGTCATAACGCTCTTCGTTCCTTCTGCTAGCGCAGGGTCAGCATTCTGAAGCCGGCGGACTCAAAGTGGCGCTGTCCCCAATGGCTGACCAGGTAATTGGAAAACTGTGAGAGCGTGATCGGGTACTTAGTTTTCCGCGCGATGCCGACGTAGTAAATAATCGGGCGGTGGCTTTGTTCAGGGACCGGCGCTTGAATTGTGATGCGGTCTTCAGAAGAGGCGCTCGATGACGAATAGAGCAGCGCGGAGTCTACTCTTCTACCGACGAGCCTCTTCATCAACTCCCGCTCGTCTTTGACTTTTACGCGCTTTGAGGCCAGGGACTCCCAGAGCTCAAGGTACTCCAAGGCCTGTTGCGAGAAGATGCCAAGGGCAGATTGCTCCCAGTCGGCGATCCCGACGCGCTTCACATCCTCCTGCAGCAAGTCTCGCGCGGTTTGGATTTCCAGTGGGGTGTCGGCGGCGGTTGCAATGACGAGCCAGTTCGACGTGATCGGGCGCATCGTGCCGATCTTAATGTGCCCGGCCTCGACGAGCGGCACGCCAAACGTGTCTCCGCCGAGCATGACAGCGTCAAAGCTCTTACCCCTCAGTATAGACTTCATAATGGCGCCGGAGGATTGCAGCGAGAAAGAGAGCGCGACGTGCGGATTAGCGCGCTCAAAGTCGTCTTTAAGCGCGGGAGTTGTGGGGGCAAGACTCGCGTCGGCGAGCACGGTGAGATGCTCGCGGTCGTCCGACTGGAGGAGAGACTGCACTTTCTCAAGTGGGCCGCACGCCGCAGCTAGACCGGCAAACCCAGCCGGTACGGCTGCTCTAAGGAACGAACGCCTGTTGCTCATTTAGAATGCGTACCTTAAACGAAGAAGCCACCCGCTGGAACTATTCTACGGGGGGCTTTGCACACTCAATATCTTCGCTCAACTCCTGGCAAACTATCACCAGCACAATTTAAGGATAGCACCAAATTCGATACGTGAGCAAGCAAGAGTCATGTAATGCTGGGCATGCACTCACTACGGTCAAGTGAGAAGCGCCTCCAGGTGTCGAACGTGCGTCTACACTTGGACAGGCGAAACACCCACGATCGGAATTCCCTTTAAAGGCTGAACAAGAGCATCGTGGGCAGGTTCAGATAAGTACGGCAGGGCTTTGATGGCGCATAGGTCGAGAGACCTGCCGTACAAGCTCGCGAGATTGGACCATACCGGTAGTAGCTTTCCTTTTGGTTTCCTAACTCGCGCGCGGGCATCAAGTATAATCCCAGTAAAGACGCAGAATTGGGTGCCGCGGCCAATGCCGCTCGCCAGATGGCGGATTCTCCCGCTGCCGAAGTGGGGAAGCTACGCTGATTACAAAGTGAAGTTTACAAGCAAAGGAGAAGGATATGAGCTACGGTTTTGAAATCAATGCAGATGCAGGACGTGACTTCGTATCGCTGGGAGCGCTTGTGCACCGCTTGGATCCCGGGGTTATTCCCTTCCGTAAGGCGAAATCATGTGAGATCCATGTCAGTGGCGGTGAGTTCAACACGGCGGCTAACTTGGCCAATTGTTTCGGTCTAAACACTGGCGTGGCATCCGCGATGGTCGACTATCCCATTGGCGACTTAATTGCTGAGCGCGTGCGCGCGATGGGGGTTACACCATTCTATATGCATTTTGAACACAACGGCGTGAACGGGCCGAACATGGCGACGGTGTATAGCGACCGGGGCCAGGGCGTGCGGGCGCCGGTGGTCTTCTACAACCGATGCAACGAGGCGGCGGCGCAGCTCAAGCCCGGCGACTTCGATTGGGACGCTATCTTTGCGGGGGGCGTGCGTTGGTTCCACAGTGGCGGTATTTTCGCGGCGCTCTCGCCAACAACCTCGGAGGTGATCATCGAGGGCATGCAGGCAGCCAAGGCGGCCGGCGCGGTCGTATCCTATGACCTCAATTTTCGCGCAAAGCTTTGGCAGATATGGGGTGGCGAGGACCGCGCAAGCGCAGTGAATCGGCGCATCGTTGAGAACGTCGATGTCCTCGTGGGCAATGAGGAAGACCTGCAGACGGGGCTTGGCATACCGGGCCCGGAAGTAGCGGCAACCTCCAAGCTTGACCCAAGCGCCTTTACCGCCATGATCGACCAGGTTGTCGGTCAGTTTCCGCAAGTAAGAATAGTCGCTACTACGCTCCGCGAAGTACACTCGACGAATCGCCATAGCTGGAGCGCAGTGGCGTGGATCAATGGTGAAACTCACGTCGCTCCTACCGCCGAACTCGACGTATATGATCGTGTCGGCGGCGGTGACGGCTTCGCATCGGGGCTAATCTATGGAATTCTCTCTGGCGAGATCCCCGCCGACGCCGTAAGGCTAGGCTGGGCCCACGGCGCGTTGATTACGACGTTCCCCGGCGATACCACGATGGCGACGGTAGACGACGTACGCGCCTTTGCGGCCGGTGGATCAGCGCGCATTCGACGCTAGGCTTGTCTGACCTCGCTTGGGACGGTTGAAAATCTGACGTTCTTTCTTGTCATTAGTGGTAGCGAAATCTAACTTCGGCCGCCATGTCTCCAGAATTTGCGATTGGCATCGACGTCGGTAGCACAGCAACTAAGGTAGTCCTTTGCAATAGCGAAGGCGCTATCGTGGCCCGTGGCAGTGCACCCACGAGAATCGAACGCCCGCAGCCGGGTTGGGCGGAGATTGACTTTACGCGCTGTTGGGAGAGTGTCCTCGCGGCACTCCGCGCGGCTCTCTCGTCCCTGCCCGGTGACTTTGCGCCAAAGCGCATTGTCGGGATCGGCCTCACCTCTCTCGCACCATCGGTGGCGCCTCTGGCGCAGGACGGCACTCCGCTGCATGCCGGGATCATCTATGAGGACCGGCGCAGCGAGCAGCAAGTGAAGCGCATACTGGCACTCAAGCGACAGTCGACTATAGCGCGGCGGACCGGAATTCGGCTCGAGAGCGGGAGCACTACGCTGAGCAGCATTTTGTGGTTTGTGGAGGAGCGGCCCGATCTTGCGGCAGCATGCGCCTACTTTGGCACCCTAACGACCTATCTTGCCCATCGCCTCACCGGAAAGTTCGGCACTGAATGGGCGAACGCACAGCTTTCCGGACTGTTCGCGCTGGACGACCCTCCGCGCTGGCTCGACGACTGGTGCCGCCAGATTGGCATTCCGCCTGAAAAGCTACCGCCGCACATGCCTTCACAGGCCAGGGTTGGGGAGGTCACTCACGAAGCTGCGGAGCAGTTGGGCGTCCCAGCGGGCACACCAGTCGCTATGGGAGGAGCGGATGCACAGGCTGCGGCGGTCGGCGCAGGCCTGGTGACACCACGAGCCGGATTGCTATCTCTCGGCACAACGAGTGTTCTCACCGTCTGTACGGAGCGCTGTGTGGCTGATCCGCGATTCTATACCCGCCGTCATGTATTGCCGGGCCGCTATCTGCACGTGGCGCCCACGTTGATAGGCGGCGCGACCCTGCGCTGGGCAGCAGCGCTCTTAGGATTCGAGACTGTCGAGGAATTGGTAAGATTGGCCGCCACTGGCGAACCGGGGGCCGGAGGCGTGATCTTCCTGCCGTACCTGATGGGTGAGCGTGCCCCGCTTTGGGATCGGGACGCTCGCGGAGTTTTCAGTGGACTGCATGCTGACACGGGTCGTGCAGAAACGGCACGAGCAGTTGTGGAGGGCATAGCGTATGCGGTGCGGAGCGTGCTCGCGCAGATGGAGGAGCGAATAGGCGCCACCGTTGCCCCGCTTACCGTAACTGGAGGTGCAGCATTTCCATTGGTGGTGCAGACCCTTGCAAATGTGCTGCAGCGCCCGCTCTCGCTGATAGAGGGTGGCGACAGCGCGGCTCAAGGCGCTGCCTTACTGGCTTTCGTTGCCGCAGGAAAAGCAGACGATTCCTGGCTAGCCGAGTGGCGCCCGTCAGTACAGCAGACGTTTGCGCCACAAGAGGTGTACCGTGAGCGCTACAGACGGCTGTTTGCAGCGTTCTGCTCCTTATACCCGGCCCTAAAGCCCACCTTTACCATGCTGGCAGAGTAGCAATTTGCCGTGCTTTGGCAATTACCTCGCCTGTGACAGCGTGCGTGTGCACGTGCATTGAGTAGTAGCCTACCGGCGCTAGAGTATCTCATCCGGGTTGATGGCAAAATCCGTGAGTGTGGGCGAATTTAGGACTTGGCCTTCACCGCACACGCCTACCACCGCAAAGCCTTGGGGATTCCTCAGAAGGACCGTCACTGTCTTGGCATCGGTATCCACCAGCCAGTATTCCTTGACGCCGTGCTTGGCATAGAGCGAACGCTTGAAGGTTTGGTCTCGCTCTGCCGTGGAAGGAGAGAGGATTTCAACAACCAAGTCGGGCGCGCCTTGGACGTTCTCGTCGGTAATGATGTGCGCCCGCTCATTGGAGATGAACTGCAGGTCGGGCTGCACAACATCCGTATCCGACAGTACTACGTCGAAAGGAGCAGCATAGACGTGGCCGACACCGCTAAGCTTGACCGACTGAAATAGCAAGTAGGAAAGATTCATCAGGACTCTTTGATGGACCTCTCTAGGCGCTGGAACCACAACTAAGTCTCCATCCAACAACTCATAGCGCTTGTCTGCCGGCGCGTTTCGGTAGTCCTCGTACGTGAACTTGATTGTGGGCGTAGAGCTAGCCATGGTTGCCATTCCCTCTCGCGGCCCACGCCGTATAGTGAGAGCGGGCCGCCTCCGCAGTAGTGAAAGCCTTCACAAGCTAGAAGATCTCGTCGGGTTTAATAATGAACCTCTCAAGAGTCGGTGAATCCAGGGTCTGGCCTTCACCGCACACGCCTTCCACCGCAAAGCCTTGGGGATACCTCAGGAGGACCGTCACCGTCTTGGCATCGGTGTCCACCAGCCAGAATTCCTTCACGCCGTGTTTGGCGTAAAGCGAGCGTTTGAAAGTCTGGTCTCGCTCTGCTGTGGAAGGAGAGAGGATTTCAACAACCAAGTCGGGCGCGCCTTGGACGTTTTCGTCGGTAATGATGTGTGCCCGTTCATTGGTGACGAATAGCAGATCGGGTTGCACAACATCCGTATCCGACAGCACTACGTCGAAAGGAGCAGCATAGACGTGGCCGACACCGCTAAGCTTTACCGACTGGCCTAGCAGAATTGTTAGATTTCGGGAAGCTCTTTGATGGGCCTCTCCAGGTGCTGGCGTCACAACTAAGTCTCCATCCAACAACTCATAGCGCTTGTCATCCGGCGCGTTTCGGTAGTCCTGGTACGTGAACTTGATTGTGGGCGTAGAGCTGACCATGATCGCTCTCCTCACTTGCAACCCCATTTGCATCATCATAAGCCGTCGAACAGTCAGGTATCAAGCTGGTTTGAACGAGTACAATCATCGGCGTCCTTTTTCGTCCAAAGGTCATCAACCACTTCCTCGATCACGTCATAGCTGAATCCCCGGCGGGCGAGAAACGCGCCAAGTTGCTGGCGAAACTTGAAGAGATCGGCAGTCTTGAGTGTCGCGGCGCGCTTGCGTGCGGCCTCGCGTGCCAAAGTCGTCTCGTCGCTGCCGAACCGCGCCAGCGCATCCTCGATGACTGCCTCGGCAACACCCTTCTGTCGCAGTTCCCACGCGAGCGCCCTTCTACCCCTGGGCCGATGCGTGTCACGGTTCTCCACCCAGAATCTGGCAAATGCCGCGTCGTCCAAGTACCCGAGTTCTTGCAGGCGGCCGATTGCGTGGTCGCGGGCCGACACATCAAATGACTTCTTGCGCAGGTGGTCGGCCACCTCTTTGGAGCTGCGAGGGCGATAGGAGACGAAGTTCAAGCCTGTTTCCACGGCGCGGCGGTTACTTTCATCACATTGCCAGACAAGAATAGCAGCGGTATCGACGACATCGCCTACGTTGAGTCCCCGCGATGCTACAGTCTCCGAGCGCAAACGCAGGCGCTCGCCGTTGCTCAACTCTACCGTGAAATAGTTTCCTTTAGCCCCACGGGGACGGAGAGCGGTGATGGAAACGACCGGAGTGGGCTCCAGGTTCGCGTGGGACGTACCTTCTCTTTCACGCGGACTGTCGTTGGGATCATCTTCTGGCTGCACGGGAGACATTCCTAGGCACCAAAGGGTGCGGGGGTCATGAGTCTCGGCGTCCCAGTGAAATGCGACGCTCGGTGCCAGCTAGCAATCGCGATATATTGTCGCGGTGCTGCACGATGATTACGGTGCCGCCAACAATAGCGTAGACCAGGTACACCACGGGTAACTGGAACCATTGCATTGCGATTGCGATGAGAATCGGAGCGGCGGCAACTGTCGCAAGGGAAGCAAGGGAGACATACCGGCTAATCAACATGACTGGCAGAAAGACGACCCAGAGTAACGCCACAATTGGCGGCACCATAAAAGCAAGGCCCGCAGCCCCCGGCACGATTCCTCTGCCGCCGCGAAAACCGATGAAAAGGGGCCAATTGTGGCCGAGAATTGCTGCAAAAGCCATGATGGCTTCGCCGGTCTCATTGCCAGGAAACGCGAAGCGGATCGCAACAAGCGGCAAAATGACCTTCAACGTATCACCGATTAAGGACACACCTCCCGCGGCTACGCCGAACGTGCGCCACACGTTGGTAGAACCCGTGCGCCCGCTGCCGTGCTCACGGATGTCCGTTTTGTGAAAGAGGCGGGCAAAGAGCCACCCGCTGGGAATAGACCCGGCGAGGTAGCCAACAATGATAAAGAGGGCGTACGAAATGAGGTCAGCCATGGTGGTCGTGAAAGAGCAGCCGTAATGGCGTCCCGTCGAAACCAAAGTGCCGCCGGATTCTGTTTTCCAAGAAGCGGCGGTGCGAGAAATGAGCGAGAGTAGGATCGTTTACGGAGAAGATGAAAGTCGGTGGATGTGTACTTGCTTGGGTCACATAATAAATGTTGAGTCGCCGTCTCTTCGATGAGAGGGTACGGTTAGCCAACCACTCGCGCAGGGCGCGGTTAAGCGTGCCGGTGGTGATGCGTTTGCCGCGTTCGGTATAGACTTGCAAGGCAGCCGGCAGCACGCGGTTGAGATGATAGCCTGTCTTGGCAGACAAGACTACTAACGGCGCGTGCGGCATCCAGCGCAAACGGCCCTGCACCATTCGTTTCACTTCTCCGGCATCTGCGTCAACAAGGTCCCATTTGTTAATCAGCACGACCAGACCTTTATAGGCCTCATTGACATAACCAGCAATGTGCACGTCCTGCGCAGTCAGTCCTTCAGCGGCGTCAATGAGAAGGAGAGCGACGTTGCAGCGCTCCAGAGCGCGCAGTGTGCGGAGCACGCTATGGGATTCTACGCCATGCTGCACCTTGCCCCGCCGTCTAATACCGGCAGTGTCAATGAGTATCGCCGTATCGTCGCCGTAGTTGACAACGCTGTCGATGGCGTCGCGCGTGGTGCCGGGAACATCGCTGACGATCGTGCGCTCGTGTCCGAGCAGGGCGTTGAGCAGTGCCGATTTCCCCACGTTCGGCCGTCCCACAATTGCCAACTGGGGAAGCGTCAAGTCAGATTCCTCCGCCTCGTCTTTGGGAAGATGTGCGCAGACGGTATCCAGAAGGTCACCCGTGCCAAGTCCGTGCAGCGCCGAAAGCGAAATCACTTCTTCCATCCCCAGGGAGTAGAATTCATAGGTTTGCAGATGCGTGTTTTCATTGTCGGCCTTATTGGCGGCAATGACGACAGGCTTATTCGTGTTGCGCAGGAGCGCGGCGATCTCTTGGTCCTGCGGTGTGATGCCGGCCGGTGAATCCACGACGAAGATGATGACGGAAGCCTCTTCTATGGCCGCTTGTACCTGGCCGTATACAGACTCAGCGAGGACATCACGCTCTTCGACTATGCCCCCGGTATCGGTGACGGTGAAAGCGCGGTCTTGCCATTCCACTACGCCGTAGACGCGGTCGCGGGTGGTGCCGGGGACATCTTCAACGACGGCCTGTCGTTGCCCGAGGAGACGATTGAAGATGCTCGACTTGCCCACGTTCGGGCGTCCCACGAGCGCGACGATTCCACTTGGGGCGGTAGTGGTATTTGCGAGAGGGGTCTCAACGTCTGTTCGATCGGATGTCGTGCTCATAGGGATTATCCGTCTTAATTGAATAGGGCGCTCACTCCGCCCCAATTGAATTGAAAGGCGATGAGCCCGTGTTTGATGTCATGCGTGCGCGCTTCCAGGTTGTAGGGCGCTCCGGAAGCTAGATAATTATACACCAGTCAGACAGCGGAATCTGCAGCCATGGATTTGCGCTCTGGCGGTGTAGGGACTAGGAGTACGCGCGAAATGGGCCATGAAAATGGCTTTGCTCCACAGTTGTGGAATTCACATTGAGCGGCGCAGCCTGTCAACCTTGCTTTGAGCCTGGGTATTGCTCACCTGAGGGACGAGGCGCAAGCTGGGTAACAAACTCCCGCTAGGAAGCTACTGCGTCAAGCTCTTTGAGCCAGGTCACGACTTCTTGCACCGACCAATCCGGTGTCGAGGCGCCTGCGGTGATGCCCACGCTCTCTGTGTGCTTGAACCAGGCAGGATCAAGTTCGGCCGCTGATTCAATGTGGTAGGTGGGCGTTTCTTCCTCGCGGGAGATCTCCGCAAGGTGGGTCGTATTGGCACTGTTGCGGCCGCCGACTACGACCATCACGTCAACCTGCGGGAGAATGTCGCGCGCGGCCGCCTGTTGCTTGGTGGTTGCGAAGCAAAGCGTATTGACGACGTGTACTTCGAGCGCGTCCTCCAGCGCCAAGTCCATGAGACGACGGGCGACTGCCTGGAACCGTTCTACCGTCTGTGTGGTTTGAGAGACGAGGCAGATCTTGCGGCGCAAGCGCACGGAGTCCAGCGCCTCGGCGCTCGCCACGGCTTCTCCGCGGCCTTCCGACCAGCCGAGAATCCCGCGCACTTCCTTATGGGTAGGATCGCCGAAGATGAGAATCTGATAGCCGCGCTCGGCATGTTCCTGGACTATGCGATGCACTTTCGAAACGATGGGGCAGGTAGCATCCAAGAGCTCGAGATTGTGTTCCGCTATCTGTTCGGTGACCGCCTTACCGGTGCCATGGGCAGTGATGGTGGCAATGCCGTCTTGCGGAATGGTTTCCATGTCTCCAACGACGTTGATACCGTCTTCTTGGAGTTTCTCTATCACTGAGGGGTTATGGACAAGCTGCCCCAGCGTGTGTATCTCCCCCTTATCTTTCGCTACGGCCTGGGTCATCTCAATGGCACGCTTTACGCCGTAACAAAACCCCATCTCTTTTGCCAGGATGATGTTCATAGGACGCCTTCTGCTATCCGGATACTTGCTTTCATTGTACCGGAGAAATGTCGGCCGGAACAACCATCAGCTTTCTCCAACCACGTGGGAGTAGCGTGCTTCGCCCAATGTCTTGTGACAGCAATTCTCCCACGCTGCGTGTAATGACTAATGCCGCTCTCTCCTTTGAGCGCGGCTGCGCGACGTGTATTACGTCGCGGCGCGGGGTATCAACGCTGCCGTCCCTAAAGGGTTCCGCCAAGATGACGCGGCATTGAACTTCCGTGTTCCCGTAGTTGGCTTCAACAACCGCGGAAGAGAGATCCTTGGCACCCGCGTTCTGCGCTAGGCGGGCACACGCTCATCAAGCAGTGCAATGAGCCGCTGCCGCAGGGATTCTGCCATGGCGTCTGCCTCGCCTCCCGTGAGTTTCTTCCCGTAGTGCTCGTGGAGTTCAACCGGTTCATCGAAATTCACGGTAACTCCTACCCGTGGGATGGGATACTGGCTTCCCCTTGGCAGCGCATTCTCGGTGTTCCGTATGGCGGCAAGGACTATGGGCACACGCTGACGCACGGCAATGCGCACAAAGCCGGAGTTAAACGGTCCGACCTCTCCGGTTCTACTGCGAGTGCCTTCAGGGAAGAGCACAACGGCCTGGTCTTGTTTGAGCAATTGCATGAGAATGCGCACACTGCGCACGTCGTTGGATTGGCGGATAATCGGATATACACCCCAACGGGGTAGTATGAAGCGCAGCAGCGAATTGCGAAAGAGTTCCACCTTGGCCATGAACGTAAGTTCGCGGTGAGTATACGCAACACCGACGGCAAACGGGTCAAGATTGCTGCGGTGGTTGCAAATGACAAGCAGAGGCCCCGCGCGCGGCGGCTTGCGTCCGCTGACGCGCAGTCCCAAGTAGAGGTGAAAGAGCGGTAGGAGTATCAGGCCGCCGACAATGAAGTACCAGAACCAGTTGCGCATGTTCCGGTGATTGCGCTGGTACTCAATGTCGGCCTCGGTGATCTGAGAGGGGTCAAAACGCGGTTCAATCTCTGTAGTCATTGCGTCTTTCCCAGTGGCGGCGGTCCGCTTGCTAACCTGGTACCACTCGCCACAGTGTGCAGTAAGTAGGGTAGGCAAGAATTTCAGCTCACGCGACTCCAGCGCGCGTGAGCCCTACGCTCGTTCCTGTACAGGATACCCAAGCGCATGCTTTATTGCCACTAGGGGGTGCATGTCAACGTACCGGGGGGAGTGCACACTTGCCCTGGAATTGTGCTTGGGAGCGCTTGGACGGGAGCGGCGGGGTATTGTGCGCTTGCCGATGAATTTTCGCGCATGCCGATTGCTCCCAAAACCGCGCTTTCGATCGCTCTTGTAGGCTTCTTCGATAGCAAGACGGCCTTTTGGATCCGGTGAACGCACATTCTCACCTGTGGAAGGAAGGTAGTCCTCGCGTTTACGGCGGTTGGGCTGCGTGCTACGCTTTAGCCTGGACTCAATTCCCGCTGTAGAGTCCCACACCTGGGAGAGGATGTATGTTCACAATTACGGAATCTGCTGCGCGACTCATCAAGGCACAAATGGAATCTGAAGGCGAGGGCGAAATGTACCTCCGGGTGTTCATTCGCCCCGGTGCGGACGGCATGCAATTCGGCATGTCGAGCGAGGAAAAGCCCGGCAAGAACGACGAAGTCAGCGACCAACACGGCCTGAAGGTGCTGGTAGATAAGCTAAGTATGCGCACATTGAATGGCGTGGTTTTGAGTTTTACTGAAGAAGGCGGCTTCAACCTCGGCAAACCCGCGGACCCGGAAGAGGAATCTGCTGAGGCGCGATAGGTTGCCCTTCTCGTTTCGCGGTTGTCATCGGCTCGCCAATTTCGAGGGTTACAGATGAATAAGGCTAGACAGCAGCGGCGATCATGCACGTGATAGTACGCCCTAACGATGGTCTTCTGACATACCTCACGAAAATCTCATGACAAGTCATCGGTGGGGTATACTGCTGATCAAGAGTGAATAGTCGCATAAAGGAGAACGGTTGAGATGCGCAGACTTGCCGTCTTTGGTGGGTTAGCTCTGGTTCTCTACCTTGCCACAACAGTGCTAGCCGGGTGCAACGGGCACTATGAAGAGCCGCCACCCAAAGTCTATCAGCCGGGAGAACTGGTCTGGAGCTACCAACACACGAGCGTGGCGGTAGATTCCCCACCTTTGGTCGTCAATGGTCTAGCTTACGGGGGCTCTCCACACGGCGTATATGCGGTGAATGCCGATACAGGCGAGCTAGTTTGGAACTTCAGTATCAGGTACGGAGTGGGTCACACTCTGGCAGTAGCAGAAGACGTGGTCTATGCCGGCGCGGATTTTATGGGCGTGTACGCGCTCAATGCTGACACGGGTTCATTCATTTGGCACTTAAGGGAAGACAGAGCAACTATTTCATCCATGGAAGTAGTTAACGGCGTAGTGCACTTTGGAACAAAGGGAGGCGATAACCCTGATTACTTGAAGGCCGTCGACGCCGCGACTGGAAAGTTGATCTGGCAAGTCGAGGTCAATAGCCCTTACGCGCCTCAGACGGTGGCCAATGGGGTAGTCTATACAGTCTTTTGGGAATGGGATGTCGAAAGTTACATCCTACTCGCATTGAATGCCGATACCGGCCAATTCATGTGGCGCTATCCGGTGGAGGGATACGTCTTTGCTTCTCCATTGGAGGCTGGCGGCATCGTGTATGTAAGCGCCGAGGGTGGCTTCGTATACGCCTTTAGGGCAGCAACTGGCGATCTCTTGTGGCAGTTCAATGCTGGCGGGAGATACTTATCCCCTCCGGTCGTAGCCGGAGGCGCAGTTTTCGTAGGCTCTGATAACGATTTCGTAAACGCGTTGGATGCTGCCAATGGTGAACTCATTTGGCGCTATAGGACCGGAGGTGGAGTGTATGGCTCGCCACTAGTGGCTGATGGCGTGACATACGTTAGCTCTAGTGATGGCAACGTATACGCCTTGGATGCCGCTTCTGGCGCACTTAGGTGGAAGTCCAATATAGAGAGCTACGGGGACTTCTTCCTAGCTAATATTGACGGGGTGATCTACATTAGGGCGCGATATCAGTATGTGCATGCGCTAGACGCCGCCAGCGGAGAGCTACTCTGGCGTTTTGAAACTGATGGCGCCAGGGCCAACCTGCCCGTTGTAGTGGGCGATGTCGTCTACATTGGGTCACAGGATGGCTTGGTCAACGCACTCGACGGCGTGACCGGAGAGCGGCTATGGCGTATACACACGGACATCACGAGTGTCTCCTACCCTGCCGTGAATGACAGTGTGTTATATGTCGGATTAGGCGCCGACCACGTATACGCGCTCAATGCCGAAAACGGTGAGTTTTATTGGCTGTATCAGACCGCTGGTGTAGTGCGATCCAATCCAGTGGAAGCGGATGGCGCGGTCTACGCCACATCCCAGGATGGTGCCGTCTACGCCTTGGATGCTACGACCAAAGAACGGCGCTGGCGCTTTCAGACAGAAGGTACCCTCGTTTCTTCACCGGCAGTGGTCGATGGTAGGGTCTTTGCCGGCTCAACTGATGGGTACGTTTATGCACTCGATTCGGCCAGTGGTGCATTGCACTGGCGTTTCCTTACCGGAGGTGAAGTGCATTCATCCCCGGCAGCCACCGGTGGCGTGGTTTCTGTGATTTCGCGGGACGGCTATGTGTATGGGCTCGATGCCGCAACCGGCAAGCAGCTTTGGCGCTACCAGATCGGTTTCTTCGCCGAAACAACGCCAGTGGTGACTGGCGGTCTGGTATTCGTGGGCTCCGACGACGGCTACCTCTACGCCTTGGATGCCAACAGTGGAGAGTTGGTTTGGCGCTATTTGTCAGGGGGGGAAATCTGGGGCTCTCCGGCCGTGATTGGCGGAGCAGTTTACGCAGGTTCTGACAATGGCTACGTGTATGCCCTCGACGCAAAGGACGGTGAACTGCTCTGGCGCGCTGAGACTGGTGATTTCGTGTTCCACGCGCCAGTGATGATAGACGGTGTACTTTATGCTGGGTCGGATGCAGGTCTGTTGCGTGCACTGGAGGCCGAGAGTGGTCAACTCCTGTGGTTATATGAAATTGATAGTGCTGTGCAGGCCTCTCCTGTGGTGATAGATGGCAAAGTCCACGTTGTCTCAGAAAACGGAGTCGCTTATGCCCTGTTCGTCTCTGAGCCTGATCCTCAGCCGCTGCCAGAAGGGGAGTTCCTGTGGGAGTACCAGATGTATCACTTTGGAGCCCGACAATGCATTGTTCCGATTGTAGCTGACGGGGCTGTTTATGCCGTTTCAGAGGGTGCCAATGTGTATTCTCTGGACAGTGCGACCGGTACCCTTCGCTGGCAAAACCGGACAGGAAGGAACAATAGTGGCCTACTTGGGGTGGCAGAAGGAATCGCCTATATTGTCTCTGATGACGGGTATCTATACGCACTGGATGGCGCCACAGGTGAAGTCCGCCGGCGCTATCAGATGGGTGGGAATATGCCATACGCCCTGGGGCTGTCTGACGAGGTAGTCTATGTGGGGTTGGGTGGTCGCCATGTCCATGCGCTGGACGTTGTCAACGGTGAGTTGCTCTGGCGATTCCAAGCTGATGGCGCTGGAATTACTAGCCTAATAGCAGATGAAAGCACGGTCTACTTACGGAGATATAATGACAGCATCTATGCGCTGGACGCGGGAACCGGTGAACTGCTTTGGCGGTCCCAAAAGAACGAGAGACTGAGTTCGTCCCTATCGATTTCCGGCGGCACGCTCGTTGCCGGCGTTGACAGGAGCCACGTATACGCTCGAGATGCTGGAACTGGCGAATACCTATGGCAATTCCAGTCCGTGGGTGACTTCTATCCCTCCCCGGTTGCATTTAATGACGTAGTTTACATTGGTAATTGGGATGGAAGTATGTATGCACTAGACGCAGCTTCTGGCGAATTTCTCTGGCGCTACCGTACAGAGCATCGCGCACTGGTAGCCCCGGCTGTAGATAATGGGGTAGTCTACTTCGCCTCAATTCAAGGCTATGTATTTGCGCTTGATGCTGATACTGGAGAGCCTCTGTGGTTATTCCCAACGGACGATCGGTCAGCGTGCTCAACGGCAGTGGCTGAAGGCATAGTCTATGTCGGTACAAGTGACGGCTTCTTGTATGCGCTGAAGGCCCGGCCCTGGGAGTGAAGCACTTGGACTGGGGTGCTTCTGCCCTAATACAGTGTCGGCTAAGCAAGATGCCTGACCTCAAGGGAGCGTTTTCAAGTGTGGCCGGTGGGAGCGTCGCTGTGCTATGTGGCACTGAATCTCGGTGGCGTGTGACTGACGAAACAGTTCGTCCTAGTGAATGGGGAGATTCTAAAGCGTGCCTCTATTCGATTGTATACACCAATGTGCTATGGAGGTGTGCGGTTGGGTTAGTGTGGTGCGAGAGGATGGCATCCTATGAGGTACCCAGTATGCCCTCTCTAGACTCGCTTGTTAACATCGATTGTCCTGTGAGTCGTTGTTGCTGCGGTATAATTGAACCATCACCATATTCGGAGGGGTGTCCGAGTGGTTTATGGAGATGGTCTTGAAAACCATTGACCGAAAGGTCCGGGGGTTCGAATCCCTCCCCCTCCGCCGCAAGTGCTTAGTGAATGCCGTTGTGTTGGATGGCGAGACAGCCGAATCGCTTTCCTTGATGGAAACCCTTGCATAGCCTCGCAATTCCTGCGAAAAGCTTGCCCCGCACCTCGATACGGCGTATCGACGCGATTTAGGGCTGAAATTTAGGAGAAGGCTAGTGTGCGGGAACCTGCCGTACAGCCCCTTTCACCCCTATCCCGGTCTTCCGCATCAAGAGTGAAGCAGTTTCGCAAGGGCCTCCTCCCGGCAAAGCTTGATGGCTACATTTCGTGACTGAAATGCCATAGCCGCAGCACAATGCCGGCATGGACGTGCCGTACAAGAAAACAATGCATACCACCACGCGTTGCCTTTCTGTACGCGGCGCTCGCGTGAGATACTGCAGGCACTCTCGCAGAGCAGCTTGCCGGATAGGCTATAATGAGAGTGTCTCCGTGCAGCAATCCGATGCTATTTGCAAGCAAATCGGATGGCGCACTGGAGCGCAGGGAGGGGTCGCATAGTTGGTCTAGTGCGGTCGCCTGCTAAGCGATTGTGGGGTTAATAGCTCCACCGAGGGTTCGAATCCCTCCCCCTCCGCCAAGCGACTGACAAAAGAGAACGGCGCCGACCATTGGGTCGGCGCCGTTCTCTTATTCAATTGCCGTCTTCACTATAGTGCCGCCTTCGCTGTAGCGCCGTATTTGCTATTCCAGCGAAAGTGCACATTGCATTCGAAGCAGCCCCAGGCGCTAACCTCTTTCGAAAGCCCTGTTCCTTGACTATGAGACCGCGGTACGCACGGCTTGTTCGATAGCGGGCATGGCCTCCGCGACGGATATCTGACCGGAGATGGCTTGGCGCAGCGGCAAAGCCAGGTTGCGCCCCAGGGCCTGGCGACCTAATACCGGCGACGGGCTTTCCTGGTCGAGCAGGTCCAAGTACTCCGTGTACGTGGGAGTGAAACTCGTCACCAGCTTGGCCATAGGATACTTCCACTGCGGTTTGAAGGGCAGCGTCATGCCGGTGTTGCCCAGGTAGTCCTGCAGCGTTTCTCTGGTATAAAGAAACGTAAGCAGGTCCCATCCGGACGTTGGATTATCGGCCACTTCAGGAATGGCGATTTGGTGCGACCAGATCTGTGTCGCGCCCACGCTGCCGCTTGGACCCTTCGGCAGCGGCAGCCAGTGAAACTGCAGATCCGGATCGTCTTGCTGCTGCTCCGACTGAACGCGCACGGAGTAATTGACCGCATCGGCGTTTACCACCGCCATTGAGGTGCGCCCTCGCACGAAGAGGTTTGCCGTGTCGACATAGGGCGACGGGTCGCCACTGACCCTATCCTCCGTGACCAGGTCAGCCAAGAACTGAAGCGCTGCTTGCGCATCGGCATTGTTCACCACGACTGCCCCGCCATCGGCGTTATTCTGAAAGAACCCGGTGTTGTTGCTGTAGAGCCAGGTCAGGACTTGGAGCCAGTTAGAGCTAACGTGCATCCCCGGACGCGTGACGGTGTCACCTTCACGCTGGGTGAGCTTCATTGCAGCTTCCCGCAGGTTTTCCCAACCCCACTGCTTGAAGGCTTCCACGTCTAAGGTTATGCCGGCCTCTTCCATGTGCTTCGCGTTGAGCGCCAGTCCGATAGCCTGCGGATCGTCGTAGGGGATGGCGTACACTTTGTCGTTCACAGAAGCGTACGGGAGCACGCCTTTCACGAATTGCTGCAAATTGACGGTGCGGGGCCACTCCAGGTACGGCGTAAGGTCTCGCACCAGCGATGCCTCGGCCCAGCTTGGGAGCGCTCCCATGGGCACGTGCACAGCGTCCGGGCCGCCTGTTCCTGCTGCCGTTGCTTGTGCAAGCCTATTCTCCACCTCGCGTTGACTACCGAGGAATACCGGCTCCAGCGTGTTGCCCGTGCGGGCAGCAAACAGGTTGTGTACGTCAGTGAGCCACTGCTGGGTGGGCCCTGTAGCCCAAGTCCAGAGTGTCACCAGCCCCGGACTGCGGATGATGGGCCTAGGCCCTTCCACCGGCGTCGGCGTAATTGGGATAAACGGCGTGGGCGTGGGAACGCACGGGCCGTCGCAACGGCGGCGATTTATGCCGGAGCAAGCTGAGACAAGTGATGCCGCGGCGCCAAGGCCAAAAGCGCCCAGCGTGCGCAACACAGTCCGACGCGAGTGTTCAGATGGGATCAATCCATTCTTCATGAGGCGGTTACCTCCGTCCTGCGGGTGCCTTCAAGTGTTTTGCGAACCAAGAATTCGTTGCAAATAGTGAAAGTCTGCTTAAGCGAATAGCATACTCTACCTATTCCTAGCAAGTTTACGCTGTTTGTCACTGTTTTGCCACCCGGCGGGTGTTCCACTTAGGAGCTTTTCTTAGGAACTTCTTAAGTGGGAGCGATGCTTCCCCGATATCGCTATGCTACGATGAAGTCAAGGCATCCAAACGAAGGAGTTGAGGAGAGGACATCCATGCAGTCTACCGTACCGTGGCGCAGAGAGTTTCTTTCCGGGGCAATTGCCGCGGT
The DNA here is from genome assembly GCA_965219505.1 of Chloroflexota bacterium. GTDB lineage: Bacteria > Chloroflexota > UBA11872 > VXOZ01 > VXOZ01 > VXOZ01. The sequence goes on along the minus strand of OZ244775.1, from coordinate 2,220,604 downwards.
GGCCTTTCTCGCGATCTACTTTGTCGTTCGCTTCATTTGGCAGATTCCGGCACTGCCGGAGGCGGTGATTGAAGGCATTCTTAACTTCATTCCGCCTGCCCTTTTCGAGGCGGTAATTCAGATCTTCGGCTCCATGGCCAAGACACTGAACTTCTACGCGATACTCATTGGCATGGTTGGCGCGGGCGGCGTGGCGGGGCTGCTCTACGGTCGTCTGCTTGCTTTAATTGGCGCAAACGAAAGCAACAGCGGCGGGACGCCAACGGCGTTGCTGTACGGCCTTGGTTTCGGCGGGTTGCTGTGGCTGGTCCACGCGGTGACGATTTCGCCATTCGCGGAACGCGGCTTCTTCGGCATGGATGCATCCTCACCGGTCATTGCTGCCGTTGCCATCGACATCATTGCCTATTTGGCCTTTGGGTTTGTGCTTGCGTACGTCCGGCAACCCTTCGTCGTTGAGACGTCCGAAACGGCCTCTGAGGGCGTGTTGTCCCGTCGGTCGCTGGCGCCCTTGGCCGCTTCCGGGCTGGCCGTGGGCGGTGCCTATGTGCTAAAACGTTCGTTTGCGGCGCAAGCGCAGGCCATCTTCAATGAACCGGTGAAAGAGACTACTCTTTCCGCCAGCGGCGAATCGCTCCCCATATTCCAGAAGGGCTTTGAGGGACTGGAACCCCTGGTTACGCCCAACGACGAATTCTACGTAATCTCCAAAAACAGTATTGATCCAACCGTAAACGTAGTGGACTGGAGTCTTACCATCACCGGCATGGTGGATAACAAGATGACTCTGGATTACGATGCGCTAACGGCTATGCCCACCCAGCAGCAATACGCGACTCTGCAATGCATCAGCAACTCGGTCGGCGGAGACCTCATCGGCTGTGCGCTGTGGGAAGGGGTGCCGCTGTGGAACCTGCTGGTCCAAGCGGGCATACAGCCGGGCGTGAAGGACATCGTCTTGCACGCGGCAGACGGATACCAAGAGAGCATCCCGCTTGAAAAGGCGCAGGACCCCAACGTGCTCTTGGCGTTCCGCATGAACGGCGCGATACTGCCGAACAACCACGGTTTTCCGGCGCGCCTGGTTGTGCCGAACATCTATGGTATGAAGAACGTGAAGTGGCTGACGAGGATCGAACCGGTAGACCATGACTTCAAGGGCTTCTGGCAGCAGCGCGGCTGGAGTGATGAAGCCATCATTAAGACGATGTCTCGCATCGACGCGCCGAACAACGGCGCCACGGTGAGTGTCAAGGTGGACCGGGAAGTCTTGATCGGCGGCATCGCCTTTGCCGGCAACCGCGGCATAAGCAGGGTCGAAGTCAGCATCGATGAGGGCGATAACTGGATAGAAGCCGAACTCGGCAAGGCGCTCACCCCGTTTTCGTGGGTGCAGTGGAAAACTACGTGGGAACCACCGGTAGCGGCTGGCTACACAATTCGGGTGCGCGCTACCGACGGTGACGGCCAACTACAGGACGAGACCGAGCTTGAACCCGCGCCCAATGGCGCCTCCGGCTGGCATACCATCAACACGCGCATTAGCGGCATCAGCGACGGGAAGAACTAGGAGAATTGAGGGTTTACGCCTATGGCTGTTGCCTGAAACGCGGGGCGCTTTGACACTAGCAGAAGAGGCGTGCGTGCTTGAGCGACTGCTCACCACTGTGGTCCCTACTCTTTAGGTACGCACACTTTTTCTATGTTGCTTCTGGGCCACACACAATTTGTGTCCCAGAAGCTTCGCTTTAAGGCAGATTGGTTTTAGGCGGAACGTCTCGAGGCAACATAAGCTCGTGTTTGGCCTGCGACTACGAGGGTTCGCCTTACCGACACTTCTAAAGTCGACTTGAAAGTGAAGGAATGCCGAAGGTCTCCGCCATGGCATCCAGGTCTTCGACGATCTGGGTCGCGAAAGCGATGCCGTCGCGCAAGAAATGCTCTTTGCGCTCCAGCTCGATTTCGCCGGGCAGGTAAATGCGCTCGACTCCTTTGGCCTTCTCCGATGTACGCATCTGGCGGATTTGCACGTCCATGCGCTGCTTGAATTCCTCCACGGGCATCATGTGGGCGATGTCCAGCGCCATGAAGAGGTGGCCCATGGCCTGTGGCGTATTGGGAATGCCGCCCCGACGCACATCCTGACCGAAAAGCGCGCCCGTGAGCACACCGCAGAGCGCGTCGAGCACCACGGCAAGCCCATATCCCTTGGGTCCGCCCACCGGCGCCATGAGCGTGGCGATGCTGGGGTCCTCTGTCGGCTCGGCCTCAGCAGTCAAAGCCCAGTCAGGCGGGATTGACTCCCCTTTGCGCCTAGCCAATGCTACCTTGCCCGCCGCAACGACGCTGACCGCCATGTCGAGCATGAGCGGGCGCTCCGTGGCTGCCGGAATTGCGTAGGCAATTGGCGTGTTGCTCAAACTCGGGGTGACTCCGCCGTAGGGCGCCATTACCTGAATGCCGTTGGTAGACGCAAAGCCGACGGCATCATGGTCGAGGGCACGCATGGTGTAGTAGGCGGCTGCGCCGAAGTGATTGCTTTCGCGCACGCCCACGGCGCCGATGCCGAACTGCTTGGCTTTTTCAATTGCCAAGTCCATAGCTTGCACCCCTGCCACCTGCCCCATGGCATTGCGCGCGCTGATGAGTGCCATGGCCCCACTGTCCGATACCACCTCCGGCGCGGCGGTCGGATCGATCGAACCGACCTGTATCCAGTTGGCGTATAGCGGGAGAAAGTTGCTGCCATGGGTGAAGACCCCGGTGAGATCGGCGTGCACTAGCGACTGCGCCACCTGTCCCGCATCATCGGGCCGCATCCCGACCGTACAGAGCGCTTCGGCATCAAAGACCTCAATGATTGCGGCAGGAACGCGTACAATACCAGCTTCAGCGGACATGGACCAGTCTCCCTCATCTGTTGATCAATTTGAACAATTAAGGTCTAGGCGATCAGGGCGGAGCAAACTCCTCAATCGATTTGGTTTCAGGGTGCCTGGAAGGAAGGGCAAAGAGAAAGCAGCTTCCCAACTCAATCTTCCTGGTACGCGAACCGGTGCAGAAAGCACCGACGAATAGTTGCCTTTGGACGCCCGCAAAGCCAGCGGCCAGCGTCGGGAGTAGTATACCAGCTTGGCAAGCCCAAGCAACTGGCCGGTCTGAGGTAGGAGTCACGAGTGCACGCAAATGCGATTAAGGCTGAGAATTGGCAAGAGTGCGATCTAAAGGTGTTTACAGTGTTCTAGTGTCACTGTATGCTCATATCAGTCGTCTTGAACGCTCGCTTAGAAAGTCGGGTTGGAGACCGGAAACATGAGCCAGGTCGGACATTGATAAAACGTCTCGCACTGCTTCTCACCTTTGCCCTGTTCCTACTTCTGCCGACTTCCGTAGCGGCGGCTGAGTGCCAGTTCGTCCTTGGCTTTGCGACGCTCCGCGATCTCATCGGGCATGAGATCGTCGGCGAATGCTTGGAGAACGAGCACCACGGCGCCAATGGCGACGCCTTACAGCAGACCGCCGGCGGCCTGTTGGTCTGGCGCAAGGCCGACAACTGGACCGCCTTTACCGACGGCTACCGCACCTGGATCAACGGCCCCAACGGACTTGTGCAGCGGCTCAATACCGAGCGCTTCGCATGGGAAGCCGACTACGCCCCAGGCGGCGGCATTGCAACTCCCACCCCCACGCCTGTTCCCACGCCCAGTCCTGAATCGCTCATCCGGGTTGAACAAGCAATAGCGGCCTTGCCATTAGTCCAAAGGGATCCAGGATTTGCCAGCGGTTTTCAGCGTCTCGCTCGGGTTTCACAGCCGGTCTTCTGGGCTCTCCTGGAGGAAGTCGGAAGCTCCGAGTTCTATAGTGCCGCAGACCTAGCAGATATCGCCCAAATCGATGCAGCAACCGCCCTGAAGATTGTCCAGATGCCCTTCATGAGCACGTCAAACGAGGGTGCTGATTATTCGGTTCTCCAATATGCAAAGCGCCTGGCCATGTCTGACTTGGCCAGCCTGCAACAGATACTCTCTCACCCTCGGTTGCATGGCGGCATCACGGACGACCACGTAGCAACCTTCGCATTGCTCGTCCTAAGACTAAAATATCCAGATGTCGCAGGTGCGATCCAATCCTTGCCGTGGGTGCAGGATGGAGTTGGTAGGCTCCTAATTGACAGTGACTATGACCCTAGAGCGGGCACAAACGAATTAGAAGAAGGCGCAGTACTAAAGCTGGTGAGTATGGCTACCCAATCCAGGGAAGTTGCAATGGCTGTCGTGCGAAAGCCTTGGCTTCAAGACGGGCTGGCTGTGTGGGAGTACCAAGTGATTTCTCGCCTCTCCACAATTGTTGATAGAGATGCTGAATCGGCCCTGCAACTAGTGGGTATGCCATTCCTAGATTCTATAACTACAACTGGAACTGAAAAAGCAATACTAGATGCTCTGTTTACAGTGCTGTGGATCAGCCCAAACAAGCAAAAGGGTCTTCGAGATTTGCTTGCGCACCCGGCGCTGGACGGCGGCATCACCGATGACCAACATGCGCTTGTGGAATTGTTGGCTATTGGCACACGAATTCCTGCAATAGCAGCAGCCATCAACACTTTGCCGTGGGTGCAAGATGGCATTGACGCGTCGGAGGGGAGGGCTGTCACCACGTTACATGAGGTATCTCGGGGAACGCGGGAGTTGCTCCCAACTCTGGTGCAGAAATCTTGGGTGCAAGACGGCCTCACCGTGGACGAACAAGACGCGATTTGGGTCCTCATGGGAATTTCCAGATCCAGTCCGCAACCGGACGAAGCAGCAGCGCTCTCAATTCTCGATATGCCCTTCCTGGATGATGTCGATGCAATCGACATTAGAGTATTGAACTCTCTGAGTAGCTTGCATCACGTTCCCGCCCAGAGCTATCTGCGCAAGGTCTTGTCGCATCCTACCTTGCGCGGCGGGATTACGGACCGCCAAAGGACTCGCCTCACATTCTTGGGTTTGGTTGTCAGCAGTGATCCAAAGCGACACTTTCCCAAAATGTTAGATGAATTGCTGGATCCAAGAAAGACCTCAGTTGAGGAACGGGTCATCTCTCTGCCCCGGGCTGGAGAAGTGCACCTGGGAGTCGTGCACACGAGACAAGGGAGTTTCCGCACAGTGGACATTCTGGAAAGTGCGGTGCGCAGGCAGGAGAGGTTCATGCTCGAGGCATTCCCAGAAAAGTTCCTAGGCGTGCTGGTAGCCGAAATCACACCAGCCGCTGGGGGAGTTTCGGTATCTGGCGGTAGGGTAATTATTGATCCCGGGTTCGAAAACTTCACTGCCTTAGTTGCACATGAAGTTGCCCACAAGTATTGGTCGGGGGTCTCTCCCTGGCTAGCTGAAGGTGGTGCGGAATTGCTGAGCGCGGTCACAGAGGGCGTGCCCCTAAAGGTCGATGATTTATCTCTCTCTACGTGCCGTCTCGCCGACAATCTCTCAGAAATCGACTGGATCGAATCCAAACCCATACCGGACGAGGGCACCGAAGTTTCCCACTACGCGACTGGGGGCTGTCCGTACGCTATGGGATTTGGGCTGTTCGCGGATCTGTACAGTAGTCTTGGCGACCGGACATTCCGACAAGGATTTCACCGATTGTACCTCAAGGTCCGTGATGGAGCGCACAGGGACACATGCGTTAGCTTGGAGATGGCCGTGTGCCTTGTGAAAGAAGCCTTTGTGAACGACGCAACCGCCAAGGCCGCTGCGATTGCCGAACCGATCATCGACCTTTGGTATTACGGATCAAGAGCAGATATCCACAAAAGAGGAAGGTAGCTCACAGGCTGGTTGCTGACCAAGCTTGGCTTGTTGAGAACGTCGAATGAGCAGATGAGCGCAATTACTATCACATTCAAGGCTGTTTGCCACCTATTCTGCATCGGCTTCGTCACGGTGACTGTCTTCTTGAGTGCGCAGGTTTTCTAGCTTCAGCAGTTGCCGATCTAGGGCGCGGCGGCGGGTGCCGGTAAGCGTATCGAAATCGTTGGCGAGACGCTGAAAGTCGCCTTCCAGCTTTTCCAAGGCATCGGCGTAGCGCGTCCACTCTTTGGAGAACGCGCCCAGCAGGGTGAGCATCTCGCCTGCGGTTTGCTGCAGTGAGAAGAACTCAGCGGCTTGGCGAATGACGCTGAGCACGCCGAAGAGGCTGAAGGGCGAGCACAGGACGACCCGGCTCTCCAGACTGTTCTCCAGGAGCGTGCTGTCACGCTGCAGGATGAAACCATAGACTTGCTCCAAAGGAATGAAGAGCAAGGCGCACTCCACTGTGTTGGCTGCAGGATCTATGTAATCGCGTGAAGCGACCGCTTTCACGTGGCTGCGCACGTCACGCAGAAATTGCTGCTCAAACTGTTCCCGTTCGCTTTCGGACACTGCTTCCAGGGCGCGCAGATAGTTATCGAGCGGGAACTTGACGTCCATATTGAGGTAGAGGTCTTTGGGTAGCTTGAACGTGAAGTCGGGACGCGTGCCCGCCGCAGTGGTCGTTTGCTTGGTGTAATGGATATTTGGGAGCAAACCGGCGGCCCGCAGCACGTCCTCGGCCATGCGTTCGCCCCATGCGCCGCGGGCGCGGCTGTTGGCAAGCGTCTCGCGCAGCGTGTTGGTTGTCTCTGTGAGACGCTTGGTCTGATCGGCGGTATTGCGGATTTCCGTTGTCAGGGCGCTCAGCCGTTCCCCGCTCTGGGCTTGCACGTCCGTCATGAGCGTCCGCACCTGCTCCAGAGTCGCGCCCATCTGATTGAGCTGCTGGTCGATAAGGTGCTTCTTGCTGTCGAGTTCCTGGGAGGTCTGCGACTGTTGCGCGCCGAGTTGGCTCTTGGCAAGTTGCACCAATTGACTTGTGCTCTGATTGAGCGCCTGCAATGAGAGACTGCTAAACTGGTCGGCCATGTGGTTGAGCAGCGTCTGCACCTGCTCCTGCTGGGCTTGCTCGGACTGCGCGCGCAGGCGCTCGCCGATTGTCTCTGCAGTGCGCTTGCGCCACATGCCAAAGAGCATCGCAAGGGCAAGGCCGAGAAATAGTCCCGCCACACCGCCAACTATGAGAGAATTGAAATCCATACCTAGCTCTGCCGAGAATGCCGATAACTTAGTTCGAAGACTCGGCTGGTAGTCGCGGCTCCCTCAGAACGGCGCAGTGGAGGCGACTGTGCTCAGCCCTCATGCCAGACCCCGACGCGCGCCGGCGTCGATATCGATTGACGTGCCGGTGATCATGGCCGCCTGTTCCGAGACCAGAAAGGTCACCAAATTTGCTACGTCTTCAGGTAGTGTCACGCGCCCAAGGGGATTCGGGGCGCGCATCTCGGCTGCCGCCTGCTGCGCCGAAATACCCCGTAACTGCTCGGCTTGCTGGGCCATGTCGTCGATCAGGCCGGTTTCCGTGAGGCCGGGATTCACCATGACGATGCGGATGCGGTCCTTGGCGACCTCATCGGCAAAGGTCTTGGTAAATGCCAGGAGACCGGCATTCATCACACTGGCGATTGCGAGTCGCGTCGAGGGATCATGTGCAGAGCCGCCGCCAACGAGCACAATAGCGCCGCCGCCGCTCCACCGCATGTAGGGGACCGCCTCACGCGCAGAGCGAATGTAACCAAGTAGCTTTAGCCGGATTTGCTCTTCCCAGGCAGCGTCCGGCACGTCTAAGGTGCCGCCAACGGTACCGCCGCCCGCACATGCAACCAGAATATCCAAGTGACCGAATTCATCGTCAGCCGTCCGCAGCGCATCCTGAATGGCACTGCATTTCGTCACGTCTGCGGAAATGCCGATGGTGCGGCGTCCTGTGTCCGCCGCAATTGAGGCAGCGGCTCTCTCGAGGTCGTTGGACGCCCGTGCCACCAGGGCCACGTCCGCCCCATGCAAGGCGAGAGATCGACCGATTGCCCGGCCAATCCCGCGGCTACCGCCGGTGACTAGAGCTGAACGACCCTCAAGGGTATTTGGATTCATGCTTCTTCTCCTGGATAACGTAATGCAGCTTTGTATGTGCGATTTGCACCGAACGCGCAAGATATATCTATGTTGTAATTGTTGAAGGCATTCCGTACTAAATGCTTCAATAGTGAAGAATGCAATTGTAAATATTCAAAAATCACTCTATACTTTATTGAGAGAGTTCACCTGCTCGTTGCAAGTATTGAAGTGGAGTATTCGGTAACGGCACGTCCTGCGGTTCCTCGCAGTCGTCGTGGGCCGCCACAGCAGCCTATCGAGCGAGATTGATACAATGAGTATAACTTAGCATATTCTCCCCTATCGTTCTTGGCCGATGAGATGCGCATAACATTGGACAAGCTCACGCCGAATTGAGAATCCTTTCGATCTATTCAGCATGATTGCATGGAGAGAAATCAGTGGCCAGATGGCAGAAGATTGCTCTGTTGATTGTCATCGTCGCGGCGCTCATCATTGTTGGTAGGACCGTAATACTACAGCGTTTGAGCAGCCCCGCCGGAGATTCTGTTGTAGTAGAAGAGACGGAGTTTGTGACAGTCAGCCGTGGGACGATCATGACCACGGTGAACGCCTCCGGAAATATCGTCTATCCGGAACAAGTGGAGCTCGGCTTTTCCGTGACGGGGAATCTGCGCGAGATCGTCGTCACCTTGGGCGATTCTGTGGAAGAGGGCGCTCCGCTCGCTTATATAGACGACATTGAGCTGCAGGACGTGGTGCGCCGTGAGGAATCAAACTTGCGTTCCGCCGAGTTGAATCTGGAAAAGTTGGTGTCAGGGGCGCGGCCAGAGGACGTACGAACGGCAGAACTCGCTGTTACAGAAGCTGAGGCCAATCTAGCAAGTGTTCAAGAAGGTCCTTCGCAAACGGATATCACCCAGGCGGAAGCGAGCGTAGTGAGCTCCCAAGTGGCCTTTGATGAAGCTGTGAAGACGCTGGCGAACTTGCTCCACCCCGACAAAAATACTTTCCAAGCGGCTCAGAACAGAGTGACAAGCGCGGAGGACACCTTGGCGCAAGCGCAGGCAGCGTCTGATGCATTGCGCGCCGGTGGGAGCGAGGCGAAGATTCGGGCGGCGGCCAACGCTCTTCAGCTAGCCCAAAACAGATATCAAGATGAGAGAGATCGCATATTGGAGAGCATTGATAGCCTACTTGAAGACATAGAAGAGGCAGAAGAGAGCTTAGAAGAAGAAAAAGAGAGCTTGGAGGAGGCGAAAGAGAATGACGAAGAATTCAACAATGCCGCCACTGAGCGAGCACTAGAGGCTGTGCAGGACCGAGTAGATGACGCGCAGGAGCACTATGACAAATTGCTAGAGAGGGTTGAAGAAGACATACCTGAGTGGAACAAGGAACTTTACCCAAACCCGCCGCCAGGCTCCGTAGCAGGAGAACTCTTAGCCGCGGTGAGGGAGGCACAGTTAGCGCTTGGGAATGCGCGTTTGTCAGTGTCAGATGACGAGCAAGGCGCGAAGCGCAATGCAGAGAGTGCCGCGCAGGCTCTCGCGCTCGCGCGGGGAGAGCTTGAGGCGCTACTCAATCCGACGTCAGAGGACGTGACAATTGCCGAAAAGCGCGTTCAGACTGCCCAACTCAGTCTGAACAATGCGCAGCGGACTCTGGCTGAGTTGCAGCAGGGACCAAAGAGCGAAGACCTGGAGAGGGCACGCAACGACGTGGAGCGCGCTCGTCTGAATTTGCAGAAGATCATCAGCGGAGCAACTTCCCAGGAGGTTGAATTACAGCGGCTGCAAGTCGAGCGGGCGCAGTTGAGCCTTGAGACTGCCCGACGTAACCTTAGCCAAGCTTTACTGCGTGCACCATTTGCCGGTCTCGTTGCTGCCGTTGAAGGCACGGTCGGGCAAAGACCGGGAAACAAGGTTGTCACGTTGGTGCGTGCGGACCGAATTGAAATGCAGGCGCGGGTAGATGAGGCAGACGTAGGAGCCGTGGATAAAGGACAACGGGCTGTCGTTACGACGTATGCCTCACCCGACGACAAGATTCTCGGGACGGTGGCGGCAATCTCGCCAGTTTCTGAAAACCAACAAGGCGTTGTACTCTTCCCCATTACCATCCAACTGGAACCGGGCGACCAGCGTTTACGCGGCGGTCTCTCTGCCAACGCGATGATTGAAGTGTCGAGCCGTGAGAACGTCCTGTTGGTTCCTAATAGAGCAATACGGCGTGAGGGTGAGGAACGGGTGGTCTACGTGCGGCTGGATGGGGATGAGTTGGAACGCCGTGTAGTTGAAATTGGCGTGCGCGACAGCGAGGTGTCGGAGATTGTGAGCGGCGTGAGTGAAGGTGAAGTGGTTGCGATTCAGTCGCGAACGGGGGGAAGCATCGGCGGTGGTGGGATTGATATACGCACACGGTAACTCGATTGAAGGCTGCGATGCAGTTCAGCCGTCGTCTAGTGCACAGAAGGGCGTAACTCCCCATGCGTGAGAGCGTAATTGTAACGAGTAACCTCAAGAAAACCTACGTGATGGGCGACTCTGAGATTCATGCCCTTGATGGTGTCTCGCTTCAGATTGGGCGGGGTGAATTGTTGGCGATCACTGGGCCTTCCGGTTCCGGCAAATCCACGCTGATGAATATTCTGGGCTGTTTGGACCGCCCCGACGCCGGCGACTACGTGCTGGACGGCGAAGACGTTTCCACGCTCGATGACAATCGCTTAGCCGAGATACGCAACCGCAAGATTGGTTTTGTCTTTCAGTCCTTCAATCTGCTGCCGCGTGTTAGCGCTTTGGAGCAAGTAGAACTCCCATTGCTGTATGGGGGCGGGAACAAGCGGAGCAGCTCTGCGCGGCGGTCTTTGCAAGAGTCTGGGCCGGCAACTCGCACGGGTGACAAGTCGCCCGAATTGTCTGGAGCCCAACAGCGGATTACCGTCGCTCGTGATCTCTTGCTTCAACGCGGAGGAACGGCCTGGCGTGACCGTGCAAAGGAAGCCCTGATTGCCGTAGGTTTGGAAGACCGCATGTCTCACAAGCCCACGGAGCTATCCGGCGGACAGCAGCAGCGTGTGGCTATTGCCCGTGCCTTAGTGACCGATCCCGCAATCATTCTGGCAGACGAGCCGACCGGCAATTTGGATTCACGCACAAGCGAAGAGCTGATGGCACTTTTGCTGCGGCTGAATGCCGACCGTGGGATTACTGTTGTCTTCATTACTCATGAGGAAGAGATCGCACGCCGCACCAACCGCACTATTCGCATGAGCGACGGTCGCATTGCCGCAGAGGAGCACGGTGAAATTGGCGACAAGACTTCCTCTCCGGGTGAAACAGATGCAGGTCAAGCGCGAGCCGATCTTTCGAACCGCAGCGAACTCACGCTCAACGAGCGAGCGGCGCAGTCATCGTCGCCACCCTCGCAACCTGGAGAGGTGGGTTTGTGAACATTGCGACATTTAAAGTGGCCATTAGTGCCTTGGCCGCCAATAAGCTGCGCACAAGCCTGACTCTGCTAGGCATGATAATCGGCGTGGCGTCGGTCACGGCGCTCATGTCAATCGGTCGCGGCGTGGAGAGGCAGATAACTACTGAATTGCAGGCTACGGGCACGAACGTGCTCTTCATCTTCAGCGGGCGGCCCGGCGGCTCTGCAAGTGAGGATCCGGTACAACCGCTTACGTACGAAGATGCGCTGGCGCTTGAAGAGCTGACGTGGGATGGGACTGTTGTTGGGGTGGCAGCGGAAGGAAGCGGCCGGAACCTCAGCGTAGTAGCGCAAGGTGGAGATACGAGAGTCACAGTAACAGGTGTGACCGCCAACTATCTGTCGGTGCGCAATCTAACCCTGTCTTATGGACAAACACTCTCCCCCACCGATTTGGACTCGCGTGCTACTGTGGCTGTATTGGGTTCCAAGGTCGCAGTAGACCTGTTTCCGGACGATGATCCCATCGACCAGACCATCCGCGCGGAGAATCTGCGCTTGCGCGTCATTGGGGTGCTGGAGGAACAGGGCGGCGGCGCTGGCTTTGGCGGCAACAGCGACAACACGATCATGGTACCGATTACGACCGCGCAGGCCCGCTTGAGTAGACAGTTGACCGCGCGAGGCGAGAGTCCAATTAGCTCTATCAGCATAAAGCTGTTGGATGAACAGGAGGAGACTATTGATGCCGGTGCAGCCGGGATCCGGCAGATTCTGCGCGAACGTCATGAGATCCCCGATGAGGCGGATGATGATTTCATTATCATGAGTCCTAAAGACCTTATTGAGGCGGTGAGCGCCGCCCTTGGCGTCTTCACGCTCTTCTTAGGCGCAATTGCGGGTATTTCATTGCTCGTCGGCGGCATTGGGATCATGAATATCATGCTCGTTTCCGTAACCGAACGCACCCGTGAAATTGGTATCCGCAAAGCGGTAGGCGCAAAGCGACGGGATATTCTTGTGCAGTTCCTCGTCGAGAGTGTAGTGGTGAGTGTGCTCGGGGGCGTGCTTGGTATACTGCTCGGTACGCTGATATCGTTCGGCATTGCGCAAATTCCGCTGGGGGAAGACGGTGAGGGCCTGCAAACCGCGGTCACGCTCGATATAATCTTACTTGCCGTTAGCGTTGCGGCCACGGTGGGAATCTTCTTTGGCATCTATCCCGCCAATCGCGCCGCCCGCCTTGATCCCATCCAGGCCCTGCGCTACGAGTAAGAGTGCGGAAAGCACCTCCTCAGCTCGCCGGGACACAGGATGAAACTGTCTGACGTTTGGAGTAACTTTTCACGGTATCTCTTGCGCCAGGAAGAACCGTTATGAAACCAGAATCTTCATACGAGGAGCGGTATGGTGCCCAGGAATATCACTGGGGCACTAAGCCGTCTGCAATCTGCCAGCGAGTACTGCAGCTATTGCCGCCTGACCGACCGGTCTCGGTGCTCGACATTGGCTGTGGGGAGGGCAGAAATGCGGTCTTCTTTGCGCACAGCGGATATGTAGTTACGGCGTTCGATCTTTCGGCAGCGGGTGTAGCAAAGACGGGACGCCTTGCTGAAGCAGCCAACGTCCCGCTTAGGGCCTTTCAGGCGGATATGAATGAGTACAGGTTGGAAAAGAACTTCGACGTCCTATTCTCGACGGGGGTGTTCCATCTTATTCCTCGAAAGTTGCGACAGAAAATCTTCTCTCATTACAAGGAGCTAACCTCAAAGGGAGGCTTGAACGTATTCTCCCTCTTCGTCCGCAAGCCCTTTATTGGCAAAGCGCCGGATGGGGATCCGGGCGCGGAGCCCTGGCTGTCGGGAGAGCTCTTCACGCTTTATCATGACTGGAAGATCGAGTACTGCACGGAAGAGACCTTCGATTGCATGTCCGGCGGCATTCCGCATCAGCACGCGGTCAATCGGATGATAGCGCGGAAAACTTAACCTCCGCGAAACAAGCTTCACGGCAGGGCGAGTTGGTCCCTTGCCCTCACCGCCTTACATGCCCTCCTTCACATAACTGCCGCAGAACGGTTGCGCCGCTCACAGGTCTTTTCTGCCGAAAACGCGCACTCCGAGCAGCACGGCGAAAGAGATGTATAGGAGTGTCCAAACGAGCATGATAGCTGAGGGTTGGCTGAAGCCTTGGAAGGGGCCGCCACCTGCGAGCACGGCAAGTTCCTGAACGTCCAGTCGCTGCGCGGCCATGCGCCACAGCGCGTCGGAGGGCAGTAGCAGGCTCGAAATGATGCCCATGTTCTGCATCACTTGGTTATCCAGCAGGACGCCAAGTTGCTCCACCATGCCGCCTACCAACGCCAGGCCGTAGAGCATGATGACGGTCACGCCGGCCGTAAGGGTCGAGAGCAATGTGCTTGCGCACACGGTAACGCAGGTGAGAAGCACACCAAGGAGACCCAGCAAGACCGCCGACTGCCAGCTCATCCACGAGAAGTACCCTGCAAATAACCAGGTAAGGATGAGCAGCGCAAGGGTCGTGCCTATAGCAAATGAGCCTGCCATGGCTCCCAAGCCACAGCACTTGCCAACGAGCACCTGCCACCGCATGAGCGGCTTTGGGATGATGGCGTGAAGCGTATTCTGCTCTACCTCGGTAGCAATGGCCCCTGCCGAGGTGAAGATAGCTACCAGCGCCGTCAGCATACCGGCTACGTTGAGCGCAGAGGCAAGGAGTTGGCCCGAAACCGCGTCACGAAATACGTCCGGATCCATGAAGCGGTCGGGCACCGGCAGATCCCGCATTACGAAATACATGCCCAAGCCGTAAAGGGTGAGGAAAGCGGCTGCAAGCAGCAACCCTCCCAGCACGGCCTTCTTGCGCACACCTTCCTGTAAGGTGATTTTCGCAATGATGAGAATGGGCATCATCGAACTGTCGTGTTCCTTGGCTACAGTGTCACTGTTTCTAAAGGTAAGTCATGCGCCAGTATCGTCAACCGTACGGACGAAGAGGTCTTCCAGGCTCTCTTGGCGGAGGGCTGCGTGATGGACAGCGGCTCCTCCGGTGACGAGAAGCTCCACTACTTGCGGCACATGCTGCGGTTCTTGCAGCGCCAATGTCAGTCGATCTCCCTCGTGCGCCGCAACCGACCACTGCTCCCTCACACGTGCCAAGATATCCTCCGTAATGCCCTGCGCCCGCACGTCCAGCAAGCGGCGTGCGGCAAGAAGCTCTTCCAGTGTACCGTCGCGTATGACTTCTCCCCGCTGGATGATCGCCACCCGGTCGCACACTGCCTCTACCTCGGAAAGCAGGTGAGAATTGAGGAAGACGGTTTTCTTCTCGGCCTTTAGCTGGCGAATAATGTCCCGCACGAGGCGGCGCCCGATGGGATCGAGGGCGCTGGTGGGCTCATCGAGAAAAATCAACTCCGGATCATGGAGTATAGCCTGGGCGATCCCTATTCTCTGGAGCATACCTTTCGAGAAGGTGCGTAGTTGCTGAGCGACTGCGCGCTCCAAATTTACAAGCGCAAGAACGTCCGAGATGCGCTGCTTGCGCTGATTAGAGTTCATACCGTAGAGCTGGCCGTGGAAATTTAGGAACTCGCGCGCGGTGAACCACTCGTGAAAGCGAAAGTGTTCCGGCAGAAAGCCAATCTTTGCCTTGATACGGTGATCGCCCAATGGGGCGCCGAGGAGCGTTCCGTCGCCCCCCGTAGGGAAGACTAGACCCAGTAGCATCTTCATACAGGTGCTCTTGCCGGCGCCGTTCGGCCCGAGGAAGCCGAAGATCTCTCCGGTTGGCACCGCAAGGTCCAGGCTCGCGACGGCCGGGGTTGTGCCATAGACTTTGCGTAGTTGGTGGGTAGTGACTGCAAGTTCGGGCATGGTTGGAGAGACGGTTATGCCAAGAGTGAGTGACTATAGGGCTGCTGCGCGAAGGCGGCTTGCGCATTCATGTAGAGAATTCTTTCCTTTTCCTCGGCAGAGATTTCCGCGGCGTAAACCTTGGCTAACTGCGAGATGAAAGAGCGGCCGGTACCGTCGCTGCCTTGGACAATGTGGTCGGCTCCGACGTACTTGACGAGCATCTCCGTGTAACCGTTGGTTGCCTCGCAGCCGCCGATGTCCAGATAGATGTTCGGCAGCCCGCAGGCAAGCTTTACCGTGTACTCCACGTCGCCGCTGGCGTGTCCCCAGAAGAAGTTCACATTAGGATGACGCAAGGCGGCGGCGCGCATGTCAAAGGGATCGGTCTCGCCGGGGAGGTTACCCGTAACTTCCATCCACGTATGCTGCAATACGGGCAGTCGATTGGCGGCGCATACCGCGAAAATGGCATCAACGCGCGGATCGTCTGCCTTGACCGCCGTCCAGAGTTTCACCCCCTGAGGACCGTGATGATCTGCGATTCGCCGCTCTAGTTCGTCAACTGCAAACCGGCCGTGAGCCGGATTCAGGTACCACATGGGGATGACGCGGTCGGCGTTAGCGGCCGCTACCGCAGCGGTACGGTCGTTGCAAAGTGCCACAAACTGCCGTGACGGGAAATTTGGCGAACTACTGCCCTCCAGGTTGATGCTGTTGAGGCACAGAATCATGTCGAGCTGTTCGGCCTGGCGCAACGCGCGCTCCAGCATCGGCATGGAGCGGATGTGCACGTGGACGTCAATGATCATTAAGAGTCTCTAAGCGCGTTCTTGGTTGATCTGCCTGCACCGATCTGTCCGCAAGCGGAAGGGCCTTGTATTACATTAGGGCCTTGTATTAAGTTGCTGCCTGATCCGTTCGCCCTGAGCCTGTCGAAGGGTGAGCAGCCTGTAAGATGTACTCCCAGGGCTCGGTGGCACTCTACCCATTCGCGCTCCTACAGGCTCAGCACAAAGAAATAATTCCGCAGACGGTGACAAACAAAAGACCCCGGCCTGGAAATGCTACTATCACGCTGCGTCGTTCAGTGCGCGCCGCCGGTCACGTAGTCGCGTCTCTTTTCTCATTCTATACTATGCCGTAGCGCAAGAATGAGAATCACCTAAGGACTCGTCGTGGATATACTCTTCGGTTTTCATCCGGTGCGGGAAGCATTGCGCGCCGGGCGCGTGCCCGACGCCGTGTGGGTAGTGGCAGGCGCGAAGGGCCTGGGTGAGATTGTCGCCCTGGCTGGTACGAGCGGGGTGAGTGCCCAGCCGGTTACGCGGCAGGACTTAGGGAATCTCTGCCACAGCAGTCACCACCAAAATGTCGCCGCGAGATTTCCAGACCGGACGCTGCATTCTCTGGACTATCCTCTAGCCATCGCAGAGCAACGCGGCCAACTCCCGTTCCTCTTGGCCCTCGACCATCTGCAAGACCAACAGAATCTCGGTTCGCTACTGCGCACCGCGGAGGCCGTTGGCGTGCATGGCGTGGCGTTGCCCAAAGACCGCAGTGTTGCGGTGAGTACGACCGTAGCACGCGCATCGAGCGGCGCGGTGGAACACCTGGCGCTGTGCTCAGTTACGAACCTCATGCGCACACTGGCGTGGTACAAAGAACGAGGCGTCTGGATAGTGGGTCTCGACCCCGCCGGGGAGACTCAGTACGATACGCTGGCCTACGATTGGCCGGTGGTAGTCGTGGTGGGTAGCGAGGATAAAGGCCTCCGTCCCTTGATCCGGCGTGCGTGCGACTATCGCGTGCGTATTCCGATGACGGGCAAGGTGGCGTCCCTCAACGCCGCCGTAGCCGGTTCGCTGCTGCTCTACCACATTTGGCGTTCCCGCGAGTGCGCAAGCGCGGGAGGGGGAATGTGAACTTGGGTTCTGGCGCACGTGCTTGTATAGATGGCCTAGCTAATGGCTAGGCGCGAGCGGTTGTGGGATGCAAATGCGCCGGAGATGAAACTGTCGAATTCGCCATGGCTTTGGCGAAACGCGGCTTTCAAGTTGAAACGGTAGGGGCACGGATTTCCGTGCCTTGCGAAAGCATGGCCTTTGCAAACTTTGGACTCGGTTCAGCCACGGTCAGCGCGCCTGAGGCAAATGGCAGCACCCTAGCAGCAGGGGAGATTGACTGGCTAAGGTTTTTTCTGCGAATCTGGAGACTGACAACGGGCATTTGCGGCTCCGCAACGCTCACTCGCGAACGTTGCCTCCTGTCCGATGGTATTCGCTGACTCGGGAGCATCCCTCATTGACGATAGTGTCGATGTCGTCACCGTGTACCAGCATCTTCCATACTTCGTGCATGGCGTACCTCGCAGCGAGAAACTTGGAGTGCCACTCGCGACCGTGTGCCATGGACTGCTGGTAGGCCTCGACCTCTTCCTGTGAAAGCTCAGGCCGCAGCTCCCCAATGCGCGCTACCGCCTCCTTTTGTGCAGGAACGTAAACGCTTGCTTGCATCAAGCCAACAAGCGCCTTCAGCGCCGTGTAGGCTGCCTCCGGGTGTTTCGTCCGAGAGGCGATGGCAATGCCCATGCTCGACCACGTCGGCACGGCCTGCACCTTGCCGCGGGGTAGCGCAGCCACGCGGTAAGGATTGTAATTCTGGTGCATTGGATGGTAGGTATAGATCATGGCGGGTGCCTGTCCTAGCGGCTGAAATACCAGCTTCCACAGGTCTTTCTCCACCGTGGGCGTAACGCGATGCGTGTGCAGCAGGTCGTGGATGAACTGCAGGGCCTCGACGGCGGCCGGTTTCTGTAGCAGACACGCCTGCGTGTCCGGGTCGACCGCGACTGCCCCGTTTTGCCAGAGGGCCCACCAGAGACCATTGAAGTGCGGGATCACTCCCCAACGGGCTACGGAGCCATCGTCCTTACGCCGCGTGAGCTGCGCCGCACTTTCCACCAAGTCGTCCCAGTCCCAGCTTCCGTCAGGCGGAAGCGGCTCTTCCCTGAAGTACGGAGCGTGGTAATTGAGCATGAGAGGCAATGCATCCAAGGGGAGGGCGTAGAGCGCTCCCCGCCGGTACTGCTCCAGCACAACAGGGTAGAACGACTGGATAAGGGACGGTCCATCAGCGCCGGCAAACTGGTCCAAAGGCAATAGAATACCTTCCTCTCCCAAGCCTTGGGCAACCCACTGGTCCACGGTGAGGAGGTCTATTTCGTTGCTCTCCATCCACGTTACAAGATCCGCTTGCGCAAGGAGTTCCACCTGGTATTTCATGTTAAGCGTGTAACGCGCGCGCTTTGGCCCCAAGGGGTTTTCCTCGTCTTCTGCGAGGGTTGCCACGGTCTGGTGGAGGTAGGGTTCAGGTCTCATGTCCACCGGATGGTTGAGTCCGGCGGCAATGCGTACTGCCCAGTTCACTTCCGGTTCGCTGACGATGCCCGGCGCGGAGAAGGAACACCCTACGCTACCGATACCGGCGGCGAGCACCGCTGTGCCGCCTATGAGTGATCTGCGTGAAAGCATCGTGCTGCTCCTTTCCGTGCAGTGGTGTAGCAACCTACAGGTGCTCTTGCATGCCCTGCACTCAAACCATCCGCCATATCAGTACTTTAATTGATGCCATAAAGTTGCGTGTCGAGTATTAGATGTACATAAGAAATTGGAAAAAAGACCTAGGGCTGACTCGAGGGATTGAGTAGCATTGAGCCAAGCAGTGGGCAGGTTTACCTACAGCCGTAGAACAATGCATCGACTTGGGCAATACCGTCGCGACCATGGGTGGGTCGCAATGCCACGGCACGCGGCGGGGGTATACGGGCAATTCCTGCGCTGACAAACTGGGCTGACTGTGCATATAGAGCAGATGCTTGCAGCGAGGAACGTAGTATTCGCAGCTACTCGCTAGGGGCATGAGGGAGCAGCAAATGCAAACCACTCTCTGACTTCATGGTGGGTTTGAATGGTCTATTGTTACTGATCGGCAGGAATTCGCATCATGCCCAGCCGAGCCGCCTTATCAGAGCAGGAAGGAACCAGACAGCGACTAGGACAGGCAGCGCAATGAGAGCGATTGTAAGTCCAAGGCGAAACGCCACCGGCTGGTACCGGAAGACGATTTCATGAGTTCCTGCAGGGACCCAAACCGCTTGGTAGTAGGCGTTCGCCCGCCAGATTTCAATTGGTTGTCCGTCAAGGGTGGCTTCCCAGCCGGGGATAAAGGTCTCTGAAAACACGAGAATGCGTGATGTCGGAGATTCTAACCGCACGATAAGGTGTTCCGGTTGGGGGCGTTCCGTCTCGAGTGAGACTGTAGCGGTGTCGGTCCCAAGCACGAAGTGTGTCATGTTCAATTCGCTAGACGTAGAGCCAGCGCCAAAGCGGGCTTCTTGGTGGGGGCGTAGAACGCCGAACGGCGGCCCGCCACCCAAAAGGTCCAAACGCTGGAGCCAGTGCTTGAGGGGCCTCAGGAACCCAGTCAACGCATTGCGGGGCGGGAGTTCGAGGAACTCCGTCTCCCGCTCTAGGACAACGTCTTGCCCGACCCGGAATGCCGAACTACCGAGAGCGGCGCGCGCAAGGTCGGTGCTCTCCGCTACGTAGCCCGTCCCCACCGTGTACACGAGGCCCAGTGCAAGATCACGCTGGTAGAGCTTAACGTCGCCGCTGAACAGGAGCGTCATTGGCTCGGTAGTGAGGATGAACGGTGCGTGAGAATCGGGTCCAACTGCGCTCATGGCAACCAGGTGCAGCGTGCCGTTGGCTGCTTGGTATTCTACAGCGACTTCCTTGATGGATAGCGTCTCACCAAGATCGATGACTGCGTGATAGTGACGGCCTTGCGGGTTGTCAGGCCACGAGCCAACGACCCGCACCGCTTGGTGCGCCGGAGAAGACTTGTCGAATTCGCCTTCAGCGGTGTGCACTCCGGCTTGCAACAGGCGCTCGACTACCCGGTTATCAGTGGTTGTAATACGGAGTGTGGCAACGTCCTGCCCCTGTGGGAGTATCGCTGCATCGGTCAGGTACGAAATGACACCAATGCGGTCGGTGGCAATCCTCGGCACATTGGGAATGGTAACGGTCGGGCTTTCCTTACTGACGGATTGCGTAAAGGTTGTGTCGTAGTACACGTCGTCCACCCAAGGGTCGCGAATCTTGTCCTTGAGCAGATAGGCAACAGCAAAGAGATCAAGAACTCGCGGTGGCGGCACGGCGCGGAGCTGGTCGCGCAGAATTGCGTCCGGCTGCGCCGACGCGCCGGGCTGAAGCACCTCCTTCATGCGCACGTAGCCATCCAAGGGCAGCACACCGCCGTCGTACCCGTCTACGGTCGCAATTTGAAATCCTTGCGGCACGTTCGGTGTCATGACTTCAAAGTATTTCTGCGTGACGAGCAGACTATACGTGCTGCCGTCTCCCAGATGGGCGAACTGCTCCCGCAATTGTGGTTCTACGCCGGGAGCGTAGGCAGTACCGGCAAGACTGAGGATGCGCCCCCCTTGGTACACGTCGCGCAGTGTAGCAGTGACGGGTCCCGGGTCGGTATAGGCGATGGGGGGTGGCGCTTGATTATATTCCAGATGGCGCGATGCCCAGAAGAGCTCCAGCGCCAAGAACAGCGGCAACAGCAAGAGTAGGGAGGGTACGCGCAGTACGAGGAGGATTAGCCCTATGCTCGCAACCGCAAAACCGAGCCAGATGAGGGGAAGTTCAGATGAGAGCGATTGCTGGAGCGGCGTAAGCGCAGCAAGAACCAGCGCTAAGATTACAACGCCCGCGCCAAATCGGAGTAGCAGTTGGCGCGGCCAACCGTGATTGCGGGCAGTGCGGGATATCCAGTCAATACCAATGCCGACGAGCACACTGGCGCTGAACGTGTAGAGCAGCAGCCAACGAGCAGGGACACGAAAGAGGTCCAGTCCCGGCAGGATCTCAAAGAGCGCCGGATAGACTGGGTTGTGTCTGCCTAGTGCGAGGAATAGTCCTACGAATGCAAGGCCGGCGAAGCCCCACGTGGCAGGACGGCGGTATGCCGCGACCAAAGCAAGAAGTGCCAGAGTGATGGCGAGGATGCCAATAAAGCCGTAGTACTCATCCGTGCTTACGAAACCGTTTGGTGTGGGCAGCATGCCGGCTAGGAACTCACGTGGAGAGAGCGAGAATGAAGAGGCTTCGTCATAGCTCAGACCCCCCTGACGGATGGAGTGGCGGGTGAGCTGGAGCATGGGCAGCACTTGGGGCGCGGTGAGGGCCGCCGTGCTCGCGAACGCGCCGCCAAGCAAGACTAGAGCCACGACGGGGCGCCACCGCAGATTTGTGTACCAGTCCCGCAGGTAGGTGAACCAAACAGGCGCTGGTGGCAGTTCCAATTCCTGTGCGCTCCGCTCCGAGGCAGGCTCACCTATTGTCGTGAAAAAGGCGGGCTGGTGAGCAGTGACGCCGAGCCAATCCCATACGGCATGTCCCAGCCAATAGAGCATCACCGCGACCAGGGTCATGTATGAGGGTTGGGCATGTCCGGCAAGGAATTGAACTGCAAGGAGCAAGCTCAGTGCTACCGCCCATCGCACGCTGCGCCCGCGATATACGTAGTGCGCGGCGAGGAGTGCCCACGGCAACCACACTGCGGCGTTTACTTGATTGACGTGCCCGACTTGAGCGCCCAGGAACCCACTAAGACCAAACGTTATGGCAGCCCCTATGGCCGCAGGCCAGACGAGGTTCGTTAATGTTCGGGTGTAAACATAAACTCCTAGGGCGCCCCAAATCAGGTGCAGCGCAATGGAGAGTGCCAAGCCCGTCTCGGCAGAAAAGAGGAGGTATAGCAGATTCGGTGGATAAAGCACCGCAGTCTGTTGATTGGCAAGAAAGGGGGCGCCCTGAAAGAGGTAAGGGTTCCACAACGGCAGGTTGGCTTGCCGCAGTGCTACGGCAGCGTACTGACGATAGGGGTAAAAGTAGGTAGAGAGGTCGTATCCTGCTAGCACCCGGTCAGTGAGGAGCGCTTTCCAAAAGAAGACGGTTACGAACGCCGTAAGTAGAAGCGTAGCGCCCAGCCATGGCCCGTGACGTCGGAAGAATGCATTAGAGGATAGTGATTGAGACGAAGATGCCATATGTAAAGATTGTGCTCGGACGGCTCTCTGCTTCCTATAATCAATGATAGGAGACGATTGATACCGGAGCAAGTGACCGTGATTCTCTTCGGGAAACGGATGTAACGATGAAGGTTGACTTGACTCCCGGGACAATCATTTACCAGCGGCCAATGTCATGCTCGATGGGCATTCGGGCAGCATCACTGCGGAACTGACAAAGCAAGAAGTCGGTTTAGCCAAAGCGGTGGCGAGCAAGTAGTGTAGCGGCCCGCAGGAGTGGGTAATGCCAGCGCGCCGTGTGATTAGGTGATCTCGTTCGCCAGGATTATGGCCTCGGCGATCTCTCTCATCGGCTTGCGGCGGTCCATAGCAAGCTTTTGAATGCGTCGGAAGGCTGCGCCTTCAGACAAGCCTTGCGAATCCATCAGCATCCCTTTTGCCCGCTCTACCAGTCGCCGGGTTTCCAGCGTTTCCTTGAGGTTGACGTTCTCCAGTTCGATTGCCTTCAACTCCGTGAAGCGGGCGATGGCAACTTCGAGTGTGGGCACCAGGTCAGCTTCGCGGAACGGTTTGGATATGTAGCCAAGCACCCCTGCCTCGCGTGCATCTTCGACGAGATCACGATCGCTGAAGGCCGTGAGGAGCACTATTGGCGCAATCCGCTCTTCCAGGAGGATGCGAGCAGCAGTTATTCCATCCATTTTTGGCATTTTGATGTCCATGAGGACCAGGTCTGGCTGCAAGCGTCGCGTCAGGGACACCGCCATGTGTCCATCTGCAGCTTCCCCAACCACCGTGTACCCTAGGTCGGTCAGCCGCTCTTGTAAGTCCAAGCGGATGATAGATTCATCATCCACGACAAGGATCCGCGCTTGCGGGGTCTGCTGCTCAGTTGCGGTAATGTTTGCACTATCAGTATTCATTGTCTCGATGATCCAAAGGGGTGAGTTTAGCGGTCGAGAGTAGGTAGTAGAGCATTCGGCTTTCAAGACCGGTACTGACTTCAAGAATGAGATTTAAGCCAACCGAATTTGCGTAGATTGGGCGCAGACCGGCTTTGCTGTACATGATACACTACCAACCGATAGAGAAGAATGAGTCCTGACATTCTCGTTCGCCAGTTGCGCGATATTCGTACACGCACATCAGGTACGTGGGTGAAACTGTTGTGGCTGGCGCCTCATCAACTTTAGGGCGAGATGGCTGTCACTCCACGCACTTGCCGGATGTAGAGCTTCTTCAATGACGCCAGATGAAGATGGTGCATTCTATGTAGCGCTGAGTATGGTGCCGGACATAGGGCCGGGTCGGATGCACCGCCTATTGCGGCATTTTGGCACTATGGGCGCAGCTTGGAGCGCTTCCCCCGCCGCATGGCGGGATGCCGGACTCGAGCCGGCTGTTGCCGTCAATCTAGAACGCGCGCGCGGCAAGATTGACCCGACCAAGGAGTTGGCAAGGCTTGCCAAAGCGGAGATTTCGGTGCTGACTTGGGCCGATGCCGCATTTCCCCCTCTGTTACGGCAGATTCCAAGTCCACCCATTTGCCTCTACGTACGTGGTAGTTTGGCACTTAGCGATGAGTTGGCGGTGGCAATTGTGGGTACGCGGAATGCAACTTCCTATGGGCGAAGTGTCACTCGCCTCATAGCTACAGACCTCGCCGCTAACGGTGTAACGGTGGTTAGCGGGTTGGCCCGCGGCATCGACGCCGAGGCACATCGCGCTGCCCTTGAGGTGGGAGGGCGCACGTTGGCTGTCTTTGGTTGCGGACTGGACATCATCTACCCGACCGAGCACCGGCGTCTGGCTGAAGAGGTTGCCGCGCAGGGGGCGCTCATTTCCGAATATCCATTGGGACGACAGCCCGCGGCGGATCAGTTTCCGGTGCGCAATCGACTCATTAGCGGCCTTTCGCTTGGCGTAGTAATCACTGAGTCCCGCGAACGGAGCGGAGCGCTCATAACTGCCGAATTTGCGGGACAACAAGGGCGCGACGTATTCGCGGTGCCAGGCAGCATTATGACGCAGACCAGCGCCGGGCCGCACCGTTTGATCCAGGACGGCGCCAAGCTCGTAATGAATGTAGAAGACATTCTTGGCGAACTCAACATCCACTTGGCCGGGCGGCAGGCTGAGCTTACTACCGCTATCCCATTGAGTGCGGAAGAAGAGCGCATCTTTCAGTTGCTGGAAGGCGATCCGGTACACGTGGATGAAATCAGTGCCCGAACCGATATTCCGGTGCAACAGGTGAGCAGTTTGCTGACGCTGATGGAAGTGCGGGGAGTTGTTCATGCGGTTGGTTCGCTCACGTATGCGCGGGGCAGGCAGTGAGACGGATAGATGATGCCTGATCCTCGTGAGCTCCATGAACGGTTGGCGCAGGCAACTGCGGAAGAACAGGCATTGGTGTTGCGATTCCTTCTCGGCAAACGCAATGCGGAAATGGGACGCGCGAATCCGCAACTCGACCTCTTCCTTGGGGAGCTGCAGGTTGAGCTGCCGGGCGCCCTCGAACTGCTTGGCGATCTTCGTTTCCATCTGGGGGACGAGTTGCATAGAGAGGTCTCGCAGTGGGCGCAAGGTGAGTCTGAGGCCGGTCCCTTGTACGAACGTATCTTGAGTAGATATCAGCAGCTATTCTGCGATGACTAACCCGTTTTGCGTTGCATGCCTTGGGCGCCTTACCAAACGGTAAAGAGTGTCTCAGAATTGCCCCCGCCACAGTTGCGAGTAGCCCACTGACGTGCCATAATGGGTGCGAGCAAATACCATGCGAGGAATGCGATGCCAAGATTTGATCTCTTCTTCCAGGTAGGCCCGTTTATTGAGTGGGGATATCAATCCGCGCAGCTATTAGAGTTTGTGTCGATCGGTACGAACTTTGCGGTCTTTGGTGCGGTAATGCTGGGCACACTCGCCATCTTGCTTGCGGCATTGGACTTCTGGGTCTTTCAATTCCGCCGCAAGAAGCTCTGGATCGATTGGGACAAGCCTGAGGAGCCGTTCAAACCCCAACCGTACGACGGTCCCTAGTCCCCAGGGAAGGCTCTTGCTAAGAAAAGCCTTCAAAGCAACTTCTGCCGCTTCTGTTGCCGGCAGTGTTTGTTGTGAAACGGGTATCCTTCTCACAATTCGGCCTATGGACTCAGTGAAGCACGTCCATGTTTGAGGTGTCGCTTCATGGCCGTCCTGCTTTTTTTCGTCTGTGCTTACCAACAGCCATTGAAGGTGGCAAGTCGAAGTTCTTCAGGAATTCTTCTGGGCATTGACTGCTAGTCGATTTTCTTAAATAAGCAATGGTCCTTCAAACGGGCAAGTTGAGCGCTTTGTTGCATGCGATTCATGGACTATGCAATCGTCGGCACTCCCCCCCCCCTTATTTGGAGGCTTCCCACGGCTAGATTGCCCCCCCCCTCTTTCCCAGGAATGGGCGTGGATGAAAGGGAATTCTCACTGCCGACCGATCAGGATCTAAGGAATGTGAGAGGTAGACGTGAAAACGAATAGCCGTCGGCTGGTGTTTCCGGGACCGCAAGAGGTTGCCTGGGAAAAGCATCACGTGCCGCCGCCACAACCCGGGGAACTGTCGGTGGAGACTCGCCGTTCCTTGATCAGCATAGGCACTGAGTTGGCGTTCTTCTCCGGTCGGCAATGGACCAACCCGGGGGTGGGAGTATTGCCGAAGTACCCGGCGTATCCTGGGTACTCCAATGCGGGCATCGTGGTAGCAACCGGCAAAGCTACCACGCCGTGGCAGGTGGGCGAACGCATTGCCAGTGCTGCCCGTCACGCCACTTTTCAAGTCTTACGCAAACTCGACGGGGCCGCTTCAATACCTGACACAGTTACGGATGAAGAGGCGACGTTCTGCACGTTGGGGGCTACGGTGCTCAACGCCTACCGTCGCGGAACGCCGCAGCTTGGCGAGTGCGCAGTTGTCGTGGGACAGGGAATCCTCGGCCAGCTAGCGGTCCAATTTCTTCGCCTCGGGGGTTGCGAGCCGGTCATAGCCGTTGATCTCGATCCAAGACGGCTTGGTCTGACTAAGGAGGTTGGGGCCGCGACCCACTTGCTGAATCCCAGTGAAGACGACGTGGAGGGCGCGGTTCACGATCTTACGGCAGGCCGCGGCGCAGACATCGTGTTTGAGGCGACCGGTCTCACTGAAACGTATGACCTGACGTTTGCACTGACGAGGCCTCACGGACGTGTGGTAGGACTTGGCTCGCCACGCTACCCCGCGCCGGTCGATATGCAGCAGGTGCACATCAAGCCGCTCCAGGTCATTGGCGCCATCGGCAATCATCCCAGCGGAGAGTCGAAAGAGATTCGCTGGACGCGCGGCGCTCACGCCGCCTATTTCATGGGCCTTCTGGCAGAGCAGCGGGTCAGTGTTCGCGAACTCATCACCCACCGCATACCTGCGCAGAGCGCGCCGGAAACCTATCCAATGCTTCTCAAAGATCGGACGTCATACCTTGGTGTGATCTTGGAGTGGTAACGGACTCGCGCTGCAATGCCTTAGGAATTCAGCGCCAATCGAACAAGACCCCTAGGGATTCTTCCCCGCTTTCCGCGAGCATGGCGTAGATGGCAGTCGCTTGCGTCGGCGGCACGACGTGGGTGATCAGATGAGCTACCTTGACGGCCCCCGTAGCGAGCATTTCCAAGTAAAGTTGGCGGTGGCGCTGTTGCGTCCACGGTGTCTGCGGCGTTGCTTCCGTAGGCGTAAGCGGTTGGAAGACGCCCATGAGCGTCAGGTCCCGCCGGAAGAAATCTGCGTAGAGATTTAACTCCGCTTTACCCATGGGGCCGCCGAGCATCACAATGATGCCGCGTGTAGCCGCCACACGCAGGCTTGTCGGCAGTGCATGCGGGACCGGTGTGGCATCATACACACGCTCGACCCCGTTGCCCTCGGTAGCCGCCATTACGGCAGCATATACATCTTCACGCGCGGCATTCACGGTTAAGTCAGCGCCACTAACGCGCGAATTCTCCAGTCGGAAGTCCAGCACATCGGTGGCGATTACGGGACGGCAGCCGGACGCCTTCAGAAATTGCACCACCAGTTGCCCGATAACGCCTTGGCCGGCTACCAACGCCGCTTGTCCGATTTCCGGCGGGGCGCGCCGCACACCGGCTAAGGCTACTTGCGCCAACACGCCGAGAGCCGCGTGGGCGGGTTGCACGCCCGCTGGGATCCGGTCGATTGCGTCATCGCTTACCGAGCGCAGGTAATGACTAACGTGGTTGGCCATCGTAAGAATGCGCTCGCCCGTTTGGAACCCATCGACATCTGGACCGATTTCTCGTATTGTACCGACGTTTGCATAGCCGGGCCGTACGGGAAACGGACGTTGCGGCACGCCGGAGTCGGCGTAGACGTTCATATACCGCTTGCGTTCCGTACCCGCGCTGATGGCACTGTATTCAGACTGCACCAAGAATTGCCCAGGACCTGGGCGCTCGATAGGGAAGTCTTCAAGCGCGGCCGCAAACTCACGTGGGAAGACTACGACTCTGCCGGTCGGCACGGAAATACTCCTTCGTCGAACTATGAGGTACTAAAGGCAAATCTACACTGCTAATTGCCAAAACTACCACCGCCTGCAGACATCCTGTAATGAATCTGCGTCACAGCACGACAATGCGGGGGCGACTAGGAATCTAGCCACTACAAGAAGACCATGTTGTTACGGTGGACGGCTTCATCGCCGAAAGATTCGGAAAGGAGCTTGGTGATTTCGCTAGACTTCCTACCCATGATCTTCCGCAGTTCGTCGGAAGGATAGTTCACCAGGCCGCACGCAAAGGCATCTCCACCGGCGGCACGGATTTCTACGGTATCTCCCCGATTGAACGATCCCTCTACGGCGATGATACCAGCAGGCAGGAGGCTGCGCCCGTTCTTCAAGAGCGCGTTCGCTGCGCCGGCGTCGACGATGATGCGGTGACCCCGCGCGAGGTCCGAGGCCATCCAAGCTTCCCGCAAACTCTTCGTGCGGCTGACTTTACTCGCGAACCGCGTTCCTACCTCTTCTCCCGCCGCCACGGCCAGAATCACGTCAGGAATTGTGCCGCGACAGATAACCACGTCCGTGCCTGCGGCGGTAGCCATACGGGCGGCCTTGATCTTAGTTGCCATACCGCCCACACTACTGGCGGAACCGGCGCCGCCCGCCATCGCCTCGACTTCGCGGGTGATGCTTGCCACCATTGGTACATGGGTGGCGGACGTATCGCTGCGCGGGTCCGCTGTGAAAAGACCCTTGATGTCGGTCAAGATTGCGAGAAGGTCGGCATCCACCAGATTGGCTACGAGGGCAGAGAGCGTGTCATTGTCGCCGATCTGCTGAAGTTCGGCTACTGCGACCACGTCATTCTCGTTGCAGATCGGGAGGACGCCGGTTTCCAGCAGACCCAGGAGCGTGTTGCGCGCGTTCAGGTAGCCGTCGCGTTCCAACTCAGTCCGCGTGAAAAGGGCTTGGGCCACCGCTATGCCATAGGGAGCAAAGAGTTCTGCATACGTGCGCATGAGAAGCGGCTGACCGATGGCGGCCAGTATCTGACGGACCGGAATACCCTTGCCGCTGGGTGAGGTCACGCCAGCGTTTCGGCCGGCAGCGACTGCGCCTGAGGTGACCAGTACCACCTGCTTGCCTTGATCCCGCAGGACGGCAATTTGGCGCACAAAGTCGGCCATGCGTTCGCGATTGAGTTGCTTTCCAGCCTGCGTGAGAAGGTTCGTGCCGACTTTGACGACAATTCGTTGTAGTGATGATGACATGCTACGGTTTCCGCAGATTTGGGTGGGATTCGCTACCTACTCGAACAGGATACCAAGCCTGCCGTGTTGCAGGAAAGTAGAGGGTTTGGGCAAAATAGTGCTAGCATGGTAATCTTTGGCGAGAGCCGCAAGCACTATCGGCCAATGAATGCAGGGCTAGGGAACGAGGTTATGTACATTCAATTTATCGGTCTGATGCTGGCCGCGTACGTACTTGGGGCGTTCCCGTTTGTTTACTTGCTGGGGCGGCTCTCCGGAGTAGACCTGCGGGTTGAGGGTAGTCGGAATGTTGGCGGCACCAATTTGTTTCGAACGGTTGGGCCGCTTACGGGCGTCCTCGGGGCTGTGCTGGATATCGGCAAGGGCTTGCTGCCGGTTATGGCGGCACAGGCGCTCGATTTCAATGAGGGCGTTGCAGGGCTGGCGGCAATTGCGGCGGTTACGGGGCAATGTTGGCCGATCTTTCTTCGTTTTCGCGGGGGTCGCGGTATTTCTGTGGTGGGTGGTGCAGTAATTGCCTCTTCGCCTCTGACCTTTGTCTGGGCGATCTTGCCAACCGTAGCCGGTCTTGCGGCATATATCGTCATGAAGCGCCGTCAGCAGCAGGATGCAGCCGCTATTTTTGGGAAGGACAGCAAGGACAGCCGCAGCGTACCCTTGTTCATGATGATCTCGGTAATTTCCCTGCCTTTTGTGGCTGCCGTACTTGGCGAGACATCCTCAGTAGTGCTAACGTTTGCGGCACTCTCGCTGATCCTCATCTTCCGCCGTTTGACTGCTGGACTGCGCCAAGACCGCGGCTCCACAATCCCGCTCTTTACGCGCTTGCGCAATCGGTTTCTCTATGACCGCGCCCAGGTGTAGGCAGCCGCAAGGATACGAACATTCACTAGTATCCTACGGCTGCTGAGGTCGGATAGTACGGGTCTGCAGCGCCAATCAGTGACCCTTCTTGCCGCTGAATAGCAACCGGGCTCGCAAAATACCGCGGTAGGAATGCTTCTTCCGCCACGATGATGTTGTGGCCGCGCCGCTTGAGTTCCGCGCAAACGGCTGGATCGATACGAACGCTCACAATCGGATTCAAGGTGCTGCAATCCATGCGCGGGGCGTTGATCGCGGCTTGGATGTCCAGATCGAAGTCCACCAAATTGATGGCAAGCTGAGCGACGGTGTTGATGATGCGCCGCCCGCCAGACGCGCCCAAAGCAGCGAGCGCCTTGCCGTCACGCTCGAGGACGATTGGGCACATGTTATTGAGCGGCTTCTTGCCGCCCTCAATCGAATTGCTCGTCCCCGGTTCCGGGTTGTACCACATCATGCCGTTGTTCAAGAGTACGCCGGTGCCCGGCGCGACCACCCGCGAACCCCACGCAGAGAGCAACGTCTGCGTGAGCGCCACGGCATTGCCCGCGCCGTCCATAGTGGCGAGATGCGTGGTTGATTCGGCAGACGAACTGGCCAACGGGCTCGAATCCGGCGCGCCGCTGCCTGCCTGAAATTGCCACGGATCGCCATGCGTGCGCTGCGCTTGCGTCTTTTGGAGATCGATCGTCCGGGCCATAGCGGCGGCGTATTCCTTGGATAGGAGGCCGTCAAGGGGAACCGTCACACGCGTCGGATCGGCCATGTAGGCAAAACGGTCTGCAAACGCCTGGCCGGAGGCTTCGATGAAGGCGTGCAGGTAGTCGGCTGAGTTGTGGCCGGACGCGCGTACGTCGAAGCTATCCAGGATGTTGAGAATCTCCATCACGGTGGGCGCGCCGGTGCCGCCCCGCATGCCGATGACGTTTGTATCGCGGTACGTGCCCAGGACGGAATGCGCATGGACTGTGGCTTCATATTGGGCAAAGTCTTCGACGGAGAGGATTCCACCGCATTCCCGGACGTGACGGGCGATCTGTTCTCCAACTCGCCCGCCGTAAAGAACCGCAGGGCCGTCCTCTGCGATGGCGCGCAGCGTTGCGCCAAGCTCCGGCTGGCGGAGCGTGCCTGCCGCTCCAGGTTCCGTAAGAAACGGTATCCGATGCGGATAGCCGTCGCTGAGATACGTGTCGGCAGTGGCGGGAAACCGGTTGAGCAACTCAAGATCCTGCGCCTGCCACATGGTCTCAAACCAGGAGAGCGAATAACCTTCTTCCGCAAGGCGTATGGCCGGCGCTACGGCGCTGTCCAGCCCGATCGTGCCGAATTCCTCCAGCGCTGCCGCCATGCCGGCCACCATGCCCGGAATGGCAATCGACTTGTAACCGTAAATGTTGGCGTTGTCTTTGACCAAGCGCCAGCCAAATAGCTCATTATCGTAGCCCTCCTCCAACTCCCACATGTCCGGCGTTGCCGCCTGCGGCGCTTGCATGGGAAAGGCCACGACCACCCGCTGCTGCGTTTCTTGGAGGAAGATGGACATGTAGCCGCCACCGCCGACGCCGCTCATGGGCGGTTCCACCACACCGGCGGCGAAGGCGGTTGCAACTGCGGCATCTACGGCATTCCCGCCAGCCTGCAATACTTCCAGACCGGCTTGAGCGGCAAGGCGGTGTTTCGCCGCTACCATGCCCGATGGCGCCGTGGCTGCCTGCACGTGCGCTTCCCAATGCGTTTCCTTGGCCATGCTTTCCTCCAATAGTTCGCGTGTTTTATTTGGCGTATTCAGAGTCTCCAACGAGCTTCAGAGTTTGAGTTAGCCTGACATCTGCTGAATTCCCTTTGACGAAATCTGCGCTAGTAGGTGCACGATGCCTTCGCGCTCGTGAGCAACATGCGCCACCCTTGTGCTTTGCCACGCAGTTTCACGCGGGAAGTCAGCCGATTCCGTCTGTTGGGCACATGACCCCTTGCGTTGTCGCCTTGCGCAATGATGGTCGTTAGCCGAGTCCGAAGTTGACATAGCCAAGCGAGCGCAAGATGTATAGGCCCGCGGCGGCGGCAATTGCCAGGAAGGCAACGATCTGCACCAGCTTCAAGACGGGTCGCAGCAAAGCGCCTACGATGTGTGAAATGACCGAGAAGATTACCAGGACGCCGATAGCGAGTATGACCCAAATTCCCCAGTCGGGTATTTGGTCCAACTCTGCCGGCGCAATGCTTCGCAGCCACTGCGTGGCGGCGTCAAGTGCCTCTTCGACGGCAGGCAGCCAATTCTCCGTATCCATGCGCGGCTCCTTTCTTGCGACCGCTTCACTTCATTGTCGAAGCGGCTTTGCCATTCTGTCAACACCGTGAGGCGGTAACGGTCGGTGGATTCACAACAGGACGCGTACCGAGGGCTGCATTGCGGTATCATAAAATCCTGTCAGTGATCGGTGATGAAGGCAAGGTCGGCCACAGCGAGAGGTTCGTGTCTGAAGGTGTAAATTGAAGCAGCCTTGGGGCCGCCGGCCTGGGAATTGAGCAGATTGCACAAAGAGCGTCATTTTGGGGAGCAATGGAATGTATACGATTGACTTGCGCGGCAAGAACGCACTTGTCATGGGTGTGGCCAATAAGGAGAGCGCGGCGTGGGCCATCGTACAGGCCCTCGCTGGCGCGGGGGCGCGCATTGCCTTGAACTATCAGACTGAACGTCTCGCAAGCCGTGTGCAGGATCTCGCGGATACATTGGATAATCCGTTGGTGGCCCCCTGCGACGTAACACATCCGGAAGAGGTAGAGTCGCTGTTTTCCCTCGTTGGGCAGGAGTTTGGTTCGCTGGACATCCTGGTGCACAGTCTCGCGTTCGCCAATCGGGACGAATTCGCGAAAGAGTTTGTGGATACGTCGCGCGACGGTTTTCTGCAAGCGATAGAGATTAGCGCACACTCATTGATTTCGCTCTCGCGGGCGGCGCTGCCCCTCATGCAGAAAGCCGGTAGTGGCAGCATCATGACGTTGACGTACCTCGGCGGCGAGCGCGTGGTCGCGGGCTACAAGCTCATGGGGCCGGCCAAAGCGACGCTGGATGCCAACGTGCGTTACTTGGCCGAGAACCTCGGCCCCCACAACATCCGTGTGAACGCTATCTCCGCCGGAGCCATGCGCACCCTCTCGTTGGCAGGCATTCCCGGCGGGCGCAACTTTCTGCTTGACCTGCCGGAACGCACGCCACTGAGGCGCAATATCACGCAAGCCGAGGTGGGAGATACCGCCCTCTTCCTGGCTTCGCCACTTTCGTCCGGCGTGACCGGCGAGACCATTCACGTGGACGCGGGATACCATATTATCGGTCTGTAAGCTGCTATTAGGAAGTAGCTACCGCGAGTACCCGCTCGCGGTCAAGGTAATGAGCGACGCTTGACTGGCTAAGTGTCATCCTCGTGCGTCTTTTCGGATTCCAAGACACGTTCGAGGTTGTCGAGCTTATTCTGCGACACCCTTATGGACGCCTCGCGGGCTAAGGCTGCTGCTTCCCTTCTGTGGCTGCGGGGAAACTTTACCTGGATTTGGCCGTTCTTTGCATTGGGAATGTCCTCAACGAGTTGCAATGAATTAGCCACGATGGTGAGGTCAACCCTAATGAAGTTTGCGCGCAGGCGGATTTCGTCTAGCTTGTCGTAAGGAAGTTCTACTCGCTTGACGCTCGATTTGATTGCGCCGATTAGACTATCCTTGATTTGGAATTCCAAGATTAGAGCGTCCGCCGAGACGCTCAACAGGCCTTCCGAATCTGCTAGCCCTCCATAGACCTCAGGGAAATGGAATGGGATCGCGTTCACTGTTAGCAGCGACTCCTTAAACCTCTTCGAACACTCTCATAGTTGATAATCCGCGCAGTTGCTCGCATTGGAGAGCTGGGTTGACATGGCAGCCTCGCTCTCGTGCGGGCGTATCACTATCTAGCACATTGCCGCATCTATTCACACTACAGTGTCCTCAACGATGTGCCAACTAGAGATCATCACATAAATACCTCGCTCTGTGTAAACCTGCCCTTCGACAGGCTCAGGGCGAACGGAAAAAGTAACAATCCGTTCGTGCTGAGTGCTGCGCGAAGCCCTTGTCGAAGCACAAAACGGCATGACGAATCTATTTATGAGATGGCTTCTAGATATTATCACTAAAGAACGGCAATGTGCTAGCGTGAGGTGAGGAAGGAAATCTATGATGGAAGTCAACGGAGAATTCGTAGCCACCATTGCCGTCGGGCTAGCGATTCTGGGATTCTTGTACCGGCTTGACATGCGCGTATCCCGTGTAGAAAGCCGCATCTTGCATATCGAGGGCTTGCTGGAAGGCTATTTCATGCAGGCTATCAAGAAGGATGATGCACCGCAATGAAGCAGTCGCCAGCAACACTCGCTAGAGACGGTGGTTGCGCTTCCGGCAAGCTGGCTCGTAAAGACTCGTAGAGAGTCATCGGCGCCAGGCCCCGATACGTCAGGCTAAGGCCGCTCATTCGAGGCCTAGCCTGAGCCAAGTCCTTGTCGAAAGCACGAACGGCCTTTGCTACGCACCGAGAACTGTTCGGAAGAATTGCCGCAAACTCGATCTACCAGACGCAAAGATATGAAACGGGTGTTCAGTTGCTATCTGTATCCAGCCGGCTGTGGTCCCTAGCCAATGGCAAGTGTGCCTAACATAGCACTAGCCTCTTCGGCGGGTAGGCCGATACCAAACACAGAGGCGACAATACCCACAATGATGGCCATCGCAATCCAGCCGATGATGGCGGTCAAGACAGCCTTGCCGGTACTTACGTCGAGTGCCTGGCGAATCGCGATGAGGCCTGCGAGGAGAACCCAAATCAGTAGGGCGAGCCGCAGCAAGCCTCCGATCAATGGGATAGCTCCCAGAACGCCCATGAAAACTAGCAGCACGTTTGGCGACTGCGCAAAGCCGAGCGTGCGGAGCATCTCCCCGTATGTGGCGGTGCCGCCGAATACTTTGGCGCCGATGATGTAGGTGACGAGCGCCCAGGCCAGCCAACCGAGAACTGCCACAAGAATCCCACCGACAAGGCCCGACACCGCGTCGATTGGATTCAGGGTTAAGAGCTTCCAAAGGGCGCCGCCAATGCCGCTGGCAAGAGCAACGATGAGCACCACTTGCATGGCTTGACTGGTAGCAGAACTGTCGTGTTCCACCTCCTCATAGAGACTGGTATCGAGCATAGCAGCTCGGATCATGCGGTTAACCAGCATGGCGACTTCCTTTCCGTGTATTACTCCGACACGCTCAATACGTTGCCAACCACAAGGCGACAATTATTACTTGCAGTTCTTGCTAGATAATAGCAGAAGAACTTACAAAAAGCAATGTATGTATTGAGTATCTTGAATATTTGAGGCCTAATTCTTGCTTTGGAGCTATTCAAGCCCTGCGGGCGGTTTCCAAGACCATGGTATTCCCCGCATGCACTGCAAAGATTGCGGCTCAAGAGTGCTGGATTCGGTCTATTGGAGACCTTCTAATTGGAAGTTCTCGGGAAAGAGCGCGAACGTAATCGCCACGAACGTCACGATCATCACGAATGTGATGATGACTGTGATGATAGTGGCCTTGCCAGTGCTTATGCCCAGGGTCTGCCGTGTTGCGATGACGTCTACTATGAGGACCCATAGCGCGGCCGCGAGGCCCAAGAGACCGCCCAGGATTGTCCCGGCAGCCGGAATGAAGACCAGCGGCACGGAGAGTATGGAAATGACCGACGGCGATTGGGCAAATGCGATCGCGCGGAGCATCTCCAGATAGCTGGCAGTCCCGCCAAAGATTCCGGTGCCCAAGAGATAGGCTAGGAATGCCCAGAGCAACCAACCGAGAACCGCAGTAGCCACGGAGGTCGCGACGTTGGTGAAAACGCTTGTCTCTGCCGCAGACTCTGCCGGGGCATTGAGCGTCTGCACGAGACTGCTGATGACGCCAATGACACCAAGTACGATAATGACTTGTACGGCCTGGGTCGTGGCGTCGCGGTCTTTCTTGATCTCATCGAAGACTAGCGGATCGAGCATCGCGGCCCGGAACATGCGGTCGGCAAGCATGGCAATATCTCTTCTATGGAGCCTCTTTGGCGTGGGAACAGTCCCGGTTCCAAATATGCCGTCTGGGCTACGTTGGCAGACAGTAAACCGTAGCGCGGGGGCTTGTCCCGCGCATATGATTAGGGTCCCGTTTCGCATTCTCCACTAGGGGCGCGAACGATCTTCGGCTAAAGCCGTTTACGGGCCAACAGGACTGCCGTACCGTGCAATGCATATTGCCAGGTTGGTACACGCCTACAAGCTGGGTTATCCGCCTCGGAATCCCGCCTGCTGTGCTGTATACTGAAGTGACTGCGCCGATTTGTCAATTGCCAGCGCATCTACGCCTCTCATGCTGAACTATGCCCCCAAAATTGCGGCATGCAATTTGAGCGCCTTGACAGCAGCATATCTCCGCAGCAGGATAGCAACCAGAGTAATCTCTAACGCAACGTAATTCTTTAGGGTTTTAGTCCTAAGAAACTGAGAGGAGCCTAGGACAATGAGTGTTGCCGTCGCAGAAAAAAGACAACTGTCCGTTGACGACGTGGACTCCTACAATGAGCACGGCTACCTGCGGCTGAAGCAGGTCTTTGATGCGCAGGAGATCGCGGCGCTCAGCGAGGAGCTCGACCACATCATTCAGTATTTCGCGACCCACGGCAAGGGCTGGTCCGGGCCGTGGCGCAAGCAATTAATGGAAAGCGACGTGGAGACCAAGAGCCTCTTGGTGACCATCCACGAACTGCAGAGCTACAGCGAGGCCTGGGCCCGAGCGCTGGTGCAGGAGCGACTGGTGCAGTCAGTCGCCGACATCGTCGGACCGGACCTGGAGTTCCACCACAGCACGCTCCACGCCAAAGGCCCGGATACCGGCACGCCGTTCCCCATGCACCAGGACTACCCCTTCTACCCACACCAAGATGGGCGCTACATCGACGCCATCGTGCACGTAGACGGCGCCGATGAGACGAGCGGCTGCTTGAAGTTCCTGGAAGGCAGCCACAAGCTAGGGCCGTTGGAGCACAGCCGCGAGGGCTCGCCGCACCTCGATCAGAACGTGTACCGCCTGCAAGACGCCGTGTCCGTGCCGGCAGACCCGGGCGACGTGGTGCTCTTTAGCATCTGGACCATCCACGGCTCCGCGCTCAACGAGCAGCCCCGCTGGCGGCGCGTGGTGCGCTTTGGCTACCGCAATCCCCGCAATCTCCAAGTGAGCGGCCAGGCCATGGGCCGCCCCGGCGTCATGGTGCGCAGCGTCCGCCCCAAACTGGAAAACCAGTCCATCGAGGTCTACGGCAACTGGGGCCCGCAAGCCGTCGCACCAAGGGACGACGACTAGAGAGCGTCAACTGGTCGGAGCACTGCACATTCTTGGTGGAGTCATGTGTTAGCGGACGTCACTTGCTCCAATAGAGGGAGCGCGCAATGAAGAAACACGCCATTCACGCCGCCCAGTTGCTCGGGCTGACCGTCGCTCTCTTGTTGGTAGGTGCATGTGCTCCGGCCCCAAGGCCTGGCCCAGAGGGGCAATTGCTCTGGGACTACAAGCTGGGAGGCCCAGTACACACCACGCCTTCTGTAGCTGATGGCACGATCTATTTCGGCTCCAACGACGACCACATTTACGCCTTGGATGCGCGTACCGGAGAGCTCCGCTGGCGCTACAGAACCGGCGATATAGTGCGAACTTCACCGTCGGTGGCCGGCGGGGTGGTTTATGTAGGCTCAGCTGACGGGCATCTGTACGCGTTGGATGCCGAATCTGGAGTGTTACATTGGCGTTACAGTGCTGAAGGACCGATCTTGGCTAATCTGACGGTGACCAATGGTGTGGTCTTTGGCGCCACACGTGCCAACGGGTCGGCTGGGGGGCTTTTCGCGTTGAACTCCGAGTCTGGGTTGCTTCTCTGGCAATTCAGGACGAAGATCGGAGGACATTCCGCTCCGGCAGTAGTTGATGGCGTGGTCTACATCAGCTCAGATGATGATCACGTTTATGCACTAGATGCCGGGACGGGAGAGCTGCATTGGAGCCACAAATTAGACAATGTGAAATTCTCTTCCCCAACGGTGGAAGATGGCAACGTTTATCTTTCTTCCGGAGTTGACGTGCTTGCACTAGATGCAAGAACAGGCGAGTTGGTTTGGCGGCGCGAAACAGACCGAGTCTTATCCGGTCCCCCGGTGGCGGATAATGGCTACGTGTACTCTGTTTCCAGGTACATGGTTTTTGCATTGGACGCCAGTACGGGTGAGTTGCAGTGGAGTAACGAAATAGACAATACCCATGTGTCACCCCCGAGGTTGGTAGATGGGCTCGTTTACATTAGTTCCGGCGGAAGCGTTCTTGCGTTTGATGCTCAGACTGGGGAACTGCGACAGGACCTTAGGACGGGATTCAATAATAGTTCCTTGCTGTTAGTAGCTGATGGTTGGGTGTACCATTGGGTGTACGAAGTCAAAGGTTTTGGCCACGTTCACGCCTTTAATGCGCGCAATGGCGAACTTTCCTGGAGTTTTAAAACGGGCATAGGGCTCGAGAGTTTCCCAAAAGAGGAAGACAGAGTCGCATCATTTGCTTCTGGAGACGGGCTTGTTTACGCACTCAATGCCGTGACCGGAGAAACCTTCTGGCGGTTCTCAGAAGTTGACAACTTTTTCGTAGGAGACCCGGTAGAGTCTAATGGCGTCGTCTACTTTGGAGCAAGAGGGAATGAATCACAGAGTCGCGCTTATGCGCTGAATACACTAACGGGAGAGGTCATCTGGCGAGTAGATGTTGGGGGCGATCTTCGGATATCTCCGGTGGTGGTCGATAGCAAGGTCTACGTTGTCACCGGGCAAGTTGTTCACGCACTTGATGCCGCGTCCGGCGATACTCTATGGCTCACTCGGCGAGGAGGAGTCGACTACTTTTATTCAATCTCTGTAACGGGCGGCAGCGACCTATATGTAAGCACTCAGGAAGGCAACGTCTATGCGCTGGACGCGGCCACGGGTGAGGTCCTATGGGAAGGTCTTTTCGACCGCAATTCAAGGGTTGCATTCGGTAACGGTGTCGTCTATGCCAGTGCATATCCAGGTATCGTCATGGCCCTCGATGCGGAAAGCGGCGACGTACTGTGGCGTGTCCAATTGCCCAGTCAAATACGCAATGCAGGTGTAGCAAAGAGAATCTCGGGTGGTCTTTCTTCTCCTCCTTTCAGTAGTCCAGTTTCCCGTGGACGGCTAACCCGCCCGGTAGTTGGACATGGCATGGTTTTTGTGGGATCAGACTACAAGTACTTCTACGCTCTCGATGCGGCTAATGGGGAACTGGTTTGGGCCTTTGAAACGTGGGACTTGGTATGGCTTTCTCCAGCGCTATCGGATGGTGTACTCTATTTCGCTTCCAGTGACGAACATGTTTACGCTCTAGATGCGGTCACGGGAAGTCCTATTTGGCACTATTATGTGGAGTTGGATGCTTTCGCAATAATGGTGTTGGAAGGTGTGCTCTTTGTGAACGCCGATGGAAAACGAGTGCTCGCGCTAACGGAGCCGGAAGGATAACGCAAGTGCATGATCGCTGTTGCTGGCTGTCGTTCTCTTTTGAGCCTTCGACGCTGGTTGTGCTGATTACGAGACTTGGAGAGTAGGTAGCGAATGATCAAGTTTGGCTATCGCACGCCGGGGTTGCGGGAATTGTCGTTTCGGCAGAAGGCGCAGCTTGCGGCGGACTTGGGGCTGCCGGTGATTGAGGTGGCGCGGACGGAGTTTGCGACGCTGGACGATTGCCGGGAGTTGCGGGACGCCTGCGGGGAATTGGGCGTGGAGGTGACGTCCGTGGGCGGCGCCATGAACCTTTGCGATCCGGCGCTCAAGGACGAGACCCTGGAGCAGCTTAATTTTGCACTCGACGCGTGCGAGGAGTTGGATGTTGACATCTTCTTCACGCGCGCCATGTCGCCGGCGCCGGGGGTGCCCCAGGCCGATACGTGGGAGGCGTGTGCCGATATTACCCGCGCCGTCTGCGAGCGGTCGGCGGAGCGCGGCATCCGCTTTGCGCTGGAGGCCGATCCGCCGTGCTTTGTGCACACGCTGGAGCGCGTCGAGCGGCTGATGGAAATGGTCGATCACCCGAACTTCTGGCTGAACTACGACCCCACCAACTACTACGTCGTCGGCAGCGACCCGCTGCAGGTCATTGAACGCCACGCCGACCGCATCATCAACGGCCATGTGAAAGACGCCGTCTATCACGCCGATGAGAAGGCCGAGCGCCCGGTGGGCGAGGGCGAAGTGCCGTACCCGGAGATCTTCCGCGCGCTCCTCGACCGGGGCCTCGACATTGCCATGCACATTGAGCATTGCAACAGCGTAGAGTGCGTGACCGAGGCGGCAGCGCATGTGAAGAAGGTGATGGCGTCGCTGTAAGCGGCAGCGTGCGCGCGGGGCCATCGGGCACAGCTTCCACTACTTGGTGATTGACCGCAAATTCTGCTATTTTGCTGATTCCTCCATTCCAGTTGAATGCGTTTCCAAATGGCGCAATGTTGTCTCTCAGGCCAATTGGGCGCAGGTTGCAAACCTGCGCTACCGGTCACTGTGCCTTTCCACTTGAGAGAACCCAAGTGCTTGTATACTGATGTCTTGATCTCTTAGAGCTGAGTTTTCGCGCTGTCTGAGGGTCGGTGCGGCAGGCTCCAATGGCGTGGTACTATACCACCTGCACTTGGCAGAATTTGCGCGCCGATTCACGCGGCGCGATTTCGTTTTGTAGAGGGCAGGGACTTCGTGCAGACGTCTCAAGACGCGATGGCGGTGACCGGATATTTCCAGGCGCTGCGGCTCTTCAACCGCAACGTGCGGATATTTATCCTCAGCGCACTGCTCCTGGGATTCGCGTTTTTCGGCATCTATGCCGTGCTCCTCAATCTCTACTTGCTGCGCTTGGGATACGGGCCGACGGTCGTCGGCTTGGTCAACGGCATGGGATTTGTTGCCTACGCCTTATTCAGCCTGCCTGCTGGGGTCTTGGGAGCGCGCTTTGGCACGCGGCGCATGCTGCAGGTGGGGTTTGTGCTCGCGGCAATAGGTATGGGACTGCTGCCAGCGGCGCAGTTCCTCTCCGGCAACGTGCAGGTGGCCTGGATCGTGGCCACGTACACGCTCACCTCGATGGGGCTCGATGCCTACTTCGTGAACAGCAACCCGTTCATGATTCAGTTCACAACGCCGCGCGAACGAATGTACCTTTACTCACTGAGGGTTGGGATGAGCCCGATCGCGGCATTTGTCGGTGCTCTGGTGGGTGGGTTGCTGCCGGGGACCCTAGCTGGTCTGCTCTCGATAACGGATACGGC
Source organism: Chloroflexota bacterium (assembly GCA_965219505.1). GTDB lineage: Bacteria > Chloroflexota > UBA11872 > VXOZ01 > VXOZ01 > VXOZ01. Next base: position 2,179,149 of record OZ244775.1, on the reverse strand, counting down.
CTCATTTGCCTTAGCGCTGCTGGTGGCAGCGGTCGCGTTGCTGATCGGTGTCGTAGCGCTCTTCAACACCACGGCAATAGCAGCGCCTGTGGAGGAGGAAGACCGCCCCGAGCGCACCGGCAGCGCTGCCTCGACCGCATTGCCTGTGCTCTTGATAACAATGATGGGGCTGGTCATCATGCTGCGTATGGCCGCCGAGGGGGCGCAACGCACGTTTTTCAACGTCTATCTGGATGGGATTTTAGCCATGCCCACCGCGCACATCGGCATACTGGCCGCGTGCGGCCAACTTGTGGGGGGATTTGCCGCCCTCTCGGCTCCCTTCCTCACGCGGCATTGGAGCTTGGAGCGGGTGATATTTTGGGCAACATTGGGGATGGCGGGCAGCGCCGTGATCTTTGCGCTCATTCCACATTGGGCCACGGCGGCGGTGGGATATGCGGGATTGGTCAGCTTTACGTACATTCAGCGTCCGTGCAGTCTGCGCTTTACCATGGAAGTAGTGCCGACACGCTGGCGGGGAACAGCCGCTGGCGTCGCTAACATGGTGGCGGGGATCGGCTGGGGTACGATGGGGTTTACCGGCGGCTTTCTGGTAGGCGCCTACGGCTACCAGAACTTCTTCCTGGCCAGTGCGACCCTTACCGGCATTAGCGCCGTCATCTTCTTCTGGTACTTCGGCATTCCCCGTAGCACTCTATCGAGAAGTCAGCGCACCGACGCGCTAGATTAGCTGCGGCCAGTCCCGGCCGTGCGCTTGGAATTGCTCCCGCAGGGAACGCAAGACGGCGGAGGGCAGCGGCCCTTCAGCTACCTGCTCAATATTGCTAAGGAGTTGCTCCAAACTGTCGATGCCGACAATGGCGGTATCGATATAGTCGAACGAATGGCAGAAACGCAATGCCAGCGCCACGCCGTCATCCGGCGCACCCTCCGGCATAGTGAAATTTTGCGCGCGCAGCCAGTATTCGTCAGCATAGCTGTAGGGCGAGGCAGGTCGATTGAAGGCCGCGTTCGCGATGGGACGTTTTGCGATGATGCCCATGCCGGCTGCTTCAGCGGCGGGGAGGACTTCATTCAATCCGCTCTGGTCGACCACGTTGAACGACGTGAGCAAGGTGGCAAACACACCCATTCCTATTGCTTCCAGTGCCGCGTCGTTGTCGCCGCTGTACCCGATGTACCTAGTCTTGCCGCTGCGCTGGGCGTCTTGAAGGGCGCGAACCACGTCTCCCCGACGGAGCACGTCAAATTCGCAGGTATGAATGTGGACCAGGTCAAGGTAGTCGGTCTTCATGCGGCGCAGCGATTGGTCAATGCCTTGCGTAACCGCGGCGGCAGTCCATTCCGGTGCGGTTACGTCGCCCGCGGCGTGCCCGCATTTGGTCGTAAGCCAGTAATCGTCGCGGCGGTGGCTAATGTACTTGCCGAGAGTCTCCTCGCTTTCGCCGTAACAGTCCGCTGTGTCGATGTAATTGACGCCACTGTCGAGAAGCGTATTGAGCAACAACTCGGCTTCTGCCGGAGATCCGGTATCCGTGGCGATACGTGCGGCGCCAAAGCCCAGCCAACTTACGTCCATATCGGTCCCGCCCAGTCTGCGTCTTTCCATGCTCGAACTCCTATGGTCCACTGACGGTTTAGTTTGACCGCGCTGCACGATGGTTCTCAAGTACGATTATGCTTGCCCTGCATCTTGCCAGTTTTCTCACAAGGGTGCGTAGTTTAGGGTGATGCGTATTGGGAACATACCGGACGCTCGCGTACCCACAAGCGGGTTCGACTAGACAAACACTCTAGATTTCTCGCTGCGCTCGAAATGACATACGTTGGAGCACAACTTAGAGCCCTGCCTCATTGTGACTGTTTTTTCAATCTCAAACTCCCTTTGCCGCGGTCTTTGCTCGCTTTAAACACATTTGGCATCTCCTCAACCGAAATCGGGCGCAAGTCGAGGGTCTTTGAAAGAGAACGTGACTCCAAGGGCGAGCAAAGACAGGGCGAGAGTGACAACAAAGAATGGAAGATACCCGGCGAGGTCTATCAATGCGCCGCCGCCCACTGCGAACAGGCCGAGCATTGGCTGCGCCACCATGAAGACCACCATTGTATACGTCCCCTTGTCGCCCGCGGGGGCAAAGTCCAATGCTAGATTAATGCGCGCAATCATCATGGTCATGAGCGCCGCGTTGCCGAGCATCCAGGCCGTGAAGAAGGCCGGCTGCCAGGCAGGTAGCAAGAGCAGCAGAGAGATGACGAAACCAATGAGCGCGGCGCGCATGAGAGAGCGGTGGCCCCGCCTATCGCCAAGCGAGCCGCCCAGCAGCGCGCCGCACGCGCTGGCGACAAAACCCACGGCGGCCAGCAACCCGGCGGCAGCTAGCGGCAGGGCCACGGCGTCAAAGGCATAGACGGAGTAGAAATTTAACACGGCCTGAAAGAGGCCGGTCAAGGCAGCCACGATCAGCAACCTCATGAAATCCCGATGGCGCGCCACTTGATCGGTTAAGGCGCGCGTATACGCGCGGAGCGACTGAAACGACGTGCGGGGCGGCGTTACCGGTTCATCGATGAACAGAATGAGGATGTTGCCCAGAATCATGAAGATTCCGCCGGCGATGAAGACTAGCGTGAAATTCGTCGGCCAGGCCCAGGCCGAGAGCAACCACGTCGCCATGAGTCCGCCCACGACGCCGGTTATGCGATTTACGGAAAACTGCCAGCCGCTCACTGTACCGTAGTGGCGACCGAAGAGAATGCTCATCAGCTCGAACGCCGGAGCAATGATAGCCCCAAGGGTAAGCCAGGTGAGGGCAAGCAACGTGAACAGGAGGAGGATGGCAACGGCAGGATGCTGCCAGAGCTGCCAGACCACAACGCCGATGAGCACGTATAAGAGCCCAATTATGGCGTTTGACCCGGCAAGAACCTGACGCCGCGTCCTGAGCCTTTGATTCAGCATGGCGGCGGGTATCAGGGCAGGCAAGGAGGCGACGTGGGCGAGATAGACCAAGCCGACGAGCGTGCGGGAATCGGTCAACTGCAGGAGCAGCGCATTGATCACGGGCGGCGCCACAAAGGCGAGGCCGCACCCCCACACCGCCTCCCAACTCAAGAGGACAGAGAGGTTGCGGCGATAGGTCCGCTGCTTCGACGGAACGTAGAATACCGAACGAAGCCACAGGCCGGCGGCATTCACGGTGTGCGATCCATGGTACGCGGGAGTGCTTAGTTAGCTTGTACGAAGGCCTTCTCCGCTCACTTATCCTTTTGGGGAATCGCGTGCGGATAGTGGCCGCCTTGGTCGTCGAATGGGCGGTGCTTCTCGGAGAGTTCGTAACTAAGGATCTTTTCCATGGTGTTACCCCAGACTCCCTGCTGGATGTCGGGCGGGACGCCGAGCACGTCCATGCAATTCCGATAGTCGTTCATCACGTCTTCCATGAGGAAGTATGGGACGTCGGTGCCAAAGATAATCTTCTCCCAGGCATCGCGTCCCCACGGATCGCGATACTGGCTGTCGCGCCGCCACCACAGGATCTTGCCCACGTCCTCCGGAGCCAGCATCTTCAACGTTGAACCGGTGATGTCCATGTAGAGGTTTGGATTCCAGCGCAGCACCATGCCGCCTTCGTACCACCAGGGGTTGCCCAGGTGCGCGCCGATCATGACGAGCTCGGGCACCTGCCGTGCAATGTAGTCGAGGTGCACCGGCATCATGCGGCCGGAGTGAACGTCGTTCTCAATGTCACCGGCGTGGCGCGCGACGATCCCCTGGTGGAAGAGAATGGGCATTTCCAGGTCGGCCGCCTTCTGGTATGTGGGAATGTAAGAGCGGTCGTCGTAGGCTTTGCGCGTCTTGATGAACTTGAGGCCCGTGAAGCCGTTGTCATAGAGCTGCTGCACGGTGTCTTCCGCATTGGGGTCCAACGCCGGGTCCACCCAGCCAAAGCCAATCAGCTTGTCCGAGTGTTTCCTAATGGCTTTCTCAATTTCAACGTTTGAGCTTCCCGGTCCGGTCGTGTTGGTAGCCAGCAAGACTGTTTTGTCAACGCCTAACTTAGCCATCGTGTCAATGAGCTTGTCGGCGTAGTCTTGTTCCTGACCTAGGTGATGGTGAGCGTCAATGACCACGGGTGTTCCTCCCAATAGGCATACGGTGAATCAAGGTCGACTAAAGGCGATTATATATCATTGATCTTCTTTTGGAATTTTTGGCGTACACGGCGTTTTGGGCCTGCCGCGCAGCATTAGCGGGTAGCCTGTACTGAGGATCGAGAAGTAGCGCGGGGCCTTCTGCCCCGATGAGAGCAATTGGGCCGAGAACGAGCCGTTAGTTTGCGGCAGCCTGGCCTAAGTGCTCACTCGTGCGGAAGCGTAGAAACATGATCGTAGTTGCTGCCTGCAAGGGGCTTCAGTTGGAATATAAACCTTTGATGTTGGTATGTTCAAGATGACCAATTGGAGATTAATCATTGGCATTACTGCAATTTGTGACTTAGAACCTTAGATGGTATGCTCAATGGTGGGTACCGATGGAAAGTGAGAAGGTCCTCTTGTGTCGGCAATCGAAGTAGATAATCTGCATAAGTCCTACGGTGAACTTAAGGCAGTAGACGGCTTGAGTTTCGCCGTGGAAAAAGGCGAAGTCTTTGGCTTGCTGGGCCCAAATGGCGCCGGCAAGACCACGACGGTAGAGATTCTCATTGGTTTGCGCCAGCGGGATAGCGGCAACGTGCGCGTGATGGGGTTCGATCCGGCTCGGGAGAGTGACGCGGTCAAGGCACTGATTGGCGTACAGCTCCAGCAAACGCAGCTCTATCCGTTGCTCAGCGTGGAGGAAATCCTTAGACTCTTTGCCAGCTTCTACAGCAACAGCGCCTCAGTTGACGAGCTCTTGGAATTGGTAGGTTTGCAGGAGCGCCGCAAAGCAAAATACCGGCACCTCTCCGGCGGCCAGAAGCAGCGGCTGTCGTTGGCGCTGACGCTCATCAACGATCCGGAGCTGGTGTTCTTGGATGAGCCCACAACCGGTCTCGATCCCCAGGCCCGCCGTGCGCTCTGGGACATTGTGGAGCAGATGCGCGAACAGGGAAAAACGGTCTTACTTACGACGCATTACATGGAAGAAGCAGAGGTCTTGTGCCAGCGTGTGGCCATCATCGATCATGGCAAAATCCTTGCTCTCGGCATGCCCAGTGACTTAGTAGACGAATTCGTGCCGGAAAGGTCCATTGAAATCCCACTCTCTGATAGTGGGTCCCAAAGCCGATTGGAGACTCTGCCGGCGGTAACGCGAGTTGAGGTAAGAAATGGGTCTGCCACTCTCCATACGACGAATATACGGGAATCCCTAACAGCAATCCTGCATCACACAGGGGACTCCACACTAGGTCTAGATAGCTTGCGGATACAGCGCGGCACGCTGGAGGACGTCTTCCTTCATCTCACGGGAAGGACAATCCGGGAATGAAGGCGCTCTGGACACTCACCTACTACACGGGCGTGCAGTTCGCGCGCGACAAGGTTGCGCTCTTTTGGACACTGGCCTTCCCGGTGGTGTTGATGGTGATCATCGGCTCTGCATTTGGAGAAACCGGTAGCGCGTCGATGCCGGTGGGCCTGGTAATTTTGGATGAGGGCGCGGCCGGTCAGACGGTAGCACAGGCGCTCGCAGGGATAGCCCTCTTCGAGGTAACTACCGGGTCTGAGGAAGATGAGCTAGCAGCGCTCAGCAAAGGCGACCGACGGGCCGTGGTGGTTATCCCGGAGGACCTTTCTGCCGCGTGGCAGAGGCGAGAGCTGGCGACTATCCAGGTTCATCTCGACGTAAGCCAGCAACAGTCTGCGGGGACGGCGTTGAGCATCGTGCAACAGGTGGTGGAGGGCGTGCAACGCGAATTCACCCAGCAGCCCAGTTTGGTGGCAATCGAAACCCGCTCGGTGCAAGCGGAGCGATTTCGTCCCATTGACTACATTGCACCGGGGATACTCGCGCTCTCGATCGCGCAGCTCGGTCTCTTTGGCGCGACAACCCTGGTGGAGCAACGTCAGCAGCGGCTGTTGCGGCGTCTGCAAGCCACCCCTGTATCGCGCTGGATGGTGCTCATAAGCATGATAATCGTGCGGCTCGTGACCGCGTTTGTGCAGACCGGCATTCTGCTTGGCGTCGCATTAGCGCTCTTCCGCATACAAGTAATCGGGTCTTGGCCTGCGATCATTGGTATTGTCATCTTTGGCACCCTGGTCTTCATTGCGCTCGGCTTCTTGTTGGGTGCGCTGGCGCCCAGTGCGGAAGCGCTGATCGCCATCGTGCAGATGGTGAACTTTCCCATGATGTTTCTTTCAGGCGCGTTGTTTCCCCTTGACTTCCTGCCGGAGTTCCTGCACCCCATCGCCGTGGTGCTTCCGCTCACCTATCTAGCCGACATTCTGCGCCAGATCATGGTGGACGCAACTCCCTATGCGTCGATAGTGCAGGGCGCTGGAATTCTGCTGCTATACATGATTGCGTCCGCACTGCTCGCCTGGCGCTTCTTCCGCTGGGAATAGTACGATCGCAGCCATTTGTCCGCTCCGGCGGGTTGGCTTCGCTCCCTTCCCTGACGTGCTTGGGGCACATTCGCTTGAGATCGGGAGAGACGTTGTTGACCGGGCGAATCGCAGTGAGCGGGTGCAAAACTACGTGACTTGGAGCGGACGGAAGGGACAGGGGTCTGGGCGAGTGTGGGATCTAAGGAGCGGGAGACGGGACTCGAACCCGCGACATCCAGCTTGGAAGGCTAGCGCTCTGCCAACTGAGCTACTCCCGCAGCAAGCTCTGCTAAATTCAATTATAGCCCAGTAAAGGGTGAGGCGAAATGGCAGCCCTCTGCGAGCGGCTGGGGTCGTCGACATGGCCCCTGTGGTGCTCTGGCTGCCTCATCTCCTGCCTATTTCCCTTTCTCAGCCACCTAGCTGTCACGGATTCATGCGTATGCAGATCATGCGCAGACCACCCCTGTCTACCAAGCATCCCGCCGGAGGAGACTTTTGCAACAGGCTCGCCGATTCTGGGTACCTTTGACAGCATGCCCTTTCTATATGCTGTCAAGTCACTTCTCCTACTGGAGCGTATTGGCTGCCTGCGCCGCGTGTATGGGTGAACAGCGAGGATGAGCGCAAGGGAACGCAAGGCCCTTCGGGGATGAGGGAGAAGCTTTCATGCCCTAGCACAGGAGCGAGAGCCTGCGAGGGGTGAAGAGAGCATGGCTGGCGTGGTTGAAAGCTGGTGGCAAGTTCCTTGACATTGCGGGGGGAGGGTAGTACTATACTCGCAGCAGTGGCGAGGAAGGGATACTTTGTATCTCGAACTCGTTCATATGGGAAGTGTCGGGTAGAAGACTGATGGAGGTCAGAGCCATGGCAGCGAGCTTCAGAACGATTACGCGACGACAGGTGCTTGCAGCAACGGTAGGAGCGGCAAGCGCCTTGACACTGGCAGCGTGCGGCGCAGTACCTGCAGCACCGCCCGCCGAGGCTCCGAAAACTGAGGAGAAGCCAGCGCCGAAGGCAGCGGCGCCCCCGGAGACTGGGGTGAGGGAAATCACCATCTCTAACTATCACAGCCCGGAAGATCCGCGCTGGGAAGCCCTCTCGGAGACATATCGCATCGGCGAGGAGGCGCTGGGGATCAAGATCAACACTACGCCGGAATACCGTGAGGTGAACACGAAGCGCGCCACCGAGTTTGCGGCGGGAACCACCACCGTTGACATCACGTACAACCAGCTCAACTGGTTTCTCCCCTGGGGCCTCAGCGGCATGCTTGTGGACCTCAACCCGTATTTCTCTAAAGGTCCACGCAAGAAGGCAGATTACTTTACCACAGATTTGGAAGCATGGGGTTGGGGAGGCAAGTTGTACGCGCTGACGTTCCAATTCGGCGGTGAGTGCTTCATGTTCAACCGGCAACTCTTCGACAATGCTGGACTCAATTACCCCTCCAAAGACTGGACCTACGATGACCTGCTGGAAATGGGTCGCAAACTGACCAATCCGGATGAGAAGCGCTACGCTGTGCGGGTGTCGCAGAACCACATCTTCTACATGCATGGCACCTATGTCCTCAATTTCGGTGGGCCACTCCTGGATGAGAAAAAGGAAAAAGCCCTCTTCGGCGAAGATCCGGGCGCCATTGCAGGTACCCAGTACAATGTTGACCTGCACCTCAAGCATCAGTTCACACCGCCCGCTGAGCTGCGGGAGCAACTCCCGCAGGGTCAGAGTTACCTGGAGGCAGGGTTTGTGGCCATGGAGGACAACGGCATCTTTCGCCACAACACGGTCCGGAAGTTTCTGGGAGAGAACCTGGACTTTGCGCCACCGCCAAAGGGCGTCAACCAGCGGGCAGCCGTGCTCGGTAATGCGTATTCCATTTTGTCACTGTCCAAGGTCCAAGACCTGGCCTGGGACTTACTGATGTGGCTACACTCTGAACAGGGATTCCTGGAAACGCCGCAGTTCGGCGCCATCGCGTGGCCGCCGGTGGTCACATATGCCAAGCATCCCAAGTGGTTGGAGCCGTTCGAGGGCACCCAGGTGCTCGACGCGGTAGATGTTTGGGAAAGCGGCGGCCATACGTCCGGCGTGCTGCCTGAGCGTGGCGAGGTACTCAAGGTCGCGAGAACGGAAATGGGAAGTATGATCAAGGGCGAGACCACGGTGCCGGAAGGGCTGCGGACCATGGCAGACCAAATGAACTCGATCCTCGCGCAGCGCCCCCCTGAGTGGCGACAGTAGATCACTTGGAGGAGACGGTGCTCGGTTGCGGTTCGTTCCCAATTTAGTATGGACATGAGTCATCACGAATAAAATGAGTCGAACAGTTGCACATCACAGAGGAGCGTGTGACGGCGAAGGTAGTTAGTGCAGAGGCGCTTGCGCTTGAGGGCGGCCCGAAGTCTGTGACTGCGCCGATGAATGATCGTTGGGAGAAAGTGAGCGCGCTGGAAAAACAGTATGTGAATGCTGTTCTCGACAACTACGGCAGCGCCTACGATGAGATCGAGAAGTTTGAGGCACAGTTCCGGGAATTCGTCGGGACGCGCTATGCCCTCGCCCATTGCAATGGCACTTCCACCATCCACGCGGCGGTTTTTGCCTCTGGTGCCCGCCGGGGGAAAGAGGTCATCGTGCCGTCGGTTACCTGGCACGCCAGTATCGCGCCTATTCTGCACTGCAATGCCGCGCCAGTGTTCTGAGACATTGATCTGGAGACATTCTGCGCAGATCCAGAAGATGTGCGACGCAAAATCACGCCGAACACATGTGCCGTCATCGTTACTCATGTATACGGGAATCCGGCTGACATGGATGTCTTCCGCGAGATTGTGGAAGGAACAGACATTCTTCTGATTGAAGATGCATCTCATGCCCACGGAGCACTGTAGGAGGGGAAGCCGGTCGGTTCGCTCGGAGACATCGGATGCTTTAGTATGCAGGGCGGTAAGGCGGTCACTGGCATTGAGGCTGGCGTTGCCACAACAAACGATGCCGATCTCTATGACCGGATGCTGGCCCGCGGGGACGAGCCAGAGATCTCCCTGTTTATCTGTATTTTTGTGGACCGTCGCATCGCAACGAGACAACGCAAAAAAGCGAGGGCCAAGCCACAAAGAAGAGCGAGCAACGGAGGGAGCGGGAGACGGGACTCGAACCCGCGACATCCAGCTTGGAAGGCTAGCGCTCTGCCAACTGAGCTACTCCCGCAACAAGCTCTGCCTACGTCAATTAAAGACCAGTAGACGGTGAGGCGAAATGGGTGCTGGTTCGATGCGGGGTATCCTAAGCGAGTTGCCAAACAAATCGGAGCTTTTTTCCATAAGAATCCCACAAGTGAGGCTTGCGGCACTGGGTAATGCGATCTGATGCGGTATAATCAATTGCAATGAAACGGCAATTGACTGGACAGCATGGTTTTGGCAAGTACGTGGTTCAGCTTCTCACGGAACGTCCGCGGGAACTCATCGAGCCGTCGATAGACGAAAGCCCGGTGCCGGGGTGGGTGCTGATTTGGATGCTGATTCTCATTAAGCTCTTCATCGGCGGCGCAATTCTCTTCTTCTTTAGCGCAGATGATTCGCTCGTCTTCGTCATCGGCACCCATTGGATGGCGCCGGCGGCGATTGTGGTACTGCTCATGCCCTTGGCCCTCTTTTGGGGACGGCTCTGGCGGGTGCGACTGCGGCGAGCAGAGTTCCAGCGTGCAGAGTGGGAGCTTGAGAAGCCCCGCAAGCGGATAGAGCGGTAATCGTGCCCGGTTGGAGGCCCTTCTTTGCTTAAGGAATGCGCTTCCACACCTTAAAGCGCCCTAGTTGCAAGAATCGTCCGTTAGGTACTTGACTATGGTGTTAATATAGATTATCCTTGCACGGCAAGGATGGGGAGATTCTCGTTCGTGTATTAGTAATGGAGAGCGCCCTAAGAGATAGGGACGGATCCTCTGTCCTCAGGTGTGAAAGACCAACAGAGGAAGTGTATGCCACAAATAGGAGGTTGAGCATGCGAAAAGGTTTGTCACGCCGAGCGTTTCTCGGCGGAAGTGCGCTAGCGGGCGCTGGGATGCTCCTGGCAGCTTGTGGCCAAGCGCAAATGGCAGGGGAAGCTCCGGCCAAGGAAGAGATGAAAGAGGAGCCGAAAGAGGCTGCCAAAGACGCCGAGGTTATGGAGCCGGCGGTCGTCAATTACCTGCACGTCGACCTGGCCCAGAACGAGATTTGGCAGAACTCCTGGGGTAGCATCTTTGATACCTTCGCGGACAAGCATCCGGACCTGAATCTCACCGTGACCGGTACGAGCTTCGGCGAATTGCCGGCTAAGGCAGGCGCGGCCCAGGCGGGCGGAATTGCCTTTGATGCCGTTTACGGCTACTTTGCCTGGTTGGGCCCGTTCATCGGCTCCGAAATCATCACGAACCTCGACCCCTATCTGGCCGCGGATGCCGACGTTTCTCCCGATGACTTCTATGATGCCACGACAGAGAGGTACCAGGGCAAGATATACGGCTTGGCGTGGTTCAGCAACGGCAAAGAGATTTGGTTCAACAAGAATCTCTTCACCGAGGCGGGCCTGAAGAACCCAGCCGAGAAGGAAGCCGATGGCGAGTGGACCTATGAGGCGCTCTTGGAAGACGCCAAGGTGCTGACCAAGATGGAAGGCGACGAAATCGTGCAGGGCGGCGTGCGGCTATACGCCGGTTACACGTCGTACCTCTGCATGTACGCCTGGGCGTACGGCGCCGATTTCTGGGATGCGGGCTGCACAATGCCCACCTTCACGACCGACTCCTTCCGCGACGCAGTGCAATTCCACGTGGACGTGGCGCTGAAGCACAAGGTGATGGGCGGCTCATACACTGAGGGCACGCAAGCCATGTTCAACACTGGCTCCTTCAACGTCCGCACCTTCGAGGCCAAGATCACGCCGGAAAATCTCTTTGAGATTGGCATGGCGCCGATGCCGAACGGCCCGGAAGGGCGTGTCATCGCGCTGGCAAACAACGCCATGTATCTCGGCGGCTCCGGTGTGAATCCCGACGGCGGTTGGGAGTTCCTGAAGCATACGTTTAGCGCCGACGTGGTTGACGCCGTTGCCGCCATGGGTGGCGGTCGCTATGTTGCCAACAAGAATATCACGCCGGCAACAACCACCGACTATGAGGATGTCAACGTCTATCTCATGCAGGCTGCCAATAGCCGCATTACCCCCACGATCTTCAAGCAGTCCGAGTTCAACGCCGGTTGGCGGGAGACGTGGGACGAGATGGTTGCAGGCACTCTGACGGTGCCCGAGGGACTGGAGCGCACGCAGGGTCAGTTGGAGAACTGGCTGGCCGAAGGCGGCTGCATCCAGTAGTCAGTTAGTATTTGCGTATTCTGGAGGCGGAGGATCCCAAGCGGAGTCTCCGCCTCCGAACTTTAAGTTTCGGCTGGCCTTCTTACGAACCAACCACGCCGCTGTGGGAGATCTTTCCACTTGCTTGGATCATACAGTACGTTGCCTGCGCAAGGACAAAGCGGTGCCGACTCTGGCCAGCTTGAGCCCAAATTATGGGTCAAAGTCTGATCGCTGGAGTAACTCTCTGTCTTACTAGCCCTCCGCGTGACAGTATTCACAATTTTCGCTATAATGCCCCAGTTGCCATCATAGCGGCGTAATTTGTCATATCCGTTTCTAAGGTGCTTCAGAAGTGAGAGCGGCCTCGGTCGCCAGTGAGTTTTGTTCTAGCGTAAAGCACCGTGGCTAGGTACGCGCTCAGGAAGGGAAACTGCCAGTGATTCCGGCCGCACGGAAAGCCGTTCAGGAGATGTCGCCCTATGTTCCTGGGGAGCAGCCCCAGGGAACGGGGTGGACGAAGCTCAATACGAATGAGAATCCACACACCTCGCCAAAGGCGTTGGCGGCGCTTGAAGGCCAAGCTAATCAGGCGCTATCACGATACCCCGATCCCTTGGCGCGAGACTTGCGCCACAAGCTGGCAGAGATTTACGAGCTTGACGTCGAGTGGATCTATGTAGATAACGGCTCGGACCAAATCCTCAATCTCATATTTCGCGCCTACGTTGACAGAGGACAAACCGTAGCGTACACGTTTCCCACCTACCCGTACTATGAAGTTTGGGCGCACATGCAGGATGCCGTCATCCAGACCGTTGAACCAGGCCCCGACTTTGCGGTGCCGATTGACGAGTTGGCAGCGGAGCAAGCGACGCTGACTGCGCTCTCAAATCCTAATTCGCCGACGGGGACGTATACGCCACCCGCTGAAATAGAGCGATTGGCGCAGCAGTGTGCGGGCTTGGTGGTCGTGGATGAGGCGTACGTTGACTTCGCGTCTGCCTCTGCCTTGCCCTTGGTACAGCAGTATGAAAACATTATTGTATCGCGGAGCATGTCCAAATCATTCGGGCTCGCGGGAGTTCGCGTTGGGTATGCGTTTGCGCGACCCGAGCTCTTGGAACCCTTGTGGAAGCTCAGAGATTCATATAGCGTCAGCCGACCCAGCCAGGCGATTGCGGTCGCGACGCTGGAAGACTACGATTGGATGCGGGCAGTTTGCGCTGAAATTGGCGCGCGACGCGAGCGCGTAGCCGCCAGGTTAGCGCAGGAATTTCCCTGCAAAGTTTACCCCTCTGACGCGAATTTTCTCTTTGTCGAGCCAACGCAACACGCGGCAGTGGATGTATTCGAAGCATTGAAGGCGCAGAAGGTGCTGGTGCGTTACTTCCGTCAGCATGGTTTGGAGCGATACCTGCGTATTACGATTGGAACCGAAGAGGAAATGGAGTCATTCTTCAGTGCCTTGAGCGAGGTGTTGAAGCAGAGCAAAGTGCCAACGACGGGAGGTACACAATAACGTGGAACTAGTCTGGGCAGTCCCCATAGCCTGTCTGATTTCTGTGATTTTCGCAATTTGGCTCGCGTACGATGTGCTGCGGCGTGATCGCGGAACCGAGCAGATGCAGGAAATCGCAGGCATGATTTTCGAAGGCGCTACCGCATTTCTCAATCGGCAATACCGTACGATCGCGATTTTGGCGATTTTGGCGGCGATTGTGATCGGCGCCATTATCGGTTATTTCGCATCTGACACTACGCTCGGCATCAAGACCTCAGCGGCTTTTCTGGTGGGCGCGATATGTTCGGGCATCTCCGGTTTCGTCGGCATGTACATTGCCGTACAGGCGAACGGACGTGCTGCTAGCGCCGCCCGTTCGAGCTTGGAAGAAGCGCTAAAGGTCTCACTGCGCGGCGGCGCGGTTTCCGGCTTTCTCGTGGTGGCGCTGAGTCTTATCGGCGTCGGCGCAATGCTGTTGATCTACGGCGGCACTAACCTTACGCCGGAGAATTCGCTTGCGGTCGTGAGCAGTATTGTTGGTTTCGGCTTTGGCGCTAGCTTCGTGGCGCTCTTTGCACAGCTTGGCGGCGGTATCTACACCAAGGCGGCCGACGTGGGCGCGGACCTGGTGGGTAAGGTTGAGCAAGGGATTCCCGAAGACGATCCGCGCAATGCGGCGGTGATTGCTGACTTGGTGGGCGATAACGTGGGCGATTGTGCCGGTCGTGGCGCGGACCTTTTCGAGTCGACGGCTGCCGAGAACATTGGGGCGATGATCCTCGGGGCGAGCCTGGCGGTTGCTACCAACAATCTAGCCTGGGTGCTCTTCCCGCTAATCGTGCGCGCATTTGGGCTGGTTGCCTCTATCGTGGGTATCTTCACGGCGCGTGGCGCCAATCCCGATAATCCGATGTCGGCGCTCAATAAGGGCTACTACGTTATTACCGGGCTCTCGATTATCTTCATGTTCGTCACAGTGTACTATCTGCTGGGAGACCTCATGTTCTTTTGGGCAGGGACGGTAGGCATCTTAACCAGCCTAGCCTTTGTGTACATCACCCAGTACTATACGTCCGGCAATTGGCGTCCGGTGAAGGAAATTGCGGAAGCTTCCCGTACCGGACCGGCCACGAATATCATTAGCGGGTTTGCCCTCGGCCTGGAGACAACCGCCACGTCGGTGCTCGCGATTGCCTTGGCGCTGGGTCTTTCCTTTTGGCTCGGCACGATGGCCGAAGTGGAAGGTGTGAGCTCGTCGGTGAAGGGCATCTATGCGACGGCGGTGGCGACGATGGGCATGCTCATGAGCGCTGCCTACGTGCTCTCGATGGATACCTTCGGGCCGATTACCGACAATGCAGGCGGCATTACCGCGATGTCGGACGCGCCTGAGGAGGCTCGCGCGATTACGGACCAGCTCGACTCGGTAGGAAACACCACCAAGGCGCTCACCAAAGGCTACGCCATCGGCTCTGCCGGTCTGGCGGCCTTCCTCCTCTTCCAAGCGTTTCTCGATGAGGTGCGGTTCGAGTTGAACCTCCCGCATGAGGCCGTACAAGTGGACTTGGTGAAGGTCGAGGTCTTCATTGGCGGTTTCATCGGGGCGATGGTCGTCTTCCTCTTTAGCTCTCTGGCGATTCGCGCCGTGGGGCGCGCGGCGAGCGATATCATCGAGGAAGTCCGTCGTCAGTTCGCGGAGAACCCCGGCATTATGGAAGGCACGGTGCGGCCCGACTACGCCCGCTGCGTGGATATTACTACCCGCTCGGCCCTCCGCCAGATGATTCTCCCCGGCGTCTTGGCGATTTCGGCCCCGATCATCGTTGGCGTCGCCTTGCGCTGGGAGGCGGAAGCGGCGTTCCTCATGGTGGGTACGATGTCCGGTATCATCCTGGCGACAGTCCTCAATAACGGCGGCGGCGCGTGGGATAATGCCAAGAAGTTCATCGAGGCGGGCAATCTGAAGGACGCTGATGGCAAAGTGATCGGCAAGAATTCGGTGGCGCACCTTGCGGCTGTTGTCGGCGATACCGTTGGCGACCCCCTTAAGGACACGGCCGGACCGTCCCTCCACGTGCTTATCAAGCTCTTCTCCACGATTACGCTCGTGTTGGCGCCGCTGTTTATCTAAGGGTGCAGGATTGCGTGTAGCGTCGCCGACAATAGAATCGAGATTTCGTAGGGGTGGTTCGCGAACCGCCCCTACTACATTTCATTTACGATTGTTGGTCACTTGTGTATCGCTGAGATAGATTGCCAATGCCTGAGCTCTTCTTCTACGGCGGCAGCAACGAGATTGGTGGCAACAAGATCCTGCTCGTTGACGGCGCCACACGCCTCTTCTTTGACTTCGGCATTTCTTTCAAGGCGCGGGGGAAATACTTCGAAGAGTTTTTGAATCCCCGTGCAGGTTATGGTTTGAACGACTTCTTCCAGACCGGCATGTTGCCGCCGTTGCAGGGCATCTATCGGCCCGATCTGGAACCGGACGCCGACTTTTGGTCGCGCTGGCAGTCCGAGCCGCTCTCGCGCACGCTCGATCACGTGGATGGTGTGCTGTTGAGCCACGCTCACGTGGACCACACCGGTTCGGTCTCTTTCCTACGCCCTGATATTCCGCTCTACACCACGGCCCTGACGGCACTTATCTCGAAGGCGATCCAGGATAGCGGGCCGTCCGACATGGAGCGGGAAATGGCATATGCCGTGCCGCGCGAGAGCAAGGACGGCGTGCTGCAAACCAAGCGCGGAGCGCCATTGCAGCAGCGTCCGCTGCGCGTGCTCTCTGGGCCGCTTTCGCTAGAGGCGGAGAGGTTTTGGCACGAATCTCCTCAAGCGCGGAGAGGCATGGCGGCAACGCCCGTGGAAGGGGCAGGTGAGACCATAGGCGCGGGCAACGCCTTGCGCTGGTATCCGGTAGATCACTCAATCTATGGCGCGGCGGCTTTTGCCGTCGAGACTGCTGCCGGGTGGGTGGCGTATACCGGCGACCTGCGCTTGCATGGTCGGCATGGAGAGCAGACAAGGCAAGCAGTGGCGGCGCTCGCGGCGCTCAAGCCGACGGTCTTGCTCTGTGAAGGGACGCGCGGAGCGGAAAGTGCTCCCACATCCGAACAAGATGTCTACGAAACTGCAGCCGAGATAGTTCGGCAAGCGAGCGGCAAGCTGGTCTTTGCCGACTTCGGCCCGCGCAACGTGGAACGGCTCCTCATCTTTCACAAGATTGCGCAGGAGACCGATCGGCGCTTGGCCGTGCTCAATAAAGACGCGTACCTCCTGGAGGCGATGCATTACGCCGCGCCGAACGAAGTGCCGGACATCAGCACGGTAGCGGGATTTGCGCTCTACCAGAAGGGCCGCGCTCGCGTCAGCGGCTGGGAGCGGAAGCTTTTGGATCGACATAGCTCTCTGCTGGTGGATGCGAGAGAGTTGCGCAACAATCCCGATGATTACATTCTCTGCTTCTCGTTCTGGGATATCAACGAGTTGGCGAGCATTGCGCCGGTACCGGCGGTCTACATCTATTCCAGCAGCGAGGCGTTCAATGAGGAAATGGAGATCGACCACCAGCGGCTAGGCCATTGGCTGGAACACTTCGGCGTGGAGTCTCACGGTTTGGGCGAAGCGCAGGACGGCCCATTGCACGCCTCCGGCCACGCCAGCGGCGCCGAATTGCTCGACATAATCCGCCAGATCCGTCCCCAGCGGCTCGCCCCTATCCACACTGAAAACCCCCAGTTCTTCGAAGAAAAGCTTGTGCACGACGACATCGAGGTAGTTTTCCCCACGTGCGACCGCCCCTTGCAGTTTTGAGTGGAGCCCACGGTTTCCGTGCAATGCGCCGGTTTGCAATTGGAATAGGGAGTACCTTTGGCTAGTCATCCTGTTCCTCGATCGGCGATTCCATTCCCTTGACTTGATAGACTTGAAGTACCTGTATGTCATCGCAAATTGGGGTTGAAGCGGTATATGGAAGTTGCATCGATCTGGTGCAGCCCTGAGGAATTGGTCACTATTGGCTACCAGCGCACCACGGTTGTGATGATGAATGAGGCACATAACGGCCTTCAGAGGTGTATCCGAACGCGCGAGATTGGTCGGCGCATCTTACCTACGGCCCATGAAGCGGGTGTGCGTCATCTGGCCATGGAGGCGCTGTGGCCTTACGAGTTTGCTGAGGAGGCCAATCGGACGCGCACTCTTCCGGCCAGCCCTACCGAAGGGTACTTAGCGCAGCCGGAAATGCGGTTCTTGATCCAGGAGGCGCTTTATCTCGGCTGGATGCTAATTCCATATGAGGCCGACATAATGGCCCTGCCCGCAGACCCGATGGAGATGGAGAGTATCAACTGGCGCGAAGAACAGCAGGCGCACAACATAATCGAGGCCGTAGAAGCGCTGCCGGCAGGAACTAAGCTCCTTGTTTGGTGTGGCAATAGCCACCATTCGAAGCATGTTTCAGAATGGCTACCAATGGGACATTGGTTTCGCCACTTGAGCGGTATCAATCACTTTGGCATCGATCAATGTGTCACCGCAGACTTGCCCTCTAGCAGCGGTACTCAGTCGGGCCCGGGTTTGGCAAAGGTGTTCTTGATGGAACTGGCGGCATTCGGCGGCACGGCAGGATTCCTCACAGAAGAGGCGCCTGCTTCCTTCCTGCGCGATCGCGAAGACCAGGACGCGTTCATACTGTCCACACAGAATGAATTGGTCTGAGGCCTGCTTTCCTCCCATGTGCCTAAGGGCCATGAACGGCAAAGACAATTGTCGTGCTGAAGTCTACGCCATCGATCTGCACCCCGTAGCAGCCCGGCGCCCGTACGACCACGTACGTCATTATTTCCTCCCACCAGCCTGATCCGTCCGTAAGGCGACTATTTTCGGGGGAATATGGGGGAACATGCAGCGAGGAACGAGCCAACTCCGGCGAAGGGTCGCCCTCTCTGATCCACTGGAAGCGTAAGGTTGCCGGGCCGTCCAGTTGGCGGCCTCGGATTACAACAGGGCCCGTGTACTGCGGGTCGCGGGTCCACACCACTTTGTTCCAGTGCCACCCGTCATGCGCGTAACTTACATTCCCATTGGTGCTCAACGTCAACAGGTAAAACAAGCTATAGACGGGCCCCTCACCGATGACTTCAAAGTCGTATCCTTCAACGGAGCGGATGGAAGGCTCGGGACAGGCTGCATCCGGCTTCAGTGCCGGCAATTGCAGCGGGCGTTGTTCCAACGCGAGAACTATTGCATCCCAGTTGGTCGGCTCGTCACAATTCCCGTAGCGGCGGCAATCTCGCGACAGGCGTTCCAGCATATCCGGCGCGGTCGGAGCCACGGCCGTGGCAGTTGCAAGGAGCTGGGCCTTAGGTGCTACGGTCGGCGTAGCCGCTGGCGCTTCATAATGCACGACACCGTTGCAGGCCGCGAGCAGCAGCAGGTAAACGCCAGCAATCACTAGTAGCCGTAACAAGCGGGAGTGCCGGGATCGCCAGGGCATTTCGCAAGTCGGTCCGTCATTCCGGCGGAAGCCGGAATCCAGGGCACGGCGCGCCAAAGGGATCTGCAATTCCCACTTGTGCGGAATTAACCAGCGAATGCAATCGGCTAGCAACCACCAATTGAAGGAAGCCACATGAGACTCCGTATGTACCTACTCTTTCTTGTCAGTATACTGGTTGAGAAAGGAAGAGTACGCGTTTACTTGATGAATGCAATGCAAAAGGCTTTAGCATGGCCCTCATATTCCACATCACGCAACGTGCCGCTTGGAAAGCGGCGCGGCAGGCAGGCAGCTACCCCGTACCGCCACTTGCCCCGCAGGGATGTATTCACTGCTCCCGGCCCGATCAGGTGATTGGAGTGGCGGATACTGTGTTTCGCGGCCAGCCGGACCTGGTGCTCTTGTGCATCGCCGTAGATCGTTTGACTGCGCCGCTGGATCCAGATGGCTTAGCGGAGGGTGAGGAGGACTTCCCCCACATCCATGGCCAAATCAACTTGGATGCAGCGGTTGAGGTGCTAGCCTTTCCGCCAAATGAGGATGGTACGTTCGCTCTGCCAAAATCAGTCAGCGAGTTGGATGATTAGGCGGCTATTGGGAACTAGCCACTGCCGATGGCCGCTGCCCTTCCTTCAGCGCCTTTCTAGCGGCTGTGTTTCAATAGTTCAGGTATGCCCAAAGGGCTATGAAAGGCCATTCTTGGAAGCGGACCCGGATGTCAAGGGTCTAAGGTTAGCGACTGGGTACGCCTCTGCATCATTTACTGACCCTAGATTCCGGCGAAAGCCGGAATTGTACGTGTTGACTAATTCGTTGACAGAATCCCCTCCCCACTTGGCAGTGTTGACTGTCAATGTCATTCCGAGCGCAGCGAGAAATCTAGGGTCCATGCCAAACATAGATTAATAGGCTCAGCACTGTAGATTCCTCACTGCGCTGCGCTCCGTTCGGAATGACATGTGTAGTAGTCATATACGGTACTGCGTTTTGTTGCGCTTGAATTCAATTCTGTCAACGAATTACCTGACACTTACAGGAATGACGGATGCCGATACAAGCTGTTCGCGCGGCGAACGGACGCAGGTTGCAAACCTGCGCTACCGGATGTGCAAGGGATCTTAAACGAAAGAGATTGGGGTCTCCACTGCTTTAGACAGTTCTATACCAGTGACTTAGACAGTTCCATATCAGCCAATAACTGTCTTACACCTGCACGGGCCCTGTGAATACGTGCTCGGGGACGAAGCTGATCTTTGCGCTGGAGTGGACGTGGTCGATGCCGTCGGTAGTTACTTGGGCGAGTGCGGTGAAGTGGGCGCTTTCGCCGCTGACGCCGCTGCGGTTGCCGCCGCCGTGGCCGCGCAGCCATTGGGGGTCGATGAGTTGCTCGCCTTGCCAGAGGCCCTGCGTGGCGAGCAGGTGTCCGAAACGGGCGATGTCGGCAGCGCACATGACTGCCCAGCCGGGGCCGCTGCGCACCACGTGCCCGTTGATGCGATACGGTGGGTCGAGATAGGTGTAGGAGTCCGGGATTGTTGGGTAGAAGTACTGCTGTGACTGCACGGTCTCGCCGGCGTACCAGTCCCAACTCCCGGGCGTGATACCGATCTTGCCGAAGAGCCGCTCGTCCAGCACGTCCTTGAGGTCGCGGTCCCAGACGTGTGTCAGTGCCTGCCCCAGCCGCCAGAAGCCGGCGCTGCTGTAGTGTTCCTGCGTGCCGGGCGCAGCATGGGAGTAAAGATCATAGAAGGGGTCGCCGGACCAATTTGCCCAGGCCGGACACACCTTGTCGGCTTCCTCCTGCGTGCGGCCCGCGCGCCCCTTGGCATACGCGCTGCCGATCTCCATGGGAAAGCCGCCCTGATGGGTGCGGCCATATTTTGTGCCGATAATGTGCCGCCAGGTAAGATGCTCGTGGTGGCCTCGGTTTAGATGCTTGTGGGGATGGGAAAGTGCGCCTTCGCCCGTCCACGTGCGGTGGATGGGCGCATCTACGTCCAGCAGGCCGTCTTCCACCGCGAATCCAAGCAGTAGCCACATGAAGGCTTTGCCCATGGACGCGGTTTGGAAGCGGAAGTGCGGGTCGCCCCACACGTGTACGCAGTAGCCGCCGCGCGTGAGCATGGTGCCCCACTTCTCGCCGGAGTGGTCTTCGCCCCCAAAAGAAGCGCCGTGCAGGCCCAAAGTGCGCAGCCACGCTTCGAACCTGTGGGGATCGAGGCCCGCTTCAGCGGGAGTGATGCTCTCCCAGTTGTCCTCAGGATAGGTAACCCAGTCGGGCAGTTCTCGGTTCATCGGTGTTTCCTCTCCGTCAATTGGACTTAGCCTGCCTTAGAGTACGCCTCGGCGATACCCAATCCAATCCACCGCTAGATCCAAGTATAGTTTGGAACCCTATAGTGTGGAACGGTAGCGCAGGATTGCAGCCTGCGCTACCGATTGAATTCTTAGGAGTTAGTATGGCGGGATGCTTGTTAGGCTGGAAAGTCGCAACATCTCTAAGAGGCGGGGGACAAGCCCCCGCGCTACGATATTTCGCCCTACTTGGCGTATGGCCAACACTTGTTGTTGCCCAAGTCGTGTCTAAAGGGATCTATCCAGGAAGTTCACCTTTGCGCCGGTTGGGCCCTGGCCGGAAGTCGGGCACCTGCATGAGCTTGCTGCCTTGGGCGATAGATGCGGAAGCGAGAACGGCAGGAGCGGCGGTGTTCATTGCCTTATAGACGTCGAACTCCAGCGCCACGTCATTGAGCACCGCATCGCGAAACGTGGCGTGGATGTAGTAGTCGGTGTCGCTATGGCCGCTGCCGCGCGCTTCCGGGGGCGCATCGGTGCGTTGCGGGCGCCAATCGACCTCGGCCAGGTCGTGCATTTGGGCATCGGCCAGCCACAGCTTGGAACTATCGCGCAGCGAGCGCGCCAACTCGACCGAACCCTTGGTGCCCATGATGTGGCACCAGTGGTTATCCCGCGGCGCGGTGGGCTGGGTGTAAGAAACGGCAAGGCGCATGAGGGTGTCATTGGCCGTCTTCATGATCGCCAGTTGGATGTCCGGCTGCTGAATTTCACTGTGGATGTAGCTCGGCGAGCGTGTGCTCATAGCAGTGACTTCCGTAACCCGGTCATCGATCACCATGAGGATCGGGCTGAGTTCATGAGGAAGGTAGTGAATTGGCGGCATGCGGTTGATCCACGTTGGCTCTGCCTCGGGATGTGCCGCAAGATCGGCGATCGGCACAAGCTGTGCCGTGCCCGGCAGCCGGTGGTAGCGCGCAGAGTCTTTGTAGCCGATATATTGGCCCTCGCAGAAGGTTATCTTGCCGAGTTTCCCTTCCTTCACCAAGTCGCGCCACGCTGTAGTGACACCGGAGAAGCGACTCTGTTCCGCGAGCTGGTAGACCAGGCCGCTGCGCTCCGCCGCCAGCACGATGCGCCAGCAGTCCTCCATCGTGTGCGCGGCGGGCACCTCGGAGTTGACGTGCTTGCCGGCCTCCAGGGCTTGTGCTGCCAAGGCGCCCTGCTCTTTGCAGCGAACCGTCAATGCCACCGCATCCACGTTCGGATCGGCAAGAAGGTCTTCGTACCGCGTGTAGGCCTTTACCGTTTCCGGTTTCTCCAGTACGGCAAAGGACGGTTCATGGAGCTCGGTGATGGGGTCGCAGATCGCGGTGACGCGATAGCCATTGAAACCGTCCAATGTCTTCAACCAGTGGCGACCGCGCCCCCCAAGTCCGGTAAGGCCGATACGAATTTCTTCCACGATTTTTCTCCAATTCTCGCTTACATACTTTCTTCGCAGGTCAATAGTACGAATGCGACCACTATGCTATTCAGCGTCGGCTCGTTCCTTGTAACGCGCCACCTATGTAGGCTCTTTGGACTACACGGGTGCTTCTTGCGTGCTTACCGAGACATAGGCAGCATTCGTGTCAAAGGAAAACCAAGAGGTATAGTGGGTGCGTACAGTATAACAGCGCGGCCGCAAAACCTGGATTCTTGAGAATGGGAGATCCTGACCGGGGGCGCACTTGCCACAAGACATAAATCGCAGTGAGCGGCAAGCGAATGCAGATGGATTGCACGCGTGTGCAGAGCCTACCACAAGTGAGGTCACTTGCAGGGCTTCGCGGTTACCAAAGACCGGGGGAGTATTCCTTCGCCACGCGATCCATCTCGCGCTGGGCGTCTTTCTCTGCCAGCGCTTGCCGTTTGTCGTAGAGTTTCTTGCCGCGCGCTATTGCAATCTCTACTTTGACCCGACCGTTGCGCAGGTAGAGCCGGATCGGAATGACCGTTTGCCCCTTCATCTGGGAATGTTGAAACAAGGTGCCGATTTGGTCCTTGTGGAGCAAGAGCTTGCGGGCCCGGGTCGGTTCGTGATTGACGTATCCGCCGCGCTGGTACGGTGAGATGTGCACATTCCAGAGCCACGCCTCGCGATTGATTATGCGCACAAATCCTTCAGTCAGAGTGACACGGCCCGCACGGATAGATTTCACCTCAGTACCCAGTAAGTTAAGGCCGGCCTCGAATGTGGCATCGATGTGGTAGTCGTGGAAGGCGCGTCGGTTCGTCGCCACAACCATGTTGTTGGGGTCGCGGACTTTTTCTGCCCGTCGTGCTTTCTTTGTCTTTGCGGTAGCCATGAATACAGCATGCCATAGGATTGCCGAATAGGGAAGATTGTGACAAAGGCGGGTTAAGATTCTAGAGGAAGGAGATCGACAGGTGCCAATGTCACTGCGGAGAACATTCAGCGGAAGTGAACTTCCTCAGGTAGCAACGCGCTTCCTGCGTGCGGGGGTAGCGATTCACAATCTCCCAGAAGCGTCGATTGTGGCCGGGCTCGACGAGATGGGCCATTTCATGCATCAGCACGTAGTCACGCACCCATTCCGGCACTTCAGCGAGATGATGCGAAAGTCGGATGGCCTTGCGACGCACGCTACAACTGCCGTAAACACTATTTTGGTTGGTTACGTACGTTACGGCGGCGATCTCTAATTCCCCTGCAAAGTACTGCGCATTGAGTTCGGCAGCGCGCTTAAAAAGCGGTTCACCGTGGTTGAGTAGCTCCTTTTTCTCCCGTAGCTCCACTCGCTCCCGGACTTTGGCGACGTAATGCGCTTCTTCGGCTCTAGTCAGGTGCGCTGGAACGTGCACACGGAGCTTGCCATGCTTGAATTCACCCGTAACGGTTTTGGAGCGTTGGGTGCTGCGGACGATTTCGATGTCTCGCGGGTCAATCTTGAACATGCGGATTACGAGGTGACGTAAGCGTGCCGGATATCACCAATGGAGTGAAATTGGGGAGTAGAGTGCCGCTCGGAGAGACGGGCAGCACGGGGTGTGGGCAAGGGGATGCGCACTGTTCCTACGGCAAGGCAGTCCCGGTCTTTGCCTTTATCATATCCGCGAAAGTCATCTTGGCAGGAACCATCTCACCGAGGATGCGCTCAAGGGCCATACCGTGGCCGCACAGCCCGTAAATCGTGAAGAAGTCGCAGTCACAGTGCCATTCACCGTCCTTGAATGATACCTCGTGCTCGTTGTTGTCACCACGCACGCGTACGGTGAAGGCTGAAAAGCTGAAACGATCCCGCTCTTCGGCATAGCGGTTAGCTTTCTCTACTTTGCCAATCAGACTGGAGTACATTCAATCCCCCTTTCTTAAGTAATCAAACAAGCGCAATCATGCATTTCGTAAGTGAGGCACCACTGGCTAGCAGTAAACTTGGATACCGTGAAATTAGAGTGTGCCATTGTAGCGAGGTGTGTCTGAAGTCGCTTGAAATGTGCACAGAACAATGCCCCTAATTCACAGTATACTCAGGAGGGTGATTAGGGTCAACGGTATTGTGAACGCACGTGCATCCAGCTAGAATACAGGCAAGAGGAGGTGCAGGAGTTGCATCGCTTGTCAGGAGGCGTAATTTCCGCAACATAACCGCCAACATCATTACTGAAAATGAGACTGGTGCCAGCTGCTCCTGGTAGGCGTGGTTCACAATGTACAGCATTAACAAGCGTGTTCTTGTACTCAACCTTGACTATCGGCCACTGAATATCTGCAACGTGCGGCGGGCGTTCGTGCTCTTGCTCAACGGCAAGGCGGAAGTAATCGAACAGTACGCGGATGATTTGATATCAGCCGAAGCCCGATACACACGCCCTTCAGTGATCAAACTGCACTACCTGGTCAAGCGGCCTCCCTCCGGTCCTAGGTTGGTCCGTCAGGAGGTCTTCCGTCGGGACAGTCACATGTGCCAATACTGCGGGGTGCAGACACGGGAACTGACAATTGACCACGTCATGCCCCGGCACCGCGGCGGTGGGCACACCTGGGAAAATTTGGTCTCAGCCTGTAAGGACTGCAATCACCGCAAAGGCGGACGCACTGCCGAAGAGGCGCGCATGCGCTTACTTGCGAGTCCTGGCAAGCCACGGCTAAACGGCTATCTGGCGCACTTGCGGTATGTGCCCTCTCCGCCGCACGAGACCTGGGTGCCGTTCCTCTATCCAGCCGGCGCGCCAACCTAGAGCCTAATTCTCTCCCGCGGAGAGCAAACAGCTTTCTCACTGCGCTCGAGCCTACGGCGCAAGATGACAATGCGGGCTGAAAGACCAGCCGCCGCCTGCCTCTTAGAATTGGTGCTGTAAAGACTCCTTGTTCCCTTGAGAACGAGGAGTCTTCTGCATTCTGACGATAGCCGTCGCCACTGCGAATGAGCGGCGAGACATGCGGCAGGAGAGTGCGACACTATGGAGACGTGCCTTGGCGCATCGGTGACGGTGGGTAAGGGCACGGGTGAATCTTCGGCCTGGTGGCAGGGCGGGTGACCGGCGCCAAATTCTCCCTGAAAATCTCGAAAATACCGCGGCATAGCCCTTGACAAAGCAACAGTACTTCTTTTTAATGGAAATCATTCTCAATACTATATGAGAATGATTGTGAGTTGCATTAAGTTTAATTGTGAGGGCTGTTGCAGATGAACGGATCCCAGCACATTACCCGTCGTCGCGTTTTTGCAATTGGCGTCGCAGGCACCGGCAGTCTCTTGCTTAGCGGCTGTGGTGGCGCGGCGGCGCCGCAAGCAGAGGTTCAACCGGCTCAGCCGGGGCAAGATGCCGAGGGAGCCTACGCGCCGGTAACAATCGAGAACTGCGGTCTGACTCTTACGTACACGCAGCCCCCGCAGCGTGCGGTAACGTTGGCACAGCACGCCACTGAGCTGATGCTGGCGCTGGGGCTGGAAGGCCACATGGTCGGGACGGCGTATCTCGAATACCCCATTCTGTCCGATCTGGCTGCCGCCTACCAACAGATACCCGTGCTATCTGATACCTATCCTTCCCGTGAGGTATTGCTGGGGGCGGAGCCCGACTTCATCTATGGCGGCTGGGTGAGCGCCTTCCGCGATGAAGTTGCCGGTCCGCGCGAGGCCCTAGCGGAACTCAACATAAACTCGTATCTCGCTAATGCAAATTGCTTGGAAAGCAAGGCGACGATAGAGGACGTGTTCACCGACTTCCTGAATATTGGCAAGATTTTCGGCATATCGGAGCGAGCGGAAGCATACGTGGCCGGTATCCGGGAGCGCTTGGCGGAAATCTATGCCAAGACGGCGCCTGCGGATCCCAAGGTTTCGGTCTTTGTCTTCGACAGTGGTGACGAAGCCCCGTATACGGCTGCCGGCACAGGCATCGTGAATGCGCTCCTCGAAGAGGCCGGCGGCATCAACATCTTCTCGGACGTGGAAGGCGACTTCGCCACGGTAAACTGGGAGACCGTCGTTGAGCGCAATCCGGACGTCATCGTGCTGCACGATGCATCGTGGTCGACGGCGGACGAGAAGCGCGAGTACCTGGCCAATACCGAGGCGCTCTCCTCGATCACGGCTGTCCAAGAGCAGCGGTACGTCGTAGTGCCCTTCACGGCCACGCAGCCGGGAGTCCGCAGCATCAAGGTGATTGAGGCCCTGGCTGAAGGCTTCTATCCGACGCAGTCCGGCTAGACGGAGATAAGAATGGCGATTTCTGCGGAGAAACCGGTGCGGTCTTCAAGCGCGCCCGGCCCCACGCGGGAGCGTACTACCCGTCGGCGCTGGGACACCCGTTTTCCTGCCATCGTGCTCGGCTTGGCGGCGGTCCTGGTCGTTACCCTTACACTCGCAGTGACCATCGGGCCGGTGGCAATCCCGCCATTGACGGTGTGGCAGATTGCCGTGTCGCGCCTGACCGGCCTGGCGACCGGTGAATGGTCCGCGGCCCACGAAAACATCGTGTGGCTGATTCGTTTCCCGCGGGTGCTGTTGGCGGCGATCATCGGCGCCGGGCTCGCGGTTGTGGGCGTTGCCATGCAGGCTGCGGTACGCAATCCGCTGGCAGACCCCTACATTCTGGGTGTCTCCTCCGGGGCCTCGGTCGGAGCGGTGCTTGTAATTCTGTTGGGTGTCTTCAAGTTCTTTGGCATCTATTCACTTTCGGTTGCGGCGTTCCTGGGGGCAGTGTTTTCATTCGTCTTGGTGCTCGCGCTGGCGCAGCACCGAGGGACGCTCTCGCCGGTGCGCCTTATTCTGGTCGGCGTAGCGCTATCATACGTACTCTCAGCCACGACAAGTTTCATCGTGTTCCGCGCCGACGAAGCCCAGGGTATTCGCTCGGTGCTTTTCTGGCTCATGGGGAGTGTGGCCGGCGCCAAATGGAGCTTTCTCACGTTGCCGCTGATCGCTCTCCTCATCGGAACGACCTACCTGGTGTTGCAGGCGCGACCGTTGAATGCCCTCATCGCGGGTGAGGAGACGGCCGTGAGCCTCGGAGTGGATACCAACCGGTTTCGGCGGGTGTTGATGGTCGTGGCGGCTATGATGACCGGTGTCATGGTGGCGCTCGCTGGAGCGATTGGCTTTGTGGGACTGATGATGCCGCATACCGTGCGGCTATTTGTGGGTTCGGACCACCGCCGCGTATTGCCGGTGAGCCTTTTGGCGGGGGCGATCTTCCTGGTGTGGGTGGACGTGCTCGCGCGAACGATCGTGCAGCCAGAAGAAATGCCCCTTGGCGTCTTTACTGCCTTCCTTGGAGGGCCGTTCTTTCTCTGGCTGATGCGGCGGAAAATGAGTGCGTTTGGGGGAGGCAGTACGTGACTCTACGAATTGAGAACGTCAGTTGGTGTGTGGACGCCCAGCCGATTTTGCGGGATATCGCGGTGGAGGTTGCAGCCGGTGAATTTGTCGGCGTCCTGGGACCGAACGGCAGCGGCAAGTCAAGTCTACTGCGGTGCGTCTACCGCGCCCTCAAGCCGGATGCAGGCTACATCGGGCTCGACGGCGACAACGTATGGGATCTTGACTCGCGCGAGGCGGCCCGGCGCACCGCGGCAGTGCTGCAGGAGTCGCCCGGCGAGTTCGAGTTTGTGGTTTGGGAAATGGTGTTCATGGGACGCACGCCCCACAAGACCATGTTTGCCCGCGAAAGCGATGAGGACCATGCGCTCGTGGAGAGCGCATTGGCGCAGGTGGGCATGTTGGCGTTTGCCGAACGCAGCTTTGCGACGCTTTCCGGCGGCGAAAAACAGCGGGTGTTGATTGCCCGCGCCCTCGCCCAGCAGGCGCGGTTTCTCGTGCTGGATGAGCCAACCAATCATCTGGACGTGCGCTATCAGCTTGAGTTACTCGATCTTGTGCGTGGCTTGAACGTAACAACCTTTACGGCGTTGCACGATCTCAACTTGGCCGCAGGTTACTGCGACCGCATCTACATCATGGCAGAGGGGCAGATAGTGGCGGCGGGGACTCCGGTAGCAGTGCTGCAGCCTGCGTTAATTCGCAAAGTCTTTGGCGTGGAAGCCGAAGTGCAAATCCACCCGCGCACCGGCAAGCTCCATATTGTCTACCTTCCCGCCCACGCTGCGCCGCCGACTATCCGCGAAGCCGATAGGGCGCTTTCCCAATCAGTGGTGGTCGGTGGGCGTTAGGCTTCGAAGCGTCGTGTGAAAGCATCTTGCAATGGGAACCGGCGAAAGTAATCAAGCGGCCGATGGAACGCCCCTGGAGGCGAAGGCCCAAGCCGACGGCGTTCCGTTCGACACCATTATCATCTTGGGTCGCGGCGGGTATGGCGCTGCGCCGCGTCAGGAACTGGAGCGCCTGGTCAAATCTGTTGCCCGCTCCGGGTGCTTTCGCACTGTGCGATACGCGTTCATCGAGCAGGGCGAACCGGCATTGCCGGCGGTGCTTGAGCAGTGCTTTGCCGCGGGTGCGCGCCGCCTCCTGGTCGTGCCGGCCCTCGTGCCCATGGACCGCACACTGCGCTGGTGGCTGCCCCTCGCTCTGCGAGACTGGTTGCGGGAGCACGCCACTGATGACGTGGAAGTCGCGCTCGCGCCGCCATTGGGCGATGGCAATCAATTGGCAATTGCCGTCAGCGCTGCGATAGTGGGCGCGCACGCCTGCACGGACATTCGTGAGGATCCGAGCGTCAAGGAGAGACGGCGCTCTTGGAGTCACATTCCGGCCCATCGCTATCAGGTACTCCTCTGCCAGGGCCCCCGCTGCACGATGGAGAATGCCCCGGCGGTGTGGGAGCATTTCCATGCCAAGCTCAGTGAGTACAAGTTGAAGGGCGCAAAGCGCGTCATGGCCGTGCGCACCGGCTGCCTCTACCCCTGCGATCTCGGCCCGATCATGGTGGTGCATCCCGACGGCACGTGGTACGGCGGCGTGGACGAAGCTACCGTAGAGCGCATTGTTGCAGAGCATCTGGTGGGTGGCAATGTGGCGGCAGAGAATGCTTGCGTTCCCGGCGCAGCGTCTCGAATCAAGCCTGGGGCAGAATGCAGCTAATGCCGCAAGCTGCGTCACCGGGCCAACCGAGATACGAAGCACAGCGCACGATGAACGATTGGCTGGCTGTGGAAACTGAGTGCAGAAAGTCCGCTATAAAGGCGGCTTGCGGCAGCGGAGGTGGAGGGAGCAGGCGATGACGCGCGTGGCAGCGAGGCTGGGGTAGATGGCGATGGACTCGTCACCGGCAAAGGGCTCGGCAGTTTCCTCAATAGTAAGCCCTGCCGCGCACAGCATGTTCAGCCACGTGCTCAGGGTGTGGAAGAAGCGCGGGATGCGGAATTTCGCAAAGCGTTCTTTCAGTTCGGCCGGAGCCGAGCCGAAGATCCACTCCTCGATGGTGCCCTGCTCCGTGCTGAAATAGTCGCCGCATTCCAGCGCAACGCGT
The DNA here is from genome assembly GCA_965219505.1 of Chloroflexota bacterium. Classification (GTDB taxonomy): domain Bacteria; phylum Chloroflexota; class UBA11872; order VXOZ01; family VXOZ01; genus VXOZ01. The sequence goes on along the minus strand of OZ244775.1, from coordinate 2,149,039 downwards.
TGACCCGCTTCATCGAGCACCCACTTGAAACGCGGCGTCATGAAACAGGGGTGGAGGATTGAGAATTGAAAGAAGCCGCCGGGCTTGAGCAACCGCGCTACCTCGCGGATAGCGCAGTCCTGTTCCGGTACGTCCATCATGCTCATGGTTGCCATGACGAAGTCGAAACTGGCGTCTTGAAATGGCAACTCGACCGCGCTGGCGCGGAGATATGAGATGCCGAGCGGCTCCTGGGTTTCTCGCTCTTGGGCGTAGTCCACAAAGCGCCTGGCAATGTCAATCGCAGTCAGTTGCGCGCCCCGTTGCGCGACGAGGCGGGTGTTGTGACCCTCACCGCAGCCCACGTCGAGGCCCCGCAGTCCGGTCACATCGGGAAGCATATTCATGAAGGCCGGCGTGTTGATGTGGTCGCGGTACTTGTCGTAGCCGAGCCGCGTGAGCGTGGTCCAGGCTTCGGCGTTCTCATCCCAGAGACTGCCAACCGCGCGGTGGTCGAGGACTTTCTCGCCTTCCGTCGTCATACCCTATTCTCCAGGCACGTAGGGATGGACTGCAATTATTCCTTCAGGACTTCTAGTTCTGATGCGGGGGGCAAGCCCCCGCGCTACGCTGAATCTTTTCGTGGCAGGTAGGGGCGGTTCGCGAACCGCCCCTACCGTCAGTGATGACGAAATAATTGGGCCAGTTCTCGGGCGCGCTTTGTTCCTCAGAATGGCGTCTTATTCCGGCAGCGGAGCGCGTCATACGAGCATAACACAGGCGGGGCACGACAGGCTGAGATAGCGCGAAGACCGAAGGTAGAGTGATGCGCATACCCATGCACGCGTTCAGCCTTCGACAGGCTCAGGCCGAACGGCACCGTGGGCTCAGGCCGAACGGCGCCGTGGGCGCAGACCGAACGGTTCCCCTTTAGGCTTGTGGTCCGCGTAGGGCACTCCAGAAACGCGCCAAGTCTTCGCGAGGCAGTGCGCCGAGAGCGATGACTAAGCCGAGATAGACGCTGCCAGCCAGCGCCATGCTTGGCAGCGCAGGGAGATCGCGCGTAAGCCAAGCTACGGCCAGCATGCCAACGCCGGCCAGCAGCGGCCGCCACCCGGCGCTGACGATGGGGAGGGAAACCTCCCGGCGGCGCGCTATGACAACAAATGGCGCCAAGAGTACGAGTTCGGAGAGCACCGTTGTCGCCGCTGCAGCCGCATAGCCATAACGCGGGACGAAGATGATGTTGGTAATCAAGTTGAAGGCAGTGGCAAGCGCAAAGGCGATGGCGATCCACTTTTGTTGGTCAAGGGCGATCAGGACGTACTGGGTGATGGCATTGATATAACTAAAGGGCAGAAACCAGACCAGAATCGCGAGCGCAACAGCCCCGTGCGGCAAAAACTCATCGCCGCCAAGTATCCAGATGAAGGAGCTAGCGTAGACACTGAAGCAGATAGCACTGCCCACCGCGAGCACGAGCATAAACTGTAGAGCCTTGTTTAGGATCCCTTGCAGGGCGGCACGGTCGGTAATTGCGATGCGTGAAAGTGCCGGAAAGAGCGCGAGCACCAGCGCCGAAGGCAGCAGGACGAAGGCTTCGATGTACTTGTAGGCGGCGCAGTAGGCTCCAACCTCTGAGATATCCCGGGACACAGTCAAGACCTGTATGTCAATGCGGAAGAAGAGGACGTTGAGCAGCGCATTGAGCATGAGCGGTAATGACGCCAACATGAGCGTTCGTGCCAGTTTCCCATCCCAGGGCGGAGCGGTGGTAGTTTCTCGAGGGAGCGCACGCAGCAATACAAAAGCAGTGATGACATTGGCGATGAGCGCCGTGACCGCTAGTCCAACGAAGCCCCAGCCGAGTGCAATCGCCACGGTGCCTAGGCCCACGGTGAAGAGTGCCGTCGCGATTTGCACGAGCGCCGTGTAGTCCATGCGCTCGCGGGCGGCAAAGAGGGAACTGGCGGTACCGGCGGCATTGGCCGGAATCAGCGCGACGGCCAGGAGACCCGCCGTCAGGATGGTGTTTGCCTGCACAATGTCGGCATACCAATAGCCGGCCATGATGAGGAGCACTACGGGAATGGCGGCGAATGAGAGCAGGAGGCGGATACGCTGCACCATCGCGACGTATGCCGAGGCAGCATCTGGACGGCGGCTTACCTCTCGGGTCAGCAGCACACCCAATCCAAAGTCGGTGAGCGGGCCGAAGAATCCGATTACGTTGACGGCAACGGCATAGTAGCCGTAGTCTTGCTGACCGATCACGCGGAGATAGTATGCGGCGAATGCCCACATAAGGCCGCGGGCTATCACCATGGCCAGCAGCGGTACGAGCGCATTGCGCGCAATGCGCCTGAGAAATGCCGGTCCGGAGTGAATTGCCGCTTCCGCTGATACCGTACGTCCGGCCAGCCACCAGAACATGAGCAGGGCGAGCAACGACAGCGTCGCCCCGACGCTCGGGAAGATGAAGAATGGAACCTGTTCGATCATGTAATGGGCCGCGACAATCGCGTACGGTTGGAGTGGATGGCTGCGCGAGCGCGCAGCTACTCTACAGTCATTATATGGGAGGACAATTGCTGGTGGCGATCATCCCTGAGCTGTATAGCCCACGGCCATAGACACAAGAGCGTGATGCAATAGGGAGAGAGGTAGGAATTCAGCGGGAATGTAACCGGAGGACAATGGTCTCATGCCGCGCATACCTCTGGCAAGAGCTACTGCACTTCGGGCCGTGAAACGCCGATTAATTGTCAATCAGTTCCGGTTAGCGCTTCTTAGAAGTAGTGCCGGATCTTCGGCTCCCTGAATCGGGCAAGCGAATGTCTCCCCCAGACGCCAAGTGCAATACTGCCTTAAGGGTTTGATGCATCGGTTACGCGATTGACGAGATTTCCGTCGATGTAGCTGGTGAGTGAGTGTCCACGTGCAGCGATCACAATGTCATATTCCCGGCCACCCTCGAAGATGAAATTGACCACGTCGAGCTTTGTGGTTTCCCCTGATTTCCCCTCTACTTTGCTGATCGCCATAGCCTTCCACCCCGTCAGGAAGTCGAGGAAGTAGAAACTCCGGCCGTCTTCCGATATGCGGAATTGGATCTGTAAGTTGGGGCCTTTCACCAGGGTGCCTTGCACCTAGAGCTCATAGTGCATCCAATTGATATTACCCTGAAGCAATCGCGCTTGGTCCCCCCTGGTCACGTTCGCCACCACGGTGTTTTCATCCCGCGACCAGGCAGTGGGCGTCCAGGGGGAATCACCGGCCTCCCATCCTTCCAACCCATCTTCGTGAAGAAGGGACTCCCAACGGATGTGTCCCTGCATACCACTGATATGGGCACGGCCGTAGTCGTTTTCCGGGCCAAGCACATCCTTCGCTGCATGCGGTGACGGGGTTGTCTGGCGACCCGGATCGGCTTGCTCGAGTCTCATAGGAGCATCTCCTCGTGAAGTTGCTCGCACCCTTTGGGCGTGCCTACCTAAACCTTTTATTCGCCAAGGGAGACATTCTCTCAAAGCGCACCACTACATAATGAGCAGGTGCTGCCCAGGCCGTTGGTTGACGCCACCCACAGTTTCTAATTGAGCCGCAGCGGTGGTCAGAAGTGCACGATCAAGTATTAGCTCTCTTGCGGGAGGCCATCCTCGAGCGGATAACCGTCTTTCTCCCAACCCACGATGCCGGGGCCTAGATTATAGAGATCTTCCAAGCCCATGGCGGCAGCGATCTCGCAGGCAACCTGGCTACTCTGGCCGACTTCGCACACAAAGATGATCTTATCGTCGGCGAGGAACTCCCACGGTCTTTGCAAGAGTTCGGGCAACGGCGCCAAGGTGGATTCAGGTATGTGTGCCTTGGCGAACTGGATGGGCATGCGCACGTCGATTACCTGGTAATCACCACTGTCGATCATCTGCTTTGCTTCCGCACTGTCCACTGTGCCAAAGGGAATTTCGGAATCTGCTTGCTGCGCCATAGAGAGCCTCCGGTAAATGTAACGCTACCGAATACATTCTATACGAACCGGCGTGGTTTGACATCAGTTTTGCATTATGCTACTTAGTTAATATATTATCTAAGTAAAGTTACTTAGTAAAGATTAGGTCCTTCGCTTAGGCTGGTGGTCGATTCAGAGAGAGCAGGGAGTTCTTCGTGGCGAGAGTAGTGGCGCACGACGTAGGTAACGTTCCTTCCGCAGAGGCACGGATCGTGCTGGAGGGAGCCGCAAAAGTGTTTGGCTCGCGGAACGGCGACACGGTGGCATTCCAGGACGTGACCCTTTCTGTGCATGAAGGTGAGTTGCTTTGTGTGCTGGGGCCGAGCGGGTGCGGAAAGTCGACGCTCCTTAACGTCATTGCGGGACTAGACCAGCTCTCGCATGGGAGCGTCACCGTTGCGGGCGAACCGGTAGGAAGCCCACATTACACGCGGGGCATGGTCTTTCAAGACTATGCGCTCTTCCCATGGCTGACGGTCGAGGAGAACATCCGTTTTGGTCTCGACGCGCGAGGGTTCAAGGGCGACAAGCAGATGATTGTCGCGGATCTCGTGGCACTCACCCGTTTGCAGGGATTCGAACGGGCACGGCCGGCACAGCTCTCCGGCGGCATGGCGCAGCGAGTAGCGTTGGCGCGCGCGCTCGCCAATCAGGTTGAGATCTTGCTAATGGATGAGCCATTCGGCGCACTTGACGCTTTCACGCGCATGGAAATGCAAGAGGAAATCGTGCGCATCGTAAAGGCGCAGCGCGTGACCACAGTCTTCGTGACGCACGACATTGACGAAGCGCTCTTTGTTGGTGATCGTGTGGCGATCATGTCCGCGCATCCCGGTGAGTTGCGGCGGGTCATACCTGTGCCAATTGCTCACCCGCGCGATCGTGTTGACCCGCAACTCGTGCGCTTGCGTGAGGAAGTCTTTACCGAGTTCAATCTCGCGCATTCCCGCGAACAGTACTATCACATCTAGGGACTTTCAAGAAATGCCGTACGTACCTCAGCCTACCCGCAAACTTTATCAGGGCGTCGTTCAAGAGCTCTGTCGTGAAACTACCAGAACGGGCATGTGCTGGAGAATGCGTCCTTTGGGGAGCAGGCGACTCAATGAAGTCCTGATTCGAGAGCTCGCGAGTTCACGGCCCTTAGCTACGAGATCGATCCAGAATCCGAAGTTTCCTGCTGAAAGAAAAGACATAGACCAACTCAAGGAGAATTGAGAATGTCAAAGCAGATTACGCGCGCGCAATTCTTGAATACGCTTGGTGCAGTAGCCCTCGGTGCTGTTGCAAGTCCGCTCCTCGGTGCCTGCGGCGGTGACGATGAAAGAGAAACAGGCGGAGGCCCGGTAAGTCCTGCCAAGGTGTCCGACACTACAGTGAAGGTCGGCTACTTGCCGATTACGGACTCTACGCCGCTCACCCTCGGGTATGCGGGCGGTTACTTCGCCGATGAGGGCCTGAATGTAGACAAGCCCGCGCTATTCCGCGGCTGGTCGCAGCTTGCCGAGGCGTTCATGGCGGACCAGGTGAACGTAGCGCACTTTTTGATGCCGATGACGGTGTGGATGCGCTACGGCATAGGATTTCCTGTCAAAGTGGTGGCATGGGACCATATTAATGGCTCCGCGCTCACAGTTCACCAAGAGGGCGGTATCAATAGCATCAAGGACCTGGGCGGCAAGCAGATTGCGGTGCCATTCTGGTATTCGATCCATAACGTTGTCTTGCAGATGGCATTGCGCCACCACAATCTGGAAGCCGTGATTCAAGACCGCAACCGCGATTTGGCAAGTAATCAGGTGAATCTCTTTGTAATGGCGCCGCCGGACATGCCGACCGCGCTGGGCAATCGTTCCATAGACGGCTACATCGTCGCCGAGCCGTTCAATGCCGCCGGAGAGTTGCTTGCAAACGGCAAAATCATCCGGTTCACTGGCGACATTTGGAAGGATCACGCTTGCTGCGTTGCGGTGTTGAGCGAGAAGTATATCAATGAGAACCCGGAGTGGGCGCAGCGTGTGCTGAACGGCATTGCCAAGGCGCAACTCGGGGCGCTTAATGATATTCCCGGCACGGCGCAGCTTCTTTCGAAGGACGGTAGCGGCCTCTTGCCGCAGTCTGCTGCCGTAATTGAACGTGCCATGGGCAAATATGATCTGGAGACCTATGGCCCGCAGGGCACGAATGCAATTCACCATCCGGAATGGGGCGCGTCACGGATTGGCTTCCAGCCTTGGCCGTATCCGACCTACACCATAGAGCTAATAAATCAGATCAAGCAGACGAAGGTAGAAGGCGACACCAGCTTCTTGGGCGATCTATCAGGCGATCACGCGGCGGAAGATTTGGTAGAGTATACGATGGTTAGGGAAGCCTATAACGCAGCCGGTGGCCCCGGTGCGTTTAACGTAGCGACAGATGAGGCGTTCGAGCGCAAGGAGATCATCGGCATTGAGTGAGGCCACGAGCACCGAAGGACGGCTGGCCGAACACGCTCGCGACGAGGCGCCCACCGGCTCAATGACGGCGAGGACCGTTTCGGAGCCGGCCGGCAGCCGGTGGTGGGTGAAACTACGCAGCTTCGGCGTGCCAATCATAGGCTTTCTCGTCATTCTGCTCTTCTGGCAGGTGCTAACGAGCGGTCTCTTGACTGATTCCGGCATCGTTATGGCTTTCCAGCCTCGGAACGCCTTCCGCGAGCTTGTAGGCTTCTTCGTTAGCGGTGTCATCTACTCCCACATCTTTGCGAGCTTAGAGCGCATTGGGTTGGGATTGGTTCTGGCGGTCGCAATTGGGGTGCCGATTGGCGTCATCATCGGCCACTACCGGACTGCCGAACGCGCTTCTTCGCTCGCCTTCCAATTCATCCGTATGATTTCGCCGCTGTCTTGGATGCCGATTGCGATCATAGCGTTTGGTGTAGGGAACAATCCCGTCATCTTCTTGATTGCTATTGCAGCAGTGTGGCCGATGATCATCAATACGGCCCATGGTGTGAGCAGTCTGGACCAACGCTGGATTCGAGCGGCGCGCACCCTGGGCGCCAACGAGTGGAAGCTTGTGCGCATGGTTATCCTGCCTGCGATTGTACCGGACATGCTTACCGGCCTCCGGTTAGCGGTGGGACTTGCCTGGGTAATATTGGTGCCCGCAGAGATGTTGGGTGTTTCCGATGGTCTTGGCTATTACATTCTGGATACGCGCGACCGCTTCAACTACGGTGAACTCATGGCTGTGATTCTCATAATTGGTGTCATCGGCTATGCGTTGGACCAACTTATCCGCTCGTTCCGTTTACACGTCTCTTGGAACCAGGAGGAGCGCTAAGTGCTTTACCCGAGATTGTGTTTGCTTGTTACGCTTCAGGAGCGTGGGACAGGCCCCTCGCTACGGCTAGCTAACGCGGAAAGCGCAGGCTGTGGTAGGCGCGAAGATTAGCCGAACCCTGTCGCTTATTGCCTTTTCGGATGGATCTTGCAGATAATTAAGCTCTGAGTCAATCCCCTCTCCTCAGGGAGAGAGCTAGGGTAAGGGTCTAGATGGAAGTACCTCATGATGTATACACCACAGACGTTTTGGTGATCGGCGGCGGGCTGGCGGGTTGCTGGGCCGCGATTGCGGCCACGCGGCAGGGCAGCCGGGCGTTGGTGGTGGACAAGGGATTCGTGGGAGGATCCGGCTGTAGCGTTTTTGCGGGTGGCGTGGTGCTCTACCTGACGCCGGATGACGATCCCTCAGACTTTGTGCGCGAACACTGCCGCGAAAGTGAGCTTCTCATTGACCCGGCGTGGGTCGAATGGCTGGTGCACGCGAATTACGAGCGTATTGCGGAATTAGATGGCTGGGACGCGCCATTCGATCGGTACGACGACGCGGCCTGCGGCCAAGTCGGCACGCTTCACCGCCGCCTCATCTACGTGGGGTCGCGTGAGACAGTTTGGCGTCTCGGCTTGGACAGTGTCGAGTTGATGAAGCTGATGCGCAAGCACGTGCTGCGCACGAAAAAGGCAAAGATACTCGATCATGCCGCAATCGTGAAGCTCCTCGTCCAGGACGGTCGAGTTGTCGGCGCCGTGGGCATCCGGCGGCAGGATGAGCGGCTCTGCCTGATTCAGGCGAAATCCGTCGTGCTGGCTGCGGGAGGTTGTGCCTGGAAAGGGACGCACTTCGGCCATGACATGCTCTGTGGCGAGGCGTACAAGCTCGCGTGGGACGCTGGTGCAGCCTTAATGAACATGGAATACTCCAACGGCTACATTGCCACCAACACGCGCTTTGATAGCCACGGACAATGCATTCTAGCTGCCATTGGCGGCAAGTACCTGAATGGCGAGGGTGATCAGTTTCTCGGCAAGTACTCGGACAAGGTACCCCCGGCTATACACGTGATCGCCCGCGGCATGGCGGCGGAAATCCGGGAAGGGCGGGGGCCTATTCAGCTTGATCTCTCCGCGGTCCCCGGCACAGATCGAGAGATGTGGTTGCACGCGTTCAAGCATATCGCTGAACTCGCCCGCCGTAGCGGACAGGACCTTTTTGCTGAGCTCACGCAATGGCATCCCGGTTTCAACGGTTCCGTTTCGGGCTCTGCGGGGATCTACATTGCCGATACTTCGATGGCTTCTAGCGTACCTGGCCTCTACGTTGCCGGTGACGCGGCCACACGCGGATACGTGGTGGGGGCTTCCAGCGGCATTACGTTTCTCAATCTCGCTTGGGCGAACGGGAGTGGATACGCTGCGGGTGTTGGAGCGGGGGCGTTTGCGCAGGACGCCGATTGGGATGAGATTTCTGCTGCGAGGACGGAGGATGTCTTGGCGGAAGCGCTGCGCCCCATGGAGCGCAAGGACGGCCTTCTCCCCGATGCTGTTTACGGGCAACTGCAGAGCCAGGCTATGCCAACGGAAGTCAACATCTTTCGGCATGGTGACCGCATGCAGCGCGCGTTCGCGCACGTGCGGACTCTGCAGCAGGAGGCGGTGCCGCGCCTCTTTGCGCCGGACTTCCATGAGCTTGTCAAGTGCTACGAGGTGGAAGCGACGGCTTTGACGACGGCATTGATGTACGAAGCGGCACTCATGCGGACGGAGAGCCGGGGGTGGCACTACCGTGAAGACTATCCTCAGCGAGACGATAATGGCTGGCTACGGTGGATAATCGCGGAGCCAGATGCGGGTAATGAGCCGATCTACCGGTACGCTTCCGTACCTCGTGACCGGCTAGAGAAGCTGGGAATACTTGAACCAGCGGCGGTGTAGTTCTACGAGCGTGCACAGTGTCGCCAGGTCGGTCCGATTATCCGAGTGACACCGCGCAAGGTGTCTTGTGGTTTTGAAAACGTTGATTAGAACACAATTTCGAACAAGCCAATAGAGTGCGGGGTCTGGGCACCTGGCTCAGGTCGCATCGCGGCCCAATACTGTACGTAGTGGAGATTCCAAGTAGTGGCAATTGAAAAAGTGTACGAAGACCTGTGTATCGGCTGTAACCTTTGTGTAAAGGTCTGTCCGTTAGACGTTCTCCGCATGGATGACAAGAAGAAAGCCTACATTCGATACCAGGACGATTGCCAGTCGTGCCTGCTGTGCGAGATCTATTGCCCAACGGACGCCATCTACGTTGGACCGGAGAACCCCCGCGAGGTGCCGTTCAACGTTGTGGAATTGACACAATTGTCGTAACAGCCGGCCAGTGTCACAATGTGTGCGTGGGCCGAATGGAAACCACTCGGGCTGTCCCTATGGCGTGCCTGCCCACCAGTCTCAGACTGCCTGCAACTCCGGCAAGGGAGCAGCAGGGGCTCGCGGGCTTATCCCTCTCAAACGAAGGCCCTTACGCTAAGTATTTTGAATTGCACCGGCCATTAGTTCTCTAGCTAATGTTGCCGGCGGTTTCAGAGATGGCAGAGCAGCACAGATAGCTGGGCGTTCCGGCGGCTGCGTCGATTGCCGTGTGGAAAGGGCAGATCAAGGTCGTAAGCCTTATGAATCCCAAGTGAGGCAGTGGCATGACCGTACTTTGACGTGTTTGCAGCGGAGTCGGAGAATTAGCCCGCATGGAGTATGAGCAGAAGGGAGAGGATTGTAGCAGGCTAGAGATCGAGATTGGCAAATGACTCAAGCTGAGAAAGAAGGAGTGGATTCCCATGAGCGATGTGTTTGATTTCGATACGTATGTCATGGCGTACTTTGAGAAGCACCCGCCCCTCATGCACTTTGCCGGTGAGAGCCGAGAGGAGTGGTATGTGTGGCAAAAGCGGTTACGAAATAGGCTGCTGGACCTCATGGAGCCGTTTCCCGAGCAGGTGCCGCTTGAGGCTCACGTCGTTGCGCAGCGTGAACAGTTTGGCGTGCGTTACGAGAAAGTGGTGTACACCACCGCCGAAGATGTGCAAGTCCCGGCGTGGCTCTTGATTCCGGAGGATGTCGCACAGCCCGCTCCCGGCATCATCTGCTTACACGGACACGGGGTAAACGGCAAGGATAACGTGGCGCATGTGGACTACGGTGAAGAAGATAGGGCCCGCGCGATCGAACGCGCCAATTATGACTACGGCCTGCAGCTTGCCAAGCGCGGATTTGTAACCCTGTGCCCCGATGCGCGGGGTTTTGGCGAGCGCAGAGAAGACTTCCGGCGCTACGGCAACCGCGACGGTTGCAACGTGAACGGCATCAAGACCTTTCTTTTTGGCATGAACCTGATGGCGCTCAATACCTGGGACGACATGCGGGGACTTGACTACCTGGCGAGCCGCCCGGAAGTAGACGCGGACCGGCTTGGTTGCATCGGCCTCTCGTTTGGCGGCACACGCTCGATGTACCTTGCGGCAGCGGATGAGCGCGTGAAAGCGGCTGACGTGGTGTGCTATTTGACGACCTTCAAGCAGTATGCGCTCACCCAAGGCAATTTCTGCGGATCTCAGTTCGTACCCGGCATTCTCAAGTACGCGGAAGTGGCCGATGTTTGCGGCCTAGTAGCGCCGCGGCCGCTCCTCATCGAGTCCGGCATACAAGACGGAGGCTTTCCGATTGCGGCCGCGCGTGAGGCGTATGCACACTTGGAAAGCATCTACGCAGCGGCGCAGGTATCGGAAAGCCTCTGGCTCGATGAGTTCGACGGCGGGCACCAATTTAGCGGCGCCAAAGCCTTCGACTTCTTTAGCGCTTATCTGTAAGACGGAGGCCGCGAGGATGGTTGCGTAGCGAGGCGCAACGAATCAACCGGGATCGGCGGCCAAGGCCAAGTATGCTCGGAGGCGCGACTTCTGCATAGACCGTTTCGTTGCTTTCCGTGTCTACTACAATGGCGCTTACTTTGCCGAGCCGGCGATTGCGGTGGTCGTAGACCTGCATACCACGCAAGTCTTGAAACCGTGAATCGAGCACATTTGCTCGTCCTTGCTCAAAGCGGCGGAGGGGCATGAATTCTCACTTCCTTCTGACTGCAAGTTGGCATCTATTCCTACATTTAGGATGCACGAATAGCATTAGAGCAGTGTTAAAGGAAGATTGCCACGAGATTAGAGTTGGGATTCTACTCTTACTTACAAGCTGGATGTTCCACGGCAAAGAGGGCCGAATGGACGGTTGACGGGAACACTAGGCAAGTCTTGGTGCCGGTCTCATTGTGGCGTCAGGGACGGATGCTTGGCCTATGTGATTGGACGCGGGCACTCGCGCCCATCATAACCGGTGCAATCCCAGCAGGAGGATCTATTTAAGCCGGCTGAGACGCTTCTACCGCTTCTGCTGCAGGTTCCCCCGCGTCGTCTACGTGGAAGATGAACCACGCGGCAATGGCCATCATGGGCAGGAAGGCGGCCACCGCGGCGGGACGGCCCCAATCCAGTCCGTCTACGATGAGCGACCAAAGGAGCGGGCCGAGTACTGCGGCAAAGCGTCCCACCATGGCGTAGAGTCCGTAGAACTGGCCGATGTGCTGCGCGGGCGCGAGACGCAGCATCAAGGGACGGTCGGCGGCCCAGGTGCTGCCCAGAGAAAACCCTCCAAGCGGCGCGATTGCCCAGAAAATGGCTGGCGTGAGGCCAAAGAGAGGAATGGAGAAGGTCAGAGTGATGGCAATAGACCAGAGCCCGAGTACGACTAGCAGGGACGGCTTTGGCCCAATCCAGTCAACGACAAAGCCCCACGTTATCCCGCCCAACGAAGCCGCTGCGATGCCTAACATTAACGCAATGTAGACCTCTGTCTCGGTAAAGCCTACCTCATTCGTCAGATAGATGCCCATGAAGATGATAAATGTGTTGGCGGCGTCGGTATAGAAGACGCGGCCGATCAGAAAACGCCGCAGGTTTGGTAGTTTTCCCAAGCGGACAAGTGTATTGCGCAGGTCGTGAATTGCACGGGCAGCGGCTTGCTTGCCTAGCATTACGCTGCCAACGCGCGGCTTTTCGCGCACCCACAGGAAGCACGGCACCGCAAATATGAGGAAAAGAACCGCCGTGAGCTTGAAGACAAGCGGCTTGGCGTCAGGATTGCTCTCCAATACGATGAACCCCATCAGAACGCCTATGAACGATCCCATGTAGCCTACGCCGACGCCGATGCCGCCCACGCGTCCCCGGTTTTCTTCCGTGCTAACCACCGGCAGCAGCGAGTCGTAGAAGATCAAGCCGGACTGATAGAAGACGTTGGCAACGATGAATATCAAGAGTGCGACGAATATGCCGGTGATGCCAAGCAGAAACGTTGCTAAACAGCACACGAGCGTCGCTGCTATAAGAAATGGCATGCGCCTCGGGGTCTGGTCCGAGAGCGCGCCGAGGAAAGGAGCGACCAGGAAGACAACGAACATGGAGAAACTATTGGCGAGTCCGTAGTCGCTGTCTTTGCCGCCCATGTCGTTGACGATCCACAGCGAGAAGAAGAGCGACACGATATTGAATGAGAATATCGTGTTGGCCAGGTCGTAGAATACCCAGCTTCCTACTGCCAGCAGCTTCGGACGGCTAGGCGTCGCGGCGGCAGTTGTTGCGGCTTCCATAGTTACCTGCTTAAGTGGTTCGCTCGTGACTCGAACAACGGACCGTTGCAGTGTGTTGACTCCGTCAGGAACGGCGGCCCGGTCATTGCGGGGTGCTCCGGTCTACAAACTTCTGCGTCTGTCAGCCAAAGATCAACATCGATCCGGCAAGAGACGAGGGAACAAGCGCAGCATCCTTGCGTTGGGTGAATGAATGCTACGCTGATAGGAGTATAGCAGGTGTGCTTTCTCACGTCTGGCGAGAAAGTTGGACTTGAACCGGAAAGCAGGCAAAGTCGGCATGCACTGCACGCTCAGGACCCAACCGAATCTGGGCCTCTATACGACCTGACATGCGGCGGTAATTCAAGTGATTGCCTCAACAGCGGGCGGGCGCAGGTTTCAAACCTGCACTACCCGGCTCAGGGGCCGTGTGGGCAACAGACTGCCGTTGCGGCGGGGCTTAATGCCATTTTGCGGAGAATAGTCCTGGTTGCGAATCTAGGTGCGAGAACTCCGTAGTAACGGTCAGAGCGGTTCAGCACGCGAGCGCTTAGCTAGACGGTTCTTTACGTTCGGTGAGCAGTGTCTTCGCCAAATTCGCCATCTCTCTTACCTGCCGTACGTGGTCGTCGCAGGCATCCATCGGAATGCGCGTGTCAATGTACTCAACGGCGAGCGGTCCCGAGAAACCGTGCTGCGTGAGGCCGCGCAGGATTTCGGCGAAATCGACGCACCCTTTACCGGGCGGCATTTGGATCTTTTCAGGTGAGTTTCCGGCATCGCGCAGGTGGAGGATGTGCGTATGTGGATACGTGATAGAGAAGTCGCGGCCTTGCCACGGTCCGGCGTAGAAGTGCGATGGATCGAGGGCGAGTCCAAGGTTTGGCACAGACTCTACCAGGCGCACGGCCACCGCCGGTAGTTCGGTGAGACAGTTGACGTGAGTTTCGAGACAGAGAGTCACGTTGTAGGAGGCAGCGATGGCGGCGAGCGAACGGAGCTCGGTGGTGGCAACGCCCAGAGGAGTATTGCTCGCAGGCGCATTGATGCAGATTGCGGGCAGATCGTGGGTAGCAGCGAGCGTACAGACAGCTGTCGTTTGCTGTTCGAGTGAGACGTCTGCATTCCGGTCAATGCCCACATTCATTGCACCTAGTGCGACGTTTGCTGCTTCCAAGCTACGACTTAGTGAGTCTGAGAAGCGCTGCCCGGAGCTAACAAGCTCCGGTGCATTCACGTGCGCCCAACGCTGGACGCCCAGATCGACATAACGAAAGCCAAGTTGCGCAATGCGCTGTAGGGCCCCATCAAGCGGATGCTGTGTGAAGCAGAGCGTGGAACAGGCGAGTTCCAGCATGTTGGGCTACGTACTCCTATTGCCAAGGGGCTTCACTGTGGCCTCACAATGCTCTTCCACTGCCCACTACCCAAAATTGCTGCCTCGTGGTTGTGGGCTACTTTGAGTTGTGACCGGAAGTTATCTCCGCTATGCGGAATGGATGGCCTATTTGGTGGGCACAGGTTTCAAACCTGTGCTACTTACTGGCCTGTGCGATTACTACCATCTCGTTAGCTCCCTTGAGAAACTCATACGGTACGGTGCGAACTGTGGTGTGGAAGCCCTCACGACGGAGCGTCGCCAGCGCCGGGCGGAGGTGCGGCGAGACTTGACCTTCCAGATTCAGGAGGGGAAAGACGCGGACTTCCCTCGCGACACGGCAAAGCTCGCGCAGAGCCATAATGTGAAACGCTTCGCTTAATTGCTCGGAGTAGAGAAAGAGAAAATTGGAGCAGAGGGCAAGGTCGAAGGCGTCATGTGCAAATGCGAGGCGAGGCAGAGCAGAGGCGACATACCGAGTGCCTTGCTTGCCGTGCGCAATATCGCGCAGGAAAGCTTCCATAGCCGCCGTCCGCATCTCGCCCAGCGCCTCGACTGACGGTATCGTTTCCCACACGAAATTGTCGCGCATCGCAGGCATCTGGCCCATGATTGTTTCAAAGGCTTCAGCAAAGCGCGGGCGAAGATCTTGGCTGCCAAAAATGTAGATCGGATCGCAAGAGACGACCCGGTAGCCGCGAGCCGTCATCTCTGCGTTGAAGCTCGCAGGGCCGTCTGCGCAGCCAAGGATGCGTTTTTCAAAGTCTTCTGTGCTGAGAGAGAACATGCCCACGTACTCAGCCAGCGAGCGACCCCGTGGTAAGACTTGAGACAACTGCACGCCCATGTGGTGCCCCTTTTGTGGCTATTGTGTGTGGGCAGTCGCCTCGCGCATAGCGCGTACCAGGTCTGTTAGGGCCCCGTAACGCTCGGCAGCGGGGGTCTCATCCAAGATGTTAATCAACGCGCTTGCGCTGACTACGCCCTCAGCCATCTGAGCAATCGTGGCCACGTGCGCGGGCCGCGACACGCCGAAGCCCACAGCCAGCGGCAGGTCGGTGTGTCCCCGCACGCGGGCCAAGAATTCAGGCAGCGTGGTTGAGAGCTGGTCGCGTGCGCCGGTGACGCCGGTGAGCGACACGCAGTAGATGAAGCCGCTACCGGCCTGCACGTTGGCCTCGATGCGCGATTCAGTGCTGGTAGGCGCCAAGAGCGGGATGAGGTCGAGGTCGTGTGCCCTGGCAAGAGTCGCAAATTCCTGACCCTCTTCCGGGGGCAGGTCCGGCACGATGAAACCGTCGAGACCGATCTCCGCCGCTTCCGCGACAACGCGCTCTAAGCCGTAGTGCAGGAAGGGGTTGAAATAGCCCATGAAGACCAGCGGCGTGGTTACCCCTTCTGCGCGCAAGGTGCGCACGAGATCGAACGCCATATTGAGCGTCGTGCCTTGTTCGAGCGCAATCTGCGAGGCGTGTTGTATTGTTGCTCCGTCGGCAAGCGGATCGGAGAACGGGATGCCAAGTTCCACCACGTCTGAGCCGCCGGCAAGCAAGGCGCGCACAACGTGCGCAGAGTCCGCCGGTGTCGGATACCCAACGGTGGCAAACGTGATCAGCGCGGCGCGGTTCTCCGCTTTTGTTTGGGCGAATGTCGCGGCGAGACGGCGTCTACGATGAAGTCGGCTCACAGCGCCACCCCCAGTCCTTCAGCGACGATGGTCATGTCTTTGTCTCCCCGGCCGGAGAGATTGATCAGGATGATGTGGTCGTTGGGCAGGTCTCGCGCCATCTGTGCGGCGTGATACACGGCGTGGGCGGGTTCCAGTGCGGGGATGATGCCCTCAGTCTTACACAGGAGCTGGAAGCCTTCCAGCGCTTCCTGATCAGTCACGCCATAGTACTCTGCTCGTCCGATATCCTTCAGGTAGCTGTGTTCGGGGCCGACACCGGGATAGTCCAGCCCGGCGGAGATGCTATGGGGTTCGTAGATCTGGCCCTCGTCGTCCTGCAGTAAGTAGCTCTTCGCGCCGTGGAGCGTGCCGGGCGTGCCTGCCACCAGCGTCGCCGCGTGTTGTCCGCTTGCGATGCCGTGCCCGGCGGCTTCCACGCCCACCAGTCGCACCGCGGTGTCGTCCACAAAGGGATGGAAGATGCCCATGGCGTTGCTGCCGCCGCCAACGCATGCCACTATGTCGTTGGGCAAGCGCCCAAGTTGTGTCAAGCACTGTTCGCGCGCTTCTATGCCGATGATGCTTTGCAGGTCGCGCACAATTGTCGGATAGGGGTGCGGCCCCACCACGGAGCCTATGATATAGTGCGTGGTCTCAACGTTGGTGACCCAGTCGCGGATGGTCTCGTTGATGGCGTCCTTAAGCGTGCGGCTGCCGGATAATACCGGTACGACGGTCGTGCCGAGCAGCTTCATACGGAAGACGTTTAGCGTTTGGCGATGCACGTCAACCTCGCCCATGTAGACGATGCACTCGAGGCCGAGCATGGCGCACGCGGCGGCCGCGGCGACGCCGTGCTGTCCGGCGCCGGTTTCGGCGATGATGCGGCTGCGTCCAAGGCGCTTCGCGAGCAACGCCTGACCGAGAGCGTTATTGATTTTGTGTGCGCCGGTATGCGCCAGGTCTTCGCGTTTTAGGTAGATCTGCGCGCCGCCGATTTCCGCACTCAAGCGGGCGGCGTGATAAATCGGCGTGGGGCGTCCCACGTAGTGGTCCAGTAATTCGTTAAGTTCGCTTTGGAACTCAGCGTCGTCGGTGATGCTAGCGTATGCTTCCTCTAATTCCTCGAGCGCTGGAATTACGGTCTCGGGAACATAGCGACCGCCGTAGTCACCGAACTGCCCCCGTACGGTCAGTGATGGTGTTGTTGCCATGGGAGCGCTCCTTTTGCAATCCCTTACCCCGTGTGCGAGGTACGTAGTAGTGGTAAATCCTTGTTCGCGCGTGCGTTTGCGCTTAGCTCGTAACGGTCTGAGGTGCGAGAAGATTCGGATAATCGATGTACATGGCTGCGCGCACGTGATCCATGGTTTCGCCGCCCACGTCGCGTGTTTGCGCAATACCGCCGCGTAGCACCTCTTGCACGATGTCGGGGTCCTTAGCAAAGGCCTCACGCCGTTCCCGAATCGGATCGAGCATCGCATTGAGCGCGGTAACTAACTTACGTTTTACCTCTACGTCGCCGACACGACCTTTGCGATACCGGTCTTTCAGTTCGTCTACCTCGGCGACATCCGGGTTGAAGGCATCGTGGTACATGAACACCGGGTTGCCTTCCACGTGGCCGGGGTCGGTGGCGCGGAGCCGGGTGGGATCGGTGTACATGCTCATGACTTTCTTTTGAACCGACTCTGCGTCGTCGCTAAGAAGTATGACGTTCCCTAGGCTCTTGCTCATTTTGGCCTGGCCGTCGGTGCCCATGAGGCGCGGCACCTCACTCAAGCGGTGGTTGCACTCGAGAAAGACGCGGTCGTAGGTGCGGTTGAACCACCCGGCGATATCGTTGGTGAGCTCAAGCAGAGGCAGTTGGTCTTCGCCCACCGGCACGCAGAGTTCGTCCCCATCGGTGTGAGGCGGCGGCGGCGTGAAGAGCAAGACGTCGGCGGCTTGGGAAACCGGATAGTTGTAAAAGCCAAGGTTAGCGGCGCGTTCGCCGTATTGCGCTCGCTCGCTCTTGATGGTGGGATTGCGCTCTACGTATGCCATCGGCGTGAGCATCGAGAAATAGGTTGTTAATTCGGTCAAGTCCTGTATCTGACTCTGCAGAACGAAGAATATGTTCGACTGCTTGGTGGGATCGAGCCCGACCGCAAGCCAGTCGAGCACCATTTCGTATACGGAATCGACGATCCGGTGGGGATCATCGAAGTGCGTGCTAAAGGCCTGCACGTCGGCGAGCAAGAAGTAGCACTCGTACTCGCCTCGCATATCGACCCAGTTACGCAGCGCACCCGCGTAGTGACCGAGATGCGCCGCCCCAGTGGTGCGCATGCCGGTGAGAATGCGTTTGAGTGGTGGTCGTGCCACAGTTCTCTATCCTCCTTGATTAGAATGGTTTGGTAGTTTGGTCAGTGGTTGTTCTTCTTCGGTTTGTAGGATCGAAATTCAAGTTGAGACCCGTAAGCATACATTCGCATTGCAAGTCAGCAACAATCTAGACGCTCTAGTCTCCCCACCATTCAAGTGCATTGCGCTGGAGATCAAGCGAAGTATAGTGGTCTCGATACTCTCGCAGCGCTCCCGCCCAGGTTAAGCGTAGCTTGCCCTTGCGGCGTGGCTGCGCTTTCGTTTCCAGTAGAAAGCGTGCGAAGTCGTAGACTTCTTGCTGCAATTCCGGAGGCAATTCCTGTATTAACTCCTCTAGTCGTTTCATAGAATTTCCTCGCGTGAAGGTGGACTGACTTTGGCTCGGCGGATGAACGCCGCAATCTTGTCCGGGTCTTTTTTCCCGCAGGTTTCCACGCCGCTGGCCACATCGACTCCCCAGGGCCGCGCC
This sequence comes from Chloroflexota bacterium, assembly GCA_965219505.1. Lineage (GTDB taxonomy): Bacteria > Chloroflexota > UBA11872 > VXOZ01 > VXOZ01 > VXOZ01. The sequence continues at coordinate 2,130,180 of OZ244775.1, read as the reverse complement.
TGCGAAATAGCGGCGCTGACGTTATCGGGTGTGAGACCGCCTGCGATGAGGAATGGGCGGTCTCGCGGCGCGCCGCTTGCAAGCTCCCAGTCCCAGGTCTGGCCGGTGCCGCCCGGTCCATTGTCGGCCCCTTCCAGCAAGAAGGCTGCGGCCGCAGTATACGGAGGCATGCGCTCATAGTCCGCCGCCGAATGCAGGTTGACGACTTTCCAGTATGGAGCACTCAGTTCTGAGCAATAGTCAGGCGACTCGCTGCCGCACAATTGCGCGTATTGCAGTCCGCCCTCCTTTATAACGTGGCGCACCGTTGCGAGATCCTCATTGAGGAAAATCCCCATGGCGGGAGGACATGCGGAGCCGAGCGCGTGTATGATGGCCCGGGTAGTTTCCACGGTCATGCACCGGCGTCTGCCCTTCACGAAGTTGAAACCCAAGAAGTCCGCGCCATGCGTCACGGCTGCTTCCGCATCGGCCAAGGCCATAATGCCGCAGATCTTTACTCTGGGCGCGTCAGCACCGCTCGCTGGAGTCTGGTTTGCAGGCGCTTGGGGCGGCGTCATGTGGAGCTCCCGGACTGGATTCCGGCGCAAGCCGGAGTGACGGGTGAGTCTTGTGCGGCAGCGACTAGCGCTGCTACTTTGGCCGCCGTATCGTGAGCGGTGACCAACGCTTCGCCGATCAGCATTGCGTCAACGTCCTCGGCGCGAAGCTGCGCAACGTCTGCGAGTGTATGAATGCCGCTCTCACTCACTACTAAGCTGTCACTGGGAATGAGCTTGCCGAGTGCCGCAGTTGTCTCCAACGTCGTCTCGAAGGTGTGCAGGTTGCGGTTGTTGACGCCGATGATGGCCGCATCTACCGCTAGGGCCTGTTCAACTTCCTGCGCCGTATGTACCTCCACGATAGTTGCCATGCCCCACTCATCAGCGCAGCGCAGTAACTCCTGCATGCGCGCGGTCTGAAGCGCGGCCACGATGAGAAGGATTGCGTCAGCGCCCGCGGCCCGGGCCTCTACCACGTGGTACTCGTCGGTCGTAAAGTCTTTACGCAGTGCGGGCAGGGCCGTGGCGGCGCGGGCGGCGGTGAGATCAGCGAGCGACCCCTGGAAGAACCGTTGGTCCGTGAGCACGGAGAGAGCGCTGGCGCCACCGGATTCGTAGGTTTGGGCAAGTGCCGCTGGATCGAGATCGGGCGCAAAGACGCCTTTCGAGGGCGAGGCGCGTTTGATTTCGGCAATCAGGCAAATGCCGTCTTGCCGCAGCGCGGCTGCAAAGTCGCGGGGCGGGTCCGCTGATTTAGCCTTTCGCGCTAGGTCCCGCAGCGGCACCGCAGCTTGGCGCTCCGCTAACTCGCGCTCTTTGTGTTCTAGGATAGTATCGAGAATCATGATCGTTGTTCCTAGGCGAGACTCTGACTTAGGCTGGCAAGCGAATCCAACTTGGCGGTGGCCTGCCCACTGTCAATTGCGGCGGCGGCCTGCTGCGCGCCGTCTTTCCAATCGCTAGCGCGACCGCTTACGACAAGACCGGCGGCGGCGTTCATGACGACCACGTCGCGGCGCGGGCCCGGCTTGCCGGCCAACACGTCACGCACGTATTGCGCATTCTCCTCCACCGAGCCGCCCATGATTTCACTCACGGGCGCTTTATCGAGGCCGAAGTCGTCCGGTTCCAGGCGGTAGCTGTTTACGTCATTGCCATCCCATTCGGTTACCAGCGTGGGGCCGCTGATGGATATCTCGTCCACGCCGTCGGCCTCACCGTGCACAACCAGTGCGCGTCGCACACCGAGTGTCCCCAGCGCATGGGCGATGTCTTCTGCAATTCCTGGATCGGCGACGCCGAACACTCGATAGCTAGCCTGGGCGGGGTTAGTGAGCGGGCCGAGAATGTTGAAGATCGTGCGGATGCCAATTTCGCGGCGCAGCGGCGCGGCGAATTTCATGGCCGGATGGTATGACTGCGCGAACATGAACCCCATGCCGACTTCCTCGATACACTGCGCCACCGCCTCGGGGGCAAGCTCGATCCGCACGCCGAGGGCCTCAAGCACGTCTGCGCTGCCGCAGGCGCTGCTCATGGCGCGGTTGCCGTGCTTTGCCACGGGCTGGCCGGCTGCGGCCAAGACGAAGGCCGCTGCAGTGGAGATATTGAAGGTTCCCACTCCGTCACCGCCGGTACCGCAGGTATCGGCAACTGGCTGGCTGACCGCAACGGGCACCGCTCTGTCGCGCATGACGGCGAGGCATCCGGCTATCTCGTCGGCCGTTTCGCCTTTGGCGCGGAGCGCGGTGACAAATGCGCCGAACTGTGCCGGAGTGCAGGCGGCTTCCATTATCTCGGTCATTGCCGCGGCCGATTCGTCACGCGTAAGCGACTCGCCTTCGATCACTTTGGTCGTTGCTTCGCGAATCATTGCTCTGCCCCCTGGTGCGTGGAAGCCGCTTGGGTTTCTTGCACGCGGTGCTGCTCGACGATATTGAGAAAGTTCTGAAGTAGCTTCTTGCCTTCGACGGTCAGTATTGATTCAGGATGAAACTGGACGCCGTAGATCGGGTAGTTCCGGTGGCGCACACTCATGATCGTGCCGTCCTCAGTCCGTGCCGTCACGTTGAGGGAATCTGGGAAACGCGAGGGATCGACGATCAACGAATGGTAGCGTGTCGCGACGAAGGGATTCTCTAGGCCCGCAAATAGGTCACTACCGTGATGGTGGATCATTGAGGTTTTCCCGTGCATCAGTGAATCGGCTCGAATCACGTTTCCGCCAAATACCTGACCGATGCACTGGTGTCCAAGGCAGACACCGAGAAGCGGTACCTTGCCTGCGGCCTGCGCGATAAGCTCGTTTGAGATGCCGGCTTCATTGGGCGTGCAGGGGCCCGGAGAGATGACAATGCCATCCGGCTGGCGCGCCAGCACCGCTTCCACAGTGGTCTTGTCGTTGCGCGCTACTTCCAAGTCGGCGCCGAGTTCTCCCATATATTGCACCAGATTGTAGGTAAACGAGTCGTAATTATCCAGCATGTAGATCACGTTCCATCTCCTCCGCGACGTCAATTGCCCGCATTGTCGAGGCGGCTTTGTTGCACACCTCTTGGTATTCCTCTTCGGGATCGGAGTCCGCCACGATACCGCCGCCGGCCTGGATGTAAGCCGTACCATCCCGCACAGTCATAGTGCGAATCGTGATCGCCATGTCCATGTTGCCGGAATAGTCGAAATAGCCGACTGCCCCGCCGTAGGGCCCCCGCGTTGTGCCTTCCAGCTCGGATATGATCTCCATGGCGCGCACTTTGGGAGCGCCTGAGAGCGTGCCTGCCGGAAAACATGAGCGCAGCGCGTCGAATGCCGTCTTGTCCGGCAAGAGTTCCCCCTCGACTTGAGAGACGATGTGCATCACGTGGGAAAACTCCTCCACCGCCATGAGGGTAGGCACATGTACGGAACCGGGACGGCAAACGCGGCCTAAGTCGTTGCGGCCGAGGTCCACGAGCATGATGTGTTCGGCACGTTCCTTTTCGCTGGCAAGCAGTTCCTCGGCCAGCGCCGCGTCTTCCTCCGGTGTGCTGCCGCGGCGGCGGGTACCGGCAATGGGGCGAGTGGTGGCGTGGGAGCCTTCTACGCGTACCAGCATCTCAGGTGAAGCGCCAACGATTTGCACGTCGTCCAAATCTAGGTAGTACATGTACGGTGATGGGTTGACCATGCGCAGCGCGCGGTAGACTGAGTAAGGATGCACCCCCAAGGAGCGGGACCAGCGTAAACCGAGGACGGACTGAATAATGTCTCCTGCAGCGATATACTCCTTGGCGGTGCGTACCATTGCATGATGCTGAGCTTCGGTCTTGCTCGGCATTGCCTCACTGGAGTCGCCCTCACCGCGCACTGAAGGTACCGCCGTTTGTAACCGAGCGTCGGTCTCCTCTATTGCCGCGACCGCCTTTTGATAGTTCTCGTCAACATCTCCGTGGGGCGAAACATAGGCAATTATGGTTAGGCTGTGCTTCACGTGGTCGAACATGACCAGGCTATCCGTGAACATGAAGATCGCTTCGGGCACGGGCAGCGAATTCTCCTCAGGTAGCGGCACGCGCGGTTCAAAATACCGCACGGTCTCGTAACTGAGATAGCCGACAGCACCGCCCTGGAAGCGGGGCAAACCGGGCATTACGGCGAGATCGGTCTTGGCGAGTTCCTCCTCCAGTAACTTCAGTGGATCAGCGTACGTGCATTTCTCGCTCTCGCCGTTTTGCACGCGGGCTGCCGTACCGTTGTCCATCCGTATGATTGTGGACGGGCTCGTGCCAATGAAAGAGTACCGCCCGAGGCTCTCGCTACCTTGAACGCTCTCGAGCAGGAATGAGTAGCTACCTTGAGCGATCTTAAGGTAGGCGGAGACGGGTGTTTCTAGGTCTGCGGGAATTGTGCGCGAAATTGGTACCGTCAGGCCCTGCGCCGTGAGTGAATGGACTGCACTTAGTTCCGGCTGAATGCCCGCGAATACGACGCCGGGTGTAGTTTGCATAACTGCCATCGTCTTCCCTTGTTCAGGCTAACGCTTAAATGAAAAATCTCGTCCCAAAAGGGACGAGACAATGCCTCGCGGTGCCACCCTTCTTGGCTGCAACGCAGCCCACTTCATTTACTCAAGCACTCCCCGCCTGCGCAGTTGTATGCCTGCCTCAAAGTCTACGGTAGAGGTTCCGTTGACGCCTACTTAGCAGCACTTGCAACCGACACAACAATTGTATGCCAGAAGCACTGCCACTTTTCGGATCACAGCTCCCAGGCCCATTCCGCTGGCCGCGCACCGCCGGGATCCCACCAATCCCCGGCTCTCTGAAGGCCGCCTTAGCAGCGTACTCTTCCTGATCATCGCCTTTATCATATTCAATTGTAAGTCGTATTCTATGGTAGTTTAATGCCCTTGTCAAGGGCTGGAGAGCACGACAGTCGGTGTCGGCTCAATGACGATGGTAGGTGAAGGTTGTATCTGGGGCGGTGGATACAAAAGCTCAGAAACCTTTACGACCCGGTAGCCTTGCTCATTGAGTTCGGTCAAGATGTCCGGGAGCGCTTCCATCGTGTGCTTGCTACCAAGGTGGGCGAGAATGATGACACCGTTTTCGAGGCGGTCGCGGATGCGCTGCATGATGAGGGCTGGCGTCGCGTCTTCGCGCCAGTCGATGGTGTCGATTGTCCAATATACGCTACGGTAGCCTTCACGGGCCACGATATCGCGAACGTAGTGGTTGCGAGCGCCATATGGGAAGCGAAACCAGGGCTTGGTGCTTACCCCCGCGACGTGCTTTATGATTTCCTCTGTGCGGGCTAGCTCTGCACGGATGACGTCATCGTTCAGCTCGGTAAAGTCGGGGTGCGCGTAGGAGTGGTTACCGATTTCATGCCCGTCGGCGATCATCTCATGGACGAGTTCAGGGTAGCGTTCGGCGAACTGTCCGGTTATGAAGATCGTGATTTGCACATCGTGCTGGCGCAGAGTTTTCAATATGTCGGGAGTGTAGGCAGCAACTGCGCCACCGTCGAGAGTCAGCGCTACCGCCGGTATATCCGAACTTCCACGCACAACTTCGCTGATGAGGACATCGTGCGGGAGACCGGTTAGATCGGGCGTGGCGTAGGGGACAACCGTCGGTATAACAGCCGTTGGCTCAATACGCGGTGCTGGAACTGGCGTGGGAACAGAAGGTGTAGGCAATGCTGTTGCAGGTGGGATGCTGCGCCCAAACGTCATTTCCTCGGAGCCTACCTGAGCACAGGCTGCGATAAGGAATATGCACAGGGCTGTCCAGCATAGGCCGGTTGGCACCGGGAGCCACGACCGCAATTGTGTAACTAGCCGTGAACGTATGGAGTTGATTTCAAGACGCATGGGAATTTGCAGTGGCACCTTTGCAGAGCAGCTACTTTGCGTAGTTCCGAATAACTTGGAATAGCGTTGCTTGGACTAACGAGCGGTCGTAGTATGAGAGCGTTGATCAAGCATCTATACTAGTGTAATGCTAGATTGATTCTAAGCTCAAGCGCGTAGACCCTTAGGGACGCTCTAGCCATTGGCCTTGGCGATTGACTGGCAATATTCAGTGTTCCTCAAGTATCAAGGAGGACAGGAGATCCTCATGGGGAGTATGCGATGAGCCGATCGGGACTGCTAAACGAACTGTTTGAGGCCAAGATAACTGCCGTGGTGCGCACCAAGACCGCGGAGCAGGCAGTGCAGACGGCACAAGCATTATACGCCGCCGGCATTCGGCTCGTTGAAATTACGTTTACGGTACCGGATGCCGCAGCCGTAATCGCTACGGTGGCAGCGCAGAGGCCCGCTCGCTGCCTCGTGGGCGCAGGCACCGTGACTACCGGGGTTCAGGCGAGAGCCGCGCTGGCGGCCGGTGCACAGTTCATTGTCGGCCCCGTACACCGTCCCGCGCTCGTGGCGCTTGCGCACGAGGCAGACGTGCCTTGCATTATGGCCGGTCTGACGCCCACGGAGATCCTCGATGTTCACGAATCGGGATCAGACATGGTGAAGGTCTTTCCAATCGATAGCGTCGGCGGGCCAAGCTACATAAAGTCAGTGCTGGTTCCGCTCCCCGGCATTCCAATCGTTGCGTCCGGCGGTGTCGGGCTGGACAACTACCGCGCGTACTTGGAGGCAGGGGCGGCGAATGTAGCGCTTGGCTCAGGCCTCATGCCGCCGTCACTCATTGCGGCTAGTGATTATGCCGGCCTTACGGCCTTCGCCAGGCGGTTTGTAGAAGATCTAGCGTAAACCCAATGCCGCCGTGGCAAAGGGAAATCTTCATTTCATGTCATTCCGAGCGCAGCGAGGAATCTAGAGCGTGCGACCAGCAACCTTCCGCATGAATTTATTGAATTGGCTGCTTCCGTGTAGCGCGGGGGCTTGTCCCCCGCCTGCAGACGTTTACGATTGTCCAGAGGAAAGAAATTGCTGCATGTCACCCACACGCCATACTCGGTACAGGCCGCGCGCGAATACGCATATTGCTGAGATTGGGTGGAAAGACGGAGATGGCCCGCTCCCACGGGAGAGCGTACAATTGCCCTTTGTCGAGGTTTGGAGTGGTTGAGTCTGCCTTTAGTAAGAATTAGCACGCTTAGAGGAACAGCATGCCTGACATTCTTTCACTTGGCGAATGCATGGTGGAGTTCTTTGCCGAAGAGCCGCTTGCGGAAGCAGAAAAACTGCAGAAAGCTTTCGCTGGCGACGCGCTCAATCTCCTTGCGGCGGCGTCTCGTTTGGGAAGCTCTTGCGGCTTTCTCTCGCGGGTCGGCAACGATCCTTTTCAACCATTTCTGCTAAATGGCTGGGAGTCTTTGGGTATCGATACGACTCATGTGAAGCGGGTGGAGGGTCGAAACGGCATCTACTTTATCTCCATCTACGGCCACGGTGAACGAGAGTTTACCTACTACCGGGCCGGCAGCGCGCCGAGCACCATGACACCTGAGGACTTGGATCCCGCATACGTCGCCCAGGCAAAGATTCTGCACATTAGCGGTATAGCTCAGGCAATCTCCGATTCGGCGCGGGCTACGGCGCTGGCTGCGGCGCATATGGCGAACGACGCCGGTGTGCGGGTCTCGTTTGATCCCAACCTGCGTCCGGCCCTCTGGTCGGCGGCGGCGGCGCGGGCAGCGGCTGAAGAGCTTCTGCCCTACGTGGACATTGCCCTACCGAGCGGCCCGGAGGAATCAGAGCAGCTATTCGGCTATTCATCCGCGCGGGAGACGGCAGAGTTCCTTCATAGCAAAGGCGTAGACACCGTCGCGGTGAAGCAGGGCGAAGCCGGTGTACTTGTGAGCACAGGCGGCACGTCCCAGACGGTTCCTGCATTCGTGGTGCCGGAAGTAGTCGATACCACCGGCGCGGGCGATGCTTTCGACGGCGCATTTCTACACGGGTTGGTGCGGGGAATGCCGCCGTTGGAAGCTGCCCGGCTCGGCGTCGTCATGGCCGGCCTCAAGGTGCGCGGCAGAGGTGCGATCGCCAGCCTGCCGCAGAAGAGCGAGGTCGAGGCGGCCCTTGCAGCTTGGGTTGGGTGAATGCAGGGAGACTTGGGCACAGCGCCTAGAGCATTGGCAGGTCGGCTAAGGCGAGCGTTTGCCACCAGTGGCCGGCATCGAGCACCTGCAGCATGAAGTGCGGCGTGCCCAGCGGCGCGATGGTGAAGGAATGGTCGAGCGGGGGATAGTCCGGATTGGCAAAGAGTTCGGCGCCTGCTTGCAGCAGGTCTTCTAATGAGAGCGCCTGCTGGGCGGCTGCCACGAGCAAGGGTTGACCGAGAGCGATGAGCGCGGCAGCGCCTTCTCCAGGCCGAGGCGTGCCGCGCACGTGGGCGAAGTAATCCACGCCGTAGACGGTTTGCAGGTCGCCGTACGGGTTGTCCGGGGGTCGGTACGCTGCGGCGTACAGCAGGGCGGGCGCCGGCATGTTATCCATATCTACCGCATACACATCGCTCTTGATGTTAAGATAGTAAGTCTCGCGGCTGGAGAAGAGCGTGACGGCACAATCCGTCTCGGCTTCGCCGTGGCGTCGAGCGGCGTCCTGCCACGACTCGCCCGCTGCGCACATGCCGCCGACTCCCCAAAGGGGGAGCACTTGCACGCCATTCTCTGCCTCCTGCGCGTAGCTTGGATCAGGCAGCGTGAAAAGCAGTTTGTTCTGGCGCAGGCCAACTACACCGGCAAACCGTTGGCCTTCTGCGCCAAAGTCACGGAGTCGCATGGTTGGAGACCCCCACAGCGTTTGCCTAATTCTCCAACAATAAGGAACGAGAGTACGTCCGTTCATGGTTCGACCCTTCGACAAGCTCGGGGCAGGCAGGCTCACCACGAATGGACTTTCGAGAGTGCTTAGAGGTGGACTTTCAAGACTGGGCAGTGTGAAGATACCACTTCTTTGGAAACCTATGGCGTGACGATGGCCCGGATGCGGGCCGCGACGAGTTGCGGTTTGTCGCTGTCCAGGTTAAGCGGGTTGATGGTGACGCTGCCTTCCTGGGAACCATATTGACTGACAGCGATGGCCGGATCGTCGTCAAACAAACGGTTTACCAAGTCGATGGCCGAAACGCCGTGCACGGCCTCGTCCAGCGAGACGCGCAGGGTGGGATAAGAAGCGCTGTCGCGTCCAACCACCTCGGTAGCGACACCGGGGGCGTCGTCGAGATCGGCTGCGATGGAGTCGAGGCGGCGGAGCCATTCTGCTCGCGCGGCGGCATGATCGCGGTTGACATAATTCTTGACTGCTGCCAACAGGCCCGCGATCTCCTCTTTACCCACTTTCATCGGGCGGCCGATGCCCTGGAGCGGCGGGCCGAGCAGGCGGCCGCTGCCAAGCAGTTGTTCCCGCAGCGTCCACGTTTCCACCATCACGTCCATATCCTGATGCTGCAGCGCAACCGATTGGATGAGGTCGCTACGACCCACCAAGATGCCGGAGGCCTGGGGGCCTTGAATTGCCTTGCCGCCGGAGAAGGAGACGAGGTCGGCTCCGGTAGCGATTAAGCCTTGCAGGTTTTCGGCGGGCGGCAAGCCGCCGGCTGCGTCCACGATGACGGGCACGTTGTGCTTGTGCGCAACGGCAACGGTATCTTCCAAGCTCACGGCGTCCGCCACGGGCATGGCTACCCAATGGACGGCGACCGTGCGTTCGTTGATGGCCGTTTCGATGTGCCAAGGCTCGGTGTAGCCGCCGGTCGGGTGGCCGATGTGGCCGACCTCTATAAATTTAGCCCCTGCGGTGCGCAGCGCATGATCGTAGGCATTGCGGTGGATGCGTTGGATAATTACCTCGTTGGGCATGGTGTCGGTATCGGGCAAGAGGTGCATCTTGTGAATGTCAAGTCCGGCGAGGCAGGCGGCGGTACCGACCAACAGGCCCGCGGCCGCGCCGGCCGTGACGTATCCGGCTTCAGCCCCGGTGACCGAGGCCAGGTAATTCCCCGCCGCTTCCTGCAGCTCCTCCATGCGCACGCTCCACTGCGCCGCTTCGCGCATGGCGTCGAGCACGTCGTCATCCATAGGCGTACCGCCGAGCCGCGTTAGGGTACCGGCGGCATTGATCACGCGTTTTACGCCGAGTTCTTGGTAGAAGTCACCCACTGTATGCCATTCCTTTCTCATTGCATTCGGCTAGTTTCTATGTCTTTTCATGTAGATTCACCCTTCGACAAGCTCAGAGCTTGCCCCGTACTCGATACGGGGGCGAACGAAATAGGCAAGAACGGACAGGAGGAGCCACGATTCGTGCCTGCTGGGCTACTTTAGCCAGCGCCCTTTGTCGCGCCGTGTTCTATGTTTGTTTCTTATATGTCGAAGTTCATTTACCGCGGCGGCGTGGCGTCAGGCGAGAGCGGGCCCAGGGTAGCGTCACTGCCACGGTCGAAGTAGCCACGCACCGGGTAGTTATGCAGTTCGTCGCAGGCCAAGATGAGGCGTTCGACGGCCAGGTTGAAAATGCGCTCGCCTTTCTCGGCACTGGCCACAAAGGGATCGCCCATCACGCCCTCGTCGGCTTCGCGGCGGCGTTCCGGCCACTTGGCGAACTTGCCAACCACAGGGTCGCGGAACCACGGTGCGAGGCCGTTGGGCGCGCGGCGGTCCAGGTCGATGAGGTGCCCACGCAAGTGCAATTGCAGCGAGGTCTCCCACTCACCGCCGTGGCCGATGCTATCGTCGCTGTCGCCCCACTCCCTCAATTCATCATCCACCATGTGGAAGTAGGAAATGTGCAGCGCCCAGACATCTTCTTGCGCGAGTTTTACGGAGATTGCTTGCGTGGGAGCCACGTTGCCGCCGTGGCCGTTGAGCAAGATCATCCGCTCGAAGCCGTTCGCCTTGATGCTGCGGCAGACGTCCGAAAGCACAGCAATGTACGTCTCGAGGGTAACTGTAATTGTGCCTATGTGTCCCATGTTGAAGTGCGTGAAGCCCGTCCATACCGGCGGCGCTACGATAATCGGGTAGTCTTCGGTGCGGGTCGCTGCTTCCGCGGCGAGGTGGTACGGGATGCTGATGTCGATGTCGGTCGGGCTATGGGGACCATGCTGCTCGATTGACCCCACGGGGATGATGACAACAGGGTCATGTTTCAGCGCCTCATAGAGTTCGTGACGCCACATCTCCTGCCAAAAAACTTTTTTGTTCGTGCCGTTGTAGGACTTACTGTACATTGACTCCGCCTTTCGAGAGTGCGTACCTATGGTTTCGTTATCAGGGTACCATGCCGGTTCATTGACGATGCGCCAGGAGAAGCCCGGTACGTGCGCTGCAACACTGCACTTGGGCTTGTCCCACAGTCCTTAGAAACTCTCCTATTATCTCGCTCGACGTAACGATTTGTGCTTTGACCCTTCGTCGAGCTCAGGACAGGCAAGCCCAGCGCGAACGGATCCTTATCAATGAGTTCCTACCAATAAATTGTCAACAAACGAAGCGTGCTCTACTCACCCGTTCGCCCTAAGTCTGTCGAAGGGCAGGTATGTACTAGGCGAGCCAGATATAGGTTGAATCTCAATCAATGCCGTTACGCAGATGTTTCCACGTCTACCCAACCCCGGTCGCGCACCGATGAACCGACTGCTTCCATGATCTCCTGCACGCGCAAGCCGTCGACGAAGTCGGGACTCATGGGCTCGCCGCTGTGAAGAGCTTCCAGGAAGTCTTTGACGATGTGGATGAATGCTTCACCGTACCCGATGCTATGGCCGGCGGAGGGCCAATAGCCGTGCATGTAGTCGTGCTGTACAGAGTCGGAGGCGTGGATGGTGCGAAATCCAGTTAGCGGTCCCGGATCATCACCGGCGTAGTACTGCAACTCGTTCATGCGTTCGAAGTAGAAGCGTATCGAACCTTTACTCCCGTTGACCTCGAAGCCGAAGTTGCTCTTGTTGCCGCGTGCGAGTTTTGTGACTTCCAGGATGCCTTGTGCTCCGTTGCTGAATTGCATGAGGACTTGCGCACAGTCGTCAACGGTCACGGCACCGCTGCCGCCCTCCGGTGTGGGACGCTCCTTAATGTAGGTGGCGAAGTTTCCGCAGACACTGCGGACATCGCCCAGCAAGAACCGGGCAATGTCAAGAACGTGAGAGCCGAGATCCCCGAATACGCCAAAACCTGCGTATTCCTGCTGCATGCGCCAGCCGAGCGGCGTGTTGGGATCGGCGAAACGCTCCGCTAAGAACCAGCCGCGAAAGTGGTAGATGTCGCCAAGCTCACCATCTTCGATGAGTTTCTTTGCCAAGTGCACCGCCGGATAGCGGCGAAAGTGGAAGCAAATCGTGTTGCGCACACCGGTTTTCCGGACTGCTTCTACCATAGAGCGTGCTTCGCCGACGGTCACGGCAAGCGGCTTTTCGCAAATAACCTGCTTGCCCGCTTCCGCGGCGGCAATAGCGATGTCAGCGTGCAGGTGGTTCGGAGTAACGACGTCTACCAGCTCAATGTCGTCACGCGTGACGGCCTCTTGCCAGTTTGTAGATGACTCTTCCCAACCCAGTAAGCCCGCGGCTTCTTCAACGGCCGCGGCGTCGCGCCCCGCTATTACTTTGAGGCGAGGCCGATACGGCACCGATGGAAAGAAGAGATTCACGTCTCGATAGGCATGGGTGTGCGCTTTGCCCATGAAGCGATGTCCTACCAGGGCAATGTTGATATCTTGCACGGGCTCATCCTTTCGTCGACTATTGCACAGTGTCGTGGGAGAGTCACAGTTGGATCACGTTGTTTGTATTGATTTCCTTGCGGCGTGGTTGCGCAGTGTCGCAAACGTCCCTTGTGGGAAGCAAGCGGGCAGTAAGTATGCCTGAAGTCCTTGGAGGTACCGCGTTAGGAGACACCTTTCGTTGACGGGAGAGAGACAATCCTCGCCGCTTTGCTACGGCACTGAGCGTAACCGACACGACGGCGAGAGGTCAAGGAGAGTTAGACTGTGACTCCATGGACACCTTTGTGTAACTCGACCGAGCGAGCGGGATTGGACTCTATTGACGAGATTTCCCCTCATCCCGGCCCTTTCCCCAGGGAGAGGGAGTAAGTCTGGCGCAGCTGGCCGAAATTACCCAAAGGTCTCCTCATTGCAGTAAGGACTTGGCACCGCTACTTCGGTAGTGCGAACGGTTCCCATGGGAAAAGCGTCATTAGTCTAGACAATGTGCTTGTTACAGGATTGGGCGTATGGTCTAATGGGTTAAGGTACTGACGTACGCCTCATGCGGGGAGTAATCGTTATGGCGAGTATCACCATCCAATTGAGCGCGCCGAATCTCGAACTTGCCTCCGTGCTCAAGGACGTTACGGGGGGTGTGCTGCACCAGAATGGCCCGTGGCTCACGATTGAGGGCAAGAGACTTGAAATCACGCGCTCCCAAGTCGAGCAGGTGTGGGGACGACCGTTGACCGAAGAGAAGTGGCGTTCGCTCACGCAAAGTCGCCGCGGGCATGTGGTTGAGGCTACCGATCAAGTGATTGTGCTACAGGATACGCCGCTAGCTCCACAGGCTACTGCCTCCTCAGAGCGGTCGCTCAATTTGACCCTGGAAGACGCTTGGCTGATGCAGCGGCTAGAGCAAGAAGCGAAACGGCGCGGCGTTACGGTAAATCAACTTGCCGCCCAAGCGATCGAGCGTTTCTTGCGTGGCGCCGGGGGCGAAGAATAGAACCTGCGGCACCGATGCATCGCTAAGTGGATATTCAGGTGTGGGACATTCCTGCCGCCGCTCTCCGAGTACTGGCCGCACCGAGACATACGTTGCCTCTGGGCACGCTTGGGAGGGCTTGGGTAGTGTGAGACGGCAGACCTCTCATTGCAGGGCAAGAAGTCTTCCAAGGACTGCAAACCGCGCGCTAGCTTTTTCCCTTCAAGCAACGACCTTTCTTCGACGCTCTCGATGAGGCATTTCCGACAAGATTGCGCAGGTGGTGAGGGAATTCAGCCGTAGACATTGAATCTGCATGGCCTAGCAACAGCAAGGAGCCGTAACCGTGTCTGAAGAAGCTGATATGGCGTCGCCGAATGCGGTTGAGTTTGTGCGCTGGGACCAGGCGGCGCAACTGGAGCGATACCTCGATTCCCTTGCCACTCAGGCATACGACTGGCGCCGCGCCAAGTGGGACAGCGACTATTCGAGCGTTCGGGCCTACTCACAGTCCGTTGCGCTGAACCGTGACCATTGGCGCGACGTGCTCGGCATTTGGCCGGCGGCGGAGGAGCGTGTGCCACTTGAACCGGACCTCCACGTGGTGGCGGAGCGTGCCGATCATACCGTCTATGCGGTAACGTTTGGGACACTGCCCGGCATCCGCTCGTTTGCCCACCTGTTGGTGCCGAAGCGCATCGAGGCCGCGAGGCCGGCTGTGATTTGCCAGCACGGCATGGGCGGCACACCGCATTCCATTGCGGGCCTGGTGGAAGAGGATGACGCCTATCATAAGTTCGGACAGCGGTTGGCGGAACGCGGGTACGTTGTGCTGGCCCCGCATTGCATCAACTTTGTCGAATGGCGCAATCTCCTGCACAATAAGGCGCTGCTCGTCGGTCGCACCCTAATGGGCTTGGAGATATGGCGGGAGATGCGGGCGGTGGACCTGTTGGAAACGCTGCCCGAGGTGGATAGCGAGCGGATTGGTTTCTACGGCCTATCCCAGGGCGGCAAGATGGCGCTCTGGTTCCCACCGCTGGAACCCCGGATCCGCGTTACCATCATTTCGGCTTTCTATAACGAGCGCACCAAGAAGCAACTGGTAGCCTCACCACACTACCGCCCGTTCATTAACACGAGGGAACAATCGTACTTTGAGCCTGACTTCCTCACCGAATTCTCCGACTACGATCTGGCGTCGCTCATCTGTCCGCGCCCGGTAATGATCGAACACGGACAGGGTGACAGCTCGTATTACATCGAGAGTGCGCGCGAGGAATTCTTCCCGCTGAAAGATATCTACGAGCGCTTAGGAATAGGAGAGCGCTGTGAGTGGGGAGAGTTTGACGGCCCTCATGAGATCCACGGTGTGGAGTCTTTCGCGTTTCTCGATCGCTGGCTGAACGACGGTCTCCCACCGAATCGGAATACCGCCGCCAAGAGTGAGGAGACCACGCCACCGCCGCCTGTGTTCGTCGATCAGGACGCGATTCAGTCGATGCGCGACGATACGAACGGCCAGCACGATCGGCACTTGGACGGTCTGGCTGAGCAGGCATACGACGAACGCGCCGCGCGCTGGCGGCGCGACTACGCCAGTATTGACGCCTATGCACAGTCCGTAGCGCCTAACCGCGAGGCGTGGCTTGCCATGATGGGGGGCTTGCCGCCGGAGCACGAGCAGGTACCGCTCAATCCGTCCCGCCATGTGGTAGCGGAGCGCCCCGACCATACGGTCTATGCCGTTACGCTCGGCATGCTGCCCGGCGTGCGGCTCTTTGGCTACTTATTGGTGCCCAAGGGAATTGCGTCGCCCCGGGCGGCCGTCGTGACTCAGCACGGTCTTGGCGGGGCTGTGCAAGCAGTCGCCGGACTTCTGGAGCAGGACGATGCGTACCACCGCTACGGCCGGCGTCTTGTGGAGCGGGGCTACGTGGTTTTTGCTCCCCACTGCATCAACGGTACGCCCCGGCGCGTACGTTTACATAACAAGGCCATCGTTGTTGGCAGACGGTTGATGGGTCTGGAGATC
The DNA here is from genome assembly GCA_965219505.1 of Chloroflexota bacterium. Taxonomy (GTDB): domain Bacteria; phylum Chloroflexota; class UBA11872; order VXOZ01; family VXOZ01; genus VXOZ01. The sequence goes on along the minus strand of OZ244775.1, from coordinate 2,114,461 downwards.
TGGCGCGAAATAAAGGTGATTGACTATCTGCAGACGTTGCCGGAAGTCGATCCCGAGCGGATAGGCTTCTATGGACTCTCGCAAGGCGGTACCATGACTCTCTGGCTGACGCCGTTGGAACCCCGCATAAAAGTGGCGGTCGTATCTGCTTTCTTCAACGAGCGCACCCGCAAGCTCAATGTGGCGTCCGAGCACTACCGCGCGTACTTCACGACGGATGAATACCATCAGTACTACCCGGGCCAACTCTTGGAGTTTTCCGACGCCGATCTGGGCTCGCTCATCTGCCCCCGCCCGCTCTTCATCGAGCAGGGAACGCAAGATCGAGCGGTGTACTACAAGGAAGCGGAGGTGGAATTTGCGCGTCTTCACACCCACTACGCTCAGCTTGGTCTAGGCGATCGCTGTGTATTGGGCGTGTTTGAAGGCAGGCACGAAATCTACGCCAAGGAATCCTTTCCGTTCCTGGATAAGTGGCTGGAGCATACGCCAACCGCTTAGAGCTACCAAGGGATGCGCCAATTTCTCAAGCAGCCGCTCTTGGGGATCTCCCGTTAGCGACTCCGACCTCCCCAAATAGCAGGCGGGATCGGTTTAGGGTCTCAATTAGAGAGGAATCCGACGGACCGCAGGTGTTCCACGCTGCGGACGACGCGCTCCTGGCGCTGCTCCAAAGTCGGTTCCGGCTCGTCCCTAATGCCCTCGATCTCCAAGCTGTACGGGCCGAAGAAACCTGCGTTGTTGGTTATTTCGCCTATTCGCGCAAAGTCTACAGCGCCGCCATCCCCCATTGCCGTGAAGTACCAGTCGCGATAGCCGCCGCGACTGTCCTTCAAATGCATGTGCACCACGTAGTCCATCACCGTCTCTAGCTGCTTGTAAACATCGGCCCCTTCGTTGTAAAAGAGGATGTTGCCCGTGTCGAAATTAATGCGGATGGCATCATGCTGCAGGGCCTGCATGGTGTCTAAGATTGCACCCGCGTTTTGGGTAATGCCCGGGTGCGTCTCAAGGGCAATGGTCAGTCCGTGACTGGCCGCCACGTCGCCAATGGCCCCCATCTTGTCAAAGAAGTCTTTCCGATCTACCTCAGCCGGTTCGCCGCCCAAGCCGACGAAATACTTGGCGCCGATGCCTGCTGCAAGACGCATCCGTTCCGCAATACGGGCAAATCCATCAGGGTCCATGAGGTTATCTGACCCATTCGCGCTGATTACGGTGAGACCGTGCGCATCCAATTCTTTCTTTAGATTCTGAATGCCTTCGTCACCCAACTTCTCACTGGCGACAACGTCCTCGGGAATCTCCAGCACGCCGCCGTGCTGTTTCATGGCGAGTTCGAGGTGGGTGATGCCGGCCTGCGGCGCGAGATCTATCGCCGCGCGCACTCCATAACGGCCGTAACAATTCGTAAAGACCTCTAGTAAGTTGCTTGGCATGTCGAGCTCCTTGTTCTGCTACTCAGCTTGATACGCTTGCGCTTGCCTGCGGGAGTGCGTGCCAGCTCCCGCTGCTCATGCTCTGCTCAATTCCTACCGCTCCACGAGAAGCGGCGTTCTCCCTGTCCCTTCGTCCCGAAGTGGCGTGCCCTCTGCACGGACAAAACTATTGTACCCATGCCATGCCGCGTGTGCTGCTTCGCCTAGTGACGGACGTCAAGATCGCTGTATTCGGTACGGAATCCCGCGTGATTGGTTGCCGTATTCCGGCGGTCGGCAGTGGTGTCACCTTGAGGCTCTCGCGCAGGAAGATTGCCGTCCTCCAAATAGACTGATTCTCGTGCCTGCAGCCTTGCGATCAGCTCGCTCTTGAGCTCCTGTTTCTGTCTTGCGCAGCGTGCCTCGCCAGCCAGATTGTGGAGTTCCGACGGGTCCCCAGCCAGATTGAAGAGCTGTTCTGTGGGCCCTTCGGGGTACCAGATATACTTCCACTGCCCATCGGTAAGTGCCAGATAGACGCAGGGGATGCGCTCGGCCTGCGGCCATCGGGGGCCGCTCATGGCCTCTAAGTACCGGCGGGGGTGCTCAAGTTCGTCCCGCGCCAGCGCAACCAGGTCTTGGCCGTCACTATCGACCGGGGCAGTCCTACCGGCTACCCCTACGAGTGTCGGCAGAATGTCGGCGTGGGTAATAGGCGAGTCTACCGTTGTACCATGACGGCGGTTATTCCAACTCTGCGGCATGCGCAAAATGAACGGCACGCGGGCGGCCGGTTCGTAGAAGAAGGTCTTAGCGCCGTTGCGATGATCGCCCAGCATTTCGCCGTGATCGGAGGCAAACATGATGAACGTGTCATTGAAGAGGCCGCTGTCCTCCAAGGCGCTGATGATGCGGCCGATGACATGATCGATCTGCGTGATAAGCCCGTAGTACACGGCGCGAGCAGCGTGGATAGCCTCATCGGGAATGCTGTCAAATGCGCGCCGCTGCGCTTGGCGCTGGAACGATATGGGGCAGTCCGCGCTATCGCGCCACTCGCCAATGGCCGGTTTCGGTATTGGGCTGTTCTGATACATCGAATAGTACGGCTCTGGCGCGTCGAGCGGGGGATGCGGTTTGGCGAACGAGCACCAAAGGAAGAACGGGAGCGTGGGATCGCGGCGCACGAGAATGTACTCCACGCACTGCTCGGCGATCCAGGAGGTCATGGTAAGGCTCTCCGGTACGGTAGCCAGGGTAGGGTAGAGTTCATTCTGGCCGAGGCCGTGGTGCATTGGTTGCTGGGCGTTGCCGGAGTGGCGCATCTGGCGATAGTAGTCATCCGGCAGGATCATCTCCTCAAAGCCGTGGCGCACACGTTGGGGTCCAAAGTGCATCTTGCCGATAGCGGCAGTCTGATAGCCGCATGCGCGTAGGTAGGTTGGAAGCGTTGCGTCTCTTTCCATTATCTGGGAGGTCTGTTCGTTGTTAGCCACGCCGTGCGTGAACACCTGTGTGCCGGTCATGATGCCGATTCGCGCAGGCACGCAGAGCGGGCAATCGGCATAGGCCCGGGTGAACTGCACACCTTGGTAGCCCAGCAAATCAATGTGCGGGGTGCGGAGAAAAGGCGGTTTGGCGTCACCAATAGTATCAAACCGCTGCTGGTCCGTGGTAATGAGTAGGATGTTGGGTTGTGCAGCGGACATTTGGTTCGGGGCCCCTTATCTTCACGGCGCAGCAGTGGAGTTCTTCTACACAGCGTAAAGAGATGCGTTCACTTACACGGCTAATCTTACTCTATAGGATTCAGCTTGGCGATTTTGCAGGCGTGCCGCGCCAGGTAGTTATAAGGAACCATGAGTTGGAGAATCCCAGTGAAACGGTAGCGGGGTCGGCATGTGCCGACCCCGCTACCCAGTCTCTACTCTGCTACTGGTTTGCTGTTCCGCTACCCTCCGCCTGAGAAGTAGGCGCTCATCTCGTCGGTGATGAGTTTCTGGAACCAGTCCGCATACTCCCGCGTATCGACTTTGCCAAGTTGGTACTCCTCGCGATAGCGCGGACGCGCCTCAGCCTTGATCTTCTCCCAGGCACTGTACTTCAACATGCCCCAACCGTGGGGACGTGTCTGCTGGGCCTGGAGGAAGTACGCCCTGGGATCGATACCAAGCTGATTGCGGAAGACATCCTGGGAGACTTCAGAGTACGCTGGGTCTATGAACGGTGAGACGACGTGGCCGGCAGTGCGCGGGAAGCGTCCGGCGTTCTCCGGTGTCATGAACCACGTGAACACTGTCCACACGGCCTCTTCCGTCCCCGCATTGCCGATCTGCAGACCGTGGTTTGAAATGCGCGCTGACCTGCTGGGACCGTCACCGTCGTACGGCAACGTGCCGGCTGCCCAGTTGAAGTTCGTATCCTGGTTGATGAAGGAGACCTGCATGCCGATCTTACCCGTGACGAAGGTATTCATGCGCTGGCCGCCCTTCAACGCATTGGTCTCGTCTGGGTTGGGCTGTACGTGGTATTTGACCTCGGTCACGTCCCGCCAGAATTCAAGTCCCTGCATGATGCCGGGTGAGTTGATGAAGGCCACTTTCTTGTCATCGTCCCACGGGCCCTGGCCAAAGTAGGTTCCGGTGGTCTCGCCCGCCGCGTTACCGCCGCCCAAGCTGCCGCCAAAGCCGAACTGTCCATCACCGGTCAGCTTCTGCGCGTATTCGAGGAACGTGTCCATATTCCACCACTTGGCGTTTACGTCCACCGGCGGCTCTTCTAGACCGGCCTCGGCAAACATGTCCTTGTTGTACGCCATGGCATCGGAAGAGGTGCTGATGGGCATGCCGCCCAGCACGCCGTCGAGCACCCATTCGAATAGGGAAGACTCGATGAATAGTTCTTCGGGCACAAGCTTGTCGGCTTTGAAGAACTCAGTCTGATCGAGAATGGCGCCAGCCTGGTACATGCGGTCCCACGTCAACCAGCCGTTGTGAACGAAGTCTAAGGTTACGCCGCCAGCGTGGGCGGTCATGAACTTCTCATATACGCCGCGCCAGCCACCGGCCTGACCCGCTACCTCAACCTGAATGTTGGCGTGCTGCGCGTTGAAGTCGTTGAAGATGGCGATTTCCTTCTCCTGTCGCGCCGGGCTCTCCGGCGACGCGTAGACAAGGTTCACCACTTCCATGGTTTCAGGCTGAGCTGCTTCTGTGGATGTCTCTTCATCCGCTGACGCCGCTTCACCACCGGTCATCTGTGCCTGCCCGCACGCAGCTAGGAGACCGGCCGCCCCAATGGTGGCGCCGGTACCAATCAGCCGTCGTCGCGTAATGTGAAAGTCAGACATTGCATCATTCTCCCGTTCGCACTTCAGCCTAGAACTCTATACAGCGATGCGAGCATCCTTCAATCTAATCGCTGTTGCGAAAAGTATAGATTTTCGACCTGTAATTGTCAAGAGGAAAACCTCCGGAACGTAGATTGGTCCACAGGCATATGGCAAGAGAATGCAATTGTGGAGCGGATGGAACATCCCCCGCACGCAAGCTAACACACTAGCGTGTTGGGCGACCTGACTGTGCCAGCGAGCCAGGTCGCGCCTTTCCTGAACAAGGGCCTGCGAGGAGCTGCGAGCCTAGAACGACTTGCTAGCTCCCAACTCACCTTCCAGGAAGTCCATAAACTGGCGCGCCGTGCGACCGGAGAAGCCGTTCTGCTGCTGTGCCCACGTGATGGCGCGGGAACGGAGCATTTGCGCAGTGATGGGCAGGCTGCGTTGTTCGGCAAGGGCCGCAACGATGGCAAGATACTGCGCCTGGGAAGGTGAAACAAAGGTGACACGGATACCGAACCGGTCGCTGAGCGAGAAGGTCTCTTGCAGCGTCTCTTTAGGATGGACTTCGCCATCGAGAATTCCCGTGCGATCAGAGAAGTTTTCGCGGATGAGGTGGCTGCGATTCGACGTGGCGTAGATGACGACGTTGCGGGGCTGCGCCGCGACGCTTCCTTCCAGGATGGCCTTCAAGGCTTTGTAGTCAGTCTCGTGGGGTTCGAATGAGAGGTCGTCCACGAAGATGACAAATGACTGCGGTCGCACCTGGAGTTCCACCAGGATGTCGGGAAAGTTGTTGAGATGCTCTTTGGCAACTTCAATGAGGCGTAGCCCACTGTCACCGTAGCGGTGCAGCAGCGCCTTGATGGAAGAGGACTTTCCAGTGCCGCGATCGCCGCAGAGCAACACGTTGTTGGCGCGGTACCCCGCGAGCAGTTGCTCGGTGTTTTGCATAAGAAGCCGGCGCTGGCGCTCGTCGCCGATGAGTTCATCCAAGCGGATGGGATCCGGTTGCGCAATACCTTGCAAACGGCCGCCGCGCGTAGTGTGCACCCAGCGAAAGGCGCGGTAACGGGCGAAGTCGCCGGTACCATGCTGGCGGTAGTGTGAGGTGAGCAGGGGGACGGCTTCCCGCCAGTCTTGCATTGCAGAGAGCGCCTCTTGTGTCTCTGCCTGGGGCGTGTGGTTACCGGATGGTTCGGGAGAACAAAAGTCCTCCCATGCCAGGTACGGTAGCGCCTCATCCCAGCCTTGCTCTACCGCAAAGTCTCTCAAGATGGCGCCATTGAGAGTAAAGAGCCGTTGGACAATGGCGAGGTCTTGCTCCGCCAGAGTGAAGAGCGCTGGGCTCAAATCGTCATGGCCGGCGAGTTCGGCCTTGCGAGTGAAGGCATTCTCGGCCTCCAACAGGCGCGTGAGAAGATAGTCTTGCCAAGCGTCTCCAAACGATTCCGTAGCATGTAGCTCGGCGTGCTCGGCAAGTAGGCCGCTCAAACATGCTACCGCCGACACGAATTGGGAAGGCGATTCGCCCGTTGACGCATGGCCCAGCATGGCACAATATTCTCGCCCAATTGCGCTATCCAGGACATCGGTGTACAACGCAATTCGATCCAGGCTGTCGAGGACGGCTTGCATCTGAGAGGTGGTGATGAGCTTGTCGGTGCGAATACTCATTTTTCGTGGGTTTGCTGCTTTCTGTTTCCTGAGTGGCTAGTCCCAAGCACCATTACGTACCTATGCAACTGGGCCGTGTTTCAGTTCAATTCCCGAGCACAACTAGCATACCAGCCGAACCAGTCCACTCACACATCGTCTCAAGCGGGGGACAATCCCCGCGCTACGTTGAGAAGCTGTCGCTCCGTTCATCACTTGCCGGATAGGGCCAGTGACTGGGAGACGTTAGTCAAGCGGCAGCCATTTTGCCGCCCAGTGCCGCCACGGATCGGTAGTTTCATTCATCCAGACCATGAGGCGGCGTTGTAGGTCGTGTCGAATGTCCCGGAAGGACGGGTCGTCACACCGATTTTCCAACTCATAGGGATCGCGTTCCAAGTCGTATAGCTCGTCGATGGCGTGCGGGTTGTACACGTACTTATAGTGCTGGTGACGTATCAGGCGCGACGAGAAGAGTCCGCATTCGTCGCCGTGGAACTCGCAGCCTATAGAGTCCCGCCACGCTGCGCGCTGTGGGTTGCGCCACAGCGGCTGAAGCGCTTTGCCATCGATATTCTCTGGGATAGGCAGGTCTGTTGCCTGCAGTATCGTGGGCATGATGTCTATGAGGCTGACGAATTGAGAGGTCGTGGTACCGGCAGGAATCTGCCCCGGCCAGCGCATGACCATGGGAACGTGGTAGACCTCCTGGTAGAGCAGCGGGCCTTTATTAAATTGGCCGTGGCTGCCGGTAAAATCACCATGATCGGTATTGAAGATGACGAGAGTTTCATCACGGACGCCGAGATCGTCTAAGGTTTGCAGCAACTTAGCGAAGAGCGAATCCAGGAAGCTGACGTAGCCGAAATACTTGGCGACGGCCGGCTGCCAATCCTCCCAGGTGAAGTCCTGCACGCCGCGATGGTACTTGTGCCGAGTGTGCACCTGCGGCTTATTCTCGAGCGTATCATGAAAGTTCGGCCACGGTGGAATCTCTTGCGGGTCGTAGAGAGACGCCCACGGCTCGGGAACTACGTATGGGTGGTGCGGGCCGTTGAAGTCTACGCGCAGGTAGAAGGGCTGTTGGTCTTGATATTCGCGGAGCAGGCGCATGCCCTCTTCCGCGAAATAGTACATAAGGTTTCCCTCCTCCGGTATCTGCTCCGTGCCCGAGATGAGAAACTCTTCGTTAGGATAGGTGGCATAGACCGCGTCCGGCGGTGTCGGCGGACGGACGGGAATGCCAAGTTGCCGCCGGTAATCGCCGATGCTCTGTGCGCCGACGTCATGAAAGCCGCGCGTCGTGGGCCCGTTTTCGCGCCCGATGTGCCACTTGCCGACGTGTCCGAGGCGGTAGCCGAGCTCGTTCAGAAGTTCGCTGTAGGTCAATTCCTCCGGCGGCAGCTCTGCGAGAATGGTGTCATCCATGTGGCAGTTGTTGTAGATGCCGTGATTGTGCGAGTAGCGCCCGGTAACCATGGAGGCGCGCGCGGGCGAACAGATTCCCGCCGGGGTATAGGCTTCGGCGTAGTTGACGCCCTCTTGCGCGAGACGGTCCAGGGTAGGCGTGCGGCAGATCGGACTCCCGTTCACGCCCAATACGTCGAAGCGCATCTGGTCGACCATGATGTGTAGGATGTTCGGTCGGTTAGTGTTCGCCACAGTTAGTGCCTCGATTCACTACTTATAGGTACGTTTACTAAACACGCGACTACCAGTGGTGAGCGGCAATTTCTCTCCCGGCCAAAAGGAAATGGGAACGGGCCAAAATATAGATTCCCTGGCAGTGAGCGAGCGCAGGTTGCAAACCTGCGCTACCGGAGAGCACGAGCAAAGAGCGCCTCACCGGCTACCGGCACAGGCATTGCTCGCTCTAGCGGAATTGCGGCACGTCCAGCCAAACTCCGCTTTGCATGGCGGCGTCGTGAGCGACGATGCCGGGTGCGGTAAACTCCACGGCACGTACGGCATCTATGGGCGCTTTCATATTATTGTCGATGGCTGCAATGAAGTCTTGCACCATGAAGTATTCGGAAGTGCCGTGGCCTCCGTGGTGAGCTTCAGGCGGCGCATTGGGATCAATCGTCGGACAGGCAATCTCCTCTGCTCCGGTCTGCTTGGACATGGTGTCTACATTAAAGTAGCGTCCGGTTGAGGCGCGGTCGTCGATGTGGCGGCCGTTTTCGATGAAGCCTTTGGTCCCGTAAAGCGTGTAGTAGACGGAGTGCGGGTGCCGATGCGCCACCTGGCTGCGCAAGATCTTGACGACGTTGCCTCTCTGGGTCTGGAACAAGCCTACTTCCATGTCCAGGTGGCCCAATCCCTCTTCTTCGGGATGCATGTTCCTGCCGGAGGATGCTCCGGTAGCCTTCACAATGCGGTCATCCATGAGGGTGAGCACAGGGCCGAGCGTGTGCGCGCAATACCAGATTGGGGCACGAGGCAGCCGCCACTTTGGTTGGCCGGATTCCGGATCGCGCAGCAGATCGGCAATCTCATGGACGTACTCCGCTTCCGCGTAGAAAAGTGTGCCGAGTGTGCCTTTTGCGATGAGTTTGCGCCATTCGCGCATGTAATGAAAGTAGCAGTAATTCTCCGCCATCATGTAGACGTTGCCGGTGCGCTCTTGGGCGGCGATGACTGCCGCGCACTCGTCCAGCGTATAGGCTACAGTTTGTTCGCACAGCACGTGCTTGCCGCTTTCCATTGCGGCGATGGACTGCTGTGCGTGGAACTCGATGGGTGTCGCAATGACGATGACGTCCAGCGGAGCGTTGACAAAGTGCTCGAATGCGGTGTAGAGCCTGCTTTCCGGCAAGCTAAAGTCCTTGCCCATGGTGGCCAGAGTCTCTTCGTTCAGATCGCATAGCGCGGCTACGTCGACGCGGGGGTGAGCGGCCAGGGCACGCACGAGGCCCCCGCCACGGCGGAGACCGACAAAGCCAACCTGCAGCTTCTCCATAGTCTTACCTCTCCCTCTCCTATTCTAAGGGGTGCCGATTGCACATCGGCGTGCACCCCAAATCGCGCGCTTTTCTCGCAAGAGAACCTTGTAAGCAGAGATAGCCGTCATCAAGCCGTTAGCTTAGTTGATAGCTACCCTTTTCCTAGCATTCACAGAGCATGGCTCGTTGGGTGATTGCTCCCGCACCGGCCTCGCCCACACTTTAAGGAGAAAGGAGCGTCAGTTTGCATGACGCCCCTTTCCTAATTGTCGAAACGATCCGCCTATGCGGATGGCTCGCCATTCGACCTCGCGTCTTTGAGGGCCATCACAATCCGCTCCGGCGTGAGCGGCATGTTGTGCAGCGGAATGCCGAGAGCATCGCTGATGGCACTGGTAATGGCGGCGCCCGGCGGTACGATACTGGGCTCGCCAACGATTCGTGTACCGTGCCAGCCGTAGGGATTGTGTTTCTCGACGATGACGGCGTCCACGTCGGGCACGTCCGCTGCCGTGGGCAGGCGATAGTCGAGAAGACCGGGATTACGCACGCGGCCGTCTTCGTCGTAGACGATCTCTTCCAGCAGGGCGTAGCCGACACCTTGAATGGTGCCGCCCTGGATTTGGCCTTTCACCGAAAGCGGGTTGATGGCAAAACCGGCGTCCTGAACGCCCACAAGGTTGAGGATGGTGACCAAACCGGTCTCCGTATCAACCTCAACATCAGCTATGGTACCGGCGAAACCGGGATTGCCGCGTGCCGGTTTGCCGTGGCCCGTGCCGATGATGGGGCCGTTGGCAGAGCCGACTGCTTCATCCGAAATGCGCTTGTAGGTGACATAACGATCAGGGTTGCCGTTTGCCCACATCTTACCGTCGTCATATTCGATCTCGTCGGCGTCTGCGCCAAGGCGCTGCGCCGCGACTGTCTTCATCTGCCGCAGCACTTCTTGGGCAGCAGCGGCGGCCGAAAGGCTCATCGTGTAGGTGATCTGACTGCCGCCTGCCACCGGGCCATAGGGCGCTTCGTTCGTATCGCCTTGCGATACGCTCACGTATTCGAGGGGTACGCGCAATTCCTCGGCAGCGACTTGAGCAATAGAGGTCGATGAACCGGTAAGGTTGATCGTACCGACGAGGATGCTAAACGAGCCGTCGGCTTCGAGCTTGATGGTGGCTGCGGAACCACCCGCGCCACCGGACCAGCAACCGATTGCCATGCCGCGGCCGCGGGGCTTGCCGTTACTCCCTTGCGCAAGGGGCGTACTCCATACCGAATGCTCCTTGATGGCTTCGAGCACCTCCACACCGCCAACGTCCGGCAGGGGTTGACCGTTCGGCCAGCGGTCGCCTTCCTTTATCACGTTCTGCAGGCGGAAATCCACCGGGTCCATGCCAAGCTCTTGCGCGACCCAGCTCATCACGTTTTCTACCGCGTGTGCAGCATTCGGTGCGCCGGGAGCGCGGTAAGCGCCTACGCTCACTTTATTGGTCAGTACTTCGAAACCTTCCAATTCCATGTTGGGGAAGACGTAGCAGCTTCCCAAGAGCATCGTAGCCGTAGACATTGGTGAGCCGGGATAGGCGCCGGTATCCATGACCACGCGGCCCTGCAAGGCAGTGAGCGTGCCGTCCCGTTTCGCGCCGATCTTCACGTCGATTACGGATTGCGGCGCCGGATTGGCAGCGACGAGTTCTTCGCTTCTGCTCCACACCACCTTTACAGGCAGGCGCGCCTTTTTAGAGAGGATGGCGGGAATTGGCGCCAGCAGTGTCATCTTGCCGCCAAAACCACCGCCAATGGCGGTGCCTTGTACAATCACTTTATGGGCCGGTAGCTTCAGCAAGCGCGCTACAGTATCCCGCACGTAGAACTGGCCTTGCGACGTAACCCACATCTTCATGTCGCCGGACGGCGTGTAATGGGCGAGCGCAGCATGGGGCTCAATATACGTCTGGTGCACCATGGCTGCCGTGAAACGGCCTTCCTTAATTACATCCGCTTCAGCAAAACCTTCCTCTAAGTCGCCGCGCGAAAACTGCACCTGGGAGGAGACATTGCCGGATTCATCCATGTCCTCTGCGGATGAAGCGACGGAAGAATGGAACGACATCTCGGTGCGGTCAATCTCGCCGCCGTCGCCATGCCGTATGACGGGGGCATTGGGTTCCATGGTTTCCAAGGGGTCGAGCACGTGGGGAAGCGGCTCATAGTCGACCTCGATGAGTTCGAGCGCTGCCTCCGCATCCTCATTCGTGACGGCGGCCACCGCAGCGATCGGCTCTCCAAGGAAGAGAGCAAAGTCACCGGCGAAGACGTTGTGGGGACGCGACGTGGGCTCCACCACATCCTCCGCAAAGTCGGCGGCGGTTGCGACCGTAACGACGCCGGGCGCCTCCAGCGCCTTAGAGTAATCGATACCCTTGATGCGGGCATGTGCGTGGGGGCTGCGCAGGATTGCGCCCCAGAGCATACCGGGCAATGAGAAATCAGCGCCAAACTTGGCGGCGCCCGTGACGTTCTCGATACCGTCAATGCGGATCACCGGTTTATTAGCAACACGTAGCGCGGTCTTCTCTTGCGGACGTTCGACCACTTTTGCCATGGTTCCTCCTCCTCGCGATATTTAGACGTGCAGTCTGTGGAAGGCGCTTAGGCCCTTAGATTTCGCCTTCGGGCTCAGGTACAAGCTCCCGTGGCTCCGGCGCCACTTCGATCAACTCTACTTTGCCGTCAATAACAGAATGTAGCGCAGTCATAATGGGTTCGTAGCCGGTGCAGCGGCATAAATTGCCTGCAATACCCATGCGCAACTCATCGTCGGTGGGATTAGGATTGTCGCGCAGGTATGCGGTTGCCATTACCACGAAGCCGGGAGTGCAGATACCGCACTGCGTTGCGCCTTCGCTAACGAATGCGGATTGCACCGCGTTCAGCTTGCCATCGCTTCCAAGTCCCTCGACGGTGGTTACCGCCGCGTCCTCGGCTTCAACGGCGAGAGTAAGACAGGAGTGGTGCGGTTCACCGTCTACGAGCACGGTGCACGCGCCGCAGTCACCCGTGCCACAGCCTTCTTTCGCGCCGGTAAGGCCCAAGTCTTCGCGGAGGAAGTCGAGAAGCCGCACCTGCGGCTCAACAATTCGCTTCACTCGAACACCGTTCACCGTTAGTTGCAACGGATAGTCCATCGCTCTTGCTGCCTCCAAAAATGTAGTTGTGCCGATAGGTGTCGTTAGCTCGCCGCTCTGGCGCGTTCGATAGCCGTCGTGAGGGCCCGACGTGTGTAGACGTCTACCATCATGCGGCGGTATTCTGCCGATGCACGGACGTCCGAGATCGGCCGCGAATCAGCCGCGGCCGCCTCGCCGGCATTTGCCAGTGTCTTTTCGTTGACCGGCTGGCCGCGAAGTGCCTGTTCCGCAGTGGTAGCATGCGGCCAGGTGGGTGCAACGGCGGAGAGGACGACGCTGGCGTCCTTGATGGTTTCCAAGTCATCTTCCAGCGTAACAAGGGCTGCCACCCCGACCACGGCGATATCCATCTCACGCCGCGGCACATGACGCACGTAGCGTGTGCCGGTGTGTGCAGGCTGAGCCGGCACGGTGAAAGACTGAATTAGCTCTCCGGGTTCAAGCGCAAGTTGGCCCGGTCCTGTCATGAGGTCGCCCACGGGGGCCTCACGCGTGCCCTTCTTGCCAACGATGCAGGCAGTAGCATGAGCGGCCACGAGGGGCGGGGCCGCATCGGCACTTGGCGCGGCGTTGCCCACATTGCCACCAAGCGTGCCGCGATTGCGGATCTGAATTGAACCGAGAAGCTCCGCGCCTTCACTTACAAAAAAGGCGTGACTTTGCACAAGCGGGCTGTGGGTCACTTCATTCCCGGATGCCATAGCACCGATAGTCAGTGTGCCGTCGGCATTCTGGCTGATGCCCTTAAGATCCTCAAGATTGCGCAAGCTGACGATGAGGGGAACCTTGCGTCCGCGTTCCCTCATCTGCACAATGAGATCTGTACCACCCGCCAGCGCTCGCGCGTCGTCGCCGCGGTCTGCCAGCAGCGCACAGGCTTCATAGGTTTGGGTTGGAGCAGCATAGTCAAATCGTCTCACGCGTTGTGTTTCCTCCGGATTCTTAGCCTGCTAAGCGACCACGCGAACCGCAATATACGCGTTCGGTTAATTTACGTAGATACCATACCATAGAGTGCAGATAGCGTAAACGTATGGGAGCGCTTTGGCTACTAGCGTGTGGTTACCAACGCATGAACTGCTCTTTCTTATGAAAGACACAGTGATTTGCAGCAGGCACGGAGGTCGCAGAGCGCCGATAAAGGGAAGCTCAATAGCTAAGCAGATGTAGAGAAACAGTTTGGTGCGAGCACACTTTGCTCAGTGGCTGGAAAGTGCTAGACAGTAGGAAAGCAAGTCTGGTAATCTTGACCGTTGGATAAGACTCTCGATTTGCTCAGGTGCCAAGAAAAACGCACGTTCTTTGGCGCGACGACCATGCGCTATAAGGAGGTAAGAGCATGGCAAATACGTACATTCTAGAATGGGATTCAGACGCAGCACCCACGCCAGAGGCAGTGATCGCTTTTGCTAAGGAGCATGGCTGCCAAATGGTCGATCTTCGGTTTACCGATCTGCCCGGTACGTGGCAGCATTTCTCGATTCCCATGACCCAGCTTAATTCAGATGTATTTAGTGACGGTCTTGGATTCGACGGCTCATCCATTAGGGGATTTCAACACATCAATGAGAGCGACATGCTCGTGATCCCCGACCCCTCAAGCGCATTCATCGATCCTAATCTCAAAGTTACCACACTGGTCTTGATCTGCAACGTGGTCTTTCCTGGGACGATGGAGCCATACAACAAAGACCCGCGCCACGTGGCGAGTAAGGCTGAACAGTATCTGATCAGCACCGGCATCGCCGATACGATATACATCGGTCCCGAAGTAGAGTTCTTTATTTTCAATGACGTGCGCTTCGACCAGAATGTGAATAGCGGCTATTACTTCATTGACTCTGACGAAGGAGTTTGGAACACCGGGGACCTGACCAACAAGGCGCCGAATCTTGGTTTCCGTCCGCGACTAAAGGGCGGGTACTATCCGGTACCGCCGACCGACCAACTACAGGACGTGCGCTCGAATATTACCCTAAAGCTGCAGTCGGTAGGCATTGAGGTAGAGGTGCACCACCACGAGGTGGGTACCGCAGGCCAGGCAGAGATTGACATGCGCTTCGACACGCTTACGCTAATGGCCGATCATGTGATGAAGTACAAGTATGTGGTGAGGCAGACCTGTGTGGAGCACGGACTAACGGCGACGTTTATGCCGAAGCCGCTGTTCCAGGATAACGGTTCCGGTATGCATGTTCACCAGAGTCTTTGGAGAGACGGTACCAACCTTTTCTACGATGCAAATGGTTACGCCTTGCTCAGCGACCAGGCGCGCTGGTATATTGGCGGTCTGCTCAAGCACGCAGCCGCTGTGCTGGCGTTCGCCGCCCCAACGACGAACTCCTATCGCCGCTTGGTGCCGGGTTACGAAGCGCCGGTGTATCTTGCGTACAGCGAGCGGAATCGTAGCGCGATGATACGTATTCCCACGTATTCCGAGAGCCCAGGCGCGCGGCGCTTGGAGTTCCGCCCTCCCGATCCCTCTTGCAACCCATACTATGCATTTGCGGCCTGCCTCATGGCGGGATTGGACGGCATTCAGAACAAGATCGAGCCGCCGGAACCGCAGGACGTAGACCTGTATGAGCTTTCACCGGAGGAAATTGCCAAGATTCAGGCGGTGCCGGGTTCGCTGCAAGAAGCACTGAATGCGCTCGAGGCGGATCAGGAATTCCTATTGAAGGGCGATGTTTTCACACAAGACCTCATCGACAGTTGGCTCGATTACAAGCGCACGGAGGAAGACGATCAGGTGCGGCTGCGTCCTCACCCGTATGAGTTCTTCCTTTACTACGACGTGTAGTGCATCGGTGCGTATTCGGCTCCAATTGCCGGCTTGTTGCCGAGGCATTTCATCCATAAAGAATGAGCGAGCGAGTAGGCGGGCCTGGGCCCGCCTACTGCTTTCAACGGTGGAACTTGGTGCCGCTCTCACAGAATTACATCACATGCTGTCTGGGTTTGGGCATCCTTTGCACCGTTCGATCCAATAGCACTACATGAATCAATTCCCGACTCTGTGTACTATTAATGTTGGGGCCGCCAATATCGGCGCGCTGAAACTCTGCGACAGATTAGGTTCCCCAAACGGGCCGGGGAATGCGTATGCCGACTTATGAATACGAATGTCTGGACTGCAAGAAGGCGTCGACACACTTTTTCCGTAGTTTCTCTCAAGTGCAGGACCCGGTTTGTCCGCACTGTTCCTCTATGGACTTGGAACGTTTGATTTCACGCGTTGCCGTGCACCGTGCGGGTGTGTCGATGGAAGATCCATCATTTGCCGATGACTTTGATGAAAGCGATCCCCGCGCGCTAGGACGTCTAGCGCGCACTATGGGGGAAGAGTCCGGCGCAGAACTACCAGGCGAGTACGAAGACATGGTACGAGAATTGGAGTCAGGCAAGATTCCCGATGATGAGGACTCTGCCGGCTCCGGCGGTTCCGAAGACCTACCACTATGACAATCTAAGATTATGCCCCCAAAGTCCACAGCCAATCCAATTTCAAAACCATATCGACTAATTGCCCTAGATGTAGACGGCACTCTGCTTGATGGGCAGGGCGGCGTCACTGCGGATACAAAAGCCACGCTACAGAGACTTGCAGCGCGGGGCGTCCACGTAGCGCTGGCGACCGGTAGGCGCTACATAATTGCGGAATTCTTGCCGGGAATCCTTGAGATTCCGCTCTACTTGATACTCAGCAATGGCGCAGTGATTCGCGACCACACCGGCGCCATCACCTACGAGAGCTACCTGCCGAGCGAATGGGCGTGGCGTGCCGTGGAAGAAGCGCGCCGCCTTGGTCTGCGCTCGACTATCTATGAGAATGCTGCAGCAGGGAATCGCATGTTATTCGATGGTGATTGGCATGCTCACAGAGGTCCTCAGGCGCAGCTCAAGCGACGTCCCGATCTCGAATCGCTCTTTGTCGATCTCAACACCGTGACCGACCTGCCCGATCCAATCGAGATAGTGCTCTGGGGCGAAGAGGACGAGCTGCGAAAGTTGGCCGACGTGCTGACGGCCACCGGCCTGGACTACACCTTGGTCTTCTGGCGAGGCCGCGAGTCCAGCTCATTTGTGCGTGACGGGCAGAGCGCATTGGAAATACTAGGTCCAAACACCTCCAAGGCTACGGCCCTCACGTGGCTCTGCGCGCATCTAGGAGTTGAGCCGGCCCAGGTGGTGGCGTTCGGCGACGACGTAAATGACATAGAGATGCTGCAATTTGCAGGACTGGGCGTGGCTGTGGGTAGCGCGACGCAAGCTGCCCGTGATGCCGCCGATGAGTACACCCACAACGATGACTATGAGGCTGTTGCACGGACGTTGCAGCGGCTCTATCTCAATGACTAGCAAACCTGGAGTGGGCGTCTTGAGCCAGGGTTAGTGTGGATTGGTTGTTGCGTAGGAGCCGGGATAGTATTAACTCGCCGAAAGCTGAAACCTAGGGAACTCTGCCAGACTTCCATCTAATGACGCAGGTAAGTTTGGCGATCATAGTCGCCCCATGATGTCCGATAGAATAGTTGCGAACCTATATACGACCAAGGAGTGCGAGACCGTGGAACCGATTCGCGTTGTGCAAATGGGATTGGGGGCAGTGGGGTGCGGCATTGTGCAAACCGCTTTGGGGCGTTCCCAGTTGCACGTGGTCGGCGCAGTCGATGTAGATCCCGCTAAGGTCGGAAGAGATCTGGGGGAGATTCTCGGCTTGGAAGAGACGTTGGGCATTCCGGTTAAAGCTTCGCTCGGCGACGTACTGAATTCCCAGCCAGTTGACGTAGTACTGCAAGCAACAGGTTCGCACGTTCCGGATGTCGTCGGTCAACTTACTGATATCGCGGCGGCCGGCTGCAATGTGGTAAGTACGTGTGAAGAGCTGGCATTCCCCTGGCTGCGCCACCCTGCGCTTGCCCGAGAAATCGACGCCAAGGCCCGCGAAAGCGGCGTAACCATCCTTGGCACCGGCGTCAATCCTGGATTCGTCATGGATACGCTGGTGCTCGTGGCGACAGCGGTGTGCAGCGACATACGGCGCGTAGTCTCTACACGGGTCGTTGCGGCCAGGGAGCGGCGCTTTGCGCTCCAGCAAAAGATCGGTTCCGGCATGGAAGAGGCTGAATTTCTCCAATTGGCCTCCCGGGGCGGAATCGGACACGTGGGGTTGCGGGAGTCTTTCTACTTAATTGCCGCCGGTCTGGGCTGGGAGATTCCGGATGCGCAAGAGTCCATTGACCCGGTGTGCGCAGAGAATAGCGTATTGACCGAACACTTCGACATAGCTGCCGGGCAAGTGGCCGGTATTCATCAAACCATTCAGGGTGTCAGCCAAGGCCGTGAGCTCGTCTTGGATCTCACCATGAGCATGGCCGCCGAACAGAGCAATGACAGCATTTCTATAGAAGCCAACCCACCAATGCAATTGGAGGTTGCAGGCGGCACGCACGGCGATCAGGCTACGTGGTCTATAATCGCAAACATGGTGCCGCGCGTGGCAGAAGCACCTGCCGGACTGTTGACTATGCTGAACGTGGGATTACCCCGCGCAATCGGATAGGATTGGATGATGGCACGCCCGTTGCGCCGATTGTCTCCGAGTAGTATCCGCACGTACGAGCGGTGTCCGTACATGTACCACTTGCGGTACACGGAGCGGATTCGCGTGCCGAGCACGGCTGCGCAGTTGCTTGGCCGGGCCGTGCATACAGTCTTCGAAATGTACTATAAGCAGAAACGCAGCGTTGGTGAGACGCTCGATACTGAAGCGGCATTCGACGTTCTCGACGACGCCCTCGACGCCACTTTGCACGAATTGGATGAGGAGGGGCGCGCGGAAGTAGAAGAATTGCGCGAACTGGGGTATGACTTGGTCGAATATTACGTTGAGGAGGTTGCCCCGCACATTCGACCTCACCTGATCGAAGAACGGTTTGACTTTAGCGTGCCGGGAGTGGACGTGCCGATTGTTGGCTATGTTGACCTGGTCGACCAGGACGGCACGGTTATCGACCACAAGACTGCATCTTCGCCCTTTTCCGCAGATTACTTGGCGCACGACATACAGTTGCTTACGTATAGTCTCGGCTACAATGCCCTGCGTCTGGGTGCGCGCCAGCGGCCGGGACAACTGCCCCTAGCCACCACGCTGCCTCCCGTACGCCTCGACGTCTTGGTGAAAGGCGAGGAAATCACGTATCAGCGGCTCGACTTTCGCTACGAACAGGAACACGTGGAGCAATACGTGACGCGCGTGAATGCCGTTGCCGCAGGTATTCGATCCGCGGACTTCCGTCCGTTCTGGCAGTTGCGGGCACCCGATCCTAATGTTTGCCACTACTGTGATTTCAATAGTGTGTGTACATACCGGTTACCTTCCGTCACTGAAGAATCACCTAAAGGCGGCAAGTCAGATTCTGCAGCTACACAAGCCGAATGACGGATTTGATGTTGACTAGCCCCTTGCCTTGCCCAGCGGCCTCAATTTGACGAGCGCCTTAGAACGGCCGGCGCCTTAGGCAGCTCAGAATTCAAAGTCGCGTTGCGCTCACCTTCTGTTTGTTTCAACCGCTCAAGAACCTCTCCCTTCTCATGCCGATTCTTAGAACGAGATAAGAATTGATCGTTAAGTTCTTGCCATTGGCGCGCGCCGTGAGTACTATGTGGCTAAGGTGCGAGTGGTGTGCACTTAATCATTCGTCAATGCTGGCACGCCGCAGTCAATGGGGGAATCAACAATTCAGGTATACACGGAGTCTATTCCGTTGTTGACCTGAGGACATGGGGGACTCCAACCGAAGGGTCCCGGTATGGCATTCGCAGTGCGCGCTGTTGCGCTATTCCCTCTTGGCGAGATGTACGCCGTAAGCACGATCAGATGTAGTGCGATAGGCGTGGTTTCCAGTGATTTCCAAGCATGGGATAGCCAAAGCGATGCAGGTTTTCAAGTCACGTCCTGAGAATCGACCGGTGCTGCCACGCTCGTTGCGTAGGCAGTTGCAAGGACTTAGCGGCCGCATTCCCGGGTACGTCCTCCTCTTAGGCACCATCCTACGCCGTCGGAGCATGCCCGTAGCGTATTCCCAGGCATTGGCACAAGAGGCCGGCTTTGGGCGGTTGCCGGTGCGCGTTCCGGGCAGAATGCTACCAGGATTTCGCCGGCTTGGCAGCGTTGCCATTCTGGGCGTGTTGTTGCACGTATTACTTCGACAGAAGGGCTCGGGAGATGGCAAGAGCGGGCAAAGTTCGACCGGGCCTAATGTAAACGATCTTCGCAACGATGCTTTGACGATAGTAGCCTTTGCTCGTTGGGTGCTCGCCGGTGTGACGAGAAGGCGAGCGCGACTGCGGTCTGAAGTTTAGGAGGTGGCGACTCCGCAGCAATGCGCTGGCGCCCTATTGTGTATACTTCTGTGGAACAGTCTTGCCCGATTGATTAACTAGGTAAGTGGGAGACACTACTCGTGGCCATTGCAGAGGAACGTCTCGGCCAGGAAATCTGGTCTGACCTGCAAAGCAATGTGCGGGAGCGTATTCATGGCGCGCTCTTGATGTTGGGTGAACGCGAGAAGCAAATTGCGCTGATTGATCTTGTGCGAATGGTCGCCACGCCCAATCAATATAGTGTGGCGGAGCGCGTCTCGGTTGGGAAAGCCCTCTCTTATCTTGGCGACCCGAGAATTCGCACGTTAGAACCCATGACGGCCCGCATACCGGGTGGTGCTTTCACAATGGGCACTTCTAGTGACGAAGTAGATCAGATACTAGAAGCGGCCAACGCCGGCGCCGAGGACGAAAGGAAGTTCCAACGTACCACGCGGGGCGCGGTACTCATGGAAACGCCGGCGCGATCGGTTGAGCTCCCATCATTCTCCATTGGCAGGTATCTCGTAACGAATATAGAATTCCGCTCCTTTGTGCTTTCCGGTGGCGCGCCGCCCCGCGGTTACTGGGATGGCACTACCATTGATCCCTGGATCCTGAACCAGCCGGTAAGGGATGTAAGTTGGGAAGAGGCGGTAGGGTATTGCGATTGGCTGGCAGGAGAGTCAGGGAATCCATTTCGTTTGCCTACGGAGGAGGAGTGGGAGAAAGCGGCGCGCGGCACGGACGGTAGGGTGTTTCCTTGGGGAGATACATTTCGCTACACCTGTGGCAACGTTTGGGAAGGTGGTGTAGCGGCACCCACGCCCGTCGGGGTTTACCCCGACGGCACCAGCCCCTATGGGGTATTGGATATGGCCGGGAACGTCGCGGAATGGACGGCATCTTTCATAGGAACGTATCCCGGATCCGAGGGCAGTGACGGGATTGCAGCCCAAGTGGCAGAATATGGTCGTTACCGCGTAGTGCGCGGCGGCTGCTGGCAGGACTCCACACGATATTCAAGGTGCGCCAGCCGGGGAAGTCCAAAGAGCTACGATGCGCATGCCATTGGATTCCGAGTTGCTCTAGACGCCAAAGACTAAGTGAGGAAGACTATCAATTGTGATGGCTATTAGGTAACCTCTATTACTTGACGATGGTGAAAATCGTGTGCTAGGGTACACTGTAATATGGTGCGTCGGGTGATTGGGTTGGTCGACAGTGGTGGGACAGGAACGTAAATCGAAACCTATATGCCTTGTGGCTTATGGTAATTCGCTCGTAGCGTGAAGGTGGAAATTGATGAGAATCCTGGAGAGAACAATTAATAGCCTTCAGGCAATAGGCAGAATGCCCAGTGCGTTGCGCGATCTGCGTGCGTGGTCTGTCTGGATCAATGTTGGTCTCGCAGTGATGCTGCTGACCATTTCTATTCCCACCTCCACGTCCGCTGCAGTCTATGCACAGCAGAGCCAGCCGAAAGACAATGCGGAGGAAGAGGACGCAGAAGAGGAGAAAGAGGGCACCTTTATCACACACGCCACTGGCGTGATCGAAGTGAAGCTAGAGGATAACTACGCAGAGACGCTTGAGGAGTACGCAAAGGACGGCTACGAGTGGATTGAGAACATCGAGATCCCAATCGACCACACGGATATTGTTCGATTCCGCGGACAGGAACCGGAAATCCTAAGTGAGCTCGGCGGCAAGACGGGCGAAATTATCAACTGGCAGGAAGAGACTGAGTGGATGGAGTGGAGATTTACGGTGCCCAAGACCGGTCTCTACAACATTGAGCTCGAGTATTATCCCCTGCCTGGCAAGCGTGCCTCCATCCAGCGGCGTATACAAATAGATGGTGAGTTTCCGTTCCTGGAGGCGCGGCGACTAGTCTTTGTGCGCTTCTGGCAAGACAAGGGATTGCCGACCACTGACAACCAGGGCAACGACAGACGTCCCGGTCAAGTGGAGAATCCACGTTGGGAGACGGTGCGCATCATCGATGGCGATGGCATGTATCCCTGGCCGTTTGACTTTTACTTGACTGAAGGCGAGCACGTGCTTCGCATCATTACGGTGCGCGAACCGATAGCTATCCGCAGCATGCGCCTTGTTTCGCCGTCGCGGCCGCCGACGTATGCGGAAGTTCTGAAGATGTACGAAGAGCGGGGCTATAAGAGTGCGGGTGAAACCTTGATTCGTCACCAAGCTGAGATGCCGGTTGAACGGACTGAGGCCACCATCCGCATGGAATACACGTCCGGTCCAATGGTAGACCCATATTCTGCCGGCTACGTGCGCCTGAATGCTTATGGTTCATATCGTTGGCGCCGCGCTCTGCAAGCGGCTACTTGGGATTTCGAGGTACCGGAAGACGGACTCTACAAGATTGCCTGGCGGCGCTGGCAAGCGTATGCAAGCTTCTTGCCTTCTGCTCGGCGTATTCTCATAGACGGCAAGGTTCCATTCCAGGAACTCAACAGCTTCTTGTTTACGCCGGACAAAGACCGTGATTGGCGTGTTGTGCCCTTTGGAGAAGGAGCAGGCGAGGGTGAGCCCTACCTCTTCTATCTCACGAAAGGGAGGCATACCCTCACGATGGAGGTCACCGTTGGTCCCTCTGCCGAGACTATTCGTGCCATCAATAAAGTCGTGACCGACCTGTCGATCATGGTGCGTGAGATTACGATGATTACGGGTGTCAATCCTGACCCCTACATGGAATTCGGTCTCACTTCCCGTATTCCGACCTTGGTGCCGCGCTTGATTACGAATTACACGTTGCTTAGAGACCAAGTAGGCCACATGACCATGGTCAATAACGGCGTGAAGCCGAACGTGGCCAATGTCTTGGGTGAAGTCGCTTTCCAATTGGAAGACATGGCTAGTGACCCCGAAAGTATGTCCCGGCGCTTGAGCGACCTTAGTGCAAGTCAAGGGCGGCTTTCGCAGTGGCTTCTCTACCTGCGCGAGCACCCGCTTTGGCTGGACTATCTCTTGATCACCAATCCTGAGACGGAATTGCCGGTCGGCAAAGCCAACATCTTCCTTAAGGGTTGGGCCGGCTTCATGAATTTCCTAAGTTCGTTCGTCCGGAATTACTACGGCGTCGGCTCGATTTACGGCGATGACGACAACACCATTACGGTGTGGGTGGCGCGCGGCCGCGAATGGGGCATGATCATGAAGGACATGACCGAGGATGACTTCACGCCGGCGAGCGGCATTGCCGTAAACCTGCAGGTGTTCCCGCCGGCGCAGCTTAGTGCGGGCTCGGTAAATGTGCTGCTGCTTTCGGTGGCGAGCGGCGTGACGCCAGACGTGGCGACCGGTGTGCTGCCGGACGTGCCCGTGGAGTTTGCGATACGCAACGGCGTTGCCAACATGAATAAGTTCTTGGACTATCAGGAGGTAGCAACGCGATTCCGTCCAGGGGCGCTCTTGCCCTTCCGTTGGGAGGGCGGAGACTACGCAATACCGGAAACGCAGGACTTCTTGATGATGTTCTACCGCACAGACATTTTCAGCGAACTGGGCCTGACTCCGCCCGACACCTGGCAAGACTTATATAACATGATCTGGCTGCTTCAGCAGCGCGGCATGGACTTCTTCTTCCCGCCGGTTGGCGTGTCCGCGGGCGGGGGCATCTACGGTTTGGCTGAGTCCCTTGTGCCGGGGTTCCTGCCTTTCCTCTACCAAAACGGCGGAGACTTCTATACGAATAGAGGACTGAGCGCCCTTGACTCGCCGGAAGCCCTGGCCGGCTTCCGCGAGTGGACGGAACTTTATACTAACTACAAGATTACGCAGCAAGCTGACTTCTATAACCGTATGCGGACAGGTGAGATGCCGATTGGCGTCTCCGGCTTCTTTACCTACGTTCTCTTGTCCGTTGCGGCGCCGGAGCTTGAAGGCCGCTGGGAAATGCGCCCGCTTCCCGGAAAACGCCGACCAGACGGACAAGTAGACCGGACCTCAGGCGGCTATGGTCAAGCCGTGGTGATCATGGATAATTCAGATAAACAAGACAAGGCCTGGGAGTGGGCGAAATGGTGGACGTCCGAGCGGGCCCAAGCGCGCTTCGGTGAAGAGCTCGAGGCCCTGATCGGCACGGAGGCGCGTTGGAACACTGCCAACATAAAGGCCTTAAACCAACTTCCCTTCCCGCAGAAAGATATCGAGGCTATCCAGGAGCAGTGGCGTTGGTTCAAGGAGCAACCGGTTACCTTAGGCGGTTACTTTACGCCTCGTCACATCATCAATGCTTGGAACCGCGTGGTGCTTCAGGGGTGGAACGCACGTGAAGCCCTAGAAGAAGCAGTCAAGCAGATCGACCGTGAACTCATTCGCAAGCGCGAGGAGTTCGGGCTAGATGTTGATCTCAGTAAGACGAAAGGGGGTCTGGAATAATGGCTGAAGTAAAGAGTAGCGGCCCGGGCGCAGAGTCAACGACACAGCCGCGAGCGGTTGCAGAGCCAAAGACGGGCTTGCATCGAATCCTTGCCCAACATGGTGTGTCGTACGCGTTCTTGCTGCCCTACATGATCTTCTTCTTTGCCTTCCTCATTATCCCTGTAGGGGTGGCTATCTGGCTTAGCTTTACCTATTTCAATATGCTAGAGCCGCCCCGGATTATAGGCTGGTCCAACTATCGCTTGCTGTTCCTTGAGGACGACATCTTTGTGTTGTCGATCCGTAATACGCTTTTCTTCGCGTTTATTACGGGACCGGTCAGCCTGACAGCCTCCTTCCTTCTTGCCTGGTTCATAAACCAGATTCGTGTGCGCACGATCTACGCCTTGGCGTTCTACGCGCCCTCACTGACGAGCGCGATTGCCATGGCGGTGGTGTGGCGGATTGTCTTTTCCGGCGACCGTTACGGGTATATGAATTATTTCTTGATGCGCATGGGGTTCATTCAGGAGCCGTTCCTGTGGCTCATCGATCAGCGGACAATGTTGCCAGTAATCATGTTCGTCATGTTGTGGATGAGTATGGGCAATAACTTCCTGGTATTCCTTGCCGGTTTGCAGACAGTGAATACGGAATTGTACGAAGCTGGAAAAGTGGACGGCATCGCACATCCACTACAGGAAATGTGGTACATTACCTTGCCTTCCATGAAACCGCAGGTGCTGTTTGGCGTCATCAATGCGGTGGTGCTGATGTTTTCGGCCGGGTTCGAGATTTCCCTCTCGCTGGCCGGCCTCCCCAGCCCACTCTATGCAGCGCATATGATTCTTTCGCACCTTTACGACTATGCATTTATCCGATTTGAAATGGGTTATGCGGCTGCAATTGCCGTGATACTCTTCATCATTACCTTTGGTGTCGGGCAGGGCGCGTTGCGTCTGCTTTCCACCAAGGATGAGTAGCCTAAGGAAGGGGAAGCGGTAAATGATAATTAGAGTTGGCAAATTCAAGATCACGAGTGGTGAGTTTACGACCATCGCGGTGTTGACTATTCTCGCTGCATTTATGTCGTTGCCACTGATTTTCGTGGTATCACACGCACTGAAGCCAATCGATGAGCTCTTTCTCTTTCCGCCTCGCTTCATCGTGCGAAATCCTACCCTGCGGAATTTCCAGGATCTTCTGATTGCAACATACTCACTCAACGTGCCGTTTATTAGGTACATTTTCAATAGTGTATTTGTCGCCTTCTGCACGGTTATCGGCGGTGTGTTGCTGGCGAGCCTGGCTGCCTATCCGATGGCGAAGCATGAATTTCCGGGGCGCAATGCGATGTTCATGGTTGTCATTGCGGCGCTCATGTTTACAGCGCAAGTAACGGCGATTCCGCGGTACTTAGTGGTCTACCAGCTCGGTATCATCGATACCTACTTTGCGCTGGTTCTCCCTAACCTCGCCATTCCGTACGCGCTCTTCTTGATGAAGCAATTTATGGAGCAGATACCTGCGGCACTCATTGAGTCGGCCAAAATAGACGGGGCTTCGGAGTGGACTGTGTTCTGGCGTGTCATTATGCCATTGGTAACTC
Organism: Chloroflexota bacterium; assembly: GCA_965219505.1. Classification (GTDB taxonomy): domain Bacteria; phylum Chloroflexota; class UBA11872; order VXOZ01; family VXOZ01; genus VXOZ01. The sequence continues at coordinate 2,088,545 of OZ244775.1, read as the reverse complement.
CTGCATGGGCCACGCTGGTGATCATTATTTTCGTTGCAACGTGGAACGATATCTGGGCGCCTCTGGTGTTCACACGGACGGAATCGATGCGGACCTTGCCTATCGCTTTGCAGACTTTGATCAGCCAGGGCTCAGTGGCCCGACAGGGCGCATATGCGGCAGCGACATTCATTATGATCACGCCGCCAGTGGTACTGTTTACGTTAGTGCAACGGCGAGTGATTGCCACCATGGCACATTCGGGAATCAAGGCATAAACCTAGTAGCGCAGAGGGACTGTTCCTATGGCGGGTAAGGGAATGGCAAAAATGTTTGGACATAGAGGGTCAAGAATAAAGGCAGTGCTGGCAGGGCTAGCGGCTGTTTGGCTAATCCTGACGTCTGCCGGGACGGTGTCTGCTTTGGAGCTTGATCCAAAGTTGTCTTATACGATTGATCCCCGCCGGCAGCGGGTACCGTCGCCACTGCCCTACATCTTTGAGAAAGAAATCAACGGCATTCACTTGCCGACTGGCGCCTTCAAGGAGCCATCGGACCTATTCCTCGACCACGAGGAAAACCTATGGCTGGCTGACACAGGCAACGACCGGATACTCAAGTTCTCTCAGGAAGGCGAGTATCTCATGGAAGTCAGCAATCTGAGTAAGCCTGAAGGAGTCTATGTTGATCCCGACGGAAATATATTCGTAGCGGATACGGGTAACAACCGCATCCTCCGTCTGGACCCGGAAGGCAACTTCATTGATGAGTTCTTCAAGCCCGCAACAACACTAATCCCCATCGACCATACGTTCGCGCCAAGTAAGCTGGTGGTGGACCGGAGTGGGCGCATCTACACTTTGGAGGCTGGGAGCAATCTTGGCATCATCGTGCTCGATGGACAGGGTAACTTCCGTGGCTTCTTTGGGGCTACACGACTGGATTTCAGTCTGCGCAGACTGATTGTGAGTATGTTTGCAACGCAGGACCAACGCCGGAAGATTTTCCTGCCACAGCCCACACCGCATTCTAATTTGTTCCTCTCCGAAGACGGTTTCCTCTACACGGTCGTGGCGACAGCGGTTAAGGACCAGCTTCAGAAGCTGAGTCCGGTGGGTGTGAATGTCTATCCGCACTCGACGTCTGTAGCCGTTTACATGCGATTTTTCAAGGAGGACTCGCTGAAGTTTTACGGCGAGCGTCAAGGAGCCGGTAGGCGAACCCAATTCCCACGCTTCTCCGATGTGAACGTCAATGAATCGGGAATCATCACCGTCGTTGATGCCAACTCAGCAAAGGTTTATCAATACGACCAGGATGGTGAGCCCTTGCTGGCATTTGGCGGTCGTGGGGTGCAGCAGGGACAGCTTGGATACCCCACGAGTGTGGTGACGGATGCGGAAGGGTCCCTATATATCCTGGATGCCATTCGCAACAACATTCAGGTGTACCGGCCCACGCTCTTTGCCAGATTGGTCCACTCTGCGAGCAAGTTCTATTGGGACGGCCGATACGACGAGGCCGCCAACCTATGGCAGCAAGTCCTCAAGCTCGATGCGAACATGTACCTCGCGCATAGCGCCCTTGGCAAGGCCCTATACCGCCAAGAGCGCTACCAAGACGCGATGGTCGAGTACTTCAGAGGCTACGATAAGGATGAATACGCAAAGTCTTACTCAGAAGCGCGTTACTTATGGATGCGTGCGAATTTCGGACTCTTCATGCTTTACGTCTTCTTGGGGATCGGCGCCATCATCGTAATTCCGCGAGGCACGCGTCGTATCTTTGCGTATGGCTTCCAGCGGGGCATCCTCAAGCAGGAGAGTACTTGGTACAAGGTCTACCGTCAGGCGGTTGGGGTCTTGCGCGACCCAATGGAGACCTTCTGGGCTCTACGTGAAGACTCTACATGGTGGACGGTGTGGACTCTTCTGGGTCTTGCTATCATAGTTCGAATGCTTACGCTTAACACTGTGAGCTTTCATTACTCCAGCATTGATCCCGAGGATATCAACTTTGTCCTTGAGGTCTCGCGAATTCTTGTGCCCTTCTTGGTCTGGGTAATCGCGAATTACGGCGTGAGTGCGATTTTCTACGGTGAAGGATCGCCGAAAGTAGTGGCAGCTACGACTGCATACTGTTTGCAACCGTACATCATTATCGCTTTGCCATTGGCGCTGGTGTCGAACGTGCTCACCACGGATGAGAGTGCGCTATATGGCTTCGCCCAGGGCTTGATGTATTGGTGGATGGGAGCGCTCATCTATCTGCAAGTCAAGGTTGTGCACGACTTTGAGTTCAAGCGGGCTGCAGGTGTGAGCTTCCTGAATGTTATGGGGATGGTCGCAATCTTTGGTATTTCAGCTCTTAGTTACTTCATGTCGTCGCGGGTGATCCGCTTCATCTGGGAGGTTGTCTATGAAGTTGTCACTCGCTAAGGGGTGGCGAATCGCACGTTATTTTGTGCCGCTGATCCTGCTATTAACCATTTTGCCGATCGCGCCGGTTACGGCAGCGCCAGCCCTGGATGCGGCTAAAGAACTGGGCCCGGATTTCGAAAGAGTTAGTCAGGTGGAGCACCTGGCGCTCTTTCTGAATAAGACGAATTCTCAACTGGCGGTGTACGACGACCGCGAGAATGGACGTCTGTGGCGAAGTTCTCCAATACTTGAAAACCCTGAGGCCGTCTCGGACTCTATCAAGGCGCGCCTAAATTCGGTAGTGATTGTTGAATATACCGATAGAGTGCGCACGCAGACCCGCGTAGCCGACATCATCTCAGACCAGCCTTCGATGACGTTCGATCCCATTGAGGGCGGTATTCGGGTGGGCTATCTGTTTGACGAATTGAATGTTGGCTTTACCATCGCGTATTGGCTGGAGGATGACCGGCTGGTTGTGGGTGTTGACGAGGACAGCGTTCGGGAAACTGAGGAACGCTTGTTGGTCACCTTGGACATACTGCCGTTTTTCGGCGCCGCTACTAACGAAGAGAAGGGCTATCTCTTTGTGCCGGACGGTCCCGGGGCAATCGTACACTTTCGGCCTGAGCAGCCTGAATATCGGCATAATTTCCTTGCAGAGGTATACGGCCCGGCGCTCTTTTCATTTGAGCCCGAGCAGCAGCAGGGGCCAATACCGGTACCAGTCTTTGGATTGGTGCGCGAGAGTACGGCATTCGCGGGTATCGTCACCAAGGGTGACATGGACGTTAACATCAGTGCGGCACTAAGCTACACCGCATTGGGCTACAATCGGATCTCCGGACAATTCATCTTCCGGCGCAAAGCGCCATTCCCGCTGCGGCGTGCGTCATTTGTAACACGGTTTGAGCAAGAACGCGTGCAAGGGGATCGCGAAGTTCAGTATGCGTTCCTACGTGGATACGAAGCCACGTATGTCGGTATGGCTAAAACCTATCGCGAATTCCTGATGAGTGAGCGTGGCCTGCAGCAGCTTGAAGAGGCAAATCCGTTCCTGCATCTTCGCATCTTCATGGCTATGCAGCGTGAAGCGTTTCCGCGCGATCAATTTATTACCATGACCACGTTCGACGAGGCATTGGGGATGCTCAAGTCGCTTAAGGAGGAGCAGGGCCTTGATAACTTGCGCGTAACCCTTGTGGGCTGGAACCAGGATGGATACGACTGGTCTTTGCCTAAGCGGCTGCCTCCCGAGGGGAAGCTTGGTGGCGATGAAGGACTGCGGGCGGTCTCAAACTACGCAAGTGCCAATGACATCCCCATTTACCTTGAGGACAACTACCTATTAGGTTTCAGGAATATCGATTCCTTCTTGCGTTTCAACCCATTGACGGATGTGATTCGAGGGGCAAACCGGTTGCCGATTACAACCAATTATGTGGGATTCAAACGAAAAGAGGATGAGCCGCACACCGAAGTTCAGCTCCTTCGTCCGGACATTGCGCGAGACCGCTATGCGGCTGTCGATATCGCGAAGATGAGTGAATATGGAATATCCGGTGTAGAGTTCCGTTTCTTTGGGAAGGTAGCACTGAACCACTATCCCATCCTCTTTTCCGGTCGTTCAGGTTTCACCATCGGGCTCAGGATCCTTGGGTTGTTGGGAATTGTGGGGACCGGACTCTATGTCGTCTTGATTGGAACGCGCCGCGCTGGCGATACAATCTTGGGCCAGTTGATTGGCGGCCCATTGTGGCGGCCGATTGTTACTGCTGCGCTATTGATTGTGCTGGTAGGGGGCTTACTTAATGAAGTTCGGACCATTCAACAGCCCGTCGATACTGCACAGGGTGGAACAAAGCTGAGCCGCCAGGAATTTGTCGGCGTATGGAAAGATATTATTGATATTAGTAAACAGGAAACGGGTACGGCCGTCATTCAGGGCGCGAATGCCTACATGCTCGATACCACCGACTTCTTCACCCGGATTCCGTTGGATCGCTACAATTATGTGTTTAGCGAGGAGACAGTGCCGTTCTTCCCGTTGGCAGTGCACGGGCTTGTGCGCTACACGGGCGATGAGAGCAATCTCCGGAGCGACCGTGATGAATTCCTACGTGCCATCGAGTATGGTGCGTTGCCCACGTTTGAGCTCACTACTAATCCGAGCGTGCTCCTTACCCGGACTCAGTACAATCGTCTTTACTCATCTCGGTTTGCTGACTGGGAGCCCCAGATTGTTGATGAATACGAGTTATTTGTCAGACAGTTGGGTTATACGGTGAATCAGTTTATGGAGGACCATCGACAGATTGCAGATGGTGTCTATGAGACCGTGTATGAGGACGGGACACGGGTTATAGTCAACTACAAGACGCGTCGCTATACTGACGGCGATAAGGCGGTCGAGGGTCAGAACTATCTCATTATTCCGCCGCGGAGGTAACTGCCATGCAATTTGAAGATAACTTTACGTGGGTGGCTATACTCACGGGGCTAGCGTTTGTGGTTCCTGCGTGCATCTTGTCGATTCGCGTAGTCCTGTCGGCGGCTGGAGTACGCCTGACGTACAAGTTCCAACGTGGTTTGGATGGGTATTTCTATATCAGCACGTGGATTGTTGGATTCTTGATCTTTCTGGCATGGCCGTTGTTTCAGTCGCTTTACGTCAGTTTTCACAATGTCAAGATTACAAGCTCTGAGCTCAAGTTAACCTTCATAGGTTGGGAAAACTACGCAGAGCCTTTCTTAGAAGACATTCACTTCCTGCCCTTGTTCACTAAAACGGTAGCGAACCTGTTGTCGGACCTGCCTATTATTCTAGTCTTCTCACTTTTTGTTTCAATTCTCGTGGTGCAGGAGATGCCTGGTCGCGGTGTGTTCCGCATGCTGCTATTCATGCCGGTGGTGATTGGCTCAGCGATTGTTATCCGCCGTCTTTTTGGTGAGGGTGTTAGTACGGAAGCTATTGGTGTAAGCGTACAGACGTTGAGTGAGGTAGTGTTCACCTATCTACAAGGAACGATTGCCGATTGGGTGCTCGACCTGGTAAATCGTGTTACCTTAGTGCTCTGGCGAACCGGTGTGCAAATCCTCATCTTCGTGGCAGGGCTACATAGCGTCCCGCTTACAATGCGTGAAGCTGCAAAGACCGATGGCGCTTCCGGCTGGCAGATTTTCTGGCGTATTACGCTGCCAATGCTCTCTCCGGTGATTCTGGTCAATGTGGTCTATACCATCGTTGACTCCTTCACCGACCCATTCAATGAAGTACTTACCTACATTCAGACCGTGGGCCTGACCCGAGATTTCCGGCTTGGCTATGCGGCGGCTTTGGGCTGGATGTACTTTGCCTCGATCTTCTTATTTATGGCGCTCGCTTTGGTGATTTCAAGCCGCTTTGTATTCTACGCTGGTGAACGGTAGGGAGTACCTAGCATGGCTGATTCGGTATTTGTCATACGGCAGCGCCAAGGTGTATTGGGTGCACTGACGTCGCGCAAGTGGTGGGAGAGGTTCTTCCTGCGCATTGCCACGTATATCATCCTGATCAATGTTTGCTTTGTATTCCTCTTTCCCGTAATTTACATGTTTTCGACCTCGCTGAAGACGGTTGCGGATTTGGCTGACCTCACGGTCCTATGGATTCCTCGTACCATCTTCTGGAGAAACTATGAGCTTGCCATAAGCGGTATGCTCTATTGGCAGGCAGCGCGAAATAGCATCATTATCTCGCTCGGATCAGGCATATTGCAGACCGTAGCCTGCTCATTTGTTGCGTATGGTTTTGCTCGTATCCCGTTTCCGGGGCGCGATGTCCTCTTCTTGCTTGTCCTATTTACTTTCTTGGTGCCACCACAAACCATTATCGTGCCTCTCTTCATTCTCTATCGAAACCTCGGGTTCATGGATACGTACTTCCCCTTCCTGATGCCGTCGCTGTTTGGGCACGGTCTCAGAGGTGCACTCTTTATCCTGGTGTTTCGTCAGTTCTTCAGAAACTTGCCGTATGAGTTGGAGGATGCGGCTCGTATTGATGGAGCTGGGCCGTTCAGTGTGTATTGGCGTATCATGCTTCCATTGGCAGCGCCAGCGATTATTGTTGTCTTCCTCTTTTCTCTGGTATGGCATTGGAACGACTTCTTCGAACCGACAATTTATCTCTTTGACCAAAATAACTTCACTCTGCCGTTACGGCTCTCCATTCTAAGTGCGGCGTTGTTGCAGATGTTAGCCGGCCAAGGCGCGGGGGATGAATTTAACGAGGCGGTAATTATGGCCGCGTCATTCCTTGTGATTATGCCACCACTAATAGTCTATCTGTTTACGCAACGTTATTTTGTGGAGAGTGTGGACCGCACGGGGCTTGTTGAATAGCCCGGCCTGGAACATCGGGACTTCTGGGCCCCATTCACCTTCAGGTGTTGTCCTGTTTAGGCCGTTCAGGTGCAGGTGTCCTTCCCTTGTTGCTCTTCGCAACAGGGGGCCTAAGCAAGTGAGAGGCATATAGTGTCTGCTTCTTGCCTAGGCGATTTCGGACCCGTGTCTGCCATCGTCCCTCGTCTTGCTTGCTAAAGGCACGTCAGCCTGGGTTTAGAGATATAGTGCCGCAGTGCATTTGTGCTGACGCGTATCTCTTTGTGATGATGTACATCTCTTCGTAGCCTGGGCCATGCAGCAGAGCAGTTTTGTACTGCACATAGTCTTGCAGATGCGTTGAGGGTGAAACGAAGAACTGCGTAGATTACTCTGTTAATAAGAAACTCTCGGATGTCGGCCGGTCTTTTCACGAACGACCAAAAAGAGAGTGTGACGTTCTCGATTGAATACGTAGATCGACTCGGATGGAACCGTACAGGTATCAAGCGCCGACCCCGCCTTCGGGCAGGCGGCCCGCCTTCCGTGTTTGGATTATTGCCATGGTGGTGGTCTTAGGGGGCGTAGCGCTGCTTTCGCGTCTCACCCCGGAGCCATCGGGAGCAATAATTACGGTGGCTGAGAGTACGCCAATTGCTGCTGCAAAGATTGTGGCGACGATTTCTCCACCTCGACCCCACTTTTCCTACGCATGGTTGGAAGAGAATCCCGCCCCGGCTCTAAGTAACTTCACGGCACAGTCTGCTATTCTTGTAGATCTATCAACCAATTCTGTCCTTTATGCGAGGAATGAGCACGAGCAGCGGGCGCCTGCAAGCACCACGAAAATTCTCACTGCAATAATTGCGTTGGAAAGCAGCGTGCCGAGCCAAAAGGTGCTGGTATCAGAACGTGCGGGGAGCGCGGAACCTAACGTAATGGGACTGGCTGCCGGCGAGGTGGTGACCCTGGAAATACTGCTATACGGGATGATGTTAGATTCCGGTAACGACGCAGCGATCGCAGTTGCAGAGGGCACACTCGGCTACGATGAGTTTGTACAAGCCATGAACGCGAAAATTCAGGAGCTAGGCTTGCAGAACACAAAGTTGAGCAATCCTACCGGCTATGATGAAGAGTCATTGCCTCACTACTCGTCTGCGCACGACTTGGCAGCGCTCGCAAATTACGCGCTCGAGCGGACTCCTGGGATCGTAGACTATGCCAGCGTAAAGCACATTCAATTTACGGCAACGGACGAGCACGGGTGGTACGGGCCGCAGAATCTCAATAAACTGCTGTCGACGTATGACGGCACGTATGGCCTAAAGCCCGGTTGGACTCCGGATGCGGGATACTGCTTAGTCGCCGTTGCGGAACGAAACGGGCGTCACTTGCTGGCAATAGTCCTGGGATCTACCCAGCACTTTACGGATGCAGCCATCTTGCTGGATTATGGGTTCGCGCAGGTAGTTGCCTAGTGGAGAGGGCACATCCGACGAGGGTTTAATCTAGTCAGTCTCTTTTCGATTTAGAGCGTGGGACTGCCTAAGGCCCGGCTAGTTCTTTGCCTTGATGATTAACTAGGTGGCTGGAGGAGAGTTACCTAGAGCATTAGGGGGCGAGTTGGAACGAGGCGCCTATTTGGAAGTCAGTTGCCTTCCGTGGCAGAAACGCCTCAGGGAGAAACGTTTACTTCAGAGACGTGAATGCGGATGCTGCCACCACTACTGCGAAGCTGCAAGCTGGCCGTACCCGCCCCTAGGGACCCACTGTACTGACCCGTACCGTACCGATTTCGTGCCTCTCCCGATGCCCCGGGGAGACTAGCATCGACGCCTCCACCAGAGGCTGCAGCCTCAATGGAGACTGCAGAGGTGGGATCGAGCACCAGCATTACTCCACCTCCAGCACTTTCAACGTGATGGTCTCCATCGCGGAGCAGAGCGTGGTTGATGTTCACACTGCCGCCAGCAGACTTAACGTCGAGCTGCTGCGCCCTGCCCGTCAGCGAGACCGACCCACCGGCGGTGACTGCTTGAAAGGCTGGGACATCGCCTAAGACACCAATGGCGCCTCCGGCGGCATTCAGCTTTAGTTCTCCAGTAACGTCAGTTAGCTGGATTGACCCACCTGAAATTGAAATGTCCAGTGGCGACGTTAGCTTACTGCCTGACATGCTGCCGGCGACCTGGCATGCTAGGGATCGCACAGGAGGCAGGCGTAGGGAAACATTCGGCACGCCGGCCCAAACGGCATTCGCATAGACGGAGAGCACAAAAGTGTCTCCCAGCCTCAGCACTGACCATTCCCAATCGTGGCCTTCCCGGTCGAAGCTGACGTGGGCATCCCCCGGGGCTTCCTCAACCGCGAGCGTGCTGCCTTCAATATCAACTTCCACGTGAGCATCAGGCGGAATGTGAAAGTATTGGTCGTGTAATTCCACGGGCGTATAGCCCTGCTCTTCGCGTTGCCGTTTACGCTTGAGGCCGCGCAAGGGCATGCGAATGCTACCCCGTGGTATATCAGTAACCGCGCGCGAGATGCGGTCCTCAACCTTGGAGAGTGTCTCGCCAAGTGAGCGTTCCACTTCCTCCCACCAGTTACTCTCTAGAATTGAAGAGACTTTGCGATCAGATCTCTCACTACCGTTCCGGACCGCACCGAGGAGGCGTTCCGCATCTTCAACCGAGATTTTCCCTTCGCGCAGCATTTCAAGTATCAATCGTTCTTCTGCGCCCATCTTGCTACTCCCTGTTTGCCAGCCGGCGTAAGGCCTCTTCAACGCTGAGCGATCCGCTCTCCACATCTTGGAGCGTGCCTAGACGCTCAGCCTGAATGGCAGCTTCATCGGAGGCCGGCTCGTGGCCAAGTTGGCTGATGATTTCCTCCAGGCGCGCCCGCACTGTGGGGTATGAGACACCCAACTCCTTCTGCACCTCGCTCATGTTGCCGCGGGCGACAAGGAATTTCTCTACGAAGCGTTGTTGTTCCGCAGAGAGACGATTGAATGGATTGAGGTGAAACTCCCCCTCCAGAGCGACACTGCACGACGAACAACGCAGGCGCTGTACGGTGAGTTCGTTAGCGCATACGGGGCAGCGCCCAAGCACTTCTGGCGTCTGGGAACTACCCAAGATGTTCCGCATGGAATGCCTCCCCGTCTACAGTTAAGGTATTCTAATCTTCACCTTTAGAAACTATATCAGGATGTTCAGAAGTTGTCAACGGAACGAGAAAAATGTTATAAAAATGTATAACGTGGTTGCGCAGAGGCGCTGTTGGCATAAGAATACTGCGAGGCACGTAGGCGGGAACGCCCCTTGTAGCATTCACATGGGTCGTTGCTCATTCCTTGCCATGGCTTCGGGGCAAAAGGTGTGAAGGTCCCCCGGCCAATCGGCTGGCCCGAGCATGCAAGTTGGCTTGAGTGCAGATCTGACCAAAGCGCCTTGCATTGGCGAGGTCGACGTGCTCTGGGAGATCTTTGTATAACCCGTGCAGGCAGGTGAAGAGACCTCCCTCTCCCTGGGGAGAGGGCCCGGAGTGAGGGGAGATCGGCGCCTGTCCAGCCCAATGCCAACTGATCGGCAGAACTACGCAAGGACTTCCTTCAGGGACTGTTTCGATGATTGCGGTGAAAGCTCGACAGCTAGTAAGGAAACTAGCCGCCAATCTGAGACATCGTGCGGTTCGCGCGCTGAAAGAACTCACCCTCGTTGATGCGGTGCTTGAGTTCCTTCTGCCAGATGGCAGCGCGAATGATGTGCTCTAGCTCATCGTCACTGGCGCCATCGCGCAGCGGCAGGCGTAAGTCGGTCTCCCGCACTGAGAAGAGGCACGTGCGCAGCATGCCCTCTGCCGTGAGGCGAATGCGGTTGCAGGAGGCACAGAATGGTTCACTCACGGGATTGATAAAGCCCACCTCACCATTGCCGTCGGCAAACCGATAGACCCGTGAAGTCGAAGAGGGATCGGTGGGAATGGGCATCAAGGGGACGGGCATTGCATCTTTGATGATATCCAGGATCTCGCGGCCCGTGAGCACTTTTTCTTCACGCCAGATGCCATCTGCGTCTAGCGGCATGAATTCGATAAAGCGGACTACGTAGGGCTTGCGGCGCGCTAGCTCGGCGAATCCAACTACCTCGCTTTCCGTGAAGCCACGTATGCCCACGCAGTTTAGCTTGATCGGGCTAATTGAAGGATACTTTTCAAGCTCCTCCAGGCCTTCCATCACAGCGTTGAGCGCATTCCTGCGCGTAATGTAGGCAAACTGCTCGGGAACGAGGCTATCCAGGCTCACGTTGATGCGCGTAAGCCCCGCCTCGGCCAGCGGCTTAGCCAGCGACTTGAGACGAAAGCCGTTGGTGGTGATCGAGAGGCTTTCCAGGTCGTCAATCGTACGTAAGCGACCAATGAGATAGGGGAGGTCCTTGCGCACGGTTGGTTCGCCGCCGGTGATGCGGATGTCCCGAATCCCCAGCCGGACGAAGAGCCTGGAAAGCCGCTCGATCTCTTCGTAGGTTAGGATTTCATCACGGGGCACCCACTGCATCATCTCTTCGGGCATGCAGTAGCGGCAACGAAAGTTGCAGCGGTCCGTAATTGAGATGCGCAAGTTTTCGATCTGCCGGCCGAAACTGTCGATCAGCGGCTGCATTCGGTAGTATCCTTATTGCGTCACTATCCCTTGAGCCAGTGTACGCTCGTGTATCCGTCGGCTTGAAGAGCGGCCGATTTGTGGTCGGCACACATGCAAGCCACGGACACGCTCAACAGGTTGGGAGACATGCTCCACGCAAAGTCATGCTTAGTCTTCCCACCTTAATTTCCATTATAGCGCAGCGCAGCCGCTCATGTAGAGAGAGTTGTCAAAGCGTGCTTAACGGCTTGGTCTTCCTTAGACAAGACTGTGCGAGGATCAAGAACTACTGCATCGTTTTCAATGCGAACCACGAGCGCCGGCGTCCGGGAGCGGAGCTTCTTTGCAAGCCGATCTGGAGAGCTCTCTGATGTAGCGACACGAAGCACCCACGTTGGCAGCATTTCACCGGGGAGAGCGCCTCCTCCAACGGCTGACTGGCCGGCAACCACGGCGGCTGAGAGCGACTGGCCGTGCGCTGAGGAGATAGCACGTTGCCACGCGCGTGCTCGCCGCTTTAGCTGGTTCGGTTGCGCAGAAATCATCTGCCAGACCGGAATGTGAGTAGACGCCTCTTGCTTGCGGTAGTGGGCCAAAGTGGCCTCTAGTCCTGCAATGGTTGTCTTATCCTGCCGGAGGGCGCGAGCGAGCGGATGTCGCTTCATTTCGGCAATCAGATGGCTTTGGCCGACAATCAGCCCTCCTTGCGGCCCCCCAAGCAGCTTGTCTCCGGAGAAACTCACGATGGCACAGCCTGCGGCAACCGTCTCCTGCACCGTTGGCTCCCGGTAAAGGCCGTACGCTGCTGTGTCAAGCAGTGAGCCACTCCCAAGGTCATAGATCACAGGAATGTCGTGCTGCCGAGCGCCTTTCACTAGAGCGTCCAGGGCCGGCTCATGGGTAAAGCCGACTACCCTGAAGTTGCTTGAATGAACGCGTAAGACGGCGGCGGTAGCCGGCGTGATTGCGCGTATGTAGTCTTCCACGTACGTGCGGTTGGTTGTGCCGACTTCTACGAGGCGCGCACCGCTCTGCACGAGGACATCGGGAATGCGGAAACCGCCGCCTATTTCGACCGCTTCGCCGCGAGAGACAATGACCTCTCTGCCGACTGCAATCGTGCTCAGCACGAGGAAGATCGCGGCGGCATTGTTGTTGACGGCCAGCGCGTCTTCCGCACCGCTAAGGTCTGTGAGAGCGTTGACGAGATGCGTGTAGCGGGAACCGCGCATGCCGGCATCGAGATCGAATTCAAGATTGCTATAGCCGGCACTCACCGCCAGCATCGCCTGGATTGCGTCCTGGCTCAAAGGTGCGCGCCCCAGGTTAGTGTGAAGGATAACCCCAGTTGCGTTGATCACCGGGCGCAGAGAGGGAAGGAAACGGCGCACAGCAGAACTCTGCATGCTCTGCGCAAGCTCTTCGAGAGACGGCACAACTTCGCCCTTGAGAATTTCTGCTCGCGCCGCATTCAGCACATCTCGTGCAAGTTCCACCTGCATGTGATGTGGAAGGTCAAGCTTCAGGGATCGGACAGAAGGCGCAAGGAGCAAGCGGTCTACACTTGGTAGCAGGCGGAGACTCTCCCTACGCGCCGTACTTGGCAAGCTTTTGCGCATGGCCCATTGCTAGCAGCATCGCGTCTTGCGCTGGGAAGCGGCCAAGGCTGCCCCGCACAAGAGCGCGTTCTGTGAACTCGGAGATGTCGTCGCTAATGCATGTATTGCTATAGAGGGCAAATGGCACGGGATGCCATGAGTGTCCACTGAGAGCCGAGGGTGAGGAGTGGTCTCCGGTGATGACGAAGACATCCGGCTGCAGGCGGAGCAAGGTGGGAATCAAACTGTCTATCTCTTCAAGAACCTGAACCTTCCTGTTGAAGTCACCGTCTTCGCCTGCGGTGTCGGTGGCCTTTACATGGAAGTAGAAGAAGTCATGCTCTTCCCAGTTCTGCTGCAGCGTTTCAAACTCGTCCCAGATTGAGTCTCCGGTTTCCAGCACCTCCATTCCAACAAGCTTCGCAAGGCCGCGATACATGGGGTAGGCGGCAATAGCTGCCGGGGATAGCTTATAGACTTGCGGCATCGTTGGAATTTCGGGCAGGCTTGCCGCCCCGCGCAGAAGAAGCGCATTGGCGGGCTCTTGTCCCTGCAGCACCATGGCGGCCTCGGCGAGAAAGCTGTTAACTATCTGCGCCATGGGAACTGCGTCCTCTTGTGTAGGCGCGGAGGGGCTAGGTGGAACGCCGGTGTGTTGCGGATCCGTGTCCGTTACATAGTCAGAGAGCCCCTCGCCACGGAATACCACCAAGGCACGGTGCCCGGACTCTGTCTCGACGAATATCTCAACTTCAGGTAAATGTATGTGCCGCAACAACGCACAGAGCTCGCGATTTATCTCAGTTGCAAGCCGGCCGGCGCGGCGGTCGGTAATATTGCCGGTCGCATCGACGGTGGCAAAGTTCGCTCGAAAGCAAACGTCGTTTGGGCCGATTGGGAAGTCGATGCCAAGCGCAGAGAGCACACCTCTCCCTATATCGTACCTAATCGGATTGTAACCGAAGAGTGCCAGGTGCGACGGCCCGCTACCTGGCGTAATCCCGGGTGCTATGGGATCGGTGACACCGCAGATAGAGAGTCTGGCAAACCGGTCCAGGTTGGGTATACGCGCGCCTTCAAGCTCAGACGTGCCTACTTCCGGGTGCGGCATACCACCCAAGCCGTCCAGGACGAGAAAGAGTATCTTGGATGGCGTCTGCTCTGATAGGTTCTCAATGAGGGCTAAGGGTACCACCGGTATTTCCTACCTGAGAAATTGCTATGCTTCACCGGCCATGCTATCAGGTAGGGGCAGTGCTGTCTATCTGAGGATCATGTCCTGAAGAGGGAACGTGGATAGAGCGTGTTGCCAGTCAAAGTTCTACCGGACCGGATCCCGCGATGATACTTCGACAGTGTGGATGCTGTAGTTTTGCAGAAGGGCTTGATCAGGCTAGCTCCCTGTGTGCAACGGCACAAGCTATGCCTCAGTAATACAGCGGCGCTCCCCAAGTATTCCCAGAGTCCCACCCCAAGAAGCGGGGGACAAGCCCCCGCGCTACAGTCTAGCGGTTGTTTCAAGCGACCAAGTGTACCTACCCCTGCAAAACCTCAGGGTAATCAACCTATGCGAACGTGCGAATTAGGAATACAGCGTTACGAGCACTGCTGCAGGGCAGCGAAATTGTCTTTCTCGTCACGCGGATCGAGCGGCTCGTTGACAATCTTGCCTTGGATCACGCCGTTCTTATCAATAATGAATGTGCCGCGTTTGGCAACGCCCAACGCATCAAAGAAGACACCGTACTGCTGAGCAACGGCGCCGTGAGGCCAGAAATCAGCAAGGAATGTGGCGGGAAAACCGTTTCCCTCTTTGTACTGCTTTAGCGTCCACTTTGTATCCGTGGACACACCAATCACGGCCGCGTCGCCGGCGTCGTAGCGACTCGCGTTCGCAGTCAAGCCATGGAACTCGCCGTCGCAGATACTGCTGAACGCGCCGACGTAGAAGACGAGCACGACGTTCTGCTTGCCTCTATAGTCGGACAGGTTGACCTTGTCACCGTCCTGGTTTTCTAGGGTAAAGTCTGGCGCTTCTTGGCCGACTTCAGTTCCTACTGTTGCCATGAGAAATGCCTCCTCGGAATGTGATTGTATAGCTTAGCGCTCAGTAATCCATCTTAGAACGAAAGGTGCTCTGTGACAACTAGATGCTGCACATTAAATGGAGTACGCAACACGGCTATGGAGTAGTCCTACTCATTTGAGTGTCGAGGAACAGAGAATCCCAATGATCGTAACTCATGCACCTAGCCGGTGAAGTCAACGAAAACCGGGCTAGACCACGCCATCTCCATGTCGGTTTGGATGACACGCACCCAATACGGATTCACACCCGGTTGGGGTGTGTGGTCGGTAAACGTGAATGAAGCACTTTCCGGGCCGTCTTCTTGTGGAGCGAGAGAGACTGTCACCCTACGGTCAAGCGGACCCAAGGCAAACTCTCTCGGGCCTTCTGCGAGGTCTCGAACTGAGACGCTAAAGGCAAGGGACTCTGCAGGAGCGTGCGCGAGGATTTGCGGCCCGGACTTACCGTAGGCACCAAAGCGCGGACGGCTGATGAGCGACGTATTGACGGCAAGGTTGAGGATGGCGTTCTGAATGTCGTCTAGGGCCAAGATAATTCCGCTGCGGTAGCCGCACGTAACCGAATGCCACTTCAGACCACGGTCAGTGACGTCCAAGAGATGGGATCGCGGACTATCAAATCGGATCGTGCTGGCTGCGGTCACCGTGCTCCCCGTGAGTGTTGCCGTGCCATCCCACACCACGCCGGAATAGCTGGACTTGCGGCTCGCGCCCTGCCAGAGTATGCGAATTCTACTCAGGTCTGAACGAGACTCTATGGGGTGAGAATAGATTCGCTCCAAGCCTCGGTAAAGTTCGACGCTTTCCAAGGGAGCGTCGCCGGTAATTGTCACCGCAATGTTTGGGGGCGAGGCTGTGCTATACGCCGCACCCATCGGTTGGCCGTCAGCGGCTACTTGCATGACAATTCTTGCGCCGGTGGTTGCGTAGCACCTGCGCGCCTTGAGCGCCTCAAAGAAAGCATCTAGAGTAAGATCGGTCGCATAGATACCGGTGAGCCCGGCGCGCGCATAGCGCCGCGGCTGGTAGCCTGGAGCGTCCGTGCCGGGCCTTCCGGTGTGACTGTCGCTGCCGCCGACGAAACCGACTGTATAGCGATTCTGCAGCGCTTCTTCGAGAAACCATTCAAATGTGCCGTGAGTAGACGTAATCTCGATGGCGGGCTCAATTGAGGGTTCATGATAGGACAAGTCTGCGTGCGCGCCGCCGACGTGCGGCGTGATGAGCACGTCGCCATGGCGATAAGCTGCGTAGAGATCGCGCACGTGCGTGAGATCGGTATCGATATCCGACTTGTCGGCGACCTGCGCGTGGCTGTTGCGCCGGATGGGTTGATTGTGGCGGCGGAAGTAGACGTTGTGGTGCCCGCCGCGCGCTGTTTCCGGCGACCACTCGAATCCCGGTAAAGGGACAAACCGTCCAGGGTCTGAGAATGCGGCCTCGGCTTCCTGCTGCAGCCACCAGTCTTCTGCAGAGACCATGTGATCGTTACGTTGATAGCCCACAAAGTCCAAGGCGGCAACGTCACGCGCAAAGCGGAAGAAATCGGGTATCTTCGCTGCCAAGGCAACTTGGCCGCCGTGGGGATCGGCCCAGTAGAGATTGTGCTCCGGCTGCCGCTCGGTGGCGAGAATTGGATTGCTACGTGCTACGAGGCCACGCTGCGAGTCTTCAACGTGAATGCGGTGCGTGCCGGCTTGGGAGGCGGTACATCCTTCAATTGTGTGCAAACCGCTATCGTTGGGTTGAAAGGTAAGGCTCTGATCCGGTGTCGGTACGCTGATGCCCTCTGCGTTGAGTGCGATCGTGCCTTCGTAAGCGTTGGCGGGATTACCCCACGCATCTTCGGCGCGAATTAATAGGCGGAACGGTTTACCTACGACTACTGTTGATGGCGCGACGGCTACAAGCTTTACGGCTTCGCCGCCCACGACGGAAAGATACGGCGAGTTGGGCAAAGTGGTGAAGGCGCCGTCACCGGTGGCATCAACCGCCACCCAGAAGTACCGCTTTTCCTCTAGGAAGGTCTGAGCGCGAGACCCCGGCCCTCCCCCGACCTGATCACCGTAAGTTACCACGACGGTTTCTCCAGCCCGCAGGGCCCGCCCCTGTACACGAAGCCGCACTGACTTTATTTCCTCAACCAAAACGTCAAGGCCTGCATCCGAAGGGGCATCCACGGTCATGTATTCAGCCTGAGAAGGGTCGGTTAGCTGTGGTATTCCCCAGTCAGTATCCGATTCCGTATAAATCCTGATGGCACCACCTGTAGCAATGCCGCTGGCGCCAACTGTGTAGCAGAGCCGCCAGGAGCCATAGGCGCCTGCGATTGCGCAGCCGGCCGGTGCTAGCGCTGAGGTTCCATATTTCTCGTGCATTTCTCCAGCGGACATGGCTGCCTTAATGCTCCTGTCGTTGTACATAGCCGGATGGGGGGAGTTGGTTGTTCCCGGTCGTGGCGTTTTGGCGTACGTGTAACAGCCTATTGCCGCTCGTAGTGTACACCGAATTGAGCAACCGTGTCAGGGAATTCTAATACCGGTATGAACACTTTTCACTTTCTTACCTTACGCGTGGCAACGCCGTCTAGACAGGCCGGTGTGCGCGAACCCTTACCATGAGGCCGGCGTCATACGAGCGCAGTTTTGTAATCTGGGCTACTGCAAGCGGCCAGCCTAATCGGTTACTTTACATAGTGTAGAAAAAGCGTTGAAGATCAATGATGCCGATGTGACCCTGGACTGGCCCGCCTCCGGCCTTGTCGCAATACCCTACGTCACTGGAAGAGGGGGTTGCGCCGGGCCGCGACATTTGAAGATTTGGTGGGTGTTGGATAGACTGAAGACTAAGCAGAGTTAACTCAAAACACGCGTGTCGCGAGGATTCTTTGAGCCTTGCAAGTCAGACATGAAGGGAGCCAGTATGGCCCGGGAGATGCCGTGGTACGATCAGTTCATTCGCTTTGGACAGATAGTGCTCCATGAGGCTGATCCACCGCACGTAGACGTTGAATGGTGGCAGGAGCGTTGGCGTGAGAATGGGTTTGGCGGTGTAGCACTGAGTGCGGGTGGGATTCTGGCGTTTTATCCTACGGAAGTACCGTTTCATCGCCGCAGCCGCTGGCTCGGCGAGCGCGATATCTTTGGGGACTTGGTGAATGCGGCGAAGAAACAAGAACTCGTTGTGCTCGCTCGCATCGACCCCAGTATGGGCCACGAAGACCTCTATTATGCCCACGCCGACTGGTTCATGGTGGACCACGAAGGCAAACCCCGCCGCGTAAACGGCCTCTACTACACCTGCATCAACTCACCGTACTATCGGGAATACTTGCCTGCGATTGTCCGTGAGATTGCCGGACAATACCCCGTGGACGGCTTTCTCGGTCATAACTGGCAAGGAAATCGCCAGATTTGCTACTGCACCTACTGCGAGAAACGGTACGCACGTGAAGCAGAGATGCGGCTTCCTAGTCCTGTGCGCAGGTCGCCAGCGAGTGCGGAAGAGGAACGCGCTCATCGGAGTTGGCAACGCTGGCGGAGAGAGGTAGATGAAGAATTATGGAGCTTCCTGGACCGAATAACCAAGGAGGCACGTGCTAAGACACTGTGGGTTGGGGATACCACGCAGGGCCGTGTAGCCTCGCTGGCGGAATTCGTCGTGGGCCAGCACGAGGTCGGCCAGGGGCAGCACCCTCTCTGGACGGCAGGCTTGGTGAGCCGCAAGGCGAGGGGCATTGCGGGCAGAGGAAAAGCGGCCTATGTTACGGTCAACGTGGGTAGCGGCGCTTCAGACGCGATTTCTCCGGCAGCAATCCCTGTTACGTTAGCTGAGATTCTCGCACATGGCGCCTGGCCCTGGGCCAGTATAGCGGCGGTGCCGCGTGATCGCAGAGTCTTTCAGGAGATGGCTCCGGCCCTTACATGGCAGAGCCAGCATGAGCAGATACTGGGAGGGCGCACCCCGGGCGCTACAGTGGGGGTGCTCTATGCCGCTAGCGCGGATGCCAATGCCATCAGTGGATTCAACAGTCACGTAATGGGCGCATGCTTGGCCTTGCTTCGGGCGCGTATACCTTTCGATTTGGTGGAGTTAGATCGCATCCAATCAGGGGCGCTGCAGGACTATCAATTGATCCTGCTACCGAATATTAGTGAGCTCTCGGACAGCCATTCCCAGCAAATTCGGAGCTTCGTGAGCAGTGGCCGCAGCCTTGTGGCGACGTTTGAGACCTCTCGGAGAGACACCTCAGGGGAATATCGTACCGACTTTGGACTGGCAGACGTGCTTGGCGTTACCGCCACAGGACGCGAGCCTATCACGGGCCTGGAGCACGCACAGTATCAGATCGGCGGCGATCATCCGATAATCCAGCCGTTTGCCGACACGATCGTTTTGTCGGCGGCGACGCGGCTTAGCCTCGTGCAGCCTTTGGCGAGGACGGACACGCCCTTGGTGCTGGTGCCGCCAAAGCCTGCAGAACCGGCCGAATATGCGTTGTCGGAGCTACCCCAGATCTCCCGGCCGGTCATGTTCGCGCGCGAACAGGAACAGAGCCGGATCGTTTACTTCCCAGGAGATATAGCCCACGCAATTTGGGAACAGAATGACACGGATCTAGCCGGTCTGCTTGCAAATGCGGTGCGTTGGGCTCATGGCAGCGAGTTGCCGGTAACCGTAGAGGGGCCGGGCCTGGTAGACATTGGCGTGCATGTCCTTGGCAACATGCTCCAAGTGCACCTGGTTAATCTAACCAGCGCGGATGCGTGGCGAGGGTCGGTGGATGAAGTGGTGAATGTTGGTACCCAGGAACTGCGGGTCGTGTTACAGGCCGGCAATGCGGTGCAGGATGCGCAGCTACTGGTAAGTGGTACCAATGCCGAATTTAGCATCAGCGACAACGTGCTGAAAGTGACAATACCGCAACTTGGCACCCACGAACTCGTGACAGTCCGTTTTGTGACGGAATCTACCCAGCAGGCTTAGCATCGATAGGCGGCTGGTAGCTACTCATGCGTGAAGAGACCCGCGTATCGCTCAGCTAGGGAGGGACGCGGCCATCGGCTCCTCAGACAACGGACCCTCTGAAGGGGACGGAACTCAGCAGGAAGAGCCCCAGCACTCTCCCAGAGTAGTGCTGGTGAAGCCACCTCCCAATCCCAAAGGGTACAAGCGACGGCGGAAGTCGGGATCTTCTTTCGTCCTCGCGGGGGGATTTGCGGTGCTCATCGCCTTGGGAACGCTGCTTCTCATGTTGCCCCCGGCCACAGCGCCCGGCAATACTACCTCTCTGATCGATGCCTTCTTCACTGCCACGTCGGCCGTGTGCGTGACAGGCTTGGTGGTGGTTGATACCGGCGATCACTGGACGACGTTCGGCCACGTAGTGATCCTTGCGCTCATACAGCTTGGCGGCTTTGGATTCATGACCAGTTCAATCCTTTTGTTCATGTTGCTTGGACAAAGGATACGGCTGCGCCAGCGAATTCTTATGCGTGAAGCGCTCAACCTATCAGGAATTGGCGGAATCGTTAGTATCACGCGTAACATCGCCATCTGGACGATCATTGTCCAGGCTGTCGGTGTGGTGGCGCTTTCGCTCTACTTTGCGCAGAATAACGAACCGTCCAGGGCGTTTTGGATGGGATTGTTTCACGGCATCTCGGCATTCAACAACGCTGGATTCGACCTCATGGGAGGCTTTACCAGCCTGACAAACTTTCGCAGGGAAGAGTTTCTCCTTCTTGTAATTGGGGCGCTGGTCGTCTTTGGCAGTACGGGTTACGTGCTGTTCCAGGATGTTGTAAAGTCACGCCGCTGGGTACACTTTAGTCTCGAAACCAAGCTGATATTGATCGTCACTAGTTCACTGTGGTTGATTGGAGGCTTGGCATTCTTTTGGCGGGAACGCACCAATCCGCTTACACTGGCCGGGGAAGTGTGGCACGTTCAATTGGTAGACACGTTCTTCCATAGCATTGCTGCCCGCACGGCCGGCTTTGTAACGCTTCCGGTCGGTAATATGACGGAGGACACTACATTCCTGACGATGGTGCTTATGCTCATAGGAGGCGCGCCAGGCTCGACTGCGGGTGGGATCAAGGTGACCACGTTTGCCATTCTATGCTTCACTGTCTTGGCCGTGATGCGTGGGCGGATGCGAACTATGATACTTCGCCGCCGAGTCCCGCAAGGAGTGGTGTTCCGCTCACTTGCAATTATCTCGTTGGCCGCCCTGCTGCTCATTGCGGTGAGTTGGCTGCTCGCTGACTTCGAGCCCGTTGGCTTCCTTCCGGTTCTCTTCGAAGCTGCGTCGGCGCTTGGCACGGTTGGCATGTCCTATGGCATTACGCCACAGTTGCACGACGCGAGTCGCCTGGTCTTGGTATTTGCAATGTTTGTGGGGCGACTCGGCCCACTTACCCTTGTTCTGCTGCTTGCGCAGAAGAGTCAGCGTGAATACTTGGAGTATCCTAGTGAAACGGTGCGCGTGGGATAGGAGATAGCATATGCGAAAACAGCAGATTGCCGTCATTGGTCTGGGTCGCTTTGGCTCAAGCGCCGCTATTCAGCTTGCCAGCTTGGGGTACGACGTGTTGGGCGTAGACAAGAATGAAGACCTCGTGGAAAAGATGTCCGATGAGCTGACGCACGTGGTGCGGGCCGATACGTCAAATGAAGGAGCCTTGGAGGAGCTTGGCATTCGCAATTTCGACGTGGTGGTGGTCGGCATTAGCTCGGACGTCCAGAGCAGTATTGTCACAACTCTAATCCTCAAACATCTTGACGTGCCATATGTGATTGCTAAGGCACGTGATGAGCTTCATGGCGAGATACTGGATAGGATTGGCGCCGATAAGGTGATTTATCCGGAACATGAAGCCGGTCTGCGCATTTCGCATACGTTCATTTCGCGCGCCATATTTGACTATGTGGAGGTGGTCCCAGGGTACGGCGTCAGCAAGATCCGGGTACCCGATCGCTTTGTTGGCCGGTCTCTGCAGGTTTTGGGTTTTGGCGAAGAGAGCGGACTGCGCGTCCTGATGATTGGACGCAATAAGAATGTCATCTTTGATCCACATCCCGGCGAGCGCCTCCAAGACGGTGATGTCTTGATGCTGGTGGGTGAAGACCGCTACTTGAGCGAGATGGAGCTGTAAGGCCGGTGTGCCGCGGCTTTAGGCTTCTGCATGTCGATGGAGCGGAACAGGAAAGTGCACTTGAAAGCCGCCAAAATGTTCTGCGCCAAAGGGTGTTCTTCTCTCCTCCCTCATGACGTAGCGACACTTCCTGAAGGAAAACGGCACCCGATGCTTGACAAATGCAACGCTATGTGGTTACTTTAATATATGGAGGGAAAGATCCCTCAAATAGGCACGAAAGGAGGGAGGTGAGCCATGAGAGGAATGCGCTTGCCGCTCGATAATCCGAGGGTGCTGTATTGCGTTTGGCAAGTGGACAGGTAACCCCCCATCCGCGCGGCGTACCATATGGATAAATGCGGGTGGGGGGCAATAAGCAGGGCGTTGGGTTTCGCCTCTTGATGTGTAGTTTCGGCTTTGCGCTTGTATGGTCTAGTCGAGCTAAAGCCAGTGCCCGAGGTTAGGGCGAAGAATAGGCGAAATTACGGCCCGACCCAGAAATGGAAGCGAACGCACCCCGGCCAAGCCGGGGTGCGTTCTTGATTACCTGATGAGGTTGCATGTTGAGAGGGCTGGGTTCGGTTGCTTATTCTAAGTGCCGTGCCAATCCGCAGGTAGCGGTCCAGGACCAGGTTCTTCTTCGGATCATTCAATGCTGAACGTCACATTTAGCAACGGAAGTATTCTCTTGCGGAGCATGGAATGAGAGACATTCGGGCAAGAACGCCAGCTGTGATTTCACGCGTTGAGGACAACCGTGAACTCAGGATCGAATGGCGAGATGGGCACGTTAGCCGCTACGATTGGGACGATTTACGCCGCTCGTGTCCATGTGCTCTTTGCGCCGGCGAGATGGACATTCCCGGGTCGATGCATGCCGGCATAATTCTGACGGCAGCTCAGTCGTTCCTGGAGTCAATCGAGCAAGTGGGGAGCTATGCGGTCCGCATGCAATGGGAAGACGGCCACAATACCGGAATCTACACCTTCGACGGTTTGCGCGATGGTTGTCCCTGTTGTGTAGGGACAGAGTAGTTGGGCCAGCACCTGGAACTATGTCCCGAATGTTGTGCATGCCTAGATGTTAGAGCACCCGCCAAGCCCGCAAACCGAAGGCTCGTGGGTTGCCACAGCCGATCTAGCCGTCGAGATAGAGTGCCGCGCTAGGGCAAAGGTCCTGCAGGGGGCATTCGCCACAAGCAGGCTTACGAGCGGTACAGATCGCCCGCCCGTGGTGGATGAGCAGGTGTCCAATGTCTATCCAATCGGACTGAGGTACCACTTGCATGAGATCTCGCTCGATCTTGGTGGGGTCCTTTTCGCGGGTTAGCTTCAGACGCTGCGAGAGACGCGAAACGTGGGTATCAACCACAACCCCATCGGCAACCTGAAAAACCACGCCTAGCACAACATTGGCGGTCTTCCGCGCTACACCGGGCAACTCGAGGAGTTCCGCCATGGTATTAGGTACAGCGCCGCCGAATTTCTCCAGCATGACGTGTGCCGCGCCCTGGATGTTCTTTGCTTTGTTGCGAAAGAAGCCGGTTGTCCTAATGGCAGTTTCCAGCTCTTCCCGCGGGGCTGCTGCAAAAGCCTCAACCGTTGGAAAGCGCTCAAAGAGGGCCGGAGTTACGATGTTCACGCGCTTGTCCGTGCACTGTGCGGAGAGGATGGTGGCAACCAGCAGTTCCCATGCATTGCGAAATTCAAGAGCGCATTCGGCTTCAGGGTACGTCGCGCGAAGGCCTGAGATGATCTGCCCCAGGCGCTCGCGCAGAGCGCGCTTTGACTCTCTACCTCTCTTGCCCTTTAGCGGACTTGCGGACTTCTGTGCAGGCATGGCAGTGGCAGCCGAAGGACTAGGAGGATTGGTCGGCGCCTACGAGGTCACCGCGCCCGCGCAGGCTCTCTAAATTCTGCGTATGTACGTGATTGCCCGGCGCTATGTCCTGCGTTGCAGCCCCAATCGATTCGCCGTACTTGATGACGAGCTCGCCATTCCCAATGGCTTTCACGGCAACCTTGTGACCGAAGGGAATGTCGTCTAGGATTGTGATTTCCTGAGCGCCGTCCGGCCCCGTGAAAGTAACCTTGATGCCTGGGGTAAGGTCTGCAAGCGCGATAGCGGTGTTGTCTTTGTCGTCGATGATGTGGAGCACTTGATTCATCTGCACTGTCCTTGACAGCGATCGTCTGTTTCAGTTTACGTTACGAGAGCCCCAAAACAGCATTCCGCATGGCTGGTATCAGCATACAGCAAGATGACAGCCCTTGCCACCATCTCTTTTCACATCATGAAGAATTAGGAGCACTAGGATTTAGAGTTCTATGACCAGTAATCTGTCACGGTACAGCTGGGTGAATGTCTATTTGACCAACCAGTGCTTTGATTTCCGCCGCAATCTCAAAGTCGTTCACGGTATACCCGAGGATGCCGGCATGGGACTTGTCGTCAGCGAGGGGCAGATGGTCAACCTTCAGTGAACGGTCAGCGCTTGCGTAAGCAACATCCTTGATGTCCATTACATTGAGCACTGCGAATCGGCCATTCGGTCGGATACGGTATCCCTTGGAGTCAAAAGCCATTCGAACCACTTGAACGGCGGCGCTCAAGTCCAAAGTCCCAAAGTACTCAAGCCAATTGACGGAAAGGTAATTCTCGTCCTTCTGGGGTCTAAAAGCGCTCACCGCTGGCAACCCGTTCTTGCCGACGGATGATGGCTTGCAATATCTCGATACATGGTCGGAATCTGGAAGAGGGTTACTACTCATTGCTCTTCAACTGCGTTGTGAAGACTTCAACAGCCTTTAGCGTTGCAGCCTTCTGCAATGTACCACTGACTCTCACTCTTTGGGTACCACTTTTCGCAGAAGCAGAGATTGCTGCAAAGCGGATCAAGTCTGTGGGCAGAAACTCCATCGCTAGAACTCCAGTTTCCCCAACTCGCCACTCCACTTGCGCCAGTCCCTCTGGACTGATGACAATCTCAGGCTCAGGCAACTGTCGTTCGCTCATGAGGAAGAGAGCCAACTCTCTCAAGGATTCGATCGCAATGGGTTGCTCATCTGGATCGTCAACTGCAAGGCTTTGGAGGTAGTCAAGGCGATCCGCAATCGCACCCAAGCCGTAGAGCCTGAGCACGGCAATGATTCCCTCTTGCTCCGTGGCCAGGGATAGGTGTTCTTTCCAGGAGATACTCTCTATCAAAGCCCAAAGTGCCCGTTGTACGGATACACGAAACTGCCGATTGGTTTACCTGCTTTGCATTATATCATCCGAATTGGGCCAAGCGTCACGGGCTTCTTGTTGGGGAACCGACTGTTTTTGTTTGACTGGTATTGCGGCACGGAATTAGTAGATACGGACTTGCCCGTGCAGATATGCAAGACGTCGCGCGTGCCTACCCCAAAGCGGTTCCTCAATCTGTCATTCTTGTAAGTGTCAGGTAATTCGTTGACAGATTTGGGAGAATGAGCATACGTGTCAATCACCAAATCTGGAGGCATCTGATGCGGGACAATCGCAGTGACAAGACCATCGAACGGAACCTCATGCAGAAGTGGCGCTTCCTCATCACTGAGTACGAACTGGTCAAGGCCAAGCAGCATCCCCACTTCCGCTTCCTGCAGGACTTCTATGCCTTCCATGGTACCAGCCGGCAGACCTTTGCCAAGTACTACAACCGTTTCCGCCAACTGCGCAGCGACGACGCCCTGCTGCCGCGCAAGCGGGGTCCCAAGTGGAAGAGCCGGCGCACCTTGCCCTACGTCGAGCAGAAGGTGCTGGAGCAGCGCCGCAAGGGTATCAACCGCTATGAGATCTATGCCATACTCAAACCAGTACTCAAAGCGCACACGCCCTCACCGTCAACCATCTATGCGATCAGCAAACGCCATGGGCTCAACCGCCTGACACCGGCCATGAAACAGTCGAAGCGCACCATCATCAAGACCCGCGCGGGCGAACTGGGGCATCTGGACTGCCATTACCTCAGCCGTGACCTGCTCCTGGACAGCTCCCAGCGCTACTACCTGGTTTCCGTGCTGGATGCGTGCACCCGCTTGGCCTGGACTGAGGTGGTATCTGACCTCAAGAGCCTCAGTGTCATGTTCGCTGCCCTCAAGAGCATCAACCTGCTCAATGCTGAGTACGGCATCCAGTTCGAAGCCATTCTCACCGACAACGGCCCGGAGGTGGCGTCACGCACCAAGCCGGAGCAGCACCCCTTCGAGCGCATGCTGCGGGAGCTCGGCATCAAACACCGCTACACTCGCCCCTATCGACCCCAGACCAACGGCAAGGTGGAACGCTTCTGGCGTACGCTCAATGACGACCTGATCGAAGGCACGACGTTCGAGAACCTGACCGAGTTCCAGGATGAACTGATGCAATACCTCCTGTACTACAACACGGAAAGACCACATCAAGGTCTGCAGGGACATACTCCTTTTCAAGCCCTGCAAAATCTGTCAACGAATTAGTCAACACTTACAATTCTGAGGAGCCCTTTGGCAAGCTCAGGATATACTCCGCGACGAAGAATCTAGAGTGCAGAGATTTCTAGATTCCTCACTGCGCGCGGAATGACAAGAAGCTCAGCCTTGCGAAAGTATCAAGTCTAGATATACTAATTCCGTTGCGGCATGCCGTTGCCAATTTCCTTACTGCTGTCGTAGGCTAGAGGGTACGGTGACGGCAAGCCTTGACCGCATCAATCAACGAGAAGAGTGAAGAACATGATCAAAGAGAGAATAGCCGCATTGAGCGCTCGTGCAGACGAACTACGGAGGCGCCTTTGACCTGTCGGCATGGGAATCAGAGATTGCCGATCTGGAGGAAAAGTCGCTTGACCCGGAACTGTGGAATACGCCGGTGGACGCGCAGCGCGTGATGCAGAGGCTCGCGGCGGTGCGCCGTCTGGCAGATGATTGGAATGGGTTCTTCAAGGAAGTCGAGGCGCTGCAGGAGCTTGCGGCGCTCGACGATCCTGCGCTTGAGACGGAGCTCGACTCCGAGGTGAGTCGGCTGGAGGCGGACGGTGAGAGACGGGAGATCCAGACGCTCTTCCAAGGCTCCTATGATGAGAGGGATGCCCTGCTCTCATTGCATGCCGGGGCGGGCGGCACCGATTCGCAGGACTGGGTCGAGATGCTCCTCCGCATGTATATCCGCTGGGCGGAGATGCACGGGCATAGGTCGGAGATACTAGATAGCACCCCCGGTGAAGAGGCCGGCATCAAGAGTGTGACGCTGCAGATAAGCGGGCCGTTTGCCTACGGCCGGCTCAGGTCCGAGCATGGCGTCCACCGTCTGGTGCGGCTATCGCCGTTTGATGCCAATCACCGTCGGCACACGTCTTTCGCTCTTATAGAGGCGCTCCCCGTGATCGATGATGACGTCACGGTTGAGATCAAGCCCGATGACCTGCGGCTCGATACATTCCGCGCCAGTGGCGCCGGGGGGCAGCATGTAAACAAGACCAACTCAGCAGTGCGCATTACGCATACGCCTAGCGGCATTGTCGTCTCGTGCCAGAATGAACGCTCGCAACTCCAAAACCGCGAGGCCGCCATGCGCATCTTGCGCGCGCGCCTCTTGGAGCGGAAGCTGCAAGAGCAGCAGGCCGAACAGGCGGCTCTCAAGGGCGAGCATACGAGCGCTGAATGGGGCAACCAGATTCGTTCATATGTGCTGCATCCCTACACCATGGTCAAGGACCTCCGCACCGGAGTTGAAACCGGAAATACGCGCGCCGTATTGGATGGAAACATCGATGACTTTGTTGAGGCCTTTCTGAGGCAAAAAGCTGAAAACCGTCGGCATTGAGCAGATGGGATAACGTAGAAAGTGTGGAGACATCCGGTCGGTATCGGTCTTGCCTTCAAAGCGCATGGCTATGCCTAGCGCTCGCTGATGTAACAAATCTGGGCTCGACCGGTCCTGCATTGCGGGAGTTTCTCTGGGAGTACACGTAGATGATCCCGGTCGTGGGCATTATCGGAAAGCATAATGCGGGGAAGACGACGCTCCTGGAAAGACTCATCCCGTGCCTGCAGGAGCGTGGACGGCGGGTCGCGGTCATTAAGCACGCCGCGCATGGCTTTGCGCTGGACCGAGAGGGCAGCGACTCCTGGCGTCTGGCAGAATCTGGCGCCGAAGCGGTGGTGCTCAGCGGGCCTGGGAACGCCGTCACTTTCTGCAGAGTATCTAAAGACGCATCACTACTGCAGCTTGTGGGTTTGCTGCCGATATTGGGTTTTGACTTCATACTGGTTGAAGGCTACAAACGGTCGAGCTACCCAAAGATAGAAGTGCACCGTAGCGAACTAGGGCCAGACCTGCTGCTTGCGGAAGAGCATCTTGTGGCCGTGGTTAGCGACAGCGAAGTGACATTCTCTATTCCTACTTACTGCGCTAACGACCCGCATGGATTGGCGGCATTCCTGGACGAGCGCTATGGGCGTCCTAACGCGGAGCGAGATGCGATCCGAGTCACGATAGATGGTGAGGAGGTCCCAATTAATGCCTTCGCCAGCGCGGTAATTTCGGGGGGCATCCTAGGCATGCTGTCCGCACTCAAGGGAGTTGAGAAGCCGAGAGACATTCGCATCGAAATACGCCGAGGGCGCGGACAAGATGGCACATAGCACTTTAGATCGTTGAGCGGATGCTTCGTGACGTGACGACGATTAACCACTTGCAGACACAGTTTGAAATAGATGTCTGAAAAGAGAGAGGAGGCGGATCCGAAAGATCCCGCCTCCTCTTCGATTGCAGAGCCTTGTCATGTTTTCGATGCTTTGCCCAAACTAGGAAGCGCTCTCTTTCTCCGATGGCGCGAACGCAACCCGCGCTTTGTTTTCCTGCGATTCAGCGCTATTTTGCGCAGAGATATGCTTGTTGAGAGCATTCATATAGGCTTTTGCACTGGCGACGATGATGTCCGTATCAGCGCCGTAGCCGGTCACTGACACACCTTCGCTTTCAAGTCGGATGCTCACCTCACCCTGTGCGTCGATGCCTTCAGTAATGGCTTGGACGCGGAACTCGGTAAGCTCTGCCGGCACATTCACGATGCGGTCGATAGCCTTACAGACGGCGTCCACCGGTCCATCACCCAGGGCCGCATCTTCAAAGACTCGATCTTCTTCATCGATGATGCGCACAGTAGCCGTGGGGATGCTCTTGTCGCCGCAACTCACCTGGACGTGGTCGAGGTGAAAGTATTCTCTAGCGTGTAGAACATCGCTGGAGAGCAGCGCCTCAATGTCTCGCGCCGTGACGTTGCGCCGCTTGTCGGCTAAGTCCTTGAAGCGGTCAAAGGCCTCCTGAAACTCCTCCTCATTCAGGTGATAGCCCATCTTGGCAAGCTGGTCGCGGAAGGCGTGCCGGCCACTGGTCTTGCCGAGGACGATCCGACTGCCGCCCATGCCCACACTCTGGGGTGTCATAATCTCATACGTTTGCCGGTCCTTTAGCATGCCATCCTGATGCAGGCCGGAGGAGTGCGCGAAAGCGTTTGCGCCCACGACAGCCTTGTTGGGCTGCACCGGCATGTTCATCAAGTCGCTCACCATCCGGCTCGTGCGGTAGATCTCCTCGGTGTTTATGCCGTGCGTAACCTTGAAGAAGTCCTTCCGCACGGTGGTGTTCATTACCACTTCTTCCAGTGAGGCGTTCCCGGCGCGTTCGCCAACGCCATTGATTGTGCATTCGATCTGGTCCACGCCGTTCATGATGGCAATCAGCGAGTTAGCGTTGGCCTGGCCGAGGTCGTTGTGACAGTGTACGGAGAGCGTGATGATGTCAATTCCAGGCGTGTTGGCGCGCAAGTACTGCAGGAGCTCAGCAAACTCATCCGGCTGGGTATAACCCATCGTGTCAGGCACGTTGATGACCTTGGCGCCGGCCTCAATCGCATCTCTAATTAGCTGACATAGAAAGTCCCAATCGCTGCGTGTGGCGTCCATTGCCGAGAATTCGACGTTGGAGCAATAGCCCACAGCTTGCTTAACACAGGCGACTGCGGCCTCTCTGACTTCCTGGCGCGTCATCCGCAGTTGGCGTTCTAGATGAATGTCGCTGGACGAGATGAAGACGTGGATGCGGGGTGCTTCACCTTCTTTGATAGCTCCCCAGGCAGCTTCTACCTGATCCGGCTTGAAGCCGGAAAGCGCGCAAATCTGGACGTCACGCAGTTGTTGTGCAAGGAGTTGCACCGCCTGAAAATCGCCGGGAGAGGTGCGCGGAAATCCGGCCTCGAGAATATCAACGCCGAGTCGTTCAAGTTGCTGGCCGAGATTCAGCTTTTCATCTACTGTCAAAGACCCGCCCGCTGCTTGCTCGCCATCGCGCAGCGTGGTATCGAAGATTTGTAACGTTCGCATGCTGGATTAAGTCCTCTATCTAAAGTAAACACACAATGTGCTAATTGCACGTCAATTCGCCGAATGTTCAGTCGTGGCAAGTGTGCAGACCCGCCAGCTTACCAGGGCAGCTATGCCTTGGCGCCGGTTGGGCCTGAGACCACTCTCCTCATTGACTACAGTTAGCGGATGTGTGAGATATGGATACCGCAGTATCCCCATCTTTAGGTATTCCCTCTAGCGTGCTTACTTTGGATCGAGCCACGGCATCATGGCGCGCAGATTCTTGCCGACGGTTTCGATCTGGTGTGTTTTGTCCATTTCGCGGTAAGCGTTGAACGCCGGTCTGCCGGCCATGTTCTCCAATATCCACTCACGTGCAAACTCGCCGGTCTGAATCTCGTGCAGAATTTCTTGCATTGACTCGCGCACGTGGTCGTCCACTACGCGCGGTCCGCGACTATAGTCGCCGAACTCGGCCGTTTCGCTCACAGAGTAGCGCATGTAATTGAGGCCGCCTTGGTAGAACAGGTCCACGATGAGCTTGAGTTCGTGCATGCACTCAAAATAGGCAATTTCCGGTTGGTAACCGGCATCGACCAGGATTTCGAAGGCCGCCTTCACCAATGCGCTCACGCCGCCGCAGAGGACGGTCTGCTCGCCGAAGAGATCGGTTTCCGTCTCTTCCTTGAACGTCGTGTTCAGCACACCGGCGCGGGTGCAGCCAATGCCGCGGGCATAGGCCAGCGTTAGTTCCCGGGCGTTGCCGCTGGCGTCCTGCTGGATAGCAAGCAATCCGGGCACGCCGTTGCCTTCTTCGAACGTCGCGCGCATGCGATGGCCTGGGGCTTTCGGCGCGACCATGCTCACGTCTACGATGGCGGGGGGAACGATTTGCTGAAAGTGGATGTTGAAACCATGCGCGAAGAGGAGCATCTGACCGGATCGCAAGTGTGGCGCGATAGAGTCCTGATAGAGGCTGGGCTGTACCGTATCCGGTGTGAGCATCATGATAAGGTCTGCCTGCTGCGCCACCGCATCGACGGTACTTACCTGAAGACCATCGCTCTCTACTTTCGACCAAGAGCGGCTGCCCTCGTAGAGCCCAACCATTACCGAGCAGCCGCTGTCGCGCAGGTTCAGCGCGTGGGCGTGTCCCTGGCTGCCATACCCAATGATGCCAATCGTCTTATCATTGAGAAGATCAATATTGGCGTCTTCGTCGTAGTAGACCTGAACCACTGTACCCTCTCTTCACTCTGATTTGGTTTCTATTTCATGCATGTGCGAGCCGCCTCTTCAGCTATAGAGTGGGCTCACCCGTGCGCGCAAACAGGTTAAGCCGCCGGTCCTTCTTCCGCCACGACCGTGGGCGTAGGCATAGCACGACCCCGCACCATGGCGACCTCGCCGCTACGGCTCAATTCTAAGATTCCATAGGGACGAAAAATCTCGACGAACGAGTCGATCTTATCTTCGTCGCCCGTAACTTCAAGAATAATGCTGCCCGGCGACACATCCACCACTTGGGCGCGGTAGACATTAGCGAGCTGCAAAATCTCCGAACGCTTCATCTCCGGCGCGGCCACTTTGGCAAGGGCCATCTCGCGTGATACGTGGCGTTGCTCCGTGACGTCGGTGACCGAGAGCACCTCGATTAGCTTATCCAACTGCTTTGCTACCTGTATCGCGTCCTTGTGCTCTTCCGCCACGACAATTGTCATGCGAGAAATACCCGGCCGGTGCGAGTGACCGACGGAGAGACTCTCGATGTTATATGCGCGTTTGCGAAAGAGGCTGGCTATGCGGTTCAGGACACCGGGGTGGTCCTCTACCTCTACTATCAGGACGTGTCTCATGCGTATCTTGCCTCTTCCACTTCATCGCTTTCGATTGTCTCGGCCAAGCTGGAGCCGGCCGGCACCATGGGATAGACTTT
Organism: Chloroflexota bacterium; assembly: GCA_965219505.1. Classification (GTDB taxonomy): domain Bacteria; phylum Chloroflexota; class UBA11872; order VXOZ01; family VXOZ01; genus VXOZ01. Next base: position 2,056,008 of record OZ244775.1, on the reverse strand, counting down.
TTCAACTTCGTCCACCACCAGATCGAGCAGCACGGGGCCGGGAATCCTCTGTGCCTCTTTAAGCACCTTGACCACCTCGTCCTTCGTCGTCGCTCGCATACCCGTTAGGCCATAGGCTTCCGCGAGCTTTACGAAGTCCGGGTTCTCCAACTTAGCGCTCATGAAGCGACTGTCGTAAAAGAGGGTCTGCCATTGCCGAATCATGCCGAGATGGTTGTTGTTGATAATGGCAATCTTGACGTCCACGTTGTGCTCCTTGACGACTGCAAGGTCCTGCAGGGTCATCTGGAAGCCACCGTCGCCGATGATGCACCACACCTGTTCATTGGGGCGCGCAAACTTTACCCCAATAGACGCAGGAAAAGCGTAGCCCATGGCGCCAAGGCCGCCCGACGAGAAGAACGTATTCCTTCGGTCGTACCAGAAGTGCTGCGCGGCCCACATCTGCGCTTGGCCGACGTCCGTGACGACCACTGCATCGCCCTTGGTGATGTGGTATATCTGGCGAATGACCCACTGCGGCAGGACGATGTCGGTCTCGCGAATTGCGAGGCTGGGATGGTCCTCGCGCCATTGGCAAATCTGCTTGACCCAGGGGCTGTGATCGAGTTGGTCTATTTCATCAATGAGCGCGCGAATAGTGGGCTTGAGATCGGCCACGATGCCGACGTCTGTGTTCACATTCTTGCCGATTTCCGCCGGGTCGATATCCACGTGGATTATGCGCGCCTCTGTAGCGAAGTCGGCGAGCCGACCCGTTACACGGTCATCGAATCGCATGCCCAAGGAGATGAGCAGGTCGGCGCGGTCTACGGCCCAATTGGCGTAGATATTGCCATGCATGCCTACCATGCCGAAAGAGAGTTCATGGCTCTCTGGGAAGGACGAGACCCCGTGCAGCGTGGTGATGACCGGTATGTTCGCCTTCTCCGCGAATGCCAAGAGCTCTTCATAGGCGCCGGAATAATGAATGCCATGGCCGGCCAAGATGATTGGCTTCTCCGAGCCGTGCACTACTTCCGCCGCCTCGCGCACGAGTGTGGGATCAGGCTGGAGGCCTTCCTCCGGGTTGTAGCCGGGTATATTTGGTGGCGGGAAGCCGTCGAATTCAACTTCCTCCAGATACACATCCTTGGGAACGTCCACCTGCACCGGTCCTGGGCGTCCCGTATTAGCCACGTAGAATGCTTCTTCCATCACGCGGGGGAGCTCTTCGGCGTGCATCACGAGCCAGTTGTGCTTGGTGATAGGCAGCATCACGCCGGTCGCGTCAGTTTCTTGGAAGCCGTCGGTGCCGAGCAGGTTGCGGGGAACCTGACCGGTGAGGGCAACCACAGGCACGGAATCCATGTGGGCACCCGCAATACCGGTGACGAGATTGGTAACGCCCGGGCCGCTGGTGGCGATACACACGCCGACGTCCCCACTTGCGCGAGCATAGCCGTCGGCTGCGAAGGCTGCCCCTTGCTCGTGCCGCACAAGGATATGATTGATTCTGTCTTGGTAGTGATAGAGTGCGTCATACAAAGGCAGGCACGCACCTCCGGGATACCCAAATACGGTGTGCACGCCGTGCGCCACCAAGCTATCCAAGATGATCTCTGCACCTGTCCGTTTCATTTGCTCCCGACCTCTTTCTTCGCTTTCGTTACTCGTCTTTTGCTTACTGTTGATCTACTTCCCAACAAAATGCGTCACGCGCCGTAAAGGCACCTGACGGTGAGGTACTGCTCTGCAAGACGTAGTCTGCGCCAAAGAATTGGAGCGCCACATCCTGCAGTTGAATCCTTCCGTTACTGATACCATACTGTTCCACTTCATGATTCTAGCCAAGCCAGCTTGTGTTAAGCAATTGCTCACGCTCTTAGGCATCTATTTACGCTGCTGCTACTCCAAGTTTTGCTAACACACGGCGCACAATGAAAAACAGCGCCACGAGCACCCAAGCCAGCACAAGTTCTGCGGCGAGCAAGATCGGACTGAGGCGCCATAACTGCGCCAGCGCCTGCTCAGTTGCTTGCCAGCTCCCCTCTGTCAATCCTGTGATCAGCGCAATTGGAATCCCCAAGAACAGTAGGGCGATTACCCCTAGGAAAAGAATCGCAGCGGAAAGGGCAAGCATACCCGTGATCACTGCCCGCCTACTCCAGCGATACCCTGGGGAGAGCCGATCCGGCTCAAATTGCATGTCTTCGGAAGATTCTGGAAACTCACCTAGCATCATGTCGCTTAACCGGTTGCATTCGACTCTGGACTAACAAAAAACCCGTCCCTTGGTTGGGGACGGGCATCCACACTATAAGCTGCAATTCGTACAGTAAATCTCGCTTTGTCGCTCAGTGTGCACCGCCGGCTTCTGGTTTTCTGGATCACTTGTCCCGCGACCGCGTTTCCGCTTGTGCATCACATCTCTTTGATCGATATTGGGGAATGCTGTCGTCCCGCTGGTAATGGTGTATGTGTGTTCTCTCTTGCGCCGCCTAAGCGGCTACATGAATTACTAGCACTGGCGGCCACAACACACTCGTGTGGCCGCCGCGAAGCGCAAGGCTGTCGGCATTCGCAGCGTGGCTCATGGATACTCTATTCGACTCCAAATTCGACAAGATTCAGCACTCTGCTTGTACCTTATATCACGAATTCCGCGGCGTCGTCAAGAGGGTCAGACGGGCTTAGTTGACAACTATTCGCAGCTTCTGATAATTTGGGAGTAGATACCGAGTATTGGTTGCAGCTGCTGCATGTTCTACACCGGCCTTTTTTGGGTGGACGCACAGTGGTTGGCGAATGGTCTGTGAAAGTAACTACATAAAGAGAGTCCGAGGCTTCAACAGAGGACTAGGTAATGAGGGATTTCTTCAGTCGTCCCGAGCTAAAGATCGTGCCCACATTGGAAGGAGGCCAGGAAGTTCTGCAGATGATGGCAGGCGTGCTCTTTGTGTGCGAAGCCTGCTGCTGTGGCAATGGATATTCCAACCCCAGAATTGATAAGGCCCACTACTTGCGGGAGGCGCGTCGCCGGGGCATTTCAGAACACGTGAACATCGTGTTCACGGCCGATGACGGCGGCGGTTGCCTGGGCCCGTGCGGTCTCGGAAATAATGTATTCATGTACCTCTTTGGCAGTGGGCTGTGGTTCCAGCGCATGAACTCAAAGGCAGACATTGACGCGCTCTTCAGCTACATTGAGGAGAGCATCCGCCTCGGCCAGCCGGCGCCAATTGAGGGCAACTTGGCCCAGCGAGTCTACACTAAGGTGCAGGGCGAGAAGATTCCGGTGGCTGCAACGTAGAAGCTCCTCTCCGGTCACGCAGCATACTCTTACGTTTGCTGCGGGTGAATTTAGCGGGTCAGAAGACACTCAGCGTTGCCTGAACTCCAACGCCGCTCTCACCAGTCGCTCAAGCGGGCGCACCCGAATGTCTTTCAGCCGCCGAATTTGCACATAGGGAATCTGCTTCCCGTTCCCTTCCAGGAGGCAATCGGAGTCGAGAATGAAGGCGCCGTACTCGAAGAGCAGTCGAACGCTGTCTTCCTGTGGGAAAATCCTGCAAGAATAGCCCCCATTCGAATGCCGGTATCCAATGCCGCGCCAGTCGGAATTGGCAGTCTCTGTGGCATTCCGGAACGGTCTCATGTACCAGACTGCGTAAACGAGCGGCCAGCCCCTGCACGAGGGGGCTGTGTCCAATCAGGATGTGTTCCGGAGTGATTGTGGCATCTCTGCGGGATGGATCGGATCCTGCAACAAGACACCTAGCCTGCGTCGGGGTCAGGCTGCATCATCCCAAAGATGTTGCCCTCAGTGTCCTTGGCGTATCCAACCCAGCCAACTCCAGGCACTGGGGATTTCGGCAGGGCAATTAGACCCCCCTCTGCCGTGATCTTTACTAAGGTTGCGTCAAGGTCTTCGACCTGGACGACGCAGGTGTAGCAATTGACGGCAGCGAACTCCTCCGGCGGGTCGCCTTGCCGCTTGGCCAGGCCGCCATTAATGCCGGGCTCGTCATCGGGCCCGGTCATGATAAGCCAATAGTCCGCGTCTCCGCCTTCCCATTGATGAAACTCCCAACCAAAGACGCCGGTATAGAATCCTATGGCGCGCTCCGGGTCAGCAGCCTGAATCTCGAAGTGTACGATTCGTGACATACGGTGTCCTTTCGTTCATCTATCCGTTGTCAAAGCAATGTGCGCGTGCACATTTGGATTTCCTCTTTCTAGTGTAGCCTAGTCGCAAGACTAGCCTAATCGGCAAGCGCTTCTGAGGCAGGGCAGGATTGGGATGACGGCCTCTGCGAAAGTGGGCGTACCAACTTGCATTCAGCCCCTTTGGTTGCCGATTCACCGACCGCCAACCGCGCAGCGATGCCGGCAGCACGCGCGGCGTGGCTGTCGCTAGGTTGCGGCCAATAGCCGCATAACCGTATTCCACGTGCGGGTTGTGATGTTTGAGCCGAACTGTTTCTCAAGGTGGGCCATGAGATCAATTGTGCTACGCCCTTGCGCTAGCGTGAGAACGCTGCAGACTTCCCTTGCAGTTGCGCGTACGATGACGTAGCCGTCGGGAAGAGCATTCGATACGTTTTCGCCGCCGGATTGTCCCTCGGGGAGAAAAGTGACGTAGAGTTTCGTTTGTGTGGTTGCCGCTACTGCTTTGAAGGGGTTAGCGTCGAGCAAGGACTGCAATTCCGTAAGAGGCCGGATGATTACGCGGATATTGTGCCCGAATGCCTGCGCCACGTGTTGCTCGATTGCCGTACAGACCAATGCCTCATCGGTTTCCGATGCGTCAAAGCGGACGTTGCCGCTGGCGAGCACAGTCTTGACGTTCAAAAAGCCCAGGGCGGCGAACGATGCTCTCAAGTCGGCCATGTTGATTTTTCGGTGCCCTCCCACGTTGATACCGCGCAGAAAGGCAGCGTACGCGCATGGCTTGCTTTCCGGTCCTTGCATAGGTGTCATTGTCTCTGACCCTTTCAGCCGTTGGTCGAGGGACGAAAGTTACCAAAGCTCCATTCATACTCGTCCAGGTCGAGTGCCTGGTACCTCCGTGAATCCCGTTTCGTATCTCCTGAAGGAAAGACAATTCGTGCCCCGGCCATCATGGGCGCGCTCATAGTGTGTATCCACGACGGCAATGTAGTCGTAGACACCGTGCTCCGCCAGATTGCTGGAGCTGCTCTCCGCGGGTTGTTCAGCAATCGAAGTCCCGAGCATAATCGCGCCCTTGCCGAAACTCATTTCCGCATGCACGACGTTGCCATCTGGGTCACGGAAATCAACGATTGTGGTAAGTCCAAATGCCCCGGTCAGCCACTCGAGGGCTGCTGCCCTGTCGCGATAGCTCAGATACGGGAAGAGCGCTGGCAGTGTAACGTAGGACTTCTGATCCATGATTCCTTGCTCCTAAGTCTTGGATGGATGCTTGGGGTGGGGAATCTGTAAGCCGGATAGGGCAAGCGGGCACACGGGAGGCATGTGGATTGCGCAATACTAGCGACAGAAGACAACAAAAGCGTTCCGGCTAGAATCGCTAGCGTTGGCAGGGCTTATTGCAGACTAATAGAACTGCCTGAGCAAAAGTCCGGTCTTGGTGGACCGAGAAAGGCTACTCGAGTGCTGGGCACCAAACTGGAACCACCTTCTAGTCATGTCCAATTGTCTCAAGATTCAAGGTGTATCCATTGGGAGTGTGAACTTGCATTTCCCAAGCGTCTCTCTCTTCCCAATACTGACGGGGCTGTGAATACTTGATGTCTCGTTCTTGACATATGACTATGACTTTGTTGAAGTCGTCGGCTTCCATTTGCCAGGAAAAGCTATCGTTGACTCTTGATGAATCGACATTAGCTCGCTCTTCCAAACCAAATTCAATGCCGCCGCTTCTTAGAGCGACAAACCCTGGAAATTCGTCTCCTTGATATGAAATCTCAAAACCCAAGCTCGTATAGAAGCCTACCTCTGACTCTAAGTCCTTCACGAAGAGAATGGGGACGAGCCGAATGAATTCTGGTGTAGTTTTGTTCATGTTTTCTCGCCTACCTACCGTCCGATCCTGATACATCCAGGGTTAGTAGGCCGTTCTTCTTGCTTGGGAGAACGTGGCGGAGAGGGTGGGATTCGAACCCACGACGCCCTTTTGGGGCGTAATCGTTTTCGAGACGATCTCCTTCGACCACTCGGACACCTCTCCAAGGGTGGATAATTAATACGATAGCGAAACCAAGCCCGCCGTACAACTAGCTGTTGAATTGTTGGAGCAATGAATCGATGCCAGCAGAAGAAGACGTATGTGGCTCACACTGTGCCAAACGCCGCTGGAGGAAGTTGGGCGCCGGCACTCGCTCGACATCTCGAACGTACACAATTAGGCCGTGAATTGTCTTGAATCCCCTTATAGCAGCTTTCCCTGAAGCTAATAGTCGCCGCTACGTCTAGATCTGTTGTAGCCTTTAGCTGATTGAGGTGGGGGCAGAATGCACAAGTTTGGGCCAGATGTTGCGGACCATAGCTTGCCAGGCAGAGCATTGCTGATGTAGGCAGGGCTTACGCGGTCTCAGTTGATGAGACCAAGGTGCACAAGGCAAAGTTCCAGCGTGGCATCACGCAATGGAAGGGCTAGCTGCCGGAGTAGGGTTGCTTGGGTGGCTGTTCTCTTGAAGGCTGCCACTCCCCCTCCTCGGCCTGACGCATGAGGGTACTGATCGTTTCGCTGGGTTCGTCCTGCGAAGGGTGCCAGCGAGAGAGCACGCCGTCGCTCATCGAGAATGTCTCGTCAGCAATGTCGCGAACTGAGACGTCGTGGGTAGCCATGACGACGGTGACGCCTTCCTGACGTACAATACGCGAGAAGAGGAGCATCATCTGGAGACCGGTCACGCTATCCAGGTCGCCGGTTGGCTCGTCAGCTAGGAGAAGCGCCGGTTCGTTGGCGAGGGCACGGGCGATGGCCACACGGCCTTGCTCGCCACCTGAGAGCTCGAAAGGGCGGTGGCTGGCGCGCTTGCTCAAGCCCACCAGGTCGAGGAGATCCAGCGCGCGTTTATGGCGCTGACGCCCTCCCATGCCCGCAATGCGCATCGGCAACTCGACGTTTTCGTACGCAGAGAGCACGGGCAAAAGGGCAAATGCCTGAAAGATAAAGCCGATCTTGTGACGCCGCAACATAGTTAGTTCGCGGTCGCTCATCCGGCGTGTATCATTGTCCATGATCTTGATCATGCCGGCTGTGGGACGGTCTAAGCCGCCGACAAGGTTGAGCAAGGTGGTCTTGCCGCTGCCGGAACGCCCTTGTAGCGCGAGAAGTCGGCCGGGTGCAATCTGCCAGTTCGCTTCGCGTACGGCGTACACATCCTCACGGCCGACGTGGTACACCCGAGATACATCTTCGGCAATTGCTATGGGTTGTGCCATGGTTGCGACTGGCCTCTATTGCTCATTGAGCGGTTCACACTATGGATATCGGGACGAGCAGGCTGCGAACTAACGGCGCAGCAAGCCTCTCAGTCCTCGCTTCTCCTGCTCCTCATCGGAAGAAGAATACGCCGGTTTCACGACAATGCCATCGTCTGAAATTTCTACAATGGCGCGGTCGCGGATGCCAAATTGCTCTAGGTACTCTTGCGGTATCTGAAGACGGCCGGCGGAGTCAAGTACCACGTACTCATCGTGGCTGATTGCTTCTTCGCCTTTCTCCAGGCTGATGCGGCGCACCGTCTCGGTACTGGTGCGGCCATCGCGAATGGCAACGACCCGGTCTACGCGATATGCCACGTTTGGGTCGTGACTCACGATGATTATCGTGGTGCCGAATTCCTCGTTGATGCGACGAAACGTATCGTAGATCGTGCTGGCGGTCTGGGTATCGATCTCACCGGTAGGCTCATCTGCGAGAAGGAGCGGCGGAGAGAGCGCCAGTGAGATGGAAATGGCGACACGCTGCTGCTCGCCGCCGGACAGTTGACCCACGCGATGCCGTAACCGGTGCCCCAGGCCCACGGCCTCAAGCAACTCAGTTGCTCTCGCTTCTCGCTTCTTGGTTGGCATGCCTGAGATAATCAAAGGCAATTGGACGTTTTCTAGCGCCGTAAGGTACGAGATCAGGTTGCGGGAACTTTGCTGCCACACGAAGCCCACCATGTGCCGCTTGTACCAGACAAGATCGGTGTCCGACATCTTGATGAGGTTCATGCTGCCAATTGTCAGGTTGCCGGCGCTTGGCCGGTCCAGTCCTCCCAGCGTATTGAGGAGCGTCGACTTACCGCTACCGGAGTTGCCAATGATCGCCATGATTTCGCCGCGGCCCACCTCCAAGTCAAGCCCCTGCAGGGCAACAACCTCAAGGTCCGCGACTTTATAAATCTTGACCAGATTGTCACAGATGATGAACGGCTCGCCACGTTCCGGAAGCGGCGGTATCCTCTTCATCCTTGTTCTTCCCCAAACTTTATTGCCTCGTGGATGCGCATTCGTGAGAGCATGGAGATGATCACAGGCACCGCGATGGCAAGAATTATCGCCAGAATAATGTAGATCTTGGCTATGTCATCCCAGGCGGTCATCACTATAAACGACGGAATGTTGGCATGTTCGCCGGTCTTTATTTGCAGGAAGGGAATGAAGACTCGCCCTGCAACCACGCCGAAGATTGTACCAATCGCAACTCCCATCACAATAAGGAAGCCCTGCTCGAAGATGTAGAGGCCGATCAATTGCCGTATGGAGAGACCCATCGCACGCAAAATCCCGAAGTCTTGCATGCGGCGCTGGAACGAAAGCAACGAATACGTAAGGAAACCAAGAACTGTGAGAAGAATAGCGATCAAGAAACCCACGGTTAGCATACCAAAAACGCCGGTTCTGCGCGGATCGTCTCGCTGGGCTATGACTTTCTCGCGGGTATCTTGCGTGCGGACGACGATGAAGTCCAGCTTGCGGAGCTTCTCTTCCATGGCTTCGACGTCTGCATCCGCATCAGTCTTGATCCACGCGTCATATGGGCCTAGACCGATGTTGTCGAAGATGTAGTCCAGGTTCGCGATGGCGAAGTAATCGGTATCAGGAAACTGCGTAGGAAAGTAGTCGACCCAATCGACAATCACAAAGTCGATTTGCTTCTGCCGCAAGTTGATGCGGACCCGGTCGCCGACCTTCAGCTTGTGGTCGATCATGAAGTTGGCGCTGGCCAGAATTGCGTCCGGCTGCGCGGCAAGCTCATTCATCAAAGTAACGAGCGACCTGTGCGCAAAGTCCGGACGCCAGTACATGACGTTTACGGCATCCCATGGGTCTATCGCGACAATCTGAATCTCGGGTGTGGCGCGGTCCGGCAGGATGGCATTCCCTTTGCTATCCCATACGCGGGCGGCAGCCTGGACTTCCTCTAGCTGTAGGTGGTCGGAGAAGGGAGGAATGTACCACTGCTCTAGTTCCTCATCGTAGTCGCCGGATTCATAGAACGCCATGTCGGCGCCAATGCGATAGTAGACGGAGTCGGAATGGTTTCGCGTAAGGGTGGATGCTACAGAAGCACTAAACGTCCCAATGGCCAGCGTCAGCACGAGCAGCAAGAGCAAGCTGTTGTATTGGCCTGCGGAGCGGGAAATGTGGCGCAAACCCAAGAGGATGGATACGCCCCACAGTCGGTTCCCAACTCGTGTTACCAACTCGACGATATAGGGGAAGAGCCGCACAAACAATAGGGCCATCCCAAACATGAACACCGAGGGCACGATGAGCAGAAGGGGATTTGAGAAAACGTTTCCTTCTTCTCCAAGTACGATTACCTGGCGCTGATCTTGTAACAAGCGGTAACCGTAAACTGATAGCGCCAAGAGAAGGATATCCAAGAAGAAGCGCTGCCACCAAGGTCTGCGCAATTTGCGCGAGGCTTCCTGTTTAAACGTGACGATGCTGTGCCTTGCCGTGGCAGCCGCAGGCATAAGCGCCGCGCCAATGGAGAGCGCGATAGCGGCCAGCGCATAATTGAAGGTGCTTGTCGTGATTGTGATGGGCAGTGGGTCGCGGCCGATGAACGTGAGGAAAGTGTACGTTTGCGCAATGAGTTGGGCTAGGTAAACCCCTAAGATCGGTCCAACGATGAGCGCCAAGATACCGATCATGCCGCCTTCGAGCAAGTAAATGCCGATGATTTGCCACGTGCTCGCGCCCCGGCTCTTAAGCACTGCGATTTCATTGCGTTGCCGGTCGACAACCATTGAAGAGGCGATGCCGATGTAGTAAAGCACTATGCCGATGACAGGTGCGGAAAGAATGAAGAGCAATATCTTGAGGAAGAACAGGTCGCGCAAGTAGCGTAGAAGAATATCCTCCGGTGAGATATCAATCTTCACTTTGCCAAGAATCGTGCCAAGATTGGAACGAATCTCGCTGATTCCTGTGATAATTGACCTGGCATTGCTTGCATTGATGGCGTCAACATCAAAGACCGAAAACCAGGTGTACTCATAGCCGATTTCTTCCCAGTCTGAGAGGATTACGTCAACGAAGGTCTCGTCAGGGACCATGAGACCTTCTTTAAAGTACTGAGGGTGGTAGAACCAATAGATTTCGTTAGGGTCGTTTGGGTACCAACGGCCCACGATCTTCACTTCGATTGGTTCCGGCTCCCCGCCGGGCCGTCGGTAGACGGTAATGAGATGGTCGCCGACTTCAGCGCCGATCGCATCCAGTTTCTCAGTCATGATCACGGCTTCGATGTACGGATCGCCGGACTTAGCCGGTGTGGCGTAGCGTCCCTCTAGAATGCGGACGTGCTTATCGAAGTCAGTGGCAAAGGCGATGAAGCCCCAATCGGCGAACTGGCGCGATGACAAGTCAATGTCATCGCCTTTCGTGAGGATGGGCATGTGCTCAGTCTGTCCATAGCGGGTCGAGAGAAGGAGAGGAATGCCCATCTCGGTGGGCGCAGTCACCCGCATGTACTCATCGGCTTGTTGGTATTGCAGGAGCGAGATATTCGTCTCGTTCTTCTGCTCGAATTTGCGGATGAGAAGACTGGCTCTCGGCTGCGCCTGTCGCGATTGCGTATCGCGCAATGCTTGGTGCAAGAGCATCTCGCTCATGCCTTCCGAATAGAGCGGGACGCTAGAAACTAGCGTCACCGTGACCACCAGGCCGAGGATGGTGGAGAAGACGATATTGATGTTATTGAGCAGGCGCTTGGTGACTAAGACCAGAATGGAATAGGTCAAAAGGCATCCCCTCGAACTGGAAAACTATTCGTCACTGCGTACATCATTGGAAGCATGGTCGGCACCAAGAGGGCGTCTCAAGTGAGATACACACACTCGATCATGTATCCGGGAGCCTAAGGTCTGTAAGTAGTGGTCAGAGCTCATCGAGGCTGCCCAGGCTACTGACCTTGCAGGATTACGAAACCCTCTTCGAGACCGCTGAGGATCTCTACCTCGGTTTCGGTTTGTATTCCTATCTCGACGTTCTTGGCGCGTTTGATGTCGCCATCCATAAATTCAACGAACGTACGCCTGCCGGAGCGCTTTACGGACTCTATGGGCACCTTGAGCACGTTATCCTTATGCTGCACGGTGATAGTAACGCGCGCGAGCATACCGATTTCCGCACCTGCTTGCGGCCAATTCACTTCCATTCGAATCGAGCGGTCCTGAATCACGCCCTGGGTAGTAACGAGTGACGTGGGGAGCTTAGTAATAATGCCTTTCAGCACCACTGATGGGAATGCATCCAGGGTAAGGTCTGCCACTTGGTCCAAGGCAACTTTCGGCGTGTCATCTTCTGAAAGGTCTGCAGTGACGATGAGTACGTTCGGGTCTGCAAGCCCAATAATAGGCCCGTACGCGCTTACCGTTTCGCCGGCCTTGCCTTTAATAAACTGGATTACCCCATCAAATGGCGCCATGAGACGCGCATCCTCGAGCCGCTCAAGCAGCAATGCGTGATTTGCCCGGGCACGCTTGAGGTCATTCTCCAGCTTCGTAACGTTGCCTGCGTCAGTGGCATTGATCAACGCTTGCTCCTGGGCCGCCTGGGCCTTAAGCAGGGCGGCTTCCTTGATTGACACGTTTATTTCGGCGTCGCGCACTTTTTCGGGATCGACGCCGGATTGCACGACATCCCAAGCCTCTTGGGCGACACCCAAGTCGGCTTTTGCTTTATTCACCGCAGCCTGGGCGGCATTGAGGTTCAATTCGGCAGTGTTCAGAGAACTTATGAGCGCTTGCTCCACCTCTTGCAGCGCCAGTTGCGCTTGCTCCAAATCGAAGCGGGCCTTTTCGAGCCCTGCCTGGGCCACGGGAACGGCTTGGCTCGACTGGGCCTTGTCTTGATCCAAAGCGAGCTCCGCAGATTGCAGATCGAGCTTTGCCTTTTCCCAATTCGCATACAGGATTTCCATGTCCGTGTTCGGCGGAGGGGGCGATAAGAGCTGCAGATTACGCGTGTCTATTTCCTCATCTAGCTCGGTCTTTAGCTTTTCATATTCTTCCCTTACTTCTTGTACCTCCCCAAGCATACGCTGAGCGGCTGTCACACTGATGCCCGATTGCTTTAACTCAACAAGATTCGTCTGCAACACTCTAAGCGCTTCACGCGCGAGATGAGCGGCTGACATATCTCCTTCCGACGGCTCTGCCTCGCTTGACGGCTCAACTTCGCTGGAATCGTTCGGCTCATTGTCAAGCGCAGTCAGTAGCCCCTTAATATCAAGCGCTTTCAGCATTTCCTCGAGCTTTTTCTGAGGGCTTGACACATCCCCTTCTTCCGCTTGCATTGCTTCATTGAATTCATTCTGCTCTATATAAAACGCATCCATGAATTCTTCAAATTCGGCCCGAGCATCTGACGCCCTCGTTCCCAATCGCTTTATTTCATCTAAGACATCTTCGAGCTCTTCTTCGAGCTCATCTACGCGCTCGCCGAGCACCTTCTGATAATTTTTAATTTCTACGCTGATCTCATTTTTCAGCCTCGTCCGCTCTGCATTGAGTGCCTGTTTGGCTGACTTTAGCGCTTGCTCCCTCCCTTTAAGAGTCGACTCTTGCGCTAGAACCTGGGAGTCGGGATTGCCGGAGAGGAGCTGTTCGAGCCGAGTCTGTGCTTCGCTAAAGGCTTCTTCCGCATTGCTCAGGGCGAGTTCGCGCTGTACTTTCAGGTCTACCGGTGCCCCATCAACGTAAGCAATCAGATCCCGTTCCGCTTTCTTATACTCTTCCTGGGAGAGTTGAAGGGCGTTCTCTAAGGCGGCAACGTCGGCCGCTGCCTTGGTGTAGGCGGTCTGTGCCAGGGCGTACTCCAGGGCAGTGGGTCCTCCCTGTGCCTCGACGAGAGCTTCGCGAGCCTCTTCGAGGTCACGTTCCGCCTGTTCAACAGCAATTTTTGCAAGGGTAACGTCCGCTTGGCCCGTTGCGGCTTGGGTACGGGCCTTGATTAAGTTGCGTTCCGTGTCCTGTAAGGAGAGTTCAGAGTTCTGAATTTGCGTCTCCAGGTCGCCGGTTTCCAAGTCGGCGAGTAACGTGCCCTGGACCACTTCCTGATTGTACTGGACATAAATGCCCTTGAGGCGGCCGTTCTGCTTGAAGAACAGGCTCTCTTCACTTTCAGCCACCACACGTCCGAGTACGCGGACTGCATCGACGATCGAGCCGCGCTCGACTTTGACCGTGGGACGCTCGACACTTCTGACCGGTCGCGCAACAACTGCTTCTTCTTCGCCATCGCCGGAGATAAACGGGAGCGACGGCACGCACGCCGTGAACAGCAACATGCTGCTCAATAAAACTGCTAATGTAGATCTGATTTTCACGCGGCTCTTACCTCATCTTGATTGAAACATGGCAGGCAATTCCAAGGAGGCTGCTGTGCCCTGTAATAATTCACGCAGCCATTTGCAGCAGGAAGTTACATAGTTGCAGTCTACTCACAACGAACAGTCGTTGTCCATCGCTGCATTAGTTGTCAAGAGAAATCTTATAGGATTCTTAGACATGTGGGAGAACTTTGATGCTCTCTGGCGTGGAAATCGTGAGTCCATTCGTGTATTCTCGGTGTGCACAGGGCAGCCGTTTTGGCTGAACTCCTATAGTATTGAGAATCGATGAAAAGTTACACTAGCGCGAATAGTTGGGCACTTGTTCCCCGCGACCAATGGTGATATTCTCTATCGGGTGTCCCAGGCGATGCAGTGGACACGATTGTATAGTCTCATAGAGAAGCACTATGATTAGGCCAATAGAGGTGCTTACTCTCAGGTGGAGGTACTGGAAATGACACAGAGCGACCTTATTAAGGATGTTGCGTCTCGGACAGGTACAACACAAAAGGCGGCAAAGGAATTCTTGGACGCCTTTGTGGAGTCGGTGCAAGACTCGCTCAAGCGTGGTGAAAGCGTCGCACTTCCAGGTTTTGGCACCTTCCGCGTCGCGCAGCGTGCGGCCCGGTCTGGGCGTAATCCAAGGACAGGCGAACCCCTTGAAGTTGCTGCCCGTAAAGCGCCCGTTTTCTCTGCGGGTACGGCACTCCGCAAGTCTGTTAGCGGCTAGAGGATTGTCCTTCACAATTCGTGGCCTACTCGAAATTGACCCGGTCGGCTCAGTCTGTTGGCGTGACATGCACGCTGCTTACACTGTTGCTGGCCTGCAGCCCGTTTCAACAGACCGCTATCCAGGGCCCGACTCGCCTAATCGTTATCCCGGATGACAGTTCGCTCCCGCTCTTCGTGTTGCTGCGCCGCGCTGAATACTCGATAGATGTTGTCGTGTACCTTCTCTCCAGCCAAGAAGTTTTGGAGGAACTGGTGGCGGCGCAACGGCGTGGAGTCCGGGTGCGCGTATTGCTGGAGGAAAACCCGGTCGGCGGCAGTGAGAACAATCGCATGGCAGCGCAGGGGCTCACGGCAGCCGGAGTGACAGTGCGATGGGCAGATCCTTCCTTTCGCTTTACGCACGCAAAAGTCATCCTCGTCGACGGCATACGGGCAGCCATTATGACCCTAAACTTGACGGCGAGTTCATTTCGATCGAATCGTGAGTTTGCCGTAATCGTAGAAGACCCCTCGATAGTGCACGCTCTCGTCGAACTCTTTGAAAGCGATTGGGAGCGCTTGCCGCCTCCGACCTTCGCTCTCCCTCTTGTCATAAGTCCGGCGAATGCCCGTCGCGCATTGCATGAGTTAATCGTCTCCGCGCGGCAAAGCTTGGAAATCTATGTCCTCTCAGTGGAGGATGACTCTATAGCAGCCGCGCTGGCGGCGGCGGCTGACCGCGGTGTGCGCGTCCGCATCCTTACGAATCCACCTACCGGTAGCGATAGCTATGCCGATGAGCGGGCTCTGGTGCGCACACGCGGTGGATTCGTAGGTTTCTTAGAATCCCCCAATATTCACGCAAAAGTAGTGATCGTTGATGGCACCCGTGCGTTCGTGGGCAGTCAAAACTTTACAGCTACCTCCCTGGATCAGAATCGCGAGGTGGGAATTCTCATTGCAGATCCTGCAGTGCTCCAGCGTTTACAGCGGACGTTTGAGTCCGACTGGTCCCAAGTAACACTTGAGACCTCCTCCGCGGAGCTCTTGGCTGCCGCTGCCTAGCAACTTCAGGAATCTTAGCCCTTCACTTGCCTTTAACTTTATAGATGCAAGGAGGCAGCAAGAGTAGAGGTTTGGCTCAACGCTCACGATTACCAAGCTAAGCTGCCTGGAAGCGGCTACTTACAGGCTCTTGACTTTTGGTCGGTTCGGGATACCTGAGCCGGTCAACACGTACGCGAAAGAACGTCGGAGCGTTTTCCCACGAGAGTCCACACGTGCCATAGCCTCACTTAGTGGTGAGTTTGTAGTTGCCGAGGATTGGGCGCGAGATGGCTTGACCCTGACCTTGACGCTATTGAGAAGGGCGTGCTACGCTAATTCCTAGAAGGTGGCTAGGGTATTGGGTCTTGAAACCCAACGTGGGATGTAGAATGCTAGGTATCTCGACAAAAGGGCACTATGGTCTCGTCATCATGACCGCCTTGGCGCTGGTGGCAGAAGGAACGCCGCTTTCTTTGGCGCGAATTGCAGAGGATACCGGGATTTCTCTCGGCTATCTAGAGCAGATCGTGGCCACACTCAAAGAAAACGGGCTGGTTGAGAGTGTTCGCGGCGCCAAGGGTGGGTATGTGTTAGGCAGAGACCCGTCCGAGATTACGGCGTACCAGATAATCTTGGCGACCGAGCGTGAGATTGCACCGATTTCGTGCTCGCTGCAGCCTGAAGAAGGCGTTTGCTGTGACCGGGTGGACTATTGTCCAACTGTGTTCCTTTGGGGACGATTGGAACAACAGCTCAGCCTGGCGCTAGGGGATACAACACTTGCGGATCTGGCACGCCATAGCTGGAACAATAAGCGCGGCGCGAACAGTCAGTCGACCGTGGTAGCGCAGATACGTGCCGGCGCGTAAGATTAGGGGCTTTGCGCGGCGCGCTCCCGAGTATACGGTGTGTGTAATACTTGGGGACGAGGCTGCCGGGATACAAAAGGCAAAGACAGAATGAAGTTGCACAATCGGTCTACGAAGAGAGAAGGGTAGAAAACTGAGCAAGATGGTTACTGAGCAATCATTCTTTGAGATTGATGATCTCCACGTCGAGATTGAAGAGAACAAGATCCTGCGCGGGGTGGACCTTTCCGTCAAGCGCGGCGAAATACATGCGATCATGGGGCCGAATGGGTCTGGCAAGAGTACTCTCGCCCACACCCTGATGGGACATCCAAGTTACGAGGCAACTGCGGGACAGGTGCTCTACAATGGCGAGGACATCTTGGAGAAGGATCCGAACGTTCGTGCCAAACTTGGCATCTTCCTCGCGTTCCAATATCCGCTAGCGATCCCCGGCGTGAGCACCCTGAATTTCTTGCGCACGTCCCTAAAGGCAGTGAAGCAGGATGAGATCAGTGCTCGGGAGTTTCGGAAACACTTGCTGGAAAAGATGGATATGCTCAAGATAAACCGCGAGTTTGCGAGTCGCTACCTCAACGACGGCTTTTCCGGCGGTGAGAAGAAGCGGATGGAGATCCTGCAAATGGCGGTCTTGGAGCCGCAGCTCGCCATCTTGGACGAGATTGACTCCGGACTCGATATTGATGCAATTCGCGCGGTGGGTGAGGGTATTTCTTCCATCATGCATCCCGAAATGGCCATTGTAATCATCACCCACTACCCCCGAATCCTTCACTTCGTAAAGCCCGACTACGTGCACATTATGTTGGATGGTAAAATTCGGCAGTCGGGTGGCTTCGAGCTGGCAGAGGAGCTTGAAGCGAAGGGATACGACGTTCTGCTTAAAGAGGTCATGCTGACTTCGTCATAGACGCAGGAAGCCTAGGAAGGCAGGTTCAGTGATGGCGGTTACCGAGAAGGACATTCAAGAAAGTAAAAGAGTCTATAAAGAGAAGTACGGTTTTGCCGATCCCGATCAGGCGATCTATAAAGCGCCAAAGGGTTTTGACCCGGAACGCGTGATTGAGATCTCCAGCATGAAGAATGAGCCGGATTGGATGCTCAAATTCCGGCTGAAGTCGCTTGAGATATTTAACAAAAAGCCGATGCCGGCCTGGGGCGCCAACCTCTCCACTATTCCTTTCGATGATCTCTCCTACTTTGTGCGTACCACGGAGAAGCAGGGCCAGACCTGGGAAGATGTGCCGGAATATATCAAGGATACGTTCGAAAAACTCGGCATTCCCGAGGCAGAGCGCAAGTTCCTGGCAGGAGTGTCCGCGCAGTATGAATCGGAGGTTGTTTACCACTCCATCCAGAAGGACCTGGAAGCAAAAGGCGTGATCTTCCTCAGTACAGAGGAAGGACTGGAGCAGCATCCCGAGCTATTTCGGCAATACTTCGGCACGGTAATCCCTTCGGCAGACAATAAGTTTGCCGCGATGAACGGCGCATTCTGGAGCGGCGGTTCATTTGTCTACGTGCCGCCGGGCGTCCAGGTGACCATACCGCTCCAGGCCTATTTCCGCATTAATTCCGAACAGATGGGGCAGTTCGAGCGGACGCTCATCATTGTGGATGAGGGCGCGTACGTCCATTACGTCGAGGGCTGCACCGCGCCAGTCTATTCTACGGACTCCTTCCATAGCGGCGTGATCGAAATCATCGTCAAGAAGAACGCTCGTTGCCGCTACACGACGATACAGAACTGGTCTACCAACGTATATAACTTGGTTACCCAGCGGTCCGCAGTCTATGAAGGCGGGGTGATGGAGTGGGTGGATGCTAATCTTGGCTCAAATATCACAATGAAGTATCCCAGCGTCTATCTGATGGAGCCGGGCGCTAAGGGTGATATTCTCTCGATTGCGTACGCCGGTGAAGGCCAGGTCTTGGATGCGGGAGGCAAGGCAATTCACGTTGCCCCCAATACGTCATCCAAGATCATCTCCAAGTCAATTAGTCAGCATGGCGGGCGCACTTCGTTCCGTGGTTTGCTCAAGATATATAAGGGCGCGGAAGGGTCCAAATCGGCCATGCGCTGCGACGCCCTCATCTTAGACTCAGCATCGCGCTCCGATACCTACCCAACCATCGAAATTGAAGAAGAGCAGGTAAGCCTCGGCCACGAGGCCGTGGTGAGCAGGATTGGCGAGGACCAACTGTTCTACCTCATGAGCCGCGGCCTAGGCGAGTCTGAAGCGGCGGGCATGATTGTGAGCGGCTTCATCGAGCCAATCGTCAAGGAACTGCCGATGGAGTATGCCGTGGAAATGAACCGCCTCATCCAACTGCAAATGGATAAGGCAGTGGGATAGGTAAGACGCGAGCCGAGCAAGCCAGATTGAGCGAAGCGCGGCGCGTAGCGCCAGACAGGGAAGCATGGCGAGCTGTGCCTCTTGTCTGGCGTGATTGCTGTAAATCGCTTGGCGTTTTAGATGTAAGTTTAGCGGGCATATAGCCTAGCATTGCAGAAGTCAGGAAAGGGAAGCGTGAGTCAATCGTCAGTTGAACAAGTACCGTTGACCGCCTTGCAAGGAATTACGGCCGAAGCATGGCAGGAAATTTCCCGGGTGTGCGAAGACCCGGACTGGGTGCGCGACCTGCGCCAGAAGTCGTGGGAGGCGTATATGGACACGCCCATGCCCACGCTGAGAGATGAAGATTGGCGGCGCACGGATTTCCGCGAGCTCCTACTGGACAATCTACTGCTCTACATGCCTTCAGGCATGGAAGCGGAGAGTGAAGCAGACTTGCCGGAATCGCTCCGACCGCATATCGAAACCGGCGATTCCTGGGGCGGCGTGGCTGTACAGGTCAATTCGGAAATAGCTCTTACTAGGCTAGACAAGTCATTGCAGGAACTTGGCGTGATTCTCGCGCCTTTGGGTCAGGCCGTACGCACGCACCCAGAGCTTGTCCGGCCATACCTCGGCCAGATCGTTACACCGGGCGATGGTAAGTTTCCGGCACTGCACGGTGCCTTCTTTGCGGGAGGTGTTTTCTGCTATGTGCCACCGGATGTGACTGTAGAGCTCCCGATCCAAACACTTGTCTGGATGAATGCCGAGAACATCGCCGTATTCCCCCACGTACTCTTAGTGGCCGATCGAGGAAGTCAGGTAACGTTCGTGGAGCGTTACGCAAGCCCGAATCTTGAGGCCCAGTCGTTTTCGTGCCCGGCGACGGAGGTAGTTGCAAAGGACGGCGCGCAGGTGCGCCACGTTACAATCCAGGACTGGGGACGGCACGTAATCGAGCTAGGTTTCCAGCGGCTTCGCGTAGGCAACGATGGGAATCTTCATACAATTCTGGCTGCCACCGGGGGTAAACTCGTTAAGAATTACGTAGACAACAGCTTTGCGGGATCAGGAGTTGAGTCGTTTCATCGGGGCTTCTTCTTCACCGATGGCACGCAGCACATGGATTATAAGACCATACAGGATCACCTGGCCCCATACAGTACCAGTGATCTGCTGATAAAGGGTGCGCTTCGCGACCGCTCGCGTGCCGTCTTCACTGGGGTAATCAACGTCCGGAAGGGGTCGAAGCGAACCGACGCGTACCAGGAGAACCGAAATTTACTCCTCAGCAAGCGTGCGCGATCCGACTCAATTCCTATCTTGGAAATCGATAACGATGACGTGCGGTGCACCCATGGCTCGGCGACCGGGCAGGTGGACCAGGAAGAGCTCTTTTACGTAATGGCGCATGGGCTAAACAAGAACGATGCGGCGCGCATGTTGGTAGAAGGATTCTTCAGCGAGGTGATCCAGCATACGCCGCTCGACGGCGTACAGACGCAGCTAGCGAGCAAGATTCAAGAGAAGATGACCGGATGGCAAGTAGAGGATTGACACGTGGCGAAGTTTGTCAGAGCGGCGTCGGCTGACGATATTCCGGAAGGACGGGCAATCGTAGTTGACATAGATGGTGATAGCCTTGCGCTTGCCCGCGTCGGTGGTGATGTCTATTGCATTGATAATGTCTGTACGCATGACGGCGGGCCCCTGGGTGAGGGGGAACTGGAAGGCACTGCGCTGGAGTGTCCGCGGCATGGCGCGCGTTTTGACGTCTGCACGGGACGCGCGTTGAGCTTTCCGGCTGTTGTGCCGGTGAATTCCTATGACGTAAAAATCGACGGCCAGGACGTCTTGGTGGACTTGGGATGAATCGCCTTGAGTACTGGCGCTCCTGTTAGATAGGACTGTGCACGATGGAAAATAGCTTTGACGTGCACGCTGTGCGGCAAGATTTCCCGATCTTGGGGATTCAGGTACACGGCAAGCAGTTAGTGTACTTGGATAATGCGGCAACCTCGCAAAAGCCGCAGGCGGTCATTGACAGCCTGGTGCATTATTACTCGCGGTACAATGCGAACGTTCACCGCGGCATTTATACGTTAAGTGAACAGGCAACTGCCGCGTATGAAGCAGCTCGCGCGAAAATTGCACGCTTCATCAATGCTCCTTCCCCGGAGTGCATCATCTTCGTCCGCAATACCACTGAAGCCATCAATCTCGTGCGGTATGCGTGGGGCGCCAACAACGTGCATGCCGATGACGAGATCCTGATTTCTGAAATGGAGCATCACTCTAATCTTGTGCCATGGCAGTTGCTAGCGCAAGAACAGGGAGCGGAGCTTCGCTTCCTACGCGTCAACAATGAAGGTCGTCTCATGCTCGACGGCCTCGACGTGCTTATCACGGAAAAGACGCGGCTGATTGCGGTCACGCATGTGTCTAATGTTCTTGGCACAATCAACCCGGTAAAGGGAATCATCAAGAAAGCGCACAAGAATGGGGCGCAAGTGTTGCTCGACGCTGCGCAGAGCGTGCCCCATATGCCGGTGGACGTCCAGGAGTTGGACTGTGACTTCTTGGCCTTTTCCGGTCACAAGATGATGGGGCCGACCGGCGTAGGCGTACTTTATGCTAAGCCTCACCTGCTGGAGGCAATGTCTCCCTTCATGGGCGGCGGGAGTATGATTCGCAAGGTAATGCTCACCGAATCTACGTGGGCAGACGTGCCGCAGAAGTTTGAAGCGGGCACCCCCAATATCGCAGATGTGATTGCGCTCGGTGCGGCTGTTGACTATCTTACTGATCTTGGCATGGCCAATGTGCGGGAACACGAAGTACAGGTTACCCAATACGCCCTTGACTTGTTGCGTGAAGTCTCCGGACTTAAGCTATTTGGGCCATGGGAGTTGCATACTCGCGCCGGTGTTGTTTCGTTTGTCTTGGATGGTGTGCATCCGCACGACATTGCGCAAATACTCGATAGCGAAGCAGTTGCAGTCCGAGCGGGGCACCACTGTTGTCAGCCGCTCATGCGACGGTTTAATGTGCCGGCCACGGCTCGAGCAAGCTTCTATGCATATACCACTAAAGAAGAGGTTGACGCACTGATAGAGGGCATACATAAAGCGCAGAGGGTATTCGGGCATGCAGTTGAACGATCTCTATAAGGAAATCATCCTCGACCACTACCAGAGCCCCCATAATCGGGGCAGGCCGCCGCACGCCGACATTGAAGCCGAGGGTAGCAACCCGCTTTGCGGAGACGAGATAGAGGTCTACGTACTGCTCGACGGAGAATGCTTGAAAGAGTTGCGATTCGACGGCGTCGGGTGCGCTATTAGCCTCGCGGCGGCATCCATGATGAGCGAAGTGCTGGAAGGGAAGTCAAAGGAAGAGGCCGGCAACATTGGTGAACTCTTCAAGGCCATGCTGCATGGCGAAGACGTCATGCTGCCTGAAGAGATGGAAGACCTAGAATCTCTAAAGGGCGTCGCTAACTTCCCACTGCGCGTCAAGTGCGCCCTGCTGCCATGGACCACCCTCGAACACGGACTTGCCAATGAAGATGCCGGCCGCAGGGTATCTATCGAGGTAGAGTAAGGGGCCTACTTACTCGAGGTTCTGCGCAGAATCCCTCTGACTGCCATCATGATGGCGAGACAGGTCAATATGGCGATCATGGGGGCAATCACGAAGGGAAGCCCTGAAAAGAAACCCCAAACCACAAACCCAATCAGCCGCAGCACGAAGTCCAGCATCTGGACGATCCTCCAATAGTCTTAATCACATCAGGCGAAAGTGAAAGCAGTCCTATGGTACACCAATCGCCTGTAGAGTGCATCACGGGCGCCTCACTCCCTTAGCAACTCGAATCGTTTCGTTTGCCTCTTGGTGCCGGTAACGGATTATCCATTGTACTACCCTATTCTCCAGAGCAGTGGATTCAGTACGTAGGAGCTACTACACCATGGCGGCAAAGATCGGATGTCAGGCACGACTTTGGTTGCGGGAGACGCAGGACCTTGGCGGTATATTGCCGTCAATTGGCAAGGATCTGGGAGCGGCGGGCTACGAGGGTTTGGAGATTGGCTACGCCTACGTCAATAACCCCGATGATGTTTCGGCCTACCGTCGAGCCGTGGACGAGAACGGGCTCAAGACGGCAGGTATCCACGTAGGAGGGGCGTGGCACGATCCGCTGATTGTCCGGGAGAAGGCCATGCCCCAAGCGCGCGCCGCCGCGGAATTTGCCGGGGCGGTGGGCGCCGAATACCTCGTCATCAGCACGGGGCGGAAACAGGACGGGCAATTGACTCAAGAAGAAATCGGTATGCAAGTAGCGCACCTTACAGAGCTGTGCTCGTATACTGCAGCACAGGGCGTGATGCCGCTGTTGCACAACCATCAGCACGAGTTTGCACACGATGCGCGGGTCTTCCGCGAAATCATGTCTGCGATTGACGCAGAATCCCTTGGCCTATGTCTGGACGTCAATTGGGCAGTCTGGGCGGGCGCCGACGGTGCGGCGGTGCTGAAGGAATACTATTCGCGACTACGCATGGTGCACGTTCGCGACACAGTGAACAACGCGGCCTGCGTGGAGGTGATGGGCGAGGGAGACGTAGCGCTCGCTGCAATCTTCTCCGTGCTCCGCGCCAGGGAATACCCGCATTGGGTACTCTACGAGTGGTCGGCCTGTGAGCCGACGACAGACCGCCCTACGGCTGAGATTGGTCGTCTGAACCAGGAATACCTCAGTAAGGCGCTGAGCTAGCGATTGGGGGGCGGCAATGGCCCTGAGAGGCTCTTGCTAGTCGGCCGGGCTGACCACTGCGCATGCCTCAGAATATTCGCGTGGCAGACAACCTTCACCGCTAAAAGCTTTACTTATCGCTTGCGCAAGACCGGTGCAGGAGTGGCTGCTAAGCTCAATCCGCGTGGGATGAACTGAAGCTAGCTCATAGCGAATTCAGCGGAGGCGCATGGGAGTCGAACCCACCCAGGACGGGAGTAGCCCGCCCCGCAGACGGTTTTGAAGACCGCGAGGCCCACCGGGACCCGAGCGCCTCCACATCCCAGTCTAGCAGTCCCGCGCGCCCCACGAAAAGCCAAAGCTATCACCGCAAGTGCCTGTGTGGCGGCGCATCAAAGATGCTTGTCAAGGCCCACAATGTAAAAACATGCGCCCTATGCACAAAAGGAATCACTGGCAGGACTCGTGGAAGAAGCCTGCATAGGGTTTTGGACACTACCAAGTGCTTACGCTGCCGGCCGCTCACTTGACAGGGCCTTCCTCAGTTCGGTATCTAAGGAATGGAGAGGCCGGTGTTCACTTGGCATTGTGAAGTGTTGTACCACGGCGAACAAGGGAGAATGCCCGGTGCGCCAACTAATTGTAGGTGTGATTGGCCTGAGGTGCACAAAATCACAGTCCCACATTAGATATTTCTTCTCATTTCAGTAAACGTGTGGTGTAGTTTATGCGTGTCGGATTCAATCCTCGTCTGCAACCGTTTCGCCGTATGAGCGTCGCGGAGCAGTTGCAGGAGACCTTGCACACGGCCCAGCGGCTAGAGTTTTCGGTGATAGAGGTGAGCGTGGGTGAAGTCCTCTATCGCAAGGGACTGTGGGACACGTTTACGAAGGACGTGCTGGCAATCGTCGGGCATGCGCCCCTGCAATTTCAAGTGAATCTCTTCGCGGATGAAGGATTTGAAGAGGCGCCGAGCGACGTCACGCCGATTCCCCGGTCGGTCTACTTGCGGCGGCTTGTCCAGACGATCGAGTTCTTCGAAGCGTATGCGCCAATGTCGCTCTATGTCGTGCACGCAGGAAGGCGCAAGAGGCACATGGATGATCATCTGCAAGCGCTCTATGAGGCGTTTCAGGCGCTGCAGGTGCTCTATCCGGGAGTGCCGCTCGCCATTGAAAATGGCGGTCGCGAGTCCGTGCTGCACTTCCCGGATGATTTTCTTACTTTTCTCGATGCCTTTCCATCATTGCGCTTCGTGATGCACACCGGCCGGGCGTTTCAATCGGTAATGTGGGATAATGAGCAGCTAGCGCGCTACGTGCGCAAGGCAACACGCTTCGTCGATCGCCTCGCTGCCATTCGTTGGACGAATGCCAATCCGGTCACCGATCCGGATCGCCCTCTGCAGCTTGAGCTAGACCGCGCCCCTGACTTTGGGCTGATCATGCGTGGGCTGGGTCGTAATCCCGCTTTGGTGCATTTGCTTGACACCGTTGGCGGTAGGCCCGCTGCCTTGGCACGCGAGCGCCGGGCATTGAATGCTCAAGTGGGCCGCTAGTCCCGCGCAAATGAGACTGCTCTCGCTCGAAGTTCCCCAAAGTAGGCTTCATTGCAGTTGGCGGGCAAAGTGCCTCATTCGGCGCCGACACCTAACTCCTATTGGTGCCGCTGCTCCCACTCTCTTTAACACTGCTCCAGCACTCCTGCGGTATAATCTTGGAGATGTCCGTGTACTGTGTTGCACATCCGAGTGTTTATTGCAGCGCACAGAGACACGCCTACGTAGATGTCGGATTGTGTAGTATCCGTCAGCAAGGTAGCGATTGTGATGGATGTGGGAAACCCAGAATCTGCCGTCGAGGCCATTGACTTCGACGACCGGGGGCTTGCCCCTGCGGTGGTCCAGGACGTAAACACGAAACAGGTGCTCATGTTGGGCTTCATGACGAAAGAGATGTTGGCAAAGACACTGGAATCGGGACGGGTGTGGTTTTGGAGTCGGAGCCGCCGGGAGCCTTGGCTCAAAGGCGCAACGAGCGGCAACTATCTGAATGTGGTGCAGGTGTACCGCAACTGTGAAGAGAATTCGCTATTGATCCTTGCTCGGCCTGAAGGTCCAACGTGCCACACCGGCAGCGTCTCTTGCTACTACCGCACGCTTGACGAGGAATAGCCATGACCGAAGACAAGTCGCCCACAGCACCGTCGGCGTCGGTGCTAGATGACGTCTTTGAGACAATTCGCGAAAGGCAACGGCTGCTGCCTGAGGGTTCGTACGTAACGCACTTGCTAAGTGGCGGTATTGATCGAATTGCCCGCAAGGTTGGCGAGGAATCAATTGAAGTGGTGCTGGCGGCCAAGAACGAAACTCCGGAAGAACTGACGGCGGAGTTGGCCGATCTCTGGTTCCATTGCTTGGTGCTGTTGGCACAAAGTGGGGGGGTACCGGAGGATATCTACCGAGAACTCGCCCAACGGCACGGCAAGCGCCCAAGCTTTCAGGAAAAAGCGGAGGCGCAGTCTCAGTTGCCTTCTATCAAGGACGCGTAGTCTAGTCGCCGGGCCAGCCGTCCCGGTCCATTGGCAGATACGCCAAAGTGGCAACCAATGCGCGTTATTAATATTCCTCCGGTTTCCCGTGGCTGTCCGCCGGCACTGGGGGCTAAGAAGCGCTCACAGCGGACGGAGTTTGCCACCCCGTTTCAGCGAGCAAATCCATGAGCGCTGCGTGCGCTCTAGCAAAGAGATCGTGTCCGGTGTAGCCAAATGAGCGCCCCGCGATCTGCAGGTGTGGTTCTAGTGAGAAGAAGCCGTCGTAACTATCCGCTTTGAGAGCACTCAGCAATTCCCGCCACTCTGCTTGTCCCTCACCAGCGACAACGACTTTTCCGTCCGGCGATTCCTTGTCCTTTACGTGCACGTAATGCAGCCACTGCTTCAGCGCAGGGTAAGCCTCAGTAAATGGCTTCACGCCGCACGCAACAAAGTTTGCGGGGTCAAGCGTGAAACGGAAGTTCTCGGCTCCCACCGTTTCAAAGATGTCTTTGCAGCGCGTGGGCGTATCGCCATAGATGTCGCTCTCGTTCTCGTGCAAGAGAAGAATGTCGGACCGGTGTTGCCGGGCCGCATCGCAAAGTGCTTTCAGGCGACGCATCACCTCATCGCGGTGTAGTGCCGGATCCTCGCCTTCTGGCATGAAGAACGAAAACATCCGGATGTAGGAGGTTTCAAGGATATCAGCGGCACGAAGCGCAACCTTGAAGCGTTCCATGTGCGAATCGAAATCATCCGTAATCATGATCTTGCCAATGGGTGAGCCAATGGCTGAAACGCGCATGCCGCGACTGTCGAGTTCACGTTTAGCCGCGCGCAAGTCATCTTCGGTGAGGTCGACGATAACGGCTTTTGGCTTACCGTTTACGGCAAGATTGCGAACTTCGATGTGTTTGATGCCGAGCTCCTGCATGGCGTCAAGTTGTCCGGTGAAGTCGTCGACAATTTCGTCACTAAAACCGCTAATCTTCTCGTACATGATTTAGTCTCCTCGCGTACTACTGAGCGGGTCTATCGCGCCTACAGCGATGCCCAATCTCTATCTCTCTATCGATTTAGCAATAAAGCAATCCGCGATGCCTCAAATATCATGTTCTAGCATAGCGCCCAATCATGTGCCATACAATTTCAGAAGGAATGCGCACGCAGAGTTACAGGTGTCTTGATGACAGAGAAGAACGCATGCCGGCACGATAGGTGCTGACATACTATTGTAGACCGTAGTATGATATCCGGTGCAGTCGTGCTTCTTCATAACGCAGGCGAGAGGTGGCGCATGAGGAGGCCGCTCCATCTTGAACACATGCACTGGAGGGCTGATGATGGCCTAATAGGTGGATTTGCGTTCAAAGGCAGGTCTCTGCTGCTGCGCAGAAGTTGGTATAATGTAGCCAGCAATACACTCATCTTATAAACCTCGAAGACAGACGTGGCGTCGTCCCGATCACTTTAGGTGTAGGGCGGCGGGGACGCACACAACTGCAAAGTATTTTCTTAGACTAAGGCATCAGAGAGAGACAGTTAGGTACATTAAGGAGAACGCTACCCGGTGCAACAGTACCTCCAGGTGATCCAAATAATTCTGTCGGTCGCGCTAGTCGCCGCGGTGCTTTTGCAAGCGCGAGGTGCTGCGTTGGGTTCGGCATTTGGCGGATCGGACAGCATCCATAACACGCGACGCGGCGTCGATCGATTACTCTTCAATGTCACGATCGGGCTCGCGACGCTCTTCATCGCCGTATCCGTTGTCCTTGTGCGCATTTAGTGCGCCGCAGGGGTAGAGTATGAAAGATCGGTTGTCGCCGTCTTCGACGCAGTCGCCGTCTTCGACGCAGTCGCCCACTTCCTCCCGCATTTCCGGGATAGTGGTTGTTGGTGGAGTTGGCGCGCTGCTGGCGGCAGCGCTGCTTGCATACTTTGCATATGCTGCGACCGTCGTGGACGTTCCTGATTATGGTGGCACGTACATCGAGGGAACGCTGGGCCCTCCCGCAACGCTGGTGCCGATGCTTGCTCATGACGAAACGGCACGCACTATTTCGGGATTGATTTTCAATGGCCTCACGCGGTTTGCCGCTGACGGTACGATAGTGTCGGACTTAGCGACGCGATGGGAAATCAATTCTCAGAGTCGTTCCTACGTTTTCCATCTCCGGGAGGATGTGAGGTGGCATGATGGCACGCCGTTCACGGTGGACGACGTGCTCTTCACGTACGCCTTGCTGACGAGCCCTACACGCAATCATCCGGTGTGGAGCAACGTACGGGCAGAACGTGAGGGTAACAGAAGCGTACGCATCTTCTTGTTGAACAATGTGTACATTCCGCTGCTCGAGTATGCGATGATTGGTATTCTGCCGCAACATCTCTTGGATGGCGTAAGCGCCGATCAAATCTTGCTCACTCCGTTCAACCTGGAACCAGTGGGTACAGGCCCTTACCGCGTTGAGGAAGTCACTGAAGACTTCGCGTTGCTTAGAGCAAATGAGGATTATTTTGGAGGGCTTCCCCGCATCCGCTTCTTGAAGTTTAAATTCTACCCAAACGCAGGAGCTACTATTACGGCCCTTGAGCGTGGCGAAGTGGAAGGCGTGAGCTACTTGCCGCCTTCGGAATTAGACAGGGTGAGTGAGATTGCGGATGTAGAGACGTACAGCGCGCCTTTGGCAGGCTATACGGTTCTATATTTCAACTTGCGTCGTCCCCCGTTTTACGATCGCAGAGTTCGATACGCCATTGCTCATGCCATCAACCGAGAGTACCTGGCCGACGACGTACAAAGTGGAACGGCAGACCCGCTTGAGGGACCGATTCTGCCAGTCTCCCAGGTACACTCTGCGGATGTTGCGCGCTATCCGTACGACCCAGCTCGCAGCAGATCACTTCTGGAGCAGACGGGCTGGACAACCGGCCCGGACGGAGTGCGCGTGAAAGGTGAAGGGCGTCTCTCTCTCACATTGCTTGCCACAGACTTGCCAGGCCAAATCGAACTCGCGGAAGCGATATCTGACCAGTTGCGGGAAGTCGGCTTTGAGGTAGACGTGCAGGTCGCAGGGCCCTCCGGACTGCTCAATGACTTCTTGCTCACCCATGACTTCGACATTGCGTTGTACACGTGGTTACTGAACGGCTTAGAACCCGATCCTTACTTGACCTGGCACTCCAGCCAGATTGAAAGCGGCTGGAATTTCGCCGGCTTCATTGATCCCCGTGTCGATGAGGCGCTGCAGAATGCACGCAACACCCTGGACCAGAACGAACGAAAACAGATGTACGTAGACTTCCAACGTGCATTTGCAGAGGAAGTTCCGAGTCTGATGCTACTTAGCCCGCGCTACAGTTTCGCTGTGAGAACTACGGTGCGTGGCGTTACGGTTCCCGCAGTCTTACCGACCGTTGAGTCCAGGCTCTCCGAAATCGGTAGTTGGTATATTAAGACCAAGAAGAATGTCCTAAACGTGCGCGGGCCCTTGGAGGGTTTGCGGTTGCCGTTCTTTTCCTATTGGAGCAATTGAAACGTGGCTGAGCCTAAAATTCCAACCGTGCAGATCGTTGCCGTCGGCACTGAACTCGTGCTGGGTCGGATTCAGGACACGAACTCGTTCTGGCTCTCGCAGCACCTCACAGAGTTGGGCGCGGAGGTGCGGCGCATTACGGTGATTCCAGATACTTTGGATGAGGTTGTTGCCGTGTTGCAGGGAGCGGCCGACGACGGTACAGAATTTGTGGTGGTTACGGGCGGCCTCGGCCCGACGCCTGATGATCTCACGGTTGAGGCTTTTGCCAAACTGCTCAACGAGGGAACCTACCAGGACCGCAGTCTGCTGGAAGACTACATGCGGCGACGGCAAATTAGCGAGGATGAACTGAGCGAGGGGATGCGCAAGATGGCAACCGTGCCGGAGAGTGCGGTGGTGTGGGCGAGTCCCGCAGGATGGGCGCCGTGCATTCAGGTCAAGAAAGCGACTACTACCTACTTTGTATTGCCGGGTCCGCCACGCGAGATGGAAGCGCTCTTCGACCGTTACGTAGCAACTGCTATTTCGGAGTCACTTGAAGTTAGAAGCGCTGCCCGCCGCGTATTCGTTAACATGAGCGAGTCCGAAGTATCACCACTGATCGAAGTCGCTATGGAGCAGTTGCCCGGACTCTATGCAAAAGCCTACGTCGCCCTGCGTACCGATACGCACATGCCTGTCGACTTTGTCGCACGCGCTGCCTCCGATCGCGAAGCCCGCAGGATGCTCAGCGACGCTATCGACCAGTTCTCAACGGGCGTAAAGGCGATGGGTAAGGACATTCATTACTAGTCGGCTTCATCCCGGGTTGACTTGTCGCTCATACTGATTTCTCTAGGCGGCTTGGCTCTTTTCTAAAGCCTCTCTAGCGGCAAGAAAGTTCCCGTTCAGTTCAATGGCGGCAATGAAGTCGCTGCGTGCTCCTGCCAGATCTCCAGTCATTTCCCGCGCGCGCCCTCGCCAGTAATACCATTCTTCCGAGGAAGAATCCCCTAAGTGGGATTCGGCAAGTGCAATCACGTCGTGGTACCGCCCCTGCGCCCAATAAGCCTCAAAAGGGCCGAATTGATACCACAACATGCGCCAAGGCAGGCCAAGGTGCTGCGCCCAATCGAAGGCCTGGGCGGCTAGGCGCGTGTCGCCGAGCTTGAGCGCGCTCGTACCCAGATTGAACCAAGCGAAAGCGTCATTCCCGTCTTGAGACAGCTCCTGCTGGGCGATGCGCAGTGCGCGCTCCCACATCTGCCTGCCTCTGTTGCTCTCTGTGAGAACCGACTCCACAGCAGCCTGGCTCTCTGAAGGGTAGATGACCACGTACGAGCGATTGAAGACTTGCCATCTTGAGTCGAGGTCTGTGTAGGATACGGTGACACTTGGCCCCAGATAAGAGTCGTGTGCCTGGAACGTCTCCGACTGATTATCATAGCCGAATAGCACTCGGTAGTGTCCCATACCATCGTTTGGTTCCGGTTCAAACCAGAACTCGACGATCACGGGAAAGCCAGCGGTCAAGAGTTGCTTCAAGAGATCTAGGTCGCCCCCCACGCCGACGTGCGCCTGAAAGCCAATACTCTTGGCGTAGGCCGTGAATTCATGCGGGCTGACGTTCTTATCATTGGGATCGGACTTAAGGAAGGGAGCTACTTCCTCTTGCGATTCTGTGCGGCCAAAGTAGCTAAGCACCATGCCAAGAGAGCTTGGAGCGCAGTTATTCCACCACTGATATTCGTGCCGCAAACCTTGCAAGAGTGTGAATTGAGGCAGTAGAGCTGACGCCGAAGGCGCTACGGTTTCAGGTTCTGGTGCAAGTACAATTGGCCTTGTTAGCGGGGTGCCTGCTTGATCGCTGCCTGAAGCGACCAGGGGCGACTCAACTGACGGCGGGACAGGCTCGCGCTGCTGATCGACTTGCGAGGGAGCTATCGCGAATTGCACAGTGTTTTCTTCAAGCAAATTGGAAAACCATGCACCGCTCGCGGAAGCGGCAAAGGAGCCAATCAGCACGCCGACCACCACTAGCATTGCCAAAAGAGGAAACCGGGAGGGCCTCCTGCGCCTCCGAGGAGGGCGGGGAATCACTCTAACTCTAACCGGCCTACCAGCCTCCCACATGGGAGCACACTCCAGTCTAATGAGCCTTTGTGTTCATCTTACTCGACCATGGCGAGCGTGAATACCAGTTTGAAGAAAGTTCTCGGTAATCCCAACCTCTGTTTTGGCTGAGATTCCTTGCATCAAGATTACGGTGCAGTACCACCTCTTGGCATGGCGACAGGCAATAGGATTCTCAATTATCCGGTATTGCCTTCTCTCCATGTTGATAGGCAATGTTGACGGCTCACCCAGAGCACGCTATCGTGCCAAAGGAAAACTCTACACAATCTTTGGAGCTAAACGATGAAACTCTGTCTCTTGACCTACAACATGGCGCGTCATTGGGAGCTACCGGAACTCATCAAGGTAGCGCGTTTGGGAGGTTTCAGCGGCCTGGAACTGCGGGCTGAGGCCGGACACAAGCACGGTGTGGAATTGGAAACGAGCGCGGAGGAACGCCGGGCGGTGCGTTATCAGGTGCAGGATGCGTGCCTGGAAGTTGCCGGTATCAGTACCAGTTCGCGTTTCGACACACCGGACGCTACGAAGCGGCGGGAGGTTGTTGAGCGCAGTAAGCGCTTCATCGAGCTCGCTGCGGATGTAAACGCCCATCAGATTCGGGTCTTTGGCAATGATATGCCTAAGGAGGGCGTGGACGGGGGGCCGCCTCCACCGCGAGAAGACGTGATGCGCTATGTCGGCGACTCTCTCCGCGAGTTGGGCGATTTCGCTGAACAGCACGGCGTCAACGTGATGCTGGAAATGCACGGGCAATTCAACTACTGGCACTTCGCCATGACCGCAGTTGAGCATGCCGACCACCCGCAAGTTGGGATTCTCTATAACTGCGACAACCGCGACTTAGTGGGCGGTTCTGTGGCGTCTACGTACAACCGCGTAGCGCATCTTATCGGCCACGTGCACATGCATGACTTCGTGAATGGCTTTCCGTATGCTGAACTCTTTGGACTGCTCCAGCGCGATGGCTACGATGGGTACCTTTCCTCGGAGATTGGCAAGACCGAACCAACGCATAATGACTACTTCCTCATGTACGCGCAGCTTTTCCGCGCCTGGAACGCGCTGGCCGCCGCTGCGGGCGAAAGTGCTTTGCCCTACTACGGCGTTGCTGCCGGTACGGTGGCGACAGCTTCCGACTAAGGATAGTCCGGTTCCCTCATAGTTCTGCTCTGAGAGAGACTGCGATCGGTAACTCTCGTGAATGCAACACTGCTGCTGCAGATTAGAGCGATTCTGACACGAAAAGGTGGAACGGGCGAACGGCGCGTTCTTTGAGCTTGTCTCCCTTTGCCTGAGTGCAAACGCAGCGCTATCCTGCACTCTTTCGACAACGGCAAGGCAACTGAGCCCGTAGTAATAGTGTTCGGCCCATAGAGATTAAGCTAAGCAAGGAGAGAGCCCGATGGCCTACCGTCCTCCAGAGAAACTGGTCGTATTCGGTATAGACGGCCCAATCTTGCCTACCTTGCAGCGGCTCATGGGCGAGGGTCGTATGCCGCTGATGCAGAAACTCGTCGCAGGCGGCACGTGGGCCGATAACTGCTTGGTGCCATATCCCACGATTACGCCGCCAAACTGGACGACGATTGCAACCGGCGCTTCGGCTGGGCGCACCGGTTTCACCGACTTCAACGTTCACTGGAAAGGTGAGCCCATCGGCATGACCCACGCTGCCTTTGACTCGCGATGGCACACGGCTGAATACCTGTGGGAAGCGGCTGAGAAGGTGGGGAAGCGGTCGATTGTGATCAATTGGCCTTCTACTTGGCCGGCGCGCATGCAAGACGGTTGGCAAATCGCCGGTTACGGTCTCACTGTTAATGAATGGCACGACCATCCCACCTTTCACCACGCCTATACCTTTTCAGGCGATGCGCTCTTCTCTACTGAAGACTATGTGGAAGGCTCGTTGGTGGAGGTGGAAACTGCCGAAGACTGGCGAAGCCTGGAGGCAGGTGTTGAGTACTTGGAGGCTGAATTACAGTGGCGCTTCCGGTACCCCAAGTACACGATGGCACCGCTTTCGTGGCACGTGCTCTTGGAAGCTGACACGCAGGGCGACTTTACGACCGTGCACGTTTGCGAGGAGCGCGACCGCGCAACCCCCATGTGTTCCCTGAAGGTAGGCGAGTGGTCGGACTACATCGTTCGCGAATTCGCGAGCGAGGAATTGGGCAAGGCTGAGGCGGTATTCCGCATCAAGCTGCTGGAATTGTCTGCGGACGGCGAGACGGTAACCGTCTTTGTAACCCCACTCTGCCAAATCGACGGCTGGACCTATCCGGAAGGCTTGGACCGCGAAATCTATGAGAAGGGGCACTGCCGCGGGCTGCCGGCCCCGTACCTGGGTTTGCGCACGTTCCGCATGGGTTGGTTCGACGCCGATACGTTCATCGAGCTTTGCGACATGCACCATCAGTGGTTTGCCGATGCGGCGCGCTACCTGATGCGCCGCGCTGACAACAGCGCGCAGAAGCCCTGGGACCTCTTCTTCATCCACATCCATACGCCTGACTACTTCTACCATCTCTTTGCAAGCGAGGTCGATCCGGCGCTCAACCGCGACGTAGAAAGCCTCAAACATTGGCAGGAAGTCGAGGCGCGGATGTACGAGAGCCTGGATCGGGCCTTCGCCGACATGGCGGAAGCTGCGCCGCGGCGGACGCTCTACGCCTACGTCTCCGATCACGGCGCGAAAGCCAGTGGCTACAAGTGCAACCCCGGCCAGATCCTGATTGACGCGGGGCTTACGGTGCTTGCCGAAGAGGAAGATCCTGATGCTGTGGCGCACTTCGCGGCGTATACTGGGCGCAAACAGGTGGATTGGTCCAAGACCCGGGCGGCTGCCAGCGGATCATCATACGTCTGGGTCAACTTGAAGGGACGTGACCCGGAGGGCATTGTTGAACCTGAGGACTACGTGAACGTGCAGAACGAGGTCATCAAAGCGTTGTACGACTATACAGATCCAGAGACTGGGCTAAAGCCAATCGGGTTTGCGTTCAAGAAACAGAATGCGCGCATGCTGGATCTCTATGGCGATACTACCGGTGACGTGGTGTTCTGCTACGCTGACGAATTCGGTTCCCAGCACGGGCCGCAGTTTCCGTCCGCTACCGACGGCATGGGCGATCTGCACGGTCTCTTCGCGCTCTCTGGGCCGGGCGTAAAGAAAGGGCATGTGCTGGAGCGCAACGTCGGCCTCAAAGACCTCGTGCCCACGGTCTGTTACCTCATGGACCTGCCGGTGCCTGCTGATTGCGAAGGTGCCGTGGTTTACCAGGCGCTCGACGATCCGGATGCTCCCCTCAAAGAGCGCATGCGCCTCCAGCGCCACGTGGATGTGCTCTCCGGCGTGGCGGAATCAGAAGCAGCTATGACGCATACGTACCACAAAGCCGAAGGATAACCGCAGCGTGGGAAGTCTACGATACTAGCCCCGCAGCATTGAGCAGGTTTGAAGTAACAGAAGCCATGTCAAAACGAGCGACACCATTCTACTCCGGTAGCGCAGGTTTGTAACCTGCGCAATCCTGATTGGCATGCGAACATTTATCCGTACCTCTAGGCATTGGGAAGACTTGAGAAAACACAAGCCATGTCAAAACGAGCGACACCACTCTACTCCGGTAGCGCAGGTTACAAACCTGCGCAAGCGTAGCGGCCAGCGAGGCTATGGGGAAATGAGAAGGTCGGAAATACGGGTATCATCGTGAATCCTAAGGGATCTGTCTTATCCGGTAGCGCAGGTTTGCAACCTGCGCGATCGACTCTCGCGACCAAGAAAAGAAATCTCCCCCACTGGCAGTTGGGCGGCTCCATTTACTTCCTTACCTTTCACCTTCATGCTAGCGTCAGGCCCAATCTAAGCAGGGGTGAGCGTGCTGTAGTCAAAGAGGCTGTCCTCCATTGGCATCAGGTGAAATGGCGCGTGCATGTGCTAACTGTGATGCCAGACCATGCGCACGTGCTAGCATCGCCTCTCCAATCCGCTCCAACCGAGTGGTACTCGCTAAGTGGGATAATGCATAGCGTAAAGCGGCACAGCGCTCGAAAAATCAATCTCGTCCGAGGGCGACAAGGAAAACTATGGCAAGCTGAGACCTATGATCGGATCGTAAGAGACGAGGCTGAATTTGATAAGAAGTCACGGTACATTCTGGTCAATGCATTGCGGCGCGGCTTGGTAGAAGACCCGTGGAAGTATGACGGCCTATGGTGTGAATCTATGAATTGATAGCGACGGCGCAGGTTACAAACCTACGCTACCGGAGGGTTGTTCTTGATATTGGTGCGGTAGGTTGGAGGGCTGTTCGGATTTGATGAAAGAGTGAAGGCGTGCGTATAGGACGCAGGTTACAAACCTGAGCTACCGGAGTCTGTACTTGGAATTGGTGCGATAGGTTGGAAGGCTGTTCGGATTTAATGAGAGAGTGAAGGCGTGTACATAGGACGCAGGTTGCAAACCTGCGCTACCGGAGAATTGCCTCTTGGTGCTATCGTGCATAGTGGATTAGGGATTGGTTTCTAGCTGGGGAGAAATGAAAGTGGTAAGTCAAGAAGTTCCGGGTCGTTTGACGGGCAAGGTTGCCGTAATCGCGGGAGCAGGAGGCGGCATGGGGAGTGCAACGCCGTTACGCTTCGCCCGCGAGGGCGCAAGAGTGCTGCTGGTAGCGCGACGGGCGGAGCCGCTGGAAGTGCTGGCAAAGGTGATTGAAGAGCGCGGTGGTGAGGCTGCAGTAGCTACAGGTGACTTGGCAACGCCTGCGGGCGCCGCAGCAATGGCCCAAGCCGCTCTAAGTCGATGGGGGCGTATTGACGTGCTCTTCGACAATCTCGGCGACTACGCTTACGGCGGCCAAAAGCTGCACGAGACCGCTCCCGATGAATGGCGATACCTGGTCTCGATTAACCTGGACACGGCGTATTACTGCACGCATGCGGTGCTGCCCTCGATGATGAAACAGGCCAGTGGCTCCATTCTCCTGGTCGCCGCGGCCTTGCGCACGCGCCGGGAGGCTAACGTGGGGTATGCGGCAGGCAAAGAGGCGCTGGTCGGTCTGACCCGCACCTTGGCGCGGGAGTATCGTGAAAACGGTATTCGCGTGAACTGCATCTGTCCTGGTGCCATTGGCGATTCGCGCGGCGCGGAAGATGCGGGCTTGCCACCGGCAGCGCTTGACCGCGACGGCCACCCGGCTGACGTAGCGCATTCAGCAGTGTACTTGGCCTCAGATGAAGCGGCGTGGGTCACGGGACAGATCCTCGACGTGGATGGCGGCGATTCTCTCTAAATTGCGCCCTCCACACGTAGCGGCCAAGCGGCAAGCAAGCTTGCACAGTTACTACGGGGCAGCTTGAGCGAGAATGCGGTCCACTTGGTAGCCAAGTCCGGTCCCAGTGAGCGATTCTGTGCTAGCCACGCCGTTGCGCACGTTGGCGATGCGGGGGTGGACGGCAGCCACGGCGGAATTCGAG
Source organism: Chloroflexota bacterium (assembly GCA_965219505.1). Classification (GTDB taxonomy): domain Bacteria; phylum Chloroflexota; class UBA11872; order VXOZ01; family VXOZ01; genus VXOZ01. Next base: position 2,018,815 of record OZ244775.1, on the reverse strand, counting down.
GCCGGGAAGAACTGGCGAGAGTTGCACTCCACGCCCTTCATGGGATTGATGCGCGCGGCAAAACTCACCGAGTGGATGAGCGATATATCAGGATTGGTGAGGTCCTGCACCGTGTACGGCAGGCCGTCGTGGGTTGCCAGCGCCGTAAATAGCAGGCTATGTGAGTGTCCTTTGCAGACCTTCAAGGCGATGCCAGACCAACCCAGCTCCTTTGCCCGCTCATACTGGTGATGATTGTAGAGACTTTCGTCCATGATCACCGGCTTGAGCTTGTCGATGCCTTCCATCCGGAACGGCGCTCTATCCAAGTCGCGGTGCGTGGGCTGTTCCACGTAGAGTAAGGCATCATATGCCGCTGGCGACTGTTCACGCACACGCTCCAGATACTCGACCATATAGTCGGGTGTCTCGCAAATCTCGTTGGTATCGGCAGTGAGGTAGATCTCCTCCCTGCCCTGCTTTGATAGCGCTTCTTTGCCAATGGCATAGACGTCTAATGTGCGCTGCACGTCCCAGTCCATGTCATTGCCCAGGAGTTTGATCTTCAGGCAGTAGACGCCGTCCCGCGCGATCCATTGGTCGAGCGAGACCGGTTCGCCATCGTCCGGGTCATCGGCAGTGATCTCGCTTTCCCACAGTTTGTCCAGTCCGCCGACGAGGTGAAAGACGGGAAGCTCCGCAACATAGGCGGGTCGCACGTAGTCGTCGAGATACTGTCCCTTGAACTCGGAGCCAAGGTATGCGCTGAGGTCTTCCGCCATGAATTCGTCGGAGTAGCCGTCATAGCTTGAGATGCCGTTCACGTTGCCGAATGCATCATGAATCGCGCCATCAAAGGGAGAGCCGCACACGAGCGAGGCCAGCACGGGTATGGGCTCCGCAAGCTGCATGGCGCGGCTGGTCTCGGCGGCATTGCTGAGGAGGGTAGGCTCGGTCTTGAGTGCAATGTCAATAGGGTGGGCAAAGCTGCTGTGACCTTCCAAGGCTTTGGCGTAGCGTTCCACCACTTGGCGCATCGCGGCGTCTCGGGCCAGCGCGTCGACGGCATCGGTAGGCCACGCCCAGCCAATGGCTAGGAACATGCTGCCCCAGCCTTCCGCCACCTGCCCAGCGCGATTCTCGACGGAAACGCGCACCCGCACGTGGGTGGCTTCCTCCATGGTGACACCGCCGAATTTCAGCGGCGTCCGCGCGCGTTCGTCGGTAAAGAAGGTCTCTACTTCCCGGATGCGAATATCGGATAGCAACTGCGCCGCCATGCCCACGTCTCCTTAGCTGATTCCCAGTGCGGTTGTGCGTGGGGCATCGATCATGCCCTCGCGGAACATGACCTTGCCGCCCAAAATTGTTAGCTTCACGTTGGCCATCGCTTTAATGTCAGCGACCGGATTGCCTTCCACCGCGATGACATCGGCGACCTTACCCGTTTCCAGCGTTCCTCTTTCGTCGAGAACTCCCAGTCCCTTGGCGGGATTGCGTGTAGCCATGTGAAGCACGTCCTTGGCTGGTATGCCGAGCAGCTCTACGGCGCTACGCAGCGACACAAAGTAATCGTCGAACGGCGTATATCGTACGCCCGCGTCGCTGGAAATGATGAGATTTACGCCTGACTGCCAGATTTTGCGAAAGAGCTCGACGCGCTCGTCCTCTAGCTTCTTGCTGGTAATTGCCATGGCCTCACGCATGACGTTGCTGTACGGGAGATCGGTGAGGTAGCCCCGAAACACCCCGGCAAGGGTAATCGAAACAGTCAGTCCCTTCGCGGCTGCCCTTGCCATGGCTTCCGCATCGTAGTCGTAGCCGCCGTCGGCGCCAATCCAGACGCAATGCTCGATGGTGTCGATGCCGGCTTCGATGCAATTGCGGATGCTATCAGCAGGAATGGCGTGCGCCGCTACCGGTGTATCAAGTTTGTGCGCCTCTTCCACCACCACGCCTAATTGCTGGGCGCTGTATTGGACCATGAGAGGGTTGGACTCGGCGGTCATATTACCGCCGCTGGCGCAAATCTTAATGACGTCGGCGCCTTCTTTGATGAGCGTTCGTACGGCCTTGCGCAATTCCCACTCCTCATTGGCTTCCCAGCCAACGAAGTGGATGTGCCCTCCTGTTACCGTGATCGGCACGTTGCACGAGAGAATACGCGGGCCGGCGATCCTGCCCTGATTTATCGCGTCGCGCACTGTGGGCACCACATCGCGGCGTCCGCCGAGGTCGCGTACGGTCGTCAGCCCCGCTCGCAAGCACTTTTGGGCATTGGCCGCCGTGCGCAGCACCTGCTGCATATCGGTCTCACGGCTGATCTCGTCAACCACTTCCTCATGGTTGCGGCCTGCCGTAAAGCTCAGGTGAGTGTGTCCGTCGAGCAAACCGGGCATCAGCGTATGGCCGGGGAATTCCTCTACAATCGCGCCGTCCAGGTGGCTCTGGTCGAGTTCTGTTGCCGGCCCCACGAACGTGATACGGTCCTCGTCTATTGCTACCGCGGCCTGCGCAATTGGGTCGGCGCCGGTGGAGGTGAAAGCCCAGTCGGCTTTGAGGACTCTTTTCTGGCTCACGAGGCATCCCTTTCTGGATAGAGCACACGCTGCCGCTGCGTGAGGATGAGCGGTTGCACGCTCCCCCCATCTGCTTTGAGCGCGCGGGAAAAGTCGGCAGGATCGGCGGTATTGTTCGCAAACATGTTGTAGTGCGTGGGTGCGGCGGTTTGGGCGCGGAGCACGGTGGCGAGATGGGCGGCCTCCGTCGCAGACATGTTTCCCCAGCGCCCGTTGATGCAGATGAAGGCAAGGTGGGGTTGAAGGCTGGCGATGTCTTCCAACCGCTCGTGGTAGAGCGTATCGCCGCTGATGTACACGCGCAAACCACCAAAGTCGATTACATATCCCACGGCATCAGGCGCGTCGTCGGGATCACCCCAGACGTGATTGGCAAAGGTGGCGTGAATGCGGACGTGGCCGCTGTGGAGCACGTCGTCGTGATTGAGCGTGTACGTCTGGCTGGCGGGGATGCCAAGCTCGCGCATGGCATTGGTGCACGACGACGGGCCGATAAACTGTGCCGTGGCGTTATAGCGTGCGATTACGGGAAAGGCATCGGGGTCCAGGTGGTCGGCGTGACTATGGGTGGCGAGGACAAAGTCTGCCTGCACGTCTGCCGCGTCAAGCGGCGGCGCAATCAGGCGTTCAAGACCGTAAAGCTGATTGCACGCGTCGCCAAGGTAGGGGTCTACGTACACAACCGTGCCCTGGCTTGACTTGAAGACACACCCTGCTTGCCCGAGGCTCCACACGGCAATGGTATCTTGCGGCACGCACGTATCCTGTATCTCTGCTGCGATACTCACCGCTACAGCCTCTCCTCTTCAATCTGGTTCCCAGGTTGTCCGTGTTATTGTAGCAGTCGCGCAGCCTTACGGCTACGTGTCGTGCGCGCGAGTTGAGGGAGGATTGGCGCGCCCTTGCAATGGCGGCGTTCTCGTCAAAACGGACAACACAAGAGTTACGGCTAGAATCGAGTTCGTTGGCGAATGTGAGGAGAATGTTGAGCAGGTCGTGAGAATTCGTGTGGGGTGCTTTTTCGCTCATGACAATCTAAACGAAACACCAAGAGAGGCGCAGGGCATAGGCCTGCACCTCTCTTATTGTCTCTCTCTCAAGTAAGACCCGCACATACGAGCAGCAGAATCGGAATTCTTGTGCTAGCGCGCTGCCAGCGAAGACTTAGCTGCTTGGTAGCGGGCGTTTACGGCGTCCCAATCCACATTCTTGAGGAGCGCCGTGATATAGGAAGGGCGGTCGCTGCCGTAGTCCATAAAGTAGGCGTGCTCGTACGTGTCAATCGTCCACAGTGGGACTGTGCCCCAGACGCCGCCTTGGTTGTGCACGTCGCACAGGAAGTTATGGATCTTGCCGTCGGTGGGATCGAGCGCGGTCACCATCCAGCCGCGCGCGGCCATGGCACAAGCGCGGGCATCCTCAACGAAGGCATCCCAGGAGCCGAAGTCCTCGGCAATCTTATCCGCCAAATCACCGGCGGCTTCGCCGTTGCCGCCGAGCGTATCGAAATAGAGTTCATGCAGAATCTGGCCGTCCGCCGCGAACGTCTCCTCCAGCTTCAAGGCGCGGTAGGCGCTGTAGGCCTGATTGGCCTTGGAGCGGTCAACGTCCTTGAGACCTTCCTCGATCTCGTTTCTCTTGTTGACATAACCCGCATACAGTGTGTCATGATGCACGGTAAGCGTCTTTTCCGATATGCCTTCAAGTGCATCTTTGCCAAACTTGAGGTCCTTCACAGTAAATGCCATGATGGGTACTCCCTCTCATATCTAATCGCGTGCAGTTTTTGGCAATGCTCAATACCACGAACAGTAGTCTTGTTCGCAGTTAGACTACCATACTTTCGGCGAATAGTGAAGATTTTAGATGGGACTTGATTAGTCCTACCGACTGATCTCAAGATACCTGCCCCAGCATTTTACACAGAGCTTGTCGTAGAGCCGTGGGTACAAGCTTGGAAGACATCTTTTCGTGTTTCTTTCCCGCCCAGAGCACTCCCTTTGGAGACATTCGCGTAACTCTGCCAATCAGTTGGGACTGGGCCGGAGCGGCGCCGACTTCTCCTCACCCCGACCCTCTCCCTGGGGAGAGGGAGGCATTTTCGCCTGCTAGCACCGGTTGTGCAAAGATCACTTTTGGCAGACTATGACAGTCAAATAGTCCTTCGCCAGGAAAGGAAGTTAAGTCCCGCTTGCGTTGTGGTCGCCGGTGCCGTACAGTCTCCTCTTTACGAGGTTCAGATATTCGGCACTGATCACACCGCCATACGAGGAGGCGTAGAGGTAAACTGTGGGGTCGTAGTCATCAAGACCTGAAGTCGTAACGATGCGAGCCGTGTTCAATCCCTGTGCCTTGAGCCAGTGCAACGCATGCCCCAGTAGCGCCGACCCAATGCGGCGTCCGCCGTAGTCGCGGCGTACCAGGAGCCCCCAATCAAACGTGATGTCATCGATCACAGCTTTGGCGTCGCAGAGACCTACCACGTCGCCATCGAACCGTGCGGCAAAGAGTGTTTGCGGCGCGCCTGTGCCAAACGAAGCGACCCGCGCTTCTATGCGGGAACGCATCTCCTGTGCCAATTCCTCGCTGGGAGGCGCTTCCGGCTCTGCGGGGTATTCAACGCGGTGCCAGCGTGTGTCTTCTTTGTACTCCTTCCACCAACGCCAGTAGGGCTGGTAACTATTGAGTACGAAGTCTGTGAAAAACTCCGGGTCCGGGGAGGGCTGCTCTTCGATGGTGAATTCCCGGCTAGTCTCTAACTCGTCGAGCTTGCGGAGGTCCCACGTGAGCTGCACCATCTTGCGGGCTGCCCAGTAGCCGCGCTCGTAGAACGGCACGGTGGCACCCTCACCGTCGCGCACGATGGCGTCGATCTTCGTTACACTCGATGCTTTCAGGCGCTCTTCGGCAGCAGCGATTAAGTCCTCTTCGATCCCCTGGCGAGCGTAATCTTCGTGTACGGAAAGATCGGCTATCAGACCGTGCTGACGGCGTGCATCTTGCCGCAGGGCCAGCCGCACGGCGCCCGCAATTTCCGATCCGTCCTTGGCGAGCAGAATCTCACTGGGGCCGTAGGTGAGCAGGTTGAACTCTTCACGGTTGCCGAGCACATGCTCGGGTACGGGTTTGAGCGCTTCAATGGTGTACGCCGCATTCTTCATGGCAGAGTTATTAGGAGAGGTACTTGGGTCGTGGTCACTGGCTCAGGATTTCCAATTGGACGTCAAAACGGCCGGTTATAAAGGGTGACAATTGTATAAACGCTGCTTCGCTAAGGTCGATCCACATGTAGCCGGGGGATGGAGCATGATCCTTGACGATAACGACGATGACCGCTCCGGTCGAAGGTCGCGTCACCCGAACCACGGTTCCCAACGGGAAAAAAGGGCTCGCGGCGATAATGGGATCGAATCGGCTATACGGTTCACCATTAGCCATCGTGCCGCCATGTAGAGAGGGATGGTAGTAGGTTGCGTTCCCGTACTCGACACGCGTAACCGCGTATTCTGAATGCTCTCGCAAGAAGGCGGGAGGGCGAAAACGCGTCAAGTTAGTCAGCGATCCGTCTTCTTCCTCGACGACAAACGAGAATGCCGAGGCCGGCGTTGCCGATACAAGGCACACCACGAAAACAAGGAGCAGTCGTATACCAAGTCGTTTTGCCATAGCGCACTGATGCCTTTCTGCCACTTCGACTTCTTATAGCGCACGGGGGGTATGGTCGTCAACTGGGATTTGCTCGTCCGGTGGTGAGAATCTTGTAAATAAAATGCTCTCGTGTAGCCCGATTTAGGTGGAAATTCATCGATCGGTTTGACCGTCGCGCAAGGGCTACGCTACAATCAAAACTAGGTGGTGCGAGTGTAATAGTGGGCAATCCGCCCACAGTGGAGATCGACCAAAACCATGTCCACTCGCTGTTCAGACAAAGAAGCTGAGTGCGCGATTGCGCGTACTGCCTCTTTGATTTGCGGTCGGTGGACAATGCTGATTCTACGCGATCTCGCTGAGAGTCCGCAGCGCTTCTGCACGCTGGAGCGCTCCCTCGAGGGCATTAGCCCCAATACGCTGGTCGAGCGACTCCGCACGCTTGAGGAAGAGCAGATCATCACGCGCCGGGCTTTTGCGGAAATCCCGCCGCGTGTGGAATACACGCTCACGGAAAAGGGCAGCGCGCTTGTTCCGGTACTCGAAGTAATGCGAGAGTACGGTGAACGGTGGCTTAGCGCCCGTGAGGAAGAGCCGCTGGCGGCTGGCGGAGGTGGGGTTGCTCTGAAGTAGGTGTCCGGGGCAATAGGCTGTCAATGGAACGACGGCGCGCCGGACAATAATTCGATCCAAATAGCCTCTACTGCATGGTTGGCAGTGGAGGTTTTCTAGTTTTGGTTAATGGCTAGGGGCTCTGTGAATGTAATCCACAGAGCCCCTAGCTTAAAGTTCAACTCAAGTTTGGCTCACTCGTGCGGGCGATACGGCGCGCTATATCAGCCCTCCGAATCTTCGTACTGCCCGCGAAGCTGATCCACGATGTTTGCGTCCAGCAGAGTCGTGGTGTCACCGAGAGCACGCCCTTCGGCGACGTCGCGTAAGAGACGGCGCATGATCTTGCCGCTGCGCGTCTTGGGCAGATCGGCAGTAAAGAAGATGTCGTCCGGCCGCGCGATGGGGCCGATCTTCTGGGTCACGTGCTTCTTAAGCTCATCGACAAGCGTGTCACCCGGGTCCACGCCCTCTTTGAGAAGCACGAATGCGGAGACCGCTTGACCCTTGAGATCATGGGTCTTGCCGATAACGGCTGCCTCCGCCACCGACTGGTGGTCTACGAGCGCGCTCTCGATCTCCATCGTTGAGAGCCGGTGGCCCGCCACGTTCATCACGTCGTCCACGCGGCCGAGCACCCAAAAATAGCCGTCGGAGTCTATCTTCGCGCCATCCCCTGTAAAGTAGAGGCCTGGGTACCGGCTCCAATATTGCTCCTTGAAGCGCTCAGGATCGCCGTAAATTGTCCGCAGCATTGCGGGCCAAGGACGCTGAATCACAAGATATCCGCCGCCTTCCGGCACCACATTGCCGGCTTCGTCCAAGATGGCTGCGCTGATGCCCGGGAAGGGCTGCGTGGCGGAACCCGGTTTCGTTGTAGTGTAGCCGGGGAGCGGCGTGATGAGGATTGCGCCGGTTTCCGTCTGCCACCAGGTGTCCACGATCGGACAACGGTCGCCGCCGATGTTCTTCTGATACCAAATCCAAGCTTCGGGGTTGATCGGTTCTCCCACCGAGCCCAGCAAGCGCAGGCTCGACATGTCGTGCTTCGCCGGCCACTCATCGCCCCAGCGCATGAAAGCGCGGATCGCGGTCGGCGCCGTGTAAAGAATGGTAATGCCGTACTTCTCCACGATGTCCCAGAAGCGATCACGCCCCGGATAGTCCGGCGCACCCTCGTACATAACGGTGGTGGCGCCGTTTTGGAGCGGCCCGTAGATAATGTACGAGTGACCCGTGACCCAGCCAATGTCAGCCGTGCACCAGTACACGTCATCATCCTTCATATCGAAGACCCACTTTGTGGTGAGGTAGGTCTGCGTGGAGTAGCCGCCGGTGGTGTGCACGATACCCTTGGGCTTGCCGGTAGTGCCGCTCGTATAGAGGATATAGAGCATATCCTCGGCGTCCATTTCCTCGGGCTCGCAGCGCAGATCGGCTGAGTCCATCAAATCGTGCCACCAGTGGTCGCGGCCCTCTTTCATCTCGATGTTGGCTTCATCGCCGATGCGTTTCACCACGATCACGCTCTCGATGGTGGGGCAGCGATCCACAGCGTCATCGGCCATGCGCTTGAGGGGCACAATGCCGCCGCGCCGCCAGCCGCCGTCGCAGGTAACGAGCACGTTCCCTTGGGCGTCATTGATACGGTCGGCAAGAGCTTCTGCGCTAAAACCGCCAAAGACAATGCTGTGCGGCGCGCCTATCCGCGCGCAGGCCAGCATGGCAATCGCGAGTTCAGGCACCATGCCCATGTAAAGCGTAACGCGGTCGCCGCGCTTTACGCCGAGACCCTTCAAGGCGTTGGCGAACTTATTCACTTCGCGCCAGAGATCGTAGTAAGTGAGAACGACTTGGTCGCCCGGCTCGCCTTCCCACACGATGGCGGCTTTGTTGCGCCGCCAGGAGGTCAGGTGGCGGTCGAGGCAGTTGTAGGTGATATTGAGCTTACCGCCCACGAACCACTTGAAGAAGGGCGGGTCGGACTCATCCAGCACTTGATCCCACTTCTTGAACCAGTGCAGTTCTTCCGCGACGGATGCCCAAAAAGCCTCCGGATCGGCAGCGGCCTGCGCGAAGACGGAATCATCGTTGACGTGGGCGTTGTTTGCGAATCCCTCGGGTGAAGCAAAGACCCGCGACTCTTCCAACAAGGCTTCAATCGTGTTACTAGACTCTGTTGCCATCGTGTCCTCCTGCGTTTGGCACAGCACAACCCGGCTGCCAAGTTAGGTGCATGTTTGGGTGCCATAATAGCATAGCGTTTCAGGCGCTTCAATCACGGCTGCGTTTACGCATATGTGGTTCTCAGGTAAGATTGAAGCTATAAGCAATACATATCCTGGGCAGGCTGCGACCGTACGTTCTATTGACGTACACCGATCACAGTGCGCTGAAAATCATGATGTTCGAGAGGCATCCGCCGATGTAGCTGCCCTCGTTTAGGCCGCCGTCGGCTGCAATTGGGCCGCAGTAACCTGCGATAGGAAGCAGCAATCAGCGTGGCGACCATGTCGAAGACAGCATCATCAACTGCGGAGTACTCTGGGCAGGGCGTTGCCTCGGCGCCAATCTACGTCCATCAACTAACGCGATTCGGTCGGCGGTTGCGGCTGCTCGCGGTGTTGTTGGGGTGCGCGCGCGCGCTGTGGGTGACAGCGCTGCTGTATGTGGGTCTTTCTCTCGTGGGGTCACTCCTCGTCCCGCAGTTTCCTGTCTTTGCGGTCAGTTTACTCCTAGCTATTGGTGTGTTCTTAGCCTTGGTTGTTCCGATCCTGTTGCGGCGGCTGAGCACACTCGACGTCGCCAAAGCCTACGACTCTCGATTGGCACTGTCTGAACGCCTTGCTACGGCGGTGGAATTGCTGGGGCGTACTCCAGAAAACCCCTTCCGCGGGGTGCTGCTTGAGGATGCATGGAGACATGCGCAGCAGATCCGGCCCAGGCAGGTTTTCCCTATTCGCATACCGCAAAGAGACCTGTTTCTTCTGTTCGTGGCACTGGTAGCCCTCTTTCTTTGGGAGGTATTTCCCTACATGGCCGGTCAACTTGCGCCGCTTGCCCCTCTCGCGCATCAGGTAGCAGCGGTGCGCGAGGGCACGCTGTTGGAGCGCACGACGCCGGATGCGTTCGTAGTGGGTGAAGAGGCAGCGAGTCCTGCGACAAGCGCAGACCTTGCCCAACCGGAAGGGGCGCAGGGGGCGGCGCAACAGGATCAGAACCAGCCATTGCTCACGCAGGCTGAACTCAATCAACAACAGAATCAAGCGCAGCAAGGCCAAGCGTCAAAAGAAGGAGAATCCGCACAAGGAAAAGAAGGAGAGGCGAGTTTCGCCGATCTTGCCCAGCAGCTTCAGGAATCACGAAATCCCCATGTCGACCAGCAGGCAACCGCACTTGCTGACGTGGGACGAGAGCTCTTGCAGGCACGACCCTCTCGCGAGGCCGGGCAGAACTTGGAACGCGGCAACTATGAGCAGGCGGCGCAAGCTCTAGAAGATTTGGCGCGACAAGTGCGCGACCTATCGCGGGAGGACCGCAATGACATGACTGACGCGTTCGCCAAGGCTGCAGAGCGCGCCCAACAGGCCGATCCTCGATTGGCCCAGGAGTTGGCAGACGTGAGCCGGGAGGTCGCCTCGTACAATGACCGGGCAACGGAGCGTGAGCTGCAGGAACTCGGCGATGCCATTCAGGAGCGGGGGCAGCGCATCCAGGCACAACAGCAGTTGGAGCAGCAAACTGAGCAACTCCGCGCCGGCGCCGGTGGAGAAGAATCAGGAGGACAGCAGGGAGACGCGCAACAGCAAGGGGCACGGGAACAACTGGCGTTCAATACTTCGGGCACAACCCAGCAGTCAAGTCCGGCACAGCAGCAGGATTCATGGCAACTCCAGGCGGCGCCCGGCGGTCCAAGTCAGGGCGGCGGCAATCGCGGAGAGGAGTCATTTGATCCCGGGCCGGAAGCGCCGCGCTTGCAGATTGAACAGAGACCATCGGTGGTCTTGGCAGACAGAGGCATTGGACCGTCTCTCTGGTCGCCACAACGCGCGCCGGTGGCTATTCCCGGTCCAGGCACGGCTCCTGCCCAGTATGGTGTTACCGATGCCGGCAACGCGATTATTTCCACTGGCGGCGCAAGTCACTTTGTGCCCTGGATGGTAGCCGACTACGTTCAAAAGTACTTCAACGCCTTATCTAATGCTTTGGAGCAATCACAATGATCTCACGGCCAACCGAAGAACGGATCGAACACTTCCAGACGCTCAGCCAAGACATTCGCGCTGAGTTGGGGAAAGTGATCGTTGGTCAGCAAGCCGTCGTCGAAAATGTGCTGATCTGTCTGCTTGCCGGAGGGCATGCCCTGCTGGAAGGCGTACCCGGTCTGGGCAAGACGGAGTTGGTAAAGACGCTTGGGGAAGTTCTCGATCTGCGGTACGGCCGCGTACAATTCACGCCTGACCTAATGCCGGCCGACATCACGGGCACGACAGTCATCACCGAGGACCAACAAGACAACCGCTTCTTCCGATTTGAATCGGGGCCGATCTTCAATAACCTGGTCTTGGCAGATGAGATTAACCGAGCCACGCCCAAGACACAGTCCGCGCTGCTGGAAGCAATGCACGAGCGCACTGTGACGGTGGGGAACTCCCAGCACAACTTACCGATCCCGTTCTTCGTGATGGCGACCCAGAATCCCATTGAAATGGAAGGCACCTATCCGCTGCCGGAGGCGCAGCTTGACCGCTTCTTCTTCAAGATAATTGTGAATTATCCAGATGCGTCGGAGTTGGAGGAGATCGTGCTCCGCACCACGACGGATGAGGTGCCGGTGGTACGCAAGGTGGCCTCGACGAAAGACATCCTGGCGCTGCAAGTGCTCGTCCGTCAAGTGCCTGTCGCCTCCCACGTCTTGCGCTACGCTGTGCGTTTGATTACAGCTACGGACCCGGACTCGCCCGAAGCGCCGCAGATTACGCGTAACTATGTGCGCTATGGTGCGTCGCCGCGCGGCGCGCAGACCCTCGTGCTGGCCGGAAAGGTGCGTGCTCTGTTTGATGAACGCTATAACGTATCGTTCGATGACATTCGCGAAGTTGCGCACCAGACGCTGCGCCACAGGCTCATATTAAACTTTGAGGCCGAAGCGGAAGGTATTACTGCCGATACAGTCATCGATGAGCTTGTAATGACGATTTCACCGGAAAGTGAAGAATGAAGCCGAGTCCATCGGCACTGATCGACCATGCATTTTTGCGTCGGCTGGATCGGCTGCAACTGATCAGCCGGCGCGGCTACGGCATGGTGAGCGGTGGCGGGAGGCGAAGTCGGCAGTTCGGCTCCTCGATAGAATTCGCGGACTACCGCAACTATAGCCCCGGCGATGACTTTCGCCACATCGACTGGAACGTCTTCGGCCGCTCCAACCGCCTCTATATTAAGTTGCGCGAAGCGGAGGAGCATCTCGCCGTTCACGTGCTTGTCGACGGGAGTCGGTCCATGGATTGGGGCCGGCAGAATAAGTTTTCATATGCGAAGTCGCTGGCCGGGAGTCTGGGTTACATTGCGCTCAACCGTGACGACGTGCTCTCAGGGGCGATATTCGGCGAGTCGATTGAACAGTACTTTGCGCCGGTGCAAGGAAGAGCCTTCATTCTTCGCTACTTTGACTTTCTCGAACAGGCGCAACCGGTGGGGGGCGCAACATCGCTTGTCGCGGCGACACGCAACTATGTCGCGCGGAACGCCCAGCGCGGCTTGGTGATTCTGATCTCGGACATGATGACGGAAGACGCTTACCGCGGCATTACGGCAATTCAAGAAGCCGGAAATGAGCTTGTCCTTCTCCACGTGCTTGATTGGGCGGAGATTGACCCGGAAATGAGCGGTGAATTGAGTCTTGTGGACCGCGAGACCGGGCGGACGATCAACATTGCTGCAGACGCAGAGACGCTCAATCAATACCGGGAGCACGTGCTCGACTGGGCAGACCAGCTAGAGACGTTCTGTGGGCGGCGCAATGCGCGCTACGTGCGGCTTGAAACGTCTTGGCCGCTGGAAGAGGTGGTGTTCCAGCGACTGTTGCGGAGAGTCGTTCTATGAGCTTGCTGGTCCCATTGGCTCTCGCGTGGGGAGCGCTCGCGGGGCTTGTGCTGCTCTTCTATATTCTGCGGCCGCGTAGTTTGCGCGTTGAGGTGCCGAGCATATTCCTCTGGCGCGACCTGGCACAGCGCGAGCAGGCGCTCACTTTGTGGCAGCGGCTGAGGCGTCACCTGCTGTTACTCTTGCAACTCCTCGCAATCCTATTGCTTGCCCTCGTGCTGGCACGTCCTGAGCGTACGGCGGACACAGTGCCGCAACGGCACGTCGTGCACGTTATCGATGCCTCGGCAAGCATGAGCGTGGCAAGCGGTAACTCAACGCGGCTGGAAGAGGCCAAAGCAGCCGCGCTTGAGCAGGTGGCGATCATCGAGCCGGGCGACCGGTTAACTGTGGTGAGTTTCGGTAGCCAGCCTGCAATTCTTGCCTACCAAACGCGAGAGGCGCGGGCCGCGCGCGATGCCGTTAATGGGATTGCCCAGACCGCCACGGTGGGCGACAGCGAGCGTGCTCTGCAACTAGCGGTTTCATTGGCTGAATCCTTACCGGGCAGCGACGTCTATCTTTACACGGACGGCAGCTTCCCGGCGCCAAACGTACCCGAATCGCTGAATGCGACGGTTCATTTCGTACGCGTGGGTGTCCCGGCAAATAATCAGGGCATTAGCGCATTCGCCATCCGCCGTCACCTCGATAGCCTTCAGGCATTTGTGCAGGTGCAGAACTACAGTGGGCAGCCAGTCACGGTGCCTCTAGCCATCTTGGCGGACGGACAGCCACTTGAGCGACGCGACATAACGCTCGCTGCTTATCCGGAAGCAGGCTCATCGCTGGATCTGGTCTTTGGTGACTTTCCGTCGGGCGTCTCACGAGTTGATGCGGTGCTCGATCACCAAGATGCGTTGGCGGCGGACGACCGCACGGCGGCCATTCTGATGCCCCCGCCGGTGTTGCGAGCCCTTTTGGTTTCGGATACGCCTTTCTTCCTCAGCACGGTTTTTGCGCCGTTGCCGTTCCTGGCGCTCGATCACGTGCGTCCTGTAGAGTTTCGCCCGGCAGACGTGTACGACCTCTATATCTTCGATGGTTGGCTTCCGTCTGAGCTCCCTCCCGGCAACTGGCTAATCTTCAATCCGCCTGCAGGATCGCCGTACTTGCCAGTGAGCGGAGAAATCGTGGCACCGTCGCTTGACTACCTAGCGCAAGACCACGCTCTCATGCAATTCGTGGATATCCGCGATCTGCGCGTTTCGCGCGCACAACGAATGGAACTGCCGCCATGGGCAGATGAGCTCATCGGCAGCAACAGAGGGCCGTTGCTCTTCAGCGGCACATTGGATGGGCGGCGTATGGTGGTATTCTCATTCTCCTTGATGCAAAGCAACCTCCCATTGCGTACGGCGTTTCCGGTCTTGATGGGCAACGTCTACCAATGGCTCAACCCGTACCGCATTCAGGAGACCGTCTCACACTTTCAACCCCAGGACGTGATAGAGCTGGGATTGCATCCACATGCCGATCGCCTGGTCGTGGAAAAGCCGGGAGGCGAACGCGTATCGTTTGCCGGCAGACAGCGGATCCCCTTCTCAGGTACAGAGGAACTCGGCGTCTATCGCGTAGTGCACTTCGCGGGAGCACAGGAGATCTACCGTGAGGTATTCATTGTGAGTCTCCAGGAAGTGGCGGAAACGAACGTAGGGACGCAGTTAACTGCCCTTGGGAGCAGCGGGGCAGCCGTGCCTCCAATCGAACTGCCCGTTTTTCAGGAGATCTGGCGATACTTGGCGTTGGTTGTACTTTTTCTCCTGCTCTTTGAATGGGTTTGGTACCACCGAGTGCGCACGTAACGATGTTTGCCTACTTTACACAGCCATGGTTGCTAATTCTGATCCCTATCGTGTGGGGGGTCGTCATAATTGTTGCCAGGCATGGCGTTATGCAGCTTTCGCGGCGTACGCTCGTCCTGGCGACGACGCTGCGTTTAGTCGCAGTCACGCTGCTCATCGTGGCGCTGGCCGGGTTGCAATTGCCATTGCCGGGTGGGCCGGTCAATACGATCTTCTTGCTGGATACATCTGCCAGTGTGTCACCCGCCACTCAGGCTGCCGCGCGCCAGTGGATTGATAAGGCGGCAGAGACACGTGCCCCCGACGACACGTTTGCGCTTTTGACGTTCGGCACGGACACACGCATCGAACACCCATTTGGTCGCAACGACCCAGTTGAGGGTGAGGCTACTGCGGGTCTCGACGAGCGCACGAACATTTCGGATGCGCTGGAGATGGCCGCGTCTCTATTTCCGCCGGGCGCGCCGAAACGCATCGTGCTAATTTCCGACGGCAATCAAACTGCTGGTGACGTCATGCGCGCTGCAGAAGTAGTAGCGGCGCAGGGCGTGCAGGTGGACATAGTGCCGCTCTTGGCTGAGCCGGGTGTAGATGCGGCCGTTGTCGAGGTGGCGCCCCCATCTGCCCTGCGTGCGGAGGAGAGTTTCGAGGTGCGGGTCACGGTGGCTTCCACCACGCGAGGGGAGGCGGTGCTGCGTCTCTTCATGAACGAGACGCTTGTCAGCGAGGGGCCGGTTGCGCTTCTGTACGGGCAAAACATCTTTACGATCCAGCAACCCGGCTTGGAAGAAGGATTCTACTCTTTCCGCGCCCAGGTGGTAGCGCCAGACGATCAGCGCCCGCAGAACAACGATGCCTACGGCTATTCGCAGGTGGGGCCTAAAGGTGTTGTCTTGGTTGTGGAAAACACGGTTGGCGACGCCATAATCCTCACGCAGGCTCTCCAGGCAGCAGGGATTCAAGCCCAGAACGTGGGGCCTGCCCAGCTTCCAGGCCGAGCGGAGGACTTGGACGGTGTATCTAGTGTCGTCCTCGTAAACGTGCCGGCTTCTCAACTAACAACGCAGCAAATGGCTGCGCTTCAGGACTACGTGCAGCGTCTTGGCGGCGGCCTTGTCGCCCTTGGCGGCGCGGCAGCATTCGGCATGGGTGATTACGGGGGCACGCCCTTGGAACATGCGCTGCCCGTCATATCGCAGCCGCCGGACCATGAGGAATTGCCAACGTTGGCGCTGGCATTGCTTATCGATAAGTCGGGCAGCATGAACGAAGGGGCACCGGTGTCTAAGATCGCGATGGCGCGGGAAGCGGCGGCGCAAGCGGTGGAGATACTGGAGACCGGCGACGTGATTGGCGTGCTGGCATTTGAGTATTCACCTCAATGGGTTGTGCGCCCAGCGCCAGTGAACAATGCCGAAGACGCCAAGAATGTCGTGCGGCGCGTTGCTACTATTGAGGCCGGCGGCGGCACCGACATCTATAACGCGTTGCAACTTGCCTACGATACGCTCCGCCGCACGCCGGCGCAGGTCAAGCACATCATTCTAGTTACTGACGGCCAATCAACATCTGCTCCCGGTCTCTGGGAGACTTTGATGACCCGCATGCGGCGTGATCATATCACCCTTTCGGCAGTGGCGATTGGGGCTGATGCGGACCAGAATCTTCTGCAACGTCTCGTGAGACTGGGTGACGGCCGGTACTACTATGCCGACGTACCGGAGAACATCCCTCAGGTGGTAACGAAAGAGAGTCAGCGCGCGAGCCGGTCATTAGTAATGAGTCGTCTTTTTCAGCCGCGTGTCGTGACAGCCAGCCCTATCCTTCGGGCTATCCTGCCGGATTCCCTGCCAAACCTCTCTGCCTTCGTGCGCACTGAGCCAAAGCCGGCAGCCGAGACTCCGCTGCTATCCGATAACAGCGAGGTGATCCTGGCGCAATGGCAGTACGGGTTAGGACGCTCAGTTGCCTGGACAAGCGACGCCGGGCAGGACTGGGCGGCGGATTGGGGTGAATGGCCCCAGAATCAGCGCTTTTGGGCGCAAATGGTGCGCTGGACGATGCCAAGTCCGCTCAACCCGCAATTGGCGACACAAATGCGGGTCGACGGGAGTGACGTAACGGTTGCCGTAGACTCGGTAGATGAGCAAGGAAACATCCGCAATTTGCTCAACACGCAGGTAGAGGTGGCAGGCCCGGAGCAGCGGGCGTTCTCTCTTGCTTTGCCGCAGACGGCGCCGGGGCGCTACGAGGGCACGCTTACTACGGATAAACCTGGTGTGTACGCGCTGCGAATCACGCAGTACGACGAAGATACTCCCGTAGTCGAGCAGATCACCGGTGCGGTGGTGCCGGTGGCAGCCGAGTTCTTGAGTTTTGAGACTGACTTTCGGCTGCTGCGTCGTCTCGCGGCAGTGACCGGTGGCCAGGTCCTTACGAGCGCGCCAGAAGCGTTTCGCCATGACCGACCACCCCCGCAAGGATACAATCGACCCTTCTGGCAGCCGCTTGTGGTCGTCGCACTGCTACTCTTTGTTGCAGATATTGGCGTACGCCGTCTCCGGTTCACGTGGTATGAACTCGGCATTTTTGGGGCTGTCCTGCGTTCAGTGCGCATACCGCGGTTGAGGTTTTCGGCAGATAGCCTGCTGCGAGGTCCTCTGGGACGTCTATCACGTTTGCCTTGGGTCGGACGGAGCGAGTCTCTGAGGCGGCGAGTGGCTAAGAGGACTTGACCAAGAACGGCAACACCCATGCCAAAAGATATTGACATAATCGTTGCGCTTGCTAATCCGCAGTTGCGGAAAGGGCTGGTGGACGTGCTCCAAGCGTGCGATAGGCTTGCCCAAACTCCCCACGATCTGCAAGACCTCTCGAGGCTCCTCGTAGATCGGGAAGTTGACGAGCCCCAGACGCGTCTAGTGCTCGTCCTCGATGAAGCGTTTATCTATCCCCACGTGTACGAAGAGTGTGCGCGCATCAAGGCCTGCACAGGACTGCTCCTGACTATCGTGCTGCTCGTCGAACCTCGCACGCGTACGCGCTCCGATTGGAGGGGTGTGGACCGAATTCTTAGACTGCCCATGGGCGTCGAAGAAATCGCGGGAAGCGCGACTGGTGTCCTGGAGGCACGGCATTGAGGGAATTGACGTCAAAACGAGGCTCTTTACGCGTGTGCTATCAGGGCAATTGAGACGAAGTCGTTCGGTAGACCTCCAAGACTTTGAAGAACTTAACTAAGACAATTACAATGCGCCGAGAACATGACAACCACAGAAAGGAAAGCAGACTGTGGCAGAAAAGGGTGCGACAGAGTCTGAAAGTGCGCGAGAAATATCACCTCTCACCAGCATTGAAACGCAACTCGCGCTCAAGTTCGTTCGTGTAACGGAGGAAGGGGCGATTGCTGCCGCCCGCACGATGGGCCAGGGAAGCGCCGAAGGCTCTGACGAAGCAGCAGTGAAGGCGATGCGCGCTGCTCTCCAGGAAATCACGATGGACGGTCTTGTGGTCATCGGTGAGGGCGAACGAGATGAAGCGCCAATGCTCTACATCGGCGAGCAACTTGGTAAAGTCGGCGGCCCGGCCGTAGACATTGCCGTGGACCCCTTGGAAGGCACGAACTTAGTTGCCAGGGGTCTGAATAACGCCATAGCCGTAATAGCCGCAAGCGAGCGTGGGGGTCTGTTGCATGCGCCGGACATTTATATGGAGAAACTCATCGTCGGGCCTCCGGCGGCGGGGAAAGTGAACATCAATTTTCCAGTCTTGGCGAATCTACAAATTATTGCCGATGCAATGCAACGCCGTGTGCAAGACCTCACTGTGGTTATCCTCGACCGCGACCGGCATCGGGACTTGATTGAAGAGGTGCGCGAAGCGGGGGCACGAATTCGACTCATCACCGACGGTGACGTGACGGCCGCGGTGGCGTGCGCCATATCAGGCACGGGTGTCCATGCGGTTATGGGTATCGGCGGGGCACCGGAAGGCGTTCTTGCCGCCGCCGCACTGCGCTGCCTCGGGGGCGACATGGTAGGGCGCTTCTGGTACCGCAACGACGAGGAACGAGAGCGAGTGCGGTCAATGGGTATATCTGATCCCGACCGCGTATTCAGCATTGATGAATTGGCCGGTGGCAAGCAAATCGTCTTCGTTGCCACTGCCGTAACGGACGGCGATATGCTGCGGGGCGTGCGCTTCTTTGGCGGAGGCGTTCGCACGCATACGCTTGTCATGACCGGTCAGCGCCTGATCGCACGCTTTGTTGAGCACTCATATCTTCGACAGCCAGCAAGTCGGCCGCATCCGCATCTAGGCTTCGGTTCCCGGGGCAAATTCCGGGGTGATCGGTATCTCGGATCGCCGCAGATGTGTTGCCGACTTGGATGGGATTCACCTTCACCACCCAATGTCCTACTAGGTCTTGGTAGAATCTTTCTTAGCAATGCTTAGTTTAACTCTCTAACCGCCCCGCGCGAGCACTGCACCCCAGACCCAGGGCGCGCCTCCCTCGTGCACGAGCTGTTGCGCGCAGGTAATCAGAGTTGCCCCAGTTGTCGCTACGTCGTCAAGAAGCAGCATGCCGCCGTGGTTGAATGCGCCGCGGCGTGCCGAAAAGGCGCCGGCGATGTTGCGCAGTCGTTGCTCGCGCGATAATCCCACCTGCGGGGGTGTATCGACTGTGCGAACGATACTGTCACTGAGGACGGGTAGGTGCAATCTCTCGCTGACTGCCAGCGCCAGTAGCGAAGCTTGATTGAAGCCACGCGCGGCTTCTCGCTTGGGATGGAGCGGAATCGGGACAATCGCCGCGCATGGGGGAATCTCCGCATCCATGACGAACTGGCTGATCAACTCTCCGAGGTCTTGCGCTAGACTTGTGCGGTTCTGGTATTTGAAATGATGGATTGCATGGCGCAGCGGGCCGGCGAACGCGCCGATTGTCACGATCCCACGCAGCTTCGGATGGGTCATCCTGCACTGGCGGCAAAGCGTATACTGTTTGGCGACGATGGCGTTGCAGAGAGGACAGCGCAGGGTCGGTAGTTTGGAAAAGCGCCCAATGCAAGACCGGCAAAGGTTTTCGCCGAGAGCGCGGCAACTCACGCACCGCTGCGGCAGCAATAGATCAAGCATGTGGTGCAACATTTTCTGCACCATTCAGCCAATCGGTACTTCAGCCGGCTGGATTTCCACGTTGTCTCCGGCTGCATTGAGGGTGACGAGCCAGTGCAAACGGGACTCATCTCTGAGGCGCAAATCGGTAAGGGGGTCTTCAAGCAACGTGGTAATAAGGCGGCGCAGGGGCCGTGCGCCTTGCAAGGTGCCGCAGCGCTTCGCGAGGTGTTCGATTACGGCATCGTCTACTTCGAGCGTGATACCCTCGGTGTCAAGATGCGCAACGCACTCCCGAGTGAGCCGTTTGGCAATGTTGTGTATATCCTCCTCTGAGAGGGCATGAAAGGCACAAACGGTATCCACGCGGTTCAGGAATTCAGGGCGGAGGTTGCGCTCAAGCGCCTTGAGAGCAGCCCTTTTGATACGTTCGTAGTCGACGACATTGTCGGTGTTGAAGCCGATTCCAACCCGATTCGGATCTTCGTCGAAAAAGTTTGAGGTGAAGACCAGCACGGCGTTGCGGAAGCTCACAACGCGGCCCTGACCATCGGTAAGCTGACCGTGGTCGAGAATTTGCAGTAGGGCGTCAAGTACAGCAGGATGCGCTTTATCGATGTCATCAAGCAGGATGACTGCATACGCCCGCCGCCGCACGGCTTCCGTGAGCTGTCCGGCTTCATCGTAGCCCACGTAGCCGGGAGGCGAACCTATCAAACGTGAGACCGTGTGGTACTCATCGTACTCGGACATGTCGATGCGGACCATTTGCTGTTCATCGCCCAGCGTGAACTCCGCAATTGCTTTAGCTAGCTCCGTCTTGCCTACGCCAGGACTGCCAATGAAGAGAAAGGAACCGATCGGACGCGTAGGGTCCTTAACTCCAGCGAGCGCACGGCGCAGCGCCTGAGCGACTTCTCGGGCCGGCTCCTGCTGGCCGACAATGCGCCGGGCAACCTCCGATTCCATCTTAAGCAGTCTCCGGGCTTCATTGGAGTCGACCGTGCTGCTGGGAATACCTGTCCACTGTGCTATGATTGCAGCGATCTCTTTTTCGCCGATCTCAGCCTTGCGCTCCGCGAGTTCTCTGCGCCATCCTGTTTCAATGTCACGCAGTTGCTTATGCAAGTTCTCAATCTCACTGTTTACGCGTGTAATCCAGTCATAGTTGCCCTCTTCTCGGGCCTCCTTCGCTTCTTCTTGAAGCAATTCCAGCCGATGTTTGAGCTTACGCATCTCGGCTGGCGCCGTAAGGCGCGAGACTTTGATCTTAGCGGCCGCTTCGTCAATGAGGTCGATGGACTTATCGGGGAAGAATCTACCGGGCAGGTAGCGCTGGGCCAGCCGCACCGAACTCACTAACGCTTCGTCGGTGATCGTGACGCCGTGGAACGTCTCATAGACCTTCCTAATCCCCGCCAAGATCTCGACCGTCTCCTCAAACGCCGGTTCTTCTACCGCAATCGGCTGGAAGCGCCGCACCAACGTACCATCGCGCTCAATGTAGCGACGGTATTCGTCCCAAGTCGTCGCACCGATCATGCGCATTTCGCCGCGCGAAAGCACCGGCTTAAGCATGTTTGCCGCATCCATTGCCCCGGCAGCGGCTCCCGCACCGAGCATCATATGAACCTCATCGACGAAGAGGATAAGATTGTCGATACTCTTCACTTCTTCGATGAGTCGCTTGAGACGCTCTTCAAATTCGCCTCGGAACTTCGTGCCTGCAATGAGACCTGCGAGATCGAGTTGTACGACCCTCAAGTCGTGCATCACAGTGGCCGCTTCCTTTGAAACAATCCGTTCCGCCAGTCCTTCGACAACGGCGGTCTTGCCGACGCCGGCTGGGCCCACGAGCACCGGATTGTTCTTACGGCGGCGCAAGAGAACCTCGCACATGCGTTCGACTTCTCTCTCGCGGCCGATGACAGGGTCCAGGTCTTGTTGGCGGGCCATTTGTGTAAGGTCCCGCCCGTATTGCTCGAGGATTGAAGATCGTTCCTGGCGACGAGAGCGCTCGCGGCCACGCTGTCGTCCCACTTCCGGGCTCTTTCGCGACCAACGATTGGCCATGCTCCGCATTACATCTGTTTGCACACCCAATCGATTAATGAGCACGTGTGATGCCAGGCCCTCTTCTTCACTGAGGAGTCCCAGGAGCAAATGCTCGGTGCCAATGTACTCAGTGGAAAGCGCTCGCGATTCTTCATCGGCAAGCTCGAGCACGCGCAAGCCGGAGGAGGAGAGTCGTGGACTGGCAAAGGCTTCGCGTGATTGGCCAAAGTCAATGGCGGCGACGATTTCCCGCACGATCACGTGCAGATCCAGCCCTAACTCACGTAGCAGGCGCGCTGCGAGACATTCGGGCAAAGCGACGAGCGCGAGCAGTATGTGCTCAGGCCTGATTTGCTGGTGCTGGAAGAAGAGCGCCTCGTTGCGCGCAAGCTGCAAGGCTTGCTTGCCCATGTCCGTGAGGCGATTGACGATATCCGCCACTTGGCTGCTCTTCCGGAAGTGAAAGAATAGGGTCTTGCTCTAGTCGCATTATATCATGGTAGTTGCGCTGCTAGGCTGAAGGTGAACCATGCCGGTACTGCCGGTCAAATGCAATGCTGCGGGTCCTCTTCAGGGCCTTTACCAGCCCAATCGTTGGCCAGATGCCGCACTTCATCTATCCGGACGCCCATGCGTTCGGTAAGCACTTGCAATGCGGGGCTTTCTTCTTGGAGAAGTCCCAACAGCACGTGCTCGGTGCCGATGTATTCGGCGGAAAGCGTCCGCGACTCCTCTGCAGCGAGTTCGATCGCGTGCATGCTCGTAGCGGAGAGTGACGGATTCCGGGTGTTCTTGTGATCTGGGCCAAAGTAAGTGACAGTGACGATCTCACGCGTGACGAGGTACAAGTCAAGTCCGAGTCTGCGCAGCAAGAGCGCGGCGCGACAACGAGGGAGACCAAGAATTGCGGATAGTATGTCCTCCGGCAGAATCCGGTTATGCTGAAAGAACAATGCTTCAGCGCGTGACCGTGCAAGCGTCCGCTTGGCCATTTCAGACATTGGGTTGATGTCCACGACCACACTACTTTCGCGACCCAATATCTCTATTCTTCCATCGACACGCTTTGTAATACAATTCTGCGCCAAGAAGGCTACGCAGAATCCAGCCCGTCCTCCCAGTCGCGCACGACCTGGAAGAGGAGCCGTGCGCCGTAGCCGCTGCTCCCTTTTGGAATGTACGGTCGATCCAAATCCGTGTAATCCACCCCGGCAATGTCCAAGTGCACCCATGGTTTCTCGTCAACAAAGAGCTTGAGGAGGGCCGCGCCGGTGATGCTTCCTGCGGATCGGCCGCCGGTGTTCTTCACATCAGCAATGGGGCTCTTTACCTGCTCTTCATACTCCGGCCACAGGGGAAGTTCCCAGACGCGCTCGCCCGTCACGTCTCCCGCCGCCTTAACCTTAGCCGCTAGCCCGTCGTGGTTGGTCATCAGTCCGGCGGCGTGCTGGCCCAGGGCAACTATGACAGCGCCTGTGAGCGTCGCCATATCAATGATGGCAGACGGATTATACCGTTGCGCATAGCACAGCGCATCGGCCAAGACGAGCCTCCCTTCAGCGTCGGTGTTGTCGATCTCGATGGTTTTGCCGTTGGCGGCCCGCAGGACATCACCGGGCTTGAATGCATTGGCGCCGGGCATGTTTTCTGACGCAGGCACCAGGCCGATGACGCGTACGCTGGGCTTGAAGTGACCCACCAGGCGCATTGCACCCATCACGCCAGCGCCCCCGGCCATATCTGACTCCATGTGTCGCATGGAATCACCGGGCTTGAGATTTAGCCCGCCGGTGTCAAACGTAATGCCTTTACCGACCAAGACTAAGGTCTGATCAGTAGCTTCGTCCGGCGTGTAGTCGAGAACGATGAAGCGGCAGGGCTGTGCACTGCCACGCGCGACACCTAGAATGACGTTCATCTTCTCAGCAGCAATCTCTTCCGGCCCGAGAATGGTGCATTTCAGGCCGAATTCTTGCGCCATAGCACTGGCCGCTTCGGCAAGCGCCGCTGGCGGGAGATCGCTCCCGGGCGTGGTGGAAAGGTCACGGACGAAATTTTGGGCCTCGCCAATAGCAATACCTTCGCTGACACCTGTGGAGACGGCGGCGAACTTCTCGGTGTCGGCTTCGACGAAGGTGACGGAATCGAGCTCTTTATTGCTGTCGTCGGAAGAGTAGCGCAGGTAGCGGTAAAGACCGAGCTCGGCGCCCTCGGCCGCAGCACGAGCAGCGTCGGCAGGATCAAGTCCTCCTATACCGGCCCCATGCACGATACTGGCAACCCGTTTTGCGCCAAGGTCGCGGGCGGTGCGCGCCGCTCTGCCCGCGACCTGACGGGCACGGTCCGGTGTAAACTCGTCTTGTTTGCCTAAGCCAACAAGGAGAACTCGCCGTGCGGAGAGCGCACCATTCGAGTAGAGATAGAGTGTTTCACTTAGTTTGCCTTCGAAGTCACCGGCGGCGATTAGATCGCTAATCTGACCGTTGAGGGCTCGGTCTACCGCACCGGTAGCGCCACCGGGCGTGGTCACACCTTCAAAGAGATTGACGATAACTAGGTCTGCATCCTGTTCCAGGATGTTCCCCTGGGCTGCCAAGACGTTCATAGGCTTCTCCTGTCTATTCCTTTGCTGTAGGTGATGTTACTGGAAAATTGACTGCATGTTACCCCGATAGAGTACACGCCGGCCGCGGCTCGGCGCACTCTCCATATGGGCGGACACTGAACGTTACCCTAAACGTTACGGATTGAAGCGAAGCAGTATGCGGCTGACGTGCCCTTCGCGTCCGAAGCAGTTTTTACCTTTCGCCATAATCTGGTTCTTACCCGCGCGCAAGTGCCAGGCGAACTCAGGTGTCGTCTCGCGCCACTCTTCATCGTTCAGGCGTACGAAGAGCTGATCGAGGTTGGGCATGCTGTGGTCGAGCGACACGGACAGCACGGCTTTCCTGCGCTCCCAAGCTGCTTGATCTACCTTGAGATTGATCTGCACTTGATCAACGGACCAGTAGAGATCGTCTTCGTTGCTGGTAAAGTGGCTGCTGTTCGCCCGGTTGTAGGCGATGATGCGTGGCGCTGTCCAGGGGTCAATCCATTCCAGCGCGGCTTCATACTCGTTGGACGAATGTTGGGTGTTACGCATCGGAAGCACGACGTGGGAGTAATAGTCACCAACATTGTGCCAGCCAAAGATCTGGAATTCAGCGTCTTGATTGTCTTGATTCAGGAATGTGGCGCCTGCTCCGGATTCCACCTTGTCCGTAACACGGAATGGGGTCGATCCTGTCATCATGCTCACTTCATCCCAGCGGCGAGTGACCCAGGCATTGTGAATTTCCAGGACGCTGAGCGGGATACTGTCGCGTTCGTAGTGCACGTTCAGGTCGGGATCGAGAAGTATCCACTTGTGGTATTCGTGGGACCAGAATTCGACGATTGAATGACCGATGTTGCCCTCGTCGGCGGACATCCAATCGCTCTCCGTTTTGCAGATGCTCAAGTTACGTGCGACGAATCCAAGAGACAAGAGGCACTGCATCAAGGTGACCGCAAAGTAACCGCAGTTGAAGTCCTTGCCCTGCTCCACCGCAGCGAGAATTTCCAGTGCATTGCGGGGCTCGGGCACGCGCGTCCAGCCGTGCTTCCAGCGCGTGTGCACCCACTCGCGCAACAGGAGCACCTGATCGAACTCGGTCTGACCGGATGCGATCACGTCGTCAAGCCGGTATCGCCGGCGCAGTTCCGTCAGCATGGCGTCGGGGGCTTGATAGCTAAAAGGAAACGCGCTCCGTACAAGGCGTTCATTCTGGTACTCAATGACCCGTAATTCCGGTGCAATCGCCTCTTCCCTTGCCGACTCTGTTTCTAGTTCCGCAAGTGTTACGCGGTCAATGGTGGTTGCCATGGGTTTTGCCTCCACATTTGAGTTATCTTATGCCGGCAATGTCGCTTTGGAAAGCGGCAAAGCCTCTGCAAGCGCCATCCGAATCATGGGGAATGAGGCCGGTACCAATTCCAGGCCCTCGCGTTCGGTTGCTTCCTGGATGTACTCCAAGACGTAGTCGACATTGGGGATGTTGACTTTCTCGGAGTTGTGCGTGGCACCGATAATGGCCCGCACGGGAGTTTGTATGAGACCGGAGAGTTCGAGATTCCAATCGATGATGGTGCGGTAGAGTTCCCTGCTCTCCTCGCTGACCGGCTCCTCCGAGCGGAGGTCGCGGGGCCGTGCCCACCGGCCGCCGCTCATTTCGCCGCTGCAGGAGATTACGCACACCGGCAAGGAACCTCCCAGCACGTGGTGCTGCGTGCTGCCCCAGTGGGGATAGGGATAGTCCCCTTCTGTGCAGCGGTCCGACCGGTCCGGGAAGTAGCGACCCGGCGCAGGCGCAATGTACTGCCGGTAGCCCGCTTCATATAACAGGCGGAGCGTAACCGGACTCTTCGACCCGCAGCACGCGCAGTAGGTGTCAGTCCTAAAACCCAGGGCAGTCTCAAAGTCCTCCGTAGCCTCGGCGATGATCTGGCGCTGCGTGGCTTCGTCGTATTCACCGAGATCGTCTTCGTACTTCGGATAGCGAAAGCCGGGGACATTAGGCTGGATTCCAATGTTCACGCCCTCGCTGTGCCACTCCCGCATCATGTCGGCATGGGCCTTAGCCGCCTCGGGCGTGAGATTGAAGGTTACCGCAGGCAGCAGGCCGTGCGATTCGAAGGACTGCCGGATGTTGCGCACCGTGCGCTCGCTCACTTCCCACGACCCCGGCCCGCCGCAGCGGGGCGACTTTGCCGCCAGCGGTTCACAGTCGACGAAATAGGAAAAGAATATCTTGTTCGACACAGCCATAGAGTTCTCCTTTTGCAGTACGAATCTTGCTCCAGCCGCGTTTCTGCGAGGCAGGTACCGCCTCATGACTTAGCGTACTTTACCAATGCGATTATATACCGATGCAAGATCATTGGAAACGCGGAGCGACGAGCGCGCAACTATCGATTCTGCAATACATGCCGGGACGCCCCGGTCTTGTCCGTATGTGTCGCCATCGCAGCATGGATTAATGGAGCACTAGAGTGGAGAGGAGGGACTTGGGAGGCAATAAGTCCGAGTCATTCAACAACCCACTTTGGGAAAGAGAGCGGGGCGATTACGTCACTTCGGATGGGAGCAGGCAAAGCGTGTTGATCCTGAATGGCGGCTTGCCCGTGCAAGTGCACAAAAGAAAGAAGGGGCACGACATGTCGTGCCCCTTCTCGTCTTGCTCCGATCATTGAGATCAGGTTCGCGTGCCCAATGGGTCGAGATTTATGTTTCCCGATACTCCTCGGGGCGGCGCGAAATAACCTCGTTGAGGATGTCGGCAGACTGGCGCAGACCCTCGGCCACGGTGATCTCGCCTTTTAATGCCTGGTACCACGGCGCGTTGGACGGAGTAAAGGCTTCGCTGAACTCAAGCACGCGCGGGAAGGGACGCCCGCCAGCGGCCCAGCCGTTCACGACCTGCTCGACCTGCGTGCCTTCGTAGCGCGCTGCCCACTTCGGAAACAGGCCGTGCCGGATAATCGGCGGCCACGCAATGTAGCCGAAGTAGTCAGATTCCTCGGCACCCTCGTCGCTATGGATATACTTGAGGAAGCTCCAAGCGGTCTCCTGGTCCGGAGAAAGGGTCATAAGGGAATAGCCGTTGCCGACCAGGGTGGCCGTCTGATTCACGCCTTTCGGCGGCATGGCGATGTCCAACCTGTCCTCTAAGTGCTTCTTGGCGGCGTTGTAACGGAACATGCCGTTGAACTCCATGGCAAGACCTCCAACCTCAAGAATGCCGATACCGGATCTACCGGCAGTGACTTTCTGGATGTCCTCGCTGGATGGGGTGTATTGGTGCTTGATGTGGAGATCGACGTTGAACTGGGCGCCACGCAGCGAATTGGGATCCTCGCCGTAGAGCGCCTTGTTGTCGGTCTCGTCCATGATGGACCCGCCAAAGTTGAGCAAGAAGGTGCCGCCCATGTACCAGAGGCTGTTCTGGCCCACTTGCAGCGCCCAGCGGCCGTCGTCAGGCTTATGGAGCCGCTCCGCCATAGAAAGCAGTTCGTCGTAGGACCAGTCACCACCGGGATAGTTCAGGCCGGCCTCGTCGAAGTATTCCTTGTTGAAAAGCACCACCTCGCCGCCGGACTGCATGGGGACGGCATAAAGCTTGTTCTGCCAGGTCCAAGAACGTAGATCGGCGTTGAAGTAGTCCTCCAACGGAAGCTTGTCGCGCTGGAAGTAAGGAATGTGATCGGGGAAAATCCCGTTCAATCCGCCATAACCGTACCAGTTTATCTGGTTGATGGAGAGGTCCACGTCGGCTTGTCCGGCCGCGTGGTTCGTCTGCCGCCGCTCCCAGATTGTGCTGTACTCGCCGGGAACGACCACTGTCTTAATACCCAGCACTTCCTCGGCCGTCTTCAACGTGTTTCGGAATGCCTGGTAGCGACCATCGGATTCGACGAAGGTCTCGTCAATCCGCATGATCTTCTCTTCCATCACCATCTCTTCCTTGGCCTCTGGCTCCGGCTCTTTGTCGTCGGCCATCTCGCCAGTCTGTGCAACCGGCACTACGCCGCAAGCCGCCAAGAAGACCACTCCACCAATACCGCCCGCTCCCGCTAGGAAACCCCGGCGGGAAAAGACGTGTCGCTTCTCTTCCATTATCTCTACTCCTAATTCAGCCACTTCCCAGTGAAGAGGCAATTGACAGGACTACACTCATTGAAACTCGCGCCCGTAGGGCGGAATAGCCTCCTTTCCCCCTCTGTTCACGCTTGTTCGGGTAGCAGTAGTATCGCACAAGGCCAAATCGTCGTCAATACCACTTGTTATTGGGCGTTCACTTCGTGCTTAGTGCTGACTTTGCGGTCTGCAGAAGCAGGCAGATGCGTGTTGAGATTACATGTCTGCGGCAATGGGAATCATGCTGAACCCGTCTCACGTCGAGCTCTAAATGTTCCTGCAAACTGAGGAAGTGTCACCAGTGCACCTTCTGCCCGAGTGATTCGGCGACTTTACTCAATTTCCCTCACTACGACGTCATCGAACCAGGCCCTACCATTCGATCCCGGCAGGGCAGAGAGCACGACCCGACAACAGTAAACATAATTTGGCAAGATGGGTGTGGCGACCGCCATGCTCGTCCAGTCACAGGTATCGGAGATGGGTTGCGATTGCACGCGATCAATGAACCCCATGTCGCCGCTCCACTCCAGTGATACAGTAATCCCGCCGCGCACATCTTCCGTGCGGACCCAGGCTTCAAGCGCGTAGCGCTTGCCGGCAACCGCGTCCAGCAGCTTGCCGTCGTCGTTGAGCACGCGGCGGATCGCCGGAACCACTGCTTCATCGCCTCGATTATGCCACCGGATGCTCTGTTCGCCGGTGCGCACCACCGCCGCGTCGCGGGCGTATTGAGTTCGCGGCAACACCCAGCGCGCGGCGCCCTCAGCCATGCCGGCGACTGTGGTTCCAGCCGGAGGGAGGTCGGGATACGGTAGCTGCGGGCTAGCGGCAGGCCGAGGTACGAGCGCGTCTGCCGGTTTGCTCAAGGTCAGTGTGTCGAACTGGTTGCCATGGGAATCAATGGCGCGCACCCGGCACTCATCCGGCGCCACGCTGGTCAATAGGAAGTGATTCGTTGGCTTTGCCAACGCGGATGCGGGATGCCGGTGGTCCCAGAGCTCGCTGGGCGACAGGCTCATATCATACCCGCCGCCTCCGGAGACAAAATAGACAACGCCATCCTTGCTCGCGTATTGCCCACTCCGCAGCGGATGGAACCGCTCGTAGATAGTGGCGTGTGCCGTGTACACGATGTCAACCCCATAACGTTCGAAGAGTGGGCAAAGCACGCGCGTCGCCGGAATCTCACAGTTGTTCGAGCAGTACGGCGGATGATGGAAGAAGACAAACTTCCAACGGGCGCGCCGGAAGGTGGTCAGATCGTTTTCCAGCCAGACCCACTGCTCGGAACCCGGTCGGTAGTCCATGTTGCTATTGAGCACCGTAAAGTGCGCAGCGCCGTAGTTGAAGGAGTACCAGAAGTGGGGCTCCGGGTAGTTGAAGTAGCGAAAATACCCCTCGTTGGGTGAATCGTGATTGCCCATGGCGGCAAACCAAGGCGTGTAGGGCAGCAGGTTATTCGTGCTGGCAAAGAAATCGCCGCCAAATCGCGCAATCTCGTCTTGGGCGTGGTCGCCCGCGCCTACGCAAATGTCCGTGCGGTACGCGCGGGCAAGGTCCGCGTTGCGCTGATGGACGTCGTGCTCGCGCATGCTGTCACCATACGTGGCGAACGAGAAGGGAGATTCATCGCGGACTGAGGTGCGAAAGCTGGCACCTTCTGATGTAACTGTGTCTCCGCCAGGTGAGGAAGAAGAAACTCGATAGAAACAGACCTGCTCGACCGTGAGCCCCGTGAGGCGAACCGCATGGACTGTCTGCATCTCATCACTTTCGATCCGGCACGGGTAGGTTGGTTTCGGTCTGCCTTCATAGGCGCCCCAGCCAAGTCTGGCACTCTTCTCGTATTCCACAAGGGACGTGGCAGGTTCGTCGGTGTGCCACATGATGGTGATGGCGTCCCGCGCGACGTTCTGCAAGTAGGGCCCGGCGGTGATCTGCATGCCCATTATCGCTGATACGACCACACGTCGTTGTAGAGGGTGTCGCCAAAGCCGCCGATCACCCACAGTTTGTCGCGGTAGGTGAGACAGACCGGCGCGTGGCGAATCGGCCAGATTGGATCGCCTTTGGCTTCTACCCAATTGGCGCCGTCGGAAGAAAACCAGACATCGTTGCGGTTGCCGTGGGTGTGGCCCCCGATGATCCACATCTTGTCGTCATACACGGCCGAAGCGTGGAAGCGCCGCTCTTGCCAGTCCGCGGCCACCGCGACCATCTCCCACGATTTGCCGTCGGTCGTACACCAGACGTCGTTGTGGTTCATAACGGTGTTGTTTGGGTAGTTCGTGTTGTAAACGCCGCCGCCCATGAGCCACATCTTGCCGTCGAAGACCACGGAGGTCTGCATGCTGCGGGCGCTCCACGGCGCATGTTCCTCCACCAAGTCCCAGTTCTTGCCGTCGGTCGAGGTCCAAACATCCTGGTAGTGGTGGAACTTCGCGATATCGAAACCGCCGAACAGCCACATTCTGCCGTCGAATGCGACTGCTGAGGCAGCGCTCCGTTTTTCCCACGGCGCGTCCAACGTAGCGGCTTCCCAGTGCTTGCCGTCGGCGGAACACCAAACGTCGTTGTACGAGACGTGCGGGTTATCCGCTCCGGCGAAAATCCAGATTTTGTCATCGTAGACGAGCGTACAGGGCAGGTTGCGCGCGGCCCATGGAGCGGCGGGGGTGACCTCTTCCCAGTTGACGCCGTCGGACGACGACCAGACGTCATTGACGCGGGTGGGGATGAATCCCCCCAGAAACCACATCTTGTCTTGAAAGACCGCCCAGCCCATTGAGTCGCGTCTCGTCCACGAGGCTTCGGCTGTCTCTTGATTCCAAGCGATCGCAACCGCTTGGCCTGCAGAATCAGATGGCATCGGTGTCCTCCCTTGTGCGGGCTGTGTGGTCGCACAGTCACAAATTCTGCGAACACAATAACAGATTGGAGGAGCTTGCGGTTGCTGCAGCAGTCCTCTGCGACGACTGTATTCGAAGGCAATAGAATAAAGAAAAGGGAGCACGTGTTTCGCGTGCCCCTTTTTCTCCTCACCCTTCTGCGGCAGGCGGTAGCGCGGGGGCTTGTGCACCGCTACTTGGCGCAAGAGTAAACACCACCTTGGGCAAGGTGCTAATGGCAAGCAAGAGACCCATACGGCCTACGGTTCAAGTGCTGCGAGGCTTGTCGCGTCATGCCGTGACAGTCTATCGTTAGGTTGGAGCATCTCTCTGCACCGCGTGGCACCTGCTCTACATCCCTTATTTCGCGAGACACTTGAACGTACGGCAAAGCACTATGATTTCGTATACGACTCATGACGAGGAACGTCTCAATCCTGAAGAAGAGAAGATTGCCGACGACCGGGAAGCGTTCGAGCGGGACCGCGCCCGCATCATTCATAGTGCCGCCTTTCGACGTTTGCAGGGCAAGACTCAGGTCTTCGGCGTGCGTTACGGCGACTTCTTTCGCACACGGCTCACCCATTCGTTGGAGGTAGCGCAGATCGGCAAGGCGCTGGCCTTGCGGTTGGGAGCTGATCCCACCTTAGTTGAAACAATCTGCCTTGCCCACGATATCGGCCACCCGCCGTTCGGTCACTATGGCGAGCAGATCTTGCGGTCGCGCATGGCAGAGCATGGCAACTTTGAGGCGAACGCCCAGAACCTGCGTGTCCTGACGCAACTAGAGGTCAAGTCAGATCGCTATACGGGGCTCAATCTCACGCGGAGTGTGCTGGACGGCCTGCTCAAATACAAGGCGATCCATGGCTCACAGCCCGGTTTGAGGAAGTCTTGCTATGCGGAGGACGCGCCCTTGCTCCAATGGATTTGTGCACATGGCGCGTTGGAGGAGCGCTCCTTCGAGTGCCAGATTATGAATTGGGCCGATGACGTTGCGTATTCGGCGCATGACCTCGAAGACGGCATCCACGTCGGCATGATCACCGTGCACCACCTGCGGCGTCCGTCGAACCAGGACGCGGTCATCCAGCGGGTGCAGGAAGAAGCGGAAGAACGGGGTCGCTCGTGGTCGGCTGCGGAAGTGGTGCAGGAGTTAGACTGGCTGGCTGCACGCATGACCGAGTTGGAAGGCCTGCCGACACCGCGGCAGGTGCGCGCCGCGCTGAAGGACCTAACCTCGCGCTTGATCAACGAGTTCGTGCGCTGCGCCCAGGGTGCACCTCGGTTGGGTTGGACGGAGGACCAATCGGAACGTTACCGGTACGGCCTTATGGTGCCCGATGCGCAGGAACGGCGCTGTGAGGTGCTCAAGCAGGTGGCGTTCGTGTTGGTATTTGCCGAACCCCGGGTGACGACGCTCGCCTATCGCGCGCATCACATGATCGACCGTTTGTTCGAGGTCTTCCAGGCGGAAGAAAGCGCGGCAATGTTTCCCTTGGAGTTTCAAGACCAGTTCGCTGGAGCGCGAGACGACTCCGCCCGCCGCCGGGTGGCCTGCGACTACGTTGCCACCATGACCGACTTTCAGGCTGAACGAACCTACCAGCGCCTTTTTGTGCCCGGCTACGAGAGCATTCTCGATCCGCTGGTGTGAGCGGTTGTTGCCCAATGGCGACTTGTGGGGGGCGCGAACCAAACCCTCTTTGTCTGACGAAACGCGTAGGGGCACGACATGTCGTGCCCCTACTTCCTGCAGTTGCGTCTGTTGCTGGGCGGTTCGCGAACCGCCCCTACCAAATGCCGTGCTCTACCAGACTTCGTCCGTCCTGCGCCAGATCATCTGGGGGCGCACGTTCTCAAGGGGCAAATCAGCAACAATGCCGTAGTCCTCGCCGTGGTAGGCAGCAACAATGGCCTCCATGGACTTCTTAGACTCGACGCCATCGGTGAGCGGGGTCTTATCGTTTACGATGCAGTCGATGAAGTGCTCACACTCGCCGGCGAAGTTCTTGCGGGCGCTAAAGGCATCCATCAGATCGGCCTTACTTGGGTCATCTTCTACAAGAAGCGTGCCTTCCTTGTCGCCCGCTTGCCAGAGTGTCAGACGGCGGACGCCGTCGGGATCGTAACTGAGGATCAACTCGCCGCCTTCCAGGTAGACCGCGAAACGTAGATGGCAATCGCTGTGCTTGGTACCCCAGGAAGCTACGTAGTTGCCCAAAGCGCCGCTGGCAAAGCGGTAGATGGAAACCGCCGTATCTTCTCGGCCGAGGGTATCTCGGCGGAAGCGGTCGTCACTCAGGCACGTGGCTTGCACGACGTCGCCCAGGTTCCAGATCATCTGGTCGACGTAGTGACAGCCGTGGCTGAGCAGGCATCCCATGGGAAACGTCTTCCATGACTTGCGCCACCCTGCCGGACTTGCCATATTGTCTTCCGTGCGCACTTGGGCCATGTAGGGCTGACCGTACGCGCCGCCGGTAACCTGCTCGTTGAGTTTCTGCCAAATAGGTAGGAAACGGGTGACGTACGCAACCATCAGCTTGACGTTCTGCTCGTCGGCCACGCGAATCATTTCGTCGGCGTCTTCGAGCGTCGTCGCCATGACTTTCTCAGTAAGTACGTGCTTGCCACGACTCATGGCAGCGAGGCTCATCTCGGCGTGGAGATGAGGCGGCGTGCAAATGTCTACCGCATCAACTTCATCGAGAATCGACAGGTAGTCCGTCGACCACTTTGCGCCGGTGCGCTCCGCTTCAGCTTTGGCCTTCTCTTCGTCTACGTCCACGCAGTACGCCAACTCGCAGGCTTCGCTCATGCGGGCATAGGCATTGATGTGGCCGGTGCTGATCCCGCCGCAACCAATGACGGCTATGCGAATCTTGCTTTCGTTCATGCCTTAGTACTCCTCTCAACGCTATTTATCATTGACACAGTTTCTATCGGCACAATTGAGTTGTCTTTAGAATTCGCAGGCAGCAAATAGGCTGCCGCGCTGCGAATCTGACAAGCAAGCGCGCCTATTGGATCCATGATGAAAAATGGCTTGGCTACGTAAACGCGTAAGCACTGCGGCTAGAACAACCGGCCGAGAAGCTCCATCGCGCACTTCTCCATGGCAGGCCCGGTTCCGACTCCACCCAGAGACGAGTACCCCGCCCAGGTCTCGTAGCCGCCGTGCTCAGTCAGGGCTTTGTCCGTGCAGACGTACCCTATATAGCCGTTAGCCAGGCTCACGACGAACTGCGGCGTAGCGGGCGACTGCTGCTTGATGTTCAAGCCGAATTCCACAAAAATCTCACCGGGTAGTGCAACGATGGATGCGTCTCCGAGCCGCAGGGCTTGCACCGGCGCGGTGTGCGATATTGGCATTTGCGCCAGGCGTTGGCATTCAACTGCGTAGACATCCGAAAGCGGATGCGGCAACGGCTGACCGACCACCCAGCTAAACGGTCCTGAATCGTAATCTGAGTACGTTCCCGCAGGTACCGCCAAAATCTTCTCCGCCGTGGCAAGATCCTCAGCCGTGATGTTCTTGCGGTTGAATTCTAAAGTGCCGACTGCCGCCCCAAGCTCAAGTTCGTCCTGCATTTCCATGAGTTGGATCTCAGTGATGAGGTGGCCGGCCAACACGTTTGCCATCTTGATCGCTTGCGTGTGGCCGCTTGCAGTCCATTTGCGCTTGCCGCTGTAATCATTGTTGTTGATGTCGCCCGAGGTGCCATTCCAGAGCATACCGACGCACTGCGGGTCGAGGTAGCGTTGGATGAGCCGGTGGAAATGCCCGAAGTAATCGGCAGAAATTGCAAGGCCGTTATCGGTGCCCACATAGTGAAGCACAAAGTTGGAAACGGCGGCAATGGGCCGGCCGTCTGTCCCTTCCACGTAGAGCATGGTGATTTCAGGATCTTTGGGATAGGTTGGCTTAACGCGGTCGGGATTGTCGACGCCGGGGTTCATGCGCACGGTACCGTCACGCATGTGCCAGCGGCGATTGAATGAAATGCGGTCCTCGTGGGCCGTAGCAAAGCCGATGCGCGCAGCCTGCATGCGGTGGGTTGCCACCTCCACGGCATCCGCCATCTTGAGCGGCGCCCACTCGACATACGCTTTGTCCTCACTTGTGCCAAGCAGGTCAGCAACTCCGGCGGCGGTGTGGGTATGGGTGGCGTTGATCATGACGTTTTCGGGAGGAATGTCACAGCGCGCAGCGATGCGCTCTTTGGCCCGGTCGGCCATCCCTTGGGGCATCACAATGAGGTCGCACGTGACGAGCGCAATCCGCATTTCTCCGTTGTCGAGTACCAAGGCTTTGGCGAGAAGCTCGTCGTCGACGTCTTCGGCGTAGCGCGTACGATGGCCTCCTGGAACCTCAATGCCGAGCCACGGTGTGATGTTCGCCGTAGCGGCGCCGGCCTGCAGTGATGTACTCACGTGCGACACTCCTTAGTTTGCGATCCATGTAAAGTCAGCCATTGTAGACGAAAGTATAGCGCACAATGATGTCAAACGGAAATGGACGAGACTTTGGTCTGAGGGTCATTTGAGTATGGGACTGAAAGAGGTGTAGGCTTGGGAGCCGCTCGCAATCCATGCGCGGCGGCGGTGCATAAGGCCAAGACCGTAATCCCAATTGCGTAACGCTGGAAGTCTCCCGGCCCGCCTAGCGTACCATTGACAACTGCCGCTCCAACGTCTTACGATAATTGCAGACCCTACAGCGTAGTAAGGATTGAAGCCGATGTTGCGATTTGCTGAAGAGATCATGCTCCTCCTGCTCGAAGATGAGAGTGGCGAGTTTGCGCACATCCCCGAGTGGTCGCTCCGCTATGCCCTTGCGGGCGCTGTTCTAATGGACCTTGCATTGGAGAACAGGATCGACACCGATCCAAAACAGCTTACCTTGATGGATCCCACTCCTATAGGCGATGACTTGCTGGACCCAACTTTGGAGAGCATCTCGAAATCAACTGAAGTGCACGACATCTGCCATTGGATCGAACACACGGCTGAGAATGCCTATTCGATTCGCGACAAAGCGATGAAGCGACTTATTTCGCACGGAATCTTGGAGAGTCGGGACGATCGCTTCCTCTGGGTTTTTCGGTCGCGGCGTTATCCGGTAGTAGACGGCAAGGCCGAGCGCGAAGTGAAGCTGCGGATCATGGAAGTGCTCTTCAGCAACGTGATCCCCGATCCGCGTGACATCGTCATCATTAGCCTGGCAGACGTGTGTGGTATCTTCAGCACATTGCTCTCCAAGCTGGAACTGAGTCAAGCGGCCGGACGCATTGAGCAGGTGCGCAAGCTGGACCTCATCGGCCAGGCAGTCTCGCAGGTCGTATGGAATATCGAGTCGTCCTTGGCCCTATCCATGCACCCCATGGCGTAGTGTCCGAGACTCGTACGTGCAGCTCCCAGTTTCATGCGGCATTCGCGGGCTCGGCAAGGCTCACTGCTGAACCGAATGAGTAGCGCTTGTTAGGAGCGTGGGCACCAGTGGTGTCGCCCACGGTGGGCGTTTGCTCTGCACTGGCGCCGCACTAGTCGGCCTCGACGCGTGGGCGGGTCGTTTCTTCTCATTGGACGATACGGCTTGCTACGGTTTGCGGGTCTATGCTTGGTGCTACGTAGCCTTATTCCCTGTATCTAGATCTAGAGGCCAGCTAGCTGCTGTCCGGCGACAACTGCAAGTCGCTCGGCCGTACCGGCCGCGGCGATGGAATGGGGGGAAGCCCAGGTCTCGTAGCCACCTTGTCGTTCCAGCGCCTCTTGCGTGCAGATATAGCCGAGATAGTCGTTGGCGAGCTCGGCGATGAGTGTACGGTGAAAAGGGCTCTGTGCTTTAATTGCTAGCCCCGTCTCAGCGAAGACTTCGCCCGGGAGCGCTACCAGCGCGGCATCCCCAATCCGCAGTGACTGTACGCGTGTATCCAACTCTTTGGGCAGGGCTGCCAGGTCGATACATGCTTGCGCATAGACGTCTATAAACTGTCTATGCACCGGTTGGCCGACCACCCAGCTAAACGGGCCGGAGGCATACGTGAAAGTGGTGGGATCCCGCAGAATTCGCCGGGCGACAGAGACGTCTTCAGCCGAGATAGTCTTGCGGGTATAGGTGACGGTCTCCAAAACGGCGTCAAGCAGGCAGGTGTCTTGCATGTCCAGCAGTTGGCTTTCATTGAGCACGTGTCCTGCGAGCACGGTGGCCATTCTCTTGGCTTGGGCATGGCCGGATTCGTTCCACGACCGCTTGCCGCTATAGTCAATATTGTTGATATCGCCGGACGTGCCGTTTACGAGGATGGGTAGGCACTGCGGGCCGAGCATGCGCTGCACTTCCGCCGTGAAGTGTCCGTAATAATCAGCAGAGAGCGCTGTCGGCGAGTCGGTGCCAACGTAGTGGAGCGCAAATGAGGCAAGGACAGCTAGAGGTGTACCTGTCGTGTCCTCCAGGTAGAGAAAGCTTAGCGCGGGATCGGTCGGGCCGGCTGGGCGCACGGCGTCCGAATTTTCGCTGCCTGGATTCATGTGTACGGTGCCGTCGCGCATCCACCAGCGGCGGTTGAAGCTGATGCGGTCTTCCCGCGCTTCTCCCCAGCCGATGCACGCGGGCTGCAGCCGTTTTACCGCCAGTTGGACGGCGTCTGCAATCTTGGCAGGCACCTGCTCCACATACGCTGGGTCTTCGCGCACGCCAAGGGCTGTGCGTATCGCCGGCCCGCTGTGGGTATGCGTAGCGCAAACCAGCAAGTGGCTGGGTGGGATACCGCTGGTCTGAGCCACGCGCTCCTTTACGGCGTCGGCAATGCGCCGAGGCATACAGACGAAGTCACAAACTACGATCCCGATGCGAATCTCGCCGTTGTCCAATACCAATGCCTTGGCATGTATCTCGTCATGTACATCTGTGGCTTGCCGTTGCGCAAAGCCGCCGCAGAGTGCAATTCCCAGCCAAGGTGTCAAGTTGGCAGTTGCGGAACCGGCACTGATTTGAGCTGTCATGGTACCTGTGTCTTTCGATGGCGGCACAATGATGACGGGTGTGGCGGGCCACCGCTCACTTGTTAGTACAGCTTGGGCGCGGCCAATTGGCTCATTCCAAGGCTGGCGAGCGGCATCCTCGATAACGCATCCACTTAGCTACTGCGCTATCCCATAGAACCGCGCGGCGTTGTCGCCAAAGACCCGCGCCATGCTTGCCTCGTCCAGTCTCGGCTCTAGAATCTCTTCCAAGGCTCCGATCACGGCGTCGTAGCTTGCCGCCAAGAGACAGACGGGCCAATCGCTGCCGTACATTACGCGTTCCTGCCCAAAACTCGCGACGGAGTGTTCCACGTACGGCCTTAGGTCGGCAGGCATCCAGTTGGCGGGGTCGGCCTCGGTGACCATGCCTGAGAGTTTGCAGTAGACGTTTTCGTGCTGCGCAATCGCGCTGAGGTGTGAGGCCCACGGTTCAAATTGCTGCGCTTTGATGTCAGGCTTAGCGATGTGGTCGATCACTGCGCGCAAGTCAGGCACGTGCTCCAGCACCTGGAGCACGTGGGGCAAGTGTTGGGGGCGCACCAAGAAGTCAAAGGGAAAGTTGTGCCTTGCCAGCAAGCTAAGGTTCTCGGTTACGATCGGCTCTGTAACCCACGCCTCGTCTTTCAGGTCGTGCAGCATAGGGCGGAGACCTACGAAGGCCGGTTCTTGGCAGTACTTCTCAAATTGGCGTGGAAAGTCAGGATCGGCCATATCGAGCCATCCAACGACACCACCAATAGAGTCGTCTTCAGCGGCAAGCGACAGCATGAAGTCCGTCTCCGCCACCGTCGGCGCAGCCTGCACGAGGATCGTCCTATCGATGTGATGTTTTTCGAGCGATGGCCGGAGGTCTGCCGGGAGGTAGTCGCGGTACAGAGGGTCCATGTCCGGCGTGAGCCAGCCGTAATCACCCCGATTCAGTTGCCAGTAGTGTTGGTGTGCGTCGATGCGCATCTTTTCAATTTCTATTCAGCGTTCTATTCTCGATTCAATAGCGCGTGCCGGCCCGTCTATATCGATCATAGGGATCGCTGGTGTCCACCACTTCAGCATCTACAATGCCAGCCACGCGCATGCAGACCTGGCGGGCGCGGTATACCTGGTCGGGGTCGCGAAATTCCGCCCGAATTTGTGCCACGCCACGTTCAGGATCAACTCCCACTGACTCGAACCGTAGTCCAAACAAGTACGAGTCATCTTCCAACACTTTCGCGAGGGCGACGCTCTTGCGGAACCACGCCGCACGTCCCGTGATCTTGCCCAAAATGTATAAATGAGCTAGTTCCCAGTACATCGAAAAGAGTATCCCCGACATAAACCAGATGGGGAACACCGTCAGCGCAAGTTGCCAGCCGTCCCTTATCGTGGCGGCTAGTGCGACCATAATGCCGACCGGCACGGCAATAAAGGATAAGATCTGATGCGGTCCGAAGTAACTGGATACGATGGGACCCAACGTGATGCGCCAATAGGCATCCCGGAGGGCCCCGTGACGGCGCAGCAGCCCCATCAGTGCCCCCAGTGCGCCCGCGCCAATTACAACGGGCGATAGGTTTAGGACCATTGTCACTACCGTCAAGACAATCCCCAATAGTACAGCCGGCCCGATATTGGCCGGTGTGTTGCGGATCGTAAGGATGGCAATGATGACGACTACAAGGAGAATGAGCGCTGCGGCGACTTCGATGACCGGGACCGTACGCAGTCGTTCCGAGAAGCCGGAGAGGATAACTAGTGGCGTGAGTACAATGGCAAAGAGCAAGGCGCCCGCCATGAGCGCCACCATAAGCGAATTGAGAATCGGCCATAAAGCAACCGCGAGCGCCACCGGCACGACGAATGCCAGCGGTGCGACCGCACCGGCAATGCCGCCGGCCAGCAGTGTCGTGCGAATACTGGCAATCATAACCAGGGCATCGGATACGGTTGCGGATATGATCTCGTGGCGAGAGAGGTAGCGCACGTCATCGGAGGAGCGGTCGAATCTGTCCTGCTGTGCCATGCTCTTTCCTCTATTCAGGAGGCGTGCGCGCACACCGCTGCTTCATCGATGCTGAGTAGTCCTAAGGCTGAATCAAGTGACGCTTGGATTCCGATGGGAAGTGTCAGCTTGGGGTCAGTGTGCCCCAAATCGACTTGGCTGAGAATGGGAAATTTATTCGCTGCGGTGTGCTGGGAGATCAGTTCGTCGAACATTCGGTTTTCAAAATCAGTTGCGTCATTCAGCTTCCCAACCACAAGGCCCTCTATGTCGGCGAACACGCCCAGCATTGCGAGATGGGCAAGAGATTGGTCGACCTCTTGCAAGACGCTCGGTCCCGTCTTGACCTCTTCAAGAAAGAGGACGGCGTCTTTGAACGAGGGCCAGAAAGGTGTTCCCGCCAGGGTGCAAAGCGTCGCGAGATTGCCGCCAATCAAGCGGCCGTACGCCCGGCCTGAGCGCAGCCAACGCCAACCCTCCTGCTTTTGCAGGGCACGCGGTTTGTCGTTACGCGGATAGTCGGTTGTCCATTCTTCCGGCGGGCGGCAGGGGCCCGGCGCTACCGAATTCATGAGCACATTCTCAATCTGGCGATAGCTATACGAAAGCATCGTGGGAAACTCGCCAAAGCCATTCAATACCATTGGGCCGTGAAACGTGACGAGGCCGGTGCGGCTGTAAACGCCAACCAAGAGTGCGGTAACGGCACTGTAGCCTAAGATGATCTTGGGCTCGCTTGCGATGCGCTGCCAATCGAGAAACGGCAGGAGCGCATTCGCGCTGCGGCCTCCGACAAGCGCGACGACCGCTCGTATGGCTGGCTGAGCAAATACGTCGTTGAACTCCTGGGCGCGTGCTTCTGGGGGAACATAGGCGTGCTGACTCTTGCTTGTGATAGATGAAGAAACGTGTACGTGAAAGCCAAGGATCTCAAGGTAGGCGACGCCACGCGCGAATTGGGCGTAGAATGCCGGGGGTACTACCGGAGTGAACGGTGTTGCCGGGGCAATGATGCCTATCGTATCGCCAGCGGAAAGCTTAGGAGGCTTGATGACCTGGCTCCCTATCTGTCCCACCATGCTACTGCCCCTGGTGATGGCGAT
This sequence comes from Chloroflexota bacterium, assembly GCA_965219505.1. Taxonomy (GTDB): domain Bacteria; phylum Chloroflexota; class UBA11872; order VXOZ01; family VXOZ01; genus VXOZ01. The sequence goes on along the minus strand of OZ244775.1, from coordinate 1,977,156 downwards.
ACTGCGGATACGGGGACGCTTGCGGTTAGATTACGAGGGATCGTGCGCCGGTGGCGGTGTATTCATCCCACATTTCATCCTGCAGATCCCATGAGAGCGTTTCCACCTCCGCTTCACGGATTCCGACGATACGGCGCGCGACTTGACGCGCCCGCTTCACCTGATCAGGCGTGCGGAACCAGCCTTGTATCAGAGCTTTGTGGCCGTCCTCGCTCACGGCAAGGTCAGCAATGATGCAGCCAAAGAGATCACTATCGTTGTGCAGAACGAACGAGAGGCTCAGTGTGCGGCGGAACCAGACCGCCGAACCCACCCACGATCGGAGCATGCCTTCAAACCAGACATTCCAATACTGGTCGTAGACCAATCCTGAGAGGAGCCACACAAATAAAAGGTATACAACCATGATCGGGAATTCTTTCCAAACCGCCAGCCCAAGAAAGAGCAACGGCACCCCGATGAGGCTGAGGAGCAATCCGGGTAGTGTGTCCCACCGAGAGTGAAAGGGCATCGGGCGCAGGCGACGCTCCACGCTGCGAAGATTGAGACGGGCTTTGGCCAAGCCGAGAAGACCGCTTAACAGGAGGGCCGGCCAAAGATCCATGAGGATCGAGACCCAGCCAAATGTGTGGGAAAGGACGAGCGAAACGACACCCACGACATTGAGCGTAAACAGCATAATCATGATCGGCCAGATTGCGATCAAGATCATGATCACGGCAAAGAGGCCCGCAAAGACGCCCGCCCCTGCAATGAATCCGGCAATGAGAGGGATGCGCCGGTCGGCGACGAGCAGCATGGTTTCATGGGGTGTGCCGGTGGCCCACTCCTCGCGGCGGAGCGCTCGCTGTTGCGTCCACCCGTGCGGGTCCCACCACGGCAATTGAATGGTGCGCATAGCCTGCCCTCCCCAACTGCTCGAGACTGCACTCTCTAACTCATGATACTACGTTGTGGGGTTAAGATGTACTCTGCCCGTGGATTCCATGTAGCTCAAAGCCCTGGTACCACCGATCGCGCGGTAGATTAGCCCGGGCGCGGATCCGATGTCCGGCGGCGGAACATCCACGTCGCCACCGGCATGGCAACTACGACAATGCCGACACACCATACCAGCGCCAGCCACCCGCTATTGCCAATTGGTGTGCCGACCATCCAGGCGCGCATGGCTTCGATAACGTGGGTAATGGGCTGGTTCTCGGCAAAGATGCGCAGCACGGTCGGCATGCTGGCAGTGGGGACAAAGGCGCTACTGGCAAATGTGAGCGGCATGAGCACCATGAATCCAACCCATTGCGCGGCTTCCAACGATTTGACCACCATGCCCAATATGGCCGAAATCCAAGAGATTGCGAGCGTAAAGAGTAGCAACAGGCCGAAAACTAAGAACCACTCGGCGAGATCCGCTGTGGGGCGAAAACCAACGAGAAAGCCCGCGGCAAGCATGATCACAGCCGATATGGTATTGCGTGCGAGATCGGCGATTACGTGTGCTGCGAGAAGGGCGGAACTGGCCATGGGGAGGGCACGAAAGCGGTCTACAATACCGCGCTGCAAGTCAACCAACACGCTGATCGTGGTCGTATTTGCCCCGAAGGCGGCCGTCTGCACCAATATTCCGGCGACGAGAAAGTTGACATAGCTTGTTTCGCCTGTGTTAATGGCGCCACCGAAGACGTAACGAAAGAGCAGCAAGAACATCACGGGCATAAGGAATACGGAGAGCAACTGATCGGTGTTGCGTATGATGTGCGTGAGGCTGCGTTTCGTCAACACCCAGGAGTTGTCGAACGTCCAGAATATCTCCGGACGACTTTCCGGTTGTGTGTTGGCAAGCAAAGAGACCGGCGTTCTCACTCTGTGTCCTTCTCCTGACTCTCTTCCGGATCTTCGTTAGTTTGCGGCGAAGCCGTAGCCCCTGTAAGCGTTAGGAAGACATCGTCAAGGGTGGGACGATGCAGTGAGACATTTTCCACCACAACGTCCGCCTCTTCCAGCCGTTGCAACACTTCTCTCAATTCATGGACGCCGCTTTGGCTGGCAATGCTTACAAGGCGCCGCTTGCTATCCACATGCAGGGCTTGACCGTCCAACGTCTGCTCGGCCCTAACGAAATCACTACTTGCGGCGATGGTAAGGTCCAAGCGGGAGGTTCCGATGCGGGACTTCAGCTCGTCGGCCGTGCCGGCAGCGATCACGTTACCGTGATCGATGACGACGATTTGGTCTGCCAGTTGGTCGGCTTCTTCCATATACTGCGTGGTCAGCAGGATGGTGACGTCGCTGGCCGAGAGGCGCTTGATCATCTCCCACAGCGACAGACGACTTCTCGGATCGAGCCCTGTGGTGGGCTCGTCGAGGAAGAGCACTGGCGGCGAAGCAATCAAGCTCATGGCCAGATCGAGGCGGCGCCGCATGCCGCCTGAGTACGTCTTCACTTGACGCCGGGCAGCGTCGGTAAGTTCGAATAACTCTAAGAGGTCGCGGGTGCGTTGCTTGACATCCGCCTTGCTTAGTCGGTAGAGCCGCCCCAGCATCAGCAGGTTCTCTTCTCCGGTCAAGTACTCGTCCACTGCCGCGTACTGTCCGGTGAGCCCAATGCTCTTGCGCACTTGGCCCGCTTCCCGGGTTACGTCAAAGCCGTTTACAACGGCTCGGCCGCCGTCAGGCCGGAGCAGCGTGCTCAAAATGCGAATGATTGTGGTCTTGCCGGCGCCGTTCGGCCCGAGCAGTGCAAAGATACTCCCTCGTGCGACGGTGAGGTCGATCCCCTTGAGCACTTCCAGGTCCTTGAAGGACTTGCATAACCCGGTGACAACAATCGCGCTGTTCTTAGCTTTATATGTAGCCGTCTCAGTCGATGCAGGCAAGGTATCTGTCATTGAGACTCCCTTAGTGCGATAGATGCTGGTTCGCTGGTAGGCATATTGAGTCCTATTCAATTCAGTCAGGAAAACGCAACGGATTCGAGCAAGCTCCAAATGTGGCACTAAAAGGCGCACACCCCAGTACGGGCAGACTTGGAGCTAGACCCGAGGTAATCGCTGCAAGTTGCTCTTGCTAGCATTCAACGGTGTCGACTTGCAATCAACGCATTGTCGGCACGCTCTTACCCGTATCTAAAGGTTTTGTTCTTCGCTGTCTTCTTGAGGAAGTAGTCCAGACGTTGCTTGAACTCCGCAGGTCGGCTGCGTGCGTTCTCGATGAACGCTACGCGGATGCGTTGGTAATCTTCCGGGAACTTTTGAAAGTGCTGCCAGGTTTGCACGTCTTGCTTGAGGGCAGACTCAATGTCCGGGGAAATCACAAATGGTTCATCCAAAGCAACGCCCTGCGCGGCGGCTAACCCGGCACGCGCCATTTTGCCATGGGCGATTAGGCTGCGCAGTCGCACCTTATTTGTTTCCGACCAATTGCTGCCCGGCTTGCGGGGCGAAAACCGTTGGGCAAAGCGCTCCTTATCGATGCCCTTTTGCTGGCTGTCTATCCAGCCATAGCAGAGAGCTTCCTCAACGGCATCGTTGTACGAAACGCGGGGCTTGCCGGTGGCTTTCCGATAGTAGACGAGCCAAATTTCCCTGGCGAGGGCGTGATGTTCTTCAAGCCACGCCCGCCACTCTTCACGATTCTTGGCGTGGAAAGTGTCCATGGCTTCTTTTATTCTGTCAGCAGCAAACTATGTACACAATACAAATTCTGCAAGAGTGGAATTTGTGCGCACACAGCGGTTGTTAAGGAGCGGAGACAAGCCCCCGTGCCACGTTCAGGAACTGCTGCGTGCGAAAAGGGGTAGCGCCTAGCCGTCATTCCCGCGAAAGCGGGAATCCATCTTTGCGTCGCCGCGCTCGGTTCCAAGCGGGGGGCAAGCCCCCGCACTCGTCTCTATTCCTGGCATAGAAAGTATCCGTTGCTTGGTGTCCCGTTGGGGCAACTATGTTCACAATACGAGCCTGTACGCCCGGCGTTTGTGCCCGCAACAGAGTCCTGATGGATTCCCGCTTGCGCGGGAATGACGGCCGCAGCGCGTGTCACCTGGGCATGTGCTTGCAGGGTTAACCGCATGGCGTCCGCCGTAGGGAGCGGTTATTCCACGTCGTCCGTTGGAGGTTCCGGAGCGGGTTCGATCAGAGCGAGCGGCTGGCCGTATTCAACCGGCTGCCGCGATTCCACGAGAAAGCGCTCAAGGGTACCGGCAAAGGGTGCGTGGACTTCATTGAGCACGTTAAGCACCTCGATATAGCCCAGCAACTGCCCTTCCTTCACCTCCGCGCCCTCATCGATGACGGGAAGTTGCTCCTGTCTCCGGCTGCGGGAAAAGACTCCCACCCTGCCCGCGTGCACGACGTGCAATTGCGGTTCGGTTTCTTCCACTTCAGGTGGAGGAGACGACGAGACGACCGACATCATTTGGGCCGTGCGCTTGATTGCCACGCGTATGCCGTCATGCTCAAGCGATATCTCTTCCACATCGGAATTGCTGATGAGCTCAAGCAACGGCTTCAGGCGCTCGTGAATTACCCGGGAAAGAGGAGTTGACTCCCCGGGGCATGATTGCTCAATCTGCTCGCCTTGATCGCTCACGATGAACGCACCCGCTCAATATAGCTGTTCGTCCGTGTATCCACACGAATTGTTTCTCCCACGTTGACGAAGAGCGGTACATTGACTACCAGCCCTGTTTCAACCGTTGCGGGCTTTGTGCCTCCTGCGGCCGTATCGCCCTTCACTCCGGGCGCAGTGTCAGCCACCTCCAGTGCAATTGAGGGAGGCAATGACGTGTCGAGGACACGCTCGCCGTGCATCTCAAGCTCAATGGTAGCGCCATCCTTCAGGAAGTTCATCGCATTTCCTAGCAGAGCAGCGTCTACGAGGATTTCGTCGTATGACTCCGTATCCATAAAGTGAAAGACGTCGCCATCTCGATAAAGGAACTGCGCCGGGCGTTGCTCAAGACGGATTTGGCGAAAGCGGGCGCCGGCATCGCAGGTGCGGTCGATGATATGGCCGTCCTGCACGTGCCGAAGCTTAAGCCGCACCACCGCGCCGCCGCGTCCCATCTTAATGTGCTTTACGTCTTCCAAGCGAAAAATAGCGTCCTCATACTCGATTACGACGCCCCGTCTTAGGTTGCCAGTGTCGATCAACGCGCAATGCCTCCTGCAATAGAATTATTTCTAAAAGGTCATCTTTGGCGATCCGGTGAGTACGTCTGCCCCGTCCTTACGGAGCAATACCAGGTCTTCAATGCGCACACCGCCCACGCCGGGCAGGTATACGCCGGGTTCGATAGAAACAACTGCGCCCTCAGGCAGAGGCGTATCGCCTGCCAGTGGCGAAAGGCGGGGAGCCTCGTGAATTTCCAGGCCCACCCCGTGGCCCAAACCATGACCGAAATGGTCGCCGTGTCCCGCGGCCACAATGACTTCACGAGCCAAGGCATCGGCCTCAACGCCGGACATGCCCGCTCGCACGTGCGCCGCCGCCTTTTCTTGAGCCTCAAAAACAAGCCCGTAAATTGCTCGCATTTCCGGCGAAGGCGTGCCGAGCGCAACGGTGCGGGTCATGTCGGAGCAATACCCATCGGCGATGCAGCCAAAGTCCATAACAATGAAAGTGTCACGCGGGATGACGTCGTTTCCCGGCCTGTGGTGCGGCATGGCGCCGTTCGGGCCGGCCGCTACGATAGATGGAAAGGAGAGACCTTCAGCGCCAGCCTCCCGTATCAGTACCTCTAAGCGCCACGCTACGTCTTTCTCGGTGACACCGGGATGCAGCCACGTGAGAAGTTCATCAAGCGCGCTATCGGCAATGGTTATGGCTCGCTGGAGCGCGGCCACCTCGTCCGGCTCCTTGGACACTCGAAGATTCTCAACGGCTCCTTGGGACCCAATGAGGTCGATTTCGCCGTCCAGGACCTCGTGGTATGAATTGTGCGTGGCAACACTGACGTGCTCCGATTCGAAGGCCAGCCGTCCAACGCCGTGCTGCTTGCTGAGATCCATGAGCAGGGGAGCAAATTGCCCCGACTGCGGCACCACCGTGAAGTCTTGGGCTTGTTTCCCCGCCTGTTCGGTATAGCGGGAATCTGAAATCAACAGAGCATCAGTGGCGCTTATCAGCAGCCAACCGGAAGAACCCGTGAATCCGGAGACATAGCGGCGGTTGTAGTCGTTGCTCACAAGCAGCCCGTCCGTCTCGGATTCCAAGAGCCAATCGCGCACTCTCTGCAGGCGCTTTGCGGTTGAAGATGGCGGTGAATTCATCGTTCCAACGCTTGCGGTAGCTGACAAAACCGTGTCTTTCCAATTGTAGCACGCTGTCCGGCCCAGAGTTTTGCTATGGTTGAGGTATCGCAAAGACTGTACTGAGGCCAATGAGCCAGCGGGCGATCTGGCCGGTCACGTTCACCTCCACCCAAGCGGCAATCACGATAAGTGGGATTACGAGGAAGACATACCCTTTGATGACGTTGATCACGGCCCAGACCACGTTCTCTATGGCGTTGAGGGAGGGCACCGGCCGAAACAAGGACCATGCGAGCCGCATAGAGAGGGCGCTGCCGATCACGATTGCAGGTACTTCAAACACACCGTGAGGCAGCACGAGCAAAAGCCCAATTAGCAATCGTAAAGGATCGACAGTGTCTACTTGCACGGCCAACATACCCAGCAACACGCCGGGCAAAGTTGCGACGATCAGCGGGTAGAGGCCGAGCGTAAGCGTGGCAAGTACGGGGCTGAGGAGCAATATGCGCAGGTTATTGCGCAGGATTGCCTCTGTGGTAATAGATTCGATGCCGCCGAGGCGCTCGATTTGCTCGGCATACGTGCGCAGGAGGGATTCGGTCGCCTGCGGGTAGGAGTTGGCAAGAGCAGCCCCGGCGACGATGCCGGCAAAGAAAAAACCGGCGGTGAAAAGCATCAACCACCGGTTGTATTCTAGTAGGGCTGGTATATCCTGTGCGTAGACACGAATCAGGGAGAACCGATATTTCGCTTCGCGGGGGGCGCCTTGCGCGTCGCAAACGGCAGTCCCCAGCCAACGAAGCCGCTGTCGCTTGAGCACAATGTGCTAGCTTTTCTTGGATTCGCCCTCGCTGCTTGCAGCCTGGTCCGAATCCTCCTTCTTCTCGCCAGATTCCGTACTGGATGCCGCAGTTTCAGCGGCTTTCTTATCCTCCTCTGACTCGCTGGGTTCGTCCTCATCCTTCATCGCCGTGCGGAATTCGCGGATACTCTTGCCTAGTGAACCACCGAGACCTGCGATCCGGCTTCCCCCGAAGAGAATGACGATAATCACAAGGATTATGAGGAGCTCTGTCCACCCAAATGTGCCAAGCATTCCCGTTTGCCCTTTCATGCCATTGGTCTATCGTAGCCTGAACTCCATAATACGCGTCTAGCAACGGAGAATCAAATTGGCAAATTGCCTTCCATATCGGATGTGCTTCGCGTATGGAGGCGGGAAACGTGCGCATGAAATGTGCAATGCGGATCGGTCGATGAGCATCTTGCTGCTTTCATCGAAGATGCTCATTGAGCAGCAAGATGACAAAGACAGGTGGGGCTTGCTGTACGATTTCTGTCTCGCCCATGGCATGCAGTAGCCCGCTCCTGCGGTGGAAAGGCGGTTGTTTCTCGCATAGTGCTATGCTATCGTGAAAGTAGCTCAGGGTGCCGCAAAACTATAGGTACCACCAGGTCGGATGCCATTCCAAATTGAGGCTAGACCCATGAAGCGCAAGCACTTCCTAGCGATTGTCTTATCGTTATCGCTTGTTGTGACGGTTGGCACCGGGGCCTTTGCCGTGGGCTATACGGCGGGCGCCAAAGGGGGCCCTATTCAGCCGTTGGCTGAAGTCTTGTCAGGTATTCTCCCCGGCATCTTGCCTGCTTCCCCGCCCGTCGGGCAGGACGAAAAGTGGGAACTCTTCTTGCAAGTCTGGGAGATTGTATCGCAGGAGTTTTATCAGCAGCCAATCGACCAGGAATCCATGATGCGCGGAGCTATTCGCGGCATGCTGGACACTCTTGGCGACCCTCACACGACACTGCTTGACCCCTCAGTGAGCGAACGTGCCAGGGAGCAAACCCGTCAGAAGTTCCAGGGCATCGGTGCGCGCATCGATGAACGAGACGGACTGATATTGATTCACTCGGTGTTCAACGATTCCCCCGCACAGAACGTCGGCCTGAAGTCGGGAGACATAATTATGGCGGTGGATGGAACGCAAATTGAGGGCGATACGGTGGAACATACGGCGCTGCGGATTCGTGGCCAGGCCGGAACTGATGTCGTGCTCACGATCAAGCGAGGGGAAGACGAACCGTTTGATGTTACGATCACCCGCGCTGAGGTGGTAATTCCATCGCTAACTACAGAAACGCTGTCAGGGAACGTGGGCTACATACGGCTTTGGAGCTTTGGTGCGCTTACGGCTGACGAGTTGCACGATACTCTCCAGGCGCTCGTAGACGATGAGGTGCCCGGTCTGATTCTTGATCTGCGCGATAATCCTGGTGGCCTACTGGGAACGGCAATACGAGTGACGAGTGAATTCTTGGACCGCGGCACAGTGGTCCTTTATGAAGAGCAGGCACAGCAGCAACGCCCGTATAAAGTGCGCAGTAGTGGGGTGGCCCGTGATATACCCCTTGTTGTTTTGGTAAATGAGCGCAGCGCGAGCGCCTCAGAGATTGTTGCCGGCGCGCTGGCCCATTACGACCGGGCGGTGATCATTGGGCAGCGAACTTACGGCAAGGGTACGGTGCAGCTACCCCACGACCTAAGCGATGGTTCGCAGCTTCGTGTGACTATCGCGCGTTGGCTGACACCAGGCAGGGAGTCGATCTCCGAGATCGGGATTGCTCCTGACATTGAAATTGAAGCTGACATTTCAGATTCGCTTGAAGATGATGCGGCGGTACAGCGTGCCCTGCAAGAGCTTGCGCAGATCGCTTCTTTACCCAACGTTGCCTAACGGGTGCAATCAATGAAAGAGCAGGCATTGCGTAGGCGCACCCTACCTAATGGGTTGAGGGTGCTTGTATTGCCGATGCCCCATACTCGTGCCGCAACCGTCAGTCTATTCTGTGGGGCCGGATCTCGCTACGAATCCTACGACCTCATGGGGTTATCCCATTTCCTGGAGCACATGCTCTTCAAGGGTACGGTGCGGCGGCCCGATCCCCAGGAGATAGCGGAAGCAATCGAACGCACCGGCGGTCTCCTGAACGCGAGCACCGGCCGGGAGGCGACGGTCTTTTGGGCGAAAGTGGCGTCTCAGCATCTTCCGATTGCATTTGACATCCTTTCCGATATTGCCCTCAATCCTGCGCTGAATCCCGACGACATCGAGCGAGAGCGTGGGGTGATCCTTGAAGAGCTTGAGCTCTACCAGGACACGCCATCCGATTGGGTGCACGTGCTCATGTCGCGTTTACTGTGGCCGGGCCATCCGCTCGGAGAAGATATGGGCGGACGTCCAGAGTCCATCATGAACATTACTCGAGACGATCTGTCCAAGCATGTGGAAGACTTCTACCGCGCCAACAATATGGTGCTTGTAGTTGCGGGGGGTGTGGATGCCGATGATGCCTTTGCGCATGCTGAACAGGCTTTTGGCGGACTGCGCAAAGGAACCGGCCCTGCTTGGCTGCCCGCGGTTGCGACGCAGCCCGTCGATCGAGTTTTCACCCAGGCTGAGGACCATAGCCATGTGCAGCTCTGTATTGGCGGCAAAGGTCTTTCCCACGCTGACCCCGATCGCCATGCTCTAGAGCTTCTAAACGCTGCGTTGGGAGACGGTTTGAGTTCACGCTTGGCGGTGGAGGTGCGCGAACGTCTTGGCTTGGCGTACGACATTTTCTCCTACGCAGAGCAGTATTTCGACACGGGTGCATTTGTCATCACTGCCGGAGTAGAAGACGGGCATTTGGGGAGCGCCCTGGCTGCCATTTGGGAGCAGGTGGATCGCATTCGGCAGGAGAGGCTCCCGGCTGAGGAAATGGATAAGGTGCGCGAGTTTACAAAGGGTCGGCTGCTGCTGAGCATGGAAGATAGCTGGAACGTAGCCAGTTGGTACGGAAGCCAAGAGGTACTGATGCATACCACGATTACATTGGATGAAATGCTCGCTACCATCGACGCCATCACCGCAGATGACATCCTGCGTGTGGCACAACGCATCTTCGTTCCCGGCTGGGCGCACGTAGCGCTTGTGGGTCCAGGGCTTGATCGCGCTGCTATGGAAGACCTCGTGAGCTTGTGGAATTAGGTCGTGGGTGAAGTGGGTGTCTGGCAGCGGCAGGCGTAGGTAGAGTAACCGAATTTGGCGCATCGGAGTGTATCCCTAGATGCGATGAGCAGTCTTTCCGCGAAGCTCTTGCCGCAGTCCATAGGTGATTGAGATCTGGGACTCCAGAGGAGTCGGTGAGGACAGCTCGTGAAATCGGGCGTTCGGCGTAGTGGCACTGCCTGCTAGGGGTTACTTAGAAGCACTGTGTAGGACCATAGAAGCACATGAAACTAAGAGATTTCCTCCAATGGGGAGAACAAGCGCTTGCGCTGAGTCACTTTGAGCTTGCGGAAGAGATAGCTCGCTATTTGCTCAAGCAGTCCCCGAGTAACCTAATGGCGCGAACCTTGCTTGGTCAAGTCTACCTAGAGACCGATCAACCTGCGCAGGCTGAAGAGCAGCTACTGCAGGCGCTTGACATTGACCCGGAGAGTGCCAGCATTCTCATGAGCTTCGCTGAAGTTCTGGAGACTCAAGGACGAGACAGCGAGAGACTCGTTGTAATCCGTCGCGCGTTTGAGAATGATCCTACACGCACAGATGTGAAACAGCGCATGTTGGTCCTCGGTCGCGAGAGGCAAGGCGATTCCAACGGAAATGGGCTCTTGACCCGTGCCGGGCTTGCGCGAATTCACCTGCGCAGCGGGCTGCTTGAGCATGCTATTGCGGAGTTTCGCCATTTGCTTGAAGAAACTCAATTTCACTGGAGCGCGCAAGTCGCCCTGATGGAAGCGCACTGGCTCAACGGGGATAGGCAGGCGGCCAGTAGACTAGCCGACGAAATTGTACGTGAACATCCAAACTGTTTAAAGGCGATCTTGTTGTCGGCTGACGTGCGGGCGCACATGGGTCTCATCGATCAAGCGCGGCAGCTCTTGGATCGGGCCCGCCAGATAGACCCGGACTTTGCGCTGGCGCGTGCGCTTTACCCCGCAAATGGCCCTTCACGCTTGCCTATGCCAAGCGACGATGCCGATATTGAAGTGCCGATTGACTTCCTGCAGCGGATCGAAGCTACGCTGGCTGCCAAGAAAGAGACGGAAGAGACCGACGCTCGCACACGCGCCGCGGCCCGCATTAGCGCACGCGCCGCTGCAGACGCGCAAGAAGCTCGCAAGCGAGTCCTCGTAACGCCTGCCCAAAGCGCCGATTCTGGGAAGGATGAGACGGCAGCAACGGAACCAATGACGGCGTCGAGGACCGCTCCTGACGATGGCGAACGTGCGGAGAGTGCCGAGACCTGGGAATCTCTGCTGCACAAGCTGGAGCGAGAAGGGGCCCAAATGGATGAGCCCACGCTCGACGCTATAGCACAGCAACTTGAGTCAATTGCGGCGACCGCCTCCGATAGGCTGCAGGCGTGGCAGCGGCTCGGCGACGTGTATCAAGGCATCGAACAGACCGACCGCGCTATGCGTGCCTACATGCGCGCCTTGGATAGCAGCCGAGCTCCGCAGCAATAGTGCAACTGTGGTGAGGTGACGAGCCCTGCCTCCCTCACTTGGCATGGTTAGAATCCCTGCACTCTTGCATGGGATGCATGGTACCAAGAGAAAAACACGCTAGTTCGGCGGCAACGGTCGGATTCTGGCATGTGTGGATGCGCCACTCATGAGCAGGAGGAGTTAGGTCACATGAGAAGAACCCTATTGATTGTGGGGACGGTGATCGCGGCCCTTGGTGGTGCATTTCTTGCCGGCATGCTTGTATTCTTCATTTCCGCCGGTGTTGCTGAGGACATCATGTTCTGGGGAGCCAGTTCTGAACACGCTGCTGAAGAGTCCATGGCTCCTGCGGACAGAGAAGTTGCGTTACCCAATGAAGTGGCCGCGCGGGCAGAGGCTGCGCCCCAAGCTGCAAGTAGCTCACAGAAGTTGGCAATGGCTGCCCCGGTCTCGTCTGCGAGCTTTGCCTCCGACGCCAAGGTCATTCGTAACGGCGCCCTCACCCTCGTCGTGGGTAATCCCGCAACTGCCGTAAATGAAGTCGAGCGGATAATTGCGGGGATTCCTGGGGCGTTCGTGGCCACTGCTGAGATACGGCAGGCCGGTGATCTGCAGCCGACCTCGCTGATGTTACGCGTACCGGCAGAGGCCTTCGACCAAGCTATGGCTGCCCTGCGCGCCCTTGCCCAGGAAGTTCTGGCCGAGCAAACCGTTGCCCGCGACGTAACTGAAGAGTACACAGACCTCGACGCGCGTCTCCGCAATCTCAAGGCCGCTGAAACACAGCTACTTACGCTTGTGGAACAGGCCAGCACGGTAGATGACTTGCTGAAGATTGAGAATCGTCTGGCAGATGTGCGGGGAGAGATCGAGCAACTTCAGGGACGTTTCAACGTCCTCGAGAACCGCATTGCACTAGCGACGATCCATGTGTTGCTCCATGCTCCACCGGACATTTCTGTGGCACTCGCGGCTCAGAACCTGCCCGCGGCCCACGCCGTTACCACCTTTGCTTTGACCTATCGCAATGACGGTAGTGTCTCGGCGCGTGACGGGATGCTGGTGCTGCGCGTACCTGAACTCCTCAGCATGATCGATGTAACTCAGGGGGGTGTTTACCATCCGCTCACCCGCGAGATCCGTTGGAATCTCTCAGACATTTCTGCCGGCTCCGTGAACACGGTCTTCGTCCGACTGCGTGTGGAGTCTACGGAAAACGACATTCTGCTACATGCTAACGTCCAATCAGCAAGCGCTGAGGCGAATAATGCAAACAATAACGCCAGCTTAACGCTGTCATTCGCGCCGGACCTCACGCTGCAGGTCGAAAGCCCGGCATCAGGCGCGCAAGGGAGCAGTCTTCCCATTTGGATTTACTATACGAATGCCGGCACCGGTGATGCCACCGATGTCACAATTCGAACGACGCTGCCGCAGGGGTTGACCTTTGTCCGAGCGAATTCTGGAGGGAGCTTCGATCGTGAGTCAGGCACAGTTGAGTGGAAACTGGGACTCCTGCAAGCGGGAGCCAGCAATGAAGTGCGCACGCACGTGCGGGTAGACGTAGCGGAGGGTCGCTTGCAGATTCCCATTACTATTACTGCCGATCAAGCTGATGCTGTCGCATTCAACAACCAGGCCGAAACGATCCTTACGGCGTTGCGTGAGGATGTCTCTACGCGCTCCGTCTGGCAGCCCGGGCAGACCGTCGAAACAAGCATCGCCGCTCTCATCGTCGTGGCTCAGGCTACGGTCAACGTGCTGATTTGGGTGCTTGTATTCGGCATTCCATTGGGAATCGTCGGTCTGCTTGGGCTTGGTATTTGGACTGGCATGCGCCGGTTGCGGCGGAAGCAGGGCGGATAGATTCAACGGGTTGCTAGCGAGTCGAAGCCGCGAGTGAATTTTCCTTGGTGGAACACAATATCGATCTTGCTGACAGTTCGCGAGGTGCGACAGCGATCAAACGGTGTCCTAATCTCGCTGACCGCGACTCCTGGTGTGCACTGAAAGCTGTTGCAAACTCGGCCGGCGATGCAGAGTCTCGCCGTGAACCCGGCACTCCCATGGAGTTGCGAGGGATCGTCTTTGCTTCTGCCGCCCACCTATCAAGAGTGGTGCCAGTTCGGCTGCGGTAGGGTATATCCAGACCCATTTCCTACGAGAAAGCGAGCGTTTCGCGGTGGCGAAGTCGGCAGGTTACGGTTTAATTGATGCTGCGGCGGATGCTGATGCCAATTGTGGATTGGTACGATTGGCAATACGCCGCGACAGCGCCACAGTGCCGCTAGGTTTGTCAGTCTCAAGTGCTTTGCCGTAAATGAACGCGTCTGTCTCCACCGATGCGATCCTGGCCCGTGCCGCGGTCGTGTTGCTGCTCGGCAACGTGCTCAGCCGCATTCTTGGGCTGGTTCGCGAACAGACTATCGCTTACCTCTTTGGTGCAAGTGCTGCTACCGATTCATTTGTGGCGGCTTCCCAAGTGCCGACGATGGTCTACGACCTCTTGCTTGGCGGCGCCGTTACCGCGGTATTGGTCCCCGTATTTGCCGACTACGCGCGAAATAACCGAGAGCTGTCGGCTGTGTTCGGTGCCATGCTCGCATTGGCGGGCATGGTTCTCGGCGTTTCGGTCGTTGTGCTAGTCCTGCTGGCTGAACCGCTCGTCCGCATATTAGTCCCTGGTTTCTCTCCAGAATCTCTCGAGCAGACTGTCAGTCTAACGCGACTCGCAATTCCGGCCGTAGCCTTTCTTGGTCTGTCGGGCGTGGTCAATGCTGCGCTCTACGCTGGGCGCAGACCCTACTATCCTGCCTTCTGTGCGGCGGTCTACAACCTTGGCATCATTCTTATGGCGCTTCTCTTCGTTAGCCGCCTTGGGGTTGTCAGTCTTGTCATCGGCATTTTAGTTGGATCTGCGGGGCAGTTAGTACTTCAGGCTCCTGGGTTGTGGCGCATGGGGATTCGACCTCGCGCCGTGTTCACTCATCCGGGCGTACGTCAGATTCTGAGACTCTACGCACCTGTATTCGCGGGGCTTATCATCACCCAACTCGCCATCCTGCTGGACCGCAATCTCGCATCGCGCACTGGAGAAGGCAGCATTGCTGCGATGAACTATGCGACCCGACTGGTGCAGCTTCCCATTGGTTTGGTGGGCTCTGCGATTGCCCTTGCCGTGCTCCCATTACTGGCCGCGGAGGGGCGCAGCCTCGACACGGCCAACTTTCGGCGCATTCTCAATCAAGGTGTGCGTCTCATTGTGCTGCTGATGTTGCCGATCTTTGCCTTAATGCTGATCTGGCACCGGCCCATCGTTGAGCTAGTCTATCAACGCGGCGCATTCGATGCCGCCGACGCGAGCGCTACTGGCTTGGCGCTCTTTCTCTATAGCTTGCAACTGCCGCTTACCGGCCTGGACCAGCTTTTCATATTTGCATTCTACGCCCGCCAGAACACGCGTACGCCTGTGTTGGTAGGCCTCTTAGGAATCGGATTCTATCTGGCGGTTGCATTGCCGTTGCTGCAGCCGCTTGGCATGCCGGGGCTCGTGCTGGCGAACACGGTGCAGAATTCCGGTCATGCGCTTGTAATGCTCTGGCTGCTCAGTCGTGTCCTGGGGGGTGTGGGTGGCGAAGGCATTGGTCGATTCATAGCTACAATTGGCGCTACAACACTCGTCATTGCACTTGCGGCTGGCGGCATGCTCTACGTGCAGCGGGTGTTGACCGAGGGTGGCGGCACGGTCGGACTATTGGCATTGGTTGTAGGAGGCGGTGGGTTGTTGCTTCTTGCATACCTGGGTATTTTGCGCATGCTCAAGCTGCCAGAGCTTGCTCTTTTGGCCGAAATGGTGCCCGCTCCGCTTCGTTCAGCAGTGCATCGCTAGTCAGAGTTTCTAGGCCCGGCGTGCGCCATGTCTAAGAAGTTGGTGGCAAGTTAGACGTCAGGGAAGCTATTGCCATGTGCGAATGTCCTACGTTACAGGGTTATAATTGGTGTGCGGTCACTTGGCTTGCGAGTATGGCATCATAAGATTGAACGCTCTCCTCTGCGGACTCTACAATTTCGCCGGCTATGCCGGGCCTGACTGTGATTCCTCCGCTAGGAGGGGAAACTCCCTTTCGACATGAGTAGAAAATGAGTGCGGTATAGACGATGGAAATTGAACCAAGGCAGACCGTTCTGCGACGGGTGCCTATCGAGCAGCTCCGCGAGGACGTACACTTTCTTGGCAGTGTGCTCGGCGAGGTGCTGCGTGAACAGCATGGTCAGTCACTACTGGACTTGGTAGAGGATATACGCCTACGCGCGATTTGGCAGCGGACGACAACGGCTACGGTTTCGCTGCAACCACTTGCAGATTCCGTGGCCGGCCTACGGCAAGAGGAGATGTTCGCGGTAGCCCGGGCGTTTTCGCTCTACTTCTATCTCATTAATGCGGCCGAAGAGCAACACCGCCTGCGCCGCATGCGTGAGAGTGAGCGCGCCAACTATCCCAAGCCACGGTATGAGTCGATCGCTGCCGCAATGGCAAACCTAAAGGGTGAAGGCGTCACACCGGAAGAACTTGCGCCAATTTTGGCACTGCTCTCAATACGACCGGTCTTCACGCGACATCCCACGGAAGTACGGCGGCGGACCCTGTTGGTATTTCTTGAAATGTTGCGGGCTTGTTTGGCCGAACGCGAGGGTAAGCGCCAGGATGTTTCGATAGAGCGGCGTATCGACGAGAAGATCCATGAGATCGTGACGATTCTGGCGCAAACCGACATTACGCCCTGGGAGCGTCCGACGGTCTTGGGAGAGGTTGATGACGGGCTTTACTATTTTGATCATGTGCTGCTCGACGTGATCCCAAAGCTTTATCACGAACTAGAAGACGCACTACAGCAATTCGCGGATGACTACACGTTTTCAATGCCGCGATTCCTGACCTTCGGCTCTTGGATGGGCGGCGATCGGGATGGCAATCCCTTTGTAACGCCAGCGGTTACCGAAGAGACCTTGCGTATGCACCGGTCGCTGATACTCGACCGCTATTCTCGAGATCTCGACGAGTTATGGCGCCTGCTTAGTCCCTCGATTAACTACGCATCTGTTTCTCAGGAGTTACTGGATTCGATTGCGCGAGACCGCGCTTCTCTGCCGGGCGCCGGTGTTGGTCGCAAGACAGACATCATAGAGCCATATCGGACGAAGATCGTAATGATGCAAAAGCGCTTGGAACGCACCAGAAGGCGTTATGCAGGAGGAGGCGCTGCAGCTTCAGGGGCTTACCATGATCCCAATGCCATGCTCGACGACTTGCTGCTGATCCAGGACAGTCTAGTTGATAACGGCGGGGCTCGCATTGCCCGGGGCTTACTGCGGGACGTGATTCGACGGGTGCAGGTGTTTGGCTTCCACCTTGTGGATCTCGACGTGCGCGAGCACAGCGGGGTCCATGCAGCCGCGCTCGACGAATACCTTGCCGCCGCCGGCGTCACATCGCTATACAGCGACCTCGAAGAAGCGGACAAGGTTGCGCTGCTCACGCTATTGATCTCGGATCCTGCGAACATTGGCTTCCAGGAGCTTTCTGTCGCGTCCACCGCCAGTGCGGCGTTTCAGACTTTTGTCAGCATCTCCCGTATGCAGGCCGAAGTGGGGGTTGCGGCCTGCAATACCTACATCATCAGCTTTACTGAAGCGGTGAGTGACGTGCTTGAGGTGGCGTTACTGGCCAAAGAGGCCGGACTCTGGCAAGCGGACGCCCAGGGTCGGGTAAGCGAGAGTCGCCTCAAAATCGTGCCATTGCTCGAAACCATCGAGGACTTGCGCGGTGGTTATGACCTTATTCATGCGCTGCTCTCGATCCCGGTCTTCCGGTCCCACGTGACGTGCTGGAACGACCGCTTCGAAGTTATGTTGGGATATTCCGACAGTAACAAGGACGGCGGTTTTCTCACGGCTATCTGGGAACTCTACTGTGCGCAGAGGCAAGTGGTTGCCGCATGCCGCGCCCAAGACGTGATCGTCCAGCTCTTCCATGGTCGCGGCGGTGCACTTGGTCGGGGCGGTGGGCCGACGAACCGTGCAATTATGGCACAGCCACCCGATTCTTTGGCCGGCGGCATGAAACTGACGGAGCAAGGAGAGGTCATATTCTCGCGCTACGGGCGGCAGGCCGTGGCGCATCGCAATCTGGAACAGGTCATTCACGCTATGCTCCTGGCAAGGCTCAGCCCCAGCGTCTTGAAGTCTCGCGCCTCCCTGGAGCCGGACTGGGAGAGCACCATGGCGATGCTATCGCAAACTGCATTTCGTGCGTATCGGTCGCTCATCTATGAGACACCTGAACTGCGCACGTACTACCAGCAGGCGACGCCGATCGAGCACATTAGCCGTATGAATGTAGGATCGCGGCCGGCGTCACGTAAAGGCGGCGACCGTGTGGAGGACTTGCGGGCGATACCGTGGGTCTTCGCGTGGACGCAGAGTCGACATAACTTACCCGGCTGGTACGGTGTGGGCAGTGCCTTGCAGTCATTCATTGAGGCGCATGAGAGCAATCTGGAGCGCTTGCGGGCAATGTATAAGGGCTGGGTGTTCTTCCGATCGCTTGTGGACAATGCTCAATTAAGCATCGGCACCGCCGACATGTCGGTAGCCAGGCTCTACGCGGGGCTGGTTGTTGATGATACGGTGCGCGACAAGGTCTATTCCGCTATCGCGGAGGAATATCAGCGGACGCGACAGGCGCTTCTGCAGATTACGGACCAAGAGCAACTCATGGAATCATCTCCGGTCCTCCAACGGTCAATCCTGCTGCGTAATCCCTATGTTGATCCGCTCCACTGCTTACAGGTGCGCATGATGAAGGAGTGGCGCACGAGTTTCGCTGCTGAGGCAGCCACGCCTCTGGATGAACTTTCGGCAGAGGCGCGCCGTATGCTGGAAGGCATATTTCAGACCATCAACGGAATCGCGGCTGGAGTACAGTCGTCGGGTTGAGGCTGTGTTTAGGTAGCAAGTTCCGGAGCCGCGAGGATAGTTACCTTGGGCATATCAGGGTGACATTTTACTTGGGGCGGGCAGCCTTGAATTCCAGATAATGCCTCGTTCTTTGTGAGACTGATTTTGGCATTTTCTGGCACAATGATGGTACGGAGGACGCTGGCTCACGACGGAGTTTGCGCCGGGCGACGTGCTTATTTTTGGAATGTTCACGCTGCACTGTTCACTGGACAACGAAAGCCCGGAGAACCGAATTCGCCTTTCCACCGACTCGCGCTACCAACTCGCGAGTGAACCAATGGACGAACGCTGGGTCGGGGAGGAACCCTTCGGCAATGGCATGGTTTGAGGCCCATCTTGCAGATTGAAGGGCGTTGAGGGACGTTGGCCCTCGTGGGATCAGCCCTCAATTCGCATTTTCGATAACGGTTTGCAGCCGGCGAGCGCTCTATGTAGCATTAATTTTGCAGCAGCATAGGTTACTGCGACAATAGGTAGTAGAGTGTTTCCCGTCATTCAGTCGTAGTCAGGCAAGATGGAAGGAAAGTTCAAATGGCGATGAAGACAACGGTCCTACCTGATGCTCTCACGTCGAACGGCAACGCCTTCGACCTCTCGAATGAGACCTTCGGGGAGCTGCGCGACGCCAACAGCTTGCTGGGCAACATGGCTGCGGTCCACGAGCGATTCGCCGAGGACGGTTACTTGCTCCTGCGTGGCTACCTGGACAAAGAGAAGGTGCTGGCGGCACGCCGGGAGCTGATTGGAAAGCTCGACTCCATTGGCCTTATAGACCGCGCCAAGCCGTTTATGGAGGCTAGTTTTTCCGGCGATACGAGCGGCATCACTGCGTCGGATCGTAAGACATTCGCCCGCGAACTCCGCTCTGGTCCGGCACTCAAGGAGATTTGCTTCTCTGGTAGGACAATGTCCTTCTTCGAGCAGTATTTCGGTGACGAAGTGCTGCACCTCAATTACATCTGGGTACGGAACAGACGCCGCGGGGCCGCCACCCCCTGCCACTTTGACTGGGTGTACATGGGGCGTGGCACCCGAAACGTCATGACAGCATGGATCCCGCAAGGAGCGGTGCCCTTGTGTGACGGCCCGCTGGCGATCTTGCACGGTTCCCATAGGTGGCAGGAACTTCAGCAGACCTATGGCAATATCGACGTGGACAAGGATAAGGAAAAGAATCCATACGGCGGCGGCTCGCTGACAAAGAATCCAAACGAGCCCCAGCAGCGGTACGGCGGACGCTGGCTCACGACAGAGTTCGAGCCGGGCGACGTGCTCATGTTCGGCATGTTCACATTGCACTGCTCGCTGGACAACGAGAGCCCGGAAAACCGCATTCGCCTCTCCACGGATACCCGTTACCAGCTCGCCAGCGAACCCGCCGATGAGCGCTGGATCGGCGATGATCCCTTCGGCCACGGCATGATGTAGCACCCCGCCCTCTCAATGAGCCGACTTGCGGGAATTCGGGCACTCACCGGATTGGGTCATTGTGTTGCCTGTCTGGAATCTGCGTTGTGGCTGCTGCAAAGGCGACCGCCTTTCGCTGGTTAGCTACTGAATCTCGCTGTATCTTTGCATTGGCACCGCAGATTGTTGCCGGTTGGGCTTGGCCGACGGTCCATGTCAGTCTGCGAGACCTGCGGCTCTCGCCCCAAAGAGGCACACCTGTTGTGTGGTCTTGCTATTCGGTCCGTTAAATTGTCCGAACAAGTGACGTTTGAGGCGGTGAGTGCCGCCAGATTGCGGTAGCTGTGCGCAGAATGTAGTATTGCTTTAGCGGCGGCATGCGCTGATACGGCCTAACGACCAAGAGTGGTTTCCGCTTTCTAAAGGCAGTCACGCACAAAGGGAGGGTTGGCAAGGTGGCGATTAAGACGACTGTCCTACCGGATACGTTGACGTCGAACGGTAATGCCTTCGACCTCTCGAATGAGACGTTTGGGGAGTTGCGAGACTCCAAAAGTCTGCTAGGCGACACAGCCGCGCTCCACGAGCGGTTCGCTGAAGACGGCTATCTGCTCCTGCGCGGTTACTTGGACAAGGAAAAGGTGCTGGCAGCTCGCCGAGAACTGATTGGAAAGCTCGATGAAATCGGCCTGATCGATCGCTCTCACCCCTTTATGGATTCCATCTTCTCGGGCGATACCAGCGGCATCAGCGCGAGCGACCGCCAGGAATTCACTCGCAACCTCCGCTCCGGCCCGGCGCTAAAGGAGGTCTGCTTCTCCGGTAGGATAATGTCCTTCTTCGAGCAGTTTCTTGGTGATGAGGTGCTGCATCTCGATTACATTTGGGTGCGGAACGTGAGGCGCGGCGCGGCTACCGGCTGCCACTTCGATTGGGTCTACATGGGACGCGGGACGCCGAAGCTCATGACCGCGTGGATCCCGCAGGGCGAGGTGCCTCTCGGCGACGGCCCGCTGGCGATACTGCAAGGTTCGCACAAGTGGCATGAGTTACAGAATACCTACGGCAAGATCGACGTGGACAGGGATAAGGACAAGAACCCCTACGGCGGCGGTTGGCTGACGAAGAATCCGAATCAGCCGCAGCAACGGTACGGCGGACGCTGGCTTACCACGGAATTCGAGCCGGGCGATCTGCTCGTCTTCGGTATGTTCACGCTCCATTGCGCCATCGATAACGAAAGCGCGAAAAACTGCATCCGTCTCTCCACCGACACACGCTACCAACTTGCCAGCGAACCCGCCGACGAACGCTGGATCGGCGACGACCCCTTCGGCCACGGCATGATGTGAGGTCAAGACAGAAGCACGCTGCTTAGAGCGCAATCTATTCCCATCGAGCCTGGGGGGAATCAGTGAGATAGCGACTGCATGGTTGGCGTGTCTGCGCTGACGGAAAATTGCCCCCCGGACAGGTGTCTACCTGGCACTTAGCGTACGCGTCGTCATTCAGGCATAGCTATGCGGCCAGACTCCGTAGCCCTGGCAGGTTACATGCAGCATTTGAGCAAGAATTGCTGGCAGATACTCATGTCTGCCACCCATTAGAGTGGTATTGGTACCCCGTGAGCGACTCGAACGCTCGACCCCTGGCTCCGCAAGCCAGTGCTCTATCCACTGAGCTAACGGGGCATACCTTTACTGCCTTTAGTATAGCATTTCGTGTGGTTGCGCCGCGTTTCAACGCAAGACGTAAACGTAGGGCTGCCATGCGGTCCATGAGGTTTGGTGGGGGCGGGCGGGAGGCGTATAGTTTCGCGAGTGACCTCATAGCGCGAGCTGCTGGATTCCGTCTTGCGCCGGAATGACGGGATCTGGGAAGCAGCGGATGTGAAAAGCAAACTAAAAGGCTGTGGGTCTCTTGACCCACAGCCTTTTAGTTTCAACATGTCAACCACATCAGCACCGCCGCCGTGCAAGCCTCTTTCCGAGAGCCGGGTAACCTGGAAACAGGCCCAGTCCCGGAAGAAGCGCAAACGTGGCGTCTATTGGCCTTGGTCTGACTCCGGCAGTAGCACTGGCGGCGCGGCGCCAACGTCTCGCCGCGGCGACGGATCGATGAGATACTTGAAGAACTCGCTGTCCGGCGAAATCACAAGTATGTCGCCTTGCTTGAGTACATTGACATACGCTTCTAGGCGGCGACGGAAGGCAAAGAATTCAGGGTCCTGATTGAGGGCATTGGCGTAAATCGCGATTGCCTGCGCGTCGCCCTCGCCCCGGATTTGCGCCGCTTCCTCGTTGGCTACAGCGACGATCACGACGCGCTCACGGTCGGCCGACGCCATGATCTCGGCGCCTTGCTCCTCGCCTTCAGCGCGGTAGCGGTTTGCTTCACGGGCGCGTTCAGCCTTCATGCGCTCGAAGACACTGTCCTCGACTTCTTCGGGCAGGTCGGCGCGCTTGAAGCGCACGTCGATGACCTCGATGCCAAAGTCCAGGGCGCGCACACGGCTGGCAATTGTAACCGCATCCATGATGTTCTCACGTTCGCCGGCGATCATCACGTCAAAGTTGTACGTAGCCAGTGTGCGACGCAGCTCCGAGAACACGACGTCATCCAGACGTGCCCGCGCGCCGGTCTCATTTTGCACACTGATGAAGAACGTGATCGGATCGATGATGCGCCAGCGTGTGACGTGGTCAACGCGCACGCGTTTCTTGTCAAGAGTGAGATACTCTTGAGGGGCGGCATCGCTCGAGAGCAAGCGCCGGTCGAAGTAGACAGCATCTTGAATGAAGGGCAGTTTAAAGTAGAGCCCCGGATCATTGGCAGTGTATTGGTACTCGCCAAGTTGCAAGACGATGGCCTGATTAGTTTCTGTGACGACAAACGTCACTTGCGAAAACACGAACAACGACAGTGCCCCAAGGGCAACAATTACAGTTAGGGTCCGTCCCATGTGACACCTCCTTTATTGACTAACGTTTGATGGTTGTGATCCGGACGTCCCGGATTGCAGGCTGCGCAGAGGGAGGAAGGGCAGAACGCCGCTGTCAGACTGCGAGATCAGCACTTTCTCCACGTTCGCCATGGCTTGCTCAACCGCCTCGATGTACATGCGCTCACGAGTCACCTCGGGAGCAAGGCGGTATTCTGCGAGGATCGCGAGGAATCGCTCGCTCTCGCCGCGCGCACTGCGAATGCGTTCTTCTTGGTAGGCGAGCGCTTGCTCCAGAAGGCGCTTTGCCTCACCGCGCGCCCGTGGCACCACGTCTTCGCGGTAGGCCTCTGCTTCGTTCACCTTGCGTTCGCGGTCCTCACGCGCGCGCACCACTTCGTGGAATGCGTCTCGCACTTGATCGGGCGCGTCCGCCACCTGCAGACGAACGTCGGTGATCGAGATTCCCATGTTGTATTCGTCTATTAGTTCCTGCAAATAGGCGCGTGTATTTTCCTGGACCTCGGCCCGTCGTTCGGTAATTACGCCGTCAATCGGCATCTTGCCGACGGCGCTGCGCAGGGCCACTTCAGTGGTTGTATGGAGGACAGCTTCGGGATTATTAACGTTGAAGACGAAGGCTGGAGCATCCGTCACGCGGTACTGCACGAGCATACCGACTTCGACGATGTTCTCGTCGGCCGTGAGCATCAACGCTTCCTCGAGGATGCGCCGCGATTCTTGACCACTCACACTGCGGAAGCCGATTTCAGCGCGACGGACGTTGCCAATGTCAACGATGACTACGTTTTGGATCGGCCAGGGAAGGTGATAATTCACGCCGGGCGAAGAGGTGTTTACATGCCGTCCAAATTGGAGGACGACACCTTGTTCGGCAGGATCCACAATGTAAACGCCCGACCCTACCCACAGCACGACCGCGACGATAGCGCCGAGCAAGATGAAGCGCTGTAACCGTCGCGCCCGATCCCGGGTCTGACGGAGCATTTCTCCGAAATCTTCATTGTCTTCATCATCCGGCGGTCCGCCTTGCGGCCCACCGCGATCGTAGACTGACATGCCTTTGCCTCCTTCTGGCCCTTAATGCGTGTCCGAACCCCATTGGGCATCGCTATAGATGGAGCGATTGCCTAAGTTGCACGCTGCGTTGCTTCATACTACTACCGTACCACTCTCCGCCCCGTTTGTAGAGTGCCACCTCGCACGCTCTACGTGGCTGGCAGCGGCGTGAGACGCGGCGCACGTAAACTGGAAAACTCGTGACCCTCATTTGCGTATTTGAACATGCCAAGGGCTCATGCGATCTGACGGCCGGGCTTGCCCGCTCGCTCGTGGCGCGCCGCAATTCCTGCATGGAGCAAGACCAGGGAATCTCGCTCCTACTGGGGTTAGTCTTGATCGAGAGAAAGCAAACTGAGACCGACGTGTAGGGAAACAGGCTGAAACCCTAACAAGCCCAACCGAATTCTACCATCGCTCGCAGTTGAGGCAGGCGACAGGGAGCCACGTGATGAACATTCCGCTCACGCGGACGCTTGAACTAACTTGAACGATGATTATTCTGGTTGAATCTCAAGTATAATGGTTTGGAAGTGCAGCCGTTGAGGCAATAATTGAGACATTGATAGGGAGTTGGCAATGCTTTCGGAGAAGATAGAGGCAGCGTTCAACAAGCAGATCACAGCCGAACTTTACGCCTCAAATCTTTACTTGGCAATGGGAGCCTATTTTGATTCGCTGGCCTATCGCGGTTTTGGGCACTGGCTGCGTTTGCAGAGCGATGAAGAGCGTCAGCATGCGCAGCGCATTATTGATATTGTGGTGAACCGGGGAGGCAACGTGGACATCCAAGGTATCGAAGCGCCCGGCTCATTCGAGTCCCCTTTGGCTGTGTTTGAGCAGGTACTGGCGCAAGAACAAAACGTGACGCGCATGTTCCATGTGCTCTCAGGCCTGGCCGAGGATGAGAGCGACCACACGACGCTAGTGGAACTGGAGTGGTTTCTCCTCGAACAAGTGGAAGAAGAGCGCATCTCCGGTGACATTCTGAAGAAAGTCAAGCGCCTACATAATTCGCCCAGCGGCATGCTTGAACTCGACCGCGATCTTGGAGGGCGCCCGGCAGAAGCAGACCAAGCGGAAGATAGCCCGCAGCCATAGCCCTATTACCCGTGTGACATTGGCCTCGCGCCGTTCCGACAAATAGGAGCGGGCAATGGGATTCGAACCCACGGTCTCAACCTTGGGAAGGTCGCGTGTTGCCACTACACCATGCCCGCGCGAACTCATTCTACTGTTTACTGTAGGCGAAACCTATGGCTCAGTCAAGCTTCTCTGCTACTTTACACCCCCCAATTCGATCGCCGCTCCAGGAGTGTTTGTGTGTCTTTTCGACGATGGAAGAAAGCAGGAGATGGGCTACACTGACTCCTGAGAATCGGATTTCTTGGCAAGGATTAGATCGCTTGGAGAGAGTTGCATGTCAGATTCGCTAGCCGGACGCCGCGTGCTTATCACAGGTGGCGGGCGCGGCATCGGACGCTCAATTGCTCTAGCCTGTGCGAGAGAAGGAGCGCGGGTTGCGATAACCGCGCGATCTGCAGACCAACTTGCTGCTGTTGCTGAGGAGATACAAGCGACAGGCGGCTTTGCCGTGTCATCTGTGTGCGATGTCGGGGACACTGACCAAGTAGAGCAAATGGTGTGCGCAGCGACGGACGCCTTGGGAGGCATTGACATCTTAGTCAATAATGCCGGAGGCGGCACCGAGCACGCACCAGTTGCCGAAAGTACGCCGGACCTCTGGGTGGCATGTATCTCAGCAAACTTGCTCGGCACCTACGCTTGTTCGCGCTTTGTCTTGCCGGGGATGATCGCGGGCGGTGGCGGCAAGATCATCAATATCGGTTCCGGTATGGGTCACGAGGCACGCGCCGGCAGCACTTCGTACAATACGGCAAAGGCGGCCGTGTGGATGTTTACGAAGTGCTTGTCTATGGAGGTTTGGGAGCACGGCATAGACGTAAATGAGATTGTACCCGGCCCCGTGTTGACGCCGCTCACGGCAGACAGTTTCACCCTGGACGGACCGCCGCCTTTTGCGCCCAGCGAGCGCGTGAAGCTGCCCGAAGAGGTGGCGGAACTCACCGTATGGCTTGCCTCTCAGCCTCCGGGCGGGCCCACAGGACAAAGCTTTAGTCTTGCTCGCCGTCCACCTGGCGGTTGAATTGAGGAAATACGATTTTGGCGTCGCGCTTGCCGTGCAATCTGGGAGTGCGGTGTATACAGAGATATAAGTCGTCCTACTTGGCGGCAAAACCATTTTCTGCAGAATTCCGGTGACCTGGAATCAGGCGACAGAGGGAGCGGAGTCTCAGTCGAGCGCGAGAGTCTGTATCCAGCGATACAGCGCTTGCAGACGTTGACTCGAGCATTGCGCAAGAGGGAAGTCTGGATGAACGTCCTTCAACGCGCCGGCACTAGTGTATCGCCCTCTATCTGTTCAATTTGAAATGAACCGGCAACGTCGCCCTTGGCATCAAATGAGATAGTGCCATAGAACGGGCCCTCCTAGTATTGGGTTGCGTAGAAAAAGTCGCGTATGCAAGCCGTGTCCCGGTCTCCGCACTGCGTGAGCGCCTCGCCGAGCAAGAAGGTGCCATCGTAGGGTGTGGCGGAAGAGAGGCTGAGGTCGCAGTCTGCGTTATCTTGCAGCCCGGTGGATTCCGGTTCTCCTTCGCTCTTGAGCACTAGGTAATTAGAAGCTATCTCATAAATCGGCTCGACGTGCCGATTCGTGCTTCGACCCTTCGGCAGGCTCAGGACAGGCAAGCTCAGCACGAACGGATTTTCATCCTTTCCGTTCGCCCCCGTATCGAGGTACGGGGCAGGCTCTGAGCCTGTCGAAGGGCAGGTCTGCCCAGAGCGATGTATTTATGAGACAAGTTCTAGAGAGAGTCCGCGGCATGGGGTGTCCCCGTAGGTTCGCCGCGACGTCCATGGTCTCCTTGATGCCGGGAAGCGCCACCCTTTGCAGCCCGACCGTCTTCTTCATTCTGCTGGTGACTCGAGGGGATGACTTAGACATGAGACGGCTCCTGCACATAATGAGTTGCATGGAATCTGAACTGCTACTCCCAAGGCAAAGCTCAATCTGCTAGGCCGCGATCCGGCTCAAATACCAACTCCGGTACGACAACTTCCCAGTTTTCACAGCGAAGACTGTCTTGATATTGCGGCTCGGACTTCTCTTTGTCCCATGAGACAACCGCCAGGACCGTGGCAAACGCGCAGCGCATGCCTTCGGGCGGCGCAAAGCTACTAGCCAGCTGGCCTATGACCGTTCCCTCGCGGTCCAGAAGCTCCCAGCGTTTTGGGCCTGATCGCACATCCAGCGAGTCACCGGGCGAGAGCGCAGCAATGGCGCGATGCACGGGATTGCCCGCACGCCTATACCCGGCGAAGCTGAGAAAGATGTCGCGCAGGCTGAGCCGCCGATAGCGGTGGGCCAATTCCGGCCCTGCCGGCGGCAGGCTGGCGGGTGGTTTGCGATGCTGCACCAAAGGAATGTCAGACAGCGTGTCCTGGAATGGATGCCTCCCTGACAGGCGCGCGAGAGCGAGAGTCTGCCGTGCACGGGTCATTGCCACATAGTACAGTCGTCGTGGGGCGTCGATATCTTCGTCGCGGCCAACGCGATCCCAGCCCCCGTCCAGCACGACGACATGATCGAACTCCAAGCCTTTGGCGCGGTGAGCGGTCAGCAACAGCAGGCCGCGCTGACGGCGGCGCACATCCCGCGCCCACTCCGCCAGCCATTCGATGAAGTGGTCCACCGGTGTTTCCGTGCCACTTGTCTCCAGCGCAAACTCGGCTGTGGCATCTCGCAGTAATGTATTCCATGTGCCTGAGGCTTGATTAACTATCCAATCCTTTAGGTCGGCGCTCGTCACCAAACGGGACTCTCTGCCGCGCAGCCAATTAATAATTGCTTGCGTTTCCCGCAGATGCCAGACCCCCGTAAACTCTTCATTTCCCATTTGCACCGGAATGTCTTCAAGCTCGCAAAGGCTGCGCACGGGGTCCAAGTAGCTCCATTCGCGCGCGATGACCGCGCAGCCGGACCAGTTCCAGTCTGGCGTGAGACCGGACATTCGCTTGAGCTCAGCAACGACCGTCTGTGCTTGGGAGGCTGCGGTGTCTCCTGATTGCAGAATCTGGACACGACCCCTTGCAATCGGGTCCAGTTCGGCCCACGCACCCCCCGGCGGCTCTTTAGTCCGCGCCCGGTCAACGTGAATCGGATTCCCGGTTTTCATCCGCTGCCCCGCCGACTCAATCATCTTATTGGCCGCTTCGATGACGTGAACTGTAGAACGGTAATTGTCGGTAAGGAATATGGGTCTTGCCGTGTAGTCCTCTTCAAAGCGACGGATAAACTCTACTGACGAGCCATTGAAAGCGTAGATGTTCTGATCGTCGTCCCCCACCGCGAACAGGCTGATCTTGTCGTCTTCCTCGGAGAGCGTTCTGCCTGACAGGGCGGATATTAGGTCATACTGTTCCGGGCCAATGTCCTGGTACTCGTCAACAAGGATCCAGCGGAAACCCGCCAAGAGCCGGGTGCGGTATTCGTCAGCTTCTTCCGGCTCCAATCCTTCACCCTGGAGCAAGTCTACTGCCTGTCGTAGGATTGCCTGGAAGTCCCCTTCGTTCAGGCGGTTCGCGCGCCCTGCGAAACTCGCGCCGACTAGCCGCATGGCGAGCGCGTGACAGGTGAGCACAATCACGCCCCGGGCGTCGTCACCGATGAGTTCTGCAAGGCGGCGGCGTATCTCGACCGCAGCATGCCGATTGTAGGAGAGAGCTAGGATGCTGCGAGGGTTCTCGCGTTTCGCTCGTATCAGGTAGGCAATGCGATGCACCAAGACGCGCGTCTTGCCCGAGCCGGGACCGGCAAGCACCAAGACATTTGTCTGTTCTCTATCGTCCGCAACAATTCTTCTTTGGATTGGGTTCTTGAGGCTCTCGACAATGGTCTGCCACGATTCCGGTGTGGTCTGACGGGAAAACTCCTGGTCTCGATTTGGCAGCCATCGGCGCAGGAAATCTTCTCTGCGCAAGCTGAAATAGTCCATGGCCAAGCGCAGCGCATCAGCCATTGCCGCTAGGCCCTGCTGCACGTATTCCGCCATCACGTGAATCTGCAATACTTGCTCGTCGTAATGAAGCTTGAGGGATGTGTAGTCGGCCTGGGCGAAGCCGCGCCGCTCCGGCTGCAAGCGGATGGTCATGGCGGGGCGAAACACTGTTAAGCCCTTGTTTAGGCGGATTACTTCCTGCTCGTGCAGCCATAGCAGCGCGCGATCCGTTAGTTTGCCGGGGTCCTTGACTGCGTTTGTTAGTGTCAAGTCAGATCTGATGGCTGCCAGTAGCTTTCCCAACGTTGTCTCGACCAACAAATCTGTGCCGCGGCTTCCCGGAGGCAGAATGGCAAGCAGATGATCGAGTAGGCGCTTGGCGGCTGCGCGACGCAGTTCGGCGGTTTTCTTCAGACTACTCCAGTCGCGCTGCAAAGTTACTTGCAGGGAGTCTCTGTCCTGCCCACGCACGCCAAGACTTCCTCCACCCCCACCTTCGCCCCGTCCGTCGGCGGCAATGCTGCGGATAATCCGCCGCACGAATTCCGGCAGAGCAAAGGTATGCCCATCGTCCTTCAGTCTTTGGGTCGCAATACGCAGATGCAGCGTTGACGAGTCCCCCTTTTCCATATCCGGTGCTGTCTCTTGCAGGAGGTCGATCAGGGCCTCTTCCAGATTTGCCGCTTGCTCGAAGCGTTGGCGGGAAGCCCGTTGCACCCCTGCGTGCACGAAGGCGGTCAACACCGTGTCGTTACTGGCAATACCCAGTCGCTCCAGATCGTATAGTGCGGCTCGCACGCCTTCCGAGTTCAGGCCCGATGCGGACATGAGTTCGTCTGTGGAGATGCCATCGTCGGAATCCGCATCGATTAGCGCTGCGGAGATGGTCATTAATTGGTGACGGTAGTCGTCCCTGATGCGGGCCTTCTTGAGCTTGGCACTTGCTTCGCTCACTGAACTGACCCGTAGAGAGGAAGGAAAGATCTGTACGTGGTTTTCTTCTCGGTTCAGTAGCTCAGATTCCTCCAGCCAAGCTACCGCGGTCCGCGTGCGCGTGTCGTCAGTGGCGGAGTCTCGCTGAAATGCCTTCTCGTCGTCCTCACCAAGGATCTCACCGGCGGTGGCCACCACCTCGCCTTCCAAGCGTTTCTTTCGGTCCAGATTCCGCAGAGCGCGCAGGACGCCGTGGATTTCTCGTCGCGTGAGCCGTGAGCGGGCAGACATACCGAATTGGCGCTCAACGTCCTCCATTGTGTAGAGAAGTACGCAGCGGGCTGCTTGCTGATCCCGTCCGGCGCGGCCCGCCTCCTGCAAGTAGTTCTCTAAGGAACCCGGCATGTCGGCGTGGATCACAAGCCGCACGTCCGGCTTATCGATTCCCATGCCAAAGGCGTTGGTAGCGACGATGACCTGCAAATCGCCATGGATGAAGCGCTGCTGGACGTCCTTCTTAGTTTCCGGCGGCAGTCCAGCGTGAAAGAAGTCTGACTCGACCCCCTTTTCCTGCAGGAACTGCGCGACTTCTCTAGCTTGTCGCTGCGTCGCGCAGTACACGATGGCCCCGCCCGACTCATCATCTGGTAGATCAGACGTAAGGACTTGGTGAATGTGGGCGAACTTCTCCCCACTGCTGGTCTGCACCACTACGA
Source organism: Chloroflexota bacterium (assembly GCA_965219505.1). GTDB lineage: Bacteria > Chloroflexota > UBA11872 > VXOZ01 > VXOZ01 > VXOZ01. The sequence continues at coordinate 1,946,236 of OZ244775.1, read as the reverse complement.
ACTCCAAGTTTGTGCGTCGCGCGCCCCCGTCGAAGACTTTCAAGCTGATATTTAGCTCTCTCTGAAAGTAGTCAACGAGCTCCGCTATGACATCAGGCTTGGCAGTCGCTGTTAGACACAGCACCGGCGGAATCGGCTCTTCCCCAGCTCTCTTACGTATGAAGCGCCCGACGTAACGGTAGTCGGGCCGAAAGTCATGCCCCCACTTGGAGAGGCAATGGGCCTCGTCAAGTACCCATGCACCGATTTCACGTTGGCTCAAGACTCGGCGCACGCTGACGCTGCGCAACTGCTCCGGAGATATGATGAGGATGCCAGCATCACCAAGCCGTACACGATCAAGCGCATCGCTCCGCTCTGGCATGGACAAGAGCCCGTTGATGGTGACGCAGGAGCCAATGCCCTTTGCCTCTAGTCCTGCCACCTGGTCGGCCATGAGAGCTACTAATGGCGAAATGACAACCGTCAGTGCGCCGGTCTTGTCATAGCGAGAGAGGGCCGGTATCTGGTAACAGAGTGACTTGCCGGTGCCGGTGGGCAGTATCCCAAACACATGCTCTCCTGCCATGGCAGCCTCTACGATGGACTGCTGCATGGGCCGACCGGCCTCGTCCGTGGGCTCCGGGCGGAAAGCGGTGAAGCTGAACCAGCGGGCAAGTTCCTTGCGGGCGTTGTGCCGCTCCCGGCACCAGTTACAGGAAGCATCGTTGCACGCGGTGTCGCGCAAGCGGCGCACCAACCGTCCAGCATCAGGAAACTGATGTCGCACCCAGGGCGGCATTACTGAATTGCCTCCGGCCACCGATAGCCAGGCCAGCGCATAGGCCAGCGGCCAACTGTGGCGGGACGCATTCGCTATGGCCTCATTCCCATGAGTCTCACAGGCGTTGCCAGCCAGTATTCTGCGAATCGCCCCGTGCGCCTCAGATTCGGACGGCCTGCCGGATTGCCGGAGCAACGTGAATACCCAATCAAAGCCTGTGCCATTCTGTACACTCGTCAGCCAGTGCCAGGCCGTCAGGAGGTCAACAGGTGCAGCGCGCAAGGCCTTTTGCTGGTCGCTAAACACCTCCAGCGTTAGTCGCGCGTCCAGTTCCGGATCGTTGATTTTTCCGCGCCGAAGTTGTCCGTCCTGGTAGTGCTTTACCAGGTGGTGATAGGGATTACGCGGGAAGGCGAGGGGATTGAGCCGAAGCGTATCGACGGCCGGCAGCTGCAGTAGTCGTAGGCTAGGGTTAGCAGCTTGCAGCCTTGGCAAATCGAAGGCGATGAGATTGTGGCCGAGCAGAAAGTCCGCGCCCCCACTGAGATTTTCCAGTCTAGACAATGCGACCGACAAACTTTGGCCTCTTGAGGGGAAGACCAGAGACTTGCCGGTGTCTGGGCGCACTCCCGCTAACGCGAAGATGCGGTCGTCGCGAGTGCTAATTTCCAGGTCTAAACTGAGGCAGCGGAACAAGAGCCGGCTTGTTTCGTCAGGTACCACCCAGAATCCGTCCGTAGTCTACGCAAGTTCGGATTCACTCGACGTCACATTGGCTTCATCAAGGGTACTTGATATCCTTACGGATAGTAAAGTACAAGACGAACCACGCAATGAGGAGACGCGACTTGATGCCTAACCGGTTGGCGTTTTGTGCTTGCTTCTCAACGGAGTCTCCCACATTCGCCGTACGAAGCTGCCATGTCGCATTACTTCACATAAAGACAACTCGCCCTCAAGCATTCTCATTGCTGGAGCACTCCAGTACGCCATCCGGATAAATTCAAAGTAGACGATGTTGTGTCTCTGCATTCAAGAGAGAAGAGTACACAGATGGACTACGTTTAGGTTTAGAGCGGCATGAACCACGACTTTGACTACAAGCAACTTGGCAAGAGCTACGACACGCTGGCCCCGGATGGATCGGAGATCCGGTTGTTGTCGCTGACCGACCGCGGCAGCATGGTCCACTGCACGCTGAATCCCGGGAAGGTAACGGTGGCCGTCGCGCACAGGACGGTTGAGGAGGTCTGGTACTTCTTGGAGGGTACGGGCCAAGTGTGGCGGCGAGAGGGAAATCGGGAGCAGGTTGTGGACGTGGCTACAGGCGCGAGCCTCTCGATTCCTGTTGGCACGCATTTCCAGTTCAGGACTACCGGAGACGGTCCGCTGCGTTTCATTATCGTAACGATGCCCCCTTGGCCGGGTGAGTGCGAAGCATATCCCGTTCCCGGCCATTGGCCTGTAAAGGGCTGAGGGGAGCCAAGCGCATTGTGTAACTTTGCCCACTGCCGATGCGGCGCATTCCAGACGGCGGACAATGACAAGACTGCCACCTTTGCGAAACGGCGTTGCCGACAGCCTCTTCAGAGACCCTTGCACGACCCATGCTGACAGCCGAAATGACCCCCTCTCCCTGGGAGGCTGTCTCAAAAGTCGACTAGATAGGCAAAATCGTGCTTCGACACGCTCAGCACGAACGGGATTTGCCTTTTCCGTTCGCCCCCGTATCGTGTACGGGGCAGGCTCTGAGCCTGTCGAAGGGCAAGTCTATACTGAGCAATGCACTTTTGTGACAGCCTCCTGGGGAGAGGGCCGGAGTGAGGGGAAATCTTCACCGTTCCTGCCCAGTTGCTCATGTCTGTCAGAGTTTCGCAAAGGTCTCCACCAGGAGAGGGGACTCTATCGCATCGGCGAGGCGTATGCAAAGGTCTTCACAGTAGAGAGGACTTTAGCGCTTTGGCGAGGGATACGTAAAGGTCTCATTGAGGGAGAGGGCTTGGTTGCGGACGGATCCTCGTCGATACAGCCCAATCCCGCTCGCTTGGTCGAGTTAGGCATGAATCTTCTTCGGTACCGCGGGTCATGCCATTGAGTTTAGCGCAAACCACCTTCGGCCAAGGACCTTGCACAGCTCGGTGAACGAGTAGCGAAGGAGACGGTGTAGCTTAGGCTGCTGCGGTCAACGCTCAATGTCGGGGCGGCTAGACCAAGGTTGCCTCATCCACCAGTTTCTCGGCCTTCTCGCGGTCTTCGGCGGCAAGCGCCACGATGGAGTGGCCGGCTTTGCGCTCGAGGATATGCAGACTCTGTATATTTACACCAGCATGCTTGAATCTCTCGGCAACTTTGGCGAGAGCGCCCGGCTCGTCCGGCAGTCGGAGCACCAAAGATTGGTCTGAGACTGCCTTGAAGCCAGCATTTGTGAGCACGCGCAGAGCTGCGTCCTGGGCGTCGGTAGTGAGCGTTATGGTGCCCCGTTCCTCGAGCCCCTCGGCGCTGATGGTCTCTATGTTGATCCCCGCGTCGGCTAGCGCTCGGCTGATGTCGGCGATGACGCCTATTTCGTTACTTGCAATGACAGTTATCCTATTCATCCTATTGTCCTCTTTTGCGGCTTTGGTTCCAGGCAGTCTTTCACCACCTCGTCAATGGTTTCGCGCGTTACGTGGGGCATGGTTATGAGGTGTGCGATGTCCTCGTACGGTGCCAGTTGCCACTTGCGCACTACGGCTGCCGACGGCTTCGGGAAGACGACCGTGACCGAGTTCTTGTTCCGCCACGCCGGAATACCGCTGTCATTGAAACTGTCTACAGCATACGCGGCGACCGCCAAACACTCAGCTACGATCTCACGATAGCCGTCCAAACCGTGCTGCTGCAGAGCGTACCATAGCATAAGCGGTGTGAAGGCGTTACGCGACCCTGCCAGCGTAGTATCCAGCACGCCCACGTACTCTATGGATCGAGCGATGCGTGCCACGTACTCGGCCCGGGTCAGGGCGACTCCGCAGGGCAAAGGCGAGCCAATCATCTTGTGGCCGCTGATGGAAACGCTATCGAACCCGGCATCGAACCCATAGGGCTGCGGGTCGTCCACGAACGGCAGGATCATACCGCTTAGGGCCGCGTCCGCGTGAATGTGGTAGCCCGTGATCGCCAGGTCGTCCAGGATCTCGCGCACCTTGCCCACGTCGTCCACGGCCCCCTTCATGGTGGTGCCGATGTTCGTCAATACAATGACGGGCGCGTCGCGGTTGATGCGGATAGTCTCACGTAGGTCGTCGTAGTCAATTTCGCCATTGTCCTGGCTCTTGATCATGATATTGCGCGCCTTCAGCACGCGCAGGATCTTGACCACGCTGTAGTGCGTGTCCTGCGAGAAGTAAACAACGCCATCCGGGAACATCTCGCGGGCCAGGTAAAGCCCATACATGTTGCCCTCGGTGCCGCCGGAGGTGACGTAGCCCCACGCCTCGTCGCGCGGCAGATGCATCAAGTCGGCGAAGGTTCTGATGACGTCTCTTTCGATCTCGTGGGTGTTGCTTTGAAAATTGCTGTCGTGGAAGGGGTCGCCGACGTTGTTGGCGCTGTAACTGAGAAAAGGCAGCAGCGCGGCATAGTCGAAGTCCAGGTTACAGGGATACCCTACAGACCGCTCCCGCAACTCGGCAAATTTGCGCAACAGGTCGTCGAGCCGCTCTTGTGATTCTGTCCGTGTCTTGTTTTCTATCACTGACTTCTCCCTATGAAGTACCTAATTCGAGCATAGTGCAAACACCGCAATAATTCCAATTCACTCGTCGCCAATATCTGCAAACTGGATCCAACATCCTTGCTGTCAACGGACGATCGACAGAGAAGTGGGCAGGCCGCCGCAATCGCTGCGACGGCCTGCCATTGGAGAAGGGCACACCACGTGGGTGCTGCAGTGGTCGGCCTACACCGGATGCGCCAAGACGGGCGCGAGCAGGATCAGCGCCAGCAGGGCGACCGTTATGGCGACGGCAATGTCTACAACTAGCTGTTTCGTTGGAGACCACCAGGGTTTCCTCGTTCTGACGCTCATCGCATGCCTCCTCGCGGTGCTGATGATAGGTGAATCTACGTCTCATGAAATTCATTGGACCTGCACGTTCTTGCTGTGCAGACCGGTCTCGCGTAGAGTCGTCCGCACGTGCGCCGGATTGGCACGCGCACGGATGCCCTAAAGGACGAGGAGGAGGCGCAGTCCGTCAGTGAATGAGGAAAGAAGTGCCTGAGGGCGAGGGTCAAGCGTCATGCGCAGCAGGGAGAAAGAGTGACCGAGGTAGGGTGTGATGGAGCTCCGCGCCGTGGGACGATATGAGGGACTGAACGCGGCAGCCAACCCAAGGAGCACCACAGCCACGTGCGCAGCCAGAGTCTCAGCCATCTGCAACGCCGTGAGCCGTGCGGCCTGCAGGCCGCGCCGCCAGTCACGCTGTCCGAGATCCTCTCTGTACATGCGCATGATGCCACCTCCCTCGGCGGTTAAGAGGGTCGCCCGCCGCTGCGGTACATCGTTCACATACACACAATCAGTCCCTCTACCTCCAGCGTACGAGAGAATTCGAAGCAAGTGTGCGGAAGCTAAGGGAACTCATAGGAAGGTCTTAGGCCGCTCTAAGGGAAAGAGACAAAAGGTTTAGAGGGGTGCTAGGGAGAAGTGCACCGCAAGAGTGACCGGCAGAATGAGACACAGAAGGTGGAAAGATCTGCTTCAACTGCGGATACCACGTACAATAGGAGTGTTGAAATTCACTCGCAATGCAGGGGCGAATGCAAGGAGCCGCAGCAACGATGGCGCGTCAGACCGAGCCGAGCGTCAATAACGCTATGGAGAGTGTGCTGCAAGGCATGCTGTCCCGCAGTCACGTGCGCTCTGAGAACACCCAGACCATCACCGGGCATCCGGGGTTGCGCCCCGACATTCTTATTGAGGACCCGGGCCGCGCGCCGGTGGTGATCGAGGCGGAATACATGCCAGCCGCGACCGTGGAAGCCGAGGCTCAGTCGCGTTTGGGGCTGGAAGTGGCGGCAAGCGGACGGCGTATCGAAGCCGCCATCGCGCTCCGCTATCCCGACGAGATTGGTGACGTTGACGATCTCCGTGCCGCGCTAGAGCAGGCCCGCCTCTCCTACTGTGTCTTCACGGAAGAGCGCAAAGGCGTTAGTCGCTTTCCAGAATCCGGCTGGCTGGAGGGGTCGCCGGAGGACGTAGCCGATCTAGCGCGCTTGGTCTCGGTGCCGCAGCGGGCCGTGGATGATGCGACCAGCACCTTGCAGGAAGGCATCAGCGCGGCGGCGAATATCCTGGACGAGATGGATACAAACCGCCAGGCCGTCACGATGAAGATTGCCCGCCTCCTGGGCATGAGCAACGTGCCGCAGACGCGAAAGATGGCCTGCGCCATCATTGCCAATGCCCTGGTCTTTCACGAGCGCATTGCCGGTATGCATGAGGGAGTCGATTCCATAGACTTGGTTTGCGGCGATGACATTGCCAATCCAAAAGGCGAGGTACTCGCGGCGTGGACGGGTATCTTGAAAATCAATTATTGGGCGATTTTTGCCGTGGCGAAAGACATCCTGGCGCATTTGCCCGCGGCTGAGGCGGCTCGGATTCTGTGGCGCTTGCGGGATACGGCTCAGACGGTGAGATCAATGGGGGTGGAGAACTCCCACGACCTGACAGGCCGCATCTTCCAGCGCCTCATTGCCGACCGCAAGTATCTGGCGACGTTCTATACTTTGCCCGCGTCGGCGGCGCTCCTGGCGCGGCTGGCCGTCGCCAAGCTGCAGGGCGTGGACTGGTCGGACGCTGAGGCCATCGGCAAGCTGCGCATTGCCGATTTTGCGTGCGGCACGGGCGCGTTGCTCTCGGCGGTGTACGAGCAGATTGCCGCCAAGCACGAGCGCGCCGGCGGCAATCCGGCCGCCCTGCACCGCGCCATGATGGAAGACGTGCTCTACGGCTGCGACGTCATGCCCTCGGCCATCCACATCACCGGCTCCACGCTGTCCGGTGTGGAACCCGCGGCCGCCTTTGGCAGCTCCCGCCTCTACACCATGCCCTACGGCCGCCAGCCCGACGGCACGGTCAAGATCGGCTCCCTGGAACTCCTGCAACGCTCGGACGTCCAAACCCTCTTCAACACCAGCGACCCCGCCCTCCGCACCGGCAGCATCGGTGAAGAAACCGCCGCCCAAGTTTCCGTTGATGTTCCCGATGAGGGGTTTGACTTGGTAATAATGAACCCGCCGTTTACACGGAATGTAACTCGCGAGAGCGCTTACGCTGGAACCTATGCGGCCGCTTTCGCAGCATTTGGCGCGAGTGACGAAGATCAAAGGCAGATGGCAAAGCGTATGAATGCGTTCAAAAAGGACACCTGCTATCACGGCAATGCCGGTATCGCCTCCGCTTTTGCTGCGCTCGCAGACAAGAAGATTAAACCTGGAGGCGTCCTTGCTTTGGTCCTGCCCTTATCGGCAGCTACCGGCCTGTCCTGGCAAGGCTTTCGGGAAATGTTGGGACGTGACTACACTTCTTTGACAGTGTTTACCATAGCTGCTGCCGACAATGATGACTTATCCTTTTCCTCAGATACGGGATTGGCGGAGTGTCTGGTGATTGCCCATAGGAAGAAACCGGGTGGGTCGACTATCGACCAAACGCACCTCGCATCACTCCGGCGGCGGCCTCAGGGTTTGGCTTATGCAAGCTCACTAGCAAGCAAGGTCATTGGCAGCAATCACGTCAGAAGAATTGAAGACGGTCCATTCGGGGGAACGCCCTTGTTGATGGGTGGCGAACTGGCCGGTGAGATCATAGCAGCTCCTCGCGGGCAAGAAGGAGCAAGCTGGGGCGCAATTCGTTTGGCCGACTTCTCTCTGGCTCAAACTTGCTTTGCTTTGTCCGAGTCCAAGCTGTGGCTTCCAGGTAGTGCACATTCTGTTGAGTTGACGATTGGCTTTCTAGGTGAGATAGGTGAACTTGGCACTTACCACCTGGACATCGTTGGTCCAGTCCCTCGCGGTCCGTTCGATAAGGTAGCTCCAAGTTCGACAGCTACATATCCGGCCCTTTGGAACCATGACGCTCAAAACGAGACTCGCCTCGTATGCACCCCCGATTCCCAGTTACAAGTCCGGCAAGGCATGGAAGAGAAAGCCGCCACCATTTGGGCTACTGCCAGTCGTGCCCACGAAAACCTTGACTTTCGCTACAATTCGCAGCCACTGGGAGTAGCGTTCACTGACCAAGAGAGCATTGGCGGTAGGGCATGGCCAAATGTGGTGTTCTCAGATCCCCGCTTTGCGTACTCGCTTGCCATTTGGGGCAACTCCACACTTGGCTTGCTCTCCCATTGGTGGCATGCCAATCGCCAACAGAGCGGTCGCGGTATTACGACAATACGAGCAGTTGAATCCCTCCCCGTGCTGGACTTCCGCGCACTCAGCGACGATCAACTCATCATGGCGGAACTCATCTTCGACGAATTCCGCGACAAAGAGCTACAGCCGGCCTACCTCGCAGACGCCGACCCCAACCGCGCCCTCCTCGACCGCCGCGTCATCCGCGACCTCTTAGGCTTCGACAAAAAGACCTACGAAGGCGTCCGCCGCCTCGCCGCCAAATGGTGCGCCGAACCCTCCGTCCACGGCGGCAAACCCCGCCCCAAAACCGACAATCTGGTGATGTAAACTCGCTGACTTTGTACCTAGCTTGCCTACCAATCGCAAGTGCCCGCGAAGCCTTGCTTCATCTCTTTGTGATTGGCTCATCGAAGAGTTGGATGTACGTGTCCACAATGCTAAAGACATCGTGATTTCTAAGAGAGCGCGGGTCTAGCATGGTACCGAGTGCATGCCTAAATGCTAATAGGGCAACGGCTGAATCTCTTCCTTGTCGCAGACTTTCAAGAAATGCCATGGTAATCAGCCCGACTTGGCTGGGCTGGGTCTTGCCTGAAAGCTCGGCGATCACCGCAGATGCAACAATAACAGCGGATTCCAAGGGACAATCCGGTCCTTCTAGCATCTTGATCATCTTGCGCGTGCCTACCGTTGTCACGTATCCATTTGCCTTGAGTCGCCGCAGGATGTCTTCTTGGGCAACTCGTATAAACCTATAGTTCATTGATACGAGTTGCTCAATCCAGGCGGAGTATTCTTCATCCGAAACCATGTTGGAGTCAAGCAATTCCTGCAAAACAGCCTGTGTGTTTACGACCCCTATACCAAGCCAGCGGGCAACGCTGGATAGACCTAGATCGTCGGAGATCAGGACTGAATTACCCACTGCCTTTTCCTTACCTGCGTAGACCGCACTAGCGCCAGCAGGGGTCAAAGCGTCTACATGGGACTCAATGTCATTGGTGTCAAGTGCTTTGTAAGTGGGAATTAGCTTGAAGGACTCGCATAAGTCCAGCACAGAAGCCACATAGTCCTGCCACTCAGTCCACATGTCTTCAGAGACTTCTGCAAGGGTATACCGGCCATCAACACTCTTCCCCATGTAGCCAACATGTGGCCCCCAGAATCTAGTCATGTTGGCAATGTTCTGAATCTCATCGAACACGTGCTGGGGAACTGCGACTTGCGAAAAGCGGGTCCGAAGATGGTCAGCGAGACCTAGTCTGTGCACCGTGAGCAGTGCAACGAGATCCAAGACCACACTGTCGGCTTCGCGCAAAAGAGCGCTAGCCTCAGCTGCTTCCTTATCGGTTCCTGTTCCGGTATGAAGGGTAGTTGAGTCGTCCTCCGTAAACCCACGCCACACTTCCAGGACTGATTTGCCTAGAAGAGAACAAAGAGTTACGAACGGCAACTGCCCGTCACGGTATATTTCAATTGCCTTGCGAACATAGACGCTGTGCTGATCAAGGCTTAGAAAGACTTTCGTAAAGTCATCACCCTTAATCTCAATGCGGGAAAGGTTTTCGTTGCCCGGAAATCGAGTCGAGAATTCCGCTATCGTCTCTTGAAATGCTCGCACGAACTTACTCTGTACATCGGCAATCTTGTAGGACAGATCTTCAAGGCCTTGGCGCAACACGACTGTCTCGCCAGTGCGCCGCCCCTTAAGGTCTTGTGCCAATTCGTGTGTCTGGGGCACGTCGTAGGGGCCAAGAGTCGCTTCCCCGTCTTCCAGAATGTACCACCACTGCCGCGTCGACTCGTTTTGTAGCAGAACGGCGCAGCCGGGGCCGACAGTTTCCGGTTCAGCCAATGTCCTTTCGCTGCCTTGGAACAGGCCAATGTATGCCAAATGCACATTCGGATCGTCTTTTGCGCAGCGAAGCGCGAGATATGCATCGTCTAGATAGCCAGTTGCTCCGAGAAGCAACTTCAATTGCGCCAACTTCAGGAGTGACTGTGGATCTTGGCATAGGTCTGCTGGATTTATTCCAAGCGCTGTCTTAAGCGCCATCTCATGCTCACTATTTCGAAACTGTGCGGAGGCTAGTCGGACTTGATCAGCGGTTGTTGCATCGCTACGGGAGCAGATTTCCATCAGGCTCGAAACGGCAGCAGGTACGTCACCGACAAATTGCAGGACCTCAGTCTCGACTTCTAAAGCCAACTTTGGCGGCTCGTGAAATTCTTCCTTGATCTCTCGCGCCCAGTCGAGCGCTTTTTGCAGTTGTTTGGAACTAATCAGGCAAAGTAACAAAGTACTTGCAAGTGGGTGCGAGGCAACACCGTTAACGATCCCGTCGAATAGCTTGGCAGCTTCCGCGTAACGGCGCTGACTATGATAGAAATTAGCTAGTCGCAACTCAATTTGCCTATGTTGGGAACTGTCAGAGTGCTTCAGCGCCTTGAGAAGTGACTGCTCGGCACTCTCGGCGTCGCCATGGATTTCGCGGTGCGTGGACTTAAGCGCGAGAAGCATCGGGTTGGTGGGAAGTCTCTCCAGAGCGGTATTGAGAGTTCTTTCTACCGAGTCTTCAACCCCAGCTTCTTTCTCTGCCTGCGAGAGAATCTCTGCTCTGTCAATTTCCATCCAATTGGGGCACTCAAGTGTGATGGTTCCTTTCAAGAGCTTGACCGCCGCTGGCGGGTCGCCGGAAGCAATATAGGCATCTGCAAGTGGCAAGTCTGCGTTTGGGAATTCACCGGCATTCCAGACAGACTTAAGCAAGGGTAGTGCTTCCTTATGTTTGCCCATTCGCACAAGCAGGAGGCCCTTGTTGTACGCTGCCTCATGGTGTTCAGAATCTTCGGCGAGTACCTTGTCAAAATCATGTATTGCCTCAGCCCATTCCCCAAGTAGCGATTTGGCGTCCGCTCGCTTAGCAAGAGCACCGTGATATTGTGCCTTCAAGTCAGTATCTTGCAAACGTTCGATGGCGTTGGTAGCTGCCACCTTGGCCTCGTGGAGGAGTGCCTGAGAGTCAAGTGTGTACTGGAAGGCACGGCGGTCTGCTTGGGCCCAACTTAGCAGACACGCGGCCAAGGACAACTGCAATTCAAAGTCATCTGAATCGGTTTCGGTGAGTGAACGGCAAATCGTTGCTGCTTCTTCAAAGCGCATTTGCTCAACTCGGATGCCTACCACGACCGCACCGCAGTGCTGATCTTGTGCTAGCCACGCTTCGGAATCGATGAGGTTCTCAAGCTCCTCTATTCTCTCCGTTTCCCAATACTCTCTTAGGAGGACTGCTGCCGCTTGTGGGCTCTGTGGTTCTAGCTTTCGTGCCTTGATTGCCAATTGCACCGCCCGCTCCCGATCTTTTCCTAAGTGGGCTGCTAGAGCGGCATTGGCAATTCCCTTTTGGTTTTCCGGCTGAAGTCTATGGGCTTGGTTGAATAGGGCGCAAGCGCCATCGATATCCTCAACTGCCAGCGCGCATGTCCCAAGATTTGTAACAATTCGGAACTCAAGCTCTATCGGCATTGTGTCGTGTTTGTCTCTAAGTTCCTCAAGTTGACTTCGGGCCGAATTTACGTGCCCTCGCCTAATGCTATCTCGAGCAGAGTCAATCTTCGCCGCTAATTCCACGTGTGCTGGATCGGTGACAGCCTCGGACGCTGCCGGGTCGGCTGCTGCCCTTGCGGAGGCATTGAGAGCTTGAAACTCCGCTTTAAGTTCGTTGAATCGGTCGTCAAAGTGTTGGGTAACTCTATTGCTAGAATCTTCATGTAGTTCTTGATGGTCCTCTAATCCAAGAACACTGTCTCTGCTAGCGACAGACTTGCCTATCAAGCCTGCGAACCACTTACCAACATCCGGGGCTTGTTCGATCCAGTCTACTAAGTCGTCAGCATCCAGTACTCTCACATCCGCCCATTTGCACTCCCGCCTTCGATCGCTTTCCCACTGCCGCTTTCCTTGCCATCTGCGAGGTGTAACGAAGATGAACGTGGTATTGGGTACATCGACGCCTCGAGGGTCATTGGTACGCTTCTCATAGTCCTTGTTTGCCTTACTGCCTGAGTTCTGCTCGCAACTCATCTCGATTGCCAAATGACCACAAGGGAGCCAGGCGTTTCCAGATGGGACGGTGAGCAGGCCGTCCCAACCAGGAGACCCAATTGAGCTGCCGCATGGCATGTCAATGCGGTTGGTCTCGGGGCAAGTTGCCCGAACCAAGAGTCTGATCAGCCGTGGCAACTCGTGCTGAGCCTCGCGCTTGTCTGCCCAATTGAAGAAGTCAGATGGATCGAAGGTAATCATCAAGACTATTGTACCAGCGAGGCGCTAGTACATGAGTTTGTTCAAAGAGGAGGTAGAGTTGGTCTGCCGGCGCGTCCGCCTGCCAGATAGTGGGTTCTTGTATACTGGATAAGGCAAGAGAGACGTTGCAGGCAACGGTTATTGCGCACACTGCATTGCAACGGGTTCGCCCCCACACTCAGGCTTTAGGCCTTGCGGGGCTTAGAGTGAGAAGAAGGCTGCCGTGTCTGGAAATGATCTGCATCTCCCTAATCTAACCATCAGAAGGTTTCGCGGCATCCAAGACCTTTCGATTGAGCGCTTGGGCCGCGTGACTCTCATTGCTGGCAAGAACGGCGTAGGCAAGACGACAGTGCTTGACGCTGTCCGTATCTATGCCGCGCGCGGTCAAGTCGCGGTGCTTTCGAGCACTTTGAATGACCGCGAAGAGCTTACAAGAACAGCGGATGAAGATGGTGAGGAAACGGTTACGCCTGACTGGGAGGCGCTTTTCTATGGCCGCCGAGCTTCACCGCATAGTTGCATAGTGATAGGTCCGACGGGCAGTGATCAGTATGTGAGTATCGAGGTCACGCCGCTGAATACAGAGGAAGCGGGCAGGTGGGGATCATTCCTGCCGAAACAATACTTGGACGAAGAGATGCGGATGCTCAGAGTCACCTACGCGGGAGGAGAGCAAGCCACACCACTCTTTGCTTCGAACAGGCCATGGCTTCTCTCAACAATGGTTAGCGAAACCAAAACCGAACTCCCGCCCGGCATTCGATGCGAGTCCCTGGGGCCGAGCGTGCTGGACAACAACAGAATTGCACGGCTGTGGGACAAGGTTGCGCTCACGGATGATGAAAGCCGCGCGGTAGAGGCGCTGAGGCTCGTGTTTGGTGAGGCGATAGAGCGTGTTGCCGTAATCGGAGATGAAAGATCTTCACACATTCGGCGTGCGGTGGTGAGAATTGCGGGGCAGGAGCGTCCGGTGCCTTTGCGGAGTCTGGGTGACGGCGCGGTGCGGCTGTTTGGGGTAGCTTTGGCGCTTGCCAACAGCCAGGGCGGGTTCCTGCTTATCGATGAGGCGGAGAACGGCATTCACCACACTATCCAGCGCGACTTCTGGCGCATGGTGCTACTGATGGCGGAGGCGAACAACGTGCAGGTCTTTGCCACCACGCATAGCTGGGATTGCGCGGCGGGATTCGCGCAGGCGGCGGTTGAGGCGGAAGGCGTGGCGGGCGCGCTGGTGCGGCTGGATAGCGACGGGGAGAACATCCGCGCGGTGGAATACTCGGAGCGCCAACTCCACGTGGCGGCCGAACAGGGCATCGAGGTGCGCTAGCCCATGGCGCAATCCCTTGGCCCGACGCCGAGCCGCGTGCTGCTGGTGGAAGGCGTGGATGACAAGCACGTGGCGCGGCACGTCTGGCAGCGCATTGAAGGTCAACCTGACTTCTGCATCAAAGAAAAGCGCGGCGTCGTTCAGTTGCTCGATTCCATTGACACTGAAATTCAGACATCCGGCCTCCAGGCGATGGGCATACTGGTGGACGCGAACGAGGACGTGGCCGCGCGTTGGAAAGCGGTGAAGGATCGGCTTGCGCCAGCGAAAGTCGATTTGCCCGACAGCCCCGTTCCATCCGGCACGATCATCGATGGACGTCCCCACGATGGTATTCCCCGGGTCGGCGTGTGGCTGATGCCGGACAACACCGAGCCGGGCGAGCTAGAGGGTTTCGTTGCACAGATGATCCCCGCCTGCGATGCGGTGTGGTCGCTGGCGCAGGGATACATCGCCGGCATACCGTGTGCAGAGCGAAAGTTCATCCCAAAGAAGCAACGGCGTGCGGAAGTTCACGCCTGGTTGGCGGCGCGAGAGGATCCGCGGCAGATGGGCGCCGCGATTGGCGCACGCGACTTGAAGGTTGACGGCGCGCTCTGCCGAGAATTCGTCGCTTGGCTGGCGAGACTCTTCAGCTAAGGGCTGTCAAACGGGTCTTGCACTGCCACGCCAAGTTGACTGAAGTCCCGGACATTTCTCGTGACCACAGTCAGCCCGTGCACCTTGGCCGTGGCTGCGATCATTGCGTCCTCGATTAGGGTATCTGACCTTCTGTGCATGAGCCGTGCCCACTCGCGGAACGCGGCGGCATCCATGGGCAACACACTATAGGACGTGAGGACCTTGTCGAGCCAGGCTGCTAACTCCTCGGCTTTGGCGATGCCTTGTTCGCGCGTAATCTCTATCCCAGCCTGTATCTCGCCAATTGTGACTGCGGAAAGGTAGAGTTGGTCCGCCGGTACGTCTGCGATCCAACGCAAGACTGCGCGCTGCGGACGTGGACGCCGCAGTTCCGAAACAACGTTGGTATCGAGCAGGTACATAGCCTACTCGACCACCGCCGGCATTCTGCGCCGACGCTTCGTGCGGGGCGGCACAAGCTCCTCGGTCCGTGCTTCCGGGGCGAGAAGCAACTCTTTCAAATCCGGCTTCGCCATCTCTTCCAGCTTCCGCCATTGCTCGATAGGCAGGAGCACAGCGGTTTCCACGCCGCGCTTGGTAACGATCTGCGGCCCATCGGCTACACTAGCTTCAAGGAATTCGCTGAACCTTGCTTTTGCTTCCTGTACCTGCCAGCGCCTACTCATAATCTCCTCCTCAATTGTCTGTCCTGACTAGGTATCAGACTAGCTCATCTCACTTAGAATGGCAAGACAGCCTTTGCCCAAAACCGGATTGAGCTTCTCTCCCCCTCACCCTAACCCTCTCCCCGGGGAGAGGGAAAATACTGAAGCAATCAAAACGCTTATGACCATGGTCATGACTATGGTATAATGGATGCAAATCCACCAAACCAGGATGGCGG
The DNA here is from genome assembly GCA_965219505.1 of Chloroflexota bacterium. GTDB lineage: Bacteria > Chloroflexota > UBA11872 > VXOZ01 > VXOZ01 > VXOZ01. The sequence continues at coordinate 1,930,911 of OZ244775.1, read as the reverse complement.
GGCATGGAAAACGACAACGATCTTACGACCGGTGGGGTGCGGGTGATTAAGGCGTCGGAATTCAAGGCGAAGTGCTTGCAGCTTATGGACGAGGTGGCGGCGAGCGGTGAAGAAATCGTGATTACCAAGCACGGTCGCCCGGTCTCGCGCCTGGGGCCTTACCAGCGGCGGCCGAAGAGCCTTTTTGGCATTGACAGAGGAAGGATTGAGATACTGGGGAACATTGTCGCGCCCTTGGACGAGGAGTGGGAGGCCGAGAGCGATCCGGACCGGGTGCTGGATCCGTGATAATCCTCGATACGCATGTCATGCTGTGGCTTAGGGCAGGCAGCGAGCGCTTAGGCACGCGTGCCCGGTTTGTGATTGACGAGGCCTGGCAGTCGGGTGGGGTGTGTGTCTCCGCGATCTCCTATTGGGAAGTAGCGCTGCTCAAAGAAAAGGGGCGGATCAGGTTTCCTGAAGACATCGGCCTGTGGCGGCAGGAACAACTGGCGCAAGGCATGGTCGAAATACCCGTAAGCGGCGCAATCGGCATCCGCGCGGCTCTTCTACCGGACATGCACGGCGACCCGGCCGACCGCCTCATCGTCGCCACCGCGTTGGAAGGCCATCAGCTTATCACCGCCGACGAGCGCATGCTCGCCTGGCCCGGCAATCTGGACTGCGTGCGCGCCACGGAGTGAGGGCGGAACAAGACATTGAGGGCGTGGATTTACCGTGGGCGCAGGTTGCAAACCTGCGCTACCGGACATAAGTAAGCAGGCACGTCACCCCGCCGCGCCTGCCGGACTTCAGATATGACTTGACACACTGCAACAAGTGTGTCATATATTTGCACGTCTGGGTCTGCGATTGGGGACAATCGCACGACAGAGGGAAACAGTGGTGCTCTCTGATGCAAACCAAAGGAGGTTTGGCGGCATGGCAATTGTCAATCGCGTCTTAGCGGCATTTCTCGTGGTGGTCGGATTCTTGGTGTGGGCCAACCTGATAGCGACGCCGGTGTACCATGACGGCTCGCCGGACTATCCGGTGTGGCAGATTCTCAACTACTTCATGGCGGTGGCTGCCGTCATCATTCTTGTCAAAGGGTTCTTGATGCGGCGCGCACACGCCCACGAGGACGGCGCGTGTCCTGACACGCTCGAGCATCTGCGGGTCAGCATCGCCTTCTACGGGGCAATCGTCCTGACCATGCTGTTCTTCTGGGAATGGATCTGGACCTTGAACCCTGAGAGCGAGACGGGCGGCGCGGTCACCTCGCATCTGATCTATTTCCCAATAGTGGATGCGCTGCTGGTTGTGCTTGCGGTTCTCGTCGGACGCCGCTTCTGGAAAGAAGGCGGCGGCGCCAAGTAACTCCTCTGCTTGCGGTAGGCAAGGAGTCGAGAGTACTAGCCTTTACTTGGCGGCAAAAGCACATGGCACAGAGAGGATGGATTCCCGCGTGCGCGGGAATGACGACTGCGCAGTGTCTCTCTCTATGTGACGGACGCAAAGTGAACGCGGCCTAGTAGAGGCTGTCCTTGGTGGTGGAGTAGCACCACTGCGAGGTCAGCAGGAAGTGCACGAGCGCATCCTGTGCCTCCTGCGTGCCGATGCGCTGCAGCGCGTGGACGGCCTTGCCGCGCACGTAGCGGTTCTCGTCCTGGAGTGCATGCGCAAGCGCGGGCGTGGCCTCTTCCGCTTGCTCGCCGATGCGCGAAAGAGCGAGGGCTGCGTTGCGACGCGTAAACTCGTCTTCGTCGGCTAGTGCTCCGATAAGGGCTGGAACGCCGCTGGCGGAGTTCTGTAAGGAGATGCCCAGCGCGTCCACGGCATGGCGGCGCACCTCGATAGATTCGTCGTTCAACGCCGCCGCCAGGGTCGGCATGACCTCATCCCCAAGAAAGCCGAGGTCGGCAAGAGTCTCAACCGCCATGCTGCGCGTACCCTCGTTCTCATCTTGGCTCGTATCGACCAGGGCAGGCACGGCGCCGGCGCCAATGGCGCTCAGGGCGTAGCTGGCGTTACGTCGCACGGCTTCATTGTCGTGCTGAAGCGTGTCAATCAACGCAGGCACGGCCGCCTCACCGAGCGATCCCAGCCGGTACGCGGATTCCAGGCAGGTGGCTTCATCGTCAACCTTCAGGTTCTCAATCAACGCTGATATTGAGCCATTGCCATTGGCGGACGGGGAGCCGTTGTTGGCGCCGCCGGTATACCAGCGCCACATGTGACTCCACAAACCGTTGAGGTTGCTGTCGTCCTCGGCAACCCACTCACTGTCCTGGCTGTCCCAACTCGGGGCCTGCGGCTCCTCGATGCGGGCCAACATGAACTTCATCATGAAGCGCTTCTTATCGGTAGAGTTGCCCATACCGCGATGCCACAGGTCGTAGTGGACCATCAATATGGTGCCGGCCTCCACGACCACAGGGACCTCGCCCTCGGTGGTATCCAGCCGCATGTTGAGGCCGATCGGGCCGACTAACCAATTGAAATAGTGCGAGCCGGGTAACACACCGGTCGGCCCCATCTCGACCGTCGTATCCTGCGGATAGTACATGGCCAGCAGCCAACGGGTGCGGTGCCGCCGCCGGGAGAAGGAGTCTCGGTGAATCTGCTGTCCTTCGCTGTGGGGAGGCCGGTAGTGGCAGTGGCGATGGGGGTGAATAAAGTAGTTGTTGCCAAGCACGCCAGCCAGCGCGCCGTCTACGGCCGGATCGTCGAGAATTTGGCGTATGGCGGGGATTCTGGCCATCAGGTTGTTGCCGGGGTTGCCCTCCTCATCGAAGAGCTTTTCCGTCTGATTCCAAATGTCCTGGTGAAATTCGCGGGGATGCCCGGTCTTGAGCGCGACGAATCCGTTGCGGATGAAGTCGCGCATTTGTGCGTCGGTAAGCCTAATCATAGCTATTCGTGACCTCCTGTGGCGCTGCTATTTGCTGCTACTGTGGCCTTGCTTGCGGGGCATTCTGCGTCTCACTTGTAAGCGTTGGCTTGCAGGCGGATACTGGACGAAGAGAGGAATTTATATGACTCTAGTACGGAAAGCAGCCGCTGTCAAAGACCTGGTATTTGTGTCTCTCGAGAACACTGAATTTCGAACAAGAGAGGGATCTAGGTGATCAATCCTGGAATAAGTGGAAGGATCGCGCTCGTTACCGGCGGCGGGTACCGCATGCACCAATGAAGCAACGGGCCGTAGCGGTTGTTGTCTATCGCACGAGGGTCTTTGTCTCATGCACCTTTGAACAAAACACGCGAACCGCATTATCATGGCTGCAGCGTTGGTAGTAAGTAACCCGATGCCGAATCTACATAAGGAGAGAGAGCATGTACGTAATTGTTGCGCCGATACAGATCAAGGAAGGCTACAAAGATGCCTTTGTCGAAGCGATGTTGGGCGACGCCAAGGGCTCGGTGAATGACGAGCCCGGTTGCCTGCGGTTCGACGTGATCCAGGACAGCGCCGACCCGAACCGCATCTGGCTCTACGAGGTCTATGTGGACGAGGCAGCCTTCCAGGAGCACTTGAAAGCGCCCCACTTCATCAAGTGGCGGGATACCGTTAAGGACTGGACGGAAGAGCGGCCCCCGGGAGCAGGAGCCGCGAGGGGTAGTTCCAACATCTGGCCCACGGATGACGAGTGGAAGTAGGAGGTTGGCGCGATCCCCACGGGTGTTGGAGTAGCTTGCTATAGGGATTATCTGACTATCATCTTTGGGTAGCTCTAGGGGCATCCTTAAAACAGAGTCTGACAGTCTGCTGGCGTGCTGGCTTTTCAGCACTAGCTGGTCGGCTTTACCGCAGAGAATAGGATGAGGGCACGATGAAGCTGCAATTGCGGAAAGCATTTGTGTGTCTCTTGGTTCTGGGTAGCGCCTTGCTGCTGATGGGGGCGTCTACCGATGGTGAGCCGCAAGCGCCGCCGTCACCGGAGTCGTTCCCGTCGAAGGTGGTGTGGACGCCGGACGGGAAGCACATCATCTTCTCCCGTGGTTATCAGGGCATCTTCATGATCGACGTGGCGGGCTCGGAGTTGCAGGCAATTCCGGCGGACGCGCAGATGGGAACGCCTTCGTTCCCAGGCAATGCTCTGCCTACGCTTTCTCCCGATGGCACGCAGCTAGCCTATGTTGCGAGCCAAGGGGGTTCGTCACAAAGTGCAGCCATCATGATCTCAGCGCTCGATGGGGCTGGTGCGCGCAGATTGACGCATGACGACAGATTCAACACACACCCGGAATGGTCGCCGGATGGTGAAGAGATCGCCTTCATTGCGGACGGCAGGCTAGCCGTGATGCGGGCAGACGGGACGAACGCGCGGGTGCTTGCGCCGTCGCTGGAAACCATAAACGCTGCCCCGGAGTGGTCGCCGGATGGCAGCCGGATTGCCTTTGTGGGGGTTCAGCAGGACTCGCCGCACCGTGCCGTCTACACGGTGCGCCGGAATGGGACAGATCTCACGATGCTAGGGCCAACGGTGAGTGTGCCCGCGTGGTCGCCGGATGGCAGAAGAATTGCCCTTTTGAAGCCGGAGGATGGCGGGGAAGTTGGCCTGTATACGCTGGGCAGTGTTGGAGAAGACCCCCTGAAGGTGTTGTCACTCGGTGAATCCGACATCTGGGTAGATACTCTTACGTGGTCTACGAATGGCTCCATAATCCTGTTTGCATCCGCCAATGCTGAGATCGTCGTCGTAAGCTTGGAGGACATTGATGAGAGGGTCATGTTTCGTACACTTGGCAGGTGGGCCGAGTGGTCGCCGGATGGTGAGCGAGTAGCCGTTCTAGCAAGCTCCTACCGCGGAAGAGGAATCCAAGGTGTGGGCCAAGAGGTGCTCTATACAAAGATGTGGGACGGTCGCTTCAAGCGCACCTTAGTTGAAGGCAATGAGCAGCGCATGGTTGCCAAGCATTTCGGTTGGTACGACGTCTCAAGTAGCATTGCCGCGTGCGGGCAAGGGTGGGTTGTGTCTGACCCTGCGGCACAGGGATTCGTTGTGACAAGGCCATATGAGCATCTTGGCCTCGTAGAGGATTGCGCGCTATTGATAAGGATGCGGGATCGGTTGGCCGGTGACTTTCTGTTGAACTGGAGTCCCGAGACTCCCATCACTGAATGGTGGGGCGTGTTTGTCCACCGACCTGATGCCAGAGTAGGAATTGACCGAGTTCTGGGCCTTTGGATTCCGTTGGCCTATTTTTCTTCAAAGAAGCCAATTGTGAGTTTGGTTATTGGTGGGGCCATTGGACATCCATTTGACACCTACCCCAGCCCGCAGGGAAGAGATATCAAAAACAGAGGTTTGAATGGAAGCATTCCTCCGGAGTTGGGCGGGGTCTCTGAATTGACGTTCTTGAATCTAAGTGACCATAGCCTCACTGGCAGCATCCCCTCGGAGTTGGGCGAGCTCAAGCAGCTTTTGCACCTCGATCTTAGCAACAATAAGCTGACCGGCGAAATCCCGCCTGAATTGGCGAATACCAGATTGTGGGACTTAGACCTAAGCGGTAACGACTTGAGTGGGGAAATTCCGCCGGATTTGGGCGCAATCAATGGCTTTAAAATCAATCCTAATACCATTGTTGGACTGACAAAGTTGATTCTAGCCAACAACAGATTGAGTGGCAGCATTCCCGTGGAACTGCGCAATCAGGATGACTTAAGAGTGCTGGACCTGAGCAACAATAATCTGAGTGGAAGTATTCCGCACTGGCTAGGCGGCTTTTTCAGCCTGTGGGAGCTGAATCTTAGCCACAATGAATTGAGTGGCAGCATACTGCCGGAGTTCGCAAACCTCGGTAACCTCTCGCAACTGGACCTGAGCCACAATGATCTGACCGGCAGCATCCCGCCCGAGTTGGGCTTAGGCAGGCTTAATGACCTAAGTCAACTGGATCTTAGCCACAATCGCCTGAGCGGACACATCCCTCCTGAGTTGGGTTTAGGCAATCTTAGACACCTTGAGGTGCTCAATCTGGCCCACAATGACCTGAACGGTGATATTCCATTGGAATTAGCCAATCTATCACGTCTCAAAGAACTGTACCTGCAAGGTAACGAATTCACGGGGTGTGTGCCCGCGGCGTTGTCCAGAGAGGATCTTACGGTCATCTCAGACGGGTTGGAGTTCTGTGCTGAGTGACGCTTGAGGATGCGAGTTGACTCACCGATGCGAGGAAGTAGAAGACGCGTAATGCCAATGGGCAAGGGACAGATGTCGACGTCTAGGCTGCAATGGACAAGCGCGGCTGTGCTGGGACTGATCCTGCTGTTGGTCGGGGCAGTGACCGCGTGCAGTGAGCGGGTCGCCGAAGGTTTATGCCGATCATGAAACGGCGGACACGCTAGCCGCAGTATCTTTAGCTGCGTCAGCCAACAAAGGGCCGAGCATAGTTGAAGAGTCCTCTCTTCTTTCTGTAGGGGCTCAGTCCGACCTTCCCAAAACTGTGGTACGGCCCCCTTGCGATGGCACCTCAGATGCTTCATGCGCCCTGCGAGACGTTAGCAGATTTCACCTTTTTGCCGTAATTCCCTTTGGTGCGGCATATGCAGGTGAAGTAAGAGTTGCTAGCACGGAAGATGTCTTGGAGAAGGGGCTGCGACTAGGAGAGGCGTCACCGGTTCATCTTGTGGTACGCGGAACGACGGCTGGCGGTTCTACGCGCTGCGACTGGCGCGGTGTGGCCAGGACGGCGGCCCAGCGGGAGACGGCGATTCGGTTCTGGCTGGGTATTGCTGACAGTGAATCGTTACCGTCTGCCGCGGAGGTCGAACGCCGATTCATGGAGAAGCTGGGCCAATTGAATCTGGCGCTGCCACAGACAGCCAACACCAGCTTCAAAGTCCTCACGCAGGGCGGCCTGCCCCCTTTCGTCATGCCATCGTGAACTTCTGATTCCTCCATTGCGGTTTCTGCGCAAAAAGGAAGTTCTTTAATCGCAAAGGCATACATGCCAAATGACATGTAGTCAAATGACAGATATGCCGTAGAATTCGAGACGAGAGGTACGGACGAGGTCCGCGACTTCGTTAGAGACTGCGACCCTGTCGAAGGCAAAGACCTTGTCGGAGTCCGCGGCCTTGCTGGAGACTGCGACCTTGTGGAAAGGCAACGGCATCATGAAGGTTGCCTGTGTGTTCATTACCCACCTGCGCGCCAAGTGCGAACTGCGGCGGCAGCCGGAACTCACGGCAATGCCGGCTGTGATCGTCGACCGCTCGGCGGGCAGCCCTCAGGTCATTCACGTCTTTCCGGCCGCCACCGGGGCAGTGGTGGGCATGTCGCTGGAAGAGGCGCTCTCCCACAATGCCGAAACCGTCGTCATATAAGCCTACGAACCGGCGTACCGGCGGGTATTCCGGCAGGTGCTTACCTCCTTGCAGGAGATTAGTAACCGGGTTGAGCATGCGGCGCTGGGCGTCGCGCTCGTGTCCGTAGCATCCGTGTCTGTCACGTCCAGCCACGCTGCCTCAGGACCCGTGCGGTACTGCACTTCGTACTGATCCGCTCCGCTCACCGCATCCCACGCAATTGAAAAGGTGCCGTTTGCCAAAGTCGCACTCAACCCCTCCGGCACGGGAGGCAGGCCTTCGGCAACATTCGTTACGGTCACGGTCACACTGGCTGTTGCCGTGCCGCCGTTGTTATCGGTTGCCTGCACGGTCAGCGTGTAACTTGGCGTTGTCTCGTAGTCAAGCGCATTCTTGACCGTGATCGTTCCCGTGCTACTCCCTATGGCAAACTCCCCTTCTGTGTTGCCATCGCTTATGGAGTACGTCACACTATCGGCTGCGTCCGCATCGGTTGCTGAGACGCTTCCCACTGCGTCATTGATAGCAGCGTCTTCCGCAATTGAGAACGTATAGCTCTCTTCGCCAAACACCGGCGCCTGATTGCAGGTAGCTGAGGCCTCTGTTGCAGTGCCCCAACTTGCCTCATAGACCTTGCCGTCTCCATACGCCTGCACCTGGAACTCGTATGCCGTGTCGCAGACCGCGTCCTCCGCAAGACTGAGAGTCGCACTGGTGTCCGTATCATCCGTATCCGACACGTCCAGCCAATCTGATTCTGAGCTCGTGCGGTACTGCACTCTGTAGCGGGCTGCCCCCGCTACCTCATCCCACGTAATCGAATACGCGTCGTCTGCCAGAGATACGCTCAATGCCTCCGGTGCCGGCGGGTTGCCGCAATACGAAATAGTGAGGTCACTAAGGTCATTAGTCGCGATGTTTCGCAGCGCCACTGGTATACAGCCCGTAAAGGTGTTACCGGACAGATTCAATGTGGCGAGGCGCTGCGGCGCGGCTAGTTCCACGGGTATCGCTCCGCTCAATTGGTTATTGTGGAGCCACAATGTGGTCAAGTCGGTAAGGTTACCCAGTTCCGTCGGTATTTCTCCATCCAATTGGTTATCCGAGAGCCCCAATTCAGTCAGTTCAGACAGGCTTCCCAGTCCTACCGGGATCGAACCCGTCAGCAGGTTTGCGTTTAGCCACAGATCTGTCAGGTTGGCTAAACCTCCCAGCTCTGGCGGGATCGGGCCGGTCAACTGGTTCCGGTTGAGAAGCAGCTCCTGCAACGCGTCTAGACTGCCCAACTCCGGTGGAATTGTGCCTGTCAGATTCTTGAAGCGGACATCAAGCTCCGTGACGCGACTCTGCAGGCCACTATCCGTCGGAACACGACTCACTGTCACACCGTCCCAGTCCGCAATTGCCGTGTCCACGCTCCAGTTCAGCGTTCCCGTGCCTGCCAGCGTGTCCTTTACGCTCAAGAGCGTTCCACAGTCGCTCGCCAGAGGGCTGCTGCCACCGACAGATATCGCGTCGGACTCGGTGGTCCACGCGCTCCAATCGGGAACAAAGGTGATGCCGTCACCACGCGCGCGCACCTGGAACTGGAATTCGAACGTCCCACAGATCAGACTGCCCGCCAGCGCGAACGTCGTGCTCGTGTCCGCCGTCGTCGGGTCTATCGCGATCCAATCACTCTCCGTCCCCGTGCGGTACTGCAATTCGTACTGGTCCGCGTTCGTCACTTCGTCCCAAGAGAGTGAGAATGTGCTGTCCGTCAGAGTCACACCTAGGTTATCCGGCGCGGGCGGCGGATCGCCGCAGTAGGATAGGCTCAGACTATCCAGGTCGTTATCCGCAATCTGCCGCAAGGCCAACGGAATGCAGCCCGTTAGCGTGTTGCCGGATAGCTTCAATTCGCCCAGGCTCGTTAGCCGTGCAAGCTCCGGCGGAACGCTCCCGGTCAAACTCTCGCTCGTCAGCACAAGCCCTGTCACCCGGCTGGGCGTGCCGCCGGTCGTCACGCCGTCCCAACTGGACATTGCGGTACTCGTGCTCCAGTTCAACGTGGCCGTGCCAGCCAGCGTGTCTTTCAGGCCCAGCAGCACGCCGCAGTCTTGTACCAGCGGACGATTGTCCGCCGGGGTAGACACGGCAGACCCGCTGGCGCACGCATGCTTGGCCGGCGGCTGCGCGGGGGTAAAGGTCGTGGTGTCGTCGTCCCCCGGCGTGATGTCGCTGTACGCGCCAATGGTCGTGTAATACGCCTGCAAGCCGCTGACGTTGGCAATCCGATCATCGCTAAAGTCATCGCCCGCCGCCGCCGTCGTGATCCGCGCCTTCAGATTCGCTAGCGTCTGCGTGTGCTCCGGGTCGCCTGAGTACGTGCCATAGCGCACCGCGTTCACCGTGCCATCCACCGTCTGCACGTCCCACTGCGCCACCACCCGCCATGCCTCGATGGCAATGGCGTGATGCGCCCCCATCGGCGCCAAGAACAAGACGCTCTCCCGCCCTTCCACAATGCCACTCAGCGCCGCCTCAGCATCCCACACCGCCTGATTGAGCGCCGCCTGGTAGGCGCTCTCGCTCATTAATGCTGCACTGCCGAATTCTCCCGCCGTGTGCGCCCGGCTATAGAGATCGTACGAGCGAGCTCTTCCCAGGTGGTCGTATGCCACGGTAAGTGTGGTTGGCCCAGCGCCGAGCAGGTACTCGCTAGCAGTGTAATCTACGTAGCAGGTCAGCAGAAGGTATTCGGTCGTCAGGCCGCCGCGCGCAAGCGCTCTGAAGTTGGCTTTAGCGGTCTGGGCGAATGCCACGTTTATTCGGTCCAATTCTGCCATGAATCGGCGCTCGGCCTCTGCTGCCGTTGGCAGCGTATCTGAATCGCTAAGCTCCAGCCAGAAGCGGATCGCTTGCTCCCGCTGCGCCGCGGTCCTGGCCACGCCACGCCAAGCACAGCGTGCTGAATTGCTAACCACCGTCCCACGAACGGCGATATGTACCGGGGACAATTCCTCCAGCCTCAGCCCCTTCTCCAAGACATCCTCTACGCTGTCGGCTTCTCCTCCTTCCACATATGCCGCACCTGACGGACTCACAACATCAAACTAACTAAAGTAGCGGACGTCGCGTGGCGCGCACGAAGCGTCCGAGGTACCAGTGCAAGGTGGGCTGCTCGCTGTTGCGTCACCGTCGGGCCGAGGCGGGTTCTGCTGCGGTGCGGGCAACGCGTGCTCTTGACTCAGTACCTGCATTTCTATCGCCTGCGGCTCCACGGTCTCATGCCTAATCTGTCCGTCGGCAGTGCGCTCACTGCACCCAGCAGCCACTGCGAGCAAGAGCAGTCCCAACCATATTCCGCTTCTAGTTTTCTTCATCAGGCACACCCTCGCATCTGTCCCAAAAGAGCAATTCGCTCCTGCAGTCCTGTTGTCACTTGCAGCGAAGCATGTTATCCGTCACTATTGCGGTCACGCCACGACCATAGAGTGATGCCGGCACGCAGCCGCTTAGCTCATTCCCCGAAACACGCAACACATTCAACGCAGTGAGATTGCCCAACTCCGGCGGAATGTTCCCGCTGAGCCTGTTATTGAGCAAGTCCAACTGCTCCAGCTTAGCCAGGTTCCCCAACTCCGGTGGGATATTGCCGCTGAGCCTGTTGTTTCCCAGTGACAAGAACCGTAGCTCAGAAAGATTGCCCAACTCCGGCGGAATGGTGCCAGATAGGTCCTGACCTATGAGGTAGAGCTCTTCCAGCTTGCCGAGCCGACCAAGCTCCGGCGGAAGGTAGCCATTCAAACCGGGTGAATTTGCCGGATGGAGACTTAGTTGCCGCACGCGCGACGGATCACCCGCAACCGTGACCCCCTGCCAGTCCGCAATGCGGAATGCCGCGCCCCAGTTTAGGTAGGCTTCCCCTGCCAGCTTGTCCCCTACCAGCTTATCTCGCGCCCGTATCAGCGCCTCGCAATCCTGCACTAAGCCCGGGTTGCGTCTCGGCTGCGGCACGACGTAGCCTTGCGCGCATGCAGCAATGCCCTGAGAAACGTCGCGCCACTCCCCGTGTTCCGCAACTAGGACCTTGTCCGTCCCCCGCACCAGTACCCGCTTGTCCGTCCCATCCCGCGCCATCGTATACAGCACTTCACGAAAGTCTATCCATTCCGTCTTTCCAGTTGGCAGCCTGGTTACAACAGCAATGCGTGCACCATCCGGCGACCATGCAGCTCCTCCTTGCTCCAAGTCGACAAGAATCCTCCCATCATCCACACTGACGACGTGTCCCTCCACATACTCAGAGGCAAAGAGCAGCGCTGAGCCGTCCGGCGACCACGAGAGCGTATCGTAAAGCAACTCGTTATGCATCACGCGCGAAAAGTTGGCTTCCTCAACTGAAAGCAACAACCGCAGGTCGGTGCCATTCAAGTCCCACGTATACAGCACTGCCGACTTTTCCTCTGCCAAAAAGAACGCAATCCGACTGCCGTCAGGAGACCATGTTGGCACACTGACAACATCCCAAAGCCTGGTAAGTTCCGACCCATCCGGCCTCACAATGTAGAGAGGAAAACTAAACCCTTCTTTAGAGTCTCCCTCCAAACCCACGAATGCGATCTGACTGCCGTCCGGCGACCACACCGGCGGATATCCCAGAGACCTTGCCGAGGGTGCCAGCACCCGCTTTTCCGATCCGCTTGCAGCCATTAGAGTCAGTAGTCCGCCGTAGGCCGTATAGGCAATGAGGCTACCGTCCGGCGACCACGCCGGGTTTATATTGTGGCCGTCATCAGTTAGCCTCCGCACATCAAAACCGAGAAAACGCAGTATTTTGCGCAGCCAACTGTCGTCAGCGCTAGACATCGCTACAGACACAACATGGACGTTATCCCCATCCAAAATCGAAACGTACACCACCTGCGACCCATCCGGCGAGAGCGACGGTGAATAATTACCGGCGTCGAAGCTGTTTTCAATTGGCGCGTTGCGCGGAATGGTATTCAGGCGCGTGCCCGCAACGTCAACCACAAACACGCCCTGGAAGTAACGCGAAAAGACTACCTGTGATCCATCCGGCAACCACAACGGCCTTGACAGGGGACTGGCGCTACTTGGCGAGATGCCAGTAGGCCGAGGAGTTGTCTCTGCGCAACCTAGAGACGATCCCATCAGTAACACACCCCCCAAGAGGGCCAAACCTGCTAACGCTTTCCGCAGCTTCATCGTCTCTCCTCTATGGACTCGAACTCGGCTTTGGCAATGACTGATAAATCGCGTGGATCACCATGATGTCCAGCGGATGGGGCGCACAATCCGGTTCATCATAACCTGCGCCAGCCGCTCTAATGTCGTAATTCATCACTGAATCCACCGTCCCCGGGTGGGCTGCTTGGTAACCAGCCGCCAATCCCCCCTCTATTAGCTGTGGAGAAATATACAAATGCGCAACTGTATTGATTAGGGCTAATATCACTTTGAGTGCGACGATTGCGGGACGAGGAAGATTTCTTATTGTCCAACCTCCCACTCCTAGAGCGTGTCCCGCTTCATGCACTACTGTCGCATAAATAAAGAACTTACCTCCATTGTCATACGAGCTAGGTGTTGTACCGTCGATGCATTTTCCAAAACTGACGCTTGTAGGTGTTGCGATGGCTAGCGGATTGCCGCCCCGAGTATACATCACATTTCTCTTGTTGAAAGTAATATCTGCGCTAGGCAACTCTACACTGGCGCCGCGGTCAAATCTATCGAAAGCAGTCAGCGAGGTGACACACGCCGCAGCTCCAAAAACGCACGCCTTGAATGGATCTAGGTACATCTCACCAACGGACCCTAGCTTTTCCGCGCCTTCCAGGTCCATCATTCGAATTTCGCTAGATTCGACGTCTGCCTCCACTCGAGAGGCGAGTGAGGTCAGTTGCAAGATCGAGGTGAAATCTGTACAGGGGTCATATTTTGGGTTAGCACTGGTGTGGGAGGCTGCATGCTCAGGATCCACCATGACGAGGTCATTTGTTGCACTCTGCCAGCGCATCAAGGCATCCTCAATCAGCATTGCCCAATCAGCCCTATCCCCTGAAGGGAAGATTTCTGTGCATATTCTGTATGTGTATGTATTGTTTGCATGGTGACCGAAGAAGGGATAGCCCGCCACTCTCATATCGAAATCCGCCCCCGGAGCCGCGCCCGGCTGGTGCCCTGACACCCACACGTAGGCGTCCCGACCGGAGTAGTGCGTGCCGAAACCAGTAGTCCCAAGAGTCTCAATGTTCAGTTGAATAGCATAGATGACATTCTGATCGAGACCATCTATTGTGTACTCTTGGTCAGTGTACGCTTGATCAGTACTGAAAACCTCCGTCCTGTCAGTAGAAGAATATGCTGGAAGATGGGTATCTACCAACTGCCAATCGGCGTTGGTATGCGTGCCTTTAACTTTCCGCCAGCGGAGGATGATTTTCGAAATACCCGATAGGCCGGGTGTATCCCACGTTACTTTGGCTTGACCGGCTCCGGGGCTATGGCCGTCTACGACAACAATCGGCGTGTCTCTGACGGTGAAGTACGTGTACTTACTGTTCAAACTCGAGTCAGTACTTTTCGCCAATACCCGAAATTCGTAGGACGGGTAGTGGGCTAGCCCCTTGTTAGGGAGAATTAAAGGGAGAATTCCATCCAGATTGAGAACAAAATAGTATTGACCACCTCTTGGGTTAGGGGTAAGATTCGACCAAACTGCGCTCGTGAGGCTAGGATCTTTCACTTGCAACACATATCCACCCGTGGCAAAGGTGTCGTTGATCCAAACGACCTCTGCCCGCCGCTGGGAAAGCGGCATGACCGTAACCTCAGGGGTGCACAGTCTTGTGGCGCCCGGCTCTCCGTCAACTGACGGCGCCGGATCGCTGTAAACTTGGGCATACTTCACGTTGTCGCCATACGCGCTGACCCGGTAGCGGTACTTCTTGCTGCAGGACAGTTTATCGTCCGTGTAGCTTGTGCTGGTTCTAGTATCCGGAGTAATGCCCGCTGGTTTGACGTCTGTCCATCCTGAACTATCAATCGGCTCCAGCCTGCGTTCCAGCTTGTATTTCGCAATTCCAGGGGCCCCATCCACTTGTCCCCAACTCACCGTGAGACTGTTCACAGTGGGGATATCTACCTGGACGTTCGTAGGCATTGGGGCCGTAGGCAACGGGCAATCGAGAGTAGACACATCGTCTAACGTGGCCGCAGTACCGTATGTGGTGTCATACGGCCTGCCGGAACTTCTGGCGCTGAGCTGGAAGTCGTAGCTATTGTTGCACGTTCCACCAAACGGGTGGCTGGTTTCCGCACCATCGATATACTCGGTCTGCGTGGTCCCAATTTCATCTTCACTCACTAACCGATATTTCTCGATGCCACTCCTATAGTTTCATCGCAAAGGGATTTCGGTAGCAGTGATACCTTCGGCTACATTAACCCTGAAGCCTCCAGGCGTTGGTGGCGAATCACACTTGCTCGTCGTGGTACTGTCGTCTGTCACCTCCGCATCACTGTAAGCTGTGGATGAATAAGGATGGCCGGTACCACTGGCATAGATACGGAATGAATAGGACGTGTTGCAGTCCAAGAAACGCACCCGTTCACTTGTGGCCGAGCGCGAGATGGATGAGGACACGTTCCCCCAACTACCGGTGCCCTCACGCTTGTCTAGTTTATAGCTTCCAATTTCACTCGCAGCAACGCCACTCGGGCGATTCCATGTAACCGTAATACTCTCTTGCTCGATACTACCCGCACTGAGATTCCGAGGCGCTGACATCCGCGGACAAGTGTGAGTCCTGCTACTACTGCTTGTCTCCCGCCAGAAACCGTAGTCTGTCGAATAGGTAGAGCCAGTACCTTTAGCTCTAAGCCGAAACGAATAGGACGTATTGCACTTCAGATTCTCTACCGCTTTGCTCGTACTACTCCCAAGGATAGTTTCGGAGACATCCATCCAGCTGCCGGAACCTTCTTTCCGCTGCAGATGGTACTTATCGATGCCATCCCTCTCGTTCCAACTAACCGTAATGCTGTATTGAGCCGTATTGGTCACTCTGAAGTTATCAGGCGCTGGCGGCGTGGGTGGCGGATCAGTAGTTACCGTCGCCCACGCGTACAGACTCTCCCCAGCGTGTGTAGAATTATTGCCAATAGCCCGTACCCTAATGTTGTATGTCGTATTGGGATTTAGTATCACATCACCGACCCTTACATCATCTTCCGTCGCGTTAGTACTACTAACGCTTCCGTCCTCCCAACTACTGATCCAAATGCCAAACTCATAGTCACGGGCACCAGTCACCGGGTGCCAACTCGCCGTAATACTATGCGGGCCGTTAGCTGTGCCAGTGAAATCGGTGGGCGCGGCCGGCGCGGGTAGCGATTGGGTCGTTGCTGACGCCTCATTGGAAAAGTCACTCCAACCGGTATGTGTGGTTCCGTTGCCAAAGGCTCGCACCATGAAACTGTACGATGTGTTGGGCGTCAGTCTGGTTACGGGATAGCTCGTGTCTTCGATAGAGCTTGACACCACTTGCCAGTTCGGAGAACGCTGCAGTTCGTAGTGCCTTGCGCCACTAACCTGGCTCCAACTCACATCGATACTTCTCGGACCGGAAGCAGTGGCGCTGAGACCGGTTGGCTTTGACGGTGTTGGTAGTGCATGCGTCGTTGCGCTATCGCTCGATGAGGGATTCCCCCACTCTTCAGAGTAGACAAACCCATCACCGTAGGCGCGCACTCTGTACGTATAGGTCGTACTAGATACCAGACCGTCGACCGTGTCGCTCGTCTCCGTGATGTTACGGTGACCTGATACGACTTCCCACAACTCAAGAATAAACGGTATGCTTAAGTCTTCCTCCAGCCGATAGTGAGAAATCCAGTCTTGGTAACTCCAACTTACACCTATACTCTCGTGATCTATCGCTCTGGCCGAAAACCCCGATGCGCAGGTGGAGGGATGATCTGTCGCGCCACTGGTCCCGGCGTCGGCGTTGCCTTTCCCGTACTACCCCGCGCAACCGGTCCTGCCGGCGGGTCGGTCATGCTCACGCTTACTACCGACGGACTGCCCACACGATAGCCCGTCCCTGCCAAAACGCTGAAACCGACCGTTACGTCTCCTGCTATCGCGCTGCCGCTTCCCGTATCCATGATGAGTTCGATCGTGCGCTCTCCCGCCGCCAGGGACAACGAAATGGTTGCCGTCTCATCCAACGACGGCCCCTGCGCCGTCACCTGCAAGTTAACCACTATGTCCGACGACGGCGCACTATCCGCCGTAATCGTGAACGTCACCTCCTCGCCTTAGGTCGCCGTCGCGTGCGACGACGTTATCGTCAGCGTGGGACCGCTCTCGCTCCCGTCCGTCTGCGCCTGTGCAACCATGGCAAAGATCAGGCTGAGCAACACCACCAGCACCAACCCAATTCCGGGCGGCCTCGCTTGCCGCACTGCCGCAGCGATTGCGTTACGCCGCGTACACCCATGTAGGAACGTGAGAATAGAAGCCATAGTGAGGGATACTACCTTACTCGCGCAAGCGCGAGACAATACTCCCCTTGCCGTCAATACCTAAATATCGATTGTATTGTATCAATCTATGATGACAGATGTATCAAACTGCAATATTTAGTAACAGGAACAGAATACTTTAGTCAAGGCAAGCTCACGTGTTTTAGGGTAGTTTGTGAAGATACAATGCTACAAAACCATCCGAACTCTTTGGTACTAGGGGGAGACCTAGCGTTACGCGACGCAGTTGCTGCCACCGTACGGTGAACAACGTGGTACTCTTGCTGCACGCTACGATGGCTGTGTGCGTCAGATCAGGCCCACAAGGGGACTAGCGATGAAGGGATGAACCGAGAAAGCACACCAGATGCTGTATGACTTTGCAGTCCCAAACCGACACAACTCAGCACAGACTTACCGTACGAACACCTTGTATTCTCGTAGTCGCTGCTAGCCGAGGTCGCTGGAGCAACGCCTGAGATGGAAGTGTTCGAAGTCTCGCCGCTGGTAGTCAACACCCGAAACAAGGGACCTGAAGTGATGTCGCCAGTATGCTGAGGACAATTCAGAAGCGAACGGGGATCAGGGAACTATGTACCCAGGCAAAACACGGTGCTGTCATTTCTACTTGAGGAGAGAGCGCAATGACTCAGACATCGCTTCCGCTTGGAGATGTCGTAGAGCCCAGCGGTGAAGTCGGTTTGCCGCGGCGGACGGACTATGCCGGGCAGTTCATCACGCTGTCGCCGGTTGTTCCCCAAGCCGACGTGGATGAACTCTACGCGTGTACCCACGGCTCTGTTTCTAAGGAACGGGTATGGACATACATGGGGTACGGTCCATTTGAGAACGTGGAGAGCATGCGAAGGTGGCTGGTGGATGCGTCCGAATCGCAAGATCCGCTCTTCTTTACTGTTCACCACCACGAATCCCAGCGGCGCGTGGGGATGGTGAGCTTTCTCAACATCGTCGCGGAAATGCGGCGAGTGGAACTCGGGCACATCTGGTATGCGCCGGATGCGCAGCGGACACAAGCAAACACGGAATCCGCTTATCTCATGCTGTGCGAGGCATTTGATAGGCTTAATTACAGGCGGGTCGAGTGGAAGTGCGATGCGCTAAACGCGCGTTCGCGCGCGGCGGCCTTGCGTCTCGGCTTTCACTCTGAAGGCATCTTCAGGCAACACATGATCGTCAAGGGACGCAATCGCGATACTGCGTGGCTTTCAATTCTGGACAACGAATGGCCCACTCTCAAGCGGAACTTAGAGACATAGTTGTATCGGAATCCTGGTGGGCAGTTGTCATTGGCTGAGCTCAATTACAGCGAGCGCTAGCACGGGCATAGCGCTCGCTACCGATCGTGCGGCGTTCTCAGGGTCCTGTTCAAGAAACGGTAGTCTCCACTTCGTATCTGTCTTCTCTTTATCAGCCCGCTGCAACGGCGGCCGGAGCGAGCGCGCGGGCAACCTCATCCCTGTTTGACAGTATGGCCCAGTGCTGACCGACAAGAGCGGGGAACAGGTGCTTTGAAGTCTCATTGCCATAGAGGATGCAGTCCTCCAGCCAGAACCGCTTCTTGAAGCCGAATTCCCTGCTTTGAATCAGGGAATAGAAGACGCAGGCGCTGCCGTACTGCCCGCACAGCACCAGGTTTTCGATGCCGGCATTGTGCAGCAGATACTCCAGCCCCGTGCCGGTAAAGACGGAGCCGGTCGTCTTGCGTACCAAAAGCTCCCCAGGCAGGGGCGCCAACTGATCGATCACCGACATGGCGGGGGTGTCGAACAGGTCGTAGTCCCTTTCACGCATGTGGAGTGGAGCATCTCGCTTGTCAAGCGTCCACCTGGCGCAGACGGCATGGACGACGAGCGCGCCGGCCGCGCGAAACATATGGAGCGCGTCTGTGACGTTTGGGATCACGTAACTGAGCTCGCGTGCAAACCACTCGGCCTTTTGGTGGTTGCCTTGTGCCAGCCACACCGGATTGCAGAACCGGTTCATCATGTCAATGATGATCAGCGCGGTCTTCTCCGGTTCGAGGACTTCATCTTCAGCGATGCGCTGCGTTACGAACGAGTCTGTGTCGATGAGCATGCGACAGTCTCCCCTCAAAAGGAAATTGAAACGAAGATACAGGGTGCATCTAGGCACTCACTGCAACGACTGGGAAGAGCAAAGGAGAAAGCCTAGTGCAATTTCAATTCAACTGTGGTCTGATGCGTTGCCCTCACCCTAGCCCTCTCCCTGGGAGGCTGTCTCATAATTGCCCTTACCGAGGTATACTGCCGTGCAGAGAAGCTAAGTGAGGTCTTGAGATAGCCTTGTGTTGCTTTCTGGGCGTCGCATCAAGCCTTCAAAATACCGTTTCCATCACTTTTACCACTCTGTCAATACAATCCGCCACTTGGCTGCGTTCCTCATTTGACCTATCGTGCTCTGTAGCGGAATTATGAGACTCCCTCCTTGGGAGAGGGGACAGAATCGGAGCTTTGTTGGGTGTTGGCACTAGGTTGAAACGGTACTAGGCCTCTACTTCAACAGGTTGAGCAGCCGGCTTCCTGCGCGGGTCATTTGCCCAATACCCGTATTCGAGCAGCTCCTCGTAGGTATCGGGACGGCGGTGGTTCCAGGCATCTTCACGGAAACTCGCAAGTCCGGTCGATCCGCCACGCATAACCATCCGCGGACGGTCGAGGTCAAGCGTGGCAAGGGCCACGCCCCAGTAGCGGCCGCGGTCCGCCAGCGCGATGCCGTCGGGTCCAATCACGCTGCTGCGATTGAGGCACATGCCCGGCATCCAGGGTTCGTGGTCCGTGAAGCCGTAGTTCACCGGACAAACGTAGACACAGTTATCGATGGCGCGGGACTGGATGACGGCTTCCCAGCCTACTTCACCGTACATGCTGTACATGGTGGGATGAAAGATGATATCGGCGCCTTTGAGCGCGAGAATGCGGTACCCCTCCGGGAAGAAGACATCATAGCAGATGGTAATGCCGATCTTGCCAAAATCCAGTTCGAAGACTGGCCAGGAATCGCCGGCGGTGAGACCCCACGCTTCCTCTTCAGTGACAGTGAGATGGACCTTGTGGTACCCGCCGATGTAATTGCCATTGCGATCGATGACCATCGCCACATTGCGGTGAACCCCGTCCTCCACGCCAACTACGGGAGCAACGACATACATGCCGTTCTGCCGGGCGACGGCTGCCATGCGCCGGAAGGTCTCACCACCGGGTACCGGTTCGCGCCAGCGGTGATTGGTCCCGCCGTCGCTGATGCCGCGAATGGTAAATGCCTCCGGCAGGCAAGCAATATCCGCCCCCTGCGCGGCGGCCTCGTGGAGCAATTCCTCGGCCTTGCTAAGGTTGAACTCGTACCTTTCCTCGTCACTCTCTCCAAGCACGGTATTCGGAGTGGAGCAAACGGCCACTTTCGCCAATCGAGCCATGTCTAAACCCCCTTATCCGTTAGAGATTGCCAAGCAAACCAGACTCATACTCGCATGCCATTGAGTCGTGCGGCAAGTTCCAGGCAATGCAACGCCTAAAAGAGAACCAGGGGAGCGGGCCGCGCTCCCCTGGTCGAGTAGTCACGTTGTCACGTCTACCAGAGACAACCGCGATCGTCCAGCCAAACTTGGACTTGATCCTGCGTCTTCTGTAGCGCTTCGGGTACGGTGAGCGAGCCTTCCAAGATTGCCGGCCACGTCTCGTTGCGCCAGATATCGTTGAAGTCGCCCTGTTGGATGAGTGTCGGCGTCGCGTTGGCAATTTCCGCCATCTTCTTGTAGACGCTGGCGTCCTCAAAGTCCTTGGTCGTGATCGGCTCGCGGCGCAAATCCGCCGGATAGCGTCCGCCGCCCTGTGGGACCCAGATCTCCTGCAGGTCGCCAATCACCGTGTGCTTGATGAACTCCCAGCCACCCTCGACGTTCTCGGCCTGAGAACCGAGGTGGATGGCTACCACGGCATAGGCGGCCTTGCGACCACCCGGCCCATTAGGAACCGGCGCCATGCCAACCTCAAACAGGTTTGTGGGCGTGACCTGTTCATTTATGCGCCGGATTTGGAAGTGCCCGGTGTGATAGATGGCCGTGTTGCCCTCGAAGTAGTTACCGCCCTGCACTCTGTGCTTGGTGAAGGTATCCGCTTGGAACTGCAGCGCCTCGCGGAATTCATCGCTGCCGAAGCCGGCCTGCGAGCAATCCGGGTTCCAGAAGTCGGCGCCCCAGGCCCATGAGTAATATGTCAGCACAGATGGGTAGTTCGGCTGCGTGCCAAGACCGCCTTTCACGACTTGATCGCCCTCGCGCTGGGTTAGCTTCTGGGCTGCTTCCAGGGCAGCTTCCCAGGTCCAGTTACCCTCAGCCTCGAGCTCGGTCGGAGTCTTGAGACCGGCATTGACGATGAGGCTCTTGTTGTACCAGATTTCCCGCGAGTTGATCCACCAGGCCACGCCGTAATTCTGGCCCTTATGGATCCACTTGGCAGCAGCATGGAAGTTGGCGGGATCGATGGCTGGGTCCGTGGCAATGATGGGATCAAGGGCCTGGACGATGTTGCCCGCGACAAAGGTACCTACCCACCCAAAATAGCCGTAAATGATGTCAAATTTGAGCCCGCCTGCTTGGGCAGCCGCCGCTTTGGTCGGCAACTCGCCAAACGCAGAGTCGGCAATCTCTACCTTGTGACCGGGATTCTTCGCCTCAAACGTCTCTACCACCTCTGCCCAGCCATTCCTCCAGGTCTCATTCTGGCCTTCCAGCACGTGGAGGAAGTTGATAGTCTTTGGGCCTTCATCCTTGGGTGGGGCCGCCTCTTTGGGCGCCTCAGGGGCTTTTTCCGTCTCCGCCGGCGTTACAGGTACAGCGCCACAGGCTGCTGAAATCGCAACCGCGCCAGTCACCAGAGCGCCACGTAGAATGTTTCGCCGAGATAGTGTATCCGCCATCGTTACGCTCCTTTTAAGAGGAAGTCTCTGACAATGGGAAGAAAGGAATTATTGTGCGGCCGATGCTGTGTTGTACTCCACCTCCTATCGCTCCATCAAACCGCTTCGCACCTAATATAGCAGCTACCTGCATCTCGGTGCAATTGTCCAGGACTTGACTTACACGATTTTGACGCAAGTGCATGCCATGACTCTGCCTTTCAACGTTTTAGCCTATATCCGCTGGACCGGACTTTCCCGGTCAGACTGCCTCCTTAGCCCGTTGGCGTAGGCGGTCGACACTTAGGTGACGGTAGACGTCATTCTTCAGTCCATGCCGGTTACTTCTCCACGTGGCAACCGCTCGCTCCATCATCTACAGTTAAGGTGATCAATTTGGTTGGCTGAATCACGAGCGTGAAGCCAAGGGCCAACATTGCGTTGGCGGTCCACCAAGTGAATTCTTGTACAGGACCTATGGATGAACCAGTTGGTTCCGCAACCTAGATTAAGAAGGAATGGATGAATGAAGAATCTCTCGCAAGCGGCATTTCGGCGCGCCAAGACTTTCATCATGGAACAGGGTAGGGACTTAGACCGAGCACTATTGGCATTTCACTTTGCAGATGGGACTGCCGACGATGTTCTCACTGCGCTCGCGGCCTATCAGAACGAAGACGGCGGTTTCGGCCGCGGTCTGGAACCAGATCTTAGAACACCGGCTTCATCGGTGATTGCGACGACTGTGGCTTTTCAAAACTTCCGGTCTTTGGGTGTGCCGGCGGAGCATCCGATGGTGCGTAGGGGAATTGCATACCTACTCGAAACCTATTACGAGTCCCGACAGGTGTGGCCGATCATCCCGCCCGAGGTTGAGGCTGCGCCCCACGCCCCGTGGTGGGACTACGCGAGCAGCGAAGCGGGCTTTGGCGGCTTCTTGGTCAACCCGCGGGTGGAGATTGTGGGGTACTTGCACGACTTCTGTGGTATAGTGCCGACAGACCTGCTGGATAGGCTGACTGCGGCAGTTTTCGAACACTTGGAATCGTTGCCCGATGAGATAGAGATGCACGATATCATCTGTTTTGTAAGCCTCACGGAAACCGCAGCGCTGCCGGGGTCTTACAAAGACCGCATTTGGGCGAAATTGGCCAAGGCCGCGGAGCACGGTGTCGCCCGTAATCCAGAGGAATTGACCGGCTATGTGCTCAAGCCCCTGTATTTGGTCTCCTCGCCGGATTCACCACTGGCGGCCGGGCTTGCGGACGAAGTGGCGATGAACCTGGACTTCGAGATCGAGCAACAGGGCGAGGATGGCGCCTGGTCTCCAAACTTCTCATGGGGAGACCAGCATCCTGAGGTCTGGGAGATCGCCAAGCGGGAATGGCAGGCACGGATGACCTTGAAGAATCTACGGGTGCTTCGCGATTTCGGCCGCATTGAGACTGGTTGAGATAAGGCGGCGGTAGGGGGAGAGAAGAGGCTAGAAATAGGTGGACAGATATCCTCCTCTCTTTGATTTCGGAGGGGGAATTCTCTGAGGTTGTATGTGAGTCGATTGCACGCACTTCTTCTTGATTTAGATGAAACACTGCTGGACGGCAGCGTATTCCCGCAATCCATCGCGCAAACCTGCGAGGAGCTTGCGTTGCTGCGGCCGGAGCTAGAGGCAAAGCGACTGCAAGAGGCCAATCATGCAGTGTTCAGTACCTATGGGCCAGAGAGGCATGACGCTTGGACGCTCGGCAGATTGAGCGGCGCAGATCTCACTCTTGAATCCTGGCGCAGAACACTTCAGATGTGTGGCTACAATGACGAATCACTCGCTCAATTTGCAGCTAAGACTCATTTGCGCTTTGCCTGGGACTCTTATCAGCCATTCACTGACGTAGCGGGACTCGTTAGTGCAGTGCGGCAGGCACGCGTCCCAGTAGCTCTGGTGACGAATGGCGCTTCCGACACACAGCGACATAAGATTGAGGCAATGGGTATTGCCAGTTGGTTTAGCGCATTTTCGATCTCTGGGGAGACTGGCGCGGCCAAACCGGATAAACGTGCGTTTACTGTTGTGCTCAAGGCTCTTGGCGTATCCGGCAAGAAAGTATGGCACGTGGGAGATAGCCTGGCGGCTGACGTTGCTGGAGCGAATGCGGCCGGTCTTAGCTCGGTGTGGCTGAATCGGGACGGTACCGTACGCACCAAGAATGATGCCCAACCTGATCTAGAAATCACATCGCTTTCTGAATTAGCTCCCTATCTCTCACGATGAGTGCGAAGGCTGGCTATCTCTGACGCGACGTGGTCCGCAGTCAGAAAACACTTTACGGACAGAACACACAGCGAGTGCTTCACAGCCCTAAGATGTTGTACGTCTCACCGTCTAGCTCATCCGTCCCTATGGCACGTCCATAGTACGCAGGCGATACAACGCCAGCAAGAAGAAGGCCACGATCACGATGCCGGTTCCGACGATTGCGGCGGGAAACTCGATCACACGCGCTTCGAGGGATGTAAAGCTGGTCTCGTCCATGCCGTGAAGCAGCGCCAGCGTGTAGCCGCGTACACTGAGATAGCGAATGCCGCTTATGATGGTACTCAGCAGCCCTTCCCACACGAGCACGTACACCAGACCGTAGGCAAGTGCCCGAGGGGTCAGAAGTCCGGCCAGAGTAAAGATCGAGGCGTAGGCAGTCACACCTGCGACAAGAGCGACCGCGAGCGTGCCGAGAGTAGCAATCTCAGAGCCTACGAGCGCAGACGCCACGAGCCCGCTTGCCACTACCAAAGGCATGGCTACGACCAATGTCGCAAGCAGTTTTGCCAGCACAATGTATACTCGCGAGACCGGTTTCAGCACAAGATAGTAGAGTGTCTTGTCTTCGAGTTCGTTGCCGAAAGCGGCCGTGGCTAGGGCCATCGTAACTATGGGCATGATGCCGCCGATGACCATGCCGTCGATGACGGTATCTATAAACTCACTATGGAATGCGACTTCCCCCTCACCGACGAATCTGATCAATAGTACGAGTAGCGTCGGCAGGGCAGCGAGAAGCAGAATGACAAGCACACGCCAGCGGCTGAGAAGCTGCCGGAGTGAGAGCAAGAACACCTCAGCCATCTAGCCCTCCACAATGTAGCTGAAGACGCTCTCGAGCGAATCGTCCAGCGGCTCCACGCGCTCGAGGCGAATATTACGGTCCTTGGCAATGCGAGCAAGCGAACGTTGCAGTACTGCCACATTCCTACTGAGTACGATCACGTCGTTGTCGGCTCCCAGCGAGACCGATTCGATGGTTTCCAACTCGATGAGCGCTGCCGCCATCTGACGTGGTTCGCTGGAGACGATGCGCACGTTGTAAGGTTGCTCGTCCAGCTTGGCGCGAATCGCCCGGTAGTCACCGGAAGCGGCCAATTTGCCGCTCACCATGAGGAGGATCCGATCGGCCAGGGTTTCGACCTCTTCCAAGATGTGCGAAGAGATCAGGATCGTCCGGCCTTCGTCCGCCAGGTGGCGCATGAGATCGTGAAACTCCAGGCGCTGGCGCGGATCCGTGCCGTTCAATGGTTCATCGAGGACTATCGCCTCGGGCTCGTGCACGATGGTTGCTGCCAGTCGCATGCGCTGGCGCATGCCGCGCGAGTACGTGCCAAGCGGTCGGTGCTGCGCGTCGGCCAGCCCTACACGCTCGATAGCACGATCGGTATGCTCTTCGATGGTCGTAACGCCGTGTAGCTTGGCGGACCACTCGACGAATTGCTTGCCGGTTTGGAAGCCATACACCGCCTCGTGCTCCGACATGACGCCGACGCGGCGAAAGAGATTCGGGTTGTTGCGAGGCGATTGTCCGAAGATGGTGACAGAGCCGTCCGATGGGGAGGCAAGGCCTTCGATCATTTTGAGAAGTGTTGTCTTGCCCGCGCCGTTCGGACCCAGCAAGCCAGTGATCCCCTGCTCGACGGTGAGCGTAACGTCGTTTACGGCCACGACGCTGCCGTACCATTTCGAAATACTCTCGACGGCAATGATAGGTGCACTAGGGCCGGTCATATCTTCATTCTCCAATACCGCAGCAAGAGGAGCGCACCCGGACCCACGACCAAGAGACTATACCAGCCTATGGGTACCGCCCGGGGGAGTTCGGCGACAAGAATTGACGCGTCGTCTTCAGAATCATCGTCGAACATCAGGTCGCTGAGGTGCGTGGGAGCGCGGCCGACGTCGAGCAGCACAAACCATTTGGCATAGTCGCCGGTTATGCGCCCACATTCCTCTTCCCCATCCTCGGCGACAACTTCACCGCTGTCCACGGCATACGACACCGAGGTCTCGCACCATTCAGTTGTAAGCAGTCCCGACATCGGCGTGGTGATTACAAAGAGTGCGATGACAAACGCCGCGGCGTAGGCCCGTCGGTCGGTGAATGCCGCTACTGCCATTGGAATGGTCGTGACGAATACGGTGATGATGGCTCCGGCCGCAATGAAGCTTGGTATGTCAAGCCAGTTCTCTCGCAGGAATTCCCCAGGTTTCTCTGCTAAGAGCAGGTTGCCGGCAAGCACGAGCATCTGCCCCACTAAAGTGACCGCGAGCGTAACGCAGAGGAAAGCCGACCAACGTGCCGCGACGTAGTCGAAGGCAGTCAGAGGTCGCACCAGGTAGAGGGTAGTAACGCCGCTTCGCCGGTCGGGAATGAGCAGCTCCGGTGCGATGATGGCTGAGAAGAGAAGCAGGAGTATCGCCGTAGCTTCGTAGAAATCGGCGTGGCTGACCTGTTCCGCAACTGGCAGTACCGCTGCCAGCACGAGGAAGACGGCAGGCGGGGCAACGACGAAGAGTGACATAAGAACCGGCAGGATCTTAGCGCGTGCGCCCCTTCCCAGACCAAGAGTCGTTCGGAAGCTATTCACCCAAAGTGAACGCACGGCCTGTAGCCTGCCGCCGCGCGGGCCGTCGTAATGTTGATAACCGAGATCATAGATCTCGCCCTGCGCCTCAGTCATCCTGCGTTCCTCCGGAAGATGTCTGAGAGTTCGCCCCGGCTGGGGGCAAGTCGCCGTAATCGAGATTTTGCTTTGACCAGCGCGTCGCGAACTTCGTCGAGTTGGTCGTCACCTTGCAGCCGGACGACGAGCGATGCCCCGTTGATTGTGGCCTTGATACCTCGGCATTCAAGAGCGGCGATCACCTCTTCACGGCGGTCGTCCACGTCGATGAAAAACGTCTCCGTTTCCTGCGTGAAATCGGACACGTCGCCCTGCTCGATGATGCTGCCCCCTTCGATCACGACGATGCGGTCGCACGTGCTCTCCACGTCTCCCATAAGGTGCGACGAAAGCATGATGTTGATACCGAATTGCTTGCCGGTCCGCCGCACGAGTTCCAGCATCTCTTCGCGTCCGCCCGGGTCAAGGCCGGCGGTCGGCTCGTCGAGCAGCACCATCACCGGGTCGTGCACAAGAGCCTGCGCCAGCTTAACGCGCTGCTTCATGCCGGTGGAATACTCTTTGATGTGGCGGTAGCGTTCTTCGTCCAAGCCGACGTGGCGGAGCATGTCCGCGGCGCGGGTGCGGGCATGTTTGGGAGGAATGCCGCTCACCTGAGCCATATGGCTGAGAAACTCTGACGCCGTAAGAAAGTCTGGCAGGCAATCGTGCTCCGGCATGTACCCCAGACGCATGCGAATGGCGACGTCTTCGTAGGGCTTCTCGCCCAAGACCGTAGCCGCACCGGCCGTAGGCTTCAGCAGGCCCAGGAAGAGCTTCATGGCGGTGCTCTTGCCCGCGCCGTTCGGCCCCAACAATCCCGTGATGCCTTCGCGTACCTGCATGTCAACTTCGTGCAGCGCGATTGTCTTGCCGTAATGCTTGGTGAGGCATTGTGCTTCGATAAGGGGTTGGCCTACCGCCACTTCGTTCATAGGCTCCGTTCTTGCGTGCGGCTTTCTCTTCCAAAAGAGTTGCGCATCGCTATCAAGCATAAACATGTTGTTTAAGATTGTAAACATTAGTCGCTACAGAAGTCAAGTTACACCGAAGTCATTATTCAAAACATTGATTGAGTAATTGTATTCACTCTTGACACTGATAGGTCAGTAGCATCAAGAGGCATGCTTTGCGGTGGCGATACCAGAGAGGGGGAGACAAGCGGATTGCCCTAATGGTACCAACTCGCCTGCATGTTGTAGAGAGCGCGGGAGGTCGGTGATGGTGTGTTTGTAGGCATACGTCAAAATGCTACTCTGGGAACGTGCGTGTTGACCGGACCTAGCAGCGCCTCCTAGCGCCCAACCACTTGGAGAGATCTCGAGAATCGCCAAAGTGACAGCCTTATCGTAGCGCGGGAGCTTGTCCCCCGCTCAATGACTAGGAGGCAAACGCTTACCGGGATCAACTGCTCTAGGGCTGTCTTGCACGTGCCAATCGGTGAGTTGGGACGACTGAAGGGCCTGCCTACAGATACCAACTCGCCTGCATGTTGTAGAGAGTGGCATAGCGGCCGTTCGCGGCCATGAGTTCCTGATGGGAACCGGTCTCTATGATGGCGCCGTCATCCAAAACAAGAATGTTGTCCGCCATACGCACGGTAGAAAAGCGGTGGGAGATGATAAGAGCCGTCTTGCCGGCAATCAACTCTTGGAAGCGTTGGAAGAGATGGTATTCGGCCTCGGCGTCCAGCGCAGCCGTTGGTTCATCCAAGATGACGAAGGCGGCATCGCGCATGAAACCGCGCGCCAGCGCAACCTTCTGCCACTCGCCGCCGGAGAGCTCAACGCCGCCGGCGAATTGCCGGGTGAGTTGCGTGTCGTAGCCTTCTTTCAGACCGGCAGCGACCTGGTCCGCTCCGGCCCACGTTGCCGCTAGTTGCATTCGCTCATCACTAGTGTTCAGTCCACCTCCGCCTACCGAGATATTTTCCCCAAGGCTCAAGGCAAAGCGCGCAAAGTCCTGGTAGACGACGGCGATGCGCCGACGTAAACTCTCCAGGTCGTAGGCGTGTAAGGGCTTGCCATCCAGCAGGATTTCTCCCTCCATGGGGTCGTACATGCGGGTAAGCAGCTTGACGAGGGTACTCTTCCCGGCCCCATTGACACCCACCAGCGCAGTGACTTTGCCTGCAGGGAGCACGGCGCTTGCAGCTTGCAGTACGTTACTATCGACCTCTGGGTATTGGAAGGTGACGTTCTGCAGTGACATGCCCTTTTGAAGGAGACCAGGTGCGTCGCGCCCGTCGCCGGGACGGGGCAAGGCAATTTCCGGTCTGCTATGGTCGAGGAAGCTAAAGATGGTTTCTAGATGCAAGGTCACCTCGTAGAGCCTGCCTGCCCAGATCCCCACGTAACGGAGCGCCGATTCCGTCTGAGTGATGACGCCAAGGTAAAGGGCAATGTCGCCTACCGTCAGTTGCCCGGCTCCGGCTTGGACTGCCACGTACCAGAAACCTCCACCCAGGGCCAATGCATAGAGCGCGCCAAAGAAACCGTTGCTCCGCAAGTGGGCGAATCGCACCCGATCAAGCTCACGCAGAGCTCGCAGACGCCGATCCTCAAAGCGCCGCAAGAAGAAGCCGCCCAAGCCAAAGACGCGCACTTCCTTGGCAGATTGCGGCTCGGTGGTTGCCTGCATGTAGTAGTCCATTTCCCGAGCAGCGCGAGACTGCGCTCCGATGGCCGTATGGCGGTTCGATGCCATGCGTCGCTCGCTGATCAGGTAGAGGATGGTGGCTAGCACGAGGATGAGCGGTATAAGCGGATGTAGCCGCACAAGCAAGGCTAACAGACCCGCTACGGTCAGGGCGGGGCGCAAGCCGCTTTGCAGAATTGTCACCAGTCCTGGCACGAAGTAGCTGCCGAGTGTTACCTTTTCAAGATCGTCTTGGAAAGATGGTCGCTCGACTTGGTAGAGATCCACCAAGCGGCCCCCCGCCGCCATGAGGCGCCGGTCGAATTCTCCCACTGCCCGGTCACGCAGTGTTGCGGTCAGCGCCTCCTGTACTGGCTCCAGGGCCGTTTGCAATCCCATCGTTAGTGCATAGAGTGCGGCGGAGAGCAGAATTGCGGAGAGCGCTACCACGGTGCCTCCCACGACCAGCGAGAGCTGATCTAGTAGTACTTTGCCAAGCCATACCTGGGCCACCGGCAAGGCCGCGGTGAACAATCCCAGTGCTATGTAAATCACCGCTAAGCCGGGCGCTGGCGCTAGAGCCATGGAAAGTCCCCGCGCAAGGAGAAGTAGAGTGGACCATACGTCCCGGAGATGCTTGCGGTTCCGCGCCCTAACTCTCTCCCAGTTTGAGAGGGAAAAGAGGGTGTCCCGGAGAAGTCTTAACAGCGGATTCACGCCTGGGCGTCCTTTTGCTTTCCTTCGGCATACTGCGCCGCTTGCAAGCGATAGAGACGAGCGTAATCACGGTCCTGTTCCATGAGGGCTTCATGGGTGCCAGACTCGCTAATGCGCCCGTTCCCCAGATACAGGATGCGGTCGGCCATGCGAACTGTGGAAAAGCGATGGCTAATGAGTACGGTAATCTTGTCCCTCGTCAGCGCGTGAAATTGCTGGTATACCGCATGCTCGGTCTCCACGTCCAGGGCAGCCGTCGGTTCATCGAGCACGATAAGAGGGGCGTCGCGCATGAAGCCGCGCGCCAAGGCGAGTCTCTGCCATTCTCCACCGGAGAGCTCTCTGCCGCCAAACCGCCGGCCTACTTGGGTCTCAAGGCCCTGCGGCAACCGATTGATGACTGCATCGGCGCCGGATTGGGCAGCGGCTGCTCCAATACGCTCTTTGTCGTGCAGCTTCTCTACCTCGCCCAGTCCCACGTTTTCTCCTGCCGTTAGTTCGAATTGAACAAAGTCCTGAAAGATTACGCCCATTGCGCGGCGGAGATCATCCAGGTCGTACTCGCGTAGGTCAACACCATCCAACAGGATGCGGCCAGCAGTTGGATCGTAGAACCTAAGCAACAGTTTGATGATCGTTGTTTTGCCGGCTCCATTGTGTCCCACAAGCGCAGTGGACTGATTGGGCTTGAGTTGGAACGAAACATCTTCCAACACCGGCGTGTCGGTGCCCGGATAGGTAAAACGTACGTGCTCGAATTCGAACCCTAGTTTGGCGGGACGCGGCGCCGGTTTGGGCAGGCGGGGCTGCGATAAGTCCGGCGGAGCTTCCAAGACTTGCAGGAAGGGACGCAAAGCAGCAAAGCAGAGGGGAAGAAAGCCCAACTCGAACCCGATCATGAGTAGCTGCTGGTGGAGCAAGGTGGCCGCACCTCCATAGAGCACGAAGGCACCGAGCGTTGCTTCCCCCAGATAGATGCGCCACGCCAACCAGACCCAGTAGCTGCCAACGGCCAGCGCCGCAAGGATATTGGCCAAGGTGACGCGGGGTACCATTGATTGACGCACGCGGTCGAGCTCGGCCATGGTGCGGTTGAAGATTGTACTGTACCGCTGCGCGAAGAACTCATTCAATTCATAGAATCGCACGTCCTTGGCGGTTTCCGGCGTGAGCATCATGCCGCGGTAGTACCTGAGGCGGCGTGCGTCCGGAGTCTGCATATAGAGACTGCTGCCCATGCGGTCCGAGGACTCCCACCGCTGCGCCAGGGCAGGCAGCGTGAGAAGCACGAGCACCAGAGGTACGAGAGGGTGATACGTGGCCAATACCAACACCATGCCGACGCCGGTGAATAGGGCAAGCGCCGCTCGCGTGCCGTAGGTCATGATAGCCACGCCGCTGCCGCGAACATACCGGCGGGCGTGTGCCAGGTCGTCAGCAAACTGCGGATTCTCGAAGCGCGCCAGGCCCTGCCAGCGATTGGCGGCGCGGATGAGTTCATAACCGGCGAATCCCGTTAGGCGATCACCCGCCATGGTGTGCAGCGTGGCTGAAAGGGGTTGAATGAATTGGATGAGCGCCACTGCTCCGGCTGCAAGCCCAATCCAGGCCGCCAGGGGAAGCCTTCGCACCACGTCCGGTGCTTGCGCGGTCAAGCCGAGGTCGAGGGTGAGGCGTTCGACGAGCGCTTGCGAGAACCAGAGTTGCAAGGGCGGGAGCGCCGCCTGCAGTACCAGCAGTAGCAAGGTGAAACCGGCCAGCTGCGGATGAGCCCGCCACGCAAGCCAAGCGGCCAGGCGGCATAGATTGAGTGCTTCCGGGACCCGCTGAAAGAAGGTCCAGTCGCGATGCTTATCCAGATTCTTGATCATCTACGCCCTCCGGCCATGGGGTACCGCACGGTAAAGCTGCCGGAATCCTGCTTTCGGACGCTGACACTAAGCCACCGTCATGAGCGCAGGCGTCAATGTGTGGAAGTGGGTGGAAAGAGTGACAGCAAGCCTTGCCATCTTACTCGTCGGCACCTGCAATCCCAGTAAGGTGATTCTGTCCATCATATCATAGTGGCGTAGGCCCTGGGATTGACTGGGCAAGGATGGGGCGTAAAGAGTTCAGTGCGTAGTTACTGGTTGACGTAACCCTGGAGCCAACGCGTGGCTTGCTGGATGGCTTGCTCTATCGTCACTTCTTCTCGAGCAAGCGGCAGCGTGACATTGCTTTGCAGCCACCGGGGCATTTTCCAACCGCTGGCTAGGTAGGAGGCTTTCGCCTTGGTCAAGGATTGCAAGGCTGTAGCTTTTACCGGTTCCGGGAATACCAGATCGAAGTGGTCGCCATCCGGGCGCTCGACAAACTTCCAGCCCGCAGTCGTGGCTGGCAAGATCCGGCGCTCGCCAATCCAGAGCGCCGACGCTACCAGCGCCGCACACGCGGTCTCTCCTTGTGCGGAAGGCGGCATGCCCAGGGTCTCCACGAGACCGAGCGGTGTGGTGGCAGATGTACCCATTGGCAACGGGGTAACGTAGCCAAGGGGTTCAGACGTTTGGCTGGGACAGATCGAGAGGCGTACGTGATTGCATGATGGCAAGCTAATAGCCGCTTTGCCAGAATCTTCACGGTGTTAGTCTGATCTCGAGCGTAAACGGTTACCAAGCAAGCCTTGACGGTAGAACCAAACTAAAGAGACCGCCCAACGAGCGGTCTCTTTAGACACAAAGGGCTAAACTCAGAGCCAGGCGATGAGCTGGCCCAAGTTCAATTCGACCAGTTCTGTCAGCACAATTAAGAGAATGAGATTGCGCAGCGGCGTGCCAGCCAGAAACGAGCAAACACGCGGCAAGAAGTAACTAACAGAACTCGGTAGCTTAGAGCAGTTCTTCGGACCGATTCTTAGTAGCTTGGTGACCGATCTCATACAGGCCGACGGCGGCGCCGCCTGCCAAGATGCCCAGCACCAAACCCGTGTACCAGTCCGCGCCGGTAATGTTTCCACCTACGCTTCCGGCAATCGCGCCGAG
The DNA here is from genome assembly GCA_965219505.1 of Chloroflexota bacterium. Classification (GTDB taxonomy): domain Bacteria; phylum Chloroflexota; class UBA11872; order VXOZ01; family VXOZ01; genus VXOZ01. Next base: position 1,897,782 of record OZ244775.1, on the reverse strand, counting down.
CGCCACCGCCGTGAGCGGGGCGAAACGCTTGGGCAGCCCGGCTTGCTTGAGCGCGGATACCAGAATGCGGACGCCTACGGTGATGCCGCCGAGGCCGGCCAATTCCATACCAGTCATGTGGTGTCTCCTCTTTGTTGATTAAGGTTTCAGTTCGTTGCGCTCGGTCTCATCACTACACCAGGGGAGGCAAGCGAGAGCACAACTGCTGCTCGCCGAAGGGGCTTTCAGTGAGAGCTGATCAGATCTTTCCCGCCCACTTTTCATTGAGCACACGCAGCCGCTCTTCCCGATGCATGCCGCCGAGATCGTTGGGGTGCCTGGCACCGTTGGCAATGCGTATGGCGTAAGCCAGGTCGGTGCGGTCTGACATCAATTCCCCATACATCTGCTCGAGCATGGCGTCCCGCTGGGCAATGAGTTGCTGTTTTTCCAACGTGCACTGGGCATGGATGCCGGTGTCTAATGGCAAGTACGCTTGAATTCCATGCACAATGCCTTGGGCAAAACGCTCGGGATATTGCTGAAGCTGCAACGCGTCGCTCTCGTGATCGAGAAACGCCAGTTCCAGCAGCGCATCGTTGGCAAGCTGTGAAAAGGTGTACCAATTAGTGCGTGTCGCTGAACTACCTACTTTCAGTCCCCGATTCGGCACCAATTCCATATCGTAAATGCCCTTTTCCAGCGCTGCGGCAAATGCCCGAGAAGATTCGTCACCATCCTGGTACCAGACCTCGCTGCCCGTCCCGCCACCGGCATTGGCATGAATACTGATGTAGGCGTCTACCTGCTCCGCCAAGGCCAAGCCGGTGCGCGCATGAAGCGGCACGTCCACGTCCGCTTCGCGGGTCAAAAGCACCGTATAGCCTAGTTCGCGAAGAATCGTTGCAGCCATGCCCGCCACAGTAAGCGTGACGTCTTTTTCCTGCAGTCTTTGACCAACCTCCGCGCCGAGTTCTGAACCAGCCACCAGTACGCCGACTGTTCCGGGATCACGCCCTCCATGACCGGGGTCCAAGAGAATCTTCATCCTTCAGCTCCCCTTTGGCAGACACATCGCAAAGTAAAACTTACAAATTTTGAAAAGGTGGTGTGGAGTTTCCGGCTACCAACGAGTGGACACGGGCGGGCTGCCCGATGTCTTACCAGCTAAACTCCCTTGCAATAACCAGCAAATGCTAGCATTGTGGAGTTAGAACCCTGTCCGCGAGATAACTGTAGGTCTTGGAGAATCCTAGAGCCCTGTTTGTCCTACAAATGTAGATATTCTCCGCTGAGACTTGAACGCAAGCACCTACCTATGCAAAGCGAGATCAGCAACCCTATGGTCTTATCGTCGTCACTCGGCCGTTATACCGCGCCGGGCGGAGTCCCAGGCTTGGCTTCTCTTGCTGAGCGGTCATGTGGCGAGTCTAGATTGAAGGTGTGTGCCGGCATATCAACTAAGGCACACAAAACCAGAAATATCGAGGATACTCTAAGTATAGAAGACTATATGCAACAGAATTCGTGGAGGTTGCCTTGATCGCATTCATCACCAATCTCGCACTGCGCCGTCGCTCAGTTACGGTGCTCGCCGTCATTCTGGTATTGGCATCGGGCATTTTCACGTACAGCAGGTTGCCAGTGGAGCTATTTCCAGAGGTCGACTTCCCTCTGGTTACGGTCACGACCTTCTATCCTTCGGCCAACCCTGAATCGGTTTCAGATAACGTAACGATTCCGGTAGAGAATGCAATTGTGGGGATCGATGGTCTCGATGCTATCCAATCGATATCCACGGAGAACCAGTCCATCATCATTGCCACCTTCGAGTTCGGCACCGATATGGAAGAAGCGGAAAACATCATTAACTCAAAGGTGTCCGGGCTCCGGTTCCCGGATGGAGTTAATGAGCCCATTGTCGGTCACATCAACCCGGATTCTTTCCCGGTAATACGGATTAGCATCACGGGTGAAAGAGAAATTGTTGAACTTCAGCAAATACTCGAGAAGAGCATCCTGCCGAAGATTTCCGGCCTGGACGGTATTTCAAGTATTGACATAACTGGAGACGTACAGCAGCGCATCCTGATCACCGTTGACCCGGACCGTCTGTTGGAGCGGGGTATCTCGCTCTTCCAAGTCTCGCAAGCGCTGCGGGAGAACAACATCACGTTTCCCGGCGGGGCGATCACGCGTAACGGCCAGGTAATACCGGTAAAAACAACCAACACTTTTAGTTCTGTGGAGGAGCTTGAAGAGTTGGTAGTTGGATTTCCACGCGCTGCTGCTGGGCAGTCCTCACAGACTGCCGCGCCGCCGCAGCCGATTAGATTGGCTGACGTCGCGGAGGTTCAACTTGGTTCGGGTGTTGCCCGCAGCATTTCACGTACAAACGGCAAACCCAGTATTAGCGTGTCCGTTTTCAAAGATCCGGATGCAAACACTCTAGACGTCACGAACGCTGTAAGAGATGCGTTGGCTGGCGTGGTGGACTTGCCGCCGGACGTAGAGGCGGTCATCGTCTACAACGACGGTCCCCAAATCCAAGGACAGATAGATACGCTGGAGCAGGAGGCGCTCATGGGTCTTGCTCTGGCTGTCATCGTGGTCTTCGCCTTTTTCTTGACCGTACGCCCCAACGCTTTCAAGGGCATGTTTCGGACTCTCCGGCCAACCTTGGTGATTGGGCTCTCTATTCCGCTCAGCATTTTCACCGGTGTGCTCCTAATGAATTGGCAGGGCTTATCGCTGAATTTCATGACGCTAGGAGGCCTGGCCATATCGGTGGGTAGGGTGGTGGATGACAGCATCGTGGTGCTGGAGAATATCTATCGCAACATCGAAGGAGGCAAGGAACGCTGGCGGGCGGCTCTGGACGCGACTGTCGAAGTGGGCCCGGCCATCACTGCCTCCACTTTGGCGACGATTGTGGTCTTCGCGCCCCTGGCGTTCATTCAGGGGCTCGTAGGTGCGTTCTTCTTTCCGTTTGCGCTGGCAGTTAGCTTCGCTTTGATTGGCTCGCTTCTGGTGGCCCTGACCGCGGTACCCGTGTTGGGCGCATACCTGCTGCGGCCGGGTGATCTCCCTGAGGGCACCGGCGAAGAAGAGGACATTCCGGAGACGAACACGTGGATGCAGCGCATCTACGTGCCCATGCTGCGCTGGTCGCTGAAGCACAAGACGCTCACCTTGCTGGCTGCCATCGTCATCGCCGTGGGCAGTCTGGGGCTACTGCGCTTCATTCCTGTAAACTTATTCTCTTCCGGTGGCACAGAGTTTGTCACCATTAACATGACGCTCCCGCCGGGTACATCTGCCGAGGTCACCTTGGTAGAGGTCGTCGAGATAGAGAATCAGATTGAGGAATTCTCGGATATCTACGACACCACCATAGGTACCGCCAGAAGTGCGGCTTCGCGGAGCTTCACCAGTGGCTTCAACCAGTCTACGACCTTCGTACGTATCAAGGAAGACGCGCCAGAGAATATCCTTGAAATCTTGCGCGATAGACTGCCCAGTAGCGGTGATCGCCGGATTACTGTAGCGGACATTGGAGGCGGCCCTCCCGCCGCCGGTCTGGAAATCAGCATCACCGGAAACGATTACCGCGACATTGCGCCAATTGCACTGCTGCTTGCGCGTGAACTGGAAACCATCGACGGCGTTGAGGATGTCACGAGTAATGTGAGTGATGCAAGGGATGAGGTGATCGTCAACGTCGACCCGGAACGCGCTGCGGCGATTGGGCTTAACACGCAGTCTGTCGCGTTCCAAATCAACCAATTTCTCGTAGGCCAGAAAGTTACTCAGATAGATTTGGATGGCGCCCCCGTCGACGTGGTCCTGAGCGGGCCTGCGGACAGGATCAACAGCGTTGAAACCATTGGCTCGCTGATCATTGCCGGCCCCTTTGGGGTAGCTGCTCTCAGCGACATAGCGTCCGTGCAGATCGAGGCAGGACCCGTGGCGATTAGCCGTACGGACCGCCTGCGCTCTGCAAGTGTCAGCGGCGACATAACCGCGGATGACACACAGGCGATTGGGCTTCTGATCCAGGAAAAGATCGATGCCCTCGACCTGCCTTCCGGCGTGACCGTAACGAATGCCGGGGTCTTTTCGCAAATCACGGAAGGATTCGAGGATATCTTCCTTGCCATGGGAGTTGGCATCATCTTAGTGTACCTCGTGATGGTCGCTAGCCTCGGATCGCTGAGAAATCCGTTCGTGATTGTGACCAGTCTGCCACTCGCGCTGATTGGCGCGCTGGCGGCGTTGGCAATTACAGGTCGCTCGCTCGGCCTGCCGGGGATGATGGGTATTCTGCTGTTGATCGGCATCGTGGTCACGAACGCAGTGGTGCTCGTGTCCTTCGTCGAGCAGCTCCGGGAGCGGGGCATGAGCGTCTACGAGGCGCTCATGCAGGGAGGGCGCATCCGGCTACGGCCCATTCTGATGACCGCTATCACTACCAGCTTTGCGTTAATCCCCCTCGCAGCGTTCTCCGAAGACTCAGGTGGCATCCTGGGCGCGGAGCTTGCAACCGTGGTAATCGGCGGCTTGGTGAGCTCGACGTTCCTGACCTTGCTCGTGGTGCCGGTGGTCTATACCTTGGCCAATCACAGCGTTCCGAGCTTGTTCCGGCGTCCCGTCCGCCGGCGGTCTCCAATTGAGCGGCTGGAAATCACAGAAGAGGCACCCAGCTAGTTCATGTGACTAAGTATGTCCAGCCACGGCCTGGCACATTCAAGTGCACGAATTGCGAGGCGAACCGAGTATGTTGCGCTGAGAAAGGTTAGTGGCCAACGAAGCATTTACCGCAAGAGCCCTTCCTACACCGGAAGGGCTCTTGCTGCGTTCAATGGGGGTCTTCCCGGACGCTTTAAGTAGTGCATAGGGAGTAAAGGTGGCAGGTCACTGCTCCAACAACGGGTTTATGCCCCTAACATTTATGCCGTAGTCGTAGACCAGGTCCCCACCGGTCAACCCCGAAATCGTTAGCGCCACTACGCCTATGAGGACGACGATTAAGTATAGCGGCTTTGTGCCCGCATCTGTTTGGCGCTTTCGGGAGAGCCACCGCCAGATTGTTACAGCGATAAAGAGGCCGGTTACACCCAAGCTCCAGTTCTAATGAGTCTCAATTACACCGTACTAGCTGGTCTCTTCGTAGCGAACGTGGGATATAAGCCCTGCAACCGTGGAGACAACGGCGCTGACCGTGCCGACCCACAGCAAGACCCACGTAGCCTGCTGCAAGGCGGCGTTCGGCTTGATGTAGAGGTAGATGCTCAGACCCGCGCATACAATGAGAAGCGCGATGGGAAAATGGACCGTGATGGGGTGTAAGTCCTGAACTGTATCGGACAGTAGGTCCAACTCTCTCCTCCTTGTTACGCTTTAGCCTGTGCCGCGGGCATCTCTTCGCCACTTCAATTCTGTATACGCCTAACAGCCGGTGCTAATGAACGCGCTGGCGGCCTTTAGAGTTCGTGTCCAACGATACCGTGGGCACCGCTGACCCCGCAATGCGATCAATCGTTAGGATTCAAACATGCCTACGTGGGCGTGAATATTGATTCTCTAAGTGCAGAAGTGGCGTCAATTGTGCGATTCTAGGAAGAGCCCCTAGGCAAAGTAGCACGTGCGCTGTCCCCTTGCTCGCAGCGGAAAGGCATTCGAATTTCCTTGACATTTCTCAAGTACTCTCGAATCAGTGCCAAACTAATTCTTACCCTGCAAGGGAGGTAGCAAATGAGGAAAAAGCACTGGTTCATAGGGATGGTCGCGCTGTTAGCGGTGGTTATTGGCCTTGGCAGCGCGACGGCCATGGCTCAAGAGAGCCACGGAGAGACATCAGGCTTGGGGCTAATTGCCAGGGTTGCCAACATCTTGGGACTGCAGGAGCAGCAAGTGCAGGACGCATTCGATCAGGCGCGGCAGGAATTGCGAGATGAGCAATTTGAAGAGATGGTTGGACAGAGGCTGGACGCGTTGGTCGAGAGTGGCCGCATCACCCAAGAGCAGGCCGATGAACTCCGTGAGTGGTACGCTGAACGACCGGACTCTTTCTGGCTCGCCGGTGGTTCTGCTCGCAACGGGAAGGATGGCTGGGATCGCGACAGCAAGCGCGGCGGCCGCGGCTTCGATCGCGGCAAGAGTTTCGACCGACAAAAAGATCATATGGGACACTTTCAAAGAGGAATCTTCCACTTCAGGAATTTCTCTCCTGACAAGGAGAAGATCGACCCGGTAGCTCCCACGATTACACCTGCTCCGGCAACGCCTGCGAGCACGCCGGCTGCAACTCCTACGGCCCCGGTAGACAACTCCAGTAGCAACTAGACATGCGAACTGAAATACACGTACTTGTCTCGAAGGCGCTCTAGGCCCAACTCCTAGGCCAAACCCCTGGCGCGGACCGTGAATGCGGTCGCGCCAGGGGTTCTGTCAACTTGAATTACCTTCATAATTTCTTCATATGTGTCGCTATTCTTTAAACTAAGGGATGGAGCAGTTGTTTCAGCTTCCTGTGGCAAAATGCGCCGCATTGAACGGGAGCCATTGGCCTCAATGTGAGAGACTCGCGATTCGAATCCGGTGCGCTTGCAGAACGGAATGCGGTTTGATCGACCCTTGGCCCCACGAACAGAGAGCAAGCATCGACACTTGGCTGCAGATTGGCGCTTTGAGTAGATTGTGGAGCAAATGACACATGGCAAGTACAGTACTTATCGTGGAAGACGATCCGGATACCGCAAAGCTGGTTAGTCTCTACCTTCAGCGCGATGGGCACAAGGTGCTGTGCGCGCGTGACGGCATCGAAGGCTTGCGTCTTGCGAGAGAAGCCCGGCCCGATCTTGTAGTCTTGGACCTCATGCTCCCTAGGCTGAGCGGTATCGAGGTGTGCCGCACATTGCGGCGGGGATCAACGGTGCCAATTGTCATGGTGACGGCGCGAGTCGAGGAAGAAGACCGGCTAAAGGGGCTCGACTTGGGGGCCGACGACTACGTTACCAAGCCGTTTAGTCCCCGCGAGCTTGCGGCACGCATACGAGCTGTGCTCCGCCGCACCGCCAAAGTCGATCCGGAGGCCGGCCCGGCGGAGGTCGCGCACAGCGGTGTCACCGTGGATTTGCATCGCCGGACGGTCTACGTGGACGACCGGAAGGCCGTCCTCACGCCGACCGAGTTTGGCATTCTTGTCATGCTCATCAAGGAGCCGGAGCGGACGTTTTCGCGCGAACAGATTATAGACCGCGTGCTTGGGTTCGACTTTCAGGGCTTCGACCGGACGGTAGACGCCCACATCGCCAACATCCGGCGCAAGCTCAGGCCGCTGGACGGCCCGGACCACATTCAAACCGTATACGGCGTGGGGTACCGGTTCAGCAATGACTAGGTGGTTCTTCAGCCTGCAGTTTCGGCTTATCCTCGGTTTCGCCGTAGTGCTCATGTTGGCGCTGGCGGCGGTCGGCATCTACAGTAATCTCGCGGCACAGCGCGAAGTGCGCAAGCTGCGAACCGCCGCGGACGAGGCCTTGATTGCCAGAGTTCAAGAAGCGTTCACAGAATTCTATGTAGTAAGGGGGAGTTGGAGCGGAGTCGCGAGTACTGTCGAGCGGGTGAGTTACCTGACAGGACGCGAAATTGCGATCCTGGACGGGGAGGGTAGTGTTCTCGTCGCAACGAGGCTGACGAGCGAAAGCAAGCGCCCTCCGCCCGATCAAGATTACACGTCATCCCGCATAGTTGTTGGCGGTGATCACGTTGGTTCAGTCTTGATCGGCCCTGCAGCTTCGCGGCGGACATTTAGACCATACCGCGGCGGTGACCGACCCCCAGGTCCTCCTGAGGTGCTGCGAGAAATCCAGGAACCGTCGCTGCGACGATTTTCCGATACTACCTTTCAGTCTCTCCTACTATCGGGTCTCGGCGCGGGAGTGGGGGGTATTCTGCTTGTCTCGCTGCTATCCCGTAGGCTGCTTACGTCGGTGCGCAGGCTGACGGCCGCAGCGCAGAAACTCGGGCAAGGCGACCTCTCTCAGCGGGTCACTGTGTCCGGGCGCGATGAAATTGGCGAGTTGTCGAGCACTTTCAATGCCATGGCAGAGGGTCTTGAAAACGCCGAACGGCAGCGCCGCAACATGGTTGCGGACGTTGCCCACGAACTTCGCACTCCCTTGTCCAACATTCGCGGCTACGTTGAGGCGGTCCGTGACGGTGTATTGGAAGCCGATGCGGAGACTATCGAGAGCATTCATCGACAGACGATGTATCTCTCAAAGCTGGTCGAGGACCTGCGTTTGCTGGCGGAAACTGAAGCCGCCGACTTCCAACTCGACCTCGAGCCGGGGCTGTTGGAGGAGGAAGTGTCCCGGTCGGTGGAAGCGTTTCGCCCACAGGCACAATCTAAGGCGATTGAACTTGCCTTTAGAGCCGGTGCTGATAGGGTAGAGCTTTCCGGTGTCATTGTGAGCATAGACCGCACGCGCTTAGAGCAGGTTATGAACAACCTGCTGCAGAACGCTGTTGAGCACACAACTGAGGGCGGCCGTATCGAAGTTTCCGTCGCGGAGTCCGATGAGACGGTGTCGGTGACGGTTGCCGATACCGGTGAAGGCATTTCAAGCGAACACCTCCCCCACGTATTCGATAGGCTCTATCGCGCTGATCCTTCACGCACCCGCAGCACCGGCGGGGCAGGGCTCGGGCTGACCATAGCCAAGCAGTTGATCGAGGCACATGGCGGTACCATCCGGGCTGAGAGCACGCTAGGCGAAGGCAGCAGGTTCACTCTTACTCTGCCGCTAGTCTAAAGAAACTACCGTAGACCTCATGGTATCTATTGCTTCCGCCGGTTGAGCCGCTCGCGCTTAACTCCAATTCCATTCGCGCTGAGCCCCATCTCCGTTCGCACTAAGCCCCATCGCCGTTCGCGCTATGGCCCACTCCCATTCGCGATAAGTTCCATTCGCCTTTGCACTAGGCCCCAATCCCGTTCGCGCTGAGCCTGTCGAAGTGGGAACGGCCTGTCCTTCCTGTTGCCGCCCAAGCCTTCTTCAATGACTCGGTCGAGTGGCCATCACTGCACGGCTGCATCGCCGAAATTGCTTAAGCCGAGGGCGTATGAGCCAACGGCCCGAACTTTCAGACGCATTCTCGTAAGCCTGCGCAGGGCACAGCAGTCCGCGCCTGACACCGCTTTCCCTCTTGACTGCATCCTCATACCGTTACATACTCGAATATGGGGGTTTTTCCAATCTCGGAGAAATGTGTGCGAATTAGGAGGTCCCGCATGTCTACGACGAGACCGCTGACATCGTCATGTCCGTCGTCTTCGGCAACGCCGTCGACTTCGGCAACGCCGTCGACTTCGGCCAGGAAAGTCACGAGGCGAACGTGGCTCGGCTGCGCATTGCTGGGCGCTCAAGTGGCCGCACTGGCTGCCTGTGGCGGCGATGACGAGGACGACGCCCAGCAACCGCGCGCCGCGCAGGAGGCGCCGCAGGCTTCCGTGCCCAAGCTCGCGCGCGAACCGGTGACGCTGACACTCGGTGCTATGTTGGTCGAATTCGCGCCTGTTGTTGGCAAGGCCATTGAGCAGTGGAACAGGGGCGAATTACCCGGAGCATCCGAAGGCATCCAGCTACAGCGCATCACGATACGCATTTCCCCACCACGGGAGCCGCTGGCGACTTTCGAGCACGTGCAAGCTAAAGTGCAGGCGTTTTTGGCCGAACAGGAGTCGGCCGGTACGCCGCTGGACTTGCTCATGGTCAACCGCCTCTTTGACTTTCCCTGGGCATTCCGCAGCGGTATCATCCAGCCGCTCGACCCATACCTACAGCAGGACCGCAACGAACCGCTCGCCAGGTTCATGTCATCAGCATTAGAATTGACGCGTTATCGGGGCCGGTCGATGGCGCTGCCCGTTTCCGTGGACGTAGGAGTGGCGCGGTACAACCCCAAGCACTTCGACGCTGCTGGCCTAACTGTCCCAGACAACGGCTGGACCCGCGAGCAATTCATCGCCGCCGCTCAGCGGCTCACGGAAGACTCGGACAATGACGGTAAGGTGGATACTTGGGGCTTTCAACCTGACGACTTCTTCGTGAATTGGTTGCCTTTCGTGATGCAGGAGACAGACAAGGACGTGATCGACCTGAATACCGGCGAGGTGCGCCTAACGGATCCGGCGGTTCTGCGCGGCCTGCAGTTTTGGGATGACCTGGGGAGAGTACACGGCATTATGCCCCATGGCACGGATGCGACAGCGGATCACTTTGATGTGAAATTTTGGATTCGACACCCCGGCGTCTTTTTTTATTATTTTCTCTCCCCCGGTAGCATGACTTTGGGCAAACAAGCGCCGCTCCCTTCCGGACCGCGAGACCTTACGCCGTTGACTTTGGGGGCAGCCTTGGCAATTCCTGCCAATGCGCGCGATGCTGCTCAGTCGTATGAGGCGCTGGCGCCGCTCGCGCTCTACATTGGCGAGCATCTCCTGCTGCCGCCGGTGATTTCTGGACAGAAGTACATTGAGAAACCTGCCTCTGGGTACATTGAACTCATGCTGCCCGAATACGACCGGCAGCTTGCGCTGCACCTCCTTGAGACCGCTCGCCCATCGCCTTTGGCCAGTAGTTCTGTGATGACGATCCAACTCTTCGAGAAGCTGACGCTGCCTTTGGCTCGCGGGGAACTGGGCTTAATGCAGGCCGCGCAGGAGGCGCAGAACTGGCTGCAATTCTACCTGAGTCAATGATTCTTCATGCCACCTGAATGCATTGAGAAACAGGTGGCAACAGGATACAGGGAGCGTAGAATTACATAAGTCGCGGTGACAACCACAATGAGGAGGGTACCTCTAGTGCGTGAACTGACACGGCGGGAACTACAAGCCGAGACCGAGGATGACATCATGTTCATGGTAGCCGACACGCGCACCACCATCCTGGCCGGGTTTGTAGCAGGCACTGCGGTTTCTGCCGGCTTCATCGCGGCGGTGGTGCTGGTCACCGGACTTTGGGGAGTTTTGCAGGCGTTTCGCTTCGGCATGCTCGTTGGCCTGACCGGCTTCGTCGTGCTTGCGGCAATCGTCGGGCTCCTAAGCTTCTTCATTCCCAGGTTCCCCACCACCAGAGCGGTGGCCGGTATTTTGGTACTGACGGTTGCCGTAATCATTTCCGTCTCCGTTTTCGTATCAGATGTGGCGATTTTGCCAATGGCAGGACGCCTCTTGCTTAATGCAATGGGCGGCGCCGTATTACTGGTCGTTCGTCTTTGGTACCTGGTGCTGCTAGGGGGCGGTTGCGGCGCTCTGATGGCCCTCCTTCAGCGACGCGCGCTTCAACATGGCGAACACTGGGGTCTCCGGTTCGGACAAGCCGTCACGATCCGCACGGACCCGCACGTCCTGTTGGCCGTTTGCAGCGTGCCGCTTATGCTGGCGGCAGTATTTGGTGCTGCCTACTACCCGGCCCACTCGCTTGCAGCCGTTGTTTTCTTCTCGCCTTTCTGGGTACCGTCGGGTTTCCTCTTCGAGCAGGGCTGGGCGCCGCTCTTGCGCTTGGTGCTTGATGCACGAGTGGGGCAGAAACTCTGGTTTCAGCAGAGCGTTGCGCTCGTCCGGCTGCTCCAGTCTGAGGACGTGCTTTTGCTCGGCGCAGTGTTCCAAACAGTGACGGTTGACCCTGCAACCGGTGTGGCTCGCATTCGAGGTACCTTTCGAGATGAGGCCCAGATACAGCGGATTCAGGAAGTCGCCCAGCGAGTACGCGGCGTGAGACAAGCTGAAATTGAGAATGTTCTGCCAAGAGCTCCGATAGAGCTGGCAAACCTAACTCTTTCTGAGCGTGAGCGGATGCTTGCGCAGCGCTGCCCGGAGTGTATGCAGCCCATCGTAACTGATGAGCTGTTCTGCCGTGCCTGCGATTCCTTCTTGCAGAATGAGCTCGTGGGACGGAAGGCCAATCTCTTTCCGCGCTTGCTGGCTGCCGCGATTGATGCAGGCGTCCCCGCTGCGCTGCTGCTCATGTTTGTTATCCAGCCGGTTACGCCCTGGGCCGTTGCGCATCCGCTCAACTGGTTTTGGCGGTTCATTTTCGCGCCGGCCCTGTACGCTTCACTCTACGTATCGGTGCTCCATAGCGGCACAACGCCGGGGAAGGCGCTGCTCGGCCTGGAAATCATTGACCTGAGGAATCACCGTTACCCGCGTTTGCCACGAATGCTGCTGCGCGAACTTGCGGGTAAGCTCGTCAGTACCCTCTGTCTCGGTATTGGATTCCTGTGGGCGTTTTGGAACAAAGACAACCAGTCCTTGCACGACAAACTTGCCGGCACGGTCGTAGTGCGTAATCCAGACCTGTGGTAGTGCGCCCTTTGAAATCGCACCCTTACCGGCTGCAATTCACTTGGTGTTTCAAATTGCTGTAGCGGGACTTAAGGGTTGGAGATAACTTTGAGTTTAGGAGAGTCTTTTATCCGAATCCGCATTGGCTTACACGAGAAAGGTCTCTCATGACACGACGCCAACTGCTTGAACGCGTAATGCTCGGTGCTCAGGTCGTGGCACTGGCTGCCTGCGGCGGCGATGACGAGGACGACGCGGATCAGCCCCGCGCTGCGCCGGAGGCTCCGCAAGCCTCTGTGCCGCAGGTTGCCCGAGAGCCCGTGACGCTGCGGCTTGCGGTTGTCCAGGACTGGGACGGCAGTCCTGCTAGCAGGGCGATCGAGCGATGGAATGCAGGGGAAGTGCCGGGCGCGCCTGAAGGCGTTCAACTGCGGCGTGACTCGATTGGAATAAGGTATCCCAGTGTGTTGCTGGAATTGATCGAAGGCGCGCAAGCCCGTCTAGCGGAGTTCCTGACCGCACGAGACGCTGCCGGCATTCCGCCTGACTTGCTCATGGTCAACATGTTCTTTGACTTCCTCTGGGTCTATGGCAGCGGTCTTGTCCAGCCCCTCGACCGGTTCTTGCAGCAGGACCGCAGCGAACCGTTAAGCAAGTATCTGCCCGCGGCGCTCGAACTGGTGCGCTACCGCAGTCAGACCATGGCATTGCCGGTTGCTCTGGAAGCCGGCGTGACACGGTTCAAACCCAAGCAATTCACCGATGCCGGCATTTCGCTGCCGGACAAAGGCTGGACCCGGGAGGAATTTGTCGCCGCCGCTGCCCAATTCACCGAAGATACCGATAGTGATGGGAACGTGGATGCGTGGGGCTTCAATCCGACTAGGTATTTCGTGAATTGGCTGCCGTTCGTGTTGCAGGAGCTGGATAGAGACGTCATCGACATGCAGACGGGTACCGTGCGCCTCACCGACCCGGCGGCGCTGCGCGGACTGCAGTTTTGGGATGAATTGGGCCGCGTGCACGGCATCATGCCGCATGGCACGACCGTAACGTCAGACTTCTTCGAGGCGGACTTCACCACATTGCTCTCAGGCATTCTCTTCTGGAGATATATCCCTCCCAGCTCGATGCTGCAGGGCCAACAAGCCCCACTGCCCGCCGGTCCGCGTGAGGTTACGCCGCTAGCACTATCACAGGGAGTGGCTATCCCAACCGTCGCGCGCGACCCTGCGCTTTCTTATGAAGCGCTGATGCCGTTTGCGCTCGACCTTGGCGAGCATTCCCTCATACCGCCCGTGATCGCGGGACAGCAGTACATTGAAAAACCCACCACCGATTACTTGGACCTCATGCTGCCACCCGAAGACCGGGAGCTTGTGTTCCATCTCCTCGAAACCGCCCGGCCATCGCCACTGGCGAGCAGCTTCGCGCTGACGCTAGAGCTCTTTGACCGGCTGACCTTGCCGCTGGCGCGTGGGGAAGTGGACGTAGTCCAAGCCGCGCAGCGCGGGCAAGACTGGCTGGTGTCTCACTTGAATGAGCCATAGGCAGCTATTACTGTTTCCTACCTTTGCCACATTCATTTGGATGTCAGAGCACAAACATGGTTCGGTCTCATGCGGGTTCCTGAATTCGAACTTGACAACTGAATGCATATTGAGAAACAGAGTTGACCGATGACAATCTCGTTTATGTTACCTGGAGGTTTCAACTGATTACGCCTAGAGGATTGACGAGGCGAGAGTGGCTCGGACGAGGGCTGCTCGGTGTTCAGCTTCTATTGTTGGCTGCTTGTGGCGGCGATGATGAGGACGAATCGGAGCAGCCGCGCGCCGCGCCGACGGCGCCGCAGGCCTCCGTGCCGAAGCTCTCAAGAGAATCTGTAATCCTGACGCTTGCCGCGTCTCGCGGAGGGGGTCCGATGCGGGAGGCAGTCCGGCAGTGGAATGAGGGCAATATTCCCGGCGTCCCTGACAATATCGAATTGCAAGACGCTGAACTGACTTTCTCTACCTCGGCAAACCCAAAACCCACTCAGGATGCAGTAGCCACTGCCCTTAGCGCTCGTATCTCTGCAGGCACAGTACCGGACATGATGGCGTTTGATTGGCAGATTGACTTTCCGTGGCTGTTTAGGAGCAATCTCTTACAACCCCTAGATCGATTCATTCAGAATGACGGTAGTCAGCCACTGGAGCAGTTCTTTCCTCAAGCAGCGCGGCTGGTGCGCTACCAGGGACAAACGATGGCACTGCCGACGAGAGTGACTGCTGGCGTCGCCCGGTATCTTCCCGAACTCTTTACCAATGCGAGCGTCGCTCCTCCGCACGTTGGGTGGTCACGTGATGATTTTGTCGCTGCTGCGAAGCAGCTCACGCAGGATACAAATGGCGATGGCGCGGTGGACCAGTGGGGTTTTGCCGTTAGTCATTTCTATCCTGACTGGTTGCCCTTCGTGCTCCATGAGACAGGCAAAGATGTGATTGACCTCGAGACCGGCGCAGTACACTTGGACGATCCAGCAGCGCTGCGCGGCCTTCAGGTCTGGGACGAGCTCGGACGCGTGCACGGCATTATGCCCCACGGGCAGGAGTTTCAGGCTAACCAACCGCGAATTCGCGGCCCTTATCGCCCCAGTCGCACAGGCATCCTATTTCAGACTGCTTTCGAGACAAGCCGTGATGGCCGCAACCTGGCTGCCATACCTACGGGCCCAATGGAGGGCACACCGCTCATACTCTTTGACATCGTTGCGATTCCCGCAGGTGCGCGAGACGTCGATCTTTCATACGCAGCGTTGGTTCCGCTTGCTTTGCACAGTGGTGAACGCAGTAAGTTGCCAACAGTTAAGGCAAGCTTGCAGCACATCACGACACCAGGATCTAGAGATCACATCAATCTACTCTTTCTTGAACAAGACCGAGAGATTATCCTCAATGTCCTCAAGACTGCTCAGCATTCGTACTTGGCCAGCAGCAACGTCATAAATAGCTGGCTGTTTGAAAATCTGACGCTGCCGCTGGCGCGTGGAGAGATAGGCGTGGAGCAGGCTGCCCAGCAGGCGCAAAACTGGCTGGAATCTTACTTGAACGAATAATGTGCCACGCAGAACAGTAGTGCCCAATTCGGTAGAAGTGTTGGTAGCTTTGGATGACAACCGTATTCGCGTGCGTAGACTGTATCTGGATTGAAGTGCGATCAATAGAGTGCATGGAGTACAAACAATGCTGTTGAAAGGTAGGGCTTCCTACAGGAGATACGGAGATGCTTCTAGTTTCCAGACGTGAGCTGCTCGGCCGCACAGTTCTCGGTGTGCAGATTCTATTGTTAGCTGCCTGTGGCGGTGATGATGAGGACGAAGCGGAGCAACCGCGCGCCGCGCCGACAGCTCCGCAGGCCTCTGTGCCAAGGGTCACCAAAGAGCAGATCAAGGTGCGGCTCGCCTCCGTGATGGATCAATTCGATCGTGTGGTTAGAAGTGCCATAGAGCAGTGGAACGAGGGTGAGGTCCCTGGCGCGCCGGAAGGCACCTTGCTGGAGCGTATGGGAGGTCCGAGTGTTGCGCCGTCCAGGAACATATTGGTGTTTGTTGAGCGTGCACAGACAGCAACAAAAACCTACTTAACCGAGCAGGATTCTGCCGGAACGCCACCCGACTTGTTCTTATTCAATAGGTACTTCGATTTTCCCTGGGTCTTCCGCAGCGGTCTCGTCCAACCGCTCGACCGGTTCCTGCAGCAGGACCAGACAGAGCCTTTAGCAAGTTTCCTGCCGCCTGCACTAAATTTGGTCCGCTTTCGGGGCCAGACGATGGCGCTGCCAGTCGCCGTGGATGTCGGCGTGGCGCGGTACAACCACAATCGATTCGCGATTGCCGGCATTCCCCTACCGGACAAGGGCTGGACCCGGGGGGAATTCGTAGAGGCTGCCCAGCGGCTGACACGGGATACAGACAATGACGGCAAGGTGGATGCGTGGGGTTTTCGGCCGATACGATCATTTGCCCACTGGTTGCCCTTCGTCTTGCAGGAGATGGATGAGGACCCGATTGACCTCGACACCGGCGACGTGCGTCTCATGGAGCCGGCGGCGTTGCGCGGACTTCAGTTCTGGGACGAGTTGGGACGGTTGCATGGGGTCATGCCTCATGGCGCGACCGTAACAGCGGACCAATTTGACGATGACTTCACCTCAATACTCACAAGCATTCTGTTCTGGGATTTCTTGCCACCCAGCCTCAATCTGCCCGGCCGGCAAGCACCGCTACCGACCGGGCCGCGGGACGTTACGACACTGACACTATCAGGGGCATTGACAATTCCCTCAGTAGCGTCTGATCCCGCTCTGTCATACGAGGCGCTGAGGCCGTTGGCGCTTCATTTGGGAGAGCGTCTCCTGTTGCCGCCTGTGATCGCGGGACAGCAGTTCATTGAGAAACCCAGTTCTGACTACTTGGAACTCGCGCTTCCGGAATACGAGCGGCAGCTTGTCCTACACCTGCTGGATACCGCCCGACCATCCCTACTGGCGACGAGCTTTGTGATAACTAATGAGCTTTTCGAAAGGCTCGTACTGCCCCTAGCGCGTGGCGAGGCGGATGTAGTACAGGCCGCGCAGCAGGCGCAGAATTGGCTGAAATCTTACTTGAACGAATGATCTCATTTGTTTCCATTGCTGCGTACGGAGTCGAGCGGCTCGTGCGAAAATGAAGTAGGATAAGCACAGAACAGGGGCGGTGTTTACACCGCGAGGCAGTGCAATGCACGCTCTCCAAGGAGGTCGCGTCACATGCGTGACTTTAATCGGCGAGAACTCGTAGCTGCGACCGAGGATGACGTCCTAATCATGGTCGCAGATACGCGATCCACTATATTAGCAGGGGCTCTGGCGGGACTGGCCATTATTGGTGCCTTTATTGGGATGGCCGTGTTTTTTGCCAGTCTTTGGGAAATCTTGCGCCCGTTCTACTTCGGTATACTCATTACGGCTGTGGGGATCGTCATACTTGTCGCGTTTCTGGGAGTGACGGGCTTCCTTATCCCCGAAATGCTGTCATCAAAGCCTATCGCTGTTTTCATCTTGATCATGCTTGTCGTAACGCTTGGAACTGCGGTGGTGGTGGCCGAGCCGGGAGAATCGGCCTTGGGTGGCACGGTCGAGTTGTTGCTCAAGATGGGACTGGCTATCCCGGTGCTCATAGGTCGCCTCTGGTACGTGGTGGCGGCGGGTGGCATTCTAGGGGCTCTGGTTGCTTTCGTGCAGCGGGACGCTTTGCAGCACGAAAAGCGCATGCGCCTCTACTTCACGTCGATCTTTACTGTTGATGTCGAACCTCATACTGTTATCGCGCTCGTCGGTGGCAACCTGCTCGCCTTGAGTGCACTGGTTGCCGCATTCTCGCCTCCGCTCTCGGCAGGTCTCACGGCCTCGCTCGTGCTCTTTCCCGTATGGATTCAGTCCGGATTCCTCTTCCTTACGTACTGGCGACCCTTAACGCTGCGCGTGCTGGATAGTCGCGTAGGCCAGAAAGTCTGGTTTCGACGGAACATTGGCGTAATGGAATTGCTGCAAGGCGAAGACTCGGACCTAGTCGGCGCCACTTTTATGTCGGCTGGCGTCGACTCGAACACAGGGGTGGCGCGGGTGAAAGGCTACTTCCGGCACGAGGACCAGATGCGACGTGTGCAAGAGAGTGTCATGCGCGTACGTGGCGTGGCGGTGGTCGAAGTAGAGGACCTCGCCATAGCAGATGCCGCGGCAGAATTGGAACGAGAAGAGGATGTGACTATCGGGCTGCGTTGTCCGGAATGCCGGAGTCTGGTACCGTCAGACCGGCTATTCTGCCCGGAATGCCGGACGTTTGCTCCCAACGAATACCTCGGGCAGCGGGCGCGATTCTTTCCCCGCTTCCTCGCCGCGTCGCTGGATCTCGGCGTGCCGGTTGGGTTGATTCTCTTGTTCGGTTTAACCGGCAGTAATCCAGCGGATGGCGCCAATTTTCTTACCTTCTTCTGGGCTTACCTGTTTATGCCCATAGTCTACAGCGTGTTCTTTGTCTCGTTCTTGCATCGCGGTACCACGCCTGGCAAGGCGCTGTTTGGGTTGGAAGTTGTGCATCTGGCGGAGCAAAAGTACCCTGATCTCAAGACCATGTTTCGGCGCGAGGTGATAGGAAAGTTCTTGAGCGGCCTGCCGCTTACATACGGCTTCCTGTCGGCACTTTGGGACAAGAACGGCCAAACCTGGCACGACAAGTACGTTGGCACGATCGTCGTGCGCAGCCCGGACGTGTGGTAGTGCTTTGCATGGTCGGGGTGTGTTACTGGCGCTTTCCTCGGTGGCGGCGCCACCCACTAAGCCGTTGGAAGCCAAAGAACCGATACAAGCGGCCCGGGCATGTGGGCAAGTACTCGGAGCAGGAGTATGTGACGCAGAATATCTCCACTACGGCCCAATGCGCTCCGTAGTATAGACAACTGAGGCCCTCCTTCAGTTTGTTGACGCCAGAAATCGCGCTTGCGCCGGGCTATCAGATACGTCACACTTAACGCAGGTTACGTGCGGTAAATCAAGGTGGATACAACACGCCATGATCCCTCGACGTGTTTCCAAGCAACTCAAAATTGGCGATGTCACTATTGGCGGCGGCTCGCCTATTCGCGTGCAGTCAATGACCACCGCCTTTACGCGGGACGTGGAGGCGACCGTCGCCGAGATTCTGCGTCTGGCGGAAGCCGGATGCGAGATTGTGCGCGTGGCCGTGCCCCATAAGGAAGACGCTGACGCGCTGCCGGAGATTCGCCAGCGGTCGCCGATCCCGGTAATTGCCGACATCCACTTCGACTATCGCCTGGCGTTGCGTGCCTTGGAGGCCGGTGTAGATGGACTGCGCCTGAATCCCGGCAACATCGGCAGCAAAGAGAAAACCCGCATGGTGGTGAAAGAGGCCAAGGACCGAAAGGTACCGATGCGCATCGGCGTCAATGTCGGCTCTTTGGAATCCCGTCTCATTCCCGAATTGATGATGCTTGAGGGAGATGAAAAGGTCGAGAAGACGGCGGTAGCGATGGTGGAGTCTGCGCTCGATCACGTGAAGATCTTGGAAGACATGGACTTTACCGACATCAAGATTTCGCTCAAGGCCTCGGACGTGCCGACTACGATCCTGGCCTACCAACTCATAGCCGACCGAGTTGAGTATCCGCTCCACTTGGGCATCACTGAGGCAGGAACACCTAAGGCCGGCATGGTGAAGAGCGCGGTGGGACTTGGCATCTTGCTAAATCAGGGCATCGGCGATACGCTGCGGGTCTCGTTGGCGGCGGATTCAACGGAAGAGGTCTTTGCCGGATATGAGATTCTCAAGTCGCTGGGACTCCGTGAACACGGCCCCACGCTTATCGCGTGCCCAACGTGCGGACGCTGCGAAATTGAGCTCATCGAGCTGGCGGAACGAGTTGAGAGCTTCCTGCAGAGCGTCAAGGAACCGGTAAAGGTCGCCGTGATGGGTTGCGTGGTGAACGGGCCGGGCGAGGCGCGCGACGCCGACGTGGGCATCGCCGGTGGACGCGGCAAGGGCGCTCTCTTCCGCAAGGGCAAGCCGGTGCGGAGCTGCCGTGAAGATGAACTCTTCGATCTGCTCATCGAGGAAGTCGAGGAGATTGTGGCACAGAAACAGGCGGAGCGGGCGGTCGCGACGTAGGGCGCGGTAGAAGTGTCCGATGGTTATCATAGATACAGATAAGGCGTTTGAGCGGCTGGCTTCGATAAGGACAAGGTAAAGGTCTTACTGTATACGCGAGGCGAAACAGAAGAGTATTTGGCTACCAAGGCTGACATGTGGGACTTGGAGCCGCGACTGACCATCCGTCTGGGCGGGCTTGTGGCAGCGGGCGTGGCAATGTTGGCGGTTTTGGATATATTCTCGCCATTGGAGCGCCCGACCAAGAGTTCTCGTATTGATTGGTGTCTTGACTAAAACACTTCATATTTTGGTGAGGGGTCGCTATGGCAGAGCAAATTTACGTCGGCACGGAGCAAGGGATCTTTCGGCTTAACCGGGCAGGTGACGATTGGGTACTGCAGGCATCCGGTCTTGGCGACAATGAGATCGAGGCGGTGGCTGCCCATCCGGACGGACTACACGCAATTGCCGGGACTCACGGAGCCGGCTTATTCTCCACGGCAAACGCCGGAGAAAGTTGGGAAGCCATCTCCGGGTGGCAGGGCAGTCCGTATATCCGGTCGATTGCCTACCATCCGCATGATCCGCAGATCGTCCGGGTCGGCACCGAACCGGCTCGTGTGTGGAGCAGCCGCGATGGCGGTGCAATGTGGGCGGAGGAGCGCGGCTTTACCGCGCTTCCCGGCTGCGCGGAGTGGTTCTTGCCGTATTCCCCGCGTGCTGGCGCCGTGCGCACAATAATCATGCTTGACGGCGGTGAAGCTGCCATTTGGGCAGCCATCGAGGTTGGCGGACTTGCGGAAAGCCGAAACGAGGGCGAAACGTGGGGCATAACGGATAAGATCGGCCAGTGGGAGTATCCGGCCGACGGCATTCACCCTGACGTCCACAGCATCGACATCCATCCTGCCAAGCCGGATACCATCATGGCGGCCACGGGCGGCGGTGTGTTTCGCTCCGTGGACCGGGGAGCATCGTGGCAGCATCTCATCGATGACTACACCCGCGGCGTGTGCATCAAGGCAGACGATCCCAGTACCGTCGTCGTTGGGCCGTCACGCCGTGTCGGACATCTCGGTAGAATGATGGTGACCCACGACGGCGGCGATACCTGGCGGGATGCAGAAGTGAACCTCACGTTTCCTCTCGACCGGATGTGCGAACATATCATCTGTGATGCGCAGGACGTTTTCGCGGTCGTGCTAGATGATGCGGTCTATCACGCGGAATTCGCTGACCTCGCCTGGAATCCGGTAGGAAAGGGTCTCCCGTCTCCCACCTGCGCCGCAATTGTATCCTGATCTCTCTCGTGGAATAGCGCACTACGGGTTCGCCGGAAGTATGCTCTCTGACTGAGAGTTAGAGTCAACTGTATCTCCCTGGAAGAAGCTATTCACCACCTCCAGGAATCGCTGGGGTTCTTCCTCATGAGGACAGTGTCCGCACTTGGGGAAGACAACCAACTGGGCGTTGGCTATATCCTGCTGGAAGCGGTAACCCCAGTGCAAAGGGATCACGGCATCGTATCGTCCCCAAATGATGAGCGTGGGGGCGGCTATTTCTTTAAGGCGATGGGCGAGACTGGTCTGCCCAAAATCGCGGGCGAGCAGAGGGACAACTCCACCGGATCCCGGCGTCAGGAGGGGCATGAAGTAGCCGTCGATAACGTCGGGCGTACACATGCGGTCCGCATCGTAGTAACAATTGCGCAGGTACAATGTTAAGAGGCTTCGCTGCCGCAGCATGAATGCTGCAACCGTACTGCCAATGGGCGCGCTTGCGAATCGGATGAGCAGCGGCATGACATGGTAGTTTAGCGCATAGCCCGCGGCGCTAATCAGCACCAAGCGCTCAACGCGCGAGGGATGCCTGATGGCAAGCGCAGCACCAATCGCGCCGCCCATGGACAATCCAATGATCTTGGCGGGTCCGATATCCAATGCATCCATGAAGCGGGCAATCAAATCCGCCATGCCGAACGGAGAGTAGTCACCGGAACTGGGCTTATCGGAGAGCCCGTGTCCCTTGAGATCGAGGGCGTAGACCGTATAGTCTCGGGCAAATTGGTCGAAGACGAGACGCCAGGCGAAGACACTAGCGCCGATGCCGTGGATGAGAATCAATGGTGGGCCCGAACCGGCCGTGCGGTAGTGGATCCGCAAGCCCTCTACCGTGATGAACTTACCGTCGGTGCGTAGTGCCTCCACAGGAATCGGTCGCGGCCTGAAGCGTGTATACGCCACGTAGGCAGTCACGGCGGTAACTCCCAAGATGAAGCCGCGTCTCAACCACTTGAGCATTGCGCTATTCCTTGAATCTCACTGCGATTTATTGCACATCCATCGCTATTGAGAGCGGCCTTGAGATCACTGAGGGCCCTACCATGCCGGGGCTCACAGCGTACTTTAGCTTAATGGTACACTAAATCCGCCGCAGGTAAGTTTTTCTCCCCAAGTTCCCTTCGTCGAGAGTGTTCTCAATGGCAAGTAATTTTCCGGCATTTCGCGTGCGTGTGCCGGCCACTACCGCGAATTTGGGACCGGGTTTCGATGCGTTTGGCATGGCGCTCACGCTCTACAATGAGTTCACGGTGCGCCCGGCAGAGCATGATCTCAAGATCACGATTGAGGGTGAAGGGGCTACGGAACTTGCAGGCGAGAAAGACAATCTCTTCACGCTGGCATTCGCCCGCGCCTTTGAAGACAATGGGGCTAAGCCACCGGCGATTGACTTACACATGCTGAATTGCATACCGCTCTTTCGGGGGCTGGGCAGCAGCGCCAGCGCGACCGTGGGAGGCTTGGTGGCGGCCAACTATATTCTAGGAAACGCGCTTTCTCCTGAGAGGCTGCTGCAACTTGCATGTGAAGTAGAAGGCCACCCCGACAACGTGGCCGCCGCCTTGTTTGGGGGCCTCATTGTCTGCGCGGCAGACGGCGATGAGTTGCCGACCTACGCGCGAGTTCCTGTGCCGCGAAACCTCCACGCGGTGGTCTGTATTCCCGATCAGCACTTGCCTACGGAACTCGCCCGCAAGGTGGTTCCCAAAGAAGTGTCCGTTAGCGACGCGGTCTACAACATCGGACATGCCGCTTTATTGCTCACGGGGATCACGCAAGCTGATGAAGGATTGATCCGCGTGGGCATGAACGACCGCCTGCATCAGCCCTACCGCGCCATCATATTTCCCGCCATGCGGCCCATCATGGAGGCCGCTCTGGCGGCGGGAGCATGCGGCAGCGCCCTTTCCGGAGCCGGATCGTCGATTCTTGCGCTGACCTTCTGCAATCCTGACGGAATTGCCACGGCCATGCTCGCCGCTGCCGAGGCCCACGACTCTCCCGCCCGCACCCTCATACTCTCTTGCGCAGAGCAGGGCGCCGTTGCCGAGTCGCTTTGAACTCGGAAAATGCGCTAGATTCCAGACGGTCTGCTGCGCGGGGTCCGTGAGGCCGGATGCCCAGCGAGAATGTCCGCGGTGACCTGCCTAGTCAACTAGAAGCGGTACCGGTGCAAATGCGTCCACGTCCACCAGGCCGCGATTGGTGATCTTGAGCTGAGGGATGACGGGCAAGGCCAAGAACGAGAGCAAGAGAAAGACGTTCCTGCTCGAGGTGCCAGTTTGCTTTGCGGCAGCCAAGAGCGCTTGGTACTGCACCACAACTGCATCAATGGATGAAGTTGACATAAGACCACAAATTGCCAACGTTAGAGCGGTTACTTTATCTCCGATCGCCACCGCCATGCCGCCACCGATTGCCACCAAGTGGTTGGCTGCTGCCGACATGGCACGCTCATCCACGCCGGCCACGATGAGATTATGGCTATCGTGCCCCACGGTGGAAGCAACAGCCCCCTGTTGAATACCAAGGCCGCTAACGAATCCTACGGCACTCAGACCCGTGTTGCGATGGCGCTCGATGACGGCAATCTTTACGACGTCTTGCGTGAGGTCGGCCTGGATTGATCCGTTACACACCGGCAGGCGAAGAACTTTGTGACTCGTCGTCAGGCTACCGTCCTCCGCGCCGATGACGCGAACAGCCGCCTCTTTCCCTGGCCCGCTAAAGGGAACGACGAAGTCGGATGCTGCCAAAGGCCGTTTTAGCCTTACCGTACGTAAGAGCTCGCCATATTCGCCGGGGTCCTCGACCCGCGCTACTTCACCGTTGGCTACGACGACCTCGCCGCGACGGATTACGGTTGAGCACTCCAGGCTATCTAACGAGTCAAGGACAGCCAGATTGGCAACTCTGCCGGGGATGACTGCTCCCATTTCGGGATAGCCGTGGTGGCGAAAGAAGCGAGAGAAGTAGCGCGCCGGGTGTAAGGTAGCCATCGTGATCGCCTGGATCGTGGCTTGTTCAAAGCACTTACCCGCGTGCTGCGAAAGAATGTCGCGAGCGCGCCGCACGATCCGGTCCACGTGACCGTGCACGTGAAGCTCCTCCGCATCGAGATCGTCGCTGCAGAGCATAAAGCCATCCAGACTCACCCCTTGCTCCAACAGGAAGGGCAGGATTTGATCCAAGTCTTTCGTGGCGCTGCCATAGCGCATGGCGACGGTCATGCCTGCCTGACGCTTTTCTAGGGCCTCCGGCCCCGTGCGGGACTCGTGGTCTGACATAATCCTAACCGTGCCGTCGTCCTTGCCGTTGGTGACGTAGAGCGCAAGGTCGCATCCGGAGACGCCGGGCGCGTGGCCGTCGACGACTTTACCCAGGTTGTACGCGCTCTCCACTTTGGCGCGGGCTTCTCCTATGTCATTGATTATGCCGGGAAAGTTCATCATTTCGGCCAACCCATAGACACGGGGATGCGGCAAGAGCTCCTCAATGTCGGGGAGGGACAATTCTGCCCCGGTGTCCTCGAAAGCGGTGGCAGGCACGCAAGAGGGAGCGCCAATGAACATGTCGAGAGGTGCAGCTTCAGCGTGCCGCAAGAAGAGTTCTATGCCGTCATTGCCAGCCACGTTGGCAATCTCGTGCGGGTCTGCAAAGACGGCCGTGGTGCCATGCCGCACGGCGGCTTGAGCGAATTCAAGCGGACTGAGCATGCTGCTTTCGATGTGCAGATGCGGGTCGATGAACCCCGGAATGACGTATTGTCCCGCTATGTCGAGCGTCTCTGCCACCTCAAGCGTCGCGGGAGTGCGCTCAACGCTGTGGATCAGACCATCCTTGATGAGAACATCGCCCACGTAGCAGCGCTTTGCTACCACGTCGACGATGGTGCCGCCCTGCAAGACCAGATCAACTCTCATCACCCTTCACTTCTCGCATAGAGCCCCTCTCGTACCGTCACGATGTACGGCAGCATGCGAAAGTCCTCGCTTGCGTCGGTACCGTAACCCGCTACCCAGCGGTCCGGCACGTCAAAGCCGACGAAATCAAGGGTCAAGGCAGAACGATTGCGCTCCACCGCTGACGAGGGCTGCTTGAGGCGCTTGGACAGGAGGACGCAAGTGCGCACCGAGCGGACACCTGCATTGAGGATGCGCTGCTTGAGGGCCGTCAGCGTGAATCCTTGGTCGATCAGGTCTTCAACCAGCAGCACGTCTTTGCCTGCCAAATCTGCGGGCAGCCTCGCTACGCTTACCTCGCGGGCCTCTTCATTCTGCTGCTTGATGGTGTGACCGTAGGCGCTGGTGCGAATGAACTCATAGCGAAATTCCAGTCCGCCGAGTCGAGAGATCGCGCGGCCGAGGTCAGCCGCGAAGACGAATGCGCCCTTCAGGACCACCAGCAGAATAAGCTCGCTGCAACCGGCGCAACCGTCGTGAATCTGCCGCGCCAGTCCCGCCACCCGGTCTTGCAACACCCATTCGGGAATGAGGATGCAGTCAACTCTATCCGCCATGCTCGCCGGCAGTAGGTCCTCATGCTCGGTAGCCAGCCCACCCTCCGGTACCGTGATGGTTCGGTCAAAACGCATGGCGGTCTGTTTTTCTTCTCACAGGTGATTTAGGTGCCAGAACATACGTTGCTATGCTCTGCCGGCTGCCGCCTCGTGGGCAAGTTCCACGGCGGTGTTCACGAAAAGGATCTCGGCTTCGCCGGCGTAGCCTGCCGGGGACTGCGACCCGTGGCGGTAGGCGTTCACTTCATAGCCGCCGCGGGGGATTTCGTGTGCCGTCGGCACGTAGCCGATCATGCCGTTGGCAAGCTCAACATGCAGGGCTTCCAGACCCAGTTCGTTCTTCACGCGCTCTTTTACGGCCAAACCGAATTCAAGGAAGACTTCACCGGGAAAGCTGGCGAAGACGAGATTGCCGACGCGGATCACTTGGATTTCCGCTTTGGGCTCGTGGTTGGCGGTGCCGGACTCGAGTTCGGCGATGCGATTGCGCAGCCACTTCATAGAGTCACGGCTGATGCCCTCTTGCGTGTCCGGCCAGACTTCCGTTTCAAGCGCCTCCTTGAAGAAAGAGATGTCGGGGACCTCGCGTATCGGCACCGTGACGACGCGCTGCGCCACGGCCACGCCTTCCAACGGCGTGCACTCGATTGACTCGCGCACGTTCACGACCTCGGCCCCCAGACCCCGCCAGACGCTCTCAAGCTCCTCGAACGTGGCGGAGCGGAAACGGCTGCCGTCGCTGGTGAAGTTTGGACGAGTGTTTCCGCAGCAGCCCAGTAGGAACGCCGCGGTGTGACTGCCGCCATAGGTCTGCTCAACAAATGTCTTCGCGCCGCCCGCGTAGTCGGCGCTGAACGCGTAATTCGAGCCGCCCATGCTGGTGGAGTGACAGGCGTAGTGGAAAGCCGTCGCCAGCGGCGAGCCGTCTTCAGCATCAAAACGGAGGACCGAAACGGTCCTATCGACGACACCTTCAGGATTGACGCGCATCTGTGTCTTCCCGTCAACGGTGAGGCGACGGTTTACGGCAAGAGGGAAGCTGCCGGTGCCTAGCCCAGCCACAACCGTCTGCAGGCGCCGGTTTGCCACTTGCACGCCACCGGCAAGCTTGCGCTCGAGCTCGCGCATATAAGAATTGTTGAAGGGAGCGTCGTAGCGCCATTCGCGTGTTGACGGGCCGGAATGGGTGTGGGAGCAGGTGATCATGACGTGGCTGCCTGGAATGTCCGTCTGCTCCTCCACATAGCCGCGCACGGCGGCAGTGCTCTCTTCGGTAATGCCAACAAGATCGCACGTGACGATGGCGGCTTTCTTCTCACCATCCGAAAACACGAGCACCTTGGCGTACAGGTCATCGTGAATGTCCGTCGCGCCGTGGTCGCGGCCACCGTAGCCGCCCATCCACGTTCCCACGGAAGGGGTGATGTTGATGCTCGCCGTTCCCAACTGCACTGCATTCGCCATGATTAGCTCCTAGAGTCTGTGGGTGTTTCTCTCTCGACCTGCTGCAGTTCCAATCTTGTTCCTAGTTTGCAGGAATCGTTTCCCCAGCGCCAGTGTACGCAAGCTCCAGGTTTGAGGCGAAGAACTGGGCAACGTCAACGGCGCGTTCTTCAATTACGGCGTACTGGGGTCTGGAGAGCTTGTCGAAAAGCTCGACGGTAACCTGCAGCACCTTACCCCGGCGCGCATGAGACCACACTCCGGCTACACGCCCGCTGATTAGCACTACTGGGGAAATCCAACCGGCAGCGCGGTAAACACGCTTGTAATTGGCATCGTCGACAAGGTGCGACTTGCCGCGGTGTCCAAGAAGGTAAATGTCGAAGTGAGGTAGAAGGTGCACCGCTTCTGCAACAGGTCTCGTTTCCTGAAGAGTTGGTAGGTCGCTCTTGAGGACGGTAGCGGGCTTATCTTCAACGGTTACTTCCTGCATCTCGCTCTGCAGTCTGCGCCAAATCTGGCCGGCATCTTTCACAGACATGCCCGCCCAAAAGGCAAAATCCTGCACGGTGGCCGGCCCGAAGGCCTGTAGGTACCGCTTCAAGAGCAGGACTTCAGCCACATCTCCGGGCACGTCTTCCCAATTGGCTAACCACATGTCTCGCCGCACGAATGTCGCTTCCTGACCTTGATTTGGGCCAAGGCACAGGTCGCCTTGCAGGCAGACATATTTTCCTAGTCCTCCCCAACCGTGCTCGACCAATTCCAGTACCTGCGGAGCATCCTTGCGTAGCCGAGCCTCCAGCCTCAGTGAGAGTTGGCGGCGGGTGAGCGGTACCTCGCCAAGGGCCGCGAGGGTGGCCTCTGTCATTGCGGGTATGGTTGCAGCATCCACACCGTACCGCGCCATCCATCGTTGCTCTTGTTTCAGCCGGTAAGGCTTGAGCGCGGCGACATAGAGCGGGAATTCGTGCGCAGGCAACAAATGCAGCGTACCACGCATACTCCACACCTTCACCATGGTGCGGTCCTGCCATAGCGCACACTCGATATCCCGGATTGAAAGGGCACCGATCCGCGCTCGCAGAGCCAATTGCGCTGCTGACATGACCTGCGCTTGTATGCCGCACGTGCCGCTAACGACATCAAGCAAGTCCCCCGGTTGAGCAGGCCAGCCGAGGTAGTGGCGTTGGTGCCGAAAGGCATGTACCTGTGACCACGTGCAGTCACGCATCTCACTACGCCTGTTCTAGGCAACATGAATGTAGGCAGCGAGTGCATAAGAAAGAGCTACGTGCCACTTCAGGCGGCACGTAGCTCTTCAATCATCCCGAATTGATTTGGCAGCAACTCATGAGTGCCGAAATCGACTACGCGTCGACATACCGCCAAACAGTGCCGCCCAGAGAGACGGCCCATACCGCGTGGTCTTCGGCGTAGTTTGGTGAAACCAGCAGGGAGACAATCGCCTTGTTGTCTAGGCCTTCATTGATGTTATGCCAGGTCAGCCCTTCGTCCGAGGATCTGTAGATACCCCGGCTGGTACCGGCGTAAATGGTTGTGTCGTTCTCGTAGTCGGGCGAGATAGCCAAGCAGACTACCGCCGCAGTGGCTTCGCCAATAGCATCACCGACCCAGAGATTCTTGCCGCGCCACATTGGACGGAAGAAACGAGTCGCCGTGGCGATGAAAAAGTTGCTGTAGTCCTCTTCTGAGCCGGAGTAGTTTGGGGGCATGGCAAAGCTGATCCACTGCGCTCCCGTCGCATGGACGAGAATTCGCTTCCAAATCTCCCCGCCGTCAGCAGAGCGCCACACGGTAATGGTACTCGCGTAATCGCCTTGGGAAGCACGGAAGGTGCCCATCAAGAGGGTGTTGTCCTCGGCAAAGTTCGGCGAAAGCGCTACGCCGATCACGTCTTCCTCGCCGAAAGTCTCTTCGGTCCGTTCCCAGGATTGGCCCGCGTCACGGCTGAAGTACAGCGCTCCGCCAGGCCCTCCCGCCACGACCAAGCGATCCTCCGCAAACGTATGAGAGACCGCCAATACGCGGAGGTCCTGCATCTCTTCGTCAATGCCCTCGTTGCTGGCCTGCCAACTCCTGCCTCCATCTGCCGATATCGCAATGCCCTGGTGAGTCGCAGCAAAGACAGTAGAATCGTTCGCATAATCCGGCGAGATCAAGAGTGATGCAACTTGCATCTCTTCAATGCCTGCACCTGCCGACTCCCACGTCAACCCTTCATCGGTGGAACGCAGGACTCCGTCTTCGAGACTAGTAGCGAAGAGCGTGCCATCTTCATGGCAGTTCGGAGAGAGCGCCGTCCCGAGGAGCGAGCGCGCTGCAAGGCCTTCCACAGCCGGTTCCCAAACTGCGGCGTCGCCATTGGCGCGCAAGGCGCCTTCCCGGTGCACGCCTGCCAACACAATGTCATCTGCGCCGGTACCTGTAGTGAGCAAGCAAAGCACAGACGAGTCTTGATCGATTGCGCTTTCCCAAGTGTTGCCACCGTCGGATGACCGGTAAACTGATCCTTCTGCGGTGCCCGCGTAAGCTAGATTGTCCCCGGCAAACTCCGGCGAGAGGCAGAGCGCGTTGATGGACACGCTATCCAGTCCTGAATTTGCTTCTTGCCAGTTCGTGCCGCCGTCGGTTGACTTGAAGATACCCATATCTTCAGTGCCGACGAAAACTGTACGGTCCTCTGCGAAATTTGGGGAAACAGCAATTGCTTGGATCGCCATGCTATCAAGCCCTCTGTCTACGAGCCGCCACGCGCGCCCCTCATCGAGCGTTCGATAGAGGCCATCGCCGCCTGCTATGAATGCGGTCTGATCTTCCTCAAAGTTCGGCGAGATGGCTACAGCTTGAATACTGAGTTCCATAATGCCGAAGTTGGCCGAATTCCACGTGCGCCCGCGGTTAGTTGACTTAAAGACTCCTTCTTCCTGGGTGCCGGCTAGCATCACGCCATCATCGGAGAAGCTCGGCGACACTGCCAGACACGTGACTGAAGCCGCTCCTTGCCAAAAGTCAAGTTGCTGCCAGGTCTTGCCGCCATTGTCAGAGCGGTAAACGCCACCCTCCAAGGCTCCTGCGAACGCTACCTCATGATTCGCAACATTGGGCGCAAATACGAGCGCCTGGATGTATGGGCTCGTAATGCCTTCGTTGGAAATCCTCCAGCTCTTGCCCCCATCTTCGGAACAGAATACTCCCGCCATGGTACCGGCTAGGACCAAGTTGTTCACTTTAAAGCTCGGCGAAACTGCAAGTGACGCAACTGTGCCACCGAGACGTTGGCCTGCCACCTTCCACGCTTGCTTTTCCATCACTGTCGGTCCGGAATTACTCATCGATTCTCCTTCCTGAACCAGTCAATCTCTATAGTTGATTGCGTAATGAGTTCTTAGTCCACTTGATCTCGATTTGGACACTCCAATACCAATACACTACGTATTGAATGGGAGTATACAGAGTGCAATGTGCAATGCGCAAATGGCAACGCACGTTAAAATCGCACCCGCCGTACGGGGGCGCGAAAGATATTCTTTCATATGCTACTGTAATGTTACCAGACCGACAAGACAATTACGAATTTGGCTGCCAGGCAACCTCACGCATTGCTAAACCGCTAGCAATTGTGGCATGTTTGTGCCGGTACTCCTTTAGTACCGAATAGTTACGGCTTTGCTTGCATTTGGCGCCGGGTTCGTAGTCCCCGTACAAGCAAGGGCTGCAATCTGTGCTTCGCGGTGGAGGTGGAGATGCTGGCCAAGATTATGGCTGCCACGCTTGTAGGGCTGGATAGCGCCCAAGTTGAGGTAGAAGTTGATCTTGCTGACGGCCTGCCGATTACGGTGGTTGGTGGCGTGCTCGCTGGCTGGGTATGGGACTTGATAATGCGGCCGCGGGCCTAGAGACGCACGCGCAGAAATTGCTAAAAAAAAGGACCGGCCCTACTTGCGTCCAATTAGCCGTGCGAACATGTCGAGCACGGCATGCACGGGTCCGAATTACGTGAGTCCCGTTCTTTGCCGGGCTTCAGCAGCCTGCCTGGCGCACTGCACGCAGGTGCAGTAGGGCGGATGAGCCGCCCGCCGGTATGATCTGTCGTCCATGATGCAAAGTGTAAATCAACCTGGATGGACCGTTTTCGAGCGGACCAAGGGAGCGCCAACGTGAAGGTATCCAACGTCAACACCACCGACATCAAGTCGGCGATCAAACTTGGTTGCCGGACGATGTCGAACGTTTTCAACGCCGACGACAACGACATCCCGTTCTTCGGTTCAGAGGTCCTTCCCAACCCCCGGCTCAGCTTCAGCAACGTCCACTCTGAGTCTCATGTGCCGGGCAGGCACCTGAACGCCCTGCTGAATGCCGAAGACGCGGCTGGCGTCTCGATCTCGGAAGAGGCGGTCGAAAAACACGCCGCAGCGGCCTTCTTCTCCTACTCCGGCCCTGTGCCTCTGCCCATGAACCGCGACCGCGTGGACGGACCAATCGAGAACTTCAACGATCACAACGTGCGTGAGGGAATGCATGCTCTCTACGCCCTGGTCAAGTATCGAAACTCCGACACGGCGAGGGAAGTGGCCGAATCCAGCATCGAGTTCATACTCGATGCGTGGGACCCGGTGGACGGCTGGGACCGCGAAGGGATTTCGGCGGCCCACGGCATTCGCTGGACCCGGCAGAACACATTCATTACGGGAGTCGCCCGCGCCATCGGCCCGCTGGTCAAGTACTTCCGGGCCACCGGCTCGGGCAAAGCGCTCGAACTGGCGTCTCTCCTGGCCGAGAAGGCCACGTCCGAGTTCTACTTGCCGGACGGGTCGTATGACCGCGAGAAGCTCGGCACGCACACGCACTCGACGACCTGCGTCATGTCCTCTCTGGCGCAGCTTGCGGACCTGACCGGCGACGCCGCACTCCTGGAGCGAGTACGGGCCTTTGCCGGCAACGGGCTGTGGGCGATCCGCGACGAACTGGGCTGGGTGATCGAGAGCAGCGCCGACGACAGCCCGGCCGACAAGGGCGAGGGCAACAACACCGGCGACATCGTCGAAACAGACCTGATACTCGGCCGGCACGGATATCCCGGGTGCTTCCAGGACGCCGAAAGGATACTACGCGGGCACCTGTTGCCGTCCCAACTTCGCGACGCGGATTTCATCCGCGAACCTGCCAATCCGGCAGACGAAGATGGTCTGAGAAGTGTGAGAGAACGGCACCTGGGAGCGTTTGGGTTTCCAGCGCCGTACGGCCACCGCCCGATTGGTCTCGAGCGGGTCAGCTTCAATATGGACATAGTCGGCGGAGTAGTCGGGACCCTCTGCGAAGTGCTCAGGGAGGGCGTCGTGACAGGGCCCGATGGCGTACGGGTGAACCTGCTGTTGGACCAGGACACGCCGGACGCGCGGGTGCAGGCGGGCGAATCGTCAGGCCGAGTGAGCGTGACGACCAGACACGCGGCGCCACTTTGGATCAGATTGCCGCGGTGGGCCGACAGGTCTGCGTTGCAAGTCAGTGGTACCGACGACTACCTGGTATTGGGAGAACACCTGTTCATTGCCCAACCTGATCCGGGTAAACCAATTTCACTGGAATACCCGGCGGCACGGACTGAAATTACGCTCGCTCACCGCACGCGCAACATCCGGACGGCTCTTGAAGGAGACGCGGTGGCGGCGATGGACAAATTCGGCGCTGAACTGACGTTTTTCGACCCGCTTCACTGACTGTGACACATTGGCTTCGGCTGCGGGCCGACAGCGCGTAACATTCCTTCGGCGGAACAAATGTTCGATTAGTGCCGGAGACGGCAGTTTCCGCCGTTTGGGGGCGAAATTGCTTCTAGTTGGACAGGCGCTTCCCTCGAAGGGACTATGCACCATTGACATCGGCGATATGCGGCAGAGAGCGCCGACGTAGCCATTTGCTTCATTCCTTACTTACGTGTACAAGTCTCCGTACCTTTAGTGATGCATGTGTAAGACCGATTTAGCTGGACACTAGGATTCGGTATGCTCGCCAAGATCACGGCAGCCACGCTTGTTGGGCTTGAGAGTGCTCAGGTAGAAGTTGAGGTAGATCTTGCCGACGGTCTGCCTTCCTTTGTAATTGTAGGCTTGCCTGACACGGCTGTGCAGGAAGCGCGCGAGCGTGTGCGCGCCGCTGTTCGCAATGCCGGGTTCGTCTTCCCCCAGAAACGAGTTACCGTCAATCTCGCGCCTGCTGACGTAGCGAAAGAAGGTACGGGTCTCGACGTAGCTATTGCCATCGGCATTCTCGTTGCCAGCGGCCAGTTGGCGGCGGAAGGGCTGGAAGATTCGCTCTTCCTCGGCGAGTTGGCGCTAGAAGGGGCGCTGCGGCATACGAACGGTATGTTGCCGCTCGTGTCCAATGCACTCCGCTGGGGTATACGCTCCGTCTACGTGCCCGTATCCAACGGCGCAGAGGCGGCGATCATGACAGGTTTGGCAGTCTACCCCGCAATGCACTTGCGACAGCTAGTCTTGCACCTCAGTGGCATGGAATCGCTCGCCAGAGCACGCCCGCCGGATGCAGACGACAATGACACCGTAGTTTACGATATTGATCTGGCGGACGTAAAAGGCCAGGAGCACGCCAAACGGGCTTTAGAAGTGGCTTGCAGTGGCGGTCACAATGTGCTGTTTTCGGGTCCGCCGGGCACCGGCAAGTCCCTTCTGGCCCAGGCTGTATCTTCAATTTTGCCGCCGCTCTCGCTGGATGAAGCGATAGAGGTGAGTAAGATCTATAGTGTCTGCGGGCTCTTGCAGGCGGATGAGCCTCTGGTATTGAAGCGTCCGTTTCGTTCCCCCCACCACACAGTCTCCCACGCGGGGCTCGTAGGCGGCGGCCGCTTTCCGCGACCGGGGGAGATCAGTCAGGCGCATCGCGGTGTCTTATTTCTTGATGAGATTCCGGAGTTCCCCACAAACTTGCTCGACATGCTCCGGCAGCCGCTCGAATCCGGCGCAGTTACAATTTCGCGCGCTTCCGGCTCGCTGACGTTCCCTGCGCAGTTTCTGCTCATTGGCGCAATGAATCCCTGTCCGTGCGGTTGGTATGGAGATCCGATTCGCAACTGTACGTGTGGTCCTGCCATCGTCACGCGCTATCAAAGGAAGCTATCCGGTCCACTGCTTGATCGCATTGACATACATGTTGAAGTGCCGCGCGTTGAATACGAACAACTGACTGAAGACCGCCGGGGCGAGCCGTCGGCAAACGTGCGGGAGCGTGTCGTGCGTGCCCGGCAAGTTCAGCAGAGGCGCTTTGCCGCACTTCCCTTCAAAACAAACGGCGAGATTGGACCCCGACATGTGCGGGAGTTCTGTACACTTCAGTCGGATGCTCAGAATTTGATGCGAACTGCGATGGACCGGATGCAATTGACGGCGCGCAGTTTTCATCGCGTGCTGAAGCTCGCCCGCACGATTGCAGACTTGGATGAGGCCGATATCATAGCTGTCCAACACCTCGCTGAAGCCCTGCAGTATCGTCCTAAGCTCAACAACTAACCATGTCGCAGACCCATTGCTGCGTCTGCCTGCCGCGATTCGTTTTGCCCTCCCCCCCGGTGCGTGACACAGTGGGGAGTATTTTATTCATACCATCTCGCTGCGTAGAGGCTCTAATTCCGTCCGGGACTCAACGTGTACTCCGCACTTTACTTGTGCCGGACTTACGCACTGTATTGTGCCGAGACTGCTATTACGCGGTGCGCTATAGTATTAAGAACGCCTCGTGGGACCCCCTGGCAAAGTGCTGTGCTCTAATCAGGAGACGATCTACGGCATGCTGAGTACTCAGCAGTGAAGAACGAAACTAAAGACAAAGAGCATCGCGGAAACCGCGCGTCGCCACTGGCACAAGGGCCGTTTCGAGTCCTGGGCCTTTTCCAGGAATTTGCTCATGCGCAGGCTTCCAGTGGGATTGTCTTGCTGGTCTGTGTAATCGTGGCAATTGTGTGGGCCAATTCTCCTTTTGGCTCTTCGTACTATGACCTGTGGCACCTCCACTTTGCCGTGAGAATTGGCGACTTCAAATTCGACCAGCCGCTCGAATACTGGATCAACGACGGCCTCATGGCGATCTTCTTCTTTGTGGTCGGCCTTGAAATAAAGCGTGAGGTAGTTGCCGGAGAGCTCGCCTCGCCGCGTCGCGCTATGCTCCCCATTATGGCGGCTATCGGCGGCATGCTCGTTCCCGCTGCCATCTTTCTGTGGTTCAACTGGGGCGAGCCAGGTCAACGCGGTTGGGGCATCCCCATGGCAACCGATATCGCCTTTACGCTGGGAGTGATGGCGGTTCTCGGAAGCAAAGTGCCCACGCCCATCAAGGTCTTTCTCACAGCTCTGGCGATAGTGGATGACATTGGGGCGGTGCTTGTAATCGCTATTTTCTATACGAGCGGAATCTCGCTCTTGGCGTTGGGAATTGCCGCTATCTTTGTGGTATTGCTTGTTGCTGCCAATCGTATGGGGGTCCGCAGCACACTCGTGTATATCCTCTTGGGCGCCTGCGGGCTGTGGCCGGCCTTCATTTTCTCGGGAGTGCACCCTACGGTGGCGGGCGTAATTGCGGCGTTTACTATCCCGGTACGTAGGCGCATCGATAGCGGCGAATTCACCAATCTAAGCCGCGTCTACATTGACGAATTCGCCCAGGCCTCGGGTAAAGGGGAGAGCGTGTTGGCGAATGAAGAGCAAGTATCCCTGTTGCGTTCTATAGAGCGGACGGCCTTAGGGGCGCAGTCGCCATTGCAGCGTTTTGAAAACACGCTCCATCCCTGGACGGTCTTTGGCATCATGCCGTTGTTTGCACTGGCAAATGCTGGAGTTTCCATTGACGCCGATCTCACCAGTTTTGTAGAGGAACCGCTGGCGCGCGGTGTGGCCCTGGGGCTGCTCGTAGGCAAGCCGCTCGGTATTATGCTCTTCTCCGTAGTCGCAGTGCGTCTCGGTCTCGCCGCGCTTCCCAGTCGCGTCAACTGGTTCCACGTATTTGGCGCCGGGTGCTTAGCGGGTATCGGCTTCACGATGTCGCTCTTTATCGCAAACTTAGCCCTTGGCGGAACGGAGCTGCTGGAGTCGGCTAAGATGAGCATCTTAGTTGGGTCATTGTTGGCCAGCATTCTCGGCTGGTTGGTCTTTCAGTTTGCCCCAATTCATGGCCGCGGCAGCACTGGCGAGTAGGGCCTACATGGCCTAGTAGCATCGTCGGTAAGAGACAGATAGTTACGCGATTTGAACGAATGGGCTGAAGTGTGTGCCGAGGCTAGCAGGTACTAGCGTCGGCATGCCCCGGGAGCCAACCGTGGCACGCAACGAGTCCCATTCAGGAGTATGACGGCTCCGCAATTGCGGCGCCTGTCGTTTGCGTCCGGCATTGTGGCCGAGGCGCCAGCTCGTGAGTTGCAGTGCGATTGGGCCAACCCCATGCCAAAGGCATAGCAGTGTATTGGGGCTAGCTAAAGAAGCGCGTGAGATTGCGGGGAATCTTGCCGGAGGCCAGTGACTTCATCAACGATTGCATTTGGCGGAAGTTGCTGAGAAGCTGGTTGACCTCTTTAGGCGTTGTTCCGCTCCCGGCAGCTATCCGTCGCCGCCGCGACCCGTCGATGATGGCTGGATTGTGGCGCTCAGCCATTGTCATCGAATATATGATCGCCTCAACGCGGGCAAATTGCCGTTCGTCCAAGGCCGCAGCCATTGCGGGATTGCGCATGAACTGACTCATGCCGGGGACCATTTCGAGAACTTGGCCCAACGAGCCCATCTTCTTGATCTGCTGCAACTGCTCTACGAAGTCTTCCAGGGTAAAGCTGGCTGTGCGTATTTTCTTCTCCAGCTCGGCAGCTTGCTCCGCGTTGATGGTCTCTTCCGCTCTCTCGATGAGGCTGAGCACGTCGCCCATGCCGAGAATGCGCGAGGCTAAGCGGTCTGGGTAGAAAGGGTCGAGCGGCTCGATCTTCTCACCGCTTCCCAGGAATCTGATAGGTATCCCGGTCACGCTGCGCACTGAAAGTGCTGCGCCACCGCGGGCGTCTCCGTCGGTCTTGGTGAGGATCAGGCCCGTGAGCTTCACCTGCTCGTGAAATGCCTGCGCAACATTGACGGCTTCTTGGCCGGTCATGGCATCTGCAACAAGCAACACCTCTTGGGGTGCAGCGGCTTCTGCGATTTCGTGAATCTCAGCCATCATCTCCGCGTCAATCTGAAGACGCCCCGCCGTATCGACAATCACCGTGCCCAGGCGCTCTTTGCGCGCTCTGTCGATGGCTGTCTTGGCAATTCTTGCCGGTGGTTGGGACGTGCCCATGGCGTGCACGGGCACTTCTACCTGCCTGCCAATAGTCTCAAGCTGTTCAATTGCGGCGGGACGGTAGATGTCAGCCGCAACCAACAGGCACTGCTGTCCCTGTTTGCGCAGCGCGAGGGCAAGCTTACCCGCGGCGGTGGTCTTTCCTGAGCCTTGTAATCCCACGAGCATGATGACGTGGGGGGGAGAGCCCGACAGTGTGAGCGGAGCGGGTTCACCAAGCAGGCTGATGAGTTCCTCGTGTACGATCTTGATAACCTGCTGGCCCGGCGTTAGGCTTTCCATGACCTCGGCGCCAACCGCCCGCTCGCGCAGCGACTTGAGAAAGTTGCGCACCACCTTGAAATTGACGTCAGCCTCAAGGAGAGCCAAACGGACTTCGCGCAGGGCCGCGTCCACGTCGGCCTCGCTTAGTTTGCCGCGTCCCCGCAGCTTCTGGAATACGCCCTGTAGGCGATCGGAAAGCGTTTCAAACATGCCTAATACTCACCATTATGTATTCGTCGCCTACGACAAAGTCGGCGTCTCCGACGTAGTCGACTTGTTCGCTCCATGCCTGGCCACGAGGTTTTGGGACTCTAGGTACGTCTCAAATGATTCTCCGCAGTCTGCCCAAAAGCCCTCAAGGATATCGTACTCCAGGTTGCCTTCCTGGAGGTAATGGGTGTTGACGTCGGTTATCTCTAGCTCGCCGCGCCCTGACGGTCGGAGCTTGGAAACTATCTCGAATACGCGCTCGTCATAGAAATATATACCGGTTTGCACAAGATTCGACTTGGGTTCTGCAGGCTTTTCCGTAATGCTCTTGATGCGGCCGACTTCGTCGCAGACGCCTTTTTCGATCTCTACCACGCCGTAGCTTGATGGATTCTCCACGCGAGTCAGCATGACGCGCGCGCCCTGTCCTTGCGCCTCAAAGTTGCGGCGGGCCGAGAGCAGGTTTCCTTCGATGATGTTATCCCCCAGCATGAGCAGCAGGGAGTCGCCTTCCGCGAAGTCACGGGTCAATCCCAGGGCGTGGGCGATGCCTGCGGGACGGTCTTGGTACGTGTAGTGAAGGCGCTTCAGACCGAAGTCGCTGCCGTCGCCAAGCAAGCGCAAGAAGTCGCCGGCGTTATTGCCGCCGGTTACCAGCATAATGTCCGTAATGCCGGCGTTTACAAGCGTCAGGATTGGATAGTATACCATCGGCTTGTCATAAATAGGCAACAAGTGCTTGTTTGTCACGCGTGTCAACGGGTCTAGGCGACTGCCGCTTCCCCCGACCAGAATTACGCCTTTCACGCTGTATGTGTTCCTTTCCGCTGACACCGACAGCAATGCGCTGCACGCCTATCAATTCGTGGATGAGTCTACGTGGGCACGGACTCGCTAAGCAAGGCACGCACGAAGCGCTGGCTGTCAAAAGCATCCATGTCGTTCAATTGCTCTCCCGTGCCGACTAATTTGATGGGTAGCTGCAACTCACGAGCAATGCTGAAGACGCTCCCGCCCCGTGCCGTACTATCAAGTTTGGTAAGGACAACTCCGGTGACTTGGACGGATTCGCAAAAGATCTTCGCCTGATTGAGCACATTTTGACCCGTAATCGCGTCGATTACGAGCAAGGTCTCAACTGCGGCAGCGCCTACGCGGTTAGCGGCAATTCGATGCACCTTGCGCAGTTCGTCCATAAGGTTGGCCTTGGTGTGGAGCCGTCCCGCAGTGTCCACGATGAGATGTGTAACACTGCGCGAAATGGCAGAGTCGATGGCGTCGAATACGACGGCGCCTGGGTCTGACCCCGGCTGTTGCGCAATGACGGGCACATCTATACGCTCTGCCCATACCTGGAGTTGATCGATTGCGGCAGCGCGAAACGTGTCTGCCGCCGCCAGCATGCACGTGTGGCCTTGCTCTTTCAGCCAATATGCAAGTTTTGCCGTCATCGTCGTCTTCCCAGAGCCATTTACGCCAACCATCAATATAACGGTGAGCGGTTGGGCGGTAGGGACGTGTGCAGAGTTGGGGCCAAGTTGTGAGACCAGAAGCTCTTTGATGAGACCATGGGCCTCCGCTGCCGATTCCAGTTGAGTCTGCAAAATCGTCTTGCGCGCGCTATCGATGAGTTCCCCTGCGAGATAGGGTCCGACATCGGCCATGATGAGGGTAGCTTCCAGTTCTTCCCAGAAGTCTTCATCTAGCCGGACTCCGGGTCTAAAGAGATCACGGAGCGCGGAGAAGGCGCCGCCGCGACTCTTTTCTACGCTATCTTCGAGCGATTTCCCGCCAACAAGCTGTTTGAATTGCTTCACAAAGTTGCTTTCTATCTAGTAAGGAACAGCCGTAATCTAGGGGGCTCTGTTGTGTCTGCGCTGTTTCCTGCATGCCAGTCTTCCACAGAGCGGGTTTAATGACGCCCGCCCTCAGACTTCACTATGTAAGGTAGACCCCTACCTCCGCCAGAGAGATGTATTCGGTACTTCCATGATTGCTAAGGATCACGAGCTTTATATACCAAGTTGGCCGAGTCTCATATGAGAATCGCTGCAAGAGCGGGCTATCGGCCAAGGTGAAAGTGCCCGCCTCTTCCCAAGGCCCCTCAGCAGATTCTGTGCTTACGAATACTCGAAACTCCCGCACCCACGTTTCCGGTGGGCTCTGTTCGCTTGCTTGGAGCGTTACCGTGTTGGAGTAGGCTTGGCCGCCGGCAAGCACTTGCCGCTCGATGGCAAAGACGAATTCCTGCGGGAAGGTAGCGTTCTCAGAGCGCCAATCGGGAACTTTCGTATCTGTCCACCCATCGACGAGGCGCTTAGCGACGTGATCGTCAATTTCCTGCTCGCTGGTAGCAGCTACAACCTCACCCCCAACGATAGATTCAACGAGGTTGAGCCCCTCTGACGTCTGCAGCGTGCCGCGGAAAGCGCGTGCCACCCGCGCGGCTTCTTCCGGTTCGAGCGTAATCGAGGCAAGTTGTCTACCAAAGAATGCGCCAACTGCCACAATCAAAAGGAGGAATGCGAGCGTAACCAAGACAGAGGCACGGCTGGGCGCAAAGTCCATGAGCTTCTGGCGAAGCGGACGTTGGCGGCGCGCCTGGATAGCATCGTACTCCGTCGCGCAATGTTGGCAAAGGTCTCGTTTGCCCCGTGCTGTCAAGCACTCGCTGCAGAACACGGTGCCGCAGCGATCGCACCGATCTGTGGTCTTGCGATGCGGGTGATTGTAGCACGTGTACTGCTCACGCAGGAGAATCCTTGCCATAGCGCTTGCCCAGAAACTTAATGCCGAGGGTGCCTTAAACTGCGCCGTATGCCAGGTGTCCTATCCGTAAAATACAGGGGACAACACTAGCGAACGGGGCGCGGCTCCCGCTCAGCATCGGTGACACGTTCGTTTACGTAGACATCCCCATTGCGGATTTTCAGATTAAAGAAACAGTCCGGATTTGTGCATACCCAGGCCTTGAACATAACGGATGAGCCTTGACCGCCAAAGTCGGAGAACGGCACTAGCACACCCGTATGACATTTTTGGCACTGGGGAAAGTTGATCATGGTTTCCATTGGTTCTCTCTTCCTGCATCTTCAGCCGCCAAGCCGGTACATCATCGCTTGGTAGAAGTCGACTGAGGTTCCTGTTCATTATACCATTGGGCATACTGGCACTACTACAGTGTCCTGAGTCACCTGTGCGGGCACGCGACGCGCGCACGCTCGGGTCTTGCCTACGCCGTGAGACTATGGCTCAGCAGCACACAGAAGTCTGCGAGACGCTCCGGCTGCATCAACCGCGCGGGCCGAGCACAAATGAGGAAATCCGAATCTCTGGGAGTTAGATATGTACCGTGCGGCCACCATCCACGACGAAGCCGGCGCCGGTTATATACGAGGCGTCATCCGAGGCCAAAAACATCACGGTATTGGCAATATCCCGACCCGCGCCAACCCGTCGCAACGGTGTCTTTTGGAGGAATTGAGCGGTACCTTCTTCAAAAGTGAGGCCATCCT
This sequence comes from Chloroflexota bacterium, assembly GCA_965219505.1. Taxonomy (GTDB): domain Bacteria; phylum Chloroflexota; class UBA11872; order VXOZ01; family VXOZ01; genus VXOZ01. The sequence continues at coordinate 1,856,111 of OZ244775.1, read as the reverse complement.
CCGCCAGATTCTCCCGCATCATGTCCGTATCTATGGCACCGGGCAGCACACAATTGACACGGATCTTATCATCGCCAAACTCAGTTGCCATGGCCTTTGTAAGCGCGACAACCGCGCCCTTTGTGGCGGTGTATGCCGTGGTGCGTGCTGTGGTGGCGATAGCGCGGACGGAAGCAACATTCACGATACTGCCACCGCCGTTCGCAACCATGTTTGGGACACAGTACTTGCTGCAAAGGAAGATCCCCGTCAGATTCACTGCGAGTACTTGGTTCCACTGTTCCAGCGTAGTCTCAACCAGCGAAGTATAGAGACCGATGCCGGCATTGTTGACCAGTACGTCAATGGCGCCAAAGCGTTCAAGGGCTGCTCGGGCAAGATTCTCGGCGCTCGCTTCGCTGGAAACGTCCACCTGCACACCAATCGCAGCGCCGCCTGCAGCAGCGATTGCGCTGGCGACTGCCGCCGCACTCTCATCATCTAGATCGGCCACCACAACCTTCGCGCCCGCTTCCGCCAAGCGCTCAGCCGTGGCACGGCCAATTCCGCGTCCGGACCCGGTGACAATTGCCACTCTATCCATGAGTTGCATCATGGTCCTTTACTACGAGAGCTCACGTATGTCATCTAGCGAAACGTCAGACTTGCCCACTCACCCGCGTTCTTGACCGCACTGTCAGGATTGCTACTACTCCGGGCGATATGCCCTTCTTCCTTGCGCAGCGTGGACTGAATCGCATCTTGATAGCGCCAGTCGAAACTCCAACGAATCTCACTGCTATGATTTGGCTGACCTCGGTGGAAGAGAAGGTTCTGAAATAGGACAACGTCCCCAGGGTCGAGTTCGACGTCCACAGCCGATTTCACGTAGGGGTCCAGGGATTCATGCGCGATTTCCAAGTAGTATTCGCGGCTTTCGTGGGGCACGGCGCCAAGCTTATGGGTGCCCGGCACAAACTGCATACAGCCGTTTGCCGCGCGGGCGGGAACAAGCGGAGTCCAGACGTTGACCATCCGCTGCAACTCCACGCTCCCCTCATCCTCTGCGACTTGCTCCGTGTAGCCGCCGTCCTGGTGCCAGAGGACTTCAGTCCCTTTCCAATCGGGGAATTTGGGGCGAGCGGTGTAGTTCGGATAGAGGCGAACTTCCGGCCCAATGAGGACTTCAACGACATCGAGCAGGGCCGGGTTGAAGAAGAGGTCGAAGAGGCCGGACAAGTGCAACTCCCTGCGAAACGACTTTGGGGCGTCGTCCAGGTGTTCTTCAAAGAGCCGAAAGAAGCGTGTCTCAAACGGCTCTGCGTGCATCGGACTTGCTATCTTGCCGGTTGCCACAAGCCGCTGCGCTTGCTGTTCCACCAACTCTTCCATGGCAGAGCGCGCTTGCGCTACCACACTGGAATCGAGAAAGCCTTGGAGTATCACGTAGCCTTGTTCGTCGAACTGTTGGCGCAGGTTATTTTGATTCATGCGATCTTCCCCGCTTTTCAGTTACAAAGATTTGGAGTATCCGCACCGGTACTTCAGGCTATTGCTGTCTGCCTTTCAGGTGCATGGTAGCATAGAAGCCGCACGTGGCGGCTTCTCGGTGTCGTATAGGGAAACCTGCTCCCCAAGCTTCGAAAACACGTTGCGCCCTGGATTGCACTGTTGCTAGAAGGCGCATCGTACTTCGGCTATACTTGACACGATGCACAACTCCCGGACTTGGAACTGCTTACCGAGTTAAGTGGGCGCGTCGAGTTCGCGACTTGTGTGAAACGAGCGTTTCGTTTGCATCGGAGAGGTAAGTGGAGAAAATGCGTAAGATCGGCATAGTGGATTTCGATACGTCGCACGTCGTGCAGTTCACGAAGCGGCTCAACCACATAGACATTGACGAAGATCAGTGGGTAGACGGCGGAAACGTCGTCATGGGGTTTCCGGGAGAGTCGCGGGTCTCGCCTGAGCGAGTCCCTGGATACACGGAAGAGCTCAGAGAAATGGGCGTGCAGATTGTCGATAGTCCGACTGATTTGATAGGCACCGTTGACGCTGTGTTTATCGAATCCAATGAGGGCGGCGTCCATCTTGGACATGCCAAACCCTTCCTGGAGGCCGGTCTGCCTCTATTCATCGACAAACCCTATGCTGCTACCACGGCGCAGGCGCGCGCCATCGCCGACTTGGCGGCACAGCACGGCGTGCCCATCTTTTCCGCCTCCTCACTGCGCTATACGGAAACAGTGAAGGAGGTCCAAGCATCGCTGACGGATGAGGGCGGCGCGGTTGGGGCATTTGTGCATAGTCCGGGCTCCGAACACTACGCAAATCCAGGACTGCTCAATTACGGAATTCACGGCGTGGAGGTGCTCTATTCCCTGATGGGGCCTGGCTGCCAACAGGTGTGGGCCGCTCGCACCGACGGCGCGGACCATGTGACGGGACTTTGGGATGGCGGCCGCCTGGGTACCGTACGCGCAATTCGGAGTGGGAGTGCAGGCTATGGGTTGACGGTATATACGGAAAAGCAGACCGTGACCACCAGTATCGACGCCAGCAATAACTATCGCAACCTCTTGCGCGAGATCATGAAGATGCTCGAAACCGGGACTCCGCCGCTGGCAATCGAAGAGACCATCGAGATCATCTCGTTCATCGAAGCTGCGTATCGGTCCAGTCAGAACGGTGGCGCGGCCACAAGGCTGGAGACAGCATCATAATCTGCTAGTGGTGAATACGTCCTTGTTCCTCTTGCTGCTACCGACTGGTTTGCCAGGGAAACCGCTGCGTGGTTTAGCAGCTACGAGAAATAGCGGTGCCACCAGCCTGAGGGAGATTGAGTGCCTTGACACTCGGTCTCCTTCTTTCTCTTCCTCGGGAGACTTTCCCACTTCCTCGGTTGGAGGTGTAGAGTCTCTTCGCCATTGAAGGAGATGGCTAGAGCCTGCCCTGTACTTGATACGAGGGTGAGGGTGAGTCCTCATCAATACAACCCAAATCCGTTTTCTTAGTCGAGTTACGCAAAGGTCTCCTAAGAGTGATTGGTCTTCTACTCCTCTCTGTCTAGCAATGGGTCTTGGCGTCTCTGAAAACCACCGTCGCCAGGTGACTACTCGGCAAGGATTCACATGGCAACAATTTAAAGGTGCTACCATGGAACAAGGTTAGGGAAGTACTAAGACCATTAGAGGAGCCAGAGGTGGCAAAGCGCGTCTTACTCTATACCGGCAAAGGAGGGGTAGGCAAAACCACGTGCGCTGCCGCCACCGCATTGCGGTGCGCAGAGCTCGGCTACCGCACGATTGTCCTCAGCACGGATTCAGCGCACAGCCTGGGTGATTCACTCGAAATGGAGCTGGGGCCGGAACCCACGAATATTGCGCCAAACCTGTGGGCGCAGGAAACGGACGTCTACTACAACCTGCGCAAACACTGGGGCACGGTACAGGCGTGGCTAAGTGCACTCTTGGCGTGGCGCGGCGTAGATGAGACGCTTGCCGAGGAAATGGCAATTCTGCCCGGCATGGAGGAGCTGTCGAGCCTGCTCTGGGTGAATATGCACCATGAGTCAAATGAATTCGACGCCGTGGTAGTTGATTGCGCGCCAACGGCCGAGACGCTGCGTCTGCTGGCATTTCCGGAGGATGCGCGCTGGTGGCTGGAGCGCATACTGCCCCTTAAGCGGCGCGTGGCACGGGTAGTAAATCCGGTGCTCGAATCGGTTTTAGGAATCCCCACGCCAGGCAGTGAGGTTTTCGATCAGGCTGAAGACTTGGTGCGCCAATTGGGAAGGCTGCGCGACCTTCTGGCTGATCGGCAACGTGCCTCCGTGCGCTTGGTGTTGAATCCGGAGCGCATGGTAATCCGCGAGGCGCAGCGGACGCTTACCTACCTGACTCTCTACGGCTACGGCACCGATCTGGTTATCTGCAACCGAGTCTTGCCGGATAGCGTTCAGGATTCCTATTTTACGGCATGGCATGAGACGCAGAAGAAGCACTTACAGTTCATCCAAGAGGCTTTCTCACCGCTACCGACACGGCAGATACCACTCTTTGCCCAAGAGGCCGTGGGTCTTGAGATGCTAAAGCAGACTGCTTCCGTTCTCTTTGCCGAAGACGACCCGCTAAGGCTCTACTATGACGGACGAAGCCATACCGTACAGCGGGAAGACGGAGGCTATGTCTTAGACATTGAGTTGCCCTTTGGTCAGAAAGGGAACATTGACGTGGTGAAGCGGGGCGATGAGCTCACGGTGCGTATTGGCGTGTATCGTCGGAACATCGTCCTCCCCACGGTCCTTGCCCGGCTCTCTCCGGGCACTGCACGGCTAGGGGACCGCACCTTGCACATTCCCTTTTCGGAACATGTGGAGACCGCAGTCTAGCGTCTTGCCAGGCTCACTCCGGCAGCTTTCGACTCGGTGTGACGGAAAGTCGGCTAATTGGCGTAAGAGAAAGGCGGCGATCAGCTCATCGTCGAAGCTATGATGCAGATCGTGCCCATCAGTGTCGTCTGTTTGGAAAGTTTCTAACGAGCACGTGGACGCATGTGCTCTCTTGCAGCCAGGACTTAAGGAGGCCAGCACATGGATCTTGATTTAAGCGGAAAAACAGCTATCGTGTCCGCGGGGAGCAAGGGTATTGGGAAGGCAATCGCCCTGGGATTGGCCAGGGAAGGGGCGCGGGTAGCAATCTGTTCACGCAATCCGGACAACCTTTCGCAGGCGGCTCAAGAGATTCAAGCCGTAGCCGATTTCGAGGTGCTGGCCGTCCCGGTAGACGTAATGAAGCCCGAGGCAATTGAAAATTTCGTTAGCACTATCGTGCAGCGACAGGGCAAGATCGACATTCTGGTGAATAATGCCGGCGGACCGCCGGTAGGTACATTTGCAGACTTCGAAGACGAGGATTGGGAAAGCGCTTTCAATCTTACGTTCATGAGCGTCGTTCGCTTCGTGCGCGCAGTGCTGCCACACATGCGTAAAACCGATGGCGGGAGGATCATCAATGTCACCTCAACTTCGGTAAAGCAACCCCTGGAGAACCTCTTGCTTTCAAATTCAATTCGTCCTGCCGTGATCGGCTTAGCCAAATCTCTAGCGAATGAATTGGCGGCTGACGGCATTCTTGTGAACAACATCTGCCCCGGCAGCATCTATACGGACCGAATCAGGGACAACGTGGCCGCCCAAGTGAAGGCGACCGGCCAGTCCAAAGAGAGCATCATGCAAGAGTATGAAGCCAAGATTCCCTTGGGCCGTCTGGGAAAGCCGGTGGAACTGGCGGACCTGGCGGTCTTTCTGGCGTCCCCGCGTGCAAGCTACATAACTGGGGCCACACTTCAAGTAGACGGCGGGCTCATACGCTCTATCATGTAGCGGCTGGCCGCACAGCGGATCTTAGGTGGCCGAAATCTCGGCGTGCTGGGGTTGCACCGCACCTATGATGGCCTGTATGCTCTCCAGCCCTTCCCTGACGCAATAGTCCTCAAGTCCTGAGATGATTTCCAAAGGCGCACGGTGGTTATAGAAATTTGCCGTGCCGACTTGAATGGCTGTCGCACCTGCCATCAGGAACATGAGGGCATCCTCCGTGGTGCCGATGCCGCCGATCCCAATTATCGGAATGTCAACCAGAGGCGCTATGGCGTAGACGAGGCGGAGCGCGATGCTGCGCACTGCTGGGCCGGATAGACCACCGGTTGTGGTTGCCAGCACGGGACGCTTCCGCTCCACGTCGATGGCAAGGCCGGTAAGCGTATTCATGATTGCCAAAGCGTGCGCACCGGCATCGGCTACGGCGGTGGCAACCGGCCGTATGTCCGTAACGTTCGGCGTCAATTTGACAATCAACGGCACGGAACAGCGCTCGCTCACGGCTTGCGTAACTGCGCTGGCCATGGTCGGCTCGGTGCCGAAGTCGAGACCGTGGGCCACGTTCGGGCAGGATATGTTGAGCTCAAGGGCGGCTATCCCAGGTACGCCGTCCAGCATTTCGGCGATAGTAACGTACTCTTCCAATGAGGCTCCCGCCACGTTGGCGATAACCGGCACATCCCATTTCGCCCAGAGCGGCGCCTTTTCGCGGATCAATGCCTCCACACCGACGTTCTGCAAGCCGATAGCGTTCAACATGCCGCCCGGCACCTCTACGATGCGGGGCATGGAGTTACCGCTACGCGGCTCAAGGGTGACAGCCTTGGCGGCAATGGCGCCGAGGCGGTTCACGTCGTAAATGGGTGTGTACTCAGTGCCGTAGCCAAACGTGCCGGATGCCGTAATCACGGGATTCTTGAGAATGAGTCCTGTCGGGTGGCGCGGCGCAATGTTTACTTCCAGTTGCGGAATATTGACCTACCTGACAGTACAAACTCTCGAGGGTGGAAGCAGCCTGAAGGAAGTGGGCTCCGTTGGGTTTATTCCCATCGTCTCTAGCCCGAGGTACGGGTTGGTGCACGGCGCGTCTACTGTACCATATGACAAGCATGGGGTATACTGTTAACGCAAATGCTCCTTGCCGCTGCCTGCCCTCGACAAGGGGTTTTTTAACGGGATAGGGAGCACGCAGCACATGTGAATTGCGAGAGTATTCGGTTCCTAGATTGAAAGAACAGGCTGTTTAAGAGGTAGAGAAAATGAAAGCTGACATTCATCCAACCTATCACGAGCAAGCATCAATCGTATGCAGTTGCGGCAATACGTTCACTACCGGATCAACTGCGGAGTCTCTACGCGTCGACCTGTGTTCGAAGTGTCACCCCTTCTACACCGGCCAGCAGAAGCTGGTAGATACAGAGGGTCAAGTTGACCGCTTCATGCAGCGGATGAGACGTTCAAAGCGGCTCCAGAAGTAGTGTTGGCGGTTCCCCTGTACCCACAGTGTTGATCCTTACCCTCATGCTGCCGCCATGAAGACAGTCGTGGAACGTCTTGGCCGGCAAGACGTGAACTGTGTGTATTGAAAATGAAAGCTATTGCAAAATGAGGATGGCGATCGCGCTAGATGGATAAGCGCCACCCGGTATGGGAAGCATGGCACGGCCCCTTTATGGCGGACAAGCGGTTCTGGATGGTGTGATGATGCGCGGTCATCGCCACGTGGCGGTGGCCGTGCGGCATCCTGAGGGACACATCGTGACGTGCGCCGAGGCGCTTCCCCATCGACTTTACGGAGGAAGGGTAAGCAAGATTCCGTTTGTGCGAGGCATGGTCCTTCTGTGGGATGCCTTGACGTTGGGCACCCGCGCGCTCTCATTTTCTGCGCAAGTGGCAGAGGCCGACGAGAGTGACGAGGATGAACCGGAACACTTACCTTCCGCCGCTTCAGTGCGCGTGCCGATGCTCAATTCCTTGGCTTTGGGAATCGGTCTCTTCTTCGTAATGCCGATGCTCATCGCGGGTTTGATGCACGATCTGATTGGAAGCGCCGTAGGTACCAATCTCATCGAGGGACTAATACGGCTTCTCACGTTCATTGGCTATCTGTGGCTCATTGGAAACGCGCCGAAGATCGCGCGGGTCTTTGCGTACCACGGTGCGGAGCACAAAGCTGTCCACGCGCAGGAACAGGGCATAGAGTTGGAGCCAGAAGCAGTACAGACTTGCTCCACTGCCCATCCACGCTGCGGCACGACTCTGCTGCTAGTGGTGGTAGCACTAAGTGTTGTCTTGTTTGCGTCCTTGGGACATCCGCCGCTGTGGTTGCGAATTCTTTCACGTATACTGCTGGTCCCAGTGCTTATCGGAGTCTCTTACGAGTGGCTGCGTTTTTCGGCAACTCACTTCCAACAGCTTCTTGTACGCGCGCTCGTGTGGCCCGGTCTGCTCTTGCAGTCTTTGACAACACGGGAGCCGGATGGCGATCAAGTTGCCGTTGCCATTGCCGCATTGCAGGCCGTGATGGCGGCAGATGAGCAGTCACAAGGAAATACCGTTCCCGCGGCAGTAAGAACCGCTTAAGGATACAGAGCGTACGATGCTGGAGAAACTTGCCGAAATCGAAGCGCGCTATCAGGAACTCAATCTGCTCATGGCTGAGCACAGTAATGACATTCCTCAGCTCACTGCATTCGCCAAGGAACAAGCCTCACTTAAGGAGGTAGTACTCCTCTTCAATGATCTGCTGCGAGTCGATAGGGAAATTAGAGGTGCCGAAGAGTTGCTGGCAGAAGAGGATGAAGATGAGCTCTTGGAGATGGCGCGGCTCGAAATACAGCAACTTGAGAGCGAGAAGGAGTCGCTCCTGGAGCGGACACGGGCTGCCTTGGTGCCGAAAGATCCGAACGACGACCGTAATGTCATCATGGAGATACGCGCCGGCACGGGTGGCGATGAAGCGGGACTCTTTGCTGCGGACCTTTTCCGTATGTACAACCTCTTCGCGGAAAAGCAGGGCTGGAAGACGGAGTTCTTGTCATCCAGTCCGACCGGCATCGGTGGACTCAAGGAGATCATCTTTCTCGTAAAAGGGCAGGGAGCCTATAGTCGGCTCAAGTTCGAAGGCGGTGTGCATCGTGTGCAGCGCGTTCCCGTAACGGAGACGAGCGGTCGCATCCATACCTCTACTGCCACGGTCGCGATATTGCCCGAAGCGCAGGAAATCGACGTCACCATCAACCCGGAAGATCTCTCAATCGACGTCTACCGCGCCAGTGGTCACGGCGGCCAAAGCGTGAACACTACAGACTCAGCCGTGCGCATTACCCATCTCGCCACCGGTCTGGTAGTGACGTGCCAAGATGAACGATCGCAGCAGCAGAATCGGATGCGTGCGTTGGCAGTCTTGCGGGCGCGCCTGCTTGAATTGGAGCAGCGTAAGCAGCGGGAAGAAGAGTCCGCCATGCGTCGGAGCCTGGTAGGTACGGGGGAGCGGAGTGAGAAGATCCGCACCTACAACTACCCGCAAAACCGTGTGACCGATCATCGCATCAACCTTACCATCTACTCCCTGGATCAGTTGATGGACGGCAATGTGGAAGGCATTGTGGACGCGCTCACCACCACGTACGAGTCAGAGCGTTTAGCTGCCGCCGGCTCGAAGAGCTAAGCTATTGGAACGCCACCGTGGTCGTATCTCCAACAACGAATACGCCCGCAACCGAGAATGCAGAAGCCACTGCTTCTCCACAGCCACTTCCCCCAATTGTGAACGCTGTCGCGTTCGCTAGCGGTAGTCTCCAATCATCTTCCCAGCAAGACGTGCTCCACTGGGCCTCACAACAGCTCAGAGGGAGCGGCATTGATTCCCATGCCCGGGATGCGCGCATACTCTTGCGGCACGTGCTGAATTGCACTGAAGAGGCTTTAGCCGGAGGTAGTGTTCCCTCGCTATCGCCTGAGCAAGCGGCCTCGTTCCGCAGGCACGTAATGCGGCGTAAGCAAGGGGAACCCGTTGCATACATCATCGGCAAAAAGGGGTTTATGGGGCTTGAGTTCGCCGTGGATAGCCGCGTGCTCGTCCCTCGCCCGGAAACGGAACTGCTGGTAGAGAAAGCCCTAGAGCTCCTTGAAGGAGCTGGCACGTCGGTTTTGCCAAAAGCGACGTTGCTCAGTGACGAACCGCATCCGCTCATTGCGGACGTTGGCACCGGCAGCGGAGCCATAGCCGTCAGCCTTGCTAAAAACCTGCCGCGCGCCACAGTCTACGCAACGGACATATCTGCCGCTGCAATGGCAGTAGCGCGCGAGAACAGTGTGGCGCACGGTGTCGCAGGGCAGGTGGTTTTTCTCCAAGGGCACTATCTGCAGGCGCTCCTCGAGCCGGTCCACGTTGTCGTGTGCAATCCGCCGTACATTCCGCAGGACGAGCTTCCTGAGCTTGAACGCGACGTACGAGACTACGAGCCGGCCGTCGCACTTTCCGGCGGCGCTGACGGCCTTGATGCGTATCGGGCTTTATTTCCTGAACTTGCAACCTATCTCTTGCCTGGTGGACACGCGCTCTTTGAGATAGGATTCGATATGGCAGAGTGCTTGACCGCGCTGGCAGCACAACACCTACCGGACGCTCGCGCAGAAGTTTACCAGGACCTGGCGGGGTTTGACAGGATACTCTGTATCTCCCAGATTGCACCGACCGCCTGACATGGCGGCAAGCGGCGGCCGCTGACCGTGGCATAGACCCGGGACGCGCCCTATTGAGGAGTTTCACTCATGCGCATCACAGACATACGCGCTATCTGTACCGCGCCGGCAGGCCTTGCGCTTGTCGTCGTCAAAGTCGAGACGAGCACGCCCGGTCTCCACGGTTTGGGCTGTGCCACGTTCAGGCAACGCCCACTGACCGTTGTAACTGCCGTAAACGACTATTTGCGCCCCTTCCTCGTCGGCAAAGACCCGTCCGCCATCGAGGACATCTGGCAATCGGCCTACGTGAGCTCATACTGGCGCAGCGGCCCGGTGCTGAATAACGCCCTGGCGGGAGTGGATGCGGCGCTGTGGGACATAAAGGGCAAGTGCGCAAACGTGCCCCTGTACCAGCTCTTGGGTGGCAAATGCCGGGACTACGTTCCGCTCTATACCGCCGCCGGCGGCGACGATGTGCACGCGGTGGAAGAGTCCGTGCGCGGGTTTATGGAACAGGGGTACCGCTACGTCAAATGTTCAACGTCGGAGCCGGGATTGGCGAGATACAGCGCCGGCAGCAACGCCACCGGTTGGCAGCGCTCGGCTCAAGGCGACCCGGGCGGGCAGAGTGGACTTGCCGGCAAACCGGATGACGAAATGCTCGGCGTGGATCATGGCGCTCTAGAGGGTGCTTGGGAGCCAACGCCGTACGTGCGGCAGGTGCCGCGGCTCTTTGAGCACCTGCGCGACCAATTAGGCGATAGTGTGGAACTGCTCCACGACGTGCATGAGCGCATTCCGCCGGTGCAGGCGCTTGGCCTGGCGAAAGCACTCGAACCTTACCACCTCTTCTTCCTGGAAGATCCGCTCGCGCCGGAGGATAACGGCTACTTTCGCATCATGCGCCAGCAGACCACGACCCCAATTGCCATGGGCGAACTCTTCGTCAACCAGGCCGAATATGTGCCTCTGATTCAAGAACGTCTTATCGACTTCATACGGGTCCATATCTCCGAAATTGGCGGCATTTCGATGGCCCGCAAACTGGCCGCTTTCTGCGAATTCTACGGTGTGCGCACGGCATGGCACGGCCCGGCAGATGTTTCTCCTGTGGGACATGCAGCCAACATGCATCTGGATTTTGCCTGCCACAACTTTGGCATTCAGGAGCAGCACGTGTTCAACCAGGCCGCGCAGGACGTGTTTCCCGGCACGCCTGAGATTCGCAACGGCGCAATGTGGTCGAATGAACGACCTGGCCTCGGCGTGGATCTCGACGAAGAGCTGGCGGCGCGCTTCCCCTTGCCGGAAATGCCGTATGGCGGCGGCTGGGCGCCTCTGCGCCGTGCCGACGGCACGGTTGTTCGGCCGTAGTTTCAGAATCGAGACTTTCCGCCAGGTGTTGCCACTTGAAAGACGAGATCGCAACTACTCTGACAATCAGAGTTCGAGTCGTTTCCCGAAGAGTGGTTCTAAGCAGCAGTAGCCGCTCACTGTCCTGCTATAATTGAGTAAGCACGCTTCTCGCTCAGAAAGCGAGAGGTATTCTTGCGCCTGTAGCTCAGTGGACAGAGCATCGGTCTTCGGAACCGAAAGTCGGGGGTTCGAATCCCTCCAGGCGTACCAGCTCATTTCTTTTGTGCATTCGAGCGGAAGGAGTCATCCTTCCGCTATCGTTTGAATTGCCCAATTCGGCTTTGGAAGACCTGAAACCTAGCGTCCACAGCAAAGGACCGAACGTGAAAGACCGGACTGGTGGCACCGTCATTCGCGCATCGAACTTGGCCAAGCGGTTTGGCGAGACCGTCGCCGTAGACGGCATCTCGTTCGAGGTTAGCCGCGGTGAGACCTACGGCCTGCTGGGACCTAACGGCGCAGGCAAGACTACTACCATGCGCATGGTGAGCGGGCTATCCCCGCTGACTGCGGGCGAACTGATCGTGGCGGGAATTGACGTTTCCCGCGAAGCAAGAGAAGTGCGTAACGTTCTGGGCGTTGTAACGCAGCAGGACGGCCTCGACACCGACCTAAATGCCAAGGACAATCTGATTGCCTATGGGTTTATCGCCGGACTCTCGCGCGCGCAGGCGGAACGAAGAGCGGACGCTGTGCTGATGTTCTTTGACCTTACCGATAAGGCGAAAGAGGACATCGATAGCCTTTCCGGCGGTATGAAAAGAAGACTTGCGATAGCCAGGGCCTTCATTACTAACCCTCAAGTAATAGTACTTGACGAGCCGACGACCGGGCTTGACCCGCAAGGACGCAATCGTGTGTGGCAAGAGCTGGAGACAATGAAGCAAGCGGGTGTGACCATCCTCATGTCCACGCACTACATGGATGAGGCAGCAGCCTTGTGTGACCGGCTTGCCATCATGCATCACGGCAAGATCCTTGCTGAGGGGGCGCCGGACGAACTGGTAAAACGGCACGCGGGGCCGGAAGTGGCGCAGGTACGTGTGTCCAACGGCAAACGTAAAGACGTGGTGAACTGGATTGAAAACGCCGGACTAGACTATCGGGAAGCCGGCGCAATTATCACCGTCACATCCCCCAACGGTGACCGTCCGGACCTCTCCGGCCTCGCGGGCGTGCGGGTCTCCTACCGGCCTTCCAATCTCGAAGACGTATTTCTTTCCATGGCGGGCCGAAAGCTGACGGACGAGTAATGGCCGCTGCCCGCAACACGTATTTCGCAGGCATTAGGCCGCGCAGCATTGCCGGGATATGGTACCGTCACGCTCTGGTGTTGAAGCACACCTTACTGCCTTCCCTTACCTGGTATTTCGTTGAACCCTTCGTGATCCTCGTCGCCGTAGGCATTGGCATCGGAACTCTGGTAGTCGATATCGACGGCGTGCCGTATGCGCAGTTCGTTACTCCGGGAATCATCGCGGGCTCGGCAATGTTCCATGCCATATTCGAGTGCTGCTGGGGGGCTTTCTTCCGTATTCAGAAGGGAGTCTATGAGACAACGCTGACTGCCCCGGTGAGCACGCGAGAGATCGCCATGGGTGACATTTCCTGGGCCATGAGCAGAGCCGTCATCGTGGCTGTGTCCATAGGGACGGTGGCGGCCTTTCTGGGGTGGATTGACACCTTCTCCGGTGTAGGCGTCCTGCTTGCGGCCGCGCTGGTTGGTGTGCAATTCGGCGCCTTGGGTCTCATCTTCGCCGCGCTCGCGCCGAACGTGCATATTTTGTCGCTCACATTCACTGTGGTGGCGACGCCCCTTTACTTTTTCAGCGGAGCCTTTTTCCCTATCTCCTCGATGCCGGACTGGGTTGAGCCGCTCGCCTGGGCCGCGCCGCTTACCCCCTCCGTGCACCTGGCGCGGGGATTCGTGACCGGGGATTTGGGGATGTCCCACTTGCTTTCGGGCCTTTACGTTATGGTCTGGATCGTCGTGCTCTTCCCCATCGCCGCTGCCCTCTTGCACCGCCGTCTGGTCAAGTGATCGCCGCCACCGAAGCACAACAGAGGCTCAGAGTCCCCTTACAACCCTTTACGGCATTGATCTGCTGCCGGCACTTGGCTAGGCTCTTGTGTTGCGATAGCCCGGTTGGCAGAGGTTTCGCAGCATGGATAGGTCGCCATGGTACGCATTTGGCAATGCCCTGCCGTACCTGGATGCGGTCGTCTATCACATCGTGTCGGACTTCGATACTGAGCTTGCCATGTTCAAGGCGGGTGTGACAGACGTCCACGGTGTGTTGGGCGAAGAGTATGAGTCCTTGAAGCCGCTGGAAGCGGACGGCAACTTCACGATCTACAAGCGCGGCCCGGCGTTCGGCACCACGTTCCTCACCTTCAACCTGAACCCCGGCACAGATGTGGAGAGCGGCGTGCCCTACGTGGCGGCGGAAAAGCTGGCATGGTTCCAGAATACGCAATTCCGCCAAGCCGTCGCCCATAGCGTCGATAAGGACGCCATCATTGCCGACGTTCTGCACGGGCTCGGCTACCCGCAGTGGGCGTCAATCAGCCCGGCGGCCGGCGATTTCCACAATCACTACTACGTGCGCCGGTACCCCTACGATATCGCTAAGGCCAACGAAATCCTGGATAACCTCGGTTGGGTGGACTCCAACGGCGACGGCATCCGCGAGGATAAAGCGGGCAACACGATTGAATTTACGCTGGCGACCAACGGCGACAATAGTGTGCGCGGGGAAGTGGCGCAGCGTATCGCGGCAGGAATGATGCAGATCGGCGTCAAGGCAGACTACGAGTCAGTTGAGTTCGGCGTGCTTGTCGGCCAATTGACCGATTCCTACGACTGGGAGGCCATCGTGATTGGCTTGTCCGGCGGCACGGACCCCTATAGCGGCATTGCCATCTGGCATAGCAGCGAGTCCCTGCACCTCTGGCATCCCAACCAGCCGGAGCCCGCCACCGAGTGGGAGGCCTTGATCGACCACCTCTACATCCAGGCCAGCCAGGAACTCGACCACGAAATGCGCCTGGAACTCTACCATTACGCCCAGGAGATCATCGCCGAAAACGTCCCCCTAATCTACACCACCCTCTCCGAACGCCTCACCGCCACCCGCAACGTGTTCGGGAATACCACGCCGACACTGTATGGCCAGTGGGATATCCGGTATCTGTACCGGTTGGATCAGTAGGCCTTCGCAAGCTGCAAAGACGTTGGTCAGATAGTCAAGCAGCGGCACCCATTGAAGAACCATCAGTGCCGCTGCGTGTTGGCTGTTCGAGTAATGTCCATCTTGCAAACAAGTGGGATGTTGTCTTCCCTTTCCAGTGATATGCTTTAGACCAGTCTCTGAGTCGGAATCTTGCAACTCTAAAGCGCGAATTGAGCCATATAGGATAGCACATGAAAGGTGTTCCGCCCTGGGCAAGACGCCCATTCGAGTTGATAGTTCATGCGGAAGGTCACTTTCGGGATGGTGAGGATTTTGATAGGGGAATGGCCCTTATCAGCTTTGACAATGCGATTGAAGCCACAATTGCAACGTATCTGAACCTCAAGCCTCCTCATCGTGGAGGACGTACATATCCAAAGCAATCTGTTGGGAATTGGCTTAGAGATTATCAAACAAAGCTCTGCTTTCTCGAAGCGGAGATCAAGAGTCGTGGTATCGACTGGGAAGTGCCTGATGACCATATACTTTGGGTGCATGATCAGCGGAGTGAGCAATACCATAGTGGCACTCAGGGAATCCCAGAGTGGAATGTCATCAAAACTGCCAGAAAAGCTGCCTTGTGGATATTCTCAATTCTGTTCGATGTTGGTGACATCGAAGCCGAGCTTGGAAAGACTTTGCAGATTCGAAGAGAGAAGGGTGAGGCTCTTACGGATGTCACGGATTTCCTAGGCGGCCAGCCTAGCACTATAGCTCCACTCCTGCGAAGCCTGGAAAAAGCCAAATTAGACATGGACGATTCGGACCCATCAAGTAAGGTGTCTCCAATAGACCGTGCCGTTTTTCAGGCAGTCTTGTTCCAGGAGAGCGAAGACCTCAATGCGGCTGCGGAGAAATGGCGTTCTATTGCAGTAGTCGCAGAAGGAAGTGACAACGATCTTGCCGCTTACGCATGGTTTTCACTTGGCTATCTCTATCACAAGGGAAACTTAGATGATGTCGGACAAAGGAGACTGCAAAAAGCAGTCGGTGCCTATGGGGAGGCGATTCGCCTGATGCCAGGACTTGTGGACGCATACCACTTTCGCGGTAATGCAAAGGGCGAACTTGGTCGATTTCAGGATGCCATCTCTGACCATTCCAAGGCGATTGATCTTAAGCCTGAACTGGCTGATGCTTTCTACAATCGTGGGCTTGCTAAACGCCAAATAGGCCTAGATGAGGAAGCCATTGCTGACTATGATGAAGCGATCCGACTCAATCCGGGCTTCGTAGGGGCATACAACAATCGGGGAGTTGCAAAGGTAGCTCTTGGTCGACCAAAGGACGCAATTGCCGACTATGACCAGGCAATAGAGATTACCCCAGAGTTTGTTGCAGCATTCGCGAATCGGGGCGTAGCTAAGGCGGATCTTGAACTACACGAGGACGCTATTGCTGACTATGATCGGACAATACGTCTTGTGCCCGACTTTGCTGTAGCTTATTACAATCGAGGTATCTCAAGGGATGCACTGGACCAGGATGAAGAGGCTCTCTCCGATTTTGAGACTGCGCTAGAATTACTAGAAGAATCCGAAAGCGATAGCCTCAAACCTGCGATTGAGAGGAGAATTCGAGAAATAAAGGACATGGGCAGGGTTTCTCAGCGGAGACGAGTGAGAAAGGAACCTCTGCCAGACTTTGACTTCTCATCAGATTGGCCTTTAATGTATGCATACTTGGAAAGGCGAAAAGAGCGAACCGAACAAGATGGTGCTAAATCAATACAGCATAATGAAAGGTCACTACTGGATCTTGCTGTCGCTGAAGGCTTTTCATTACTAAAGCAAGGTAAACTCGAAGAAGCCATGGAAAAGTGGCGTTCTATCTCAAACATTGCGGAAGGTGCCGATGATGAACTTGCCACTATTGCCTGGTTTTGTGTTGGGAATCTCTCCCATATGAGAGGAGTGACACGAAATGAGGAGGTTTGGTTGCTAAGGGCGGTACATGCTTTCGACCAAGCGATTCGGCTAAAACCTAATCATGCTGAAGCCCATTCTGCACGCGGTGATGCATACTACCGGCTTGAAGAACACGGGAAGGCCCTGGCAGACCACGATCTAGCAATCAAGCTCAACCCAAGTTTGTCAAGAGCCTTTATCAATCGGGGCAATGTAAAGTGCGACTTGGGTAGACATGAAGAAGCCATTTGCGACTATGATCGTGCGATCCATTTGGATTCGGACTCGGCAGAAGCCTTTTATGAGCGAGGGCTATCGAAACGAAGACTTGGCAGGAATGAGGACGCCATCGCAGACTATGACCATGCGATTAGGATCAAACCTGACTATGTCATGGCCTACGTCAATAGGGGTAATTCCAAGCTCAGTCTTGGCAGGTTCAAGAGCGCTATTGCAGACTATGACAAGGCGATCGACATCAAACCGGACTATTCGCTTGCCTATGTGAACCGAGGAAGTGCTAGAGCGGCGCTAGGCCAGCACAAGAAGGCAATCGCCGACTTTGATCATTCAATCCGACTACAAGCAAATATTGCTGACACCTATTTGGCTCGAGGTTTGGCTAAAGCAAAATTGGGCAGAATGCAAGGGGCTCTTAAGGACTTTACACATGCCTTAACTTTGGCCAGGAAAGATGGCGATAGGACACTTAAGGCGAATTCTGAAGAACTCCTCAGGAGATTTGGCGGCACAGAAAAAGTGTGAGTTTCGCGCGCAGACGGGTGCATAATCCGGCAGAGTATCAGGCAGGTTGGGAGAACTTACTTCACTCCTTGGTAGGTTGAAAGTGAAAGCTTAGAAGAAAGTACCAAGTGAAGCACGCTCTAGTCTACTAGTCAATAGGTGCTTGCCAAATCTATATTTGCCAGTTGCGCTACCAAGTACTCCATCGGCCTATCGCCCTTGATGCGGTTGCACGAGGAGCATAGCAGTTGCAGATTGTCTATGTGGTCGGTACCGCCTCGGGATTTGGGCACCACGTGGTCTACGTCGAATATCTTGAACGGGAAGTCCATCTTGCAGCCATTGCAGACACCCTCTTGCTGACCGAATAGTACGTGCTTGTTTTGGCGGTAATGGATGGGTGCATCAATATCCGTACGCTGCGGAATGTCTGTGCGGGCATGGACTTTGATGGGCACAGCACTGAGTGCGTCAATACGCTGCTTTACTAGCTCGACCGCTTTTGGTGATAAGTCTATCCCAACCCACTTGCGGCCTTCTGCTTGTGCTGCTATCAGCGTGGTAGCGCATCCAGCGAAAGGGTCGAGGACTACATCACCCTCGTTACTACTAGCCTTGATAATTCGTTTGAGCAATGCCAAGGGTTTCTGTGTCGGGTAACCGACTCGCTCCTTCGCTCTAGGGTTGATGGGCGATATGTCCAACCAAATGTTGTGAACCGCTTGGCCGTCCAACTCATCAAGGTATCGTTTGAGCTGGGCCACCCTACTCTTGTGGTAAATCCTCCCTTGTCGCTCGAGTTCTCGCATCTTAGCTTCGGTAATCCTCCATGCCTTAGTAACACCATGAAATTCGTAAACCGGCCCACGCCCACCTGGAGGGTTTAGATTGTCCAACCGAAATCGACGTCCATCGTCATCGACATGCGTGAACTTGCTCTTGATGTACTCTTGCGAGAATTCTGTCCTCTGCTGATTGAAGACATAAGATTCAGTCTTAGAGTAAAAGAGTAGAGTGTCAGTTACCTTCCCAAACCGCTTGGCATCGGCGTGGAAGTTGAAGCGCTTCCATAGAATTTCATTCTTGAAATTCCTTGATCCATAGACGGCATCCATGAGCAATCTAAGGTAATGGGAAGCTGTAGAATCGCAGTGCAGGTAGATGCTCCCTGTAGGCTTCAAGAGCCTCCGCATTTCCAACAGTCTCACCGCCATCATACAGAGATAGGACTGCATCCCTTTGCCGTGTGTCAGCCTGGCCGTCTCTAGCAGCTTGTAGATAGCGGGCTCTTGGTCGGCAATGAGACCCATCCACGCTACATCTAGGTCAGAAAGGGTCCAAGTGTCCTTGAACGCGGCACCTGCCGCTTTTGAGCCTACCGGAGCGGCATAGTTCTTGTTGGAGTTGAAGGGAGGGTCAAGGTAGATGAGGTCAACGGTCTCGCTATTCATGCCGCGCATGATGTCGAGATTGTCACCGGTGAAGATGGTGCGGTTAGCCCAGTTCAGAGTACCCATAGTGCCTTAAGGATACAGGATGACTATGGGAAAGCGAATTGTCATGCTCTACTAGCTCAGTTAATCCTAGTCCAGGCTGCCGAGGCGGTTGGAGAGGATTTCGTCGACGATGGCGACGGAGAAGAGCAGCATGAACGGGATAGTGAGCATGACGAAGATTGCGAACAGCGAGAGGAAGAGGAGCACGGTATCTGCCGTGCTAAGGGTTTGCATCCACTGGATCAACATGGCCGACCTCCACTGACGTTGCCGAACGGAAGAGCGGGAGCGCGAAAGTGCTCAATGACCTCCCGCATTGCTGGGCAGAGTGTAGCAGGGCTACGGACGCTAGACAACCGCTTTCTCCGCGTGGCTCCGCGCGTTTTCCTACAGGAACCCACATCAACACGCAGGCGTCCTCGAGACCTCTTAATGGCGGGCGGACTACTCCAGTCCCATTGCCACGGGTCGTATCAGCAACGCGACCTGCCCACTCTGTGTGCTCCGCCCTTGTAGCGGGGGAAGTGTTGAATAGATCGTAAACAAGAATCTGGATTCAACTATCGTCGGGCAAGTAGAACAAGCCCCGATTCCGTCATTCCTGTAGGTGTCAGGTAATTCGTTGACAGATTTTCAATAAAGAGAAGATAAGCGACGCGTCGTTCATGCCTTATACACATGTCATTCCGAACGGAGCGCAGCGCAGAGAGGAATCTAAAGTGCTGAGCCTACTGGACTAGGTGCGACATGGACTCCAGATTCCTCGCTGCGCTCGGAATGACATAACCGGTCAACGCTGGCTGGTGGAAAGTGAATTCTGTCAGCGAATTACTCAACTTTAACAATTCCGGCGCAAGCCGGAATCCATCTGCGCAACTCCCCCTGGACTCCGGCTTTCGCCGGAGTGACAGGCCGACCAACACTGCTTTACCCAGGATGCAGGCGGGTAAAGCCAGTGGGCTACTATGACCGGCACGAAACGTCAGAGTGCCGGGAGAACACGAACTAGAAGTGGTTGATTGATTTCCAAATTGGAGGTCACGCCTCTTCCGGCCAATCGAGCATCTGTACCGTGACTTCGCTGCCTGGCTCGACATAATCAGTGTGCTCGGAGATGATGGCGAGGCCGTTGGCTTTGGCGAGTGAGGTGAGGAGTTGCGAGCCCTGCTCGCCGGTGAGACGCGCGGTATAGCCGTGGTCGTCGCGCTCGACGATCACGCGCACGAACTGGCGCCTGCCGTGGTTCTCCATGCCGTCGAGAAAGCGGGCCTTGACGGTGGTCTTGTGCAGGCTGGTGTGGCCTTGCATGATGAGCAGCGCCGGGCGGACGAATTCCTCGAATGTGACGTAGGCGGAGACCGGATTGCCGGGCAGGCCGACGACAGGGACGCGGCGGGTGTTTGCCTGGGATGAAGGATGGATTCCCGCTTTCGCGGGAATGACGGTGGAGCCCTGCCCCAAATTGGAGACCGGAGAGTCCTGTCCGGGAATGGCGGCGGCGTCAGCATCCAGGGAAGTTGAAGGATGGATTCCCGCTTTCGCGGGAATGACGGAGCCGGACGCTTTGGCGAGACTGTCGGCCGAGTCCGCTTCCACGCCGGACTCAATCACACTTGCTGTCCCCTCGACGTGTCCGAATGCCAGCGGCTTGCCGGGGCGCATGCGGATGCGCCAGAAGTCGATTTCGCCTTCCGCGCCCAGCACGTTGCGCACGAGATCATAGTCGCCCATGGAAACGCCGCCGATGGTCACGATCAGGTCGCAGTCCAGGCAAGAGAGCAGCGCCGCGCGGGTTTCCTCTATCGTGTCGCCGACCACGGGCAGACGGCGCGGGACGCCGCCATAGGTGGTCACCAGCGCTTCCAGGGCATGCGCCGCGCTGTTGCGCACCTGGCCCGGCTGCAAGGTCTGGTCGATCTCAATCACCTCATCGCCGGTGGGAATCACGGCTACCACGGGACGCCGGTAGACTGCTACCTGTGCTCTGCCCAGAGACGCCAGCACACCGATCTCGGCCGGCCGGATGCGCTTGCCGCGCGCTAGCACCTGCTCGCCCACTTTGATGTCTTCCGCCCGAAAGCGCACGTTGTCCTGAAACTCCGGCGGCAGCAGGATGCCGACGGTGGCGGGATCGCCGCTCGCGCCGGGCGGTGTGCCGAATTTCGCCCAGTCAGTGCGGTCGGTATCCTCAAACGGCACCACGGCATCACTCCCCGGCGGCACCGGCGCGCCGGTCATGATGCGCACCGCCTCGCCCGTTCCGAGCGGCGCGGTAGGCACCGCGCCAGCGGCAAGGTCGCCGACGACGCGCAGGTGTGCC
This sequence comes from Chloroflexota bacterium, assembly GCA_965219505.1. GTDB lineage: Bacteria > Chloroflexota > UBA11872 > VXOZ01 > VXOZ01 > VXOZ01. The sequence goes on along the minus strand of OZ244775.1, from coordinate 1,834,947 downwards.
GGCTGCGCCTCGCTTGCCGCCTGCGTATCTGCAAAGCGCACGGCGTAGCCGTCCATGGCAGAGTTGTCGAATGCGGGCACGTCTTCCGCGCTCACTACGTCTTCCGCCAGCACGCGCCCGAGCGCATCCAGTAAGGAGACCGTTTCGGTTTCGAGCGCGGCAAACTGGGAGACGATGCGCGCAAACGCCTCCTCTACGCTCAGCATGCGGTCTTTGGGCATTGGGGGATGTACGCCTATTCTGTTAAATTGGATGTGTGGTGCGGCATTGAAGCGTGGTTACAAGCGTGTCTGTTCCCACACCTTCACGCCGAAGCTACTCATGCAAACGTGCTTGGCTACGAGTTGCGTTCTGCCAAGACTGGCGGGGGACAAGCCCCCGCGTTACAGCGGATATTCCGATTTCCGCCCGGACTGGCTTCAGCGCCACACTGCTGCCAAGACTGGCGGGGAACAAGCCTCCGCGCAACGCTAAATCAAACGGTCTGGGGGAACGAGCTCACGCGCTACAGTAGTCCTCCGCGTGAGGAACTCTTTCTCCAGGGCGGCTAAATCACGCCTATACTTCACGTGCCTTGATGCGAAAGAAACTCCGCTACCCTTGCAGGTTGAAGACCACCAGCTTCAGGTCGGTCATCTCCTCGATGACGAACTTGGGGCCTTCGCGACCCATGCCGCTCTCTTTTACGCCGCCGAACGGCATCTGATCAGCGCGGTAGCGTGACGTATCGTTTATCATGAGCGCGCCGATGCGCACCTCTTTAGCGGCTTTCCAAGCCGTTTCCAGGTCGTTTGTGAAGATACCGCCCTGCAAGCCATAGCGTGAGTCGTTTGCCAGGGCAATGGCCTCGTCAATGTCGTCATAGACCGTAACGGTAACTGCCGGGCCGAAGAGCTCGTCTTTGAAAATTTGCATATCAGCGCGTACACCGCTAACCACGGCCGGTGAGACAAACTGGCCCTCACGCACGCCGCCACAGAGCACATTCGCGCCGTCTGCCACCGCTTCTTTGAAGCAAGCTTCCACACGTTCGGCGGCGCTCAGCGTGACCATGGGGCCAACGTCGGTGCTATCTTCGTAGGAAGGCCCTACCTGCATCTTCTCAACGTGTGGCACCAGAGCCGCGAGGAATTCCGCCTCGACGTCGCGATGCACCAAAATGCGTTGGGCGGAGGTGCACACCTGACCGGCGTTCATGTACCCGCCCTGGGCAACCGCTTCGGCAGCTACGGCCACGTCGGCGGTCTTGTCCACAATCACGGGTGAGTTGGCGCCCAATTCCAGGGTGGCACGGCGGAGACCGATGCTATTGCGCAGATGCCTGCCAACCTCCGGTGAGCCGGTGAAGGAATACATGGCAAAGCGCTCGTCCTGGATGAGCCACTCTCCGACCGTTGCACCGCCGCCGACTATCAGGTTCAAGTGACCCGGCGGCAACCCGGCATCGAGAAAGGCCTGGCAGATCTTTGCCGCAGTGACCGGCGTAGCGCTAGCAGGCTTGAGCACGACGGTGTTTCCGGCAGCAATCGCGGGCGCGATCTTGTGCGCCACAAGTATGGCTGGAAAGTTGAACGGCGAGATGCAGCAGATCACGCCGATGGGCTGGCGCATGGTGAACGCCAAGCGCTTCTCGGAACCTACCGCAGCCTCAACAGGAATCTGTTCGCCGTGAATGCGCTTGGCCTCTTCGGCTGCAACGAGAATCGTGCTGGCTGCGCGCGCCACCTCAATTCGCGCCTCTTTGATCGGCTTACCGCCTTCCATACTCATGTGGTAGGCGATGTCCTCGACGCGCTCCAAGAGAAGCTGTGAGACCTTAAGGAGGATTTCATAGCGTTGGTAGGCGGAAAGCTCTTGCTTGTCATAGGCGCGCTGTGCCGCCTCGATTGCCGCGTCAATGTCAGCTTGTGTCGCTTCCGGCAGGGTAGCGAACACCTGACCGTTGTTGGGGCTGCGCACTTCCAGCACCTTGCCGTCGCGCCGTTCGATCCACTCTCCGTCAATTAGCAGTCCAAAATGCTTCGGTTCTGTCGTTACCGCCATTGTTTTCGTTCTCCTTGCATAGCCTTGATTGCTTCATGCGTATTCCATATCACCATAGCATAGGCATTGGAATACGTACACGCATTTTTAGCACCAGGGTCGTTGACCCTAATGACACGTACGTCGGATGCCCGTTGTCAGCGGACAACAGTGCTATCATGGCCGTGAAGATCTGCTACTGAGGGCCACGCCAAGAACTAAGCAATTCAACCGTTTCTGTGAGTTCTGCACAGCAAACATGCACTGAGAGGGGAGAAGACACATGCCATTATTGCCATACAAAGGCGTCATGCCGCGTTTGGGCAAGAACGTCTTTATTGCAGAGAACGCCTACGTGATCGGCGACGTGGAGCTCGGCGACTATGCCAGCGTGTGGTATGGCGCGGTGCTGCGCGGTGACTTTGCGCCGATTGTCATTGGATCGCACACCAGCATTCAAGAGAATTGCGTCGTGCACACCGACCACGGGTGTCCGTCTACGGTGGGCTCGCACGTCACGACCGGTCACACTGCCGTCATTCACGGGGCGAGCGTGGGCCACCACTGCATCGTCGGCATGGGCGCGCTGCTTCTCAACGGCGCAACTGTGGGACCGGAGAGCATTGTTGGCGCGGGAGCGGTGCTCGCGGAGGGGAAGGAGTTTGCAGCACGGTCGCTGATACTGGGCGTACCGGGCAAGATGTTGCGGGAGGTTACTGAACAGGAGATTGCACGCATCTACAGCAACGCCGAGACGTACTTGGGCTACGCGCGGGAATACTTGCTAGCGCGAGGCCAGTACGAGGAAGACGAGTAGCAAGGGATTCGTCTCCTGGCGCCTGCCAAGTCTTATGTAGCTTGGGCATAAGGGTATAGGGCAAGCTGAACGCGCTTGCTGCCATCGCTCTGCGGTGGCGTTCTTGTCATTGGCGACTGAGGTGCGCGTATTGGACAGATGCTGCCGAATCTATTCCGATTCAGCCTCGTGGATAGGCTCGCCGCAGTGGGGGCAGACTTCCGGCTCGTCCTCACGTTTTCCCATTTCTCTCGCAAAGCCGGATGCTAGTATGCCGGCCGGCAAAGCGAACATACCCACGCCCGTGATGGCGACGATGGCGCCGACAAAGCGGCCGAACGGAGTTATGGGATAGACATCGCCATAGCCCACCGTCGTCAGCGTCGCCACGCCCCACCACATGGCCGCCGGAATGCTTGAAAACACGTCCGGCTGTGCCTCGTGCTCCACGAGATAGAGAAAACTGGAGCCGATAACCAGGAGGACGCCGGCGATGAATAGCGCCACCATGAGTTCTGTGCGTTCGCTGCGCAGCACTTTTCCAAAGATTCGCAACGATTCGGAATAGCGGCTCAGCTTCAAGAAACGCAAGAGGCGGAAGAAGCGCAAGGCACGGAGGATGCGGAGGTCTACCGGCAAGAACATAGGTAGGTAGAAGGGCAGAATAGCCAACAGGTCTACGACCGCGTGCCACGACCCGGCAAAGCGGATTCGGCCCTTGATTGGACGCGCATAGCGTCGGTCCGCGACACACGTCCAGAGTCGTAGCACGAACTCCACCGAGAACACCGCGACCGAGAAGACCTCGAAGTACAGAATGACGGCAGCGTACTGTGTGGCCACGTCTTCCACGGTCTCCACTATCACTGCGATGACGTTCAGGGCAATCAAGACGAAGAGAAAGAGGTCGGTGAAACGGCTGGCGGTATCGTCCGGGTTCGCGACCTCCAGGAGTTCGTAGATTCGTTGCTGGATGCGTTTCACGTTAGAGCTATTTCCTCAGAGGTTTACTGTTATCTTCAAGATGAAAACCAGCGCCTGTTCGTCGCTTGGCACTAAGTGCCACAAAGGTCGGTACGTCTGAGAAGTGCCTTATGTGCACTTGTGACTTGCTTATACTTGACTGTGGTGTAAACCTTGCCTTGAATGCCACCAAGTATCTGTCGATTGCCAAAGTCTTCCTGCAGGGGTTTGTCGTTAGTAAAGAGCAGGCGTGCTCCGCTTACTTTCGCAAGAGCAAGTACATGCTCATCATCGGATTTGCAAATCTGCTGATCTTGCAACTCTTTGGTCGCGATTTCCACTCTATCGTCGGGAATCTTCTGCGCCCTGCCAAACAGCAATGCGGTCTGAAGCCAAGTATTGAATGCCTTAGAATCGCTTAGTTCCCGAAGGAGCTTACCGCCTACGACAAGCTTGACTGTCCTTTTGTCACTGTTTAGCCAGTTGAAGAGGAATTCTCCCGCTTGCGGTTGTTTGTCTCCAAAAACTTGGTCTCTAACGTTGGCGTCGATGATGGCACACATTTAGATTCCGATGGAACGTCTTGTCTCATCAATAAAGAACTGCCCGTATCCCGGCGGCGCATCCAAGACATTGCCGTCTTGGTCTATACGCAGTGAATGAATGGTCACATCAAGCTCGCCGGGTTCAAAAAAGAGAATTGAAATGTCCTCTGGCTTCAGATCAGACTTCTTGTCACGAATATCCATTCGGACACGATCAAGAATGTAGTTGCTGTGGGTTTCGACTATTAGCTGACGATTTGGGCCGGCAATCTTGCAAAAAAGGCTGCCTAGGGCTGCTTGGGCACTGGGATGGAGATGAATCTCCGGTTGTTGCAGTAAGTACATTGATGGCGCATCTTTACGTAGTAATTCAGTGAGGAGGGGCAACGCTTGGCTGACGCCGTAGCCAACGTCGATGAGATTTCGCTTGACACCTTTCAGTCGGTGGCCAAACTTGCGTATTTGCACTTGGAAAGGAGACCCTTCCGTCTTGCCAAGCAATTTAATGTCTATTTCATTGAATAGTCCTGATTCTTGGCCAAATGCCTCAAGAGCCTTGCGAAGACGAGCCCATTCCTCTTTTCTCTTGCCAGAGATACTTGCAAGGAAAGTAGGTACGTATTCGCCTTCAGGATCGCGCGAAGGCCGAGTTGGATCGTACGTCCGCTTTGGGCGAGAACGTATCGGTGCGCTGGCAAAGGGACGGGGAAAGCGTGCAAAAGGGTTACTGACAGCAGCCGCCTCCAACAATTCGGTATCTATAATTAGACGGGAACCATCGGAATGATCAATGGCCAGGTCCACTAGAGGGACTAATCGGTTGTCTTCTCGATCATAGAGTCCTATCTCTATATTACGCTCCAATTTGCGGTCTGGTGAATGATATCGAACTAAGTAATTCCCTCGTTCTCGGTTTAGTGCTGCAAACTCTGTCTTTTCTTTCTTCAGAATACGCTGGGTGGGAAATGCAGTTGCGTTTCTACTTTGGAATATAATCCTGAAGGAAGTTTTTTCAGGCTTCTTCTTTGGTTCTAGGGAGAGTTGGTAGTCGAATCCGGCCCCAAAAGCAGAAGCTCGACTACCACGCCCACCGCGGTTATGCGCAATGTCGCTGAAAGTGCCTAGGTCGAAGGGTTCTTCCCTGAAGTCCGGCACCCGATCCAGAAAAGCAACATCCCAAAGCGCGCGAATGAGCGCTAGGAAAGAGGTCTTGCCGGTGCTATTCTCACCTACAAGAAGGGTTAGTGGGGCCAAGCGCGCTGACTGCTTCTCTCTGAAGCAGCGGTAGTTTTCAAGGGTGATGCGGTCCATGGTTGGATTCTAGCAATCGTAGGACTGGCTTACAAGGTTCGTAGCACTAGTTTTCGCCTTGACGCTAATAGGTCGCTATGCAAAGATAGTAGTCGTCCCCTATAGCAAGCTCAGCGCTCCCCCTTGTCCATGTCTTTTCAAGAGCCGCCTGCCGAGCCCCCGCTCAAACTCTTCTCGCTGCAAGAAGCGAATGCACTCTTGCCGCGCATGAATGACTCCGTCTCACGTCTCCAAGAAATCCTCGTTCAGTTTAGGCAATACAGCGAGGGACAAGCGTATCCTGCCTCCTTGCAGCGCAGCAACGGTCATCCCACAACTGAGCCCGCCTCATCTTTGCCTTCACTACGCATCGTGCAATCTCTGCGCGATGAGGCCGAGTCGCTGATCAAAGAAATTGTTGAACTGGGCGTTGCGCTGAAGGATATCGAGCAAGGTCTGGTTGACTTCCCTGCCGAACGCGACGGACGGCTCGTCTATCTTTGCTGGAAGCAAGGCGAGAACGAGATTCGCTTCTGGCATGAGTTGGATACCGGCTTCGCGGGCAGGAAACCCCTCTAGGAAAAGATGGCATAAACCCCTAAATGGAGATTCTCCGTCGACTCATCGCCGCATCGTTCAAGCACCGTCGCTTTGCCCTCCTGGCGTATGGCTCGTGGCTCATCAGTACGGCTCTGAGTTTGGTCGCGCCTACGCTCTTCAAGGAAGTTATTGACAATGGCTTGATGAAGGGTGACTTGCGGTTCATTGGCGCGATGAGTGGCGTAATCGTCGCGGTGGCGATATTCGCGGCCTTCTTTCTCTTTGGCAAGGCGTTCTTTACTGCCGTCACATCGCAAAAGACTGGGTACGATCTGCGCTCGCAGCTCTACGACCATTTGCAGCACCTCTCATTTGGCTTCCATGACAGAATCCAAGCAGGTGAGATGATCTCCGTCGCCTTGAGCGACATCGAGCTTGTGCAGGGGTTCGGTGTCCAAGCCATCATCAACATCCTGGATACCTTCCTCCGGTATGCCATGGTGCTCGCCATCATGTTCTGGCTCAGTGGAGAACTCGCCATATGGTCGCTGCCGCTTCTCCCCATCCTGGGCGTCATCGCTTGGATATACCATAAGAAAGTGCGACCGGAGTACTCATGGATTCGCCAACAGCGTGAACGGGTCGTCATAGCCCTGGAAGAAGCCATCAACGGCGCGCGCGTCGTGAAGGCCTTTGTGCGGGAATCCCATGAGAAGGAGAAATTCGAACGGGAGGGACGTGAGCTTGTCCGGCTCATGATGCGGGCAGTCAACCTCAATGCGACGTTTGGTCCCCTGATGAATATGGTAGCGGTTTCCGGAGTCGTCATCGTCCTGTGGCTGGGAGGACGGCTCGTAATCGGTGGTGAGTTGTCAATTGGCGCGCTCGTCGCATTCGTCACCTACTATCAGATGCTTGTACAGCCGACCCAGCAACTCCCCGGCATCATGGACAGTATCGCTTCCAGCATTACGAGCGGCGAACGACTGTTCGGCGTGCTCGATACTCGTTCGCCGGTGCGGGACTTGACCGGCGCACATAAACTTCCGCGCATCAAGGGACAAATAGCGCTGGAAAACGTCACTTTTGGGTACGAGCGCGGCCATGCAGTTCTAACCGAGATCAATGTCGATGCCGCGCCGGGCAAGATGGTAGCAATCGTAGGTCCCACCGGCAGCGGCAAGAGTACGCTGCTCTTTCTCATTGGGCGGTTCTATGACGTGCAGGAAGGGTCAGTCAAAGTAGACGGCCACGACGTGCGCGACGTTACGCAAGACTCGCTAAGGGAACAGATCGGAATTGCACTCCAAGAGCCTCTGCTCTTTGCCGACACCATGGCGAATAACATTGCATACGGCCGGCCCGATGCCAGCATGGAGGAAATCATGGCGGCCGCCAAGGCTGCGCAAGCCCATGAGTTCATCATGGAGTTCCCGGATGGCTACCAACACCGCATTGGTGAGCGCGGCGCCGGCCTCTCCGGCGGTCAACGGCAGCGCACCGCGCTTGCGAGAACGCTCCTACTGAGGCGACCCATTCTGATGTTGGATGATGCAACCGCCAGCGTGGATACTGAGACAGAGTACCGGATCTATCAGGCGCTCAGGACGTATGTGCAGGAGTGTACGACATTGGTGGTGGCCCAACGCGTTTCAACCATTAAAGACGCCGACCTCATCCTGGTCATAGAAGAAGGCCGCATTGTGGACCGCGGCACCCATGAGGAACTGCTTGCACGAGAGGGATTCTACGCGCGCATCTACGACATTCAACTCAGAGATCAGGAACGCATGGCCGCATTAGCGCGTGAGGCCGGTTGGAGTGAGAGCGATCACGGAGCCGCCCATGACTAATCGGGAGAAACAGTCGTCCGGAGCCACTGGCGACGACCGTAGCAACTCCCGCAAACCACCCGTAGAGTCGCAGGTTGATGAGGATCAGATCTCGGGTGAGCTTGACCTTAAGATCCTTGCGCGTTTGTTCGGCTACACGTCAGGATATCGTCTGCAAATCACCGGTGCCATTGCGGTGACGCTCGTCAATACGGCTGCAAGCCTTCTCCGCCCCTATTTGCTCAAGCTAGCTATCGACGGTCCTCTTGCCACAGGCGATCTGCGCGAACTGGACATTATCGTCATACTCTACCTGATCGCCGGACTAGTGCTCTTTGGCGCTATGGGAGCACGGCAGTGGATCATAAGCTGGCTGGGTCAACAGTTGCTCTTCTCGCTGCGCCAGAGCCTCTTTCAGCATCTCCAGCGCCTCTCGCTGGGGTTCTACGACCGTAACCGCGCCGGACGCATCATCACACGCGTGACCAGCGACGTGCGGGACATTAACAGACTTATCACAGAGGGCATTGTAACTACCTCAAGTGACCTCTTCGTGCTGGTTGGCATTCTCTTTGTAATGCTCTACATGCACTGGCAGTTGGCGCTGCTCACGTTCGTTGTCCTCCCCGGGCTCATCGCCGTGGCCTTCTTCTTCAAGGGCAAGTCCCGCCGCGCCTGGCGCGTAGCGCGCGAAGACCGCAGCGTGATGAATGGTAATTTTGCTGAGAGCATCCTGGGTGTGCGAGTGACGCAAGCCTACTCGCGTCAGGCGGAGAATCTGCGGCGATTCATGGGCCTGAGCGACAGCTACGTGGGGACGACGCTCAAGGCACACGGGCTGACGGCAGCGTTTTCGCCGACCGTAAGCATCATTAATGCGGCTGCAATAGTGGTGATCATCTGGTTCGGAGGCGTGGCTGTTGTCCAAGGGACCATTACCCTTGGCATTGTGGTTGCTTTCCTCACCTACGTGCAGCGTTTCTTCCAACCGTTGCAGAGTATCTCGTCCCGATTCAACCAAATGCAGTCTGCAATGGCAGCCAGTGAGCGGGTGTTCGCCTTGCTCGATCAAGAGCCCGACATTCTCGAATCGCCTGCTGCCAAGCCGTTACCTCGGGTGCGAGGGCACGTTACATTTGACAACGTCGTATTTGGCTACGTGGAGGACACACCGGTGCTGCACGGCATTACTCTGGAAGCGCAACCGGGAGAGCTCATCGCCATAGTAGGACACACCGGCGCGGGCAAGACCTCCATCATCAATGTTCTCTGTCGCTTCTACGACATTCAGTCAGGCAGTGTAAAGATTGACGGCCATGACATTGGCGGCGTCACGCTAGAAAGCCTGCGCGGCCAGGTTGGGCTCGTGCTGCAGGAGCCGTTCTTGTTTTCCGGCACGGTCAAGGAGAATATCTGCTACGGTAACCTCGATGCTCCGGATGAGGAAATCGTGGAGGTGGCCAAAGCGGTGCGTCTCCACGACTTCATCGAATCGCAGCCCTTCCGCTACGATACGCTGGTGGGCGAACGCGGCACGCAGCTTTCGATCGGCCAGCGGCAATTGCTCTCGTTCGCGCGGGCACTCATCGCCGACCCGCGCATTCTCGTGCTTGATGAGGCTACATCCAGTGTAGATACCGAAACGGAACAGCAGATTCAAGAGGCATTGAAAATGCTCATGCAAGGACGGACGAGTTTTGTGATCGCTCACCGTCTGTCCACCATTCAGAACGCTAACCAGGTGATTGTGATGGACAGAGGCAAGATTGTGGAGCAAGGCACCCACAAGGAGTTGCTGCAACGGAGGGGCAGCTACTTCAAGCTTTACACGATGCAGTTCGCCGACCAGGAATAGGTTGTTCCGCGCAAGCACCTAGTTACGCCGGTAGTGCGACGTGCAGGCTCAGTGCTAAGCGCCTCGGCCCTCTCGTTCGCGCCGCTGCAGCAACGCAAAGGCGAGAAGTGCGAGTAGGCTGAGCGGCACGAGCCCGGTGATGCCGAGCGGCGCGCGGATAAGCGAATCGGTATCCAGCAAGAGAAGCAGCGGCAGGCTGGCGACTGCGTTGATGAGGCCGTGACCGAATGCTGCGGATAGGACGCTCTGCGTCACTTGGCGCAGCCAGGTCAGAATCACGCTCCACCCAATCGTAAACCAAATCATCATGAGAACGCCCAAGAACGGGTGTCCAGGGTAGTTAAGTCCCATGAAGATGGCGGGAGCGTGCCACACACCCCAGATGATGCCGATGAGTAAGCTCGCGCGGCCTAGCCCTATCGGGGCGAGCTTTGCCAGCAGGTAGCCACGCCAGCCAAGCTCTTCGCCGAGCGCGAACACGCTGTTGAAGAGCGCCGCGAGCGTGAAGGCAAAGAAGATGCTAATGAATGCCGCCAAGATCGGGTCGTTGAAGGGGTACTGCTGGTCTGCAATCTCGCTGCTCAGCGGTTCAAGGGTGGCATTGACCTCCTGAAAGCCAAGTCCAACACTAAGACCCATGGCGGCAATGAGAAAGAGAATTACGAAGAAGTAGATGCTGACGTAGCGCTCGAGGTAGCCGCGCTGCAGGCCGAGATCGCGCTTGGACATGGGCGTGATGTACCGGCTGCATATAATGGCGGCAATCCCCGGACACCACATTGCTACGAGGGAACCAACCGTAAACAGCGGCAGGTTCTCTGCGCCTCCCAGCAAGTAGACGACCGCCCACACTGCCCACGTGAGGCCGAATGTAACGAGGAGAAAGATCCCAATGCCGCGCCACTCAAGAGCGGTCGCGACGCTCTTCTGTTCCGGTTGCTGCATTTTAGGCGCTTGCGGCTGCATCCTCGCTTTCCCTAGCGTTGCAGAATGGCAGGACGTTCAATGGTCTTACCTTGCCATTCTACTGTCATCTTCGGCCAGTCGGCAGAGGCGGCAGAGAGGATTTCAATCCCACTTGAGGTAACGAGGGTTGTATCCTCGCTCTTTACGCCGGCTATGCTCGGGTTCCAGGCAAAGGCTTGATTCTCAAGAATTACCTCTTGGCTCACAGGGGACGCTTTGTAATCTCGTGACTCGTACCCACATGCCCCGCCCTGATGATGATACCGCCACTCGTCCGCAAAACCGGCTCTGGCGTACTCATTTACAGCCTCCGCAAAGACCTCACTCGCCGGCCGTCCCGGTTCCGATCCGAGGATGAACGCTGCGTCTACCTGCGCGCAGGCGGCCGACTTCGTCCGGATCTCCGTGGGTATTTCCCCAAAGTGCACGAAGCGCGTCACCGAACAGATCAGGCCGTGTTGGCGCGCGCACAGCACGAGCATGGCGTACTTGTCCAGCGGCTTTGCCGTAGGGATGGGGTGCCGGTACTTGAAGATGCGCTCATCGGTCGCCACGAGCGTCAATGCTGCTTGGAGACCCTGGGCGATGGCTTTTTCAGAAATTGCGCTGGCAATCGCATGTTCTGTCATGCCGGGGGCGATCTCGTGGGCGGTCAATTCAAGCACGTGCGCGGCAGCCTGCCCCAGAGCGCGGTAGCGCGCGATTTCCTCGGGCAGTAGTTGATAGCGCAGCCGCGCAATGTCACCGGTGAGCTTATGTGCGCCTCGGATGTCAGTGTCGGTGCCGGTGCGCTTACCTTGGGCCACGGTGTTCCAATGGACTACTTGCGCCCGGTCCACGTGCCAGTAAGGTGCAACCGGGGTCCACTCCGGAGGCACGAGCCCTTCTTCGCCTTGAAAGCGCGGCATCTCGACGCGATCCGCCACCAGGGCTTTCTCATCGGCAGTGTAGATCAAGTGCGCTGCGGCATGTTCGGTGGCAATCATGATGAAGCCGTCGCGCCCGCCTGTTGCCCAGGCAAAGTTTGCCAAACGCCCTAGGACTAGAGCGTCGAGACTCTGTTCCGCGAGGAATTGGGCGATGCGCTCATGTTTTGCTTCTAATTCTGTCGTCATTAGTGTTCCTCTCGCTCGAAGACTTTCCTATGCTTGAGTTAGTTTAGCGTGTCTGGCCCGGCCGGCCACTTGGGAACCCCTAGCGGCGCCAAGGCTTCTAAAGCATATTGTCGTATGAATGCCCTTGCTTTCACAAGGGCACGGGAACGGTGGCTGATCCGGTTCTTTTCGTTGGTCGGAAGCTCTGCCATGGTCCGGTTCTCTTCAGGCAGATAGAAGACTGGGTCATAGCCAAAACCCCCGCTACCGCGGGGCAGGTGTGCGATTATACCTTCACACTCGCCGCTCGCCGTAAACAGTACCTTACCGGCCGTAGCCAGCGCTAGAACACACCGAAAGCGGGCCTTTCGTTGCGGCCAAGGCACGTCGAGAAGGTCATGTAGCAGTTTTTCATTGTTGGCTTTGGCGTCTCCTTGAGGGCCGCTGTAGCGCTTTGAGTGTACACCTGGTTTTCCGCCAAGTGCGTCGACTTCCAGCCCTGAATCCTCACCGAGTACGAGTAGGTCTGTCTGCCGCGCGACAGACAGTGCCTTGTGCGCTGCATTCTCCAAGAAGGTTGCAAATGGCTCCTCTGCAGGCAGTGCCAGGCCCAGGTCGGTGGCGGTTACAGGCGCTATGGAAACGTCCTGCAAGAGGTGCTGGAGTTCCTCTACCTTACCGGGATTCCCTGTGGCAAGAACTAGGAGTGGGGGTGTGTGGTTCAAGGACGTGCCTCGCCTTGCGGCGTAATGGAGCCTAGTGCAGATGGCCTGTATCTTGGATTTAGGTAGGCCGAAAATCTTTGTGGGCGAGTTCAGTCTATTCTCGGGCAGCTAGCGGTGCACCATAGTCCGACGAGAGTAGGCTTACATAACAACGGCAGACTGCTCAGGATTTGGAGTCGCGTGGCACCGGGCCTTGGGAGTCGGTCTCGTTTTGGGAGGAGGTGCAGTCTCGCGCCGGGTCCAGCGGCCCGGCTAGGAAGAATAGCTGCTGAGAAGCCGCACCAATAAGGACAACCTAGTCGCGGTATTGACATCACGCATGGGGCGACTGTAGTCGATCTCGCCCACCTAGCAGCGTACTACCGAGCCGGTCTCAAGATATGCCACACGCTAGCTATCTCTTGCTGCAGCTCGGTGTTCTGCTCAAGCTCTTTTATGATCTTGTCGCAGCCGTACATTACCGTCGTGTGGTCGCGCCCACCGAGAATTCTGCCAATCTCAGGCAGCGAGAGTTGCGTCTCTTCCCGCATCATATGCATTGCAATCTGGCGCGGACGTACAATTGTCCTGTCTCGTTTGGGTCCGATAAGGTCCGTCACCGGTACACGATAGTGCGTTGCAACGGCATTGAGGATTTGTTCAGGTGTAAAGGCGTCCTTTCGGACATTGAAGAGCAGACCGTCCAGAACTTCCATCGCCAATTCCCGCGTTGGTTCTTGGTCGTCTATCTTGGCAAACGCCAACAGGCGGGTTAGGGCGCCTTCCAACTCTCTCACGTTGCTCACAAGGTGGGTGGCCAGAAACTCGAGGACTTCATCCGACACTTCCGCCTGTTCTTCCTCGGCTCTTTTGCTGAGAATTGCAATCCGGGTCTCCAAATCAGGGGGCTGAATGTCAGCAATCAGGCCCCATAAAAAGCGGCTGCGCAAGCGTTCTGTAAGAGTCTCGATGCTCTTCGGCGGGCGGTCGCTCGATAGCACGATCTGCTTGCCGAATTCATGGTAGGCATTGAATGTATGGAAGAATTCTTCTTGCGTCTGCTCCTTACCGGCAAGGAAATGTACGTCGTCGATCAAGATGATGTCGGCGCTGCGGTAGCGATCGCGAAATACATCGATGCGTTTGTTCTGGATCGACCGGATGAATTCATTCGTAAACGTCTCGCACGTTATGTAGACGACATGCCGCTCCGGCTGCATTTGCATTACATAAGTGCTAATGGCATGGAGCAGGTGGGTCTTACCTAAACCGGCGCCGCCGTATATGAAGAGTGGATTGTACGCCTCTGCCGGACGTTCTGCCACCGCCTGTGCTCCGGCCGCGGCCAGGCGATTCCCCGCGCCAATTACAAAGCGATCGAACGTGAATTTTTCGTTCACCATGCTCTGAGTGCCACTTCCTCGCCGCAGTTGTGTTTGCTCAACCCTTGATTCGGAAGGTGTCGCACCCGCCACACTGGCAGCGGGGGAATCCTGACGCGTTGCTTCCGGCTGGGTTGAGGATACCTCGTACACCACCGAGACCTCCTGGTGGCAGAGGCGTGCCAGTATCTGCTCCACTAGAGGGTGGTAGTTCCGCTCTACCACCTCTTTGGCAAAGGTGTGCGGCACACCGACTCTAATGGGAGAGCTATTGGCATCGATTAAGTGCGTATTTCGGAGCCAGGCAGCAAACTGACCGCGGGGCACCTCTAGTTCAAGTTCACCAAGGACAGTTTGCCAAAGCGCTCGCGGGTCTAAGGTAGGCATTGAGCAAGTGGAGCCGAAGAGGGGTTGTAACTCTAACTCATTATGCTACCAAATCTGCTGTTTGGGGGCAACCATGTACCACTCTTGCTTCTTGCCCCAGGTCGTTCCTATCTCGTGTGGTCTTCACTGCCTAGGGAACAGCCACAGCCTGCTGCGTGTGTGATGTAAACGTAGCATGACGACACAAATTGCAAGCAACCACAGTAGCAGTCTATTCCTGAGTTTCCAACGTCTTCAACTAGCGACACCGATGGCGGTGGAAGGCGTGTTTGGTATGAGTCTTAAGAGGTTGATATTCGCTAGAGTCTCTGTCATAGTAAAATCAGCGAATGAAAGACTTCGGTCCTAGACTAGGCAAGAAAGAGGATGCAATGGCTGAGCCAATTACGGTGACGGATGATAGCTTCACAAGTGACGTTACAGAGTCTGCTCTGCCTGTTGTCGTAGACTTTTGGGCATCTTGGTGCGGTCCCTGCAAGATGGTAGAACCGATCGTCAAAGAGTTGGCAAGTGAGCTTGAGGGCAAGGTAGTCTTTGCCAAAGTCAATACGGACGATAACCTGGAAACTCCAACGCGACTAGGTGTTCAGGGAATTCCGACCCTGATCTTCTTCCGTGGCGGCCAAGAGGTTGGGAGAGTCGTGGGCTTCCGCCCCAAAGCGCAACTGCTTAAGGCAATCGAAGCCGACCTCTTGCAGACCGCTTCATAGGGTAACTGCCGGCAAGAGAAGCGTCGAAAATGGAGAAGCTAGCTGACTCACTTGTATCAGCTGGCTTCTTTGATTCCGCGGCACATTGGGAGATCATGCATCTGCTTGGCCGTGGCGAAGTCTGGCCCGCGCTTCGCCGACTGCTCACTCTCCCTGTGCAAGGTCGAGGATCATAGTGTGGATCAACTGCTCGACCGGAGCCAAATCGTCGGTGAAGGTCTGGGTCTCTACAGTCGTGAGTTCGCGGTAGTGCTCGGATGCCACTGCGAGCACTACGCGCAGGCGGTCGTCCACGTCCTGACTTACAAGCAAGGGCTGAATATTGTCCAAGAAGTCTTGCGGTGAGCTTGGCTGATTGGTCGCGACTACAATGCTGTTGATGGTACCGGGTATGTCGATGATGAAGACATTCGGAAACACCGACTTCATCGTGCCGGCAATCGTATGCACCAAGCGGAAGTCAGTCGACGTGCGCCCGACGTTTATCACCGCAACGCCGTTCGGTGTGAGCCGGTCTCGTACATGTTCGAAGTACTCTTTCGTAGTCATTTGAAACGGGATGTACGGCTGCTGGTAGGCGTCGGTGCCGATCAGGTCGAACTTGCGGTCGTCCGTCATGAGGAAGTAGCGACCGTCCTGCACCACTACTTCGAGATTGGGTTCCGTCATGTCAAAAAACCTGCGCCCAATTTCGACAATTGTGGGATCTATTTCCACACCAACGATGTCTATGGATCCGTATATTTGCGTCATTTGCTTCGGTACCGTGCCTGCGCCGAGCCCGACCATAAGCACGCTTTGAAGGTCGGAAGGCGCGACGCCTGGAGCGAAGTACGGGGCTACTAAGTAGTAGTCCCAGGGTCCGCCAGTTAGCAGCTGCTCGGGATGGTAGATAGAGTGCGTCGCCTGCCCTTCGTTCAGTTCAAGCAAACGCGTGCTATCTGCGAGCTCGATTACGCGAATATAGTTGTAGGCGGACTCCGTTTCTACGATTACGATGCCTTCTCCCGCAGGCTTTATCGTGACTTGGGGCAAGATTAGCAGGCCAATCGGAATAAGTAGGAATACAATTGTGTAGAGCTTTCGTCTGCCGAGCGCAATGATTGAGATTAGGAGAAGCGAGAAAGCGAACACGAGGAACGTGTTTCGAGTGCCGATGTTCGGTATTAGCACCAATGTGGGCAAGAAGGCGCCCAGTAGACTGCCGACTGTAGAAATCGCGTAGAGCTTGCCAGCTACACTTCCCGATTGCTTCACGTCTCCGTCTTCCAGGGACAGTCTAATTGCGAACGGTGAGACGCAGCCCAGAAGCGTAATTGGGATCGCAAGCAACAGCATCACTACCAGCAGCGAGCCCCAAAAGACTCCTAGAGAGTAGGTCGCGAACGCTTCCTGGGAATATTGCAGGACAGGCCGCGATACAAATGGCAGGACAGCAATCAGCAGTGCCGCCACCAATGTTAGCTGGTAGAGCAACTCTTGGCGCGGAAAGCGGTCCGCAAGACGCCCGCCCAGGTAGTACCCTAACGTCAAATAAAAGAGCACAAAGCCAATGACATTAGCCCATACGAAAAGCGATGTGCCAAAGAACGGCGCGATCAGGCGGGACGTAGCGATTTCGGTACCAAGACTTGAAATACCGCCCACAAACACAATGAGAATGAGAAGTGTGCGTGATGATCTTGTCATGTCTGGGGCTAAGGCTCCTCCCTAAGCTGTCTTTGCGCTATTGCTCTGAGATTCCTGGCGCAGCGACTTTGTCGAAGACAACCAAACCGCGAGCAAAATGCCGGCGGTTGCGACGATGATTCCGGTTACCTGTGCCTGCTTTAGTTCCCAAAGTACGACTTCGTTCAGTCGCCAGACAAATATGACTATCTGAGAGATGGAATAGCCTACCAGATAAAGAGCAAACACCATGCCGGGCGTACGTAACCGATGCCGCAGCGGCCAGAGAATGGCAAAGAGTATCACATTGCCCAGTAATTCATAGATGGCTGCAGGATGGTATGCCACCGTGGTACTGGGGGCAAACGTCGCCGGGTGCGTGTACTGTACGGCCCAGGGTAGCTCAGCCGGGTAGCCAATGACGTCACCGTTGACGATATTGCCGATGCGCCCAATCCCCTGCGCGGGAAGGGCGAGCAGCGCGGCGGCATCAAGGACGCGCCAGTGCGAGATTCTGGTTCGCCAGCACGTCACCAAGAGCGCAAGCACCACCCCGAAAATAGCGCCATAGAACGCCATGCCCCCTTCCCACGTGGCGACGATGCGCCAAGGCTGCTGCAAATACGGGCCGAGGGGTTGCTGGATAACGTAGTAGAGCCGTCCACCCAGAAATCCTGCAATAGCCGCCGGCCAGAAGAGGGTATTGATCTGATCGTCATTGATACCACACTGATTGGCGTACTTGCGAATGGTCCACACGCCTAGCATGATCCCCAGCACGTACATCAAGCCATACCAGCGGAGCGCGATGGGGCCAAGATGGACCAATACAGGGTCAATGTGGATGGTGATGATTGAGGGTAGCGGCATGGTGGTTCGTTCAGGTTAAGCGTTGACTGTGTTTGAGTTCCATTAAGTTGTGGTGGCGGCTTCGCTTGCAGCACGCGCCAAGAAACCGCCTTCGCGCTCGCGGCGCAGCTCGTGTAACGTATCCTCGATTGCGGCAACTGACTGAGCGACGTCGTCTTCAGTGTGAGAGTACGTTATGAAGTTCACGCCACCGCGACGAATGAGCAAGCCGCGTTGGGCGCAACCGGCCAGGAAGAAGTGCCACATGAGGGCCTCTTCTTCGGCATCTCTGGCGTCGAGGAACCTCTCGCCCCCGATAGGAGCCAGCCCATAGGCTTCCAGCGCCACCCCGGCGCGTCGCGCTGCACCGTTCATGCCGTCTCGTAGCAGTTCTCCGGTCCGTTGGAGCTGCTCGTGCACGTTCCTTTCACGCATGACGTTCATAGTCGCCACTGCCGCAGCGAGTGAAAGTGCTTCGCCGCCGTACGTAATGCTTATCATGCAGTCTGCTGCCGTTTGCATCACCTCTCTACTGCCGACTACGGCAGCGAGCGGCATGCCGTTAGCCATGGCTTTGGCAAAGGTCGCAAGGTCCGGCGTCACGCCAAAGTACTCCTGCGCACCGCCCATGGCGAGGCGAAAACCGGTGACGATTTCATCATAGATGACGAGTGCGCCGTTGCTATGCGCCAGGTCGTTTAGCCCCTGCAGATACCCGGGCTCAGGCTCTTTTCCGAGCGAGGCCGCATCCAAGGCTACTGCCGCAATCTTGTTATCGTAGGCACGAAAGAGATCTGCAAGGTGGTTGAGATCGTTATAGCGGAATGGCTTCACGTATGGTTCCAGCGCTACTGGAATTCCGCCATCGTTGCGACCGGCATTCCAACCGTCCGACCAACCGCGATAGCCGTTGTTGAGGATGATCTCGCGCTTGGTGTATGCGCGGGCGATCCGTGCAGCAGCGTTGTTCGCCTCGGCGCCGCCCTTGAGAAAGCGGACAACTTCCGCGGCAGGTACGGCATCGATAAGGCTATCAGCTACGGCCACCTCCAGCGGCGACAGCAAACCGTAGATAATGCCTTTGCCAAGCTGCTCTTCAATAGCCGCATCTACTTCTGGGTAGCAGTATCCCAGAACAATGGGGCCGAGCCCATTCACGAAGTCGATGTATTCGTTCCCATCGATATCCCAGATGTGCGAGCCGTCAGCACGAGAAGCGTAGATTGGATAGGAGCCATAGGCATAGGCGCCCGGTCGCTTGCTCCCAGTCTGAGAGCCTCCGGCAATTACGTCTTGGGCGTGAGCAAAAAGGTCCAGGGACTCAGTGAAGCGTACTGCAGTTTGTTGTGCCATCTCCGACTACTCCTTATCCGTTGCTTGGACAACCGCGGCTGTTTCGCGCGGGTAACCGTTCTCTACCCAATGCCCGTGTTCCGAAAGTTTCCCGTAGGTCTCGGGCCGACGGTGCTCCCACATCTTCTCTCGGAAGTTCGCTTCACCTGAGGCTCCCATGCTCCGTACGATGCGGGGTCGGTCCAAATCAATTTCGGCCACCGCCGCGCCCCAATAGCGTCCCAAGTCTGCCAGAAATACGCCGTCCGGGCCAATGACACTGCTCCGATTCAAGCACATTCCCGGCATCCAGGGCGCGTCGTCTTCAATGCCGTTGTTTACGGGGCAAACGTAAACGCAGTTATCAATGGCTCGAGACTTGATGACCGCTTCCCAGCCGACCTCACCATACATGCTGTACACCGTCGGATGGAAGATGATTTCGGCTCCCTGCAGGGCGAGAATGCGGAATCCTTCAGGGAAGTTCACGTCATAGCAAATCGTAATCCCAATCTTGCCGAAGTCGAGGTCAAATACCGGCCAATCTCGTCCCGGGACTATGCCCCATTCGCCGCTCTCGACCTCTGTGAGATGCACTTTCTGGTAGCCGCCAAGATACCGGCCTGAACGGTCGAAGACCATCGCCAAGTTGCGGCGTTCACCCTCCTCCACGGCAAGAATGGGCGCTACTACGTTGATGCTATGCCGCTGGGCTACCTGGGACATGCGCGTAAAGGTTGGGCCGCCCGGCACGTCCTCGAACCACTTCCCGGCCTCGCCGGCCCGGCTGATGCCTTTAGCGTGGAAGACTTCGGGAAGGCAAGCAATGTCAGCCTGACGCTCTGCTGCGCGGACTATGAGTTCTTCTGCGGTGTCCAGGTTGTACGCGAGCTTTTCGGCGTCAGAGCCTTCCGGCACGCGGAGGGGCGTGGAACAGACAGCCACTCGTGTAATTCGCACCATCCATATCTCCCAATACACAGTGCATGCACTCATCTACAGTACTAGAGAGCGCCTTGCTTGTCACCTTCTGCATTGTTTGCAATAGTGATCGCCATTCTGCTTGACGGTTAGCTGACAGTTTGTCACCATCGTCCTATCCACCCAACCGACTCTCAAGCAGGTGAAGAATTGACATAAAGAGATAGGTGACGGCGTTTGGTGAGCAAAGAGAGACGTCTTCGTGAGGTAGTATCCTACTTCTTTGTGCTTGGGTGCGTTGCCTTTGGGGGGCCGGCCGCCCATGTCGCGATGATGCATCGTGAGTTGGTGGATCGGAAACAATGGCTCACAGAGCAGCAGTTCGTAGACCTGTGGGCGGCCACAAACCTCATCCCCGGCCCCAACTCCACTGAGATGGCGATCCACATTTCGTCGCTCCGAGGAGGCTGGCGCGGTCTCATCGGGGGCGGCATCGCCTTTATCCTGCCCGCAGCGCTCATGGTGACCGTTCTTGCTTGGGCCTACACCACATTCGGCCACCTACCGCAAGCGTCGTGGATTCTCTATGGGGTCAAGCCGGTCGTCATAGCAATCGTCATCCACGCGTTGATTGGGCTACTGGGTACGGCCTGGCGCAGCATACCGCTGGCGGCGCTTGGGCTGGCCGCGGGGGCACTCGCGCTAGTAGGCATAAACGAGCTTCTTGTGCTCTTTGGTTGCGGTGTGCTGGCAGCACTAGTCGTATCTGCACGTGGCAAACTACCGAGCATCGTAGGCAAGAATAGCCTATTAGCGGTCCCGTTGGCAGCCCTCGGCGCGGCCTCGCCATTGGGTAAGCCTCTCCTTGTAATCCCAAGCATGTTGCTCGCCCCGATTGCGGTGCCCTTCGGCTTAGGCCAGCTCTTCCTCACGTTTCTCAAGATCGGCGCCGTGTTGTATGGCAGCGGTTACGTGCTGCTGGCGTTCCTGCATGGCGACTTTGTCGAGGGTCTCGGCTGGCTGAGTGAGGAGCAGTTACTTGATGCCGTGGCTGTAGGACAGCTTACGCCCGGCCCGCTCTTCACGACCGCTTCCTTTGTTGGGTATATCGTTGGACTTGAGTACCTTGGCACAATGCAAGGAGCACTGCTTGCAGGCGGACTGGCAACAGTGGGCATCTTCTTACCGTCATTCCTCTTCGTAGCGGCCATTAATCCCTGGATTCCAAGACTTCGAGAATCGCTGTTCTTTGGCTCGGTGCTCGACGGCGTCGTTAGTGCGGCAATGGGACTCATGGGCGCCGTGGCAATCTTCCTCGGACAGGCGGCACTCATTGACGTACCCACTGTAGCCGCCGCGGGATTAACCTTGGTGCTGCTATGGCGTACCAAGATCAACTCGGTCTGGCTAATTCTTGGTGGGGCAGTGTTCGGCGTGGCGGTGCAGCTTGCGCTGCCGTATGTAGTTCCGTAGATGTTTGCGGGCAAGCATCAATAGGCTTTGAGTGGTAGAATAGGGGCGAAACAGCATTCAGATAGGAGTGGGCCATAATGCAGCAAGTAATGCTCGGAAACTCCGGAATTGAAGTTTCTCGCCTGTGCATCGGTACCGGTACGGTTGGCTGGAGTGGGTCGTCGAATCAAACCAGGAAGCTTGGCACGGAAGGGTTGATCGACCTCCTCTGCTATGCCTATGACTCCGGCGTCCGGTTTTGGGACACGGCCGATCAATATGGTTCCCATCCACACGTGCGGGAAGCCTTGCATAGGCTGCCCCGCGACCAGGTTGTACTCACGACCAAGACCACGTCACGTACCCCGGCCGGCGTGCGAGATGACGTTGAACGCTTCTTGCGTGAGTTGGGCACCGACTATGCCGACATTGTGCTCTTGCACTGCCTCACAGAGCACGACTGGACGACGCGCTACGAAGACTGCATGGAAGCGCTTTCCAAGTGTCAGGCACAAGGCTTGATTCGAGCGGTGGGTGTTTCTTGCCACGACTTCGAAGCCTTCAAGCTGGCAGCCGTTTCGCCGTGGGTGGAAGTAGTGCTTGCCCGCATCAACTATGCCGGCGTGATCATGGACGCTTCACCTGAAGAGGTCATTCCGGTAATGGATGAAATGTCTGCGCGCGGCAAAGGCATCTATGGCATGAAAGTCTACGGAGCAGGCAAGCTCCTGGACGATCGGCGAAGGGCGCTTGGTTTCGTGCTCGATCTTCCCAGCGTTGACGCGGTTGTACTGGGCATGGAAAGTAAGGCAGAGGTTGACGAGAACGTCGAGCTAATAGAAGAGCTGGCTGGCGTTCCCGTATGACGATTGGCCTGCCAGCCGCAATTGCCGGCTAAGCAGCTCAAAAGACACCTTCTTAGCTGGAATCTCCGTCAGTGCGTAGCCGCTCAAGCGCTTCTATGGCGTCCGGTGTGGCTATGCTCTCTTGCGTGCTAGACCCCAGGTTCCGCAGCAAAATCTGACCTTCCGCCAACTCATCGTCGCCGACTATCACGGCATAGTTTGCTTGGAAGTTTCCCGCTTGGCGGAGTTGGGCCTTGAGGCTGCGCGGCTTGTAGGACGTGAGCGCGCGAATTCCCCTCTGCCGCAGGCTGTCCACCAAGCCGATGCCGAAGGTTCCGGCCTGTTCGCCAAGTGTTGCGACATAGACACTGAATTGTCCGTCGTCAGTAGGGGCTATGCCCTGGCGCTGCAGGTTGAGAATTATCCGTTCGATGCCCGTGCCAAAGCCAATGCCGGGCAGATCACGCTTGCCGATCTGTCTCGCCAAGCCATCGTAACGGCCGCCGCCGCCCAAGGCGCTCTGACGCCCTACCATTTCCGGCCAGACTTCGAATACTGTGCGTGTATAGTAGTCCAGGCCGCGCACCAATGTGTGATCAAGCGTATAACTGATGCCCATAGCCTCCAGGGACCGCTTTAGGGTGCAAAAATGTGCATCGCAGTCTGCGCAGAGACTACCCAAGGTGTGCGGCGCCTCCTCAACGAAGGGCTGGCAAGAGTCTTCCTTGCAGTCCAAGAGGCGTAACGGATTACGTTCTAAGCGGTTCCGGCAATTTTCGCAGAGCGCATGCACGTGCGAGCGGTAGTACGCCGCGAGATCTTCGATGTACTGCGGGCGGCATGCGGCGTCACCGATGCTGTTCAGTTGCAATGAAACTCCGCTAAGCCCGACGCTGCGGTATAGACTCAAGAGTAAGCTGATGACTTCGGCGTCGATGGCGGCGGACTCTTCTCCAAGCGCCTCCACGCCGAATTGGTGGTGCTGGCGCAATCGTCCCGCCTGGGGCCGATCGTAGCGGAAAATCGACGCGATGTAACTGAGCTTCACGGGCTGAGGGAGCCGATGCATGCCGTGCTCCAAGTACGCGCGCACCACCGGCGCAGTACCCTCCGGACGCAAGGTGAGACTGTCACCGCCCCGATCCGAAAACGTGTACATCTCCTTCTCAACGATATCCGTGCCTTCCCCCACAGTTCTCTGGAAGAGCCGCGTGTCTTCGAAGACCGGCGTGCGGATTTCGCCATAGCCGTAAGAGTTGCAGATGCTCTTGAAATGAGCCGTTACGTAGCTCCAGTACGCTTGCTCGTTGGGAAGAACATCGGTTGTGCCCCGCGGGGTCTGCAGCACGTCTTACTCTCCAGATTGCAATGTGTAGATATAGCGCGAAACGGTAGCAGCCCTAATGCCTTCTATAGCTACCACCTTGCGTCGTGACGAAACCCCCTGCCGCAGCGTGACGGCAGCCTTTGGCACCCCAAGCTTGTCAGCGAGAAACCGTAGCAATTCTTCGTTAGCTTTGCCGTCCACCGGCGGGGCCTGCAAGCGAATGCGTAGCGCACCATCGTGTATACCTGCGAACTCCGTGCGGTGCGCTCGTGGTCTGGCAAGGACAGCCAGCAGGCAGCCATTGGTAGAATCTCTAATGTCTAGAATCGGGGATGACATCCGTCAACTGCAAATCAACGAGACCAAGACTCTCTGCAGTATCTGAAGTAGGATTAGAGCAATCAACGGAGAAAAGTCAATCATGCCGGTACTTGGCATTAGGCGCCGTATCGGCCCGACAATCGGCTCCGTAATGTCGTGGAGCATCGCAACAATGGGGTTGCTCGGGTCTTGAACAAACCAAGTGGCTAGTGCTCGCGCGATGATTGCAAAGATCAGTGCGAGGGTGAGGAACTCGATGAAGGTGCAAACTATCGGGGTCATACGTTTTGAATTCCCAACTAAGTGCCTTGCAAAACTTTCTTTGATTCATTCCCCGGCTTAGGCAGCGGACGCTCACCGAACAAGGCCCGGCCAACTCGGACGATTGTAGCCCCCTCTTCGATAGCAATAGGATAGTCGTTCGTCATGCCCATCGAGAGCTCTTGGCACGGGTGATCGGGGACTATAGACTCAAGCTCTTCGCGAAGTTGCCGTAACGTGCGAAACTCTGCACGCAGCGTTGCCTCATCTTCAGTAAATGACGCAATTGCCATCAGGCCGTCAATACGGAGACCCGTACATGCTGCGATGCTTCGGGCAACTGCGGGTACGTCGGTGGGTGGGAACCCAAACTGGCTCTCCTTCCCAGTTACGTTTACTTGGATGAGTATCGGTGTGCAACGGTCTTGGTCTGCCGCGTGCCGCGCGAGCGCGTTGGCTAACCGGATGCTGTCCACGGAGTGAATGCGGTCAAAGAGCTCTACAGCTTGCTTTGCCTTATTGGATTGCACGTGCCCAAGCATGTGCCATTCCAGGGACGAAGGAAGCACAGAGATTTTCTCTGCCGCCTCCTGGACGCGATTTTCCCCAAAGACCGTGAGTCCGGCAGTGGCCGCCTGCTTAATAGTTTCAATGCCAAAGCCTTTCGAGACCGCTACCAAGGTAACGTCAGAGGGCTCCCGCCCTGCTCTTTCCGCCGCCTCTGCAATGCGCTGGCAAACGTGAACTATGTTGTCTGCAATGCTCATAATGGCACGTATCTACGCTTTTGGCACTTTAGAAATGCCACACGAAGTTAGTCTCAACGCTTCTACTTTAGCAAATTCCAAGCAACTATGCATACTGGCTGCCGGTTGGGGCTTTGCCGGAGCGTGCCGCGGCTCGTTGCTATAGTCAAAGAGCACTACCTGGAGTATAATTAACGACGAAAAGTAGCTAACGAGTCGAGGCGAGACGTTTCTTAATCTTCCCTATGTCTCGCGAGGGCCATTCGAAAATTGAAAGACAAATATAAGAATCCACAAAGTTTGCAAGGAGAATCTTAATGAAGCAGAAGTGGATCGGGGATGGTGGGCTGCAGATTCGCATGCTCATCACGATCTTCCTCCTTGGCGCCGTCTACGTTTTCTTCTTGGCTGCGCTATGGTCGCTAGGTGCGGGCGCCATGACTATGCTCGTCTTTGCTGGGGCCATGATGGCCGTGCAGTATTTCTTAAGCGACAAGATGATTCTGTGGTCCATGGGCGCAAAAGACTTGACTCCGGAACAAGCGCCAGACCTTCATGCCACGATGGAACGCCTCGCGGCCATGGCGGATATGCCGAAGCCCCGACTTGCAATGGTCGAGCATTCGATGCCGAATGCCTTCGCTACGGGCAGAGACCCCAAGCACGCCGTCGTGGCGGTGACGACCGGACTGATCCACCAACTGAATCGCGACGAATTGGAGGCTGTGCTAGCTCACGAACTCAGCCATGTGAAGAATCGTGATGTCATGGTCATTACGTTGGCGAGCTTCTTTTCTACTCTGGCGTTTATGATCATGCGCTTTGGCATGTACATGGGCCTATTTGGGGGCTTTGGCGGCCGGGGCCGCGATAACCAGGGAAGCGCGATAATTATGGTGTATATCGTGGCTGTAATCGTCTGGGTGATTAGCTTCCTCTTAATCCGGGCACTCTCACGGTACCGCGAGTACGCTGCCGACCGCGGCTCCGCAACGCTTACGGGTTCCCCGTCTCACCTTTCTTCGGCCCTGCTCAAGATCAGCGGTCGTATGCAACGAATACCGCAAGACGATCTACGACAGGTGGAAGGGGCCAACGCCTTCTTCATCATGCCCGCCATGAGCAAGAATTCCATGATGGGGCTGATTTCAACCCACCCCTCGCTTGAGAATCGCCTTAAGCGACTCGCCGAGCTTGAGCAGCAATTGGAGCGCGCGTAGTGAAGTTCCTGGATGCGCTGCTGGGCCGCAGCCGCCCGGTTCGCTCCCACCTGGAACGCCTGATGAGCATCTCGACCGCTGCACTCGCCTTTGCCGCGAGCAATGGGCTGGAGAGCAAGGGCAGTGCCGGTATCTGCTTTCGCGCGCTATCGTCAAGCCAGTTTGCAGACCTCCAGCGCGAACTTGCCGATCTCCTGGATGTGAGCGGCAGAGAGACAGGCACGGATGTCCTGGTCAAGGAAGATGCGTTTGGCTACCACTGGGTAGTGCTCCAAGACCCTGACTTCGAGGACTTGGTCACCACGATTCATATGGTCAGCTTGACTCTCTCCGAACACGGTTACAGGGATCAGCTACTTGCGGCGTCGTTCCACTTCGAGGACATGGAGGGCACGGGGCTGTATTGGATTTATAACTACAAGCGTGGATCTTTCTACCCGTTTGCGCCTACTGGATCACGGACGCGCGACAACGCTCTTGAAATCCGGATGCAAGCCGTGGCCGATCGAGAACTGCCACTGGAAACCGATCAATCCAAGTGGTACGCGCTGTGGGAAATGCCGGTCTAGCCCTCGCTTTCGCTCCACCGGGGATGCCGCTCTGATTGTCAGCCCCCGATTCACCAACCTCCAAACGCGCCTGCACATACCGCCGGTTTACGGCTGGCTTCTCTAGTCCTGTGTGCATTGGATAGTTGTGTTGCGTTTGAGTGCGGGGTAGCATGGAGCGTTTTCTTGAGTACCGTCCGCTCGAATAGGCAAGACTCGGTCCCCGCCGGCTGTTCGTCTAAGCTGCAAGGTTCGCACCCGAATACAAAGAGGAGCCAGAACATCTTCTGACTCCTCTATCAAATTTCTTCCTGCAATTCCCACAAGAGAGAGAATTACTGCGGCACCAAGTGTGTCTCTCTAGAAGATCGACTCTTGCGTCCGCATGTCGTAGGCGTGGCAGTTTTCCACGTCAACCACCATCTCGATGTCACGGCCAACAACTGCCTCAGCACGCGGGTCGAGCCGGGCAACAAAGTCAATGTCGCCTGCGAGGCAGTAAACGTACATCTCAGAGCCGAGGGTCTCAACCACGTCCACGCGGGCCGTCATGCTGTTGCCCTGCGTCACGTCGAGCGCGGCAGGGCGGAAGCGCGGGTCGAACATATCCTCAGGCCGCCAACCGAAGTAGATCTTGTCCGAATCAGCCTTTGCCAATGCGGCTGCCTTATCGGGCGGCCAGCGGAGCTTGAAGCCGCCGGTCTCGACCCACATCTCATCCGCATCACCGGAGAGCGTTGCCTCTTGGAAGTTCATCGCCGGGCTGCCGATGAAGCCGGCCACGAACATGTTGGAGGGATGGTCATAGATATTCTGCGGCGTGTCCAATTGCTGCAGCACACCGTCGCGCATCACTGCGATGCGGTGACCCATCGTCATGGCTTCGACCTGATCGTGGGTAACGTAGATGGTTGTAGTTTCCAGGCGCCGGTGGAGCTTGATTAGCTCGGCGCGCGTGGTAACGCGGAGTTTCGCGTCCAAGTTCGACAACGGCTCATCCATCAAGAAGACGGCGGGGTCGCGCACGATAGCGCGTCCAAGCGCTACACGCTGCCTCTGACCACCGGAGAGTTGCCGCGGCTTGCGGTTGAGGAGCTCGCCAATTCCGAGCATCTCGGCAGTCTCGCGCACACGGCGGTCGATCTCTTTCTTAGGCGTGCGCCGCAGGCGCAGGCCGAACGCCAAGTTGTCGTACACCGACATATGTGGATAGAGGGCGTAGGACTGGAACACCATGGCGATGTCACGGTCCTTCGGCGGCACGTCGTTGACCAACCTGTCACCGATGAAGAGACTACCTTCCGTGATCTCCTCCAAACCCGCTATCATGCGCAAGGTGGTCGACTTGCCACAGCCGGAAGGCCCAACGAGGACGAGGAATTCCTTGTCCTTCACTTCCAGGGTCATGTTGCTCACTGCGACAACTTCGCCAAAGCGCTTAGAGACGGATTCAAGAGTTACACTAGCCACTTGCAGCAACTCCTTCTTTGTATTTCGCTTCTTTCACCCGTTTTGTGTGGTATGGCCACACAACTGCTTATACTCTACTATATTCACGCGCACGGTTCAACGATAAACTTACCCTACCCATGCGTGGCATAGTACAGGTGAAGTCTACGTCATAGTTGAATGGTCGTCAAGTGTGCCCTGCGCATCAGCCTCTATCTGGTTACGTTATCGTTCGCGGAAGGTTGGCGGTGTGCTATTGCGGGAAAATGGCAAAGGCGAGAACAACAAGGATCGCAATCACACTCACACCGACAATCAATAGGTTTACCGGCGTCCAAAATCCAGCAGTATCCGCATCTCGCTCTAGGCCCGGTTCTTCTGAGAATTCGCTATGGCAGTCGCGGTGAAAGGCGGCATACGTTCGCGGGGCAGTGTATCCTACCGGCGCTATCTGGGTGGGGGCGCCGGTCTCGTTCACGGCAACGACCAGGTCATCCTTTTTCGTGATTGCACCCCCGCACCACTGGCAGACCGGGAACCCCTCTGGGGTTTCATCAATGGCGCCTTCTGCCCCAGCCGCATCGTCTTGCTGCTGCCGCGCTTCTTCTGGCGAAGTCAAGTTGCGATCGTCACTCATGGCGAGCCTAATTTCCCTTCAGCCAACATAAATTCTGATGAGCTGATCGTAGCTCCACGCTTTTCGGTCTCTTGTGCCATAGAAGCTGCCAAGGCCCACTGCACGGCGTCGCATCTAGATCGTCAAGTACGCCTCGCTGGCGGCGAAGAGCTCCTCAGTCATGGCCCGCACGTCCTCCAGCGAGCACTGGGTCGTCGTGAGCGGGTCCAAAGCGATTGCCTCGTGGACGCGGCGCCGATCCTGATCCAAAATTGCCTGGACTGTGAGTTCCTGTACGTTGACGTTTGTCCGATTAATGCCCGCACATTGAGCAGGCAACTTGCCGACATGGCAGGGATGAAGGCCGGCGCTGTCCACCAAGATCGGTACTTCCACATTACAGCCGGAGGGAAGATTGGTAATCAAGTCGGTGTTCGGTACGTTGCCGTTGAAACGATAGGGCGTATTTGTCTCGACGGCATGAAGTATGAACGAGCAGTATTCGTGGGTCCGATTGAAGGGAAGCGGGTCAGGGCTTTCTAAGTCCTTCTGCTGGTTCACAAAGTAATCTTCGCGACGCTCTTGCCGGGCGTACATGAAGGACTCCCGAATCTGCGCCTCTTCGTCCAAGAACCGCCCCTTGTCGTCTCTCTCGACACTATTCTCCTCCGCCCAACGCTTCAAGTGTTCAGGCATGTAGCGCGCGCGGTCGGCTGATGTACGGCGAAACCACGGTGTGTACTCTGACATGTGGTGGCTCGACTCCGTGACAAAGTAGCTAAAGTGGCGCAAGATCTCGAAGCGGACGTTGTCCTTGACATAGATTTCTGGGTCGCCCATTGCTTCACGCAGTCTCGGATACAAGTCCTGCCCGCGGTATGTGTTGTGCCGGAGCTGGAGAAACCACGCTTGGTGATTGATGCCTGCCACCCAATAGGACACCTCCTCCGGCTGCATGCCCATGAATTGGGCCAGCCTTGCTGCGGTTCCCTGTACGCTATGGCATAGTCCTACAGCACGAATGTTGCTCGTAGCACCAATCAGCCACATGTTGATATTCATTGGGTTGGCATAGTTGATGAGCAGAGCATCGGGACAGTGAGACTCCATGTCCTGGGCGATAGCCGCGAGCACGGGAGCCGTGCGTAAACCCCGGAAGACGCCGCCCGGCCCAATCGTATCGGCCACCGTTTGATAAACGCCGAATTGGGCGGGTATCTGCCAGTCTTTCATGCGGAGCGGCTGACCGCCGACGTCTATCGCCGTAATGACGTAGTCTGCACCGGCGAGCGCCTCCCGCCTGTCCTGAGTGGCGGTAACGGTTACGCCGAGTTCCTGCTCTTTGATAAGCCGTTTCACGAATCTGCTGGTTATTTGAAGCGTTTCGCCGTCGATGTCCATCAGCGCCAGCAAACTTTCGCTGTGCTCGGGCCACGTCAGGATATCGGTTAGAATGCGACGTGCAAATGTCACGCTTCCTGCGCCGATGAAGGCAATTCTTGCCATGTGAATTTGCTCCTCAGACACTTCCAATGTTCATGCGCGCATG
This sequence comes from Chloroflexota bacterium, assembly GCA_965219505.1. Lineage (GTDB taxonomy): Bacteria > Chloroflexota > UBA11872 > VXOZ01 > VXOZ01 > VXOZ01. The sequence continues at coordinate 1,804,757 of OZ244775.1, read as the reverse complement.
GTAGTTTACCCTGACCTAAGGGTCAAGCGATGCTAGCTGAACTCGGGAAAATCAGCGAGCAAGGCCGCGACGAAGCTGCCGATAACGAGGAATGAGGCGGGTGAGCACGTAGTATCCTGGGCGGTTTAGCACGTGGTCATACGCCCCAAGGCGGCGCACATAGCGTGCGCCAAATCCGCTCTTGAACCGGTTTACACCCCATAACGGGTCCCGCTCGTCCATCACGGTAGGCGCGCCCCACAGGTCGTACCAGCGATAGCCGCGATCAATCAGCCATTGGATAGCGTGCCATTGTAAGAGGTAATTGGGCATTTTGTCGCGATGCCGCTGCGACGAAGCGCCGGTGTAGAACCAGCCGGTGTCGCCAGTATGCGTCAGGAATAGCCCTGCCACTGCCTCCTTGCCGACGCGCGCTAAGAAGCCCTCGCCCTGGCCGGACTGTTGAAATGAAGACCAAAGGGCATGATAGTAGCCCTCTTCACGGATTGGGAAACCGTCGCGATTCGCTGTCTCCGCGTAAAGCCCAAAGAGTGTTTTCCAGTCGGTCGTCTGTTCAACTGCGACGCCGCGGCGGGTCGCCAGGCGAATGTTATAGCGGGTCTTCGGCTTCATTGCCGCAAGCAGCGCATCTTTCCCTAGGTTTAGGTCAACCATCGCGGTGTGGGGAAACTGGATCTGCTCGTCGCTCGCTTGCCACCCATGCTCGCGGTAGGTCTGCACCGCGACCTCATTGTCTTCGGCGAAGTCGGGATCGATCTTGACATAAAGTGCATGCGAATCTCTAGCAACAGAGGTGATTTCATCCAGCACAGCGCCGAACAACGACGTGTCTGCAAAGTCGAGCAATGGCCCCTTTGGCACATAGCCGATGGCCCACGGCAACCGAGGAATCCGGCGGGTAAGCAAGGTGAAAGCGGCCGCAACATGACCGTTGCGCTCACACAAGCAACGCTGGGCCTGCCAGCCATAACGCTCCTTGAGCACGCCCCATTCCCAGGTTTGGAGGAAATGCTGGCTAGGCAACGCCTGTACCGCCTGAGACCAGGCTGCGTGCGAGACATTCGAGATGCAGTTTAGAGCAACAGACTTCAATGCACCCCACCCGCCAAAGGCATTGTGTGCGAGATGATCTCAGAATCCGGGCAAGAGTTTGCGCGCTAGCGGCGCAACCTGCCGCCAGACCCAATAACGGCGCGAATCCAACGCCGCCACCGCTGTGAGAGCGTAGTTGACAACTCTTGGTGAGAACCCTCGCTTGAATCGATAGACCCCTGCTAAGGGGTCGGTTGGGCTCGGAGTTGCCGGCATCCCCCACAGGTCGTAGGTGTGGCAGCCGTTTTCCTTCGCCCAGCACATAGCGTGCCACTGCAGACCGTGCCCGATGCGCAGGTCCCGTTCCTGTGTGGCACTGGCGCCGAAAAGGTAAGAGGCTGTGCCACCGTATGTAGTAAGTAGGAGGCCCCCTACCGGCTTGCCTCCGTGTTCGGCCAAGAAGAGTGCAGCGATCCCTGTGGCTTCTAGAGTCTCGCGCATCGCCGCAAAGTACGGCCAGGTGTGAACGCCAAAGTTGTCGCGAGCCGCAGTCTCGGTGAGCAGCGCGTAGAAGTCCCGCCAATCTGCTTCCGTCCGCCCTTGGCGCACTTCTAGACCCCGCCTATCGGCCAAGCGGATGTTGCGGCGCATACTCCTTTGGAAGCCGGCGAGCACAACCTCGCTCGGCGAACGAAGATCAATGAGGCCGGTTGCCCGCGGCTGAATGTAATCGGCCGTAACTTTAAATGCGGTTGGAAGCACCGGGCCATTGTCCTTTTCCCAGGGAGGCTCTACCCAGAGTGCAAATGAACCGGCGCGGTGTGATTCCAGCGCTACTTGCTGGATGATGGCTGCTGCTACAGCGGACTCATCAGGTGCAGTGACTGGACCCCGGGGAATGTACGCGAGAAAGCCCAGCAAAGGGACCTGCCTCCGAAACCATTGGGCTGCAGCGACAGGTTTTTCATTACGGATGCAGAGTAACCGCGAAGTCTGCCAGCCAGTACGCGACTTGAATTCACCCCAAGCCCAACTCTGGAGCAACTCCCCTCCCCAGGAACTGACCAGCGCCTCCCATTCGCGTTGATCCGGCGCAGTTGTAAAGACGAGGTCAGCCGCCGCAGACTCTGCGGCGGCATCTCCCTTTGGCACAGGCTATCCTTCAGCAAGTTGAGCGGAGCCGCGTGTCTGATCGTGCCGCAGCCGACCGACAGCGAGCATCAAACCGCCCAAGCCGAAAATGACCACGATGAGAGGAGCCCACGATCCAACATAGGGTATGAATGAGACGCCAAACAGGATTAACAGGCCGATCAAAAGACCAAAGAACTGAATTAAGCGTCTCTTACCATCAGCGAAGAAGCTTAGGATCAGCCTGCCAATGGTCATGCCGACAAAAATCTGCGCCGAGAAGAGCGCAATGCCGTAGAGCAAGAGGGCAATCAATCCCAGTGGAATGCCTATGACGGTGATCATCACAAGAATGGAAACGATCGGCACCACGATGAGGAAGACGATCCCCATGCCAAGGCTCATGACCGGGTTCTCAAGCAGTTGATTTGATGTCGCAACTGTGAGGCGAGGAAACACCACAAGGAGCACGGTGCCATATACGGCAGTCATTATCAGGCCGACGATCCCAACAACGATCGAGTTGGCTGAGAAGCCGACATCAATGTCGCCCGTGTCGGCAGCCATTTCGTGGGTCATTTCGCCCCCGATTTCGGCGCCGCTGGCGATTTCAGCCTCGTTTTCGGATCGGTACGTGAGATCGCCGCCTATGCTCGCGCCATCGGCAATGGTCAGTGTTTCTACGCTAATGTCAAGATTCGAACCGACACTGCCAACAAGGGTTACCGTATCGGCAACACCGGCAACACGACGCTCCACCATGCCATCAAGCGTCAACGTAGATACCGTTATGATTAGGTCGCGTCCAATGACTGCGCCACTGTTAACGGCAGTGGAGTTGCTCAATAGCAAGAGGTCCTCGCCAACCATTCCCAATATCGAGACATTGTTAGCGACCACGCGTGCGCCCTGGGAAACGGTGCCGCTAATGGTGACACTTTGGCCAGCAAGACTCACATTTCCGTTCACGGTGCCATTGATTGTCACTGAGGTGCCGGCAGCGAAGAGATCTCCGTTGACGGTACCATTCACGGTGATAGAGGTGCCTAAGAGATAAAGGTCGTCGTTGATGACTTCGTCTTCACCTATGCTTATCGTCGTATCGGTGCGAAAATCTGCCGCGAAAGCGGCGGGCGCGCTGATCACGGCAAGAATGAATGCGATCATGAGCGCGAGACCAAGGCGTCGTTTCATTTGAGAACTTCTCCTTAAAGACAAGGGAACGGTCACATTGCTTGCTTTATTCTCAGGGTACCTTATTTGCGCTGTGTACTGCTACTGTGCCGAGCCCAAGGTAGCGGTACGAGACCTCCGCAAATCCTGATTCTTGCATGGCTAGGGCCAGAGTTGGCGCATCGGGAAAGGCCTGCAGGGACGTGGGCAGATAGGTGTATGCTTCCTGGTGCCTCACGAGCAGTTTTCCCAGCAGCGGCACGACGTTGTTGAAGTAGAGTTCAAAGGCATTCCGAAACCCCGGATAGGGCGGATGAGTGATTTCCAAGGTGATGATGCGTCCGCCGGGACGCAGCACGCGGTGGCACTCGGCGAAGAACTCGCCAAGGTAAACGAGATTGCGCAACAGAAACGCATTGGTAACAACGTCAACGCTAGAGTCGGGCAAGGGCAAGGCAAGCACGTCCGCTCGCATGAATTCTACCGGGAAGCGATCTTCAGTGAGTCGCGCGTGCTTTTCTTGTGCCAGAGTCAGCATTGGCGGAGAAAAGTCAGCACCAAGAATCGTACAAGGCGCCATGGCTTCCTGCATCACTGCAAAGCTTAGGTCGCCGGTGCCGCAAGCAAGATCCAAAACAATCCGAGGGTCATCTGCGACGATTTGGCGCGCTGCGGTTCGCCGCCAGAGATGGTGTGCGCCCGCCGTCATTACCGTGTTCATGATGTCATACGTGGGCGCGATCGCATCGAACATGCGCCGCACGTACGTTGGCTTTTCTTGTTGTGAAACCATTGTTCCGTGACTTGCATTGTGCGGAAATAGGGCCGCACAAGAGGAGCCGGACTGCCCTCCGGCGTTCTAGTCGGCGCGTAACGTAGCGACCACGTTTTCGTCCAAGGGAAAGATCGGGCGCACGCAGTGTTCGTATGGCAGCGATTCGAGATTGAGGCTCGCGGAGCCGGGTGTGTCTAAGTGGACTATTCGGGATGCAATCGACTCATACCACGTGCGAAATCCGTTGGGGGACTTCGCGACGATCAGGGAGAAGTCTTGCGGTTCGAGACCGAACGCTTGGAATACTCTGCGGCCTACAAACAAGATCAGACGTTCGGTAGTAAGCACGGCGATGTTTCCGATAGTGAGCACTGCCGTGCGGCCGGCTTGCTCGATTACACCGTTTTCGTAGGCGAATTCACCATCATGCAAACTCTTTACATAAACTGTAACCGAAAACGGCGTGTGGCGTCCGGGATCCATGGTTCCGCCCAGTTGAAGCGTAACGGTACTCCCAACTCCGGCTTCGAATGCGGCGGCCACGGCGGGCGCGTCGATCAACGGTATGAGAGCCCGTCTGTCGTAGTTCTGCGCCAGCAATTCTTTCAACACGGCATTGCTATCACCCGGCGCGCCGGAGGACGTAGCGTCGGCCGCATCCGAAAAGACCGTAAAGCCGGGGGTGGCTTGGGCCGAGGCAACCGCTTCAGGAAGTGGCGTCAGTTCAACCATCCATAAGTCACGATGCTCCCACATGAATTCAGCAATCCGTTCGGCTTCCGCCTTGGCCCGTGCCTCATCGTTGTCCGTTGACACTATGACGTAAGACTGAAGATCGGGCACGTCGGTGAAGGGATTGGAAAGGTAAATGTTGCCTACTAGTCCCCCCGGAGAGTCTTCGAGCGCCTGGCACATGCGAATGGCATCGCCAAAGCGGCCGGAGTCCGTGAGCAGTTCATCGCCCCGGGCCATGAGCGGTATTTTCACACGGGCTGTGGTTGGCGTGACGTTGTCTTTCAGCATGCGCATCAGGTTTCGCGCCGCCCGCACTCCGGTCTCGTAGAAGTCGGTATGGGGATAGGTGTGGTAGCCGACCGTCAGGTCGGCTGTTTGAAGCATGCGATCAGTAATCACGGCATGAAAGTCCAGAGAAGCAACGATGGGGATGGCTCCCACGCACCCCCGCACCGCTTCTAAGAGCCTGCCTTCCGGATCGAATTCGGTCTCTCCGGCCATGGCGCCGTGAAGCACGAGCAATACGGCGTCTATGTCGCTACTCAGCTTTACTTCATCAATGATTTCTTGAATGAGTCGATCGAGAACGGCATCAGCGACCGGCCCGTGGGGCACGGCCCAGGCCGCCATGGTTGGGACAACTTCAACATCACCGTGTTCCGCAAAGACATCGAGCGCTCCCGCTATCTCGGTATTCGTGCCTTTCAGTTCTTCCAAGATGGCGGCGCCGCGCACAACGCGAAAGTCCTCATACTGGGTGAGGTGCGGGTTGAAGGTCGCCGTCTCTTGCTGCAGTTCCGCGATCAGGACACGCGACATTGAAGCCCCCTTCGACTTAAGTTCTTGTACGTCACTGTCGTCGTTCTACAACGTAGTCAATGAGCATGTCGAGAGCATCACGACTGTCGCCGGAAGGTAATGCGCCCAAAGCCGAGCGCGCCCGGTCGCCAAACTGCCAGGCCTTAGCATACGCGAGGTCTATCGCCCCGGACTTGCGGATTGACTCGACTGCCTCCCACACAATAGTGTCGTTGCCGGCTTCTTGTTTCAGCAATTGAGATAGGGCCGCATGTTTTGGGTTGCTTTGCAAGAAGATTATTGATGGCAGCGTGATTGTTCCTTCGCGCAGGTCTCCGCCGACGGGTTTGCCCAATTCTTCTTCGGTACCTGTGAAATCGAGTATGTCGTCCACGATTTGAAAGGCAGTACCCAGATTCTCTCCGTAGGTGCGGAGAGCGCTTTGTTCTTCCGTAGAAGCGCCGCCTACCAAGCCACCGCCATCGCAACACAACTCCAGGAGAGACGCAGTCTTTCCCTGTACCTTTCGATAATACTCGTCTTCAAGGAGTTCTATGCGTTCAATGGCCGAAAATTGTGTCGTCTCGCTCGCGACCATCCGCATGACGGTACGTGCGAGCATGCGCACCAATGCCGGATCGCCCAACTGTGCCACGACGTGGGAGCACTTGGCAAAGAGATAGTCCCCGGAAAGCACGGCGATGGTGTTGGACCACATTGAATTGGCCGTGGGTAAGCCTCGTCGCACGTACGCATGATCTATGACGTCATCATGGATGAGCGTTGCCGCGTGTAATATCTCGATGGAAGCGGCGACTTTCACTGCACGTGAATCAACTGGTGCGTGCATGGAGGCACACAGCAACGTGATGAGTGGCCGGAGCTTCTTGCCGCCGGCCGTTAGGATGTGGCGCACCAAACGCGAGAGCGCAGGGCTTGGCGTCTCTTCCCAGACAAATGCGAGAAAGGCTTCTACCTGGGCCAGCCCATCCGCCACGGGCGCACTTATCCGGCCGATAGAGGCCTGCGCCTCAATGGGTTGCGCCGAGGGTGGGAATTCCGAAGAAGGTCTGGGCATTCCTATCAGTGATCTCTTCTAGGTCCCCTGGCGCGATGCAGCGCCTCTGGGCAATGGACTCCAGTGTGAAACGTACATAACCAGGCTCGTTCCGCTTGCCCCGGTACGGCACTGGTGCGAGGTACGGGCAATCGGTCTCTATCAATAGCCTACCCGATGGTACCATCTTTGCAACTTGATGTAACTTTGCCGCAGAGCGAAACGTCACCGGGCCTGCAAGGGATATCATGCACCCAAGGTCAAGGAACGCCGCAGCTTGCACGCTGTCACCGGAAAAGCAATGCATCACTGCTTGCTGCGGGGGCATTGCTTGCGTGAGCATACGGTGAACGTCAGCGTAGGCATCACGCATATGAACAACTACAGGCAGATGGGATTTCGATGCGAGTGCGAGCTGTTTGGAAAAGGCATCCTGCTGAGCAAGCTTGGAGGCGTAGTTGCGATAGTAATCGAGGCCGGTTTCACCGATAGCCACCACCTTTGGCGCCTGGGCAAGTGTTTCCAAGTCGCGCCAGGTAGCCGGAGTACAGGTATCGGCTTCGTGCGGGTGCACACCAACGGTCGCCCAACAGTTGGGATAGCGCTCGGCAATGGCTACGGCCGCATGGCTCGAGGCAATGTCCACCCCGACGACAATTATGGTAGTGACATCGGCCGCGGCTGCGCGGTTGATAACTGCTGACAGGTCCTCAGCAAAGCGGGGTGAATTGATATGGGCGTGGGTATCCGTCATGCGCGAACCAGCAGCAACCTGCTACGTGCTTTCCGAGAACTCCGGTACCTCTAGGCGGGGAAAGAGCGGCTTGCCGGCAGAAATTTTGCGCTCTGCGGTTAGTACCCCCCACTCAAGGCCGCGTTCCCATGCACCGGCGTCGAGCGGCGGTTCACCAAGGCGTCCTAGTATGGTGTCCGCCGTCTGCGGAATGTAGGGGCCGAGTAGAACAGCCAGGATGCGTACAGCTTCGGTCACGTTGTAGAGCACCGCACCAAGGCGTTCACGCTGATCTGGCGACTTCGCGAGCTCCCAGGGAGCGTTTTCCTCAATGTATTGGTTCGCTCGGGTTACGAGCGACCAGATACTGTCCAGCGCCGCGTCGAGGTCCCAGGACTCTAGCCCGCGTTCCGCACCTGCAATTGCTTGCTGTGCCACTTCCCGCAAGGAGTCGTCCAGTGCCGTTGCGGCTCCGGTCGCGGGCAGCGCGCCGTCAAAGTAGCGCGAAACCATAGATATCGTACGTTGGACGAGGTTGCCAAGATCGTTCGCCAAGTCGGCATTATAGCGATGATAGAAACTCTCCCAAGAGAATATGCCGTCTTGGTCGAACGGAATTTCCCGCACCAGATAGTAGCGCACGGCATCTGCGCCAAATTCGTCCACCATCTCAAACGGGTCTACACCCGTGCCGCGGGACTTGCTCATCTTCAAGCCGCGAAACATGATCCAACCATGTGCCCAAACGGTTTTCGGCAATGGCACCCCGGCTGACATCAGCATTGCCGGCCAGTAGACGCAGTGAAAGCGGATGATGTCTTTCCCGACAACGTGCGCGTCGGCCGGCCAGTAGCGCGCGAACAGATCATCGTCATGTCCAAAGCCGACGCCGGTAATGTAGTTGGTGAGGGCATCGAACCAGACGTAAATCACTTGCTGTTCGTCGAACGTAACTGGGATGCCCCACGTCTTGTTGGCACGTGAAATGCTGAAATCCCTAAGTCCGCCGCGAACCATATTGACGACTTCATTCCGCCGGTAATCCGGCAGAACGGACTCCGGGTGTTCCTCATAGAGCGCCAGCAACTTGTCCTCGTATTTTGAGAGGGCGAAGAAATAATTCTCCTCTTCAGTCCACTCCGGTTCGGCATCGTGGACGGGGCACTTGCCGTCTAAAAGGTCGTCGTCACTGTAGAAGGCCTCGCACGGGAGGCAGTACCACCCGGCATAGGTTCCCTTATAGATGTCACCGGCGTCAAAGCACTTCTGCAACAAGAGCCGTGCCGCGTGCTTGTGGTGCTCCTCGGTGGTGCGGATAAAGCCGTCATAGGAGATGTTCAGCCGCTCCCAAAGATCCCTAAAGTACTCGGCCATTTCGTCGCAATAGACCTGCGGATCCTTGCCCTGGTTTCTGGCCTGGCGCTCGACATTGAGGCTGTTCTCATCGAGACCCGTGAGGAAGAATGTATCGTAGCCCTTCAATCGCCGATAGCGCGCCTGCACGTCACAGCCGATGGTACAAAAGGCCGTGCCAATGTGGGGCTTTGCGTTGGGGTAATAGATGGGAGTTGTCAAGTAGTATGTAGACATTAGCTATTGACCAAGATGCGAAGGAAGGGCACTAGACTAGGCTCGATAATTTCCGTCACACCATCATACCACGCAGCTTGGCAATGCCCAACTCATGTGTTGTCAGATTGTCATTGCGTGCCGAAGCGCTCTAGTGGGCACCTGGCTGTTCGTAGTATGGGACAATAGTCCTAAGTTCCTTGCTAGCTTTCTTGCCGAGGAGTTTGGGATGAGCGCGAAGAGTGGTATGAGACCGATGCATCCCGGAGAAATACTGGGTGAAGAATTGCAAGAGATCGGCATGTCGGCCAACGCTTTGGCCAAGACACTTGGCGTTCCGACCAATCGAATCACGGCAATCCTAAACGGCCAGCGGGGCATAACTGCCGATACGGCGCTGCGCCTGGCCCGCTATTTCGGCACCACGCCGCAGATCTGGCTGAATCTCCAGCAGGCATTCGAATTGCGCGTTGCGGAGATTGAAGTAGGGAAGGACATTATGGATCAAGTGCATCCCCAAGAGATGACGGAGGGCGTCAGTGCAGTGTCGCCTGACGTGTAGACATCCGCAGGTTTGAGTGGCTGGCCGGTTGATTCTCAGATAGAGTTCGCCACAGTCAGCCAGTGGGTAGGGAAGACATGACGAGACATTTGTGATAGCAAGACCTATGATACACTGCCACACGAGTCGTGCTACTGCCTCGATTGTCAACGAGTCGTGATGAAATCCAAGGATGTACGGGAGGTACGTGCCGTGTCGAGAATACAGACCATGGTTGATGTCCAAGTGCCGATGCGGGACGGCGTGGCCTTGTCCGCAGACGTTTTCTTGCCTGCTCGTACAGGGCCCGCACCCACCGTGCTCATGCGCACACCGTACGGCAACAACACCGACCTCTTGATCGAAAAGGGACGGCACCTGGCTAGTCGGGGCTATGCCGCCGTTATCCAGGATGTCCGCGGCCGGTGGGACTCTGAGGGTTCCTACTATCCGGTTAAGAATGAAGCCGACGACGGGCACGATACGGTGGAGTGGGTTGCGGAGCAGCCGTGGAGCACCGGCAAGGTCGGCATGGCGGGCGGGTCCTATCTGGGCATTACGCAGTGGACAACCGCATGGCGGGGAACCCCGCATCTGACCACAATCGTGCCGCGCGTGGCTCCATGCGACTTCTACGATTCGCCCGGCTATACTCAGGGCGCACTCCAAATCGGCGTGCTTGCCACCTGGGGCTCGCGCACGCACGGCCGCACTGCCCAGAACATCGAGTATGAAGACTGGGGCCGCGTGTTTCGTACGTTACCGGTGGATAAGATTCCCAATGCAATCGGGCGCGACCTGGAGTTCTGGAAGGACTGGGTACGCCATCCCCACTACGATGAGTATTGGGAGCAATTCAGCAACAGCGGGAAGTGGCAGGACATGAACGCGCCGGCCTACAACATGGGCGGATGGTTCGATCTCTATTCCAAGGCCACGTTCGATAATTGGAATGAGCTGCGGCTGCATGGGGGCTCGGCGGAAGCGCGGCAGAGCCAACTTATCATGGGCCCCTGGCCGCATGCTCTCTCTCTGTCGCGGGTTACGGGCGAAGTGGATTTTGGCGCGGATTCGATGGTTGATTTGGATGCCGAAGAGCTGCGCTGGTTCGATTACTGGTTGAAGGGAGAGCAGAACGGTATCCTCGATGAACCGCCGCTGCGGCTTTTCATTATGGGACGCAACGAGTGGCGCAATGAGCATGAGTGGCCGCTTGCCCGCACCGACTGGCAGCCCTGGTATTTCCATTCCCGGGGCGCTGCAAATACGCTCAATGGTGACGGCGGTCTCTCCAATGAAGGGCCCATAGCCGAACCCACGGATGGCTTCAGCTATGACCCAATCGCGCCGGTGCCGACACTGGGCGGGAACAACTGCTGCTCGCCGCACATAGTGCCGTGGGGACCGTACGACCAGCAGAACATCGAGATGCGCCAGGACGTCTTGTGCTACACGAGTGAGCCGCTGCAGAGCGAACTCGAGGTGACTGGACCTATAAAAGTGATTCTCTATGCCGCTACCGATCAGCAGGACACCGACTGGACGGCTAAGTTGGTAGACGTGTATCCGGACGGCCGAGCCCTCAGCCTCTGCGACGGCATAGTGCGCGCTCGGTTCCGTGAAGGGCGGGAAAACTCTTCGCTCATTCAGCCCGGACGAATCTACGAATACGAGATCGATCTTTGGGTAATTGCTAATGTCTTCCATGCCGGTCATCGCGTTCGCGTAGAAATCTCGTCAAGTAACTTTCCACGCTTCGACCGCAACCTCAATACCGGCGCAGAGAATAATGGTTTGGAGGAGAATTGGCAGGTTGCGCGACAGACGGTCCATCATGACCGGGCATATCCTTCCCACATCTTGCTGCCCGTCATCCCGTCCTCGTGAGGCGCGACCACTCAGGCCGAGAGTTGGTTGCATACTCAGTTTCAAATCGTGCTGCGACCGTTTGGCGCACTGACGGAGCGGGCCCGCACTTGTCCTGTTTCAGTAAGTCGAAGATGGTTCGCGTCTTGGTAGCCTGATTAGGTAGAACGGCACCGGTGCGGGCGCGGCGAGGGATTGGGAAAGTGGTAGGTGTACGACTGGCGAGGCGGGTACAGGACCTTGGATCAAACATAAAGGGAAAGAGGGCGGAGAGATGATCTCTCCGCCCTCTTTGCTTCTTTCGCGGTGCGTGAACAAGAACTGTCAGCGGTCCTGGCGGTTCATACGTTTCCGCAAGAACGTCGGCACCTCGAGGTCGTGCTCCGTATCGACTTCATCCATTTCTTCTGTTCCTATTGGGATGACAGAAGGCCGGTCCCCGGAATCAGGGTTACGAGGTTCCAAAGCGCCGCGCATACCCGGGCGGCGCATGTCTTGCTCGTCGAAACCGGTGGCAATAACTGTAATTTGAATGTTGGAATTCATGGATTCTTCGATTACCGATCCGAAGATGATCTGGGCATCCGGGTCGGCGGCGTTAGATATGATCTCGGCTGCTTGCGAGACTTCGTGCAAGCTCATGTCCGGCCCACCAGTGAAGTTCAGCAAAATGCCTTTTGCACCGTCAATGGACATTTCAAGCAAGGGATTTGCCAAGGCATCTCGCATTGCTTCGGAAGCACGGTTCTCACCACTTCCGTACCCAATTGCCATATAGGCAGTGCCGGAATTTTGCATTATTGCCTTAACGTCATTGAAGTCCAGGTTGATGAGTCCAGGTTGCGTTATAAGATCTGAAATGCCTTGCACAGCCTGGCGCAGCACCTCATCTGCCAGTCGAAATGCTTCCGTAATCGGCGTATTTTTGGGCGCAATCTCTAGAATTCGATCATTCGGTATGGTGATTAGCGTGTCCACATGCTCCCGAAGATTGCGTATGCCCTCTTCGCTTATGCGTTTGCGTGGAACACCTTCCCACGTGAACGGTCGAGTCACGACACCCACCGTTAAGGCTGCGATATTTCGGGAGATTTCCGCGATGACGGGCGCAGAGCCTGTACCAGTTCCACCTCCCATGCCAACGGCAATGAATACCATGTCCGAGCCGCGCAGCGCATCCTGCAACTCTTCGTAGGCTTCTTCCGCTGCCTTTTCACCCACTGCGGGTTGTCCGCCGGCTCCCAGACCTTTGGTCAGCTTGTCGCCAATGCGAATTCGTCTTTCGGCCTGAGAACTCATCAAAGTCTGCGCATCGGTGTTCACGGCAATGAATTCAACGCCACTCACACCGCTCTGAATCATGCGGTCTATTGCATTGCCGCCTGCTCCGCCCGCGCCAACAACCTTGATGTGTGCCCAGGATTCCTGGCGCTGTCTCGGATCCAATCGTCCCGATTCATCACTCGAACTTGCGGGAAGTCGAGAAATGCGGTTTTCTGCACCTTTTGCCATGCGCACCACCCTACGTAAAGTTAACTCATCGGAATAAGAGACCGCATGAGCGACCCAAGTCTCTCCGCTACTGTACCAAGTGCAGCGCTCATAGGGCGCCGCACCCGTGTCCGCTGAAGTTTAGCAGCATAAACAACCAGGCCGATACTGGTAGCAAACTCCGGTCGGCAAATGTCCTCACTCATTCCCCGCATTAAGGGTACCACTCCCTGTCGCACAGGAAGACCCAGCACTGCTGACGCCAACTCCTCAAGACCATGCAGTTCTGAACCTCCGCCTGTAAACACCACACCGGCCGGCAAGACGTCAAAGTATCCTGTGCGCCGTATTTCATCTTTAATCAGTTCTAAGAGCTCCTCCATTCGAGCCACGACTATCATGGCAAGGTCTCGCTGTTGGAGCACCGTCCACTTGCCTGGATAAAACCCTGGAGCATCGATTTCAGTCTCATCATCAAGTGCCCCATCAACTACCGTAGCGTACTGCAACTTGATTTCTTCCGCAACATCCTGGGGCAACTTTAAGCCATACGATATATCCTTGGTTATATTAATGCCGCCAAGCGGAATACTGGCAGTATGCCACGGAACGCCATCAGTATATAGCACCATGTCGGTTGTGCCGCCTCCAATATCGACGAGGACGACACCAAGCTGCTTTTCCTGGTCCGAGAGTACGGCCTCTGCTGCGGCAAGGGCCTGAGCGGTGATCTCTCCGTCCACAGCAAGTTCTGCAGCATTGACGCAAGAAGTCAGATTGCGAATTGGCCCCACGCTGCCCATAATCATGTGAACTTCCGCACCAAGCACATTTCCATACATGCCGGCAGGGTCCCGTATCCCCTCAGTGCCATCTAGAATGAACCCAACGGGGAAAGCCGTGATTACCTGACGATCCGCTGGTATGGAGGCTCTGTGCGCCATCTCCAGGACATGGTCGATTTCCGCATGGCTAATCGCACCTTTTGATTGCTTCACCACGGTTTCAACTCGCACGATTTGCGAACTGATATTGCATCCACTAACGCTCAAATGTGTAGTGAGTGGTGTCTGACCGAGTGACTGTTGGAGATCCCGCAGGCACGTACGAATTGAACCGGTAGTGGCCTCCATGTCTATCACGGCGCCACGAGCCAGGCCATGCGTCGATGCGATACCTGCGCCCACAATCTTAGGGAGCCCGTCGGGCGCAGTATCACATGCAATTGCACGTGTCTTGGTCGTTCCCACGTCAAGGCTGACGATGAGATTATTTTTTCTCAATTCCCTTACCTACCTTGCGGGAAAAGAATAGATACATTATACTCTGGATTCTTCCTTTCAGCAAATCCCAAATCGGGTAGCTGTCAAGTACCATTGTCCAATTGCTGCGGCTACATTCGAAATGTCAGACTCCGGTTTGGTTGCAGATCAATGACATTTAGCGAGAGTTGCTGCTCTTGCGCAAACTGGAGGATTGTCAGTAACTCTTGGGTCTTTTCGACTATGCGATCTGCGTTGCCGTATTTGGCAATCCATCCCTCCGCTGCTTCGACGGATAAACCCTCTAGTGTTGAATACCTAAACGCATTGATGCTAATTCCGGCACGCGACAAGAGGTCCCGCAAAATGAATGCCATCTCCACGGCACTGGCGTCGACAAGGTCTCCGGTATGGAGAGGCACACCTGTGTTGTCGATAAAGGTCAGCGTGAGATCCGGTGCATCGCCACTGCCTATAATTACTCCCTCTCGCGATATTAGAAAGACATTTCCATTGGCAATCCAACGCGCTTCCGGCTGCCGTTCTGCCATTTCGACGATCGCTCGGCTCGGCAGTACGAGAAAAAGCCTTGAAGCTGCTACCGCAGGCAATTGTGTAATTTGCTCCGTTACTTGATGAGGATCGAGCAAGAAAATGGGTTGTCCTACGAGTCCCGTGAACGATTGAATCTTCACGAGTGAGTTATCTCCGGCAAGCGTTGGTGGAGTTATACGCCGAATTGCGACTATAGATACGTGGAACTCAGGTGAGGTGAGAGCTCCCCACAGTGCGAAAGAAACAGAACATACGACCAGCAGCGAGAACCAACGGTGACCGAAAGTGCGCACCCCTCGGCCCGTAAGGCGAAGTAGCCGTCCTGCTCTGCTGAACATGCCGGGTCTCTCAAGTTTCTGCACTCGTGCTGCCATCGATCTATTGCTCCCAAGCCCCGAAGAATTCGATTTCCCGCTGCAGAGCAATGTGCAGGCGAGACCTCACCGCCTCTTCGACTTCTCGAATCAATGCATAGACTTCAGCTGCTGTTGCCGTGCCACTATTGATGATGAAATTAGCATGCAACTGGGAGACGTGTGCTCCCCCTCTCTCTTTTCCGCGCATGCCAGCCTCGTCAATGAGCTTCCAAGCGCTGAGCCCAGCAGGATTTCGGAAGACCGATCCGGAGCTTGGAGAAGTGGGTTGTGTGCGCTGTCGCGTCTGCAGCCGCATCTGTATCGTGGATTGAATTAGACTTGCATCACCCGGCGCCAACCGCATTTCAGCTCCCAACACTACGGCATATCCAGGATTCTCTTTAATCATGCTGGTTCGATATCCATAACGCATTTCATCGGGATGCACCCAGCGTTCACCATGGCGATCCAACACTCTTATGCGTGTGACTGACTCCGCTGTCGTCCATCCATACGCGCCGGCATTGTTCACCACCGCACCGCCCACTGTGCCGGGAATTGTTGCTGCGCCCTCTAAACCGGAAAGCCCCAAGCTGGCTGTCCAACGTGCTGTGCTGATGAGGGAGCACCCTGCATCTGCCCAAATTGAGACGCCGTCGGCACATTGGCTTCGATCACCACCATGGTTTCGGATTACTAACCCGCGCATTCCGGCATCGGCGGCAATGAGATTCGTCCCGTCTCCAATTACACGAAATGGAAGCGCCTGCTTGTAGGCTTCTGCCGCCAATTCGCGTAGGGCCTCGCCAGAGCGTACACGAATCAAAAGGTCTGCCGGGCCGCCCACGCGCACCGACGTGTGCCTGGCCAGGGGCTCGTGCCACGCCGGCTTCAGGTTGAGTGGCGATCGTGCGGCGATGGCAGCAATGCCGGCCAGGTTGCTTGCAGCCGGTTCCTCGGTTGGCGGACGTTTGCATTGCATTGAAGTAGGGCTCACGAAGGTGTTTCCATTGGTGCGCGATTCTGCAAATGCTCGAGAAGCGGATCGCACAGCTCAGTGATATCTCCGGCGCCCATGACGATTACGAGATCGCCCGGATCGATCAATCGCATAACCTGGGTTAGGGCGTCTCTCAACGTAGCCGCGTACCGAGCGTCGCTCGGTCTGGTTATAGCCTGTGCAAGATCTGCGCTCGAGAGTGACAACGGGTCTTCTCGTCCGGGCGGCTGATATATCTCCACAAGAATCAGCTCATCAGCGCCGCGGAATGCCTCGCTGAACTCGGCAAAGAGATCGGCTGTTCGACTGCGCAGGTGCGGTTGAAAGACACAGATAATACGGCCCTCGTGCCAATCTCTTGCGGCGCGCAGTGTTGCCCGGACTTCCGTAGGATGGTGGGCATAGTCATCCACCAGCGTGACTCCGTTAATTTGCCCCCGTACCTCAAAACGTCGCCTGACACCTTGGAAGTGGCCAAGAGCCATCGCAACCGAGCTTGCTGGTATGCCGACAGCATCGAGCGCCGTCACGCAGGCTAAGGCATTCAGGACGTTGTGGATCCCTGGAATTCGCAGTGAGAGGCTAAGACGTTCCCCGGTGACACTCTGAATCGTCGCTTCATATCCGTTGCCTTTGCGGGGCGAAAGCTCTGTGCAGACCCATTGGGCCTTACCGCGCAAGGACCAGGTCCTCAGCCGACAGTCAGCCGCTGCGGCAACGCGGCGGCAGGCGATGCTGTCCGCGTGTGTTGCTACCGTGCCGTTATTGGGCAGCTTCCGTATAAAGGCTTGGAATGCACTTTCCAGGTTTTCTAGCGAACCGTATGTATCGAGGTGGTCGGCTTCTACCGCAGTGATGACTGCTACAGTTGGGAAGAGCTCGAGGAAGGCGCGGTCAAACTCATCGGCCTCAATCACCATCGTTGTTCCGGTGCCCCAATGAGCGCTGTGGGGGAAGTTCTGTGGCTCGCCGCCTATCATGAATGAAGGGTCTTGCTTGTTTACGCGCAGTGCGTGCGTGATCATGGTACTCGTAGTGGTTTTCCCGTGCGTGCCGGCGACGGCGATCGTGGTCTTCCCAAGTGAAAACGCTCCTTGCAGCACTGCCCTCTTGACCGTAGGTATTCCTTCCTGCTCCGCAGCATTCAATTCGGGGTTATTGGTTGAAATGGCAGAGCTAAACACGGTGAGATCTGAACCGGCGACATTGTCGGCCGCATGCCCGACGTGCACAGCAACGCCTTGATCACGCAGCGTGTCGAGGCTGGCCGAGTCAATAACATCTGAGCCGCTGACGTGATGCCCTTGCAACGTAAGAATGCGCGCGAGGCCCGACATAGCTGCGCCGCCCACCCCGATGAGGTGGACTTTGCGAGGGTCGGCCCCCAAGAATCGTTGTAACTCGTGCGCATTCACACCGCAACCCCTACATCTTGCGATCACCGTCGAGTCTGGCATTCCAGCGATGACGGCTCTTGTTCCCAGTCACATTCGTTGTTTGAGTCGAGATATTGAGAAGTAAACCCATCGCAATTGAGCTGGCGAGGAGCGACGATCCGCCAGCACTGACGAATGGGAGTGGAATGCCGGTGAAAGGCAGCATGCCGGTTACCACCGCCATGTTTAGAAGCGCCTGCCCAAAGAGTCCGCACGTTAGTCCTAAAGCAAGCAACTGTCCAAACATATCCGGTGCTCTGACGGCAACACTAAACCCGCGCCAAGCCAGCAGGACGTAGAGTGTGAGCACCGCCAGAGTCCCGATGAGACCCAACTCTTCGCCGATTACGGCAAAGATTGTGTCGGTGTGCGGTTCGGGCATGTAGAAGAACTTCTGCATCCCCCGACCGAGGCCAACGCCGGTTATCTTGCCCGATGCAAAGGCGTAAAGGGCCTGGACGTTGTGGTGCGCAACGTTGTCTTGATATTGAGGGTTGAAGGGGTCAAGGTAAGCAGTTAGCCGTAGCAGCCGATAGGGATGCAGCACAATAGCATACCAAGCGGCGAACGATCCGGCGACAAGTAAGCCGACAAGGTAGAGAATCGGAATGCGAGCCGCAACGAGTATCGACATGCCTATGAGCAATATCATGATTGCAGTGCCGAGGTCCGGTTGCTGAGCGATGATTGCGGTAATTAGCCCCACCAGCAGAGTGGGCGCCAGAAAGTACACGAGTCTGTTGGCTCCCTTATCGCGCTTTGCAAGGACCTGGGCGAGATAGAGAGCAATTACGGGCTTTGCAATTTCGCTGGGTTGAAGGCTCACCGGACCCCATCGAATCCAGCGCACGGAGCCCCGAGCCAAGTGACCAATATCTGTCACCGCCATCAATACCAGTACCGCTACCACGGCTGCCAAGAGCCAGAAGGAAAGGTTGATACCGAGGAATTGAATGCGGCCAAACCAGTGATAGTCAATCCGCATCATGGTGAATGCTGCCGCGAAACCTACTACGAGAAACAAGAGCTGGCGACGAAAGTAGTAGTGTGGATCGCCGGTCTCCGCATAGGCAACGGCAATACTGGCACTATAGATGGCAATCAATCCAACTAAAGGCATTGCCAACATCAAGACTGTCAGGGGCACGTCCGGCCAGCGCACGCGCTTTTCGTCGTTAGCCCTGTTCGCAGGTATTGTCCTAGGTAGAATACGTAGCATCGCTGTCAGCCTGAGCCTACATGCACGACCGTCTGCTGGGGTGTTGACGGCGGAATGTGATAATAGCGGAACAGTTCAGAAGCAACTGTGCGAAATACCGGCGCGGCGACCAGTGACCCCCAGGGCTCTACTGTCGGGCCGTCCATCTTAACTAGGATCACGAATCTGGGACTTTCTACAGGGCCAAAACCAACGTAGGAAGCTATGGTCAAGTCTTCGTGATATCCGCCAGTCTCTAGTGGGATTGAAGCGGTGCCGGTCTTTCCGGCAACATCGTACCCGTCAACGATGTGCATTTTGCTCTCAGAGCGCTTACTAGCTTCCGCAAGCATCGAAACCAGGGTGCGGGCGGTTTCCTTGCGCACGACGCGGCGCACTGCTTTGGGTTCGATGCGTTGAATTCCAGATTCCGTATGAATCTCTTGTACGACATACGGTTGCATGAGCATGCCGTCATTTACGAGGGCCGCTACAGCAGTTATGAGCTGGAGCGGTGTAACGGCGATGCCTTGACCGAAAGCGTTGGTTGCGAGACTTGACGGATACCAGAACCGCGAATTTGGATTGGGTACGAGACCGTTCACTTCACCCCACAGATCTACGCCTGTCGGCGCGCCGAAGCCAAAGGCGGCGACATACTCGTAGAACAGGTCTTTGCCCATCAAGTCTCCTACCCACACCGCACCAACGTTGCTAGAGTGGGCGATGAGATCGGTCATGTCGCTCTCGCCATGACCCTTTTCATCCCAGTTCTTTATCTCCACGCCCCAGTATTCGACACTTCCGGCATCGAAAAACTTCCTATCCGGCGTGACTATGCCGGCGTCCAAAGCACCGGCTAGTGTGATTACTTTGAAAGTAGATCCCGGCTCATATAGCATACTAATGGCGGGGTTAGCGTACGCATCCTCACTAGGGCTGTGGAACTCCTGATAGTTGTTGGAGTCGTATGTAGGGCGGCTCGCCATGGCGATAATCGCCCCGGTACTAGGTTCCATGACAATTATGGTGCCGCCCGACGCGCCATAGCGTTCTATTGCTGATTCAAGTTCTCTCTCTACAATGTGCTGCACTGCGCCGTCCAGCGTAAGGACCAGGTCTGCACCGGGCTCGGCAGGTTGCAGCACCCAAGTTGCCTCTCCGGCCTCACCGCCGAAGGGCGCGCTTGAGCTCAACCTCCGCCCCGGAGCTCCTTGCAGCAACTCCTCATAGTAACCTTCGACTCCGTATTGGCCGCTACCGCTCTGGCTGTAGAAGCCCACTACGTGGGCGGCAAGCATGCCGAGCGGATACGTTCGATAGGGAACGACACTCAGTGTTATACCGGGAGCTTTGCCGTCCCGCACAAGTCCCTTGATGCGTTCGCTCGTATCTGGTGTCACGCCTTTTGCCAAGAGAGCGTATCGCTTGTCAGGCTGATCTAACTGCGCGATGAGTTGTACTTCAGGCACGTTAAGGAGCACAGCCAAGTCGCTGGCGATTGCATTCGCCGAAATGCCACTGCCCCGCACGACATTCGGCGCCACTTCAACATTGTCAAGGTATTCTGCAGTTGCCAGCAGTGTGCGATTCGCGTCAAGTATGCTGCCGCGCTGAGGCACGATCTGTGTGTCGCGTTGGTACTGTTCCTGAGCTAGTGATGCCAATCTTTCACTTTCCAGAACATGTAACCAGACAAGCGCGCCAGCTATGACGAACGCCCCAAACAGCGCGAATACCTGAATCACTCGAATACGCGCGGTACTGATAGTTTCACCAGGCATTGAGGAGATCCTCGCCAAAGAGCGCGTTGAATTGCTCGCGAACAAGGTCCCAACGGTTGCTGAACGGCAATTCCTCTTCACTTGCTTTCGCATCTAGCGGCAGTTCCAACAGCTTTGCACGTTCAGGCACCTGCACAAAGTGCACGCGACTCGCCGGCACCATGCCAAGCCGCTCTCTGGCGATAAGTTCAATGGTACGCAGATCACTGGCTTGGGCAATCTGAGTTCTCAATAGCTGATTTTCCCGTTCGACTTGCTCAATGGTGCGTTCCAATTCCTGGATCCGAAAGCCCGCGTCTGCGACCTGTCCCGTGGGCATCAGATAGAGCAATGCAACCAGGAATAGCACGAGAATGCCCATGTCCACTGCTACTAACGGGCTTAATTCGTAGTACCACGGCTTGCGCTCAGGGTTGTCTGCCCTAGCGGTCGGCCGTGGAAGAACTGTGTCTTGTAGTGCCATCTGACGATCCTAAGCGGTCAAATGCGTTCAGCGATGCGTAGGCGTGCACTGCGACTGCGTGGATTCCACGCAATCTCCGCCTCGTCAGGCCGAACGGGCTTCCGTGTCAGCACTCGGAGCGTCTCGCGTGGGCCACAAATACACTGTGGAATGTTTCCAGGACAGATACACTGCCCTGCTGCACGTCGAAGGAACCCTTTAACTATCCGGTCCTCCAGGCTGTGAAAAGCGATCACTACCAGGCGACCGCCGGAAATCAAGAGATCACGCGCCTGTTCCAAGGCACTCTGCAGGTGTTCCAGTTCCTCGTTTACGGCAATGCGCAGGGCCTGGAACGTCCTCGTGGCCGGGTGAATGCGGTGCCTTCCGCTCCCATAGGCAGTCTGCACGATCTTGGCCAGGTCGCTAACCAAGGTCAAAGGACGATCGCGTCGTTGCGCGACGATGCGCCGCGCGATGCGTCGCGCGAATCTTTCTTCTCCGTACTCCCAGATCAGGTTCGCAAGGGCCTCCTGATCCCATGTGTTGACTATTGTGGCCGCGGTGAGACCTTGTGACGGGTCCATGCGCATGTCCAAGGGGCCTTCTTGTTGCCAGGAAAACCCGCGTTGTGAGTCTGCGAGTTGCAAGGACGACATGCCGAGATCGAACAAGACGCCGTTAACCTTGCGATATCCGTTTAGTTCTGCCACCGCAAGCAGCTGTGCAAAGTTGCTCTGCTTCAGTGTTGCCCGCTTACCGAAGCCTCGTAGACGTGCAGTGCAGCGAGCTAGTGCTTGGCGGTCGACATCCAACCCTAGCAAGTGACCGTTGGGGGTGCTTTCAGACAATATCCCTGCGGCGTGGCCGCCCCCGTTTACGGTGCAATCAATGAACCGTCCGCCGTTGTTCGCCCGAAGACCCTCCAGTACCTGTGGCAGCAAGACGGGCACATGCCTTGCAAGGGTTTGCGAGGCCATGGGGCAATTCCTGACGTTTCAAATGTGAAAGGCAAGTCCGAATGACCTGGATTGAGTCGTAAGATGCTTGAAGCTCTATAATTAAGTTAGATGCCGAGATCGGCAAGCTGTTCTGCAAGACTTCCGCCCGCAGCTTCGGTTGTGGCTTTGACCGCGTTCCAATCTTTAAGACACCAGACCTCAATGCGCTGGTATAGTCCAATAACCGCAACATTGGCTGTGAGTCCGGCATATTCCCGCAAGTATTGAGGAAGGATTGTCCGCCCTTGAGTGTCTAATGAGAGGTCTACGGCGCCTGAAAAGAGCAAGCGGCTCAGGGTTCGCACATTTGGTTGGGTCTGCGGTAGCCGGCTGACCTTTTCTGCAAGCGCTTCCCACTCCATGCGTGGGTATATGACCAAGCACTTGTCAAGGCCACGCGTAACCACGGCTCCGTCCGCTAGTTCCTCGCGAAACTTGGCCGGAATAGCTAGACGTCCCTTTTGGTCCACCGTGTGTTGGAATTCGCCAAGGAACAAGGTCGCCTGCCCATTTAGGGGGACTTATCCACACTTCCCCCCACTTTTCCCCACTTCTATCCACAAGCGCAATTATAGCCGCAGCCAGTAGCGGGGGTCAAGACTATCCGACGGTTTTCTTGGGAAAGCCGGGCCATCGGCTCTGTGGCGTGATTCTCGGCTACTCTTGCTACGATGCGGCCCCAAGAATCTCCGAGAATCTGCGATGTCTCCCAGAAAGTGAGTCATGCCGCGCCTTGCACGCCAATGAACCCAACATGGTGTTAACGACAGCTCAGCTCGGCTATTGGGATTGGAATGAGAGTAGAGAAGTTAGTAGCGCCACGGGTACATCCACTCTAGAGTGGTGGGGCATATCCGCGTTTGGGCAAATTATGGGGTGCAAGTTGCGTGAAACTGCGCGCGACCACGACAGAGGGAGCTTGAAGCGCCCACAGGAGCCCCATGCGCGTCTAAGCTACACTATGTGTAGGCGGCAGGATACGAATCTACCATTGTGTTCAAGATGCTAGGGCGTAACAGAGAGCGCCTGTCACAAGAATGACCATAACTGAAGAAATCAGGCAGCGTGCGGCGGAACTCGGCTTTCGCCCGGTGGGCATCGCGCCGGCGCATCCATTCACCGAGACCCGTGCCGCTGCACGTGCTCGGCTCAAGGCCGGTTATCTCGATGGTATGGCTTGGTATACGTCGGCCCGCGTCGAGCGAGGCACACGGCCGGATTGGCTGCTCGCAAATGCACGGTCCATCATCTCGCTTGCTCTTCCCTATTACGTTGGCGAGCATCCGACAGATACATCGCACTCTCGTGGTCCGAGCGGCATCGTGTCTCGCTATGCATGGGGCAGGGACTACCATAACGTGCTAAGGAAGAAGCTGAAGAAGCTGGTATCGTTCCTGGAATCGAAACACGCCACTGCACGCTTCTTCGCAGATACGGGACCTATTCTCGATCGCGCGGCAGCATTTCGCGCCGGTGTCGGTTGGTACGGAAAGAGCACCATGATTTTGACGGAGGAGCAAGGCACATGGGTCTTCCTCGCCGAAGTGATTACCGACCTGCGATTGGAATACACTAAGCCATTGAAGAAGAATTGCGGGAGCTGTACTCGGTGCATCGATGCCTGTCCCACGGGCGCAATCGTGGCTCCCTACCAGGTTGATGCACGCCGCTGTATTTCCTATCTCACTATCGAAAATCGCGGCGGAATCCCACGCCATCTTCGTTCGCAAATAGGTACGCGAGTCTTTGGGTGTGACATTTGTCAGGATGTGTGCCCAGTCAATCGCTACCCGACTGCCGATGCCGACGATGACTTTCTCCCACGGCCCGGCGTCGGGCCCTCCATTCCGCTGCTCCCTTTGCTGGAGATCACCGATGAAGAGTTCAAGGATCGTTTTCAGGGCACGCCGCTAATGCGTGCCAAGCGTTTGGGATTGAGGCGAAATGCCATCGTCGCGTTGGGCAATGCGGGCGACCCGGCGGCCATTCCCGCGTTGTGCCGTGTTCTCATCGACGACGGGGAGCCCGCCATGCTGCGGGAGCACGCGGCTTGGGCGCTAGGCTGCTTCAGCGAGCTTGCTGCAAGAGAGGCTCTGCGTCATGCTCTGGAGCAGTCGCTTCCGCCTGAGGTTCGAGCCGAAGTTGAGGATGCCCTTCAAAGTCGAAGAGCGCCTGAAGCCGACGGCGATCTCAATCCCGCTGAGCAAGAACAGTCTTCAATCTCGCCGTCATCGGTATGATGGCCCCAGGTCGCAAATTGACTCTTCACACCGCGGCCGCAAGAAATGCGTCGACTTGCCCCTATGAATCACGAGTCTATTTCATCGTTCCAGCGAATTGTGGCAAAGGGATCATACGTAAAGTGATCCACCGCTTGCCCTTTTTCCAAGTGTTCTGCCACAATTGAGCGCACGTCTCGCGGCAGGATGCTGCAATACAGAGTGCCTTCGGGATAGACCTGCATCACCGGCGCGCGTAGGCAATGGCTGAGGCACGTTGCCGTAAAGATTTGCACGCGGTTCGTGAGATCTTGTCGCTCGATCTGTTTCTTAAGCTCGGTCAGAATGCCCCGGCTCTTTTGTTCGGAGCAAGATGGCCCGATACATACGAAGACTCGTCGCGGCCTACTCTCGGCGTCCCAACAATTGGTATCAACTTCAGCAGGAAGATCTCGCGCCCCACCCGAGTTGCCTTTTCCCCGCGGTGATGCTTGATACTTCCTACGTTTACGCGATTCTCGTTTTGGCATGTCCGACTGCCCTTCGGTGATCCCTTTGGAACTGGGGCCCAGCCAGCGAAATCAACTGTGGTCCTAGGTTGCCGGTCTTAACTCATGCTGGCGGGGCGCTACTCTGCAGGTTGAACGAAGATCCAGTTCGCCGCTTGCAAGCTGATGCTGACAGTCTGATCGCCAACGCACAACTCGATTGCGCCAGCAGATGGCGCAATATGGGCAACCGTGGCTCTTGCACCGGGTACGATGCCATTGCGGTGGAAGTATTCAAGGAGACGACTATCCTGTTCTGCCTGCTCTGTGATACGTTCCACCACTAGCACGTCACCCTCGCTGGCCACGTCGAGGTAGAACCCCGATTCCAGGTTGGGAGATCCTGATCCAGGGATCGGATTGCCATGCGGACACGTGGCCGGCTCTCCTAAGAGAGCGGCAAGCTTGGCTTCAACACTGGGCGAAATAGCATGCTCGAGGCGGCTTGCCTCCTCGTGCACGTCATACCAGGGAACACCGAGCAAGTCTGTGAGCAGCCGTTCCGAGAGTCGGTGACGACGTACGATACGCTCCGCGATCTCTCGGCCCTTTGGCGTAAACTCTATCTCTCTACGCTGACTATGGGCGACGTATCCTTCTCTGACCAAACGACGAAGCGCTTCGGTAACGGTAGGTGCAGCTACGCCCAAGTGCTCCGCGAGCCTTGCCGCGATAACATCGCGACCTTCATCTCCCAACGCGTAGATTGCTTCCAAGTAACGTTCGATGCCTGCCGTAGTGGGTCGAGTTTTCGACGTTTGCGCTTCATTGCCCATGACGACGCGGATCCTCGCAAGAAACTACAACAACACAGTACCCTTGCAATGGGCACTTGCTGGGATTCAGTATACGGTGCATCCAATGCTCTGTAAACAGCCCACCTGTGACGGTAGGTCGGACTGAGGCGCTCCTATTCTAGTTGCGGCGTGTGCAACGTAAGCGTGATCTACTGTCGTAGTAGGCGACTATGTTTTTTATTAGGTTGGGGATTGTTCTCGCATACGTCTGTCGAAAAGGAGTTCCGAATCGGAGTGATCAGAATCCGCGCTTACAATGCCGCCTCTGTGGGGAAGAGAATTCCCCCCCCAAATGGATCAAGGAAGGATTGGTGACGCTTAGAGAGTAGGGGCCATGACCCCAACCACGGTTACCGAGGGTCTGCTGTGGCGTCAATTAATAGTTCTACGCTTGGCCAAGGGATGAGTTCATTGCATGCCTCGCCGTCGCAGTCTCAAGGTGAACGATATGAGTTCACCTTGAGTCAAGTGCTCTTTGGGAATTGCGACTACAGTAGATGCATTACTCCGCCCTAGTCGGATCTTCAAAACTTTTCAGTTGAGGGCGACACCAAGGTCAAGTATCTTAGGAAGCAGCAATCACCTGCAGCCAGTTTTGGCGGTAGAAACAATCGTTACTTACGACTACATTGTTATCGGCAGCGGCATTGCAGGACTCTACGCTGCACACTACGCACGTCAATATGGGTCCGTGCTGATCTTGACCAAGGGTCGTCTCTCTCAATCCAATACTCGATATGCGCAAGGCGGGGTGGCGGCCGCCGTTGCCTCTGACGATAGCGCAATGCTGCACTGGAAAGACACGATGGTTGCCGGCGCGGGGCTGTGCGATCCGGATGCCGTGATGGCTATGGTCTCCGAGGGCCCCGCCTGTGTACGTGAACTGATGACGCTCGGAGTCAACTTTGACACCCTGCATGGTGAGATTAACTTAGCAATAGAGGGGGCGCATTCCGTGCCCCGCGTTCTCCACGCGCGCGGTGACGCTACGGGTGCTGAGATCGAGGGTGCACTTTCGCGCTATACGCGCCGTTCTGCTGTTACGATCCGCGAGAACCATCTCGCTACGCAATTGCTTGTGTCAGACGGACTCTGCATTGGAGTCGAGGCGCTCAATGAGCGCGAAGGGTCATTCCACACGTTTCGCTCTCGAAGTGTCATCCTGTGCTCCGGAGGCGGCGGCCAACTCTTTGCCTACACCACGAACCCTAGTATCGCTACGGGGGACGGTGTTGCTTTGGCGTTTGAGGCCGGTGCGGGCATTGCAGATATGGAGTTCTTTCAGTTCCATCCAACCGCGTTGCGAAAACCGGGTGCGCCGTCGTTCTTGATCTCCGAGGCCGTGCGCGGCGCGGGAGCGTACCTTCGCAATAGCAGCGGCGAGCGGTACATGGCTCGCTATCACAAACTCGCCGAACTAGCACCCCGCGATGTAGTCGCGCGTGCCGCCGTCAATGAAATGATCCGCACAGTTGGCGATTGCGTCTTCCTGGACTTGCGGCACTTGGATGCAGCGGAGTCAAGGACGCACTTTCCTACGATCTATTCACGCTGCCGACGAAATGGGATTGACATAACGTCTGAACTTATTCCCGTAGCTCCTGCAGCTCACTACATGACGGGAGGAGTACTCACCGATCTTTGCGGGCGGACAACAGTACCGGGCCTGTATGCGTGCGGAGAGGTGGCGTGTACTGGTGTGCATGGTGCTAACCGTCTGGCGAGCAACTCTCTGCTTGAAGCGTTAGTATTCGCAAGGCGTATTGTATTGGACACGCAAGGGCTGTCTGTGTCTGAGTATTGTTTGCCGGCACGGAATCAGCCGGCACTTGCGCCGAACAAGCACGTTCGCATCCCACTTCCTCCCGTGGCAACAGGCCGCAGGCGCGCGGGTGGGGCGTTGCCTGCGCTAAAGCATCTCATGTGGCACAATACGGGCATCGTGCGAGAGGAGCGGGGACTACTAGAAGCTGAAGGACAATTGCAGGAGTGGCTTGCGCGGACGCCGGCAGGGAAGAGTCGGCGTCAACATGAATACCGCTCAACGCTCGTGTTGGGACTGCTCCTCACGACAGCGGCTCGCATGCGAAGAGAAAGCCGAGGGGCGCACTTCCGTCAAGACTATCCCGAGCCGGATGATTCGTGGCGGCACCGCATCGTCATCTATCCGGAAGAGCGGGACAGTTCCTAAACCTATATTTGGAAGGAAATTGCGGCGAACAGATAAAGCATTCCATGAATACAGCTCAATTGCCTTACTCACTAGATCACATTGACGAATTTGTGCAGCGGGCCTTGGTGGAAGACATAGGCGCAGGCGACGTTACAACACAAGCACTTGTCCCTGCCAACCAAGTAGGCGTGGCGGTCGCTTATGCCAAACAGACCGGCGTGTTGGCGGGAAACCCGATTGCCGCAAGAGTATTCACCCATTTGGATCGTGCCGTACGCGCGACACTGGTGCTCCCTGACGGAGAAAACCTTGCGCCTGGCGAGACCTTCTTGCGAGTTGAGGGATCGCTGCAAGCGATCCTTACAGGCGAGCGTGTCGCCCTCAACATCTTGAGACACCTTTCCGGTGTTGCCACGTTGACGCGGGCATTCGTCGAGGCTGTGGAAGGCACAAACGCCACCATTATCGATACCCGCAAGACCACGCCAGGCCTGCGACTACTGGAAAAATATGCTGTCCGTATTGGCGGCGGCCGCAATCATCGCATTGGTCTCTTTGATGGCGTGCTCATCAAAGACAACCACATCGCTGCGTGCGGCTCAGTTACTGCGTCGGTGAATAAAGCAAGGTCTTCAGTGCATCATCTGCTAAAAATTCAGATTGAGGCGAAGACCTTGGAACAGGTTACCGAGGCACTGGAGGCAGGTGCGGATGGAATTCTGCTTGACAATATGGCGCCTGCGAAGATGGCACAGGCGGTAGCAATGGTGCATGGCAGAGCGTTCACCGAGGCTTCAGGGGGCATTACGCTTGAATCGGTTAGAGATGCAGCGCGCGCTGGTGTAGACTTAATCTCAGTGGGCATGCTTACCCATTCGGCAGCAGCTTTGGACATTAGTCTTGACATTGAAGGATAGGTACATGATCCCGGCGCTGGTCTTTGAAAGACAGTACCGAACATCCTCATCTGAGGGCTATCGAGTGCACAGGAATGGTGAGCAACTTGCGCAGATTGAACTGCACTTTGCGCACACGGTCGTCTATTGTTCCTTGGTACTATTCCAAGACCTCTCCGAGCACGAGCAGTTCGGCATCATCGAGGAAATTGACAACCATCTCGTCTTGTCAGCCGAGGTACCGCGTGAGGACCTTATGGTTACCGTTTACCGGGGCGAAGAAGTCGGGTTTTACAACGACGACATGTTCAGCCACATGCGTGCCGAAGAAGAGATGCAGAGCGCGCCGCCCCAACAAATGGATGATTCAGAGCCGCACGGAATCTGAGCGGCACTTCACTGAGCGGCGTCTGTGAGGTCTGGAGCGGCTACTTGACTTGCACCGATTCGACCGATCCCTCAAGCCCTAGCAGACGTTCTTTCCAGGACAGACCGCGCGTGTAGCCCCCAAAACTGCCGTCGCTGGCGATCACACGATGGCAGGGCACGAAGACAGGCAGCGGATTTTTCCCCAGAGCATTACCAACCGCCCGGTACGCCTGAGGCTTGCCGATTCGCTTCGCAATTTCCTGATAGGTCGCGAGCATACCGTACTCGATGGCGTTCGTCTCTTCCCATACGGCACGTTGGAACGCTGTTCCGGCCAGGGTGACAGGTACGCTGAAAGTTTTCCCCTCACCAGCAAAGAATTCAAGCAGTTCTCTCTCGGCGACTTCGACCAAGTGTTCCGCGTCGACATTTCCGCCGACCGCCGCTCCAACTTTCTCTTCCAGCTCATTGCCAGCTTCTAGCATATTTTCGTGCCCAAACGTGGCCCAGCAGATTCCTGTAGCCGTTGCAGCTACCGCGAACCACCCCCAGCTCTTACCGGCATCTGCCAGGCGTACTGCGCACCTGCTATTGGCAAAATGGCGTGAAGACTGTCTGTTGCGCATCTGTACACTGGTACTTTCCATCATCAACCTTTCGGGCCGGACGATTTTGTGTAGCATTTAGAGTCGAGGTTACGTGACCGGCTCTACACTCTGGCCCCAGGTACCGGCACAGACTCCAGGAGCTCCAGTACTACGTCGTTAGCGCTGGTATTCCGCACCCCCGCTCCGGGACTGACGATCAAACGGTGAGCGAGCGTTGGTACAGCCATATACTTCACGTCGTCCGGCGTCGCGTAATCGCGTCCCATGAGGGTCGCTCGTGCCTGGGCGGTGTGGTCGAGCGCCAGGCTGCCACGCGGACTTGCGCCCAAATACACATCAGGATGCTGACGGGTCGCGTTCACGAGTTCCACAATGTACTCGCGCACCAGCCGATCGACATAGACTTCCCGTGTACCTTGCTGCATTTCG
This sequence comes from Chloroflexota bacterium, assembly GCA_965219505.1. GTDB lineage: Bacteria > Chloroflexota > UBA11872 > VXOZ01 > VXOZ01 > VXOZ01. The sequence goes on along the minus strand of OZ244775.1, from coordinate 1,774,783 downwards.
ACTAATTCGCTCACTTCTACGACCTGGCTTAATTCATCGAGGGGCTGCGAGCGTTGCTGGGTTTCGAGAACAGTCATCTCGTCGGCCCGACGAGGGTAGCCAAGCTCTATGCGCATGAGAAAGCGATCGAGTTGCGCTTCCGGCAGCGGAAACGTGCCTTCGTATTCAATCGGATTCTGCGTCGCTAGTACGAGGAACGGACTTGGCAATGGGAAGGTCTGCCCTTCTACCGTGATGTTGCTCTCCTCCATGGCTTCGAGCAATGCCGACTGCGTCTTGGGAGTGGCGCGATTGATCTCGTCTGCAAGCACGATCTGCGCCATTATCGGCCCGGGTCGAAACTCAAACTCGTTCGTCTTTTGGTTGTAGATGAAGACACCGGTAATGTCGCTAGGTAACATGTCGGGAGTGAATTGGAGTCGCTTGAAGCTGCACCCAATCGAGCGCGCTACGGCTTTGGCGAGCGAGGTCTTGCCCACGCCGGGCACGTCTTCAACCAAGACATGTCCCCCACAGAGCAAGGCAATGAGGGAAAGCTCTACTTCCGCATGCTTACCAATAATGACTCTCTCGACATTCTCGATCACGCGTTCAGCAAAGTCCAGGATCCCTTCCATAGTCGTGACCTCACCCTTCTCGGACCGCTACTGGAGAATATAACTCAAGTATACACACTGCTCCCGTTGCGCTAAGGACGCAAGCAACTCTGCTAGAGCTACTCGCGCCGTTGTGCGGCGGGATGGCATGGAAGCCCCCGATGGCACATTCAGCTTGCCTAGCTCCATTCTAGCCACTATGCTGAAGAAAACCTGAGACAAGCCAAAGGAGTAGGGCTGTGACCGTTGCGCAAATCGGATTGCGGGGTAGAATCGCGCGGAATGAAACACTCTATGGGGTCTTCGTGGATGCTCCTACCGTTTCACACGTGGAGACCCTCGCCATTGCAGGATTCGACTTTGTCATTCTTGATCAGGAGCATGGCCACATCAACGCCGAGAGCCTCGTGCATCTTGTAAGCGCGTGCGATCACTTTGGCATTGCTTCCCTCGTACGCATACCTACGCTGGCTTCCTGGCTGATTGGCCCGGCCCTCGATTGTGGTTCGTCCGGTGTGCAGGTGCCTTTTGTTTCGAGCGCAGAAGAGGCAAAGGCTGCGGTTGCTGCCGCTCGTTTTGCGCCGGACGGAGAGCGCGGGGTGCACATCTTTCTGCGCGGCGGTCAGTACGGCGCACTGGGTGCAGAGGGCTATTTCCAGGTCTGCAATGAGAACCAAGCCGTTGTACTCCAGGTTGAAGGAACGCGCGGTGTGGAAAACCTGGAGTCCATCGCTGCCGTGCCCGGCTATGACTCAATCTTTATTGGACCGTACGATCTGTCTCAGTCTCTTGGCGTAGCCGGCCAAACCGGACATCCTCGGGTGGTTGACGTTATCGAGCGGACAGTGACCCTTTGCCAGCAGCATGGCAAGGTAGTCGGTACGTTCGTAAACACGCCGGAGGATGCGGCCAAATGGGCTAAGCGCGGCGTGCAGATGGTCTCCGTTTCCTGCGACACGAATATCTTCTATCGCGCTTGTACCGAATTGCGCCGCGCCATTGACGACGCTACAGGAATGTAGTTGGCGACTGTAAGAGAGTTGCTCTTGAGCGTGCTGGTTCGCGATTCTATCCTTGTACCCTGAGTCTGTTAGGGTAGGCGGCTGTTGCGAAAGTTTTTCTAGAGACTATCGCGGACCTTGCGTAATTCCACTTAGAGTTGCACTTTCAGGAACTCTCTGCCCAGGACTATCTCCCCGCTAAACTGGGATGCCACTTCCGCGATGACGCGTTCTGCTTGGCCCGGCGCCGGTTCACCAAGCGTTTCGGCGCCGATGGCGCGTGTATGGTGGACCAAGACAAGGCGCTTCACTCTCGCTTCTTGCGCTACGCGACCGGCGGAGATCGTCCCCAGATTTGAGTCACGCTCTTCCTCGCGCACCTGAGATCGAGCCATATGGCACATTGCCACCATGGTGTCTGCGCCTTTAGCCAGCTCAATTAAGCTCCGGCCTGGGCCGGCATCGCCCGTGAAGACAATTGAACCGTCGTTGCTATTGAGGCGGTAGGCAAGAGACGCTAGCCAGGGTTGAACGTGCTGGGTGGCGGCGCAGACAACTTCCCAGTCGTCGCTCCGACACACCAGACCGGGCCCAACATTCCTCACAACTACCTCCGGTGGGGTGCGCGGCAGCACTCCACCACGTTGTTGAAAGCCGCGTACGCTTACCGGATGGTTGATTCTTGCTTTGATATCAGGGGCAAATGCACCGGTTTCCGGGTCAATGAGCCGGGTGGTAAGTTGCTCCGTGTTACTCGGCCCAAATACCTGCAACTGGGTTACGTCTCCGTAACCCGTGTCCCAGCGCGAGAGAAGAAAACCCGGGTAGTCCGCAGTGTGATCGTAATGATGATGTGTGAAGAAGAGATAGCCGATCTCAGCGGGAGCCATTCCCATCTTGAGTAGCTTATAGGTCGTTGCCGGCCCGCAGTCGAACATGAGGTTTTCATTGCCAACGCTCGCCACATAGGATGAGCCGTACTGTGTGGCGCTCAAACCTGGTGTGCCGGACCCTAAGATCATCAATTGCATTCCAGCCTCCCGGAATATCTTTGCTAACTGCTGTGTTTGTTGCCCATACTATTATTCATGGGTAAGTGGGAATTGGCCTAGTCCATTGGTTCAAGACGAAGACTGCAGAAAGCGGTAGCGTCGGCTCCTAGGTTTGAATACAACGGGCACGGAGTCGACTCTGTGAGGACGAACGTGCACAAGACACCCTTGGCAAGTGGTTTACAGTAGTCCGTACTTGGGGCAGAGCGCAAGAGGAAAAATCCCTCTGTCAATCCTTCCACCACACGGTCCAAAAATCGTCACGCTCAGCCGGAAAAGTGACCCGCGCGGTCACCCCGCCATTGGGCGCATTCTCAATCTGGAATGTGCCGGATAATTCGTGGCTAACCAATTGCTCAACGATACTTAGGCCGAGCCCAGCATGCGTCTGCAGAGTAAAGCTTACCGGCATACCCTTCCCACTGTCCCAAACGTCTACTGCGATTATTTCGTTATCCTGGGTTGCCGTAATCCGGATGCCACCCTCGGATCGGTCAGCGAGACCGTGCATTATGGCATTAGAGACAAGCTCGTTGAGAACAAGTGCGAACAGAGTGGCTTGCTTGGAACCGAGCTTGATTGGTGCAGGAGTTATCGTGAAGGCTATCTTCAGGCTGGGCGGCACTAAGTCACTGAGGACGATTTCCATAATGCGATTGGCAATTTCCCCTACCGTCGCCAGGCCAATATCCTCTTCCGAGAATAGCTCGTGAACTGCTGCGATGCTCTGAATCCGCGCTGCGCTCAGGGCAAGGAGACCGGCAGCTTCCGGAGATTCTGCCCTTCGCATCTGCAAAGAGAGAAGGGAAGCTACCGTTTGAAGGTTGTTCTTTACCCGGTGTTGCATCTCGCGCATAAGTACGGCCTGCGTTTCTAGCGCTCTCTGTGCTTCTTGATATAGGCGTGCGTTTTCAATCGCAAGTGCCGCATCGTATGCAAACGTTGAAACAAGCTGAATCTGTTCCTCGCTAAACTCGTGCAGTTCCACAGCGAATACGCCGATTCCGCCGAGCACCCGATCCCGGGCAATGAGCGGCACACAGAACATGGATCGAATGCCTTCGGCCACGAGTTGGGGATATGCGGCGGCCAAGTAGGGATCGCTGAGCATGTCTTCAACACGCACCGGCGTACTATCAGAAACGGATCGTCCAATTGCGCCTTCTCCCACCTTGACACGCATCGTCTTGTAGTGGTCGCTAAGGTTATATCCCGCGACGACAAAGAGATCGTGGGCCTTTTCATCCAATTTGAAGATTGCTGCTTTGTCGGTGCTCGAAAGCTCCGCAGCGTGTCGCGCAATCATGTCGAGCACCTGATTGAGGTCGAGACTTGAACCGATCGAGGCCGAAACGCGCTGCAGCGTCGTGAACTGGCTCACTCTCTCGCGAAGTTTTTCGTCTGTCTGCTCATATAGGCGCGCATTTTCAATCGCGATTGCAACATGCCCGCACACAGTTTCAGCAAACCCAATCTCTTCTTTAGAAAACTCTCGCGGCAAGCGTGTCTGAATGTCGAGAACACCGATGAGCCTGTTCACCGTATAGAGATTGATTGGGACCGAAAGCAAACTGCGCAGAGGTTCTTCCATTATTCCTGGAAGAGGGATGTAACGCGGGTCTTCCCAGGCGTCGACCAAGGCCACTAGCTCGCCGTGCTGCGCTGCCCACCCGGTGACCCCTTCACCAAGATTGAGATGAATGTGTCCGACTGCGCTAGGGTTCAGCCCCGTGGTGGCGCGCAGCGTCAGACGATTCACTCCTTCGTCGAATAGATAGATGCTGCAGTCATCGAGCTTGAGCACTTCCGTCACTGCTCGCACGGTCAAGTCCAACACTTGTTCTAGGTCTAACGTGGAATTGACGACATTGTTGACCCGCTGGATTGCGGTGAGATGGCCCACCCGAGCCTTTAGATTGTCCGCCATGGACTCTTCTTGCGCCTGCGAACACTCATGTAAGCGTTCCAGCAGTGCGCTGTTAACCCTCTGCGAAAACTTGAGCAACTTGGATGTGTTCTGCTCCGAATGATGGGCGAGGTGGGGAGCAAGCAGCAGGATGCGACCGCCGAGGGTCTGCAATGCATTTGTCACTGCGGCAGGATCACGGAGACTATCAATAGAGGAGACGATGTGCAGCGTTTCGTAAGGGTCTGGCTCTTCGCAAACTATCCGTGCAATTGTGCCTATCTCTTCGTCAGGGAGCACAGATGCGCCATCTAGGAGCCAGCGAACGAGATCACTTGTCCGGTATTCTAATGCCATTTCATGCTACCCAAAGCTAGAAATCAACAAACAAACGAAAGCGCCTGCGAAAGCCCGTGTACAGTCATAGCGGCGCGAATCAGCATTGGTTCGTTGCCACTCGTGAACGTAAAGGGCTGGCAGTCAACATCACTGAAAACACCCAAATCTGATACTATCATGCCAGTGCGTGGCAGGGGTGTCACGCACATAATGCGGCAAGACTGCAATCTTCCACAACGTAGTCGAGGGATCTATGTCGGATCAGGGCTTTGCCTGGGAACCGTATGGTGACTATCTCGCACGTTCCCGGGTACGAGAATTCATGGACTGTCATGCCATCCCGACGTGGCAAGAGCTCATTGAACGCTCGCAGCGGGACATTGCGTGGTTCTGGGGCGCAGCATTGAATCACCTTGGCGTGGAGTGGACGACACCCTACGAAGCTGTGTACGACGATTCCAATGGCATGCCGTGGACTCAATGGTTTCCAGGCGGCACCCTAAACGTCACCCATAATTGCATAGATCGGCATATCCGGGACCAACGCGGGTCGGAAATGGCGCTCGTCTGGGAGAGCGATTCCGGCGAGACTCGAGTTCTCACGTACCAAGAACTTCACGAAAGTGTTTGCCAAGTGGCGGCTGCCATGCGGTGCTTGGGAATTGCATCTGGCGATGTTGTTGGCTTGTGTGCTCCGGTTTCACCAGAATCCGTGGCTGTCATGTTTGCCGCCATGAAAATCGGCGCAGTCTGCATGCAGATCGCCGCGCGGGCGGTGTCGCAGGACGTCGCAGAATCTCTCAATCGAGGACGCGCCAAACTTCTCTTTATGGTCGATGCATATCCACGCGCGGGAAAGTGGACCGACTGTCGGCCTACGCTTCGTGCCGTTGCACAAGACGTGCCCACACTCGAACACGTAGTTCTGATCCAAAGACTCGACACTCCCAGCGAAGCAGCCGAGGACGTTCTTTGGTGGTCGGACTTTGTCGCCTTAGGGAGACATCAGCCCGTCTGTACAACTGTGCCGGTAGATTCCGAACACCCAAACCTAATCCTCTTCTCCTCCGGCACGACCGGCAAGTCGAAAGCCATTGTGCATACGCACGGCGGATCGCTCGCGCAGGTGACGAAAGAAGTCGGTTATGCCTTCGACTGCCAAAGTAATGATCGCTTCTACTGGTTTACGAACTTTGGATGGATGATGGCCCCGTGGGAGCTCATTGGCGTGCTCTTCTTTGGCGGCACTGTAGTGCTTTATGAAGGCACGCACGTCCACCCGACGCCCCACCGACTCTTCGAGTTGATAGAGAGACATCGCATCACGATCTTCGGTCTTGTACCGACCGCAATCCGTCATCTCGCCGCGGCCCACGAAGACTTTACAATCCACGATAGGTCGACATTGCGTATCCTCGGGTCAACCGGAGAGATTCTAGACAGCCAGGCGTGGTCTTGGTATTTCAGCATCTTTGGCGAGGGCCGTTGCCCAGTAATGAACATATCGGGCGGCACCGAAGTGATTGGCTGCTTATTGTCGCCGCTTCCGATCATGCCGTTGAAGCCCGGGACCTTGGGCGGAGCAGGATTGGGCATGGATCTGGCGATCGTAGATGACGAGGGTCGACCGGTCCTGGGCGAGCCGGGCAACCTTGCGTGCCGACAACCTTTTCCGTCAATGACGCGCGGTTTCCTAGGGGAATCGGAACGATACCTCGAAACCTACTTCTCACGCGACAGCAATTTGTGGCTTCACGCCGATCGTGTCGAGGTTGATGCGGATGGCATGTGGTACATTCTCGGTCGAAGCGATGACCTTATCATCCGTGGCAGCATCAACCACGATCCCGGCAAGATCGAGCAGGCCTTGCTTTCCTATCCATCTTTGCCACGCGTGATCGAGGCGGCAGCCATCGGCCCACACGACGATAAACTCGGTCAGCGTATCGTATGCTTTGTGGTGCTCGATCGCCCCCTCGGTGCGATTAAACCGGAGGCTTTCATTCAGGACCTGCGGGAACATGTGGGCGTAGCGTATGACATAGCTGGCAGGCCAGACGAAATCTATGTGGTTGACGCCCTGCCGAGGAACTTGGCGGCAAAGACTCCGCGCGGACTGATTAAGCGAGCCTACGAAGGTGAGCCCCTAGGTGACCTGTCCAAGATCGATGATCTGCAGTCGCTCGCAGCAATTCAGTCAAGACACAGCTAGAGGAGGACTGGGGAGTGCAAGCAAACGCGATTCGTAGGGCCACCGTTGTTGGCGCCGGTCTCATGGGCGCCGACATCGCCGTGGTCCTCTCATTGGCAGGTATTGCCGTAACCCTCGTAGACATACATGAAGACAAGTTGGAGCTTGCACAAGCGCGCATGCGGGCAAGCATGGATTCGCTCATTGAATGCCATCTGGCGATGCAAGCACAGGCCGAGGAGGCGCTCCGAACCGTAAGCGGGACAACCAACCGGGCAACTGCAGTGGAGCACACGGAATTCGTAGTCGAGTCTGTGCCGGAGGACCTATCGCTGAAGCAAGAGATCTTTGCTGCATTGGATGCTGAAGCTCCGCCAGAGGCGATATTGACCAGCAACACGTCTTCACTGTCCATCACAGCGATGGCTGACGCCACAGAGCGACCGGAGCGTGTGGTTGGCAGCCACTTCATTTTGCCCGGGACAGTGCTTCCGCTGGTAGAAGTCGTTCGCGGCGACCAGACGAGTGACGAAACGATGCAGACAACTTATGGCCTATGGCAACGAGCAGGAAAACAACCGGTCATGGTGCAGAAAGACATACCAGGGTTCATACACAACCGACTCCAGCATGCGCTGAGCCGAGAAGCAGTATCACTTTGGGCGAGCGGAGTGGCTTCTGCAGAGGAGATTGACGCGGTGGTCGTTAACGGCTTTGGTCTGCGCCTCGGTCGAATCGGGCCGCTGGCTCAGCGCGACTTGGGCGGCATGCTGATGAATGTCGCAATTGCTGCCTCTCTTTACCCCTCACTGAGCACGCTCGAGGACGCGCCGCAGGCAATGAAGGAACTCGTAGAGCAAGGAGCACTGGGATTGGAGGCAGGGCGCGGTTTTCACGACTGGAGCGATACTGATCCCCAAGCAAAGCGCCGCGACGTGGAGCGCACGCTCCTGGCAGACATCCTGCACCGCCAACGCACTCTGGGCGATACGGATAGCTAGTCCGCCAAACAATGCGCGCCTGATGCCCTTCCCTTTAGAGCGAGACGATTCTGAGTACAACGACTCCACACTTTACGCAAGCGAGAGACTATCGAAAGAACAAATCCGTACAGGCCCTTAGGTTGATGGCATAAACATACGGCACATTCCGATTGTCACGGGAACCTAAGCTTCGTCGAGCGCGGCGACACCTGGAAGCGTTTTCCCCTCCAGAAACTCCAGGGTAGCACCGCCCCCGGTGGATACATGAGTAATCTTGGCTGCCACGCCGCACGCCTCAATCGCAGCTACCGTTTCGCCGCCCCCTACGATGGACACTGCCCGGGATTTCGCGAGTGCTCGCGCTATAGCATGCGTGCTACCTGCGAAGCGCTCTTGCTCGAAGAGTCCGAGCGGCCCATTCCAAAGCACCGTCTGCGCCGAAGCCAGGACAGCCTCGATTTGTTTCACGGTCTCCGGGCCAAGGTCGCCAATCATCGCGTCCGGGGGAACGGTGTCAATGTCGACAACGTCCGTCGCGCCGGTGGGATCACCGATGTTGCCTGTCACAGCGTCAGTAGGGAGCAACACGTCCACGCCGAATTCTCCTGCGCGCTGCAGAAACTCTTCGGCAACCGAAAGCTGCGTATCCTCGACCAAGCTCTTGCCCACTGCCTTGCCTTGGGCTTTGAGCAGCGTATTGGCAATACCGCCGCCAGCGATGAGGACATCGATCCTCTGCAAGAGGTGCGTGAGCACGCCAATTTTCGTCGAGATCTTGGCGCCACCGATCAATGCCGCGAAGGGTCGTTCCGGTGACTGCAGCAACTGAGAAAGCGTAGCAATCTCCTGCTCCATGAGCAATCCGGCTACGCTTGGCAAGAACTCAGTCACACCTACCGTTGAAGCATGGGCGCGGTGAGCAGCGCCGAATGCATCATTCACGAATACGTCGGCAAGCGATGCCAGTTGCCGCGCGAAGTCCGGGTGGTTTCTCTCTTCCTCCGCATGAAATCGCACATTCTCCAAGAGCAATACGTCTCCCGGACGTAACGCCTGCGCGGCTGCTTCTGCTGCCGGCCCAACACAGTCGGGAGCAGAATAAACCGGCATGTAGAGCAGTTTTGACAGGTGCGCAGCAACGGGTGCCAGACGGAGTGACTCTTTTACAACACCTCTTGGCCGACCCAGATGGGAAACGAGGACAATCTTGGCCCCTCGCTCACGCAATAGGTCAATTGTGGGCACTGTTGCTCGCAGCCGTGCGTCGTCGGCAACCCTTCTTTGAGCCAGGGGTACGTTGAAGTCTACACGTACCAACACCCTCTTGTTCGCTACATCTATGTCTCGTACAGTCTTGATCTTCATGGCCTTTGATTGGGAGCTGATTGGCCCGCAGTTTGCTAAGTATACATAAAAGAAACCGTGGGTTTTGTACCCACGGCCCTTTCATACAAGGCTAGCACGACCGCCTAATGCAGGGACAACTACACAGTCGCCTCTTGGGGAATCGACTGCGCTACACGGGCCGTTAAGTCGGCAATGCGGCAGGCATAGCCCCACTCGTTGTCGTACCAGGAGAGCACTTTTACCAGTTTTCCGGAGACTTGTGTTGACGGTAGATCTACGATTGAACTGCGGGAGTCTCCCCTGAAGTCCATGCTGACGAGCTCTTCGCTAGAGCATCCAAGAATGCCGTTCAAGCGCCCCTGGGCGGCTGCCTCGAACGCGTCGTTCACAGCTTCGACTGTCACGTCATCGGCAACTTCGCACGTAAAGTCAACCACAGATACTGTTGGTGTCGGTACGCGGAGGGCGAAACCGTCGAGCCTGCCCTTGAGATCGGGAATCACCTGCACTACGGCCCTTGCCGCTCCCGTGGTCGTGGGGATGATGTTGAGCGCGGCTGCGCGCGCGCGGCGCATGTCACTTTGGTCAAGGTCGAGAATACGCTGGTCGTTGGTGTAAGAGTGGATCGTATTCATGAGTCCTTGTCGGACGGTGAAGGCATCGTGTAGCACCTTTACGACAGGCGCAAGGCAATTTGTAGTGCAAGATGCGTTTGATACGATGTGGTGTTCAGCCGGATCGTATGCTTCATCATTTACGCCCAGCACCAGCGTGACGTCTTCTTCTTTGGCCGGGGCTGAGATGATAACCTTCTTTGCTCCCGCCTCAAGATGCTTTGCGGCGGAGGCGCGATCGGTGCCAACACCCGTTGCTTCGACCACCACATCGACGTCCAAGTCTTTCCAAGGTAATGCGGTCCAGTCACGTTGAGAGATAGCTTGGAGGTGTCGTCCATTGATAGTGAGGGCGTGATCGCTTGCAGAAATCTCACCGTTGAAGCGTCCGTAATTGCTGTCGTACTTGAAGAGATGCGCGTTCGTTTCCGCACTTGCCAGATCGTTAACCGCAACCGGGTCTATGTCCGGTGCCCGCTCCAAAATTGCCCGCAGAGCCAATCTACCTATGCGGCCAAATCCGTTGATAGCCACTCTTGCCATGTGTTTCTTGTTCCCCTCTCCGCACCTGGGTGTACTAGCCACAGAGCGCGCGAAACGTATGCCTGTATCTCTTGTCAGGAGACCTTGATCGATTGTGTTTCAGCTCGTTTGCGTTCTCGCTTCGATGGCCCATAGTCACTATACACGTGCATCACGGCTTGGGCGAGCTTTACCGCACTGTGCTGATAAGGAATCTCTACGTCAATTACGTCGGCCGTGATGATCGGCACCCCGTCGATTTCGCGCTTTTCCGAGGGCAATTTCACAAGTTCATAGGAACCATTCGCCGATTGGACGGACATCTGGTCATTCACCAGCACGAAGTTGCATGCGCCTTCTGGCGCATGCTGTTTGAGCGCCTCCAAGTGCTCTTCCACACCGTAGTGGGTCGTCTCCCCAGGCTCTGTCGCAACATTGCAGATGTAAAGCTTCAGGGCTTTAGATTCCGCGACGGCTTGAGAGATCTCCGGCACGAGCAAATTGGGGAGCAAGCTCGTATAGAGACTGCCGGGGGCTAGAATAATATAGTCTGCATCCAGAATTGCTTGACTAGCTTCACTGAAGGCAGTGGGATGCTGCCGATCGAGATATACTCGCTTGATGGCAGAACCTGCATCTCCCACCGCAGATTCGCCAGAAATGGTACGACCGTCTTCGAGTTCGGCACAAAGCTTGACGCTCTCAAGAGTCGAAGGCAGTATTTGTCCGCGTACGGCAAGCACCCGTGAGAGTTCTCGTATCCCCGACTCAAAGTTTCCCGTAAGGTCAGCCATGGCAAGCATCATTAGGTTGCCGAGGCTGTGCCCTTCCAATCCGTCACCCTTGCTAAACCGATAGTTGAGCATCCGTGTCATCAAAGGCTCTGCAATAGCCAACGCACCGATGCATTGACGCACGTCACCCGGAGGCAGGGCGCCGAACTCGCGCCGCAGGCGGCCGGACGATCCACCGTCATCAACTACTGTCACAATTGCCGTAAGGTTATTCGTATACCCCTTTAGACCCCGCAAGAGCACCGCTTGGCCGGTACCTCCCCCAATCGTAACGATTCTCGGCCCCGTGTTGAGCAGTCGACGAGCGTAAACAAGGTCTACCAGCTTCTCACTTCTGCGGGGTTCAGCGACGACTTCCATCAGCGAGGCATTGAGCTTCCAAATTGCCAAAACAATGAGAACTAGGCCTACGGAGCCGACTAAGAGTTCTCGAAACGGGTGCGGTATGAACTGAAGAGTTACGGCTTGGACAGGATCGGTGAATGGTTCAGGTACCGCAAAATTTCTATAGACCCAGGCGAGGGCCATGGCTCCAGCGAGGGCAAAGGTCATGAAGCCCACCAATAGCAGCACAATCCATCGCTTAACGTGCATTCCAGGGTAAAGCCACTTACGTGAAGGAAACATCTTGCCACCGGCCTTTAGTAGAATTGGGGCACGAGAACGTCGCTGATCTCATGCCTGTGAGTGTGACTACGGCCCGTCGCTGCCATCCTAAGCAGCGGCAAGTCTGGAGCAAAAGTTGCAGAGGATCGACCAATGAGAACCGATGAGAACTGGGAGGGGAGTTAGTACCTAGGTTGGGCTTGCTAAGCTGCAATAAAGATCGTGGAAATGTATAGCGTGATCTCATTTCGTTTCTCATCGTACGTTGACGAGAACCAATCCAACACAAACAAGCTGGCAAGACAGCCAATCCACCATGAGTAACGTTGCCTACGCATGGGGTCACGCGCACTTGGCGCTCATTACTCTTCACTGCCAACTAGGATTAATCGGGGACGATTGCAGTGACTTTGCGGGAAGAACTAAGGTTAGGTTAACGCAATCTCTTGGATGCCGCAACGACTGACAGGACGAACTTCTATTGAGCAGGCGAGCGCGGCCTCATTTGGAGCGAAACCGGCTGCGGCTCCGCTTCGTTTTCACAAGCGCGATCGATTGGAACGTCAGGTTCTTTGTCACTATGTTCGACGTATTTGTGTTCGATTAACCACGCTTCAACTTCTTCGCCGGACACATCGATCAACACGTGGTCATCAATCGCAACACAGGGCTGATTCGTCTGGCCGGTGCGCTGTACCATTTCGGCAAAGTGAGCGGCGTTATTGATAATGTCGCGATCATCAAAACCAAGGCCGTATTTTAGAAACACAGCACGTACACCGTTACTCCAACCGCAAAACGGCTTCATCCAAGCAACGACAGTCGGGTCGTCAGTTCTTGTCTCTTGGGGTTCCACTTCTGCTTGAGCCATCAGTAAATTCCTTCAATAGCTGGTAGCTTTCTGCCTAAGCACCACAAAAACGTACGCAGCCAGTATACAGCATTTTGCAGCTAGGTGCCACATTAACGAGAAAGGATTTAGGTCTCCGTGTCTTCTATCCAGACAGGGCTCGACCAAGCCGCATTGCCGTCCCTCTGAATTACACGAACATAGTAGAAACATGGGAGTTCCGGTGGCCGATCTCGCCAAGTATACTCGCAAGCTGTGCCGTCACCGGTGGCAGAGTGCACCTCTTGGCCGTCGCGAATGATGTCGACGCGGGCAATTTCGTCTGTCCCTATCACTGCTACCATTATTGAGAATGTTGCGGCCGGTTCTATGGTGCTCCCCATGCACGCGCCATTGACGGCAAAGTCGAGCAGGACATGCTGGCCGGTTGTGGCATATGTTCGACGGGCGAACAGTGCCTCCCACAGTGATTCCCGTGTGCATTCGCTCGCCAGCACGGCAGTGAGACCGCCCACCGGCCTCAGCCGGAAGTTGATACCACCCATGGTATCCATGCTCGAGCCGGGGTGGCCGCGGTGGTTATCGGTGCCGCCGACAAAGCCGAGGCGCAGCCCCTTCGCCAGGGCGCTACGCGCAGATGACCCGTTGCCGCCCAGTATAACGGGCGCGCCGACTTCTTCAACCTCAAACGAACCGCGCAACTGGCATATCTCAACGTGTCGCTGAAACTCCGGATGGTGCACGTCCCAGTCTGTCGGCTGCCAGCGGCCGAAAGTCGTCCCGCCTTCCGAGTGCGTATTCGGATGGTGTGGTATGACCAGTGCGCGACCCGGCGGCAGCTGGTCCCATAGTTTATTCGGATCGTCGGGTGTGGGACAGGGCATGTCGTCGTCAAGGTAGTAGACGTTGCGGTGTCCGTAGAATCCGGCTCTGCTGTACTCATAGGCAAGATACGTCGTAAACAGCCCTGGCACGTAGTGATCCCCGGCGCACTTCTTGCTGCGCTCCCAGTCCTTGCCGCCTTCGTGGTCGGTAATCGCCACGAAGTCCAGTCCGCTTATATGCCGCGCATACCAGTAGGCGTCGTCAATATCCCGCACGCCGTCTCCGGAGAGATTAGTATGATTGTGAATATCACCCCAATAGATGTTGTATCCGGCCGGACGGAAGTGGGGAGCCACCGGCCAGCTCTTGCCGATAATGCCGCTGGCTTCGTCCCGTGCCCGTACGAGATAGACTCCGTTTCCCGCCGGGACGTCGATTCTTGCATCCGCTAGGCCCCGGTCTCCTATCGGCGCATCCGCTTCAGCTTCCAACTTGCCGTCACTGCCGCTGACTGTCTCAAGCTTGAGCGCCCCCTGAAAGTTGCCACACACGTTGCCAAATGCATCCCTGGCATGGACAAAGACCTGCGTTGGTCCTTGGCCTGCCTGAAACTGCGGCACGACTATGCCGAGCGCCGCTGGCGCAGCGGGCAAGACGTCTATTGCCGGTTGTTTTTGCAGGGGAAAATGGCGTCCCCCGCCACGAACCGGGTAGTCCGGATTGCTATAGTCGGTGTTGCCTTCAATGTCTACACCCACTTCAAAGAACGTGTCCACACTGATAATGTCTTGCGCCTGCGCTGGTTGACGAAAGCCGGAAACGTAATTGCCCGGATGGCCCAGCGTGACCGTGAGTATGTCGCCGCCAAGCAGCGGCTTACCTTCGAGCACGGCATAGATCACAGGATACTGCGAGTGATGGTAGGAGAGCGGATGACCGTTCACGACTGTCACGCGCACGCTCGTACCGGGAACGCTGGTGGAAGCAACCACGTTGCCCACGTCCCACCGCTGTTTTTCGCGGTGCGGCGGCGCAATCCGCACGCCGCCCCCAATCGCGACGCCCTGCGCGCCCACAGTCACAACGATGTCCCAGGTCCCTTGTTGCCCCACAGTTATAGGGTCAGCCGGATCAATGAGCGCGGTATAGTCCGGTGGCGCTTGCCCGGAAGTCTGCTCAAAAATGGAATCTGACTTCACTGATTGTCTTTACTCCGTTGTTTTGTGAGATCTCATCTGATTTTGCAATTCCCTACGCATCAACACTCGGCCATTATCCTCTTGCCGGAGTTTGCTCTGTCCCTAAATACCAGCCGTAGCACAGAGGCTTGTCCCCCGCTTATTGGAGCAAGAGCAACCACAATCTTGGGCATGGTGCCTAACAACCATGCTTACCATGTACACAATGTACCGCCGTATTCCAAGACCGGTGGAGAATTAACCGGTCAGGTCTTACTCCTTTGGGATGACCGGCAGCACAATGTGCGAGGGTCGTCCCGGCTCGTGAAAGACCGTATTGTGTGCTTCCTCCAGCCGCGTGTGGCGGCCCAATGGCTCACCGGTGTTGGGATTCACGTCGAAGCGCGGAAAGTTGCTGCTGGAAATGTCCAGCCGGATGCGGTGCCCTCGTGCAAATACATTGCTGGTGGGGTACATCTCGATGGTTAGTGCTGTTGGCACGTTGGGTTCAAGGTACTCCGCCTTTTCACGACTATTGCGATAGCGCGCGCGTTGAATGCTATCCGTAACATTCATGGCAAAGCCCTGGGGATAGTCTCCGTTCGGCGGATGCACGTCGAGCAGCTTGACCGTGAAGTCTGTATCCACGGCGGTCGAGCTGATCCATAGCTTCAGGGTAAGCGGGCCGGTGACCTCGACATCTTCTTCAAGCGGCGGAGTCTGGTAGACCAAGACATCGGGACGTGCGGCAAGCGGCAGACTGCCGGAATACCCAAAGAAGCGCTCGTCGCCGCGCTGGTCGTAAGCGCCCGCGACCAGGACGGGATCGCCCGCCGACAGGTTACCGCCGATGGTCGGTACCGGATTCGCCGGATCAAAGGTGAAGGAACTCTCCCGCATGCCGGGAGACGGTGTATCTATGTTGAGACCGCCGTCGGCATGCAGGTAGAAGGGTGTCCACTGGGTGCGCGCCAGTGGCCATTCGTTCTCCGCACGCCAGTTACCGCCGTGGTCGAGGCGGCCGTCGCTGTTACGCGTGCCGCTGCCGCCGCCCATGACGAAGATCTGCACCGGCTTGGTGTGGCCTGCTCCCGTTTCTTCCCCCTTAAGCCAATAGTCGTACCAATGGAGCCGGAGTTCGTTCATATCGTAAATCGCCGCCTCGCGTCCAAAGTCCACGTCGCCCGCGTGGGAGACCTCAGCGCTACCGGTGCCGTGGGTGAAGGGTCCCATGATGAGGGTCTGCGGCGAATCCTTGCGCTCACTTAACTCGACATAATTCGTGCACGTCGAGCGGGCATAGGAGTCGTACCAACCGCCAAAGTAGACCGTGGGCACGTCGGCGTGCTCGTCGTAGAAGAGTTCCGGCCCGTAGCCGGGACGGTTCCAGTATTCGTCCAGGTCGCCGTGGGTAAGCACGTCAAGGTGCCACTGCTCGTAGCTGGGCAGCTCGGCCAGCGGCGATACGCCCTTCTTGAGCGGCGCGTTGGAAACCCACTGCGCGACGTTCGCGAAGGCGCTATCCAGGCTCTGGCGCAGGCGCGGGTCGCTGAGCGCCTCTTTGCTGGTGGTCGCCATGCGGAAGGTGTAGATCATGAAGCGCATCTCGCAAGCGCCGTTATGGCGCATCGAGGCCGTGTGGTAGTTCCATGGCCCTTCCTCGACGAACATTCCCGCTAGCCCGGGCGGGTTGAGCGAGGCAAGCGCGCTCTGGGTGCATCCGGCGTAACTGCAACCCGTGGTGGCGATTTTGCCGTTCGACCAGGGTTGTTCGACGATCCAGGCGCAGGTGTCGTAGCCGTCCGGGCCCTCGTCGCCAAAAGCGTACCACTCTCCTTCAGACGTAAACCGCCCCCGCACGTCCTGAATCACCACCACGTACCCCCGCCGCGCGTAGTAATGCCCCTTCCGCCGCAAGCCCAGACCCGTCTTGTCATACGGCGTACGCTCGAGAATGACGGGAAATTTGCCTTCAACTGCTGCCAGACCTTCCCCTGTCAGTCCAATACTCCCCTGGCTGCCGTCCGTCGGCACTGCCGGTCGATACACGTCCGTGCCGAGTTTGATGCCATCGCGTGACGCCACCATTACGTTTCTTTCGACCACAACGCCGAACTGTTGTGGAGATCCTTGTTCTTGAGACACGGCACTACCTCTTTTCGCTTTATGGCGCATCTACGCATGCCGTGGCACGCATGTCTTGCTATAGTTAGTCTACAGTGTGCCAGATTTCACTAACGCTGTGTGGGGAATGGACACCATGCCTATATGGAAGACTTCCGAGACCGGTTTGCAGCAGATTTCAGAAACGACGCTCGCTCAGCAGCAATTCTTGGAAGAGCACTTGGAGGACTGGATTGTTGCTAACCCAGATTTTCTGGATGAACCGCTCCTCGTCATTGGCCGCCAAGTGGTGATACCAGGCATAAACGATAAGATTGACATTCTTGCGCTTGATCTTGAAGGAAATGCCGTGATCATAGAATTGAAGCGCGGCCAACTTATGGATCCCGTAGACATGCAAGCGCTCCGCTATGCGAGTTACATATCCCGCTGGAGTTTTGCGAACTTTGAACAACAGGCGCAGAGTTACTTTGACACGGTGGGGGAGCCCGAATTTAGCCTCGACGATGTGTTTGCGCAGTTTTGCGCTGACGAACGTATTGAGGACGTGCCTACTTTGAACGCCGACCAGCGCATCATCTTAGTTGGTTCCACCATACGCGATAAGCTCGGCAGTGTGGCGCTCTGGCTACGAGAGCACGGCATTGATATTAAGGCGATTGAGGTTGAGGTGTATCAAGAATCAGAGGTCACGCTCTTGCAGCCACGACTTATCGTCCCCTTGCCGGTTGACCGATTTCAGAGTGTTGGCGCCGGAGACGTCGGCGGGGCCCGCCCTTGGATTGCCAATGGCAGACAGTGGCACTTGGATGAGCGCTGCGGTCCAAAGGCGAGTGGAATGCTCATTAGACTCACGGATCTCATAAATGAAACGTGTGAGGGAGTCGATGGGCCGTACTGGAACAAGAAGTTTTACGTTTCATACCGGATCAATAACCGCATCTGGTTGAGCATCACGACACTAAAGACTAAATTAACTCTGCAAGTATTGACGGAACCGGGGACTTTCTCCCAAAAGGACTTAGCCCAAGGGCTGGGTGTACGTGAAGTCCCAGTAGACAGTACGCTAGCGGAGAAACTACAACTGCCAAGTTCGGTCTCAATAGACGCGCAAAATCCATGGGTCTGGCTGAGCATCAAGGAGGACTTCGATTTGGATTCGCTGCAATTTCGTGACTTTCTTAAGGAAGCGCAAGCAGCTTTTCCGAAGGCATGACAAAGTGGGCCTATTGGCCAAGATTTAGAAGATGATAACCTGCTCCGCCAGGATGCGCTCGCGGAGGCGCGGGTGGATTGAGCGGTAGGTTAGGATGTCGACTTTGCGGCCCAACGCCTGTTCCAAGTCTAAGCCGAGGCCGGCGAGGTCTAGCAGACTCGCTCCCGTAGGCATTTCCACCAGTAGGTCAATGTCGCTCTCGGGCCCAAGTGTCCCGTTGACCACAGAGCCGAAAAGCCCAGCCCGTTGCGCGCCGTATTGCTTCAGAATAGGCACCGCTGCTTGTTTGATCGTCGAAAGGGATGGCGGTGGTTTCTGCTCTGCCTGCGTCTCCACGATATCAACTCTCTAATCTGCAAATCGCACACTTATGCAAGTTTGATGAATCTAATGCAAGCGTGGCTAACACACTCTCAAGTCACACTGCGATCATAACGTGCCCATTGTGTCTCTGTCCAAGTGTTGTCAGAAACATAAATGGTCCTCTCAGTTGACTTAGATGTAAATTCTTACGTGTTTGTTCTAAGCAAGTGAGTGAGCCGTCCGTTCATGGTTCGACACGCTCGCCACGAACGGTCCATTCGGCAGACTGTGGGAGCCGAGAGGGCCTACGAATCCAGAGGGCATATGAATTCAGAGGACCTAAGAATGCAATATAGGGCTAACCACCTAGAGAGCGTGGGGAAAACTTGCCTGTGGCGTGTATGTTCTCAGCTAGTTGCTCGCTGGGCACATAGTGCATGTGCCAAAAAACTGTCTTCGGGGTGTAGCTGCAACTGTGGCATTTAGACTCTCTTCACCCACACGGGGCTGCTCCAGGCTTGGGCGACGCGGCCGTGGACGAGGTCGCGCTGGCGCACACGAACGTAGTAGATAGCGCGGGCAGGCGGTGCTTCGTCGGTCCAGTCGAAGCTGAAATCGAGCGGCGCGCTGCTGCCGGGGAACCACGCCTGGTGAACGACACTGAATCCGTCCTGCGGCCGGTCGAGGTCGGCCCGCAGGATGTGAATCCAGCGCAAGGGGCCGGTGCCCAGCGCCTCCACGCGCACCGCCACCGGCTGAGCGGCTGCAACGGTCGTCTCGCCGCCCATGGGCTCTCCGTTTACCACGAACTCTAAGTAAATGCGCGAGCCGGTCGTGCCGTACGTGCGGCGGTTGCGAATGGCATCGAAGACAGCTTCGCGGGTCAATGCCGGCGCCCAGACCGCCATGGTACCAAAGCCCTCTTTACCCGGCTGTGAGCCATGATTGTCCGATGAGCCGATCACCCCTAGTTTGAGGCCTGCCAGCCAGGCGTCCACCGTATAGTTGCCGGGATCGCCGGGGCCGTTGAAGGTAAAGTCGGAGACATCCATTGAGATCGGATGGTCGGGCGCGTACTCCTCGCTCAGGCCGTGGGAAGAGTAGATTTCGATGGTCGGGCGGAATCTGGGGTCGTGGATGCTCCAATCGTGCTTCACGCCACCGCCAGGGCGCGCAAACCCGCCGGTATGATGGGGTATGGTGAGCAACTTGCCCGCCAGATTCTCGCGCTCGGCCCGCTGCCAAATCTCTTCCGGATTCTCCTCGTCGTGGTAGTGGAGCGCACCCTCGCCGCTACGATAGAAGACGTTGTGGTGGCCGTAAGGAGCGCTAAAACTCGCCTCGTAGCCGAGTATCGTGGCAAACGTGCCAGGCGCATTCCACTTTTCGGTGTAGGCGACATTTTGCTGCCAGTCCTCTTGACTCATACTGCGCCTGTCGTTGTGGTCGGTGGCGCAGTAGATATCGAGGAGTGAGGCGTAGCGCGCGTAGCGAAAGTGGTCGTCTCCGGTGCCGGTGCCGTCCCAGGAGTACTGGCTATGGGAGTGAATATCGCCCCAATAGAGGCCCGCTGCGGGCGAATTGGCCGATTCTGCCGCAGAATCAGAGACCTTGCTTGGATTGGAGAGGCCGTACAACCTTCCGTCATGGGATGTGCCTCGTAGGCGCAATATCCCCGCCTCAGTAGGCGTGACCGTTAACTCCCGACACCCCCAGGTACTTGCACTCCCAAGCTTTACGGGATTTGCCGGAATTGTGCCCGCGCCCGTTTCGACGGCCAGATAAATAGCAGTGTCCGGCGCGGGCACCGGATTGTGGAATTCGTCCAGCGCCACCATGCGCACGCGCATTTTCCTGCCCACAGCACTGCGGGACTGGAGCACCAAGAGCAGTTCCACCGGCGGGCCCGGCTCATTGTTGAGCAAAGGCAATGCGCAATCCGGGAGGAGTGCAAACTCACCGCCGCCCGATGTATCAATCGCCGCACGTACGCGTTCCGGCGAGCCGGTCCAAAGGGGCGGCGTGAAGCCGCGACCGCCGTGGCTCATGTCGCCGTAAACCACATCGATAGTTTCACCCGCTTGCAGCGCGCCCTCTGCTATGGTCACGGATACCGTCCATGCGTAGCGGCTCCCGGGCGGATAGCCGACGTTTCGACGCAGTGGCTTTACGTATTCGGCGTCGCTTGCATCGAGAATCTCGCATTGCAAGCGAACGTCGTGCCGGTCGGTGTGTGAGGTGACGTAAAACGGCGCAGTGGGGTTCACGCTCTGCACGCGGCGGGCCGAATTGCGCCACCACTGGTGCCACCGCTCTGGCAGCGCCACTTGCAATCCGCCGCCGGTCGCAATGCCCGCCGCACCAACGGTGTACGTTACTACCCACGTGCCCCAGGTACCGGCACGGCCGCTGTTAGGCGAAATTGCTACGGAGCCGGTCTCTAAGGGATATTCCGAGGAACGCATAGGTGTTCACTTTCCATATATTAACTGTTTTCTGTGTCTTCCGATGTGAGCGACAGTATTGTCTGCAGCACTCCAGCACGTTTCAATGCGTTATACTGAATCGCGAGACTACACGGTTACCTGGTGGGCTCAGTGCTCCTGAGGACTTGGGCAAGGTGTGCGCCGACCTGGAAAAATAGTGCTCGCCTCTCTTGCCTATCTCACTTGACATTCTCTGAACACTTAGCACAATAACAAGTGGAGTAAGTCTGTACAAGGCTCGTTGAGGGGAAGAGGATTCTCCAAGAAGGGAACAAGCACCATGACAGAGAAAACGCCCAAAGCACTGGTCGCCGAATTCATCGGCACGTTCTGTTTCTTCTTCATTGGCGCAGGAGCCATAATCACGGATGCTTATATCGTTTCGCGAGGCGGTGACGGTCCGGGGCTAATTGCCATCGCGCTAGCCCACGGTCTGGCGCTCGCGATTATGGTTACGGCGTTCGGCCACATTTCCGGCGGGCACTTCAATCCGGCCGTGACCGTTGCGGCTTTCGTGGGTCGTCAGATAGACATTCTACACGGTGTGCTCTACATTGTTGCCCAACTGGTTGCAGCCGTGCTGGCGGGATTCGCCTTACGCGCGGTTTTTCCTACCGATGTCTGGCAATCCGTCAATCTCGGCACGCCGGCGGTAGCAGCGGACATTTCATTCGGGACCGCCGTCCTTATTGAAGCGATTCTTACCTTCATTCTCGTAATTGCAGTATTCGGCACCGCCATGGACCCACGCGCAGCCAAGGTTGGCGGCTTTGCCATCGGCCTTACCATTGCGGCGGATATCCTCATTGGCGGCCCGCTCACTGGCGCCTCGATGAACCCGGCGCGCACGTTTGGCCCGGCCGTAGCCGCTAACTTCTGGGAAAACCATCTCGTTTACTGGATTGGCCCGCTATGCGGCGCGATCATCGCCGGCTTGGTCTATGGGTGGTATCTCATGGACAAGAAGCAGGATGAAGAAGCTGCGTAGGCATGTAAGGCTGTTGTGGTAGAATTTTATCGAGCGACTTTGTGAAGCGCTGCACAAGCAGTCTTTTCCTAGGTACAGCCGTTGGCTAAGACGTATATAGAGCAATCTCCATCGGAGCAGGCGCAGTCTCAGCGTCGCATTGTCGTATACGATACGACGCTGCGTGACGGCGCCCAGGCTGAAGGGCTCTCGTTCGCCGCTGCGGACAAGCTTAAAATTGCCCGTCGGCTGGATGAACTGGGCGTTCACTACCTGGAAGGCGGCTACCCGGGCTCTAACCCTAAGGATCAGGAGTTCTTCCGCCTGGCGCAAGATATAGATTGGAAGAACATCACGATTACGGCCTTTGGCAGTACGCGGCACAAGTCTACGAACGTCGAAAACGATCCAGGTGTGAAAGCGCTCATTGCCACCGGCACGCGCGCGGTGTGCATTGTCGGCAAGTCGTGGGACCATCACGTTACGGCCGTGCTAGATACGACGCTTGAGAATAACCTGGCGATGATTCGCGAGACCATTGTCTACCTGAAGCGTCATGGTCGCGAAGTCTTCTTCGATGCGGAGCACTTTTTCGACGGCTACCGAGCCAGCCCGGAATATGCAATGTCTGCCCTGCGGGCCGCTCATGAGGCTGGGGCGGATTGCCTTGTGCTGTGTGACACAAACGGCGGGAGCATTCCTGAAGACATTGCCGAGATAACTCGTTGTGTCGTCGCCGAGTTCAATGTGCCTATCGGTATCCACGCACACAACGATGCGGATCTCGCCACTGCCAATACGCTGGCAGCGGTGGAGAGTGGAGCGTCACACGTGCAAGGCACGGTGAACGGAGTTGGAGAGCGCTGTGGTAACGCGAACCTGTGCACGGTGATCCCAAACCTGCAGCTCAAGCTTGGCTACTCGGCCATCAAGTCCGACCAGTTGCAGCATCTTTCCGACGTGGCGCGGTTCGTGAGCGAAATTGCCAACATGGCGCTGAATCCCTTCATGCCCTACGTCGGGCACTCCGCGTTTGCCCACAAAGCCGGATACCATGCCGACGGCATGTCGAAGAGTCAAATAGCTTACCAACACATTGACCCTGCGCTTGTGGGGAATGAGATGCGGGTGCTGATTTCTGAATTGAGCGGACGCAGCAGTGTGCTTTCGCGGGCCGAACGCTTGGGACTGCGCCTTTCGCGTCAAAGTGAAGACCTGCATGGCTTGGTGGAAGAGATCAAGGACCTGGAGCAGCGCGGATTTCAATTCGAAGGAGCCGAAGCTTCATTCGAGTTGCTCATCAAGCGCCGCCAGCCGAATTACGCGCCGCCTTTTACGCTTTTGGACTTTCTTGTCTTGGTGGAAACGCGCGGTGGCAGGAGCATTCTCTCGGAAGCAACCGTTAAGATCCAAGTGGGCGATGAGGTGCAGCACACCGCTGCAGAGGGCAATGGTCCGGTTAACGCCCTGGACACGGCTATGCGAAAGGCCCTAATCTCTGCCTACCCGCAGCTTGAGCACGTGCGGCTCATGGACTACAAAGTGCGCGTGCTCGACGAGAGTAGCGCCACTGCCGCTGGCGTGCGCGTGATGATCGAGAGCACCAACAGCCACTCCGATTGGAGTACCGTGGGAAGTTCGACTAACATCATCGAAGCAAGCTATTCCGCACTTGCGGACTCCTTGGAGTACGCAATCCTCGTGACAGATTTGTAGCCAGAGTACCAATACAGGTTGATGTCACAAGTGCGGTTACGGTGTTGCATTTTCGACTTTTCCGGCACCCTGGTGGACTTGTGTCCGGCATTCATCGAGGCTACTCTCGCAGCCGTGGAGCAGTGGGCGCCCGGCAAGATGTCTAGGGAGGAGGTCGCTGCGCAATACTCCGGCCCATTTACGGATCCCTTCATTGCGCTCGCCGACGGAAGCGAGGCGCTGGCAAACGAGATGCGCCGCGTCTTTTTGGAGCACATGGAAGCCCATCGACATGACTTCATCACGCCCTTCCCCGGAATCACCGACATGCTAACTGCGCTTGTTCAGCAGGGCACGATAGTTGTAGTCACGTCTGGCAGCACGAGGGCGAAGGGCGAGAGCGAATTGGAAGCCAGTGGGCTTGCACCGTACCTGAGTGCCACAGTATTTCAAGATGAGATTGCCCGACCCAAGCCCTTCGCAGATGCGGCGCTGCGGGCACTAGAAGTAAGTGGAGTTACCGCGCAGGAAGCGCTGCTCATCGGTGACAGCATCTTGGACATGCAATGCGGTCGGCTTGCCGGTGTCGGCACAGGTGCTGCGCTCTGGGGTGCACTAGATCGGGCGGCACTGCTTGCAGAAGAGCCTGATTTTACTCTTTCACGCCCTGCCGATGTGGTGGGACTGGTTGGGAAAAGCAACTCATAACTGGCAGAGACGCTACCCAGGCCGGTCGAATTTAGGGCATGGCCCAAGACTGCTGCCGCGCCTTCGTGAGCTACCCCATTTGCCAAAGAGGCTAGTCCGCTGAAGGTATGACTTCCCCACGCATGCGGGCCACCCACTGTTCAGGTGCATTAATCTCATCCAGCGTGGGCACTGTGAGTTCTGAATCCCACACCCGGTTGAGAAAGGCCATGCTCTCGGTATCCACAACATTACGCACAAAGCGCTCGCCTAGGCGGTATTGTGCAAGCTTGAGGTCAAAGCCGAGCAGCCGCATTAAGGCGCGCTCTAATGATCCCCGTTTGCGTTCTTCCAACCGTTTCCGCATGGTGGGAAACCCCGATATGAGTTGCTCGCCCAAAGCGTCCATAATGTAGTTGCTGTAGCCCTCGACGAGGCTCATCACCCCTTGCACGCGCACAAGCATGTCTCGTTGCTCCGGCGTCGTGAGGAGACTCACTAACCCACCTAAGCGCTCGCGATCCTCCGTAGCCTCGGCCCCGGGCAAGAGCATCGCGCGCAACGGGTGGGAAGACTCGCGGAGCAGGTCGCGAAAGCTCTCTACGTACGACTCGATTAAGCTTCCGAGATACCCTGCAAGCCATGGCGCAACCTGAAACTGAATGGCATGGGTGGTCTCATGAAGTGCGATCCAGAGTCGGAACGCTTCCGGGGGAATATCGAGACGTTGCTGCAGGCGGCGAATGTTGGGTTCTACAAAGTAAATGCGGCTTGTCTGATCAAGAGCTGCATTTTCCTCGGAGGCCGGCGGCGCCAAGAACGGCATGTCGAATTGACCCAATACGTTTCGCGAGAGAAAGCCCAACACGATACCCATTTGCGCAGAGAGAGTAAGCTGCATGCTCCCGTGTGCAAGTCGGAACAACGTTCTGCTATTTGCCCCAACACTTTCTACGTATACGTCTTCCAAGGGCTGCAACAAGCGTTGCACGGTGGTGAGATTGCGTTGGACCCACAAGGGACGGTCCAGCACTTCTACTTCATGGCTGCCGGGGGCAGCGGCAAGCTGAATGAACGGCGTGATTTGTTCGTGGCTGAGCTGCACAAGCGCCTGATAGTCTGAATGAAGTGATTCTCGCGTTCGGCTGGGGAGAACGCCCTCAGGGTTGCGTGCGGCAATGCGCATGGCAATGCGCTCTGTGCGCCGCCAATCGATGATGTTTGGCTGCACACGCGTGGCAAGTCTGCGTGCAACCAGATACCCTCCGCTGAGAAGGAGACCGAGTACGGCACCGTATAACGCCGCATTTCTACGATCGCGTGTCACTGGCAGACCGCAAGCGGCGTGGATATTGCTTGCCAGTCAACTTTGTCACTAGATTTCATACGAGATCTCCCTTTCCTTCGCGCCCCCAAGAATATAACATACCCGCGCTCAGCGCGGGTATGTTATATTCTCGCAAACGCCGCCGAAGAGTCGTCTCTAATTGCGAACGGCCGGCAATAGGCGGCGGATAGTTTCGCTGAGAGTTCCCTTTATGATTGCGGTTCAGGTGGGCGTTGCGACAGTCTCCCTACCGGAAGCAGCCTTCACCTTGGTTGCCAGCTCACTGTCCGTGCCGGCGTCGACTGCAATCTGCATGAACTCTTCCGAGCTCATGCGCAGATCGCGCAGCACCTGCTGATCCATGGGGCATGGGTAGATGTACTCGCCGATGTAGCCGCCATGTTGAGCGCGCGCCTTGTCAGCCATCCGACCCACCCACTCCAGCCCGTCAATTACGATTTCGCGTTCTCGCGGTTTCCATTCTTCTGCCATCGTTAAATCCTTCCTAACTACTTCTAAGAGAACGACCCATGTACAAAGATTGTGGCGACGAGTGAGCGTACAAACTCTCCGGGTGTCGTGGGGGCCAAAGGAGAGAGCGCCAACTTCAAGGCCTGATCGAGTCTCTGATCCAGTAACTTACCCTGGGGCTTAGGCATTCCCATCTTCCCATCAAGAAGCAATCGCAACACCTCGCTCCACAGTAGCAAATGATGCATATCCAACTGCGGGCTTTCAATGCACCCACTATCAACGTACCACTGCACTTCGCCATGGGTCAAGAGGGACTGAAGCGGCTGTGTCGGCGCGCCGGCTGCCACTGCGGCAGCATATTGGGCCAGCCGCGCTTCCGGCCAGTCGAGTCCGACGACCGCAAAGTCCACAAACCATATTTCGGGTCCGCCTATGAGCACGTTGAGCGGCGTGCAATCACGTCCGCCAAACGTCGTACGACCGGCGCACAAGGAATCAGCAACTACTGCCCACGCCTCACGCAGGGCCGATGTCCAGCCCTGCGGCATCGTGAGATCGCAGTAGGCTGCAAGTCGGGCGAACGTCTCGGGCGCTTGACGGCACCGCGCGCGGACTTCCGCGTGGCGGCGCTGTTGCTCACCAGTCTTGCTCAGCGGCATCCGCGCGGCTAGCCCCTGAAAAGCGGTCTCAAGAGCGATGCAGCCCTGCAATAGGCTATAGGACATTCGGCGCAGATCGTGAGACTGTGAATCTTGGCGTTGGTCTGCTTCATGGATTGCCGCGGCAAGCGTGCGCGAACCTATCCACTCTGTAATCAATACGCGTAGCTCCGGTTGCCAATGCAATGGCCGTGCAACTGGAGCACCAAGTCGGTAAAGCATTTCCAGCACACCGAACTCGATCTCTCCCGCTCCGGCGTATTTATGCTGCTTGACCGCCACTTGCTTGCCAGATGCCAAGACTCCCAGCCAGACCTTTGCTCCTTGTGCGCCACCTCCGGTGACGGGACGCAATGAGTGTAACGGCCCTATTTGGGCTTCGAGTTTTGACCGGAGTGCATGACTTTTCTCGTATTCAGGTGCCTCAGACACCGTCGTAATACGCCCTTCTCAAGGAAACTAACATAGTACTGTTTGATGCGGGATTTCCGGTTTTTTCGTCTTGTTTCTTGAGGCGGGAATTCTAAAGAGGCAGTTCCCTGCCTTTTGTTCGCAGCATTTGGCCTATGGTATCATCACAGTGATGAAAGTGGCGGAAGCGGTTAGGCAAAATTCCAGTGCAGGCGGTACGTCATGGACACACGTGAACTCGTTAAGCGCTTGCAGTCCATTGTTGGCCCAGAGCACGTCGTGTACCTTCCGGAAGACCTCATCGTCTTTGAGCGCGATGCATCGATAGACTCCCAGCTTCCCGCCGCCGTCGTACTTCCGCGAACCACGGCTGAAGTCAGCAGAATACTGGAACTAGCAAGCGAGATGAAAGTGCCGGTGGTGCCCAAGGGTGCCGGCACGGGCCTATCAGGGGGCGCGGTTCCGGAAGCGGACGGCATCTTGCTTTCCGTTAGCCGCATGCGGGACATTCTTGAGATCGATGCGGAGAACCGCACAGCGCTGGTGGAGCCGGGTGTAGTAAATCTAGAGCTCTCCAGCGAAGTAGGCCACCTTGGCTTGTACTATGCCCCCGATCCCTCGAGCCAGAAAGCCTGCACGCTTGGCGGCAACGTTGCCGAGAATTCCGGCGGAGCTCACTGCCTGCGCTACGGTTGCACCATTAATCATATATTGGGGCTGGAAGTGGTTTTCCCCGGCGGTGAGGTGGCCTGGATCGGCGGCAAAGCCCCTGATGCACCGGGCTATGACCTGATGAGCGCAGTTATTGGCTCAGAAGGTACCATGGGCGTGGTAACGAAGATCCTGGTCAAGCTCTTGCCGATCCCAGAAGCAGTGGAGACCTATCTTGCTATATTTGAAAACGTGCCCGACGCTTGCGAAGCCGTTTCATCCATTATTGGCAACGGCATAATTCCAGCTGCGCTAGAGATCATGGATCAGGTCGTAACCCAGGCGATTGAAGAAGCGCATCACGTGGGCTATCCGGTGGACGCTGGCGGCGTTCTCATTGTGGAGATTGATGGTATGCAGGAAGAACTCGATGAGCAACGCGAGGCGATACTGGATTTGTGTCGCAAGGCGGGTGCGCGCGCGATCAGAGTGGCGCAAACGGATGAGGAAAGAGAGACCGTCTGGGCCGGCCGCAAAGGCGCCATCGGCGCGTTGGGTCGCTTGGCGCCAAACTACTACATCCAGGATTGCGTCGTGCCCCGCACGAAACTTCCGGAAATCATGCGCTTTGTAGAAGACGTGGCGGCACGCTATGACATCATCATCGCCAATGTGTTTCATGCCGGTGACGGCAACTTGCACCCCAATTTGCTTTTCGACGTGCGCGATGGCGACCAGGTGCAGCGAGTCATTGCCGCGGGTGAAGAGATTATCCGCGCATGCATCGACGCCGGTGGGTCACTCTCGGGAGAACACGGCATCGGTACTGAGAAGCAAGAGTACATGGACTGGCTATACAGCGAGGAGGACTTGGAGGCTATGCGCAAGCTCAAGCGCGCTTTCGATCCCGATTGGCTGTTCAACCCCACAAAGGTGTTCCCCACCGGTGAAGGTCCGCATGCGGCAAAAATCCACATTGGCAAGGCGCCGGTCAACTCTGCTGCTGCTGCGGTCTGGAAGTAGGATGCAGATACGCGTTGCTGACTGAGACTCTCCACACCCAGCTCGCTCAGATCGTTTCACCTGAGGCGATTACTAATGAGACTCCTACCATCGACGGAAAGCAGCCACGGCTTGGTGTCGCGCCGCGAACGGTTGTGGAATTGGTCGCGGTAGTTGCGGAGTTGGACGCCGCTGAAACTGCAACCATTCCTGTAGGCGGCGGCACGATGCTTGATCTCGGCGCGCCTCCAACGGCTGCCGAGGTGGCTCTCTCCACTATCGGTCTCAGTGCGATCACGGGATACGAACCTGCCGACCTTATTGTGACGGCAGAGGCGGGTGTGACCGTGGCTGTCTTGCAAGAGACTCTTCGCGAACACAATCAGACACTGCCGCTTGAGGTGCCTCTCCCTGATCTAGCTACAATTGGCGGAGCTGTGGCGGCAAACGCGCATGGGCCGCTACGGTTCGCGTTCGGTACTGCCAAGGACCTTGTGATGGGCATGCAATTCGTCCAAGGTGACGGCACCCTCGTCAAGAGCGGCGGCGAGGTAGTAAAGAATGTGGCCGGGTTCGGTCTCCACAAGCTGCAGGTCGGCGCCCTGGGTACGTTGGGAGTTATCGCCACTGCGACTTTCAAAGTGTATCCCCTGCCAAAGGCAGACCAAACTCTTATATTCACATTTGAAGATACCGGCGCGGCCTTTGCGGCAGCATCCGCCATACGTGCGCACCATCCAGCGGCGGCGGTGGTCGGTAATACGGTCGCTCAGCAATGCTTGTTTGGCGCAGTTCGTGGCGCCCACGTGCTTCTCGTCCGCTTCATGGGCGCAGAAGGAGCCGTCGCTCGGCAAGTTCGCGATGCCTCGGCGACGGGAGCTGAAGTGGGTGGAATTGGCACTGAGGTAGCAAGCGAGGTGGACGGGGTGTTGCTGTGGCAACAATGCGTGGACTTGGGTTCGGATAGTGCCCCTAGCAATGTCTTGTTCAAGGCGAGCGCCGTGCCAACAGAAACGCGGCACGTCTATGCAGACCTCTTACGCTCCGCAGAGCCTATTGAGGGAGCAGTGGGAATTGTGGCCGATCCTCTCAATGGCTCACTAAAGTGTGGAATTCGCCCGGCGGATGGAGAAAATCAAGAATCCTCTGCAAAGACATCGACATTGGCCAAAGGTCTCAGCTTCTTGCAGCATGCCCGAGCGGTGAGCCAGGAGCACGGGGGCAGTCTTGTACTGCAGCGGGGCTCGCCGGCGCTCAAGACCGCCTTTGACGTCTGGGGTCCGAGCCCTCAGGGACTAAGCGTCATGCGAAGCCTAAAGCAGACCTTTGATCCACGCAAAATTCTCAATCCAGGCCGTTTCGTAGCGAAGATTTAGCAGCAACTCACTCTAGATAGGGCGAGCAAAGCCAACGTGAATACCGATGTCGGCAAGCCAGGGCTCGTAATTCCGAAGACAGACAACGAGCGCGTTCGGTTTGAGGGCCTCACGGATGAGGACCTGGCCCAATGTGTGCATTGCGGTCTCTGTCTCAACGCGTGTCCTACTTATCGCGAGACTGGACTTGAAATGGAAAGTCCGCGGGGCCGCATCTATCTGGTAAAGGCCGCCAAGGAAGAGCGCATTCCAATCAATGAGACGTTCCTGCAACACATTTTCCTTTGTTTGGATTGTCGGGCCTGCGAGACTGCATGTCCATCGGGAGTGCAATATGGCAAGATCATCGAGGCAGCGCGCGGCGAGGCGACCCAAGCGAGGCCCGGTGGCGTGATGCCACGCTTCTTGCGCTGGCTCGTGTTCAAACAGATTTTTCCTTTTCCCGGTCGACTGAATATTGTTGCCAACATCCTCCGTTTCTACCAATCCTCCGGTTTGCAGAAGCTAGTACAAAGCAGCGGCGTCTTGAAGCTCTTCGGTCAATTCGGTCAAGCCGAATCAATGCTGCCCAAGCTTTCTGACGAGTTCTTTGGAGCACCCGACGTGGAAGTTGTGCCTGCCCGCGGTGAGAAGAGACGCCGTGTGGGGTTCGTCACCGGCTGCATCATGCCATTCTTTTTCGGCGAGACGAATCGAGCCACCGTGAACGTCCTCACGCGCAATGGGTGCGAGGTGGTGATACCCAAGAGCCAACGCTGCTGCGGCGCATTGGGCATCCATGCCGGGGACCGCGAGACAGCGAAAGACCTTGCCCGGCGGAACATCGACGCCTTTGAGGCGTATAACTTAGACGCTATTATCAGCAATGCGGCCGGCTGCGGTACTGCCCTCAAGGAGTACGACATTCTGCTTGAGCTTGATCCCAATTACGCCCTCCGCGCCCGTGATTTTTCAGAGAAGGTGAAGGATGTCAGCGAATTCTTGGCTGAGATTGAGGTAGATACTTCGTTTGGGCCGGTGAACAAGCGCGTAACCTATCAGGATGCCTGCCACCTGGCGCATGGGCAGCGTGTACGGGCGCAGCCGAGAGCCCTGCTGCAAGCAATTCCGGGACTTGAGTTCGTAGAAATGAAGAATTCCGATCATTGTTGCGGCAGCGCAGGTGTCTATAACATTTTGCAGGCCGATATGGCGCAGCGCGTCGTAGCGCCGAAAGTCAAGAACATTGCGGCAACGGATGCCGAATTCGTGGTTGTCGGCAATCCGGGTTGCATGTTGCAAATGGACAACGCCCTGGCTGCAAGCGGTGAGTCCACGCGGTCGATTCACACAATGGAACTGCTTGAAAAAGCCTATCAAGCTGCAGAGACAAATGGGCAATTTGAATCTAACTCATAAGCCATTCTTATATTCTGTAACTGTGTGGAGCAGAGGCAATGTGGTCCCGGATGCAAGAATGATTGAGCGAGCAACTACCGAGGCCTAGAGAAACTGTTGGAAGGAGTTCTGCGAAATGGTGGAGAATGGCGTAAGAGACCTTACGATTATTGGAGGCGGCCCTACGGGGTTATTTGGGCTTTTCTACGCCGGCGTACGCCATCTCGATACGCAGCTTGTGGAAGCGATGGATGAAATAGGCGGTGCCCTATCAGCTCTGTATGCTGAGAAGTTTGTCTATGACATGGCCGGCTTCCCAGCGATACTCGCAAAGGATCTTGTCGCAGTAATGCAAGAGCAAGCAGACCAGTGGCAGTATCCCATATATCTTTCACAGAAAATTCTAGAGTTTGAAGAGCGCGACGGCATCTACGTGCTCCATTCGGAGAGCGGTGAGGAATTCAAGAGCAAGACCGTACTTATTGCCAACGGTAATGGCGCGTTCGCACCGCGCAAGTTGAGAATTCCCGGCATTGAGCCGCTAGAAGGCAAGCAGATCTTCTATACGGTGAAGAATATGGACTCTTTCCGCGACAAGCGAGTACTGATAATTGGCGGGGGGGATTCGGCACTCGACTGGGCGCTTGCTCTAGAGAAAGTCGCGAAGATGGCTACGCTTATTCATCGCCTTCCGGTCTGGCAAGCGCATGAGGCGACTGTTCGCCAACTTATTGAGTCTGAGGTGGACGTGCACTTCCCACGACATGAAGCAAGTGAGTTGCACGTAACTGACGGCAGGCTCACAGGAGTCACCGTCATGAACCTCGTGTCGAAAGAAACTTTCGAACTTGAAGTGGACATAATCCTGATTTGCATTGGATTTCTGATGGACACAACTGTCATACGCAAGTGGGGGGTTGAGCTTGAAGGCAAGAAGGGCATCAAGGTAGATCCCTCCACGATGGCTACCAGTCGGACCGGTGTCTATTCTGCAGGCGATATTGCCGCCTACGAGGGGAAGATTAACCTGATTGCGTGCGGCGCATCCGAGGCGGCCATGGCAGTAAATCAGGCAGTAAGGTATATTAACCCCGATGCGCGGCTGGCCCCGGGCCATAGTAGCGACATGGACATCTTTACCAAACGGGATAAACCGGAGGCCTAGTGGGCCCCACTCAAACACAGCGGAGGACTGCCATTGGCCACGCAACCGGGAGAAGTAGAGAGCGACTTCTGCGAAGCAGGCGTTGACGCCGCCAAATACGAGGCACTGTCGCGCGAGATTGAAGAGTGCAAGCGAGAGCCGGGCACGACGCTCGATATGCTCCACGCCGTGCAACGCCAGTTTGGGTATCTGGAACCCCAAGCAGTTGGCATGGTGGCGGAAGCCCTGGGGCAGACAAAGGCGCAGCTCTACGGCGTCGCGACGTTTTACACGATGTTCTTCTTTGAGCCGAAACCACCCGTAATCGCGCGCGTGTGCGTGAATCTCTCGTGTCACCTG
This sequence comes from Chloroflexota bacterium, assembly GCA_965219505.1. Taxonomy (GTDB): domain Bacteria; phylum Chloroflexota; class UBA11872; order VXOZ01; family VXOZ01; genus VXOZ01. Next base: position 1,741,720 of record OZ244775.1, on the reverse strand, counting down.
CGCGGCGCTCAGGACGTTCTCCATACACTGGAAGAGGCGGCTGCGGCGCGGCCCGGCGCGTTTGAGGTAGAAGAGGTGATGTGCTTAGGACTCTGTGAGCAGGCGCCGGCGCTATTGATCAACGAAGATGCCGTGGGACAAATCTCGGCGGCAGAGGTCCTGGAGAAAGTTCAGGCCAGCGTTGCAGTAAACAGCAGCAGAGAATAGTGCACAGGTAAGGCCCGCCGACCGCGAGGAGCAAGAGGCATGGAACAGGTCTGTCTGCGGCGAATACACAATGAGAATTCTCAGGACATCGAGTCTTACATGGCGCACGATGGCTATGCCGCTCTGCGCAAAGCACTGACTGAGATGACTCCTTCGGCCGTGCACGATGAGGTGCGAGCCGCAAACATGGGCGGCCGGGGCGGAGCGGGCTTCCCAACCGCTATGAAGTGGAATTTCGTGGTGGGGGCTCGGGGCGAACCCAAGTACGTCCTGTGCAATTTCGATGAAAGTGAACCCGGTACTTTCTCAAACCGCGTTATCGGGGAGCAGGACCCCCACCTCCTCGTTGAGGGCTGTGCGTTAGCAGCCTATGCTACAGGCTGCTCCATCATATTCATCTACATCCGTGGCGAATACTTCTTGGCGTTCGAACGAGTCAAGCACGCCATTGAGCAAGCCTATGAACACGGTTTCTTGGGGCAGAACGTGCTCGGCACGGATTTCTCGGTGGAACTTTACTTGCGGCGTGGCGCGGGAGCGTACATCGTCGGCGAAGAGACCGCCATTATGAACTCCCTTGAAGGGAAGCGGGGCTACCCACGCGCACGGCCTCCCTTCCCTGCCAATGAAGGTCTATTCGGCAAGCCTACGCTCATCAATAATGTGGAGACTCTTGCTAATCTCCCCGATATTGTTCTCAATGGCGGTGAGTGGTGGAGTAACCTGGGAGTAAACGAGGGGTCCGGTTTAAATATCTACTGCGTTTCCGGCCACGTTGAGCGCCCGGGGGTTTACGAACTGCCCATGGGAACCACCGCGCGCGAACTGATCTTTGAGCACGCCGGCGGTGTCTGGCAGGGGCGCGAGCTCAAGGCCTGGAAGCCCGGTGGCGCATCCAGCGCCATTCTGCCTGCCGACATGATCGATCTCGTACTTGACTTCAAGCCGGTGCAGGCGGCCGGTACCATCCTCGGTACGGCGGGCGTCATTGTGATGGACGACCGCGCCTGCGTTGTAGACGCGGCGATTCGGGATGCGACGTTTTTCGAGGAAGAGTCGTGCGGTTTTTGCTTCCCTTGCCGAGACGGTACACGTGTGTTGCGGATGCTGCTTGAGCGTGTCCGCCACGGTGTAGCTGCGCCCGACACAATAGACCTCATCGAGCATTCGTCACAGGACATGATGGGCGCGTCGTTCTGTGGTCTCGGGCAATTTGCACCCTGGCCGGTGGTGAGCACCGTGCGTAACTTCCGCAAAGAGTACGAAGCGCACATTATCGAAAAGGTGTGCCCGGCAGGCGTGTGTCCAATGGACGGTGTTGAGCCGAACGAGCACGTCGACCGACGTACCTTGCAGGAAGTGCTCGTGGCGCAAAAGCGCGGCGTTTTGGCGTAGCTCAGAGTCGGTTCGGGCTCTTTTCGGAAGCGGTGATTCCCGCAAATAGTGCCCCCCCTATTCAGCGATTCCCTAGGCAAGCTACCGCAAACGTGAGCTGATCTGTCTCAGATTCCCGTAGCGCGACACTTCCTACCCGCTACATCGGAACCGGTACGGCCGTAACTGCCAATGACTATCGCAATTCGCCCTTGATGGAGTGTGCTTGCTACTCCCCTGTGTAGGTCTTCGGCACCTTGAGTATGGTTCCCGCGCCAAGCACAAAGAAGAGCGCCATCGTGACGAAGACGGCGGAGTAGCCTAGGAGCGGCTGAATACTGTTGAAGACGTCGAGTATGACCCCCGCAGTCAGGCTGGCGAGCGCGTCGCCGCCGGCTGTGGACAAGTTCGTAAGGCCCATATAAAGCCCCGCCGCCCGCGGATCAGGGATAAGGTCTATCGCCAAGGCCCAATCGGCAGTGACGAAGATTCCTGTCCCCGCGCCGAGGATAGCAAACCCCACGAGCAGCATGGGGTAGTTCGTCGTAAAAAGCAAGAACAAAGAGGCGAGCATACCTACGATACATGCAGCCACCACCAACAGGCGGCGGTCGGTGCGGTCTGAAATCCAGCCCGCCGGTATGCTGACGGCTGCGGCTACGATGATGAAAACACCAAGTGCAATTGTGACGGACAGGCCGGCGTTTTCAGTGATGCCAAGCCGCTCACGGATGAAGAAGAGCAGCAATTGGTTCCCCGCGAGCAGCCCCATAAAGAAGAACAAACGAGAGAAGAGCACCCAGGTAAAGCCCGGCCGCTCCCTCAGTTCGGCGATCCGGGTGCGAAGCTCGTGGAAAATACCGGAGAATTCTAGTTTTTCTTCCAGCGGATCCTCATGGATGGTAAGTGCAGAGATAACTGCCACCATCACAAGCACGGCGGCAGCCACAAAAAGGTAGTGGCCGAGCAAGCCGCGGTCGAGGAATTGTCCGGCGGCGAGCACGCCAAACAGCGTCCCCAAGTGCTTAGATAGTCCCAGGAATCCCGAAGCGCGTCCCCGCTGGCTTTTTGGTACGAGATCCGGGACGATGCCTTGATACGGCCCTAGAGCACTATTGGCGGAGATTTGGAGCAGGATAACCACTGCCAAGAGCAGAGCATAGTTGCTCACAGCGGCCATGAGTAGCAAGAAGAGAGCGCTGACGAGAGAGCCGATGAGCATGAAGGGTCTACGGCGGCCCCAACGCGCCGTGGAGCGGTCGCTCACGGCGCCCATGATGGGCTGCACGACAACAGCGACAATGAGACCTACAGAGACCAAGATGCCAAGATACGTGCCCTTCTGCGCCGAACCCATGAGTGTCTCCACGCGGTCGGGCAGGTAGACGATGTTTAATCCCGCCCATACCGTGGAGATGCCGAGCCAGAAGAGGCTCAGCCGAGCCAAATACGGCAATGAGACACGCTTTAGGTTCTCACGTGACATAGTCGTTCCTTATTCTCAGTGAATGGTGCGTGGCCCGATGCCGAATAACACGATAAGCTCTTTCACATAGCATTTTGTCTTCTCTTCACCTTAGCGCACCTGAGGCGGTACGTGCAGTCTGCCATTCAAAATAGAGTCTGGTTCGCCGACCGTCCGATCCCGGCGGTCTTCCAACAGTCGCCCGCCTCTGTAAAAGAGGTAACACGCACCTATTTGGATTAGGTGATATAGGTCATTGTGATTGAAGTGGCGGTGAAGCTTGACCTTCCGTATCTGGACGAATGCGGCAAGAAGCGAAATGAAGACCCCGCCCAGTATACACCGTGAGCTGGCGGCATCCTTGCGGAACAACGCCGGCGCGTGGAGCGTGACAATGCCAGCCATGGCCGAGCCATAGTCAATTATTACGTAGAGAAACTTGTCGCGGGATGCCATCCAACCGCAGTAGGCCAACAGTTTCACCACCGCGCCTGCTAGCAATTTCCCCTTTAGCGGCTGCGACGTGTTTGCAACTACCGTACTCGCAAACATGCCTGCGCTCGTGAACCCTGTGGCCAAGATTGTCCCTTTCCACAGCTTACGCCGTACGGCGGGTGACTGATCGCCCACGGCATGCGATGCGCCGCCCAGCAACGCCGCGATGGCTGCAGCAATGAAGCCCATGCCCCAGAGCACTTGGGAGTATTGCCGTTGCGAGCACCCTTGGCGGAACAGCGCGATGCCCCACCGCGCATTGCAGATACCGAGCGCGAGATCGGTGAGCACTGTCATGGGTTCATGTATTCTGATTGGAGTTCACTCCCAACAAAGTGCGTTTATACGCTAAAGCGGTCGGCCAAGGGCGCGCTGCGACGCTGAAAGCAAAGAAAATACAGAGATGCTGTAGGTCGTAGGAAGAGATGGAAAGCTAAGTTGCGAATCCCATTTCCTGCATGTTTCAGAAGCAACATAAATGATCGCGTCATGCTTTCCACGTAACGGCACAGAACTAGGTGACGTTGAGGACGCTTCGAGAGCAGTCTCGGCTGTTGTTGCCTAGCTCAGGCCATTCTTCGAATGTTAAAATTGTTAGGTAATGCACTGACAGAATAAATGCCAAAGAGGGATTGTGCGGTAAACCGACCTGAGGGCAATGGGCCAGAGAGCAATCAGTATCACTCGTAGAGGGACGGCATGCTGTGACTCAACTCCGACGGTCCGTCTGCCCCTTTCTTGCTATTGGTCTGATGCCCATAGATGCAGCGAAGATGGATTCCGGCGCAAGCCGGAATGACGGTTCTGGGTCACCATTACTACTCATGGAAGCTGCTGAAGACCACAGCCTGCAATCGAATTGGTAAACACCTGCGCTAGTGACATTACTCAGTCAATCACGTCAGTAAACATGGCGGTGTAGTGGCGATACCAGTCACTCTGGAACCGCTCGGCCGGATCCAAGCGCCGCTTCAGTCGAAGAAACTCCGGTAACTGTGGATAGCACTTCTCCACCTGCGCGCGGGTGGCGTGCTTGTGGTAGGTCAGGTAGTAACTGCCGCCGTACTGGATTGCTCGGTCAATCAGACGGCGGAATGCTGCCGCGGCGCTTTCTTGACCTTCCGGTGAATGCGACACGTGAAGATTGAAGATGATGCAGGCAAAGCTCTCTCGCGCCCAGGCCAGAAAGCTCTCCTCATCACGCTCCACAAGACGGATGGTGCCATAGACGACCTCAGTCTTGTGTTGCCGGAAATCCTCGCGAACGTCATGCATGAAGGCCGCCAGGGACTGGCGGGGAACATAGACTTCGGTGATTACTTCCGTCGCAGGGGCCGTGGCGCCGAGGTTTTGGTCGAGCATGCGGTGGTAGTTTTCCTCGTAGTAGCCGAGCTGATGCAGGTCCGACCAGTAGATTTGGCCGTCTGTTGCCAGGTAGTGCGCGACGTACTGCTGAAATGCCTGCGGTTTGTTGGCATGGGCAAAGAGAATCAAGCGTCGCCAGTCGTCAACGGAAAGTTCTCTCTGCTTCTCCGGAATTGGCGTTTCCATGGCCACGGAACGATAGCAGGAGAACAGGCCCTTCGTTAGAAAGCCGTCAGACAAATCGTCTATTGAGTATTGAAAGTCACCGTAGAGAAACCCGTCTTCGATTTGCTGCTCAAATGCCGGCATGAGATGCTCGATGTCGATGACACTGACGGCGCGTTGGAGCTTCTGTCGCGGCACTAGTCGCAGCGTAACGCTATAGACGACGCCAAAGAGTCCATATCCCCCGATGACCAACCGGAATAGCTCGCCGTTCTCTTGGCGGCTGCAGTTCAGGACGTTCCCGTCGGCATTAACCAGAACGAACGACTCGATGTCAGCGATAATAGGCCGCATGCGTAGACCCCGGCCATGCACGTTGGCCGCCAGCGCGCCGCCGATGCTCATCCGGTCGCCCCCGGTCTGTTTCTGAGCTACAGCCCATTGCGATGGATGCGCTGGCGCAGCCTGCCGAATGGCTGCGATGAGCTCCGGCCAGTAGATGCCGGCCTCGATCTCGATCAATCCTGCTTCGGCATTGAAATTTAGTACTCGGTTCAGCGGCACGGTGTCCAGGAGTATCGTGCTTGTGCCGAACTGTTGCGCTCCCATCGCATGCCGTCCACCGGAAATGGAGACCGACTTCCCCTCTGCCGTCGCCACTGCAATGGCTGCCTGAATTTCCTCGAGGGAGTTTACAGATATGATCCGATCCACGGTGGTCGGGTTGAGTTGCGAATGAATGTCGTTGACGAGGACGCCAGGCATCTAAACGTGGAATCCCTTCACTGGCTGCCGTGCAAGAGCGTGGGCGCAAAATTTGGGATATCAGTTACGAGTGGAAAGTAAGGGCGGGGTGCCTTGTGATAGGTAAATTGCCGAAGAGTCGGCGGTGTGGCCCCCAGCGTATCCAAGACGAATTCGCCTTTTGCAATTTCACCAAAGGTTTGGCTATAGTTCATCGGATTCTTTGCAACGATGAATTTTGCGCCTTCGATGTCCATTTCCAGTGCACGGAACTGCTCGTCCCGCCACTCGTACGTGCCGTACGTCGTAATCAAGATCTGAGCACTTCCACACTCCAGCACCGCAGTTGGCCCCATGGTCGCCCATTCGCCTGCCCAGATGCCGCCGGTATATTGAAACCTACCGTCACTTAGAGAATTCACGACACCGGTGAGGGTCTGCGGACTTCCCCATTGGGTATCGATCTTGTGCCCCAGCGTCAACGTGACCGTGCTGCCTTCACCGGCTTCATGACAGAGCGCAGCCGCTTCAGGGTCGACCACCGGCACGATGGCAAACCCTGCGCTGAGGTCCTGCAGGACAGGGATTGTAGCCACGCTGTCTCCGGCAGCACCGCCACCGACGCAGTCAGCGCACTCTATTAAGATGATGGGACCGCCAGGAATGTTGATTCCCACGTCGACCGCCTCCTCAGGAGTGAGAGTGTCCGGCTCCAGGGCGAAGCGTTTCTCCCACATGAGGTTGGCAATCCGGTCTGCGAGGTCTGCGGCGAGCTCCTCATCATTGTCAGTAATCACCAGGCCACCCCCGCCCAATTCCGCCACGTCAATCGTGGCGTGGGCGTGGAACGCGCTGGTGGACAAGACTCCCGGCAGCTCTTCAAAGGATTTCGCCAAGCGCATCACATCGGCAAAGGGGCCGTCACCCACGGTGCTCGCATTGATGGCACTGGTCAGAATCGGCACTTTTGCTATGACCATTGCCGGCGTATGGGTGCCGTCGAGGGTGCCCAGGAGGAGTCGCGCGCCGCGTACGCCCGTAGTGAACGGATCAACGTGCGGGTAGGTCTCCCAGGCAACAAGACCGTCAGCGTGGCGCATCATCTGTGTTGTCACGTTTGCGTGCAGGTCGAGCGTCCCCACCACCGGTATGTCAGGGCCCACGATGGCGCGCACTGTCGCCAGGAGATCGCCCTCCACGTCATCGACTTCCGTAGAGACCGCCGCTCCATGCAGGGCGAGCAGAACACCGTCCACGGGCAAGGCACTGGTGAGATCTTCCAGCAGGTCCGCCTTCAGTTGCGCGTAGCACTCGTGGTCAATCGGACCACCGGGGTAGGCGCTCGCCACGACGAGCGGCACAATGTCGGCGTTCTGTTCCTTTAGGGTGCGCAGCATGCCGCCGACGGCACCGCCGCCAATTGACATAACCGCTTCGCCGCGCGCGAGCTGGCTGCGGGCGAACTCGGCCCGTTCGATCAGCTTGCCGCCAAACTGGTTGCACTCGGTCAGAATTGAACCAACGGCAACCCGATGCGGTCGCTCCATAGTTGTGTCTCCGATCTGGTCACAGTTCCATTACATCCGACAAAGCAGAGATGCTCGGCTGCTCCAAGTGGGGCGCAGCAGGCACAAGTTGATTGATCACGTCCGGCCACTTGACCCCGCTGCCGGTGATGACGCAAACCACTGTTTCACCCGGTTTGAAGTATCCTTCTCCGTGAAGTCGAACAAGACTGGCGACAGTGGCGAGCGAGGCGCTTTCAAAGAAGAATCCGCGGCCGGCCATACGTCGAATTGCCTGGCGCAACTCTTCCTCACGTACTGCCGTTGCCGTACCGCCCGATGCGCGGAGAGCACGTAGGGCGTGCATGCCGCAGCGTCCCTCGATGATAGACGTTGCGAGGGAGTCCGGCTCCGGCTGGACTTCAATCTCAGTTCGGTTATGTGTAAGCGCGTGGAGCAGCGGGTGCGTTGCCTCGGTCTGACAGCCCACCATGCGCGGCAGGCGGTCGATCAGGCCCATGTCGCGCAGGTCGATCAACCCACGCCAGATGCCGTAGAGGCTATCTCCGCCGCCGGTGGGAACCAAGACTGTATCGGGCGAGCCGCCGAGCGCGCTGGCTATTTCATAGCCGATGGTTTTGTACCCCGTCACGCCGTAGGGACTGGCGAGCGGGTTTGGATCGGATGAGCCGACCGGCAGCCAGCCATGGTCTTCCACAAGCTGCCGCATCATCTTACCGATCTCCGGCTTCGGCATCGTTACCACCGACGCCCCGTGGATCTGCATCACGCGACGAAGCAATTCGGATGATGTAGGGTAGCCAATGACGAGAGCGCGCAATCCCGCGAGCGCCGCATACGCCGCCACGGCCTGGCCCGCGTTGCCGGTGGAGGAGGCCACCACCTTCGTGTAGCCAAGTTGGCGCGCCATGGTGATGTTCACTGCGGCGTGGCGGTCCTTGAACGACCACGTGGGATTCATCGTCTCGTTCTTGACATAGACGTTTAGGCCAAGCTCGTCACTCAGCTCATCCAGGAAAGTCAGCGGCGTGCCGCCTTCGTCGAGACTTAGCGGATGGTCTGCCTGGGGAAGCAAGTCTCCATAGCGCCAGACACTGTGCTGCGGCCCGGCATTCCAAGCTGTTTGAAAACCGGCAGGTACGCCATCTTCCAGGCTTACCCGAAAGTCCAGCGGACCTTCCCGATCCTTCTGAAAGCAGTGGGGGCAGCCAAAGGCATACGCCCCAACGGCAAACCGCTCATCGCACCGTACGCACTGCAACCACTGTACATCTGCACTGACCGCCGTCACGCGCTTACCCTTTCTCCACGGAACTGACTGCACGTTACTGCTATAGCATACTATTCTCGCGCCAAGCGCAGGAAAGACTCCCGGCCGTCGCGGAAAAGCTGCTGCATGCGGTGCCGGTGGGCAATATCCTCGAAGCGCGCCTGCTCCCCGATCCATTGCAGCGAGCGCTCGATTTGAGCGACGAAGAACTGTGCCGAGGCTTTTGTGGCGGGATCTCTCCCGCCAGCGCGAAGATAAACGGGACTCGTGTGGGCCCATTGGGCGTGGCCGTAGCTGTCCCGACTGCGTCCGGCACAGCGCGCCGCGATCCAGCCATCACCTGGGAGGACGAGCGTGGCAGTGAGTCTGCCTTCTTGGGTACCGCTTTCGGCGTGCTCACCCGCCACTACAGTGCCGTTCATGATGATTTCGACACGCTCAATCGGTAGGTGCGCCTGCCAACGCACTTCCGCGCGCACCTGCTTCGGTTGACGCGCGCGAAGGTCGAGAACCTGCCCCGGTGGCTGACCCTCCACCGAAAGCTCGAGCACCGGCCCATTCGTGATGTACGAGCGACCGGCAGTCAGCGTCTCCAGCCAGGAGTCATAGGAAAAGGACTGCTCTAGGTGCGTGTAGACGCGATTTGCAGAACAGACGTACCAGTCGGAGCCCGTGCTTGCCGGCAGCTTGAAACCGCAATTCAGGAGGTGATACCAAAGGTCGTACTCAGTATCGAGCCAGTACGGGTCGAAGAGATTAAGCGCGTCTATCCGCTGCAGTGAGGCGGCAATGGGCGCTTCCATGCCCCAGCCGTTGTGGCACCAGATCACAACCCCGCCTTGTGCCCGGGCCGTATCGCACGCATCTATGAGCGGCGGATAGTCCGGATCGGAATCATCCACCAGCACGCCGCGGCTGAGCGGCTCAACCTGCTCTTGCAGGCGCACGAGCATCACGTGACCGTAGCCGGAGCTACTATCGCCGAGAATGGCATTGTGACGCGTCTCTTCCCCTACGTCGAGCACCCAATGGGGTCGCGTCGGGTGGTCCATGCGGCCCACGGGGAAGCGATTGGAGGCGTACGCGAGTTCTTGCTGTTGGAGCACGCTGACAACCGTTACGGTAAGGTCTTCGACTTCGGTGTCGAATCGCAAGCGTTCCTCGGGACGGGTTTCATATTCGCGGTAATGGATGTGAGTGTTGCCCGGGTACCAGCCCTGGTCCTCGAGACGAATCCACCGCTGCAGCGGCAGCGAGAGATTCACAGTGCCTCTCAGTGGCACCGACACCGTCACATGCAGAGGCGCATACTCCGTGCCGCGTTCTACTCGGACGTCAGCCTGGCCGCGGGGCAGGTCAACCGAAAACGATCCATCAGCGTAGAAGTAGGGATTGGTTGTCCCGACGGTTGCGATAGAGCTTTCAGGGGCGTGAAAGAGTCCGCCATTGCCTTGCACAGAGACTTTGGCCGCAAGCTCATTGCCGCTCTGCGCATCTACGATTGTCCCGGTGACGGTACCCATGTTCCCCGCAATTCAGTGCAATCCTGTCGGGTCACTTGATGTCTACTCCGACCGCTAGCGCAGGTTGAAAACCCGCGAACTTCTTGCCGATAGCAAGGCGCGGAGAAACCGAAGGAGTAAAGGCGAAACCGACTCTATACCTGAAGCTTGCCGTGCGCTCAGTGTAGGTCTAGGCAGCCAAGACTATCTCGTTGATATCCCGGTTAGTTGCCACCCAACAACCGCCGGGCTTGTCCAGCGCGCGGTGCAGCACGGTGTCAAGCATATCACAGTGGGGATCGCGAGCCGCGAGATACGAGGGATGCGCGAGGAGACTGAGAATCTGTCCATTTGCGTGAGCATGGTCAACTGCAACGGTTGCGTGGTGGATGTACTCCCATCGGTCCAGGTCTAACGAGCGAAAGGCGATGGCGTCGCTCAGACCCATCATTGGGATTTCCGGCAGGCCGTTCGGGTAGCGGTAAGGCTGTAGGATGTCGAGGCTATGGCGCACGGCAGCTTCCATCTCAGCTCGCCGCGGGTGCCACGTACGTTCCGTTGGACACTTGTAGTGCGCAGAAGCAAACTGGAATCCTTCCTCTTGCAGTAGCTTCTGAACAGCGGGCGCGTCTTCCAGCCCGTTGGGGAAAGCGCCCGGCGTACGAAAGCCGCTCGCTTTAACGCCTAATCGTTCACTTAGGCCCCTGCCGGTCTGCCTGATCTCGTGGCGCAGGCACTCCAGCGGCGAAAGCCCCCCGGCCCGCCACGGCGCTCGCTTGTATGAGGAATGCAGGTCTTCAACACGCTCCGCTTTGACGTTTACGTGCCGATAGGTGTGATTGTCGAGGGCATGACCCTCCGCGACCAGCCGCTTGAGATAGTCAACGTCCGGGTCTTCCAAGGCGCTGCCGACCACGAAAAACTGGAGCTTCGCACCATACTTGTCAGCGACGTCCAGCAGTCTATGGACGTACTGCTTTACGTGCGGATCGATGGCGCCGTAATCGTCGTAATCGGACGTCCAGTAGGGAAAGTTGTAGGACATCTCGATGTCGAACGTCATGCTCAGACAGAACTGAGCACTGCCGGGATACATGCTCCTTGACCCCTCGCTTTAGTGCTAGTATCTGATGGCTGCTGCCACAATCAGTCAAGTTAGCTGCTGTAGTCTTCAGTCAAAGTGACTGCTGTCATGCTTACTCAACCCATTCATATGTTCCGTTCGTCCTGAGCTTGTCGAAGGCTGAACGGAACGAACGCATCCGAATTCACCCACAAGCCCCCAGCCGTTCATGCTTCGACAGGGACTTGGCGTAGCCACTTCGGCACGAACGGCTTGCAGGTGAGCGAACTGTCTAGGCTTGGAGCGCCCTCCGTATTCTCTAGAGATAACTATGCCCGGTAACGGTCAGTCACCTTGGCCAGAATCGTTGCCATGTCCTCAACGTCCCGGTCGGTATATTTGTCCGTCCAGTTCCAGCGGATGGTCGTGTCCACGTGCTCCTTGGCAATGGGCACCATGTCGCCGCTGTATTCGATGTCCTTCGCGAACTCGTTCATCGGATGGTCCCACGGCCAATGAGACTCACCGGCCACGGTGGACTTGGTATGCAGGAACGTGTGACTATCCGGCACCAGTTGCCAGGGGCCGGGCTCCGCCTTCAAGCCCTCGGCCATGAGCGCATCGGACAGGTCCCATAGTCCGCACGTGAACGCGTCGGGGTCTACGCGCAGGTAGTAGTACCAATAGATGTGGTCGGCGCCTTCGGGGATGTGCGGCGGGATCAGCCCGGGAATGTCCTCCACCACACGCTGGCTCAGGGCCGCAGTTGTTTCGCGCCGGCGCTGGTTCTGCTCTTCAAGTATGTGGAGCATGCCGAGAACGAACGCGGCTTCCAGCTCGCCGAAGCGCATGTTCAGGCCGAAGCGCACGTGCTTGCGGCCATAGCGCTCCACAGGCACGCCGCCGCGCATGACACCAAAGAGATGTACGCGGTCGGCAATGTCTTTGTTGTCCGTGAGCAGCGCACCGCCGTGCCCGCCGGAGAGATGCTTTTCGGCATCGAACGAGAACGCGCCAACGTCGCCCAAAGTGCCGGCATTCCGCCCGTTGTACTTTGCCAACGGCGCTTGACACACGTCCTCAATTAGGAGGATATTGTGCCGCTTTGCCAGGGTGACGATATCGTCCATGGGGCAGAGCAGCCCATACCAATGTACGGCGATGATGGCTGCCGTGCGCGGCGAAATGACCTTCTCGATAGTCTCGGCGGTGACGTTCCCCGTGCGGATGTCTACGTCAGGAAAGATGGGAATCGCGCCTTGCGCCATGATGCCCGCCACAGAACCGAGGTCGGTAATGGGATTCACAATGACTTCTTTACCCGGCCCGATGTCCATCGCCGCAATGATGGTGTGCAGCGTGGCGGTGCAGTTGGCGAGGGCGACGCAGTATTTTGCGCCGTTCACCTCGGCGAACTCCTGCTCGAAGCGCCGCAAGTAGCCGGAGGTTAGGCCCTTTTCCAGGACCTCCGTTATATTGTCATAGGACTCTTGCGGCACGTCACGGGGGAAGATTCCCGGCAAGGGGTCGTCTGCCGACCGCACCGGCGTCCCGCCATCTATGGCGAGTCTCGTGTCAACAGGGGTCTTAATTGCCATGGCTGGATGCTCCTTCTCTTGCCACACGAGTAACAGGCACCGTTGTATTGGGTGCTTGTTACTGCACTAATTACCTAGCTCTCATTGAGGTCATGGTCCGGGATCTAACGTGGGACGCCCTCGTTTTGTCATTTCGAGCGCAGCAAGAAATCTAGAACCTGGGCTTCGGATTACTCGACTTAGCCGCTCTCTTAAGGTTGACGGGTGCGAGAGTCTCAGTCCCATCGCTTTTGTGCCGGATCGAAACTGTCAACACACTTGGTGCTAGTCTAGCAGATGCAGCCACCCTCTTTCAGGGCAATATCCGCCATTTGGTGAATCTCGGCAAGAGACTCTTCAACTGTCTTCTGTCCCTCTTCCATCTGTACCCACAATTCTGCCCACGCGGCATTGACGTCCGCTTGCTTCACCGCCTGGCGTAGAGGCACGCTGACATCTGCAATTGCTTTGTACGTTTCCACGTTTTCGAAGGGGTATTGCACAGCCGGCGTGTAGGTGCGGTTGGGTGGGAAGCGGCCTCCGCCAAGATTCGCCCAGTCCGGTTGCACTTCTTCACTGATGAGATACTTGTAGAACTCCCAGGTCGCATCCGGCGCCGGAGAACTTCTGGCGATCCAAAAGGCGTTGATCAACAACGGCGTGCCGCGACCCCCAGGCCCTGCCGGTACGTTGGCCAAATCGACGTTAAAGGGTGTCTGCCCCTCAACAATCTCTTGGTTAATTGTGCGTGTGAACCAAGGCCCGGTCAGGATCATACCGAGTTTCTGCTCGATAAAGTTAGGTGCGGCATCGGTCTCCTTCATGTTGACCGGCGGGTGCACCTGATGCTTTACGACGTGGTCCAGCACCACCTGCGTGGCTTCGACTGCTTCAGGCGAGTCAATAGCCGGCGCGGTGAAGTCCTCGTTCCACCAGTCCGCACCCCATGACTTCAGCGCAATGAGCAAGCTATCGGTGCGGTTACCGCGAAAACTCAGTCCCCATCGGGTAACATTGTTGCTCTCGCGGGTAGTCAGTTTCGTGGCCACTTCTGTGAGCGTGTCCCAGGTCAGATTCCCATCGGCATCGAGGTCAGCCGGAGATGTCAGACCTTCGTTGGTCATGATGTCGGCGTTATACCAAATGGACTGGGCGCCGATGAACCAGGCAATGCCGTAGAGATTGCCACCGATCTTTTCAAGGGCGCCGTCGTAGTACTCGGATAGGTCGAAGCCGGCATCCTTTGCGATGAAAGGATCGAGCGGTTGGATAATGTCCGCAGTGGCGAACTGGCTGATGTAGCCGAACCAGCCGTAGTACATGTCGTAGTTTATGCCCGCGGCGCTTGCAGCGACCGCTTTCACCGCCACGTCTGTCAAAGGCCACGTAACAAGGTCGAGTTCAACCTGCACATCCGGATTGCGCTCTTCATAGCGGTCGATGACCGCGCCATAGGTGTCGTCCCACACCTGCTGCTGGGTAGTGAAATGCATGTACTTGATGATCGTTGGCTCCATGGCCTCGGGTGCAGCCGTAGGCTCCAGCTGTGCCTCCTTTTCTGGTTCTGGAGCATCTGCGGGAGCTGTAGCTACTTGGCCGCAGGCAGCCAAAGCGGCGCCTCCCAAACTAAAACTTGCCATCCCGGCCAGAATAAGCCGTCGGGAAAATTTGTGTGTTGCTTCCATAAACCCTCTCCTCGCCTACCAATTCGACAATATTGTCAGCATTGTACACTCATCCTTTGTTTCCTTCAAAACTTGATGATGGAGCTTGAATTGCAAATATGTTGCGGCATTCCACATTCATGGATGTGACGGGTCGATTTGAGCAAGCATCCCTCTCACATAGCGAAAACGGAGATCAGGAGTTATCGGATGGAAGAAATTGACGAAGCTAGGCGCAACCTTGACTAAAGGTGGTTGCGGGACGCCATGCACGCATTGACCATGCTTCGACTGGCCTTTGGGGTGCTGTTTATCTTCGCAGAATCATCGATTTGCGGTATACTGAAAGAGTGAATTACGTCTCTCTTGCCCCCATCGTCTAGTGGACCAGGACGCAGGCCTTTCAAGCCTGTAACGAGGGTTCGATTCCCTCTGGGGGCGCCACTCTAACCGTACAGCAGCCGGGCAGGCTCACCTTCACCGCTACGTAGTAGGGGATGCCGTGGGCCCAACCAAACTCCTCAATACTCTCACGGAGTGCGACACGCCTTGCAAGGAGGCGCTGGCGCAGGGCAAAAGGATTGCGCCCTCTATTCCATTCACCCTGCGACCAGCCTAAGGATAAGGCGTGATTCGACTTGCGTTTGTCTAGCAGATGCAGCCGCCCTCTTTCAGGGCATTGTCGGCCACTTTGTGGATCTCGGCAAGCGCCTCTTCTACGGTTTTTTGACCCTCTTCCATCTGGCCCCAAAGTTCGCTCCACGCGCCGTTGACATCCGATTGCTTCACCACCTGCCGCAATGGGACTCCAACTTCCGCGATCGCCTGATAGGTCTCCACACTCTCGAAGGGATACTGCACGACTGGGGCGTAGGTGCGGTTTGCCGGGAAACGGCCGCCTCCCAGGTTGGCCCAATCCGGCTGCACTTCCTCGCTGATGAGGTACTTATAGAAATCCCAAGTCGTATCGGGATCCGGCGAGGTGCTGGCAATCCAAAACGCGTTGAGGAGCATAGGCGTGCCGCGGCCGCCAGGGCCGACCGGCACTGAAGCCAGCTCGACGTTGAATGGCGTTTCGCCTTCGTAGATTTGCTGCTTGATGGAACGCGTATACCAGGGCCCATTTAGGACCATTGCGAGTTTCTGCTCATTGAACGATGGCGCAACGTCGGTCTCTTTGCGATTAATGGCGGGATGCACCTGGTGCTTGACGACGAGGTCCAGTACTGCCTGCACTGCGTCCCCGGCACTGGCCGAGTTGATTGCCGGGGCACTAAACGCTTCGTTCCACCAGTCCGCGCCCCAAGACTTGAGCGCAATGAGGATGCGGTCGGGGCGATTGCCGCCAAAATAGATGCCCCATTGGGAGACGTTTGCCCCTTCGTGGGTCGTCAATTTCGTGGAGAGTTCCGCCAGCGCGTCCCAGGTGAACTTCCCTTCGGCATCCAACTTGCTTGGCGAATCGACACCTGCGTTCGTCATGAGGTCGGCGTTGTACCAAATCGTGCGGGCCCCCATGAACCACGCAATGCCGTAGAGCCTGCCGTTGACCCGCTCCAAGGCAAAGTCGTAATACTCCGATAGATCGAAAGCGGCATCTTTCGAGACAAGAGCATCGAGCGGCTGAATGATTTCGGCGGTGGCAAACTGGCTGATATAGCCAAACCAGCCGTAGTACATGTCGTACGGAATCCCCGCCGCGTGGGCTGACACGGCTTTCTCGGCCATGTTCGTCAGCGCGCCCGAAATGAGGGTGAGCTCAACCTTAACGTCCGGGTTGCGCTCCTCATAGCGGCTGATGACCGCGCCGTATGTGTCGTCCCACACCTGCTGCTGGGTGGTGTAGTGCATGTATTTGATGACATTGGGCTCCATCGCCTCCGGCGCTGCCGTCGGCTCAGCCTGCGGCGCCTCTTTTGCTTCCGGCGCCTCCGCGGGTGCAGCGGGCACTTGGCCGCAGGCGGCTAGAGTCGCGCTACCGACGCCGAGGCTTGCCATTCCGGCCAGGATAGACCGGCGAGAGAATCGCAGCACAGTTTGCATTTTACTCTCCATGAGTCTGCTCAAGATTATTCTGTATGTAACATACCAGCACTTACTTTGCTTGTCTATAGTAAATAACGGTTTGACTACGCCTACGTAGCTGATCTCGTGAATTTATCACAAACACTCACCGTGCAATTCACGGCTAGAGCTGCCAATCGCCTAGAATCTGCGTTCATAACTTGACTTTGCCTTGTAGAAATGGTACACAAGCAGCAGAATTGTCGTAATGTAGCGCGTAGGATCGACTCAATACATGAGGAGGTCGCGCGGAAAAGGCAAGTATCATGCGTACATCAAGACGAACGTTCTTGGCAACGTCGGCAGGAGGCGCTGGGATAGCGATTCTTGCCGCTTGCGGCGCAGTGCCGGCGACCACGACTGAAGAAGCGGCTCCGGCAGAAGAACCTAAGAAGGAGGCGATGGAAGCGCCCGAGGAAAAGAAGATCCTCCCCGTCACGTTTTGGTATCACTCTTTTCCGGCCTGGAACTTCGATACGGAGGAGCTTCCCAGGGCGCTCCGGAAACAGTTCGATGAGACCTCCGGGTATAAGATGATTCCGCTGGGTCGGCCAAACGGCGGCTTCAACGACGTGCAGACCGTTGTGGCCGCGGGCACTGCGCCGGACGTGGTGAAGACGCAATCGTGGGTGCAGAATGAGTGGGGCGTGCTGGAGATCGTGCAGCCGCTCGATCCCTGGTTGGGCACGGCGCAGAACATCCAGTTTGACGACCTATGGAAGGAGAAACTGAACGCCACCCAATATCAGGGCAAGACCCACGCGCTTTCCTACAGCATCGACGCCCGCATTATTTTCTCCAACACCGATCAGTACCTCGAGGCCGGTCTCGATCCGGAGAACCCGCCACAGACCTGGGCGGATATGGAAGATGCCGTGACAAAGACTTTCAAGCAGACGGGAGATCAGATCGAGGTGCTCTCGTGGGACCCCTTCCGCGGCTCCGGCGGCGTGCATACGTGGATGGTGCCCTATTGGCAGCTTGGCGGCGAAATCTTCAATGATGACAAGACCAAGTTCACGGTCAATAACGAACTCTCCGTCGAGGCGCTCACGTGGCTCATGCGGATCTACGATCTCCAAGGCGGCTGGCCGAGCATCGCGCCGTTCCATACGGACAAGCGCAACCGCGTGCAGACGGCCAATGGCGAGATGACCCATTATTACGAAGGCAATGCCGTGCGCAACGCCTTCTTCCGAAAGTTCCACCCGGACTTCGAGTTCCATTACTTTGGCTATCCGTTGCCTACGGCAGCCGGGGTACTCTCCAACTATTCCGGCGACTGGGCCTTTTGCATGCCGAACGGCAGCGCCAATCCGGACGGCGGTTTCGCGGTCATCGACTTCTTCTATGACGCGGGCGTCAACTTGGAGTGGTCGAACGTTATGGACCGCATTCCCGTGCGCAAGTCGGTTGCGGAGAGTGCCGACTACATCCAGGACGATCCGTTCAAGGCCTTGATCATCAAGGAGATGGACGGCGCGCGGTTCGTCGCCAGTGTGCCTGGCGCCCGCGGCATCCTCGGCGCAACCGGCGAGGCGATCAATAGTATTCGCAAAGGTGAGGCGACAATTCCTGACGCGATGCAGCTCTTCGAAGATAAAGGCCAGTCGTCGATGGACGAGTTCCTTAGCAACCAGTAGTCCCGGCCATTGTAGTTGGCTATAAGCGGCCGCTCATTTACAGACTACGGGGAGGATTCTTATTTCCTCCCCGTAGTCTTGTACTGGTGCGGTAGCGTACGTGGGACAGGTGGCGAGTATGGGTTTGCAATGTGCGAGCCACCACTCTGCACCATCAAACGATCTAAGTCAGTGTACTCCCCGACCGTTGACCGCTGGCCGTCCAAGCTGCTACTATAGGGGTGACTGGAAAAGAGCAACCAGTGGACGGTCTCTTTTCCGTCATATTCTTTTATAGGAGGGTGCGGGCATGGCGGAGCAGCATATGCTGACGCCTCAAGGCAGAGACAAACTACTCCAAGAGCTAGTGCAATTAAGGACCGTGCGACGTCCTGAAATCGTCCAGCGGATCCATGAGGCGATGGAATTCGGCGGGGATCTCTCCGATATGGGCGAGTACAATGAAGCCAAGCAAGAGCAAGCATTCGTTGAAGGCCGAATCATAGAGATCGAACACATTCTCCGCGATGCGGTGGTGTCTGAACACCACGCCAGTGCCGAGGTTGACTTGGGAGCAACGGTCATCGTCACTGATGAAGATGGCAATAGCGAGACGTTTACTATTGTCGGTGCGCCGGAATCCGATCCCTTGGAAAACCGCATATCCAATGAGAGCCCGGTGGGACATGCCCTGATGGGTCACCGTATCGGTGACCGGGTAACCGTCGAAGTACCTGCCGGCACCCTGACATACACGATACAAGAGGTAAAGTAGCTACGGAATCGTCTGACTTCGTCAAAAGCGCAGATCGCTCACGCAAGTCGCCAGTTGACTTCCGCCTCCGCAAGCTCAATGCCTTGCGCGAAAAGGGCATTGAGCCCTATCCCCTGCGCTTTCAACGCACCCATACGGCGCAAGCAGCACTCGACTCCTTTGACGAACTTGCAGCCTCGCAAGAGAACGTTCGGTTAGCCGGACGAATCTTCACCGTACGCAAGATGGGTAAGGCGGCGTTTGCCCACATAGAGGACGTTTCCGGTCGCATCCAGCTCTACCTGCGCCTCAATATTCTTGGTGAAGAGTCTTACACGACGGTAATAGACCTCTTCGACCTAGGCGATATCGTCGGTGCGGAAGGCACCTTGTTTCGTACGCGGACCGGCGAAGCGACCCTAGAGGTCCATCGCATCGCCATGCTGGCCAAGGCGCTGCAAAACCCGCCGGAAAAGTACCATGGCTTGCGCGATACGGAGACCCGACTGCGCCAACGCTATCTTGACCTAGCGGCCAATCCGGACGTGCGGCACACCATGGCAGTGCGCAGCCACGTCATCCGCGAGGTGCGCGCATACTTCGATGCCCGCGATTTCCTCGAGGTAGAAACGCCCGTGCTTCAGCCCCTCTACGGCGGCGCCTTTGCCCGACCGTTTGTGACGCACCATAACGCCCTCGACCAGGAATTCTACCTGCGGATAGCCACGGAACTCTACCTCAAACGGTGCCTCATCGGCGGCTTCGAACGTGTGTACGAAGTCGGCCGTACGTTTCGCAACGAGGGCATGGACCGCGACCACAATCCCGAATTCACCATGCTGGAAGCCTATCAGGCTTTCGCTGACTACGCGGACATGATGGACCTGCTTGAGCAGCTTTACTATAGGGTTGCCCTTGCCGTTCACGGCTCTCCGCAGATACCATACCGCGATGATGTACTCGATCTTACACCGCCGTGGCAGCGCATTAAACTGCACGAGGCGATCGAATCTGCGACCGGCATTGATATCTACGCGCATCCCGATACGGATGCCCTGCTCGCTCAGGTGCAAGCACGCGGCATCGGCGTGCCGGAGCGCGTCACGTGGGCTACACTCGTGGATGAACTCTTAGCAGAATGCGTGGAGCCAAACCTAGTGCAACCGACCTTGCTCCTCGACTACCCGGTGGCACTCTCGCCGCTCGCCAAGCGCCGAGAGGATGACCCCCGGCTTGTAGAGCGATTTGAGGCGTTTGTGGGCGGCCTGGAGATAGCCAACGCCTTCAGCGAGCTCAACGATCCCCTCGACCAGCGGCAGCGTTTTGAAGAGCAGGTGAAGGAACGCGCCGCCGGAGATGAAGAGGCTCAACCTCTTGACGAAGACTTTCTGCTTGCATTGGAATACGGCATGCCCCCAACCGGCGGCATCGGAATCGGCATCGATCGCATGGCCATGCTGTTTACGAACAGCGCCTCAATTCGTGATGTGATACTCTTCCCACCTGTCCGCACCCAGGAGGCTGAGTGATGCTCAACATACGCCGAATACGTGAGCAGACAGAAGACGTGAAATCCGGCCTTGCGCGGCGCGGTGAGGATCCCAGCGTCATTGATCAGCTTGTGGCATGGGACGGCGAGCGCCGTGCATTGCTTCAAGAGAGCGAGGCGTTGAAGGCCGAGCGCAATCGGACTTCCAAGACGATTGGCGCCTCTAAGGACAAGGAAGCGCTTGCGGCTTTGCGGGAACAAATGCGCGCGGTCGGCCAACGGATCAAGAGCCTCGATAGCGCCGTGGCGGAAATCGAACAGCGCATAACGGCAACGGTTCTTGAGATACCCAATGTTCCGCACAGCAGTGTGCCCTCCGGGACGACAGAAGAAGAGAACCTCGTGCACTCAGTCTGGGGCGACCGGCCGCAGTTTGGCTTTGAACCCAAAGCTCATTGGGACATCGGCGCGGCATTAGACATTCTCGACTTTCCGCGCGGCGCTAAGATTGCGGGGGCGCAGTTCCCCCTCTTCAAGGGCGATGGTTCTCGTTTATTGCGGGCGTTTGCAAATTGGATGTTGGACTTGCACGTGCAGAAGCACGGGTACCAGGAAGTCTGGCCGCCGTTTGTGGTGCGCCGCGAGGTCATCACCGGCACCGGACAGCTTCCCAAATTCGAAGAAGACATGTACCGTACCGATCCCGATGATCTCTTCCTTGTGCCCACGGCTGAGGTGCCGGTGACGAACATCCACCGTGATGAAATCCTCGACGCCGACCAATTGCCGCTCAAGTACACCGCGTACACGCCCTGTTTTCGACGGGAGGCCGGCGCTGCGGGCAAGGATACACGCGGTCTGCTCCGTCTACATCAATTCGAGAAAGTGGAGATGGTGAAGTTCGTCGCGCCAGAGACCTCCTATGAGGAACTGGAGACGCTCCGAGCCGATGCTGAGGAAGTCTTGCAGCAGCTCGAACTGCCGTATCGTGTATTGGAACTGTGCGGCGGCGAGCTTGGTTTTGCCGCGACAAAGTGCTATGACCTGGAGGTCTGGTGCCCGGGCATCGAGAAGTGGCAGGAAGTCTCTTCGTGCTCTAACTTCGAGGACTTTCAGGCCCGCCGCATCAACGTGCGCTATCGCCCAGGTGCGCAGGCAAGGCCCGAGTTCGTGCACACCCTAAACGGCTCCGGTTTGGCCTATTCGGCCCGCCTTTACGCCGCCGTGTTGGAGAACAACCAACAGGCGGACGGCAGCGTGATCATACCGGAAGTCTTACGCCCTTATCTTGGCGGCATGGAGCGGCTTTCTCCTTCCGCTTAGACTGGTTAGGGAGCAAGTGTGCGGGTAGGATTAGGAGTGCTCCGATACCAGATTGGGGGGATTGTTTGCAGTGGCTAGGACGTCCTTTGCTCTAAAATCCCGCAGCAAACAGGACCGTCTTTCCCGCGAAAGCGGGAATCCATCTTTTCTGTGAGGGGTGGAATCCCGCTCTATCAGGAGTGATGTTCTACGTGCAAGCAATATGTGAAAGAGTTCCGAGAAGTCTCGCTGTCTGTCTCGAGCCCCTTGTCTAGCTACCCCTACAAGCACAGTCTATACTAGGCCGCTTCCACGCCACATTCTGGTGGCAATTTGCACCTTCAGCACTGAGCCGTGCTCAGTATCTAGGCCCGTGAACCGATGTATCCCACGGCTCGTGTCTCAGCTACGTATCGCTCGGCCAGCGTCGCAGGTCTACTCGTGAGTCTTCTGTTCCAAGCGCGCTGACTTCCTCCAAATAGCGTTCGTGGAGCCGCTGGGCGACGTCCGGGTGGTCGGCAATCACGTTCTGTTCCTCGCCCGGGTCCGTTGCCAGGTTATAGAGCTCGGCAGCTTCGATGCCGCGATTGCCGGGGTCATTGAGCGTCCACTCGCCGTCATTAATGGTGCTGTAGAGTAGTACGTCATCCTCTTTGGGTAATAGCGGTGAACTGATGACGGCGTCCCGGTGCGTGTCGGTATCGCCGTGCAGCACGGGAACCAGAGATCGTCCGTGGAGACCATCCGGCACCGGCGCGCCGGCGAGCTCCAGCACCGTAGGCATCACGTCAATTGCTTGCACCAGCACATCGGAGCGACGCGGGGCTATGCCGGGAACGTGAACGAGGAGCGGCGTGCGCGACACCTCGCGGTACATGGGCCAGCCCTGCTTCGGCTCGATCACGGTATGTTTGCCGATGTAGCCGTGCTCGCCGATGTAGAAGCCGTGGTCGGCATTGAAGACGATCATGGTGTCGTCCCACAGTCCGAGATGCCTTACGCGCTCGATGAAATGCCCAAACCACGTGTCCACAAGCGAGACCGATCCGGCGTAGAGGGCACGAGCGTGCCTTAGTTCCGGCTCTGTAATATAGTCAGTGCGGTCGTACCGCGGCCAGAAGATCTTCTCGCCCACGTAGCCGGGATCGTACATGTCAGTGTAGTGCTGCGGCGGGTCCCACGGCTCGTGGGGCGTGAAGGTATCGACGTAGAGGAAGAACTTGTCATGGGCGTAGTTGCGTTCGAGCCAGTCCGCTGCCTGGGAAAAGGTCTGTGCCACGAAGTGATCGCGCTCATGCGTGCGGTAGTAGACGTTCTTAAGGTAGCGAACCGCCGCCTCGGGCATACGGATTTTCTCCGGTGCGCACGGCAGTTCGACCGGCACCGGATCGGTGATATACGGTTCGCCGGCCTGGCCGCGTATCGCTTGCCAGCCGTGGAAACCGCGATGGAAGTTCATCCCCGGGGCAAAGAGTTGCACGTGATCGACGACCATCTGATTAACGAATCCCTCCCGGCCGAGAAGTGTGGCCAGCGAATCTTCGCCGGCCGGCAAAGGCGACCAACCGCGAGTCTGATAGACATAATGACCTGTGAGCAGGTCCGTGCGGTGGGGAACGGTAGGGAATGAGCCCACATAGGCCTGGTCGAAATTAACGCACTGCCCGGCGAAAGCGTCGAGATGAGGCGTGCGAATTTCAGGGTTACCGTTCACCCCAATGTGGTCGTATCGGAACGTGTCGGAGACAATTAGGATCACATTCATTCGCTACTCCTTACTGACCCAATGTATCGTGAGCCGTGCGCAGCACGCCCTGCTTGGGAATGCTTGCAATTGCAGGGCGGGCAGCCGACCGCGCTTGTGCAGCTTCAGTTGCTAATCGTAATTCATGGTATCCTAGAGCCGTTAAACACTCAATTTTGCGGTCAAATCCAACGTCTTTTCCGCCCTCCGTAGCGTGGCGCGCTTGACAGAATGCCAAGCGACTTCGGCTGGAAGTAAACGAGTTGTGGGAGCAAGGCGAAGGAGCTTGCAGCCGGAAACCTGTCCGTCACTACGGTGCAATATAAGGAGTGTAGCGCGGAGGCGTATCCCCCTGCCTCTAGACTGGTCCCTAGACGGGGCAGTTGAACAGCACCTTACCCATCGGACAGCATCCGGGCTAGTGTTAAGGATGATCTAATGGCTGAGATTCAGGTCGGCATTCAGGCCAATGCGTGGCTCCGCGAATTCCCGATTGCGGAAAACCTCGACACCGTACTGCAGCAGATAGCGGAGTCCGGGTACCGCGGCGTGGAGATTGGCTACCATTTTCTGGCGGGGGGGCGGTTCAATGCCTTGCGACCCGGGGGTGCGCCGGCAGCGGGCGATAGCGAGACGACAACCATGCCTGATCCGGCGGAGGTTGGCGCGCTCATCGCAGGCCACGGCCTCGAACTCGCTGCGCTGCATACCGGGGGCAACTTCTATGCCGACGACATTGCTCGCGAGCAAACACTGCCTAACCTCGAAATCATCGCCGCCTTTGCCCAGGCAATCGACTGTCAAAACATCCTCATCAGTCCTGCTGCCAAGAAAGAAGCGGCGAAGACATCCCAGGAACTCGAAACGCAGAATCGGTTTCTCCAGGAAGCCTGTTCACTCTTTGGGGCCAATGGCGCGCACTGCTTCCATCATACCCACGGACCGGAATTGGAAGACGACTTTCGCGAAATGCGGCATATCCTTGAACTCGACCCGGCGCACATCGGCTTGGCATATGACATTGCCAATGCGGCGCGCGTCATCGGCCCGGCAGGGGCCGTAGACTTCATCAACTCCTTCCGCTCCCGGATTGGCTACGTCCACTACAAGGACTGCCGCGACGACGGCGTGCTCGTGGAGGCAATCGGAGACGGCGCTATCGACTGGCAAGCCGTGGCAGCATCCCTCAAGAAGTCGGACTACAGCGGCTGGGTGGTGGTCGAAATCGAGCCGGGGCATGGCATGGAGGCACAACGTTCGGTCAAGGAAGATGCGATTTTGAGCCGCCAGTGCATCCGTGAGACCCTCGGCGAGTAGTAAGGGATTCAACGATGGCATACCGGCGATTCATAGATGCGCACGTCCACTACCCGCAAACCGCATTCGATCCTACGGGCTCGCAGATTCCAATAGACCGCCAACTCGAGAACCTCCTCAGGGTTGAGCGCGCCCTCGGCTGTCAGCGTCTGTGCATGCTCTCGACCGGCAACCCGCCGGTGCATGATGCTGTGGCGAAACTCATCAAAGACCAACCGGATTTTATCATTGGCTTTGGCTATATTCGCCTTGGGGTCGATGAGCCGACCGTCGTGGATGAGCTTGGCGACATGGGGTTTCGCGGTCTCAAGACGATTCGCCCCTTGGAAAACTACGACAGTAAGTCGTACTATCCGTTCTACGAGCGGGCGGAAGCGCGCAACATGCCAATCCTCTTTCACACAGGACAGCTCTTTCGCGCTCCGGGCAGTGGGTCGCGGGCAGAGGATGTGAGCACCGCCCGCATGATGCCTTGGATGCTCGATCCAATTGCGCGGGCATTTCCTAAGCTCACGCTCATTGGCGCGCACCTTGGCTCACCGTCATTTGCTGAAGCCGCGTGGGTAGCGCGCTGGAATGAGAATGTTTACTGGGACCTCAGCGGTCCGATTACTATTCGCTACGGCAATCGCAAGATCGTGCACGAGATGATGTACAACGCGGTGGCCGGCGCAGGGATTACGCACAAGCTGGTGTTTGGCTCCGACGTAACGGCCCCGGAGATTCCGGATGTTGTCACCGCCTACGATGCGTTCCTGGACCGCCTCGGCGCGGATTCGCTGGATAAAGACCAGGTGTACTACGGCAACATGGCACGCATTCTTGGCATTCACTAGGCACTTTGGCAATGTCTGAATACGCTTTTTCCGCTATCCCCGTGCTGGAGCGTCCCGCCAAGCCGAGGACGTCCGGCCAAACAATGATGATTGACTTTGGCCTTGGGCTTGTCCAACAAGAGGACATCCTTCGGCTCGCGAGCGAATATATCGATTCCGCCAAAATTGCCGTGGGCGTGGCGCGATTATTGCCGCGTGAATTGGTAATGCAAAAGATCAGCCTGTACCAGCAGTTCGACGTGGTGCCCTATCCTGGCGGGCAGTTCCTCGAGTATGCGGTGCTCTGTGAAAAAGTGGACGAATACTTGGAAGAAACACGAGCGGTCGGATTCCATGCTGTTGAGGTCTCTGACAACCTACTGTCAATTTCTCTGGACGAAAAGAAGGCGCTGATCGCCAAGGCGCGAGCAACGTACGGCCTCGAAGTCTTCGGTGAAGTGGGCAAGAAAGAGGGACTGGCCGTTACGGTGAGTCTCGAAGAGGATATAAAGGCATGTCTGGAGGCCGGAAGCAGCAAGGTGCTCGTCGAGGCGGCGGAAATCTTCGGCCATGGGCGAGATAGAGCCTTGGCCGCACAGCTTACGCAAGCGGCGCCGCTAGAGAAGCTCATGTTCGAGCTTACGGGCCCGTGGATTGAAGGTACCACGTACTCAGAGCCGGATACCCTCGCGCGCTGGCTCATGCAGACCTTCGGGCCTGACGTCAACATCGGCAATGTCCTGCCGGATAGCTTGCTCCGCATTGAAACCGCGCGCAGAGGCTTGGGCGTCAATGCGGGCGGAGAACTTCCCAGCGGGCTGATAAGCGATGCTCCTTCCGAATGAGACTAAAGAGTTAGGGGCGGCAAGGGGTTTAGAGTGTCTCACTAGCGGCAACCGCGAGGAATGGCGTCATTCTCTTTTCGCAATGAAATCGCCCAGTTTGGATTCGGACCCCTGCGCTTGCTGGACAGGGTTGTCTCAATTGGCGGTACCAGCGCTCAAAGAAAGTGCTGGTCCAGAAGTCCGGGAAGATCCGTCAACAACGGTATCGCGCGCACTCCTTCGGCTATAGGCTCCCTGTCACGATTGAGTAGGACCGCATGCAGTCCTGCCTGCTGCGCACCGCAGTAGTCATTGTGTACGTCGTCACCGACGTACAGTACCCGGTCAGGGGACACGTCCAGTTGCCTAATTGCTTCGTGAAAGATGCCGGGGTGAGGTTTTGCTTCTCCATAGTCAGCAGAATTTACGATTACGCTGAACCAGTCTGCCAGTCCAAGATTGCCCAAGTGCGCCGTTAGCAAGGCATTGTAGTTGCTTACCACGCCAAGCTCCAACCCGTACTGCTGCAGTTGGACAAGCGCTGGCTCCGCGTCAGGGTAAGCAGTAAGTCTAAAGAGGTCTAACAGGTGTTGGCGCATGTGATCACGAGAAAAGTGAGTGAGTTCAAGCTCTGCAAGCACGAGATCACTCGCTTCGTATTCCAACTGGCGCAGCTCTTCTTCGTCACGAACGAAAGGAAACTTTCGCCGGTAGAGCTCGATCTCCGCAAGGATAGCTCGTCCTGCGCTTTCGGCACGAACGCTTATGCCGTCTGAGGCTAAGAGGCGGCGCAGGTGTGCAACGGGCGAGCCCGCAGAAACCGGTGCGAAGAGGGTACCGAACGCATCCAAGAGCACTGCATCAAGGGCGCCAGCCACCGACTATCATCTCTCCAAATGCTTGCTGGTCTTAAATCCATGCTACCACCAACGCCACGGCATCGGGTTTTCATAATAGTGTACTTCTACATCAGGTAGCATTGCTTGAAGCTCCTGGGCGTACTGTGCCAGACCTGGATTCTCGCTCACCTCATGGCTCGTTTCGATCATCGGCACACCGGAATCTAATGCAAAGTGCATGCCGTAGTTGTCGCTTTCGCCTGCAATGAATACGTCGCAGCCGTATTTGAGAATTGACTGCATATAGCCCACGTTCACAAAGAGACCCAGGCCGCCCCAGGGCAACCCCGCTCGCCGCACCGGCGCCGCCGGATCGTGCGGTGTTGCGCGCACCGCCTCCATGCCCAGTGCGGATTTGACGTGTTCCACGAGCGCTCCAAAGGTCGAATCCGGAGGCAAGTCGTAGGCCTTTAAGTAAGGTCCTTCGTCTACCACCGGCTTGCCGAGGCTAAGCTTGTCGGCAAAAGCAGTAAAGATGCAGTGACGATCCAGCATCCCATGGGCGCGAATTACCGCAATTCCATTCCCCGCAAGCAATCCAATGCGCCGCTGGTTCACACGCCAGCTTAGATACTCCACCGGAGTAGTGCTGTGCGGAGGTCGCCACGATGGAAAGTAAAGGTCCTCATGGGCGATGATAAGGTTGTCACCGGCCTTTATCGCATGTTCAATGGCGTCGAGGCTCGCCATCCAGCAAACTTGAATGCTGGAGACATTCTGCTCCCTGTCGCCAAAGACAATCCCTTCATCGCCCCCCTGTGGGCCACAAGAATCGACTATTACCTGTAGTACGTCTGCAGTGCGCATTTTTCTTAACCCCTCTTTGTGTAACTTGCACGATTGACCGCACTGCATCATGATAGCGAATAGTAACGGGAGGGAGCAGCAAATGAAGAATTGGATGATGAGGGAGGACGAGGTGCTGCCAGAACGTGCACCGCTGTGGGCGGGTGCCGCCAAAACGCAGATTACACCGGCAATTGGAGGCTTGCTCCAAAGCGGCATGACGGTGACATCAACGGGTGTGCTTGACGACCTCTACAGCACCGCCGTCGTGTTGGACGATGGGTCGACGAAAGTCGCGCTGGTCGGCAATGACCTCATTTACATGGAAGCCTCGCTGGCCTCCGTGATACGGGAGCGCATTGCCGAACAGACCGACATCCCCGGTGATAACGTCCTGCTGAACGCTTCCCACACGCATTCCGGCCCGAGCATCTCTGTTCTTTCGCCGGACCCCGTAGACCTGGAGTACCGTGAGTGGGTCATTCAGCGCATTGCCGATACAGTGGCGCGTGCTAACGCAGCTCTTGAACCCGCTTCGCTTGCAATCGGCGAAGCGGAGGGCTTGTTCGCAGTCAATCGAAGGAAAGTGGTGGATGGCACGTCGAGCATGCTACCGAATTATGAGGATACGGTTGATAATCGCGCGCGAGTAGTGCGCGTGGACCGTTTGGATGGCTCCGTACTTGCTATCGTCTTCTCCACCGCCTGCCACGGTACCGGCTTTGACTATCGCGGCATCCCCGCGATTGGGGGCGATTACATTTCTCCGGCCAAAGATGAGATTGAGCGGTCGTTCGCCACGGAAGGCGCGCCGATTGCGGTCTTTCTTACCGGCTGTGGCGGCAACATTCGCCCGCGGGTGCTGACACCGGACGGCGACCGTTTCCATCCCTGCACAGCGGCGGAGATTCAGGCGCTCGGCCGCGGGGCCGGCGCTGTGGCGGTGCGCGCGGCCCGCGAGAGCCACATGGCTGTGGGCTATCCCATAGCTGTAGCCAGGGAGCAGTTGCCGCTGCCCTTCCAGGAGCCCCCCACAATCGAGGAGCTCCGCGAGTTTCGCCTAAACTCCGGTCGCAATCGCTGGAATGCGTGGGCCGACTACCTTATAGAGCAGCTTGAAAAGGGCGAGCAGTTGCCCGCTACGGTGGACATGGAAGTCCAAGTCCTTCGGCTCGGCGGTGTCTGCATCGTTGCCATGGGCGGCGAAGTCTTTGTGGAGATCGGACTGGCGATTGAGCGCGCGCTCCAAGACAGCCACCGCGCGCAGATGGCGCTCACCCTCGGCTACAGCAATTCAGAGGTGGGGTACGTCTGCACTGCCAGCTCCTATCCTGAAGGCGGCTCGGAACCGGCAGACTTCTACCGCTGGTTCTGGTATCCGGCGCCGTTCGAGCCGGAGACAGAGCAGTATGTCGTAAGGCGCGCCTTGGCGCTCGCCGACCAGGTTTGTCAGCCGGCAAATTAGAAATCGCAATGCACTGATTCCACCGAACTTCGGCACTTGAGAATCAAGGAAGGCGAATAATGTCAGGTAGCGTCCGCATGGGTGCGGCCAAAGTTAACATAACTCCGCCGGTGGGCACGCACCTCGGCGGCTACGGCAATCGCCGGCATCCTTCAGATGACATTCACGACGAACTCTATGCCGCCGCCTACGTATTTGCGGACGAAGACGCCACTGTTGCCGTAGTTGGCGCCGATCTCGTTGACATTTCATTGCAGCGCACGCATGCAGTGCGTAAGAAGATCACAGCGTTGACAGGGATTCCGGGTTCCCACGTCATGCTTGGGATGACTCACGCTCACAGCGGCCCGAATACGAAAGATTGGGGAGCAGGGCTGCCGGGTGCAAGCATACCGTTTCCGGGTGGTATTCCTGACGAAGAGCTGACGTACGCGCTGCCTATCCTCGATCTCGACTACCTAGATGAGTTGGAGAACAAGCTCGCGGGAGTCGTAGCCATGGCGATGCAAGGGTTTCAGACTGTGCATGGTGGAATTGGCACCGGGCAGTACGGCCTCGCCATCAATCGCCGCGGCGATCGAAACGGCGAAGTGGTCAATTGCCCCCGACCCGACGGTTTGGTTGATCACTCTTTGCCCGTGCTGCGTTTCGACAATGAGCGTGGCGATCCGGCGGGTATAATTTTCAACTACGCCTGCCATCCGACGAGCATGAGCGACAACTTTGCCATCAGCGCCGACTATCCCGGCCCTGCGCGGTCGTTTGTGGAGGACGTGTACGGCGATGATTGCGTCGTGGGATTCCTACTCGGCTGCCACGGCGACATTCGACCCAACTACACCGACGAGACCGGCCGCTTCCGCTCGGCGGTTTTTGCCGAGCTGGAGCGCGAAGGGCGCATCATGGGGGCGGAGGTCGTGAAAGTGGGGGAGGGAATTAGTCCCTGCAGCTTGGACGGCGTGGCCGCAGCCAGCACGCCCATCGTCGCTCCGTTCGCCGAGCCGCCGACGGCTGAATACCTGCGCGAAGCACTTGAAACGGGTGCGTTCCCCGATACTGGCAGACGTCTCCCATTCTGCAAGGCCCGTTGGGCGCAGCGCATTCTCCGTCAGCTTGAAAGCGGTACGTTGGCCGACGGCTTGGAGACCAAACTCCAGGTCATTCGCGTCGGACACCTCGTGTTTGTCGGCTTTCCTGGAGAGTTTTTCCTAGAGTACGGCATGGAGACCCGCACGCGCGTGAAGGAGGAGTTCGGCCTCGACGTGGTGCACGTGAGCATGGCGAATGACATGATTGGCTACGTTGCGTCTGACCGCGAAATCCCACGCGGCGGCTACGAAGTCGGTTCCTACCAAGACGATGAGCTTGCCCCGGCCCATTACAGAACAGGCACCCAGGGCCTCTTTGTCGGTCGAGCGCTTGAACTCGTGGGCTCGATATTGCCACACTCTTGACTTGGAAGCAGTCCGCTTTCACAAAGGATTACCGCCCATGCGCGTTGCCGGAGCGGCTATGCCCGCTCAGTGCGCTTGGCACAATTGGATAAAGTTGAGGGGCAAGGCAAGCCTGCGGAGACTATGTGAAGGATCGACCTGCGCGTGCTCAGTTAACTAATTCTCCTTTCTGAACCCTAACCACCTCATGTGACTCTTACAGAAAGACCCTGCATGCAGACTCCCATTGAACCCGGCATATTTCTTCCCACGCTGGATCTTTGGTTAGATTCTCGGAGAGTAAAGCCGGAAGGGTACATTTCCCACGCTCACAGCGACCACCTTGCCTCGCATCATCACGTGCTTGCAACTGCGGAAACGATTGCCCTCGCCGCCCAGCGCATGAAGATTAAGCAGGCGCAGCCGCTACGGTTCGGCGAGCCGCTAGAGCGCGATGACTTTACACTGACTCTCCATCCGGCCGGCCACTGTCTGGGATCGGCGCAAGTCGCCATTGACGTGCATGCTACAGGTGAACGAATTGTGTACACGGGCGATCTGCACCTTGGGCATGATCTCTTTGGGCAGCCGGCTACGCCCATACCTTGCGATACGCTCATTATTGACGCTACCTTTGGACAGCCGGACTATGTGTTTCCATCGCGTGCGAGCGTGACAGATGAGGTATGCCAGTGGGTACGGCAAACATTACATAACGGTGAAGTGCCTGTTGTTCTTGCTTATAGCTTGGGTAAGGGGCAGGAAGCGCTGCATATTCTGCTCGATGCAGGTTTTGATGTTCAGGTGCACGAGTCAACGTTTGCGATGACGGCTGTCTACTTGCAGATGGGGGCCAAGTTTCCGGGTCGGTTGATCCGCTGGCGCGGCAGGCGCGAGGCAGGGACGGTGGTGTTGATGCCGCCCCACGCGCGCAACAGACGCGAGATGGTTGCCCTTGCGCCGTTCCGTACACTATTGCTTAGCGGCTGGGCGGTTGACACCTCTTGCAAGTATCGAATGCGCGTCGATGAAGCGCTGCCTCTCAGCGATCACTGCGATTGGAATCAACTCAACGCCTACGTGGAGCAGGCAAGTCCGCAACGGGTTTTCACGATGTTCGGACCGCAACACTTTGCCGCCCATTTGCGGGACAAAGGCATCGAAGCCTGGCCCCTGGAAGCCCGCCAACCGGCACTCTTTTGAAAAGAACAAGGTCCACGGTACGAGATGACTGGGAGTTTCAACACTCCAGTTACTTTCCCATTGTTGTGTCTTTAGGTGATAATACACGGGATGCACCATTGGGAAGGGCGTACACGAGCGCATTGGCCGCAGCAGCGCATAGAATGGCAGCAAATGCAGTAGGTGGCGTGCCAGAGGGCCCAATGCTGCGGAGCGCCAATCATGCATGGCTTTTCGCGATATAGGAGAGAGGAAAGACGATGGCAAAGGCGATAACTGAAGTGACGGCCGCAGAGAAGGCTTTCTACGCAGAGAACGGCTATCTCCTGATCAAGGGTGTAGTCTCTGCGGAGGGCATCGCGGAACTAAAGGAGCGGCTGGAAGCGTACATGTACGACCGCCTGCCCATACCTGAAGGCGTCAAGATTCAGGTAGAGCCCCGCGTGGAGCGTGGCGAAGTGCCCTGGCCGGCGCGGCGCGGCGACGCGTATCGCAAGATCGATCGACTCGTCGTTCACGACGATCGCTTTCGCGCGCTGGGCACTATGCCGGAAGTCGTGGAGCGCATGCAGGCCCTCATTGGTAGCGAGAACCTGAAGCTTTTTCGTGACTCGGTGCTTATGAAACCGGCGCAGGTTGGCTCGGCTAAAGGAATGCACCAGGATTCTCCCTACTGGCCGATTGAACCGATGGAATTGAGCTCATGCTGGATGCCCTTTGAGCCTGCTACGCCGGAGAACGGCTGCATTACCGCCATCCCCGGCAGCCACAAGCGCGGCCCCGTACCCCATGAGCGAGTGCCGGATGACTATGTCATCAATGAGGCGAACTATAACCCGGCTGACGTGATCGCCGTGCCCATGGAGGCGGGCGATGGACTCTTCTTCCATAGCCTTCTGCTCCACGGCACCGCGCCGAACATGTCGGCACAGTCCCGGCGGGCGATTACGATGAGCTACATGGCCGCGGAATTCCAGTACACAGGTGATCCGCCCATGCCGAATTATCTGCGCATTTGCGGTCAAGACGTACCAGGCGGTGTGTAGGATGTCCTTGCCGTTGGCCCTCTCCGGTCTTGCGGTCAGAGTTTGGATAGACTCCTTCGAGGGCTGAGAGGAGGCACTGCTGGCGTCAGTTCGCTGACGAGAGAAGCTCGAGAGTTTAGAAGCCAGTGGCTTTCCATTGGGCGCGTTCCGACTTGCGCGCGCAATGGACTTTAACGAGAAGCAATCAAGCCGGTCACTCTAGGTGGGCCGGCTTGATTGCTTTAATATCGACCTATCGGGACTGAGGTGGATCGCTCCTACTCGTTGTAGAATGCCTGAATGCTAGGCTCCTGGAGCACTATATCCCAGCGCGCAGCAACGTTATCGAGCGCGTCGCGGGCGTCCAGTTCGCCGGCGCCGGCTTTTGCCAGCTCTTCTAGTATGATCGGGCGCATCTTGTCCCAGCCCGGAATCGGCTGTCGTCCGAGCCCAACATTCTGCAGATTGCGGAGCAAGCCGGACAAGAAGGCGTTTTCCTGCACGTAGGGGGCCTTGGCTGCTACCGACAAACGCGGCGGCAAGAAGAACGTTAATTCATCATAGGCAATGAGCACGTCGTCCTCATGTACCGTGAGCAAGAGGTCCCACGTAACGTCCGGGTCTTTGGTAGCCCCGCCGATGCCCAGCCAGTCGTTGAACGAAAGGCTCACTGCGCGCTTGTCGCCCATGGGCTCAGGCGCAACGAAGATCTCGTCGATATCTTCTGGGGCCTCAGTCTTAACGGTGCGGCCGATGGCGGCGTTGCCCCACTTCATGGAAACATAGCCGCCGGCAAACCCGCCGTGTCCTTTGAATTCCGGTCCAACGTATGAGGAGCCGCTGGGATTGTACCCAAGTTGGCGGCGTAACTGAAACTCCAGCCCTGCGACGGCTTCAGGCCCGTTCACAAAGCCGGTCGCCTTGCCGTTGGTGACCCATTGCACACCATTGGATTCGACGATGCCGTTTAACTCGGATTCTTCCGGATCACGTGCGAGATTGCCTGGGCTGAACCCGTAGCGCTCGATCTCCTTGCCCAATACCTTCCACTTTGTCAGCGTGGTGGCGAAGTCTGCCTGGTCATCCATCGTCCAAGCGGTTGGCGGCGTCAAACCGGCCTCGGACATGTGGTCATCGCGGATCCAATACGAGCGATTGGCGGCCATCATGGGCATGCCTTGCAATTGCCCTTTGACGCGGACTGTATCCAGGGTGCTGGGCAGGAAGTCGGGCTCCATGCCCCACTGCGCAAAATACGGGTTCAGCGGGATAGCCAGCCCTGCCATATAGATGGACGGCGCAATAGCCTGTCCCATCTTGAAGAGATCGGGCATTATGCCGGCAGCCAATCCAACTGAAAGCTCTACAAAGGTATGGGCCTGACCGCCCGTACGCGGCTTAAAGACGACCTCACCGTTGGGATACTTTGCCTGGAAACGTTCGTTCAGGATGCCTTCCACCCAAGGTTGCCAGCGGACGCCATCCTGCACGCTAAGCTTGACCTCTTGTGTCTTTGCACCTGATTCCGTGGCTGGCTCCGCAGCCTTCGGCTGGTCGCCGTCCATCTCGGTGGACTGGGTCTGTTCCCCTCCGCACGCCGCCAGCAGGCCAAATGCTCCAACCGTTACGCCGGAAGCAAGCAGTCCGCGGCGAGTCATGTGTAAATTGCTCATCTCTTGCTCCTCTTCTACGAAACGCTACAGCGTTCTTTCAACGACCGAACTGCGGAATGGCTTTGGGAGCATCCACACAGCTTTGACTAGACCATAAACAACCAATGGGTGACAGTCAAGTAGATCGAAGTTGGAAGCTCCAAGTTGCAAGGTTCTGCGGCAGATTATAGTAGAAGCAGAGCGTTAGACTCAAACTTGCTATTTGCTACCAAGAACCGACCCATTCGCAGCACTAAGAAGAGTAGGTTCTCGTTACAAGGAGCCCACTTCCACGTTTGCCACGGTACACCTGCCCTGTTACACTCGTGCCATCATTTTGCACGCGCATGAGAAGGAGTTAGCAGGAATGGCGGTCCAGACGTTTGTAGTGCCCACGAAAGTGATTAGCGGCAACGGGGCCGTAGCAGAGATTGGCCCAACGCTCGCGGCGCAAGATCACAAGGGCGTCCTCGTCGTCACGGACCAAGGCATCGTAAACGCCGGCCTGCTCGCTCCGGTTACCCAATCTCTGCGAGATGCCGGTGTAGCAAACACGGTTTTTGCTGAAGTAAAGGCAGACCCTGAAGAGAGCATCGTTGAGGCGGTTGTCGCAGCCTATCACGCCGCCGGCTGTGGCGGACTACTAGCGGTTGGGGGTGGCAGTTCGCTGGACGTGGCCAAAGCGGCAGGCGTTCTCATTACCAATGGTGGCACTGTGGCTGACTACGATGGCTTCGATGCGTTTTCAAATGATTTGCCGCCGCTCTATGCCGTGCCGACAACGGTGGGAACAGGCTCGGAGGTTACCTTTGCCGCGGTGATTACCCTGCCCAGCCAGCAATTTAAGATGTCCATCGTGAGCACAAGATTAGCACCGCGGATAGCGTTTCTCGATCCCGCGATGCTGACCACGTTGCCACCGCACGTAGTGGCGCATACGGGTATGGATGCACTCACCCATGCTGTGGAGGGTATGACGTCGCCCCTATCGACTTCATTCAGCAATGCCTTCAACCTTCATGCGATTCGTCTCATTGGCGAAAACCTGCGCGCCGCCGTGGGCAACTGCGGCAATATGGAAGCCATCGGCAACATGCAAGCGGCCGCTTGCATTGCCGGAATTGGCTTTGCTCACTCCCGCCTTGGGATCGTCCACGCCATGGCCCATCCGGTTGGCGCATACCATCACCTGCCTCACGGACTCAGCAATGCGCTGCTACTCCCCCACGCCCTCGACTTCAACCGCATCGCGTGCGAACCCCAATTGGCGGCAGTAGCGCGTGAATTCGATGTAACTTTCGCCGGTCAGAGCGAACAGGAAGCGGCTCTCGCTGCTGTAGAGGCTATTCGGGACTTAGAGGCCGACATCGGCATCCCTGCGTCGATGAGCGAGGCCGGCGTGACGGACGAGCACTTCGAGGCCATTGTCAAAGATACCTTCCGCAGCCGCAACGTCGGCATCAATCCCCGGCGAGTAACTGAGGATGACATCCTTCAGCTACTCTATAGGGCGTTGTAGAGGCAGCACAGCCTAGTTGTCAGCGCGCTCTCATGCTGACAGTAAGTCAGGGTAGCCAGAAGTACTCCCCAGACCGGACGTCAACTACATTGTGCCGCTGGCAGGGCCGCACAAAAGTCATTCCATACGCCAATTCAGTGTCTTCGCCACTATCGCCAGCGACCCTAAGCCAAAGACTGCAAGGATTGCTAGATCTGTCAGCAGGGCTGGCGTAATCTCCGGCTGCAAGGCGGCGCGAAACGCCTGCGCGGCATAGGTTGGGGGCAGAATCATTCCGGTGTACTGCAGGACGGCCGGAAGTCGATCGTTTGGGATCATTACCGGAGCGAAAAACATGATGAAGAACATGGTCGCCTGCGCCACCAAGCCTGCGACCCGCCAGTTCGGGATGCCGAGGCCGATTGCCGCGCCCACCCCGGCCAATGAAATCGCACTCAGTGGAACGACGGCGAGCATAAGCGGATTGAGCGCGAGCGAGAAGCCAAAGTACCAACTTCCCACCAGCAGCGTGATGATCATTCCCGGTACGGCGGCCATGCCGTTGCCGGTAACTACCGCCAGAATAAAGGCCGTCTTGCTGATCGGCAGTGAAGCGTAGTAGAGGATGGCGCCGTTCCGCCTGGATTGAGCCATGTCTTGGGCGACCATCATGATCCCGAGGGTGACGAGCGACATGACGGCTGCGCCTGACACAAAGTAACGGCCTAACTCCGGTTCCCGTGATCCGGAGATGAATGAAAATGCAAAGACCATTCCAAGATTGAGCAGTACCGAAATTGATAGTATCATCGTCAGCCACTGCCGAAATTCCAATACAATTACGGCAGTCAGATGAATATAGTTTTGCCAAAAGTGATTGAGCCTATTCCACGCCGTATGCAAACGTGCACTGCTGGTACTTGTCATAAATTCACTCTCGCACTAGACTCGATCAGCGCCTACCCGGTCTGGGTTAGACGACTGTGTTGGTTCTTCAATTTCCGTATCCTTGAGGGAACGGCCAACGACTTCTACATAGACATCCTCAAGGGAAGCCGTAGCCAAACGAAAGTCCTCTACCGCATCTGCACCGATCTCAGCCAGAACTTGGTCTATGGTCTGCCCTACTCGTGCTTGCGGTACGCGCAATAGCACGTGTTGCGGTCGTGACTGATGCAGGGCGCCGAGCGCGCTCAGTTTTGATTCCTGCGCTCTCGATAGCTCGGCGCCTTCCCGCAGCCAGAGTTCAAGACGGATTGTGTCGCCCAGGTGGCCCTTCATGGCGCCGGGCGTGCCTTCGGCGAGCACGCGTCCCTCGTCTATCAGGGCAACTCTGTCTACTACTCGCTCGGCCTCGAGGACATTGTGCGTTACCAAGAGGCAGGCTGCGCCTTCATAGGTTACCGCCCGGCGGATAGCTTCCCAAACTGCTCGCCGTCGCAGCGGATCGAGATCATTTGTGGGTTCGTCGAGCACCAGAAGCGGCGGGCTGCCGAGCAAGGCCATGATGAAGCCCGTCATTCGTTGCATGCCGCCAGAGAGCTGGTTTATCGGTTTGCGCCGAATATCATCGACCTCAAACTGCTCTATGTACAGGTCGCGTTGGCGCAGTGTTTCCTTGTGCGGGAGGCCCTTGAGGCGGCCTGTGAAGTAGATGGCTTCTTCCGCCAATAAGTCGCGCATTGCAAACGATGTCTGCGGCAGGTAGCCAATCATGCGCTTGACGCGTTCGGGGTCACGCTCTGCGTCTACACCGAATACCCAGACGTTACCCGAAGTGGGCCGGACGAGACCCATGACTTGCTGGACAAACGTGCTCTTACCTGCGCCGTTAGGGCCTAAGAGACCGTAGACCTGACCGCGACGCATGGCTACGTTCAATTTGTCATTGGCAAGCACACCATTACGGTAGACTTTTGTTAGTTCCGTTGCCTCGACAGCAAGGCCGGGGGTTTTCAAGTGCGGGCTCCTCCATATGATCGCGTTATATCGCCACGTACCTTTAACCACTGTACCGTCTTGTGCCATCTCGCTCCAAGTCGAGGAGAACCAAGGCTGTGCCGGTTTCGCGTCACATTTGGGATGATCGGGGCCGATCACTTGACCGAAATCGGATGAGGCAGCGGCTGGTTGAAGAGAAAGCCCTTCTCAATGAAGGGAATTGCAGCCGGCTGGGTATTGCTTGCCGCGTCCGTGGCGCGGGTCATGAGGGTGTGCCCGCCTGCTTGGGCATCCCAGGCAAACTCAAAGCGTGCCCATGAGTACTGGATCTGCGGTTCCAGTACCCTGGCTTCAATCCAGGTTGCGCCGCATCGACACTCCAGTCCACTCGTGCTATCGCGCCAAACGGCGAATGCGCGTCTCCGTGCAAACGGTGCGTCCCTGCCGCCAATTCGGCAGGCCAGGGCAGCGCAAGCGCGCTTTTGATCACCTGAGTCGTAATCACCTTGCCAGTTGCTTCACCCTCCGACGGATATACATCGCCAAAGAACCCTTGCAGGTACGGGATATGCATTTTCAGGGCACAATTGCCGACAGAAAAAAGACCCCCAGACTTGGGGGTATGAAGCGCTTGTAAGGTGCCAGTATCATGGGTCCCGCGCCCATTTCGCCAGCGCCTTGTCCGGCGAGGCGAGTTCCTCAATCCGGGTGTAGTAGTAGTCTTGCCAACTCTCTTCGGGCAGCCCGGTGAATAGCATGAGATTAAGAGGATACATCCCGCTATCGGTCGCGGTTCGCAAGTCATCCCGAAAGAGGAATGTGGGTTTACCCAGCGCAATGGCCATGCCTAGCTCGACCATCACCCCTTCATCGGGAGGAACGCCATTGATTACAGCGAATATACCGTCGGCTGCCTCTACATCGCGAAAGTCGGCCTGGCCGATTTGGTACGGCCAATCCGGTTGGGAGAAGTCTACCTGATTGTTACGCTCGAAAGGCTCCCAAACTTCCAACCCAAGCTCCTCCAACGCCGCAATGAGAGGAGGAAGCAGCATTGCCTTTTGCTGGGCAGAGAAGCCGTAGGGATTGGCGAGGTAGACGGTCTTTGCCAATTCGTGCCTCCTAGGCCGAGGACAGTATGTCCTTTTGGTGGCCTAGTTTGATGAATCGCGCAAGAGCTGGAACCCGGTGGAATTCAACAGAAGCGGAAGGGTCACGTCAATCACAATCCACAGTTGGGTGTCACTGGTAGGAGGATCGGCCCACTGGACGCCAAACCAATTCCACAACAGCGCCAAGAAGAGCACGGCCGCATAGTAGAAGACAAAGTTTGCTTCTAGATACTCCCGGGTGACTGACCTATCGTCTGCGTCGGCATCCACGCGGCGCTTGCTGGCAAAGGCGACGATCAGCACTATCGCCAAGCCGATCACCTGAAGCGGGTTTAGGACTTGCTACACCGGCAGCGATGCATCCGTCCATCCCGGATCATAAAACCGCGTAATGAGAAAATGCAGGGCTACGGCTGCCCCTACTACGAATACGTACAGTGCCGCCAGTCGCTTGAGCGCTGCCATGCTGAGCCCTTCCTACAGCATAGAGACACGATCAAGCACATGGTGTAAGAAGCTGGCAAATTGGTAGCGGGGGAGGGATTCGAACCCTCGACCTTCAGGTTATGAGCCTGACGAGCTGCCACTGCTCCACCCCGCGTCGCTTGATGAGTAGACCGATAAGCCCCATTCTGTCGCGGACAGCCATCTATCTTGGGCGTCAGCTTGCGCTGCGCCTCTTTGCGGCCTACCCGGGACTCCGCGAGCAGCCTCAACGTCCCTCTCTTGGCCTTGCTCCAGGTAGAGGTTACCCTTTTCACTCCGGTCAACACTGCCGGTTCGGTAGCGTTGATCGGTGTTGGTCTCTGTGGCCCTATTCCTCGCCTTACGGCGGACGGGTGTTACCCGCTACCCTGCTCTATGGAGTGGGGACTTTCCTCACTCTGTCCACCACGCAAATGTGTGGACTGTGCGCGGCTGTCTGGTCTACTCAGCATGTGTCAGTATAGCACGGCAAACCGCACCGTACAACCGCGCGGTGCTTGAGTTTAGTGCCTCAAACCAAGGGGAACACACCACTCAAATTTGGGGGAACTCTCTTGCACCACGCGTGAAGAAGCGCCTGCTACCAGAGAGCTGGATAAGCAGCAATGCAGATGAGAGCGGTGTCCCTCGTAGACGTCCTATGTGTTGGAATACGGTTCAAACCACTCTGGACGTTCATCTGAAATCCTTGCAAGAACGGCGTGGGCGCTACCAACGAAGGGTTCCGCGTGCGAGCGCAATAGCGTTTCGATGGGTAGCTCTTCCAGCAGTCTTGGCAGAACCGAGCAGAACTCATGGCTCCCAATCCGGATTTGCCCGTCTGGAGTTCCACAAAGCGCATTTGCTACAACGAGAGTGCTTGCAGAAGTAAGGTAATACACAACTTCCGGATGTGGCGATCTAATGAAGTACGCCTGTACCTCTCCGGCTAGCAAGTCACCTTCGCGAAAGGGATGCGTCGGCTGGCAGTCGAGTAACTCTTGTGGCATGGCCTCGTGAATCCAACTACCGGCTCCAAACTGTTGAGCATAGCGATCGAAGACAACCCTTGCGCCGCGAACGTGCCAGTCGGTGCTAAGGAGCACAGTCACCGGCTGTCGTATCTCGTGAACCGTAGCGTCAAGTGCCTGCCAGAATTGGTATTGGGGGCAGGTGTGTAGGGGGAGGGGCGAGCGGGTCAATGAGTACCAGTTGTTCCGGAGTTTTGTAGCAGACACAACCCGCTTCCTGAGACCAACCGAACCCGGTCTGGTTCTCGGGATCCCAGGGAGATCAATCAAGATGCGGTGCGGTCCAATGCCGCACTTCGCGGCTCACGTTTTGCCTGGCGATTGCGAGAGACTTCGAGACACTCTATCACAGTTAGTTAGGACTCAATGCTATCGGATGCCTCGTGATGGCAGGTTGCAAGGCACATGCGGTTTCGCCAAACAGAACAGGCAGGTCAGTAAACTAGACGCACATTCGGCACTTCGACCGGTAGGTTTGGAGGGAGGGTAAAGGAGTGGAGTGAGGTACAGAAAGATCCCTCAGTGGGGAGAGGGATCGTTGTTTTAGGGGATATAGAGCGATGGAAAAGGAGGCTGGCTTAGCAGGTGGAGGGTGATGAAGGGGGTGTTGGGAAGGAGAGAAAGGGGAAATAAGAAAAGGGATAG
This sequence comes from Chloroflexota bacterium, assembly GCA_965219505.1. Classification (GTDB taxonomy): domain Bacteria; phylum Chloroflexota; class UBA11872; order VXOZ01; family VXOZ01; genus VXOZ01. Next base: position 1,700,238 of record OZ244775.1, on the reverse strand, counting down.
GTGGTAGGTGGGTAAAAGAACCCTAGAAAGGAGGTGATCCAGCCGCAGCTTCCGCTACGGCTACCTTGTTACGACTTCACCCCCATCATCAGCCCCACCCTCACGACGTGCATCCCTTGCGGGTTTGCGGAGGCCGCTTCAGGTGTTGCCAACTTTGGTGGTGTGACGGGCGGTGTGTACAAGGCCCGAGAACGTATTCACCGCGGTATGCTGACCCACGGTTACTAGCAACTCCGACATTCAGAGAGGCGAGTTTCAGCCTCTCATCCGTACTACCGGACGGTTTTAAGGGATCCGCTCACGCTCGCGCGCTTGCATCCCGTTGTACCGCCCATTGTAGCGTGTGTGTAGCCCAGGACAATAAAGGCCATGCGGACTTGACGTCATCCCCACCTTCCTCCGCGTTGCTCGCGGCAGTCCGACTAGAGATATAACTAGTCGCAGGGGTTGCGCTCGTTGCGGGACTTAACCCAACACCTCACGGCACGAGCTGACGACAGCCATGCAGCACCGGTGGACGCTCTACACGGTTTCCCGTGCAGTCCCTCGCCTTTCGGTTTGGTACCACGTCCATGTCAAATCCTGGTAAGGTTTTTCGCGTAGCCTCGAATTGAACCACACGCTCCGCTGCTTGTGCGGGCCCCCGTCAATTCCTTTGAGTTTCAGCCTTGCGGCCGTACTCCCCAGGCGGGGTGCTTAGCGGGTTACCTTGGGCACTGAGGGCGGAGAAAAGTCCGACCCCAACACCCAGCACCCATCGTTTACGGCGAGGACTACCGGGGTATCTAATCCCGTTCGCTCCCCTCGCTATCGCGCCTGAGCGTCAGAACAGGGCCAGGTCGCCGCCTTCGCCACGGGTGTTCCTGGCGATATCTACGTATTTCACCACTCCACCGCCAGTTCCGCGACCCTCTCCCTGCCTCGAGCGGAGCCGTCCCGCTTGGCATCTCCTGGTTGAGCCAGGAGCTTCCACAAGCGGCTAGCGCCGCCGCCTACGCGCCCTTTACGCCCAGTAAATCCGGATAACGCTTGCCCCCTCCGTATTACCGCGGCTGCTGGCACGGAGTTAGCCGGGGCTTATTCCTTGGGTACCGTCTGTATTCTTCCCCGAGAAAAGGAGTTTACACCGCGAACGGCGTCATCCTCCACGCGGCGTCGCTGCGTCAGGCTTTCGCCCATTGCGCAAGATTCCTTCATGCTAAACCCCGTAGGGCTCTGGACCATGTTTAAGTCCCAGTGTGGCCGACCATCCTCTCAGACCGGCTATCCGTCAGAGCCTTGGTGAGCCGTTACCTCACCAACCAGCTGATAGACCGCAGACCCCTCCTTGTGCGCCCGAAGACTTTCACTTCCAATCCTGCAACTGAAAGCGATATGCGGTATTAGCCCAAGTTTCCCCAGGTTATTCCCCACACGAGGGCAGGTTATCTACGTGTTACGCACCCGCACGCCGCTCGTCACCCCCAGGTGCAAGCACCCGAAGGGACGCGCACGACTCGCATTGATCAAGCACGCCGCCAGCGTTCATCCTGAGCCAGGATCAAACTCTCCATTACAAAGCGATAACAAAACATAATGTACCGCCTCATCCCGAAACGTCAGAGCCTAACTCTCCTACGATAAACACCTTTACCTTCATCACTCTTCACCTGTTAAGGAGCCGCCTGCATGAAAACAGGCAAAGATCATAGTAGCACCTTTGCTGCGTAACCGTCAACTGCGTTTGGCATTTTATCCTCGAGTGATTTACCAGCTTTCGAGAGCCGTTGTGTCGGCCGGGTATTGTGCACAGCCTTGGCCGATAGCAGGAGGCTCAGAAGCCGACCGTGGAGCGTTATCGGCACACGAGAGTGCAGTAGCCGAACCAAGCAAACGCTGCCTCTGCCAGGCGCAAGAGACTCACGACTTCCTGGGGTGCAGCCTGTTGCCTACACTATCCGGCTGCTGGTCGGTGAGATACCGGACCGGCAAATCACGTCGCTCTGGCAAGTGCCGGCGGGATGCGCGTGGCAGGCCGACGGTGGTGAGGAATCACGACTGTGGATTACCAAGACGCACGCTGGCCGCGAGCGCCGCACGTCAAGGAGAGCACGTCCCTATCCAAGGGATACCGGCGAGCATCGCCCCGTGCTGAACCGGGGCGCCTTGAGGTGCCTGCAGACGATTAGTGTAATCGTAGCTAACGAGCGCCCCTCTCACTTGACAACGTGCGGTAAAAATATATAATGTCTTTGTCAAGAGGAAGAGGTACATTGCGTCCGGTATTCGTCAATATGGAGGATTTCGGCTTTATGTCTGTACGCCGGGGAACGCCCAAGGCTTTTTCTCCCGCGGGAGCCGGACGACTGGTTCTAGGAAAACTTGCTTTGGCCAATGCCGGCAGGGAAGACGTAATTGTGGTATGTCGATGCGACCGTCAAACCGCAAGAGACTACGTGGCGAAACCACAGCGTGATGGCGACCGGCGCGAAGATGCAGCGTGAGAAGAAAGGAGGTGAACCTGCAAGGTAACGGTCGTCTGTGCGCAGATGCAGCAAGTCTCTTGCTAAGCACAAGCTAGGCTTGCTTGTGCTCCGAATTGAACGCTAGCAGTTTGCCCCACGGGGAGGTTGTGGTATGTTTCAGAATCTGACCCGTCGCTCGTTCTTGACCGGCAGCTCAGTCACGATTGCTGGAGTGTGTCTTGCGGCCTGCGGCCAAGTGGCTGTTGCTCCCGTTGAGTCGGAAGCGCCCGCAGAGGCGCCGCAAGCAGCAGAGCCCAGTGTGGAGAGTGAAAAGCCGGTAGTGACGTACATCTGGTACGACACGGGTAGAGAGCCGCGCAAGTCTAACTTTGAAGGGGCATTCGCCGCCATGCGTGCGGCGCTGCCCGATATAGATATCCAGATTGACTACCATCCGGGAGGCGGTCTTGCCTCATATGCTGAGAAGGTGGTGGCTGCCCAAGCCGCCGGTCTCTCATGGGATGTTTACTGGGGGCACTTCTCGTTTCTAAGCCAGTTGCTCACTGCAGAAGTAATTGGACCGATCGATCCCTATCTCACTGTTGACTCGGAAATCTCCGCTGACGACTTCTACGATTTCGCGCTGGACAGAGTCAGTGGGCAAGTATTCGGCATTGCTTACTTTACTAATGGGAAGGAGTTTTGGTACAACGCCGACCTCATCGCTGAGGCAGGACTGACGTCGCCGCGCGAGTTGGAGGCGCAGGGCAACTGGACGTGGGATGCTGTGGTTGAGATGGCGGCCCGCCTGACCCAAACCGAAGGCGACCGCGTCACCCGCTGGGGATTCAACTATCCTTACTGGTCCACCGGGTGGTTCGGCCACCACTTGCTGGCCTGGGGCGCCGACTGGTGGAACGAAGACTTCACCGCGCCCACCATCAATAGCCCCGAAGCCGTAGCGGCCACCCAGCAGGCGCTCGACATGGTGATCAAGCACCGGGTGTCGGCAGGACGGACGAAAGGCAGAGAGCCGAACGTTGGCGCGAACTTCACGAAACAGGAAGTCGCTACCATCGTGACCGGGCCGTTCTACGTGAGAGTCATCGAAGCGAACGTCATGCAGCAACCCGATCCATTTAAAGTAGAGATGACCATGTTGCCCAATGGCCCGGCAGGACGGAAAGTGATTCAGGCGATCAACTCCAACTATTTTGGCAAAGACGTTGAGCACCCTGAGGCGGCGTGGGCCGTGTATAAGTATTTCCTCAGCGAAGATATCCAGAAGTGGATGGCGGGCAACGGCGGCGGCCGCTACACGGCCAACAAGAGCTTCCAGCCCACCGTGCTGCAGCCCTATGAAGACCCAGCCGTCTATGCAGCCTCTACCGAAATTAGCGTCGCCAACCGTCAGATTGTGCAGCAGTCCGCGGTAAATCAGGCATGGACCAAAGGATGGGAAGCCCTGGAAGGCGGGCAGCTTACCGTCAAGGAGCATCTGGACGCCGTGCAACATATCGCGGAAACCGCTCTCGAGGAAGGCGGTTGCATTTGCTAGGGATTTCCGAGCGAGCGGAAGTAGCACCCGCTCGCTTGGCCCTCTCAATCGATCCCATCCGAAATCCAAGTGAGCGCAGTATGGCTGCGGGATGTTGTCCGGCCGAATGGGCGACAACGCAGGATTCCATCGAGGGGAAGCAGAATGGCCACGAAAACGAACTTAGCGCTGCGACTGCACGGCAGGCACTGGCGTACGCGGACCCTTGCCACCGCCGACTGGGAAGAAGAAGAGTTTGCGCTTGATCCGGATGAGACCGGATTCGTGGCTCTACATCTTTGGAACGTCGGTGACGTGAACGGCCCTCCCGTCCCGGAGAACTTCTCGGTGGATATGGGCAAGCCGGAGACCCAGGCAGAGTCGGTGCGCATTGCCGAACAGTATATCCGTCCGGCAATTCACGCAGCGCGCGCTGCGGGACTAGCAATCTTCCACGTCGAGCCGCGCAACATCGCCCTGAAGTATGACACTGTCCATCACATGCTGGCGGAGGACGAGCTCAATCCGCCGCGGCGGGAGCCGGGACCGCCGGCGGTCAATCCCGGTTGGCTCAAAGAACGGGCGGAGCGGACGCACGGCAAAGGGTACATGGAGTGGGAAGGCTGGCAACAAATGCGCATCCTCTCCTCGTGTGAAGCAGAGCCGGGCGATCAGGTGATCCTCACCAGCGCTCAGTTCGACCGGATCTGCCGCAGCCGGGGCATCAAGAACCTCATCTATACCGGCTTTGCTACTAACATGTGCATACTTGGCTCGGAAGGGGCAACCAAGCCCATGCTGGCGTACGGATATAAGATCTTCCTCATCCGCGAAGCGACGCTGGGTACTGAGATTCCAGAGACCTTCCATGACCGTCTGCTTACGAGGGCAGCGCTAATTCAATTCCAGAAACAGGTAGGCGACACCATCGGCTTCGACCAGTTCATGGCAGCGTGCCGCACCGTTGCCGCGGCAAGAATGGGATAGGGAGCAATGTTTCCTAACGGCGCGGAGTTCTGTCTCAGTCTGCGTCCCGCAGTTGAGATGTGCACGAATTTTCCCTACTGGACGTCCCAGTGGAACCACCTGAAGGGCGCATTGGATGACGACAGCAAAGACTATGTGCTCAAGATGCATGAGGTAGCGAGCACATACGGGGCGCCTCTCTACTTCCTCTTGGTGGGAAGCTCCCTCGAGGATCCAGACATTGACTACCTCAAGCAACTGGTAGCCGCCGGACACGAGGTGGGCAACCACACGTACACACACCTCAATGTCAAGGCAAAGACGATCGAGAACTTGCAAGCGGTGTACGCCAGCGCGCCGTGGCGGGCGCATGGGCGTGCGCCCCTGCAGTGTATCCACGATGAGGTACGTGCAACGAGCGCCGCAATTCGCGAACGGCTTGGTGTCACCGTGACCGGATTCGGCACGCCGGGCGCGTTCAGCACCGGACTGCACGACGTACCCGAGGTCCAAGCGCTGCTCAAAGAGGAAGGGTTCACGCACGTCACGTCGCACTACCTCAGTCCGGCGCCGCGCGGGGTTAAGCGTCCTCCCCTCGATCAACTCGAGAACGCCATGCGTAAGAATATCGACAAACTGCAGCCGTATCAGTATCCAAACGGCCTGTGGGAAATCGCGCCGATGGGGTTGACCGATATCGGGGCATTTAGAGTGCTCGACCTGGATCGTTGGGAGTACATCAGCCTGCTCAAGGCGGCGATTGACCACGCCCACGAGCGCCGGTACATATTGAGCTTTGCATTCCATCCGCCGGCGCTGGCCGCGCGCGACCCGCACTGCGACGTGCTGGATACCGTGATCCGTTATGCACAGGGGAAACCGAGAGGATGCTGGATTGCGACAAATAGCGAGATAGCCTCCTACTTGGGTGCCGCCTAAGTGCGTAGAAGGGAAGGGATAGCATCGCAAAGTAAGGCGATTTCGTTCAGATGTGTGTCTAGTTAAACACCACCGTGGATCAGAGATGCGGTGCTGACCACAGGTAAGAAGCATTCAAATGCAAGCATATGTTTCGCGACGTGCATTTCTCACTGGCGGCCTCCTTGCAGGTGCCGGTTTACTTCTGGCAGCCTGCGGGCAGGCAATGGCGCCGGCAGAGTCAACTGCGGAAGATCAGGCACCCGAACCACAGGAGGAGCCAAAAGCTGCAGAGCCGGTCGTCGTTAAGTATCTTCACAACCAGAACAGCCAGGAGGTATGGCAAGCAAGTTGGGGAGGCCTATTTGCGGCCTTTGAAGAGGCAAATTCAGGGATCAAGCTGGAGATACTTGAATCGACAGGCGGTCTCGCCAACCTGGCGACGAAAGCGACGGCATTATTTGCTGCCGGCGATCCCGTCGATATGTACTATGGCCACTTCACGTACATTAGCCAGTTTGCGCAGGCAGAGATGATCCAGTCGCTGGAGCCATTTCTAGCGACAGGCGGCAACGTCTCTAAAGGGGACCTCGATCCTAATGCCGTGGAGAAGATCGGAGGGCAAATCCATGGTATCGCCTGGTTCAATCAGGCCAAGGAGTTCTGGTACCACGCGAACATGCTCGCTGATGCAGGTCTTACCAGCCCTAAGGAGCTGGAGGCGCGAGGGGAGTGGACTTGGGAAGCCCAGCGCGAAATAGCAACCTCATTGACGAAAAAGGAAGGCGGGAAGGTTACACGCTGGGGTATGCAGCAACACTTCCACTCTACCGGATGGTATATCCACAACCTTTTCGCTTGGGGAGCAGACTGGTACACTAACGACATCTCTGCCCCGATCATCAATACCCAAGAGTTCGGCGACGCGACCCAGTTTGCCGTTGAAATGGTTACCGTGTATGAGGCGGCAAATCGCAGCCGGAAGGCGCGAGAGGGCGACGCGGGGGCCAATTTCGTGAGAGAGACCGCCGCGACTCGCGTAAGCAGCGGATCGATGGTACGCGCCATTAAAGGGGCAGCCGCTGCTAAGACGGACCCGTTCGACATAGAGATGACGCTGCTTCCCAAAGGGCCCGGCGGCCAGCGGGCTACCGTACATTCGATAAATGCGAACTACATTAGCACCTCGTCGCTCGAACCGGACGCTACGTGGGAGTTCTACAAGTTCCTGATTGGATCGAATAGCGACTCCTTTATTGCCGACCTGGGCGGCAGACGCTATACAGCCATCCGCGGCCAAGTGCCGATTGTACAGTACGATTACGAGGATGCTGCGGTGTATGCGGCTATGACGGCTCTCAGCGTGCCAACCAAGCAGATCATCAAACAATCAGAGGTTGATGGCGCCTGGCGAGAGAACTGGGGAGCTTTCGAAGAGGGGTCGAAGACGGTACGAGAGGTGCAGGAGGAGATGCAGGCGTTGGCAGAGATTGCCATTGAGGATGGTTGTATCTGCTAAAGAGTTCAGGTTGAACTCCTCTTCCAGGTTGGCGATCTCGGCGTGTGCCCTGAACCATTCCAGTGGGACGCTGCACGTTAGCGGTACGCAGCCGTTGACCCAGCCCAGAATGGCTCTCGCTGGTTGCTGCAAGCAAGTGGTTGTCACATGCCGCGCACCTTTGAAAGTGGATCAACTGGCAACCTGTCGGGCAGGGCACTCCAGAGAGACTAAAGGCCAAGTGCTCCCGAGAGCGGGAGGCCTGCTTTTCGTGGAGGCTGGCGTAGATACCCACCCTGTGCTCTGAGCACAGGGTGGGTATCATCTTTGCTGATGTTTCCCCTGCTCCAAAGTGAAACACTTATCTGCGCCGCCGTGGGAATGGATTCAGACTACATGCCCAGTCTGCAATTCCCCTCCCTTTGATCGCCGCTTGGAGGATTTACGCCGCGCCCTTCCTGTGGCTTGCCATGTGAGGCAACCCTGCGCGGAACATGGCACTGTACCCTAATTTCTCGTACGATTACTCAACCGTACCAATCGGGGCAGTTGGCTATGCGACGGATCCTCAAGACGACTGCGCATGCGCTGCTCTTCATGCGCGCAATTGTGATCTTCTACATCGGATTAGGCGTAGGCTTGCAGCGTGGGCCGGCCATCGGCACTATCCTCCGGATTGCTGCAGGGGCGAATGCGCTACTCAATTTGTCCTGGATCTTCCGCTCGCGGTTACAACTGAACTAACTGTGCCAAGCAAACCCCGCGCACTGAAACCGAGGCCGTAGTCGCCTTGTGGAATGGGCGCAGTACAGCGGGTAGTGTTTGAGTACTCATCGCTCAGCCGAGACTCGAAATATTGGGTGAGATCACGCATACGGCTCGCCTGTCGATGCTGCTACAGGAGTGCCGTTGTCATTGCCGCGTGACCCAGCAAACTCGTGCATCGCGTTCGGAATTAGTAAGATTGGACTTACACTGTGCGGATATGCGAAACATCGCACGTACTCACGCCCGAAGCGATTCCTCAATCGGTCATTCTGAGGATCGCAGCGGCGAAGAATCTAGCGTGCGGGGATTTCTAGATTCCGCGTCTTTGACGAAGTCAGCGAACCCTGTTCGACGCTGCGCTCGGAATGACAAGAAATGCAGCCCTGCGAAGCTATCAAGTCTAGCTCTACTAATTCCGATCGCCTTTCTTAATTGACGAGCGACCGAAATGCTTGCTAGACTGAGCAAGGAAAACACTCGAACATGGTGGCTGTAGCTCAACAGGTTAGAGCTCTGGACTGTGGCTCCAGCGGTTGGGGGTTCGAGTCCCCTCAGCCACCCCCCCTTTTTCTCAATTCACCCAACCTTCATGCCGAAGGTGAGCCTATGCGGCCAACAGATGCTGGTTGGCTCTATATGCTTTCACTCACTCACCCATATCTAGCGGGACCGTCCGATACACGTGCCTGGATGGTACTTGCTATTGGCAAAGAAGAGCACATAGTTTCATGATTCCTGCGATTGATCCGAACGTTGACTACAAAGCATTGGTAAGGCAAGCATATGACGCTTGCGCAGCAGCGTATGATGCATCTCGCAAGACTGAGCCAGGGTTTGAGATGCGGGCACTGTTGGATCGACTGGCCGATGGCGACGCGGTGCTCGACATCGGCTGCGGCGCAGGGGTCCCTATTGCCACGTCTCTGGCCGCACGCTACCGTGTCACTGGAGTTGACATCTCGCCGGAGATGATCCATCGGGCACGGCAGAATGTGCCGTTCGGCGACTTCATATGCGCTGACATCATGTCGGCCACGTTCCCTCCCTCCAGCTTCGACGCGGTGGTAGCGTTCTACTCCGTATTTCACCTTCCCAGACAGGAGCACCCGGACCTGTTTCGGAGGATCCATCAGTGGCTCAAGCCAGGCGGATACCTGCTTTGCACCCTAAGTCATTACAGTGAGGAGGGCTATACGGAGGAGGATTTCTTTGGAGAGACGATGTATTGGAGCAACTACAGCCATGGGGAGAACAGAGAGATTCTGACCGGAGCGGGGTTCGAGCTGCTTGAGACAAAGTCAACGGGTTCCGGCTACGAAGATGCAACCCAGGAGTTCAGCGAGGACCACCCTCTGGTCCTCGCGCGTAAGCAGTAATCTTCGCGAATCCTACCGTTCTTTCCGTCTTCCGTGTGGGCGTTTTCGGCCACTTAAATTTGTGGGCTTGACTTGCTTGACAGATTGCCCAAGAGAGACTATAATTTCGCTACTTTCGAGTAGCCCTAAGTTCTTTGTCAATGGCGACTTGAAGTAGGTGTTTTCGGCCAGTTTGCATAGCGATAGCGAGGTTTCAAGTCATGGCCAACTATGGCGAGTTGAAGAGCCGCTTGGACCGGGGTGACGTGGTCGTGTTGGATGGAGCCATTGGGACTGAGCTGCAGGCTATGGGCGTGCCTATGGACCCGGCCTCGTGGTGCGGCCCCGGCAACTACACGCACACCGCAACGGTGCGACAGATGCACGAGCGCTACATTCGTGCGGGGGCCGACATCATTACCACGAATACTTTCAACAACCTGCGCCCTGCGCTGGAGGCATCCGGGCACGGCGAGTTGATACGGGAGATAAACACGCGGGCGGTGGGCGCAGCGCTGGAGGCGATAGACCGGGCCGCTGGTGACAAGCAGGTGTATATTGCCGGCTCTATCTCTTGCCGAATCCCCATACGCGACGGCAGAACCGGAGCACTCCTTGGCGGCACCGGCTATGGCTATGGCGCCAGCCTCTCGAGGGAGGAGTTAAGGGCCTATGTCGACGAGCAGGCGAGTATCCTGGCCGAGGCTGGGGTGGACTTTTTCCTGATCGAGAACTTGTGGGCCGATAACGAGTCCAGGGCGATCGCAACTGAGGCGGCCAAGGCTGCAGGACTGCCGGTGTGGGTGGCATTTACGGTGTCAATGGCGCCCGACAGACAGACGGTTAGGATGAGTTCCGGAGACGACCGTGACTATATTCGCGGTATGGGAGTGCCGATGTGGACTTCAAGCTGGCGGACGGTTAATGATGATATGACTCTGGCCGATGGCGTCAGCGAGATAGCCGCGCTGGGTCCCGATGTACTAGGCGTGTTTCACAGTAAGGTAGACGAAACCACGGCGGCGCTTCAGGTAGTCCTCGACCAATGGACCGGCCCCATTGTCGCCTATCCGGATGCGGGCAGGACCGATTACCTGGAGACTTGGCAGGACAAGAGCATTGTCAACGTGGAGTCTGTGGCGGAACTGACTAAGAAGGCCGCCAAGTGGGTCGGTATGGGAGTCCAAGTCGTAGGCACATGCTGTGGATTTGGCCCCGAGTACATCCGCGCTCTGAGCGGTGCGCTGCCGGACCGGGTCTCATCGCCGCGAGTAGGCACCTAGGAATCTCCGCGCAGAACTGACGTAAATTAAGGCACATTCGACGTAGAACAGACATCCAGATCGACAGGAGGGGTCGTATATGGAATCCAAATCACTGGTGATTGTGGGAGCGGGAGCAGCGGGGACGGCTGCCGCCATCGAAGCGGCCCAGGCCGGGGTCCAGGTCACGCTCATCGACGAGAATCCCATTGGCATGTCTATGATGGGGTTAGACGTACCTCTGTACTTCGGCAAACGAACCATGGACTCGCTGGACGATAGGGCCCTGATGCTGCAGAGGGTGGCCGCGGCTAACGACGCTTTGGCGGAGGCTGAGAGGATCGGCGTCGATGTTCAACTTGGGACGTGCGTCTGGGGCGCTTTTCGCAACACCGAAACGAGTAGGAAACTGGACGGCCCGCAACTCGGCCTGGCCGACGACAAGCGGTCGTGGATGATAAAGTACGATCGACTCATCGTGGCAGCCGGCTCCCGGGACCTGGGCATGTCCTTTGCCGGGTCTGATTTGACGGGAGCAATGGGGGCCAACGGAGCTCATTCACTGATAAGTCGCTATCAGGCGTTGACCTCGCAGCGCATGGTGGTATTGGGCTCCGGCAATCTGGGTCTCAACACTGCCAGGATGGCGCTGGATAGTGGAGTAGAGGTTGCCGCCATTGCGGACGTGTCCTCCTCCCCACGCGGCGACGAAACCCTCTTGGCGGGATTGCTGGAAGAGGGCGTAGAGCTATACACCTCCCACACTGTTAAGGAAGCCGTCGGCAACGACGCTGGCATAGAGTCTGTCGTGCTGGTCGAGATCGACGACAACAACGAGCTGATTGCCGGCTCTGAAAGGGCCATCGCCGCCGATACCGTGTGCCTTGCAATCGGCCTGGTGCCCAACATTGAGCTACTTAGTCTTCTGGGCTGCGACCTTACCTTCAAGTCCGAGCTTGGCGGGTACGTGCCGGACTGCGATGACTGGATGCGGACCAGCGTTGACACCGTGTTCGTCGCAGGTGATGTTGCCGGCTTCCACGACGGCATGGTCCTGGACCCAGGGATTGCACACAATCAAGGTCGCCTCGCCGGCATTGCCGCTGCCGAGTCGCTTGGCGCTATCGACAGAGCGCAGGCCCTGGACCGGAGGTCTGAGATTCAGGCCGAGGCCGTCACCGCAACACCGGCTGAAGTACACACGGTCTGGAAGAAGTGGCTGCAGTCGTTGGTCAATGCCGGTGGGCTGGATGTTTTCGCCTGTCCGTGCGAGGAGGTTACGCGGGGTGACCTCATTGGCTTGCAGCCTCCGCGATACTTGAATTGGCGGTCGGAGCAGATGAGTAGTCGAAGCCTCCAGACCCAGGCGAAGGATGACCCGGTCAATCCAGACCAGGTCAAGCGCCTGACACGGGCCGGAATGGGCCACTGCCAAGGCCGACTCTGCAGTGAGCAAGTGTCTTTACTGCTTGCCGAAGAATCTGGTACCGATATAGCAAAAGTACCGTATATGTCTTTCCGGCCGCCCGTTCGACCTTTGCCGCTGAGTGTCATGTGGCCGCACGATGAGACGGAGCAGATGCGCGAGAATTGGGTCAAGTGGTTCGTTCCCGTGAGTAGAGTGTTGGGGTAGGCAGTGATCAGTGGATCAACGGAGTGGCAGTATGCTTAGTAACAGAGCAGACGTAGTCATCATTGGTGGTGGCATTTCGGGCCTCAGCACAGCCTATTATCTGGCCAAGGCGGGCAAGGATGTCGTCGTAATCGAGAAGGGGATCGTCGGAGCCGAGGCTTCCGGGCGCAACGGCGGGATAATCAGCGAGCGAACTGACGAGCCGGATTTGGTTCCGTTGGCGGTGGAATCTGTGAAATTGTGGCCGACGCTAGACGATGAGTTGGGCTATCCCACTGAGTTCGTGCAGCAAGGTAGGCTCCAAGTTGCAGTTTCAGAAGAAGAGATGGGCCGCTATCTGACCGAGCGAGAGGTAGGGAAGCGCTTCGGCGTACATGTGGACCTGGTGGACCGTTTCGAAGTACAGGACATGGTACCCTGTATCACCGATAGGACGCTCGGCGGGATCTTTTTACCAAAGGGCGGTCACGCCAACCCTCAGCGGACGGTCCAGGCATTTGCATGGGCTCTTCAAGACAGGGGCGGCAACCTCTACCAGAATACCGCCGCCACGGGCTTCAAGCTCGCTGACGGGAGGGTCTCGGCGGTCGAGACGACCGCCGGCATCATTGAGGCCGACACGGTGGTTTGCGCTGCTGGGCCACAGACGGCGTTGATTCTAGAGATGGTGGGCGTTCGCGTTCCCCTAGCGCCGGCAAGGGCAGAGATTATTGCCACCGCTCCCTTAGAGCCACTCTTTCAATACTGCCTAGCGGGAAACGGACTCTACGGGCGCCAGGCCAAAAAGGGTAATCTGCTCTTTGGTGGAGGACCCCACGAATGGATCGATGTGGATCTGACCACCTATCCCAGCAAGCCCAACACTCCCCTCATACGGAACATTGCCAGGCGGCTTGCAGACTTGTTTCCAGGGGTGGCGGACGTGCCTGTAATCCGGAGCTGGGCCGGGGTGATAGAACAGGCCCCGGACTCCATGCCTATCATTGACATCCTGGACAGGCCGAGCAACTTTGTGTTTGTCTCCGCATCGGCTCATGGCTTCGCCATCGCAGCCGCCACGGGCAAGGTCGTGAGCGAATTGGTGCTCCACGGTGAGTCAAGCGTTGACATAAGTGGTCTCCGTTTGAGCAGATTTGGCAAAGTCGGCGTCAACTGGCGGGAAGAACTCGGTTGGATGCCGGCTCCGGCGCGGGCCTGATCTCTGCCCTCGCTCACGCCCGGTTGCACTGTTCTCTTTGAAGTCATTGGTAGCGATCCGCGTCTGCCATCGTCTCGTCAAGCAAAGCTGCCGTTCAGTGCTGGTGTTCAAATGTCCAATTGCGGTGGACTAATTGGGAGAGACAAAGGCTGGGAGATCGCACTGGAGCGATGGTGCCTTTGGGGCGGTTTGATATCCAACTCTCGAGTAAGCACTCTGGAATCCGTCCGTAACTGTGGAAGAGCTTTGGTCTCAAGGTCAGACGGCAGTGAAAGACGCCGAAGGTTATAGCATCAGACCGGCGGCTCACAGCGATGTGCATTCAGTCCTGGAGTTGTCGCGACTTTGGGCTGAAGAAGACTGCACGACCGGCTATGTTGGGTGTTCGGCTGAACACCTTCAACCCTGGCTCGACGGGGGCTATTTCTTTGTTGGCAAGTTTCAGAACGACATCATAGCCTACGCCGCGGGTGTCGTGAAACTTGGGAAGGGCGCAATTTTCGAGCTGGAGGGTGAAAAACATCTGAATGTCGATGAGGTCTTTGTCCATGCCGACCACCGCGGACGGGGCATAGGCACGCAACTCATGCAAGCTCTCTTGGACAAGGCGGAAGCAGCCGGTGTTGTGCGCTCGCTGGTTGGCTCGAACAATGTGGACTGGTTGTCCACATTTCGCTTCTATGAGCGGCACGGCTATAGCATGTTCGCAATTCAGATGTGCAAGTAGCCGCAACTCTGATCGCGCAAACCAACCTCATTGTCGTTTCGGCGAGTGCCGGTCTGTACACACTTGATATTGCCAGTGTCGTAAGACTCGCTGCCGCCTGCCGGGCGGCTGCTCGCTATGGTGGACACCGTTGGCGTCAGCATTGAATTAGAGGAGTGAGCCGGTGAAGGCATCAATTCGTTTGGATCTGGACTACACCGTCGGTGAGATAGATCCGCGCATCTTTAGTGGATTCCTTGAACACTTAGGCAGGGCGGTTTATGAGGGGGTTTTCGATCCGGATAGTCCGCTGAGCGACGCCAACGGCTTCCGCACGGATGTGGCCGCCGCGCTGCGCAAGCTCGGCATGCCGTATGTTCGATATCCCGGCGGCAACTTTGTGAGCAACTACGACTGGCGGGACGGTATCGGACCGGTAGAGGATCGCCCTGTGCGGCCGGAGTTTGCATGGCGGAGCATCGAGCCGAACACTTTTGGTGTTGATGAATTCATTCGCTGGTGCCGTTGGATGGACACGGAGCCTATGATGGCAGTCAACCTCGGCACCCTGGGACCTCGCGATGCAGCGGAGCTCGTCGAATACTGCAATCTTCCTGGTGGCACTCACTGGTCCGAGGCAAGGCGGCTGAACGGCGGCACCGATCCTCACGGCGTGAAGCTCTGGTGCCTGGGCAACGAGATGGACGGGCCTTGGCAGGCTGGTCACTGCTCGGCGGCTGAGTACGCGGTGAAGGCACAGCAGGCGGCTCGCCTCATGCGCGGGATCGACCCAACTATCGAGCTTGTGGCATGCGGCTCATCCAGTCGCAGAATGGACACCTACATGGAGTGGGATCGTGTCGTGCTGGAGACCTGCTGGGATGACGTGGAGTACATTTCTGCCCACCGTTATAGCCGCAACACCGAGAACGACAGCGCGTGGTTCCTGGCCGAGGGCGTGGAAATAGACCGTGTCTTAAGCGACTATGCCGGACTCCTCGCCTACGTCCGCGGCGTCAAGAAGAGCGATAAACGCGTCTATGTCGCTTTCGATGAGTGGAACGTCTGGTACAAGGACAGGGAAATAGACGGTGCCTGGACCCACGCGCCGCACCTGATCGAGGAGGTCTATAACCTAGAGGATTCCCTGGTCTGCGCTCAGTTCTTGAATGGCTTCCTGCGCCACGCCGACACTGTGAAGATCGCCTGCCTTGCCCAAATCGTCAATGTCATAGCGCCCATCCTTACTAGGCCAGACGGCATGCTCATCCAGAGCATCTACTATCCGCTGCAACTCTTTTCTCAGCACACGCGTGGGGTATCGCTTACGCCAATTGTGGAAGGTCCCACGTACGAGGCTGGAGCCAGAGGAGAAGTGCCGATGCTGGACGTATCGGCGAGCTACAACGCTGAAAGGGATTCCGTCAGCGTTTTCATTGTTAACAGAAGCCTGACTGATGATGTCGATGTGCAGGTTTCAATCGGAGACCGCCACGCAACCGCCGACCTCAAGACTACCGTGCTCACCGGCGACGACCCCAAGGCACACAACACATGGGAAGAGCCGGATGTAATCAGGCCGACATCAGGTACGGCGAGAGTGAGCGACGACGGAGGGGTGCGGCTGACGGTGCCGTCACTTGGTCTGTATGTTGTCCGTGTGCAGCTAGCCCGGAAGGAATAGCCCCTGGTAGTCAACTCCAGAAAAGCTGATGTCTAATGAAGATTCGGCTGTAGCCTGGTATCTCTAAACCAAGCCCGCACTACGTTTCGTGCGGTGCGGACTCCGAGATTCTGTCTGCACCACCTGATTAAAATCAAGGTTACTCCCGATACCAGGATGCTTGTTTGCTGTAGAGGTCGGCGTAGATGCCGCCCTGCGCCATTAGTTGCGCATGGCTGCCCTCTTCAGCAATAGAACCATTTTCTAGCACAATTATCCGGTCAGCCATGCGGACGGTGGAAAAGCGATGGCTGATGAGAATCGTGCTGCGGCCTTGTGTAAGTTCTCTAAACCTCTCGTAGACTTCGAATTCGGCCTGTACATCCAAAGCGGCTGTGGGTTCGTCCAGGATGAGGATTTGGGCGTCTCGAAAGAAGGCGCGAGCCAGGGCGAGCTTCTGCCACTCCCCAATTGAAAGCTCCGAACCCTCCTCAAATTCCCTGCCAAGCTGAGAATCATAGCCTTTTGGCAGTCGGGAGATTACTTCATCGGCGCCTCCCTGCTCAGCAGCTCGCACAACAGCCGGTCGGTCCTCCATGCGTGCTATGTTAGCGATGCCGATATTCTGCGCCGCCGTGAGGTGGAAACGGGCATAGTCCTGAAATATCGCAGTGATATTCTTTCGAAGATCGGTAAGGTCATGCTCGCGCAAGTCGACACCATCCAGAAGAATAGCTCCCTTTGTCGGGTCGTAAAGGCGACAGAGCAGCTTGACCAGCGTTGTTTTGCCGGCGCCATTGTGTCCCACCAAGGCGACACTCTCTCCCGCCCCTACCTGGAAACTCACGTCTCTCAGCACTGACCGCTCTGTTCCCGGATACGCAAACGAGACATTCTCTACCTCTATCCCTTGACGTAACGGCTCTGGTACGCGCCTGCCACCATCCTCTTGCGCTGCCATTGGGGGCTCTAGGTCCAGAAAGTCAAGCAGGTGAGATACATGGAGTTGACAGGTATGTGCCGTCCCAGCATTCTGTAGTAGCCGATAGAAGGTCTGTTGAACTAAGAAGATGACCCCAATGTAAAGCACGAGGTCACCGGTGCCAATCTCGCCGAGAGCTGCCCGATACACGGTGTAAACGAGGACTGCTCCCGCAGTAGCGGGGGATATCATGGTGAGAAGGGTCACAATTCTTGCCTGTCGGCGGCGGAAACTTTGCACAAGTTCGTACGATTGCCGAAACAGGTGCCGGTATGAGTCGATAAAGAACCCGCCCAGTCCAAAGAGACGAATTTCCTTCGCAGCGTCCTGGGTGGTGAGCACTTGCGCGTAATAGTCCAGCTTGCGTTGGTAGGGAGCTTGCGAGCGAAACACGGTGGTACTTTCTACTCCGAGTCTCAAATACGCAAGATAGGAAGGAATCGTAGCAAGAAAAACGATGATCGCTGCTAATGGATGCAATTGTGAGAGAGAGCCAAACAGCAACATAACAACGAAAATATAGGCCAAAAACTGTTTCGTTGTCATAAAGAGCCGTTGTGCCCACGTGTCCGTCGCCTGCCTTGCTGTCTGCAATTGGTCGTAGAACCTAGAGGACTCGAAAAGCGTGAGGTCCTGAATGGATACTGCTTTCTCCATAAGTCTCGTCTGCAAGGCGAACTGCAATCGATCGATCTGACCGGGTGTGACGACCTCGTATGCCCACGATGAGAGATAACTACTCATGCGATAGGCAACAAGCAGCAGTGCCACTATAATCGCCATTCGCACGTGTTGCGCGTCCACCGCGTCAACCAGGAACTTCAGGAACCAAAAGCTGAGTGGTTCGAGCGTGGACATGAGGAGGTCAAGCACGATCATCACGGCAGTGTGACCGGGTGCAGCCGCAATGAACAGCCGCATACTGGGCACGATTCGGCCGTATTCCCCGAGGTAACTTTTCAGTTTTTCGACATCGAATTTAGTCATGTCCAGTTCCTCTTACCAACAGGAAGTTAGAAAGAGATGTACGTAATGGTAGGATCAAGGTAGTATTGTCCCTGCTCATAGTCAGAGCTAGAAACGTAACACTAAGCTCTCAATGTGGTCTCTGCACTACGTGAGTCAACTGTCAGGCTCTCATCCCACCCGATAATGAGTGCGCGTTGCTTGCCAATCGCCACCTTCTCATGATACAGAAGAGAGGTAAATGCGCAATGAACGGCAGAGCGAGGAGACAATGACGAGACGAATTCGCATCCGCTGTGGCGACGTGGAGATTTCGGCAACCTTGAATGACTCAGTCTCCGCCCACGCGATTTGGGATGCGTTACCGCTTGAAGCTAGCGCCAACGTCTGGGGTGATGAGATCTACTTCCGTATCCCAGTGGTGTTGGAAGAAGATGACGCCCAGGAAATAGTAGAGCTGGGCGATCTCGGCTACTGGCCGCCGGGAAACGCCTTTTGTATTTTCTTCGGACCGTCCCCAATGAGCCGCGGCAACGAGATTAGGCCCGCCTCACCCGTAAATGTCTTCGGACGGGTGGAGGGTGACACGGGCGCGTTCAAACGAGTTACCAGTGGAACACAGGTAGTCATCGAGAGAATTGAGAAAACCTCATGCCAATAATTTTTGAATAGGATGATATCGAGGAGTAGAGGGAATGCCGTACGCATTGGAAGACGAGTTTGGTGACATCATCGGCAAGGCACGGCGAGGACTGGGATTGAGCGTTGACGCGGTGGCGGAGCAGGTGGGTGCCAGCGCGGGCGATGTTGAGAAGATGGAGGACTACACGCTTACGCCCGACCAGGCCGTTGTTGGCCGTCTCGCCGCCGCACTTGGGCTGCAGGAGGATCGACTAGGGGCAATTGCACGGGAAGAGTGGGAACCCGCACCGAGCGGCTTCACGGCCGGTGACGACATAGCTATAGAGCACTTCCTCGTTGAAGAGTACAACGCAAACGTCTACCTGCTGGTCAACAACAAGACACAGACCGCCTTGCTAATCGATGCTGGCGGGCTGGGCAATGAGGTTGTGCAGCGCGTCAGCCGGACTGGGCTCCGCCTGCTCGCGATACTCTTCACGCACGGGCACGGCGACCATACGGAAGCGGCAGGCACGATTCAGCAGCAGACCGGCGCAGCCGTTCACGTCCACGCAGCCGACGAACGCCTCGCCAAGGGAGCGTATGATAGAGGGCTGCAGGCGCTGCAAGGCAGCGAGACTTTGGAGTTTGATGGTTTTTCCGTGCAGGTCGTCCCAACTCCCGGCCATACCGCGGGGAGCGTAACCTACGTTATTGAGAACGCCGCCTTCCCTGGAGACACCCTGTTTGCCGGCTCAATGGGAAGGTGCAGCCTAGCCTTTCCAAAGATGCTGCAGACCATACGCGAGCAGATTCTCACTTTGCCTCCAGGCACGAAGCTCTTGCCAGGGCATGGCCCGGCCACGACTGTGCAGGAAGAGCGAGATCACAACCCGTTCTTCGCCTAGGCAACTTTGAAACTGTCAGGCAAGGGCAAGCTCGGTGCTGAACTGCCCCACTTCGGCCCGTTAGGTTGGTGCCCGAGCTCCTGCATTAGTCACGTTGCGTGTTGCGCAGCGCACTGGCAGTCCGCTAGCCTTGCCGCCTGATTAAGGGCTTGCGTCTCTTGCGCTGTCTTGTTAACGCCACCGGTGTCCTGAATCGGCAAGACCGCGCACGTGGGATGTGCACGACAACCCTCATCTCTCTCGTAATGTAGTCTCGCGTACAAAACGCTGCTCGTGAGCATGATATGCTCTCACTAGTACATCAGTCGGCTACATAGCAGCGCTCTCCATTGCTGCCTGCGCAGAGAAGAGGCCGCATGAGAAACTTCTGAGTGTCCTCTCGATCAAAGGACCTGCGGACAAGCATACGGCAGAACGGTCGCTTGGGACTTTACAACCATACGCTATCCTGCATCTCCAAGATAGACATCTTTGCCGATCTTCTACCGCATGAGATTAGCGACATAGACCATTCCAGTGCGACCGTGCACATAAGCAAGGGGGGCGTGATTCACACGCCCGAAGATAGTCGGGAGATCCTATTTCTCATCAAGGAAGGTCGCGTCCAACTTTACCGAATTTCATTTGAAGGCCGCAAGCTCGTGCTGGCCATGCTGGGGCCGGATACGTTCTTTGGTGAAATGCCGCTCTTTGGGCAGGCGATGGGAGATTCGGTGGCTCAAGCAGTGGATGACGTGACATTGTGCACGCTTGGCCGTGTGGAAGTGGAACGCATACTCATCACCTATCCCCGAATCGGCTTGCGCCTCATTCAGGTACTCAACGAACGTCTTCAAGAGGCCGAAGAGCGCCTGCACGAGAGTGCCTTCATGACCATGCCTGCCCGCACGGCGGCTCTGCTCCTGAGACTCGCAGCAGACTCCAATGAAATCGAAGGACTTACGCACCAGGACTTAGCGGACATGCTCGGCGTCTATCGCGAGACCGTGACGGCGACTTTGGACAAGCTGAAGCATGAGAAATTGCTGGAAATCGGGCGTAAACGGATTACTCTGACAGACCGTTCTGCGCTAGAGAACATCGTACATGGCGCGCAACACGACACGTGAAAGGGAGAATTCAGCCAGTGAACAGAACCACGCGTAGCCTCTTGACCCGCCGTAACATTCTCCTAGCAGCCGGCACCGCTTCGGTCGCTATCGTAGCCGCAGTGGCCTGCGGACAGATGCCGGAGGACACGACTGTAGAGGAAGTCGAGC
Organism: Chloroflexota bacterium; assembly: GCA_965219505.1. Classification (GTDB taxonomy): domain Bacteria; phylum Chloroflexota; class UBA11872; order VXOZ01; family VXOZ01; genus VXOZ01. The sequence continues at coordinate 1,679,554 of OZ244775.1, read as the reverse complement.
CCACCGCTAGCCCGATGGCTGAAGCTGTTGAGCCCTCGCCTTCGCCGGTGCTTCCTGCGGATCTCCCCTTCTCTACCTATGGTTGGAAGACGGACTTTTCCAAGCATAGCGTGCCGTTGAGCGAAATCAGCTCCGGCGGTCCTGGCAAAGATGGCATCCCGCCAATCGACGATCCCGCTTTCATCACACCCGATGAGGCGGCGGCTAACCTTGGCGACCGCAAACCAGTGGTCGTGGTAGAGGTCAACGGTGAGGCGAAGGCCTATCCGATTGACATCCTGGTTTGGCACGAGATCGTGAACGACACTATCGGCGGCGTGCCGGTCACTGTGACGTTCTGCCCGCTCTGCAATACCGCGATTGTTTTCGACCGACGCCTAGATGACACCACGTATGACTTCGGCGTTAGCGGAAACTTGCGCTACAGCGATTTGATCATGTACGACCGGCAGACCGAGAGCTGGTGGCAGCAGATTACGGGAACGGCCATCGTCGGTGAACTTACCGGCAAGAAACTGACCGCGGTTCCGGCATCGATAGTTTCATTCGCAGACTTCCGCAGCACTCATCCTGAAGGTCCGGTGCTCTCGCGTGATACCGGGTATTCTCGACCGTATGGCAGAAACCCCTATCGCGGCTACGACGACATTTCCCGATCGCCCTTCCTCTTCTTTGAGGAGGTAGACGGTCGCTTGCCCGCCATGGAACGGGTGGTCACGGTGTCGTTAAATGGCGAAGATGCCGCCTATCCCTTCAACGTGCTCGCGTCGGAAAAAGTAGTGGAAGATACCGTCGGCGGAGAGCCGATTGTGGTCTTCCACCAACCTGGCGCGATCTCTCCTTTCTCAGGTACAGACATTGGCGCCGCCGGTGTTTTCGCGCCGACCCTCGACGGCAAGACACTGAAGTTCGCCGTAAACGACGTGGGGCAGATCGTGGATACAGAGACCCAATCGCAGTGGAACGTCCTCGGCCGCGCGATAGCAGGACCATTGACCGGCCAGCAGCTTCAATCCATCGTGAACGGCAACCACTTCTGGTTCGCCTGGGCCGTCTTCAAACCCGACACCCGCGTATTCGGTCTGTCCGAGTAGGAATGGGCCGCTGCAACCAAGAGGCGGGCCGTTGACGAACCGCATTGTTCGACTGGAAGATCAACTGCCGAGAGTTTAGATTGTCGCTTGCGGTCAGTTCGCCGATGTTCCAAAGCGCGTGGGGTCCCAGTGGGCGACGGGGCGAGAGGTCTTGCCGGTGGTGAGAAGATCCTTCATGATCTCGGCAGTGATGGGCGCTTGTTGGATGCCCAGCTTGTGGTGGCCGACGGCGTAGTAGTAGCCGGGGAGAGCAGACGGGCCCACCAGCGGGTAGCCATCGGGACTGAAGGGGCGGAACCCCGACCACAGCTCTTCGATTGTCCCAGCCGCTAGCGCCGGGATGGCCTCGATGGCGGCATGGAGCATGCCCTGGACCGCTCCCGCCGTGTTGCGCCGGTCATAGCCTACGCGCTCAGTCGTCGCTCCCAGCACAATGCGCCCGCTCTTGCGTGGAATGATAATGTACTGCGGCAGGTTGATGAGGTGCCTCAGCGCGACCGAGTCCGCGTTTAGTGAGAGCATCTGGCCGCGTTCCGGTTGCACCGGAATGTGCTCCGGCGCTCCCTGCAACGTACCGCCCCAACTGCCCGCCGCATTGACGACCGCTCCGGCATTGAAGTCCTGGGTTGCCGCGCGCACGCCAGTGACCTTGCCGCCTTCGATCTGCAGTGACCGGACGTCGCAGCCGGTGAGAATATCGACTCCCGCCTTGCGCGCGCCGATTTCCAGGGCACGCAGCAAGCGGCGGTTCTCGATGTTCGCGCACGAGGTAACCATACCGAGGGTCACCGGCAGCATGATTTCCGGTTGGCGCGCCTGTACTTCCTCAGAGCTGAGGTACTCACATCCAAGTTTTGCCCCTTCCAATTGGGGCTGCAACGCTCGCATGTTGGCTTCATCTTCTGCAGTGAGGGCAAGATGGAGGGCGGGGTGGCGCACGGCTTCAATGTCGATGCCGGTTTCATCGGCGAGCACAGGCGCCAAGGCCAGCAGCATCTCGCTGCCCTCCACACGCAACGCAAAGTCGTCAATGCTCTCGTAGGCGTAGGGCCTGCTCATGAGCACGCCCGCGGACGCCCACGACGCCTCTTTGCCTACCTCGCTACGCTCTAGGAGCGCCACTGTCAGCCCAGCAGCGCGCAAGTCGCGCGCAACCATGAGCCCGATAATGCCGGCGCCGATGACGGCGACGTCGTATGACCCCATATTGCTGCTTCTTCCCCCAAAAACGTCTCGAAACTTGATGCGACCTCTGGTCATCCATTCTACTCTACCCGGGCAACCGTGTTCTTCTCTTGAATCTTTGCTCCTGAGTCCGTTATGTGACCTCGGACGCCAGAATGTACAGTGTGCGGCGCAACTCGGGACTTAGGACACCTGTAGCCATGAATAGCTGCACTTTTCGGCATGAATGTGGTCCTATCCACGAACTTCGACTGTGGCATAATCGAACATGCCGCGATGCAGCAGGAGAAGTGATCATGACGCGGCGGAACGTACGCCAGAGGATCCGTGAATGCCGGAAAAAGTGCTATTTGACACCGATATAGGCACCGATATAGACGATGCGGTGTGTCTGGCCTACCTGCTTGCCCAGCCCGCGTGCGAGTTACTTGGCATTACCACCGTAAGCGGTGAATCAACCAAACGCGCCATGCTGGCTAGCGCTCTGTGCCGGGCAGCAGGCAAGGATGTTCCAATCTATCCTGGGGCAGAGATTCCCTTGTTGATCGAGCAGATGCAGCCGAAGGCCCAGCAGGCGGATGCGCTGGGCGATTGGCCGCATGACAAAGACTTTCCACAGGGCGCGGCAATCGAGTTCCTGCGCCAAACGGTGCGAGCGCACCCGGGGGAAATTACCTTGGTCGCCGTCGGCCCCTTGACCAATATTGGGCTGCTCTTCCGCGCGGATCCTGAGATACCCCGTATGCTAAAGGGTCTTGTGCTCATGTGCGGACAGTTCTTCGGGCGCGCAGCGGGACGAGGGCCGGTGGAGTGGAACGCCTCGTGCGATCCCCACGCAGCGGCAATTGTCTACCAAAGTACGGTCGCCAACCATCGCTCGCACGGTCTCGACGTTACACGGCAGGTCACTATGTCTGCCAAAGACGTGCGCGCTCGTTTTCAAGTACCGTTGCTCCGGCCGGTGGCCGCGTTTGCCGAGGTCTTTTTTGAGCGGCGGAACAACATCACCTTTCATGATCCTCTCGCCGCAACGACAGTCTTCGACGACCGTATCTGTACGTTTGCCACCGGCAACGTGCAGGTGGAGCTAGAGAACCAGCAGCTTGCGGGCTTCATGCACTGGCAAGAAGATGACGCCACCGGTCGCCATCAGGTGGCGGACACGGTTGACGCTGATCGATTCTTCGCACACTATTTCTCAGTTTTTGAGTAAGGAGAGCAGCATGTTCCAAGGTAAAGTCCACGGTATCTTTACCGCCCCCGCCCGCCGTGAGCCTATGGCCTCGCAGCAGGAAGTGCGCGTGGTGCCCGGCAAAGGCATTGAAGGCGACCGTTACTTTAAGGGCAACGCAACGTATTCAGACCGACCCGGGCCGCATCGGGAATTGACATTGATCGAACTTGAAAACCTCGATGCTCTGGAGCGGGAGTATGGCTATCGCCTGCAGCCGGAGCAATCCCGCCGCAATCTTCTGGTCTCCGGCGTACCGCTCAATCATCTCATCGATCGGGAATTCACAATTGGCGACGTAAGACTGCGTGGACTCCTCCTCTGCGAGCCCTGCGCGAACTTGGCAGAGACCAGCGGACACTCCCACATAGTTAACCACCTTATGCATCGCGGCGGCCTGCGTGCCGAGATATTGAACGAAGGCACAATCCGCATTGGTGCAGAAATCTTACCGGGTGGCGAAGAGTAATACTTTTGGGAGCGTGTTGCAGCGCCCAAGAAAGCTGCATCTCCAGTGGTTTACGCTGGGCTAGGCTGTCTTGTAACCTAGCGTGCCGCCGCCGTCGGCGTAGAGTTCAGTTCCCGTAAAAAATGACGCTTCATCCGAGACGAGAAAGAGCGCGGCGTCGGCCATTTGCTCTGGTGAAGAGATGTAACCCAGTGGAGCCCGCGCCGAAACGCTGGCACGCGCTTCGTCCGGGTCGGGCTGCATATTAAGGAAGCTTTCGAAGAGCGGGGTGGCAACGCTTGACGGGCAGAGCGTGTTAGCGCGGACGCCATACTGGGCGCAATCAAGCGCCAGAGCCTTCGTAAATGCAATCACTGCGCCTTTCGAGGTGCAGTAAGCAATCGAGTGCGGCTGCGCGTGCACGCCGACCATCGAAGCGATGTTGAGAATCACACCCTTTGTCTCTTTCAAGGCAGGCAGTGCATACTTGCACGCCCAGAAGAGGCTCTTGACGTTGATATCCATGATCCGGTCCCACTCTGCCTCGGTGGTGTCTTCGACATCATTGTCGACGAATATTGCCGCATTGTTCATGAGTATGTGCAATGCGCCGAATTCATTGTGGGTCTCTTGTAGCATCGCGCGCACGTCGTCCTCTCGAGCGACATCGGCCACTATGGCGTGTGCGCGTCCTCCCGCCTGTCGGATAGCGGAAGCTACTCTTTCAGCGCCTTCCAGATTTAGGTCTACAATCGCGACGGCAGCACCTTCCGCTGCGAAGCGTCTGGCGGACGCTTCACCAATACCGCTGCCACCACCGGTTATGAGTCCTACCTTGTCCTGCAATCGCATGTGCATGCTCCTTCGTATTTGCTAGTCTTAACTTCCTATAATCTCTAAACTGCGCCTCCAACACGCTATCTCTTGTGCAATTATACCGAGTAGCGGCCTATCCTACGTCAGGTGGAACGGTTCTGGTCGCACTGCAATTGACGGTCTCACGTGCAGCCAGTAGGATTCAGTGGTAGCAACGGGCCTTTACCATTGCCTAAATTGCTCTGAGTCACTTGATCGGATTGACTGTCGGCGCATTGCTGATACGGCTCCAAGCGTCCGGCGGCTGAATACTTCCAACTGCACTCAATCTATCTACCGAGCAAGTAAGTCCCAAGCATCATGAGCGGTACCCTAGTCGTCGGACAATCTGGCGGATCAACTGCCACACTAAGCGCCACGCTTTCGGGTGTGCTCGAAGCGGCACTGCAGAGTGCTTCCGTCGACCGTGTCTACGGTATGTGCAACGGCATCGAAGGCTTGCTGCAAGAGCGGTTTGTTGACCTTTCAAATGCCTCTAGGCATCTCCTGAAAGCGCTGCGACAGACGCCCTCAGCCGCACTTGGCTCGTGTCGGTACGCCTTGGCGGAAGATGATGCGTCCCGATCTCTGGATGTCTTAAAGGCGCATAACGTTCGTTACTTCATTTACATTGGCGGCAATGGGTCGGCGCTTACGGTTCAAGCGGTCAATGGATGGGCGCAAGGCGATGGTTACGCCTTGAATGCAATTGCAGTGCCTAAAACAATCGACAATGATCTGTGGGGCACCGACCATACGCCGGGCTACGGTAGCGTGGCACGATTTGTAGCGCTTGCCGCCATGGACGGCGGCTCCGATTCCTGGGCGCTGCGCACGCACGACCAGGTGAAAGTTCTGGAGACATTTGGCAGAAATACCGGCTGGGTAACTGCCGCCACTGCGCTGGCGAAGCGTAACGACATTGATCCCCCGCACCTTATCTATGTCCCCGAACGCCCGCTGACCCAAGAGCGTTTCTTGCAGGAAGTTCAAGACGCCTACGACCTTTACGGGTACGTACATGTTGCCGTGTGTGAGGGGTTACGCCGACCGGATGGTGCACTGCTCTTTGCTTCGGACCGTGCTGTTGACCAAGATGCCTTTGGCAGAGGACAACTAGGCGGCGTGAGCACGCTACTCTCGGAACTGGTGGCACGTGAGTTAGGGCTGAAGAGCCGCACAGACAAACCTGGCACGATGCAGCGCGCTTGTATCTCCCTCGCCTCGTCGGTAGATCTTGAGGAGTCCTATCGCGTTGGCAAGGCGGCAGTGGCAGCGGCAGTGGGTGGTGAGACCGGCAAGATGGTTACTTTGGAGCGCGTTCCCGGAGAGGACTACGCGGCGAACACCGGTCTCGTTAGCGTTGATGAAGTTGCGGGCAAAGAACGAGCGCTCCCTGATGCCTTTCTAAATGGGGAGGGGAATTTCGTGAATGCGGCATTCCTAGACTACGTCCGCCCATTGATTGGTGAGCCGTTGCCGGAGTACGTGCGGCTGCGTACCTCCACCGTCTCCAAGCGGGTCTAGGTTTGGATACGCCTAGCGCAACTAACCCGGGATTATTTCATCTTGAACAGCCAACCAGTTGGCCTTATTAGCAAGAAAGTTGCCGCTACGTGAAGGCATTGAAATTCCTCGCAAGGCCGGCGGCGGGAATGCCGCGTGTCGTCATCGTTCTTAGCACGGGCTTCTTCTTTGTCTTCATGGGCGCCAGCGCCTTTCAGCAGTTTCTGATTCCCTATCTCACCGATAAAGGGGCTACAAACGCTTTCCAGGCTTCTACCGTACTTGCAGTGGTATACATCTCATTCCTCTTGTGGCGTGCAGTGGTGGCCTATACCCTTTACTACCTGGGAGAATACTGGAGCACCGTGCTGGGAGCGGCGACATACTCGCTCTTTGCCGTGGCCGCTTTCGCGTTCAATCGCTTTGAGCTCCTGCTCATTGCCGCAGGGATGTGGGGTTGGGGTGCCGCGGCCATGTGGATTTCAAGCACGACGCAACTACTGGATGCAACCGCTGACACGCACTACGGACGCGCCAGCGGCCTGCTATACACGGCGACAACCGGCGGTCAAGCAATTGGCGTGCTCTTTCTTGGGGCGCTTATGAGTGTTACCAACGTTGAATTCGGCCCGCTGGTTGCGGCCGCTATAACGGCACTTGGCGTTGCAACGTTTCTCTTTCTGCCCTATCAGCATACTAAACGCGTAAAACCGCGCCTGGCCCCTATTTTCCAAGTGCTTACCGTACCGCGCACCGGTCTGGCTGCGCTCTTTCTGTTTCTCTCTTCACTTGCTTTTGGTCTCATCCTTGGCAGCTTTAGCCAGATTATTGGCGGCGGCCAGGGTCACGGCGCGCTTGCCCTTATCACTGCGGGATACTGGATCACGCGCATCTTTGGCAGTTACCTTGGCGGGTTCGTTGCTGATTGGCTTGGTCGTGAGCATGTTCTCATACTCTCATTTGGCGTAGCGGGATTGGGTCTGCTCATACCCACATTTGTCAATGGGGCCCTGACTATGGGTATCGCCGCACTTGCCATGGGCTTGCTGAACAGCACCGTGCCGGTGGCGACCAACGCCATGATCGGCGACCTTACCACCTTCAGCAATCGCCACCTTGCCATCGCGTCGCTCTTTGTGTGGCGAGACCTTGGCGTCGGCATTGCAATCCTTGCGGGAGCAGCTGTCATTGCGCTCGTTGGCAGTGGACAGTTGATCTTCGGAATCTTTGGCGTGGCATTCCTAATCTCAGCCGGATTTGCCTATTGGCTCAAGGGACAGCCGATTGTCAAGATGACATAACGTCGCTTTAGACGCGCATGCTCTTGCGAAGTTGCACTGTAGGTACGGTTTTCGGCAAACGCAGTAATGTGGCAAACAAAAAGGCAATTGAAGAAGGACAGAGTGGCTTGCGTTTTCCACTCTGTCCCTTTGAGAGACCGCTATATTAAGATTAACCAACGAGCTGTGTGCCCACTTCAGACACGAAGCCGTCAATCTTTCTTGGTTGACGAGGACTTTGAATCTCCACTAGAGTCCGATTTGGCCGTGCCCGCTGCCTTAGATTCGGCGGTATCTTTCGCCGGGGCGTCCTTGGGTTCTGGGCTGCCGTTCTTCTCACTCTTGCCATTGTCTGTGCGGTTATCGGTGACGTACCATCCACTTCCCTTGAAGATCACACTCGCAGGATGGAAGACTTTATGCACCGCCCCATCGCACTCAGGGCAATTCGTCACAGGAGGATCGCTGAACCGCTGTTGCCGCTCAAATCGATGGCGACAATCATTACACTCATACTCGTACAACGGCATTGAATACACATCCCTCCGCAATTAGGTCTCGCAAGTCTAATGTTAGTCTAAATTCTTTGGCGAACCCCTGCCAACAAGTCTAGTCTAGGTTGAAGCGCCCGTGTCTCACTCTACTCGCACACTGCATGACTTTGGGCCAACCGCAAGTCTTCTTGCTTAGCATGTCTGCTGTTGCTTAGAAGCAATTGCAGCCAGAGCCTAGAAGCTGTACGCATCTACCGACTCCCAAGTATACCACTCACGGCAGCACGTGTTATTGCGGTTTCACGACGCTCTTGGAAGATGCAGCACAAGGGTTTCTAAGGCGAGACGTGCGTTTACGTTAGCTCTAACCCACTCGCGCGCCTCGTCGACGCGCTTAATTATGCTTACAACCTCCCGCGGAGAGATGCTGAGGTCGGCATCATTGCCGAGGGCATGGCTGTCATCGACGGCGCCATCCGGCACGCCCACCTGGAGCAGGAGGAATGAGCGCCACCACTCACACCACAGATCAAACAGGCGTTCAAGGTCTGATACTTCATCAATCAACCGGTCCACGATCTCTGTTCTCGATGCTCGGTCGGCTTGGAGAGTCTGCACAAGTGAACGTACGATGAGGTCCTCTTGCTCGCGCAGTTCCGGATGCTCGCTTGCACGAATTGCCCACCCCAAGCGCCCCAAGCTTGCCGCCGCAAGGAATGCTGCGTCTTCCTCCGGCACCCCGCGCTGTTCTAATTCAGACTGTACAGCTCGACGGGGAAGTCCACTGAGACGCCATACCTGGCAACGCGATAGAAGGGTCTGAGGCAAGAGTTGCGTGGATGTTGCAGTGAGGATAAGGGTGTTGTGCGCTGGTGGCTCTTCGAGCGTCTTAAGGAGGCGCTGGCTCGCTTCAGGTTGGAGAAGATGCGCATCGAGGATCAGTGAGACGCGCTGCGCTGCCTGGAATGGACGCAATGCGACCGCAAGTTGCAGCTCTGCAACTTGCTCCATACGGATAGACTTGCGGCCTTCCTCCAACTCCACAAGGTGAAGGTCGGCGTGCTGTTGACGTAGAATCCCCTTGCACTGAACGCACTCCCAGCACGGATCGTTTGGTTGGACGTTGCACAGCAGGGCAGCGGTCAGGTCAAAGGCGAGGGTCCGCTTGCCGACCGATTGTGGGCCAGCAAACAAAATTGCATGTCCCAAAGAGCGTTGAGCGATTGCGCGCTGCAGAAAGCGCAACGCCCGTTGGTGACCAACAGTTCTCCACATACGCAGAATCTCTTAGGTGCAATGGATCTCTGCGAGGAAGTCCGCCCAACTTACTGACTGTTGAGACTCCACCACGTATCCATTCAATATCTCCTCATACGCTTTCGCATTGTATGTGCCCTCAGAGCCCCAGAGCGCCTGCCAAAGCGCTGCTTCAACGCGTAAGCCGTTCGACACCAGTTGTCTGCACGTTTCACGAGTGTGTTCAAAAGGAACTGGAGAAAGTGTCTGTGCTTCCAGGTAGGTAGCTAGGTGGGCGAGAACTGCCGCCACCGCTTCGTATCGTGCATCCTTCAACGCCGGATGTAAGTAGATCAAGGTCCAGTTACCGACACGCAACGCGGCAGTGTCTAGCAGATCCGGCGCATATCCGATAATGACGTGTTCCAAGTAGGGCACAAGATGCGCCGTAACCGATTGTTCGGCGAGTAGGGTTCGTATTTGGGCCAGCAAGGCCTCGCTAGGTCTATCGAATGGGTTAGGCTCCGGTCGAAACGCTTCAATTGGAATGAGATTGGCCTCTTTGTAGAGGTCTCCAGTAAAGACCGGTGTCACGGAGCCAGGCACTGGCTGGCCGGGCACTGACTCAACCCAACGCTGGAATGCCGCCCTCTGGAATCGCTGCACGACGAATGGACCGATTTTCTCAGGTCGTGACATAGGTAAGCCATATAGCAAGATTGAGGCTTCCAGATTGCCGGGGTCCAGCGGGTTTTGCAGAAAACGATCGGCAATTTCTTGATCGGTTAGCCAGGAGAGACGAATAGCGCGGGACTCCTCGAATGTTGATCCGCCATCGTCCTTAATCGCCCCCGGAATGCCACGGTGAAAGAGCCACAGCTCGAGTCCGGCGTTGTCGAGAAGTTCAAGTGCATTGGCGACCGAAGTCTGGCCAGTAGACTCATGCCAAACCAATACCGCACGTTGCAGAACCAGATACATATCTCCAGTAATTGAATCTGCGAAAGGAGAGGCCAGGGGGTAGCCGAGAACGGCTGCGCCGCCAAGGGCCTGAAACATGGTGAAGAATTGAGGGCCGTCGGCAACATCCTGAATTACATACCCAAACCCTTCGCCGTAGCCGGACACCTCACTAAAAAACGCCTGATTTGGCGGATCAGTGGCAGCAATCAGGTCGCCGCTTACGGTTGCCAGTGTCGGTGAAACTCCGAGGTGGGACAGCCAAAGCGCAAGAAGGAGGCTGAAAGCGCAACGCCGCCAGCTACCCGGCAAGCGAATTCTTGGCATTGGGATCATCGTTAAACACTACACCCAGTACGTGTGCATTGATCTGTGCCAGCATGGCCTTGGCTCTTTGAACTTGGTCGCGTCGCGTTTGATTGGCACGCACAACGAGGAGCACACCGTCGACGCAACGAGCCAATGCGGCGGCGTCGGCAGCCGTGAGGAGCGGTGGTGTATCCAGAATCACATGGTCGCATTGACGAGCAAGTTCCGCGATGAAGTCCGTCATGCGTTGTGAAGCGAGAAGCTCAGGGGCATTCTCTGGAACTACACCTGCTGGCAGCAAATTCAGCCCTTTTGTCCCGCAGTCTTGGTGAAACACTGCGTTCTCCATGCCATTCAAGTAGTCTGCGAGCCCCGGTTCTTGAGATACGCCGAATATGGCGTGCAAGGCGGGCGTGCGCAGATTCGCATCGATGAGCATGACTCGGAGACCCAATTGCGCCAACGCAGACGCAAGATTTGCGGCCACAAGACTCTTGCCTTCTTGAGGCCCGGCACTTGTGACTACGAGTGCTCTCTGCGAATGTTCTTCTGCTTGAAAACGGATTGTGGTGCGGAGGGCGCGGAATGCCTCGGAAGCAGGACTATTCGCTTGGTGAACTATCGGGAGTTGCACAGAGGGTACCGTCATAATATCCCTTGCCTCATATAGTCAATCGCCGGTGAAGCATCTACGCAGGTTGCTAAGTAAGTGCAGTATCGGACCCGGGCACAGGCGGGATGCAGGCAATTGTGGGCACACCGAGGAGCTGCTCAGCTTCCTGCCGTAGACGGACCCGCGCGTCGAGAAACTCAGTCGCCAGCGCTAGCACGATGCCGGCGATTGCCCCAAGGACAAGGGCAACTGCCACATTGAATCTCAGGCGAGGGCCTACCTGTGCTGCGCTACTCGCTTTGTCAAGTACTCTTGCCCGCAGGAAGATGTCACCGCCTGGGCCGCTGCTCTGCTCGGACTGAGTTAGTTGTTCAAGCTCCTCAGCAAATCCATTAGCGATATGAATCGCTTGTTGCGCAGAGGCACTCTCTGCCTGGATTAGCACCTTGTAGCTGGCCGGGACAACTACCATTCGTAGGCCGCTGAGCACATTGCCCGGCGACACATCCAGTTCTTTGCGATCGACCACGCGTTGCGCCACCTCCCCGGTGCGCACACGCTCTACATACGTGTTGAGCAGCCGCTCTACGGCCTGGATCGTCCAGAAGTCGATTACGTTCGGTGTTACCAAGACACTCACCCCCGCTTGGTATACGGGTTGCTGACGGCTGCTGTAAAAATAGGCGGTAAGTACGGCGACGAGAGCGAGAACGAGCACAATCCAGTATCGCCGTCGAATGACGCCAGTATAGTCCTGTAGCCTTAGCGATGCGATCTCAAGCATTCAGCGTGCCTTGCTTACGGCCGGCTCCTCAGGTGCATTCTGCACAGGCGCCACTTCTTGCTGGGCGATTGGCGGGACGGTCGTGAGTACCGGAACGCGAAGCGCTTCCTCGATGTCCTCCCGCGATCGACACACCCCCGCAAGCACCTCTAAGACAAACGCGACTCCGGTAATTAGGAGAAACGCAACCAGCGTGCGAGCGAAGACATCGAGACCAAGACGCAGCAGTGAAGTTGCTTCCGGATCACTAGCGGGGTCGACTATCTTCACGCTCACGAGCCCTTGCTGCACACTTGGAGAATACTCCCTTGCCATTGTCTCGAAAATAGTCTGGGCAGCGTCTGCCATGGCTTGGGCAACCCTGGCCTCACCACTTACAAAGGTGATCTCCAAAATACGATGACTGCGATCGCTGCTGAGCGATTCTTCGATCACCTTTGGAGTAAGCCGCAGCCCATACCGTTCGGCGACGATTTCAGAAATGCTTGCGGCAAACGCCTGCCCTTGGACAATTTCAGAGAAGTCCTCGATGTTGTACTGGGCGAGAACCTGACGATAGTACTCTTGCGAGTAGTAGAAACCAGCTCCTTGCTCTGCCGGTGGCGGTACCGGCTGAACATGCACCCGAAACGATGACTCATATGCGTTCGGCCAGAGCAGCGCCAACAGCACACTGCCCAGGAAGGCCACTATCGTGACGCCGACAATAAGCTTCTTTCTCGCCCCGAGAATTCTGAGATAGGATTGGATGCTCATATGGTATGTTGGTGACTTCTCGATACCACCTCATCATAGCAGATTCCTTGGCTATGACAGCGAAGACGGAGAGTCTGGGTCTTGAGGAAGGAGCGGCTGCCCTAGTGCACCGTCTACGAGTGCCGCCATTTTCTCTTTGAATACGCTTGTATCGAAGGCCGTGGCGTGAGTGGTGATACGCTTCGCGCTGAAATCCATAGCTGCGAAACGCTCCACAGCATCGCAGAGAGCCCCCACCTCTTGTCCATAGAAGAAGAGACCTGTTTCACCCTCAATTACAGTGTCAAGTGCTCCTCCGGCAGCGTAGGCGATGACCGGGCGACCGGAAGCTTGCGTCTCTACAGGAACAAGACCGAAATCCTCTTCCCCGGGGAAGATAAGCGCCCGGCACCGGGAGAGGTGGTGCCGTCGCTCCTCGTCGTCTACATAGCCAAGGAATTGGACGTTAGCTTGTGCCATCGCCTCTAAGCGAGCGCGGTCGCGCCCATCGCCAATGATTCGTAACGGTAATCCAAGGCGATTGAATGCTTGCACTGCTAAGTCCACCTTTTTGTATGGAACCAAGCGTGAAACCACCAGAAAATAGTCGTCAATCTGTTTGGAGGGAGAAAAGAGCGTTGTGTCGACGGGAGGAAAGATAATTGTGGCCTCGCGCCTGTAGAGCTTCTGGACCCTTGCAGCCACAACATGCGAAATTGCGACGAAGTCGTCTACACGCGCGCTCGAAGCCACATCCCAGGCGCGAATCCAGGTGAGCGTCAAAGGGAGGATCTTGCGCGCAAACCAACCCACTCTCTCTCCGGCGAGGTATTCGTGTGTGTTCCAGGCAAAACGCATGGGAGAGAGGCAATAACAAATGTGCCGTGTGTCCTCACGAGTAATGACGCCCTTGCACCAAGCGCTGCTGTTACTGATGACTATGTCGTACTCGCGGAGGTCAAGTTGCTCGAAGGCGACTGGATAGAGCGGAAGCAGCTTTTGATGACGGGGATAGCGTGTGAGCGGCCCTAATTTCTGTAAAAAGGTCGTACGAATATCGAGAGTGCGGAAAGCCGCAGGCATGGCTTCAGGACGATAGAACGACGTGTAAATGGGTGCTTCAGGATAGATCTCGTGAAGCATGAGCAGTACGTTCTCAGCACCCCCCATTTGGTTGAGATAGTCATGGATAATGGCAATTCGCATTGTAATAGGAGGCATTCTTCACTGCTGCGAGAGTAATCGGGCTATGCTGTATGGCTAAAGAGGCGGCGGCTAAGGGATGCCTGCACCTGTTAGAAGGAACTACGCCTTATGAATTCATCGAGTCTTGGTATATTGTTTGAACGAGTGCGGTTGCAGGCCGGCAACTTGCTCTCTGCAAAGAACCGGCTGCTGCAGAGTACACACGGTCAACCCATCCATTCCTCGACGATGAGAAGTGTATTTCTTGCTATACGCCGTATAGGATTTGGATGCGCCAACGTCGCTGGCATCGCATGCAATTGCGGACTCCTTTCAGCTACACTGGTCCCCGGAAGAGACAATCAATAGGCGCCGTCACGGCGTAGGACTGCTGGAACTGTGCGAATTATCAGATTGATATCGAGGCCAATCGTCCAGTTATCAATGTAGTAGATATCCATCATCACCATCTCTTCGAAGGGGACGTTGCTCCGTCCATTCACCTGCCACAGCCCCGTTAGGCCGGGTTTTACACTAAGCCGTTTCTTCTGCCACTCCTCGTATTGGGCCACCTCATCAGCAAGCGGAGCGCGCGGGCCGACCAAGCTCATGTCGCCCCGCAATATGTTCCAGAATTGTGGCAGTTCATCAAGCGAAAGCCTGCGCAGCCATGCGCCGATTTTTGTGCGCCGGGGGTCATTTGCCATCTTGAATAGCGGCCCGTCGGCTTGATTGTGGCCCGCAAGTGAAGGGAGCAGCTTGTCCGCATCCTCGCGCATTGAGCGAAACTTGTACATTCTAAAGGGTTTATCCTCTTGACCAACACGTTCCGCCGCGTATAACACCGGACCTGACGACTCCAATTTTATGGCGAGCGCAATGACTAGGAAAATGGGGCAACCGAGGAGGAGCACGGCTGTGGATACGACGGTATCAAGAAGACGCTTCAAGAAGAAGTCCCAGCCAACAATCCCACCGTCCTTCAGGCCGATGATGGGAATGCCTCCGATAGAATCAATGTCTACCGTGTTGAGTTGGATCTCGAAGAGGTCCGGAATGAGGTGGAAGCCAACCCCCTGTGCTCTACACTGATCGATTACATCGGCAATACGTCGATGCTCGGTCGCCGGCAACGCTATAATCACGCGTTCTACTCCATGGGCCTGCACCGCGTCAGCGAGACGATCAACCGGCCCCAGTACCTTGATGCGGCCAAAGTGCGCACCCCGTAAGTGGTGACCGTCATCCAAGAAACCAACGAGCCGGTAGCCCAAATTCGGCTTTGTAACCACTTGCTGCATGATCATCTTGCCATGCATACCTCCGCCGACGACTACTAACTGTTCGAGCAGGCGGCCGCGGCGTCTCAGCATATCGACCCCTATGCGTAGCAGCAAGCGACTGGTGCCAATAACCAAGGGGGTGCTCAACCCCACATAGGTGAAAACAAGACGCGAGTAAACCGCAGGCTGAACCATGGAGAAAATGACGATGAGGAAAAAGACAGCCAGCGCAGAGCCTAAGAAGATCCGTCCCAGCTCACCCAGCAGACCGGTAGACCGGCGCAGGCGATAGACGCGCGTCACTTGAAAAGCGATGAATATGAAAGCGAGGTAGCTAACGAAGACCCATAAATAGAATTCAATCGGCAAATATTGAAAATCTGTCAGATCCGGCCCAATCGCCAACTCGTAGCGTAGCCACCAGGAAGAGTAAAAGGCTAGAGCGGCAAGAGCCAAGTCAAGCAAACCAATGAGCAGCTTTGCGGTAAGGTGCTTCTTGCGCTTGACTCTTGGCGGCGAAACCATTGAGGCAATCATCTTGTTCCACCTAGTGGCGCTTGAGAGCCGAGAGACTGATATAGGCTCAAGCAGGTACGCACCGAGTCCGACCAGTTGAACTTAGTAGCCTGCTCAAGGCCGCGCGATCGCAGTTTGTCCGCTAGTACACTGTCTGTCAGAATGCTTGCCATGGCGGCAGCTAGCTGGCTCACCTCCCGGGGCGGCACAAGCAAACCGGCATCACCTACGACCTCGGGGAGTGAAGATGTGTTTGAGGCAATCACCGGGGTACCTGACGCCATCGCTTCCAGGGCAGGGTAGCCAAATCCCTCATATGTTGAAGGATAGACAAAAAGATCAGCACTACTATACCAAAGTGGCAACTCCTCACGCGCCACGTACCCCGGCATAAGGACACGATCCCCAATCCCTGCTTCCTCTATCGCTGTCTGAATAGCCTGCGTCATCCAGCCTTTTCCACCAATCAATACCAAGCTTTGGTGTAACTTTTCTTCGCGCAGGACTTTCCCAAACGCTCGGATCAACACGTCAACGTTCTTGCGTGGCTCCAATGTCCCTACATATAGGATGTACCGCGTCGTCAATCCCTTTGATGCACGAAAAGTGTTGCACTCATCCTGTATGCGCGGACAGAAGTCGGCGTCTGCAGCATGATGGACTACATGCACCCGGTCTCCTGGCACTCCTAGCATATCCACCACATCGTCCCGTGTGCTTGCAGAGACCGTCATGACAGCATTCGCATTGCGCGCAGACATACGAGTGAAAAGCTGGAGATATCGTTGTTTGAGCCGAGGAAAGAGCCGGGGATAGCGTAAGAAAGCAAGATCGTGGATCGTCAAGACGGTGGGACAGGCTGCCGCTATTGGGATTACATTCAGCGGACAGTGTAGTAGGTCCAGTTTACCACGCGTCGTGTGCCAAGCCAATACCGTTTGTTCCCACAGGATCCGCGGCACTGGCTGTGCCGTAGGAAGTCGACTCGTGACAATATTGGGAGCATAGCGCGTGCGCTCTTGCCACTCAGGCATGAGATTGTTTGTAAAGAGGGTGTAGTTATTCTTGCCGTCGTAATCGAGAAGGTGCGTGGTCAGCTGTCGAATGTAGTGACTAATGCCGGCATTGCGATAGTCCTGTGAGGTGTAGAGCTTCAGGGCATTTATCCCGATTTTCACGGCCAAACCTCGGACTGCTTTACGCTTTTTCGGATGCACACTCTGCTCAAGTGCTATTGTAGCGTGCAATAATCCGCCCCGCTCGCCCCAAATCGAATGAAGGTTCCAGTGTCTCCGTAAACAAAGCAATGGGGAGCATTTGTGCTTGTGCCAAACATGATTTGAGGGACTAGTGCTCAAAGGAACACTGCCAAGAGTCATGAAGTATGTCGTGGCGCGTGCCATGGACCACGGGGGAATGTGGTAGGGAAAGAGATCCCGGTGTCTTGCAGCAGTCTGTTCCAATCCAAAGGGAGGAATTGCAGCAGACTGTCTTGCAGCAGGAATTCTGCTAGCATGAATGCACAGGGTAAACGCGCCACGTCTTGAGGAGCTGGAACGTCATGCGTCTTGGAATTGTGACCTACAACATTGCAGCAGACTGGGACATTCCCTCAATGCTCGCAAATTGCGAAGAGGTTGGAATACATGGAGTTGAGCTCCGCACAACCCACGCGCACGGCGTCGAGCCCACACTCTCAGCACAACAACGCCGCGACGTGAAGTCACAGTTCGTAGATTCACCAGTCACGATTATCGGCCTGGGAACCACGTGTGAGTTCCATGCCCTCGATAAGGAGACAGTACGAGAAAACATTGAAACTGCGAAGGGCTTTGCGCAACTCGCCCATGACCTGGGAGCAGCAGGCATAAAGGTGCGTCCAAACGGCTTGCAGTTGGAGGCCGGAGTGCCCAGAGAGCAGAGCCTAGAGCAGATTGGCGGTGCGCTCAGTGAAGTTGGCGCTGCTGCTCAAGACTTAAATGTTGAGGTGTGGCTGGAGATGCACGGCCGCGACACCGCTGAGCCGCGGAACATCCGCCAGATTTTGGACAGCGCAGGCCACCCTAATGTATTTGCGTGCTGGAATTCAAACCCGCAGGACGTGGAATCGGGCTCGGTGGCCAAGAGCTACGCACTAGTCCGGGATGAAATACGGCACGTCCATATCAATCGACTCTACAGCGACTATCCGTACGGCGAGCTCTTTGGGCTCTTGAAGGAAGACGGTTACCAGGGCTGGCTCTGTGCAGAAATTCAGGCCTCTACCGATCCAAGAACAGTCCTGCAATACTATCGCACGTTGTTCCACAGTTTGGGTGGGTAGGCACCTACACCGACTGGCGTGTTCTCTGAGCCCATCCAATGCCGCAACTTAATAAACCCTGTATAATTGGGATTGGTTCTACAAAGCAAGCACCTTCATTTTGGTTGTAGGCGGTCGGTGCTAGGATGCTTGAGAGCCGATGCGGATCCGGGTACCGTATCAATGTGGTTCGTTCGGTTCTTGAGACTTCGCAGGCCGCGAAAAGTAAGTGACGATTAGATCATTACAGAGAGATTCCTTAGACCATGGCGCGAAAGCGACGAAGATCGAACAGCCAGCGACGGAGACCGGCGCGCTCCCGCAACGCAACCGGGGAGCCCCGCTCGGCAAACGCCAATCAGCCTCAGCAGGACCGAGACGGACTGGCAGCGACGCGCAGTGGAACGGCCGCCCCAGTTTCCGCAGAGTCTTCCATGGGGCTATCGGATACGCCAACGGAGACGAATGAGGTTGCGCTGGATGCAGCGCGGTCGCCGGAGACCACCGCTACTGCGAGGTCATCTTGGCCTACACGACGCAAGCGATCACAGATTGTCGAACTGCCCGTCCAGGAACTTGATCATATTCGAGGAGACCTGGTGCGGATCGGCTTGGTTTCCTTGGGCATGGTGATCGTATTGGTGGCTCTGACAATCATCCTGCGGTGACTGTATTACTTCTCTTCGCAGCAGAGAGCAGACTTGCCGCCCTGTTCCCAATTGCATGCGGGATGACCGCAACAAGATGCGCTACATTTGAAATAGACTATGTTTGAGCAAGGCACGACACTCTCTCAGATTATCGGCACGTCTTTGGCCAGCTTCTTGCTGGCGCTGCTATATCTGCGAATCTACCTACCATTTGCCCCAAAACGACCGGGGAAACCCGTGGGGAAGATCCGTCTCGGCATTCGCGAGAAGGTACTTATCTTTCGCCCCACGCTCATTCCACTCCTTTTGCTTCTCTTCGTAAACCAGATCCCCATTTCCGGGATTCAGTTTTCTTTCATGCTGCCGGGCACTGAGTTGATGATCATGCTGGCAATAGTAATCGCCGCAATCGTGCCAATTGCCTATATCTTTACGACCGAGGGGTATTCGCTTAGCAACGGTCAGGCCCACAAATGGGAAAACTACCGCCGCTACGAAGTTGAGAACGGCACAGTCGTCCTTGAAGGGAAGGGAGAGCGGCCCTTAAAGCAGAAGCTGCACATCCCTACCGAGAAGGAGAATGCTCTACGCACAGTCTTGAGGCGTTTTGTTCGCTAGGTCCACCAACGTTCCCTTACTCCCATCTACACGCTGACGCCACCCTGTGCAATAACGCGATTCGTGGAGGAAGGCGCTAGGAGCAATGAAACGAAGGTCGCCCCAAGAGAATCCACACCCCTCGCTCTTTGCGGACTCGAACCCCAGCAAAGAAACGGCTTCTCCGAGTTCAAGCTCAGGCTCTGCTGCCGTGCCCTTGGCCACGCGCATGCGTCCGTTGACGCTAGACGAATACGTGGGGCAGGCCCACCTCCTCGGTGAGAAGGGCGTGCTTAGGCAGGCAATTGTGGTGGACCGTATCCCATCGATGATTCTTTGGGGGCCGCCAGGATCAGGCAAGACCTCTTTGGCCGCCATCATCGGCCGCACTGCCAAGGCCAAGATCGCCGGCATTAGTGCAGTGAGCGCCGGAGTCGCCGATTTGCGCAAGGTAGTGGAGGAGGCCCAGGCGCGGCTTGAACTCACCGGCCAGCGCACTATCCTCTTTATCGATGAGATTCATCGCTTTTCCAAGAGCCAGCAGGATGCCATCTTGCCTTACGTTGAGGACGGCACCGTTACGCTGATCGGGGCGACGACGGAAAACCCATCATTCGAGGTGAACGCTCCCCTTCTCTCCCGCGCCCGTGTCTACAAGCTCGAACCCCTCACCGATGCTGAGATCATGGCACTGGTGACTCGGAGTTTGGAGGACACGACCCGTGGGCTTGGCAAGCAGCAAGCGGCCGTGCAACCGGAGGCCCTGGCGTACCTTGTGCGCATGGCAAATGGCGACGCTCGCGTGGCCCTGAATACGCTGGAACTCGCGGTCACGCTTGCCAATGCGGACGACAGCGGCCAGCGAACCGTTACAGAAGAAGACGTAGCTAAAGCGCTGCAGCGGCGGGTGCTGCCCCATGACAAGAAAGGCGACTTTCACTACGACCTCATCTCAGCCTACATCAAGAGCGTGCGGGGCAGCGATCCCCATGCAGCCGTGTACTGGCTCGCGCGCATGCTGGAGGGTGGTGAAGACCCGCTCTTCGTTGTACGTCGGATGGTGATCCTTGCTTCAGAAGACATTGGGCTTGCCGATCCCCATGCGCTCGGCGTCGCCGTTGCCGCCCAGCAAGCGGTCCACTTCATAGGTATGCCGGAAGGGATATACTCGCTTACGCAGGCAACGCTCTATCTCGCCACGGCGCCCAAAAGCAACTCGGCGTTGCGGGCGTACGCCGCGGCGCGGGAGGCTGTTCAAGAGACAGGGAATCTCAGTGTGCCTCTCCATTTGCGCAACGCGCCAACGGGGCTGATGGCTGCATTTGGACATGGCAAAGACTATAAATACCCACACTCGTACGAAGGCAACTGGGTTACAGAAGAATACCTGCCCAAGGCCATAGAGGGCCAACGCTACTATGAGCCCGGCACTGTTGGTTTCGAGCAAGAGCTTCGCGACCGCATGCAGGAGGCAGTAGGTGCCGAGGAGAGTGAGCAAGCTCCGGAGGGCTGATCCTTGATCGCTGGTACTGCGAGAGGTCTAGAACAGGCCTCGCAAGGGCTGAGCATACCCTGTGAGTTCCGCGTAGCCGTACCCTTGTGCGTCCCCACTTACGCGCACGGCGCCCTCCCAATACGTCACGCTGCCCAAGACCTCTTGATCTGCAAGTAGCGGCTCCAGCAATAGTCGCAGCGACTTGTCATCGAAGTCTATCGTGATGTCCCATCCAGCAGGATACGTAGCCCCACTGTGACTGCTCTGCCAACTGCCAAACGACGTAATGGTGAACTCTTCTGATGACAAGTAACGCGTCTGCCCGTCCGGCATGACCAGCAGACCGCCAAATAGGGGCTCAACATTGCCATCTTGATGCCGGATTTGCCCCACCATGAGGTCGCGGCCGTCGCTGAGGTGGACGGCAAACCAGTCCCACCCTACGGCTCCCGCACTCAGTGCGCTAGTGCCAAACTCGCGGTCCATCCAGCTCATGCCGCTAACCGCGAACTCCTCATTGCCAATTTCTACCGTGCCCGTCGTTTCAATGCGCGTCAGGGAATAGTAGTAGCTTGCATTACCGGGTTCTGGCCCCTTTTGGCTCAGGCCGTTGTCGCCATGCAGGGCGGGCACCTTGGCAGGTGTGAGCATCAGGTCGATAGCAATGTCGTTTGCCTTTGCTCGAATTCTCATTTGCGATGCAGAGTTACCTACTGCATATACCGTCCAGTCGTCCAGCCAAACGTGGAATCGCGGTAATGACTCGGCGCCAGCAAGGCCGATCGCCCCGCGGCTAAACCGCTCCTCTTGGTAGAACGTGTTGCCTGCTACATCACTAACCGCGAAGTGCGCCATGTAGATCTGATTCGTGTACCATTCAGACCGGGAGTCTCGCTGTGCGGGGGTCAAGGCTCTTCGAAAGATGGTGAACTGGTACCCGAATCGCCGACCATCGTCCGTTGTCAGGTTCCCTGTGTAGTACCACCATTCCGTCTGGAAGGCCGGATGCGGCCCGTGGTCGCGGGGGAAATCCCACTGCCGTGGGCCAACGGCACGCGCAAAGCCGTCGGCATCGAAGCGAGGTGGCAGCATAACGGTCTCGGCGCCAATGGGCTCCATCGGCTTGGTTGAGACCTGTGCTATGCCAAAGGCAAACAGCGCGAGCACAGCCGCAATGGGGAAGAACCAAAGCAATCTATTCTTGACATAAGGTCTAATCATTGCGAATGGCCTCTGCCGGGGCAAGACGGGCAACGCGCCATGCCGGGTATGCTCCCGCCAGCAAAGCCGCCGTCATGGCAATGAAAACCGCTTGCAAGAGAGATCCTGCGGGAACAATATATGCAAATGTCCAACCAAACGCGCGCACATTGATGACGTCGATGAGCATCTTTGCCAGCAGCAAGCCAATAGGGAGCGCAAAGAGACCCGCGGCGAGACCCATCAGCCCTGTTTCCAGCAGTGTAAGCCTCCATAATTGTCCCCCCGTAAGGCCGAGGGCTCGCATCGTGCCAAATGTGCGCTTCTGATCCATTTGCAGGGCCATGAGGGCGCTCAGGATGCCGATGAAGGCAACAACAGCAGCAAGGCTGCGCAAGGCGGCAGTGATGCTGAAAGCGCGGTCGAAGATTGCGAAGACTTGTGTCCGCAACTCGCGCGTGCTTTGGACGACTAGACCTTGTTCAGCAACCAGCACGCGAACGCTCTCCACAACGCTCTCGCTCTGAGCTTCGGGTGCCAGAAAAAGCGCGAAGGATGACACCCACGGGTCAGCATAGTGTTTGCGATAGACGGACTCCGCCATGAGCACAATCCCTTGATCCGATCCATAGTGGTGATACACGCCAACAACAGGGAAGCTTTGGGGACCGGCGTCGGTGAGGAGCGTGAGCGTGTTCTTGTCGGGAGTAATGCCGCGGCGGTAAGCGAACGACTCCGTAACGACAATGGCCCCCTCTTCCATGACATCCCAGACCTCTTCCTTTGGCATTGTATGCCACAGATACCGGCGCGAGCGGTCGGCCAAATCCTCACTTACCGCGATAAGATTTACCGGCGGTAGCTCAGGGTAGTCTGGTGCTAGCACCGGTACGTCGCGCGCTGTTAGTACCCCACCTACGCCTGGCACACGTTGGAGTTGACCCGCCAGCTTTGGATCGAGGTTCACTGTTTCGAGTAAGCCGCTCGTCGGCGCGGAAATGAAGATATCGGCGGTCAACGCGCCGTCGAGCCAGGTCGTTACTGTCCCTCTGAAACTCGTAATCATCACACTTACGCCGACAATCACGCTGACTGCCAACGCCAATGCCGCTACCGCAACGCCGGTCCGGCTCAGCGAACGGGTGATGAATCGCGGCGCCATCGACCCAAGTGTGCCGAAGAGACGGCCTGTTATCGGCTGCACGATGCGCATGCACACTAAGAGAGCCGCCGGCGTAAAGAGAATGCTGCCCATGAGGACTAAGAAGAGTGCGCCAAAGCCAAAGTACAGACTGTGCGTTTGAAACTTTGTCAGAAGGAACCCGGCAGCCAGAATGACAAACCCGGTAGCCGCTGCCAAATCTACGCGTGAGCGCGACGTTTGCTCGGCGTCGGTGCTGCGGAGAGCACTGGCGGCCGAGATGCGAGTGGCATTCAAAGCAGGGAGCAGCGCGGCGCCCAAGCTTGCAATAAGCCCCGTGAAAACGCCCTTGGCGACGGTGAAAGAGGAGAGCGTAAGTACCTGGACCTCAACTCGATAGTAGACGTCGGTGATAGTGCGGGCTACCGCCCCAACTAAGAGACCACCCAGAAGATAGCCAACTGCCAGACCGAGTAGCGTGCCAAGAATGCCAAAGACGAGCGCCTCGATGAGGATTGCGGCAAATATCTGTCTGCGCGTGGCGCCAATGGCGCGCAGCATGCCAATCTGCACTCGCCGCTGTACAACACTGAATGACATAATGTTATAGACAAGAAACATGCCGACGACTAGTGCGAGCAGACTCAGCGCCTGCAAATTGAGCGTGAAGCTGCCGCTTAGCTGCTCTAAGGTATCCCGATTGCTCGCTACCGGCCTCACGACAGTTCCCGGTGGCAAAGAGTCTTGGATGCGGGAAAGCGTTTGAGGGTTGGTGAGAACGAGGTCGATGCGAGTCAGCGCTCCCGGACTGCCCACTATTTCTTGCGCAGTAGCAATGTCTACAACGATCAGAGAGGCAAGTGCCTGCTTGCTCAGTTCATTCCAGGGTCGAATGACGCCTATAAGAGTGACGCTGCGCCGGCCCTTGGCCGTGTGGAGTGTGAGCGGATCTCCGGGTTCAATGCCAAGCCGTGCAGCTACGGACTGCGATACCAGTACGGTGTCAGCTTCGGACAAGAGGCTCAGCAGTGCCAGGCCCTCAACTCCGGCAGCATCTGAAGTGGGAGAAACTTCGAGGAACTGACGAAATTGTGATTCTGCAAAGAGATCGATGCCCAGCAGCGTAAGCACGATGTCACTCGTGCCTGCACGTACAGTGCCCTGGACAACCGGCGCAGCAGTGCGGATGCCAAGATCGACCTTCAAGTCGCGATAGAGCGAGGAAGGAACGCCGCTGGGACCGCCCACGATTTCGTGGGTTGCGCTGCCCTGGAGGCTGGCAACGCTTAGCGAGAACGCGCGGCGCGCGGATTCAGCGGCGACGTCAACGCCTACCACCAACGCTACGCCAGCCACAATACTGAAGACGAACAACGCGCTCTGAAGCACGCGCCGTTTTACCGCGCGGTAGGCGAGACGGAATACGACCGCGACTGTCATGGGTCAGAATGCGGAAGTGGCGGCCGGGTAAAGAGTAAGCGCACCGGCGTGAAGCCGGCAGACATAGGAGGCCTGACGCGCAATCTCATGGTCGTGCGTGGCCATCAACAACGTTCGTCCGGCTTCCCGCGTAAGCTGGAGCAGAATTGAGAGCACCCGCGTGCTATTCTCAGCATCCAGGTTTCCGGTGGGTTCATCGGCAAGCACGATGAGCGGCTCATGCGCCAGCGCGCGCGCAATGGCAACCCGTTGCTGCTCGCCTCCGCTCAACCTGTCCGGGAACGTACTTGCGCGGTCGGCGAGACCAACGCGCTCAAGCAGTGCCGCAGCCTGGTTTCTGAGCTTGGCGTCGACTGCGCCCTCAAGCTCGGCCGGCAAGAGCACGTTTTCCCATACGGTGAGGGTGGGGATCAGATTGAATAGCTGAAATACCATGCCAACGTGACGACGGCGAAAGCGTGTGCGGGCGGTGTCGCTGAGCGCGGTGAGCTCGTTTCCTTCAATGGTGATGGCGCCGCTATCCGGCGTATCGATGCCGCCGATCAGGTTCAATAGGGTTGTCTTGCCGCTGCCGCTGCTTCCCAGGATAGCTACGAATTCGCCGCGGCTGACTTCCAGACTCACGTCTTTTAATACAACGCGCTGTTCGCCTTGGTCGTAGAAGGACTTGCTGATTTCACGGAGTGAGACTATGTTTTTGTGTTTCTGGCTCATGTTCTATCACAAAACGTTTAGGGAGAAGGAGCGGAGGTCAAACTTGGGAGGGGCTTGGTGACCTGACGACTACTGCAGTACTTCACACTCTGGATTGCCATTACTCGGATGCATTCTGGCAAGCTGATTGAATGCCGAAAGACTTGGACATTCTTCAAGGAACTGCCGGATCTTGCCTGCAGACTCCTGAGGAGAACATTGTGAAGTATCGACCTCAATGTCATAGATGCCCGGAATGTGCACTTCACGCTGCCAGCGTCGAATATGCTCGTCTAGTCCCCGATTGGGGCTCCAAGTCTTCTGTCGTCGTTCGACGACTTCGCCTATAGGACAACGTACTCCAACGAACAAGACAGGCAAGCCGCTTAAACGCCGCGCACTATTGAAAAGGATGCCGCGTGGCTCTGAATAAGCGTCGTGATGGCCAACGTCTACAACAACGTTTACGCCCAGCCGGCTGTGGGCAGCGATAGACTCATACATGCCCGCATACAGCACCGGAACGAGGGGTTCGATCGTAGTTGACAGATCTCCGCCGGGACGTAGACCAATGCCCGGACTGTAGCGCTGGGACGTAAGTTGCTTAAAGCTATCTACGCCAAGGTTGATCCACACACCATCAATTGTGTCCATGATCACCTTAACGATGCTCGACTTTCCCGACCGTGGCGCACCGTTCAGGATGATGATTTGCCCCGGTTCGGTAGCTTTCACGATGCACTCCGCTTGAGCGCAGAAGACGAATTTCGCCTTGGCGTAAAGGCGAAATTTAGTCTCTTGAGCAGGAGGTTGACGGGTGTGGGTCCTGGAATTCTAATTGTGTGTCTTGGTACCCCCAGGGCGACTCGAACGCCCGCCCCTGGCTCCGGAGGCCAGTGCTCTATCCACTGAGCTATGGGGGCATGTCCTCTTCTATGATACCAGACGGTCGGACGACCACGACGCATCACGGGCGATGAAGCGTTCGAATTAGAGAGTGGAAAAGATAACGGTCCTATGGCGACAGTGCCAGCTTGCCGACTTCCTCAAAGGCGGCTTGCGCCCACTCTACGGCTCCGGCGGGGTAGATGCCAAGCACGAGCGTGCCTATGATGCCGACTGCGACCACGGCGCCAATGGCCGTGGAAGAAGGAACAGGAAGCAAGCGGGGCTGCCCGTCTACCATGTACATGTTCACGACGACGCGCAGGTAGTAGTACGCCGAGACCGTGCTCGTTAACACGAGGACCACAGCAACCCAGATTAAGCCGCCGTTAACGGCTACTTGTAACAAGTACAGCTTGCCAAAGAATCCCGCGGCCGGTGGAATGCCGGTAAGCGAGATCATGAAAATTACCATAGCGGCGGCTAGCAGAGGCGAAGTACGACCGAGGTTTTGAAAATTCTCCATTTCCGTGCCGCCGGTGCGCCGTTCCACAGCGAAAGTGACAGCAAATGCACCGAGCGTCATCAAGGCGTACACCACGGCGTAGAACATAATCGCCGCCACGGCGTCTCGCATAAGACCGCCTGCTTCGGATTGGGCGTGTACCACCGCTATGGCAACAAGCATATAGCCGGTATGTGCGATGGAGGAGTACGCCAGCAGGCGCTTCACGTCCCGCTGCCAAATTGCGACAAAGTTGCCGACGATCATACTTGCGACGGCTATCGCGATCACGACAGGCACTACCATGTCCTGCCAGGGCCCAAGACCGTGGACGACGACTCGCAAGAGGCCCGCCATCGCCCCCATTTTTGCGCCGGCCGCCAAGAATGCCGTGGAGGGGGTGTGCGCTCCTTGGTAGGCGTCAGGTGTCCACATGTGGAACGGAACGGCAGCAACTTTGAACGCCAGGCCGACAAGCAGTAGGCCGAGTCCAAGCATGAACCAGGGATTGTCCGCACCTTGGCTCTGCACGTACAATGCCATATTCGCTAGATTCGTCGTGCCGGTCAGACCAAAGAGCCAGGCAATGCCATAAAGCATAACTCCGGAGGCAAATGCGCCTAGCAGGAAGTACTTGAGGGCGCCTTCTGTCGCACGGAAACGGTCGCGCTTGATGGCAACGAGCACGTACACAGGAATGGACGTGAGCTCAATGCCGAGATACAGCGTGATGAGATCTCCCGTTGCCCCAAGCAGGAGCATACCAACTGTTGCAAACAGAATGAGCGCCGCAAATTCAGCGAACGGTACGTCCTTCGACTGAGCAAACGCCAGCACGATGCTGAGGGCGGCAATGGCGAGAAAGAGCACTTTGAAGAAGACCGTGTAGCCGTCTGTCAGCACCGTGCCGCTAAACGCAGTTGCGCCGTCAGCACGCACGAAGACGCTGACGAGGATCGCGATTACACTCCCAACCACAACCAGGCCCAACAAGCCGCGATGGGTCCGTCGGCCACCAAACGCGTCTACCATGAGCACGCAGGCGGCAACCACCGTGATGATAATTTCGGGCAGGATGCTGATGAGGTCTTCTGTTTGCACTAGCTATGTCCTCACTCGTGCTCCCGGTCAATGGGAGCTATTTTGTCAGAGCGCTCGTAACGCCGGATGCTGCAATTGCTTCTACAATTCCACTCGTGTCAGCGGTAAATAGCTCGATGAATCCCTGGGGTTGCACGCCCGCCCAGACAACCACCAGCGCTAGAGCGATGAGAACCGCAGTCTCAAGTCGTGTGAGATCTTCTAGTCGGCGATGGGCGTCCTTCAACGAACCCAGCATAACCCGCCAATACATCCAGAGCATGTATGCGGCGGAAAGGATGATACCAAGCACGGCAAGCACACCGAAGATGCGCGTGTCGGTCATGAAGGCGCCGAGCAACACCATGAATTCGCCAACAAAGCCCGATAGACCCGGTAAACCAATTGAGGCGAGCGAGAAGAAGAGAAAGAGCACGGCATAAATCGGCCACCGATGAGCCAGACCGCCCAGATTAGCTATCAGCCGGTCGTGGGTGCGTTCGTAAAGTTGTCCCACACAGAGGAAGAGCGCTCCCGTGACCAAACCGTGGCTGAACATCTGCATTACGGCCCCATCAAGTCCCTGCTGCGTAAAGGAGAAAATGCCCAGCGTCACAAAGCCCATGTGGCTAACTGAGGAGTAGGCGATGAGCTTCTTCAAGTCCGTCTGCATGAGGGCAACCAATGCCCCATAGAGAATTGCAACAACGGACAACACGAGAATGGCCGTCTGCGCCAACTGGCTCGCATCGGGGAAGAGGGGCAAACTGAAGCGAATGAAACCGTACCCACCCATCTTAAGTAATATACCGGCCAGAATAACGCTGCCGGTAGTCGGCGCCTCCACGTGGGCATCCGGCAGCCACGTGTGGAACGGCACCATGGGCACCTTAATGGCAAAGGCGAGGAAGAAGGCCAGGAAAGCCCAAAGTTGGAAGCGCTCACCATATGTGCCTTGCGTGAGCTCGAGAATGTCGAACGTATATACGCCTGTAGTATTGCCGTGCACAAAATAGAGCGCCAGAATAGCGACCAACATGAGCAGGCTGCCAAAGAGCGTGTACAGCACGAACTTAACCGTTGCATAGACTCGGCGTTCTCCGCCCCACACACCGATCAGCACGTACATGGGAATGAGCATGAGTTCCCAGAAGACGTAGAAAAGCACGAAGTCCAGCGCGAGAAATACGCCCGTTATGCCCACTTCCAAAAGGAGCATGGTAAAGAGGTACTCTTTCACACGCTCGTGTACCGATGCCCACGCATAAACGATGCAGAGGAAGAATAGGAACGTGTTCAGGAGCACCATCAGGAGGCTAATGCCGTCGATTCCAAGCGCATACTGAATGCCAAGGGCAGGCAGCCAATCGAACGTCTCGCGGAACTGCATGCCGTCTCCCGGAGCGAAGCTGGCCCACACCAAAACGCTCAGCACGAGCGAAAGCAGAGCCCCCGCAATGGACACCGCAAACATTGCGCGGCGATCCGAAAGGAACAGCACAATTACGGCTGCAATGAGCGGCAACCAGAGAATGAGGGAGAGAATTGGGAATGACTCCACAGGGATTTCCTCAACGCGCCATAATGATGTAAAAGGCGAGCACGAGCGCCGTACCTAGGACAACGCTAAAAGCATAATTTTCTAAACGGCCGGTCTGCATGCGGCGGAGGCCGCCGCCAACGCCGTTTACAATCAAGCCAATGAGATTTACCAGTCCATCCACGACGTTCAAGTCGAACCAGGCAAAGAGCCAGCCAGCGCCCTTCGTTCCTCCCGCCAGCACAGTGTCGTAGAATTCGTCCAGGTAGTACTTGTTGGCCAACAGCGCATGGATAAACGGCGAAGACCCCGCTACGGATTCAGGCGACGGGGACCTGCGCATGTAGATGGTGTAGGCGATGAAAATGCCCAAGACCGCAATTAAGGTGGAAACTGCCATCACTGCGAGCACAAAGACTGTCGACGGCTCGTGGACCAGGCCCGCAAACTCGGCCACCAGAAACGTTTCGTGCAGGTAACTGTGGATTAGTCCGTGCTCCGGCGGCACGCCGAAAAATCCTGCAAAAACCGCACCTACCGCCAGCACGATGAGTGGCACTGTCATCACTCGCGGTGACTCGTGAACATGGGAGAAGCGCTCAGCTTCCATGCGCGTTTTGCCGAAGAACGTAAGAAAGATCATGCGGAACGTGTATACGGCGGTAAGGAGCGACGCTAGTGCTCCCATGAAGAAGAGCAGGTAGCCGACTTGGCCCGAGAGAAGTGTGGCCCCGAGCAGTTCGTCTTTGCTCCAGAAGCCCGCCAATGGAATGATGCCGGATAGTGCCAAGCCGCCAATGACATATGTGGCGCCCGTCACGGGCATCTTCCCAAAGAGGCCGCCCATGCGCTGCATGTCTTGCTCTTCGTCCGTGCCGTGGATTACCGAGCCGGAGCCAAGGAAGAGGAGACCCTTAAAGAATGCATGGGTAGCCAAGTGGAAGATTGCCGCTGTGAAGGCTCCCACGCCGAGGGCCATGAACATGAGGCCAAGCTGGCTGATCGTAGAGTAAGCAAGGACACGTTTGATGTCGTTCTGTGCCAAGCCAATGGTGGCTGCGAAGAGGGCCGTGAAGGCACCGACAAGGGCAACCACTATCATTGCGTCTGGCGACAGCACGTAAAGCGGGTTGAACCGGGCGACCATGTAAACGCCCGCAGTGACCATTGTGGCAGCGTGAATCAGGGCACTGACTGGCGTGGGGCCCTCCATGGCGTCGGGCAACCACACGTGCAGCGGGAACTGTGCCGACTTACCCATTGCGCCCACGAAGAGCAAGAGACAGATGAGGGTGAGCATGCCCGGCATCGCCGCGGCAACTACCGGCACTTGACTGAAGATTTCGTCGTAGTCCAGCGTCCCAAACACGTGCCATGCCAAGATGAGACCGATTAGGAAGCCAACGTCGCCAATGCGGTTCGTCAGGAAGGCCTTAATGGCAGCCGCAGAAGCGGACTGGCGCTCAAACCAAAAGCCAATGAGCAAGTAGGAGCACAAACCGACGGCTTCCCAGAAAACAAACAAGACTAGCAAGTTTGTCGCCATCACGAGCATGATCATGGCAAAGACGAACAGCGGCAGATAGGTGAAGAACCGCCAGAACCCGGGGTCATGGTCCATGTATCCAATTGAGTAGACGTGGACCATGAAGGAAACGCTTGTAACCACCAGGAGCATGACGAGTGTGAGTGCGTCCACGCGCAGCGCAATGTCCAACGCAAAGTCGCCGGAAACGGCCCACGTCCACAGCGAGACCGTCGCCGGCTCCGCGTGGTCCAAGTGAGTAATGAAGAGGGCAACGGTGACGACAAGTGCACCCAGCACACCCGCGTTGGCGATAAGGCCGGTATGCTTCTTTAGATATGCGCGTCCAAGTAGGCCGTTAATCGCGAATGCGACAAACGGCAGGAGCGGAATTAGCCAGGCAACGTCGGTCATTATCTCTTTGCGCCCTTACCCCTTGAGAGTGTCAATTTCATCAACATTGAGCGAATCCCGGTGGCGCGAAAGTGCCACGATTATGGCAAGCCCGACCGCCGCTTCAGCGGCTGCTACGGTCAAGGAAAAAATGACAAAAGCCTGCCCAAGCATGTTGTTCAGAGCTACGGCAAATCCTACAAAGGTGACGTTAGCTCCAAGCAAGATTAGTTCAATTGACATAAAAACAATGAGCAAGTTACGGCGCACTAACACACCGAGTAGACCGATGATGAAGAGTGCCGCACCCAGCACCAAGTAGTATTCCAAGGCCGGGATGATCATGTGTATCGACTAGCTCCTCAACGCGGTTCGGCCGGCTCTTGTTCTCGTTGTTTCGCCTTTTCGTACCGTTCTGCCATCCACTCTCCCACACCCATCTGCGAGGATGAGCGCGGCCGTCTTGGTTTCTGTCTCGCCAAGACAATGGCGCCGACTACAGCAGCAGTTAGCAATACCGAGGCCACCTCAAAGGGAAGCAAGTAGTCGCGGAAGAGCACTTGCCCCAACGCCTGTACGTTTCCGCCTTGTCCGGCCACCCACGCTGGTGTGTGGGGACCTCGTGCCCCTACCGTTATTGTGGCTCCAGTGAGCACGATGAATTCTAGGAAAAGAATCGCGCCGATTACAATTGCGAGAGGCGCTTGCACGTGGAACTGGCGCACGCGCTCTACCACGCTGAGATTCAGCAGCATCATGGTAAAAAGGAAAAGCACAATGATGGCGCCGGCGTAAATGATTATGTGTGCTACGGCAAGAAACTCGGCGCGAAGCAGGATGAAGATTCCCGCTAAGTGGAAAACAACACCGACGAGCGCAAGCGCGCATTGGACCGGATTGCGCAGCATGATAACGAGCACGGCAAGCGCCACGCACGCCACTGCAAGGTATGCAAATATCAACGTAAGCAAGGTTTCGCTATTCAAGCGTGGAGACCTCCTTGCCTTGCTTATCCACCAGGTCCATCAGGCGATCAACGTCGTAGATGAGTGTGCTGCGGTCATCAGTAGAGAAATTGTACGCGTTCGTCATCTCCAATGCTTCCACCGGGCAGGCCTCGACACAGAGCCCACAGAAGAGACAGCGACCGATGTCAAGCGTATATGACGTTACCACTTTTTCGGTTGGCTGCGCGGGATTCGATTCCGTCGTAATCGTGATGCATTCATTCGGACACGCAGTCTCGCAGAGGCCGCAGCCCACGCACTTCGACCGCCCGTCCGGCCGGCGCCGCATGCCTACAGCACCGCGAAAAATCGCAGAGAGGGGCCGTTTCTGCTCCGGATAGCGGATAGTAACCGGCTGCCGGAAGAACTCGCGGAGGGTAACACTGAGCCCTCTCGCTATCGGCACCAGCGTGTCGAACCGAAAACTCATAGCGTCTCCTCTCCAGAGTTGATACCTAGGCGTAAATCGTCAATTTGAGCACTGTTGCAACTGCTAGGTTGACCAATCCCAGCGGCAAGAGCACTTTCCAGCAAAAGTTCATCAGTTGGTCGTAGCGAAATCGTGGCAACGTGGCGCGTATCCAAATGTAGAAGAATAAGAAGAGAAAGACCTTGGTCATCATTATGATGACCGCGAGTAAGGTCGCCGCGAGATGACCGATATGTGGCTCTAACAATTGCGCCGGCCACCCGCCGCCCAAGAACACCGCGCTCACCAAGAATGAAGCTAGTAGCATGTTTGCGTATTCAGCCAAGAAGAAGAACATGAACCGCGCTCCGGAATACTCTACGTGATAACCGGATACAAGCTCAGTCTCCGCTTCCGGCAAGTCGAACGGGGCGCGGTTGGTTTCCGCCAGCGCGGCGCATATAAAGACAAATGCTCCAATAAACAGCGGTATGGCGTAAGGTACCTGCTGCTGCCGTACGATCTCCGGCAAGGAGAGCGAACCGGCGAGCACCACAACACCGACAAGTGCTAAGCCGAGCACGATTTCGTAGCTAATCATCTGTGCGCTCGACCGGAGGCTTCCTAGCAAGGCGTACTTGCTATTCGACGCCCAGCCGGCCATAACAATGCCGTATACCGCGACAGACGTTAGCGCCACGATGTAAAGCACACCGACGTTGAGATCGGTGGGATAGAGGCCGATGATTCGTCCAAAGATATGCAACTCGGTGCCAATTGGCACGACGGACCACGCCATGAATGACGGCACCAAGAGCAGAAACGGCGCGAGAATGAAGAGTGTGCGGTCCGCACCGGCCGGGATCATGTCTTCCTTGCCCAAGAGCTTGACGGCATCGGCCAGCGTTTGAAATACGCCAAAGGGGCCGACGCGGTTAGGCCCTACGCGAGATTGGATACGGCCCAAGACGCGACGTTCGCCCCAAATCAGGGGTGGTACGACCAGCAGCGGAACCAGAAACGCTATGATTGACTTGAAAATTACGGCTATGACAAGCTCTGTCATGAATTAGTTCCTAGCTCACGGCTTCCCCGACTTCGTCGAAGACGCCGACTTCGCTGTAGATGACGCAACCGCGGCGCGCACCGATACCGCCACCGTGGCTTCCGCTCCCAGCAAAGCGCCCACTGGCGCATCCGGGAAGCCAACGGGAAGATAGACCACGTCTTCCGCCAAACGGTCATTGGCTTTCGCAGTAACGGTCAGATCCGCACCGTTTGCCTGAATGCCTACTTTTTCGCCGTCTCGCACGCCGATGCGGTCTAACTGCGCCGGATGCAATTCGGCCACCGGCTCTTCGACTAATCGGCGTAAGTTGCTACTGTAGCGTCCGGTAACACCGGGCACAAACAGATGATCTTGGGTTACTAAGAGCAGCCTGCCGTCTCCATTCACACTTGGGAGCACGGGCAATTCCTGCCAGCCGAAACGCTGGGCGTTGTGAGTAATGGGGATATCGGCCAGCATTGCAACGATCTCTTCCGCCACTGAGTCCGAATTGCGGTACGCCCACCGTGCGCCAAGCTGTAGCGCAAGTTCAGTGAAGATTTGCCAGTCTGGCTTCGCTCCACCCACGGGCGGGATCGCCGCCTGCGCTCGCTGCGCACGCCCCTCCAAATTGGTGTACGTACCGGTCTTCTCGGCAAAACTCACCGCAGGCAATACGACGTCGGCGTGCTCCGCCGCCGTGCTGTTGACGAAGATGTCTTGCACCACGACAAAATCGGCCCGCTCAAGAAGTGCCTGCGCTTGATGCCGGTTGCGGGCACTCGCCGCCACGTCTTCACCAATGATGTAGAGCACTGTTATATCTGCGCCCGACAAGAGATCGTCAACGGTAAGCCCTTGAGACTCTGGCAGCACTACGTCCCACAGCCTGCCCAGCGCACTGCGGGCCTGGGCGTCATCGCCGCTGCGGAAATTCGGCAGGATGTCCGCTCCCGCGCCCATTTGCACCAAGCCCCGGGAGTTTGCCTTGTTTGCTAGCGGGAAGAGATGTGCGCTCGGCAAGGCCAACGTGAGGTTGGCCGCCGCTTGAGCGAAGCTCTCGGCATTACCAATCAGCCAGTTGCCGAGGGCCCATACAATGCCGACGTTGCCGGCCTGGGCGAGCAGTGCTGCAGCCTGGCCGATCTCATCCGCATCGATACCGGTGTCGGCGGCAGCTCTCTCCAGACTATAGCCACGCAATTCCTCCGGCGAGTTCTCATTCTCCGACCGGCGCAGCAGGTCAGCGGCTAGTCCTTGAACTAGATGCTCTTCTGATCCTGGACGTACGCGCAGCACGCGGCTAGCGAAACGACTATCCTGTCTGCTCGGGAGGCTACTTGCCTGAATGAGCATTTTGCCTTGGTCGCGCACCCACTGGCGTAGCTGCATACCGAGTACGTCGTGGCTTTCCATAATGTCACCACCGACTACCAGAAAAGCGTCCATGCGCTGCATTTGGGCGATATTGAAGTCAAATGCAGCAGGCCCAAGTGCTTTGAGGGTAGGTATGAACGTCCAGCGCTCTGTACTGTCTACGTTGTTTGTACCGATTACGTCTCGCATGAGTCGTGATACTAAATAGTTCTCTTCATCAGAGAGCCGCCCGGAGGTGATGGCCGCTATTGAACTGGGCCCCTTCTGCGCTTTTGCATCCGTGATTTGAGCCGCGACCAAACTAAGCGCTTCATCCCAGCTGGCCGGTTCAAGCTGACCATTCTTGCGAACCAGCGGTTGAGTCACACGCGCATCATCATGTATGTAATCGTAGCCAAAACGACCGCGGGTGCAGAGCATTCCGTCGCCTGGGCCGCGGTCTCGCGTGTTGACTGGTGTTTGGTCTCGGAGCGCCGGATTCGCTTTCGTGCGCAGCACCTCACCCATGCGAGTCTCGACGTGCATCTGGCAGCCGACGCTGCAGTGGTTGCAGATAGACTCACTCTGATGCACTTGCCATGCACGGCCGCTGTGCATGAACGGGCGGCTCAAAAGTGCGCCAACCGGGCAAACTTCGATACACTCGCCGCACTCGACGCAGTCCAGCGGCTCGTCAAACTGTGTCCCAATATAGCTATGAAACCCGCGCAGATTAAAGGTAAGGGCGCTATCTCCGACTCTCTCGTCGCAGATGCGCACGCACTTGCCACAGTAGATGCAGCGGTTTGGGTCCCACTCGATCAATGGGCTGAATTCATGATCGGGTTCGTTCGGGTTGTCACTGCCCAACTTGCTGCTGTAGACACCCACCTCGTAGGCAGTGTGCTGCAAGTCGCAGACACCGGATTTGTCGCAATAAGGGCAGTCTAGCGGGTGGTGCTGTAAGGTCATCTCCATGATGCCCTGCTGCGCATGTACCACCGGGTCGGTTTTCGTGCTTACAACCATGCCGTCCATGGCCATGGTATTGCACGAAGAGAGCGGCTTAGGGGCCCGCTCAACTTCTACCACGCACATGCGGCAGGCACCGTACGGCTTGAGAAAGGTATCGAAACACAACGTAGGAATGTAGATACCAGTTTTGCGGGCAGCATCGAGGATCGTCGACCCGTCGGGTACCGTTACCTCTTGACCGTCAACTGTAAGTGTTACGGGCATTGTTCCCTCTTCTCACCCACCGCAGATTTCGGAGACCATTCGTCTACTTTGCAAATTGCTTCTATCGATCGACCTCACCGAGCACGATGTCAATGCTACCAATCACAGCAACCACGTCTGCCAGCAGCCGTCCCTTTACCAAATACGGCAGCGACTGCAGATTTACAAAAGACGGCGAGCGCACGTGCATACGGTACGGTTTGCCGCTGCCGTCGCTGACAACGTAAAAGGCCAATTCGCCTTTTGGCGCCTCGATAGCTGCATACGTCTCACCGCGTGGCACCGGGAAGCCGTGGATGTACATCCAGAAGTGATTAATCATCGCTTCCATATCGGTATACAAGCGTGGGGTATCCGGACGACCTATGCGAGAATCATCCGTCATCACGGGTCCCGGCGGCAGGTGCTCAATCACTTGGCGAATGATCCGAACACTTTGGCGCATCTCCTCGAGGCGCAGCAAATAGCGGCTGAAGACGTCGCCTTTGCCTGTACCGATGGGCACGTCGAATTCAACCTTGTCGTAGGCGGCATAGGGTTCCGCTTTGCGGATATCCCACGCCACGCCGGAGCCGCGCAGGCACGGGCCGGAGAGACCCATTGCAATCGCATCGTCACCGGAAATAACGCCCACGTCCACGGTACGTCCAAGCCAGAGTTCATTCTTGGTGAGCAACTTATCGAATTGGTCGATTTCACGTATGAAGTAGTCCAAGAGGCCTTCTAGCTTTGTGTAAAAGGGCTCGCGCGGTTCTTCCAGGAAGCCGCCGGGCCGCATTACGCTGTGGGTCATACGCGCGCCACAAAGCTCTTCGAAGAGTTCGAGCACGCGTTCGCGGGCGCGGAAGGCATAGAGGAATACCGACATGGCGCCGATGTCCAGCGCGTGAGTGCCGATCCAAACCAAATGTCCTGCCAGACGTCCCAACTCGCCAACGATGCAGCGCAGCCATTGCGCGCGCTCCGGCACTTCGATTCCGGCGAGTGTCTCAACAGCTACCAGCCATCCAAGGTTGCTGGAAGCCGCAGCCGTGTAGTCCATACGGTCTGTATACCCAAGAATCTGGGTATACGTTTCACTCTCGGCGATTTTTTCGGTGCCGCGATGCAGGTAGCCAATGATGGGTACGGCTTCCTCGATGTATTCGCCGTCCATCTTCAGAATGACTCGCAGCACGCCGTGCGTACTGGGATGCTGCGGCCCCATATTCAAGATCAGACCTGAATCATCTTCGCCTGCAATGCGTTCAATCTCTACAGTAGCCATCTGACGTTCTCACTACTCTCTGTGTAGCGGATATCTCAATCAAAGTCCCTCGCGCGGAAAATCCTTACGCAAAGGGTGGTATTGGTAGTCTTCATCCATTAAGATGCGGCGGAGATCGGGATGGTTTACAAAGTTTACGCCCATTAGATCGTAGACTTCGCGCTCCGGCCAGTCGGCGCCGGGCCAGACTTGCGCCATCGATTCAATCGATTCACTTGCGGCAATGCGCGTTTTGATACGAATGCTGCGATTATCCGGAATTGAACGCAGGTGGTACACAACTTCATATTCCTTCGTCTCGCCTGGCCAGTGAACCGCCGTCACGTCGCCGAAGTAATTGAAGTGAAGATCCGGGTCATCGCGCAGCGCCGTTGCCACTGCCAACAGGTCAGCCGCCACAATCTCTATTGTCAGGTAATTGCGGTGGGTATTTGCAGCGACGACCTTTTCGCCCAAGACCGCTTTCACACGCTCTTGGATAGTATCAGCCGATTTCATCGAAGATGCGGCAACAGGCGGCGGAATGCTCACGAATCCACTTACTCCTTGGTCGCCGCAGCAGCACGCGCGGTGAGCAGTGCCTCTTCGGAGCCTGCCCACTCACCTTGCTTGATTTTCTGCTGTAGGAGCATGAGGCCCTCGAGCAGCGCCTCCGGTCGCGGCGGACAACCCGGCACGTAAATGTCAACAGGAATCGCAAGGTCTACGCCTTGAAGCACACTATAGGAGCGGTAGGGACCTCCACACGTTGCGCAATTGCCATGAGCGATCACCCAGCACGGACGCGCCATCTGCTCCCACAGGTTGCGAATGATCGGCGCCATCTTCTTCGTGACCGTACCGGCAACAATCATCACATCTGACTGCCGGGGTGTTGCCCGGAACGCCATGCCAAAACGGTCCGCGTCGTAGTGTGAGGCAAACAGCGCCATCATCTCGATCGCACAGCACGCCAGGCCAAACGTCATAGGCCACAACGCATTCGCCCGCCCCCAGTTCAAGACTTGATCAGCGGAAGCAAGAACAAAGCCGGAGGCGCCAGTTTTCTGCCCAGCGGTCTGCGCAGTGCCCTGCGAAGTTGGCAGGGTAAGTGTATCTTCTACAACCCCCAATCGAACGCTCCTTTCTTCCATGCGTAAACGTAGCCAACGAGCAGTATAGCAATGAATACTGCCATTTCTATCAGACCAAACAAGCCGAGCGACGCCAAAATGACGGCCCAAGGGAAGAGAAATGCGAGCTCCAAGTCGAAGACGACGTACACAATCGCCACCAAGTAGAAGTGCACTCCGTGACGGCCGCGCGTATCGCCCACCACGCCACTGGGGCCAATCCCAGATTCGTAGGCAACTGTGCGCAAGGGTCCGGGTTTGAATTTCGGTCGAAGTACAGAAGCAAGAGCCAGCGAGACGATCCCGAAAGCGGATGCCGCCACGAAGAGTACCAGGAATGGGATATATCCGACGTAGTACTCCAAACCTTACCTTCTTGCCCTCATCTAGGGCTGTACCCAGCGCACTCCGGTCTTATAATGGACGATTCATTCATCATTTACAACCGGTCTCCAGCGTGCCCCTAGCCAGGTATCAGGGTCGATACGTCTGAGCATGTGCCGTCCGATGCAAGGTCTTCTGCCACACTTTCCCTCAGCAAGTACGAGAGATACTCTACTTCGATAGAGAGGTCTACACTGGCCAAGTAAACATCGGGAGGCACCTTGAGGGAAACTGGAGCAAAATTGAGAAGGCAGCGTACACCGGCATCGACTAGCTGTTGGGTTACCGCTTGTGCTGCTTTTGCAGGCACGGCCAATAGCGCCATAACGATCTCGCGTGCTTGGACGGTCTCTCGAATCTCGTCCATCGGCTTTACGACCACGTCGCGGATCACTGTGCCAACTCGTCGGGGATCCGAGTCAAAGGCCTCTACAATGCGGAATCCTTGGCGCGGAAACCCGTCATACGCCAACAAGGCGGAGCCCAGATTGCCGACACCGACGAGCGCCATGGGCCATCCTCCGCCAATTCCCAATATCTCCTGCATGTGGGTGAGTAGCGAATGTACGTCGTATCCTACGCCGCGCCTACCAAAGTTTCCAAAATAAGCAAGATCGCGGCGGACCTGGGCGGCAGTGGAGCCGGTCAAAGTGGAGAGGTATTCAGAGGATATGCTCCCAACTCCCTGTTCCCGTAGCGCGGCCAATGTACGATAGTACACAGAGAGGCGTCTAATCGCCATTTGCGGCGCTTTTCCCCTCGCTGACCCAGACATTGGCGCTCCTCATGTCAGAGGCATTTGCCACGTGAAACATATCACAAGCTCCTACCACACGCAACTAATCAATGCCGTACGTAGATAGGTCTATCGCGTTTGAATTCTTCTAGAGTTTTTTCGCGACTATAACCAGTACAGTTTGAAGTCAATTGCGAGCATTGCTCGGATTGCGGGAGGCAAGACTGGGCACGGATTACGAGACTAGTATGTGAAGATTATCCTTCAAGCATGATTCACGCCCAATCAACGTTTGCACAAATCCTACGATGTTAACCTTTTCAAGATTGCTTGTGTGGTAACAACTGATCGCTTACTAAGTTGACTTGCTGCGCAATGAACTGAAGAGAAGCCATGAAGGTCCTCCCCACTAAGCAGAATCTGCTTGCAAGGGCAGCGCACACCTAGAAGGACGGAGTCTGGTAGAGCCAAGTTTGACAGAGAGGGGTATGACGCGCAGGAAGCCGTACAGAGGGGGCAATAAATAAACCCCGCACCCGCTCACCTAATAGAAATGTGAACGGCTACGGGATAAGAATGGTATTTCCAAGTATGGGTGGGGCGGGGCATTCCACTCAACCCGGAAGCTGCGGCACCGGTTCTGGCTGTTCCTCCGGCGGCACAATCTTCATACCCACGACCCAGCGCTCTTGCCAAGGCCGGTAACGGCTGCGAAACTTATCGACGTGAGATTGTCCGTCAATCACAACCTCTCGGTGAATCTCGGTGTCCACGCCGTCCACCGCCCACTCGATCTGCAGGCGCTCACCCACCGGAAGATCAGGATCCACTTTGTCCGGCAAGGGCGGGCCATGTTCTACCCAATTTTTCGCCACGGCGGGTAGCATGCGCACCCAACGGTTCGTACCTCGGCCGTGCAGCATAAACTTGAGCTCCATGGATTCTTTGTCAACATCCGTTTGGATGAGGATGGGGTGCTCGGAATCGTTGACAAACTTAAGGTCGACACCCGGATCATAGACCGCAGCATCGAAGCCCGGGGGGCTCCCGTCTCGCTCGTAATAGCCAACTCTGTAGGAATGCTGATTGCGCTCCGTGACTGGCAATCCAGCCCAGAAAGCCGCGCGGAACATGGTGGTGGAAACCTGACAAACACCTCCCCCGACGCCCGGTACTGTTTGGTCGCCGAAGATTATCAGACTGGATTGATAGCCGTCCCCCCGTGTTATCGGCCCGAGTACGTTCAGGAACGAAAACGTCTCTCCGGGCGGAATCACATAGCCATGAAGCTTTGACGCTGCCAAGATAATGTTGTGGGCGCGCTCGGGGGGCGAACCGGCAAACAGGGATACCCCCTCTGCAATGACGTTATCAAAGCCCCAGTGGAGCATGTTGTCCGCAGTGTAGATAGGTTCTCGCACCTCGGCTGGGAGGTAGAGGGCCGTCACTCCCTGCTGGATGGCAGCTTGCGCTGTAGCGATTAGTGTATCTGTATTAGTGTGATAGCCCACTTCAGCAGGCGCCACCAACGACACTTCTTTATCATGAACGGTGAACCGCGCGTTCTTAGCAGGCCGAGTCGCTTCGTCGGCAACTTGGCCGAGCCACTCTTGGAGCATCTTCGGCTCACCCATGACTTCAAGGCGGCCTTGTTCAGGGTCTTGGTAGATCTGCAACCAGGATGTCAACGTACTCCCTGGTACCTCCCACCCATCGCCGGCAAGCTCGAAGCGCAATCCTTGTGCTACAAGCCTTTCAAAAATCAATTTCGCTTCTTCTGCCTTTTGCAACGTGATCGGCGGCACTAAGGTCAACACGGGCAACACGACTACTTGTCGCTGCGGAGGGTCTACAGGCAGATTCATCAAGCCTAGCGTAGCTTCACGGTCTAGCCGCTTGCCATCAGCCCCGGGAACAATGCGGACGCGATCGGCTTGGCGTTCCAGCGATGTATTGACGGGCGGTCGGTCGATCTGATTTGCAACCGCACCAAGGAATCCTAAGGCTACCGTAGAGTCCAAGAATATTGGCAGATCAACTTGGTTGCGTGAATTCAGTCCCAAGAACCACAGCCACATGCGCCGCCGTTCCAAAGCGAATGCGGCACGTATCGCTTCCTCTATGTCTACGATTAGCCCAATTTCCGTGGCTGAGGGCATCCACGAGGCTTCTTCGTGGCCGAAAACCACTGGATTCTTAAGGTATTCTTGCCACTGTGTTTGCACTCGCGCGCTCGCCTCATCCATCGACAATCCTGAAATGTCCACAGAGCCGATGAATGTTCCCGGCAAAGCATACCTGCCTGCTTGGGAGCGAATTACGCCATACGCCGATCCACCCGCTAGGCCAACAACGGGCACGGCAGCGACTTGCAGAAGCAGCCGCCGGGGAAACCTGCGAGAACTAGCTTTCCATGCGTACCGCGATTGCATTGGCATGCTAGAACTCCGAGGAGGATTCTATCGCTTCTAATTCCCACAGCAATCTGCACGCAACGAAGCGGAGCGGTCCCACGACTGGCCGAGGTTGCTTGGGCCACGCGTGCCGCTCTGCCTTTGCGTTCAACACTAAAGGTGTGCGTCGACTATGAACCGTATTCAATGTTGCAAGGGTCGAGCAAGGTATCTTTCTCGCCTCAGCTTCTATTGTTATGAAACACCGGATAATCTGGTGGTGCCAGGCGAGGAAAGAGGGGATTTGGATGAGGCAAGCAAGTCAAGGTGACTGGCGCTTACTAGGTCGAATAGATGGGTTTCTGCCAGGGAACTCCGCAATGGTGTTGCGCATGGGTCAAATCACATTCGGCGAACCGCCGCGGTGGAAAGGGCGCAAGCCAAGTTCGGAGTACGCTCGGAATTGCAGCGACGAGGCTAACTGGGCCGCGCGTACAAGAAAGCAAGCTAATCCGCTGTTGCCACGACATAGAGACTATCCTCGCCATTGAGGCTCAGGGTCTCCTTATTTTTCCCGTTCATTATAGCACCTCCTCGCAAAGAAGTACCTTACCCGGCATTTTGATCGACTAGCAGCAGCTTTTCTTGCGGCAAGCCTACGCATGTCACTGCTTACATAGAATGACTTTGCCTGCCGAATCTAAGCGAAAATTACGGTCGAGCTCCGCGATTGCTGGTGGCTCATGAATTCCATCAATACGTATAATTGCCAAATTTGGCCAACGTTAAGAAATCTCTCAGGTACTTGTGTCAATATACAAAAGAATAGCTATATCGGAGATCGAAGGGTTGTCAACCTAGCGGAGACCACAGGCTTTCCTATCCAGAATAGCCTGTGGAGCCGATAGCTGGTCCCCAACGGCAAGAGATCTCAGCGGGAGCGCAGCGTGCAACGCCGCAGGCGATGCCCTCCCCGCACGACTTTTGGTAATTGGGTACAAGCGCTTGCTGGACTCTTGTCTTTCACCTTTACACGACCCTTGCGATTCCAGTTCACTCCGGCAGCACAAACAG
The DNA here is from genome assembly GCA_965219505.1 of Chloroflexota bacterium. Lineage (GTDB taxonomy): Bacteria > Chloroflexota > UBA11872 > VXOZ01 > VXOZ01 > VXOZ01. The sequence continues at coordinate 1,636,369 of OZ244775.1, read as the reverse complement.
AGGAATTGAACCGTATTATGGAAAGGAGGCGGGCCATGCTTACGCGTCGTGCGTTGATGGGCAGCACTGAAATACTCACAGCCGGATGCGGCTTTCTGGAATCTCGATTCTCCGCCCCGAGCTTGCCCAAAGAAAAACCGATTACTTGGGCGGTATCAAGGGTATTTGACGAGGAAATGCCCTGGTTGGCGGAGCAATTGCTCACTAAAGACCAAGAGAATCCCAATGGGCCCACGCGCGGGGGGTACGTTCTCTCGCGTCAAGAGGTGGAAGGGTACCCCAGCGCAGATGAGTTGACTGCCATTTTAAAGGAAATGCACGCTGACCTGGTAAATGTGCACACGTTCAATGTAGACGAATTGGCCAATAGAGGCGTATTGCTGCCCTTGGATGGATTCTTTGGCGCCGACGAGACGTCCTTGAACCAAGAGTTCTATCCGAGTGTGCTCGACCAATTTCGCTTCAGGGGCCCGCTCTACGCGTTGCCCTTGAATGCACTACCGCTGATGATGCGCTACGACGAGGCATTCTTTGCGTCTGAAGGCGTGACACCACCAGATAGCAGTTGGGACTGGCAGGACTTGGCAGAGACCGCCACAAAACTCACACGGCGTGGTGAGGACGATTCCGTCAAACGCTGGGGTCTGGTCGCTCACAATTTTGGAATACGGTGGGCGCTCTGGCAAAACAACGCCGACGTGATCGATCCGGCAACCGGTGAGTGCCGCTTGGGAGATTCCGCGGCCATCGAGGCGTTGGATTTCATACGTGGTCTGTTCCACACGCAGCGAGTCTCACCCCCAGCCGTAGGCAGAGAAATGTGGGATAGCGTCCACATTAATGGCGTGGCGCCGGCCATGATGCATTCGCCGTTTCCGAAGCCACCCCTAGGATTTCGCATTGGGGAACTGCCCCATGGCAAAGCGCAGGTTGTCCCGGTTGAAGCCGAAATGGGCATGGCTATCGTAGCGGAGACTCCCCGACCGGAAGTAGCGTACACGGCCCTGCGGGGACTCGTGGATGTGATGCAGGAGCTTGTCATCATTCCCGCGAAACGGGAAACGGTAGCACGCCTTGGAAAATTTAAAGTCGGTCTTGAAGTGGAAGACATTGCGGTCATTCAGCAGTCCATGGAGCACGGTCGCGGCATGACACGATTCGATCTAGCCGGTAGGGCGCTGGATAGAGCGCTTGAAGCATTGGTTAAAGGTGAAGACGTGATTACTTCCGTCAATGATGCATGCGCGTACCTGCGTCAAAGGCAATAGCGCAAAATTGCACTTGCCCGGCATTGCGGGGATTCATAGCGAAGATCTTTACGCTGCAATCCCATACGCTTGCGGTCCGTCATGCTATACAGCGCTCACACTTCATCACCCGACGATAGACGCCTACGAAAGTCTCCAGTCTTGCAACCTCAATCGAAGATCGCAATCGCATCAATCTCCACCAACCAATCTTCACCGGAGAGCGAGCCGATCTGCACCATGGTGGCTGTGGGAAAGGGGGGCTCGAAAATCTCGTTGCGGATGCCGGTGACGACGGCGCGGAATCGAATGTCGGTAACGTACATGTTGAGGTGCGCCACGTTCGCCAGCGAGCCGCCCGCCGCTTCGCAAAGCGCCTCGATGTTGGCATATACCTTGCGTGCCTGAGCTTCGATGTCGCCCTTGCCCACGAGCTCGCCGTTTTCATCGACGGGAAACTGGCCCGCGATGAAGAGCAGGCGCTTGCCGCCTTCAATCATCAGGCCCTGTGAAAAGTTGCTGAAAGGCGGGCAGACACCCTCGCCTAGGATCGTAGTCTTTTCCAATTTAATGCTCCTTGAACTGCTGAAAGCCGGCTCTAGATTTCTCGCTGCGCTCGAAATGACATTAAGTGTCTCCAAATGACACTAATTGCCAATAGAAGAGACTGAGGAAGGCTGCCAACAAGGATTCGCCCCCTCTTTCTTCAGAGGGGGCGAACATCTGACCAGAATTACACCAAGAAGGACGAGCCTTAACCCTTATTGGCGTAGTACTCGTCGATCATGGCCTGCATGATCTTGCCTGCGCTCTGCATGGCATCAGCGACAGTCATTTCCTGCTTCCACGCCATGTTCATGTGGTCCAAGTAGACCCGGCGAATATCAACATAGTTGGGGTAGATTTGCGTCATGAAGCCATTGCCCTCGCCAATCGGCTCCGTGATTGGGGTCAACTCGCGCGGCGGACGCGCCTTCTGCTCCGCCAAGCGCGGGTCGTCCCAGGCCGACCTGATTACGGGCATGCCGTAATTGAGCAATGTGGTGACGCCGACCTGCACCTCAATGTCGGTGCTGACGAACTTTATCAGTTCCCACGTGGCGTCCGGATACTTGGCGCCCGACCACATGTACTGCACCGGCGTGTAGCTGCCCACTGCATCCGAGTGAGTGCTCTTGACGGTGTGGGCCGGGAAGCGCCGCGCTTTGACCGGCAATTCCTCGACGCCCGGCACGTTCCAGCCAGATTCAGTGTTGAACCACGTGTGGAATACCGCGGCGCGCTGGTGCACAAACGGTGAATCACGACGTTGTTCCGCCGGAATGGTGTCATTGAGCGCCGCAACGTCGTCCCTGGTCGGCTTCACGCGGTACCTAAACTCAAGGTCATACAGGAACTGAATGACGTCGATGAATTCAGGTTCGTGCAGCCGGAAGCGGGAGTAGTCGTCAGAGACGAAATTCGTGCCGTTTTGGATCAGCATCGTCGGCACTTCGGTGGTGGAGTCGTTACGACTATAGAAGCCCCAAATGGGATTCTGATCGGCGCTGGAACGCTGGGTGATCTCGCGCGCTGTCTCGAGCAATTCGCCGCCGTCCGAGGGATTCCAGGTTTTCGGCGGTTCGTTGATGCCGAACTTATCGAGAAGGGCCGTGTTGTAGATTTGGATAGTAGCCAGCACGCCGTAGGGGAACGTCCAGAGCTTGCCTTCCGGGTCCTGCAGCCAATCGATTCCCACCACGTCGGCAAGCGCTGCCGCATCGCGCTGGACAAAGGGCGATAGGTCAGCTATATAGCCGGCGTCCCGATACTGAGGATAGCGGGTGGGTTCCGGACCGAGGATGTCCGGCGACGACCCGGCAGCGAGTTCGACGACCTGCTTTTCCATGAGCACCCGATACGCCATGGACTGCCAGTTGACCGTAATGTTGGGATGCAGCTCCTTGAACGGGCCAAGCACGAGGTCCTCGAACGCTCCAGCGTTCTCGTGGATATTCACGACCCAGTTAACACTGACCGTCGCCTCTTCCATCTTGGGCATGTCTTCAGACTTCGGCGCTTCGGCGGCTTCCGGCGCAGCAGCCGGCGCTTGCATCTGGCCGCACGCGGCCAGGGCAAGCACTGAACTCGCGCCCGCCGTCGTTGCCAACAATCCCCGACGCGTCATTGCAAATCGTTGTTCAGCCATATTCCGCTGCCTCCGTACTCTAATCTACACAATACTCTTGTGCCCACAGCGAGCCACTTGGCAACTATGGGCGCAAACTACCGCTCCACTAGTCTGACCTCCTTTCTAATCGGCTATAGCTAGTCAAGACTGACGATTGACATCGCTGTGTGCATTGTAAATGAAGTGGCAGTAGATGCCAATCGTCCTCTTGGCAATTCTCTACTACTTATCAGCCCAATACTCGTCAATCACGGCCTGCGTGTGTTTACTGGCGTTTTGCATAGCTTCCTCAACAGTGAGCTTGTGCTCCCAGACCAGTTTTTTCTGCTCGTTGAAGAATCCCAGGTGTTCCCGCCAGCCGGGGAAGATTTGGGTGATAAAGCCGCGGCCTTCCCGGAGCGGCGTGGCAATGGAATCAATCTCGCGAGGCGGACGAGTTTTGGTCGCCACCAACCGGGGATCGTCCCACGCCTGTGCATTCGCCGACAGACCGTAGTTGAGCAGCGTTGTCACCGCCACACCGAACTCGATGTCCGACATGGCGAACTTCATGAATTCCCAGACGGCATCCGGGTGCTTCGCGCCGGACCACATGTACTGGACCGCGGTCCAACCGGCAACCTTATTGGAAGTTGGCCCTCCCTTGCTGTTCTCCAGCATGGGCACAGCCTTCATGGGCAGGTTTTCCACGTCCGGGTGAGTCCAGCCGCTCTCGGCGTTGAACCAGGTATTGTTCATGGCCGCCCGCCCGTGCACGAACAGCGCATCGCGATGCCGGCCCTCGCCCAAGGTTGCTTTGAACGCAGCCTTCTCTTCGGCAGTCGGCGCCACGCGGTACTTGAACTCCAGGTCGTACATGAACTGTATGGCCTCGATGAACTCGGGCTCGTGCATGGTTGCCCGCGTCAAGTCGTCGGAGAGGAAGTTGGCGCCGTTCTGAACGATGTAGGTACTCATTTCGGTTGTGTAGTCAGCGCCAGAGAAGATTCCCCAAATCGGGTCTGGTTCGCTACTGGACCTACCCGTTATCTCCCGCGCTACGTCCAGGTACTCGCCGCCGTCACTGGGATTCCACTGCCGCGGCGGCTCGCTGATCCCATACTTGTCGAAGATGGACGTATTGTAGATGTGGATGGTGCCGAGCGCCGTATAGGGCATGGACCAGAAGCGCCCCAGCGGGTCAACGATCCAATCAAGTGCCACGGTGTCTCCGAGTTGACTCTGGTCGCGCTTGTAGAGGTCGGTGACTTCCCGCACAAACCCCTTGTCCGTCCACTCAATCCACCGGGTTGGATCGGGAGTGAGAATGTCGATGGCCGCATTGGCGGCCAGTTCAGCCAGCATCTTGTCGTAATGCGCTCGGTACGGCGAGCCCTCGTACTTGAGGTCGATGTCGGGATGCATTTCCCTGAACCGGTTAATAACCCCGTCCTCAAAGGCTTGCGCGTTCTCCGCGACGTTTACGATCCAGCGCACGTTGACGGTTGCGGGCTCCATCTTGGGAGTGTCTTCAGCCTGCGGCGCCTCATCGGCTTCCGGTGCTGCGGCCGGAGCCTGTGCCTGGCCGCAGGCAGCTACGAGGGCGGCTGCGCTAAGACCCGCTGCTCCGGCGAGAAAGCGTCGTCGACTCAGACTACTGTGTGTAGTACTCATGCTTATCCTCCTGAGATCTCTCTTGCATCAGACGATTTCCCATGCACTCTCTGAAGCGATTGCATTCACAACCTCCTTCCGTTTCAAAGCATGTCTATTTGGGTGAGAGTGCCTCTCTGAAATCTTCACCAGTGGCGGTGAGCGCACCGCCAATCTCCAGCCAGTGAATGAATGCCTTGGTTATCAGGTTTTCATCGGTAGACCATGCGGTCTCCGAAGCGGCCGTACAGTCTCGCAGCACAATGGCACGATAGCGGTTGCGGGTCTGCAGGATACCGCCCGGCTTCATGAGCAGGCAGAAGTTCAATAGGAAGCCAACGTACACGAGATTCAGGATCTTGCGCTCTGCCAAGAATTGCTCGATCTGCTGGGGTTGCGAGAAGAGATGGTCGCGCGGGTCCGGTTTGACACAGTCGGCAAAGTCATAGTTTGCCTGGATTTTGCTCCAGGGTTCCCTATAGCCTGCGCCAAAGACCGTGCTGTGGTATTCGGTCAGCAGTTCTTTGCGGAATTCGGGCGGCGGCCAATCGAGCGTATCGTTGTCCGCTTGCGCCGGGGCGGGCTCAGGCGGCTCCGCCCAGGGATAGCGTGCCAGGACTTGGCGCGGTTCGTTGTGGATAACCGGCACGCCGGCTTCACGCGCTGCCTCCAGCACGGGCACAATCTCTTCTTCCATGATCTTGCCCGCTCGCTTAGCCACGCCGTGCCCGCCCATATAGTTGTATTCCCAGTATTTATCCACACCGGGAATCACGGGCTCACCATCGCCACCTAAGTTCCACATGTCAATGGCGACTACGGCCGTGTTCGTGGTATCAAGCTCTAGGGTCTTGTGTACGTGACCGTAATTGCGGTCGTCGTACGCCTGCCCGGGCAGCGGGTAAACCCGATAGGAGCGCACCGGCATTTGAAATGTGGCCATGGATGATTTTCCCACGCGCAGGTTTTTATCTAACAGGTCTTCGCCTAGAACTCACCTTGCAAGTGCTACGATCAGCACAAGATCACCCTTCGACAGGCTCAGGGCGAACGGTTTGACGGGTCCCTTGGGTTGATTGCGTTCCCAAGTCTCGCAGGCCCCACTTTTCGTTCGTGCGGAGCCTTTCTCCGTTCGCGCAGAACTTGCCATCCGTTCGATCTGAGCACTCTATCCGTTCGTGCTGAGCCTGTCGAAGCACAACTCGGCACATTGAGCGTATTTGTCAGGTTCCTTCTAATATGGCCGGTTGAACGGTACCGTTGCCTCGGCGACTTCCTCTGAAACGCGGCCGGCATCTCGCGCGCGCCGCAGGTCCAGCAGTGTATCCTCCACCGCTTCTAAGGTCTCCGCCACGTCCTCATCGCTGTGCGCGTACAGCACATTGTTCCAGGAGCCCTTGAGCATCACGCCGCGCTTGGCAAGTCCGGTGTAGAAGAACGTCCCGGCGTCGGCGGGGAGCGGCTGATCGCCGCCAATAAACCGAATGCCGAACAGCGCCGGCGGGCCGAACGACTCCATAGGGATGCCCACCCGGTGGGAGACCTCTTCCACCCCGTCCATAATGGCGCGAGAAATGCGGTTGATGTGGCCCGCCACGTCCTCGTCGCGGCAGATTTGCAGCGTGGCAATGCTCGCCGCAAGGGAGAGAGTCTCCCCACCAAACGTCAGACTAATCAAACAGTCGGCAGTCTTTTCCATAATGTCGCGCCTGCCGGCCACCGCGCCCAGTGACATGCCGTTAGCCATGCCCTTGGCGTAGGTGGCAATGTCCGGCTCCACCCCGTAGTACTCCTGCGCGCCGCCCAGAGCAAAACGGAAGCCCGTCATACACTCATCGTAGATCACGAGCGCTCCGTTCCGGTGGGCGAGGTCCTTGAGGTCCTGCAGGAAACCCGGCTCCGGCTCCTTGGCCGGTTCCGCGCAATCGAACGAGACGGCGGCGACTTTGCCGTCGTTGAGCGCGAAGAGTTCCTCCAGGTGGTCAAGGTCGTTGAAGCGGAACTGCTGATTCAGCGCGTGGAATGCAGCCGGCATGCCGCCGTCGTTGCGCCAGTAATTCCATTCGTCCGCCCACCCACGATAGCCGTTGTTAAGAATGATCTCGCGCTTGGTATACGCGCGCGCAATGCGCGTGGCGCAGAGATTCACGTCCACCCCGCCTTTTAAAAATCGCACCATCTCAGAACAAGGCACGACCTCGTTCACGAGCTTGGCGCATTCGATTTCCGGCTCGGAGGGGGTACTGAAAAGCATGCCTCTCTCAAGTTGCTCCGCTACGGCCCGGTCAACTTCCGGGTTACAATAGCCCAGCAATACACCCCCAGATGCGCCGTAGTAATCAATGTAACTATTGCCGTTGACGTCCCAAAGCCGGGAGCCCCTGCCATGCGACATGAAGATCGGCATAGCGCCGTAAGAGGCGGGATTGGGGCGCTTCCCTTTGGTCTGCGAGCCGCCCGGCATGAGGCGCACGGCCTCTTCGTACATTTCAACTGAACGAGAAACGTCTAGCTTGGTTGTGCTGGCCATAGGGCACTCCCTTTACAGTGCAAACAGTCGTCTCGCATTGGCGGAAAGCATTAGTTCTTTTTCTTGGTCTGTGATTTCGGCGTGCTCGATGCTGAGCTTGGCGGATTCGGGATAGAAAATCGGGCAATTCGTGCCGAAGAGCAGGTGGTCGGCCCCTACCTGCGCACAAAGCTGCTCGATGTCATCCACCGGCCCCTGCACGCGGGAAACGTCAAAGTACACGTTTTCATTCTTGTACGCGCGCCGCCAGATGTCCGCAATGTGGGCATAGCGCCCTGTGCACACGAGAAAGCGCACGTCGGGGAAGGCGCAAATAGCCTCAACGGCATCGGACGTGGTTACCGGCGGCACCTTCACGTGCCAGTGATGCCAACGTGAGTCCTCCAGAGCCAGCGTGAGGAGCACCACGAGGTCGTCGGCCTTGGCGCTTTCGAGCAACGCCAGCGCGTTGCCGGTAAGCATGTGGTACTGGGCGTAGGCCTCCAGGCTTGCATCCATGACGCGCGTGGTGTGCGGCTCCAGCAGCGTAAACTGGTGGTAATTGGGGTGAATGCGCAGGTTGCGCATGCCAAAGTCTTCCATGCAGCGCTTGAAGTCCTGCTCCCAACAAGGCATGGCTGAATTAATGGTATAGGCCGGTACCAGACGGTCCGGGTGCTCTTGCACGATCCGGTACAACTCGCGGTTACCGACCATCAAGTCTTTGTAGAAGACGTTTTCAAGGCGCGAGACGACTGCCTTTTCGATGCCAAGCGCGTCCATCTTGCGGAGCAGCGCATCAGGTGCAGCATGATTCAGTCGACGGAAGGGCCATTCGCCTATGTATGCATTTGCGTCAATCATAGAACCTACACTAGTGAAATTGATGCTGTTTAGCTTCAATAGGGAATTGTCATTCCCGCGAAAGCGGGAATCCATCTGTATTAGACCCCTTAGACTCCGGCCCCGTATCAAGTACGGGACAGGCTCTTCGTCGGAGTGACGAAAAACTCCGAATTAGCTCCTAGCGCGCAACCGCCTCCTCATGGCGCTCGAATTGGCTCCAGACGACCGTCTGCCGGGAAAAGATACCGTGAGCGTTACGCCAGAAGACAAGCTCCTTCTCTCCATCGGTAATAGCCGCCCCATAGACTTTTGCCAGTTGAGACATGAACGACCGCGGCGCGTTAAGGTCGCTGCCGTACACCACGTGGTCGGCCCCCGCGTGCTCCACGAGGGTCTCGGTGTAACCGTTGGTGGCATCGCCGCCGCCTATATCCATGAACAGGTTCGGCATGCCTTGGGCCGCCTTGGCGCCGTATTCCATATCGCTGCCGGAGTGGCCAAAGAAGAAATTGACATGCGGATGCTTAATCGCTGCATGGCGCATGTCGAAGGGATTGGTTTCACCGGGCATGTTGCCCGTTACCGCCATGTAGGTGTGCTGGAGCACCGGCAGCTTGTGCTCGGCGCAGAGGCGCAGGATGCCGTCCGCGCGCGGGTCGTTGGCTTTTACGCCGGTCCAGAGCTTCACGCCCTGATGGCCGTCCCAGGCCTTCACGCGCCGCAGCAGCTCGGCCTGCATCGCCTCCGGGTGGTAGGGGTTGAGGTACCACATGGGGATGACACAGTCGGTGTTGCCTGAGGCTACTTCAAAGGTAAGGTCGTTGCAGGCCGTGATGTACTCAGGCGTGGGGAGCGTAGGTGGAAAGTTATTGAAGGCATTCAAGACGTTGATGCAAAGGATGACGCCCAGCCGACGCGCCTTGCGCAACGAGACCGTAATCTCGTGGTCGTTCTTGACGTGGGAATGTACGTCAATAATCACGCTGGCATTCTCCCCCAACCGTCCTCCTCACACAACCACCGTGCTGCTAGCTTATCTCTACCTTCTGCGTGTTGTCAAAGGGTAACTTCTTTGGCTGCCTTTGTCTGCAGGTCGCCATCTAGCCTTTGCAAATGGAACGGGAGCCACATCAGGGCAACATGCTTTATTCCTCGACGTTGCGCTGTCTTTTGGGTCAATTGAGAGCCCGGCACGCCTAATACGACAACCGTCACTCCACTGCCGATTTATTCATCTCGTCACGATCCCCGCCTCACAGACCCAACCTACGTCTTTCGCTATTTGTCGATAGTAGCGAGGGCCGCCTCAATGCTGGCGATTGCCTCGCGCTCGGCCTCCAATGCGTCGCCGATCAGGTTGCCCGCCTCAGCACGGTCCTCTGCAATCCATACCTGTCTCTCACAGGCCGTGTCGCAGAGATCGTGTAGGGATTCAGCGACTCCAATTCACGACCGTAATGAGTCGCTGCAGTTTCGAGAGAATCAGCAGCATCGGGGAAATGCGTGACGAGTTCTCTCACATATGTGGCGGCGGCAAGACGCCTCCACATGAGCATTTCGAGATGGTGATGGGTGGTATTGGCCGGGATATCCTTCAACTCAAACGCTTTGCGCCAGAGCTCGTACGCTGCGAAACCATGCGGCGTTGCCCGTCTATTTGCATTGCGCTTGTCATCCTGCGCGTAGCGGGTAGCGTGCGCAATTGCTGCCGCATTCCGCAGAGCCATTATGTGCGTTGACCTCTCATCTGCAATGCTCGGCCCGTAATACACTCGAATGCTGATCGGCTCGTTCGGATCAGGGAATCCAAATTCGTCGTAGCGAACGGTGTACGTGCCATCTACGAACGGGTGGCGGATCGTAAACGTCTCCTCCGCCTCGCTGTACCCGACGATTAGCCCCCAGCAAACTGCAAATTCACGGTTTGTCTTCATTTCTAAACTCATCGGGGACCACACCAGCGACGGGACACCGCGCTTCAAACTAGCGTAAACGGCGTCTCTCGCCTCTTGCTTCAACGCAAGAAGCTCGACGCCGGTGTCATTCTTGTTCGAGTCAAGAACTCGGAACTTCGCGAGACGCGGAAGAATGTCCAGCGCAGGGCCCCAGTCGAGGTGGTCATGGTTGACGTGTAAGCCCCCCTCTTTCATGTCAAACTGGAATGCATGCCCCAGAACGCCCTGCAGCCGTGCCATAGTCCACTCCGGACGTCCGACGGCCTGTAGCAACGGGCAGAGGCAAGAAGCAAGGGTCGTGCCTTGGTGCGGCATCGCCGGGCTGACATCGATCATGACATTCATGGGTTGGTCTCGTTCTTGCATATCATCTTTCCTTCAAGAAAAAGACACAGGAGGGTTACTGTTCATAACAAGCGAACTAAGAATTTCTAGCGAGATCATTCCCGGTCTCTCCAGAGTTGCGCCGGTGGTATATGGGTAAAGAAATCGGAACGCTTACAACTACCCAACTGCCGCTCCCCATGCTAGTTGACTAGTCAAGACTTCCCCCAAACGCCTTGGTCTTGATTCATCGCTAACCATCTAGAATGGTGAGTGCCGCCCCGATGCCGGCGACCGCTTGTCGATCTGCCTGTAGTGCGTCGCCGATTGCCTCCCTCGCTTTAGCGCGCTCATCCGCATGCCACGCATCTCTCTCACAGGCCGCATTGCAGAGATCGTGGATGACATGCAGCGGCTCCAATTCATGATCATAATGCACCGCCGCGGCCTCGAGTTTCGCAGCCGCATGGCGAAAGAAAGTCTCAAGTTCTCGCAAATAGAATGCGGCCGCAAGACGCCGTCCCAAGAGAACCTCGATGTGGTGATGTGATCTGAATGTTGGGACGTCTTCCGCAGCGAACGCAACACTCCAGAGTTCGTAGGCTGCGAATCCGTGCGGCCTGGCTCTCCGCCTGGCATTGCCCTCGTCGTCCCCAGCGAAACGGGTTGCATGAGCAAAGGCTACGGCGTTTCGCAGCGCAGCGAGGTGTATTTCCCTCTCATCAGTTTGGTTCGGACCGTCATACACCATGACGCTAAACAGTTCGGCCGGATCGGCATGTCCAATTAAGTCGAAGCGAACGGTGTAGGTGGGGCCGACAAAGGGATGCCGGACCGTATAGGACTCCTCGAATTCGTTGTAGCCGACAATCAGTCCCCAGCAGTACGCGTGGTTTGCAGGGTGGTCGCTCGCCTTCTGTTCCAGGCTCATCGGCTGCCACACCAGTGCGGGATGGCCCTGGTCTAGACCCGCACGAACGGCGTCTCTCGCCTCTCGTTTCAGCGCGGGAAGATCAACGTCTGTATCGTGCTTGGTGGCTTTGAACGTACAAAACTTCGCAAACTGTGGGAGGAAGTCCAACGCAGGCCCCCAGTCCATGTTGTCGTGCATCACATTGCCGCCACCCTCTGTCATCTCAAAGTGAAAAGCATGGCCCATGACGCCCTGCAGCCGAGCCATAGACCATTCAGGACGGCCGACGGCCTGCAATAGAGGGCTGAGACAGGAGGCCAAGGTCGTCCCATCATGTGGCAGCGACGGGCTGACATCTACCGTGATATTCATTTGTCTTTCCGCTTCAGGCACGACAGCTTCCTTTCAACCAGTTGCTTTCGCTCCTTCTCCCATATAGAGACCTTTGCATAACCCTTGCCGCAGCGAGGAAGTCCCCTCTCCCTCGACGGGAGAGGGCTAGGGTGAGGGTGAAGTTGCTCCGAATGCAAGCCAGTGCATAAACGTCTTGGTTCTAGATTGTATTGAATGTACATGTTATGCGATTAGAAAAGTAAGACATCCCCTCACCCCAACCCTCTCCCCAGGAGGCTGTCTCATTATTTTGGTGCGGGGCACGGTGGTTTGAGTAATAGATGCAGTCAGGTGGCGGGTGGTATGAACAAAACGGCGAAAGTGACAGACCCGTCCTCGGGGCGGGTGTGGGCTAATGCCAGACCGCCACACCGCGTGGAGGCTCTTGAGATTGAACGCGGTGGCCAGCAGGTGCCATTCGGACGCCACCTGGCTGCGGCCTCTGAGCAGGAAGCGCCTGGCGCTGTGCCACTCCTTGAGCAGGCCAAAGACCGGTTCGACGATCGTACTACGGCGGCGGAACAGCTGCTTGGCCGGTACGGTCGCCATCACCTGCCTGTGCCGTTGCAGTATCGGCTCGTGCTCGCTGATCTTTATGGTGCGTCCGCTCTGGGAGGAGGTGCACGTGCCGAAGGCCGGACAGGCTCTGCAGTCCTGGCCGTTGGCTCGGTAACGCCTGACCCGGTAGCCGTTGCTGTGGGTGGACCTGTCCGTGTATGTGAGCACTTTTTGTTGCGGACACAGGTAGGTGTCGGTCTGCGGGCAGTAGGTGAAGTGGTCTTTATGGTAGGGGTTGCTGCGGCGGCGATCGTGGGTCGTGGGCATGAACACCGTGTGGCCGGCCGCGGCGCACGCGGCGAGGTTGGGCCCCGAATGGTAACCGGCGTCCGCAACGGTCACCACGTCGCGCGCGGCGCCGCTGTTCGCTGCGGCAGCCTCGATCAGCGGTGTCAGATGGGGATGGTCGTCGGAGCTGGCGGTCACGTCCACGGCTGTGATCAACCTACCGCGCGTGCCCGCATCCTCCAAGGCCAGAGGGGAGACCATCGCTTGGGCGTTGTAGCCGGTGATGAAGCCACCCGTGCGGGTCTTGAGCAGGACCGCGTCCGCGTCGGTCAGGTTCGCGTAGCGCGGCCCCTCCGCAGCCGCGACGCGGGCCAGCGCCGCGTCCACCCGCTCACGCAGGGCCTCGGCGTTGGCAAGCTCGCGTGGCAGGCTCGCCGCCGGTGGCTCGCCCCCGGTCGTGTTTTGGGCCTCCAACGCAGCGATCGCCTGTTCAGTACGGGTCAACAGACGCTGCAGCCACACGGCGTCGTGGGTATGCTGCATGGAGGCATTGGCCGCGATCCGGGTACCGTCCACCGCCTGGACGGCCAGGTCCACCAGTCCGGCACTGACAGCCGTGCGCACCGTGCGGCGCAGCAGCGTCCGCATCCGGTCGCGGTGCGCTCTGTAAAAGCGCCACAGCGTGTTGTGGTCGGGCTGCTGCATCCCCACCAGCCACATGTAGGGAACCTGGTCCCGGCAGGCTGCCTCCAGCTTGCGGCAGGAGCGCACACCGGTCATGAAACCGTATATCCATACGCTCAGCAGGGCGCGGGGATGATAGGCGCCGGCGCCACGCGGGTCGCCCTGAAGGTCCACCCCCAACTCCTCCCAGGCCTCGGCGCCAAGGCTGTCCACGAACGCCGCCGCGAACCTGACAGGATGGTCTGCCGGCACCAGTTCGTCCAGCGTCGGCGGCAGCAACCAGGCTTGCTCACGACTGAAGGGTCGCATCGGCATCGCCACTACCTCACTTCAACCTTATCCTGCTACCTCTCCTTGCTCCTCTACACGACAGTATACATCCGGAAGAACCATTTTGAGACACCCTCCCAGGGAGAGGGGGTAAGACATTTCCCTCAGGATATAGTTACGCAAAGGTCTCCATATAAGTGAAGACCGATCACCTGCGCAAAGGGGCTGAGGCTTTACAGGGAAGAATGGGCTAAAGAGAGTCCTTAAACTAGGATGCTGTACGTTCCGGCAGTATTGGCACCGGCGGCACCTGCTGCTGCGATCCGCTGAAACCGGCCTCGGTGGCGCAGAGGGTAGCCTGCATACTCTCAACTGCATCCTGCGTGCTCACGATGGGATCGTGTCCCGCACAGGCGGTGCGCACAAAGTTCGCGAAGATATCTTGTTGCTCAGGGAGCTCGGTAAGCTCTTTTGCTTCGTCCCAGCGATAGAGCCACACTCTTACGTCGTGCGTAATCTCCACCTGCCCCTCGGTGCCCAGAATCTTGAGACGGTTGTCCATCCGGGCAAGACTGGGTGGCACGAGGCGGTGGTGCTCCATGACGGCGCTCACGCCGCCGTCCATACGGAAGAGCATCTGCCCAACATTGTGATAGTGAGCATCATCCGGGCGGCCGATGTTGGCTTCTGTACCGATGACGCTCTGATACTCAAGACCGGTGATCCAGCGCACAATGTCGATATCGTGAATGAGCAGGTCGAGCACGGGCCCCGCCGAGAGCCGCCGGTCGAAGAACCATTCCGGCCGCACGCCGCGCCGCTCGGTGGCGGCGATGAGTGCATAGGCCAGCGCCACCTCACCAATCCGGCCGCTCTGCACCACCTCACGGACCGCACGGTAGACCGGATTGCCCCGCCGGCTGAAGAGCTGTCCCAAGTGGAGAGAAGAATTCTGCTGGAGAATCGCGATGACCCGGTCAAGCTCTTGCTGGCTGGTCACCATCGGCTTCTCTGACAGCACCGGGTAGCCGGCTTCCAGCGCCGCGATGACGGTCTCGCCCTGATGGACGGGAAATTGAAAGCTCGCGACCACGTCAATGTCATCTCGTGCCAACAAAGCGTGATAGTCATCATGTATAGCAGCTTCGTACTTGCCTGCAAGTTCTGCGGCCTGGTCACCAGCGTTGGCAACCGCCACCAGCGCGATCTCGGGATCGTTGTCCACCGCACCAAACACTCGTTCGACGTGCTGTTCAAGTCCGATCAAACCCACACGGTACGTCATGATGGCCTCCTATTTTTCCTTAATTGTGCGCACAGGCACAGCAAAAACCAAATTTACATAAAGCGGGTTTGGACAGGTCCGGCTATAAGAACTGAACTCGCCCAAGTCCCCGTAGGTACGGCTTCCCGCTACAACTCGAGTTCGGCGGCTATCTGCCGTACGTAAGCAATATCCTCTTGAAGCTGTGCGATTAGCTCAGCATACGTGAGTTCACGCCAACTCCACGCGCCCTGATATTCGGTGTGGAACGAGGCAAAGCCACTATAGCCTATCTGCTTGAGATACTGGAGCGCCTCGCGGTACGGGGTGATCCCTTCCTTTAAAGGGACAAACTTGCTTTCCCATGTGACAATGCCGCTCTCCGGGTCTTTCTGAGCAAAGAGTCCCACGTTCTTTAGGGAGAGCATGATGAGGCGATCGGCAATGAGGTCCAGGCTTTGCACCCAGCCTCCATACGCGCCTTCCAGTCCCATGTGCCCAAAGTCGGCGTAGATGCCCAACGCATCCGGATTGAAGTCGGTCAGCAAGCGCTCCACTTGCATCGCCTCCGCGGACAAGCAGTAGCCGGCATGAACATGTATGCCCGCTTGAATCCCGTATTCGAGGCACAGTTGCTCTATGCCCTCCAGATCGCGCCGCATATCGTCGAGTTGCTGCCGCAGATTTCCGAAGCCCCGATAGTGATGGTAGCCAAGCTTGAGTTGTGGAATGCCGCAGTCGCGAGCGACTGCGAAGACGTCGCGGGCATAAGGTGACCCGGCGCTAGTGATATCCGTCGCAAGCCAGCCGACTTCGAGCCCATGCGCTCGGCAGACCTCAACTGTCTTTGGCAGATCAGAACGAACGCGGTCCGGGGTAACATGCCCGGCCGTGCCCGCCGCCGCCTCCGGCAAGTTGTGACCGGCACTGCGCACGGTGAGTTCAACTCCGTCAAGGCCCAAGTCAGCTACGGTAGCGGCCATGTCTTCTAATGAAAGGTGTTCGAATCGCTTTGAAAATAACAAGAACTTCATTCGCCAAACCCCATCAATTCTCTTGCACCGGCAACCGCGGGAAAAGCCTCTGCCTACTTCGCTCTTCCCAATCTTGGCTAGTATACCGGCTTAGTTGCCACTTCAGGACATAGTGTGACTATACGCTACTGACATGTCTGCACACAAAACCTCCTTCGAATTTCGAAACCGACGCGACGAACTGGAAATTGCCTCCAGGAACAGTTAAGAAGCCCTTCTCCGGTGTGAGACTCGACCTTTGACCCTCAGCGAGGAGGAATTAGGTAGATAGGCTTCCTCCGTTCCCTACCAAATTGAATTGTCGCTTGTGCCGTTGCCCGCACGCCACCAGGCGGAGTACCATTGGGATGAGCGATTTACTCGCGAAGGAGTACTGATGGCACTCTCTGCAAATCGTACACGTGCCTTGGTTCTCAGCTTGCTGTCCATTGTGGGTCTGGTATTGGTCTTAGGATTTGCCGGCGCGCTCTTGGACCGGATTCGCGGCGTACCGGACTACCCGACACCCGTAATCGAGATGAGTGAGGAGGGAGATCCGGTTGTTAGCGTGCTCCCAAGTCGTGCCGAACTCGGTGCAACGATCTTTATCACCGGAGCACACTGGCCGGAAGGCGCCCTCATTCGGCTGCAACTCACCTACCCAAACGGGGATTCAGCGGTTTCTGTAGGACACACGTGGGCAGATGCCTATGGCACGTTCCGGATACCGTTCGTACTTCCCGTAGATCTACCCCTTCTCGGCGTCAATGCCTTGGTATTGCAGGCTCGCGGTGAAACCCCTCGCGGACGCGAGCACGAGATCACACTCCCGTTGCAGGTTACGCGAACCGGCTGGCCGCTCGTAGTGGAAGTAACCGTAGGTGATAGCGAGCCGCAAGACGGCGCGCACGTCACCCTCTACGATGCCGTTGGTCAGCAACTCGCCGAAGCGTTCACGCGGGAAGACGGTAAGGCGACCATTCCGGAAGTGCCGCTGGGCTCCTACATCGTTGGCGTTCGCAAGATCGACTATGCACTGGTTCGCGCCGAAGTTGAGGTGTCGCGGCGTGAAACGGTGCTGCCGGTTTCGCTGCGCCCAAGTGCTGGAGGTCGTCTGTTTGTTGGCGGCATAGATAACTCCCTTACACTCATAGACACGGCCAGCAACTTGCCGATTGCACGCTTCGAGGACGTTTCAACCACCTACAGTCTCGTCCGCAGTGTGGATGGACGCTACCTCTATAGCGGCCGCTATGCCGGTTCGATTGTTCGCTTTGACGCTGCCACAGGCAATGAGGACGAGAGCTACACGATAGAGAGCGACTACGTCCAACCCACATTCTTAGTGCTTCGTCCTCTGGATGAGAAGACCATGTACGGTCTCTTGCGGTTTCAGAGCGACAATGATGAGCGATTTTATCGTATTGTGTCAATCGACATGGAATCCAAGCGCGTTACGGCAAGCGCGACGAATATCCCTTCCTACGGACAACTCATCCTGACACCGGACGGTTCTCGCCTCATTCATGTCGGACATTTGAGTAAGACAATCACAGTCTTGAGCACGGACCCATTGGCCGTGCTTCGCACAATTGACGTTGCAGAGAATCCGGGACGGAGTGTTATGGCCCCGGACGGCACGCGCTTATTCACTACACTGATCGATTCCGGTATCCTTGCAATCGTCGACATTCGCAATGGAACAGTGGATCATGGTGCAACAACGAGCACCGGCTCCGTCGCACTCGCAATGCATCCCAGCGCAGATTATTTATACGTGCTCAATGGAGTGCTGGGGTACTGTCAGGTGCTTGATCCGGTGACACTTCAGGTAAGGGATACCTTTCCGGTCGGACAACGGCCCCGGACAATGGCACTCTCCGGCAACGGGCAGTACCTCTACATCGCAGAAGAGAGTGACCCAACCATTCACGTGATCGATACTACAACCTACCAACAGGTTGATGCCATTGCGCTCTCAAGCAGGGCACGGACGTTGGAGGTCCCGAATTGAGAGCCGTCGATCTCGCCACCACAAAATGGAGCAGAGACCCATTACCGCAGGCAGGCTCCTGCTCCTCACTGTTTCTTTCGCAATTATCTACTCAAACCCTTGCACACTAATTCTTGCCGTGCTATACTTATCGCGTAAGACCTCTCTACGTTTATTTATTCTCTTCCAATCTTGCCTTTGCCGTTCTTTATCTCGGCGAAAGACGTATGCGGTCTATTCGCTTCTCAATTCTCTCAACCCTTCTGATCTTTGTTGTTTCCGCGTTTGGACTTCCCAGCAGCTTTGTACAGGCGGCGGGTCCCCTCGCCGGTAGAGCCGTAGTCATCGACCCTGGACACGGCGGAGAAGATCCGGGAGCTGTAGTTAATGGCTTTAGAGAAAAAGACGTCAATATTCAGATCGCCCTCAAGCTCAAGTCGCTTTTGGAGATGGCCGGCGCCACCACAGTCTATACCCGTGTTGACGATTCAACTTTGGGAACCAGTGCGGATCGTCGCATATCAGACTTGGAAGCTCGCTTGCAGATTGCTAACGAGTCGAATGGGGACATCTTCGTTTCCATTCATGCGGACTCATTGGCGGATGCATCGCGGACGGGGATGGTGGTTTTCTATGGGCCGGAGAGTGGATACCTCTATTCCAATACACGTTCACCGGAGCTTATTGCCCAGAGCAGAAACCTTGCGCTGACGCTCAGAGATAGCCTCAGGCAAATAACCCAAGCCGATGATCGGGGTGTGCGTTCCGCACCGTATTATATCCTCGGCAAGATCAACCTCCCGGCGGTACTCGCAGAGGTAGGCACTTTGACCAACTACACGGAAGCAATCAAGCTAAATGACCCAAGCTACCAGCAGAAAGTGGCAGCCTCGCTCTATAGTGGCATCCTCTCGTACTTCTCAAACCCAGACGGACGTTTTATCGAAGACCTAACAATCCCGGACGGCACCGCAGTGCTAGCAGGTAGTAACTTCACGAAAACCTGGAAAGTCATGAACACTGGCGGGGTTCCGTGGGACGGAGATTTTCGACTGGTCTTCAAAGGCAGAAATCGGTTGGAGGGGCCAGAAAGCGTGCCATTACCATACCTCATGCCCGGACAAACCGGCGCCGTAAGTGTGGAGCTGCAAGCACCAACTGTTTGCGGAGACTGTATGGGGATTTGGGCAATGCAGGGACCGGGTGGACGAAGCCTTGGAGATGATCTTTGGGTGAGCATCGGCTTGCGTGACAAGCTTCCGACTGATCCAGTGCCGAAGATCGAAAGTCCGGAATTCATGTACTACGTTCAGACAGGACACAACATCTTTGGCGGGTTTCGCAAGTTCTTCGAGGCAAACGGAGGAGTCGATATCTTTGGTTATCCCCGCACCGAAGAATTGACGGAAGACGGCATGACGGTCCAGTATTTTCAGCGTGCACGATTCGAGTATCACCCGAATTATGCCGGCACACCCTACGAAGTTCAGCTTACACTGCTCGGCAATGAAATTCGCAGAGGGGAACCGTTTGCCGAAACTGTGGCGCCGATGCCAACTACAGAGATCCAACAGTTTTTCCCGCAGACAGGACACTCAGTTCATTTCGCTTTCCTAAAGTTCTTCCGTGAGAACGGTGGAATCTATATCTTTGGCTACCCTATATCACAAGAGGTAATTGAGGATGGTCGGACCGTGCAGTACTTTCAACGTTCTCGATTCGAATACCATCCACAACATGCCGGTACACGCTACGAAGTGCAGCTAGGACTCTTAGGCGACGCAATTCTTCGTCAAAGTGCATTGCTCTTCGACTGAGATTTCTGCCTTCGTGTATTCATCACATTGAATGTACGTATATGTGTCACACATATACGCACCGATCCTTCCTCCATTTTTCCTGATGACAAGCCGCTCGTACGCCCGGGCGGCTTGTCATTTAATGGATACAGACCCAAGCGGGACCGTTTACGATGCCATAGAGCAAAGCCAAGATTGGTCTTAGTAGCGAACACACAGCAATAGTCCGGTGGGGGGGGGAGTGGAAGTATCGAAATGCGAACGATTCATTGGGAACACGCAGAACATGCGAGATTCTTGCCATATCTCATATGGCTATGTATGATAAGACTATATAACCGGTCGCAGTTTAGTTGACACAAAGACACTCAACCTATAATGTGATTTTAGAGAAGCTTTCCTGCGGGAATAGATGAGGATGCAATTGCATGTCAAAGCAGCCTGAAGAAGGTCAACAGTCGAACGAGACATCGGCAGAACAGAAACTCTTGCGCCTGCCAGTGGTTGTACTTACGGACTCCGTTGTCTTTCCACATATGACGGTGCCTTTGCGCCTTGAAGATAAAGCTGCCTTCCAAGCGGTGTCGGCGGCAACGGAAGGTGATCACAAAGTGCTGCTCCTCACGCCGGACAAGGAATTCAACCTTAAGCGTCCGAAGCGTGAGCATGCCGGCACAGTGGGCACCATTGCCGGCGTAGGTCAACTCATTCGACTCCCTGACGGCAAGCATCAGGCGCTCTTCCAGGGCCAACAACGGGGCCGTTTGAACAGCATTTGGAAGAAGAAGCACTTGATCGCAGAGGTCGAGGCTGTAGATGAGGTGGTCGAAGCTACTCTGGAAACCGAAGCCCTGGTACGGAGCGTGATTAATCAGATCGAAGCATACGTTGAAAAAGAGCCGCAGGTGCCGCGCGACGCCGTAGCAGTTGCTAGAGGCATGGATGATCCCGGTCGCCTTGCCGACCTCTTTGGCTACGCCCCGGAGCTGACCCTCGATGAGCGGCGTACACTGCTCAGCACTATCGACCCGGTGGAACGGCTACAGCGCGTTTACCGAATCATGGCCCGTCAACTGCAAATCTCTGAGGTTAAGGCCCGGATCCAGGGCGAGATCCAGCAGGGCATGGAAAAAGCACAGCGTGAGTACTACCTCCGAGAACAGCTTAAGGCGATTCACCGCGAACTGGGAGAGGCCAACCCACAACTGGCAGAGATCGAAGAAATTAAGAAGGCTATCGAAAAATCGCAAATGCCGGATGACGTAAAGGACAAAGCGCGACATGAGGCGGGACGTTTAGGCAACATGCCATCGGCATCACCTGAAGTCGGCATTGTGCGCACCTATCTTGAGTGGCTCCTCGGCTTGCCGTGGGCGAATGGCTCAGATGAAGAAGTTGACATAAGTCAAGTAAAGACGGTCCTTGATCAAGATCACTACGGTCTAGATAAAGTGAAAGATCGCATTCTCGAGTATCTGGCCGTGCGTAGCCTCGCCAAGCATGCGCGCACCCCCATACTTTGCCTCGTTGGCCCACCAGGTGTAGGAAAGACGTCTCTCGGCCGTTCAATAGCGCGTGCTTTGGACCGCAAGTTCGTCCGCATTAGTTTGGGCGGCGTACGTGATGAAGGAGAAATCAGAGGTCATCGCCGTACATATATTGGCGCACTTCCCGGCAGGATCATTCAGGGAATGCGGCAGAGCGGGGTAATCAATCCGGTTTTCGTACTGGATGAGATTGATAAGCTTGGCTACGACTTCCGTGGCGATCCTTCTAGCGCCATGCTCGAAGTGCTCGACCCTGAACAGAACTTTAGCTTCTCCGACCACTATCTTGAAGTTCCCTACGATCTCTCAAATGTCCTCTTCATCGCGACGGGAAACTTGATGGAGACTATCCCCCCGGCCCTTCTCGATCGCATGGAAGTAATCAACATTTCAGGCTATACGGAGGAAGAGAAGCTCCACATTGCTCGGGGGTACTTGGTACCGAGGCAACTCAAGCAACATGGACTCACGCGGTCGCAATGCAAAATGACGGACGACGGTCTGCGCAGAATAGTCCGCGGCTACACCGCAGAAGCCGGTGTGCGGAACTTGGAGCGGCAGATCGCCACAATCGACCGGAAAGTCGCGCGCATGGTGGCCGCGGGCGAACGGAAGTCGGTACGCATCGGCCCGCGCCGAGTGCAGGAGTTGCTGGGCCCAGAGAAGCTCAACACGAAATTTGACAGACGTGAGGATGAGGTTGGCGTGGTAACCGGTTTGGCTTGGACCGCCGCTGGCGGCGAGATCAGTACGATAGAAGCTGCTCTCATGAAAGGCAAGGGAAATCTTATCTTAACAGGCAAACTGGGCGAAGTCATGCAGGAGTCCGCTATGACTGCCCTCTCCTTTGCGCGCGCTAAGGCACGGTCATTCAACATTGAGGCGGACGTTATTGAAAAGTACGATCTCCATGTTCACGTGCCCGCAGGCGCTGTGCCAAAGGAAGGGCCTTCCGCAGGCGTGGCGATGGCGACCTCGATTGTCTCTATCTTCACCCAGCGTCCCGTGAGTAAGGACGTTGCAATGACCGGTGAGGTCACCTTGCGCGGTCGGGTGCTGCCAGTGAGCGGGCTCAAAGAGAAGCTGCTCGCGGCCCACCGAGCCGGCATGCATTCTGTGGTTCTGCCAAGCAAGAACAAGCATAGCCTGGAGGACGTTCCCAAAGAGGCGCTCGATCAATTGAACATCATTTGGGCCGATACGATGGATGAGGTGCTCGACGCCGCATTGCTGGAGGCCGCTTCGAGTAGCAAGAGCAGGACGAAATTTCCGCCGAAAAAGCGGGGACTCCCCGCTCCAACGCCAGAGAGTCAACCGGTTGTGGCACCCATCAGTCCAACGATAGCTGAGGAGGCATAGCGAGTATGGGCAAGATTATTGGTATAGACCTAGGTACCACCAACTCCGTGGTCGCAGTGATGGAGGGCGGTGACCCTGTAGTCATCCCAACTTCGGAGGGTGGAGACCTCTGCCCTTCAGTGGTGGCATTCACCAAGGGCGAAGAGCGCCTGGTAGGCCAATTGGCGCGGCGACAAGCGGTACTGAATCCGGAAAACACGGTATCTTCCATCAAGCGTTTCATGGGCCATCGCCAAGACGAGGTGCAAAACGAAGGCCGACTAGTTGCCTATACAGTTACCAAGGGATCTAAGGGCGAAGCACGAGTTGCCGTTCCGGCCCTGGGCAAGGACTTTACCCCGGAAGAAATCTCCGCGATGATCCTGCAGAAGCTCAAAGGCGACGCGGAGAAGTACCTGGGTGAGGAAGTCACGCAGGCGGTATTAACTGTGCCGGCGTACTTCAACGATAGCCAGCGCCAGGCGACGAAGAATGCCGGCCAGATTGCCGGCCTGGAGGTGCTGCGCATCATCAATGAGCCCACTGCCGCTTCTTTGGCTTATGGCCTAGAAAAGAAAGCCACGGAGACCATCTTGGTGTGGGACCTGGGCGGGGGTACGTTTGACGTCTCGACTCTTGAAGTTGGCGACGGCGTGTTTGAAGTCAAGTCCACGGCAGGCGATACCCATCTCGGCGGAGACGACTACGACGACAGAATCGTCAGCTATCTCGCAGAGCAGTTCCAGAGTGACGAAGGAATCGACCTGCGTAAGGATCGTCAGGCCTTGCAACGTTTGATCGAAGCCGCGGAGAAAGCCAAGATTGAGCTTTCCACAATGGTCCAGACAGAGATAAACCTGCCATACATCACCGCCGACCAGAATGGTCCAAAGCATCTGTCCCACACCCTGTCGCGTGCTCGGTTCGAAGACTTGACTGCTACGCTGACTGAACGTACACAAAGACCATTCCAACAGGCATTGAATGATGCCGGGCTTGGCCCCAATGACATCGATGAAGTGGTGCTCGTGGGGGGCGCAACCCGCATGCCGGTGATTCAGGAATTGGTTAGGAAACTGATCGGCAAAGACCCCCACCAAGGCGTCAATCCTGACGAAGTTGTGGCCATTGGCGCGGCTATTCAGGCCGGTGTGCTCGGTGGCGAGGTCCAGGACGTAGTCTTACTTGACGTAACGCCGCTAAGTCTTGGTGTGGAGACGCTCGGTGGGGTCTTTACAAAGATGATCGAGCGCAACACAACCGTGCCGACACGGAAGAGCGAGATATTCTCGACCGCGCAAGACGGCCAGAGCGCTGTAGACATCATGGTCCACCAGGGTGAACGCCCAATGGCGAAAGACAACATGCTGTTGGGCCAGTTCCGTTTGGAGGGCATCCCGCCTGCGCCGCGCGGTGTACCACAGGTTGACGTCACGTTTGATATCGACGCCAACGGCATCCTAAACGTGACAGCGAAGGACTTGGGCAGCGGCAAAGAGCAGAATGTGACTATCCACGCATCCACCACGCTCAGCAAGGATCAGGTGGACCAGATGGTCAAGGAAGCCGAAGAGCATGCCGACGACGACCGCGCGCGGGCAGAGGAAGTGGAATTGCGAAACCGCGCAGACACGCTCCTGTATCAAACGGAACGAACTCTCAAGGACCTTGGCGACGAGGTGCCGGAGGAAGACCGCACGGCTGTCGAAGTAGCGCTTGAGAAGCTGCGCGAGGCGCTAAAGGGGGATGACGCCACAAGCATCAACGCAGCGGTGGAAGAGGTGCAACAGGCGTCTATGAAGATCGGTGAGGCCATGTATGCCAAGGCCGGCGCGGCTCAGGGCGAAGATGGCGATCCGGTTGGCGCTGCCGCAAGTACGCAAGAAGGCAGCACCGAAAGTACGGACGACAGTGTCGTCGATGCTGAATTTCGTGCCACAGATGAGTCTGAAACTGACGACAAGGCGGAAACGTCAGACAGTGAGAAGCGGTAAAGCGGAGGTGGCTTCACTAGCCACCGCTCTGTGGGAGGTAGGAAACTCGTGGCACAATCTGAACAAAACAAACAGCCAGATTGTAGAAACCCGGAAGTTTGCGCTGATAGTCCGGCGTGGAATGAGGAGGATCGGGGATCGTCAGCCTGTGCAGCCGATGAAGCTCTTCCAATAGAAGAACCCAGCGCGGAGACATCGCTGGAAGAGCAACTTGCTACTGCGACGCAGGAAGCCGAAATATACAAGGATAGGTTCTTGCGTGCGCGGGCCGATCTAGAGAATTACCGCAAGAGATCAGTCCAATTCATCGCAGAGGGTGTCCGTGATGGCCAGAAACAAACTCTCGAGGCTATCCTACCTGTCGTCGACAACCTCGAGAGAGCTGTGGCCTACCAGGAGCAGCACCAGATTGACACTGTTGAAGACTTACTCACTGGAGTTCGCATGACCCTCTTGCAGCTACATGATGTGTTGGAACGTCAAGAGGTGAAACGCATCTCAGCCATAGGAGAGCCCTTTGATCCACGTTTCCACGAGGCCGTAGAAGTACAGCCGGTAGAAGGCGACGTGGATGCCGATACGGTAGTTGGCGAAATACAGACCGGTTATCTCTTTGGCGACGCGGTAATTCGTCCCGCGAGAGTCCGGGTGGCGCAGACGCGCCAACCGGATCAGGAATCGATGGAGACAAACTAAACGGCGCCAGGTCTTTCCACCTGCCGCTGCACCTTGAGCTATAAAGAGAGCGCAATGGAGTTCAAGGACTACTACAAGGTACTGGGCGTTACACCTAAGTCTTCGACGAAGGAAATAAAGGAAACCTATCGGCGGCTTGCTCGCAAGTATCATCCAGACGTGAACCCAGGTGACGTTAGCGCAGAGGACCGCTTCAAAGAGATCAATGAAGCGTATGAGGCGCTCCGGGATGCGAAGAAGCGGGCGCGTTACGACCAGGTGCGGACGGCTCATAAGTCTGGTCGTTCCTGGCAAACTCATGCACGCACTGGCGCTGGTGACGGCTTCCCGTTTGACCTAGGGGGATTAGGCGGCATTGATTTCGATCGCTTCGGTCGAGGCAATGTGGGATCCGGCGGCTTCTCCGACTTCTTCGAAACGCTATTCGGTCGCACGCAGCGAACAGGTGACCAACAAGGCCGAGACCTAGAGCAAGAGATTGAGGTCACCTTAGCAGAAGCCTACGCCGGCACTAACCGCACATTCACCTTGCAGGTCCCGGGGCAATGTCCCGTATGCTCGGGATTAGGGCGCACGGAAAACATGGTGTGCACGGCATGCCGGGGCAGTGGTGCCCGAACGAGGCAGCGTCGACTCGACGTAAAGATCCCAGCCGGTGTGCGTGAAGGCTCTCGCATCCGAGTCACTGGAGAAGGACATCCCGGTAAGAATGGGGAACGCGGCAATCTCTACTTGATTGTAAAGATAGCACTTGATCCGCGCTTTGAATTGAAATCGGACGACTTGCACGTGACCGTACAGGTGGACCTGGTTGATGCGGTATTGGGCGCTGAAATATTGGTGCCGACGCCAGACGGCAAGAGCGTCGTTATGCGAATTCCAGTCGAGACTCAAAATGGTCAAGTATTTCGTCTCACCGGCCAAGGAATGCCAAAACTAAAGAGCGGCGAGCGCGGCAGTCTGTTCGTACGGGTGCAGGTTCGCTTGCCGAAGGGACTCACGCCCCGTGAGAAAGAGCTCTTTGCAGAGTTAGCTCAACTTCGCAAGGGAAGCCCTGTAACTGCCTAGATTGTAAGTGTTGGGATGGGGCAAGGCTACCCTGGGAGATAAAGGGATTACATGAACATTCGCTTCGAAGGCGAGGGGCCATTCTATGCAATCGGCGTTGTTGCTGAGGTGCTCCGCGTTCATCCCCAAACGCTGCGACACTACGAGCGCCTCGGATTGGTTAAGCCCCGTCGCTCGAAAGGCAATGTGCGGCTCTACTCACACGCCGACTTGGAGAGAATGGAGCAGATTCAGCGCCTCGTAAATGACCTTGGCGTCAATCTCGCCGGCGTAGAGGTAATTCTTAATATCACCGAGCGCATGGAGAAGCTCCAGCAAGACATGGATGAGAAATTCGTCGCACAGCGAGAACAATATGAAGCAGAGATCGCTCGTCTCAAGGGTCTGTTGCAGCGTGTGACCCGAAGCTACTAGAAGCAACAAGGCAAAGAGCCACACCTGCTGCAGCGACACCGCTTTCCCTTGCAAGACGCGCAAGCAAACTCCGGAGAGAACTGTCGCTTCCCTATCTAATTGAGGATGCGGGACGTAAAGGATGATGGATCATGGCGTGGAATAACCGTTTCACGACAAAGGCACAAGAGGCACTTGCCAAAGCCCAAGGGATCATGCTCCAGCATAATCACAACCAGCTGGACACTGAACACATCATGTTGGCGCTTCTTAGACAACAAGACGGCCTGGTACCGCAGATGCTGGGCACTCTTAGTGTGGATGTTGCGCAACTTGAGCAACATCTGGAAATGTCGTTGCGGCCGCGACCGCACGTGTCATTCGGCCAGAGCGGACAAGCACAGTACTATCTGACCCCGCGTGCCCAGCGCGTGTTTGAGTTGGCCGAGGAAGAGGCGGTGCGCCTCAAAGATGAATACGTCGGGACCGAACATCTCTTGATCGCAATATCCGGCACTGAGGAAGGAGACGCGCACCGTATCTTGCAGAAAGCCGGCATTGATCGCGAGAAAATCTATCAGGCAATGGTGAAGGTGCGCGGCTCTCATCGGGTAACCGATCCCGAAGCGGAGTCCAAGTACCGCATGCTCGAACGCTACGGCCTCGACCTGACACAGTTCGCGCGAGATGAGAACCTCGATCCCGTCATTGGTCGGGATGAAGAGATTCGCCGAGTGATGCAAGTCCTCTCGCGACGCACTAAGAACAACCCCGTTCTCATGGGGGAGCCCGGCGTCGGCAAGACGGCGATTGTTGAAGGGCTGGCCCAACGCATTGTAAGTGGGGACGTCCCTGAGCAACTGCGGGACAAGCGAGTTATCGCTTTGGACATGGCCGCACTCCTCGCAGGCGCTAAGTTTCGGGGCGAGTTCGAAGAACGCCTCAAAGGCGTCGTGGATGAAGTGCAAAAGGCCAAGCGCGAGGTCATCCTGTTCATCGATGAACTTCACACTGTAGTTGGCGCGGGTGGTGCGGAAGGCGCAATTGATGCGGCAAACATCCTCAAACCTGCCTTAGCACGGGGTGAATTGCAGGTTGTCGGCGCAACGACGTTGGATGAGTATCGCCGCCACATTGAAAAGGACTCCGCTCTCGAGCGTCGGTTCCAGCCAGTCTATGTTGAGGAACCTTCCGTTGAGGACACGATTGCTATCTTGCAAGGCCTGCGCGAAAAGTACGAAGTCCATCACGGACTGAAAGTGGAAGATACCGCTCTGACCGCCGCGGCGAAGCTGTCGCATCGGTACCTTACCGAGCGTTTCCTGCCGGACAAAGCAATCGACCTTATTGATGAAGCTGCCGCAAAGGTGCGCATGGAAATCTTCAGCATGCCGGCAGATATTAAGGAGCTTGAGAATCGACTGAAGCGGTGTGAGCTGGAAGAGGAAGCCGCCTGGCAGAATCGGGACTACGAAAAGGCTGCCAACTACCGTACCGAGCACCTGCGCTTGCAAGAAGAATATGAGTCGGCTCGCAAGGAGTGGCTTGGCAGTCAAGAGATGCGCGATGACGTTGGCGCAAAAGACATCGCAGAGGTGCTGGCAAAATGGACCGGTATACCGGTGGCACAACTCTTCCAAGAGGAAGCGGAAAAACTCCTACAGATGGAAGAAGAGCTCCACAAGCGCATCGTAAATCAGGAAGAGGCGATTGTGGCCGTGTCCGAAGCGATTCGCCGGTCCCGCTCCGGCTTAGCAAATCCCAAGCGTCCAATCGGCAGCTTTCTATTTGTCGGCCCTACCGGCGTTGGCAAGACCGAACTCGCCCGCGCGCTCGCCGAATTCATGTTTGACGATGAAGACGCCTTAGTGCGTATCGATATGTCTGAGTACCGGGAGCGCCACAGTGTGAGCCGCCTCATCGGCGCACCGCCGGGCTATGTTGGGTTTGAAGAAGGCGGACAGTTGACGGAAGCCGTTCGCCGCCGTCCCTACCGGGTGGTGCTCTTTGACGAGATCGAAAAGGCACACACCGATGTCTTCAATACATTGCTTCAAGTCATGGAAGATGGGCGCTTGACGGACGGTCATGGGCATGTTGTCGACTTCCGCAACACCGTCATCATCATGACATCCAACGTCGGTGCAAATATGCTCAGCACCAACGGAGTCCTGGGTTTCCAACCTGGCGGCACAGACGAGGAACGGGAAGACTTCGAATCCATCAAAGCGAAACTACATAGAGAGCTACGGCAGACGTTCCGGCCTGAGTTTCTTAATCGCATCGATGAAATCATCGTCTTCCACTACTTGAATAAGCTGCAATTGCGGGAAGTAGTCGAACGCATGCTCTTTGAAGTGCGGCAGCGGCTCGTAGAACGCGATGTCACGCTTGACGTGAGCGCGGCTGCCAAAGACATGTTGGTTGAGAATGGGTACGATCACGATTATGGGGCTCGGCCCTTGCGTAGGTTTGTGCAGCGTGAAATCGAGAATAAGCTGGCCAAGATGCTACTCAACGGCGAGTTAGCTGAAGGATTTGGTGTAAGAGTGGATGTCCAGGGAGAAAGCCTGCACTTTGCAGCAAAGCCACGACAAACTTTGTCAGAAAGTGCCGTAGAAGCTGCGGTTTCGTAGCAAGCCGACTCTTTCTTCAAATGCCATGGTGCTTGTATGAGACTTGAAAGCGAGGTGTCCCGCGCACTGCCCCGTAGCTGTGGCTACCGGGGCAGCGGCAGTAATGCGCTGCCGGTACTGCCATCGGACGGGTACGTTTTGTAACCCGGCAGCATTGGGCGTAGCCCGCGTTAGTGACCGGGACTTCATCTGCTAGGCGCACACGGTTGTTGGCCGTATTTGCATGTTTGCAGTGGTTACCCGCATGGGCCGGGCGGCAACAGTGACATTGAGAACTACCAGGGTTGTCTCTGCAAGAGGCAACCCCTTTACCCTTACCAAGGAGCAAACTTTCGTGAGCAAAAGATGGAAGCGCACCCATACGTGTGGCGAGTTGCGGGAAGAACACTTCGCGCAGACGGTTACGCTAAATGGGTGGGTACATCGGCGCCGAGATCACGGCGGCGTCGTATTCATTGACGTCCGTGATCGCTACGGCATCACGCAGGTGGTTATTGACCCTCAGGCATCGGCTGACGTTCAGGCAATTGTCTCCCAAGTCCGCAACGAATACGTGCTTAGTCTGACTGGCACGGTTCAAGTGCGGCCCGAAGGCACGCGAAATTCTACCTTGCCGACCGGTGACATCGAGGTGCACGCCGCGGACATTCAGATTCTCTCCGCAACCCAGACTCCTCCGTTCGACCTCAACAACCCCGACTTGGAGGTGGATGAGGCAATCCGGCTGCGCTACCGCTACTTGGATCTGCGCCGCGAAGAGATGCAACGCATAATGGAATTGCGGCATCGGCTCATCAAGGCAATCCGTGACTTCATGGATGCCGAAGGCTTTTGGGAAATCGAGACACCAATTCTGCTCAAGAGCACCCCGGAGGGCGCTCGCGACTACTTGGTACCCAGTCGTGTACATCCAGGCAGGTTCTACGCATTGCCGCAGTCGCCCCAGCAACTAAAGCAACTGCTCATGGTTTCCGGGATGGACCGCTACTTCCAGATTGCGCGTTGCTTTCGCGATGAAGACCCTCGGGCAGATCGCCAGCCTGAGTTTACTCAGCTTGACATAGAAATGTCCTTTGTCGAACGAGATGATGTCATGAGTGTGATCGAGCGTCTCTACTTGGAGCTCGCCGATACACTCACCAACAAAGAAGTGCAACAGCGACCCATTGCCCGCATCCCCTTTGCGGAAGCAATAGAAAAGTACGGCACCGACTGCCCCGATGTGCGCTTTGGCCTAGAACTCGTCGATGTCTCCAATCTAGCGAAAGACACGGACTTCCGCGTATTCAAGGACGTGCTTGCCAAAGGCGGCATTGTGAAGGGCGTACGCGCGCCCGGCTGCGCACACTACTCACGCAAGCAAGTGGATGAGCTAGCGAACATCGTCCGCTCATTGGGCGGCAAGGGGCTCGTTACCATAGCACTTGAAGACGAGGGCGTGCGTTCACCGGTACTGCAGCATCTTGGTGAGGAGGCGACAGCGCGTATTGCCGCGGCGCTATCCGCGCAAGCAGGCGATCTCGTGCTAATTGTGGCGGACCAGCCGGACGTGGCGAACACAGTACTTTCCCGCCTGCGCCTTGAGATTGGAGACCGTCTAGGCCTCCGCGATCCAAATACGCTTGCCTTCTGTTGGATCGTGGACTTCCCCTTGTTCGAATGGGACGATGACGAAAGCCGCTGGAGCTTCGTACATAACCCCTTCTGCGGGCCGTTTCCGGAGGATGAAGGGCTGGTCTCTTCTGATCCGGGCAACGCTCGTTCACTGCAGTATGACTTGGTATGCAACGGATGGGAGGTCGGCGGCGGCAGCGTCCGCGCGCACAAGCGAGACCTCCTGGAGCAGATCTGGTTGACAATGGGTTTTACCAAGGAGCAGATTTACGAACAGATTGGACACATGCTTGAAGCGTTCTCGCACGGCGTGCCGCCCCACGGCGGCATCGCCATGGGGCTCGACCGCATAATCGCAATCTTCGCAGACGTGGAGAGCATCCGCGAAACTATCGCCTTTCCCAAGAACCAGCAGGCAGTAGATCTTATGACGAAGGCGCCGTCGCCTGTATCCGAGGCTCAGTTGGAAGAAGTCCACTTGGCACTGCGCCAGGACAAGGAATAGCTACCTCCACAACATTTGCGATCAGAGAACACGCCTCTACAAGAAGTACACGTAGAGGCGTTTCTCGTTCATTAGCAAATGAGGAAACGTGCCCGGACATTCCTAACCGGCGGAGTGCAGCCAATATCTGGATTCCGCGGAAGTTATTTGGTAGGCTTACTGCTAAAGCATGGGCTACTGAATCAGCCGCAACCATCCCAAACCAGCAGATGCAATCGCATGGAGGCATGCACATGAAGATGTACATAATGACGGACATGGAAGCGGTTGCAGGTGTTGTCGATTCAGACAACTATTGCAACAAGAGTTCCCGCTACTATGAGCGGGGTCGGGAACTAACGACACTTGAAACCAACGCTGCTATCGAGGCGTGTCTTGAAGCAGGGGCTACTGAAATCCTCGTCGTGGATGGACACGGTCACGAAGCTATTGACCCAATTCTTCTGCACCCGGAGGCCAAGCTCCTTGCAGGTCGGCCCATCGGCTACCCCTTTGGATGCGACGATAGTTTTGACGCCGCGCTTAGCATAGGACAGCATGCCAAATCAAACACTGACGGCGGCCATCTTGCTCATACCGGCTCGTTCAATGTTGAAGAGTTGACAATAAACGGCGTTTCCGTCGGCGAGATGGGGTGCAACTTTCTCTTTGCCTCCTACTTCGGCGTGCCGTCAATCTTCTTGAGTGGAGATCAAGCGGCCGCTGACGAAGCCAAAGCGCTTGTGCCCAACATTGAGACGGCCGCTGTGAAGGCAGGACTTCAGCGGGGACCTGCGGCAGGAATATCCGGTGATGATAACAGGAAGTTTAACGGCGCGGCAATTCATCTCCATCCGACTAAGGCCCGACGACTCATCAAAGCAGGAGTGCAGCGCGCGCTTGCAAAGCGCAATGAGATTAAGCCTTTCTGGCTGGAACCGCCATACGAGCTTCTAAGCGTTTCGCGTCCTGAAAATGGTACTCCAGCCAGGACCGCGCGGGCGACTGCAGTTGACCTGCTTGATCTGCTCAAAGCGCCGCGAACCTACGTCGAAACTCACGCTGTACCGGCGCGTTAATGAGCTTCCGACCACTTGGACAGTGTTTGCCTGCGATATAGGAAGATGAAGTCAATTGCATCTCGCGAATGGACAAGCGTAATACCTGTGGTGTCTAAATTGACGTAAATGGGCCAACAGTCTCAGTTTTCTGTGGGTGCGACTGCAGCGAAATACCTGCGGTACACTTCAATGGTGAAGGCACGACAGGGGTGCCGCAGTCCAATTGCTCATCGGTAGTGTCCGATGCTCCAGCAGCAAGAGTGAAAAAACGAATTGGGATAGAGTAGCATGCAAATCCTTGTCGTAGACGACGACCAGAAAATCACCGCACTTCTTTACCGAGCACTTTCTCATCAAGGGTACGAGGTTGAGATTGCTCACGATGGTTTTCAAGCCCTCTCACTTGTATCGCAGAACCAGCCTGATCTGATTGTCCTTGACATTCTCATGCCGGGTCTTGACGGCCTGCGCGTGTGCAAACGCATTCGCCAGGAAAGCGCTGTGCCCATTCTCATGCTCACTGCCAAGGATGAAGTGTCCGACCGTGTAGTGGGCTTGGATAGCGGCGCGGATGACTACTTAGTCAAACCTTTTGAGCTTGAAGAGCTCTTTGCCCGCATTCGCGCCCTGTTACGCCGGAGTACATCCACGGAAGACGAGGTGCTTCACTTCGCAGACCTCACGCTCGATACCGCCGGCCGGCGCGCGCAACGCAGCAATAAGACCTTCGACCTGACAGCTACAGAGTATGAACTCCTCCTCCTCTTCATGCAGAACCCGAGACGTGTACTTCCACGTCACTACATCATGGAGAAAGTATGGGGCTACGACTTTGAGGGAGAGTCTAACGTTTTGGAAGTATATGTCGGCTACCTGCGGCAAAAGCTAGAGGCAGACGGGGGTTCCCGCATCATTTATACAGTGCGCGGCGTCGGCTACGTATTACGCGAGACATAACTCATGTCATTGCGTCTCCGCCTTACGTTCCTGGCAGGGAGCGTACTTGCAATTACGCTCGTTGTCTACTATCTGTTCACATACATTCTCATTTCTCGTGCAATCTACGCTGAGATCGATCAAGCCCTTGAAACCCAAACACGCGAGGCACTTCTCTTCACTCAGACCCGTTCCACGGAGCGAGGACTGCAGATTGTGCTGCGACCGGAGTACAGCAATGCATTTGCCCACTCCGGGATTTTCTTACAGGTCGTCGGCAGAGACGGCACAGTCTTCTCTCGGTCGACAAACCTAAGTGACGAGCAACTCCCTAGGGGTGAGGAAGTATTAGAACGAGCTCGTAAGGGTCAGCCTTTCATTGAGACAGTATCGGTTCGTGATACCTCTCTGCGCATTTACCACCATCCCTATGTCGTCCAAGGGCGACTGCTTGGAATGCTGCAACTTGCTCGCTCGCTCGCCGACGTGGAAACGAGTTTACGCCAACTTCGCGTGATTATCCTCGTGGGAGGCAGTCTGAGTATCGTCGGCGCGATGGGCTTGGCCTATCTAGTTGCGCACGCCGGCCTGTTACCTCTAGAACGCCTGGCGCAGGCTGCTCAAGTGATCGGTCAGACTCAAGATCTCAGCAAGCGTGTACCGCAAGCTGGCGCCAACGATGAGGTGGGTCGCCTCGCGGTAACCTTCAATACCATGCTTGACCGACTCCAGAGCAGCTACGCTCGCGTGGCTGAAGCGCTTGCGGCCCAGCAGCGCCTTGTGGCCGACGCCTCGCACGAACTCCGGACTCCATTAACGGTGATTCGCGGTAATGTGGCGCTGTTGCGAGACATTCCAGACCTATCGGAAGAAGAACGGAAGGCTGCGCTCAACGACATAGCTGTAGAATCGGAACGCATGAGTCGCTTGGTCTCAGACATGCTGGCGTTAGCCCGGGCCGATGCCGGCCAGACTGTTCGCCGCGAACGTGTCGATCTTAATGCAATTGCCGCAGATGTTTGCCGACAAGCGCCGTATTTCAATGCAATGGTGGCAGTCCGATTGAACACGACCGGTGAAGATGTCAGCGTGATGGGGGACCCGGACTTACTCCGCCAATTGGTACTCATCTTGCTTGACAATGCTCTTAAGTACACACCGGCAGGGAGTTCGGTTACCGTAGGCACGGCGAGCGAATTGCACGCGGTGCGTTTGATTGTGAAAGACACCGGCATCGGTATGCGAGAGGCTGACATTGCCAGCGCGTTCGACCGCTTCTTCCAAGCGGACAGGACCCGCCATTCAGGCGGGTTTGGACTCGGTCTCTCAATTGCGAAATGGATAGTGGAGGCCCACGGTGCTAGTCTTGACATAAAGAGTGCACCGGATCAGGGAACTACTGTAACGGTCAGATTGCCCCGCAACATGCCGGGCTTGGATGGGGGAATAGAAGCGCCAACAAGAGCAGCACATGAAAAAGACGGTAAGAATGGTGCGCACGGTGCGCATTCGCTTCCACCGCAAACCGATGACGTAGCATCCTAGCGATCTGTTTGCTCTCTGCTCCCACTGTCAACCTTTCAGGAAATACTTAGCTAGCTCCGATACAATTGAGTCAGAAGACGTTCTTTACCAAGGAGGCACGGCGATGGCTATGTCTTCGTTCCCCGATCATTCGAGAGACGAGGCTAATGGCGATAGAATGCTAAGTCGGACAGGACTTGGCAGCGTTGTAATCCTTAGCATGGTAGTCGCCATGCTAACGGGTATTGCCGCCGGAGGTCTCACGGCTTGGCTGATCATGCGCAATGCCCAATCGGAGCCAATACGGGTTACACAGACACCGCAAATCACATACGTGGAAGAGCCTGAGGCAAGCGCTGTTGCGGTCTACCAGGCGGTTGCTCCCAGCGTAGTTACCGTATTGGTCTTGGACGAAGACCGACCCAGCGGCATTGGTATTGGAACCGGTATTATCGTGGACGGTCAGGGCCACATCCTCACAAACAACCATGTTGTCAGCGAGGCAGAGAGGGTGCGGGTGCAGTTGCTCGACGGGAGTACCCTGTTCGCGGAGGTCGTTGGCAGTGATCCAGGGACAGACCTCGCCATAATTCAGGCAGAATTCCCACCAGGCGACCTGCAGATTGCACGGTTCGGAGATTCACGGGCGGTAAAGCCGGGCGACCCAGTCTTCGCCATTGGTGCGCCGTATGGATTCGGTCATAGCATCACCGCGGGAATCGTGAGCGCCGTTGGGAGGGTCTACCCTGGCGAAGATCGCCGACTCAACGGTCTAATCCAGAGCGATACGGAGATCAATTCCGGCAATTCAGGTGGACCGCTGCTCAACGTCAATGGCGAAGTGATTGGCATTACGACGGCAATACAAACCACCAACCAGAGATTCCAGGGCGTCGGCCTGAGCATACCATCGAATTTGGTACAGCAACTCTTGCCGCAACTGATAAAGGGCGAGAAGATCCGACGCGCATTCTTAGGTGTAAGTATGAACACAGTTACGCCACAGCAAGCCCGTGCCAATAACCTTGACATAGAAAATGGGGTCTGGATACGAGGGGTCGTGCCCGGCGGACCCGCACAAAGGGCCGGTATTCGTGGATCTAGACGGAGTCTGCGCAGCGCTGACATTATTACGGCGATTGACGGCGTCTCGATGAAGACCGCAGATGATCTCATCGCCTATGTTCAAACGAAAGACGTTGGTGATACGATCACGATTACGGTGTACCGCAACGGTGAAACTCTAGAATTCACCGCAACACTTGGCGCTTGGCCTGAGAACTAGCTTCTCATTGTGATGGCGCCCATACTCTAGCAATCGTTATCGGCAACATCTGAAGGCTTGACCGCCACCTGTTTGTCAGGCATGATGGCCGTATAGGCACTCCTGTGGCTCGCTCCGGAGGCGCTTAGATGCGGATGCCACCGCCGACAGATGAATTACCGGACGCCAGCTATGCGGACGCGGTCTTCACGGTCGTCACTCTGCGTACGGCGGCTGTGACCGGCCTAGCGGCCGGTGCAATTGTACCTTTTATCCCCCTTGCGATTCTCGTTTCAGTCGGCCTATTTGGTACGTTTCTCTTCAATCGTGGCAACGTTTATCTGACGATGTCACTTGAGATTTCACCAGAAAACCTCCAGATTGCGATGGAGGTCTACTCTCTGGTGCTCCTTGGGAGCATAGTCCTGGGGGCCGTCATGGGAGCGGTACGCCGCTGGTCCGTGCAGCGGTACATTTCCTGGCCGTTGCTCGTGGGCCACCATTTCTCGTCTCATCCAGGTCCGCAAACGGTCATCGCAGTCATCGTGGTCCCCTTGCTCATTGCTGCCGCTCTGCACAAAGTCAGCCTCGAGGTTGGTTATCTGGTAAGCATTGCGCCCGTGCTCTTTTTCATGTTTCCTCTCTGGTCGCTTAGCGGCTTCGTGTACGAGGCGGTGTGGGAACCGATTGTCTTCCTTATCTTGCGAGTCGCCGTGGGCGAGCCAATGACGTGGCTTAGGCGAGAAACAGCGCTCGTGCGCTTGCTGAAAGACGATTCCGAATTGTTCGGTTGCCGCCTCCATGCGGTTCGGATTGATTCTGAGACTGGTGTGGCGCACGTTCGCGGCGACTTTCGCACGCCCGACCATTTCCGCCGAGCTCGAGAAATCGGGCAGCGCGTTGTCGGTGTAGAATCTGTAGAAGTAGAAGGTCTGACCAGTCTTGAGATTGAGAACGCGAAACTCGCCGCCATGCCGGATAGAATGATAGTTAGTGGGAAACACCAGTTCACTAGGCTTGACCAAAAGCAAGAAATGGAAAGAGCAAGAATGCTGCCGCACCAAAGGATGCTGCAGACGCTGCGCATGCTGTGGCAGATCTTGGTCGGTATTGTTCCCCGTACCAGCCGCAACGGGGGTCACGATTCCACGGAGCGATAGACTGTGTTAAGTCAAAACCCGATGGCCCCGCCAGATAGGCCGCCGTTGCCGAACTTGCCGACGAATCTGCCCGCTGGGGTCGAGGAAGACGCCGTGCTTACCGTTGTCGATGTACGTGCCGTCGTTGTGGCCGGCTTTGCGGCGGGAGCGCTGGTGCCTTGTATTCCCCTTGTGCTCTTGGGTGCCGTTGGAATTGTCGCTACTCTTCTCTTGAACCGCGGCACGATAGATTTCGCCGCTGGCTCCACGTCTGCAAGCGGCGTGACGCCATTTCTAGTATTCACGCTCTTGGTAGTATTCCTTAGCAGTGGTGTATTGGGCGCGATCATTGGTGTGGTACGCCGCTGGAGCGTGCGTCGAGGGATTACTTGGGGATTGCTGGTCGGCTCTTATTTCTCATCGCATCCGGGCCCGCAGTCGGTAATTGCCCTCGCCGCGGTGCCAGTCTTGGCTGCGGGCTTCTTGCATGCAGTGAGCATCGCCGCTGGCTACACCGTAAGTTTCGCACCCCTGTTCTTCTTGATTTTTCCACCCGCTTGGATCCTGTCCGGCTTGACGTTTGAATCGGCATGGGAAGCCCTTGTCTTTCCTATGTTGCGCTCAAATGCAGCTGAGCCTATGCGGTGGCTGATGCGCGAGGCCGCGCTCTTTCGCTTGCTGAAGGATGATTCCTACCTCTTCGAATGCCGCCTGCATACCGTGCGCATCGATGCCGAGTCGGGTGTGGCGCACGTTCAGGGCGATTTTCGCACGCCGGACCATGTGCGACGTGTGCGAGAAATTGGCCTGCGGGTGATCGGTGTCAGTGAGG
The DNA here is from genome assembly GCA_965219505.1 of Chloroflexota bacterium. Lineage (GTDB taxonomy): Bacteria > Chloroflexota > UBA11872 > VXOZ01 > VXOZ01 > VXOZ01. The sequence goes on along the minus strand of OZ244775.1, from coordinate 1,598,045 downwards.
TAGAGGTAGCAACTAAGCCTGCCCGCTACACTGCAAGCGCCGCAGTCAGCAGGTAGCTGCTATCAATTTGTTCACAACTTTCGAATAGCCCTAGCCTCACGAGACTGAGGGGAGAATCTGCAGAGTGACCCGACGAGAATTGCTTGGTGGCGCGCTGCTCGGAGCAAACATCACATTGCTACTGAGTTGTGGCGGTGATGACGAAGAAGATCGACCGCCACAAAAGGAGCCCAGTTCCCGCGTGGGGGTCGGCGTTGATGCGGCGAAGGAGTCACAACAGTTCACGCTTGCTGTCCTCGATCATCCCCTGATGGTCACGCCCGGTCAGAAGATTGTTCAGGATTGGACAAAGGGCAATGTACCCGGCGCGCCTCAGGGGACGTCACTGCAACATGTGAAGGTCCCAATGCAGGGTGGGGCAAGGGATTTTCTCACGTCGCAGTCGGCGGGAGGAGTCTCTGCAGACTTCATTTGGCTGCCGCATTGGGAGGATGTCCCAGACATATTCAAGACCGGGCTGCTAGCGCCACTAGACCGTTGGCTGCAAGCGGACGACCATAGGCCTCTAGAGGTCTTTGCCGAAGAGTCCCGCCGTCTGGTGCGGTTTCAGGCTCAGACTCTGGCGTTGCCGATTGCAATCGCGCCGGGTGTGCTGGCCCACAATGCGCTCCGATTCGAACGCGCCACAGTGGCAGCACCCACGCACGATTGGACGTGGGGAGACTTCATCGAGGCGGCCAAACGCTTGACGGAGGATTCTAATGGTGACGGTTCTCCCGACCGCTGGGGATTTGTGGCTGCGGCGTACTATCCGGATTGGCTGCCGCTCTTGCTGCAGGAAGGCGGAACGGTCGCGGATCTAGACACAGGGAAGATCGGAATGAATGAACCGGCTAGCCTACGTGCGCTTAGCGCTTGGGATGAGCTGGGAAGAGTGCATGGCATTTTGCCCAATGGACCTGAGGTTACGACAAGAGAGCTACAGGGCTACAACGACCTCTTTCAGAGAGGGATGTTTTTCTCTCTATTCTTTCAATACTTGCCCGAGCCTTGGCGACTCGTCACTCCTCTGCCCACTGGGTCCCGGAACACTACGCCCCTTGTTCTCACGGAAGCACTTGCTATTCCGGATGCAGCACAGGGAGAGCGCGCCTACGAGGTACTCGTGCCATTGGCGAGTTGGCTTGGAGAACGCCGCGTATTGCCGGCTGTTACGGCAGGCTGGCAATTCATAAACCGCCCGGATCGAGACCACTTTGACTTGGTGTTTCCCGAGTCAACGCAGGATACGGTTTTACAAGCACTGGCCAATGCCAAGGCTTCCCACGTCGCCAGCAGCCCCACCATGACCAACGCCCTTTTCAATATCATTACGTATCGTTTGGCACGAGGCGAGGTGGGAATTGAGCAAGCAATTGAGCAGGCAACAAACTGGCTCAATAACTACATCAACGAATAGCTTCATCTTGTGAAGACTTCTACATAACATCCTTGTAGTTGGAGAGCGTGAGAGTCTCCCAGCCTGTCTTCAGTCGCGGTTCACCCAGTTCACCACGAAGAGAAAACGCAGAAGGTCGTCAAGACGTGAGAGTCCGTTTGTACTGAGCCTGTGAAAGTGTAGATGGATGCTCATGTGCACCTTCCCAAGTGAGATTCGTAGCCGTCCTCGAAACGCACGCACAATTCCGCTTGAGCAACAAAGAGCCTAATACTTTACATAAAGAACCTGTCGCACATGCGACAGGTTCTTTTCTCATGCCTTGATTATTAGGACCGATCTATTCCACTGAGTCTATTCCGAGCGGCCTGGGACAAACCCTTCAGCACCAAGAAGCTTCTGGGCCTCTTCCAGCGTCTCATCCGGCGGCGGCAGAATAACGTCTGAGGGCACTATCTCGTCGTCCGGCAGCGGTGTACCCCTATTTGTTACCAGGTCGTGCATCTGCTGGAGCAACTCTTGAAAAACCCCGTCGTCGGACCCGGATACGGCCTGCTCGATGGCATCATCAAAGCGCTGCAATTCGGAAATGATAGCGTCGTCAAGGCGGTATTGACCCACAGTGGCGATACGAACTATCATGCGCGGTCCTCCAACTGCTTCTTGTTTTTGTCCTCGAGCTGTCGCTTGAGCATTTCCAGCTCTTCATCCACACCGCTCTCGGTGCTGAGCTTATTCAATTCTCTATCCACAAAGTCCGATCGTGATCCTGTGGAATCTTCCAGCACGCCGGTATCCACAAGTTCATCAATCGCCAATGCCCGGGCCTGTAAGGACTCTGTACGCTCTTCAGCCCGCTCGACGAGCAACGAGACGTCCGCCATTTCTTCAGAAAGACCCGATACCGTTTCGCTAATACGTGTCTGCGCCTCAGCCGCGCTGTATTGGGCCTTGATTACTTCCTTCCGCGTGCGGAAGTTCTCTACTTTCGCCACAAGCTTCTGCTCGGTGAGCGCAAGCCGCTCCTGGTCCTGCTCCAAGGCCTGAACCTGCTGCCGGAGACTACCTGCCTGGGTCACCACAAGTTGCTTGCGCTGCAGTGCAATGCGGGCAAGGTCTTCGCGACCCGCCTGAATGGCACGCTGAGCCTGGTCTGCAAGCTTTGCTTCATTGCCTTCCAACTTTGCGGCCTGCATTTCGAGACGCCGCTTGGATGTTACAACTTCAACAATGCCGCGCTTGACCTTGTGCAGTTGTTCGAGCTGTCGTTCGTAGGCGTAGTCAAGCGTCTCAGCCGGGTCCTCGCTTCGGTCTAACAGCGCATTGATCTTGGCACTGAGAACAGCGCCCATACGCGAAATGACACCCATTCGCTCTCCTCCGGTTCGGTGACCGCTGGGGTCTCCTTCAACCGTACTTGACACTTTCTCAAGTATCCCACAGGAATACGGCTTGGTCAAACATCTCTAAGCAGCAATGCAGTTCCCGCCAAGTGAATTCTGAAAGATACTAAGGCGAGCATTCAAGTATTTGAGTTGAACTGTACATAATGAAAGAATACACTGAAAGTGACGTTCTTAACCGAGGAGTTCATAGTGGGTTAGCGGGCAGACGGCCGAGACACTTGTAGCCACTGCCGCGCGTTAACGTGAGCGATTAAGGGAGTGCTAAGGGGGTCTCGGATTCAAGCCTCCTTTTTGAGCATGGAAGGAGCCAAGGACCGTGACGCGACGCGAATGGTTGGGAATTGGAGTGTTCAGCGGTGCAGTGGTGCTGCTGGCAAGTTGTGGTGGCGATGAGGATGAAGTGCAATGGTCGCAGCAAGAACCAAGTCCCCGCCCGGCGGATGCAGTTAAGACCGCCAAGGAATCGCGGCAGTTTAGATTGGCGTATCTAGAACATCCAACCGTTACAAACCCTCCCAAGCCAAGCATTCTTGGTCGGGAAGTGGTAATGAACTGGAATAGCGGCAGTATCCCAGGCATGCCTGTCGGAGCAGCACTAGAGCTCTTCGCCATTCCTAGGAAGACCGATGAAAGGAATAGGGTTCAGGGAGCAGCGTCGGTGGTTGAATTCCTTACCGCGAGTGCGGCGGGCGGGATTGCCGCGGCGGATATGGTCTGGCTTCCACCATATGCGCAGATAATTGAGCTCTTAAGGCCTAGATTCTTTGCGCCGCTCGATCGCTGGTTACAGGCGGATAAACTGACGCCGCTGGATGCGTTTTCGAATGAGGCCATGCGGCTCGTGCGGATCAAGGGTCAGACTCTCGGCTTGCCTTTGGCGATCGCTCCAGGTGTAGTGGGCTATGACGCAGGCCGCCTTGAACGTGCCAACCTAGCCGCCCCTGCCTCCGAATGGTCATGGCCGGATTTCATTGAGACAGGCAAGCGCCTTACCGTGGACACCAATGAAGACGGAAAGCCCGAACAGTGGGGCTTTACGGCGAACTGGGACTTCCCGGGCTGGCTGCCATTCCTGCTTCAAGAGGGCGGTGAAATCGTAGACCTGGATTCAGGCGTAATACGTCTGGAAGGACCAGCCGCCATACTCGCGCTCACGGCCTGGGATGAACTGGGTAGAGTGCACGGCATCCTTCCCTACGGACCAAGTGTCACGGAAGTCGATTTGCGGGGCACGTCGGACGCCGCACTCAGCGGCATGCGTTTTTCGCGGTTTGTGAAGAGACCATGGCACTACTGGTCGAGCCTAACGCCAATGCCACAGGGATCGCAGAGAGCCACGCCGCTGTCACTCGAGGAAGTGCTGGCGGTGCCGGCCGCTGCAGCCGCGGACAGCGCGTATGAAGCGCTCATTCCTCTCGCCCACTGGATTGGAGAACGCCGGGTCTTGCCCGCCGTGACCGCCGGCTGGCAATATCTTGAGAAGCCGGACACCGACCACTTTGACTTGATATTCCCAGAATCGATGCGAGAAACCGCGCTACAGAGTTTGCCCAATGCAAAAGCGTCCTACGCGGCGAGTAGTTCAGCGATCTCCTACCACCTCTTCCATCAAGTCACATTGCCGCTCGCGCGCGGCGAGGTAGTAGTCGAGCAGGCAATCGATCAGGCATTGAACTGGCTGAAAAGCTATCTGGCTGAATGAATGAAGTAAATAGGTTCCGAGAATGTATCTTCTCGGAACTTATTCTTGATTAGGTGCCAACACGCCGCTCTTTGCCTCGACTTCCTTCTTCAGAGCCTGGTATCCAATCGGCCTGCATTCTTACGGTACAAAATACCAAAATCGGTATCACCATAACTAGGTTAAGGTGGTCAGAGTGAAAACTCACAGGTTCTCGGCGTTGCCCAATGTGTACACGTGTGGCAATTGTCTTACTTGATGACCTTGGGAAATCGCCAGAGGCTGATCGGCAGAGAGCGCTTGGTTGAATTAGCCCTGTCACCCTAAACAATTGAGGCTCTCAGCCTAAGCAACAATTCTACAACGTGTACGCCGTGTAGCCGTTCTCGCACGGGTTGCCGTAGCTCACGTTGAGGCGACCTTGCAACGGCTCCATCACGTAGGAAGCCACGGTCTCGATGCTCTCAGGAGTGCCGTCGTTATGTCTACAAATGCTGTGGGGATAGCCAGAGTGGTCCGACATCATCTGCATCACGTCGCTTGCGGACACGCGGTCTACGCTAGAGACCAACTGGTCCGCCCGGGCGCAACGCGGCGCCGAGTCCGGCAACTGATCCTGAAACGTATCGAACTGCTCCAGTTCAGGCGACCGAATGTTATTCGTGTGTGCCAGGGTGTCATCGTTAGCCTCGATAACGCCAACGCCGTGCGGAGCGGCGATTTCAGCATCCACCAAGCGGTTTTCACCGTCCACCATCAGGTAGTTTCCAGCAGACGAGAACGTCGTCGTTTTCATTATGTCCAGTACTTCCGAAAGATTGCGGCTCTCCAAAATGCGCCGCTTGAGAGGATAATGTGATACACCGACCCGCCAACCTTCCGTGTACAGTTGGTTATGCACGAAAGCGACACCGTACTCATTGAACCCTGGATACCCAATCACGCCCGCCCACGTAAACATGATGAACGCAGGCTTCTCACGGGGCGCCACACGCAGCACCACGCCGACGTCCTGCATCCAGTCCGCCACATCTTGATTCTGGGCTATGATCGTGCTCTCATTGTCCGTACGACTGGTCAGGAAACCGAGGGAACTGCACCCATCGCTCAAACCGGCGTCGCCCAGAGTGAGCTCCGTGCGCACATTTAGCAACACGACCTCCGCTAATGAGACATTTGCGCCCGCCGCTATGCCTTTCATCTCTTCAATTGCATCGGGAATGAACCCTCGGATAGAAGGCATAAACGACTCCGCGCGCGCTCGTAGAGTGGCTTTATCCTGCTGCTTGGATTCCCCAATCGACTGATACGAATGCTCCAGGAAACTGTGGATTTGCTCGCGGCACGCCTCCCCATGCTGGCGGCCCAGCTCGTACGGTGTACCACAAACCTCAAAAAACGGATAAGATTGGCTTTGCGTCACCGGCCTACTTCCTTTGTTATGTAAAGAACAGCGTATCTTACAATGCGAATTTGGCAGTCCACATATCTAGCCATATCGTACGCTTGTCATCATGCGGCGGCAAGCACTCGTATTGCCACTCCAAGACTGTCATAATGGCACCAATCCTTTGTAATTGAGTTCTAGCAATTCACAAAGTCTGTCTTACGTTGTTCGCCAAGCACTTGGAGTTGCAACGCAGAGCGATGGCGTATTTTGTCGCACTCAGGCTTGGTATGTTCTATCGAATGAGAAAGTTGGAGTTCGCCCAGTTTCGACGTGAACCGTAGCCACCACAATAGGTGATGTAACCATGGAATCCCTTGATATCTTTTTCCTTGCCAAAGACTCTGTCGCCGTCCAGCGGCATCCCGTACCGGAAGTTCGGTCGGGTGAAATCCTGGTGCGTCTGCGGCGTTCACTTATCAGCACTGGCACAGAGTGCATCTGCTTGCAACGCAACTTTGCGCCAGGCACGCACTGGGACGAGTGGGTGAAGTATCCCTATCGGCCTGGATATAGCGCGGTTGGAGAGGTGGTTTGGGCCGCAGCCGAGGTTACTAATGTCGCCGTAGGCGACCGCGTCGCGATGCCCGTAAAGCACGGACAGTACGCGGTACTTGACGCAGGGCGCGCCGTAAAGATTCCGGAAGGCGTCACTGATCAGGCTGCCGCCTGGTTCTACTTGGCGTGCATTGCACAAAATGCCGTCCGACGCGCGGAGCACCGGCTTGGCGACGACGTGGTGGTGATAGGCGCCGGAATACTAGGTCAGCTTGTTGTGCAATACGTGCGTTTGCTTGGAGCCAATCGAGTGATAGTCATCGATCCGGCACCGGCGCGTCTTGCACTGGCGGCATCCCACGGGGCGACTCACACATTGCCTATTTCATCTGCTGATGCGGAAGATGCAATTGCGTCAATTACGCAAGGGAGGCTGGCAGACGTCGTCTACGACATTACCGGCAACGCGGCGGTGTTGCCCACCGCTCTGCCTCTGGCACGGCGCTTTGGGAAAGTTCTGCTTCTCGGTGACACCGGCACGCCTTCAGACCAACGGCTCACCGGCGACATCATCCGCCGCGGCGTCACGCTCGTAGGCGCCCACAGCTCCAACCCGCCCCCCACCGCTACCGACTACGCCGACTGGACCCATGAGCACATGACAAGACTCTTTTTCACCTACGTGGAACGCGGCCAAATGCAGGTTGAGGACCTCATCACGCACCAATACGACCCGCACGAAGCCCCCGATGCGTACACTATGCTAACGCAAGACCGGTCCCAAGCCATGGGCGTGCAGTTCGATTGGACGCGCCTGAGCTAGAGGATTGCAGTCGGCAGCTGCAATTTCAGACGACCGGATCAATCTATTCGCAATGGCAACTTCACGTGTTATTTATCGCCGTTCATCAACCTTCAAACGCAATCGCCATATTGAAACTATGCCCGAGCGTTCCGCGTTCAATCTAACCGAGACGTTCGCAGCTAAACTGTGCTACTTGCGATGCGGCTGATGCCGAGGCCCAGCAGGACGAAGGCGATTCCCAGTACGTTGCTGAGGAGGAGATTGAGGAGCGCCAAGCGCAGTTCGCCAGCACGAACGAGGTTCACGCTCTCGATGCCGTAGGTTGAGAATGTCGTGAATGCGCCGAGGACGCCAATCAGGAAGAACGTGCGAATCTGTGGAGAAAGCGCCGTGTGAGCGAGCGGCTCCCACAGCAATCCCACGGCAAGACAACCGATGAGATTGACTCCAAGTGTTCCCAGTGGGAATGAGGTCTCGAAGTAGCGGTTGATGATTCCGGAGACCAAGTAGCGCAAGGCCGCACCGAATGCACCGCCTAGGGCGACGAATAACACGCTCGTCATGGCTTTTCCCTAGTTTCCATTAGCGATCTGCGCACAATGACGAAAGCCACGACATGAATGGTGGCAGGACATCTCGAGGCAAGAAGTGGGTACTAGCTTGTGATGTGCAAGAAGCACCGCCCAGCGCGGCGTAAAGCTGACTTTTCATAGCTTGTTCCCAAATAGCTCTTGCGCTCTACGCACAAGCACTATGAGCGTATCGAGAGCGGCGGGACGTACAACTCGCGGCAATGCAATTGGCAGTGCAGTTGGTTTGGTGCCGAAGGCGGGAATCGAACCCGCACGGGTGTTACCCCACTGGTTTTTGAGACCAGCGCGTCTTCCGTTCCGCCACTTCGGCAAGTCTAGGACGATTCTAAGGAATAGTGATCACAGCGGTCAAGCGGCCACATTTATGTCAATTCCTCTGCTGCTTGAGTTGTGGTGCATCGGCAAAGATGCGCTGAGCGACTTCCTGTCCTAGCCGGATACTATAGTTGATGCCCCGATCTTCGGGGTAGATGAGTGTGGTGTTTGCCAGATAGAGCCGAGGGATTGGTGTGCGCAACTCCGGTTTCTTGTGCTGGTAGCCAACTTCGATCAGGGGCTGGGCGAAGGGATCGCCACCCGACCACATATTCTTGACCATGTCTCTCGAGAACTCTGGATACACTTGCTGCAGGAAAGGCAAGTAGTGTTCAAAAAGGGCCGTGGTTTCCATACGCATCAACGGGTCCCGCGACGACATGTAGCGCGCTACGTAAAGCAAGTGGCTCCCTCCATAGGCCTCCGGTGAAACTAGGTTCGTTTGCTCCACCAAAGCCGTAAACGGTAGCTCTTCCGCGCTGATATTGAGCCAGTAGAACGGCGACATCCGTCGATCGAGCTCCAGAAGCAAGCAGGACGCTCCTTTATACTCAATGCTGCCCAGCCTTTCACGGTACTCTTCCGGCAGTTCGGGAGTGAGAAAGAGAAAGATGGGCGTGTGCACGGCCGCAAGCACAAGATCGAAGTCGCGTCGCTCACCGCCTGTTACAATTCCGCGCGCCTGTCCGTTTTCCACGATTATCCGCTCGGCGGCAGCCTCCAGGTGGATATGTCCTCCCAGCTCTTCAATGCGGCGTCCGAAGGCATCCACCAGGGTGCGAAACGAGTTGTCGAAGTAGCCCAGTTGCTCCTTTGCCATCCCTTTCGAACGAGAGGCCGCCCGCACGTGGATGCGGGCCCAAAGCCACGCCATGCTCACACGGTGCCAGTCCTCACCGAACTTCGCCTTGAGCAAGCCGCCCCACACGGTGTCAAATACGCGGTCGCCGCAGAAGCGGCGCATCCAATCTGCTGCGCTAACATCTTGGAACGGCTGCCAGCGCTTCCGTCGCTGCAAGTAGAGCACCGACAGACCGAGCCGAAAGCGCTGCAACGGACTAAGTGGCTTGAATCTCAGGACGTCTGTCGGACCGTTAAAGGGGAGCAACTGACCCTTCCAATAGAATCCCATCGTGGAATCGACCCATGTCAGTTTATTCTTTACACCGAGGCGGTCAGCCGAAGCGAGAAGGTGATGGTCGCTGCTAAAGCAATGATGGTAGTAGTATTCGACAAATGTGCTCCCAATCGCGCGTGTGGCTACCTCACCTCCGAGCTGCGATTGTTTCTCGAAAATGTGGACGTGGGCGCCTTGGGCCAGCAATGCTTCGGCGGCAGCCAAGCCGCTAAAGCCGCCGCCAACGACGGCTACGCGCAACGGAGCATCTGGATCGGCGTTCTTTGGCGTTTTATCCATATGATTGCCCAGGTTGGCCCTACGTTGTGGTTTGACTCAGTGGAGACCGAGGCGAATCCACCTGAGTAGGCCACCAGCGTTCTCGACGTCTCCAAGCGAGCACGCTGCCAAGCACTACTACAGGCAGCAATAAGAGGGTGTGCATCAGGAGAAGATAGGCAACTGCCATTTCTGCCGCAATGCCAAACTGCGTTAGGACGAGCTTTCCCGCAAACTCGAATGGTCCAATGTACCCAGGCGAAGACGGAATTGCAGAAAAGATATTGATGACACCCATCGTCAAAAGAAACACCAGCACCGACTCGTCAATGCCCATGCTGCGCGCGATCACATAGTACGAGAGCCCTTCGACAATCCAAGAAGCCATGCTCAGACCGACCATTTCTAAAAGTCGCTGGGGCGAACGGAGGCTTTGTAGACCTTCAACAAACGACCTCGACATTCCGATGACCCGATAACCCAGCCTTCCAGGCAGTATGAGCGAAAGGCGCAAGGGCAGCGATATTAGATAGCCGCGGGCGATTGTAGCGGCAGCGAAAGTTGCAATCAAAAACAAAATGCCTGCGCCAGCTAAAGGCACCAGGAGAGATTCGGGAATCCGTTGCCCAAACTCTGCAAAGACCGTCCCAAGCAAGACTGCAAGCAGTACGGTAAGAGCAAGTGCTCTCCACACTGTTCGCGCCTGGCCAGTGCCTTGCTGTAAACGCTGAGACTGGTGGGTGGCGACAAGAATCAGAACCCCGGCCGCTATGATCGCCAGTACTGCGGCAACGCGTAATACCGTAAGTAGCGGTGACGGCCAGGGGAGCACAAGCGTACACGCTACGATTATGGCAAGAATGGCCAGTATGTCCAAGAGGCGCTCCAGGACAACAGTTGCCAAAGAAGCGCTCTTTCGAATCCCTGTCTCTCGGGCAAGCAAGAAAACGCGCATGACGTCCCCCATGCGCGCGGGCACAATGTTGTTCACGGTGTAACTGACGATAAGGAGAGCAATCGCCTGCCGGGCCGGTATTTGCTCTACCGGCAACAAGAGACGCTGCCAGCGGAGGCCCCGAATTGCCACACCAAGAAAATAGATAAGAACTGCGGGCGCCAGGTACCAATAGTTGACGTTACCTAGCGCAGCCCATGTCTGTCTCAGGTCAAGGCCCCGCACCACCAGCCACAGGAAAACTATACTGATTCCAATACCCACTATTGCCTGGAACGCGCGTAAGCGTCCAGGTCGCCAGCGTGATTGCAAGCTCAACAACATTGACTATCCCAATGGCTCGTTGTTGCTAGTTCGAATGCTTCGGCAACGACTTACTCCCGCACCCGTCCAGGAGGCAAAGGGTAGAAAGCCACTTTCAGCATGAGAGAGCTTACTTAGCCCACTAAACGGGGGGGATGCTTCTAGCGTATTGGAACCACGCGTCGCGGTCAATTTCCCCCGCTCCCATCAGACCTCGTAAGAGACTTAACCTCTCAATCTAGCCTGTGAGAGTGTAGCATGAAACCTAGAGCAGGCAGGAAACGACTTGCTGCCTAGTAGGATGGCTGCGCCATGTTGGCATGACTTTCAGCCGTCTTGTTAGGGCTAGTTCTAGTGCAGATTGCGGGTCGCCGCAAGCAAGACTGTCAGCATCCCGTGAGGTCGCGCAAGTACTCCGCCGCTGATTTTGCAGCCTCTTCTGGGTCCGGCAAGAGGTGCCAATACGCGCGCGGCATGCCCTTAAACGGATTAACGTATTCATACAGCACGTAGCCGTCAAAGCCGCCGTGCCGTAGTTCATCAAGCACCACCTTCCAGTCGACATCCCCATCCGGGAGTTCCGTCCACTCGTAGCCGTACACGTTCTTCGGCAGATAGTCTAGCTCCCCCGGCTGGCGGCGGCGTACGTTCTTCACATGGAGCATAGCAATATGCGGCGCCAATTGCCGCGCTTCACGCAGCACGTCCCTTCCCTCCATGTAGAGATTAGCACCGTCCATTACGATATCAAGTTCGGGCCCTACTGCGTCGCGTACTGCTAACAGCTCATCGGCATTGGACGTGGTCGATTTCTCGTTTGTTTCGACAATGAGACGTATGCCACGCTCTTTGGCATACGGCACTAGCTCCTTGAGCGCAGCTACGTGATGGTCTTGGGCTTCTTTGTCCGAGAGCTCCACTCCCGGCACGGGATCAAGTACATTGCCGATACTACGCAACCAATACACGTCAAGCGCGGCGGCTAAGTCGATATAGGCCCTGTTTAGTGACAGACTCTGCTCGCGGAGTTCTCCCGGGGGATAGGTCAACGGGCAATAGCAGGAAAGACAGGCGATTTCGAGCTTCTTGGCCCTGAGAACGCGGCGAAACTCGTTTCTCCCCGCCTCGTTTACTAGCCGCGGGCTGATCATATCGTAGCCCACGGCGTTGTAGTGGCGTTCCAACCGCTGCGGAACGTCGAGCGTATAGCCGCGCAGACTAATGCCGTGATATCCATACTTCCCGGCCCAAGCGAGGACTTTCGCCAGCCCAAACGGGTGTTGCCAGCCAATTCCTCCATAGAGAGCCAGTTTCACTTCGCGTGCTCCTCAAATCCATTAAATCGCGTCACGGCCGAATTCTCTCAGACCGCAACTCAAACCAATTAAGAGCAGAATACCTGGGCCATTCGTAGCGTATACTCAGCCATACGTGCAAGGAGAGGGAACCCACGCGAACTAGCACCCGAGTTGGGCTACAGCGCACCTTCAGGATCAACTCACTGTAAGCGCGATGTGGCTGGGCACTACTCACACAGGAGGTGGCTATAAGGATACTCTTTCAAAGCCGACATCCCAGAGAGAGAGGATTCCGGCTGGTGTTTGGCAGGAGCGGAGGGATTCGAACCCCCGACCGCTGGTTTTGGAGACCAGTGCTCTTCCAGCTGAGCTACGCTCCTTTGTCGAATGGCGCTATTGCGCCACAATTCTATGCTACTGGAAGGCTAATGAGCCGTCAACGATTACGTTTGTATTGATCGGAAAGGGAGGCCATGTGCCGACTTCGATAAGGCAGAGCAGCAGCAGGCGGTGCATAGACTTGTCACACTCTCCACAGGGACGAAGCACGTGTGGACACACGCTGCCGGCCACTGTATGCTGTATCGAACAAAGAGTGAGTGAGTTTCAATTGGCGCTACCTTCCAGCATGCCAGCGACTTGGGTGTGTTTTCGCGTCGTCTGCCGCCAATAACTGTTCCCGATCTGACAATCTTCCGTCGGCGTTAGCACAGACCACAAGGCTTTTACACAATGTCACAGAACGTCTCGCCAATTCTAGTAATTTGGGATAGTCAGGCCGACGCGCGACTTGCAGGGTACATCACAGAGATACTGCATATCGAAGGTTTCAATTGGTTTACGATTCACGATCTCGCCGCCGCAAGCATCACCCCTGAACAGCTTGCTCGGCATCCTGTCGTGGTGCTGACTCATGTCGATGTACCTGATGAATCATTGGGCACAATACTGACTTATGTCGAGCAAGGCGGTGCATTGATTGCGCTGCGTCCACCTGAGGAACTGGCGTCCGCGCTAGGTCTAGCTCCCTTCAATCGTGACCTCGCGGATCGCTACATCGCGCTAAACAAGCTCTGCGCCCTGAATGACGGCATTCGCTTGCCTCCCTTGCAGTTTCACGGCCGCGCCGAACTCTATCTCTGGCATGGAAACCCAACGAACGTGCTGGCATACTTTGCCGCGAATCCTGAGTACATAACCAATCATCCCGCAATTACGGTTGGCAGCCGGGGCCATGGCACCTGGGCCGTATTTGCCTATGACCTTGCCGAGAGTACGGTGCTTCTCCATCAGGGACGCGCCGACCAGGCGAGTACTGGATCCAATCCCGATCTTGACGGCGACCGAATGTACAAGCCCAATGATTTCTTCGTCGGCTACCTTGATCCCGCGCTTTGCCCACTGCCCCAAGCTGATCTCCAGCAAGACATACTGGTGCGGATCCTCGAATGGATGACGGCCCTCGCCCAGCCACTGCCGCGTCTGTGGCACTTTCCCGCAGCGGCGCACGCTGTGGCATTCATCAACGGCGACGGCGACGGTATGGCGCTGGAAGACCTGATGAACACGATAGCAACCGCGGACCGCTTCCAGGTGCCGTATACCACGTATCTCATGATGCAAGACCATCCGAAAGTTGAACCGGCCTATGAGAGTGCCCTGCGTCAGCAGGGGCACGATTTCGGTCAACATGCGTTTGCCGGTGCTAAACCTTCACTGGAAGAAATGCGCAGCGGCCTGCGGGCGGAAATGGACGCCTTCCGCACGCGGTACGGCCATGAGTCCGTTACCTACCGTGGGCACAGTGTCATCTGGGCCGGCTGGACCGAGACGGCAAAGTACCTGCGCGAAAACGAAGTGCGGCTCGATACTAATTTTGCCCCCGGCCGATTTCACTATGCCGGATACGTCAACGGGAGCGGCTTACCGGTCAAGTTCATGGATGAAGACGGCAGGCTGCTCGACATCTACGAGCAAACGACGATGTCCACCGACGACGGGTGGACCGCGGACAAAATCTTCGGCACGCCACTAAGTATAGAGGAGTGTATCGCGCTCTCGAAGGAGCAAGCGGACGCTGCCATCGATCAATATCACACCGTCTACCATCCATACTTCCACCCGCTCCGCACCCGCGCGGGCCCAACTTCATCGCAGCAGTGGCTGGAGGGAGTCCTTGGCTACTGCCGGGAACGCGATTTCCACTTTGTCAACGGCGTGGACTGGGTAGAGTTCAACGACGGCAGGCGCTCGCTTCAACTCACAGCGTATGCGTTTGACCCAGCGTCTCTAACCCTGCGGTTCACCTTAGAAGCAGCGCTTTCCGTGCAGGCGCTTTCGCTCATACTGCCGTACGCGTTCCGTGGCGCGCCTATGCAAAGCGCCCAGGTAGATGGAGCGCGCGTGCCGATTCAGGCGCGTGAGTTGGAAATGCGAACGCAGGTGCTTCTCCCCGCAGACTTTGCGGCCGGCAAGCAGTACGCGTGGGAAGTCCAATGGGGATCAGGCAACAGCTAGGGGAAAGTCTTGGTGACCCGGCTGGGACTCGAACCCAGGACACCCTGATTAAAAGTCAGGTGCTCTGCCAACTGAGCTACCGGGTCGTATACTCAGTTTAGCAAATCCCGCTGGCTAACCTCAATGCTGTTGGCATATTTGGAAACGCCATTACTGGCCTCCGCTATCACTCTCACGCCAAGCAAGTGCCTTGTTACCGCAGGCAGCCTATCTCAGACCATGCCGCACCAATAGAGCAAGCCGGCGATCGCACCCGTCATGCACGTCGCCATCGTACCGGCCAAGATTGACTTCAGGCCCAAGTTCGCTATTTCCAGCCGCCGTTCGGGAACTATGGCCCCAATGCCGCCAACCATGATGCCGAGGCTGGCAAAGTTAGCGAGCCCACAGATGCTGTAGGCCATGCAAGGCGCTGCGCTCACTCAAACTTCCCGGTGGGAGTTGCGACATCTGGACGTGTGCTACAAGCTCGTTGAGGATCACTTTCGTGCCGAGGAGTTGCCAGGCAGTCACTGATTCCGCCCAGGGTACGCCCAGCGCCCACACTACCGGGGAGAGAATCCAGCCGAGAATTCTCTGCAGCGTCAGCGGCTCGCCTGCAACCAGCGGCACGAGGCCGAGAATTATATTCGCCAATTCTACAAACGCCACCAGCACAATCAACATTGCGATGATGTAGGGGAACAACCGCAGGCCGTCAAAGGTGCCGCGAGTCAGGGCGTCGGCGCCGTTTTCGTAGATGCGTTTGAATTCAACTCTAGCGTCGTCAACTTCCTCGCCTGTCCGCGGAACGAGTATTAGCGCAATCATGATGGCTGCGGGAGCACTGATGATGGAAGCAGTGAGTACGTGGCCTGCCGGATCGGGAATAATGCCTTCCAAGAGAGTAACGTAGAGCGCGAATACAGTGCCCGCGATAGTGGCCATGCCACCTGTCATCACAATGAAGAGTTCTGAACGGCTCATGCGCTCAAGGTACGGCCGGACGAGTAGAGGAGCTTAAACCATTCCAACAAAGACATTGGCTGCAGTAGCAAAGCTCGTCGCCCCGCCGATGTATAGTGCCTTGCTGAGGACCCATGCAAATCCCCTCACCACCCAGGGCAAGATCCGATAGTGGTACAGGATCGCTGACAGCGCGCCAATTACTACGACCAGCGGCAGCGAACGAAAGGCAAAGACAAATGACGCGCCCGGGAAAGTCTCCTCAAAGGGCAGTGCCCCTCCTCCAAGAAATCCAAACACGAATGTCGTGCCAGCCTCGCTCGCCCTGACCAGCGCGCTCACACCGTTGCCATTCCAGACAATAACGATCTGAGAACTAGGCACCTTAAGCAGCAGCAAGGCGAGCCCGAATTGCACGCCCAATCCTGCCACTGCCGTCCGCCATGGAAAGACCCGGCGGTTTTCGCTTATTGTCCACGCCAGCGCGATGAGCCCCAAAATCCCAATGACCGCCTGAAACATTGCCATCGGTAGCAATCCTCTCTCTTTGCTATGCTCCCTTCGCCACAGTCCAAATACGAACAGCTCTTTGTCTTGTCCACAGTTTAGCAAGTCATTTTCCTCGCCTCAGAATTCTCACTGTGACAGAGGGTTGCGGGATTGCTCGGAGAGCCATGTCACGGTGACTCTAGGCGAAGCAAGAAATCTACCGTTAGAGGGGGGAATCGTGGTTCGCGAGAGTCGAGGGCTACCCGACGCGCCTTGAATTGTAGAGGGCGAATTGTCCCGCACGGTACTAGCAGAATTTACGTTGTATAGGTAAGCTGGTAAGGACAGAAACTCGAGCAAGAAAGGCGTCTAAGGTGAAAGCCCCGCCGGCCCGAGAGGTTGAGCTGTTCGATCGCGACGCGGTCAACTTCGAAGAATACTTGCAGAGTCCGCTCGGACGATTACGGACCGAATTAGTCTGGTCCGGGCTCGCACCCCTCTTGCAGCAGGCAGGCTCACCGCACTACGTGCTCGACGTCGGAGGAGGCACAGGTGCTTTTGCTCTTCGCCTCGCCGCCCAGGGACACCGTGTCGTGCTACTAGATCCGGCCCAGGGCATGCTAGACCTTGCGGCTGCAAAGGCAAAGCGTCACCTCGCGGTTGAAGTACGCGAAAACCTGCGAGTACAGCAGGGCACTATCATGGATCTCCGTGCCCGACACTTGAAAAGCAGATTTACTGCCGTTCTCTGTCACAACATTCTGGAGTACGCGGTCGGCCCGCAGGAAATTCTAAATCGAATTCGCCAGCTTATCCAAGATGATGGTCTCGTTTCCGTGGCCGTGGCCAATCGAGACGCTGAACCGCTGCGCACCGTAGTCAACCAGCAGGACCCGCGAGCGGCGCTGCAATTGCTCGATAAGACAATACACCCGGCGACACTCTTCGGCGGCTATCGTCGCGTGTACTCGCTGCAGGAGCTTGTGACAATGCTCGACATGGCAGGGCTCCATGGTGTGGCGGTTCGTGGTGTGCGAGTGGCTTGTGACTATCTTTCTCAAGACTGCCTCGAGCAGCAGGAGGGATGGGATGCCGCCTTTGCACTGGAGCAAACACTAATAACACGTACACCGCACAAGTATTTGGCTCGCTACTTGCATCTCCTCGCCCGACCTCATGCCTAACCTCACTCTTTGTCCCCAATGATCCTCAAGAGACTCACTCAACTGCTCCTACATCTTGCAATCGTAGCTCTAGCCACAGCATCTGCTCCGGCGAGAGTGCAGACAGACTTGACGGATGTTCGCGATTGGGTGATTCCACAAGGTCACTTCTACACGCAGACTAACGGCACTGATGATAGTAATGAACTTGGATACACAATCATCGATGATGAAGAGGCGCTCTTCTGGACATGGTTTCGCAAACTCGGTGGCTTGAAGGCGCTGGGCTACCCGGTCTCACAGCGATTCCAATACAAGGGCTTCCTCGCACAGGCATTTCATAAGGGCATACTACTCTGGGATGAGAACTCCCATAGCGCGAACCTGATGAATCTCTTCGACGAACTATCTACGGTCGGGGCAGACTCGTTCCTAGAGACCCATCGGTTTATCCCGAGATCCAACGCATGGGAGGAAGACATCGGTCAACCGTGGCACGTGATCACTGCCAATCACCTCGCTTTGCTAGAAGAAGACGCAGCCATCAAGGCCGCATACTACGCAGAAAGCCAACAGGGACTGGACCCAATCACCTTAAATGGACTACCAATGGGCATTCGGGACTATGGCTTCGTGCTTGTGCTCCGAGCGCAACGACGGGCGTTTCAACTTTGGAAGACCGAACAACCGTGGGCGAGCGAAGGGGAAGTGGTAGTCGTCAACGGGGGTGATTTGGCAAAAGAGCTGAATCTCATCCCGACACCCGCGCAAGCGCCGGTGCCGGCTCCCGTGCCTCCGTTTGGGTACGGAAATCCTACGGAAGGAGAAGCTGCGTACCGTACCGCTGGGTGCGTTCTCTGTCATGGGCTCCAAGCGGATGGCGGCATCGGCCCGACACTCGTCGGCACGCATCTCGACTTTTCTGTGTTTCTCAACGCCGTGCGAGAGCCATCAGACGTAATGCCGCCCTATCTCACGGAACAGATCACGAACCAGGAAGTCCGGGACATCCTCGCGTACGTACGGTCTCTGGACGCAGCGCCCTAGAGGTCTTAGTTTCCTCTCCGTGAGCGGCGCCGCATCACCGGACCCGTGATGCGCGACAGAAGGATGCCAACCTCATAGAGAAGATACATGGGGACAGCTACCAGTGCTTGATTAAATGGGTCTGGCGTCGGCGTAATGACCGCTGCAACAATCGCGACGATGACGACGACAAAGGGACGCCAACGAGAGAGCTTCCGCGTATCAACGAGACCGATCGCCGAGAGAAAGTAGATGAATATCGGCGTTTGAAAGACGAGACCGAGCGCCAGCATCATCCGAGCCACAAAGTCTACGTAATACCTGACCGAGATGGTGCTCTCCACCTGATCGGATACAAAACTCTCTGCCCCAATAAGAAATCCCAGTGCAAAGCGCAGCACCACGTAGTAGCAAAAGGCCATTCCCACCAAGAACGCAAACGAGGAAGTCGGCACGAGCATGTAAAGGTAGCGACGCTCACGCCGGGTAAGTCCAGGTAGGACGTAAGCGCCAATTTGATACACGAGCACAGGCATCGCCCCGGCGACGCCTATCATCAGGGCAACCCGCATGAAGGTGAAGAGGCCCTCGGTGGGCGAGAACTGGTGCAATTTAATGTCTTTCGGGCCCGGTTGCTTGAGAAACACGATGACTGGGTCGATGAAGATAAAGCCTATTATGGTGAAAAAGAGCACCGAGAGAACAGCAATGAGCAAGCGGCGCCGCAATTCGGAGAGGTGCTCCCCAAGGGTCATCTCCATGTCGCGGTCGGCTACGTCATCGGGATCTTTCCCATCCGGTAACCCATCTTGCGGCTCGTCAGAACTCAGCCGTTCTTCTTCCGTTGCCATTCGCGAATTCGCTTCCCTAGTTTTCGAAGAGTCCATTGATCAAGCTGCATTGCGCACGGGAGAGACTTCAAATGGCGGTCTCAGGTTGCGTGCAATGAAGCGCGATGCGGCTAACACGCACCGCCTGAGCGGTGCGTGCATCTATGCTAATGCTACCACTGTAGCCTCTTGCCTGCATCGTGGCGAGGTACTGGGCAACATGATACACGGCAGCTAGGTGGAACTACTCACGCTCTCGACCGCGGCCAATACGCGCAACAGAATTTCAGAGCTTCCGCATGATGCGAATCGACACGATAAGGCAGCAGCAGCATCTACCCAGAACACACCGCATGAAGACACCCGCTTCGCGCACCTTCGCGTCAGTCCCGCCGTCAACCCGCCCCTCTGGCAATGTGACTTGCGCCGCCTCTGGTGCGCGGTGACCAAGTAGAAGCTTGGGTTAGCACACTTCTGCAGCTAGCATTGCTCCAGCCCCATTGACGCGTTCTCACATTACCTTACAAGCATTTATCGGGGAAACCAGGCCAACTCAAACGCGCAAAAAACATGATTATGTCCAGTTAATCGTACGCGTTGAAAGATCATAGCACGGAGGCAGTCCTTACAAGGGGAGCATTGCCTTTGGCGAGAGAACGAAGTCATCGCTCTGGATTGCCCAGAGCGATGACTCTATACTCAGCGAAGCAGTTGTCGCTATGCTCGGATCACCAGCTTGATCACCGCATTTGCTTTACCTGAATTCTGCCGCATGGCCCCTTGCACACATGACTCACTACGTCTGGAGGATAAACTTTCTTCTACTCCAATGACTCGCCCACTGGCAAGACCGCAAGACCGATAATTTCCACGCATGTTTCCGCGTTCTTTACCCGGCCTTGGCAAGCGCTTCCGCGAGTCGCGGCCCGTGCTCAACAACCTTGCGGAAGGCCGCGGCAGTCTGCTCGAGCCAATCATCGCTGGGATCGACCGGCGTGGAAAGCCAGAGGCGCGAATCGTGGACGCGCTCGCTGACCGGCAATGAGCCGCGCTGTAGGGGTTGGCGAGTATCTGGCGGCAGGTCGCCCCAAGGTCCGCCTAAACCCTCAAAGGAGAAATCGGTAAACAGCGGTTCCAAGTGCATCACGCCGTATCCGAACGGCGTGATCGCCGGTGTCGTGCTGACCCCTTCGGCCACCAGTGCCTTAAGTACACTATTGACCGGTGCACCAATTTCCGCAGGATCGATCACCCCTGCGTAGAGCAGCAGTCCGCCGCGAACTGCCGCGGGATAGGTCTTCTGAGGGTGGATTCCCGGAATTGGCTCCAGAAGGTCGTCGAGTTTCTTGAACCACGCCAGGCGCTTTTCGTTTAGCTCCGGTAGGCGCTCGAGCTGGGCCCGGGCCATGGCCATGGCAAGCGGGTTGGCGCGATATTTTACGCCAAGTCCAATGTTGTGGAGCGACCGGAACCGGTCTGTCTGCCACATTCTTTCATTGCGGCCATAGTGCCCCAAAGCAAGCATGCGGTCATAGAGATCGGGGCAGTCTGTGGTTGCAACACCGGCTTCAATGCCCGTAACCGCCTTGCTGCCTTGCAGGCTAAAACAGCCAATGTCTCCAATTGACCCGACCGGCTGTCCGTCCCAAGTCGCACCGTGGGCGTGAGAGGCATCCTCGATCAGTGTGATGTCTGTTCCCTCCACGATTTCACGGAAGGCGTCCATGTCCGCCGGGTTGCCGTAAACGTGAGTGACAATAATCGCGCAGGTATTCGGCGTGATCTTGCGGCGCACGTCTTCCGGGTCGGCGCAGAACGTCTCCGGATCGATATCGCAAAAGACCGGGGTGGCATTGCAGTGCAGGATTGGCGTTATACTCGCGTGCCACGTAACGGACGGCACGATTACCTCTTTACCCAAGCGAGCACCGGAGGCAAATACCGCCGCGTGAATAGTAGACGTGCCGTTGCAATGGGCTAGGGCATAGCGCGTGCCAACGAAGTCTCGGAATTGTACTTCAAACTTCTCAATCTCGTCATAGGCACTGCCGTAGTCGTCGAGCACGGCGTTTACATACTGTTTTTCCAGCGGACTGACCCGCTCCCAGGTATCATTGCTCGAAACGCTAACGGCTCTTGGGCCGCCCTCAAGTGCCAGCGCTTCTCTGCTTACCACCTTTGCCATCGCACACTCCTTTGAAATGGGATACTAGCGATTCATTGCACATCAAGGTGTGCTAACAGTTGGTCTCAACAAGTGTATCACGCTTTGCTCTGTTCTAACAGTCACGTCAAACACAATCCAAGACAGAGGGGAGAAATCGTGCAATCCCTTCCCTTCTTGTTCTACTCAAACAGTTACGCGTTGATGCAGTGCGCGGCCACTCCCATCAAATCCGTTTCCACGTCTTAATTTCCAGCCTAGCAGCCGGGTTACGCCAGTCGTGTTGCGCGGGGTCGAGTCCGCCGTCGCCGTGAATGCCCGCGTGGACGTGGACAAAGCCCTCAGCAGTTGCCGTGTCTCTGGCGTTGTGGCTGCCACAAGGCGGACCCGGGACATATTGGCAATCCTCGCTGTTGCCTTCACTGCCTGCGTCGTAGACATTTAAGTAGACGACCTTGGAGGAGGATAGGTCGAGACCGTTTGCGCCGACAAAGCCGTCATTCGTTGACACCAGCATACTGGCTAAGGAGAGAAGCTGCTTGCCGTCGCCGACATTGAAAGTTATGGTAACGCTCTGGCCGGGCCGAATCAGGCCGCCCGCTGTCCGGGCTTCGGCGACACTGCTATTCTCCTCCGAATCCCATGCCTCAAGTAGACCGGAGGCGCTGCCATCCTCCGCCATGGATGCCAACCCGTCGCTGGCAGGCTGTCCTAACGTGTAGAGCGGCGCGGCGCTCCCGTCGTGCCGCGCGAAAAAGACGGAGGTCATCGTCTGTCCGCGGGTCAGGTTTGTGATGGTGACCTCCACCATCAATTCATCGGTATCCTTGCCGGTAAAGGCGGTGAGTATGCCAGCGGACAGAGCCAGCAACACCACGAGCCCAACCAGGCCGATGAGAGCTGTCTTTTTTCTCACCTATATACTCTCCACTTGAAGTGCGCACTTTTAAATGAGCGGGAGGCAGCAATAATGCTGCCTCCCGTCCAGT
Organism: Chloroflexota bacterium; assembly: GCA_965219505.1. Lineage (GTDB taxonomy): Bacteria > Chloroflexota > UBA11872 > VXOZ01 > VXOZ01 > VXOZ01. Next base: position 1,575,787 of record OZ244775.1, on the reverse strand, counting down.
TTGACTACTCAGAGTATAACCCTCTAGAAGGCAAACTTTCTTGGTCTTATGACATTGCCCACTCGGCGGGCCGCTGGCTGAACAGCACGTTCATCTCATCAGCAGATGAACGGAATGCCTCGGGAACCGTTATATCGCCCGCAATTGCTTCCTTCGTCCACTTCCGATCAATGCTCCAAGCCTCAGACCCTTCGGGCACGATCATGGCATCGTGTCCTCCGGAAATCCAGACGTCAACCACGTCCGTCACACGGGTACCCTTGAAGGGCTCCAGCCACTTCGGATGCGTGGCGTACTCGATGACGGGCGGCCAAGCGATGGAACCGAAGTGCGGGGTCTCCAGCATGCTCTCGTCAGAGTGGAACCACATGAGGAAGTCCCATGCCAGGTCTTTGGCTTCAGAAAGTGCCATGATGGAGTAGGCATTGCCCAACACCGTCACGCGCTGATCCAGACCCTTTGGCGGCGGCAGGAAGTCCAGCGCCTCGCCCAAGTGCGGGCGAATACCGTTATGGCGGTAGATACCGTTGTTTTCCATAGCCACAAAGCGGGCCTCGATGTGGTTCTGGCCCTTCGGGATCTCTTCGCGAATTTCTGGCGGCGGGGTCAACTTGTGCTTGAGCGCCAGGTCAATGTTGAACTGGGCGCCTTCCAGAGAAGCCGGATCCGTGCCATACAGCGCCTTGTCCTTGGTCTCGTTGAGGATCTGGCCGCCGAAGTTGTACATCCACGTGCCCATCATGTAGAAGACGTAGTTCTGGTAGATCACCAGCCCCCACTGCTTCTCTTCCTCATTGGTGAGCTTGCGGGAGATTTCCAGCAGGTCGTCGTAGCTCCAGTCCGGTGGCGGGATTTCAACACCGGCCTTGGTGAACATGTCCTTATTGATCATGAAGTTCTCACCGCCCGACTGGAAGGGCACGCCGTAGAGGTTGGGACCCCAACTCCAATTTATCAACTCGCCGGCAAAGTAGTCCTCTTTGCTGCGCGGGCCTTTGGCGAAATAGGGAGTCAGTTCCTCAATGATACCCGTGAGACCCCACTTGAGCGCCCAGTTAACCTGGTTGTAGGTAAGGTCCACATTGGTGATGCCAGCCGCAAACTCAGTATTGCGTTTTCCAAATACTCCACCATTGCCGCGGTCAGCCGACGTCTCGATCGTGATGTCGAGAGATTCTGCACCAACTCGGAACGTCTCGGAAAGCGCTGTCCAACGGGGATCCTCCGGTGAATGGTAATTAGATATCACCAGCACCGGCTTCTCCACCATCTCTGTCTTTACCTCGGCCTTGGGCGCTTCGGCCATGTCATCCTTGGGCGCACCCGTCGTCTGCACTGCACCGCACGCAGCAAGCACGGCTACACCACTCACCGCAGCTCCTGTGCCGAGCAATGATCGTCTCGTCATCCTCATGGGGAATCCTCCTTGCTGATTCTTACTCCCACAGCAAAACCTTATCCTATCATGGCCTCATTTGGGGCCATGATTCGCCCGGCCTTCAAAAGCAGTCTTAACGCATTTCAATACGCCGTTACGGCAACCAGCCAAGCTTAGCCGATTATAGACTCTCCTCCGACTGGCGTCAAGGCATTGATCGTTGCAGTAATTGTGCCGCTTGTGGACGCCTGGCGCGCCTTCACCAATCTGAGCAAATCCACCCAAGAGCTGTTGCTAGCGCGCCAAAGGCACTGGAATGCTGGGCACTGCAAGAAGTGCTAAACCCACTTGATTTGACCTACTTCTCTCAGCTTCCCCGAGGATTACGCTTGTAGGCTGACTACAACAGAATCTTTCGGTCACGGTGTCTTAACAGTCCAAAGAAACACGAGGCGCAAATAATCGCGCTTCTATGAGATCGAAACCGGAGAATAGACGCCGTAAACTGCGTAGATCGCGCATGACAGGGCTGCCGCGCGGCTCGCATGGCCGTCTTGCGGCGGAAGTTTATCTCCTGCTATTCCTCTACGGTGACCTCAAACCCTCGCCACTTCGGCGTGCAGCGGTTGCGGAGCGTATCGTCGTCTGATATCAATGCATAGCAGGGCCAGAGCGTCCAAACACCAGGCTCACTCAGCTTTACGAGAACCCCGACTTTGAACTCCTGAAATCTTGCGACCTCCACTCCTTCGTGCACTGCCCCAAAGTCGATGACTTCGTCGTCGTCCCGCGGACTTAAGGCGGCAACAAAGCCCTTCTCAAGCACAATCGGTCCTTTTCGCAGATTCTGGAGAGTGAACTCTAAGTACACCTCCTGGTTCAACTTAAATGGAGGGTCCTGCGGGCCGTATGCCGTCAGGCCCATAAACCTGATGCCATCGAAGTTAGCGACTGCGGTCCCGTCCTCGTGGAAAACCACCAAATCACCGATGTTTTCCGGTGTGGCGGTAGGCTCGACGACCGGTAAATCCTTCTCTTCAGATTGAGAGTCTGAGTCAGATTCTTCCGCTTTCTCTGCCGCCGCTGTAGGTGTACTGCTCGACGCGGTGGTTTCCTCAGCGGCGTCAGGAGTAGAGGACTCTGGTGAACCCATAGCCATCACTGCCGCAGCAGCAACGAGAAGTACAACTCCCACGATTATTCCGCCCACTTTCGCCGCAGAAGGAAGGCCAAATCGGTTGCTCATCAATCCTACAACAATAATGACGACGCCAAGCGCGCCAAGGACTATTGTAAGTGGAGACATGTTCGTGACCTCAAGTTCTCAGTTCTTATTAAATCTCGCTTGATCAGGAGCGCATCAAAACAACACGAACACACGACGAAGGAATCTTCACTTTTTCCTTCACCGCATGTTTCAGTTCAAGGCAAAGCCTAAGGGTTCTAATCCAGATGATTATATTCGCGGATCAGCGTGGAGTCAAGATGAGCGGAGACGCACTGAAATTGCGGTATACACTTGCTTTGGGTACCGTATAACGAAGTACAGAGTCGCGCATTCATCATATAGAACGTTCGCTCACGCGACATGCAGTTATTCGCAATTGGATTTTGAAATCGTAATGAAAGGACTAGAAAATGGGACTTCTACACAAGGCGTCCAGGGGACTAGGGTATCACCCCGTGGTTGCTGACGGGGATCCGTCGCTCGCTCGCATCCGCATTGCAGTCTTGCGATTGGCTCCCGGAGAAAACTACTTAGGAGAAACGGGGGCATGGGAGACTGCCCTTGTGCTTCAATCGGGAGAAGGGACTATCACTGTCGAATCCCACGGCATTGCTCACCGTTGCCAACGCCAAAATGTGTTCGCCGGCCCATCATCTACGGTTTTTGTCACGCCTGAGCAGGCGTGGGAGGCTCGCGCAGAGGGACATTCGCCCATGGAACTGGTGATCTGCAGCACTCCCGGCAAGGCAGGAACGGCTTCCCAGGTTATTACGGCAGATCAACTCAAGGTCCGCAAAGTTGGGCAAGGGAATTGGTACCGCACGATCTACGACATCATCGACGCGCCCTTTCCGGCCCATACGATGGTCCTAGGCGAGACGTACAACCCGCCGGGATTCTGGAGCAGTGCGCCCCCGCACAAGCATGAGGTCGATGACCCACCTCACGAGTCTGAACACGAGGAAGCTTACCTCTTCCGCCTCAATCCAGGGCGTGGCTTTGGCATGCAGCGGGTTTACACGGACGATCGCTCTCTGGACGAGGCTTATGCGGTGGAAGACGGCGACGTGGTTGCAATCCCCAGAGGCTACCATCCCGTTGTGGCAGCGCCGGGCTACCAGCTCTACTATCTTTGGGTGCTGGCAGGAAACCAGCGAGTACTAGCGCCGAGGGACGATCCCAACCACGCATGGCTGAAGGAGAGCGAGGCGGTCATTTCAGCCGTGGGTAGCCTGGGAACGCCCGGCGGGTGAGTCACACGGCCCGCGGTTGTTTCACTTCGGCGCAGATGCAAAGTGAGGCACACATCACTCGCAGAATTGGTATCTGCAGAAAGGGGACAAGGATATTTTGGATGAGCGGTTCGATCTGATCGTACTTGGCGGTGGCAGCGCCGGTTACGCCGCCGCGCGCACGGCTGCTGAGATGGGCGCTCGTGTGGCAATAGCGGAGCAAGGGCCTACGGGCGGGCTGTGCATCTTGCGGGGCTGCATGCCCAGCAAAGCCATTCTTGCCTCGTCCAATCGTCTCTACCAATCCCAGCATGCGGCAGAGCTGGGCATCGATGCCGGTGCACTTTTGCCCGACCTGCCCGCCATCATCGCCCGTAAACGGCGCTTGATCAAGGAGTTTGCCGACTATCGCATCGAGCAGCTCAACGCACCGGATATTGCGTTGATCGATGGCGCTGCGCGATTGCTCTCTGCCGAGCGCGTACAAGTGGGCGACCGTGTTCTCACTGCGCCCAAGTTCATCATTGCCACCGGATCGGTACCGTTCGTGCCCAAAGTTCCCGGGTTGGAGGAAGCCGGCTATCTGACCAGCGATGAAGCGCTGGAGTTGGAAGAGCTGCCGGAGTCGATCTGCGTACTTGGCGGGGGTCCTATCGGCCTGGAGTTGGGGCAGTTCTATTCGCGACTTGGAGCGGCCGTGACTCTCTTGCAGCGCAGTAGTTGCATTCTAAGCAACGAAGATGATGCGGTGGGCACGGCGCTTGAAGGGTACATGCGGGAAGACGGCATGGACATTCGCTGCGCCACCCGGCTCAATGCTGTAGAGCAACGCAACGGCAAGAAGGTCCTCCACTTGCTGCAAGACGGCATCGAGAACCAGGTCGAGGTGGACCATGTCCTGGTTGCCACTGGGCGCACACCGGCACTGGAGGGTCTGAACCTTGGCGCCGCCGGCGTGGAGAGCACGACGCGCGGTATTGCTACGGACACCGCCATGCGCACGTCCAACCCCAACATCTTTGCCGTCGGCGACGTAACGGTCTCATTCGATATTGTGCACGTGGCGATCCAACAGGGCGAGATTGCGGCCCAAAACGCCCTCGGCGCCGGCCCGCCGCAATACATGAACTACCGTGTCGTTCCTATCGTCATCTTCACCGAGCCGCAGTACGGGCGCGTGGGTATGACGGAGAAAGAGGCCCGTGCCAAGAAGATTCCTTTTGTCACTGCTTCCTACCCCTTCAACGACCATGGCAAGGCGCTCTGCTTGGGCGAGACGCGCGGATTTGTAAAGATGATCGGCCATGCGCAGACCGGTGAGCTTCTAGGCTACCAAGTGCTGGGACCGGAAGGGGGAGAGTTGATCCACGAGTGTATCGTGGCGCTCCACTATCGCGCCACAGCGCAAGACTTCATGCGCATTCCCCACTATCACCCGACTCTGGCGGAGATTCTCACCTACCCTGCCGAGGAGATTGCCGCCCAGGTTGCGGGCCAGAACGGGTGGTAGTGATCTCCAGACGAATGTGATCCCCTCGGACATTTGTAATTGGCAGACGAATGCCGGAGGGCTTGCAACCGAATCGGATTTGGGCCCAATACCGTTCGTGCTGAGCTTGTCGAAGCATGAACGGTAGCAGGCAAATTCCGTTTCTCGCTGCACTTATCGCTGTTTGCAATGAGACTGTCGAAGGGTGAACTGAGGCTCAATTCTCGAATGCCCCAGTCTAGTCTATAGGGCTAGCCACTGCTAAAATAGAAAACGCGGGGACGTGTCGGAACTGGAAGACGAGCATGATTTAGGATCATGTGCCGCAAGGCGTGCGGGTTCGAGTCCCGCCGTCCCCACCAATTCAAGCCCTATTTTGCCTGACGACCAACATGCACGCTAACGAGTAATAAAGCATGCAACAGTGCTATTTCATCCCTAAGCTAGGCGCTATCCGCCAGCGAATCAGTGACAATTCTCAGCGCGAGGCCGAATCTGAACCCGTCATTGTCTCATTGGTGCAGAGCCTTCGACAAGGCGCCAATCCAAACTCTTGCATGCGCAAAACCACACTTGTGCTCAATAGGTCTTGACTCTTGGACAACCAGCTCTTCTCAGTCTGACCCGCGTCAGCCAAGTTTCTTCAAGCGAGGAGTTAGCGCTGCATAACATCTGATCTTGGGTCTCGCCAGCAACTTTCTTCCATTGAGTGGGAGAGATCTTCTGGCACCATCTTGTAGATTAGAGGAGTCATTCGAAAAGTCTGACCTGCCTTGGCACCAGAATTCCCGGTTACGCCTCGATATCCGGGCATAAACATAGCGCCCATTCCCCAAAGCTATTCCTCCCGCAATAGCGCCAAATCGCTAGCGTCCAGATATTTTATTATAGGGCCTTGACGCTGTCAGAGATTAGATACACTATTTGCAGTAGCGGCAAGCCTGATCACTTCCCTGAATTGCTCCTAGCTTTGCAGGCAGCAGCCTAAAGGTCTAACCGGTTTTGCACGCTGAAAGGATTCCTCCGATCTCAACGCTCTTTTCGGGACATTCAGGCATCTTGGACCGCGCTCAGCGTCTACTGGCTGCAGGAGCATACGTCTTGGCGTTGCATCGGCGGAGTTTCAATGTAACTAAATCGGACGAATTGCGATACTTGGGAACGATCTCGGTTTGGCTGCGCTGGCTGCTTGCTGCCATTTGCTTTCTGCTATTGTTCTACCGCCCCGATTTCGATCCTGTCAGATATGCGGCCTATTTTAGTATTCTCAGTGTTCTGGCAGTGCTCAACGGTCTTGTTCACGGCCGCATTCTCACGGGTCGTCAGATGACACTTCGCTGGCTCCTCGCACTGAGCGCGATGGACTTTGTCTTGATTACGGGCGCTGTCATTGCGGGTGGGGAGTTCGATCACTATTTCTTCTATCTATTGTACTATCCTGCCCTGGCCGGACTCGCGGTCCTCTTTAGCTCCTTCCGGCTGAACCTGGCTTGGACTTCGCTGGTGGCGCTTACGTATACTGCTGTAAGCCTAACTTTCAACAATGGCCTAGACTTGGCAGCCAAAGAGGAGAAGACGCTGTTTGTTAGAATCGTCGTCATGTATGCAATTGTAGCGTCCATTAGCCTGGTTGCTCGGTTTGAGAGGGTTAGAAGGCAAGAGGCTGTGGAGCGGGAACGAGCGCTCCATGAGGAGCAAATTCGGCTTTCAAAGTCCTTACATGACACGACTGCCCAGTCGGCATACATGATTGGCCTCGGGATTGAGACTGCTATAGAACTGGCGCAAGACTCCAATCGAGAACTGGTCGACAAGCTTGAGGCGACCTATCGCATGTCGAAGTCTGCAATGTGGGACTTGAGGTATCCCATCGATATCGGGCTTGTCGTCGAAGGCAAGAAGCTGGGGGCAGTTCTGGAGTCGCATGCCGACACGTTTACTGCTATTTCGTCGATTCCTACCAAAGTTGTCCGAACCGGCAAGGAGCCGCCACTCCCCCCGGCCACTGCGAGGACTCTTCTTTCAATTGCGCACAACGCGCTAACCAACGCGTTTCGCCACTCACAGGCCGGCAAGGTCACCGTCGAGCTTGAGTTCAAGGAGAACGGCCTGCGGATGTCCCTGTCGGATGACGGAATCGGCCTACCGGATGACTACGCCGAACGCGGCCACGGCTTTAGGAACATGAGAGCCGACGCGGAGCGCTTGGGTGGTAAGCTTGTCGTAGACTCTGGCACATCCGACCAGGGCACAACAGTGACGTGCGTGATGGAGTACAATGAACCTCTAGGAGGTTAGTGCATTGTCAACAGCTCAACTAACCAAGGTAATGATCGCGGACGACCATTCGATTATGCGGGATGGTCTAACGGAGGTCTTGGAGCGCTCTGGCGCCTTCGAGGTAGTGGGCCATGCCCAAGACGGTGTGGTGGCGGTAGAAGTGGCCCAATCTCTCCGGCCTGACGTTGTGATTATGGATGTAATGATGCCGGAGAAAGACGGTATTGAGGCATGTCGGGAGATTAGGGAAGCGCTGCCTGATACCCGTGTGCTCATTTTGACCGCCTCGACCGATGAAGACGCCGTGTTAGCGGCGGTGGCAGCCGGCGCTACCGGATATCTGCAGAAGTTCTCCGGTAAGGAAATACTCCTCTCAACCATCCGGGAGGTCGCGGAAGGCGAATTCAGCATCCCAGGCGACTTGACGCGCCGGGTGTTTGATAAGATCCGCACAGCCTCGCCTAGCGGAGAGAGCCAAAGGACGGACGGTCTAACTCCGCGAGAGCGGGAAATACTTACGCTCTTTGCCCAGGGATTGTCGTATTCGGCAATTGCCGAGGTTAGGGGCAACCGACCGTTGACCATCCGCAACGCTATCTATATCATCCGGGACAAACTGGGAGCTAAATCCATTCAGGAAATGGTAGTCTGGGCCGTGCGCAAAGGACTGCTGGACGACGATCCGCCACAAAGCCCTTCGCCCAAAGACAACCGCCAGGACTGAATTAACTCCGTTTGCCGGCAAGCCGGCTGTCCCCCTGCCGAGCACACCCCTTCCTGCTTAGCCCCGGCCCGCGGGCCGGTCGCATGACGTGGCTCAGTGTCACAAGTCTGTCGCTAGTTGTGGCGCATCTTTGTCGCAAGTTCAGCCGGAGCCGTTAGCAAGCACGTATTCCAGCCGGTTTGTATCTTCCCGGCGGCGGAGCAGGCCCTTCTCCACCAGGGCCCTGAGGTCTCGCTGAAGCGTCCGGCGTGATCTCTCAGGATAGAACGTTTGGTATTCGGTAGTCGTGAGCCTGCTGTGCTCCAGCACGTGTCCCAGCGCGCGCGCCTGCCGATCTGTCAGACTACGGCGGCGCGCAAGAGTCTCCTGCCGGATTACACGCTCTCCCCCTCTGCTTGACCCCGGCGAGTTGGGTCGCAAGGCCTGTGGTGAAGAACTCGATCCAGCCGGTCACGTCCATATGCGCCCGTCTCACGCCTTGCAGCGCGCGGTAAAAGGCCGTCCGATTCCGGTCGTAGTACTCGCTGAGCGTAAAGAGGCGCTTGAAGTCGTAGCCCGCGCGGTAGAGGCACAGCGTCGAAAGCAGCCGGGACGTGCGCCCATTGCCGTCCAGGAATGGATGGATGTGCACAAGCTGGAATTGCGCTAAACCACTTGCAATGACGGGGTGGATGTCGCTGAGACGGTTCAGCCACGCGACCAGTTCTCGCATGAGGACGGGTACGTCCTCGGTCGGCGGCGGCGTGTAGATCGTCTCGCCGGTTGCGGCGTTGATGACATAGTTCTGCACGCGCCGGTACTCCCCCGGCTCCGCCGACCCACCACGCACGCCGGCCACCAGCCGCCGGTGTATTTCAAGGATTAGTCTCTCGGTGATGGCCGCGCTCCACGCGGCTGCCCGCCCGTCGTTGAAGTGAGCGCTCACGAACGCGAACGCGTCGCGGTAGTTGAGAAGTTCGCGGGCGTCGTCCGGGTCCGCTCCCGGCACCTCCCGCCCCGCCAGCAGCCCTGCCGCATCCTCCAAAGTAAGCCGCGTTCCCTCGATATGCGTCGTATGGTGCGCCTCCAAGAGAAACGCCCTGGCACGCATCGCCTCAACCCACGCATCCGCGAGCGTAGCCGCCTCCAGAAAGCCCCGCGCGCTCGATCTCGGTGAGCGCGGCGGTGATTGCGTTCGTAATGGTAAAGCGCGGTTCAAAGGCCATTGCTTACTCGCCAGACTCTGGAAACCTCCTATTCAGAATAAGCGGGGTTGCCTGAATGGGCACTTTCTACCCGCAGGTATCTTACGTGCTGCCGGACAATAGCGGGTATAGTGACGCGCCGCCACTCATGACTTGCGCTAACGCTGTTCGTGGCGCTGATGAATGTCTTCAATGGCGACGTCGAGATCGTCCCAAAGTCGTTGCACCATGGAGCGCAACCGCATATTCTGATAAGCGCCCCATACGGTCATGGCCGGCGGCACGACTACGATGGAGGCGATCAGCGAGTATGCAATTGTGATGGTAGCAGTCAGCCCGAATTGCTGGAACGAGGGGATAGGCGAAAATGCCAGCACCCCGAATCCGATCGCAGTCGTCAGCGCGGAGCCAAGCAGCGCCGTACCGGTGGTGGCTAGAGTCCGTATTGCCGCGGTTTCTGGGTTGCGCACCTTGGTGAATTCTTCTCGGTAGCGGTGGATCATGTGAATTGTGTAGTCAACGCCGATCCCTATTGAAAGTGCCGTGATTATCGAGGTCACCGGTGTATAAGGGATGCCAAGAAGCGCCATCGTGCCTAAAGCACAGATAAGCGACAGGATAATGGGCCCAACTGCTACAAAACCAAGGACAGGTTGGCGGACGGTTGCCCAGAAGAAAAAGACAAGTATGCCGAGGGCAGCTGCGATGGTCGTAATGATTGCCTGTCTTTGGCTCTCTGTAACCGCGTTCGAGACCGCAATGCTTACGATGGATTGCGACATCAGTGTGATCTCGCGGTCGTGGCCCAACCACAGTTTCTCAGTTTCCTCGACCATGTCCAGCGTGCGCCCGGAGTCGCCGGTAAGTGCGTGAAACTGAATCAGCATCGTGTCAATGCCTTCAGGATTGTTGACCAATACCTTCGGAACAAGCTCAGGCTCCTTGGATTCCAGTCTGCTAATGAATTCCTGCACGAGTATTGCGTCAAGGTGCAGGCCTGCGGTCGCCTCCCAGAATAGTATCGCCAACTCAGGGTCGTACTTGTCTTCCGGCCTACCGTCATCTGAGATCCAGTCAAACGCGATCTGGCCGAACGAGAGACTGATGTCGCCCTTCACGCCAGCCGGCCGCTGTCCCTCATCCCGAAACGCTACCATGAAATCCCACAGGTTAAGGATGGTACGAACCTCTGTCAATTCCGCATTTATGAGTACGTTCACCATCTCCGTCGAACCTCCCAGAGCAGCCTCGAGTGTCTGGAGGTCCCTGACCACTTCACTATCCCGAGGCAACAAGCCTTGCCTGCTGAATGCGGTGTCAATCCGTGTAGCCTCATACCCAAGCCCTATTGTCACCAAAATGACAATCAAGAGATAGGGCGTCGGCCTGCGCGCCACCTCTCTACCGAGAACCCCTGCCACCTGCTTGATGCCCGGAAGTGCTTCCGAAATCGGACGAGCCGGAGCGAAAGTGCCTTTTTTTATCCGCCGCTGGTCGATGATTATGCGAACAGCAGGGATCAGCGTGAGCATCGCGATCAAGCTCATGCCTACGCCCAGTCCTGTGACGACTCCGAATTCGGCAATCGCAGGGAATGGCGATAGAAGCGTCGTGAAGAAGCTTATGATCGTCGTGACCGCTGCCAGCGACAAAGGGACTATTACGTTTCGCAGTCCATTGCGAACTGCATTCACTCCTAACTCACCCGAATTCGTTTGCTCTCGGTAGCGCGCGACGGTTTGAATCGAATAGTCGACCGCAAGGCCGATTACAATCAACGGTACGATAGACGCCAGTAGGCTGGGCGGGCCGATGAGGCCGAGGCCATTCGGCCCGAGCCAACCCTGCGCGCCGGTGGTCCAGACAAGCGCAATAGCCAGCCCGCCTAAGGTGAGCAACAGATCGGATATCACCCGCATGAAGAGCAGTGTTATGGCGGCGATAACTACCAGGACCAAAACCAGCAACCGCAGCACCCCTGGGCCTATAGCTTCCTTCTGCACATTGTCGATAAGTGTTTGCGATAGGCTGCGAACCGAGAGTGGACCCGTCTCCTGTTTGACCAACTCGTGAATTCTGAGTTCGGCGTCGCCAACCGTGCCCTCGGAATCGATTTCAATCAAGCGTATTCTGGCGACCGATATGGGGGTGCCGTCGGCATCGGTCCCGGTCAGGCTATCCAGCGCGCTACGTACCTGTGCGAACTCCGGCGTGCTGCGAATGGCGTTCAACGCCCCGTCAATTTGAGCTTGGGTGACTCCATCGAATCCGGTCACCTGAAGCGTGGCGGCTATCAACTGAGAAGGCGATACGACTGAATCCTTAGGCGCCAAGTTATCGGCGACTTCCGGGTCCGTGAGCACCCGCTCGATAACACGGTCCATTTGCGCCAGACCTGCGGGAGTGAAAGCCTCTCCTCTGAAAAGCAGCGTCACGAGGGTTACCGACGCAGAGTCACTGAAGAGATTCTCCAGGTCCTCCAATGCCTTGGTGATCTCGCCGTCCTGCGGCAGAAACGACTCGTCGGCCGACTGTGGCGCAAGCTGAGCAATTCCTGCGGCGAAGAAGATCGTTACAACGAATAGGGCGGTAAGGGTCGCGACAGGACGGACCGTTACCAGCCAGCTTAGCGCATCGACGATCCTGCCCATTGCAACCCCCCTACTACCAGCAAGGTAGCGTGCTGACCTTCCCTCAGAAGTATTATAGTTCCAATTGAGAAGTTCCGACCCACTGTCCGGAACCACCTGTTGACCGGTAATCGACGTGCCCACCTCTAGTGCCGGGCAATCCTGGGGAAACTGCCCGTGATAATCAAGACATGTCGCCGCCGGTGTATTTCGAGGATGAGCCGCTCTGTGATGGCCGCGCTCCGCGCAGCAGCCCGCCCGTCGTTGAGGTACGTGCTGATGAATTCGAACGCGTCACGGTAGTTGAGAAGCTCGCGGGCGTCGTCCGGGTCCGCGCCCGGCACGTCCCGTCCCGCCAGCAGACCCTCCACATCTTCCAGCGTCAGCCGCGTACCCTCGATGTGCGTCGTATGGTGCGCTTCCAGCAGAAACGCCTGCGAACGCATCGCGTTGAGCCACTCATCCGCCAGCGCCACCGCCTCCAAAAAGCCCCGCGCCCGCTCGATCTCAGTGAGCGCCGCAGCAATTGCGTTCGTGATGGAAAAGCGCGGTGAAAGGGTCACTAATAACTCGCCAGACTCTCGGTGACACCCCTTCAGTGTAGGCGGTGCCGTGCCCATCTAGTAAGGATGAGGACGGCTGGAGGCCAAACGTGTGATACGCTGAGAAAGTGACAAGCAGAAGCCACTGGCGCAGGGACCCATTGTGACTGATGAAGACTGCAAACAATCTGAGAGTGGCAATTCCCTTGAGAGAGTACTGCAGATTCTCATGGTAGATGTCCCTTGCGATCTTAAAGCATCCCAGGTGTAGCGTGTACGAGTAGAAGCCCAGAGGAACCAGGAATCTTGAGGAAAAACTATAGAATGCTATCCTGAATGTCTTGTCTAGGCTTAATTGAGACTTGACAAATGCGGTGCTGCGGAGAGAAGCTTCTAGGCCAACTGCGCCGCCCGAGTGGGAACTCACTGCAGATTCCCTTTGTTCGAACTACCAACTATCGGAGTAAGAAGGCCAGATGACCAACATCAAGATGCGAGAGTATAACATTGAGGTTCCGGGTGTACCTGCAGAATTGCAATCCCAAGCGAAGAAGGACATCGGGAGGCTGCTCGACGGAATAGCGTTAGCCGCTGACAAACAAGGCAAGCAATTCCTGCTGGAAAGGGTTTGTGTCACCGACTGCTTTGAAGATTACGTGAATCTGTTGCTCAATGAACGCTCAGGTCTTGAAGGATATGTCGCTGCCCGCCGCAACGCGCACGCTATTGGAAAGACCCTTTGGACTCGCTCCAAACAGGGAGTTTTTGGCTTTGCAGTGATTGTCGATGCAAATCAGATTGGCCCGTGGGGGCTCAACAATCCACGGTGCCTGACTACGGTGCTCCACGAACTCATCCACGTACTCCTCGAAGTGCGCCACCTTGAAAGGCTAGGAGAGAAAGAGTACACCGCCGATGCCCACACAAGGGAACGGTGGCTGGACGGCTGGGCCTGCTTGCTTCTTGACGAATTTGATGTAGACCGTCTAGTCGACGTTCTTGTTGCCGTCCTCGCTAAGAAAGATGACGGACAGTCATGGTCTCTGCGGGAACTGGATGAAGCTCAGGGAATAGATTGGGTTCAAGTATTGCTGAAAAACCTTAACGGGCTGCCGCAGTTCGTAGAAGAAGAGGTATGCAGGTATCGTACCCGGCAAATCGAAATAGACGAACTCGCCACGGTGGTTGTTCCTAATGTCACGGACATTCTTAGGTTACTGAGCCACACCGCGTCGAGATACATGGAAACGGAGCCTTGGCCAGACATTGTAGAACAAATCAAGGAGACGGACGCTTCTCAGCGTTTCTTCAAGGAACACATCGATACTATCTTTAGTCAGTTCAATGGTGATCAGTTGCCACTTAAGGAGTCCGTTCAAATCGTGACACATGCAGTAGAAGGGATATTCCGCAACTGTGGTCTCAGCTTTGAGACAGTTCCTGAAGGCGTATATATCTCCGTGGACGCACCGTCACGTTAGCTGGCAATGCCTAACGATTGAGGCCCGATTGAGCACTGAGAACACCGAGGAACTCCTGACGAAATAGGGCAGGCCAAACCAGCGACACCGCCGAGACGGGCCTTTGGTTCGCAAGCGCGCAAGGGCGGCAAAGTCAAGAGTTAGGGTCAGTGCAGGCAGACTAGCTTGCCGTTTCAGAATTGACGCTCGAAATACTTGGCGGCTGATTCCTCGGTGAGGAACCGTTCCATAAACTCGTAGATGCTCATGTGCTCCATAGCGTGTACCTACTATACAAAAAGCATACGCTATTATTGGTCAGATGTCAATAGTGTAAGTGCGTCAGGTAGAACGACAAAGGAGTTTTCAGTTGACGTTCACTATCGGGCCGGAGATTATCATCGGAATTGCTATATCAGTGGCGGGGACTGTTATTGCAGGCGTTCTTGGCTGGATACTGCAAGCTCAGATACTCGCTTTATTGCGCGCCTTAGCATCCGTGTCTCCGCTTGTGTACTTCTGGGTCTTGACTATCGCGCTATTGATCGTTTGGGTGGTGGCGCAATTCACGGGATTGCAAACAGATACTTCATTTAGGGTCTTAGCCTGTATCGTTACGATAATGACGGTCTTTGCATCATTTCCATCGAGCAAGAACCGAAAGCCCGACGACAGCTAGTCACGCATATAGGCTCCAGCCACATAAACTTGAACCGCCGATCACCCACTATTCAAGCACGACTTGACCTAGAGGTCTATCACTGTCTCGGTGTCGCCGGCTTGGAGGGCGCTCATGTAGGCGCGGATGAGGTCGCGGGTGCGGTAGCGGTTGAAGGCGGCTTGGTCTTGGCGGCGGACGATGGGGAAGGTGCTCAGGATGTAGTCGGCATCCTCCCGCGAGATGCCGTAGAGGTGGAAGTAGAGGGCGTCCAGGCGGGCGCGCAGGTGGCGGCGCTCCTCTTCATTCCAGATGAAGGGCGGTCCGGTGTAGCCGAGGTCGCGGGCGAACGGCGCCATGTCGTGGGCGGTGTAGGTGAGGCGGAGCACGTGGTCGCGGACGAGTTCGCGGGCGGTCTTCTCCCCGAATTGGCGGTCGTAGTCCTCAGGCGCAATCACCGGCAGTTGCTCGACAACGAACCAGTTTAGGTGCTGTCCCTGGACCTTCTGCCGAGCAACAAAGTCAAACGCAAACGAATTTAGGCAGGCTACCCAAAGCCAAGCGCAATCCCCATAACACTGTATCTCACAAGAGTCCAATTGTAAGAGGGGAAGCGTATTGCCAAATCCTGAGCGCGGCACGATTGAAGCAATCATGGATCGGACATTTGTTGGAGCGGTTACGTCCTTAAACCCCACCGCCCAATCCAATCCTTTGGGCCATTCGATGTTCGCATCGCTAACCCAGAACTGAGGGTCCGGTAGCCAATCCGGATTAGCATGCTCTTCGAGTGTTGCCTCCCGTGGCTGGGCTGGTCGGTTCAAGTTTTCTGGATTGACAACGACACTCGCGGCGCGGTGGTCGAATGCTTGCACCATCTTGCCTTCATACAGGGGTAGATAGAGTTCTTTGCCACGTTGCCAGCGGTTGCCTTGGACGGGATAGAAGCCTTCGGAATCGAGTTGCGCGGCGGTGCGGAAGAGGTGGGAGTCGTTGGTCATGTGGAACATGGTGTGGTACTTGACCGGCCAGGTCTTGTGCTCGGTGCCGGTGTTGGGATTGACGCGGGCGAAGTCGTCGGGCGCCAGCGGGAAGCAGCGGTCAGGGTCGGTGACGGTCTTGGTGTCGTGGAGGAAGAAGGCGCACGCGGTCTCGTCGAACCGCCGCTCCGCGCCGCCAACAATGAGGGCGCAGAACTTGAAAGAGGCATGCACGTCCTTGAAGAAGATCTTCCTGTTCTCAAAGTCATACAGCCCGGCGACACGCCCGCGGGTGGAAACTGACTTGAAGAACTTAGCGGCGGTCTTGTCGGCGTAGATGCCGGACGGGGTGAGCAGGCCGACCAGACCGTCGGCCTTGACCAGGCGCATGGCGTTCTCGACGAAGAGTGAATAGAGGTTTATGTCGCCGCCGCCCAGCAGGGGGTAGTGGCCGGAAGCCCGCACCAATTGGCCCAGACTATCGGCGCGCGCTTTGGCGTCATCGAAATCAACGGCTAACGGATCGCCCTGCGCACGCAGTTCCTTAATTGCTGCCCGGCGCGCCGCCGCAGTCGGGGCGCGGGCGAGTTCCGGCGCGCGGGTGGCGAACCACTCCACTTCCTGCAGCTTGATGCGGTCCCAGGGCGGATTGCCGATCACGGCGTCGAATCCGCCGCGCGGGTGCGCATCCTGCCACTTTGCCCACACCCCCGGAAACGCCACCTCCCAGTGCAGAAAGGTCTCCCAGTCGGCGATGGCTCTGGCGTTGTGCCAGAGGTTGGCGAATTCGGTGGCGCCGCTCTGTACGTTGTCTGGCGTTGGCGGTTCGTTCCCTTGGCCGGACGCAGGTTGCAAACCCGCGCTGCCGGACGCAGGCTGCAAACCTGCGCTACTGGGAGTTGCTGCTGCCGTGGAAGATGGATTCCCGCTTGCGCGGGAATGACGGTCACTTTCTGCGCGGGATTCACGGTCGCTGTATTCGCGGGAATGACGGTCGCTATCTCCGCGGGAATGACGGGCATCTTGGCTCGCGCCGGAGTGAAGGGATTCAGGGTTTCCTTCTTCGTCGCTCCCGTGAAAACGGGAGTCCACGGTGTTAGGGGAAGATGGATTCCCGCTTTCGCGGGAATGACGGTAGCTATCTGCGCGGGAATGACGGTCACTGTTTTCGCGGGAATGACGGATGGTTTCGCTGGCACGCGAAGGACGGTCACTGTCGCTCGCACCTGGTTGAAAGCCTGGATTCCGGCTTGCGCCGGAAGGATGGGCACGCGAGTCTTCTTCTTCGTCCCTCCCTTGAGAATGGGGATACGGGGAGTGCAGAGAAGATGGATTCCCGCTTTCGCGGGAATGACGGACTTCCGGCCCGTGCGCCAGCAGTTTGAAGGCGTCCTGAGGCCGCTGACGGAGGATCTCAAATAGCGGAGACTCGAACAGCGTGCGTTCGTTCTTCTTCATGCCCGCGGTCAGCCAGCGGAGCCCGCAGAGCACGTCCAGCAGGCCGCGCAGGTCGGCGGTCGTCTCTTCAACACCCTGGAACAACGCCGCGGATTCCCGCACCTCGGCCACGTCGGTATCGGAAAGCGCCTCGATCCGTTGCATGCCCGCAGCGGCAGTCTCGGCCCCCGTCATCGCGGACCATGCGCCCAGGCCGCCCAGACGATTCAGTTCGTCAACGGCCTCCGTCACGCGCATTCCAAGCAGCGAGTCGCCGCAGCGCAGGTGGTGGTCAAGGAACGAGAGCGGCGCGCCGACGGTGAAACTGTGCAGCCAGAGCGAGACTTTGGCCAGCTCCACGGCCAATGGGTTCTTGTCCACGCCGTAGATGCAGCGCTTGAGCACCATGCGCCGGATGATGGCCTGGTCGTTGAGCTGGGCCGCGTCTAGCGTCCAGTTAGACTCTCGCGCCCGCTCTAAGATTTCTTGCCGAATGCGGGCGATGCGCGCCACCAGCGGCGAAACATAAGCCTCACCGTCGCCGCCTTCGAGCCAGTCCGGCACGCCAGGCACGTATTCGACCAAGTCGGCGATGTAGTCGGAGAGGAAGTCCACGGCAGTTACCAGGAAGTGACCGCTGCCCATAGCCGGATCGAGAATCTTCAAGTCGAGCACGGCCTCCGCCGGGTCGAGCGCCGCCAGTTCCTGCTGTCGCTCCGCCTTTGGGCGGCGATCGCTCTTGAGTTGCCCGGCCTTCTCTTCGAATGCCGCTAGGCGCTCCTCCACCAGAGGCTGTAGGGTCTTTTCCACGATGAGATCCACAAGCTCCTGAGGGGTGTAGAAGCTGCCGCTATCTTTGCGGGCATAGGGGTTGGGGCGCGTCGTGATGGCGCCGTCGTTCCCGCGCACCGGCTCCCGCTCCAGCAGCCGCTCGTAGATAGAGCCGAGTTGCTGCACGGACATGTCGCGGTAGTTGACGAATGAACGCCCGGTCTCGCCCTTCCGCGTGCTGCGCGTGTGGCTCAGGTCATAGATGATGGGCGCCACGACCGCATCCGACAAGCGGACGTGTTGCAACAGTGGCGCAGCGTCCGGGGAAAAGAGGCCGCCGTTGTAAGGCGGGAGGCCAATAGATGGATCGCCTTTATCGATTATCTCGAACAGACTTGCCAGACGACCATAGTAGTTGGTTGCCACACTGGAAAACGTGTCCTTCAGCGTCATGCGCGCGGCAACGTCGTCACGCACGCGCTTGCGCAACCCGTAGTCGATGTAGCGAGAATCGTTCACCGGCAAGAGGCCGCGGTCCTCCGCGTAGAGTATGAAGAGCAGCCGATAGAGAAAGATGAGGGCCGCGTGCCGGGGGGCAGTGAGATCGTCGATCAGGTCCGAATCTGGAGAGGTACTACCCGCAAGGGCACTGACCAAGGTGGGGAAAACGCGCTCGAATACCACCTCTGAGAGGTCTGCGGCGACCTGTTGCTCATAACGCTTGCCCTCCGCGATTGCGTTCTCCAGATAGGTAGTAGCGGCTCCCTCTAACGGAATGAAAGAGTCCCGCCTAAAGAGCAGGAGGAAGGCGCGCAGGGCATGATCGTCGTTGCTGCCAAAGATGGCTGGGAGGTCTGCCTCATAGAAGCCTGTGGCGCGGGGACGGGAGCGGTAATCATAGAGCCGCCATACCGCGCCGTTGGTTAGGATGCCCCAGCGCAATTGTCCGTCGGAGACCGGCTGCGCTTCCGCCAGATACCGCAGAATCTGGCCGTGGGGAGTGCCAATCTGCCTAGTGTCGCTCTGATCGCGGTTGTCGAGCGGCAGGCCGAACCGCTTGCTCTCCTCAATCGCCATGGCGTCTTGGAAACCATCAGTCGAGTTGGCGCGCGCCATTGCCCGACTCTTGGCCTCGCCATCCGCAAAGAGCAGGTGGTCGGGAATTATCTGATTACTGTCCGCGCCTTGCTGGGGCAGGTATTCGCGCCAACCGAGCAACTCAAGAATCGGACGAACCACCTCCTGCTCAGTGACCGATTCGTTGGGGTTGCTTATGGAGATTATGCTGGTAAGGATATCGCTCAGGGACCGCTTGAATGCGTTAAAAGCCCGCTCCTCAGAACAAGACTCTTCCCATTCGGCGGTTGCCGTGATGCCTTCGGTAAGGAAGTACTGTGTGAAGAGTTGACCGGTCATGGCGATGATTTCAAACTCTCATCGAGCATTGCGCACAATAGACGACAAAGACGGATCCAGGATTGGGGCTACGGCTTGGCTGGGTCATTCGCCGGATGTTATTGGCACTAAGCCTACTCTATCGCCGTTGTAGCCGTCCGCGGAGGATCCAATACAGGTTGGCTATGGCGATGACTGCCGCAACGACCCAGAGGGCGGTGCCGATGGCGGGGTTTGCCGACAAGCCGATGCCTAGTCCGAGATAGAAGACGATGATCGCCACCAAGAAGAGCACGACGTGGGCGATGATCTTGAGCGTTTTCTGCATGGTTTAACTCTCTCAACGAATGAGCGAGAAGTAATAAGGCCGACTCCCTCTTGTGACCGCGACACGACCTACTGCCTCAGATTCTAGAAACAATGTGGGGTCTCAATGCTAGCAACACCTCGATGGTAACAGAGGCAGGGGAACGCAACTACGAGTTACCACGTCTCCTGTGACACTTGGGTGCTACAGGTCACGCCGTCTCGGCCTGCGACGGCGGCAGTAGGCGCATGCGCACGTCCACCTCCAGGATGCTCCCAACGAAGCCGTGCAGCACGCCTTTGGAGGGTGGCACATCCTGGTAGTCGCGCCCTACAGCGATACAGACGTGGTGGTTCCCAACGAGGGTCTGGTTGGTAGGATCGAAGCCAACCCAGCCCAGGCCGGGCAGGCGGCATTCGACCCACGCATGGGTGGCAGTCTGTGGCGTCTGCGACGAAGTCTGCGTCTGCGACGAAGTCTGCGTCTGCGACGAAGTCTGCGTCTGCGACGAAGTCGGCGCGTGATCGTGGGTGTCTCCGGTAACGTGCACGTAGCCGGAGACGTAGCGCGACGGCACGCCCCAAGAACGCGCAATGGCTATCATGACGTGGGCGTAGTCCTGACAGACGCCCCTGCCGGACTCCAGAATGTGGTCGATGGGAGAGGCCGCCGAAGTGCTGCCAGGCATGTAATCAAAAGCGTGATGCAGCTTCTCCGATAGCATTCCCACGGCATGGAGGGGATCGTCTGCGGGCTCTATGCCCTCCCGCTCGATGAAGGCCGTGAGGGCGGGGGATGACCTCGCCAACGGGCTATCGTGCGTAAAGTCCCAGAGTTCGAAAGAATCGCGCCACGCGTAGATATTGTCCCAAGCGCCAGGTTCCAAAGAGGTGGGAAGCTGGACTACTGGCCCTGTTTCAATTGTGGTGTGGGCCGTGATCTTAAGGGATTCATGCCACTGATGCACGCTAAAGACGTGATTCGTGTTCCCGTAGGGATCAGTCCCTACACTGCAGTTGGCAAAAGGCTCTGTGGTCAGATCGAAGTGCAGGAGTTGTTGTTTCACGCTATTGCGCGGCCGCAAGCAGAGCGACATTACCGAGTGCCACGTCGGAGACGAGTAACGGTAATGAGATACGTGCTCGATCTCGAAGCGGTTCGATCCGGCCATAAGGTCAGTATACGGGAGACTCGTCGACTTGGTAATCGAAGTACGTCTGCGTAATGAGACTGTGAAGGTCTCGGCAGAACGCGCCCATATCCTGCAACGCCTGTTCCCGGTCTTCCATATCGGGCCAATCGTAATGGATCAACGACCCTAGGCGGCCGGCCAGCCGCCGCGTGGCGCCACTGGATTCAGCACTTGGACCCGCGCCGATAGCGTCAAGCTGTGCTCCCAAGACGTCGAGGGACTGGCACAACGAATCAGGAAGCAGCGGATCGGTGGCTAGAAGATCCAGCACCTGGCCCGGCTGCACCTCCACGCTATAGCTGCGGTCATAGACCTCCAAAGCGTGGTACGCGCGCAACAGGCTAATCCAGTCCGCTTCGGATGATTCTTCGAAGTGGACTTCAGTGGCAAGTTGAGCGAGAAACAACGAGATTGCGAGCAGGGCGCGTTCGATGAAGCGACCGAGCTGCAGAAAGTGCCAACCTTCGTCACGGTACATCGTGCCCGCGGCCACACCCATGAAGGTGTCAATCTCATTGGTGGTCTCACCGTAAAAGCTCTCGGGAGATGTGACCCAGATGTCTTGGATGTCCCGTTTCTGAAGCCGCAAATAGACCAAGTTCAGGTGCGACCACATCTCCGTGCTGACGCAGTTGCGCGTTTGGCGGGCGTTCTCCCGCGCCAGCACAAAGCAACTCCAAACGGAGCCGGGATTGGAGCGCTCGAAGGTGAGGTCATCAGCCAGGGTGTATGAATCCGCCAGCGTGAAGTCGTCGCTATCGGTGAGTTCGAGACTGCCGCCGGGCGGCTGTCGATCAACACTTATGTAAATACGACTCCAGCCAAAGTAGATTTCCTGGACGGGGCGGTCCACCAAAGCCGCCGTCTGCAGTTGCAGAAGACGGCAGAGGTGTTGCGCTCGCTCGAGATACCGCCCCATCCAATAGAGGCCTTGTGCGCTGCGTGAGAGCATGCGTTTAGATCCTCAGCTCCCGCATACGTTAGTCCTCATCGTGCTCTTCAGGCATTAGCACAAACTCGGGATAGGCTTCAAGGCCCAACTCGGCAGTGTCCTGACCCAGTCGCTCAGCCTGCACCGAAACGCGCAGTCCGATAGACAAACCTATGACCTTCCAAAAGATCAGCGAGACGATGAAGACGAATGCGCCAACTGCCAGAATACCGACAAGCTGCACACCAATGTTGCCGCCAGCGGCAATGGCAACCGCCAGTGTGCCCCAGATGCCTGCAAACAAGTGGGCGGGAATTGCGCCAACGACGTCATCGAGCTTGACTTTCTCAAGCAGCTTGAGACCTAGGGTGCAGATGATGCCGCCGATAGCACCGATTATGACTGCCCAGTAGTGTTGAGTGATGTCGGGGCCGGCCGTTATCGAGACGAGTCCTGCAATCGCGCCGTTCAAGCCGGCGAAGAGATCAGTGCGGCCCAAGAGTGGTCTCGAAATAATGAGGGCAGCCATAACGCCCCCTGCCGCTGCCAGATTGGTGTTTACCAAAATGTGGCCGATTGAAACCGCGTCGGCTGCGCTGCCCAGCGCCAATTGCGAGCCGCCGTTGAAACCAAACCAACCCAACCACAGGATGAAGACGCCCAGAGTCACCAACAAGACATTAGAAGGCGACGATAGCCTAACAGAACCGTCTTTGCGGTACTTGCCAAGCCTTGGTCCGACGATAATCACACCTGCCAGCGCTGCCCATCCGCCGGTGCTGTGCACGATGGTTGAGCCGGCAAAATCCTGAAAGCCCATTTCAGCCAGCCAGCCGCCACCCCATGTCCACGCACCTACCATTGGGTAAATGACTGCCGTCAGAATTAGGATGAAGATGAAGAACGACCACATTTTAACGCGCTCGGCCAAGGCGCCGGATATGATGGAAGCGGTGGTCGCTACAAAAACCATCTGGAAGAACCAGTCGGACATTACCGAATAGCCGCTCTCGAACACAGCCGCCGCAGCGCTCTGATCACCATCCAATAAGGCGAGCTCATCCGATGACGGGCCATAGAGAAGACTAAACGAACCTATCAGTCCCCCAAACCGCTCGACATCGACTTCGACGTACATAAGGTTGTATCCGACGAAAAAGTAAGCAAGTCCGGCAATAGAGTAGAGACCGATGTTCTTCAAGCAAATCATGGAGGCGTTCTTGGTGCGTACCGCCCCGGCTTCGAGCATTGTAAAGCCCGCAGCCATCCACATCACCAATACACCCCAAATCAGAAACGCAAACGTATTGAGAACAAACGTGGTCTCACCATCCGTCGCCGCGTGGGCGACTGCCGGTCGGAGCAAGAAATAGAGAAACGTTAAGAGCAACACTGCCGCAATTACAGCGATACGGCGATGACGTGCAAGAACTTCCGTGAATACCATGTACCCTCTCTCCCTTGAGAAACTTGGGATCAATCTTCAACGACCCAGAAGTCTTTTCCCCCTCCTCCTTGACTAGAATTGACTACCAAGCTGCCGCGACGCAAGGCGACGCGGCAAAACGCCCCGGGAACAATGCGCGTCTCGCGGCCGTGCAGCACAAACGGACGCAAGTCCACGTGACGTGGCTCGAAGCGTCCCTCGATGAAGCAAGGCGCGCGCGAGAGCGCAAGTACTGGCTGTGATATAAATCCGGCTGGGTCCGCACGCAACTGTTCGGCGTATTCCTCGCGCTCACTCTGCGTCGAGTGGGGGCCAACGAGCATGCCGTAACCACCGGATTCACCAACGCGTTTTACCACCAAGTCCTGTAAGTTATCAAGGGTATATTCCAAGTCTTCACGTCGCCTACAAAGGAACGTCTCCACGTTAGCAATTATTGGTTCTTCTCCTAAGTAGTATCGAATCATTTCGGGTACGTACGCATACATGCTCTTGTCGTCCGCAACGCCCGTACCCGGTGCATTCACGAGAGCGACGTTGCCAAGCTTGTACGCATGCAGGAGTCCCGGAACACCTAGGAGCGAGTCTGGGCGGAAAACCAGCGGGTCCAAGAAGTCGTCGTCCACACGCCGGTACACGACGTCAACTCGCCGCAGTCCAGTGGTAGTGCGCATATAGACAAAGCCATTATTGACAAGCAGATCGCGGCCTTCCACGAGTTCTGCGCCGATTTCGCGGGCCAAGAACATATGCTCGTAGAAGGCGGAATTGTATACGCCCGGCGTCAGCAAGACAATTGTGGGGTCAGATTGCCCGCCTGGCGCGAGTTCCCTAAGAGTTGCTTGGAGCACCTGCCCGTAGTTTTCGATTTCTCGCACGCGAGATCGCCTATACAGGCGGCGAAAGCTCTTCTTTACCGCCTCTCGGTTGGCTAGCATGTAGGACACGCCGGAGGGAACGCGCAGGTTATCCTCTAGCACGCAGAAACCTTCGCTGGTGCGCACAATGTCCGTGCCGCAGATTGCGACCCACGTGCCATGAGGAGCCGAAAAGCCACGCATTTCGACCCGGTACTGTGGGCAGCCGCGCACCATGTCCACGGGAACTACACCGTCATGAACGATGCGGGGCTCACCATAGAGGTCTTTGGTTCGGGACTTTCCGTATACATCTTCCAGGAAAATGTTCAGCGCTTTGATACGCTGTTTGAGGCCGGCTTCGATTCCTTGCCACTCAGTGTTCGAGAGGATGCGAGGTAGAGGGTCGATGGGAATAATGCGCTCATCGGCCTCTTCATCGCCGTACACCGTGAAAGTAATGCCTTCATTGGAGAAAGATCGCGTAACCCTATCTTGAATGTTTACCAGCTCTTCGGAAGATAGCTGGCATAGAATCTCGTGAAGGTCACGGCTGTGTTCCCGGGGAGTGCCGTCAGGTAAGAACATCTCATCATAAACGTCTGCGTCAAGCTGATAATCGTCAAAGTTCACGGCATAACTCGCTTAGCAGGTACGTTTGGCTCGTTGCAAGTCTCCGGGAAGCACTATAGCGTCGGGCCAGGCTCTAGAGTGGCTGCAACGCTGCGGTCTAGCGGGAAAAGGGCATATAAATCCCGCGAGAACAGTACCAAAATCTACATGCAATTTCAAGACAATCTCTGGGTACACCTGTGTGGCGAGTTTCCTGCACGCCTGCAGTACACCAAGCCTCTGCGATCGCAGGTAGAAATTTCGCTACCTACTTCACTCCAGAATCACCAGCGTCTAAAGGCAAGAGTAACAATTCCAGGCAATAAGAATACATCCTGCAGCCTAACTTCATTGTTCTACTGTTGGGTTTCTCTAGTGTACCTATGCCTGGACTGCCGCTCCGTCAGCATCTTCTTCAATCGCTACCGGCTCAAGCGGGATTTCAATGGTCATCTCGGTAAACTGACCGGGCACGGACTCAACTCGGATAGTGCCTCCACGGCGGCGCACGATGTCGCTGGACATAGCAAGACCAAGGCCGGTGCCTTGGTCGGTAGGCTTTGTAGTAAAGAAGGGATTAAAGATCTTCTCAACTACCTCCGGTGGCATGCCGGTGCCATTGTCTTTGATGCGGAATTCGGCTGACTCGTCAACTCGCCGCGAAGAGAGCCAGACCGTGGGACTATAGTCCGTGGCGCCATCTGTATCCTCGATGGCACGCCTTCTCACATCGGTAGCATCGCAGGCGTTGCTTACCATATTCAAGAAAACGCGGCCGATGTCCTGCGGAATGACTTCAATCTCTCCCATATCTGGGTCGAGGTCTTGCTTCAAGTCAAGTTGGAATTCCGAATCGGTAGCGCGCTTGCTGTGGTAAGCGAGGCGTGCGTGTTCATCCAGTAGATTATTGACATTCGTGGGCTGCAAGCCTCCGGTGCCGCGACCCATGGAAAGCATGTCGTGAACGATGCGGTTGGCGCGTTCCCCGTGAGTGCGAATCCGCTCAAGGTTTCCGGTAAGATCATCTGAAATCTCATCTATGAGATCGCGGTCATCTTTGCTCAACTCGCCGCCGTTCTCACCGAGGACTTCTCGTAGCTCTTCGAGAAGGTCTGCTGAAGACTCGGAGAAATTCTTGACGAAGTTTAGCGGGTTCTTGATCTCGTGGGCCACCCCTGCGGTGAGCTCACCGAGTGCAGCCAGCTTCTCACGCATTACGATTTGGTCTTGCGCTCTTCTCAAGTCGGCCAACACGCTCTCAAGCTGCTCATTCTTTCCCTGCAACTCGTCCGCAAGCTTCTCAACCAGATTCAAGCGTTGCACTTCCAATGCGTGACGACGGAAAACTTCCAGGGCAGCAGCCATTTCCGCAACCTCGTCGCGGCCACCAATCTCGACTTCTGCCTCCAAGTCGCCACCGGCCATATCGCGCATCCAACTTGATAGCATTTCAATGCGGCGCACCACGACTCGGCCAACGAAGAGCCACACGATAACAAGGGCGCCGCCAATACTGATGAGGCCGATAGCAAGCAGGAGAAGACGACCGGTAAGTATTGCCTGCGTGGACGCCTGCGTCGCTTCCTCTACACTGGCCGAGGCTGCACTAACGAGACCTTCTACGTCGCCTAAGAGTTCATTGGCCAAGTCGTTGTTGCTTGCCAGTAAGTCGTCCTGGTGTTGAATAAGCCGCAATTGGCGCGCGCGTAACTCAAACACACTTTCCAACGCGAATAACTGTTCAAAGATTGGGGCAAGTTCGGCATAGAATGGCGCATCCGCAAGCGCGAAGAGGCTGCGCTCGATTCTGCTCTGCGCCGACTCGAAGCGCTCTCGCAAAGGCTCTACAAATGAGGCATCTGAAACGACATAGGAATTAGCCAGAAGCTCGGTAGCAACGTTCGCTTCAGTACGCAGAATTTCCAGGTGACGATACCGATTAAACTCTTCTTCGGAGAAGTGATTCTCCCGCGCCGCAGCGGCCCCTCCGATCACGCTGTAGCCTGTGATGAGGTAGAAGATTTGGTTGTCTATCAAGGGGGTTAAGATTCCGGAGAGACTGCCGCGCATAGTTGTTAGCTCTACGCGCAACTGCTCGCTCTGCTCATTGAGCGCGAATGACTCGGACATCCCGGTTTCAACCGCGCTGATATTGGAAATGAGAGCATCCGCGCGGGACCGGACGCGCGCAAAACGCTCATCTGCCGCGTCGGCTTGCTCCAAGATTGCCAATTGCTCTTCCAGTGCGGCATGAGCTTCGTCAATGCTGGCAGCAACTCGGTTGAAGTCTTCCGGCGTCGCGGCGCTCGTCAG
Organism: Chloroflexota bacterium; assembly: GCA_965219505.1. GTDB lineage: Bacteria > Chloroflexota > UBA11872 > VXOZ01 > VXOZ01 > VXOZ01. The sequence goes on along the minus strand of OZ244775.1, from coordinate 1,548,740 downwards.
CCGTGGGGCCGCGGCCTCTAATGAGTTGCTGTGTTGCGCCACCCTAAACGCGGCTTCCATTTCCGGTACGCTTCCTTCGTTCACCTGACTCTGGACTTCACCAACGCGATTAAATGAAAACCACCCGACAAGACTGGCTGCAATGACAAGCGCCACAGCGCCACCAATGCCCAAGTAGAGCTGCGTTGAGATCCTATAGCGACTTTCGAGCAAGCCCCCGAATTGTTCAATCACCGTTCTATATCTCGTAGTGAACTAACAGGCTGGTACGTGCCGTCCGGACCGATCATAGTAAGGAATACTGAATCTGATCCCTGGTTGTCGTCCGATCCATAGTGAAGTTTAAATTCGCTTAGGTCGATCACTTCAGTGTTTCGTATGCTATCGAGAAAGCACTCTCGCGTGAGCTGCGGGCCGCACCGCTCAAGCCCGGCGATTGCCAGGCGCCCGGCAAGGTAGCCCTCTAGCGAAACAAAGCTGGGATCATGCCACGAAGATAATTCGCGAATGGCGCGAAGATAGTCCTTGACAATTTGTTTGGACTCGTCTGTTGGGAACGGAACCACCTGTGTCACGAACACTCCTACTCCCGCAGGGCCAAGTTCTTCCGCCAAGGCGTTGCTGCCGACGAAGGAAACGGTCATGAAAACCGGGTCCAGACCAATGTGCCGTGCCCAAAGGATTAGGGCGGCAACCGGCTTATAGGCGCCAATCATGATTACTGCTTCCGGGTTCCCACGACGGAGATCGAGCAGGGCCGCCTTTACAGCAGTGGTGTTGCGGGTATAGACGCCAATTGACACCATTTCCATATTGCGCTTCTCAAGGGCCAACCGCACCCCGTTGAAGCCGGCGCGGCCGTAAGAATCGTCCTGATACAACACACCGATACGCGTGATGCCCAAGTCGGTGGTCAATCTTTCGACCATTTCCTCGGTTTCTTGATAGTAGGAGGCGCGCATATTCACTACATTGAAAAGGTCTGAATTGCGCAGGAATTCAGCGCCGGTGAAGGGGGCAATGTAGGGGACACCCGCTTCATAAGCAACCGGCACCGCAGAGCGGGACGTCGGCGTGCCAACGGCTCCGATTAGGGCGAATACATCGTGCTCTTCTATGAGCATTCTGGTGTTGGCAATAGCGGCTTCCGGTTCGTAGGCATCATCGGATATGAGCAGAACAAGCTCCCGCCCATGGACGCCGCCCTTCTGGTTGACTTCATGGAAAGCGGCCCTAATGCCGAATTCCATGTTAGTGCCAAGCTCTTCAGCTGGGCCGCTGAAGGCTGCGGATTGACCGAAGAGCACTTCTTTGTCAGTGACGCCGGGAGCAGCAGACTGGGAAGCATCGGCTGCGGTCTCAGGTGTTGCTGTTGTTTCTGCAACTACAGACTCGCTGTCTTGGGCAGGTGTGGAGCAACCAATCAGAATGATGGCTATGAGAAACCCAGCTACCACCCTGTTCCCTAAGCGAACCAACGAGGCCGCTGGAATGCAGGAGACGCTTTTCATTTGACGATGCTCGTAACCAAGGTCATGTGGTTCTTTCCCTTTTCCCGCCGGTAGCGCACGTCATCCATCATCTTGCGTACGAGATGAATGCCCAAACCACCTATGTTCCTATCCTCAAGTTCGGTGTTTACATTGGGTTTAGGTGGGTCATTCAACGGATCAAAGGGCCGGCCGTCATCAACGATCTCTATCGTGAGGGCGTTTTCATCGGCAATTAGCGATATTTCAATTTCATGAAGACCATAGTCATGACCATAGTTCATGACGTTGATCACTATCTCTTCTAAGGCCAAATTCACCTTGAATACAAGGTCTAGCGGCCAGTCTGCTTCCAGGCCGAAGTCCTCTATGGCTGTCGAGACCCGTTCTAACTCATCTTGCTTAGTCTCGACCTTTAGATGCAGTTCTGTACCCAACTTCAAGACTCGCTACGGTAAATGGCTAAGCAGGTGATATCGTCAGATTGAGGTGTATCGCCGGCAAAGTCGCCTACTGCTTTGAAAACCGCTTTGTTTGCTTCTTTGGGGTCCCGAGGAGGATTGGCCGCGAACACTTCCTGCAAGCGTTCTACCCCAAACTCCTCTTCTTGGGCATTCATGGCCTCGGTGACACCGTCCGTGTAGAGGAATACGAGATCGCCGGAATCCAAGTTTATCGATTGCTGCTGATAGGGGATATCCGGCACAACTCCAAGCGCGATGCCTCCCGTTAGCGGAAGTAGAGAAGAGCTTCCATCGGGATGCACAATGAGAGGACTATTATGTCCTCCGTTGGCATAAGTGAATTCACCGGTTGACGAGCTATACACCGCATACAGAATCGTGACGAACATTCCTGTGTCGTTGTCTTCATGGAGCAGATCGTTAACCTCACCCAGAACTTGGCCGGGCTCTCCCATGCCGATGGCAGAGCCTTTTAATAGAGTGCGGCTAGACATCATGAAGAGAGCGGCCGGAACGCCCTTGTCGGAGACGTCCGCAATAGCAACGCCAACAAGGCCGGCATCCAGAGTCAATGCGTCGAAGAAGTCTCCACCGACGTTGCGGGCCGGCTCCATGCTGGCGTAAATCTCAAAGTCAGTACCTCGGGGAAAGTCAGTGGGGAGGATTGATTGTTGGATTTGACTGGCAACGTTCAACTCGTTCTGCAACGCCACAAGCTTATCGCGCGACGAGAGCGCCTCACGCCACTCAGTCATATGACTCAATGTGCGATCGATAGTGATTTGGAGGTCCGCAAAGTCTAGCGGCTTGGTGACAAAGTCGAAAGCGCCTCGATTCATCGCCGTCCGGATATTCTTCATGTCCCCGTAAGCTGAGACGATTACGGAGCGTATGTTGGGATCAACTTTGGGAATCTGCTCAAGCAGTGTCAAGCCGTCCATGCGCGGCATATTGATATCGGACAGTACCATATCAATATCGTCCTCTTCGTTGAGGCGTTCCAGCGCTTCTATGCCATTCTGAGCAAATACAAATGTATACCGCCCTGCTCTAATGTGGCGCCGCATCCGCTGCAACATGAGCGGCTCTAGATCCGGTTCATCGTCGACAACGAGGATCTTATAGGGTGGTTCCATCGTTTCCTTCCTCGAGAACTACATTATCTGGCCCAGTAGGGGGTACCCACGGGCCAGTTGAATTCTCGATGCTGCGCAAGAATGGGCGGGCTAGTTCTTGAGTGCGTCTATTGCTTCATCTCGAGAATCGTGAACGGCAATGATCTGATCAAAGCCGCTGATCTCGAATATCTCGCGGATAGATTCTGAGAGCGAGCAAACAGCAAATTTGGCGTCCTGCTTCTGCAACGACTTGGCTGTTAGTAAGATTACTCGCAAGCCTGCACTACTAATGTACGATACTTCTTCCAGATCCAAGACGACGGCACGCTCACTCGAGTCAATCGCGGCGTCTAATGCATCCTGAAATTCGCGGGCATTAGCGCCATCAATGCGACCTTCGGACTTTGCAATTAGTGTGTTATCTTGCCGCTCGGTGGTTACTCCCATTGAGCACATCTCCTAAGTGTTGCTATTCGGCTCTTGGCTGATCGCAACGCGTGAACTACGACCATCGGTTTCTAAACCGGCTGTACGATTCATCTCACAGGCATTCCCTCCTATGGATGTAATGTCGTCGTCACGTTGCCTACCTGTATTACAAGCGTCTCCCGATCTTTGGAAATACTATACCACCTCCGATTGTAGGGGAATGGCAAAGAACGCAAATGCTACGATACTTACTCCCCGGTCTCCGCAGGCATGACCTCAGATATCCAAACCCTGGAATATCTGGACGGATCGGATGCGCTCGCGCGACGAACAGCAGCAGTTGCTCGCTCGACAATTTCATCTTCTACAATCGCCTCGATCTTCACCATGGGCAGGAAGTCAATCTTGTATTCGACACCGCGCAGAATCTCCGAATGGCTAACCTCTTCTCTGAAGCCTTTGATGTCGATTGCGCTGACGCTCGTGACTCCAAGCTTCACTAGGGCTTCATATACAATACTTACCCTATCCGGTTGAACCCGTACCACGACCAGTTTCATCGTCTGTACCCTTGTGCTTCTCTAAATGTCATAGCCTCGCTCGCCGTGAAGGGCGAGGTCGAGTCCTTGCTCCTCTACTTCGGCGGAAACTCGCATTCCACCGGTAATCATACCTGTGACTTTCACGATGATGAAGGTGAGGACAGCCGCCCACGCTATGACTACAACTACGCCAAGTGCCTGCACGCCCAGTTGAGCAACAATCGTGCCGCTCGCAACCAAGAGCCCGCCGCCACCAAGAGCAGCGGTCGCTAAGACTGAGACCAGCAGCGTGCCGAGTATGCCCCCCACGCCGTGCACTGCAAAGACGTCAAGCGAGTCGTCGATCTTCAATCTTTCCTTGACTATACCAACCGCAAAGAAACACACTAGACCCGCAAGCGCGCCCAGGATCACGCCGCCAATCGGTCCAACAAACCCAGAAGAGGGAGTAACTGTAGCTAAGCCTGCAATCGCACCCGTGACAGCGCCAACCAGAGAAGGCTTACCTAACTTGATCCACTCAATCGCAGACCACACGATCACGGCGCTAGCGGCTGCAAGATGGGTCGCGGTAATAGCCATGCCTGCGCCGCCATCTGCCATCAGTTGGCTGCCCCCGTTGAACCCGAACCAGCCCACCCAGAGCATCGCAGCACCCGCTGCGGTCATGCCGGGATTGTGCGGAGGTTGGAGTTTTCCAGGAAAGCCGATTCGTCTGCCGAGTAGAGCGGCGATGACCAAGGCCGATACACCGGCGGTCGTGTGAACTACCAGGCCACCTGCAAAGTCCATTACGCCAAGGTCGCCCAGCCAACCACCACCCCAAACCCAATGACAAACGGGCGCATAAACTAGGATGAGCCAAGCACTGCTTAGGATTAGCACCGAAGAGAATTTGATGCGCTCCACATAGGCGCCCACGATGAGCGCCGGAGTAATGATGGCGAAGGTCATCTGAAAGATGGCGAATACGATTGCCGGGATCGAGCCCCTCATCATGTCCGCTGCCATCCCAGCGAAGAAGACCCGATTAAAGCCGCCGACAATGCCTCCTTGGCTGTCGCCAAAAGACAGGCTGTAGCCCACAACCAACCATAGTACGCTGACCAGAGCGGCAATGGAAAAACAGTGCATCATGACGGACAGAACCGACTTGGAACGCACCAAGCCCGCGTAGAACATTGCCAAACCCGGTAAAGTCATGAACAAGACGAGAGCAGTAGACATTAGGATCCATGCAGTGTCGCCGGAGTTCACGCGCATCTCCTTTGGGACTTTGGATAGTACGGGTAGAATGGTTGATAATAGTCGACCGTACTACATTTGGAAGCTGAGAGCATCGTAAGAACTAACCAAGTAATCGCGCCACAACCCTACCAACAATGTTCGCTCCTGTCAAGCAATAGCACAAGACCAGCGGCCATGGTTTGAAACATGGGTCACACTCTCACTTTGGCTAGTTCCTAACCAAGAAACAGCCCGAATCCAGGGACCGGCTGCATGGTTGCGTTCCCCACTATATGCTGGAGTCATGGCGGCGAATCGGGGGGGATTCTTCTTACGGAAGGCTGGAATGACGTACACTGTTACAGTCCTCTTCGTCTGCACCGTTCTGTTTGCATTGCGGGTAGCCGGACAAGTGATCGTGGTACTTTGGGCACCACGCTGGCTCCCTTCTATGGAGCACTGGTACTCGGGATTGATGCCCTACCGCTACCTGCTGCCGGCGCAGTTGGTTCTACTGTCATTCATGGCCGTCATTGCAGCCGACGTGTACCGGACGGAGGGGTTCTTTGCTTCGAGCTGGTGGGGCATCGCGGCGACGCCCCTCAGACTTGCGGCAGTTGTCTACTTCGCATCGATGATTGCGCGTTATGCTCTAACAATGAAGCTTAAGCCGGAAAGGAGATGGCTCAAGCGGACAATCCCTATCTGGTTTCATATAGTGTTGGCAACAGCTCTGTGGTCCTTTGGCAGCTATCACAGCTTTTGACTACTGAAGATCAGCCGGGCAATCCGCTTTGCGTCTACGGCGATATTGTATAAGCCGCCCCTGCCGTCGTAGTTGTGTCCGATGAAGTAAAGCTCAGGGAATTTCAAGCTCCTTACACGGTCCCGACGCCTGGCGAAGCCGCAAATGTCTCTGGCACTGTAATCGCCCATCCACTCAATGGACGACCTATATCCGGTTGCTAGTATCACTGAATCGAATGCGTGCTGCGTGCCATCCGCAAGATTCGTACCCTGTAGCGTGAAATGATCGATACCCGGCAGAAGGGCGACTGCGCCTGACCGCACAGCATTAGCCAGCTTCAGGCCAATGAGCGGAACGTCCGGGCAATCGCTGAACCCTTTCTTTCGCGGGATCGGGTTGCCGCCTCGGACTACGGCCCCCAGGAGCCCGAACATCCGGGTCAAACGCTGTTGGAATCGACGAGGCATCCAGGATATTGCCCACCCCAGGTATTGGCTTGGAATCCCAGCGATGCTTCTGGGCACGTTGTTTGCTCCCGACCGTACTGACACCGCCACATCTGCGCCGGCACCAGCAAGCTCCACCGCAATCTCTGCACCGGAATTGCCTATGCCAACGACTAACACACGCTGGTGTGCGAAAGGTGATGGCAGCCTGTATTCAGAACTGTGGATGAGGTGACCTTCGTACGAATCCAATCCCAGTAAGCTTGGGACAATCGGTGACGACATGATGCCGGTTGCTACCACTACAGCACGCGCCGCAATCCAACCTTCACTAGTATTGATTCGCCATGTGTCCCCTTGCCGTTCGAGGGCGTGTGCCTTTACACCGACACGAAGGGGCAGATTGAATCGCTCGGCATAGTTCTCGAGATAGCCCATGAACTCCGCACGTGAGGGAAAGAGGCTTGTTCCACTTGGGAACGGCATACCAGGTAACGCGCTGAGGTGTTTTCCGGTATGCAGGCTAAGGCTGTCGTACGTGCGGCTCCACATCCAACCGGGGTAACCGCCCTTCTCAAGAATCACACTTGCGATGCCCCGCTCGCCTAACTGTTGGGCGACGGCGAGCCCCCCCGGCCCCCCGCCAACGATTACGACTTCCATGGCCGGCGTGCCGCGAAGAGGTGCTGATACGTTGTGGATTGCTGGCTGCAGCAACTAGACAGGCCTCCCACCGAGGGTTGAAAGGTTCACCTCATGGCGTCTCTTGCTCATCGGGAAGCATGCAACTTCCTCTCCCATCAGCGCACCCTGAATCGATTATCGAGGATAACGGCAACCGTGTACACCTTTAAAGTAGTACACTACTGAGAACCGCTAGGCATGTAGACGGATGAATGCCGAGCGTAGCTACAATCTGGCGGAATTGTTTCCACGAGCAAAACATGCGAATCCTCATCACCGGCGGGAACGGACAGCTTTCGCACGACCTAAAGCTTTCTCTCTCTCAACATGAGGTCGTTGGGCTCTCACGTCAAGAATTAGATATTTGCAGCCCCATCCAGACGGCTGAGATTGTTCGCTCCTTCAAGCCGGACGTACTTTTAAACACTGCTGCCTACCATCGCGTGGACGACTGTGAGACAAAGCTAGAATCTGCCTTTGCCACCAATGCTTTCGCCGTGCGTCATCTCGCCCTTCTCTGTGAGGAGCAGGATTCACAGTTTGTGCACTTCAGCACAGACTACGTATTTGGCGGTCAGGCGAAACGCGCTCCGTTGACCGAAGACGATCCTCCGGCGCCGCTCTCCGTCTACGGGACTTCCAAGCTGGCCGGAGAGTATCTTGCTCAAGTTACATGGCGGAGATCGGTTATTGTTCGAACGTGCGGTCTCTACGGCGTTGCGGGCGCCAGGAGCAAAGGAGGCAACTTCGTCCAAACGATGCTTCGAAAGGCTGGGGAGGGATCTGCACTCCGGGTAGTCGACGACCAGGAATGTACGCCTACCTCGACCAGAGACCTAGCAGAGAAAGTAGCGTGGCTGATAGGGCAAGACATCTCAGGCGTCGTCCATATTACCAACGCCGGTTCGTGCACTTGGTATGAATTCGCCAAAGCAATCTTTGCACTAGCGGGAGTTGAAGCGGCGCTTTCTCCCACCACTTCTATCGAGTATGTAACTCCGGCGGCGCGCCCACCGTACTCGGTCCTGGCCCACGAGCGTCTGGCAGCCCTCAATCAGGACAACCTGCAACACTGGCAAGCAGCACTTGCCGACCATTTGGCAGCCCTACGAGCGGGATCGTTAGGGTAGCAACAGCCGGTAACGCAACCGGAATCTTTGGATAGCCACTAACACCATCGATGCCTCAGTGTCACCATGCTTGTGGCAAAGATCCGTGACGGCCTAACGCGCAAGCTCCGCGAGTGAATCCGCTTAGGAGACAGGACCGGAAACGCGAACACTTTGAGCCCAGCGCGCCGGAATTGCGACCGTGCGTTCACCTGCGCTCAGTAATAACTGTCCGGCTCGCAGGTCGATGTCTTCGACTAAGACTGGCGATCCTGGCAGCAGACCCTGATCATGGGCAAAGCGGAGGAGATCACCGTCGTCTTCACCTTCTTCAGTGATGCGCAAAATAACGACGCTCTCCCCCACCCTAGTTTCTGTCAGTTTACGTGCGCCAAGCAAACGTTCTTCATCCGGTGAGCCTGGAAAAGGGTTTCCATGAGGGCAGGTTGTCGGCTCTCCAAGACTCTCGAACAGGTAGGTCTCTAATTTAGGTGAGAGCGCATGTTCCAGGCGCTCCGCTTCATCATCGGCATCCGCCCAGTCGAACCCCAGCGTATCAACCAATAGCCTCTCAATAAGGTAGTGTCGGCGAATTATCGATTCGGCTATGCTACGCCCTTCGGGCGTCAATTGAACACCCCAGTCATGGTCGATTACGGCGAGCCCCTGCTTTTCCATGCGTTGGAAAGCTTGTGTCACCGCAGAGGCGGAGACCCCTAGCCGTTCGGCTAAGCGTGATCCAACTACTCTTGACCCCTCACGGAGTGTGGTGTACACACGTATCAGGTATTCGCCCTGTACCGAGCTCATCTCAATTTGTGGTGATTTCTCTGACATTGTTCCTAGCCCGAACAGTCCCTGCCTGTAAGACTGATTACTTCCTTTGAGCGCGCATGCACTTCCGCAAACAGGCAATCCTTGCGCCAAAGACTAAGTGAAGCAACGCTTCCAATTGACCTTGCGTGTTCCGCAAACTCTTCACTCGTATGTTGTCCGTCTGCTCGATTTCACTTGCCGTCGTGACTGGACATGACGTATCTATCCATATCGGAAAGCTAGAAGCTGAGCACGACTCACCAAACTGACCCATCCTCCAAGATAATTCCGTCAGACGAAACCCAGCATCACAATCACCTGGTCCAGTCAAGCTTAAAAGTCAGGAAACCTTCCCAAGGACTCAGTGAACGCCTGAAACACCATAATCGGGATTGAGAAGAGGCCCAGCATCCAGCCAATGAACAGGCCGTTGCGCAGACTCAAAGTCTGCCCACCTTCCTTTAATGAGAGTGCGAGTGCAATGGGCAAGAAAGAAAAGAATAAACCCCCAATCAAAACGAACAATGCATAATCCTCACCGGCAGTACCGATGAGGCGATCCAAGTTCAACAGCGGCCGAGTAGGTTGGGTAAACCTATCAAGTTGCGGCACCACGTTTATCAGCAGTACGCCTAGCGACCACAACCACGTCGTCGAGCCCACCGCACTGCACATGGCGCCCGCTACAAAGCCGCCGAGAAATCCCAAGGGGTCACTCTCATCGACTTGCTGTTCCGGCCGATGTTCGGGAAGTCTTTGGGGGCCCCTCTCGGTATCTTCCATTGCAAAGTCAGTCATGCGCATGACGACATCCTCCCTTACCATTATTGTACCGTCGCTGTGGCGCCTACGTCTAAGCAGGAAGTGCAGCGAAAGGTGATGGTATACTGGTTGGCGGACATTATCCCACCTTCGCAGTACTCACTCCGGGTAGAGTTGTGCAACCTGCAACAAGCACCCTCCTGTTTGTCCTTCTTTCTGCGACAGCAGTTGCTTTTCTCCTGACCGACGCCGTGCGACGTACGGCGCTGCGTCTGCAATGGTTGGATCAGCCTGGCGTAGGTAGGGTCCATAAATGGCCGGTTCCGCGCATCGGCGGTCTAGCCATTTTTGCAGCATTTACCGGCATTCTACTCGCCGCGGTTTGGCTGCGCGAGGATCTGACATTCGACACTAAGTTCCTCGGTCTTCTGCTTGGCGCCGGCTTGATCACGCTCGTAATGTTCATTGACGACATTCGCGGGCTGCCACCCCTTCCCAAATTCATCGCGCAAGTTGCCGCGGCCGGCGTGGCAGTCTTTTTCGGCATTTTCATTGAATTCGTCCGCAATCCATTTGGCGGAAGTGTCTCCTTCTTGGAAGGCATCGCTACCTACATGGACGGCCACATTTTCTTTCCTTATTGGCTGTCGGTAATCATAACGCTCTTTTGGATTGTAGGCATGATGAATGCCATCAATTTCGTGGACGGGTATGACGGATTGGCCGGAGGGCTCTCGTTCATTGGGGCCGGTGTGCTCTTTTTTCTTAGTATGTCATTGCAGCAATTCAGCTTAGCCTTTCTGCCGCTCATCCTCGCCGGAGCAATCCTCGGCTTTCTTCCTTTCAATGTCTATCGCGCGCGCATCATCATGGGCGACAGCGGTGCCCACTTTCTGGGTTTTGCACTGGGCACAATAGCCATCATCGGCGGTGCAAAGCTTGCCACGACATTACTTATCTTTGGGGTACCTGCCATTGACGTGGCGTGGTCTATTATCCGCCGTACGTTGCGGGGCGGTCGCTTCTACCAACGGGACACGAGCCACTTGCATCATCGCCTGTCGGAACTTGGGCTTCCACCAATTGGCATCGCGCTTGTCTACTGGTCGCTATCAGCAACCTTTGGTGCAATCGCGCTATTGCTGCCCACGCCGTTACAGAAGATCTACGCGCTGGGCATTCTCGGTGTCATAGTTGCGTCTTTACTCGTAGTACTCGCACGCAGCGGGAAAACTAAGTAGCGGTCCGCATTCGTTTGACGAGGTACGTGTATGCCATATCGGGTGCTAGTAACTGACTACGTTTGGCCAACGCTGGACAGAGAGCGAGCAATCCTCGAGCCGCTTGACGTTGAGTTGGTCCCTTCACCAAGTGGCGACGAAGAGACTTTAGTACAACTTGCCGCTGGTGTTGACGGCATCATGACGTGCTTTGCTACCGTTACTCCCGCAGTAGTGCGCGCCACTGATCAGCTCAAAGTCATAGCGCGGTACGGCATCGGCGTAGACAACATTGCTGTGGACGTAGCCACGGGCCGTGATGTGGTTGTTACCAATGTGCCGGACTATTGTGTGGAGGAAGTAGCGGAGCATGCGCTTGCCCTCCTCTTCGCCTGCGCCCGGCGACTAACCCTTTACGATCGAGCGGTGCGCGCTGAGAACTGGAATAGCAAAGTGGGCATGCCGCTCTTCCGCATCCAAGGCAAGACACTGGGCATTGTCGGCTTTGGACAAATCGGCCGTCGAGTGGCGGCCAAAGCGCAAGCTCTGGGACTGCGCGTGCTTGCTTCCAGCCCTCATTTGACGTCTGGGGATGCCCAACGAGCGGGCTGCCGAGCAGTCAGCTTGATCGAACTATTGAAAGAGTCTGACTTTGTGAGCTTGCATCTTCCTCTTACACCTGAAACAGCGCTAGTGTTCGATCGGGAGCGATTCCACCTAATGAAGCCTGGCGCAATCTTCATCAATACCTCCCGCGGCGGCTTGGTCGAAAGTTCTGCTCTAGCAAAGGCGCTTGGATCCGGGCACATTGCCGCTGCCGGCATCGACGTGCTTCCGCAGGAACCGCCAGACCCGTGCGACCCGCTTCTCAAACAGGAGAACTTGATCGTTTCCCCCCACGTCGCATTCTATAGCGAGGAGTCGCTTGCGGCTCTGCAGACGCGCACGGCCGAGGCAGTCGCCCAGGTACTGCAAGCGAAAATGCCGGAAAGCGTCGTCAATCCAGAGGTCTTGGAGCGCGTAAACTTACAAGAATCTGCAGGCTGTTAGTTGTAGAGATGGAGAGTGTAGGCCTATGTTTGACTTTACCGGACAAGTAGCCATAGTGACTGGCGGCGCTTCGGGAATTGGTGGCGCTACCGCGCGGCGGTTGGCCGCCGACGGTGCGAACGTCCTCATTGCCGACATCAACGAGAAAGCGGCTAGGAAGAATGCCTCTGGAATTCGTGAGGCGGGCGGCGAGGCTGAAGTTGTGTTGGCAGATGTGGGCGACCATGCCGACATAGTTAAGATTGTCGACAGTGCAGTGGAGCACTGGGGACGTGTGGACATTCTTGTAAATAACGCCTACTCACCGACGGCGGCTCATGACACAGACATCCTCGAGACTACTGAAGAAGCCTGGGATTCCGGATTAGCGGTAATGGCCAAGGCGCTCTTTCTGGCCAGCAAGTATGCTATTCCGCACATGGAGAAGAATCGCGGTGGCAACATCATCAATATCTCGTCCGTGCATGGTCTCTTACAGGCACCCGGCTTTCTCGTCTATGAAGCTAGCAAGAGTGCGGTGATCGGCATGACGCGCCAGATGGCAATTGACCTAGGCCCGCGCGGTATTCGCGTGAACGCAATCTGCCCGGGCCACATCGTTACCGAGAGTATCCAGGCCCGCATGTGGGACGACAATCCAAGCGGCTTCGCGTTCTTTGAAGAGCAATACCCACTGCGGCGCTGCGGGAAGCCTGAGGAAATAGCCAGCGCCATTGCGTTTCTCTGCTCAGAACAAGCGAGTTTCATTACGGGTCACACCTTGGTAGTTGACGGCGGTCTGAGCATTCAGTTGCAGGAAAATCTCGGCGTTCGTCTCGCGCAATACATGCAAAAGAATCCGGAGACCAATCTCCCCTACTAGTGCCCGTGTCTTGGGTCGCGATTAGGAAAATGAGAGCCTGAGAGAGGCTCGGCATGGGAATTCCGCGCCCACTCTTTGCGCGTTCCTAGTTCTCGTTGTTCCGGTTGAGCTTACGTTTCCCAATTCGGTTTGAGTTTGCAGGAAATTGAACGGCGTGCGATGTAGGCGATACCTCAGCACTCCCTCCCGCTTGCGCATTCCGGGCATTCAGCATCACTTCAAAAGACAACGATAGAGCGCTTGGTTGCTAACAGTACGGGGAGGGTTGCGGAGAGCGCCGAAGGTACTGTGCACCGTACGTTTCATTACGCAGGAGCATTGTCAGCATGACTACACCTCCTCGGATTGGCATACTTGGCATCGGTCAGCGTGGATTGCAACACCTGGCAGCGCTCTGGCACTTACAGGAAGAGGGAGAAGCTCACATCGTCGCGCTTGGGGACATGTATGAACCCAATTTGGTAGAAGAGAAGATCCGCCGCCATGTTCCGGAATATCGACAAGAGAAGATCCGCCGCTACACTGCTTTCGACACGCTACTGGGGGAAGAAGAACTAGACGCGCTCTACGTGTGCATTCCACCTAACCGGCACAGCGGCGAGGTTGTGTGCGCCGCGCAACAGGGCCTCCACCTCTTTGTGGAGAAGCCCATGAGTCTCGACCTCGAAGAAGCGCAAGCCATGGACGCTGCCATCGCACGCAACGGTGTTATGGCTGCTGTTGGTTTCCAGCAACGATACGATGCTTGGCATGCAACGATGCATGAATATCTGCAAGGGAAGCGCATCGTCATGGCAACCATGGTTCACACGGGAAGCGTGGAGAGCCATAGCGCAAAGCATACGCCGACTGAAGACCTTGGCGGGCCGGCCAGCCGGGTGTGGACCGCCTACCAAGATTGGTCCGGCAGTTCGGTCGTCGAAGCCGGCATACACCAGACCGACCTGATGCGTTACTGGTGCGGTGAGATCGACTGCATTCAAGCCCACTACGTGCCACGGGACGCCGCCCTTATCGATACCGAAGGCGACAATCCAACGGCCTACAGTGTGACCTACACTTTTCTAAACGGAGCGGTAGGACACCTCATCATGTCCCGTCTGGCGAGAGTCTTCTATCAGGAAAGCTACATGCACGTTTTGTGGGACCACGGTCATCTGAGTTTGGAACCGCAAGGGCCGGTCGCCTACTTTCATGACGGAGCGTACCCTCCTCCAACACCGCCATCAGCCGTAGTACTGCGGCATCCATTGCCCGCCGGGAATCGCGGTGATTCCACGTTCGAAATCAACCGTGCATTTCTGAATGCGGTTGCGCAGGGCGACCCTACCTTCATCCGCAGCCCGTTCTGCGACGCAATGCGTAGTCTTGCGGCAGTGCTGGGGGCGAATATATCAGCCAAGCGTAACGGTATACCGGTGTCACTAGAAGGCCTATTGCAAAGGCCCAACCATGGAACCAAGACTGAGTTGTAGAATTAGCCGCATTTGTAGACAAACCAATTAGATTGTGAAATAATGCACATGCGCTGGATGCTTTGAGGCAATTATGAGCGTATGCTATACTTGCTTGACGCAAGAGGAAGAATTATGCCGCCGCAGCCCAAGAAGCGCATAGAAATAGGGCCGCTGCGAGCCGGGATATTCGCACTCCAATTCGGCTTTGTCGTAGGTGGTTTTGTGCTTGGCGGGATTTGGGCTGGAAACTATCTTGACGAGCGGTTCGGGACGACGCCGTTGCTGGTCCTATTGGGTATGCTAATCGGGTTACTGTTGAGTTTTGGTACGCTTTACCAGCTCTTTCGATTGCAGGTGTAGGAAGCATTATGGATTTCCTGGAAATCATCGGCTTCAAAGGACTGCACATTTCGCTGGCTGCGGAGCCCCTGTTTCACATAGGGCCGATTACGATTACGAACACTATCTTTATGGCCTGGATCGTCATGGCGCTCCTGGTGATCGCGTCTTTATTGGCCACGCGCAAGATGCAATTGGTACCAAGCGGCCTGCAGAACTTTGCGGAAGCCATCGTGGAAATGCTCTACGACATCGTTGAAGGCGCCGTAGGCCACCGTGCCCGGATCGTCTTTCCCATTATTGCTACTTTTTTCATCTACATTGTGGTTGCGAACTGGATGGGGTTGCTGCCTGGCATTAACAGCATTGGCGTGTGGGAACACGACGCGGAAGGACACAAACTCTTCATTCCCATCTTCCGGGCGGCGAACAGCGATCTCAACATGACCGTTGGGATGGCGCTCATTGCCTTCATTCTCATTCACTCCGCCGGCCTAATCGTCCACAAGCCGCTAGGATACCTTAAGCACTTGGCAGGACCATTACCGATATTGATACTCATTAACGTTACCATTGAGGCCTTTGTGCCGGTCTCGCTTTCCGTCCGGCTCTTTGGCAATATCTTTGCCGGTGAAATTCTGCTTCTGGTCATGCGCGCGCCGGTGGTTGGAGTCGCATTCATGTTGTTGGAGGTGCTATTCGGTCTTATCCAGGCACTCATCTTCACCATGCTTTCGCTGATCTTCCTTAGCATTGCCATGAGCGGTGAGCATGAGCTCGAGGAAGCGCACACATAGCTATCAGTTTGCGTAAAGTTGGCTGGGAATCAGGTACCGTTCCAGTAGTGATCACAGTAAGGAGAAGAAGCATCCATGGAACCGGAAACTGCTGCGAAATTGGCCGCAGGTATTGCGATGGGCGTCGGCGCCATTGGCCCTGGCATAGGAATTGGCATCGCGGTACGTGGCGCGATGGAGGCGATCGGGCGTAATCCGGAGGCCGCGAACGATATCCGTAACACGCTAATCATCGGTGTGGGCCTTGCCGAGGCAATCGCCATCTACTCGTTGCTTATCGCGATCTTGCTTATCTTCCTTGGGTAATGCATTCGAGAACCGACCGGCCAATCCAGGGTAGCTACGAGACACACTAGGCAAAAGGGAGAAGAAATCGTTATGGGCGAGCTGGGAATTGACCCGTTTTATCTCGCCTTTCAGATCGTCAACTTTCTGCTTCTCGTCTTCCTGCTGCACCGCCTCCTTTACCGCCCCGTGCTGAACATGCTCGATCAACGTAAGGAGCGAATTCGGGAAGGCCAAGAGGCGGCAGAGCGCGCACAGGCAGAAGCGGAGCAACTGCGCCAGGAGTATGAGCGGCAGCTTGAAGAATCGCGCGCTCATGCGCGCAAGATCATCGATGACGCAACGGCAGCGGCTGAGCGTTTGCACGATGAGAGTGTCGCCAACGCCCAGCAGGAAGCACAGCGAATACTCGATAGAGGACATGAAGAGCTTCGTGCTGAAGTCAAGCACGCTCGCCGTGAATTGCGCCATGAGGTTGCGTCACTTTCTGTTGCTGTGGCCGGTAAGCTCATTCAAGAGAGTTTCGATTCAGAGAAGGACCGTCAGCTCACGGCTCGCCTCGTTGCAGACTTGGAAGAGTCATCGTGAGCAGCGCTATCAATGTCCGCCGCTACAGTCGCGGGGTGCTGGACTATGCGCGGAAGACGAATACGCTCGACCAGTGGCGACACGACATGACGGTTCTCCTGGCGATTGGCGAGGACCGCACTGTTCGATACTTTTTAGAAGACCCGCGCCTATCGTTGGCGGAGCGCATGAATGTCGTTTTGCGGTCAATTGGCGACCATGTATCCGCTGCCGGTCAGGAACTATTGGAGATTCTTATCGAAGATCGTGCAGTGCGAATTCTGCCGCAGCTTGGGCGACAAGTTCTCCGGGAAACCGACCGCATCCAAGGGATTGCGCGCGTCCAGGTGACGAGCGCTGAACCCTTAACTGACGACCTGCGTGAGCAACTTAGGAAGTCTCTGGGAAGTGAAGGCCGCAGCGTCCTATTGGAAGAAACGGTAGATCCCGCCATCATCGGTGGCTTGATCCTACGTGAGGGAGACCGACTACGAGACCTTAGCGTCCATGCGTCGCTTAGGGCGATGGAGGAGCAACTGGCGCGTGTGTGATTGCAGTCTGCGACTGCGTGCACGCGCTCGGAAAGGAGAGAGGGCCTCTTGAGCATTAAATCGGAAGATATTGCCTCTGCACTACGCCAGCAAATTGAAGCATTCGATCGCCCGAGCGAGGCGGTTGACGTGGGCACTGTTGTTGAAGCGGGAGACGGCATCGCTCGTGTCTTCGGCCTCTCCGGAGTTATGAGTAGTGAGATTTTGGAGTTCTCCAACGGTGTCTTTGGTCTGGCATTGAATTTAGAGGAAGACACCGTCGGTGCGGTCATCATGGGCCCATACGAGGAGATTAAAGAGGGTGACGAGGTTCGAGGCACCGGACGCGTCATGTCGGTCCCTATCGGTCCTGAACTTGCCGGCCGGGTGGTCAATTCGCTGGGACAACCGGTAGATGGCAAAGGGCCTATCAATACGACAGAGACAAGCGTAATCGAAAAAGTGGCCCCAGGTGTTGTAACGCGTAAAAGCGTGAATGTCCCGCTGCAGACGGGCATCAAGGCTATCGACTCGATGATTCCCATCGGCCGCGGCCAGCGCGAGCTTATCATCGGTGACCGCCAGACCGGGAAGACGGCAATTGCGCTGGATACCATTATCAACCAAAAGGGCAAGGGTGTTGTTTGCATTTATGTCGCCATCGGTCAGAAAGAGTCAGACATCGCCAACGTGATGACGATTCTTGATCGCCATGGTGCAATGGACCACACCATCATCGTAGCCGCAGGCGCTTCCGTTCCCGCGGCTTTGCTCTATCTCGCTCCATTCACCGGTTGCACTATGGGTGAGTATTTCCGAGATAGAGGCCAAGACGCGCTGGTCATCTACGACGACCTCAGCAAGCATGCATGGGCATATCGTCAGGTATCCCTGTTATTGCGGCGCCCACCTGGCCGAGAGGCTTATCCCGGCGACGTGTTCTATCTCCACTCGCGATTGCTGGAGCGCGCTTCCTGCCTCAATGAGAACTATGGCGGCGGGACACTGACCGCTCTACCCATCATCGAGACGCAAGCCGGAGACGTTTCTGCATACATCCCCACCAACGTGATTTCGATCACAGATGGGCAGATATATCTAGAGCCGGACCTCTTCTACGCCGGCCAGCGGCCTGCCGTGAACGCCGGCATCTCGGTATCGCGTGTTGGCGGGGACGCACAGATCAAGGCGATGAAACAGGTGGCTGGGCGGCTGCGCTTGGATATGGCGCAATACCGTGAACTCGCCGCCTTTGCGCAAATCGGCTCAGACCTAGACCGCGTCACGCGGCAGCAACTCGAACGCGGTCAGCGAGCAATGGAGATATTGAAGCAACCTCAGTACGCCCCGCTCCCGGTTGAGAACCAAGTCATTACCATTTTTGCATTGAATGCCGGTGAACTTGACGATGTTGCCGTGGGCGATGTCGGCCGTTTTGAAACCGATTTGACGCAATATATCTCTGCCAGCCACCACGAGTTGGCAAGTGAGATTAGGGAATCTCAGGCCCTCTCCGACGAGGTTGAAGAGAAACTGACGGCAGCAATCAAGCAATTCAAGCAGGATGTGTTCCAGCCTACCGTGCAAACAGGAGCAGCGTAAGTGCCGAGTATTCGTCAACTGCGGCGGCGAATTCGCGGTGTTCAAAACACCCGCCAGATTACACGCGCCATGGAGCTAGTGGCCTCGAGCCGTTTGCGCCGCGCGCAAGAACGGGTACTAGCCTCGCGGCCCTATGCGGAACGAATTCGATTGGTAATCAGCAATCTCGCGGCAGTCAGCGGCGCGCAGGATCTCCATCCCCTGCTTCAAGTCCGCCCGGTATCTCGCGCTGCAGTGATTCTCTTTACTACCAGCCGTGGCCTGTGCGGCAGTCTAAATTCCAACATGGTTCGAGCTGTGGTCCGCTTTGTTCTCGATCGCGGCGTGTCCGTTGACATTATTGCCGTGGGCACAAAGGGGCCGGCTTTGTTGCGGTCAGTTGGACTGAGCGACGCGGTATCGGCGCAGTATCAGGACTTGGGCAACTACCCTAATTTGGCAGACATTCTACCGATTGCTCGCAGCACCATCGAGGGGTTTACGATCCAGAAGTATGACGAAGTCTATGTAGGGTATTCACAATTCGTGAACCTAATGCGCCAAGAGCCGATGCTGATTCGGATCTTGCCGACCGCTCCGGACGAACTTGAAACCACTGAAATCCGCGCCTTTCAGCAAGTGGACTACATCTACGAGCCGGATCCTGACGACGTGCTCTCTACTCTCTTACCGCGGTTTGTCGAAGCGCAAATCTACCGTGCGTTGTTGGAGAGCATTGCCAGCGAACATAGTGCGCGTATGATCGCGATGCGCAACGCCACGGAAAATGCGGAGGAAATCCTGCAGGACCTAACGCTCACGTACAATAAGGTACGCCAGACCGCGATCACGAATGAGGTCATTGAGATTGCGACGGCAGCGAAAGCCATTGCCGGAGCATAGAAATTATGAGTGATATTGAAGAGATCCAGACTTAGGAGCGAGCATCCATGGCAATTGAAGCGCAAGCCAAGGCAAAGGGCCGTGTTGTACAGGTACTTGGGCCGGTAGTTGACGTCGAATTTCCAACGAATCAACTTCCCACCATCCACAACGCGATCGAACTGCAAACTCCGGATGGCGATCGGCTTGTGTTCGAGGTGGAGCAGCACCTTGGCAACGACTGGGTACGCTGCGTGGCTATGGGCCCGACTGAAGGCCTCCGCCGCGGCGTCGAAGTCGTTGATACCGGAGCGCCGATTCAGGTGCCGGTCGGTGAACAGACTTTGGGACGCATCTTCAACGTCATCGGTGAAGTGGTAGACGGCGGCGCTCCGGTAGAAACCACGGAGACATACCCCATCCACCGCAGTTCCCCCAGCCTGGAAGAGCAAAGCATCGAGGCTGAAATTTTCGAGACAGGGTTGAAGGTGGTTGACCTGGTCTGCCCCTTCCGCCGCGGCGGAAAAATCGCGGTCTTTGGCGGCGCCGGCGTCGGCAAGACAGTTATCATCATGGAGTTGATCCGCAACGCCGCTGCCGAACACCAAGGCTACTCCGTGTTCTGCGGCGTGGGAGAGCGCACGCGCGAAGGCAACGACCTCTGGAACGAGATGCGCGAAGCTGGCGTGTTGGATAAGACGGTAATGGTATTCGGCCAGATGAACGAGCCGCCGGGCGCACGCCTGCGAGTCGGGTTGACCGGCCTCACCGTCGCCGAATACTTTCGTGATAGTCAGGGCTTGGACTTGCTGCTCTTCATCGACAACATATTCCGCTTCACACAAGCGGGCTCTGAAGTCTCCGCGATGCTTGGACGCATGCCTTCGGCGGTGGGTTACCAACCAACGCTGGCTACGGAGATGGGTCAGCTCCAAGAACGCATCACTTCCACCAAACGGGGCGCAATTACCAGCCTGCAAGCAGTCTACGTTCCGGCTGACGATTATACAGACCCTGCGCCGGTCACCACTTTCGCCCACTTGGATGCCTCTATTCGACTGGAGCGTGCTATCTCCGAGCGCGGCATTTACCCCGCCATCGACCCCCTCGGCTCCACCTCTCGTGTCCTCGACCCGACGGTGGTTGGCGAAGAGCACTACCAGATTGCACGCCAGGTACAGCAAGTGCTTCAGCGCTACCAGGACTTACAGGACATCATCGCAATTCTAGGCGTTGAGGAGCTATCCGAAGAAGATAAGCTCACTGTGGCGCGCGCCCGCCGCATGGAGCGATTCTTGTCACAGCCTATGTTTGTGGCGGAAGCCTTTACAGGCATGCCGGGCAAATACGTGACTATTGATGAAACCGTGCGGGGCTTCAAGGAAATCCTGGAGGGCAAGCATGACGACCTACCGGAGCAAGCCTTCTATATGACGGGTACCATTGACGAAGTAGTCGAGAACGCTGAGCAGATGCAGCAAGGATCCTAGTCATGGCGTCGCTTCGCATCGAGATCATTACCGCCGAGCGCGTAGTTCTAACCGAGGAGGCGGTTGCTTCCGTGCGGGCGCCGGCATCGGAAGGCGTGGTGGGAATCTTGCCGCGCCACGCACCGCTAATGACCACGTTGGCTCCTGGTGAACTCATCATGCGCAGGGGTGAGGAGGAAGAGTCCTTCTTTGTAACAGGAGGCTTCTTGGAAGTACGGGGTAATCAGGTGGCAGTCCTGGCTGATGCCTCTGAACGTGTTGAAGAAATTGATGTTGAGCGCGCAGAAGACGCGCGTCGTCGCGCCGAAGAAGCCCTCAGCGAAAAGCGTGACGGTGCGGAACTTGCAGCCGCTGAGGCAGCCATGCGACGTGCACTGATTCGATTGCGTCTAGCGCAGCAGTCGCGACGCAGGCGCGGATCTTCGCAGGCACGATGAACACAGCAAAGGAAAACGGGAAGCGGTACTGTAGCGCCTTCTCGCAGCAAAGTGAACGACGGTTCAGCCAGACCCCGAATACTATCTACTACTGATTCCGATTGCTTGTCAGTAGCTTCTCCACCGGCGGCCCAAAACTGCTGAACGGTTCTTGGTGCATGCGACCTTCTTCAGGAGCAGCCCTGTATGAAAGCACTGGAGCACCAAACACAAGCCAATACAGCCGTCGTCCATGGCGGAAACCGCTTGTTCGGCGAAGTGCAAGCCCGGGGTTCAAAGAACTGCGCGCTACCACTGATGGCAGCGGCATTGCTTACGAATGAAACGTGCGTGCTGCACAACCCACCATTCATTCGCGACATTGAGGCAATGGCCAACCTGCTCACAAGCTTGGGCGCCCGTGTCGAGGTGGACCCGAACCGGCGAACGATTGCAATCACTGCAGAGACAATTTCATCGACCCGCACCCCCACGGCAATAGCTGCCAGCTTTCGTGCTTCCTTTCTGGTTACCGGGCCGCTGCTGACACGCGTTGGTGAAGCGTCCTCAGTGCACCCCGGCGGCTGCAAGATCGGTGAGCGGCCCGTTAACGTGGACTTGCTTGGCTTCGAGGCAATGGGCGCCTCTGTGGAGAGCCAAGACCAGGACTATCGCTTGTCCGCCAACCGCCTTAACGGTGCTCGGCTCTACTTGGACTATCCTAGTCATACCGGCACTGAAAATCTCATGCTTGCCGCCTCGTTGGCAAAAGGCACGAGCGTGATTCGACATGCCTCCTCAGAACCGGAGGTAGTCGCCTTAGCCAACTGCCTCAATCAAATGGGAGCGCGCATCCACGGTGCAGGCACCAATACTATTGAAATTGAGGGAGTAGAGAGTCTCCACGGCGCAGAATGGGACGTCATCCCAGACAGACATGAAGCAGGAACCTTTGCGCTAGCCAGCGCTATAACCGGCGGTGATGTGACTATTCACAACACGAATTACGATCACATGGAACCCCTACTCTACAAACTTGCCCAATGTGGTGTTACCATACAGGGGACGCTTGATCCCATTAGGGTGTCGGCGAACTACCCTTTGCGAGCCGTGGAAGTGCAGGCTATTCATTTTCCCGGCTTTCCCACAGACTTGCAGCCACAGATTTGTGCCTTGCTTACGCAAGCTACCGGGGAGAGCGTCATTCACGAGCGCGTATTTGAGGCACGCTTTACGTATGTGGAAGAGTTGCGCAAAATAGGAGCCGACATTCGGGTCTCCGGTGAGAAAGCATACATTCACGGGCCCACCCCCTTGCAGGCAGCCTCGGTGCGCGCTCTCGATATCCGATCAGGTGTCGCCCTCTTGCTTGCAGCCCTGGCTGCTGAAGGCGCAACTCGTGTAACTGACATGCATCACGTGTTTCGCGGGTACGAGTCTCTGCCGGAGGATTTGATAGCTCTCGGTGCACACGTTGCAATGGAATAGCAAGATAGATGTTTGGTGCACAGCAGATCGGCATTGATCTTGGAACGGCTAACGTGCTGGTTTACGTACCAGGACGGGGTATTACCATTAATGGTCCCTCAGTCGTTGCCGTTTCCACTGACGACAATCGCGTAGAGACAATTGGCGACGAAGCACGCCAAATGATAGGGCGGGCACCGAACAACATTGCCGTGATCCGACCTATGCGCGAAGGTGTGATCGCGGACTATGTGGTGACACAAGAGATGATCCGCCACCTCATTCGGCGAGTCTGCGGTCGAGTGCGCTTCTTCAAGCCTGACGTGATGGTTTCTGTTCCGACCGGAATTACCAGCGTCGAACGACGCGCGGTGCATGATGCGGTCATCTCAGCCGGCGCCGGAAATGCCTACCTGATCGAAGAGCCGCTTGCTGCTGCGCTCGGCGCAAACGTGCCCATATCCTCCCCCAGCGGCAGCATGGTGGTAAACATAGGTGGGGGTACTACTGAAGTAGCCGTTCTCTCGCTCAACGCGATTGTAGTTTGCCAGTCGGTACGCGTCGGCGGACGTCGAATTGACTCGACGATTTACAATTATGTCAAGAGACACTATAACCTCTTGATCGGTGAAGGCACTGCTGAAGAGGTAAAGATTGCCGTTGGAAGCGCACTGCCATTGGATCAGCCGATATCACTTGAAGTGCGTGGCAGAGACCAAGTGGCAGGCCTGCCAAGAACCATTTCAATCACATCCGATGAGATTACTGAAGCAATTCAGGAGACCGTTGCCATTATCGTTAAGTGCGCGCGTGACGTTTTGGAAAGGACACCGCCGGAACTTGCTTCAGACATTATCGATCGGGGCATTTTGATGACAGGCGGCGGCTCCCTACTGCGCAATCTTGATGGGCTGCTCACGCAGGAGACCGGCATTGCGTGCTATGTTGCCGACAGTCCCCTCATTTGCGTTGCATTGGGCACTGGAGTGGCGATGCAGTACTTTGACACGTTGAAGCGCAGCCTAGTCAGTTTTCGGTAGAGTCTCTCCAACGTGAAAGCGGCCGTCGCTCACTAAAAAGCGTGTGACATGACTAGTGCCGCGAGATACAAGATCTCACTATCAGAATTCTCGCCACGTGCTTTAGGCGGCTAGAGTGATTCTGCCAACCGGCGAGCACTCTCCCCCTCCGCACCTCTCAACTACACCTCAATACGATTTCGCACTTCTAATCGCATCGGGCGCCGCGTACTATTATCGGGGACCACAGCAAGCGTCACATAACCTCTGCGCAGCCAACTCACGTTGTCTTGTTTCGCGCTCGACTCTCTCACCGCTACCCGTACTTTCGCCTCAGGCCAAGACCGAAAGAAGTGCTATAATGGCTTTAGTTAATTCGTAATTCTCTTTGGGCACTAGAGACGTCCTCTCAACGCTTTTTACCCCCTGAAAGACCGACCGCGTTAGTCTGCGTGTTGCCTAGGAGAGTTTGCATGGCGGGACATTCAAAGTGGGCGCAAATTAAGCGCCAAAAGGCAGCCAACGACGCAAAACGAGGGCAGCTCTATACGAAATTAGGCCGCGAAATCACGGTGGCCGCCCGGGAAGGCGGCGGCGATCCAGAGACGAATTTCCGCCTGCGTCTTGCTATTCAACGGGCGAAAGACGCCAATATGCCCGCCGACACTATCGAGCGCGCCGTCAAACGTGGCAGCGGCGAACTCGACGACGCTGCCCGGCTAGAGGATATTAACTATGAGGGATACGGGCCGGGGGGCGCGGCGTTCTTCATAGAGGCGTTGACGGACAATCGCAACCGCACCGTTGCAGAGCTCCGCAACGTGCTTGCACGAGGGGGTGGAAATCTGGGTGAATCCGGTAGCGTGGCATGGATGTTCGACACCCGGGGACAGATCATCATCGAACTCAACGACAGCGACCCTGACGAGGCTATGCTGGAGTCTATAGAGCTAGGGGCGGAAGACGTGCAGGAAGAAGAAGGCACGCTTGTTGTGATTACCCTCATCGAGCAACTTGAAGCCGTGCGCCGAGGCATGGAAGAATGCGGTTACACGGTGGAAAGTGCTGAGTTAACACGCGTTCCTAAAACCATGTCGGAACCTGAAACCGACAAGGCAACCCAGTCAATGCGGCTTATCGAGCAGGTGGAAGACCTTGATGACGTTCAGAAGGTCTACACAAATCTTGAGTTGACCGACGAATTGATGGTCGCGTTCTCGACGAAGTCGGCGTACACAAGCTAGGATGACCCAATGCGCATCCTTGGCATCGACCCGGGCACTGCCCGGCTCGGATTCGGCGTTATCGAAGACTTACCACAACTCGCCCTCGTCACTTTTGGCTGCATCACTACACCGGCCAAAGACAGTCAACCCAAGCGTCTCCTTTCAATCTATCGACAGCTTGGAGAGATCATTGAATCAGCCGCGCCCGATGAGGTTGCCGTGGAGCGGCTTTTCTTCAATCAGAACATCACGACTGCGTTTGCCGTGGGTGAAGCGAGAGGAGTCGTGCTCTTGCGTGCAGCCGAGGCCGGTTGTCCCGTCAGCGATTACTCGCCGCTTCAGATAAAGCAAACGCTCGTTGGGTATGGAAGAGCTGACAAGCGACAGGTACAAACGATGGTGTCCATGGTACTTGCACTCGATGAACCGCCCACTCCCGATGACGCCGCAGACGCTCTCGCCGTAGCAATCTGCCACGCCAACATGCGCACCGCCCAGCAACTCCTCACGCAGACATGATTACATTTATCCAAGGCGAGCTCGTAAGCAGCGACCTGGATTCCGTCACAATTCGTGTCGGGGGCATCGGCCTGCGGGTAGTCACACCCACTAACGTCATCCAGGAAGTTGGCGCTGTTGGCAATACTGTGAAGCTTGCAACGAGGCTCTTGGTACGCGACGACCGACTCGACCTCTTTGGATTTGCCACTGAACAGCAAGCAGCACTCTTCGATCAAGTGCAGACCGTGAGCGGAGTTGGGCCGAGACTCGCCCTGGCCATCCTTTCAACGTTTGCGCCTGAGCAGTTTGCCACGGCGATTGAAAGTGAGGACCTCCGGCAGCTCACTCTCGTGAGCGGCCTGGGCAAGCGGACTGCAAGCAGAGTCATCCTTGAGCTCCGTGGGAAGTTGGCGGCGTCGCCCGAAGCCACAGGCGCCCCCGATGAATCAGCCGATGCGCTGGCGGCGCTCGGGTACTCTACGGCAGAGATTGCGCATGCGCTTGCAAATCCGGAGGTGCAAGCAGCCACGTCGGTCGAAGAGCGTGTGGGGGCCGCACTGCGTCACATGGGGGCCTAACACGTGATTGGCAAGGGTGTTGCAGCGCATTACCATGCGATCGTGCTCAGTTATTCGAATTGTCGTGAAGCGATGAAGAAACTCGCCACGTGCAGATTGCGCGGACCCAACGTGGATTTGCAAGGAATACGTTCATGACCGACTCCCGTCTCGTTGCGCCGCAAGAGGAGCCGGAGGACGTCCAGGGAGCGCAGTCGCTGCGTCCGCGCTCCCTGGAAGAGTGCATCGGCCAGGACAAGGTGCGGGAGCACTTGCGTATTGCCATTACCGCCGCAAAACAGCGGCAGGAGCCGCTTGATCATACCCTTTTTCATGGCCCGCCTGGGCTAGGCAAAACAACGTTCGCCAACGTGTTGGCCACAGAAATGGGCGTCAACATCAAGGTCACCGCCGGGCCAGCCATCGAGCGAACGGGAGACCTGGCAGCCATCCTCTCCAATGTGCGTTCTCACGATATTCTCTTCATCGACGAAGTGCATCGCCTCCATCGTGCCGTGGAGGAAATACTCTACCCGGCCATGGAGGACTTTGCTTTGGACATTGTCATGGGCAAGGGCATGGCAGCGCGAAGTATTCGTCTGTCGTTGCCGCAGTTTACGCTCATTGGGGCAACCACTAGACTTGCCCTGGTCAGTTCTCCTCTTCGAGACCGCTTCGGTGCTCACTTCCACATGGAGTACTATGATATTGACGCAATGCGGAAGATTGTCCACCGATCAGCTGGGATCTTGGGTGTGGTGATTGACGGAGAAGGTATCAACGAAATCGCACAACGTTCACGCGGCACGCCGCGCATCACTAATCGACTGCTGCGCCGCATCCGTGACTGGGTGCAGGTAAAAG
The DNA here is from genome assembly GCA_965219505.1 of Chloroflexota bacterium. Classification (GTDB taxonomy): domain Bacteria; phylum Chloroflexota; class UBA11872; order VXOZ01; family VXOZ01; genus VXOZ01. The sequence goes on along the minus strand of OZ244775.1, from coordinate 1,521,795 downwards.
GCGACGGACGCATAACTGCCTCCCTTGCTGAAGACTGCTTGGAGAGCCTGGAGATTGATGGGCTAGGGCTCGACGCAGTGGATCGGACGATCCTCTTGACAATTCTTGAAAAGTTTGGCGGCGGGCCGGTCGGCATTGACACCTTAGCGGCAGCAATAGGCGATGAGGCGCAGACCATTGAAGATGTCTACGAACCGTATCTGATGCAGCTTGGCTTCCTGGCCAAGACGCCTCGTGGACGGGTGGTGCTATCTGCGGCGTGCGAGCATTTGGGGCTTGAGAACAGTGAGGACGCTGACAAAGATCAGCCCAGCCTCTTCGACTAGATTGCGGATCGATGCCCTATGAACCGTACGCCCCCTATTCCGTTACGTACAGCGCGCGACTCGCTGCAGTGGATCGGCTGGGATGTAGTGAGCCGGCTCTTTCCATTCGCGATTGTGGCCGTTATTTGGGCCTATGCCCTTGCGGGCGGGGCCGAAACGCTAAAGCTCTCCTGGCACTTTACCGGCATTGACGTCGCTCTCATCCTGGGCACGGGTTTTCCGGCATTTGCAGCGTGCACGTTTTTTCGTGCGCGCTATTGGCCCATACACAGCTTGGCGTCTCGTCGCGCCCACGCCATTGAAGATGGATATTTCCTTTTCTTTAATGCGCCTGCAGAGGAACTCTTCTTTCGCGGCATGCTCCAGTCGTGGGCGATGAGTATAACATTCGTGCCTCCCTTCGTAGGATTCGTCGGGATTGCCGTGGTATTCGGTTTCTATCACCGTATAGCAGGATTCCCTTTGCCGTTCCTGCTGCTTGCCACTGCAGGGGGCTTCTTGTTCGGCATAATATTCTTAGTGTCTGGCACGATACTCACACCCATCATCGTCCATTTCATTGCCGACCTCGCGCTCTTTAATTTAGGCCCCATCGTTCTCACCCGCCTTGGTAAGATACCGTACCGCGTGGTCAGGGCACGTTCTGGTTGACTCTGCTTCGCGCCGTTCTTACACTAGGGGTGAAAAGAGCTTGCATTGGGCTCCTTCCCTACGGAATAAGGGACCGGCAGGTTTACGATTGAAATTCTGAATGACACACTCTTACCTGCATGAAGCCTAGTGTCTAAGTACTATATGCAAGCCCTCGTCGTGGTTGATAATACCCAGCAATTTTCCTCCCTCATACGAAACGTGCGGAAATTCACTTGTACCCCCGGAGACTAGCTTATATGCCTATTAGCGAACAGCTACTTGAGATCCTGCGTTGCCCCGCCACTAAAGCGCCGCTGCGCCCTCTTTCAAACGATGAGGTCGGCGAGCTAAATGCCCGTATAGGGAACGAAGAGGTCAAGTATCAAGACGGCAACGTGGTTGACAAGCCATTAGAAGAAGGGCTGATTACCGAAGACGGCGCCACAGTCTACCGAATCGATGAGAACATCCCGGTGATGCTGATCGAGATGGGCATTCCCACGGGGTAGATTTCGCAATACTGACGGGCACGATCAATTCTACGCCTGTTGAATACGCGCAATTCAAGGAATGCGTACGAATTCCAGAATCGCTCTCTTGCCGCCAATGCGAGGCACGAGAGCGATTTTTTTGTTTTACTGCAGTTTTCCGCGCCCGAGTATCGGCCACACCACCTCCACGCGGCCGTCGCGAATGCCGTAGAAGTTGTCGTGCAAGAAGACTGTTGTGTCGCCGTATCCCACGATAAACCGCAACTTGTCGCCAACACGGGGTGTGCTGGACGGCTCTGCCAATTTGATCGTGCCATGTTCCGCCGAACATCCCAGAACTGAATCCTCAGGCAAGCCGCAGGGCTTGGGGATGCTTGCATCCGTACTCATCGTCTTCTTGCCTGCATCGCAGATAATGCGCGTAGGAGCGGGCCTACTGGTCACGGTTGAGAGAACCGTGAGCGCATAATCATGCTTTACCCCAAACCGCTCGCGATACGTAACGTCGCAGAATATGCCGCCTCCGCCCTGGATTTCAGTTACGCCCGGCTGGAACGCGGTGTGCCAGTACGTGCCACTGCCGCCGCAACTTACAATCTCCACCGGTAACCCGGCGTCGCGACAGCGATCTGCACTCTCAGTGAGCTGTGAGATAGCTACTTTGACCATACGCGCTTTCTCAGCATCATCCTTGGCGCCAAGAACCAGCGCTTCCCACGCCATGACTCCCGCAAACTCAAGACTTGGGTAGGACGCGATCTTCTTTGCCAGCGCAACTACCGGCTCGCCTGGGAGCACCCCGGCCCGGTCAATGCCTACGTTGATTTCAACCACGAGACGTTGCCGCACTCCCTTGCGTGCCGCCGCCTCGGCAATCTCGCGAACATTGTCCTCGTTGTCCACTGCAGGAATAACGTCTGCATGCTTGCGGAGGTTGACGAGCCGAGCGATCTTCTGGGGACCAACAATTTGGTTGGCGATGAGAATACTGCGGATGCCGCCCGCAGCCATTACCTCGGCTTCACCAAGTTTGGCGCACGTAACTCCAATTGCGCCGGCATCCACGAGCAAGTGCGCAATCGCAGGCGACTTTATGCCCTTGGTGTGCGGACGCCAATTGATGCCCGCTTCATGGATGATGACGCGTGCCATGTGGGCAATATTGCGATCCAAAATGTCGAGATCGACCAAGAGTACTGGCGTGTCAATGTCTTCTGCCGGTCGGCCAATAATGTTCATCATCCGATTGTCACCCACTTCTCTGAACGGCTTGCCGTAAACGATGATTCGATAATGCGCGTTGCTTTGGCCCCATCTTCACCCGAATAGAGCGGCGGTTTACCTGCCAGAACCCGCGCGCTAAAGTCCTCCACGAGTGGCGAATGCTTATTCTCCGCATTCGGCAGGTCAAACTCCTCGGTACCCGCGGCATTCTTCAGGACCAGTTTCGGCCCGTCGGTCGGCGTACTAAACAGTGCGCCTTCCGTTCCAAAAATCTCAATCGTGTCGTGCCCGACGCCAATGCTCCAGTGGAAAGAGGCGGTCACCTGGACTCCGCTTGCCATCTTGATCAATAGCACATCCGAATCGTCCGCGGGATACGAGTGGACGAGCGTCTCGTTGCGGGCCGCCACGGCAACAGGATCGCCAAACCAATGGCAGAGGAGATCAAGTCGATGGGAGCCTACGTCCGCGATCGGACCACCGGCACTTTTCGCGGGGTCAACGCGCCAAATCTTAGGGTCATCCGGTGTCGGGTCATAGTTGCCGGTCAACACCATGCGCACCAAGACCGGCGTGCCAATCGCCCCACCATCGAGTAGCTCCTTGATCTTGATGTTCTTGGGGTAGTAGCGCCGGTAGTAGGCAATCGCCAAGTTCACACCGGCCTGCTGACAGGCGGAAACCATCTTATGACATTCAGCACCCGTGAGCCCCATCGGCTTTTCGCAGAGCACGTGTTTGCCCACCGCCGCCGAAGCAATCGTCTGTGGCAGGTGCTCATAGACACGACTGGCGGCATAGACAACATCTATGTCCGGGTCTGCGAGAAACGCTTCAATGTCGCTGTATGCCCGTTGCGCACCGTGCCTAGTAGTGAAGTCCTCCGCCCGCTCCTGGCTGCTACTCGCGAAGGCAACAAGGCTACTGTTCGGATCCGCGTTTACCGCCGGCGCCACAGCCTTGTTAGCTATGTCGCCGCAACCAATAATGCCCCAGCCAACACGTGCCATAGTCTACTCCTCTTGTCGAACTGTTTCTGATGTCGGATCTGAAGTGCTCGCCGTGTGCGGGGGAACCACCCAGCGGCCGACACCGTTTCGAATCGCGTTCATCAATTCCTCGATGAGTTCTTCCTCTTCACCGGAACGAATCGCCTCTGATACGCAACCCTCGATGTGGCCCCTGAGCACGATCAGAGAGACTTCCTGCAATCCGGCCGTAATTGCCGCCATCTGCTGGAGTATGTCCACACAATATCGGTCATCCGCAACCATGCGCTGAATGCCCCGCACCTGGCCCTCGATCCGCCGCAGCCGATTGAGCAAGGCCTGCTGCTCAGCTTGATATCGGTGTCCACTCGGCTGGTCGGACAACGCCACGTCCGAGCTGTGATTTATTGCTATCAGAGGCTTTTCAGGCGGTCCCATAGGACGTTCTCTTTGAATTAACAATGCTAATTCGCGATTATGTCGTTGAGTATTGTACACCAACCACTCGTAGAAAGTTGGAGTACAGTTCTCATGACGCAAGCACAAGGGAGAACGACCGCATAAGAAGAACTGCGCCATGACGATAGCGCCAAGGCCCTTCACGGCGTGATAATCTTTGGTGCCGGTATGCCGTGGGGGATGCCAGAGATGTGCGCGCATCTGGATGCCGTTCACTCCATAAAGATATAATGGTCCGAGAATAGTAATCCTCAGGGAGACCATTGAATGTCCGTCGCCGGAGCGAAATCGCCTCGTTTCCAGGTCGAGACCCTTGCAGAACCAAGGTCGACAGGCAAAATTACTCCCTCTCCTTGGGGAGAGGGCTGGGGTGAGGGGAAATCTCCACCGTCTAAGTCCAGTTCCTTGTTTCTGTCAGAGTTACGCAAGGGTCTCCTTTGAACGAATTACAATGGCTTCCTGCGCAGGAAGCCACGACTTGTGGCCGCGAATTCAACAATTGCGAGAGAACACCGCAAGAGTGAGCGAAACGCTTGAGTAGCAGACGCTAATGCCTCGGTTCTTGGTTGGTCATAGTTTTCCGGCGCAACGTGTGCACCTTGCCCCTGAGCGGGTGCAGCAATATCTTGCTGCGGTCGACAGTGAGAGTGCTCTGTACCACACAGACAGTAGTGTTGTGCCGCCGCTTGCAGTTGCCGCGTGGGTCCTGGCAGGGCTTATAGAGGCTATTGGACTTCCGCCCGGTTCGGTACACGCCACCCAGGAATTCTCGTTCAAAGACATTGCCCCAATAGACAGTACGCTTGACGCGACCGCAGAAGTCGTCCAGGCCACGTCACGCGCCGGCATGGACGTGATTGTCGTTGAGATAACGGCCCTTCACCAAGACCGGCCGGTATTTTCAGGCCGCTCAATGCTGATGATGCCTGGGAGTGAGGAAGCGAAATGAGCACACGCGAGCGATGGGTACCTGGCGCTGAATTGCCTACCCGCTCACGATTTGTAACGCTGGAATCGCTACGGAGCTATGCGGCGGCGAGCGGTGATCATAATCCTATACATACTGATCCGGCATTTGCCGCCACCACACCGTTCGAACGTCCGATCGCTCACGGGATGCTGCTGCTCGCTTACGTCATGGAGATGCTTACAACCACGTTTGGCAAAGCTTGGATCACGTCTGGTCAGCTAAAGGTCAGATTCCGCAAACCGGCCTACGTGGATAGCACCGTGACTGCCTGGGGAACTATCAAGAAGGTAGACAGCGAGTCGGGCAGCCTTCAGATCACGGTCGGCTGCCGCGATGAAGATGGCAATGACCTGGTAACAGGCAGCGCAGAAGTTAAGCCTCAGACTTGAATGCCACAATTAGTGTGCCGAGTGGAGCCTACCCTGCGACCAGGGGACGCGAGCGTGCGAGACGTTCGGCATAGTTACGCTCATAGTATTCGCCATAGCTGCCGGACTTGATGGGTCGCCACCAGTCCTCATTGTCGACATACCAGTTCACCGTCTCCGCCAGCGCTTGCGGGAACGCGTACTGCGGCTGCCAGCCGAGCGCCTCAAGGCGCGATGAGTCCAGACTGTAGCGGAAGTCATGGCCGGGACGATCTTCAATCAACCGCATCAGTGATCGCGGCTTGTCAAGAATGTCCAGGATGCTCGTTGCCAACGTTACTGTATTGACCTCTAACTCCACACCAACATTGTACACCGTGCCAGGTTCCCCCTTGTGCAACACGAGATCGATACCAGTGCAGTGGTCTGTAACGTACATATAGTTGCGCACTGCTTTACCTTCACCGTAGATGGGCAACGGCCTATCGTCGATGGCATTGGTCACGAAAACGGGTACTACTTTCTCCGGATATTGGCGGGGACCAATGGTATTGGCGCCCCGGGTGACCATCACAGGTACATCAAAGCTGGCGTAGTATGAAAGGGCCAGCATCTCACCTCCTGCCTTGCTGGCCGCATAAGGGTTGCGGGGCGCAAGGCGCGCCTCTTCGCTTGCGGAGCCCACTGGCACATGTCCGTAGACCTCGTCGGTGCTCACGTGGATTATGCGCTGCACGCCGTGCGCGCGGGCCGCTTCCAAGAGTACGCGGATTCCCTCCACATTCGTCCGTACGAACGCCGCCGGGTCCATAACCGAGCGGTCCACGTGACTCTCCGCGGCAAAGTTGACGAGCGCGTCGCAGCCCGTTAATGCTTCATCAACGGCACCGGCATCACAGATGTCAGCATGAACGAACCGAAACCGAGGATTGCCCTCACAAGCGGCGAGATTCTCCAGGTTGCCCGCGTACGTCAGCTTGTCCAGCGCCACCACATGGGCTTCCGGATGCTCCGACAACACATAGCGCACATAGTTGCTTCCAATGAATCCCGCCGCACCAGTTATCAAGATTCGCATTTCGCCTGAGTCCTTTGCTTTCTTGAGGCGTGTACATCCAACCTCATTCCTTCTCCTCGTCCCCCTTCACCACCCGATTGACGGCAAAGCTGACCACACTAATTACGAGTGCGACAAGCATGGCCGAGAGTAAGGTCGGTCGGCCCGATTCGGCCAATTCAACTCCTGGCAAGAGGGCCGTGCCCAACCAGAACAGCAGGCCGTTTAAGACAAGTATCCAAATTCCTAGGGTCAGTATTGTCACCGGAAACGAAATGAACTTGAGCACCGGCCCAATAATCGCATTGATTAGCGCCACACCGACAGCGAAAACGATGAGCGTGAGCCAATCGCCGCTGTTTGTGAATTCCAAAAGCGCAAAGCGGCTCGCTATCAGTACAGCAACCAGCACTGCCAGACTTCGGAGCAATATTGTGCGCACAAGTACCTCCTCTACCGATGCTGCCGGGTCATCCCAGCCGGTCCTTGGTAAAATTATACGGCCTCGGCGTTCGGCGTACGAATCTAAAGTGTTAGACAGAATGCAAACGTAAGACCTACCGGAGACTGTGGTTGCATTGCGACTCTTGTGCACTGTTGGATTGTGCCGGCCGTACCCCTATATGCACGAAGATTCGTCGGTCGCACTTGGAGGAAATGCACTTCTCTTGATAGAGCATTACTTGGGTATGTGCGGTCCCAATTGTGTTCGTCTTCAATAGGCTGAGAAGAGAAACAGAGGAATTTGCATCGGAGCTTACGGCTGGTTGCCAGGTTCCTCAGACGGCTTGGACTGGCTCAATTTAAGTAGTCCCACTCCCAGCGATATGCTCCAGATTGCCCAAAAGAGATAGCAAAGCCGGGTTATCTGGATCATGGTGTTCATTTGTGACGTATCGCTGATGCCAATAATCTGACTTACTAGCGCGATAACTGAGACAACGGCAATGATCCCGGCGGCAATGCGGTTGAATCCCTGCCGGGTCGCTAGGCCCAGGCTAAAGAGCAAGAAGCCAAATGCGACCGCCAGACCTGCGATCAAGCTTATCCCGAATTCAACCCTGAAAACCGCTGCAGCAGACTGGAACGACGCAGCATTCTCCGCGTACGTGTCGGCCATTTCCAAGTTTAGCCCTTGCATCACAACCCAACCGAATGCGCCGACTGCCAAGAACAGCAAGCCCAACTGAGATAGGGCTTCGTCGCGCCTGTCGTTCTGCAGGCTGCGCAGTAGTGCGAATTGGCCGTAGAGGGCGAGAATAAGCCCCAACGCAATGCCGATACCCGTGAGGTTTGCCAGAGCATGGTACCGTTCCAGAGAGACAATGGTAGCTGCGGCGTTATCCATCAAGGCATTGTTGAAGAGCACGCCGCCCGGCTGGAAGAGAAAGAAGACGAGCGCCAACACAGGGCCAACAATGAGAGACAAACCACCAATCGTTTGCGCGGAGAGTAATCTCATCTTAGTACCTCCTAGTGGGACGTGTTGCACGGTGTCTTCGGGTCTGGTGGAGCGTTTTCGACCTGCCGGACTATGAATGCTGTCAGTATCATCTCGCACTCTCTGACGTAATGCCAACCCCAACGCAATCACCTGGCTTGCGGCACGGTACTTTGGATTCGCATACAGTCAAATCCTTGGCGCCTTGGTATACTAAGCATATAAGCGCCGTCTTAGCACGCCAATGAGAATTGCAGGTAGAAGCGATGTTTCAAGGAATTGATCGGTTTCTTGCGATGATCCTTGTGGCGATATCCTTAATCGTCCTGGTCGCTATTGTCCTTGTCTGGCGTTCTCCGGCCGGGAGAGAGCTTGAATACAGCCCCGATAGTAATCCTCAGGATGTCGTGCATAACTTCATTGTTGCGGTGACAAAGGGCAACGAAGAGCGTGGGAAGTCGTATCTTTCAGCGGAAGTCCTCGCCGACATTGAGAAACGAGAGAAAGAAGACGGCTATTCGCTGATCAGTCCGCGCTCCCGAGAGAGGAGTGCCGGGCTGCGTGTTGCCGTAGATGAAGCAAACATTGAGGATGGGTTGGCAACGGTCAGCGTCGAGATTACTCGTTTCCATTCAGCACCGTCGCCAAGCGGGTTATTCGGCATATTTGATGACAATCAGTACTCCTATGGCTTTGAAGTGCGGCTGCGCCAGTTTGACGGCGCGTGGCTGATCGTCAGGCCGTTTGATCCATACATGATTAGGTGACGCTGAGACCCGTGGTTAGTCAGTTCTAGAATTCTCTCCCGAAACAAGGAGCACGCAATGCTCACTGTACGGCGTCTCTACATTCTCGCCGCCGCCTTCATCGGCCTGCTCCTCTTCATGCTGGGAAGCAGCGAGTTGCTGCGTCTTGTCTTCCAGTTAATCCCTCAGGAACCCGACTTTGGATTCGGCAGCGAGTTGTGGCGGGAGCGATTCAGCATAGGCGTCGCGCTCGTGGCAGTCGGCACCCCACTTTGGGTCGGGCATTGGATTTGGGCGCAACGTCTCGCGCGTAACAACGCGGAAAGAGGGAACGCCCTCCGTTCTCTCTACTTTCTTGGGGTCTTAGGGGTTACTGTCATTCAAACCGCGGGGGCCGCAGGCGATATCCTCTTTGTTCCGCTTGCCCGTCTTGCCGGGGGATCCCTGGGATTCTTCGCAGTGTTGGATAGTCTTGCTGAATTCATCATCTACGGGTTGTTTTGGGCCTACCACATTCGACAGCGGCCGCCAGCGCAGATTCAAACGCCAGCGGCAGCAACAATTGCGCGTTGGTATTGGTATGCGTTGTCATTCGGCAGTTTAGGTATGCTGGTCACCTCTGTAATCCCCGTAATTGCAGCGATGCTGGAGCAGTTGGTTGGCGCTGAAACCGTCGGCGCCAACTGGTGGGAGCTGCCGACCGCGAAAAACATCGCCTGGATCATCGTCGGCAGCATCGGCTGGACATATCACTGGTCCACCATCCAGCGCCAAATCGCAGACGCACAGAGCCCAGAGTTACGATCGGTATTGCGCAAGGTCTATCTTTATGTGATGGTGGGCTCAGGCGCTGCGGGCGCGCTCTTGGCAATCGGCCGAGTGCTCTATTTGGTGCTGCTAAGCGTATTGGGCGCGGTTGATGACCGACGAGAAGTCATCGATGACTTGACTTGGGTAGTGCCTGTCGCGCTGGTGGCCGCCACAGGGTGGTTCTATCATCGCTATCATCTGCGCCAAGACGCGGCCCTGGTGTCCGAGTTACCGCGGCAAGCGACGATCCGCCGCATATATTCGTACATACTTACCGCAATTGGCATTGCCCTGCTAGCAGCCGGTGCGTTCGGATTGCTGCGTCTGGTGATTGGTATCCTGACAGGCCGGGCAGACACCTTAGACCTGTCCGAGAACTTTCTGCAGGAACAGTTGAGTCTCTACCTTACGTTGCTGCTCGTGGGCCTCAGCGCCTGGGTGTGGTACTGGCGCCAGATACAGAGCCAAGTAGAATTAGACAGCAGCGGCGAAGAGCGCTCGACCCTCGTGCGTCGTATCTATCTCTACTTGGTGTCATCGGCAAGTGTAGTCGCGGTTGTCATTGCAATTGGAACACTACTCTACCAAGCGTTGCGGTCTGTACTTGGCATTGGCTCCGGCAACGACTTCATAGATGCCTTGAACATCCACGCCAGCATGGCGCTCATTGCCGTTGCATACCTCTTGTACCACGTACAATTCCTGCGCCAGGAGCATAAGCCCTTGGTGGGACAGAGACTCAAGAATGGAGCAGAACAAGAGGAATCGCCAGTGATAGAAGCAGCGCCAGCAGCGTCGCCAAACCTAGTGGTCACGATCACAGGCGGAGACTTGGAGAGCGCCCGCGCGCTCATTGAACAAGGTCCCATGCCGGAGGGCACGCAAGTCTCTTTCCTCGAGAGCACACTGTCACCGGATGAAGTCCGTCAGCGGTTGCAGATACGGCCGGACGACGAGTAATAAACGCCCTTTGCTCGAATCTCTAGGCCCATCACGCCGTTCGTCTACCAACGGCGCTTAGCTGGCGTCCCCTGAACCAAGACTCTAGTCTGTGAGCGAGACGAAATCACGCTTGTGCGCCAGCCGGCACACTCGTCATTGCTCTAACCGAATCCTGCGCTGCCTCAATTGTCGTTTCGATGTCTTCCGCAGTGATCTGGTGGTAGGTCACGAGGCGAATGCGATTGTCTGAAACCGCGCCGCACTTTACGCCTCTCGCCGCCAATTCACTCGCAAGTTGCGGTGCCGTGCCCGCAGATGCATCAAGGTCGATGTAGACCATGTTGGTCTCTACGTGATCGGCGGAAATACCGGGAATAGCGCCCAAGCCTTCGCCAAGCCGCCGTGCGTTGGCATGATCTTGGGGGAGCTTCTGCGGAATGGTCTGCAGAGCCACGATCCCCGCCGCTGCCAGCACGCCGGACTGCCGCAGGCCACCGCCCAGCATACGTCGAAAACGCCGTGCTGTTTCAATGAATGCACTGTCGCCGCAGACTATGGATCCTACCGGCGCGCTCAATGCCTTGGAGAGACAGAATGTTACGGAATCGACATACTGTACGATTTCAGAGACAGGCACTGCGAGGGCAGCGGCCGCATTGAAGACGCGCGCACCGTCCATGTGAATGGCTACATCCAGCTCGTCGGCCAAATCCCGCAAGCCTGCCAGGGTGGACAGCGGGTACACCGCCCCGCCGCCTCGATTGTTGGTGTTCTCCAGACAGATCAGACGCGTGGGAGAAAAGGCGTCATAGGGTCGGCGGAGCACGCTTCGAATACTCTCGGCAGTAAGGATGCCCCGGTCAGATGGCGCGATGCGAGGTGACGTGCCCGCTACCGCGGAAAAGTCGCCGGCCTCAGTGGTAACAATATGGGCCTCGTCTGCTACGACGAACTCGTCGCCATTACGACAGTGGGTCAGGAGGCAGACGAGGTTGCCCTGCGTGCCGCTGGTGACCATAAGGGCGGATTCTTTGCCCGTGACTTCCGCGGCCATGGCTTCCAGTCGATTGACGGAAGGGTCTTCTCGATAGCAATCATCACCGACTTCCGCACTCCTCATCGCCTCGCGCATTTCTGCGGTCGGCATGCTTACTGTATCGCTGCGCAGGTCAATTACCTTAGGCATCCGTTCACTCCCTTGCTAAACTTTACTTCTATCGCTAAATGTCTATTCTCAATCACCTTGGCTTGCCCCCGCCAATGGAGTGAACCATAACACGCCATTCGGCAACGTATGGCTTCGCGACTAGCAAGCTGCATTCTCTTTCAAGTATAGAGTCCCTGCCCAAGCAACGCACGTACGAAAACCCGGCATACGTGCCGCATTCGGATGACTCTGCTGTCGAGGCAAATAGGGATGCTATGTACCGATCCCGCTGTCTTCTTCAAAGAAGCGCGCCAATTCATCGCGCGGGAACACAGGAATTTCGTGCCAAGCCCCTTCCACCTGCATCCGCATTCCCTGCGCCTGTTCGGTCATGCGGCCAATGGCGGTGGCTTCTATGCCTTTGTCCCGCAGCGCTACCAGTGCCGTGACGACGTCATTCGGCGCAAGGACCGAGAGCAAGGCCCCTGACGCGAGCAAACCGAGTGGGTCTAGCGCCAAAGCCATGCACACTTCGGCAGTCTCCGGTAAGATCGGCACCGTATCAAGGTCGATGGCTAACCCGCATGACGCCCCCGCCGCCAGTTCAACCAGGGCCGTTGCCAGCCCACCTTCCGTGGGATCGTGCATTGCGCGCGGATGCACAACGCGGCACAACGCCTCTGCGGCAGGCACCACACTGATTCCGGGGTCGTCGAGATAACATTGTGCACGGGCTATGGCGGCCGGCGCTACCCCTTGGCCCGCGAGCTTTTTAGTTGCGTCTTGCGCGAGGATCGCAGTGCCTTCAATCGCAATGCCTTCGGTGAGAAGGATCACGTCTCCGGGCCGCGCGTTCGCATTCATGACAAGCCGGTCTTTTGCGACCTCGCCCAAGAGCGTACCGGCGAGGATCGGCCGTTCTACTCCGTCGGTTACCTCCGTATGCCCGCCAACCAACGTGACACCCAACGACCGGCACGCTTCTGTGATGTCGGTGAAGATGTCTTTTACTGTCTCTTCGCTGCACGTGGGTGGGAGCAACAGCGTTCCCAAGAACCAGCGGGGCTGCGCTCCCATCGTTGCCACGTCATTTGCATTTATCTGTAACGCATACCAGCCAATGCGATGTGCCGTGAACGTAATTGGATCGCTCTTTGCAATGAGATATCGATCGCCAATATCCAGCACGGCGGCATCTTCGCCAAAGCGGGGTCCCACAATGACATCCGGGTCATCGATTGGTATGGCTGTGAGTAATTCCGCCAAGAGCCCTGCCGGTAGTTTGCCTTGTAGCATCGCGTTAGCCTTTGATCACGCCAATGGGCCTCACACGCGCCACCACGCGGGCAATGCCGGATTGCTCCACAACGTCCACTACCTCGCGCACGTCCTTATATGCCTCGCTCGCCTCTTCCGCCAGTCCGGCCTTGCTCTGCGCCCGAACGACAATTCCTTTCTGGGCCAATAGTCGCACGAGGTCTACCCCGGCAAGCTTCTTCTTTGCCGCCCCTCGGCTCAGCAGCCGGCCCGCGCCATGGCACGTGGAGGCAAAGGTCTCTCGTCGCGCCCGCTCTTGTCCTACGAGAATGTACGAGTATCGGCCCATATCGCCGGGAATGAGGACCGGTTGACCGACAGCGCGGTACTTGTCGGGCACTTCGGGATCTCCAGCGGGCAGGGCGCGTGTTGCGCCCTTACGGTGTACGCAAAGAGTCATTTCCTCCCCGTTGACGCGATGGCGTTCCATTTTGGCGATATTGTGGGCAACGTCGTAGACCACACCAATGTCAATTGCAGGTTCCGATCGCCCAAGGACGTGCTGGAATGCGCGGCGCGTGCGCTCGGTAATTGCCTGGCGGTTGGCAAAGGCAAAGTTCGCGGCTGCTGCCATCGCTCCGAGATACGCCTGGCCCTCTTCGGATTGAATGGGAGCACAGGCTAACTGTCTGTCGGGAAGGGAAATGCGGTATTTCTCCATCGCACGCTGCATCGTGCCGAGGTATTCCTGGCACACCTGGTGACCTAGCCCGCGAGAACCGGTATGGATCGAGAGCATGACCTGACCGGGTTCGGCAATGCCGAAGGCATGCGCGGCCTTTTCATCCGCAATGGTCTCCACTACTTGCACTTCAAGAAAGTGATTGCCTGACCCCAGCGAACCAAGCTGCGGCGCTCCCCGTTGGCGCGCTCTATCGCTAACTTTGGAGGTATCAGCGCCAGGCAGGCATCCCCCGGATTCGATTGCCTCCAGGTCTTCACTGCTGCCGTGTCCATTGTCCACTGCCCACGCTGCGCCCCTGGCCAGAGCCCCTTCGACGTCTATGGAAACGGCACGTTTTCTCTTCCCTCGTCCCAATCCGGTCGGCACATCGCGGAACAACTGATTTACGATTTCAGGCAATTGACTCCTCACGGCGCGCTCGTGCAAATTCGTGCGCAGCAGGCGCACGCCGCAGTTTATGTCAAATCCCACGCCGCCCGGCGAGACGACACCATCCTTGAGTCGCATCGCCGCCACACCGCCGATGGGGAAGCCATATCCCCAGTGAATGTCAGGCATGGCAAGCGCATTCCCGACGATACCGGGCAGCGCGGCCATATGGGCCACCTGCTGGATCGCCATGTCACCGGCCATGGAGTCGATCATGGCCTCATCAGCAAAGATAAGTCCGGGAACTCGCATGCCGGGCATGTAGCTGACCGGTAGCTCCCAGCGGACGGCATCCTGCTGCCGCAGGACCGATCGCCAATTGTGCGGCGCAGTCTTCCCCATGCTATTTCACCTACTTAGATATCAAAGTAAACTTGTATCGTCGTGCGGTTTGGCAGTATCGCAACGTCGAGTTGATGGTACGTCACCGCCTTGATCTCGATTCCCGCGCTCTCCTCGGAGTCTTCAAGCAATACGCCAGCGACGCTTGCGGAACAGCGCGGCACTGCGCACGTAGAGAATGCACAGGTCTGCGCAACTACGCCATCCACGCTAAAGAGGAAGAGTAGCTCGGCCAGCCAGTTCACGACCAGATCCGGCCAGGTTTCGCCACTGACCGCAACCTCGTGCTCTATCGCCGGCCCGGTCGCGCAGGCTGGGTCTATGCCAAGCATGATGGCATACATGCCGCAGGTCGCCGCCGCGATTGCAGCGCTGGGATCAGGCCCCCATGCCTTCACGCCTGCGTCGGCCGTATGCTCTAAGAACGCAAACCCAGCGTCACTTCCCGCCAACGCGAAGTCGTTAGCCTTCATGCCCGTGGCTGTGGTCGTGCAAGCGTCCTTGAAGATGCGCTTTGGCATGTTGGAAAACCTGGCGCACTCCGGCGTGTCGCTCCGCATCTCCACGCGTCGCGAGAGTGTCCAGCCACGTCAGGCCGCCATCCAGAATAGTCATCATATAGGTAGCGTCGCTGGGATTGAAGAGCTCTTGGTTATCGGCCACGACATACACTGGAGAGGTGTGCGCCGCCACGTTTACGACCCAATAGTGCTGCACTTCCAGCGAGCTCACGCAGCGCGCCGCTATCCAACCGCTTCCATTGAGCTTCACTTCCCGGCTAAGCCGACAGGTCTTGCCACCACTCGGCACTGTTTCCGTTGCAACCACGGTGCCGTTACATACGATTTGTAGCTCGTGGAACGGCAGCACCGATTCCACCCAAGCCTCGACCGTGAGCGTGCCGCCGCCCTTTGGCAACGTCAGCTCGTCGCCGGGGTGTTTCCCTTCAACCCGCACATCTATCAGCGGCCCGCTCGTGGTAAAAGTTCGTCCTTGGCGGACGGCCTGTGCCCAGGTGTCAAAGGAAAAGTCATCCTGCAGCAGGGCGTACGTGCGCACGCCGCCGACCGGAATCCCTGCGCTCATTTTGTCCGTGCCGCCTACGGCAGCAACACGGTAACCGTTGTTGAGAAACCGGTACCACTCGTGTATCCCGAATTGTTCCATGTTGGCTGTGAAGTACTTCATCTCTACCGCATCTACCTTGCCGAGTACGATCTCCGCCACCGCTTCGGTATAGGGGTTTGGGAAATGCGGAATGACCACGAGGCCGTCGCGCTCGCGCGCGCGGTCCGCCCACTCGCTCATGCTGCTGAGCACCGGGTCTCCCAGGTAGCTTTCACCGGGCCCGGATGTAGTCATGGGGTACACCGGTTCACCCTTCACTCCCAGCAGGCTGATGTGCCCCAGCAGATGCTGGCGATTCTCCGTACCCACATACACCACTGTATCGTCCCTGCTGACCCCGGAAACGTCGCCGGTGATATCCCCGACGTTCGTATAGAGATCGCCCCATTGGGAAGCGAGGAGGTTTATCAGATTCACGCCCTCCGCTTGGCCTTCAAGCCATGCCGTCTGTGGTGAAATGAAGTGCACGTGCGTGTCGGCGGTAACCCAGCCGTTTGCGCGCCAATTGAGCGGACGCGCCAGCTTGAGGGTGAGTTCGCGTTGGCCGGGCGCAATATTGATCCGTTGGCGTAGCGGTTGGTACTCAAACCCCTTGAAAACCTCAACGAATACATCTCCTACCGGTAGCTCGATCTGGAATGTACCGTCAACGTAAGCGTACTGGGTCGTGCCTAGTTTCAGATCGCCGGCGTAATCTTCAAACCAGTTATCATTCACTTCATGGCGATGACCGTACGGTGGCAAATAGCGGCCGTCGGGCGATCGGAAATGTACGCGTGCAGCGGTGGGCTTGTCCGTAGCCGCATCTTCCAACCGCACGTGGACCCATGCACGTTCCGGCGTGAGGACCTCAACCAGGACTTTGCCGTCGCCGCTCTTGCTTCGACCCGTTTCGTAAAGCGAATCCATTGGCACGGCACGACCGGCCACCTCCAGCGTGGCGTCAGGGCTGGCGGTCACGTCCACGATGAGGGACTTCCCATCGTCTTTGCTCTCTGCCTCTCCCAAGCCGAGCGCTTCGTCCTTGAGCCAGGTGTCCGGATCGAACGCCGGTACTGCATACTTGCGCGCCAAGGTACCAAGGTCCACGGTCACTGGGGTGTCTTCCGGCGGCGTGCCTTCCATCTCCGGCGGCAGCACTATGCGAAAGCTCTCCAATTGATTGTGGCGTAGGGGATGGTGCTTGCCTGTATACAAGGTGATGCCGGCAACCACTACGTTTGCGCTGCCGGTAGCAGCCAAGTGCAAAGATTCCACAGTCTTTTCAGGGCGCGGATTCGGCAAGGCGTAGATCCAATAGTATGACGATGTTCTTGCCCGCGACATTGCAATGCCCGTCTGCCAATGACCCCATGAACCGCGAGGATACGGCCCGTTGATGTCCACCGGCTCCGTGGCATTCTGCGGCCGGGCGGCAAAAGCCATTTGTCCCCAAGCTACGGTGGAGTTGATCTCGAACCGCCGTCGAACCGGCTGCGACTGTTCGTCGCCGTCGGCATATCCAAGCGTATAGGCAGCAAGCTGTTCGCCAGGTTGCATGACCATGCCGCTCATTCCGGGATTCTCTGATACACCTGTTTCTGCGTCGCAGAAGTGCGCAATGACAAAATGCGTGATGCCGCTGCGGCCAACCGGTACGGCAACTCCATCCTTGCTCAACCTGATCCAACTCTTGGTTGCATCTGAAGCCCCCAGTTCGAATGGAATTCCCCAATACGCTTGCTCTCCGTCCGGCAGGTTGTCCAGTTCGCCCGCTACGGGACCATCCCAAGAGGACACGTCGTCTTGGCGCGCGGCATTTCGCACTGCCGACAGATCAAGAGGTATAGCGTGTACCATCAATGCCCTCCTCATGAGGCCGTTGTCGAGGTAGCTAGGGGTTTTCGCACTCGGAATCTAACTGTGGCTGCACGATACCACGAACTCGTCAAGAGCAACACTGAGAAGCTCAACGGGATAGCGCGCCTATTGCTGATGCGGATTCTGCGGATTCATGTCCTGCACGGCCTGAAGCGCGCGCATGGTTGGCAAGACTGTGTCACCGGAGACCATGGGTTCCCGCTCTTGGCGAAGCGCGCTGATGAATTCGATGTTTTGCAAGTACACGGCGCTGGCTTCCTCATTCTCGCCTCCGGCAGCTATAATCTGGTCATTCGGATCAACCAGTCTCCTATCCCGGACCGTCAACGTGGTCTCTTCGCCAATGATCAGGATTTCGAGGAGAGGTCGCATAGTGTTATATGAGAGGGCGCAAGAAACGATCTGGTTGCGCGTCGTGCGGAGCGACACCGCCAGATCTAGTGGAATTCCAAGCTCTTGGTGCGGCGGGCCCATGTAGCCGGTAACGTCCTGGGCGGACTCTCCCAACAGCCACAGTGACGTATCCACCGCATGGCAACCATGATGCCAGAGCAAATTGTCCGTCCACGAGCGCCGCCGCCCTTGCCAATTCACGTTCTCCCGACGCAGGAACCCATAGTGAATGTACAGGCTGTGAACATGCAACTCGCCTTCGGCAATGCGTTGCCGTACGGCCGTCAGCGTCGGCCAAAAGCGCATCGTGTGGGCCACCATCATGGTGCGGTCTCGCTGCTCGGCAAGCGCAGTGAGCATCTCGGACTCTTGTAGGGAGAGGGCGAGAGGAATTTCTACCAGCACGTGTTTGCCGGCCTCAAGCGCAGCCTCTGTTTGCGCTGCATGCCTTGCGCTGGGCGATGTTATTACGACCGCGTCAATGTCTTCCTGCGCAAGCGCTTCCCGAAGCTCGACCGTAGCAAGCGAAGCTTCGCACTTTTGGGCAAAAGCCTGCGTTGGTTCCAAGAGCCGACCGACGACGGCGGCAATGCGCACGCCTGGAATTCGCGCAAACGACCGGCGATGCACTTCGGCAATACTGCCGTACCCAACGATGCACAAGTTCATCTCTTGACTCTCTCAGTATTGTGTCAAATTGAAGCAAGAATTGACCCGGGCTTCTTGCTAGCGTGTGTGACCGACGAGACTGGTAGCAGTGACTACTTGCGCCGTAGCCTCCTCGGTTATCTCGCCCTCGGGCCTCTTGGGAATTACGAAGGCGCGGCTGTTCACGTCGGTATCCACCACTTGCAGCGTTTCATTGGGTCCAAGCACGGTGCCCATCTGCTTCAGCCAAGCGGCGGGATCGCTGATTATGGCGGTTTTGTAGTTCGGATCCTTCCAGTAGTTAGGCGCCGTGCCTATGAATGATGGGTAACAGCTACACGGCGTGCAGATGACCATGTGATGCGTGGAGCCCGTATTGTCATAGACGGCCAGGGACAAATGGCTCGGCACGTCGATATTGAGTTCCTCCAGTGCGCCACGAGGATCGCGAAGCAATAAGCTTCTGAATTCCGCGTCTTGCCAAGCGCGCATGACTACTCTACGGGCATCGCTATTGTCAGCCTGTGTCATTTGCTGCCTCCTTGAGTATATTGGACTAGCATATCATATACCTACTGCATTACCCGGGAGCGCTCAATTGATATCCACTGAGCAAGAGTGCCAAGTTTCTACGCTCACGAAAATTGGTTATCCGCAACAATGGAGAGATCGTTTCAGTAAAGCACATATACATACTAACCAGGACAGCCTTGACGCTCGTGCTCAATGGCACAGGCCGACTCGCCGACAGTTAGTCTACTTGCGTCTCCGCACCCTCAGACTGAGCGTTTGGCCGGTGAACGACTGAACATGCAAACATAGTATCGGTTGTCAGTAGCACATGACATTCGCTACGCAAGTGTAAGGGAGAAACGCCTGATAGGCGCCAAGCAAAGATGTTATTTTGACAGCCCGGCCCGCGCGAGAAACGGGTAAATTGCAACATGACCAATGCTCGCACAAGTGGAGAGTTTGCCGAGTTACTCGACAACGAAGAGTCCTACATGTCGCGCTGGTGTGAGGTGGCAGACTTCCACGGCGTTAGATTCTATCGCAGTCAATTCTTACCGACCCACCTATTCAACTTCGTAACGAGGCTATGGCACTTTCCTGACGGTGTTGCCCTGCTAGAGCAGGTTGAACGCTACTACGGTGCGTCGTCGTTGCCCCATCGCCTATTCTTTGGTCCCATGGAATCTCAACATCTCGCAAGCTTCTTTGCCGATAGCGGGTATGCTCTACTCAGCGACCGCCTCATCCTAGCGCATGACCTCACCCACATCCCTCAAGCAACTTCGCCCCATGTCCATGTGAAGGCAATCGTGGAAGAGGCAGATCTCCAAGACTGGGTGCGCGTCGCGGTTAAGAGCTGGAAGCATCCTGACTTTCCGGAGGATTTTGAACGTATCGTCTCATCGACAATCTCCGGCGGTATTGCAGACGGCGAATTCTCGTGCTACTTGGCTGAAATCGATGGAAACGTTGTTGGCACCGGCCTCATGAACAAGACCGGACAGCTTGCGGGCATACATGCCGTAACCACAATTCCAGCCGCGCGCGGCCAGGGTGTTGCCTCCGCACTAATCACCAGATTGGTTGCAGACGCAGCAGCACGCGGATTTACCAGAGTCTGCCTTCAAACTGGGAAGGGCGACGGTGCAGACACCCTCTATCAGCGCCTGGGCTTTGGTGTGCTCTATGCACTCCATAAGTATGGTCCGACATCCGAAGCATGAGAATGGCCCGCATTAGACAGCAGTTCACATTCCTTAGCCGCCACAGCCAACCCACCCCTTGCCGCTCCTGGGGAAGCGCCATGGGAGGGACATTCACACTCATTTTGGCGTATTGCGAATATTCGTCAGCTATCTATCTCACTCCTGTAGACGCTTGTGATCTTGGACGACCCTGTGTGTGTGCACTCCCGCCCCGCATCTTGCCAAGAACCTGTCAACTCGCTATAATAGTGACGAGTCAAGCAATGCGGAAGTGGCTCAGAGGTAGAGCATCTCCTTGCCAAGGAGAGGGTCACGGGTTCGAATCCCGTCTTCCGCTCCCGGCGACTCACAGAACGCCGACGTTGGTGAAAGAGAGCGCTGCTGAGGCTGCGCCTATTTTTTTGCTATGCAATGGAAATTCGACAAGACTAAAGAGGTAGATACCTATACTCGGAGCGGTATTGCGGTAAGGGAGAGCATACACGGCAATGATGATAACGGTAGCGTCGGAAAAACTCGAGAAGAGCCGGGTGAAGCTCACGGTGGATGTGCCGATAGAAGAGGTGGAAGTAGCGTACAAGCGCGCCGTGCGTCGAGTCAGCGACAAAGTTAACATTCCCGGATTCCGCCGCGGTCGCGCGCCGCAGGCTCTGGTCGAGCGCCACGCGGGGGTTGAATCGGTATTCCGCGAAGCACTCGATCGCCTTGTGCCGGAGGCATACGCTGAAGCGATCAACCAGACGGAAATCCAACCCGTTGGCAACCCGGAACTCGAATTGCTGCAGGCCGAGAAGGATCAGCCCGTGTCATTCGCAGCCACGGTGCCCGTGAAGCCCGCAGTTGATACGGGCGACTACCGCGCGATCCAGATTACTAAGGAAAAGCGGCTTGTCACCGATGCAGACATCGAAGTAGTACTGCAGAGCCTTGAGCAACAGCTCGTGCAGTGGGACGACATGGAACGACCGGTAGAGAGGGGTGACCGAGTTAAACTGGACTTGCGTATCAGCGTCGAAGGGCGGATCATCAACAACGCTCCCGGCTCCAACATGATTATCGGTGAAAACAACATGCCGGAAGGATTCGACGAAGCCGCCATCGGTATGGTCGCCGGGCAGGAGCGTTCCTTTATCCTCTTGCTACCGGATGACTACGCCGTAGAAGCTGTACGCGGCAGGTCGGCTGACTTTGAGATCAAGGTGCTTGGCACGAGCCAGAAGCGTCTCCTAGGACTCACCGATGAATTAGCTAAGACCACTGGCGATTTTGAGACTATTGATGACTTACATGCGGACGTACGCAAGAGATTGGAAGAGCGCGCCGAGCAGGACGCTAGTCAGCAAGCAGAAAACCTGCTTGTCCAGGAGCTGGTCTCCAGCGCCGTGTTTGAATTGCCGGACGTGCTCATCCAGGAACAGGCGCAGCGCTTGGAGCAGCGGGAAGCCTTCGAAGCCTCGCAGCGTGGCGTCCCCAAGGAATACTACCTCCAGATGATCAATCTCTCGGAGGAAGAGTGGAAACAGCGTCTGCAAGAGCGGGCAGAAGGAATGGTTCGTAATTTCATCGCGCTCGACGCCGTAGCAATTAAGGAAGACATCACAGTCCCCATTGAGGAGATAGACGGCGAAGTTGAGCAGAGCATGGCAAACTATCGGATGCAGATCGCGCAGCAGGAGCAGCAGCAGGCAGGCATGATCGTAACGGCGAAACAGCCCTCCAAGGATGAGGTGCAGGCGCGATTGCAGCAGATGCAACAGTACTTGAATAGCGATGAATCTCGTACCAATATCGCAATGAACTTGCGCATGCGCAAAACAATCGACTTTCTTAAGGACACGGTCACTATCGAGGAAGTCACCGTAGAAGCCAAAGCGGAAGAGACGCCGGAAGAAGAGAGCCCTACTGAGACCCCGGCTGCACAGTCTTCCTCATAGCTCAGTCGCTACCGAGAGACGAGGCCGCATGTGGATACTGCGAAACATGGCTAAACCGAGACCGACATCTATGGTTAGTTGTCGGTTTCTTTTTTTTCTTACCACCGCAGGAATGGGTGCGCCACGAAGCGCGCTCAGCGTGACGCAATGAGCGCCTTGCCTCGCAAACGAACTCAAGAAGGCAAGGTTCTTAGAGTTTCGCGTGGAGAGTACGTGGTAAGAACAGAGAACGGCACGTTTAGTTGTAAGCTCCGAGGTAAATTGCGCAAAGAGCTTATCTACTCCACGAGTAAGAGCAGAGCGCCGCGCGTACAACGCGTTCAACCTACCCAGACGCGCTCGCCCGTAAGCGTTGGCGACAGAGTGCGCATTCGGGAGCTTAGTCCTAATACAGCCGTAATTGAAGAAATATTGCGGAATGATGACGAGACATGGGGACTTCTGCGCCAGGCACCCGAAAGCAAACGCGCCCATGTACTTGCGGCTAACGTAGATCAGGCCGTCATTGTGCTCGCAGCTTCTCAACCCGCTCCCGATTTTGTGCTCCTGGACCGCTACCTTGTAATCGCCGAGTACCATACCCTCCCCGCATGCTTAGTGCTTAACAAGATCGACCGAGGCATCTCAACTGAGGTAGCTGAAGAACTATCCGGCTACGAGCGTATCGGCTACCAGGTCCTTCACACAAGTGCCGCGACCGGGAGCGGAATGGATCCGTTACGTGAGCAATTGCAAGGCATGCAAACAGTCTTTACCGGAGTCTCCGGCGTTGGCAAGTCGTCTCTCATCAATTGTCTTGCCGCAAGCGCCGAATTGCCCACGGGAGCAGTTGGCGCGAAGGGTGAGGGTCGTCACATCACCACGCGCACAGAGACGATTGCGCTCGACGATGAGTCGCACGTCTTGGATACGCCGGGGCTGCGCAAATTGTCGTCGTGGAGCATTGAGCCTGAGGACCTTCCTCATCTCTTCCCTGAAGTGAGAGCGCTGATGGGCCAATGCCGATTTCGCGACTGCGCGCATATCGACGAGCCCGATTGTGCCGTGCGCTCGGCGCAAGATGCCGGAATGATCGCAACCCGCCGGTACAAGAGCTACGTACTGTTTCACTTTGAATTCACCGCGCAGAATTTGTCGCCATGGGAGCAGGCGTAAATCGTCCCGATCCCCACGTGGATAATTTCGCGGTTGGTAGCTCCACGTGACTAGGCTGCAGCCAGACCCAATTGACCGACAGCAAACGTGTAACGTAGTCTGTTCACCAAAGCGGTATTACAGCAAGCTGGAGTTTGCCACGGTGGATGCGATAGAGCAGCCAAGACCTGATGCGGTTTCATCTTTCACGGAAGGCTCAGGACCGCATCTGTTTGTGCTTTCCGGCCCCTCGGGGGCGGGAAAAGACTCGATTATCGACGGCCTTGCAGACAGGGGAGTAGCATTCCATCGCGCCATCACTGCCGTCACCCGTGACCCACGACCGATGGAGGTGCACGGAGCACACCACTATTTCCTTTCGCCTGATGAGTTCTCGCAATGGGAGACCCAAGGGAAGTTCCTGGAGACCGCAACAGTCTACGGACACTGCTACGGCACACCGCTCCATGAGGTCACGCCTGCGCTGGATCGCGGCCAGGACGTTGTCTTGCGCGTGGACGTGCAAGGGGCAGCTTCCGTGCGCCAGCGTATGCCCGATAGCATCCACATTTTCATTGGAGTGCCGGGACTATCCTTGCAGACCCTTCAAGAGCGCAGAGACCAAAGAGGCGTCGAATCCCACACTGAACGAGCAACGCGCGACGCTTTGCTGCGCAATGAACTTGCATCAATTCCCCAGTTCGACTACTTCGTAGTTAACCACACCGGCAAGATTGATCAGGCCGTAGACCAAGTGAGCGCAATTATTACGGCGGAAAAGTGTCGAGTATCCCCGCGCGGGTGAATCCCAGCCCCCTTGTCACCCCGTATGCCGAGATCGCTGTGGATGTCCTCAACGTCCCTGCCGATAAGACGTACCACTACGCCATTCCGGACCATCTCCGAGATCGAATTGCCCCGGGCGTCATGGTGTTAATTGGATTTGGCGAACGTATTATTGAAGGCTTAGTCGTATCCGGCGCCGAGGCGTCGCCTGTTGAAGACGTCCGCGAGATCATGGATGTCGTCGCTGATAGTGCACTCCTCACGCCGGCACAGATCGCGCTGGCACGCAGGATTGCTCGATACTACCTGGCTTCCCCCATGAAGGTCATTGCGCCCATGCTCCCACCGGGGCTACGTGGGCGCGTGAAGCGTTGGTCGAAACTGGACCCACTCGTCGTACTGCCAGAGGACGTAGCAACTACACGAAACGAGCGCCTCTTCCTCGAGACACTGCAGAACGAAGGTGAAGTTGAGCACGAGCGGCTGATGCATTTGGCAGGGACGACCGTCTCTACGCGCATGCAGCGCCGATTAGAAAAGCTGGGCGCTATTCATCTGCGCGTGGCCTTGCAATCCATCAAACCGCCGTCCTTACGCGACCAGTGGGTTGAAAGCCTGTCTTCTACCAAGGAAGCTGAGCCACTATTGCGGCGGTCGCGTTCACAGAAAAAACTGCTGCGCGCATTGGAATCGTATGGAAAAGGTGTCTTGGTTCGAGCCCTCCTGGAGGAGACCGGCACGGGTGTTGCCTCACTACGGACGTTGGAAGAAAAAGGATTAGTGCGCTTTAGGGAAGTGTATCAAGTCCAGGCTAGGGAAGCTCAAACGCACGGTCTGCCAAGTTTGGACTCCCCTGAGCAGAATCGTGCCTGGGAAGCGATTTGTGAGTTTATGTCTAGTATCCCCCCGGCAGACAACGCTCGCTCCATGGTCGTGATGGACAGCTTGGCGTCAGGCGTTGACTCGACGCCTTGGTCACTCTATATACACGCCGCCGCGCGGGCGCTAGGTTTCGGGTCCCAAGTGCTGCTTCTAGCCCCCAATAGTTATGCAATGCAGCGAATTGCACAGAACCTTGATCCTTTCTTGCCTGATCGAGTCCTCTCATGGCACGGTACGTTAGGCGCTGCCCGCCGTCGGACAGCGTGGGAGCGTGTGCAGCGTGGCGAACCGGTGGTGGTAGTCGGGACTCGCTCTGCGCTCTTCCTTCCCTTCCGAAGACTCGGCCTGATACTGGTCGACAGCGAGCATGAAGACTCTTACAAGAACCAGGAGAGTCCGCGCTTCCATGCAGTCACCGTCGCCGGTTGGCTTGCCGAGACTCTCGGTGCGCCAATGCTGCTGTTCTCGCATACGCCGCGTGTGACCACCTACGCAGAAGTGGAGAGCGGTCGTGCGCTGTTCACTCGCGCTGCTAACGTTACTCCCACCGCCAGAATCATAGACATGCGCACCGCCCGGCACGTGGGGCCCCGGCAGCTAATCAGCCGCGAGTTGCGGGATGCCATTGCGCGTTCGCTTGAAGAAAACCGACCAGTAGTACTCTTGCAGAATAGGCGCGGCGCCGCGACCCATGCGCTCTGCCCCAAGTGCGGACATGTCATCGAGTGCCAGAGTTGCAGCGTGCCGCTTGTACAGCACCGGGCGAGTGGCGTCATGCGCTGCCATCGTTGTGGCGGAGAATCGCCCATACCGACTCACTGTCCGCTATGCGAAACGCAACTGCGCTTCCGAGGCGTCGGATCGCAGACTGTTGAACTCGAAGTGCAGCGTGTATTCCCTGCCGCCCGAATCGCGCGTTGGGACCGCGACGTGATCAATGCCAGGGAAGATCAACGCCCTTTCGCTGCGCTGCGTGAAGGCAAACTGGACATTCTTGTCGGTACCGCGGCCGTGCTCTTCGAGCCATTGCCCGTGGGCCTTTATGCGGTGGTGTCCGCTGACACGGCGCTCCACCTGCCTGACTTTCGCGCATCCGAACGGACGTACCAACTGCTACGGCGCATCGGGTTTTTGGCCGTAGCAGCTCAGGCTGAGCTGCTCATTCAGACGTACACACCGGAGAGTCTTCCTCTGCGCGCCCTAGAGATTGGTCGCTACTTGTGGTTTTACCGCAAGAGCATTGAAGAGCGCACAGGTGCGTTCCCCCCAAGCCTGGAAATGGCAGTTCTGCAATATCAAGACCGCAATCTTGAGCGCGCCGCAGAATCGGCAGTCGCTTTGGTACAATGTCTACAGAAGTCCATCACAAGTGACCGGCTAGCGGTTGAGCTTCTGGGTCCCGCACCTGCATTCCCTGAACGCGTGCGCGGGCTCTACCGCTGGCACGTGATGGTGCGCGGACAGGGCATCCACGATCTCTTAGTTCACGTACCGCCAGGATGGACTATAGACGTTGACCCGGTGAGCGTGCTGTAGACATTCACATTCAAGGCTGGAAGAACTTCCGTGGCCGTACAAGACATCCTGCAACTAGGCAGTGAGATTTTGCGCCAGAAGGCGAAATGTGTCCCCGTGGGAGCGCGAGGGCTGCGCAAATTAACCGAACTCATGTTCGCCACGATGGACGCTGCCTCCGGCGTCGGTTTGGCTGCACCGCAGATCGGCGTTTCGCTTCGCGTGATCGTCGTTGACGCCGATGAAGTGCGAATGGCAGTGGTTAACCCGGAGATCGTCAAGACATCAGAGGAAGTTATGCTCGACGAAGAGGGGTGCCTCTCTCATTCCTCCTATTATGGTCTTGTGAACCGGTACCAAAGCGTCGTTGTCAAGGGACGCTCGCTGGAAGGGAAAGAGATACGTATCCGTGCCACCGACCTACTTGCGCGCGTATTTCAACATGAGATCGATCACCTAAACGGTTCGCTCTTTCTGGACCATTTGGAAGACCCAGAGCAACTCCACCGCGTTGAACCCGAATCTGAGCTGGACGATCCAGCGGAAGAGTTCTAGGAAAGCTGAATGCGTGTAATCTTCTGCGGTACCGCCGCCTTTGCCGTACCCAGTCTGCACGCTCTTGCCAAGCAACACGACGTTGCCCTCGTAGTGACCCAGCAGGACCGTCCTGCCGGACGGGGCCGGAAAAAGCAGATGTCGCCGGTAAAATATGCGGCTCTTGAGCTTGACTTGGCAGTCACCCAGCCGCAATCGCTGCGCAGGCGCGCTGTGGCAGCAGAACTCGCGGCTGCTGCTGCTGACGTGATCGTGGTTGCGGCCTACGGCAAGATCCTGCCGCGAAGTGTCCTCGACCTGCCACCGCTCGGGTGCCTTAATGTGCACGCCTCACTGCTACCGAGGCATCGCGGAGCTGCCCCGGTGACGGCCGCTGTTCTCGCCGGAGATGCAATAACGGGCGTCACCATAATGCAAATGGACGAGGGACTTGACACCGGCCCGATTCTCCTGCAACGGTCACTGCCGCTTACAGGAGAGGAGACGACGGCAACGTTGACGACAGCGCTGTCTCAGCTCGGCGCCGACCTCCTGATTCCTGCATTGGGTGATTGGGTCGCCAGACGTGTCGAGCCGCAGGCCCAAGATAACTCCAAAGCAACGTATGCTCCGCAACTGAAGAAGGAAGACGGCATCGTGCGGTGGGAGCAAGATGCAGAGGCCATTTGTCGCCACGTGCGGGCCATGCAACCGTGGCCGGGTGCAGTGACGTTTTGGGATGGCCGACAACTAAAGATCATCCGCGCACGGCCCACGCATTCTAGTGCTGGGGAAGTGCCCGGCAGAGTGGTCCGCCATCAGAGTGACCTTGCTGTGGTTGCCGGTTCAGGCCTCGTTGTCTTGGAAGAAGTGCAGATTGCCGGCAAACGTGCTCTGCCCGCGGCTGATTTCCTCCGCGGCTACAGTGCCATAGTTGGCGCAGTGCTTGGGGAACCGAGCATGGTATCATGACACTGAGAACGCGGAATTCTCTTGGGAGGAGAGTGGTAGCAGTTACCCATCCATCCACAAGAGAGCGTAGAGTTAGGTAGTGCCCGTAGAAGCGGTACATGAGGCGAATGCGAATGGATGATCCGGTAGCGCTGGGGCTTCCACAGACTCAGACTGAGATGCAAGTTACAGATGACATTGGGGCCCTCGTTAGCGTAATGCTGCCACGGATCCGAGGTCCATTGGAAGAAATTGAAGGAGCTTCCGACCTACTTGAAATCGTCCTTGACCTGGGACGAAAGCCGGAAGCGCGCTTTCTCAAACGCGAAGAATTCCTCGACGACATCGAATTGACGGCCGACGACATAGCCTTTGTCGTCTCTCGGCTGGGTGCGTTCACAAACGACAATCGCGCCGGCATCCCCCGCACACTCCACCGGATATCAGCAATCCGAAACCGCACGGGAGACATTGTCGGCCTGACGTGCCGCATTGGCCGGGCCGTGTTCGGTACGATTGAAATCATTCGCGATCTCGTTGAGTCCGGCAAGAGCCTGCTGCTGCTTGGCAGCCCAGGCGTGGGAAAGACGACGCTCCTACGTGACGTAGCCCGCGTTCTGGCAGATGAGTCGAACAAGCGTGTCATCGTCGTGGACACCTCCAACGAAATTGCAGGCGACGGCGACATTCCCCATGCAGGCATCGGTCGGGCTAGGCGCATGCAGGTGCCAAGCTCAACGGACCAGCACAAAGTCATGATCGAAGCGGTCGAGAACCACATGCCCGAAGTCATTGTCATCGATGAAATCGGCACCGAACTGGAAGCTGCCGCTGCGCGCACCATCGCTGAGCGCGGCGTTCAACTGGTAGGTACGGCGCACGGCAATACCTTGACTAATTTGATGCAGAATCCAACTCTTTCCGATCTCATCGGAGGTATTCAGTCCGTAACGCTAAGCGATGAAGAAGCTCGACGACGACGCTCGCAGAAGTCTGTCCTCGAGCGCAAGGCGCCGCCGACCTTCCAAGTCTTGGTTGAGATAAAGGGCTGGCATCACATGATCGTGCACCTCGACGTTGCGGAGACCTTCGATAGCCTCTTGCGCGGACGACCCATAGCTGTAGAGGAACGTGTGCGCGGGGATGACAATGGGGTTGAGTCCACAAAGCACATGATTGCGCCGCCGAAAGGACTACGCCCGCAAGAGCTTTGGGATCCCCAAGAAGGTGAGGTCAGGGATCGGAACGAGCGTCCCGGTTCATACGATAGTGGTCGGTCGCGTGTGTCCAAGTCTCAATTTGTGCCCGATCACTGGTCTGACGAAGCGCATGAGGAAAAGCCAACGCGTGACCCCATTTCAATCTTTCCTTTTGGCGTAAGTCGCAGACGATTGGAGGATGCAGCAAAGCACTTGGCAGTGCCGGCTTGGGTGAGCGAAGACCTTGACGCGGCCGACGTCGTCCTTACGCTCAAGAGCTACTACCGCCAACGAACGGGCCCTCTGCGCTTGGCTGAGCAAAAACAAATCCCTATCTTCGTTCTGCGGAGCAATGCTCAGTCTCAGATCAACCAGAGCCTTGCCAGCATCTTCGATCTCAATACCCGTCATCCAAACAGTGAAACTGAAGACCTCCGCTTAGCCGAGGCAGCGGTGCAGGAGACTCTGCACACCTCGCACCCTGTTGACTTGCCGCCAGCCAATTCCTACATTCGCCGTCTTCAACACGAGCTTGCCCAAAAGTTCAAGCTTGGCTCCCACAGCTATGGCAAAGAACCGAACCGCTGGGTGCGCATCCACAAGCCGTAACTGCCAACAACCATGACCAACCTCGACGACGAGCGTTCGTTTGCACTCTTAGACTCCGGCAATATGGCAGCCCAGATTGCGGGTTTCCCAGATGCTTGTGCCGCTGCGTGGAAACAAGCGCAAATGTTGTCCTTTCCTCCAGCCTACCGTGCCGTGAGTTCGGTAGTGATCTTCGGCATGGGAGGGTCAGCCATTAGCGGAGACCTTGCGCGCACGGTTGGGGCGAACACGGCGTCAGTGCCGATAGAGGTGGTTCGCGGTTACCACGTTCCAGGGTATGTCGACAACAACACACTCGTGATCGCCATCAGCTTTTCGGGCGATACAGAAGAGACCTTGGTAGCATTCGACGCCGCCTCACAGAAAAAACCGCAACAGATAGTCATCGCGAGCGGCGGAGCGCTCCAAGCGCGTGCGCAGGCGTCCGGCATCCCCCACTTTCCAATTCGAACTGTGCGCAAGCAGCCGCGCGCAGCCTTACCCCATCTCTACATGCCCGTGCTTCAAGCTTTGGCCGCGCTCGGTATTATTCGCTGTCCGGCTACGGCTGTCCTGGATGCAATCCATTTCGTTGCAGAGCAGGCGCCGAAATTTGACGTCACCGTCCCTGAGCGTGCGAATCCGGCCAAGCAGTTGGCGCGTGCTTTACATGGGCGCATTGTCAGCATCTACGGCGCCGAATTTCTTAGTGAAGTGGCTCGCCGTTGGAAGACTCAAATCAACGAGAACAGCAAGCTGTGGGCCGAGTTTGAACATCTTCCGGAAGCGAACCACAATGCCGTCGTAGGTTACGCCCATCCCCTAACACAATCTACTGCCCTGTGCGTTGTCCAGCTACACTCATCCCTCTACAATGCACGGACGCGTATCAGGATCGGAGTGACGAGGGAGCTGCTGGAATCTTCAACGATAGCAAACGAGACAATTATAGTGCACGGTCCCACGCCCTTGGCGCAGCAACTTTACGCTATCCTGCTCGGCGATTATGTTAGCTACTATCTCGCTTTGCTCAATGATGTGGATCCCACGCCGGTTGCCCATCTCGATCACGTCAAAGCACGGTTGGAACGTACGGTGTAAGATGCCCAAAGTACCGCTCTTGGCAGTTGAATTCTTGCCGCGCTTTGACAGTCGGAGAATCCATTGATACACTTGCCACGAGCCAAAACAGTCTGCTAGCCGTATGGAGGATTCAAGCCACCATGGAGAGACACTGGAGCCACTACATGCACCTCGGATTCGTGCATTTCATGCTCTTTCCCGAGGTAATGGGTGGCGATGGTCCAATTCTCGAATCACTGCGTCACTTGACGGCTGACGACTTCTTTCAAGTGGCCGAGATCACGCATATCGCCGATCCCGCCGTTGCGAAAGAAGCGAAGGCGTTGAGCGAGACTACCAAACTCAACCTCGGATTTGGCGTGCAGCCAATTCTCCTCCGCAATCAACTCAACCTCGCGAGCATTGATGAGTCACACCGGCAAGCCGTTGTAGTACGGGTCAAGCAAGCTGTAGACGAAGCGTATGCAATGGGCACCCGTGTGCTCGGGCTCTTCGACGGCCCCTCATCGTTTCCTGGAGAAGAATACAAAGACCAAGCACTCAGCGCATTTGCCGAATCTCTCAAGGAGATTTGCGCGTACGCCGAGCAACAGCGGACAGACTACACGCTCTGGGTATCCCTTGAGCAGTTCGACCGGGACGTAGACAAGAAGAGCCTCGTCGGCCCCATCGAGGATACGCTGCCTCTGTGCAAGGCAGTTCGCGCTCAGTGTGGAAACTTCGGCCTTCTCGTAGACCAGGGGCACCTTCCACTGCTTGGCGAGACACCACTAGCCACGCTCTCAGCGGCACGCGAGTATCTGGGGCACATCCACCTTGGCAGTTGCATCAAGCAGCCGGGGCACGCGCTCTATGGGGATCAACACCCGCGCTTCGGCCACGAGGACGGTGAGAACGATACTGCGGAACTCACCGAGTTTCTCCGCATTCTGTTCGAGATAGGCTACTTTGATAGTGATGTCCCAACGGAAAAACCGCTCTGCACGTTCGAATTGAAGCCCGCGCCCGGCGAGGATTCACTTTCTCTTATGGCAAATGCCAAGCGGACGTTCCAGGCAGCCTGGGCGCAACTGTAGACACGACTGAGCAACGAGAAAGAGTAGAAAGACCATGCAGCCGAAAGTCTATGTCACGCGCCGGATACCGGAGTCAGGAATTAAGCTCCTTCAGCAGTCGTGCGACGTGGAGATATGGGATAGCGATGACGTCGTTCCGCGCGATGTCTTCCTAAATGCAGTTGCCGATAAAGACGCGGTGCTCTGCCTACTGACCGATAGAGTCGATGCCGAAACCCTGGACGTGGCAAAGAACGCGAAGATTTTCGCCAACATGGCCGTAGGATTCGACAACATCGACGTCGCAGAGTGCACCAAGCGCGGCATTATGGCGAGCAACACCCCGGGCGTATTGACGGACACGACTGC
Source organism: Chloroflexota bacterium (assembly GCA_965219505.1). Classification (GTDB taxonomy): domain Bacteria; phylum Chloroflexota; class UBA11872; order VXOZ01; family VXOZ01; genus VXOZ01. Next base: position 1,489,642 of record OZ244775.1, on the reverse strand, counting down.
CGACTTTGCCTTCACGCTGCTCATGGTCGCCGCGCGCCGCATACGCGAAGGTCATGAGTTCGTTCATGCCGGGAAATGGGAGACGTGGGGGCCCCTATTGCTTATGGGGCAAGACATCCATCACGCCACGCTTGGCTTAGTTGGATTGGGACGGATCGGGACTGAGATGGCCAAACGCGGTCAGGGCTTCTCAATGCGCGTGCTCTACAACGACGTCGTTCGGCGGGAAGACCTTGAGCAGGAACTTGGCCTTGAATACGCCGACTTTGACACGGTGCTAAAGGAATCCGATTTCGTGAGCTTGCACGTTCCCTACATGCCTGCGACGCATCATTTAATCAGCACTGAGCAGCTTGCGAAGATGAAGCAGACTGCTGTACTCATTAACACTGCCCGCGGTCCCATTGTCGATCCGCAGGCTCTCTACACCGCCCTGAAGTCAGGCGAGATATGGGCGGCCGGGCTCGACGTCACGGATCCTGAGCCTATTCCAATGGACGATCCGCTCCTCACCCTGGACAATTGCCTGATCGCGCCACACATTGCTAGTGCCAGCTTCAATACCCGTAGCGATATGTCTGAGCTGGCTGCGAACAACATTTTGGCCGCGATTGCCGGCGAGCGACCTCCCACCATCCTCAATCCCGAGGTGCTTGAGAAGTCCTAAACCGCAAGCGCAGTCTCAGGTGGTTTTCCTGGACCTTGAACTAGATAGCTGGCGGAAGGCAAACCGGGGCGACGCAAAATTGACGGTAAGCGGACTTCCACACGCGAATTGTGTAAGATTCGCTAGGTACCGTGAGTTTCCTCAGCAGATTGCGTCTTCCAAGGCAACAGACGCAACCGAGCCCGCGCCGGAACCTGGAAGACCGGGGGCATGGCGTACGTCTTCACCTGACTGTGGACGGCGATGCTCTGCAGCAGGCCGATGCCTATGAAGGTGGCTAACAAGGCACTGCCGCCGTATGAAAGGAAAGGCAACGGAATTCCCGTTACGGGCAGCAGACCAATTATCATTCCCACGTTGACAAACGTCTGCAGGAATATGAATGTCGTTACTCCAACGGCGATGTTCTGACCGAAGTGGTCGCGCGAGCTTGTGGCAATCAACGAAGCGCGCATGAGAATCACCACAAACAACCCAAGAACAAGCATGCTGCCAACGAAACCAAGTTCTTCTGCAAGTACTGCGAATACGAAGTCCTTATGTTGCACGCGCAGGTACTCCAATTGCGTCTGCGAACCCTGGAATAGACCCCGGCCCCAAAGCTCACCGGCGCCAACACTGATGCGCGCTTGGAGCACATTGTAGCCAGCGCCAAAGGGGTCCGCTGATGGATCAAGAAACGTCGTGACGCGCTCCCACATATACTCTTTTATCCGAATAAGCTGCAAGAAAACTGCGCACAGTAAGCCAACGGCTACACCGATGATGTACCGAAACGGCACCCCTGCCATGAAGACCATCGCCCCCCATATCCCGAGGAACATCAGAGTCGTACCAAGGTCCGGCTCTCTATACACCAAGAACGCCGGGATGGCAGTAATGACCATAGATCCAAAGAAATAGCGTATGTCCTCTACCCGGTGCGGCCCAGCGCTAAAGTAGTGAGCAAGCACCACAATCAAGGCAATCTTGGCAAGTTCAGAAGGCTGCAAGGAGAAGGGCCCGATTAAGAACCACCGTTGGGAACCGCCAATGGAAACGCCGGCGACAAGCACCGCTAGGAGCATTAACACGGAACCGCCGTAACCGATCCAAGCCAGGCTTCCGAGCCAGCGATAATTCAGTTTGGGGGAGATGACAAGGATCACGACGCCCATGCCTAAGAACGCCGTCTGCTTGATGACGTCCACAGACATCCCGGACTGAATGAGAGTTGCGCTGCGAATGAGCACTATGCCGACAGCGCCAAGGACAATAGTGGCAACTGTCAGCCAGTAGTCGTATAGTTTCCACTTGCGTACGGCAATCATGCTATTGCCTAGCCTTCCCGGCAGACTCGAAGTAGAAGCGGGTCATCTTATCTGCGATTGGGGCTGCAAATTCAGAACCCTCACCTGCGCCGTAAAGCACCACGGCAAAGGCAATCTCCGGTTCGTCGAATGGCGCAAATCCCGTGAAAAGTGCATGCGTCGGCAGGTTTCCATCCTCATCACGGGGGCCGGGGTACTCTGCTGTGCCGGTCTTTCCGGCTATTCCGTACGGGTTTGACGCTATCCGGATTGCAGTACCGCGAACCACCACGTCACGCATTGCATTTCGGATTACGGCTAGCACCTCTGCAGAGAAAGGCAAATTGTGAGCCAATCTCGATGCGATTGACCGCACCTGCATGCCATTGGCGCCCCGTATCTCAGCAGCTACTCTAGGGTACATCAACTTGCCACCATTTGCAATAGCCGCAGTAAAATTCGCAAGTTGCAGCGGAGTGCTTAGCACATCGCCTTGCCCAATGGCTGTATTGTAGGAGTCGCCTTGGAACCAAGGCTCATTCTTTAGACGCAGTTTGCGTTCAGGTGTGGGCATGAGACCTTCCAGTTCGCCTGGTAGATCAATGCCTGTAACTTGCCCAAAGCCACAGGAGGTCGCAGCATGCGCGAGCGCTTCAGGTCCAATTCCTTCAAATTCTGTATACGGGCTTCCGCCGACCAAAGTGTAGAAGAAGACATCGCAAGAATGTACTAAACCTTCATACGCGTTGACTAAGCCATGCCCACTGCGCTTCCAGCACCCAAATTGCCATCCGCCAGGAAGAATGAGCCCGCCATGACACTCGAATTGCCTTTCCAAGTCCAGATTGTGGTTCTCCAGCCAATGCGCAAGACTAACGAGCTTAAAGGTGGATGCTGGCGGATAGAGTCCCGCGATAGCCTGATTAACTAAGGGTCTCGAAGGATCATTGACCAGCCGCTCATAGTCTTCTTGCGATATAGATCGGGCAAACAGATTGTTGTCGAACCCCGGCAAGCTAACCAACGCCCGAACTGCCCCGCTAGCAACGTCCAAGGCTGCAACCGCACCGGATTGCGCTCCTGACTCTACAAGCCCTTCATGGAGCATTTCAGTGACAGCTTCTTGGAATTCCAAGTCCAACCCCAACACGATATTATTCCCGGGTTGGGAAGGGATTTCACGCAATACGCGTACGGTTCGGCCATACGCATTCACCTCGACGTTCCTCTGGCCCTTCTCACCATGGAGTTCTGTCTCGTAAATGGACTCAATCCCAGCAATTCCTACCTGGTCATCCCGTTCGTATCCACGGTTCAAATAGAATTCCCTTCGCTCTTGGGGAATCGGACCGACATACCCTAGGACGTGGCCAACACTATCCCCATCAGCATACTCGCGAACAGGTCGGCTTTCAGCGGAGATGCCTGGAAGGTACGGGTTCTCCTCCTCGATGATTAGAGCAACGTGACGCGGAACGTCTCGTTTCAGGATGGTCGGTTGATAAGGACTCAGAGAGCCTTCAGCCATCAGTTCCAAGATTGTTGGCGCCGGCATTTCAAGAAGCGCTGCAAGGCGTCTCGCCACATTCTCAGTCTCGTCCCGAGGCAAGTCGATCATACGCGCCTCTACGCTAAATCGGGGCGCGTTTATGGCTACCCTTTGATTGTTCTTGTCATGGATGACACCGCGCAAGGGCTTTACTGAGAGCACCCGTAGGCTGTTGTTCTCCGCTTGGTTGCGATACTCCGGCCCTCGAACGATCTGGATGTACCACAGCCGAGCGACGAGCACGAGAAACGATCCTAACAGGACGATGCGGAGCAGATAGAAGCGGATAGCCTCACGCCGTGTTATCAACCGTTTCTCTTCAGCCACTATCGCCTCCCAATACTCGGTCTCCCCGAGGCCACTTCGAGAAAGCGAAATCCAACGAAAACCACCAAAGGAGCGAATAGCGCGTTGAGTAATGCCGTCGGCAACGCCATCTGTAGGAGCATGTCGCGAAATGAGAATCTATAGTCGAATGTAATTAGCAGGGCGCCCAGAAGGATAAAATACACAGCTATCACCCAAATAGTCGTGACTGCCGCCAACACTGCCCGGTTTGGCTGAACGACACTTATGGCGAATCCTCCCACAAAGCCGGCAACTGTCAATGCAAGGGCACTCAAACCCCAATGTGCGTCGGAGAATGCATCAAGTAGCAATCCCCCCACAAATCCCCATCCGGCGCCGCCTGCCGGCCCATACCAAAGTGCTAAAAAGGCCACAATCTGCAGCATGGGCAGCCAAACAATGCCGAACAGAGGAAAGTGCCACACTACGCTTGTTTGCACCACGGCAGCCACTAACATCAAAATTACGATGGCAGGACGTGAAACGTCTTTCATGAGGGAGGGCCCGTGATTTCCCTTTCTTCCAACGGCAGCGGCACGAAGTTCGCGACCACCATCACATATTCCAACTGCGAGAAATCCACATACGGTTCGATTACTGCGGATTGGAAAACTTCATAGTCCTCTTGCTGCACGTTTATGACTTTGCCCAGTACAAAGTCTTTTGGATAGCCGCCGCCCACACCACTTGTCACGATAAGATCGTGCTCACTAAGTTCCTCGGTCTGCAAAATGTATCGCATTTGTAGTCCGTCGGGTGTGCCGTAAACGATACCGAAGGTCCGGCGAGGGCCACCCTGAACGACAGCATTTACGGCCACCGAAGGGCTTGTAATGAGTTGAACCTTCGACCAATGCGACGTGACCCTGGTGACCTTGCCCACGACTCCGAGGTGGGTCACCACGACCATCCCTTTCTCCAGCCCACCATTGCTCCCGCGATCGATAATGATGGTATCCAACAGGTTTGTCGGATCCCTCCCAACGACCTGAGCAGGTAGCAAGTCCCACTCAGAAGTCGTTTGTACATACCCCAGTTGTTCGCGCAGTGTACGGTTTTCAATCTTTGCGCCGCGGAGACTTACGACTTCCCGAAAGAGGTTCTCTACGTCACGTCGTAGCGCGGCATTCTCTTCACGGAGGTTTCGCGTCTCTTGAAAGGAACCCAAAACGTAGGCAGCCGCGCCGGTGGTGTTATCGAGGGCACGTTGAATTGGCACAGCAACGAAAGCTACGGCATTTTCCACTGGGCGAAGCCAGCCCTGGCGGGAAAGGAAAACAAGCAATACCGCTGCGATAACAAGGAGTGCAAGCCTTAGAGCCAGTGCTTGCGGCTGAACGTTGAAGTCACGCATTTTGTTTCAGATAACAGCCAAGGTCAGGTGGCTACATGCGCGTACTCACGTAAATCGGAAACGAAGAGCTTCTGGTAGAACTCGATATCGTTGAGGCACGCTCCCGTTCCCAGTGCAACACAGGTGAGGGCGTTTTCTGCGATGACCACCGGAACAAGCGTTTCCTCAGAGATCCGGCTGTCTATCCCGCCCATTAGCGCACCGCCGCCAGTGAGTACAATCCCCCGATCCACGACATCGCCCAAGAGTTCTGGCGGAGTCTCTTCAACGGAAATCTTCACTGCTTCGATAATATCATTTACCGGTCCTGCGATAGCTTCTCGCATTTCTGCTTGAGTCACCGTGACAGTCTTAGGGAGACCCGACAGCATGTCTCGGCCCCGCATCTCGTATGTCTTGTCCTGCTCATCCGGCAACGGATAGGCTGAGCCAACCGCAATCTTGGTTTCCTCTGCGGTGCGTTCACCAATAAGGAGGTCGTAGGCCTGACGCGCATAGTCGATTATAGTCTGGTCCACTTCATCACCGGCAACGCGAACTGAGCGGCTCACCACAATGCCGCCTAAGGATATGACCGCCACCTCAGTGGTTCCCCCACCAATATCGACAATCATGTTGCCGGCCGGTTCATCTACTGGCAGCCCCGCGCCAATGGCCGCAGCCATCGGTTCCTCGATCAGATAGGCTTCACGCGCACCCGCGTTGATCGCAGCATCCTGGACGGCACGCTTTTCCACCTCAGTCACACCACTTGGAATGCCGACAATTACGCGTGGCCGCGGAACCAATTGAAAGCTCGTGTGCACACGATCGATGAAATATCGGAGCATTGTCTCGACGGTCTCAAAGTCAGCAATAACCCCATCCTTGAGGGGTCGTACCGCAACGATGCTTGCCGGCGTACGACCAACCATTCGCTTTGCTTCCGTGCCGACAGCAAGCACACGCTTCGTCCGCAAGTCCATCGCCACCACCGAGGGCTCAGATACGACGACACCCCTATCTCTGGCATACACCAGCATGTTTGCAGTGCCCAAGTCGATTCCCAGGTCCTGGGAAAACAGACCGAGGAACGAGCTAAATGGACCTAGTATGCTTGATCGCCAAGAAGAAAGCGGCATAGCCTATCCCAAATCTACAAATGCTCTTGGGGGAGCCAAAGCATCAAAAAGGGGGGACCGAACGCACAGCTCGTCGATAGGCCTTCAACCTACCTATCACTCTCAATCGCATACATTCTAGCACATTGGCAGCTTGCCAGCACATCTAGGGTCAAAGTACTTACTAAGCTTGACAGGGCACCTTGCTGCACTTTGCTTCATGGCCTTTAACGAACCGCAATGATCTTCTTTGGCAGCATTCTACCCTGTGGTACACTGTTCCTCGCATAAATCCGGGCACAAACGAAATGCGCCAATACTCTAACTTGAAGGGAGCCTTCCGATGCGTGTCGATCGATTGTATAGCCCCAAAGGGCCACGACCTGCCGGCACATATTCACAAGCAGTGCGCGCGGGCAACTTGCTATTCATTGCAGGCCAAGGACCACTTGACCCTCAAACCGGCGAAATCAGAGGCGAGACACTTGCCGAACAGTGTCAGCTTACCTTGCAGAACATCAAGAACATCGTAGAGGGTCATGGCGGCGACATTCGCAATGTGGTTAAGGTCAACGTCTATCTCGCCGACATGGATGGCTTTTCCGATATGGATGGCGTCTACAAGACCTTTTTTGGCGAGTATCCGCCTGCCCGCACGACGGTGGGCGTACAAATGAACGAAATCCTGATCGAGGTGGAAGCCACTGCAGTCCTCGACGATTAGCTGGCGATAGCGTGGCTATTCTGGTCTAGCTTCTTTCAGTTTTGCCATCGTCTCTCGGTACCGCCGTTCCATCTCTGGGCCTTGGCGTTCGAGGTACTCCTGCTCGAGCATGCGGGCCGCCGTAGTGGACGCTACAGTCGGAATGTCCACAGTTGCGTACGTAATCCTGTCCAGGCCGCGTTGATAGGCAACCGTCTCACCCTTGGAGACTACGAGATTCTGCCCCACGTTGGCCTGGACAATGGGCACACCACTCTCACGAGCCCTGGCCAACACCGCCTGGTTCTGCGCCCTGCTGGTATTGCCATAGGTGGGAATGTAGAGAATTTGTGCGCCGTCGAGAACGATCGAACGGGCAATAAGAGGATTCCAACGGTCGTTGCAAATGAGCATACCGGCGCGGCCAAAGGGTGTATCGAACGCGCGCAGCTCTTTGCCAATTCGGTTGAAGTGCCATGATGGATGCGTGCCCTCCGCAAACTGGCTCTTTTGATACGTTCCGCAAATCTCTCCCGCATGATCGATGAAGACCACCGTGTTATAGATCTCGTTACCTACTCGCTCAGCAAAGCCAAAGCAGAGACATGTGCGAAGTGATCCGGCCAGTTGGCGAAAATGCGCAACATACGGACCGTCCAGCGGTTCAGCAATCTCCAACATCTCGTCGGCTGTCCGTCTGCCCTCGATGACGTCGTAGACGACGTAACCCTCGAGAGCTCCCTCAATGGTCACGATTACGTCGGGACTCTTTGCGGCTGCTTTGCGTATCAGCCGTTCCATCTTTGCGGCGTTAGCGGGCTTGTCCCACTTCTTGGGCCGCAGTGATATAGCTGCCACCTCGATCGACGAGAACATCCTACACCTGTTGCATGGCCTTCAAACTAGCCGCAGTCATTGCGTTTCCGGCTCACAGACAGCCGGGTAGCCCGTACCAGACCGAATTCATCTTTGGATGGTTCGAATGGGCTATGGTAACTATCTTCTTCGCCAAGCTTCCGACTGAGGGCCAACTTGCGTCGCGCCCTCCAACAAGATTGTTGACAACCCCAAACACACGCCAGAAACGACTGAACCTTTAACTCCACCCTTTGCTAAAGTGGGAGCTTAGTGAGACCCATTTGGATGGCGCCAAAACGCGTTCAAACTACTCACACGCGCTATGCGATGGCCGCAGCAAGAGTGCCAATTGCCGATTCAATCCTTTTTAGCGTTCGTTGCCGGCCAAGCACAACCATCGTCTCGAATAGCGGCGGCGTGGCGGTTTTGCCCGTGATTGCCACACGTATTGGCATGAAGAGCTGACCCGCCTTCCACTCCAACTCAGCTGCCAGACCGCGCAAGCACGTTTCAATTGGCTCATGGTCCCAGATTTCGAGTAACTTGAGCCCTTCCAGTACCTGCTCCAACGCACCGAGCGAATCCGAGGGTGTCTGCTTCTTGGCGACGAGAGACATTGGATCTGGAGCTACGTCTTCCGCGAAGAAGAAATCAAGGATTGAAGGAGCTTCGGCAAGGTTTTTCAAACGCTCTTGCTCAAGTCCGACAGCGTCGCGGAGATAGTCAATATCGACGTGGTCCGGCTCAATAAATCCCGCATCCGCCAAGAACGGGGCACTGCGTTCCGTCAGGTCTTGCACCGTTAGACTTCGGATATACACGCCATTGAGCCACACAAGCTTCTGCAGTTCAAAAACTGCGTTAGCCTTATTCACCCGTTCCAGGCTAAAGGCCGTAACAAGCTCACTTAGACTGAATACTTCCTGTGTATCGCCTGGGTTCCAGCCCAGCAGCGCCAGGAAATTGATGACTGCCTCCGGTAGGTACCCTTGTTTCGCATAGTCACCTACAAGTACCGCCCCGGAGCGCTTACCCAGTTTCGTTCGGTCCGGATTAGTCAATAGCGGAAGGTGCGCGTAAGCAGGCAGATCGAATCCTAGGGCAAGGGCAATTGGGATCTGGCGGTGTGTGTTGTAAAGATGGTCGGCGCCGCGGATTACGTGGGATATATGCATTAGACTGTCGTCAATAACCGATGCGAAATTGTACGTTGGCGTGCCGTCAGCGCGCACTATCACCAAGTCGTCAAGCTCCGCAGCAGCGACCTTCATTTCGCCTCGAACATGGTCCACAAACTCGACAGTACCCTCATGAGGAGAATGAAACCGAATGACGAACGAGTTCCCGGAGCGTTCCTGGGTCGCCCGCTCTGCAGCCGAAAGGTGAAGGCATTTCTGTGGGTATCGGAAAGGACGACGCTCCCGTTGCGCCTGCTTGCGCAAAGCGTCAAGCTCTTCCGGAGTGCACCAGCAACGGTATGCCTGACCGTTCTCCAAGAGCTTCTCAGTATATTCTTGATAGAGTGAGAGTCGCTCGCTTTGGCGGTAAGGCCCAAATTCGCCACCCGCGGCATGACCTTCGTCCCAATCAAGGCCCAACCAGCGGAAACTATACAGAACGCCCTCGATATCCGCTTCAGAGGAGCGTTTTGCGTCGGTGTCATCAATGCGGAGAATGAAGGCCCCACCAGTTTGGCGCGCGTAGAGGTAGTTATACAGTGCCGTGCGGGCATTGCCAACATGGAGATTGCCTGTAGGACTGGGCGCAATGCGCAAGCGAACGGAATTTCCCATTTCTGCGATCTTCTCCTAACTGAGTTACGGAAGAGCTCATGCCACATACGCGCCGGCCAAGAACCGGCTCAATTTCTGTCGATCGGCCAACGGCGGCATTTAGAACGGCATGAGGGGATCTAGACTTGACGCAGCGACGGCAACGAAGGCCTGACTCTCAGCCAAGACCTTGTTTTTCCGGTAAGGTACCGTCCGCCAAGGCAAGCGCACACCCTTTGCATTGCCCATTAGCTCTTAATCAAGAATCGTGGCGGAGAGGGTGGGATTCGAACCCACGAGGCGCTTGTGGCGCCTACTCGCTCTCCAGGCGAGCGCCTTCGTCCACTTGGCTACCTCTCCACACTGCTAACGTACAAACAAGCTACTGTGGATCTGTCTTTGCCTAAGACACCCAGAACCTAAAGCTAGAGATCATCACAGGGAAACCTCAAGCCATCACGAGTGTTCTTACATGCATTGAGTCTAGCAGCGCCGTGACGCCAGCGTCAAAGCCCAATCAAGGTACGTGAAAGGCCATTCGACAGTCTACCCCGCACAGTCTATTCCCATTCCTTGCTAAGTTGACAGACGGCTCCGCGCAAACCTACCATGACAGATACAACGACACCGCAAGCAAGAAATCCTTCACGTTCATAACCAATTGCATGGCTGAGATTGCGGAATCCTCCTCTACGCTCATTGCAGACGTTGGCACGTTTAGCACGCGTGTCTCACTGTTGGAGCGCATTGAAGGCGAATTTAGATTGGCTGGAGCAGCGCGTGTGCCTAGCACAATCGGTCCTCCAGTTTCCGACGTAATGCTCGGTGTTTCTCGCGCTTTGACAGAACTGGAGCGCACTACCGGCTGGCACGCCGGACAAGACGCGGTGAGCAGGCTCGCAGTTACCAGCGTAGGCCTCACTGCAGTGACGAGTATCCTGAGCTTGGGCAGCAACCGGACTTTAAACGTGTTGCTTGAGACATTGCAAGCGACGCCAATCACCCCCATTGATATCTTCGACCTCAACAACCGGCCCCCCGATGCGTATCAGTTTGTCTACCAGCGACTCATAGAGTCACCCTTGGATGCTCTGATTATCCTTGGCAGCGAGACTGATAATGACTGGGAAATAGAAGTCGCGAGAATTGGCGAAATCGTCCGGGGCGTGCTCAGCACTCATCGCAATGCATGGAATCTGGCCGTGGTCTTTGTAGGTTCCAGTGCGCATGCACAGTACTTTCGCACGTTCCTCGGTGAGCGAGCGCCGCTACACCACATGAGTCTTGACCCTGACCAATCTTCGAGTGCCACCCTTGCCGCACTCGATTCCCTCGTACAGTCGATAGCAAACGAAAGGCGTCAGCATCTCCTGCCGAACTACTCCGGACTGAGCGAGTGGGCAGGGTCCAATCCGATTGACTATCAAAACGCCTTAGGTCACGTCACGCAGCAGTTAGCGCAGCGCTACAGCATTCATGTGCTTTCCCTGGACCTGGGAGCGAGCCACGCGGCTGCGATTGCCAGTCTGCCAAATGGGGATTTGCGGAAAGCCTCCCTGGATGGTTTTGGCACGATGCGCAGTCCGCAGAATATCCTAATGGAGGCCGGACGTGAAGCCATCGAACGTTGGCTGCCGTTCGACTTGGACGAGAGTCGTCTGGATGAATTTCTCCTGCACGGCCTCGCACATCCCGCCGCATTGCCCACAACCGTAGAAAGCCTCGTACTAGAACATGCCTTTGCGCGGGAAGCCCTGAGAAGTGTTGTCGAACTCATAGATGATCAAACCGTAGATGGGCAAACAAAAGCGCCTTGTGCCGCGGCGGACGTCATAATTGGCTGCGGCGCGACTCTGGGTGGTGCACCACGACTGATTCAAGCCGTGATGATGATGCTCGACTCCGTCTTGCCCACGGGGTTTACCCAGTTTGCCTTGGATCGCGCGGGCGCTCTGCCAGTACTTCTGCTCGACAAAGCAATCGAGGAAGGAAATCCGTTCGTCGAGCAGGATGTCTTGCTGAGCTTAGGTGTAAGCATATCTCCCACCGGCCGCATGGCCGAGAATCGCCCCGCCTTGAGACTGCGCGCTGGAATGCCATCTCGTTCTCCTGAAGAGATTTCGGTGAATTTTGGTGCGATGGAGGTAGTTCCTTGGGAGGGCGGAACCGGCTCCACCCTCGAGGTTTGGCCCGCAACGAGACTCAACCTCGGCGTGGGGCGCGGTCGGGGAGCCGAGCCGCGGGCCAGCCTTTTTGGCGGCTCTTTGGGTCTGATCGTTGACGCGCGCGGACGCCCCATGGACCTTGATTCCAACAAAGACAAACGGCAAGCGAAGATCCTCGAGTGGATGCAGACAACGGGGGCCTATCCCACGCTGTCTTTCTCTGGGAGATCAAGCTAATCATGGCGACCATGCTTGCACTACGCGGCACGGCGAATCCTCCTACGCCGACTCCGCAAATCGGCCGCTACCTCTTGCAATTGCACCGGGTGTTGCCTGCTGACGGTATTCTCTCGGTTCAACCCGGTGACAAGGTAGAGCCCCACACAGTCGTCGGTACGTGCTCGCTTACGCCTCACAGGACGGTGATAGACTTGGCAAGCACGCTTGGTGTCTCTCCTGAGCGCGTAGGTGAGTCGCTCCTAGTTGCTCCTGGCGAAGGCTGCGCGGAAGGCGCGCTGATTGCCGCGCATCGTCGCCTCTTGGGGCTGCGCACTCGCACAGCAGTTGCCCCGTTCACCGGCCGCATCGGCTACGTTTCTTCACGGAGCGGTCTTGCCTGGTTCGAAGGTGTAAGCCATGACGTCATGCTGCCCGCCGGACTTTACGGCAGCGTCATCGACGTCGTTCCCCCGCGAGAGGTCGTAATAGAGGCGGAAGCTGTGGTTGTGCGCGGGGCGTACGCCGTAGGTGGCGAGGCTTCCGGCAATCTCACCACGGTGCTCTCCCAAACCCCCGAGAGCGAAGAGCGCCTGATCCTCGTTACGCGAGAACCGGCAGACGTGGATACCATGCGGCGTGCCTCCCAGCTTCAAGCAGCCGCCGTGGTGGCGCCATCCGCCGTGCGCCAGGACATGGCAGTGCTTGGCATGGACCCCCTGGCACGCCCGACTTCCCATACGTGGAAGGGCCCGCCGCTCTTGCTTACGGAAGGGTTTGGCGCGCAAGCCATGACCGAGACGCTTTGGGAGCTCCTGACTGCGCAGCCCGTGCCCTGGGCGACCGTCGTTGCCCGGCCCGACTTACATGTGTTCCTGCTCATTCTGCCCATTCGTTCGCTGGCGCCGAAAGACGCCTGGACGCGCTTCGGCCCCGGATCTCGGCTTAAACGATCCGGTGTGTCTGTGGATCCGGGCGAAGTGCGCTTGGACGCGTTCATGCCGTTCCCACTGGCCGTCCCCTCCGGTCTGCGGCTCCCCGCCGTGGAGACTATCGACGCCGAGGAACGCCGCAGTCGCATTCCCATCTCCGAGTTGGAATGGCTGATGTAGCCCTGCCTTCGGCCTGACTGGTTCAATAAGCGTAATCCGTTCCTGTGTACTACTCTTCCTTTGTCTGCCAAATTCTACCATCTACATGACTTTCCTATCTTCCTACATAAGCCTAGTCAATAAAATAGTTTGCATTATTAAAACTATTGATATAGTCTCTATGTATCACTATCGGCCTACTCAAGCCGCGTGTAATAGTACGGCAGTGTCATGTATAGCTTTCTGTCTGTTTCGGGACATGCGAATGCAAGCACATATCCCACTGACGCTCCCGTGGAATTTCCCGACATCCATGGCGGGAAGCCATGAGCGATCGTCTCCCTTCCGCCAGGAAGAGAGCCAAGCTTCTTGCTGTAAGCAAATGGCGAATAACGGCTGCCCGGAAGGAGACACTATCAATAGTGGTGTGGCAAAGAAGGCTGCCCCTATTGGTTCGTTCTTGTCTGACGCTATTGCTCTCGCTTTCTCTTTCGTATCAAGAAGTGCAATCCGATGGCTCCGTGGTCATCAACGAGGTCTTTCCGGACTATGCAGATGAAAGCACGAGTTGGATAGAGTTACACAATACAAGCACCACAACTACCGTGAGCCTAGGTTTTTGGCAGCTTGATACCGGCAGCGACCTAGATGCCGGCTTCTTTGACATCCCACTCGATGCTTCCATTCCACCTGGCGGATACTTGGTTTTCGAACAAAGCTCGACAGGTCTTATCATCGCGACGAGTGGAACCCTAAGGCTCCGCGCACTCGACCTCAATAGCTTCGAATACACTTTGGCGGATCAGGTTGATTACACGATCAACGACGATGGCGCTGCAATTGCACGGGTACCGGATGGTTCTTCTACCTGGACGATCGTCTCTACGCCGACCAAGGGCGCATCGAACGCTGCTCCGGTTCCCACGCCTACGCCCACGCCTACGCCCACACCTACGCCCACACCTACGCCATCGCCTACGCCCACGCCTACGCCCACACCTACGCCATCGCCTACGCCCACGCCCACCACATCGCCTACGCCTACGCCCACTCCCACACCTACTCCTTCACCCTCGCCTACACCATCCCCTACACCTACTCCTTCACCCACTCCCACTCCTACGTCATCGCCCACGCCTACCCCCATTCTCACACCTTCACCGTTGCCAAATCCGACGCCTACCTCCACACCTACGCCAATTCCCGTGCCCACGCCTTCTCCTACTCCCGTTCCTTCTCCAACTCCAACGTCCACTCCCTCGCCTACTCCCACACCTACTCCTTCACCCACTCCTACGTCATCACCCTCGCCTACCCCCACTCTCACACCTTCACCGTTGCCAAATCCGACGCCTACCTCCACACCTACGCCAATTCCCGTGCCCACGCCTTCTCCTACTCCCGTTCCTTCTCTAACTCCAACGTCCACTCCCTCGCCTACTCCCACACCTACTCCTTCACCCACTCCTACGTCATCACCCTCGCCTACCCCCACTCTCACACCTTCACCGTTGCCAAATCCGACGCCTACCTCCACACCTACGCCAATTCCCGTGCCCACGCCTTCTCCTACTCCCGTTCCTTCTCTAACTCCAACGTCCACTCCCTCGTCTACTCCCACACCTACACCTTCACCCACTCCTACTCCTACGTCATCGCCCACGCCTACCCCCACTCTCACACCTTCACCGTTGCCAAATCCGACGCCTACCTCCACACCTACGCCAATTCCCGTGCCCACGCCTTCTCCTACTCCCGTTCCTTCTCTAACTCCAACGTCCACTCCCTCGCCTACTCCCACACCTACGCCAATTCTCGATCCTTCTCCTTCACCAACGCTCACACCTAGTGCTACTCCACTGCCATCGCCAACTCCTACACCTGTACCCACTCCTACCATTACTCCGCTTCCCACACCTACGCTACCCGAGTGTCCGAGCGATGCGAGCCGCAACGTCGTGTTCAATGAGATATTTCCCAGCCCTAACCGCGAACAGACAGGCTTCATAGAGCTATATAATGTTGACCCAATTCCGGTGAATCTATTCTGCTGGTCCATCGATACCGGAAGCGATGTAGGAATTGTGCCTTACTACTTTCCAGTAGACACTCAAGTTGATCCAGGGAAGTTCCTGGTCATTGAAAAGATAGTCCCAATCTTTCCTATCTCAAAAAGTGGCAGCCTCCGCCTGCTCGACGGCTTTGGCGAGGTAGTTAACGAGATCACCTATGCTATAACTGAAGATGCCGTCGGCAGAGCACGGATTCCAGACGGTACAGGGGATTGGGTGGACGTATCTACACGCACCAAAGGTACGTCGAACGAGACACCAACTCCTACACCGAGACCAGTCCGTAGAACAAGCTCAGACTCGAACAGTACAGGAAATGCTACGCAAGGCGCAGACTCACAAGGGCCAACGCGGCCTGTGCCACGGTTTCTACGCATAACAGAGATCTACTACGACGGGCAGATTCCACGGACTGAGGGCGATGAGTTCATCGAGATTCAAAACCATGACAACAAAGTGGCATACCTTGTGCGCGTGCGCATTCTCACACAGAGTGCGACGGCCCGCAGTCCGGTAACCTACGGCTTTCCCTCTGGAACCAAGCTTTCTCCAGAGGAAATCATAGTCATCGCGAAGAACGCCCTGCAATTCACCGCCCGCTTTGGCGAGCAGCCAGACTTTGAAGCACGCGCGTCTGGAGCGGGATATAGCAATACGGCAGAAGTGCCTAATCTAGTCCACGACCGAAGAGTCTCTCGCCGTACGTGGGCGTTAGCGAACTCCGGCGCTACAGTAGCCCTCATGAGCGATACAGGCGACGTCATAGATGTCGTTGCCTATGCGTATGATCCCGATGGCTACTTGGGGCTTCGTGGGCCGTTTCCGTCAGCTTCGGGCGGTCAATCACTTCGGCGCGTCTTAACCGAAGGGACATCCCCAAGTGCTCCGGCAGCCCTGCGTGAAGACGTGCCGTCACCGGGCACCGTGCCGCCACCTCCTACTCCTACACCGGTCGCGGCGCCATCGCCACTACCCAAGCCCAGCCCAACAGCCTCGCCGCTTCCATCGCCTACCCCCAAGCCGCCAACGCCGACGCCTGTCGCCACTCCTTTGCCATCCCCTTCGCCAACGCCTGCGCCCACCGCCATACCACCGACTGCCGTTCCGAGCGTCACGGCGACGCTCTCGCCCACGCCAACTCCGCCTCCGTCGGCAACACCGACTCCGCCACCACCCACCTCAACGCCAACGCCAACGATTCTGCAATGCCTTACGGACATTCCCCACCCTCAATCACCGCAGCGCGTAGTAATTGTCGGCATTGTTACGGAGATTCGTCCGCTCCCGAATGAGACGCTCGTCTTCATTGCTGACAATTGCGGCGGCGCCATTCTCCACTTGGCGATAGATGTTTCAACCCCGCCGACCGGAAGCCGCATTCGCCTCACAGTATCTGCTTATTCTAGTGATACCCGGACTGATCTCTATCTTGCGCCTGGAACTAGCATTGAGTACCTGTCCGGGACGGTGCCGCCGCAGGTCATTCCCTTCATGCAAGCATTGATTGATCGAGCGCAAACCGGGACGCTGGTGCGGTCACGAGGCACAATTTCGAAGACGAATGACTTCACCGGGAAACCAATCTACGAAACTCTTGCCAGCTTCATCAGACTTGACCCCCACACAAGAGCGGTCCCACTCGGCCCTGTTGTGCTCTACGGCATCCTCGAATGGCGCGATGCAGCGCCGCTGTTACGTGTCCACTATGTCGCTCCCGCAAGAACCTACGAATCCAGATTGGCGAATGCATTGCGGGACTGGAATGTACCTCGCCTCGCTAAGCAGTATGCGCGGGATGTGATCAACTTCCTGTTAGTTAAATCGCTCACACGTGGAAAGAGTCTATCGCTGCCGTGATCGGCCAAGTTCGCCCAGTCGAAGCAACGAGTCGTGCTGCATGAATTGGTGCGGAAGGCTTGGAAAAGCAAGGAAACGCCACAGGGCTAGCCAGTGTAGCTCAGGTGGCGGGCACACTAAAACCCAGAGCCAAGGGTTTCGACCCAGGCAAAGTGTCAAGCCAGACTGCAAGCTGCAACGTACCGCCACTCTGCGAGGCCACAGCATAGATGGCGCACCTGCGTCAATAGAAGAGCAATTGGGCGTCCCGTCAATGGAAGCAGTCTGAATCGCGACTACGCAGAGTTGTCGAGAAGTCGCTTTGCGTTGAGATGCGCAAGCGCGTCCTTATCTGCACTGGATATTTTCGCTTTTTCCAGCTTTGCAATGCCGCAAGCAGGATACTGCAACGGAACGCCTATGCCGAGAAGCACGCGACTAGCATCCCCTTGCGAAACCAACTGAGCAATTGAGTTAAGGCCCTGCAGGCATGACGTTTCCAGCCAGACGTTGGGGTACATATTTAGTAGACGAATACCGTTCCAAGACTCTTCGCCGTAATTCAAGCCATGGAGCACGAACTGTACGCCCGGAAATTGAGGAAATAGCCGCTCGAAGGCCTCAATGGAAGCAACGGGGAACGACCAGTCCATGATCGCGCGCATCATGAGCGTAACGACCAATCCATTTGCCTGCGCCGTTGCACATAGCAGTTCAAGCTGTGAAGGCAGCGTATTATGGTGGTGGCTGGGATAGCAGCGAATGCCCCTTGCGCCAGCGGCAGCATATTCGGCTAACAATTCAGCCGGATCGGGCCGGGTGCTGTCAATTGTAACAAAGGGAATAAGACGGCCATTGGAGGCTGCAGCCGCTTCGAGCACTTCTTCGTTTCCAAGACGCCAGTCGGATTGCAATGCCCGCGTCGAGCCTACTACCGCGCTCTCAATGTTGTGGAAGTCCATAAGCGCGATTACGTCAGCCGCCGTACGCACCTTGAGAGGCCAAAACCCCCAGGCGCCGACAAAACCGGAAAAGTCCCATACCGTCATCTTGCTCACCGTCCCATCCCGCCGCTACGAACTGAGCGCCAGCATGCGCGCCATATTGCCGCCGAATATCAAGTCCTTATCGGCTTGGCTGATTTCGGCTCCACTGACACGCGCCATCTGCACACTAACCTCTAGCAGCGGCATGTCAGTACCAAAGATTACGCGCTCCGGACCAATTCGACCGATCGTGTACTCTAGGGAACCGTTATTCACCGCACTACTTGCGGTTTCCAGCAGGAGTGAAGGATGTCGTTCCGCGGCCTGCACCGCGCGCATCCAGTCTCCCCTGGCCAGCGCCGTATTGCCAGAGTGCGCCATCATGAGCATCGCCTCCGGTACGCGCGAGGCCATGACCTCGCACTCTTCGCCCGTGGAGTGTGCCAGAATCGGCATGCGATGCGAGGCTGCTCGTTCAAGCACAGGAAAGACCGACGGTCGCACCAAGGGGATCATCGGGTATGAGTAAATCTTGATGCCGCGCATGCCGTACTCGTGCACGCAGCGGTCGATTTCTTCGAGCGCACCATTATCGAAGTTCATAGTCGGTATGCTGACGTAACCCAGGATTCTGTCCGGATGCTGCCGCACCGCTTTGCCCAGGGCGTCATTCCCTTCGCGCATGTCGTGCACGAGCGCTGTAAAGTCGGTTACGAACAGCTTGTCTATGCCGTTCTCATCTGCGAGCCGGAGCAGATCGTCTACAGTCGCACCAAAGTTGTACGCAGTGGAAACCCCAACGTGCACGTGTGCATCAATTATCATTGCGGTACTCCTCTTGTGGGGACAGGCTACCAGAGCAATTCCCGCAGCGCAAGAAATTCTGAATGTCCGGTTCCGGTATACTAGATTGCAGGCCGTGCATGCGATAGACACCTGTAACTATCAAGCGGCGCTGTTTGCGAGTACTTCCAAGGACTGACGTTCAAAACAAAGGTGAAAAAGAGCCATGAAGAAAGCGGTCTGCGGCAACTGTTTCGGCAGGGACATTCCTCTTGTTGACGCGATGAGCATGGCGCATGCGGCAGGATTTGAAGGCATCGAACCCAGCCTAACCATGGACGGAGCGATCACCACAGAGTCTTCAGAGGATGATCTCAAGCGGCTGCGCGATCATGCGGAGAAAACTGTCACAATCCATGGCCTCATGGGAGGGCAACCGATTCGGAGCGCGCCGCTAACAACTCTCGACGAGGATCAAATTAGAAAGGGCGTTGAGAATATCGCCAAAGCCTTGAGAGTAGTAAAGATCCTCGGTGGCACGAGCCTGCTGGTTGTACCGGGTACAGTTAGCGTAGACGTGCGCTACGATATCGCATATGAAGGCACGCTAGAGGGCTTGAAGCAGATTGCGCCGATAGCAGAAGACCTTCAAATTGCCGTAGCCGTAGAGAACGTGTGGAACAAATTCCTGCTATCGCCGGTTGAGATGCGAAACTTGATCGATGAAGTGAACAGCCCGTATGTGGGTTGTTACTTTGATGTTGGAAACTTCCTCGGTTGGGCTATCCCGCAGCACTGGATCGAAATCCTCGCACACCGCATAAAGAAGGTACACGTGAAGGATTTCAAGGTTGACGTTGGCAATCGTCACGGATTCGTGACCCTCTTGCAAGGCGACGTTGACTGGAAAGCGGTCCGCCACTCCTTACGTTCGGTGGGGTATGACAGCTACCTCTCCGCCGAGATTCCGCTACACGATGTGTTTCCCGATAAGAGTCTCTTGGACATCAGTACCAGCCTGGATACGATCATAGCAAGCGCCTAGGAAAGTGCAGTCAGTCCAGGTTGCAGCTTTACTTACCAAGAGTTGGCCGCCATAATATAGTGCGCCGAAAGTTAGAGCGCGTTGCTTTCGCGTGCAAAATGCACTTCACACCGGAATGCCGCCTTCAGGATACATTTAGGGGCGCGAATGTATCCTGGCAGGCGGCATTAGCTTCGGACATACCTGAGTATCCGGAATAGCTGGGCCGACTTTTCATTGAGCACGTATGACGTTGCCATCCGGGTCCAGCTCCACCATTCGAAACGCCTTCCCGGCCCGGTATGACTGACATTGATTCTCCGGTAGGTCGTCCACCGGCTGGCGCGGCGTGTGTACGATGTCGGCTACCCACCCTTCCACTAGGTTTTCCGACAGACACGGACCCCTAGAAAAATCCACGCCGTCAGCTTTCTTTTGCGCGTAGAGATCTTGGGCAAGGGCAATAGCACGCTCCCGTTCCTCGACGACGTCCGCACCGGAGCTTGCCAAGCGCACGAGCACGAAGATGAAGAGAATTACGAGCGTGAAGGCAATGATGAGCGGCAGCACGCGATAGCGGATTATGTCACCTACCATCACTCCGTCCCGTCGACGAATTGATAGTTCGGCCGCTGTGCTCGCTGTCGGCCATCCACGGGGTAGTTCTTCGTCCACTTAGCAAACTGCCACCCCCGGCCTACATGTTCCTTATTCTCCATTTCATCCAAGCGCAGCCAGGGGTGGGTCGGTTGCGGGAAGAGCGCCCAGTCGTCGCCATCCAACGGATCGTCGTAATGCGCGGATCGAAAGTGTGCTATGAGGGCCGCCTTCAGCTCCTGCTTTGTGCCGGAAAGACCAGGTTCGTGGGCGTGGTTGATCAACTCATTGCCGCCATCTCGGTAATTGAGCAGTAACTCCATGCGGTCCGGCGCGCAATAGATGTACTTCCATTCCTCATTCATTGCACAGTACATGCCTAGATTCTTCTCTTTGATTTGCCCAAAGAGATAGGGTCTGCCCACCGTGCCTTCGCAGCCGGCCGCGGCCAAGAGAGACATGCCATCGAGATCTGGCACCTCCTGATCCAGGCCTGCAGCGGCAAGGAGAGTCGGTGTTACGTCCTGTAAACCCACCAGGTGCTCGCGCACGACACCTTCCGGCAGCGTGCCCGGCCACGAGACAATGTACGGAATGTGACATGCAGGCTCGTGGTAGTTGCGCTTGCCGAACGCAAAATGATCGCCGAGAAACTCGCCGTGATCGGCAACGAACATGATCAACGTGTTCTCTCGCTGATTGGTAGCTTCCAAAGCTGCCAGAATTTCGCCTATCCAGCTATCGATGAACGAAACGCACGAGAAATAGTACGCCTTCATTGTGCGCAGCAAGTTGTCATCCGGAAAGAGGTCCATCCACTTGCTGCGGTTTTGGCTCCGCTGAAACCACGTGTGCCACGAAATCTCTCGTTCACTGCGCACCGGGAGAGGCATGTCAGTGCTGCGGTATAGCCGGTGCCATGGCGACGGCGGGTCGAACGGAGGATGAGGCTTGATGAACGACGTCCAGCAAAAGAACGGGGCATCCTCTTGGGCACGCTCTTCGATGAATTCGATGGTCTTTTGTGCCGTCCAGGCCGTGGTGTGCAAACGTTCCGGCAATTGTGATATCTGGGGGATGTAGTAGAGTTCGTGCCTAATTCCGTGCGGTTCCTCCACATGGCTGTATCCGGTTGCAAGCACATTTTGCATGAACTCGTCATCCTCCACGCGGCGAGGAACTTCCTCGCTTAGCCACATGCGATCGAAACCGTGATGCTCGCGCACAGGAGAGAAGTGCATTTTGCCGACAGCTTGCGTGGAATACCCAGCAGCACGTAACCGGTTCATCAACGTCGGATAGTTAGCCGGCAGCTTATACCCGTTGTCGAAGATGCCCGTGCGGTGAGGAAGCTGACCAGTCACAGAAATCGCGCGTGCCGAAACGCACACCGGCGACTCCGTGTAGCCGTAAGCAAAACGCACGCTCTCGGCGCACAGCCGGTCAAGATTTGGCGTTTGGATGAGTTCGTTTCCCGCAGCCCGCAGCGCGTCAAACCGCAGTTGGTCGCACATAATGAGCAACAGATTTGGACGAGAATCAGGCATGATCTATCTCCCATGTTCGGTTGTTTCCACGGTGCAGGGCCAGGAGCGAGTGTGTGAACCCTTCTAGATGTTGCGGCTCCGCTCGATGCCCTACAATTCCACCGACTTTGGCGCGCAAAGTCCCCACGTCTATGGCTATTCCTCGTTGTCAAACTCTTGTCGAGAAGAGTGATTTGTCAGGCTGCGCCAAATTATGCTACCTTACTTTTCGTTGCTTTTCGCTGAAGCGTCGAGAACTGTTGGGCCGCTAGTTGGAACCGTCGCACGTGTTATTGTAACTAAACCACATTAAAGGGACTCTTCCTGCGACGAGGCCGCGCGGGTTATTTGCATCTTGTGTAGGCATCAGTATAATAGACCGAGATGCGAGCAAGTACGAAACAGTGTATTTTTAGCGGATAGCCAAGAGCCGTTGCTTCAGGCGCGGAATAAATCCTCAAGGAAGCACCAATTCGTGACAGATCGGACATACCAGAGACGGTCATATGTTGACTACCCTGGCGCCTCGCCAGGGAGTTTAATGTCTATAATCACACCGGAATCAAGCTTTTCATCAGCTGCCTTGATCTCTTGGCCCAAAGAGATTGGCCACAGGCCCCCATCTGACCCACGTCGTATCCGAGGAGACCGGGCATGACCCCTCGTGTGATGCGCATTACGATAGGTGCTCTTGTAGTAATCATTGGACTCCTCATTATTGGCGGAGTTACATGGCTGACGCAGGCCGCGGACGGGCCGGAGCAACCAATTGAATTCATGCATACGGTTCACGTGGAGCAAAATGATATTGACTGCGTGTTCTGTCACCGCAACGTTGAGACCGGCGCGGAGGCTACCATTCCGGCAATCGAACAGTGCATGATGTGTCACAAAGTCATCAATGGTGAAAACCCGAAGGTTGAAAACCCCTTGCATATAGCGGAAATTGCCAAGCTGCAGGCACATTGGGAGAACCAAGAGCCCATCGATTGGGTGCGCGTGCACGTAATACCGGACCATGTGCGCTTTGTTCACGCCTCGCACATCAAAGCTGGTTTCGAATGTGCTACGTGCCACGGTGACGTTGGGTCGATGGAGCGGGTGAAGCAGGTACGTTCCCTTAATATGGGCGATTGCCTAGCGTGTCACCGAGAGAATAACGCTCCGACAGACTGCACGATCTGTCACCGTTAGAGGAGAATCATGCGTCGACGCGATGTCCTGAAATTAGCTGGTACATCGGGCCTAGGGATGGGTGCTGCTGTTGCCTTTGCGGGTTGCGGCACGCCGGATCGTGAGTTCCACATTCAAAGCCCGGTGGAGATACCAGAGGATACAGTAACTGGGCTGGATACCTGGTATGCCAGTATCTGTCAGGACTCCGGCGACGGTTGCGGCGTGATTGTGCGAGTCAAGAGCGGTCGCGCACGCAAGATTGAAGGTAATCCGGACTACCCATTGAACCGCGGCAAGTCTTCCGCGCGGGCGCAAGCTGCCCTCCAAACCCTTTACAATCCGGATCGCATCCCCAACCCAATGATCCCAAGACGCAGCCGAGGTTCCGGTCGGTATAGATTCATGCGCTGGGAGGATGTGCTGCCGGAGTTTCAGGAGAAACTTGGCGCTGCTCGTGACGGTGGCATCGTCATGATCACAGAGCCCGTAAACGGGCACATGGGCATGATCCTCGAACGGTTTACCCAGAATATAGGCGCACGTTGGCTGACGTTCGAGCCGCTTGAACAGACTGCCGTGCGGCAAGCCAGTGCACAGGTGTTTGGGACCACCCGCGTGCCGCAGTTTGATATCGCGAACACTGCCTATTTGCTCTCCATTGGCGGCAACTTCTTGGAGGGCGGCGATTCTCCGGTTCATTACGGTCAGGCATATGGAAACTTCCGGCAAGGAGAGGGCCGTTCTCGGGGCACGTTCGCGCACTTCGACACGCATTTAACGATGACGGCGGCCAATGCCGACGAATGGCATCCCGTTAACCCCGGCACGGAAGGCATTCTGGCGCTGAGCATCGCCCACGCGGTACTGGATGGCAACGCGGTGCCCGCAGCCCTCCAGCCGCTGACCGGCGATGAAGGCACTTTGGATGCCTATGCGTCCGAGCAGGTTGCTAAAGTAATAGGCGTGCCCGCTGAGGTTATTGAGAGAGTCGCCCACGACTTTGCAGCGGCGCCGACCGCGGTTGCGATAGGCGGTGGCAGCGCCGCCGGCCATACGAACGGGCTTTCTAGCATGGCCGCCATATTCGCGCTTAATTTGCTTAAAGGCAACGTTGGCCAAAGAGGAGGCGTGCTACTCAATGCTCCGTCGCCCCTGCCGGATATACCCGCTGAAACGCCGGTGACCTCCTATCAAGAATGGGAGGCATTCCTGAGCGAGATAGAGAGCGGCCAAGTACCACAAGTCCTCTTAGTCCATGGCGCCAATCCAGTCTTTGGGCTTCCTGGGGTTCTGAATGCGGCCGACGCATTGGGAACAATACCCTATATCGTCAGCTTTTCGAATGTCTTGGACGAGACCACGGCTTTGGCAGACTTGATCCTGCCGGATCATCATTACTTGGAAAGTTGGGGCACAAGTGTGCCACCGTTGGGCGCAGAGTACTCCACCCTGGGCACCCAGCAACCTGTCGTCCGCCCGTACCATCAGGAATTCGAGGGCGCGGCCGGCACGAGGGCGTTCGCGGACGTGCTGCTTGGGATAGCCCAGACTCTTGGTGGGCCACTTGCCGAAGCACTGCCGTGGGAGTCGATGAGAGATGCGATACGAGCAAGTGTTGATGAGCTTCAAGCCCGAGGTGACGGCTCAGTAACAAGCGACGATCCGGAAGTATTCTGGTTGTCGGTTTTGCAGCGCGGCGGCTGGTGGGTAGCTTCTGAACCTGTGACGGCAGATGCACCCGATCTGACAGGATTGCCAGCAGTAGAACCAGAATTCAGTAGCGCCGCCGATGACTATCCGTATCATCTCATCGTTACACCATCGGTGTTGCTTGGGGATGGGAGCGGCAGTCTCGCCGCGTCACCGTGGCTGCAATCTACCGCCGATCCGATGACTACGGGTGTCTGGGGAACGTGGGTTGCGCTTAGCCCGAAAACGATGGAATCATTGAGCATACAGGAAAACGACATCGTGCGGATTACCTCGGCGGCCGGATCACTCTTGGCTCCAGCGTATCCCTATCCAGGCATCGGCGAGGGCGTGGTCAGCGTGCCGCTTGGCCAGGGCCACCAAGAACTTGGTAGGTACGCCGAGAATCGCGGAGACAACCCACTGCGTATGCTGGCGCCTGTCATCCAGGAACAGACTGGAGCTCTCGCTTGGTCTGCTACGCGGGTGCGGATCGCGCCTACTGGGCGAAGGACCCGACTACCGCGTATCGAAGGTATAACCGCACCGGTGCAAATGCCCGATGAAAAGACGTTCCAAGTCACGAACGAAACTCATTAGGAGCGGGGAGTAACGACGTTGAGACAGGGCGCAGAAGGACAAGAACAAGACACAAGTAAGCCGGTGGCAAGCATTGGCCGACGCTGGGGTATGGTAGTGGATCTCGACCGCTGCACCGGTTGCCAAGCTTGCGTCGTTGCTTGCCATGCGGAAAACAACATCGCGCTCAACCTTGAGGACATTGTAATCCAGCAGCGCGCGATAAACTGGATTCGCATCGAGCGCTATTGGGAAGGCGAATACCCCAATGTTAAGGCGCGCTTCCTGCCTATGTTCTGCCAGCACTGCAACAATGCCCCCTGCGAGCCCGTGTGCCCGGTGTACGCTACGTACCACAATCAAGAGGGTCTGAATGTTCAAGTCTACAACCGCTGCATTGGAACGCGCTACTGCGCCAACAATTGTCCCTACCATGCGCGTTTCTTCAACTTTTGGGAACGCGATCTTGACGACACGCACAGAGAGTATCTGAACCCGAATGTCACGGTTCGCACCAAAGGCATCATGGAAAAGTGCACGTTCTGCGTGCAACGAATTCGCAAGAGCGAGTGGGAGCGTCGGCAGGCAGATGAAGAATTGCAGGATGGCGACGTGACGCCGGCATGCGTGCAGGCGTGCCCAACCGATACTCTCGTATTCGGCAACCTCGAAGATGAAGACTCGCGGGTCGCCCAGTTAGCTAAGAACAAGCGACACTACCGCGTAATGGAAAACCTTGGCACTGATACCAATGTGATCTACTTGAAGAAGGTTGATCCGCATGCAAGCGAGACAGCACCAGCACACGCTGGAACCGCTGCCAGCTCCGGCAGAAATAGCGCGTGACATCTTTCAGCGGGCACTAGGGACCAGTGGCGCTTACCGGCTCACACTGCTCATCCTGTTCTTGCTGTTTCTGGGCGGAGTTGCAGGCTTTGCCATCCGACTCGGTTCCGGTCTAGAAGATCGGGGGCCGTGGGGCTACTACGCCGCCGTGTTCGGTTTCCTCTTCACTGTGGGCCAAGCGGCGCCGATGGTGTCGTTTGTGCCGCGGCTCGCCCGCGCGCGCTGGCATGGTCCGCTGACACGCGCTTCTCAGGTCGTGGCAGTTGCCGGACTCCTCAATGTCTTGCTCTTTTTACCACTCCTTTGGTTGGTGCCCTCCAGTGCGGAACGCGTAACCGTGTGGTTCAACTGGCCGTGGGGCGCACCGCACTTTTGGGATACGCTTTTTGTACTCATGCTCGTAGGAAATGGGTTCGCATTTCTCTGGGTACAGGCAATACCGGACCTTGCCTCCCTGCGCGTGCAAAGCGGCGGCACCCATCGATTGGCGCGACTGCTTTCCGGTTCGTTCATCGGGACGCCCAAGCAATGGAAAGTGCAACGTATTGGCTTAGCCGTCCTGGGTGGCTGCTACGTGATGAATTTCATTTTCGTACAATCCTTGATTAGCCTTGACTATGTAATGACACTCGTGCCCGGTTGGAAGAGTTCCATGTTCCCGGCCTTCTATAGCATCAACGGCTTGCTCGCCGCGACGGCTACGACCATCGTTGTCATGGCATTGATTCGCCGGTTCTATGGGCTCCAGCGATACATAACCGTAGACCAATTTTGGAACGTGGCCAAGATTATGCTCGCGCTCAACCTGGCGTGGGCGTACCACTGGTGGGCGGACTTCCTAACTACGTGGTACGGACGTATCCCACGGGAAACGGTGGTCACGATCGGAACGCGGAGCTTCGGCGAGAATACGTGGTTGTTCGTCTTGGCGTTTACCTGTTGCTTTGTGCTTCCGTTGCTTATCCTAATGTGGAATCCCTGGCGCAAGAGCGTTGCCGGCCCCACGGTGGTAGCAGGCCTCTCCCTCTTTGGCATCTTCATTCAGCGAATTATCGACTACGTGCCCGCATATCTTTCGACCCAGGACCCACTAGACCACGAGTTGCACGAGGCTATTGCGATCCCATGGCCCGGCTTGCCTGATGTACTGATCATTGTTGGTGGGTTGGCAGGAGCCGTATTCCTCGTAACGTGGGCCGTGAAGTCATTAGGGCCGCTGTCTAACTGGGAAATGCAGGAGGGCGTATTACTGCGCCGCAATGAAAAATTCTTGAACACTGAGGTACCGTATGTCATCAAGCCACAGTAAGACATCGCGCTCATTGCCATTGCATGCCGGCGTGCGCCGAATGAAGGAGTTTAGACCCAATGCATGAGCGCCCTCGGCTCACGCCTATTCAGATAAACCGAGACCTACTCCGGTCGGTGTTAGAGACGCCGCTGATTTTCTATGTCTTGATGCTGCTCTTGATGGGCTTGGTGGGTCTTGGTGTTATTGCCGCCACGTTGTTGGTGACGTACGGCCTGGGCGTGACCGGTCTCAATCATCCGGTCTTTTGGGGCTTCTTTATCATCAACTTCGTGTTCTGGGTGGGTATTAGCCACGCGGGCACCATGATTTCGGCGATCTTGCGGCTCTCGGCAGCAGAGTGGCGCCGTCCGGTGGTGCGTGCCGCTGAGGTCATGACGGTGTTTTCCCTCTTGACCGCCGCACTCTTTGTGTTACTGCATACCGGGCGTCCCTGGCGCACACTTTACTGGGCGTTCCCCTACGACTTCGTACGCGGCATTTGGCCCGATGTGCGCTCTCCGCTCGTTTGGGACCCAAGCGCGATCTTTACGTACTTGACAGGGAGTATTCTCTTTGTCTATGCCGCATTAATTCCTGATCTCGCTTTAGCACGAGACAAGACTACCGGTTGGCGACGCTTTATATATGGATTGCTCTGCCTGGGCTGGCGCGGCAATGCGCGGCAGTGGAAACTGCTCAATGCTACAGGGTTGCTGTTATCAGCGCTCATCCTGCCGGTTTTCGTGTCCGTCCACAGTATTGTGTCATGGGACTTCGGCATGTCGCTTGTGCCCGGTTGGCACGTGCACATTTTTGCACCCTACTTTGTTGTAGGTGCTGTGCTTTCCGGTGTGGCAGCCGTCATCGCCCTTATGGCAGTAATGCGATCCCTTTTCCAACTCCACGACTACATTCGCCCTGAGCACTTCGATATGATTGGTCGGCTTCTCATAGTTGTTGCATTGGCGTGGGCGTATTTCTATTTCATGGACGTTGTCTTCGCGCTATTGAGCAATGAAGAAGCGGAATACCAGGTAATGAAACTGCGGCTTTCACCGCCGTATCTTTACCTGTTCCTCTTGATGATTACGTGCAACGTCTTCCTGCCGGTGCCAATCTGGATGTTCAGGAGATTCCGCAGGAATATCGGCATCATGCTTTTGACAGCCCTCGTCGTGAACGTTGGCATGTGGCTGGAACGCTTCTTGATTATTGTTCCCACGCTGCAAAGGCGACATCCTGATGCATTCGCCTGGGGAGACTACTCCGCCAGCCTTGTTGAGATAGCCTTGGTGATCTTCTCGTTCGCCAACGTCGGACTGTTATTGTTACTGTTTTCGAAGATTTTCCCCGTCATCCCTATTTGGGAAGAAAAAGAGGGTCATATCTGGAAGCGCGAATTCCGCATCGGCAAGCTACGCTTGCCCGCAATAGTGAGAGAATAGGGAGGCAACCATGCCCAGTGTGCTGGGATTATTCCAATCGGCAGACACCGCGGCAGCAGCCGCGGACCGCCTGCAGGCTTCGGGGTTCGGCCCGACCGACTATGAGGTGCTTACCGGGGCGCCTTACCCGGAAGGTGCCTTCGGCGAAGATTCCGGAGACCATCGTCTGTTCATCTTTCCCCTTGGTGGGGCCATAATCGGTTTCGCTGTGGGCCTGATGGTGACGGCCGGCACGCAACTTTCCTTTCCGCTCGTTACAGCGGGAAAGCCCATTTTAGGCATACCACCAATGTTCATCATCATGTATGAAGGTACGATGCTCGGGGCACTGATCTTTACTATCATGGGCGTGATTTTCGAGTCTCGGCTCCCAAATCTCACCAATGATCTCTACGACTCGCGCATAACTGAAGGCTATGTTGGGTTGGTGGTCCGATGTGACGACGATGCGCAAGCAGATACGGCTCAGACTACGCTTACGGAAGCCGGCGCCGAAGAAGTGAAGCAGCAAGGACGGAGCTAGCCCGAATGCGAGACCGGCTACATTCACATGGCTTGTTCCGCTCTGCGAGAGTTGTGGTTGGCCCGCGCTGGGTCGTGCTAACTATTATTTTTGGCACGCTGTTTGCCGGTCTATTGACGTCGTGCTATGGGTACTTGTGGGACGTCTTTCCGGAGATGCACTACCAGCAGTCCTACCGGCTGCAGGAGCCGCCGCGGCGCTTGCCTCCCGCCGAATCTGTGCCGGTGACGGGAAAAACGCGCGAATATAGTTTCTCTGAGGCCGCGGAGTTAGCCAATCCTCTCACTAGCACACCTGATCGCATCAATGCAGGCAACCAACTGTTCCAGACCAACTGCAAACATTGTCACGGCGCGGAAGGCCGCGGTGACGGCCCGGCGGGCGCCTACTTCGATCCGCTACCGCAACCGATGCAGGGTGAGCGTGTGACCGGACGCAGTGATGGCGAAATCTACTGGATTCTGAGTAACGGCTTAGGCAACATGCCCAATTTTGGCAACCTGCTGACCCCTGAAGAGCGCTGGGAGCTCATACTCTTCATACGGTCACTGCAGGAAAGCGGCGAGGGGTAGGAGATAGCACCACATGGACCATGCATTAGCACTTCCGATTTGGGACGAGCTTAGTACCGGGTTTATCTTCTTTTGGCTGGCCCTCTTCATGATGGTAGCCATGGCGGTTTCCTTCTTGCTGGCTCACGCCATCATTCCATCCTTAGTAGGTACGCGTGACCTCCCGCAAGGATACGCGAGACTTCGCCCCGTGTTTTACGGCGCCGCCATCGTCGCGCTGCTCCTTGCCTTGTTCCTGTACTACACAACGTGGCAGACAGTTTCTGTATACTTGGAAATCTATCCCCGAAAGTGGATTTAGCTTCTTACGGTTGAGTCAGGCAACGGTGTGAGGACGGCGCAGGGGCGTGCTACAGCGGCACTAGAGATTGGCAATTAGCGAGGATACTATTCCGCGTGTCCTCGCTTTAAACTTTAACTGCTCACCTATTCTTCACATGCCTTTCGACATCGCCGCTTTGCCCCTAATTCAGCCAACATACTGAGCTAATTCAGCGCCTTCCTTGACAGGGATTCTTTTCTTTTGCTACTATGTAGAGCAACTTGGTCAACTTAATCAATTACGCTTAGTAAGGAGGACGAATCATGTCTGAATACGCCGACTCTGGCGTCCTCGTTTCGACAGACTGGGTAGCCCAGCACGGCGGCGACGACAACGTACGGCTCGTAGAAGTAGACGTGGATACTACGGCCTACGAGACGGGGCACATTGCCGGCGCCGTGGATTGGGGCTGGCAGTCCGACCTCAACGACCCGGTGCGGCGCGACCTTATAGGCAAGGATGAGTTGGAGCAACTCCTGGGCCAGAGCGGCATTTCACCGGACACAACAGTAATTCTCTACGGCGACAATAACAACTGGTTCGCCGCGTTCGCGCACTGGATTCTCAAGATCTACGGACACAAGGACGCGCGCCTGATGAATGGCGGCCGCGTGAAGTGGCTGGACGAGGGCCGCCCGATAACTTCCGATATTCCTCACATAGCGGAAGCATCTTACACGGCCCAAGACCCGGACGCCTCTTTGCGCGTCTTTCAGGGCGGCGTGCAAGACCGCTTGGGCAACCCAAACGTTGGCATGGTGGACGTGCGCTCGCCGCAGGAGTTTACTGGCGAAATCCTGGCGCCCCCGGGCCTGCCCGAGACCGCCCAGCGCGGCGGCCATATCCCCGGCGCGGCCAATATCCCCTGGGCATCGGCCGTCGCGGAAGACGGCACGTTCAAGTCTGCCGATGAACTGAGTGAGATATATGGCGGCAAAGGCATCGTTCCCGATAAAGAGATCGTGACATATTGCCGGATCGGCGAGCGCTCGTCGCACACCTGGTTCGTGCTCAAGTATCTACTCGGCTACCCGGACGTGCGCAACTACGACGGCTCCTGGACCGAGTGGGGCAGCATGATTGGCGTGCCTATAGAGAAGTAGCAAACACTGGCGCTCTAGACGAGTTTAGGCACGACACGACCTCGTTCGGTTGACTGGAATGTACATCAAAGAGTTTTCGACATAGTAGAGGGAGGACACAATGTTGAGATCGAATAAGCGCTCTACAGTAACCCTGTCGGCGAGTTGGCTCCGGCCGTTTGCTCCACTGCTTGCCGTCCTTGCTTTGGCCTTCATGACTGCCGCCTGTGGCACATACGTCATACAGCCGGAAATACCTGTTTCCACGGCCAAGTACGAAGTCTGGGCCATGGACCAGACCAACAACATTATCCACATCATCAACCCGCAGCTAGAGGTAGTGGAGACAGTCGATCTCTCTGACGCAGGCTTGGAGAGAACACACTGGATCAACTTCACCAGCGACTCCAAGTACGCGTGGATAGCCAGCACAGTCTCCGGCAACACGGCCGTCGTCAGAGCGGAGGACCGGCAGGTGATTGCCACATTCGAAACGGGACCTGCAAGTCATGCCGCGGACATTTACCCGGACGATAGCGGCGTGCTCGTGTCCGTGATCAAGGCCGGGGAGTTGGTGGAGATTGTGGCGGACCATGCTACAGAGACGTTCGCCATTGGCCGTATCCTTAAGATTGCTGAGGATCCACTCGTAAAGGCTCGGGCAGACGAGTTCCCCTCCGCCAATCCGATCTCGTCAGCGTTCACCCGAGACGGGCGCTACGCATACGTGACGTTGGGTCCTGCCCTTGCCAATGGCGGGCTGGTCATACTGGATTTGGAGACTTTCACCTTGGTCAAGGCGTATTCGCCGGAAGAGGTCAGGGTAAATCTGATGAGCGTCCTCTCGCCTGATGGCACCAAGATGTTCGTCACCGGGGGCTCGCGGGACGCGAAGAGCCTCTTCTACGTGTTTGATACCGCAACGCATGAAGTTATCGCCAAGGACGCAACCCGTGGCGCCGAGGCGCACGGCATGGCGCTGACGCCCGACGGCTCCGAAATTTGGATTACCAACCGCTGGACCGGCAACGTCGGCATCATTAGCACCGAGCATAACGACTTCATCGAGCGAATACCTTTTGTCGGGGAAGCGCCGGACCTCCTGGTCTTCTCACCTGACGGTGTCTTCGCGTTCATCCTTTTGCGGGGTGGCGGACCTACGGATGCCGGCGCTATGTCCGGCGCCGGCGAACTGCCCGCAGTGGTGGTTGTAGCGGTGGAGACCAGGCAGGTCATGGACATCCTGATTCAAGGTGAGCTTACGGATGAAGGCGAACTGCCGGCGCTGGACTACCACGGCATAGCCATCCGGCAACTGTAAGCGGGCCTGGTATTGAGGCGATTCGGCGAAAAGTAGAGAGGCCGGTCTCACATGTGAGACCGGCCTCACCTTATCTGCTACAGTGCTGCTCCCAAAGCAAGTAATCCGCTGGCACGCTCTATCCTATAAGGAGATTCATGCCGGCAAACGACGCCAGCAGTCTACTTCAACCCAGCATGAGCCCAACTGTACGATCTATCCGTGACTCTACGCGTCGGGATGAACAAGGATCGCCCCATGCCCAACTCGGCCGCACCAGCCCGGGCGCATCGCGTAGCCCACGCATGGCGCTGCAATCTAATACAGCTTCGTCAATTCCACGCCAGTGTAGTACATCTTGAGGATTTGGTCGTAGGTCATCCCCTGCTTGGCCAGCGTGAAAACGCTCTGCATCGGCATGCCCCAGCCGTGCCCGTCGAGTGTGGAACCTTCACTCACCGGATCCAGTACACTCACCGCCCACGGAAAGTCACTCCACGACCGCGTCCTTCCGTCGGCACTTGCATAGTAGGCGGCGCGAATCAACTTGCCGTCATAGGTCATGAACTGGCCGCGCGTAGCGTTTGCGGCCGCCTCAAGATTACTGCCGAACGTCTCGCGGTAATAGCCCAAATACAATTGGTGGGAGCCCACGTACGGTTTGAACTCTTTCTCCGTGCCCGCGGTAATGTCGAACGGTTCCTTGCCGCAGATGCATCCCAGTCCCGGCCACTGCGGATCCATGTGTGAAAGCGCATAGGTCCGGTACGCGACCGTGGCTGCTTTCAATCCCTCAGCCGGAAACGACTCAGGCTCTTCGCCAATGCCCTTTACGTAGTACTCCATCGGCAGCTCGTTGATGGCCCACAGACGTTCAGAATACATGGAATAGCGGACTTCGACCACATTCCGGTACTGTTTGAAGCGTGGCATGTCGAGCACAGTCAGAATAGTGTTGCCACGGGCAACGAAGCGCACATAGGAAGCGAATTCCGCCATGTTGCGCCCGTCAACTGTCAAGCGATATTTCGAAGTGGCAGGTACATGCGTTACTGTAACGATGTCGTCGGCCGTAAAGTTTATCCCAGTCTTTTGCATCTCTCCTCTAGCGCTGAATCTCCCGTCACCGGAAATGCGCATGTTCTGACTGGTAGTAGAAAATACCCCAACCCGAATCGTCATCCCATCTGCCCCGCTAGTTACGGATGGGGTAGGTGTCGGCGTTGGCATCGGAGTAGGTGTTGGGGTAGGCTGAGGCTCTTGGATTATGAAGGCCTGCCGCGTACCAGCAGAGGAATCTCGCAAGGCCGCCCATCCCCTGCCCTGCTGCCAAATGTCCCATTGCAGTATGTGCGACCCTCCCGACGATGGCGTTGTCAGCGAAATCTCAAACTCGGCCACGCTGCCTGCTGGGACAATCTTGTTGAGCGGTATTCGTGGGCTCTGCAACACGGTTGTGCCGTACTGATCGAGCCAACGATATCCTACAGACACAGCACCCGGCCCCAGTTGCAACCAGCGCGCGATGCCAATGTTCTGCACAGCTACACGCAAGTCAACGGTCTGTTTTGTCATTAGTGATTCGGGCATTCCCATAACCCAAAACTGCCCACGCGGCCCTACTCTCTCTGCCAACTCTTCCCCAAGCAAGCCAAGCGTTATCTGATATGACTCGGGCAACTGAGGATGATACTCAAAGCGTGATCTTTGAAAATACTGTACGCTTCTGCCGTTCTCTTGAATGACTTCCGAGACGGGGTAGCCGAAGATATCCAGGCCCCCTCGCGTGTTGTAGAAGCGCAAGAAGGCGCCGCTAACGACATGGCCTGTCTCAGGAAAGTATCGCTGGCCTGCTGTCGTCGCTACGGGCGTTGCTTTGGGAAACTCGCGATCGCTGGTGAGGATGTCGCCGAGCAGCCCTAGTTGGACCTCATAGCGGGTCCCAGCGTGCTCCGGATGGTACTCGTAGCGTGCACGCTGAAAATACTGCACGGTAAATCCGTTTTCTTGAATCTCCGGTGTAATAGGATACCCGAAGTTTTCCAGGCCGCCTCGTTCCTCAAAAAACCGCTTGAATCCGAACGAAACCGACATGCCGGTTTCGGAAAAATAGATGGTGTCCTCGATAGCTCGCAGATTTTGAGGCCAAATGGCAGCAACCAACGCAAGGATAAAGATAAGACCAACGCGGAATCTAAAGCGGCCACACGCGCTCCGGTACGTGCCAATCATGGACACACAGTCCTCCAGTACGTTGTTCTACGCTCGTTATACCTTTAATTTGCGCACCAGCAGGATCGTGAGCAGAGAACAGCTCGCCCCGAACCCAGCAAGGAAATGCCGCCGATTGGCTGCAATGCCTCGGCAGTCCAGCAGCAATTTAGGTAGCGAGTCACATCCAGGAAACTAAAGAGATAGCGAAATGCTTCGAATCAGCAGCAAAGCCGGTGAATGCTCAACGGCATGAGGGTCTGCAAACTTGAATGGTCAGGAAGAAGAGAAGGAGACTTACCGTCTAGGCTTCGACGAAACTGGAAGTACTCCTTCTCTTAAGGGTACCACGATCGCAATACTTAGCAAATCCAAGCCGTTGCGGATGGGAAACAATTACAGAGCATCGGAGCGAGATTCTGCCCGCTCCCGCACCATCGTGCAGAACTCCGAGATCGGCAATGCACCGCGATTCTCACCCGTGCGCAGGCGTACGTTCACTGCGCCGTCCTTGATCTCACGGTCTCCCACTATTGCCATGTACGGTACTTTCTGAAGTTGGGCATCGCGTATCTTGGCATTCATCCGGTCGGAACGGGTATCGACCTCTACACGAATATCGGCTTGGGCAAGCGCAGCCTGCACTTCCTGTGCATACTCGTTATGCCGGTCGGCAATCGGGATAATTGCGACTTGAACCGGCGCCAACCATACGGGAAACGCGCCGCCGTAGTGCTCAAGCAAGATGCCGAAGAAGCGTTCGATGGAGCCATAGAGTGCGCGGTGAATCATGAAGGGCCTGTGTGCACCGCCATCCTCTCCAATGTACTCTAGCCCAAAGGCCTGCGGCAACCAAAAGTCGAATTGTATCGTTGATAGCTGCCAAGGACGGCCCAGCACGTCTACAATCTTTATGTCAACTTTTGGCCCATAGAACGCGGCTTCCCCCTCCATTCGCTTGTAGGAAAGGTCAAGTCCTTCAAGCGCTTTAACAAGGCTGGCCTCCGCCATTTCCCAATCTTTCGCTTCGCCCGCGTACTTACTCGTCTCACCCTGTTCCCATGTACTCAGCTCCAACTGAAGACCTTTGAAGCCATACGTTTCAAGAATCTCCAGGCAAAAGTCTAGTACGCGTACGAGCTCATTGTCCATCTGGTCCGGTCGGCAGAACAAGTGCGCATCGTCTTGCGTAAAGCCCCTCACACGCAGGAGCCCATGCAGCACACCCGACCGCTCGTAGCGATAGACAGTCCCGGTCTCTGTATAGCGCAACGGCAGGTCGCGGTAGCTCCGCGTGCGGCTCTTGTACACCTGAATATGAAAGGGGCAGTTCATCGGCTTCAAGTAGTATTGCTGTTCGTCTACTTCCACGGGGGCGTACATGCTCTCCGCAAACCAATTCAGGTGCCCACTCGTGCGCCACAGATTCGCTCTGCCGATGTGCGGCGTGTAAACGAACTCGTACCCTCCGGCGCGATGGCTCTCACGCCAATAGTCCTCCATAACGCTGCGAACGTGTCCGCCCTTTGCGTGCCAGATCACTAAGCCGGGACCAATCTCATCGGAAAAGCTAAAGAGATCGAGTTCACGGCCAAGTCGCCGGTGGTCGCGCCGCTCCGCCTCTTCCAAGAACTTCAAGTAAGCTCGGAGTTCTTTCTTCGTTTCCCAGGCTGTTCCATACACACGCTGGAGTTGCTGGCGATTCTCATCGCCCCGCCAATACGCTCCGGCCGTGCGGAGAAGCTTGAATGCACCCACGCCGCCTGTTGTCTCAATGTGGGGACCTTCGCAGAGATCAATGAAGTCCCCATTTTGGTAGATGCTCACGTGCTCTGCATTGGCATTCCGCTCCAGGTCTTCGATCAACTCGACCTTGTATGCTTGGTCTTTCTTGCGGAAAAACTCCTTCGCCTCAGCCACGGGCATAGTGGTGTGTGTAAAGGGCTGATCTTGGTCGACAATGCCTTGCATACGCAGGCTGAGTTCGTCGATGTCTGCCGGCGTCAGCGTCCTAGGCAGATCAAAATCGTAGTAGAAGCCCTCATCAATCGCAGGGCCGATTGTAAGCTTCGCTTCGGGCATGTACTCAAGCATGGCTGTTGCGAGCACGTGTGCTGCCGAGTGTCGCATCGTGTGCAATCTCTCTGCGGATTGCTTGTCGTCTGTCCCTAGTGATTTGGCCATTTATCGTTCTCCTCAAAGTCACTTAATCTGGTTTCAATCCATAGACAATAGAAAAAGCCTCTCGTGTCAGGCACGTACGAGAGGCCGTCAAGTGCTATTTGCAATTTCAAATAAGCTTGTTGCTATCCTCTCGTCACCTGCAAGGAGAGTTCAGCCGTGGTGATATGGGCAACGCATCGTTGCCGGCTTGAGAAACCGCCAATACGATACACCACTCAAGATCTCCTCGCTGCACTAATAATAGCGTGTGACGTGCGGACAACAACCCAAATCTATCCTATTCGATGCTACCGGAGCTCGCTTCTAATGTCAACGCTGCCGCAGCCCGGTGGGAGTGACTCAACCCCACTGCAAAGCCACCCTCATGAAACTGGTCGCGGGCTCTTGATGCCAGGAGAAACAAAGGCTAGAATTGGCGGACAGGGACTAACCCCAATAGGGAATAGGCGAAAGAGGGCTTACGATGCAGGTTGATCTCGCATATGGCCGCACTGGATTGAAGATTACATTGCCGCATGAGAATGTGGACATCGTAGAGCCCGTAAACCTCCTGGGAGTACCAGATCCCCTAGTGGCACTGCGCGACTCACTGCGAAACCCAATTGGAACGAAGCCGCTTAACGAGCTTGCCGGAGCGGAAGATACCGTTGCGATTGTCTTTTGCGACATTACCCGTCCGGCGCCAAATCATCTCATGATACCGGCTATTCTTGCAGAACTCGCGCACGTGCCCCGGGAGAATTTCGTTCTCATCAACGCCACCGGCATGCATCGCCCGAATTCAGAAGCCGAATTGTGCGAAATGTTAGGCGAGGAAGTAGTGGCCAACTACCGCATTGTGAACCATGATTCGACGGATAAGTCTCAATTGCGCTTCCTTGGGGAAACATCCTCCGGCGGTCCGGTTTGGGTCAATACCCATTACCTTGATGCTTCAGTCAAGATCCTCACCGGCTTTATCGAGCCCCACTTCTTTGCGGGCTTCAGCGGTGGCGCAAAGCTCATACTGCCCGGCATTGCCGGTGCAGATTCGGTAATGCACAATCACAACGCGGAAATGATCGGCCACCCAAGAGCCACGTGGGGGCAGTTAGAAGCCAATCCCATCCACTGTGAGCAGCGTGAAGCGGCCGCGCTATGCCCGCCTGATCTCAGCTTGAACGTTACCATCAACAAGAGCAAAGAGATTACGGGTGTCTTTGCCGGCGAGATGATTCAGGCCCATGAAGCCGGGTGCGCCTTCGCGCGCCGCTCTGTGATGCGGCCGGTTGCCGAGCCGTACGACATCGTCATTACGACGAATAGCGGGTATCCCCTGGACTTGAACCTCTACCAAGCCGTTAAGGGTATGTCGGCAGCGTATCAGGTGGTAAAGCAAGGCGGCGCGATCATCATTGCCGCTGAATGTGCAGAGGGCATCGGACACGGCCACTTTGAGGACCTATTGCAAGAGCGAGAATCTCCAGCAGCTTTACTGGATCTCATAAACAGCCCGGGGTTCTCCCGCTTTGACCAGTGGGAGGCCCAAATCCTGGCGCAAATCCTCTTGAAGGCCGAGGTGTATCTCTATGCAGAGAATCTCTCAGACCAGTCCATTCGTGATGCACACCTTACACCTTGCCGCTCAATTGAGGAAACCGTGGCTGCGCTGCAGGAGCAATTCGGATCGGGCGCTAGAATCTGTGTCCTGCCTATGGGGCCCTTGACCATTCCCTATGTTGCTGAACCAGCACTGGCACCTGTCTAAAAAGGGGGGGCTACGGCCTACGCCCACTGCCGCCATAGCCTTCAGACGGAATGGTTGTTGACGGCGGCGCCAGACGCGCTCCCGGATCAATGTCGAGAGTCATATCTGAAACCAGCCCTTGCCGAAGCCGATAGTAACCGCAAGCGCCTATCATGGCGGCGTTGTCGGTGCAATATGACAAGTCCGGAATCCGCACCGGTACCGGTGCATGGGCAGTGATTTCCTCGCGCAATAGACTATTGGCAGCCACGCCGCCTACGACAAGTATCATCTGGACTTTGAACTCTCTTGCCGCTTCCACGGTCTTAGCAACCAAGACATCCGCTACAGACTGTTGAAAACTGGCCGCAACCTGAGCAACATAGAGCGGCACTTCCGCATTTACAATGCCACCGGGAGCCGTAACAAGCGGCTCTGAGAGGTCCTGATCTTTCATCCGACTCTGCATATAGCGCAAAACGGCAGTCTTAAGGCCGCTAAAGCTAAACTCATACGTGCCTTGCATCCACGCCCGGGGCAGATCAACCATGTTGCGCCGTCCCCGCAACCCGTAGCGCGACAATTGGTCTGCGGCCAACTGCACTGAGGGTCCACCTGGGTAGGGCAACCCTAGAATGCGCCCAACTTTGTCGAAGGCTTCTCCGGCGGCGTCATCGCGTGTAGCGCCAATGAGGCCGTAGTCTCCATGCCCGCGCATGAGCACAAGCTCCGTATGCCCGCCGGACACCACTAGTGCAAGTAAGGGAAATTGCAACTCATCTTCATCCACGCTACGGCGTGCGCGTCGCGACCGTGAAAGCCAAGCTGCATAGACGTGTCCCTCAAGGTGATTAACGCCAATCAAGGGAATTCCTAAGGAGAATGCAAGAGCTTTCGCAAAATTGACTCCCACCAGAAGTGCGCCCGCTAAGCCGGGCCCATACGTGACCGCGATTCCATCAAGCTCTTCCCATGCAACATCCGCGGCAATCAAGGCCTCCGTGACAACCGGCATTATGGCCCTTAGATGCTCCCGCGAGGCCAATTCCGGTACTACACCCCCGTACTTCTGATGAATCTCGACCTGCGAAGCTACAATGTTGGAATGAACGTAGCGGCCGTCTTCCACAATTGCTGCGGCAGTCTCATCACACGAAGTCTCAATCGCGAGCAGAATCGACAAGAAACCCTCCTGTTTCAGGATACGTTGTTGTCCAACTATGCTTGTGCCGAAGGTTTGCAATGCGCTCCTGAAGCATTCTCTGGAACCCACCCACGTTGATGTCTTCGCTCCACATGACCAGTGCATCTTCTTGGTTGTCACTGTAATAGCGTGGGCGTATCCCTGTAGAACGGAACGAGTACTTCTTATAGAGCGAACGCGCCAGGTTGTTGGAGACACGGACTTCAAGCGTCACCCAGCGCGCAGCAAGACCGATGGCCACGTCGATGAGTGCCGTAAGCATGAGCTCCCCAACATATAGGCCGCGCACGTCCGGTCGTGATGCGATAGTAGTAATGTGGGCCTCGTCCACCATGAGCCAGAGTCCGCCGTATGCTACCAAGCTCGGCCTGCCATACCGCCACTGCTGTTCGCGTTCCTTGTCTACAGAGGGAAAGAGTGATAGGGGAAACGGCTTTGGGCGTTTCCGATTTAACGAGGTAGCTTGATCTTCATGACTTGCATCTGCTACTGCGTCCAAATCGCGAATAACCAAGTACCGCGCAAGCTTGTTTTCCACAATCTCCCGGCGATAGGCATTCCGCGGCCAAGGCAAGGTAAACGAGGCTTCCTCGATACTGCGCACCTCGGCCACGTCCTCCAATTGCATCGGCTCTATCCCCAGCTTCATGGAGTGAGGTTCAGGACGATCATCTAAGACGGCTCTTGGTTGTTCCATTACGCTGCCCACATGTCTGTCATTTGTTGAACTTTGCGTGTGACTTTGCTACCTGGCTGTGTCATTCCACGCGCGAAGAAGTGGGCCAGCTCCTTCCTCTACACTACAACTTCGCCTGGATTTTCGAGCGGCAGGCGATAGCCTGTATCAAAGGGAACTACTCTATCTCTCTAGCTCTTGCAGCACAAACAAGAGGAACAGATGCGCCCCATCTGTGCCGTCAGGGAGCAAACTCACCAGCCATTGGATGTATGCGGTGGCGTGGCACCTCGGCCGCGGGCCTGCGCAGGTAGTCCGGTTCCGCCGTTAGCGGATCAACTGTATACCCCTTTGCAAGATGGTCCGCCCCAAGAACCGCCACTGTGCCCGCTCGCCGGATACTGGAAAGCCCGGACGGAAATACTTTGAGCTTCTTCTCAACCCTCTCCTCGATTAGCTCTCTATGTTCCGCCGAGACCTCGCCACAAATGATCGTCCGCTTCACGATTCTAGTGCAAATGTCTGAAATCCCCAAAATCGCATAGTTTTCCAAGCGACGCCAATTCTTGGCGACCGAACGATACCAGCCTACGTAGTACTCGCCACGTCCGGCCTCAAGCAAGGCACACACGTGTGCATTAGAAGACTGCAAGTGTGGAAAAGCAATTGCGTCTAGGGTAGGCACAGCTACGAGCGGAACGCCTAATGTCAGACAGAACCCTTTTGCCGTTGCCATTCCCACTCGTAGACCGGAAAACGAGCCGGGTCCCGAGACAACTGCTACTGCACCAATCGGAATCTGGCTCTGGACAACGGTATGCAACCCATCCATGGTGGCGGTAGTTTCAGTGGCTGCAATGGGTGCTGGGGATACAGGCGCTTGACCGCTGTTGGCGATCATTGCCCAAAGCTGGTTGATGCTCTCCATGAGTTGCTCGGTAGCATGGTACCCCGCAACCCAGTTGATCTCACCCAAGATTCGCTCGTTGGCATAGAAGGCCACACCAAGTTGCCGCGTAGACGTATCAATTGCCAAAAGCATATTAAGTAACTCAAACCTAGTGTGCTAGAAACCAAACGCGAGCCTGCGATACTCTTGAAGGATCCTTTGAAATCGGTCGCCCTCTGATTCAAAGTGCAGTGTCCGCTTTGTATCCGTCATG
The DNA here is from genome assembly GCA_965219505.1 of Chloroflexota bacterium. Taxonomy (GTDB): domain Bacteria; phylum Chloroflexota; class UBA11872; order VXOZ01; family VXOZ01; genus VXOZ01. The sequence continues at coordinate 1,447,717 of OZ244775.1, read as the reverse complement.
ATTTCAATATTTATTAGGAGCCAAGTTTCCGGCAGAAAGTCCCGCACTTTACGAGCCCACTCAATGACGCAAATCCCGTCACTATCAATATATTCTTCGAGCCCAAGACTCCATAGAGAGTCGTTGGAGCCAATGCGGTAAAGGTCTATGTGAAAGAGAGGCAGTCTGCCGGACTGATACTCCTTGATGAGCGTATAGGAGGGGCTCGTTACCTGCTCCTTGACCTCCAAGCCCAGAGCTACACCTTGTGCAAATACAGTCTTTCCTGAACCCATAGTGCCTTCTAAGAGGACTACACTGCCGGGCTCTACCAAGGTCCCTAGCCTCAGCCCAAGACGCTGAGTCTGCGCCTCACTGTGACTAATGCAGTCGAGCTTTTGTTCCACGTCTTTACTGGTCGACACCAGGGTGTCCTCTCAATCGCCAGAAGAGGGGATGCCGTCAGCGCCAAAGTGATCGAAACCCTGTCGGTTAATTGGCACTACGTTTCCTCGTTCATCGCGCACTGTTACGACACCGCTTTGGCCGGCTACAATTGTACCAATTACTGTGGCCTGCTCCAGAGTCTTGGTACTCAAGTGATCCTGAGTCCGTTGCATCGTGTCCGGCGGCCCAGCAAACAGCAATTCGAAATCCTCGCCGCCACAAATGGCGCGCGTACGATTCCCTTCACCTAGAACCGAAGGGAGATCCGGATCGGTAGGTATGTTTTCCAGCATGATTTCCGCCGTCACGCCGCTGGCTGCGCAAAGCTTCTGCAAATCTGCGACCAAGCCGTCACTAATGTCCATACCGCACCGTACTCCAGATTCAACAAGCGCTCGGCCTTCACACAACCGTGGGATAGGCCGGCGTTGTGCCGATATGAAGCGTGCCGTGTGACCATTACGCCCAGTGTCGCCTCCCTCCAGTAGCGCCAGACCTGCCGCCGCACTGCCCAAGAACCCCGTCACGGCAATCTGATCCCCAACCCGAGCCGTGGTGCGCTGGAGCACGCGCTCTCGGCTTTCTACTTCTCCAATTACCGCCACGTTTACGACCACCTGCTCGCTCGACGAAATATCTCCCCCAAGGATAGGAGTCCGCGACTCTTCCGCCAAAGGAGCCATCCCCTCGTAGAACGCCGTAACGTCGGCGACTTTACAATTGGCAGGAAGGCAGAGGGTAACAAATGCTCCACGCGGTATACCACCCATTGCAGCAATATCGCTGAGACTTGCCGCGAGCGCCTTCCATCCAATGTCCTCCCAGCTGTAAGTGCGCAGCCGAAAGTCGACATCTTCCACAAGAGCGTCAGTGGTGGCAATCAGCCAGCCATCGCCCTGCTGCCACAATGCCGCATCATCTTGAAAGCCCAATGCCATGTCTAGCGACGTAAAGGCTTTCTTCGCGATACGATCAATGAGCCCAAACTCTCCGATATCCTCAAGGGTTAAGGCCATTTTGTTCTCGCCATGCGTACATCCGAGTTCAGAATAACAGGCGCGCACTGGCTGGGCAAATGCACGACGCTTCACTGCTGAATCCCACTTCCGGCGGTCGCCACTAAGATTGAGTCATAGAGAACCCAACGCAACATCCACTGTATGGCAACCGTAGTGTACGTCTAGAATACAGCACAACGGCGCGCGTCCATATGCTACCATGCCCACAGCTTTACACTTGAGGGGCTCCACAAGCCAGGAAGCGGCGTGCTCTTCCCTCATCCTTGTGGCTTCTTGCCGAAATGTCGGCACAGGGTAAAGTGCCGAGTAGAGCGCTCCCACGAGTGATCAGTCAACAGTACCGACTCTACGGCGGGGACTTTGCCGGAGATGCAATTCCGGCCGCCGGGAGCTACTGTGGCCTTTGACTCCCAATGTGCGAAAAGGCCTTGTAGTTCGACAAGCATGGTAGTTCAATGTAGCGGGAACGAACTGCCTAGGCATGAAGGCAACCGTGACCCCTTCATACAGGTATGTAAGTGGCATTAGGTCAAGGGAGGTGTCTACTAGTGGCAGAGCAATTGAAAGACCGATTACGGGCTGAGATAGCTGGTCTCGCGGGCTTGCATGGTCCCTCCGGCAGGGAACAAGCAGTCATTGCTGCCCTGGCAGAGCGCCTACGCCCGCTCGCGCGATCGGTTCGCGTCGACCAGATGGGAAACCTATTTGCCGATTGCGGTGGTCCGGCTGATGCGCCTCTAGTGCTGCTGGACGCCCATGCGGACGAAATTGGTTGCCTCGTGCGGAGTATCGAACCGGAAGGCTTCCTGCGCATTTTCAAGGTAGGTGGTATCCTTGACAGCCTGCTCGTCGGGAGAAAAGTCTCCGTGAACGGCCTGCGAGGCGTGATAGGCGTGAAAGCCGGACACCTTCAGTCTCCTGAGGAACAGGGCAGCGTCGTGCCGGTAAAGGGCCTTTACGTAGACCTTGGCTTTACTTCCGCCCAGGAAGTAAGGGAAGCGGGCATCGCAGTCGGCGATCCGGTGACGTACGTTAGTGAAGTCGAGGAGCTTGCCAATCCAAACCGCCTCTGCGGTAAAGCCATTGACAACCGCGCCGGCTGCGCGGTGTTGCTCAAGGCAATCGAGCAACTTACAAAGGCATCACTCCCGGTCCGCCTGGTGGCCCAGTTTACGGTGCAGGAAGAGACGGGACTGCACGGCGCCGGTCCGGCGGCATTCAACTTTGAGCCCCACTTGGCAATTGCTATTGACACGGTACCTTGTGGAGACACGCCGGATGTGAAGTTCCACAGCGAGTTGCCAATCGCCTTAGGCCGAGGACCGGTACTACAAGCCGCCAGTGCCAGTTCATACGGAGGCATGATTACGCCCAAGACTGTGTTTGATTTCGCGATCTGTACTGCCAAGCAGTTTGATATTCCGCATCAGGAAGCAATCCTCGAAGGCGGGAGTACCAACGCGACTGCCATTCATTATTCACGGAGCGGGGTCCCTGCAATTGCGGTCACGATTCCCCGTCGTTATTCACATTCCCCAATCGAGGTCGTCGACCTCAACGACATCACGGCCACACTGCAACTCGTGGTGGCAATGGTGATGAGGGCAGGTGAAGAAGACTTCGCATTCCTCTCGGACTAGCCTTACGGGGTCTGAGGACTCGCCGCAGGTTTACATGCCGCTTTCGATGACGGGGGTGACGCCGCGCCAGAAGTGATTTACCGGACTGTGGCCTGCCCCTATCGCATAGGAATGCTGCAGTGCTCCGGTTAGGTATTCTTTTGCTTTCCTCACCGCATCCGGGATAGTGAGACCGTGCGCGAGGTAGGCGGCAATGGCAGAGGCCAAAGTGCAGCCCGTTCCGTGGTCGTTGTGCGTTGCGACCCGTTCCTGCTCAAAGGTATAGAAGTCCGTACCGTCATAAAGAATGTCTTGCGCGGAACCGTCGGCATGACCGCCCTTTATCAACGCCGCGCGGCACCCGAATCCAACAATCGACTGTGCCGCCCATCGCATCTCACTTTCCTCACGCACCTGCTTCCCCAGTAATCGTTCCACTTCAGGCAGGTTTGGAGTGACGATTGTAGCAAGAGGGAACAGAGTCTCGCGGTACGCAGCAACCGCCGTGTCGTCTACGAGCGGGTCGCCGCTCTTCGCGGCCATGACCGGGTCTACAACGAGTGCCTGTGGAGGCTTCGCTCTCATCGAAGTTGCGACCACATCAATGATTTCGGCGTTGGCTAACATGCCGGTCTTGATTGCTATCGCGCCAATGTCCGAGCGCACCGATTGGATTTGCTGTGCCACCAGAGAAGAGGGCAGCGCCAGCCAATCCTGTACGCCGCAGGTATTTTGGGCAGTTACCGCGGTCACCACAGTGCTACCGTAGACCCCGAGCGCACAGAATGTCTTCAAGTCCGCCTGCAAGCCAGCGCCGGCCCCGGAATCTGAACCCGCTATGGTCAGGACGTGTCTTGCCAATGCTTCCTCCGCACCATTGCGCAATCATGGGCAACTACTGTTAGTCCGTGGGCCTGGGCCTCCGCAATCGCTGCGGTAGATTCTGAACCCGGTTGCATCCAAATGTGCTCAATGCCCATTTCAACGCACGTTGCTACGATCTGTTCGGTTACCGCACTAGGCACAACAGTTACTACCACTTCGGGTCTTTCAGGGAGATCTGCCAGCGAGGGATACACCGCGTGTCCCGCCACAAGGCCGCCCTTTGGATTTACGCCCATCACGTGATACCCGGATTCTAGCAGGGCCAAGAAGACGCGATGACCGTACTTCCGGGCATCTTTCGAGACGCCCACCACGGCCCATGACCGCAGATTGACAAGCCTAGTTACACGCTCTTCATGAACCGCCACGGACTGCACATCCATCTCAACCAAACTGCCTCAACCCGATAGCCCTCTGACCTTAGCCCAGCCAAGGCGCAACAGGCTCACGATGACGTTGAGCCCACTCCCTTACCCTACCGCACGTCCTCGCGAAACTTCTCTATACGCGACAATTGGCACGTCAGCCATACTTCCATCGGCATGATGGGTCGCGCATACGACGTAACAACAGTCTCGCCTGAATTCTCCAGTTGGTCAAGCAGGGTCGTATATTCCGATTCGAGGTAGGAAATTGTGAGTCTCGTCTTGGGCATTGTGGCAAGCCTCGCCTGCAGGAGCACGATATTGGATTCAACGACGTCAAAGGGTTCGTAAACACGTCCAAAAGCGAATGAGGGATCGTTGATCAACCGCTGGGTGGTCCGCCGAAAGGATGAACGTGACACAAATACCTTCTCTTGTCCGACACTGAAATTTCGGTGACTTCATCTTCCAAACCGAACGCAATAGATCGAAAAGTGCGGGCGCCTCGTCGTTGACACGTGGTTGGCCCCAGTATACTATGGGTCTCATAGGCCGCCAAGGAAATTTGGCGGCAATGTATTCTTGTCAATGCGTCTGTTAGAGTGCATTCGCGGAGCGCGGATAGTGAAAGTTTCGTGTCTACAGGAGAATCTAGCCAAAGGCCTTGCCATCGTCGGCCGGGCCGTCGCCACCCGCAGTCCTCTCCCTGTCCTGAGCAATGTTTTGCTCGCAACCGATCAAGGACGCTTGAAACTCTCTGCAATGAATCAAGAGATTGGCATCGTCCACTGGATTGGGTGCAAGGTCGAGACGGAGGGTGAAGTAACCGTCCTCGCGCGACTTCTTGGCGAGTTTATCGGTTCACTCCCCAACGAACGGGTGGACTTGCGGTTGGACAAGGATGATCTAACTCTTCACCTCAATTGTGGGAGATACCAGGCGAACGTCAAGGGGATTGCTGCTGAAGAGTTCCCTCCCATCCCGCTGGGCGAGGGCGACCCCACACTCGTACTTGATGCAGCACTGCTGCGGGAAAGTATCGAGCAGGTCGCCATGGCGGCTGCCAGCGACGACCCCCGCCAATATCTCCAAGGGGTTGCCGTAATCATCGAGCCCGAAAAGGTAGTGCTGGTGGCCTCTGACGGCTTCCGCATGGCGGTGCGTACCCTTGCGGTGGAGAGTGGCGTAAGTGAGAAGACTGAGTTCATTGTGCCTGCACGCAGCTTGACGGAGCTCTCGCGAGTTTTGAGCGATAGCGAGCATCCTGTTGAGATACGTCTCACCCAAAATCGCAACCAGGTTATTTTCAGCACCGGTGACGTACACTTGGTTTCGCGCCTCATTGAAGGCACGTTTCCAAATTACACCCAGATGATTCCACCCAACCACCAAACGGAGATTAACGTCTCGACGCTAGATCTCATGCAATCTACGCGCATGGCGTCGTATTTTGCGCGCGACGGGGCCAATGTGATCAAGCTGGAGGTCGCGCCTGACGATGAGTCGGACCGCACAGCGGCCCGCGGCACCCTTACCATTACGGCCACAGCAACTGAGCTGGGAGATAATCGCTCAGACCTCGAAGCCCAGGTAAAGGGAGAGGAAACGCTCATCGCCTTTAATGCCCGCTACTTGCTCGATTGCATCAATGCCATCAATTCACCTGACGTTCGGATCGAGCTGAGTGGTTCAACCAGCCCGGGAGTCATTCGCCCCAACGATGACACTGATTATGTCCACGTTATCATGCCAATGCATACGGTACGGTAGACATGCGCACAGAGGTTGAGCGGAAACCCCTCGTTCAGGAAGACGCCCGGCCCGAGTCCGAGCGGGGCAATGTGATTCGCACCGCCGTTTGCCAGTACGCTCCCATTCTCGGTGACTTGCCTGCTAACGTTGAAAAAGGCGCACACGCCATTCAGGAGGCGGCCGAGAACGGCGCTGACTTGATAATACTTCCCGAAATGGCAAATAGTGGCTACGTCGTGCATTCGAGCGCAGAAGCACGAGCATTGGCGGAGCGACCCGATGAGAGTCCTGCCGTAGCGCGGTGGCACCAGCTTGCGCAGGAACATGACGCCTACGTCGTCGCAGGGTTTGGTGAAAAGGTCAGCGATACAGCGTTGTATAATTCGGCCCTTGTCATTGGCCCCTCAGGCATACTTGGCACCTACCGCAAGACGCATCTCTTCTTCGAAGAAAGACTCTATTACAGACCGGGTGATTTGGGATTTCCGGTCTTTGACCTGCCATTTGGCAGAATTGGGATATTGATCTGCTACGATTTGCGCTTTCCTGAGGCGAGCCGAATCTTGGCCCTAAAGGGTGCTGACGTGATCTGTGTACCTACAAATTGGGTAAGCATGATGACTCCGGATAGACTTTGGGATACACAGGGGTACTGTCAGGCGAATTATGTGGCTCTGGCCAACGCGGTGATGAACCAAGTCTATATGGCGTGCGCCGACCGCGTGGGCGAAGAGCGCGGCGTTCAATTCCTCGGCTGCAGCCTCATCATCGACCCTGCCGGAACGCCCTTAGCCGGGCCCGCCAGCACAGATGGTGAGGAAGTGCTCGTTACACAAATGAACCTCTCCACGGCCCGTAGGGCAAAAAACCGCAATGACCTCAATCACACGTGGCTCGACCGGCGGACAGATCTTTATAGTCTCACGCTGGGATATGGGTCTGATCAAACCTCGTAGCGCTCTACTCCTCGGCTGCAGCGCGAATGTAGTGATTGCGGGCAGCAATAAGCAGACCCGACTATCGTTCAAGCGATGCCATCGTAGACTGTACCTCTTCCGGATTTCCTTACATTGGAAGTGTTGACGGAGAGGAATGGATATTCGGCATAATATTACGGCATTGAAAGGTGAGGCATAGAACATGCAGCTTACACCACAAACACTGCGCGGCGTTGTCGTCGCGATCGTTACACCGTTTAGACCTAATCATGACATCGACCTAACTGGGGCAAAGAAGCTTACCAGGTTTCTCATTGATGCCGGAGTTCACGGCATCATGACAACCGGCGGCAACGGTGAGTTTCCGCACATGCTGCCTGAGGAAAAGAAAGCCGTAACCGCGGCCATCGTAGAGGAAGCCAATGGCGCCATTCCGATCATTGCGGGAACCGCGGCCGCCGGTACCAGGGAAGCCGTGCTGCTGGCTCAAGATGCGAAAGCAGTTGGCGCGGACGGCACTATCGTTACGGCGCCGTACTACTTCCAGCTTTCGGAAGATGCCCTCTTTGCACACTATGAGACCATCGCAACCAAAGTAGACTTGCCCTTGGTGCTCTATAACAACCCGCTGTACACCGGCAACGAGATTACGCCTGCCTTGATTGACCGTCTGGCTGCCGTTCCCAACGTGATTGGGCTGAAGCAGAGTAATGCCGATTTTGGCATTCTCATGGAGAACATCCGCACGAACGGCGACAAGGTGGCCGTGCTCACTGGGATAGATAGCCAGTTCTTCGCCGCCCTCGCCTCTGGCGCAACCGGCATTTTCTCGACTGCCGCCTGCGTGATCCCCCGCGAAATGGTAGCCATCTACGATTTGGCGCAGTCGGGGTCTTACGCAGAAGCGCGACAGCTTCAATTGAGCCTGCAAGCCCTGAATCGCTACTTGGAGTACGATCCCGGCTACGTAGGCCCCTGCAAAGCAGCCCTGCGTATGCTGGGACTTCCCGCCGGGCCGGTCCGCGGCCCGTTGCCGGAGGTGACTCCTGAAGAAGAAGCAGGGGTACGCGCCGGACTCGAAGAACTCGGGTTGCTCCCCTAAGCCTCAATCGCCTCCATGATCACCCGGCCTTCGGCGTCGCGCGGTTGCGGCACACCCAAGAGGTAGGCAAGTGTGGGTGCTATGTCCACGCTGCGCGCCTGCCCTTGTAATGCCGATCCATTGCGAATGTTGGGGCCGTTGACTATAAAGGTCGTATGCTGACCGCCAATTCCCAAACTGACCGCAGGCAGATGTCGACCGTGGCACGCGTCGAACTCAGGATGCACCGCCCAGACGACGTCACCGACAAGGTCGCCCCAAAGGTTGAGCATCTCGGCATTTTCGCGTGTGACCGCCAAGGCGAAGGGTTGTTTGCCGGTACCGGGGTCTACGTAGGTGGTAAGTGCATGAATGACCTGCTGCTGTACCTTTTCGAAATCCTCGGGCTCTACAATTCCTCCAGGGTCGCGCCCCTTGAGGTTGATGAAGACGTGAATCGTCCCCACAGGTATGGCTGCGCTCTTGCTTAGATCGATCTCCCCGGTAGCCGGATCGGTGACCAGTAGGCCAACCTCTTCAAGAACGTCCGCCGCGGCAATTGGTGGGACAAAGTCCGGCGTGCCGCCATGGTCGGAAGTTACAACGACTACCGTTTCGCTGTCTTGCAACTCCAGCAGCCTGCCCACCCAGCGATCTACAGAGGCGATGATGCGAGTCATGCCCTCCCGTGAGCGAGCGATTACACTCTCCGATGCCCCGCAACGCGGATCCGTCTGGGCCATGAAGAAGTGGTTGCCATAGTCGAGCGAATGAACTTCTGTGAAGAGTACGTCCCAATCGCGCGTTGCACAGAGGTGATGCGCAACGTCGGCTAGGCAGTCGTGATGCACGTCCACCAGCTCAAAGAAGGTCTCGTCGTCAACCAGACCCAGGGCGTCGCGCGCCGGATTCTGTAAGAATGGCCCGACGTGCGTATCGATTTCGGCAGCGACCTCCGCAGGATATGTGTAGCCCTCTGTGGCCCAGACCTGCGGCATGAATATTTCGAACGTGTCAGCATCGGGTGTTAGCGTAATGAGCTTGAAGCGGACGTATCCCGTGAGCGTGCGGTTGCCTATAGTAAACTGCTGCCGCGACCAGTCGCTCCAGTCGGCAATTGCAAGATCGGCTATTGCCTGGCTGCCGTCACGACGTGTGCAAATCCGCACCCGATCATACCCCGCGGCCGATTTCGCGTAGACCAGACCGTAGAACGTGCGTGCTTCCGCACCCTTCGTACCCCAGGCGGTCAAGTCTGAGCGCCCGCGAGCCAATGGCTGCACCGTGAGTTCCACCTCAAGGGCAGGTTCTACTGAGTCGGGTAGGTGCGACCATTGATCGCAGTCTGCCGGTCTCAGCGTGACGCGGTCAACGTCATCGCCCTCCTGCAGTGTGCTGGGATCCACCGCCTCCGCATCTACCCCGCCCCCAATGGGACGTGGGCGCCAATCCCCCGAAACCCAGAGATGGTACCCCGCAATCTGATGGTGGTTAGCCACGCCGGGTCCGGTACCTTCAACCTGAACACCTTTAGTAATCGTCGGCGGCCACGACATCTCCCACTTCACCAAGATCGGGGTTTTGCCCTCGCGTTCCAGCGTATTCCAAAAGTATTCCGCTTTGGATAACTGCGTATCGACTCCCCAAACCGTTTCCGTCAGCGGCCGGCCCCGCGCACGGATATTGAAGTCCATCACCTCATGGGTTCCCGGCCACGCACCAGTCGCGATTGACGTCCAGGCAGGGGGTGTGAGGGTAGGGAAGACTCCCAGCATTGGCCGCCATGCGCCGGTATCCATCAGGCGCTTGAGATGAGGCGTAGCACCTTGTGCTGCCATATGCCGCACGATTTCCATGCTTGCGCCATCAATTCCGATTACGATTGCCCGTTTGGCCAGTGCCGCCATAGTCCGCATTCCTCCTAAGGGAACTTCTGATTTCGAAAGAGGCTTTACACCAATGAATACTGCCGCCTATTGCTCTTTCCACAAGGACCTACCAGATCGGCCGGTTTGCCGGTGCCGCGTTCTGCGGACCGTCAAAAGGCCGATGAAAACCTATCCGAGAATGGTTTGATTCTCTATTGGGAGCTAATGCTGGCATTGGCACGTAGAGTGTTTCTTCCACCAGACAGAGTAGCACTGTGCTGGCGAGACTTTCTCAGAGCGGTAGCAGCCAGTGGAGTTGCCAAATCAGCTAGACCACTACCTCTGCTCTCTCAACCACGCGACCGCTCTTACTGGAACGAATAGCCGCAGTGGTCATGGCAATAGTATTGAGATTGTCCCGCGGCGTCACCGCAGGCTCACGTCCGTGCGCAGTCGCTGCGATTAAATCGCCAAGCGGGCCCTGGAATGCATCAGAGAACCATGCCCCCTCAAGCTGAAACGTCTGCACGTTGCGAGGGTCATCCATACGTACCGCTGAGACTTCTTTACTCGTACCCCACACGCTTCCTTCCGTACCGTCGATCCACCAGTTGTAACTATGCGCGCCCGATGCCCGTACGATGTTGTTGAATTGCAGACTCGCCATCAATTCGACCCGACCGCCCACTTCGCCAAACTCGACGTTGGCCGAGTAAATAAGCGGGTCCGGTCCGTTTTGGTCCGGCAACATAGCCGTTGTACAGTGCAACCGCGTCCACTCGCGTCCGCCCGCCATGGGGGAAGCCGCGAAGAAGCGGCAGAGATCCAAGTAATGGACACCATGGTCGCCAATATTGAAATTTTCCAGCGTGGTCCACCACATGTCCGGTTGGTCCTGAAACGAGCGTCGTAGGTGCTGAATGCTATAGACTTGCCCGGCAATGCCTTGGTCCATGAGTACTCGTATTGCCTTGTGCTCCGGCGCCCAGCGCGCCTGCTGATTCACAGCGAGAAGTATGCCCGCATCCTCTGAAATGGCTATGAGTTCTTCCGCCAGGGCATATTCCATGTGCAGCGGTTTCTGCGTGAGTACCGGCCGGGGAGCTTGCGAGATGGCCTGTAATGTCTCCTTGCGGGCGGCCGGATGCAGTGCCATGTCAATCACGCGCACATCATCACGTTCCAAGAGAGCATGAATGTCCGTTGTCCAAAATGGGATACCCCAACGTTCCGCCGTGTTCCGCGCCGCCTCTTCGTCAACGTCACAACAGGCAACTATATGATATCCGGCCTTCTGATAGGCGGGCAAGTGAGCGCCATTGGCGATGCCACCGCAACCTATTATCCCAACACCGTATTGTGCCAGGTCGACTCCGGCTGGCGGCCCAGGACTATATTGCTCCGGATGCAAAGCCAAGCTATCCATTCCAGGTCTCCATAGCTCTCGAACAAGCTGGTAATTCCGCCGTGAATAGAGCGCAAGCGCGGCGTGGTGACAACTCTGAGCCCTGCACTCCAGCAGAACAGTCGGCAATCAAGCAGGTTCAGAAACGTCTTTAGCAAGGGGACTGTGGGGCTCGTAGTTGCGGTTACGGTAGAGGAGCGGCAATTCCTGAGTTCCTAAGCCGGCCGCCTCCACTTGACCGATGAAGAGCACGCCGCTCCCAGCTACGTGCGTAGCATAGACGGAGCAGTCGAGCCAGCAGATGCAGTCCTCAAGAATGGGTGAACCCGTTATTGCGAAGCGATGGGGGATACGCGTAAATACCGAACTCTTCGTCAGTCCGGGGCGGGCAAAGTCCTCTCCAATCGAACTCTGCCCCGCGCCAAGCACATTTACTGCAAATGCGCCAGCAGCCTCAACCCTGCTACACGTAGCATTGCTCTCGCCAACACTTATCAGGATAAGCGGCGGCTCAAGTGCAATCGAAGTGAATGCACTCGCCGTCATGCCGTGCAAACCACTTGCATCTCGCACGGTAACTACCGCTACTGGTTGCGCCATATGACGCAATACGGCACGAAACGCCTCGGAATCTATTGGCATGCTGTCCTCGCATCCTCAGTAGTCGTTAGCTTAACGGCCTTAGTATATCGTACAACGAATAACAGGGGAGTGCAGGATGCTCAGTGATGGCCAAGGTACCAGTCCATGAGCTGTTGCTTCAGCGTCGCGACCACCCCAGCCTTCTTGGAATCATGGTAGCAGTTCTGCAATTCCCAAGGGTCTTCGCGTAAATCGTACAGCTCGTTGTGTTCACGGCCTGGCGTGTAGACTAGCTTCCACTCGGGCGTACGCACCATGATTGATATCTCGGTTTGCCGTCCGCTAGCTGGAGGCCCGAAGGGAATGTTATTCCCTCGCACAGGGTCGTCCACCATCGCGGCAGGAAACGCGCCGACCTCGGCGAAGGCCACATTCGGTAGATGCTCCCTTCCTTCCCAGACCGGTACGAAAGAGCGTCCGTGCATAGACTCAGGAGCCTCGACTCCGATCCAGTCCAGCACGGTAGGAACAAAATTGGTTGAATCTGTAACCTCCGCTATGCGTACGCCTTGAGGCACAAGATGATCAGGTCCGGCGACAATAGATGGAACACGTACCAAGCAGTCGTAGAGCGTACAACTCTTGCCAAACATGCGGTGCTCGCCAGCATAGTCGCCGTGGTCGGAAGAGTAGATTATTATCGTGTTGTCAAGCACACCCCGCTCCTCCAGGAAGTCGACGAGGCGTGCCACCTGGTCGTTGAGGTGTCTCACCATGCCGTAATAGACCGCCAGCGCTTTGCGAAGCTCCCTTTCGCTAGAATCCCAGGTGCCGCCATCACGTGCAGTTTGCTCATGCGCTTCAGGCTTGTCGGCGTTGGGACCCTCTACCGGCGGCATTGATAGGGCTGCGGGATCGTACATAGAAAAGTACGGCTCAGGCACGAAGAATGGCGGATGGGGGTCCATGTAGGCAATGTGCAGAAAAAAGGGCCGTCCGGAGGTGCAAGACTCAACAAAGTTCATGCCAATATTAGTCATGGCGCCATTCAAGTCTTCATCGGGAGACACCGGCACTTCTGCGACCATGTGTTGCACACGTCTAGGCGCTTTCTCCACCAACGCTCTTCGCAACTGACTGCGTTCCGAGAGCACGCCCTTGCCGATATCGTGTTGAAAGTCGAAGCCGCGCTCGCCGCCACTCCGACCGCCGTGAAAGTGCCCTATCGCGCCGGTCTGATACCCCGCCTCGCGCAGCCGCTCTGCCAGTGTCACCTCGTAGTGAGGAAGCGTATATCCGTTGCCGTGCACTCCGATGGCATGGGCGTAACGCCCAGTCATCAAGATACAGCGCGCCGGTAAACAGAAGGGATGCGGCGTAAAGTAGTTTTCGAAAACCACGCCGCGCTGCGCTAGCGCTTCAAGGGCAGGCGTTTCAACATCGGCATTACCGTAGAGTCCGAGACTGGTCGCCTTCTGCTGATCTGCAAGCAAAAGCACAATGTTGGGTAGTGTCATCTCAAGACCTCTTTCTAAACACCAAGCGCCGTTCTCTCGTTGAGATTTGTCCCAAGTCTGTCTGACGAACCGGGATGAATTTCGGCGTATCACGATTGGCAGAACTTAGTAACAAAAAACCGGGGGGCATCCCCAGTTCATTGCACGGACTCATGAGGAACAATCTGATTCAATCCATGCTCTTGCTCGACGCTTCCATGTGCGAGAGCAAGGAAATTGACCAGTGTTCTTTGCGTCGCCGCGCTGCGACGGCACTAAAGCCGGAGGGCTCGCCGGCAACGAGTTTGTCCAATAGGCTGTGGTCTCCCTGAAGGTAGAGCCGCACCTTCATGATGCCGTAAGCATATTCTGGATGACTCTCCGCGAGGTAAGCAAAAACCGAACCAGATTCCCGTTCAAATCGCTCCCGGTTACCTTCTGTAAGAACGAGCGTCTCCGTCTCCTGCAAGATGTTGCGCGGCTCAATGTGTACTCGGCTTGCAACGTCTTGCACTGACAAGCCTTGCTCCTGGGCCAACTCACGAAAGCGCATTACAACCTCATCGTCGCTCAGGCAATGGATGTCGGTCTGCGGCTGTCGCGACTCCAGGTTTTGGCGAATGCTCTCCCAATTGACCTCCAGATTTGGGTATAGCTCGGAGATCTCGAATTGAAGGTCGGTTGTGACACGCGGACGCCCACCAAGGTAGGCCAAGAACTGTGTGCGGGTTCCAAGATCGTCCACAATGTCGCGCACGAGCCATGCCACCCAGAGCGTCTGGTCTTTGTTGCCAGATGCCGCTTCCGGTACCCACTTTATGTACACGTTCTCGCGTGCTGTATCAGGCACAGAGTCGTTATATCCTACTGCTCTTGATCCGCATCGTTCTTTGTCGAAGCGCCATTCCCTCGAACTCGTCGGGCCTGAGGCTTTGGACTCAAGTATGTTGTGAGCTGGTTCCCCTCCATAATGGGCCTTCTCTCCACAACAGCGACACCCTCAATTCGTTCGAGCACAACACGCAACACGTCGTGACCATGCTCCGGATGTGCCATCTGTCGGCGCAGGAATCGAACGAATGCCTTAACCTTGTGGCCCTCTTCCAGGAATTTAAAAATCCGATCTACTCGATAGTCAATATCGTGTCGATCCATGACAGGGCTGAATCGAACTTCCTTCAACGTGGAGGCGGCGCGATTCTTGCGCGAATTGCGCTCTTCCTTGGTCTGGTGGTATTTGTACTTCCCATAATCCATGAGTCTGCACACCGGTGGGGAAGCGTTTGGGGAAACCTCCACCAAGTCCACCTCGCGTTCTTGGGCTAGCGCAAGCGCTCGCTCAATTGCCAGAATGCCGACTTGCTCTCCATTTTCATCTATGACGCGAACTTCGCGTGCCCGAATTTCTCGATTATTGCGCGCCTCTTTGACTATAGTTAATTTCTCCTTCGTGGCTGTTTCAATGTCTTGCTGGACTATACCATATCAATATGCCGAGAATCAAAACCCGTCCAGCATTGGCTCGTTCACCTGATTTTCTGCATTAAATTGGGCGTCCGTAGGTGTGCGTGCACCACAAGCACCCTATTCTGTGTTGTCGCCAGACCACTACGCGCTACCCTACGCTTTGCCTCCTGTGCCAGAGCCAAGTCACGGGCCCGAATTGCTAGCGATCGCCTAAGCACCACGTCCCGTCCGGTCTCGACAAAGCCAAGACCTTCAAGTGCTTGACAGACGTCCGTTGCGTATGCAGGCACTCTCGACCAAACACTGGTGCTGCCCTTTTCTCTTGCATGTTCGAGCGCTGTAGCCACCAAGTCTCGCGCCAGTCTACGGTTCCCTGGCGTCACTCCTAGCTGCGCGCGCAGTTCACCATTTCGCCCCGGTGTTTCCGATAGCCAGCCCGCAAGGCCGTCCTGTTCATCGACCACCCAACGGGTCACCTGGAACGAAAGTCGCGACGAGCTTCGCTTCAACTGCCAATCACGAGCCGTACGTCCCTCTGAAGCGCGAACGAATTGCGGTGTTGAGCGAAGATAGAGCTCATGCAAGGGCCACGCATCGGGCCGTTCCTGCAGCCGCAGTCCCGGCACCTCCGGTGCCGTTTCAACAAATGGAGACGAAAACGCATACGTGCGTTCCTGCAACGCTATTGAGAATTCCGCGCGGCGAAACGGTTCGACCAAACTGCTCTCTTCCGCCACACGCGCAACAATGCTTGGAATTCGCCTTTCCCCAGCGAGACGGCACACTTCATCGAGGAGCATTAGCAGCCGGGTGTGATTCACACTGTGTTCGGCAGGTGAGTGCGCTTCTAGCCCTGCTATGACCAAGTGCATCATTTCCCACTGATCGCGACCCGATTGACGCGCCAATTGCGCCAATGCGACTGCCCGCCGTCCTTCCCATACCGCAACTGCGCAAGACGCAGGCAAAACCGTACCCAGCAGCAACCCTATTGTCGGCGACCACGGGGAATCTGCAGTTACAACAGGCGGCCCCCCGTTTCGCTGGAGCCATAATGCTTGCAGGAAGCGGAAGGTATCCTGTCGCTTTACTTCACCTGACTGAGCCACTTCACCTATCGTCTTCCTGCGGAGCAGATCGACACTAAACGGGCGCTATCAGGGGTGACTTCGACTCTCGGCATCCGGAAGGCTACGGGTCGACTAGAGAGCAGAGCGTGAGAAAGTACCGGTGCAGGCGTCGGTCCTTCACGATTTCTGGGTGGAAAGCCGTAGCGAACATTAGCTCTTGCTGTATAGCAACTATGCTCCCATCTGACGGAAGCCGGCCCAGCACATCCACGTTTGGCCCTACGGAACTGACCACTGGCGCGCGTATGAAGACAGCGGGGAACAGTCCCCCTTCGATACCCCGTACACGAACATCAGCCTCGAAGCTGTCTACCTGACTGCCGAATGCATTGCGCCGAATGCCGATATCCATGACCCTAAAGAGTGGCTGATCATGCCCATCGACATCCTTTGCGAGCAGAATCATCCCAGCGCAGGTGCCCCACGCCGCCAATTTGCCCGTCAGTATGCGTTCGCGAATCGGCTCCAGTAGGTCGTAGATTACCATCAATTTACCGATGGTAGTGCTTTCACCGCCAGGGATTATGATCCCTTGTAGGTCCTCGAGATCCCGTGGCAACTTTACCAAATCAGCGTCTACGCCCAACTCGCGGAGCGCCTCAACGTGCTCGCGAACATCTCCTTGAAGCGCTAAAACACCGACGTTCATGCCGGTCTCTACCACCCTCGAACGGCAAGCAATTCTTCACTAGCCATAGAGCGCACGTCAAGACCCGACATCGGCTCGCCTAGACCACGAGAGACTTCGGCAACAATCTGGGAATCCTCGTAATGGGTTGTAGCCTTGACGATTGCGGCGGCCCGAGTTGGCGGATCTTCCGACTTGAATATGCCAGAGCCGACGAAGTTCCCATCGCAACCCAGTTGCATCATGAGTGCGGCGTCCGCCGGCGTAGCGATGCCTCCCGCAGAAAAGTTGACCACAGGCAATGCACCACGTTCCGCTACTTCCACCACAAGCGCATGTGGTGCCCCAAGTTCTTTTGCTTGCGCCATTAGCTCATCTGCACGCATGCTCTGCAGGCGGCGAATTGCGCCATTGACAGCGCGTATGTGCCGGACGGCTTCCACAACATTGCCGGTACCTGCCTCACCTTTGGTGCGAATCATGGCCGCACCTTCGCCAATTCGCCGCAAGGCCTCACCCAAGTCTCTGGCGCCACACACAAAGGGGATTGCAAACTCATCCTTGTCAATGTGATGCTCTTCATCTGCGGGCGTAAGCACTTCCGATTCATCGATGTAATCAATGCCCAGTGCCTCTAGAACCTGAGCTTCGACAAAATGGCCTATCCGACACTTGGCCATGACAGGGATCGAAACGGAATTCTTGATCTGCGTGACAAGCTCGGGATCCGACATGCGCGCCACGCCGCCTTGGGCGCGGATATCTGCCGGCACCCGTTCCAACGCCATCACGGCTACCGCACCGGCATCTTCGGCAATTCTGGCTTGCTCAGGCGTGACGACGTCCATGATAACGCCACCCTTGAGCATTTGAGCCATACCGGACTTGACAAGCCATGTACCCTTTTCCATAGTATTTGCCTCTAGGTTGTTACGCCTCACCCAATCTCCCTATTGTTACATCTCTCATGTTACCTAGCCAAGCCCGCCTCGGCAAGAGGCCGCGGAGTCCTTCTAGAATATCACGCAGTCGGTTGCTCCGCCTTATCTTCCTTTAGGCTCTTGAACGACTGGCCAGTTTGATAGAGAGTACTACATCTGATATCATGATGCGCCAGAGGAATGATTGTATGGGTGCGAATTTGAACAGAAGGGGTGTCACGTGGCGGTGCTGACCGTGCAGATCGGCCAGGCTGCTCTTGTTGGCAATCAACGTCGAGCAAGCAGTCCTTGGGCTCATACATTCCAGGACACCTCATCGGATGTCGATATGGGTTCCCTCTATTTGAATTTGGAGGGAGTTAGCAGCGAGACAGCCGGCACCATATCGAACGAAGTTGCACGGCACTACTTCGAAAACACGTCCGTTAGGCCGGAGACTGCGCTACTCCGCAGCATACGCAACGCCTATCGCTTTCTTTACGATGCCCGAATTGAAAGCTCCCTTTCAGATATCGGCCTAACTGCGGTAGTCATACGGAGTGGGCGCGCTTCCATTGCACAGGTTCTACCGGGTCAATTCTATTTGGTTCAAGAAGATCAACTGACTGCTTTGCCCGAAACACAGGAACGGGCCGCTGGCCAGAATCCCCCGTCAACGCAGGACGACCGCTATCCCCAGTGGGAACCTCCCGTTGAGATGTTTCGCGCCACACTCCATCCCCAAGACGTCGTCGTGCTTTGCTCAGATAACGTTGGAACAACGCTGAGTGACAATGAGGTTGAAGAGATTCTCTCTGGTAGCAAGGTCCAGAATGCTGCCGAATCCTTGGTTGACTCCGTGCGCAAGCGCGGGGAGAAGGATTGTTCGGTTTTGGTGCTTCGGATCGATACCGCAAGAGAGACTCTTGGGACCCCAAGAACATCGCCACAGGAACCCGATGCAGGCCCCACACCAGCCCCGCAGGAAGCCGAATCAATTGCGCGTGGGGGTGTGGCCACTACGATTATTGGTGTCGTATTGGCCCTTTTGGTCATGATGTGGTCATTCATTGCATCTCTGTTTCGACCCCGCAGCCGGCCCGCCGGTCAGGCTTCCTCAACTATTCCCAGCGTTGCGACGCAATCGACGATCGTTACACGAAATGCGGCGGACGAAGCCCGCAGGCAGAGGACGAACCGAGTCGGTGCAGGCATGGTAGTCCTGCTGGTGCTGGTTCTTCTCGTCATAGGTGCAAACGCTCTGTTTGGAGGTGACGAACCGTCTAGTAGCATAACCGAAAAAGTTCCAGCCCCGGCCAAAGAGCAGCAAACTGTTCAAGCGCCCCAGAGCGATGCCACTGCTGAGACACCCAGTCCCGCCCCTCAGGAAGCGGCTACTGTACTCCCGGTGCCGCCGTCCACTTCAGAACCAACAAGCGTATATATTGACGAGCTTCAGGAGCTTGTCCGTTTCAATGCTGCTGTGCAACCGGGCGACATTTTCGGTTTGAATAACACCATGTATGTTCTCGATCGCGCCTCAGGTGCCGTGTACCGGGTCGGAACGGCAGGAAACAGTGAAGTTGTCTATCAGCCCGGTGTTGGCAGTCTGTCAGGCAGTGACGCGCAACTCGTTACCGGGAGAGCAGACCTAATCCAGATTCTTGACAGCAGCTATCAACTCTACCAAGTCATCAATGGTGAAGCTCCCCAAGTTGTGCAACTACCAACTGGTTCCATTCAAGAACCTAGGTCAAGTGCAACCTACGATCAAAACTTTTATCTGCTTGACGCGGGCGCAAACGACGTACTGCGTTTCCGGCCTGTTGGCAGCGGCGTCTACGGCGAGCCGGAAGGATTCTTTGGGATTAACAGTGGGGTAGACTTGTCGCAGGCAAGTGACCTCGCCATTGATGGTTCTGTCTTCATCTTGTTTAGTGACGGTACTATTAATCGCTACATTTCCGGATCCCGCGCCGAGTTTTCCCTGGCGACTTTACCGTCGCCTCTGGGTACACCCGGTGCAATCTTCATTAGCCAAGGGATGGGATCTCTCTACATCTTAGACGGGGAGAATGATCGCATCGTTCAAGTTACTACCGAAGGCGTTTACCAGCGTCAACTTCTCGCGCCAAATAGCCTCTTTGCCACTGCCGCGGACTTGCATGTCAATCGTGGTGAAACCTATCTCTGGATTGTCGGTCCAACGTCCGTAACCCGTGTTTCACTGCCGGAACTTCCCGCGGATGCTCCCCGATCAGCCGCATAGGGTTAACAGTTCTCCCTTTTGCTCGAGCTTCAATGGCCGCAGCGCGTTCCTTTCGTACTTTCTTCGTCCATGAAGAAAGTTGGATGCGGCCGCTTTCTCGTACAATCCGATTTGCAAGATTCATGCAAAGCATGTCCTTTAGGATACGGGATAGGAAAGTTCGTGCGCCGGCACGGGTCGACATCCTGACTTCCCGGTAGGAACTAAGAGGAAATCACCTACTATGTTTTATGATGAAGCACGCATACTCGTGAAAGGTGGAAAGGGCGGCGACGGCATGGCCCACTTCCACCGTGAGAAATTTCAACCGCGCGGCGGACCGGATGGCGGCGACGGCGGGCGCGGCGGGAGCGTCTACCTTGTGGTCGACCCCAGCCTCAACAGCCTGCTCTTCTTGCATCGCACTCGTCGGTTTGTCGCTGAGGCCGGCGGGTCGGGCAGCACTAACCGAAAGCATGGCGCTGCAGGGAAGGATGTCCAAGCATGGGTGCCACCCGGTACGGTCGTGACCGAGGCTGCTTCAGGTCAGGTCATTGCGGACTTGCGGCATGCGGATGACCGCGTTCTGGCGGCAAGGGGAGGGCGAGGCGGCCTGGGTAATGTGCACTTTGCGACGTCAACACGCCAAGCACCGCACTTCGCTCAAAAGGGAGAGCCGCCTGAAGAGCGCTGGCTCAACTTGGAGTTACAGCTAATCGCCGACATTGGCATTGTGGGACTGCCAAATGCCGGCAAATCATCGCTCCTCGCGCGGATTAGCGCAGCACGCCCCAAAGTTGCTGAATATCCTTTCACCACGCTGCAACCTGAGCTTGGCGTAGTGCAGCGGGGCAATGCAACGTTGGTGTTTGCCGACATCCCAGGTCTCATTGCCGGAGCACACAGCGGCGCCGGTCTTGGCCACCTGTTTCTGCGCCACATTCGGCGCACACACATGTTGCTGCATGTAGTGGACTGTGCTTCGCTGGAAGAACTAGATCCTGTGGCCGCCTTCCGTCAAATAAACGACGAGCTTGACCAGTTCGACCCCACGTTGCTGGAAAAGCCCCAAGTTGTCGCTCTCAATAAACTCGACGTCACGGAAGCACGGTCACGATTCGCTGCCGCTAAAGCGGCAATTGCGTCTCTTGGTCACACCGTGGTTGGCATCTCAGCCGTGTCCGGCCAAGGGATCGATGAGCTGCTCGGCAGCGTTTTCCACACGTATAGTGAAACGCCTGCCGCCAAGATGGAAACCATATCAGTTGCTGTCCCCGAGATTGCAGTCCCTGTCTCTGATGATTTCGCAGTTGCTCGCCTAGACGATACACTTGTCGTTACTGGAAAGGCAGTGGAACGCCTAGCCGCGATGTCCGACCTCTCCACCCTCGATGGCGTGCTCTACTTTCAGCAACGGCTGGACCGCATGGGCATCACGGCGGCATTGGAGAAAGCCGGCGCGCAAGCCGGCAGTACGGTGGTCATCGGCCCTCTGGAATTGGAGTGGCAGACCGAGAAATAGTGCAATTGCACTTTTGAAGTCGCAAACTCTTTCAGGGCGTGAGGCGCCACGGTCGCCGGGCGCATCACATGCGCCTACGAGGGTGCGAGTAATCCAGAGCCAACTCTAGAAACCGTTTCATTATCAATTGACGCCTGCAACCTTTTTCCCCGCATGAAACGCCGCACTCTTGAAGAAGTATTGCTCTGCACCTACAATAGATAACTGAAAACATGCAACTTCGTTAATCAGGCTGCTTAGAATGCTTCTTGCAGTTTTACAGTAAGGAAGGATCACCGATGCCGAATGACCTCGATAGAAGGAAAGTAGTAATCCTGGAAGACGACCCGGAACTCATCGAAGAGATCGAGCGCCGGTTGCGCGACTTCGGTTACCAATCGATTCTTGTGCGGCAGACGAGAAACATCATAAAGTTTCTCAAGGCGGAGAAGCCGCAGACGATGATTATGGACGTGGCCCTGCCTGACGCAGACGGCATCACGCTGCTGCAGGAAATCAAGGCTGACTGGGAAGCCAAGAAGACACACGTCATCGTCATGTCGAACTACTCGACACGGGTTAATTACAAGGTCCGCGACCATGTAGACGTGATCTTACAAAAGCCCTTTGACGTCGAGACTCTGTTGGAGTGCGTGCACCTCGTGGCCGCCATGGACGACAAGTAAGCGGCGAGCGACGTAGCACTTCCCACATTGACCGTGTTAGGGCCGTTGCAGCTACTGGCGATATGCAGATAGTTGCAACGTTCTTGCACGTAGCCGAGATATACGGCGCTTACACGTTGCAAGACGCGGACAGCAGTCTCTTTACGTCCACAGTTCGCTTTCCGTGCATGCGCAAAGTACGCATCAATATTTGCTTGCCGCGGTGCGCCGTCAA
Organism: Chloroflexota bacterium; assembly: GCA_965219505.1. Taxonomy (GTDB): domain Bacteria; phylum Chloroflexota; class UBA11872; order VXOZ01; family VXOZ01; genus VXOZ01. The sequence continues at coordinate 1,425,487 of OZ244775.1, read as the reverse complement.
TCGGGCCGGTCACCGTCACAGACAAGGCACCCGCCGCGTTTGCCCATAGCGCGGCCGTTTCCAGGGATGCCCCACGCTGCAGCGCCCAAAGAAATGCGGCATCGAAGGTATCGCCGGCCCCGGTGGCGTCGACTTCCTCAACTGGGAATGAGGGCACCGATACTGTGCCACTGCGGCTGTATACGGTGCAACCGTCCGGGCCTTGCTTGAGCACCACGGCCTCATTGTGAGGCGCTTCACGCAGAACAGTGCATGCGGCTCCAGGGGTTGTCGTTCCCGTAATCAACTGCGCCTCCTCGCCGCTTGGGAAGACAATGCTTGCCACGTCGAGGATAGGGCCGACCAGAGCGCGAATTTGCTCCGGGCTGGCGAGCTCTGCCCGGATGTTTGGGTCCAGACTCACACGCCCGCCGGCTTCACGAACGAGCCGCGCCACCAATATGCAATACTCCCACCAGGCGTCATTCATGGCGAGACAGGAGCCGTTGACGTGAACCCAGGCGACCTGCTTTAGGATCTCGGTTGCCGGCAACGGCGGGGGCAGGCCTGCCGCTCCATTCCGCATGTGGAAGAAGAATGACCGCGTCCCATCGGGGTGATTGACCACGAAGGAAGCAGAGGTGGGCAGCGCGCTTGAGTGCGCTATACCGCTATAGTCTACACCCTCTTTCGCTAAGAACCCTGTGACCGCTTCGCCAAAGGCGTCACGGCCAACTGTGCCGAGAAACGTGCTACGACCACCAAGCCGGGCAACTGCTGTAGCGAAAATAAGAGGTGCGCCGCTTGCAAAGGGCCCGCGATACGTGCCCTCTTGATCCAGTAGCGCATGGGACCCCACCTGCACAAACTCGGCAAGCGCCTCTCCCATGCTCAATATCACGGTTCGCGGCATGGCAATTCTTCCCCAACTTCAGGTCGACTAGCCTATACACAGTATACTTGCAAAGAGCGGGAGCAAGCTCCAGTGCAAGAACATGACATTCGTACTCCTAGAATTCAGGCCAAAGTGCCCTGCGAATTCTGGCGCGGTCCGGTGCTCGAGAAAGCCCGGAACGCCTTGGGTATGGATTTGGCGCGCCGCGACGCAGGGATTACATTGCGCGGGAGAATCGTCGAAGTCGAAGCCTACGGCGGCAGTGACGATCCCGCCAGCCACGCCTACCGCCGCATGACCCCGCGCAATGCGGTGATGTTTGGTCCTGGCGGCGTTGCGTATATCTACTTCATCTACGGCATGCACCACTGCCTTAACATCGTGACCGGAAACAAGCACGAGGCAGCGGCGATACTCGTGCGCGCCCTCGAACCGCTTGAGAACACATCCGGCCGCACCGACGGCCCGGCACGGCTTTGCGCTGCCCTCAATATAGATCGGAAGCTCAATGGCGTTGCCTTAGACAGCGACAGTCTCTGGCTGGAACCGGGCGACTCGCCCCTGCCGGCGCAAGGGTACGTGTGTACCCCACGCGTCGGCATCAATCCAGATTCACCTGCGGCTGCATGGCCGTGGCGATTTTCTCTAAAGGATAGCCCACACGTCTCGAAGCGCTCTCGCCGTTAAGGGATTTGTCGGCATCAGGCTTGCTCTTGATCGTAATCTTATCCTCGCGCAGTCCAATTCCCTCTCCGCCCCAATTGCCGCTAGTGACAAAACATCCGCAATCGCACTTGCATCAAGCACGCTACACCCCTAGAATGTGGCGCAAGTAGCGTGAAATGTGCAGTTGTAGCAATGTCCCAAGGGAGCAAGTGATGCCAGCCTACCGAGTTGGAATCGTGGGCTGTGGCGCGCGGTCGACGGCGCACGCCGCAGGATGGGTCGCAAACGACGGCGCGGCGATCGCCGCGGTCGCCGATCCAATACAAGTACGACGCGACGACTTGGGAGACAAGCATGGTGTATCGCCGGAGCAGCGTTACCCGGATTTCACCGACATGCTGGCGAATGCCGAGCTTGATTTCATCTCGCTCTCTACCAAGCCGGAGCTTAGAGAGCCGGCCATCATTGCGGCGGTCGAAGCAGGCATCAAGGGCATCTTGTGCGAGAAGCCGATGGCGCTCAGCCTTAGCGAAGCGCACCGTATCCACAGCGCCTGCGCCGAGAGCGGTATCCCTTTGGTCATCAACCATCAGAAGCGCCACCTCACTGAGTGGCAACGCCTCGCCACTATGTGCGCTCAGGGGGAACTCGGCAAAATCGAGCGCATCGAGGCATCGTCCTTTGGAAATCTAGCCAGCCAGGGCACGCACGTGCTGGATATGGTCTTGCAGTTCGGCGGCGACGTGCAGCCGCTCTGGGCCATCGGACAGAGCGTCGGCTGGCGCGACTACGTTGGCGCCCACGCCGGGCCCAGGTATACGTTGGGACAGTTCCGCTTCCCCAACGATATTTCAGCGTACGTGCAGATGGGCGACGAAGCGCCGCAGTTGTTGGGACGTGAGGACTCTTGGATGCGATTGCAACTCCGCGTATGGGGCACGGAAGGCCGCGGTCAGGTGGATCTTCCCAACGGCACGCGCGCCTGGCGGAAGGGCGAAACTGAGCCTACCAGTTGGCCAGAGCGCTGGACGGACCCAGAGAATCTCGCCAGCGCTCAGGCGGGGCTCTCGCAGTCAGTGATCCGTGCTGCGGAGGACCCCAGCTACGACCCGCCCGCAGGCGGTATACGGCCGCTCTACAGTTTTGAAATGCTCGAGGCGCTGTGCGCCTCCACAGAAACCCGTGAAGTCGTTTCGTGGCCGCTGCCAGCATGGGACCACTCGCCAATGCAGAACCTCAAACCGGAAGGCGCCCATGTTTGAGTACTTTGCCTCCAGTGTCGCCTTCGCGGAACAGACCTTTGCAGAGGCATGCGCCGCGCTGCGCGAAACCGGTGTCAACGAGGTCGACATTTGGTCAGTACTAAATTGGTGCGCGCACCTGCCTCCGAATAATACACAGCCCGATCTGGACGGCGTGAAGCGCACACTCGCTGAACATCAGCTAACCTGCCGGGCGATTTCAGCATACGGCAAAGACACTGACGAGATGCTCTTAGCCAGGCTCGAGCACCTGGCTGTCCTCGGTGGCAAGGTGCTTGTGCGCGGAAGCGGGCCGGAAGACCAGTCAGTGGCCGAATTTGTGGAGGGGTTCATGCCGTTCGTGCGGCGCGCCGAAGAGCTCGGCGTGCAAATCGGCATTGAAAACCATCGTGGATCGGTAATAAATAGCATTGCATCCATGCGAGAACTCTTAGACCGGGTGGAGAGTCCGGCGCTTGGCATCGCGTTTGCACCTATCCACGTACACATGGCCCAGGAAGACATCCCGGAGGCCATTCACGCGGTCGGCGGCCGCATCGCCCTCTGCTATGCGTGGGACTGGGGCCCAACTGCCGATGAATTCTGGAAAGACCCGCAAGAACAGGTGCCCGGCACCGGCGTAATCGACTTTCATGCCATGTTCCGCGCGCTGCATGAAATTGGATATCAAGACCCACTCTGCATCTTTGCGCACGGTTTGGAGCACGAACGCGCGGCGGATGCCATAGTGGCGTTACGTTCCGGGAGGTCGTACTGCCAGAGAGTGGAAAAAGAACTTAGGGCGAGTTAATCAGATGAACTCAATTCGCGCGGCACGACGGCTACTTGATGTGACTCTCATAAGGACAAGAAGGGCGCTCTAGCGCCAGCGAAGTGAACGGTGACTCACCATGCCGTTCATGCTGAGCCTGGCTTTGACTCTCCCGCTGACCGATGCGAGATCTTAACGCCGTTGGAGTGCTCAAAGGCGCATCTTGCCGTTCGTGCTGAGCCTGTCGAAGCATGAACGGCATGCTAGTTACAGGGCTGGAATCTTCAAAGATTACTCTCGTTACTCGCACCTGGTTTGCCTAGGCGGGAACGGCACTGTGGCAGAGGAACTGAAATCCAGTGAGAAACCCTTTGCCGTTCGCACTGCATCAGGGTCGATGCGACGAGTTTCAATGACTTTCAGCCCCATGTGTTCTCTCCATCAGCGCAGTGGCAGTTCGAGTCCAAGTTCTCGTGCCGCTTCCTGCATCGGTTCCCACACGATGCGTGGCAGCGTTTGGGTGCCGCAGGCGCGGGCCTCACGCTCCAAGCGTCCGGCGCGCTCGCCGGGATAGAAGATCTCATCCACGCCCGGACGGCGCGGCGAAGCCTTGATTCTGCTGACATATTCCGTCACGCACCGGGCGTAGTCGGGGTGAGCCATAAACAGGCTGGGATCCATGACCAAGAGGAAGTGCCCGACTTTGCCACTTTGGCCGCTATCGGGCCCGTAGTCATTGCCGCTCAGAACTCCTGCCAGCAATTCCGATACCATCGCCAGGCCGTAGCCCTTATGATCGCCCAAGGGTAACAGCGAACCGATCAGGGCCGCCTGCGGGTCGGTCGTGGGATTGCCGTCTTTATCTAGTGCCCAACCTTCCGGTAGGGGCAAATCCTCCTCCGCGTGCATGCGTACTTTGGCGAACGATGCGGAAGGGGCGATGTCGAGCACCACGGGATATAGATCGCCAGCGGGCACGCCAAAGGCCCAAGGGTTGTTGCCCAGCATGCGACCCAAACCACCCGTCGCCGGCATCACCGCCTCGGCTACCGACGTGCAAATGGCAATATATCCCTGGCGGGCGGCGCGCAGCACATAGTGGGCCGGAATAAAGAGGTGACTCGAGTTAAAGACTCCCGCCACGCCAATGCCGCTCGTTCCCGCCTTGATCAAACAGCGCTCCAGCGCTCGCGTGCACGCAATACCGCCAAACCCATAGTCTGCATCCACCAACACGCTTATCGGAGATTCCCGCAGCATGCGGACTTTGGGCTTTGGGTTGATTACTCCCTCTCTGACTCTGGGCGCATAATAGGCAACGAGCCGCACCCCGTGACTGGCATGGCCCCGCAACTCCGCTTCAACCAAAATTCCCGCCAGCAATTGCGCGTTGCGGCGCGCCACACCCATGGCCGCAAACGCGTCGGCGCAAAAGGCTTCTAAATCCTCGATCGCTATTGTCCGCTCGTCCTGCATTAGTGCTGTCCTTGCTTACTCTTTCACTGACCCTGCGAGAATACCGCGCACGAAGTAGCGCTGCAAGCTGAAGAAGATTATGAGCGGCAGCGCCATCGAGACGAATGCGCCTGCGGTGAGGAGTTGCCACTGCGAACCATACGAGCTGACGAGATTGGTCAGAGTAAGCGTCAACGGCGCTTTCTGGGGATCCTGCAAGTACACGAGGGCTACCAGAAGGTCGTTCCAGACCCACAAGAATTGAAAGATTGCTAATGACGCGATCGCCGGCGTGGACAGTGGCAAGATGACTCTAAAGAAAACGGCTAGATCCGAAGCACCATCGAGAAAGGCCGACTCAAGCATCGGTCGCGGCAACTGGCTGAAGAAACTATGGAGCAAAAAGATCGCGAAGGGGAGTCCATAACCGGTGTGCGCCAGCCAAATGGCGGGGAACGTTCCCGCTAGATGGACAAGGGTAAATAACCGCAGGATAGGAATGATGGTCACCTGGATCGGCACGACTAAGAGGGCTATGACCAGGACTAAAATCAGCCTGCGGCCCGGAAAGTTCATCCAGGCAAAAGCGTAAGCCGCTAAGGCGGCCACGAAGATCGGGAGCAACGTCCCCGGCACCGCGATAATGAGGCTATTCACAAAGCTCCGCGCCATATTGTTTTGCGTGAGCACGTCGGTGTAGTTCTGCAGTGTGATTTCAGCCGGATTCCATAGGATACGCCACCACCCCGTGGCGGTGACGGCAGTACGTTCGCGAAAAGAGCTAACCAAGAGCGCAAGCGTTGGCGCCAACCACAGCACTGCGATAGCAGCCACAACGGCATGCACCGGGAGGCGGCGCATCCGGCGCGCTATGCTATGCCGTGTGGGCGAAGATTCCCTTGAAGGCGCCGGGGATGCTGCTACGCTCGGGTTTTCCTCAGACTTACGCATCAGAGTCAATTCTCCTCCGACCGGAAGCGGCGGATATTGACCAGCATAATCGGAACAATCGCGAGCAGAAGCACGATGGCAAGTGCGCTCGCTCGTCCAAAATGCCGGAAGTTGAACATCTGCTTAAACATCAGAGTCGCAACCACGTCGGTGTTGAAATTCCCCCCGGTCATGATCCAAACCAGGTCGAACTGTTTGAGCGCCGTAATAGCGAGGGTAATGGCGACGACAGTGATCGCCGGGTAGAGCAGCGGCAAGATTATGTAGCGAAAGGTTTGCCAGGCGGTGGCCCCATCAGTACGGGCGGCTTCGAGGATTTCCTCCGATACCCCTTTGAGGGCAGCCGAGAGAATGACCAAGGCAAACCCGGTCCACATCCACACGCCTGAGCCAATGATCGCAAAGTTGTTGATTTGGAACGGCTGCGGAAGGAAATCCGGTCCGCTATTAACCAGCCACGCATTCGGACTCCCGTCAAGCGAAACCAGAAGCGCGTTGATGGTGCCAATCTGCTCGAAACCTGCGGGCTTGAACGCGTACATGAATCGCCAAATCACACCGGCAGCGACGAACGAAATCGCCATTGGGACGAAAATGGCCGCTTGCACGTAGCGCTCATAGCGCACGGCATTGAGCAAAACCGCAATGATGAGGCCCAGTCCCACTGTGAGACCGGTAAACAGCACGAGCCAGAGCAAGTTATTGAGTATTGCTGATTGCGTGGTCGGCTGGGTCAGCACGTAGGTATAGTTGCTTAACCCCTCGAACTGGGTCGAGTTATTGTTCATGAAACTGAGGCGCAACGTGTCAAGCGTCGGGTAAACAAGAAATATGCCGAGAATGATCAGAGCCGGGGAGAGCCACAACCAGGGAACGTACCACTTGCGGCCTACCATAAGCGATTCTCCTTATTAGAAGAAAAGGGCAGTGGAGGCTTAGCCGCATCCACTGCCCTCTCTATTGCCAGACAGGTATGTAGTTAGCCTGCCATGTACGCCTCATTTGCAACGGCCTCGATCTGTGCCAGAATCGCATCGAGATTGTCTGGATTCTGGAGATAGTCGAGCACGCCCTTCCAGAAAGCAGCCTGCACTTCAGCAGGCATCGAGTCGTCGGCATCAAAGCGATAGATGCTCGCGGTCGTCAACTGCGCAGCGGCCTGCGCAGCGAGCACGTCGGGATACGCATCGAGACTTACCTGGTTATTGACGGCCGTAAACCCGCCGCGCTCTACCCATATCTGCTGCGCCTGCGCGCCTGCAAGGTGCTGCATCAGTGAGCGCGCAGCCGGAGTGTCGCGCAGCATGACGATAACATCAGCCCCGCCCGTAACCGCACCGGCGTATGCCGGATTAATCGTGGGGAACGGGAAGAATGAGTAGTCCTCTCCCGCGACTTGTTCGGGGAACTGCTCGCTGATGAAGCCTTGGGTAAAGCTGCCAAGGTAGTACATGCCAGCTTGCGGTGGTGTTTGGAACGGCAAGTGCGAGCCATCGATGAAGTTAGTAGCGAGGACGGCCTGCGCTCCACCAGGCACGTAGCCCTCGGTCAGAGCGATCTGACCGAACTTCTCGAATGCCGACTTGACCGCCGGATCGGTCCACGCAATCTCGTGCGCTACCCATTGGTCGTAGGCTTCCGGCCCTGATTCGTGCAGGAGAATCTCACCGATCCAGTCTGTGCCGGGCCAACCGCTGGCGCCGCCGCTCTCTACACCAACCGACCAAGGCGCGAGCCCCGCCGCCTTCATCTGGTCGGAGAGGGCAATCATCTCGTCCCACGTCGTCGGTACGCTCCAACCGTTCTCGGCAAAGACCTTGGGACTATACCAAATCGTGCCTTTGTTGGCCGCTTTGAAGAAAATTGCATACAGTTGGCCGTCCACGGTGCCCAAGTCTACCCACCCTTGCGAGTATTCCGCTGCCATCATGTCCGCGTCCAGCACCGAGTCGAGCGGTACCAGTCTTCCTTCACGGGCGAGCGCGTGCATGAGACCGGGATTAGGCAAGATCGCAATGTCCGGTGGGTTCCCGGCTTCCAGCCTGCTCGTGAGTACCGCGTTCAGGTCCCGGGTGCCGGAAAATCCCATAGCATATCCGGTTTCCGCTTCCCAAGGAGCAACTGCGGCTTGGAAGTTGGTAAGCTCGTCACCACCCCACACCCCAAGCACATTCACTTGTTTCGACTCTTCCGCCGGCGCCACCCCGCAGTTTGCGAGGATCAATGCAAAGAGCACGAAAAGTGAGAGAACACGCAGGCGCAACTTCGTGCGTCTCATGATGAAGTCCTTCCTTTTTGCTACTTCTAACCTGAATTCATACCGCTTGCAGCAGACCCAATTCCAGAATCATTCTGGAACTGTCCTACAGCCTGCAGCGCAAGTCGGGGCGTATTATAGCATGCTAGTAAAGTGAATGACAAGTACTGTAAATACGTACACTCACAATTCGTCCCGGCGAGCGCAGACTGTGCGCAAATTCCTAGAGGGTATTCCCCGCACTGATACGTCCCATTCCCTTTTGTACCAACGCCAAGGCTAAAGCACAGCGCCTTCCAGGAGTCTTTTCAAGGCATGAGGATACCGCCGTCCACGTTGATGACCTGTCCTGTCATGTACGCACTTTGGTCTGAGCAGAGAAATGCCGCAACCTGTGCAATATCATCGACCGAGCCGATGCGGTCTAAGGGGATGTGCGGCATGATTTTCCGTTTCCAGGATTCCGGCAAGGGTGTCGGCTTCGAATCGATCATCCCAGGCGCGATGCAGTTCACGCGGACATGCGGCGCCCACTCGATCGCCAGGCGCTTTGTAAGCATAATCAAGCCGGCCTTAGCGGCTGCGTAATGTGCGCCGGTAGCATAGGCCGGGTGCGGAGAGATGCCGCCCCCCGAGGCAACGTTAAGAATTACGCCGCCCTGCTGAGCCAACATCACGCGCGCGGCTGCCTGACAAAGCAGAAAAGGACTCTGCAGATTGATTATGTGAACCCGCTGCCAGTCATCGGGCGATATCTCCAAGGCGGGTTTACTGCTGAAAACCCCCGCATTGTTGACCAAAATATCTAAGGTGCCATATGCCTCAATTGCCGCCGATATGATCTCGTGCGCAGTCGATAATACTTGCAGGTCCGCCTGAACAGTCGTTACGCACACTCCATGGGCTTCAATTTCGCGGCATGCGGCATCGACGTGCCGTTCCGACGCATTGTAATGCAGCACGATGTGCGCACCGCGCCGAGCTAGAGCCAGGGCAATGCCTTTGCCGATGCCGCGCGCCGCGCCGGTGACAATCGCCACTTTGCCTGCTAAGGGCTGCGCCATGACTTCAATAACCCCCTGCCCACGTACCTGCCGGACTTCCCGCCCATGACTTCTGCTAATCTAGACTTTACTATGTGTTCCACATCAAAGGAGATCATCTTGTGCTTCTTGCTGTATCCGAAAACATGATACCTGGCGCAGGCTACGGCGAGAAACTCCGTTTTCTGCGCGATCACGGCTACGACGGCATTGAGCTATTTCCCGAATCCGCTGCACAGGAGGTCACTGAACTCAAGCAAGCGATGACGGAAACGGGCATTGTCGCGCCAAGCATGCGCGGCAGGACGCGGGACTTGCTTTCCGCGGACGTAGCTGAACGCCAAGCCCAAATCGAGAAGTTGAAGCAGGTGTGTGCATTGGCCGAGGACTGCGGTGTTCGCGTCGTGGTGATTGTACCAGTCTTCGGCGGGCCGAAACTGCCTAACCTAGCGCCCTGGAGATCCGTCATCGAGTTGGAAGAAGCCCTGCTGGATACCATCCTTCCCACAATCGGGGTTATCGCGGCGAATCACGGCGTTACGTTGGTTATGGAGCCACTCAACCGCTACGAGACCCACTTCCTCAATACGCTGGAGCAAGGCGCGGCAATCTGCCAACGCATAAACCACCCGCATGTTCGCATCATGGCAGACTTCTTTCACATGCACATTGAAGAGGCAGACATTGCCGCCAGTCTCGCAGAAAACCTGGCGTACGTCTGTCACGTGCACTTGGCTGATAGCAACCGCGACCTGCCCGGCTGCGGCCACACGGATTTTGCGCCCGCGTTCCGTGTGCTCAAGCAAGCAGGCTTCAGCGGCGCCTTCGCCTTAGAATGCCCGCGCAGGGGTTCGCCGGAATTCGGTTTCAAGGAGAGCGCCGCCTACGTGCGCGGAATTTGGCAAGCGGTCTAGCTGACATCGGAACAGAGAGCCTGCGGAATCGTGCTCAGGCCTCGCACCGCTCAACTCCCTCCCCCTGAAACGAGCGTGAATGCTACCGGAATTATCGCCAGTGTCACGACATTTCGCACGTGCAATGTACGTGAGTCAAGCACGAGAATGGCGTTTGCATGGGGCGCTAGAGCATATAGGATTTCGCGTGCCGGATCGAGGGCCATCTGGGAAATGCCGCCTGCTTGCCACAACTGACGCTCCACACTGCCGTCAGATGTATTGATCATTGTCAACTCAGGTGTTTCCTCATTCCCGGAATCTTCTTCTGAAGAATCCTTGGCGTCCGGGACTCTGCTCTTGATATCCGGGCTTGCCGAAGAACTATCTTCGTCGGGCTCGTCTGTGACCGGCCCGGTCACGATACCCAGGAAGAGTGCAGTTCCGTCAGCATTGAGCGCCCCACTTGTCGCGCGCGCCGCCGGAGTTTTAGCGAGGAGGATAGTCTGTCCGGCCTTCAAGCCAACACGCCACACTTCTTCAGTATCCGGCGTGGTCACGTAAGCCGCTTCACCGCTATCTGTGGGCACGACCGCGCCAAGTCTTAGACGAGCTCCGATAGTCATGGCTTCACCAACAGTTAGGGATTCCAATTCCACTCGCACCATCTCCGTGCGGTCAACGGCCACGGCGAGAAGTGAGCCCTCATTGAGCGGTATGAGCCTCTCCACGGGCCACGGCAGAGCAATCTCCATCACAACTCCGTCACTCTCATCTATCACCAAGAGAGAAGTGGCAGTTCCTGATCCCACCACCCGATGTTGCCCCACTACCGCCAGGCTACTCAGTCCTTCGGCCTGCAATTTCAAGAGCTGACCCACCTGCCGCGACTCTGCTTCAACGGTGAGCAGCCCGTCTTCCTGCAATATGAAGAGAGTCCCCTTATCTGCTGATAGTGCAAGAGCGCGGGGCTCTCCGCCCACACCGGTGATTGATGACGGCCTCAAGTCCTTGGCGTTAAATGCGATGAGCGCACCGGTATCGGCAACGCCAAGCACAATTATAGTCTTCGGCTGGGCCTCGACCTGCCCCGGCTCGGCCACTGTGTCCTCTGGGCTACGCAGAAGCGAAAAGCCAACAGAAAACAAGAGCGCAAGTACTACCAGTGCGATCCCGCCTTGCATAACGCGAGTGCGAACTGTGGAATCGCCAGTGCCAAGCGCAGCGGCGACCTCACTTCTCAGGCTCGCGCCAGGACGTGGCGCGCTAAACTGCCGTATGGCACGCTCAACAGCACCGCGATCGGCATCGGAATCCGGTGCGTGGAATTCCGAACGTGCCCGCTCCAGCAAAGACTCCACGCGATCAAGAGACGTGCCCAAAGCCTCCGCAGTCTGACTCTGCGGCATTCCTTCAGCAAGGGATAGCAGCCAGACCACCCGCAGTCGCGGCGGTAACGCCAGCGTGGCTCTGCGCAGCGCAACCGTGCGATCCTCAATCTCTACTGGGCCTGGAGCGCGGCGCGTAAGCCTGTGCCACCGCGTAGACGCGAGATACGTCCGTACGGCCATCCGGTAGAACCAGGTGTCCAACACAACGTTGCGGGGCCGCTTGCCGATCGCACGGAAGGCGCGGCGGAAAGTGGCGATGACAAGCTCGCGCGCCTCGTTCTCATTACCGGTGAGCCAGAAGGAGAAACGGTAGAGCATTGGGGCAAACTGATCGTGGAGCCCCAGAAATGCGTCCCGATCGCCGCTCTCGGCTGCCGCGAGAATTCGTCCCCGATTAGCCAGCATCTGCGCTCATCGCCCAACTTTTGCGTTCGCTTCTAGCCTGCATGGTAGCACATAGCAAGCTCGATCTTGGGCCACGCAGTTCTGTGCGTGCTGCAACAAAAACACAGTTCCAATCCGGAGACGCCGCGTAATTGCAGTAACAGGCAGAAAGATGTACCGTGCATATATCCAGCGATTGCGTCGCTGGAGTCTTCAGGGCTCCCTCATGCCCGTGCGCGAGGACACTAGCCTCAGAATGCAAGGCGGTTCGAGAGAATACGGAGTCGCTCTTGCAGGGAGGTTATGTAAACCTTACTAGAGGCAAGACTGGGCCGCGAATGCAGTGCAGCCAGGTAAAGTACGCTACCTACGCAGGCGCTTCGTTAGTACCGTCAAGGAACAACTGTGGCAAGTAGATGAGCGACTATAACTTCCCATCACAGCCTCCGTGTCGCCGGACGCATGTTTGATTCGTTGCGAGTACCCACGTTTCGCGACCTCTGGGTCGGCATGCTCGCCTCGTACATCGGTATGTACATGGGCATGGTCTCTCGCGGCTACCTTGCCTATGAGATAACAGGCTCTGCCACAGTGCTCGGCATAGTTACCGTAGCGTCGGGAATCCCAATGCTGCTGCTTTCCCCCGTGGGAGGCGTGCTGGCCGACATCATGAACCGCCGCCTCATTCTCATTCACAGCCAGGTCTTCATGGTGGTGTCCTCCTTGCTCATCGCCGCACTCATTCACTTTGACCTGATCGAGATTTGGCACCTTGCCTTCTTCGGGCTGCTGCAAGGAATACTCTTCACCATCAACATGCCCGCGCGCTCTTCCGCGCTCCCACATTTGGTCGGGAGACCGTTGCTTGCCAGCGCAATCGGCCTGACAAACTCGGGCCGCAACCTGATGTCGGTGATCGCCCCCGCGATTGCCGGCACCGTCATTGCGATCCCGTGGTTGGGTACCGCCGGGGCTTTCGACATCTCTGCGGCCTTCTACGTAGGCGCGACGTTGCTCATGCTGCGCCTGCCTGAGAGCTTGGCGGAAAGCCGCAAACGTACGCAGGTAGCATTCGGCCAGCAGATGATTGACGGCTTCAACTACATATTCTTGCAGCGACCGCTGCGCATCCTGCTCGTGCTCGGACTCATCCCCATAGTATTTGGCATGCCCCTGCAATCCTTCCTGCCGGTCTTCCAAGCGGATGTGCTTCGCGTTGGCGCGGTAGAGCTCGGATTACTCTATTCGGCTGTGGGCGTCGGCGGCACGCTCGGATCGCTCATGATAGCGCCGCTCGCGGAGAGTAAGCACAGCCACATTTTGCAGCTTGTAATGGGTGTCTTTTTCGGTCTCACGCTGATCGCGTTCGCCAACAGCACCTCTTTCACCCTGAGCATGTTCTGCATAGGTCTGGTCGGCTTTGCGGGAAATGCATGTACAGGCTTCAACAGTGCCTTGCTCATGCTGCGCACGGAAGAAGCGTACTATGGACGTGTGATGAGCATCTACATGATGAATTGGTCGCTTATGACCCTTTTCACGCTGCCTCTTGGTATGCTCGTGGACAAATGGGGCGCGCCACTGGTGACCAGCACCGCTGCTATGGGTATTGTCATCTTCATGGGCGCAGCGTTCATCTTCTTCCGCGATATTCGCGAAGGTGAGCACCACAGAGAAGAATTGAGCGTCGAAACCGGGACTGCGGCTGCCGAGAAAGGCGCCTAAGTACGGGTCTACCGGATACCGACACACGCGGGATAGGCCAAGGATTGGTTCATGGTTGCATTGCGGGACGAGATAGTCCGTTTTCTGGATGAGTACTTGGACGTGCAGGGCATTCATGATTACGGCCCAATGGGGATGCAAGTAATCGGCAAAGCGGAGGTCGAACGCGTCGCCGTGGCCGTGAGCGCCTCACGTGCCTGCTTTGCGCAAGCCGCAGCCCGGCAGGCCGACATGCTCATCGTCCACCACGGTCTGCTGTGGGATAACGAGAGTCGCGTCATCGGCAAGGTGATGCGGAATCGCCTAGAGCTGTTGTTTCACCATGACATGAGCCTTTTAGGCTATCATCTCTGTCTCGATAAGCACCCGGAGATCGGCAACAACGTGCTCGCTCTTCGGGCCCTGGGCGCAACACCGATTGAGTTCGACTCGCCGCTTAGTGCCGTGGGATACGTGGGAGAGTTTTCGGAACCTATGGCATGGGCGGAACTTACGGAGCAGGTGCAGATCAACTTTGGCGGCGAACCCTATCTCTTTCCGCATGGGCCGCCACGTACGTCACGGTTGGGGTTGGTAACCGGCGGCGCCGGGCATGCCTCCCACATCATGGAAGCTGCGGAACGCGGCTGTGATACGTACCTCACGGGAAACCTCAGCGAGCCCGCACCGGCAGCGGCTGCTGAGCTCAGCATAAACCTCATCGGCGCCGGTCACTACAACACCGAAAGGCTCGGCGTCCAGGCTGTCGGCAGCTTGCTGGAAGAGAAATTTGGGGTGAGTGCAGTTTTCATCGACGTGCCCAATCCGCTCTAGGCCTAGTTTGCCGCAATAGGCAAGGATTTCTCCCGAGTGGACACTCCTAACTCCGTTTGCTCAAAGAGACCTGCTTAGGCTCGGTTCCCTTGCGGTTTATAAGACCGGCTGGAGCCTGAACCGGACCCAGCTCAGTCAACTTTCGCCCTGAGAATCGTTTGCTTGCAACGGGGTTACAACATAAGCAGGCGTTCCGCAGCCGACCCGGCGGCTTCCACCTCAGACCTGTCAGGCTCCTCGCTGCGGTCCGGGCGAAAGCGCACGACAGCGCTTGCCACGCCATAGGGTCCATAGCACTCAGGGGAAGTGGGGCCAAACAGTCCAATGACCGGCGTATCCACGGCTGCGGCAAGGTGCATCGGGGCCGAATCATTTCCAATAAACAGATTGCAATGCTGTAGGAGCGCACCAAGCTGAGCAAACGACAGCTTGCCCGCCACGTCTACAACCGGCGCGCTAGCGCTGCCCTGGATTGCTCCGGTGATCGGCATATCATCAAGCCCTCCAACGAGGAGAATGCCGGCGCCATGCGTGCGCGCCAGCTTGTCCGCGAGCGCTGCAAAGGCCTTGCTCGGCCAGCGCTTGCTCACCCGATCTTCGCCCGGATTCTTGCCGCCGCCAGGATGTATGGCAATCAATGGGCACGTGTCGAGCAAATTGTGCTCCGCCAGCAGATGCCGCGCTACCTCAACTTCCGCAACTTGGGGCCGAAAGTGCAAGCGCGGCTCTATAGCGTTGAAGCCAATTGCCCGCAGTACATCCAGGTAGACTTCGGCTTCATGGCGATCGGCCGGACAAGCCACACCCACGTGCAAAGCAATCCCGCGGTGGGAGCTATTCAGGCCGGCTCGCCAGGGTATACCCGCCAAGCGGGGCAGCAACGCCATCAGTGGGGATCGGTCCAACACAAAACAGTGAGAAAAGTTCTCTTTCCGCAGACGCGCTATACACCTGCAATACGCGCTGAATCCGTAGCGACCGGGAAAACCGACACTGCCGGAATCTAGGACACGGTCACAATGGCGGTTTCCTGCCAGCGCTTCTTTGGCCCACGTTGTCACCAGCACAGTGATACGTGCATGTGGCAGGCTCGCGCGCAAAGAAGCAAGAATAGCCGTGCTCATCAGCACGTCGCCCAAACTAGCGGGCTTGATCACCAGCACATTTGCGCGGTCGGAAGATTGAGGCGGCGCCGTGGGCTCAGTACGCAGGAGCGCGTGCACGAGACGGGAGGCTTGCTCAATGACGTATGGGTTCACAGGATACTGCTACCGGGCCCCAACCCATGGTGTTCGTCGTTCGAAGTGGTATCGAGTTAATTCTAAACGGATGCGGTTCGCAGCGTCTATCCGCCCCAAGAGTCTGCTCAGGTTGCGCCTTGGTACGACTAGACCTTAGCATGACGAGTATGCAATCCACGCAACAACCTTACCACTGGCAGACAACGGTTCGAATTCTCTGGATAACACAATTCGCCACTATGGCGGCGTTTGGCTCCAGCCTTACGTTCATACCCTTGTACATCCTCGAGCTTGGTATACCGGACGCCCGCCAAGCCGCACTGTGGGCGGGCATCGTCGCGGGCGGCGCCGGCATCAGTATGGCAGTCTTTTCCCCTATCTGGGGCATTCTCGCCGACAGATTCGGCAAGAAGATCATGTTAGAGCGTGCCTTCTTGGGAGCGACCGTCACACTGCTGCTCATGGGACTCGCCCAGTCCGCACCGCAACTCTTGGTGCTCCGTGTGATCCAGGGGTCGCTGTCCGGCACTACCACCGCCATCAGCACGCTTGTCGCTTCCATCACGCCCCAGGAGCACCTAGGGCGCGTGCTGGGATCCATGCAAATGTCTATCTTTGCGGGGTCCACTGTCGGCCCGTTTGTTGGCGGCGTGTTAGCTGACACCTTGGGCTACCGTGTAGCATTCATCACAACGAGTTTTGTATGCCTTGGCGCGGGAATTGCAGTAATCACGCTTGTACACGAACCCCCACAAAAGAAGCAGCCACCCGCAGCTTTCCGGCTGCCGCAACTCCGCAACCCGCTTGGCAATAGCATGCTTAGAACGGTCCTCATGCTAGCGCCGGCGATTTTCGTAGTACAGTTTGCGTCCATGGCAGCGAGACCCATATTTCCGCTCTTCGTCGCCGAAATTGCCACGACTTCCGACATAGCAAGTTTCGCCGGACTTGATTTAGACGACTTCATAGCAACCATCGCCGGGCTTCTCATCGCCACGACCGGTGTCGTGGCGACTTTCTGCTCCATGATAACGGGGCGCTTTATCGACTCGCAGCGCGCTCGCCTGCTTCTCATCGTGGCAGTTGTCGGCAGCGCTCTGGCCAATGTCGGTCACGCGATCGTCGCATCCCTATTGCAGCTTTGGATCGTCCGCATAATGCTCGGCACGTGCAATGGCATTTGGGCGCCGACCTACAGCGCTACCGTTGGGCTCAGCGTGCCGTCCGAACGGCGCGGGCTGGCGTTTGGCGTTGCGGCCAGCGCATCCTCTTTGGGCAACGCGTTTGGGCCTATTGTCGGGGGATACGTGGGCGCTGTCTTCGGCATACGCGCGGTCTTTGTTGCCGCAGCCGGCGCGCTCATGTTAGCGGCCCTATGGCTCGTGCTGCGGGTAGATCACTTTTCACCACCAGATGCGGACGACTGACCGGCCAATGCTGGCGAGGGGCCACTGCGCGCCCTGTCTTAGCTTGCAAGTCACTCGGTCGCAGGCTATTACAAGGGCTCTCAAGCCTTATATCTGCTCAAACACGCTCTTTCGCGGGCTGCGGCAAGTTCCTGCGGTGTGTTAATGTTGCTCGTGGAGGTGAGGTCAGGGTCAAAGCGCTGTACTTCATCCACAAGAATCCTCCGGACGTGTAGTCGATCTAACAATCTTGCGATTTTTAGGTCGCCGGCTTGTAGCATGTCTGAAGCCACGGAAAGGCAACGCCGCCGGTAAACCGTGTGCAATGTCTCCGGTTCGCGACGGACTACCGGCGCAACAGCGTCCCACTCTTCTGTTGCGTAGTCTATGAGCGCCCGCAGCAATGGCGCATTAAGAAAAGGCATATCGCACGCTACCGCCAAAACCATTGGGGTCGATGCCGCCTGGAGGCCGCTCACAAGGCCGGTGAGGCTTGAACCCACCGGCGAGATGTCCGGCACGACCGTAAAACCCATGAGGTCTGTACGGTTTCCAACGACGATGACTTCATTGCAAAGCGGCACCAGCACAGCGTGGACGTGGTGCAGCAACGTTGTTTGGCTGTTTTCGGATGGCCAAGGCAAGAGGGCCTTGTCCGCACCGAGCCTCTTGCTCTTGCCTCCCGCCAGTATCAGTCCCGTTACACCGGTAGGCGCCAACCCAGTTGCCTCCAAGTCATTTGGGAAACTCCTAGTTCGCAACGGCGTACGGCACGTATCGTATCATCACACGCCGGAGACTGCGCGGCTCACGCAGGTCTCACGCGCAACTGCATGACTTCTTGATTTCTCTACATTCCTGTTATACTGGAAAAACTGAATTGAGAGCGAGTGACAGCCTCCTAGGTTGAATGCCGTGGGCAAACGCAATGCAGTCCGTTTGACAGAACCCCTGGTGCGGGAAGAGGGGAAGCTCCGTCCGGCAAGCTGGGACGAAGCGCTTGATCGCGTCGCATCGGGCTTGCGCGGCGCAATCAAGAAACACGGGCCGCGCACTGTTGGGCTTTTCAGTTGCTCGAAGGCTACCAACGAGGTCAACTATCTCGCTCAGAAGTTAACGCGCTCCGTCATTGGCAGCAACAACATCGATAGCTGTAACCGTACCTGACACGCTCCCAGCGTCGTCGGTCTGGCGACAGTCTTTGGACTAGGCGGCGGGACGAGCTCCTACCGGGAGATTGAGGAAACCGACGTCATCCTTCTTTGGGGATCGAACGCGCGGGATACCCACCCCATCTTCTTTCACCACTTGCTCAAAGGGGTGCACAATGGCGCCAGGCTTTACGTCATAGACCCCCGCCGCACGAGCTCAGCCGAGTGGGCAGACGTGTGGTTGGGAGTGGATGTCGGTTCCGACATCGCTCTTGCGAACGCCATGGGCAGGGAAATCATCGCGGCTGGCCTGGCCAATGAAGAGTTCATTGTTCACGCGACAAGTAATTTTGCCGCATATCGAGAGTCAGTGGAGCCGTATACGCTTGCCTATGCCGAGGAAATCACCGGCGTTCCATCCGAAGTAATCCGCGAGACTGCCCTGGCCTACGCCAAAGCCGGCCGCGCCCAAATTTGCTGGACTCTCGGTATTACTGAACATCATAATGCTGTTGACAATGTCCTAGCGATCATAAACCTTGCCTTGCTCACGGGGCACGTTGGGCGGTACGGATCGGGTATCAATCCGCTGCGGGGACAGAACAACGTGCAGGGCAGCGGGGATATGGGCGCGCTTCCGGACCGACTGCCCGGCTTTCAACACGTCGAGAATGCGCCGTTGCGCGAGAAGTTCGAGCGCGCCTGGGGCACGCCTATTCCTGCCAAGAAGGGCTGGAACCTAACTGATATGTTCAACGCCATGGAGCGGGGAGACTTGACTGCGCTCTACGTCCTCGGCGAGAACCCGGCGCAGTCGGAGGCAGACCAGCATCGCACGATTGGATTACTGCAAGGCCTCGACATTCTTGTGGTGCAAGACGTGCTCATGAATAAGACAGCCGAATTAGCTGACGTAGTCTTGCCCGCGGCCGCTAGTTGGTGTGAATCGGAAGGAACAGTAACCAACAGCGAAAGGCGGGTGCAACGAGTACGCCGCGCCATGGAAGCACCGCCTGGCGTTAGGGATGACATTACGATCTTGTGCGATGTGGCGCGGAGCTTGGACGGCGATCTGGGGCCGCCGGATGCGCAGACCATTTGGAACGAATTACGCAGCCTAAGCCCTTTTCACACCGGTATGAGCTACGAACGCATTGAGCGCATGGGGGGCATCCAGTGGCCTTGCTACGACGAATCCCATCCCGGGGAACTCTATCTCCACAGCCGACTATGGGAAAGGCCGGTGATTGGGCCGCGGGCGCCATTCTCTCCGGTGGCATTTGAGCCGCCGGTAGAGCAGCTTGACGACCAATACCCCATTCGATTGACCACCGGCCGCCGCTTGGATTCCTTCAACACCGGCGTTCAGACAGCGGGCTATTCATCGCCATTGCGCCGGGGCGAAACGATAGACCTTTCTCCCGAGGACGGGCAGGGACTCGGTGTTGCGGAAGGCGAGACTGTGCGCGTAAGCTCCCGTCGTGGCTCGGTGCAAGCACCGGTCCGTTTTGATTCTTCCTTGCGTCCCGGCCTCGCGTTCATGACTCCCCATTTTCCTAACGAGGTTGCTACCAATGAACTCACTATCGATGCAACCGACCCGAAGTCAGGCACAGCCGAGTTTAAGGCAACCGCTATCCGTGTTGAGAAAATAGAAGCCGTAGCGGTCGGCCAAGACTAGTGCTTGCTCTCCACCGCCGACGTCCATAGGTAACCGCAATGGATCTACACCTAACTAACGATACTCCCAGTGCTGAGGAGAGAATTGCCGTTGACAGCATCCTGGGCGCGGCGGAATCGGCGTGGGTGGATGGAGCGCACCGCGTTGTCGGCGAAGCACACGCGGCCGAATCAGGTCACGCCGCTAGGGCAGACCGGCACTTCTTGCTGCCCGTTCTGCACGCTATTCAAGAACGTGTAGGCTGGATCAGCCCCGGCGCGCTCAACTACGCTTGTCGGCGACTGACTGTTCCGCCCACGGAAGCGTACGGTGTTGCTACATTTTATGCGCTATTTTCGGTCCAGCCGCAGCCGCCGGTAGTAGCACACGTGTGCGACGACATTGCGTGCATGGCAAACGGCGCGGAATCACTCTATACCGCACTGGAGGAGCGCTTCGGGGCACCGGGCAGCGCAGATTCTAACGATAACTTTACGTGGCACCGCAGTCCGTGTCTCGGCATGTGTGAGAAGGCGCCTGCGGCAATGGTAACGGCGGCGGGCGAGCATCCGTCCACCACGGTGCTCGCGCCAACGGACAGTGCCGAGATAGAGCATGTCCTAGCGGGCGCTGTAGGCACGGACGGCGCGGTCTCAGCATTTACGACTGTGCGCTCGGTACCCCAGGCGGGTCAAAAGGAGTTGAAGCTACTGCGCCGCATTGGCCGTTTTGATCCTAGCGACTTGGCAAGCTACCGCAAGGTGGGCGGATACCGGGCACTTGAACACGCCCTGGCAATGGGCCCGGAGCAGGTGGTGCGCGAAATTGCTGCTTCGAAGCTGCTTGGACGCGGCGGGGCTGCCTTTCCAGCAGGTGTGAAGTGGGAAGCAGTCGCCTCTGCTAAGGGCCACCCTCATTACATGGTGTGCAACGCCGACGAATCCGAGCCTGGCACCTTCAAAGACCGAGTGGTCATGGAAGAGGACCCCTTCGCGCTGGTTGAGGCTATGACTATCGCAGGATTCGCTACAGGTTGCGAGAGAGGTTTCATCTACTTGCGTGGAGAATACCCGCTAGCATTAGAACGCATGATAAGTGCTCTAGAACAAGCGCGCGCTTCTGGTCTACTGGGAACATCGATCTTGGGACACGACGTGACCTTTGACATAGAAATTCGACGCGGCGCGGGCGCGTACATCTGCGGTGAGGAAACTGCGCTCTTCAACTCCATTGAGGGCTTTCGCGGCGAACCGCGCAACAAGCCGCCTTTCCCCACCGAGATCGGTCTATTTGGAAAACCCACACTTGTGAACAACGTCGAAACATTGATCAACGTTATCGATATCGTCCTTGAAGGCGGCGACGCATTCGCTGCGATAGGCACGGAGCAGTCTACCGGTTCGAAACTATTCTGTCTCTCCGGACACGTGGCACGTCCGGGTGTGTATGAGGTACCGTTTGGAACGACTCTTGACTCACTGATAGAGCTTGCCGGAGGTACCTCCGGCAGCGGCACCCTACAAGCAGTATTGCTGGGCGGAGCCGCTGGTTCGTTCCTGACCCCGCAAGAGCTAGATACCCCGTTGACCTTCGAGGCGACTCGCGCGATCGGCGCCACGCTTGGCTCTGGCGTCGTCATGCTGTTCGACGATACGATCAACATGCAGAGCGTGCTTCTCCGCATCGCAGCCTTTTTCCGCGACGAATCGTGCGGTCAATGCGTGCCCTGCCGCGTTGGCACGGTACGGCAGGAGGAACTGCTCCACCGGCTTGTTTCCGGCAAGACAATTGGCTCCGTAGAGGACGAGTTGCACCTTCTCAACGAAGTCGGGCAAGCCATGCGTGATGCGTCCATTTGTGGACTGGGCCAAACCGCGTCAAGCGCGATTGAATCTGCCATGGCTCGAACGGGGCTCTTCAACGGAAGGAATCATTGATGCCCTCTGACCCCGAAAATGAAGCATTTGAGCCAACCTGGCAGTTCCTCAATCCGGTGCCGCGCGGCCCGCTCCCCACGGTCCCCCAGGAGCCGCCAAAGCCTGAAATCGAGCTTACGATTGACGGCAAAGAAACGTCGGTCTCCGCCGGCTCAACGTTGCTGCAAGCGGCCCAAGGTCTTGACATTCAAACGCCAACTCTCTGCTATCTGGAAAACCTGACTCCGGTTAATGTCTGCCGCGTCTGTGTCGTCGAGCTTGAAGGCTCGCGCACCCTCGTACCCGCGTGCTCGCGAAAAGTTGAGCCGGGCATGCAGGTACAGACAGACTCTCCCCGTGTCCGGCTGAGCCGCCGCATGGTGCTTGAGTTTCTCTCGTCGTCAGTTGATGTATCAACGGCGCCGGAGTTGCAACAATTCATGGAACAGTACGAGGCGCGGCCGGAGCGGTACGGTCCGCCGGGGTCGCCGGCAGCAACCGACGAGCGAGATTCTGCCGTTCCCGGCCATCATGCGGAGCCCATCGTCGACTCTGCTCAAACGGTTGAGCAGCCGGTAAAGATCGACAACGAGCTCTACATACGTGACTACAGCAAGTGCATCCTCTGCTATAAGTGCGTGGAAGCGTGCGGTGAGGATGCCCAGAATACGTTTGCTATTGCAGTGGCCGGCCGCGGCTTTGAAGCCCGTATTTCTACAGAGTATACGGTGCCCCTGCCGGATTCAGCGTGCGTCTATTGCGGAAACTGTATCGCCGTCTGCCCGACGGGCGCACTCATGTTCCGCAGTGAGTATGAAATGCGCGCTACCGGAACCTGGGACGAATCGGCACAGAGCGAGACTGAAACGATTTGTTCCTATTGCGGAGTGGGCTGCTCTCTCAGCCTGCATATTCAAGATAACGAAATCGTGAAAGTCATGTCGCCGTTGGAGAGCGACGTAACGCGAGGGAACCTCTGCATCAAAGGACGGTTTGGCTGGCAATTCATGCAACAGCCTAAGAAGCGAGAGTTGCCTGACCCCTAAGCGTCGCGAGCCAGTGAGGGCCAGTTGGCTAGCCTTTTTGTTTCCAGATGTTAGGGCGCAACACGCTCCGCTCCGGTATACACGTTCATCGAGTTTTCGCGGAGAAAGCCCACCAGCGTAATGCCGGAGTCAGCCGCCAATTCCACGGCCAGGCTCGAAGGCGCCCCAACCGCTGCGACAATGGGCACACTCGCCAGCAAGCACTTCTGCACGATTTCAAAGCCGGCACGACCGCTAACCAGTACGACGAGGTCCTCAAGCGGCAGCATCTTACGGAAAAGTGCCGCCCCAATCATTTTGTCTACGGCATTGTGGCGTCCCACGTCCTCCCGCAGCAGGATGAGGTCACCTGCGGGGCTAAAGAGCCCGGCTGCGTGCAACGCCCCCGTCCGGTCGAAGGTGTCCTGTGCGGCCCTTAGGGCGGTTGGCAAGCGGCGCAGCATTTCCGAGGTTACTCTGATCTCGCTTCGAATTGGTTCTGCCGCCTGGCGTACTGCATCAATGCTCGCTTTGCCGCAAATACCGCAACTCGAAGTCGCCGAGAAATTCCGTTGCCAGCCTGCTTCCAAGAGGTCCACCGCCCCACTGACGTAGGCCAGGACAATATTGTCGCGCTCTTCCTCTGTTTTACCAGGGCAATGACCGACCGAGAGCAGCATGGCGGGATCTGCGATAAGCCGCTCCGTCCACAAGAAGCCTGCTGCCAGTTCCTCGTCGTTACCCGGCGTGCGCATCGTAACCGCAATGCTCTGCCCGTTTACGCGTATTTCCAGCGGTTCCTCGCGCGCCAGCACGTCCGGAGAATTCTCAACACCCGCCGTGGAAACTCTCGTTACTTCCCACAGAGACGTGGCAGCTTGTTTCTCTAAGTCTGTCCGTGCCATTGGGCGTCTCCTACTCCAACCCGCAATTTTGACTCTTGCCTCAACGGACATGCACGAGTTGGCGTGAATTGCATTTGCCCGAGTCCTCTATACCCTACCCCATGGAACACAAGCAGGCCAGTGCAATGTGCTATGCTGCTTCCAACGAACTGCGAGGTCTTGGGTACTCTGCCGCTCACTTTCAAATAGGGACTCGACATGGCGCTTTCCCAAATCAAAGGCCGCGTATATGATGCGGCATCGAATCGAGGGATCGGGGGAGTCTCGGTCTCAAACGGCGATACCATCGTTCAGTCTGGCACAGACGGACGCTATTCCCTAGCCATTGAGACACACCTAGACCGCTATGTCTTTATCTCGGTACCTGAGGGCTACCGCCCGCTAGAGCGCTTCTATGCGCTCATCGGTGACGACCCGCTCCCCGATTCACTCGACTTCCCCCTGATCCCTGACCCGGAACGGGCACAAGGGACGTTCCGCTTGGCCCACCTGTCCGATACCCACGTGGTCGTTGACGACAGCGGTGCGGTCTCGCAGGAGATACTGGCACACGACCTCAATGAGCTTGTCTCGAGTACCGGACCCGACTTGGCCGTAGTGACGGGCGACTTGACCAATATGGGCACTATCGCGGAGTTGGAAAGCTACCGCTCGGCTATCGAATCAGTGTCTATTCCGGTCTTCTCGGTCTTTGGCGGACATGACGGCAATATCGAACGCAGGTCCAGCCATGCTGACACGCCGTGCACACGCAACTTCGAAGCCGCGTTGGGGCCAACCTACTATAGCTTCGATTGGGGTGGGTATCACTTTGTGATATACGCCACGGAGGACAACTACTTTTCTCCTGCCGATCGAGCCCGTAAAGAGCGCTGGTTGTGGGCAGACCAAACCTTGCAACCGAGCGACCGCAAGTCCGTGTTTATGCTGCATATCGCCCCGGACAAGGGACTGCTGTCGCGGCTAAGCCAACACAATGCGGCGCTCGTCTTGCACGGACATTGGCACTCCAGCAGAGTCTTTACTCTCGGCGAGACCATTGTCGCGTCGGCTTCTTCTGCCTGTTTTGGCGGCATTGATACCCGTCCACGAGGCTGCCGCCTTGTGACCTTTTCACCACAGGGCATTCAGACAGCGCTGCACGCTCCCGGTCGCTCAGTCAAGAACAAGAGCCAAACTTCACAGTCGGCTGCCGGGCAATGGAATGGTCCCGCGCCGGCCGGCATCGCCATCGGGAAAGAGACTCTTTCTCTCGCCTGGCAGCATGAATTCAAGAGTCCGCTTCACCGCGCCGCGCCGGTCAGTTACAAGGACAGTTTGCTCATCAGCCTGCAGAGCGAGAGCCTTCCCGGTAGCAATGGCGTAACGTGTCTCGACTCCTCTAGCGGCGAGGAACGGTGGCTATACGAGACACAGAGCGCAATTAAGCATAGGTGTGTTGCGGTTGCACATGTCGGTAGTCCGGATACGGCAAACGGCAAAGACTGGTGCGCAGCCTTAACCGTTACGGGACAACTCCATCTCATCGACTTGGCGACCGGAGATAGCGAATGGACAGTGGAACTCCACGGACACCCGCACCGTTGGGTCTATTCGTCTCCTGCCCACAATGGAGAGTCAATCATAGCCGGATCGAAGGCGGGCTACGGCGCTTACGCACTGGAGACCGGAGCCGAGAGGTGGCACTTCGCGCCTGCGGATGGCGATGAGTGGCCGTCTTACATTTGCCCGCAGATTTACGACGAAGAACTTTGCATAGTGCTCGTGCAGCGCCGGGGTTTGCTCGCGCTCAGCATGGATCAAGGAAAGGTCGTTTGGGAACAGAACTTGCCGGTTGAGTATTTCTGCGGCTCGCCAGTGCTCGCCGGCGATTTGGTCGTGGTTAGTTCCGCATCTCCACACACGGGAGCAAGTCTTACCGGAGGGCAGCAGGGTGACCTCGCCGTGCTTGAAGCCCGCACCGGGAAGGTAGTTGCACACTACGCCCAAGCGCTGCCCGGATACGCCACGGGTGTCGCGGTTGCGGACAACCGTATTTACGCTGCTACAGCGGCAGGGACCGTTCACTGCCTGGATATGAATACGGGCGCACCACTCTGGCACTTTCAATCGGGAGACGACCTACTCGACATGACGCCGTATCGCCGCGGAATCCAGTCGCTGCTTGCCGCGCCCGTACCTCTTCACGGACACGTCCTCGTCGGCGGCTGCGACGGCTGGCTCTACGTATTGGATGATACGACCGGCACTTGTACCGACCGCGCCTACTTGGGTGCGCCGATCACGGCGACGCCGTGCCTGACCCCTGACGGCTTCTGCGTGGGCACCTACGCCGGAATGCTGTATTCCTATCGCACCGCGCGCTGACAGCAAGTACCAGGACACGGCTAGTGTCCTCTAACCGGTCTAAGCTCAATCCTGGTCAACCCGCCATAGCGCGGGGGCTTGTCCCCCGCCTTTTGGGGCGAAAGTAAAGATTCTCTCGGCGAGGTGCTTAGAGTTGACTGGGCAGCAACCGCATATCGGGCACGTATGCGCGGGATGGAAGAGAAGCCACCAGCAGGGCAGCTTTGGCCACGTCCTCCGGCTCTAGTGCTTTCGCCAAGACCTCCGGCGGCGTAGGAGTCGGCCGCTTTTCAACCAGTGGCGTATTGCATAGGCCGGGGAAAATGACCGTCACGCGAATGCCGTTTTCTTTCTCTTCCTCCATCGTGCCGTAGGCCAGCCCCGCCACACCGTGCTTCGAGGCTTGGTATGCCACACCCGAAACATCGGGACGCTGCACTGCTCCGGACGAAAAGTGAACGATGAGCCCCTGGCCCTGGGAGCGCATCTGCGGGAGAATCGCACGGGTGAGATTGAAGGCCGCCGACAGGTTTGTCGCGAGCATCATGTCCCAATCGTCAGGATCGAGCACCGTAAGCGCGCGCTGCTTGAGATTGGTACCCACGCTATTCACGAGAATATCGACGTTTCCAAATTGCCTTACCGCCGTATCTACAAGCGTCTGGGCACTCGCCCGGTCAGTAGCGTCAGTGGAAACGGGATGCGCGGCGCCTCCTGCTGCATTGATTTCAGCGGCCAGCGATTCTAGCGCGCCCGCGGTCCGCGCCCCAAGTACCACCGCGGCCCCTTGCGCAGCAAAGAGTCGGGCGGTGGCAGCGCCCATGCCGCTACTCGCTCCCGCAACGATTGCAACCTTACCATCAAGCAACTGCATGGGGACATCCCCCTCCTCTATGTGATCGGTTTTCTAATGGGCCTGACTGCTCTTTCAGCCACGCGTTGGCCTGCCTAGGTCAGCATGCGAAATGACCTTGAGCTCTTAGTGAGCCCGCAATAGTGACTATACCGCATTTGTGAGGCAGCTTTCCCCAGGCAGGAAGTAGCACAAGCACAGCAAGGAGTCCCAAGCAAAAGGGAATCCCATCGGTTCACCCGCCGCAATACTTGGAAGCATCACAAACGCATATGCTGCCACCTAACTCAAGCGTCTGAGTTCAAGCTAATGAAATCCTGACTACGCAGGAAATAGGTTGAGTATGGTACTTTGAACACTGGAGCACACGGAAGACGTAGCCAAGAGACTGAAATCGCGAGGTAGGCAGGGATGAAGCCTGGGCCGCTCCGTACACTGGTTATTATACTAGGAATACTAGTTGCCACTATTGCAGTTTCGTTCCTGTTGCAGTTGCGGGACTCGCTGCTTGACCAGCTGCCCGGCCTGCCAGAGGCTGCGCCGAGTCAAGGGGCACCGGCACCGGACTTCACGCTGGAAACGCTGGATGGTAAAACCGTCTCCCTCAGCGACTATCGCGGACAGCCGGTGGTGCTCAATTTCTGGGCAACGTGGTGCACGCCGTGCCGCGAGGAAATGCCGCTATTGCAGGAAACCTACGAGGCGCATCAAGACGCAGGTTTGGTGGTGCTTGCCGTGAACGTACGCGAGACACCTGAAGCCGTGGAGCGCTTCCTGAAGGAAGTTGGTGTTGACTTTCCCGCTGTGCTCGACCCCGATCTTGTCGTTGTTGAGCGCTATCGCGTTACCAGTTTACCAATGACGTTTTTCATCGACCGAGACGGCCAACTTAGGACCCTTGTAGTTGGCGGCATGTCCAAGACGGTCTTGGACGAGCGTTTGGCAAAGATCCTCTGAACCTACATAAGCAGTAGCCTTCTTGACGTCAAAGAGCAGTCGGCTCATCCTCTCTTGCACCGTGACCCCAGGCTGTAATGCAAGCTA
Source organism: Chloroflexota bacterium (assembly GCA_965219505.1). Classification (GTDB taxonomy): domain Bacteria; phylum Chloroflexota; class UBA11872; order VXOZ01; family VXOZ01; genus VXOZ01. The sequence continues at coordinate 1,397,475 of OZ244775.1, read as the reverse complement.
GCAAATTACGCGCGCCGGCAGCCCTCAATTCTCCATCAATTGACGAAGCTAGCCGCGCGCGGTTCGCATGCTCCATAATGTGAGAAGATCTCAATTCCCTCGTTAGGATTGGAGTGCAGCAAATGAACGACCGGACTGTGCGTGTTGGCATCATTGGCGCGGGTGGTATTGCCCGGGGAGCTCATGTTCCCGGATATCGCGCCTCCGGACGGGCTGATGTTAGAGCGGTCTGCGACGTGAATGCGGAAGCGGCACGGGTGTTTGCTGAAACGCAGAGCGTTCCGCACTACTATGGCAGCGTTGAAGCAATGTTGGAGCAAGAGGACCTGGACGTCGTCAGCATCTGCACATCGAATGACGCGCATCATCCCGCTGCCCTGGCCGCCATGGCGCGGGGGCTTCACGTGTTTTGCGAAAAGCCGCTGGCGCTGAATTTCGCGCAAGCACGCGAAATGTATGACATCGCAGAGTCGCAGGGAGTGGTCACCGGCATCAACTTCACCTACCGCACGTTCCCCGCAGCCCGCTATGTGAAAGAACTCACTGAAGAAGCTATCTTCGGTGACATCAAGCACTTTAGCATCGAATACTTCCAAAGCTACTCTGTGAACCCGAACCGGACGCTGGAGTGGCGTTTTCAGAAGAAGCTGACCGGGACGGGTGCTTTGGCAGATCTGGGCTCCCATGCCACCGATCTCACGCTCTGGCTCGCGGGCGGCATTTCCGGTGTGCGCGGTCACATGGCGACGTTCATTCATGAACGTCCGCTGCAAGATGGGTCCGGCATGGGCACTGTGGATGTGGACGACTCTACGGAATTCCTCGCTTCATTCGAGAACGGCGCCACTGGCGTAATTGCCGCTACGCGTTTTGCCACCGGCCGCTCTAACCACCAACGAATTTCGATCTACGGAGACAAAGGATCGCTCGTCTACCAGAACGGGCCGGAGCCCCGCATCGAGGTTGCCTTAGAGCCATTTAGCAAAGATGGTTCGGCCCTGCTCGTGCCCGTGCCGCCGCGCTTGGTCGGCAGTTCGCGTTCCCACATTCCGGCCTTTGTGAACACCATTCTCGACGGCGCACCGTGCGACTTTCCCACCTTTGCGGATGGGCTTCGCACGCAAGAAGTCCTCGAAGCCGCCGAGGTCTCCCATCATGAAGATCGATGGATTTCGCTGCCGCTCCCTCGGTGAAGGCCTAAACCATGGAAGATGACGACCCTCTGCTCGCAGCGTAATTTGATCGCGCTACGAAATCAGCCGCTGCTGCGGGCAGAGCGATTATGGCGTTCATACTGAACCTCGACACTCGCATTGCCTGGAAGCTTAACAAGACAGCGATTGAGTTTCGCGCTGAGCATTATTATTGCGCCCTCCGGCCGGTAGAACGCCACATTCCCTTCTGGATCTTCAACAATGGCGACTTGAAGATCTACAAGGGCGCTTGCTAGAACTTGTCTCATAAATACATCGCTCTGTGTAGACCTGCCCTTCGACAGGCTCAGGGCGAACGGAAAAGGCAAGAATCCGTTCGTGCTGAGCTTGCCTGTCCTGAGCACTTCGACAGGCTCAGTACAGGCTCTGTCGAAGGGTCGAAGCACGAATCGGCTATCGAACCGATTTATGAGATAGCTTCTAGGAAGAGGACGAGCCTCCTACGTGCGACTGCACTCTCTGAATGATGTCGATGAAGTACTTGAAGACTTGGTAATATAAGCGTATCGCACTGAGGGCCTGCGCCCGCTCAAACGCCCCCGTCGCCGCGCAACTTCATAGAATACCGCCAGGCCGCAGACCGGTCACATCCTCAAGTCTACCTAGCCTTGATCAGCTCATCGAAATTGCTCTCGGACCTCAAGTACACGTTCCGTTGCGGGAACGGGATCTCAATGCCCTTCTCTCGGAACGTCTCACAGACAATGTGGTGAAGCTCGCTCACCGTCTGGAAGCGGTCACTCAGATCGGCAACCCACGCGATTACCCGGAAGTCTAGTGCTGAATCGCCGAATGCGCGAAAGAACACACGCGGTTCCGGACCTTCGAGTATTGCCGGATGACCGTGCACAATGTCAAGGAGGGTCGCCTCCACGAGCTTCGTATCGGACCTGTAAGACACGTGTACGCTGAAGTCTAGCCGAATGCGCCGGTCGTCGAGCGACCAGTTGATTACCAGGGAAGAGAGAAGGTCACCGTTCGGCACCACCGCTTGCGTGTGATCAAACTTGCGCAAGGTCGTTGCCCGCGCCCCCAGATGCTCAACCGTGCCAAGCTGTCAGTTAACCTCAATGACGTCTCCGATTCCCACCTTTATTGGACGCTCTGCAAGCAACATGAGACCTGAGACAAAGTTATTGACGATGTTCTGCAACCCGAATCCGATGCCGATGCCCAGCGCGCCTAATACAATCAATATGGCATCAAGGTCGAAACCGAGCGTCCGAAACCCAACGTAAGACCCAATGATTACTATGAGGTAGTGGATCATCGCGCCCGCTGCATACTTTGCGGGAGCGTCCGGTTGATCCTCTGCTGTGGCACGTTCCTGAAAAAGGCGTCGCACACGCCGCGCGATTACCCACGTCACGCCCAGGATTACTACCAGAACGATGATGTTTCTTATGTCCACTGTTGTGGCATTTATAGTAAATAGCGTTACATTGAGCACGTGCCACAACGTGTCCAGTGCTTCCACTCGGGCCTCCTTGCATTGGCGGCGACAGGATGGCGAAAGCCATTGGCTTCACACGAAATGCTGAACGAACTCAACGGCGCCAGGGGCAACACACCCTGAAGTAAGGATTGGACTTAGTCAGAGAGCGTTACTGCCATTCAGTCGGAAGGGTTTGCCGCTCCAGGATAAACTCGAGATGGGAGTGAAGTCTGCGGAGGGTGTCTGGAATTGAGGCATGTTCCCCGTTCATCATCAAGTGATAGTAGTGCGCAATTACCGGACTGTAGAGCGGGAATGTTGCAGCAATTGGCAGCGATCGCTGCGTGTCAATACCGTCTAGTAGCGTATCAATGTAGTGAGGTTCGATCTGGCTGGAAGCGATGACGCTTGCTAGTATCGGCAGTGAATTTTCGCCGTCGAGCACGAGCTTCTGAACCTCTGGACGCATTGCCCAAGTCACGAATTCCCACGCGGCATCTAACTGTTGCGCACCTGTTGTGACCGCCAGACCCTCATACGTTGCCAACGTCTGGCTTTCGCCCTCACCAATGGGAAAGAGCGGCCTCGACTGCCAGGTGACGTCTGCTGATTGCAATCGAAACATGTCACCAGCATTGCCGAGGAACATTGCCAGTCGGTGCGTGGCGAACTGTTGCGCGTATGTATCGGAGCTAGGATTCCCTATTCGCGGCGCTGGGTATGAAGAGTGACGCCAGTCCTGGAGCATCTGGTACGCGCGCCCCGCATTCGGTGAAGCAAGTGTGCTAACTTTGCTTTCCGCGCCAACTAAGTCACCTGCGCTGCTCCACAGCCACGGAAGCGACTGAAACCACGAGTCTGGGAAGCCAATCCCTGCCCGATCCGTATGGATTTCTGCGCTACCATATGTTAGGTCTTGCACGGCTTCCTGCACAGTATCAAGAGTCCAGCGCTCTCGGGCGGGCAGCGCAGTTAGCCCATACTGCCGCAGCATCCCAACATTGACAAAGAGATGCCTTGGATTGCTGCGCCAAGGCAGACTGTAGAAGTCACCGCTGCCGAGACGTTTCGCTTCTGGATAGTAGCGAAAGGCTTTGAGCGCTGCCGGAGGTTTGTCGGCGGCAACACCATCACCGAGTGAATTATTGACGAAGGATTGGATATTGACGTACAGATTGCGCTCTAGCCAATGCGGAAAGTACATGTCCTGAATTAGCGCTACATCCGGAGGCAAGCCCGCAGCAGCCGATGCCGCGACCGTCTCTTCGACAGGACGTTGGTAAAACTCCAGGCGCAGATGAATGTGTGGTAAGTCTGCCTCGAGTTGGTTCCGTATTTTGAACCAGAGTCGCCGTTCAATCGGATCATCCCACGCAAACAGCCATAGCTCTACCGGCTCTTTCGATTCTGGGATCACTGCCGGCGACGGTACGTTGTCTATGACATCTTCTGCTGGCATCGGGTAGGAAAAAGCCTGGGATGCCTGAGGGGAAGTTGGCTCGACAGACGTCTCATCCGGCGGACCGCACGTTAACAGAAGCGCTGGCAGGCCTAGAGATGCCGAAAGAAGGTGACGACGGGTAATGCGCGCCATGATCCTAAACTGACTGGAAAGTCCGACGGCGACTTGATGCGGATTGAGCGGGGAAGTAGAGATCTCTCTTCTATAGCTTACCACGATAAGAGAGTTCAGGTGCTAAATGGTCGAATTATCGGCCTATGCCCTTTCAGATCAAATGCACCCAAGATACAGTCGTTTTCCCAGCATCTGCTAGCTCTATGGCAGAGCTGGGACACGTCGAAGGGAAGTCTACGTGCCGTCGAGCACCTCAATGCAGCAGCACGCAGTGACGTGAGCACTTGCAAGACACTAGGAGCGGCAAGCGTGTCTAGCGCAAAGAGGGGACAATTCCTCTCCTGCAGGAAAGATAGACTGGTTTGCCGTCTGTTCCTATGACAATGTCGAACAGTTATCCTATGACAACTACAAACTGGTCAATTGAGATTCAACTCATTTTGGTCCAATTTGCTACTGCCGTTGCGCCCACGATACAAGTGCAGCCTGCGCCTCCGTGCGGCTAATCCGGGTCTGTACATCCAATCGCTTACGTGCATCCAATCGCTTGAACATGAGGGCGGACGCTGCAAAGGTGGCCTCACCATCTTGCTGGGTAACGGCCTCACCCATCGCGTCTATCGGATTGAGGATACTCGCGGTACGGGGAGCCAGAGCGCCTATCAAGCTCGGCAAGTCGTAGCGTAGGAGCACTCCGGGCAGAAAGCTACTCGCCGGAACAGTATACTGGCCCCCGCGAGTTATGTGGCGATAAGAGGCAAGCGTCTCATACATCGCAATCGCATGAATGCGCTGGTCGAGCGCGGCGGCATGTAGCGCAACGAGCCCTCCGCCGCGTTGGCCTAGCACAGCGATACGGTCTGTGCTTACATCCGGACGCTCCACAATCTGATCGACACAGCGAATGGCATCAGCCACACGTTGGGTCAGGGGCCATTCGCCTAGGAAGTAGCCCATGTATGCCAGGCGCGAGTCTGCCCCGAGCAGCGCAACATCGTCGGCACGGTACACTTTCTCCGGATTCCAGCGAGTCTCGCCCCAACCACGCAAATCCATCGCAAAGACCATGCTACCTGCCCGCGCCAGCGTGGCGGGAATGCCGTCTTCATGTGCTTCAACATCCTTGCCAAGGTCATGTGCAAAGAGAATTGCAGGGTGTGGACCCTCGCCCGGCGGATAAAAGACCAGGCCCGGTATGGGAAGGTCGACCTCGCTCTCGAAGTACACCTCTTCAACATGTATTCCGCCGACAATGTGGGAGCCTACAGTCTGCATGGCGCCCGCGGCAGGCTTCTTCCGGTAATCAAGGACCTCACGTACCGCTGTGCGAATGTCTTCTTGGTATCGTTCAGCATGCTTCTGCTTAGCCAACTCAGGTACTGCCGGCGCAAGTTCTTGAACGCGCTGTTCGTTCAGTGAAACAACTGTTTGGTTTTGGTCGCTTAGAATCACCTGTCCCGACGCCGTGCACCAGAGGGTTTCCGGTGCTTCAGCCGTGAAGGGAGCTTCCGTTACCGGTCCCGGCTCGTCCTTCAGCCAGCGATTGAACCAAGCGTACATTGCCTCACGCATCGGCTGGTTGTAGTCGTGATGGGCCGGCGGCTCCACCATATTTGCCCGCTCTGCTGCGTCTAGCGCCGTATAGCAGTCGAGCACGTCGGCGTATACGTCGCGCGCGCCGATGAGCGGGAAGAAATCGTAGACAGTTGAAGTGATCTGCATTGGCAGCGGCGCGCGGCTCATTAGTAGGTCCGCCATATCCATGTCGTTCGGATAACTGCCAACCGGGTCTTGACAGGGATCGCCGATCTGTCCCTTCGAATGCATCCGCTCATATGTGGCGGTAGAGCACACCGGTACCGCCGCCTTGATACGGTCGTCCAACGCAGTGAGGAACATGGTGTACGTGCCGCCGCCGGACGCGCCGGTACATCCGATGCGACTTGAGTCCACGTCAGTGCGCAATTCCAAGTAGTCGAGCATCCGCACGCCGTCCCAGACCATGTGCGTAATCACCGTCTGGCCGATCAGCCAGCAGGGGAGGCAAGCGTCCGCATGTTGTTCCGTGCTGCTCTCTACCGGATTAGTATTCGTGACGGTATCCCAATGCTGGCTGCGCTCGCCCTGGCCGATTGGATCGAAGACGAGTGCAACGTAGCCATGCCGGGCGAGTCCGATTCCTCTCGCCTGCACAACGGTCTGACCTTTGCCGTCGGCCCAGTGGCCCAGGGGATTAAGCACAGCCGGCAGTGGCTCTGTGATCTCCGGCGGGCGGTAGAGATTTACCGTAACCGGAAAACCAGGCTGGCTCTCTATGAGTAATTTCTCAACCACGTAGCCGTCACGCTCCAGAATGCCCACCAGTTGCGGATTGAGGGGCGTGCGCTCAGGAAACTCACCTAGCGAGAGTCGAAAGTGCTCGCGCACAGCCTGCATATGGGCTTGCCAGTCCTCTGCCGTCTCGAAGGCGCGCAGCTTGCGCTTGCGCCGCCAGTAGTGCTCGCGCGCTTGCCGCAAGAGATAGCCGAAATAGGCCTCATCGGCCCCACTAACGCGTCCACTCAATACCGCCATGAGAACACTCCTCTTCTCGCAGTGTGACCGAGAAATCCCATCATGCTTACATCGTGGCTCTGGCTAAGAGGGTACGTGCCAGGATGCTGACACGCAACCCTCTATTCAAGTTGTGCACTGAGGATACAACGGCTTGGTCACACAGAGCAAAGTGTGATAGTATTCGTCCCGTCATGACGAGACCTCTCCCCAGCGACATTCGCGCCTTCATCGAACAAGAATCCACCGCAATTGCGGACTGGCTCTTTACGCTCTGTGCCCTTGAGAGCAAACTCGGCTTCGAGGCGGTGACGCGCGCCGAAGTGATGAAGGCCTTTCAGGGCCTTGGTCTGACTGTTGAGGAAGTGCCCTTTCCACAGGATATCACCTCGAATCCGCATCACATTCCGGTGCCCGAACTCGACCAGTTCCCAGACCACGTACGTGCAAACGTGCTCGCCACGCGAGCGGGGAGCGGCGGTGGTCGCAGTCTCATTTTGCAAACCCACCTCGACGTCGTGCCGAAGAGCGAGGGACAGCGCTATGAACGCATCCAGGACCCTGAGCGCGGCGAGATCAACTACGCTCGCGGCAGCAACGACGCCAAAGGGCAAGTAGCGGCATTGCTGCTCGTCATGCGTGCCTTGGCGCACTTTAATATTCCGCTTGCGGGCGATCTGGCTTTGCAATTGGTCACGGAGGAGGAAGTAGGCGGCAACGGCGCGCTGGCCTTCATTCACGCGGGGCATCGGGCCGATGGCGTGGTGGTCATGGAACCCTCCCTGGCCCAAATCCATCCGGCCAATCGCGGTGCGCTCTGGTTCCAGATTGGCATTGAGGGCGTCAGCATGCACATGGGGCGCATGCACGAAGGCGTCAGTGCAATTGACAAAGGCATCGCCCTCATTGCCAGCTTCAAGGAATACGAAAAAGGGTTGGTCGCAATGAGTAAGGGGTATCGTGGATTCGAGCGCTACGATCACCCTGTGCAGTTGAACGTAGGCATCTTTCAAGGCGGTCACTGGCCAAGCGCGGTCGCTGGCGAGGCATTGATCGAAGGCGGCGTCGGATTCTTGCCCAATAAAGCCATGGATGACGTGCGGGCAGACTTGGAGCGCATTGTCGCTACACATCCTGATGAATGGATTCGGAATCACACCTCAATAGCCTTCAACAAACTGCGCAACGATTCATTTGAGATTCCCTACGACCATCCCCTTCCCATCACGCTCCTCACCTCAGCGCGGAAAGCCGGGATGGAGAGTGAAGTCTTTGGCTGGAACGTCTCCTGCGATGCACGGCTTTACGCTCGTGTCGGCGGCCTTCCGGTAGTCGTCTTCGGCCCTGGCGACCTGGCAACCGCCCACGGTCCCCATGAGCACTTCGCCGTGGCAGATATGGTTGACGCCGCCTGCGCTCTGACGCAATTCGTGCAGGAGTGGTGCGGTACGTGTTAGGCATCGAATCCCCCCGGCACTGCTGCCGGTTATTCCCGAAGAGAGGCGTATGTCTCGCATAGAGCAGAACAGCGAGGATAGCCGTAGAATCTGGGAAGCGCTGGCGTTCATACTCCATCGCGTCTACGAACCGCTGGAAGAAGCTGCAGCAGGATGGGCGATCATAGGGAGCGCCGCCTCGGCGCTACAAGACATAGCGGTCAGCCCAAACGAGTTGCGCATACTTACAACACCCGATGCGTTCGACGTCTGGTCCAGCCATCTTTGGGACTGGCTGGACGAGGAACCGGACGACCGCGATCCTGATCACGTTAAGCTTACTTTGACGGTAGAACATGCACCGGTGACGATTTTCGTACGCGAGCCTCGCGAGAACGAGCAGGGTATACTGCTAGAGGGCGTGGGGGGTGCGTTATGGGACGTAATCGGCAGAGTGCGCTTCCAGAATTGGCTGGTGCCGGTTGTGCCGCTCGAGGTGCAATTTGCAACAACAGTTGGGCGGATGGTTCGTAACCAATCCCAGCGCTCGTGGCAGCAATTGGCCGGCAAGATGGCAAAGACGCTCTACGCCAACGGCTACTATCGCGAACTCATTGAAGAGGCGCTCAGTCCCTACGGAGAGCAGGTCGGCAGTGCAGCCATTGACCTGATCCAAGCACAAGCTGCGCCACGACAGTCACGTTCGGTACGCTAGGTACGTGGCTGGATGAGCATGGCGTAAGACGTTCTTCGTGCGGTCTCTCCGGGCAATCAGGTCGTGGAGCGCGGAAGCAACTTGCGTTCCAAACTTGCAGCGGGAGAAGTTAAGAAGGAGAAATTAACCTCATGGCAGACGCTATTCGAATCGGAGTGATTGGCACCGGTGTTTTTGGAATTAGCCACCTACGCGTATTCAAGCAAGCGGAGAACGAGGGCCGCACTGTGCTGGTAGCGGCCTGCTCGTCCGGGCGAGATCCGGCGCGGGACCAGGAGCGCAAAGAGGAATTTGGCATCCCCATCTACACCGACTGGAGAGAGATGCTCGATAAGGAGTCGCTCGACGCCGTGACCATCGTCACGCCGGACCACCTCCACCGCGATATGACAATTGAGGCGGCCAACCGTGGTCTGCACGTCCTGGTAGAGAAGCCGCTGGACGTTACCAGTGCCGGCTGCCGCGAGATCGTGGACGCTTGCAAGGCCAACCAAGTATTTCTCCAAGTTGACTTTCACAAGCGCTATGACCCTTACCACCTAGCTCTCGAACGGCAGTGCAACGACGGCACGCTTGGCGAGGTGCTTTACGGTTACGTGCACATGGAAGACAAGATCGTCGTACCGCGCGATTGGTTTCCCCATTGGGCGGGTTCAACCAGTCCCGCTTGGTTCCTGGGCGTGCACTTCTACGACCTCGTGCGCTGGTGCATCAAGAAGGATGCGACCAAAGTCTATGCTACCGGCCGGAAGAATAAGCTCGCTGCTCTAGGTATCGACACCTTCGATTGCATTCAGGCCAAAGTAGAATTCGAAGGCGGCGCTAGCGTCTTCTTTGATAACGGGTGGGTCCTCCCCGACACATTTGAAGCCATCGTAAACCAGTCTATCCGCCTGGTCGGCACGGAAGGCTTTGCCGAAGTCGATAGCCAGAACCGCGGCATGGAAGCCGCAAGCTACAAGGACGGCATGCGCACGTACAATGAGGCGTTCATGCGAGAAGAGGAAGACAAGCACGGGCAGGTCATCTACCGTGGCTATGGGTATGAGAGCATTCTAGACTTTGTCGACAATCTTGAATTTCTGCAAGAAGGCGGCACCATAGTCCAATTGGAAGGACGCTATCCTGGCGGCGAGGATGCGCTCGAAGTAACGCGGATTGCAGAGGCAGTCCACCAAAGCATTGATAGCGGATCAATCGTCACACTGAGGTGAGAATAGCGGACTATGGAGCAGCTCTTCCCCGGTTTCTTCTGTTGGCAGGCGCAGTATCGTCCCGGACGGGATGCCTACAGTGCCTGGGTGGAAGGCGAGAGCGAGAACGTTCTCATCGACCCCTTCACACCGGATGAAGGTCTCAGCCGGTTCAGTCATCCGAGCAAAGCCATCATAGTGCTGCTGACTACCGGCAACCATGAACGTGATGCTTACTCCTGCAAGCTCGCGCTACGGGCTGAGATTTGGGCACCGGAGGCGGCATTGAGCGATATGGACATGGTGCCTGACCGAGTCTTTGGCAGTGACGATGAGCTCCCATGCGGCATTCAAGCGTACCACCTAGAAGGCTCCCACTCGGAAGGCGAGACCGCTCTGCTCGTGCCGCGCGGCCCAGGCGTGCTCGTGATTGGCGATGGGCTGGTCGCACGCCCCGATGCAGAATGGCGCGTGTTTCAACCGCATGAGCGCGATGCCCTGCAGTCGTTACGGGATGAAGATTTCGACGCAATCGTCACTTCTCATGGCGCTCCGGTGCTCTCCGGTGCGAAAGCAGACCTGCACGCATACTTGGAGGCATAGCGCCTAAAGGGCACGAAATGGGAGAGGTGATTGTAGCCATTACTAATAATGCTAATTAGGCTAACTTCACTAATCTTGCTATAATGTGAGCATGGATCCTATTCAGAACCCATACGCACCTGGAGCAGGCACACGGCCGCCGGAACTTGCCGGCCGAGGAGAAATCCGCGAAACCGCGCGGATTGCCTTGGAGCGCATTCGGAGAGGACGCTCCAGCAAGAGCATTATCATGGTTGGTTTACGGGGAGTTGGCAAGACAGTACTGCTCAACCTAATACAGGAGGACGCTGCAGAGCGCAACATCTACACCGCAGAGATCGAAGCACCGGAACATCGTTCACTGCCTGCCACGCTAGCACCCTATCTGCGGAGGATAGTGCTACAACTCTCACGGAGGGAGTCATCACGGGAGCTTGCGCAACGCGCTCTGCGCGGGGTTGCCGGGTTTGTTAGCGCACTCAAAGTAAAGTACCACGATATTGAAGTTGGTCTTGACTTCCCACCCGAACCCGGCTTAGCTGACAACGGCGACCTGGAGGCCGACCTACAGGACTTGCTTGGTGTCATTGGCGAAGCTGCACGTGCGGCGGGAAGCTGCGTAGCCCTCTTTGTCGACGAGATTCAATACGTACGCGAGGAAGAGTTGGCTGCCTTGATTATTGCCTTGCACCGGACTACCCAGCGTCAGTTGCCCGTAACCCTTATCGGAGCCGGGCTGCCCCAGGTGCGGGGCCGCACCGGTAAAGCAAAGTCTTACGCTGAGAGGCTCTTCGATTTTCCCGAAGTCGCAGCGCTCTCGCCCGAAGATGCCAGAAGCGCAATTGCCAATCCGGCACAAGCAGAAGGCGTATTGATCGAAGACGACGCACTTGATGCCATCGTGTCACAAACGAGAGGCTACCCCTATTTCCTGCAAGAGTGGGGCAAGCAGGTATGGGACTCAGCCGAATCCTCTCCCATAGACGCTTCCGTCGTAAGCAACGCTGCCAAGCAGGCAATTGAGAGTCTTGACCGGAGCTTTTTCCGCGTCAGGTTTGATAGGCTAACACCAGCCGAGCGTCGGTATCTCCGCGCCATGGCAGAACTAGGTCCTGGGCCGCATCGTTCTGGCGCCATTGCTCAAATACTAGGCCGGTCGGTATCATCGTTGGCTCCGACTCGCAACAATTTGATCAGTAAAGGCATGGTGTGGAGCCCGGGGCACGGGGACACAGACTTTACTGTTCCGATGTTCGATGAGTTTATGTTGCGCACGATGCCTGCGGATAGCGGTGATAACTAGAGCCGTTGTTGTTCTGCACGCTGGGAAATCAGCACAGGCCTTGATGAGAAGATAGCACGGTAAGTTTTGCGCGAGGTTGCATGATACGGCATACATACACGAGCAAACAGCTCATTAAAGGCGTCACGCGACGAGTGTCACAGGAGGAAGACCAATGAAAACTAGCGCCCGCCTACGCGGCCCAGTGATCAACACTGCGTTGCCCGGCCCACGTTCCCAAGAATTGATGGCGATTTCTGAGCAATACGAGCCCAAAGCTTCCAGTGAACAGGTGCCGATTGTGTGGAAGCATGCTGAAGGCGTCTGGGCCACCGACATGGACGACAACACGTTTCTGGACTTCACCAGCGGTGTGCTCGTCGCAAACGCCGGACACAGCCACCCGCGCCTCGTGCGTGCTATGCAAGAACAGGCAGAGAAGGCAGTCAATACTTATGACTTTCTCAACGAGTGGCGCCCGCAACTCGCCAAGAAGCTTGTAGAGATCACGCCGCCGAACCTCACCCGCGCGATTGTGCTCTCCACCGGAGCCGAGACCATCGAAACGGCCATGAAGATCGCGCGCCTCTATACCGGCAAGCACGAGATTGTAGCATTTCATGGCGCGTTCCATGGGCGCACCTTTGGCGCGATGTCTGTAAATGGAAAGCGTTCCAGTCCGGGCATCAAGGGATTTGGGCCATTCTTGCCCGGCGTCGTCTTTGCGCCGTTCCCCTATCCCTACCGCAGCATTCTCTGCCGCGGCCATGAAGACGAGTGCAGCGAACGCTGCTTCGAGTACTTCAAGTGGATCATCGAGACCGAGTCCGAAAAAGACATCGCCGCGGTGCTGGTGGAGACCTACCAGGGTTCAGCCGGTTCGATCATTGCCCCCAAAGACTGGCTGCAGAATATTGCACAGTGGTGCAAGGAGAACGGAGCGCTGCTCATCATCGACGAAGTACAAGCCTCGTTTGGGCGGACCGGCAAGCTATTCGGCTTCGAGCACTACGGTATTGAGCCGAATCTGCTCTGCCTGGGCAAAGGCATCTCATCCACCGTACCGGTCTCGGCTGTCGTTGGTGAAGAAGACATCATGAATTCCTTAACTCCCGGTTCCGTTTCCAGCACTCACGGCGGCAATGCCTTTTCCAGCCGCGTCGCTCTGGAAAACATCAACGTAATTTTGGAAGAGAAACTGACTGAGAATGCCGCCCGCATCGGTGCATTGCTCGACGCACGTTTTCGCTCTATGCAAAGCAAGTACCCCGTCATTGGTGAAGTGCGCGGTCTCGGTTTAGTCTTTGGCATAGAATTCGTCAAAGACCCCGAAACCCGCGAGCCGGCGCCCGAAATGACCCAGGCAATTGTCGACGAAGCCTTCCAGCGGGGAATCGTGATGATCGCACCGATTGGGTTCTATGGCAACGTAATACGCATCGCCCCGCCGCTCGTCATGACGGAGGATGAGGCTCTGCTCGGCGCTGATCTCCTCGAAGAAGCGATCGCAGCCGTAGTCGGTTAGCCCACAAAGGGCTATTTGGAAGTCGTTCACTCTAGCGACATTCACGAATTGGGTGCTCCCAACATTACAAGGAGTTAGCACAATGTCAGACCTATTCGTTACCGATCTAAATTACCTTGCCATCCTCGTGGCAGGCATTTCCAACATGGTGCTCGGGTTCCTGTGGTACGGGCCATTATTTGGAAAGATGTGGATGGGCTTGATCGGCAAGACTGCTGACGAACTGAGTTCAAACCCAATTATCTATGTTGTCTCCTTCTTGCTCTCGCTCTTGATGGCGGTCGTGCTCTCCATTTTCATTCACCACGTCAACGCGAGCATCCAATCGATGACACTTCTCATCGGCCTTCTCGTGGCCCTGTTTGCATGGGTTGGCTTCGTCGGTCCGGCGACGTTTCAGAACAATATCTACTCAGGGATCTCGAAGCGGCTCTTTGTGATTGACTATGGCTACGTGTTGGTTGCTTTACTGATCCAAGGAGCTATCATCGGCGTGTGGCGCTGAAGCAGGAACGTTCAGCGCTTCGACTACCTTCAGCTTTGTGCGCTTAAGCAACACCATGGACACTATCGCGCATGCAACGACAACAGTAGCTTGTGGTAATTCGCCTCGCACTTGACGGCGGCCCAACTCACTCGCGTCCGTGGGCAAGCGTAGTGTAGAGGCAAAACCAAAGCACCGCACGTACGCTCGATCTCACCGTGCGTAGTGCTACTTCAGTGCCTGCCGTAGCCGGAGGGAGAAGAGGGACAATGGCTAAGATGAGCGGGGGCGAAGCCGTTGTTTAGTCACTCGTACGGGAGGGGGTCGAAGTAGTATTTGGGATCCCCGGCATACACATGTCCGGGATCATCGCCGCCCTGCGAGACGAGCCGGCCATCCGCATGATCACCACCCGCCATGAATCCGGCGCGACGCACATGGCCGACGGCTATGCACGTGCGTCAGGAAAACCAGGCGTAGCCCTGGTGGTTCCAGGAGCGAGTCTTTACAACGCTGCCTCCGGAATCGCTACGGCATACTCCCGCTCCTCGCCCGTACTCGTCATTGTCGGCCAAATCCCGCACAGCCTGATCGGTAAGAACCTTGGGATCTATCACGAAATCTCAGACCAACCCTCCGTGGTGCGCCCCGTGACCAAGTGGCAACGGCAGGCGCTCAGGCCCCGGGAAATCCCGGACGCTGTGTGTGAGGCGTTTAGACAGATGCGTACCGGCCGTCCTCGTCCGGTCCTCCTTGAGGTCCCACCCGAGGCCGGGGTGGAGCGAGAGGAAGTCACGTTATGGAATCCGGCAAGGTTTTCGCGAAATGTGCCGAGCCAGGAAAACATTCGGGAGGCCGCCCACGTCATCGCCCAATCTCGTCTGCCCTTAATATTCGCCGGCGGCGGCGTAGCGCTATCAGGAGCGGAGCAACAAACATACCCGTGATTACGTCTGCGGGCGGCAGGGGAGCCATCCCCGACCGCCATCCTCTGTCTTACGGCGCGTGTCTCAGCCCCGCCGGGGAGAGACCCGAGATGAACCAACTATTCGAAGTGATTCAGTCTGCCGACGTCGTGATCGGAATTGGCACCCGCTTCTCGCTGGGTAATCCGGCCGGCGAGGCGTCCACGGTGGTGAACATCAACATTGACGATTCCGAGATCACAAGAGTTCAGTCCAACACTCTCCCCTTGCATGGCGACGCCACAGCGACCATCGAAGCCCTGCTACCATTCCTCATCGAGGCCGGTGTGGGACGTCGCCCGTCGCCCGCCGAAGCGGTCAGCGCGTCCCGACGCCTGATCGCCTATCATGACAACAGGCTCAAGGAACCGCAGAATCCGATTCTGGATACAATGCGAAACAGCATCCCGGAAGACACCTTTTTCCTTTGGGACAGCACGAAGTTTGGCTACTACGCCCGCACCCACTACTAAGTTAACCATCCCAAGACCTACATAGATTCGGGCTACTCGTTCAATGTTGGCTTTTCCTTCCCGGCAGCGCTGGGCGTGAAGGTAGCTGAAACCAACCGTCCCGTGGTAAGTGTCATTGGAGACGGTGGGTTCATGTTCAACTCCTCTGAACTTTCCACGGCGGTCAAGTGTGGGATAAATACAATGACCGTTGTCTTCCGAGACGACTCCTACGGTAACGTCGACCGTGACCTAGACGAATTCTTTGACGGTTCATACGAGACCGATCTGCACAACCCGGACCTCGTCACGTTCTCCGAGTCATTCGGTGCAATCGGCATGCGGGCGGATGACCCCATGCAATTAGAAACGTTGCTTCCGCTCGCACTGGAACGCCAAATGCCGGTCGTCATCGACGTACCTGTTGGAAACATGCAGTGGCCACGCGCAAAGCTGTTGGAGCATCTCCCATCAGTGCCCTGGGTTATGCCCCAGGAAGGCCTGATTGAGTCTTGAGTGACTCTCCGTGGGCGCAGCCGGGGGGTTTCCCACAAGGGGAGTCTATCTGGCAGCACTATCTGGATCCAGCTCGGCACAGAGATTCAAAGGTGTGCCAACTCGGGAGAGGCGCTGGAGCTGTTGCGCCACTGATTGGTTCGCGCTCGGAGCTTGTTCCAATCTGGTGACTCGTGTAAGCGGCAAGTTGGCGGTGTGTAGAGGTCCATTGCTGACGGTCAAGCGCTATTCACGGAGCGCCTTCATCACCAACGGGATATCGCTGAGCAAGTCCGAGGCTAACAATCCGCTTGCGCCCAGGCGAGAACGCACCCGTTCGCCGGTTTCACCGTGAATGAAGGCTCCCGCCACCGCTGCCTCTTGCGGACTGTCGGCCTGTGCAAGCAAACCGGCAATGATTCCTGCCAGCACGTCGCCGGTGCCAGCGGTCGCGAGGGCCGGATTGCGGTGAGGGTTGATGTAGGTCGTGCCGTCACGCGCCGCCGCAATGCTCGGCGCGCCTTTCGCCAACATGACAACACCCCAATCAGCCGCACACTGCCGCGCCAACTGCAGCCGGTGCGCGTCTACGGTCGCTGACGGTTGGCCAAGCAGGCGGCCAAGCTCACCGGCGTGGGGCGTGAGAATCGTGTGGGTTGGCAGAGCATTGCCCAAGTCTAGTCCGGCAAGCGCATTGATGCCGTCGGCGTCAAGCACCAGCCGTGGCGAATCTGCGGCACGATTGAGTTCGCCCACAAGCTCACGCACAAATTCGTACGTCTTAGGATTGTCGCCCAAACCACAGCCCACAAGCAGCGCGCGATACCGCGGCAGCGCTTGCTTGATTGGTCCTACGGCATCAGGAGTGAGATGTCCGGCTTCATTGGGAAGCGGCAAGAACGTGCACTCAGAGGCTTTCGCCGCAACTATGGGGTGGATTGAAGCGGGCAATGCTAGGGTAACGAGTCCAGCGCCGGCGCGCGCCGCTGCCGTTGCACTTAGATAAGCTGCCCCGACATAGCGCAAAGACCCGGCCACGACCAGCACGCGACCAAAAGAGCCTTTATGCGCGGTTAGAGGGCGTGCTGGCAAGAAGCCCCGCACCTGAGAAGCCGTTGTGCGTTGAAGCGGTAAGGGGTCTGCCCACTCGGGCGGGATTCCTATGTCCGCAATGAACACCTCACCGGCACAGTCAGCACCCTTGCCGACAAAGCAGCCCGGCTTGGCAAGCCCTGTGGCCAAAGTGAAGTGCGCTTTGAACGCCTGTGCATCCGCTTCGCCGGTTTCCGCATTGATGCCGCTGGGGATATCCACTGCCACGCATAGCGTCTCTGCGTGCAAGGGCTCGCGCAGCACCCTGAGCACCTGTAGAACGCTGCCCCGCAGAGGTGGCGTCGCACCTATACCAAGTAGAGCATCCAGCACACAGTCCGCACTCGCCAGCCACTCATCGAGCCGTCGCGCACTGTCGCCCTCTTCGTGGATAACCACAGGAATTCCTACGGACTGTACGCGCTTGAGATTGGCGTCATCGGAGCGGCCTCGAGTCAGGTAGATGAAAGGCTCTATTCCAAAGCGGTGAATATGGTAAGCGGCCACCAATCCGTCACCGCCGTTATTGCCTGAACCCGCGAGAATGAGAACCCGCTTACCCGGTGTGAG
Source organism: Chloroflexota bacterium (assembly GCA_965219505.1). Classification (GTDB taxonomy): domain Bacteria; phylum Chloroflexota; class UBA11872; order VXOZ01; family VXOZ01; genus VXOZ01. Next base: position 1,379,906 of record OZ244775.1, on the reverse strand, counting down.
CTTCCCCTTTGTCATGAGGAGCATGGCAATATTGTATCCTGCCAACTCCATGAGGGTGCCTTCACCCATGCCGATGGCGACGGCATCAGCCTCCAGTCTTCGCATCGCCGCAGTGTGGGCCAGTTTCACTCTCAGAGCTCCTCGCGCCTTCTCCGCAAGATTGCTATCACGTATTCGGTAGCACGGGATTTCGACCTACACTAAGTTCGCTCACAAGCTGAAGAAATTCCCCGGCAACTCTGGGGCTTGTCCCTTGCTGGGTTTGCGCCACGCGCCAAGCGGCTAGGTGTCTCTTTCGCATCCTCTTCAATTGCCTCTGCAGCGGTTTGAAGTCAACTTGCCGTGCAGACCTCTCAATTGGATCTCAAAACCCAGCCATTCCTGCCGGTCGTATTGCTACATTCCCTTTTCTATGTCGCTACAACTACTGCCATCGCATACTCGCGGCTGTGGCTCAGACTGACGGCAAAGTGACGAAGATTGAGTGCCCGCGCCCGTGCAGCAGCCGCACCATGTAGATAGACCAGCGGCTTACCGCGCATATCGGGCAAGACCTCCATTTCCCGCCAACGAATTCCCCAAATGCCCGTACCCAGTGCTTTCGAAATAGCCTCTTTAGCCGCAAAACGCGCTGCCAGTTCCGGTATTCTGCCATGATAGAGCGCCTGTTCCGCTTCGGTATAGACCCGGTGGAGAAAGCGCTCACCGTAGCGCTCGACAACGCGCGCAATCCGCGGAATCTCAATTATGTCCACTCCGGTACTTGCTCCCCCATCGGCAGGCAGTAAGCTGTCGTGTCCCGTCCCTGAAGGCGCGGGACGAATCAGACCCTTTCTCTGGGCAATACATGCGAGGATCTCTCTTGCCATGGTTTCAGAGTCGACTCCGTCGGCATTGATTAGCCTTGCACGCCGGAAGATGCCCTGAAGGCGTGTGGGCTTTCGCAAGAGAAAGAGAAACAGCGGGCTCGTATTCTGATCGAATGCAACTACCAGGGAGGTCACGCTCTCCAAGAGAGGTAGGACAACAACGCACGTCCCGCCGTGCGCGGCAATCCTCTGAGCGCTCGCCGCCAGCGTTCCGGCAAGCCACGGTACGCTAGGTGTGGGCTGACCTTTCTCTGTGGCAACGGATGTTTGGATCTCTACGGGGACAAAATAGTCCTGCTGCAACACGGTAGTCTGAGCCAAGTGGCCTGCAAGCGCTTGGCCGACCTGCAACCCCGCCGTAGCATTCCCAGCCAAGACGATAATCATTCCCCAACCAGACCTACGTACTGAATCACGCCTTCATAGGAGTGGCCGGAAGCCACGACTTCGATGGTCCGGACAAAAATTGGGCGTTGCGCTAGTTGGAGGATATTGTGCTCAAAGGTATACCAAGTGTCTTGAGGGACCCTCGTCGCATTCGTAGTTAGAAAGCCTTGTTCACTAGGTTCGCTGTAATAGAATCCATGGAACCACTCTCTCTCTTCGCCATTAATGTCCCGGTAGCGAATGCGAACAATGACGGGGTACTCGGATCCCTTCCAGCCTCCGCCGGGCAGGCTTTGGTGTACTGCTTTGATTCGCCCCCTCAGGAACAACTCCTCGAAGTCCCATACGTCGCGGTTGATCTGCTGCACGAGTACCGTCTGACCATGCCCATCCCCCTCTCGCGTAAGGTGTACACCACTTGGTTGAAACGTCGTTTTGCCTGAAGGTGCGTCTATGGATCGATCTTCTTCGATCCAGAACGTACGCAACCTTTGTTCAGGCTGTGTAAAGTCGCCCAATTGAACCAAGTCTTGCACGGCCGGCAACGGCACTATCGGCAATTGACCCTCCTCTGTGGTCACACGTTCTCGAGCGGAAAGAGTCAATACCTCTGGCCCATCAGTCACGACTGCGTGACCTAGGCGCACGGCAAGCGAACTGCGAAGCTCATCGATAACTTCCACGGCATAGCTGCCCTCCTGCAAGGTGGCTGTGAACGATGGCGCGTGCACGCGGAAGTCGCGCTTTTCCGGGGATCTTACTACCGCCACCGCAATGCGGCTCTTGCCTTTGACCTGCTCAAGGACTATCTGCATCTTCTCGGGTTGATAACGTACAAGACTGGACGCAATCAGAGTAACGCCACTATTCGGGTACAACTGGACAGTACTGTCATCCGGCAGCACCAAGAATGCGCGAGAATTCTCGTCAGTGCTAATGCTGTCGCCGGGATTCAGCAGCGTTCCTTCAAAACGAACTACCCAACTTGGCGAGCCGGCCGCTAGCACGTATACTTCTTGGCCGCTTATTACGCGCACCGGTACCGACACATCCTGGCGGATACTCTCGATGATCCAGCTAACTGCGTGCGGTAGAGAAAAGACCATTCCCAAGAAGATGAAAAAACCAACAACAAGAGTTGCCCAGGCCAGACGCTGCAAACCTCCATACGTACGGCTTGTAGTCACCGGAGGAGCCATGTACTGTTGCCTGTTATTGCCTGATCTGAAACTCGGTAAAAGCTCCTGAAAACGATTCCCACCTTGTCTCGACGAACTCCACACGACTCATGAGAGGCCCGCTATTGAGCCGCTTCACGAGCGTACCAAGTTGGTCTACTGGCCCCTCAGCGAGAACTTCTACACTCCCATCACAGTCTTCGTTGCGCACGTATCCCGCCAGCCCAAGACACATCGCGGCCCGATGTACGAACTGACGGTAACCAACACCTTGCACTCGTCCGTACACACGTGCGCGTAGCCGCCGCTGATCAGGGGGCCTACGCATACTTCCCTCCGGCAAACCACCTTCAGCCCCGCTAGCTCTTCGCGTTCTCCAACCCAAGCTCTTGGCGAACTTCGCCGACTGCTTCCACGATAACGGCAAGTTTGGCTTGCGCCTCGTCCACCGAGCGGGTCTTTAGGCCGCAATCCGGGTCGATATAGAGCCGGTCGGCAGGCACTACGTTCAGACCCTTGTAAATGCCCGCTTTCACCTGCTCCTTGTTCTCGATAATGTGGCTGTGCACATCCACCACGCCCATCGCAAGCTTCTTTGTGAACGGTGCGCGTGAGCTAAAGAGATCGAGCAAGCCAAAGTCGCTATTCGCCATCTCCAGGTCAATTACGTCTACCGGAATATCGAGCATTTTGGGATAGATGGCTTCAAAGTCACCGTAGCAGATGTGTGTGCCTGTAGTTGCCTCAATTCCTTCAACTACCACTGCCATCGCGCGTATTGCTAGCGGGAGGTCTTCCGGCCGCGTGGAAACTGCCGGCTCGTCAATCTGAATGTACTTTGCCCCGGCCTTCTCCAAGTCTACTACTTCTTCGTGCAGCACTTCAGCCATAGCCAGCACGAAGTCTTCCTGGGTGTCGTAATAGTTGTTGTACGACCACTCTGCCATGGTGTAGGGACCGGTGATCATGCCCTTTACGGGCTTGTCCGTCAGGTTCTGGGCATAGTGCCACCAGTCGAGTGTGAACGACTTGACCCGCTTCAGCGGCCCGACTGCGATTGGCTTGCGGTAATACCGGTTGCCGTAGGACCGCACGAGACCGCTAATCTCCATACCTTCCATCATCTCAGCGAAGTACGTTGCCATATCGCCACGGTACATCTCGGAGTCTACGACGATGTCGAGACCGAGTTCATTCTGGAAATCCATCCAGAACTCTGTATATTCTCGTTCCAACGCCTCCAAGTCTTCTTGGGGCAACTTGCCACGCGCAAACTCAGTCCGCGCTTTGGCAAGCGCCGGTGGCTTTGGCAAACTCCCAACTTGTGTTGTCCATAGACCTTCCATCGTTATGCGACAGCCTCCTGAGCTTTCTTGACAGCATGAACCATATTCTCCAGCTTGTTGTATGCGGTTTCTCTGGGCAAGAACTCCAATCCGGTGTTCGGGCTGATGGCTAAGCGCTCTTTAGATACGTGTTTTGTTACCCACCGTACACTCTCTAACACCGCTCCTTCGGTTTCCATGCGCACATTGCGCGCGTCAATAATCCCAAGCATGAGGTCCTTGTCATCGGGAAACTCGGGAACAAGCGCAAGGTTCTTCTTGCCATGGACCATGTCTAGTCCAAATCCCTGAAACGGCAGCGCAAAGAAGCCGGGCAACCCTACCGCATCACCAAAATCGGTTCGCAGTATCGTCGTGGCACCCACGCCATCCATGAGCACGTCCATCGCCTCCTTGAAGATGCCCCAGTCACCCTTATAGCGGTGCCAGACGATTGCAGGCTCATCAACTTGAATCAGCGGGGGATCGGTCGCCGCCAGCGCTTTCATGTCCTGGTTCAGAGCCCGTGCCGTATCCAATACGAGCGTCTGCAGGTCAGCAACTTCGTCAGAGACGGCGTAAGCCCCGAGCAGTGAGAGTTTCGCGATGGTATAGGGGCCGGTGACCACAGGCTTCACAGGCCCGGAGGCATGGTCGCGGGCAAACTCATAGTCGCGCACTAGGATTGGCCCTTGCCACTCTATGCGCCCGGTTGCCTCCGGTTGGCGGTAGAATGTGTTTGTATCAAAGTAGCGAATAAGACCGCCTATCTCGTAGCCACTGAGTTTGTCCGCGATATATGTAACCGGATCTTGCCAGCGAATCTGACCGTCAGTAATCACGTCAATACCGGCACGCTCCTGCTCGCCGATCACTTCGACCGTTACTTCATCCGCCGCCGCGGCGAGTTCGTCTGCTGATATGCTCCCCCTATCAAAGGAGGCAATGGCGCGACGCAACGTTTGACCACCGCGTCTATTGGCAATCTTTGGATAGTTCCCTGGGACCGTACTGATCATCAACTGCTCCTGTAATTAGACACTGCTACTCACAAACTCTATGGTATGGCACACAGTTCCAAATTTCAAAACTAGTCGAGATGGAGGTCAACTCATCTGTTCTCATGAGTTGAGCGGAATGGTGCCGGCCCTTTCAGAATGACGATAGAGTGCCCGTCACGCAATTCAAGAATAACGCCAAGCCAGCACACCCGACCCTCATTCCATCCGTAGAGAATTCTCAAGAACAGGGCTGCTGCTTCCATCACGGTGTGACAGTAGATGCTCCCTCGGCTATGCTAGAAACACACTGAAACTGCCAGGCTCCGAGGTCTTGCCGCAGCAAGTTCTTGACCACCTACCACTAAGCGCGAAGACGAATTTATACCCGTCCTGTTGAACCTCGGACTGGATTCTTCCACTGAGCAACGCTGAACTCTAAAGCAGCAAGGAATGGAAAGGATATTACACCGTGCGGATTACCGACGTCGAGACGCACGTCCTAGGTGACAATTGGCGCAACATAGTCTTCGTGCGTGTTCTTACGGACGAAGGGCTTTACGGAATTGGCGAAGCAACGCTCCAGAACCGCGATGAAGCCGTCGTGGCGTACATTCAAGCCGCCAAGAACCGCCACATTATCGGCAGCGACCCCTTCAACATTGAGGACCTCTGGATGCGCATGTATCGCGACGATTTCTGGCGAGGAGGTCCCGTCGCCAACACTGCCCTCAGTGCCGTAGAGATTGCCTGCTGGGACATAGTGGGCAAAGCGCTTGGCACACCGGTTTATCGACTGCTCGGCGGCCAATGCCACGAGCGGCTGAAAGCCTATGCGAATGGTTGGTACACCGGCGACCGCACGCCTGAAGACTTTGCCCGGCGCGCAAAGGCGGTGGTGGCTAAGGGCTATCGCGCCCTGAAGGTGGACCCCTTCGGGGCAGGCACCTACGAGATGGAGGCGGAGGAGAAGCACAAGTCGATTGCATTGGTTGAAGCCATCCGCGACGCCGTCGGCCCCGACGTCGAAATCTTCATCGAGATGCACGGGAGATTCAGTCCGGCAACCGCAATCGAAATCGCCCGCGAACTTGAACCCTTCAAGCCCGGCTGGGTTGAGGAGCCGGTTCCTCCGGAAGACCAGGATGCATTGGAGCGAGCAGCGCGCGACATACATGTTCCCGTGGCCACGGGTGAGAGACTCTTCACGCGCTACGAATACGCCCGTTTCTTCGCCCGCAACGTCGTAGACATCATCCAGCCTGACATCATCCATGCCGGCGGCATCATGGAGCTCAAAAAAATCGCGGCTATGGCCGACGCCCACTACGTCATGGTGGCGCCACACTGTTCCAATGGGCCAGTTTGCACGGCCGCTAGCGTGCACTTCGATTTCTGCACGACCAACGTAAAGGTCCAAGAGTGCTTCGACGACTTCGCGCCGGATTTCGTGCGTGAGGCAGTGATTGGCTTTCCAAGAGTAAAGGATGGATATTTCTCACCGCCGGAGGCGCCCGGCTTGGGCATTGACCTCAATCTCGACGTAATCAAGGAACATCCCTATCGTTTCGGCCACTTTAACCTCTTTGCGGACGATTGGCAGCGACGCGCGTATTAGAATCTATCCCGATTTCTGGTGGGTTTTCCCAATTCGTGCTGAGCACTTTTCCTTAACGAAAATATACGAGTGTTACTTGCGGTAAAGACGGACTGGATTGCTAGCAGGTTGGGCTTTGCCAAAAGTACGGGACGCCATTCGACTGGTGGAGCGTGACGGCTGGAAGCACGTGCGGACTCGGGGTAGCCACCGCCACTAGCGTCACCCCGCTAAGCTTGGAGTCGTTACCATAGCGGGTAAGCTGAGCAAGGAACTAGCACCCAAGACATGGAACAGCATCCTGAATTAGGCTGGAATTCACGAAGGGGATCAGACGTGAAATACACCATCGTCATTGAAAGAACTGGTAACGGTTACTCGGCACATGTACCCGACTTACCGGGATGTGTGGCTGCCGCGGACACGCAGGAAGAAGTGGGCCTTCTGATTCGAGAGGCCGTCACTCACCATGTTGCAATGCTCCGCGAATACGGCGACCCGGTGCCGGAACCGCAGGCCACGACCGGACTGGTCGAGGTGTAAATGCAGCACATAATCTTTGTGGACCATGTGCCCGAGGGTTGGCAGGGAGCGCGCCGGGAGAAGATAGAGCATGACCATCAACACGGACTTTCTCAATCGTTGCATCCAAACACTGGATGCGGCGTATGCGCAATTGCAACAGCAAGAAGCCGATAGCCTGGCCTATGAAATCATGCGCGCCGCTTGCAGCAAAGAGTTTGAGTTGGTCGTGGAGCAGAGCGGCAGCCTGTTGCAGAAACGGCTTAGGCCCTACTTCGCCAGCAACCGGCAGGCCGACCAACTTACTTTCAAAGACCGGTTCCGCCACGCCGCAAAGCACGGATTAATCTCCGTCGAGAGTTGCGAACGCTGGCTCGTATACCGGGACAACCGCAATGATACTGCGCACCGCTACGGCGCGGGCTTCGCCGAGGCAACGCTTAAGCTGCTGCCCTCCTTCATCGCCGACGCCAGGGAACTGGCGCAGGTCATCGCGGAGGTGTCCGATGACTGAGCGTCTGGACCTGCCTTACCGATACCGCCGACAAATCGAAGCGCTGCTGCGCAAGCGCCTGCCTGGGATAGAGGTGTGGGCCTACGGCAGCCGCGTCAACGGCAGAAGTCACCCGGGCAGCGACCTAGACCTGGCGCTGCGCACACCAACACTAGAACCCATACCAGATGCCGTGCTCCGCAACTTTACCGCGGCGTTGGAACGGTCGAACATCCCCATCCTGGTCCAGGCACACGATTGGGCACGCTTGCCTGAGAGCTTCCACCGCGAAATCGAACGCAACCATGTGGTGCTGACTGTGCACGATGGTTGAATATGGAGCAGCCGCGCGCAAGCGCAATGAGGCTGACCTCGTCAAAGACGCCGCCAAGAACATGAACGACCGGCCGGTGGGATTGCAGTATGCCAAACGGTAGGAGTGATAGCAGGCTGATAGAATAGCGTTTAGTGGTGTTGCTGTAGAGTATTCCGGGTTGCATTGGAGATAATCCCCATGACCTACGACCTCATCCTGCGCGATGGCGACATTATCGATCCCGGAGAAAGCCGGCGTTTTACTGGCGACATTGGCGTTGCCGACGGCAAGATCGCTGCCATAACGGAGGGTACGCTCGCAGGCGCCGGTGTGCAGGAGATCAATGTCGCCCGGCAGCTTGTTGCCCCCGGACTGGTGGACTTGCACGGGCACTGCTACTGGGGCGTAGGAGGCACGGGCCTTGATCCGGACCTCGTAGGCGCGCGGCATGGTGTAACCACCTGGATCGATCCCGGCAGCAGCGGCGCAGCTACCTTCCCTGGCTTCAAGCGCTTCATCATCGATCAGGCACAGGTGCGCGTGATACCCTTGCTCAATCTCAGCGCCAAGGGCCTGGTGCATTGCCAGGAGGTTGGCGAACTAAATAACATGACGTATGTCGATACGGAACTCAACGCAGCCACCCTGGAGATGCACCGCAGCCTCATCGCCGGTATCAAAATTCGCGCCGGTCGCTCCAGCACCGGGCAGACTGGAATGATGGCTCTGTGGGTGGGGCGCGAACTCTGCGACCAATTTACAATACCCTTGATGGTCCACATCTCCATGCCGGCGCCCACCTTGCAAGAATTGCTTCCCATATTACGGGCTGGCGACATCGTTACGCACTGCTTTCATGGCAAGCCTGGCGGCGTCCTGATGCGGGGCAAAGTGCGAGACGAGGTTTGGGCAGCGCGCGAACGAGGCGTGCTCTTCGACGTGGGTCACGGCAATAGCAGTTTCTCATTCCCTGTCACTGCTGCTGCCATGGAACAAGGGTTTCCACCCGATTCCATCAGCACCGACCTGCATCAGAGGAGTATCCGCACGTCAGCAAAGAGCTTTCCCTACGTGATGTCAAAGTTCCTTGCCCTCGGCATGGACATAGAGACCGTCGTCCGGCTCAGCACGCTAACTCCCGCGCAGTCGGTAGGATACGACCACGTCTGCGGTCGGCTTAGCGTCGGCGCTCCGGCGGACATTGCGGTCTTCCGCGTCGACGAAGGCAATTTCACCTTCTTGGATCCGCAGGGCGAAGAGCGAGACGGCAGACAGCAGTTAGAAAATACCCACACCATTGCGAATGGTGTGCCGCTGGATCGGAGCCGCGATCCGCTCGCTGACGAGCCGTTTCCTCTGTCGACAATTTGATGCGTCGCGCGCACCTTATTGGGCAGGTCTTCTCCCGCCCCGCAATGGGATAAGTGCTATGCAGTTCAAGTTTCTTCACACTGCAGACATTCATCTCGGCTACCAGCAATACGGCCTGAGCGAGCGCTACGACGACTTCACCGAGGCGTTCCAATGGGTCGTAGACACCGCATTGGACGAGCGGGTTGACTTTCTCTTGATTGCCGGCGATCTCTTCGAAAAACGCACTCTCGACCCGCGTACACTCCTCATCGCCGTGACCGAGTTTGAACGGCTGAAAACAGCGGGTATCTCCGTCGTTGCCATCGAAGGAAACCACGAACGCACCTACGGCGATAGCCTTTCCTGGATGGAGTACCTCAGCCAGAGCGATCTCCTCTATCTCTTGGACTGCTCACGCCACGACCAAGGGTGGCTGCCGCAGCACTGGGACAAAGAGGAGCGCACCGGCGGTTACGTGGATCTAGCGGGAGCGCGAATCTACGGCCTCAGGTACCAAGGCGCTCAGACCGGCGCAGCGCTAAGTGAAATCGGGGCCGCCATAGATGCTGCTCCGCACTCTGAAGCTGGATTCTCTATCTTTCTCTCGCACACCTCGGTCGAGGGATACTACGACCAAGGACATCCGTTTGCACGCCAACAAGACCTGGGCACTCTCAGACATTCTGTGGACTATTTCGCTTTAGGCCATGTTCACGCCCCGTATCGAGGAACACTTGACGAGAAAGAATGGCTCTATAATCCCGGTTGCCCGGAAACCTGGAGCAGTGAAGAATGGCAGTATCGCGACAAAGGCGGCATTCTCGTGACGGTAGACACAGACCGGACACCGTCCTTTCATGCAACTACCTGCAAATACCCAAACCGCCGCCCCTTTATGCGCATCCGGCAAGAGCTGGATGCATGCCCGACTCCAAGCGCACTCCTGCAACTCCTTGAAGAGAAGATAATGCGTGAACCGGCACCGCGCGTGGACTTAGAGCCATCGCTGCACGGAGAAGAAACTCACTCGGTACATGACAGCGCCTCCCACTCGCAAAAGTTCCCTGTGGTTGAAATTGTGCTCACGGGCGTCGCCCGATTCTCGCGCACGGAAATTGACACTGAAGCCATCGAGCACCTGGCGAAGAAGCATATTGATCCCCTAATTGTGCGCGTACGTTCATCGCTGCAGGAGGCTCCCACGAGCATGGTAGAGGGCAGTGACACGCTTGACCGGAACGAGTTGGAGCGAATGGTTTTCGAGAACCTCGTCCGGGCCGACGATCGCTTTGCTGCGACTGCGGCTGAGGTGGGCCAGGTCGCAGTAATTCTAAAGCAGATGGTTCTCGACGGGGTCGCTGCCAACGAGATCGCAGAGGAGGTGGGGCGCCGCCTGCGCGAGCAGAAGCAGGCCGCAAGAAACGATGCGACCTCATTTGTGCCGACAGGCAACGAGAGCGGCATAGCTGTTGATGAGGAGTGGAGTGACGAAGATGCTTCCTCGTCACAGAGCGGCGAAGGCCAAGGGGGAAGCGGTCGTCTACCGCGCTACGTCCAACAAGATAATCTCTTCGGTTCGGTTCCGCCGAGCGACGGACCGGCTAGGCATTTAGACTGACTGCTGATGAGAATCACCGAAGTGTATCTGAAGAACGTCAAGAGCTACCAGGAAGCTACCATTCGTCTTCCGGTGGGCACCATTGCCATCTTCGGGCCAAACGGAGCTGGCAAGACCACCATCCTGGAAGCCATCGGCTTTGCGCTCTTCGACTTTCTGCCGTACCGCAACCAGCGAGATTTCATGCGGCACAATGCGCTAGAGGCGGACGTGCGCGTGACGTTTCTCTCCCGTCTCGACGAATGCGAATACCAAACTGTACGCACGTTGAAGCGGTCCACCGGCAGTGCAGATACGGTAACGTCCTCTTATTACGTCTATAGCTTCGATACGCAGGGGCGTGTCGCCCAACAGAAACAGGACGTGCAGGCGTTTCTACGCCAACACATTGGTCTGGATGAGTATGAAGACCTGGGACGCGTTTTCGCAGATGTGCTTGGCGTGCCGCAAGGAAGGTTGACGGCCGACTTCTTGCTCACTCCCGCCCAGCGCAAGGACACCTTTGATCCTTTGCTGCGCGTTGACGCGTACCGTCAAGTTTACGACAAGCTTCGCGATGTCCTGGACGCTCTTAGAGGAGACGTATCGGACCAAGAACGGCGTGCCTCTGCCCTGGAACCGGAAGCCGCGCGGTTGCCGGACGAAGTAGCGGCGCTCGCCGCATTCGAGAAGCAGCATGTCGAGGCAACGAATGAGGCCCGCATCCTGGCCACGAACCAAGCACGCCTGCAAACTGAACAACAGCAACTGGAAACACAGCGCCGAACGCTGGAGCAGCAGCGTGATCTCGTGAGGCGCCTCTCGCAGCAGCAACAGCACTTACAGAATCGCCTGGAGGCCGAGCAAGCCCAAGTCGCCGCAGCCGAGCTCGCCGCGGCCCGCACAAAGGAGGCTGCAGCAGGACACGCCGCCTACCGCAAGGCACAAGAGGCACTCACTGCACTGGAAGAGGATCGCAAGTCAGCCGATGCGCTCCGCCAGTCCGCATACACCGTGGAAAGAAAGCTCGTGGCCTTGCGGACTCGACAGGCCGCCCTCGAGAAGGCCGTGGATGAGGCAAGCAAAGCGGCAGCAAAGCGAAAGACCCTGGAGCCACAGGTTTCACAGCAAGAGCACCTGGAAGCGCAATTGCTGCAGTTCAGCCGCGATCTTGATTACGCTCGGCAACATGGCGAGCAGGTGGCACAAGTCTTGCGGCGGGTTGCTGCCAGCAAGCGCAACGGTCAGAGAGGACACGCAACAGTTGACTTGCCGACGGCGCCAAGCGAGGCCGCCGGGTACGCTCGCGCCCGCCTAAGCGAACAGCACGAAAATCTGCGGGAAATCGGGTTGTGGCTTGAACGGCGGGACGATCTCCGCAAGCGGTACATTCAGACCCAACCGAAGCGCGATGAAACGGCAAGAGCTGTTGCACACAGTGAATCATTCTTAGAGTTCGCGGCGCAACTTGCAGGCCTTGAGCAGCAGTTGCAGGTGGTCAGGGACCAAATCAGCGACTACCAAGCACAACGACGCTTCAATCAAGACTCGCAAGAAATGGCCGCCGATGGCCTCTGCCCCTTCTACAAGGACTTCTGCCCAAAGGTGGAAGAGGGCCAAAGCTTAATCCCGATTATCGCCGGCCTCGTGCGTAGCTATGCGGGCCAGGCCGAGAAATTGCAGGCAGAGAGTAAAAGGCTCGAACAGGAAGTTAGCAGGGCCAGGGCGGCTCAGAAAGAGGTCGATCGTCTGCGTGACCTGGCACCGCGCCTACAGCATCTCGAGAGCGATCTCCACGACTTTGACCAACAGCAGCAAGACCTGACTCAGCGCATCGATGATCGCCTGCAGGGGGCATGGTCGGCGCAGGTCATCGCAAAGGTACTCAGAAATCTCGAAGAGAGCGAAGAGACCCTCCGGCAAGAGTTAAGAAACTTGGGAAACCCGCGCCAGATTGCGGAACGATTGTACGACGCCTCCAGTGAGTATGAGCAGCGCGCCGAATCGCTTGCCGCAGTCACACGTGAACGCCAGAAGATTGAATATGAGTTGGCAGGAATAACCGAACGCCTTGAGCCATACGCCGACCTCGACCGACGTGTGGCGAAGCAGCGCCAAACAGCAGACTCTCACCGCAAAGACTACGAAATGTACCTGCAGCATGAGACAACCGCGGCTGACCTACCACGACGAAAAGAGCTAGTAACTGCTCTCGCGGGCGACAAGGAGAAAAACGCGCAAGCCGTTGCGGAATCTCAGCATCTACTCGCAGAGTGCGAGGAGCTCTGGAATCCGGCTGCACTCACCGAAGTACAAGAGAGCTTAAACAAGACTCAGGGTCAGTTGGGGGCGGCGAACGAACGGTCCCGCTATCTCAGCGAGCAGATTACCCGGTCAAAGAAGGAAATCGCCGCGCTGGAGGAAGCAGGGCGGGCATTGGAGGAAGCCAAACAGGCGCTGGCAGAAGCACAAGAAGTGCACACCGTAACCGGCTTCTTGCGCAACGTCATTCGCGACGCCGGCCCCCATATTGCCCGCCACCTCATTCAACAGATCTCCGCAGAGGCCAATACACTCTTCAGCGAGATTATGGGAGATGCCTCTGCAGAACTCTCGCTTACTGAAGATTATGACATTCTCTTGGAGCAACACGGGCACCGGCGCGCGTTCATGCAATTGTCCGGCGGCGAGCAGATGAGTGCCGCCGTAGCTGTTCGCTTAGGACTCTTGCGCCAACTCTCCGACATTAACATTGCCTTCTTCGACGAACCGACCCAGAATATGGATGCGGAGCGTCGACACAACCTGGCCGAACAGCTCGAACGGGTAACGGGCTTCCATCAGCTCTTCGTCATTAGCCACGACGATACCTTCGAACCGATGGTCTCTTCAGTGGTGCGGGTGCGCAAAGAGAATGGTGTGAGTGCAGTAGAGGTGGAGTAGCGCGGAATAGCGAAGCCGGAATCGCCATTGATTTCAACTTTAGCGCCCTAGAGCTATCGTTGGAGTAAAATAGTATTCTGGCAAGTGTCGGACCTCTTCTTCTCATGGACGGATGCGGAGATAAACGTGTTCTATCGTGACAAAGTATTAGCTGCGCTTGAGGCAAAGCGACTTGAATTGAAGCGGCTCGACGTTGCTCAGTACGATCTCCTCCAGCGACTGAAGGAGAAGCAAAAGCAACTTGAGAGTATGTCTGCCGCTGACATAAGGGAGAAATTGAAAGGCGTAAAGGCACCCGACGCCCTTCCAACGCCGGAATTCGATCGCGCTCCCGGTCTCAGGCTGTGGCTAAGGCAACCTTGGGATCGAAATCTTGCCTCGATGCGTCATTGGGCCGCACAGACTCTTGAAAACGTCACGACATGCGCCGTAGACGGCAGCCAGCTACCGGCCACCAAAGAGTCCCCCTTGCCGTTAGCAGCCGTCCAAGTAGCCTGGTACGTAAACTCTCATACCGCCAGCGGCGAGTTCAGCAAGGAAGCTTCCGTTAAGATCCTAACCCCTGATGACCTGGCTGGCGAAGAGGATGTGAGCGAGGCTGGCGGCGGGGTCGCACTCCACCGCCACGAGCAGGAAGTAACTCAGGTGAGAAAGCTAATGGAACAGTTCGCAGGCGATGGCGAAAGTACTCTGGTGTTCTTTGACGGTTCGCTTGCAGTCTCCTATTCGGCAGGCCGGCGCAAGGAAGTTCGCGATCGCTACCGCTCCGCTGCGGTGAGCATGCTGCGCACGTCAGTAGAGTGCCAAGTGCCTCTCATCGCCTACATTGATCGATCACGCGCACGTGACTTCACGCGGATGCTCTGCTACTTGCTAGACCCTGATTCGTCTCCACTCGCTCTACTTAGTGACGCGGCATTCCTCAACGAACCTCACGGCGCAGCCTGGGAGAGTTGGCGCTCGCCCGCTTTCATTTGCCAACGCCAGGATGTTGTGGAAGAAGGCAATTACACGGATCATGAGACCGGCACGAGCTATAGCAATGAGATCTACTTTACGTACCTAAAGATCAATAGCGGACCTCCGGCACGGCTCGAGTTTCCCGCTTGGCTGCTCCGCGCCGGTATGCTCGACCGCGTGATAGACTGGGTGCGAGCGGAGGCTATCGGAGGCGGCGGCTATCCCTACGCAATCCAAGCCGCTGACGCGGCCGCAGTGATTACGTTTGCAGACCGACAACGGTATTTGCGCGCGCTTGAAGAGTTCGGACGTTACCACGACATTCGCACGATGCTAGCTTCTGCAAAACAGGCGAGCAAAGAGCGGCGAAGGGCATAAGGGGTAGCAGCCATGCCAGTGATCGGGCGAATCGTTAAGTCCAACTCCCACACCGACTACGTCTGCCAAATCTTCGCCCCCCACGAAACGGGTTACGATCCTGAACCTGAAGACTTCGCTTTCGGTCGCTTCGTGGAAGCGCCAATCGATCCAGCGGGCGAACGAACGGCCGTGGGCATCGTCTACGACACTATTCTTCTCAATCCTGACTACGGCAGTGTCGGTCCCCGCCTGAACCCTCCGTCAGATCAAGTAATGCTTGCCCCCGATTACTTGGTAGAGAAGGCCACCGCCGTCGGCATCATCATTGTGGGTTACCGCCACGATGAAACGAGCGAGCACGGTGTCATACCGTACTCATTGCCCGTCGATGCGGAAGTTGCCAGTCTGAGTGAGGAAGACACTAGGCAATTCCACCAAATAGACGGACATCTCTCCCTGGGCTACCTTCCCCACCTCATCTCGCACCAGAGTCCTCTTGTTACCGAACTCGGTCTGAACGTTATTCGCCAGCTTCTCTCGCTCTTCCTGGAACCCAGCGACCAGCGCCTGCTCCGCACGCTCGCCGCCCATTTCTCCTGGCAAGCAAGAGTTACCCCACTGGGCTAGACCGTGCAGTGCGCTTACGTCGCGGCTAGGTTTGAGACTCTCTCACTCTCTTGATCGAGGGTAGTTAGCTGTTTCAAAAGAGCTACCGCCTTGTGAAAAGAGAAGCGGCTGCGAAGGATGTCATATTCCACCGGAGCAGGAGTGAGCTGGCCTATTTAGAGCGCCAGCGGATTTGCCTGCCGACCATACGTGTCGCGGTGGTAATAGTCTTACCGCTTGCGAAGTCGATGCTCTGGTACACTTAGGATGAACTTTGGTTCCTTTCCCTCAACGCACATAAGGTGATTGGCGCATGCGCGAAAATCCGGTCAAGCAGCTTCTCAAAGCGGGAAGACCCGCAATCGGCACATGGCTCACCCTAGGCGACCCGTTGGCGACTGAAACATTGGCGCATATGGCATTCGACTGGCTCAATGTCGATATGGAGCACGGTTCAATTGACGTTCGTGAAACTCGCGCCTTGTTTCAGGTCATCAATACGACTGATGTCGTGCCGACCGCTCGCGTGCCCTGGAATGACCACGTGTGGATCAAGCGTGTGCTCGATGCTGGCGCATACGGCGTGGTTGTGCCGATGGTGCGAACGCGTGAAGAGGCCGAGCGCGCAGTGGCGGCATGCCGCTACCCGCCGGCGGGCATCCGCAGCATCGGCAGCGGGCGCAACCACTATGCCTTCCGCACAACACAAGCCGAGTATCTGGAGCATGCCAACGATCAGCTTCTCATGATCATTCAGATCGAGCATGCCGATGCCATTCGGCGACTCGACGATATCCTCAGCGTCCCCGGCATCGACGCCGCCTTCATCGGCCCCAACGATCTCTGTGCCTCCTTGGGCCTTCCGCCCAGCATCGATAGTAATCATCCCGATTTCGAAGCTGCCGTTGGCCAGGTTGTAACCGTAGCCCGAAAGTACGGCGTGGCTCCCGGCATACATACCAGCTCCGGTCAGGCGCTGAACAAGCGGCTCGAGCAAGGCTTTCGCTACATGGGCCTTGCGAACGATCAGCGGCTTCTCATCAAGGGCGCAACCGATGAACTAGACGTAATCCTCCGGGAGCAATAGACGACGGATCACTTGAGTAGGCGCCGATACGGCCTTCCCCGGAATGGGTTTGCGAGCGTCACACTGAAGAAAACTGACCGATGATAATTGGTATTGCCAAGGGCCCTGGGGAAACACCCAACGAATTCACGTTCGTCACTCCCGATACCGAACGGCGGGTAAAGACGAGCGAGTTCGTCTATTACGAAGCAGAGGTAGACGGCACTCAGCGCCAAATACTCGGTCGCGTGATACGGCGCATTCCGCTGCGCCTCTATCCGGATTCGTTTCTGGCGCACCCGGAAGTTGACCCGGCGCAAATGGCAGCGCTCGTTGGTTACCACGGCACCTCCGAGCTTTCAGTGAATGGCACGATTGGACCCGAGGCTGCCTCTGTCGAACTCTTCGAAATCCACGTTAGCATCATGGGCTACCACGATGCGCAGTTGAGCGCATTCGTTAACCCACGCATCCCGCCTCGCATTGGCTGGAAAATCTACCTGGCCCCGGACGACGCCCTCGCAGCGGTGCTAAATCGAGTCGCCTTCGACTGGGACCAAGGCGAAGCAGAACGGGGCGGCGCCTATGTCGGTTCGTTGCTTTCGCGTCCTGCCTTCAATCCGCTGAAACCCGGTAACGAGATTCCCGCTTCCGCGCGAATGACGGATGGAGAGGGAATTACGGAGGAAACGGATGCTTTAGTGGATGGCGTCGGTGTTCCTGTCGTGTTGGACGTCCGCTCCATCACTGCAACCCACATGGCAATCATCGCCGGTACCGGTGCAGGCAAGAGCTACCTGGCCTCGGTCCTAATCGAAGAGATGATGAAACCCATCAACCGCGCCAGTATACTGATTGTCGACCCCCATGGCGAGTACGACACGTTGGAAGAAATCCGCAGTGCCAAAGAATTTCGCGCCGACGACGGGTACGACGGAGGCTACAAGGCGGATGTGAAGATCGTCCCCCAGGGCCAAGTGAAGATCCGGGTCTCCGATCTCACGTTCCACGATTTGCGCTTTCTGCTCGGGGCGCAGTTCGGCCTCTCCGGGCCCATGGAATACGTGCTGCGGTTGGCGTTGGATCGAGTAGAGGGCGAGCGCAAAGACAAGACCGCTTGGACAATGAACGATGTCTACGCGGCGCTGGCTTACATGCAGAATGGCGAAGAGGAGACCCAGCCCGACCCGGCCCGTCATTCCCGCAAAAGCGGGAATCCATCTTCAGGCGACGGCGACCTGGACTGGCTCGAAAACGCCGGCCGACAGGAACAGCGGAGCACGCGCGCCAAGCCCGATGTTCAGATGCGGGGCAGTGCACGGGCGCTCGAATGGCGACTGAAAAGCCTCTTTGCAGAGTCACCAAACTTCGACAATATAGAGACCATGGACCTGCAGCAGGTCTTCCGCCCCGGCCTCTGTTCCGTACTGCAGCTCAACGAAATTGATCGCCGCCAGCAGCAAGTCATTGTGGCAGTGCTTTTACGCATGGTCTGGAAGGCCCGCATGAATGCAGCTAAAGGCATCGGCGGCCCTAGGGACCGCCTCGACTATCCGGTCTTCATTTTGCTGGAAGAAGCCCATCACTTTGCCCCGGCGAATGAAGACGTGGTCACCACAAATATCCTCAAGACCATCCTGGCCGAGGGCCGCAAATTTGGAGTAGGCGTAGGCCTTATCAGCCAACGCCCCGGCAAGCTCGATTCCGACGTGCTCTCACAGTGTATGACGCAGTTCCTGCTGCGCATCGTCAACGAATACGACCAAAGCAGCGTGGCTGCCGCCGTGGAGAGCGCGAGCCACGATCTCTTAGCGGAATTACCGGCGCTCTCCAAGGGTCAGGCGATCGTTGCCGGAGCCGCCGTCAACACACCGCTGTCTATTCGTGTAAGAAAACGGATTACGCGCCATGGAGGCGTAGAGCCCGACGCGCCCGCCGAGTGGGCAAAATACTTCTCGGACGAGGCGCGCCGTCGTCGCGAAGTCGACGCCTCGGGGCTGCCTGAAGGACCGCCGCGCGGGCGCAGCAACATTCTGCGCAAAAGCACGGACCGACGTTAGCGTTCACTGCCGCAGTAATCTGGTTCTTCCTAGCAGCACACCAGTCCCGGAGCGCAGCTAGTGTTACATTGTTGCAATAGAGGAATCCAGCCAGATGTCATTCAATTATGAGTACAAGCATCACGTTCGCGCAGGCTTCATCGGCTGCGGCAATCACGCCTTTCAGAGTATTCTGCCCAGCTTGCAGTATGCCCCGGTGGAGTTGGTGGCGGTCTGCGATCTCATTGAAGAACGCGCCCGGTTTTTTGCACGGCAGTTTGGCGCGCTGCGCTCGTACACCGACTACGCTGCAATGTTGAGAGAGGAAGAGCTTGACGCTGTCTTTGTGGTACTCAATCACGATAAGCAAGGTCGGCCCCAGTATGCACCGATCGCCATTGATGTCCTGCGGGCGGGCCGTCACGTCTGGATCGAAAAACCACCGGCCTCAACGCTGGCCGAGATTGAGGCAATGCAAGCGGCGCGTGACAAGGCCCAACGCTTTGTCCAGGTGGGCTTCAAGAAGCCCTTTTATCCTGCCATCCAACACGCAAAACACCTGATGGCCCAGCCGGAATTCGGCGCGCCCACGTCAGCCTACGTCCATTACGCCGTAGACCTGCCGCCTGCCGAGGGACGCCCCCACAGCCGGGAAATGATGCGCTTCCTCCAAATCGGCTGCCATCCGCTTTCGATCCTGCAATTCCTGCTCGGTTCCGCCCAGACTCTCTATTTCGCCGACGAAACGCGACAGGGCAGTTCGCTGGGAGTCTTCAACTTCGCCAATGGCAGTATTGGCTGTTTGCATCAGGCCGCGGGTAAGGGGGAGTATGCGCCGTGGGACCGCGTAGAAGTGAATGGCGAAGGCGCGTCGCTCGTCGTCGAAAACGGCATCGATCTCACGTACTACCCGCCGGGAGAGTCACGCTCGCGGGAGTCATTCGTAAGCGATGATGCCGCCGCGCCGCGCCGCTGGCTGCCAGACTTCTCACACGGACGCCTTGCGAACAAAGGGCTCTTTCTCCTGGGATATGCACCAGAACTCATCGCCTTTGCCGAGAGCGTGCTCAACAGTACCCCACCAACGACGGCAACGCTCGAGGACGCCCACGACGTGATTCGCATGTACCTCGGTTACACTCAAGCCGCGGGACAGGTTATCAAGCTCTAACCCACTTCTAACCATGCGCAAAAAAATGGAATGCTGGCGGCAATAACCGATGTTCAGAGTGAGTATACAAGGACTCCGACGATCACCTGGACCCGTTCGCCCTTATATCTTGGAAGTGGGAGATAAAATGTGAGCAGGCGTGGCAGACCCGTTCGCCCTGAGCCTGTCGAAGGGCAATTCCTGGCCTAATGACCCCACTAACAACGGACATGCACACAATTAGGTGACTCTCTCAATCGAGCCGGCTCGTGGACGCTAACCGTAGCGAGGGGGCTTGTCCTCCGCTTCCTAATCCTACTTTCGAGCGGATAGTTGCTGACGTAATCCTTGCAGTGACCGGCCGGGCAGTCCAACCGCTTAGGTCTCTCACACCGGTGGCGGAATCGGCGGCAGATCGTAGTCGCGGGCTTCCAAAGCCATTATCTGCGCCATTTCCTCGGCAGTAATTGGATTGCCGCCCGAAGCCCGTACATTGTCTTCGACTTCGGCAACCGTCATGGCCCCGGGGATTACGCCGTGTACGCCCGGTGTGGCAAGCACGAACTGCAGCGCAGCCTGCGTCATCGTCCGCCCGTTGGTGAGAAAGCCCAGCTTCTCCACGCGCGCGAGCACGGCATCAATGAAGGCCGGCGAAAACTTGCGCCGGTCGTCATGGTCGTCGAAAACCGTTTGCCGTGTAATCGCTCCGGTGAGGAAACCAAAGTAGAAGTTTTCTCGGGCGATAACGCCCACGTCATGCGTCTGCGCCAGCGGGAAGAGTTCCTGGGCAGGCAGCGTATACAGCAGGCGGAAGCCCTGTTGGATGACGTCCACCTGTCCTAGCTTGATGAGGCGCATCGCCAGCGGAATGCCTTCGTCCACCGACATGACCGAAAAGCCAGTGGCCCGAATCTTGCCTTGCTCCTTCAAGTGGACCAGCGCTTCCAACCCATCGTCGCGGTAGAGGTCCTCGTCCGGGCTGTGCAGAAAGTAGATGTCCAGGTAATCCGTGCGCAAGCGGCGGAGGCTCTGCTCGACCTCGCGCATGACCGCGACGCCCGAATAGTCAAAGTTCTGGCGTCCGCCGGGGAACATCCCCACCTTCGTGGCCAGTACGACCTCGTGACGCCGTCCCGCAATGGCATCGCCAATCACCTCTTCACTGCGGCCGTTGCCATATATTGGAGCCGTATCGATGTGGTTGATGCCAAGCTCCAAAGCGCGCAGAAGCGCCCGCCGCGACTCCGCGTCGTCCGCACGCCCATAGCGGTCGCCACCCATCCCCCACGTCCCCAGCCCCACTTCCGAGATGCGTATGCCGGTTCTTCCCAACGTACGGTATTCCATTTATCAGCCTCTCTTTACAAAATTCTGTATGAGGCCTATTCTCTTACATCACGTATTGCATTCCAAGCGCTACTTCCGCCTCTTGGTTACAAAGAGTGTCAATAGTACCGAATTAACTCTATCGGATTTCGCCAATCTCCACCCTCACTCGACACGCAGTCGGGATTTCCGGTATTCTGATGCTGGCAATTCTCTAGATTGGTCAAGGTACGGTTCTTATTTTATGAAGATTCACGAATATCAAGCGAAAGACATTTTGGCGCGGTATGGTTTGCCCATTCCTCCCGGACATGTGGCGACCACGCCGGAGGAGGCGGGGGAGGCGGCGGCCCAGATTGGCGGCACCGTGGTCATAAAAGCGCAAGTGCTTGTCGGCGGACGAGGGAAAGCGGGTGGCGTGAAGCTGGCCGCCACGCCGGACGAGGCAGCCGAGAAGGCGGTGGACATCCTGGGCATGGACATCAAAGGCATCATCGTGCGGCGCGTCTTGGTAGCGCAAGCGGTTGATATCGCCACCGAAATATACCTGGGGGTGATCCTCGACCGCACGACGAAAGCCATCACCATCATGGCAAGCGCTGAGGGCGGCGTGGAGATCGAGGAAGTTGCACGCGAGGCACCGGAAAAGATCCATCGCGTCCACGTGAACCCGCTCGCCGGGTACGCCGACTACCAGGGTCGCCAATTGGCCTTTGGTATTGGCATACCGCCCAACCTGAGCAGGGACTTTGCGCGCATCGTGCGTACTCTCGTGCAGGCGCTCACCGAGAATGACGGCGAGTTGGTTGAAATCAACCCGTTGGTCATCACTGAAGACGGCACGCTCCAGTGCATCGATGCTAAGATCAATCTGGACGACAACGCCCTCTTCCGCCACAAGACCCTGGCAGAACTGCGCGACCTTGATGAAGAAGATCCCGCCGAGAGAGCAGCGCGCGAAGCAGGGCTGTCGTTCGTCAAGCTGGACGGCACCATTGGCTGTGTCGTCAACGGCGCCGGTCTTGCCATGGCGACTATGGATACCATCAAGCTGAGCGGCGGGAGTCCGGCCAATTTTCTCGATATTGGCGGGGGTGCCCGCGCTGAAAGCGTGTCAAACGCCCTCCACATCATCCTGGACGACGAGAACGTGAACGCAATCCTCTTCAACATCTTTGGCGGCATTACGCGGTGCGATGAGGTAGCGCGGGGAATTGTAAGCGCTTTGCCGTCGCTTTCCCGCCGGGTGCCAATGGTGGTGCGCCTTGTCGGCACCAACCAGGAAGAGGGACGCGCGATCTTGCAGGAGGCAGGTCTGGTGGCGGCCGACACCATGCATGTCGCTGCGCAGGAAGTAGTAAGGGTGGCGACTGCGCCGAAGGCGACGACTGTGCCGAAGGCGACGGGCCCATGAGCATACTTGTCGATGAGAACACCCGCCTGCTTGTGCAGGGCATCACCGGCCGCGAAGGCACATTCCACACCGAGCAGATGGTGCGCTACGGCACGCAGGTCGTGGCTGGCGTGACTCCCGGCCGGGGCGGTCAGGAGGCGTGCGGCGCGCCGGTGTTTAACACTGTCGCTCAAGCGGTCCGCGAGACCGAAGCCAACGTCTCGATCATCTTCGTGCCGGGCCCCTTTGCGCCGGACGCCGTCATCGAAGCCGTAGATGCCGGCATTCCCTTCGTGGTCTGCATCAGCGAGCACATCCCCGTCCAAGACATGCTACGTGTGTACCATTATGTAAATATAAAGGGAGCCCGCTTGCAAGGGCCGAACTGTCCCGGCCTCATCTCCCCGGGCAAAGCCAAAGTGGGCATCATGGCCGGCGACATCCACATTCCCGGTCCCGTTGGCGTAGTCAGCCGTTCCGGCACGCTTACGTACGAGGTTGTCTCTCACCTCACGGGAGAGAACGTCGGCCAGTCGACTGTTGTCGGCATTGGCGGCGATCCGGTGATCGGAACCGGATTCATCGACGTCCTGCGCATGTTTGAAGATGATCCGGAGACTGAAGCGGTGGTAATGATTGGGGAAATTGGCGGCACCGATGAGGAGGAGGCTGCTGCTTTCATCAAGGCACACATGACCAAGCCCGTCGTTGGGTTCATTGCGGGTCGCACCGCCCCGCCCGAGAAACGCATGGGACACGCAGGCGCTATCGTCTCCGGGGGCATCGGCACGGCGGAATCAAAGATCAAGGCGCTCCAGGCCGCAGGCGTGCACGTGGCAGATTTCCCCCGCGAATCGGCGCTGCTGGCCGCCGAGCGGATTAAGGGGTAAATGCTGGGAAAGCTTTCACTCATTGGGAGGGTAGGGAACTTATGGCACTCGTACTAGGCGCAGCACAACGCAACATTTCGCCCCCTTTGGGCACGAACATGGCCGGATACTACCACGTACGGCCAGCCAGCGCCGTGCATGATGATCTCTTTGCGCGGGCGCTCGTAATTGACGATGGCAGTACGGTAATTGCACTCGTAACCTGCGATCTTGTTTCTATACGTGAAGAGAGCGTCGTCAACGCGCGAGAGCAGATTGCGGAGTCGACCACCATTCCCGGCGGCAACGTGCTCGTCTGCTGTACGCACACCCACACCGGCCCCATTACGCGCGGCGACCGCAGTTCAGCCACGTTTGGCAGCATGAGCGAATCGTACATGGCGACTCTGGAAGCGCAGATCGCCGCGGCGGTGACGGAGGCATGGGAATCCCGAACGCAGGGCACACTACGCATCGGCAAGTCGCAAGAGACCCGCATCGCCTTTAATCGCCGCTTCCACATGCGTGACGGCAGTGTCAAGACCAACCCGGGCAAGAACAATCCCGATGTCATTGGGCCGGTCGGCCCCATTGATCCCGATGTTTACGTGCTGCTCGCAGAATCAGGCGCGGGCGATCCTATTGGCGTTCTTGTGAACTACTCCTTGCACGCCGATACAACCGGCGGCGACCAAATCTCAGCCGACTATTCCGGTTGGATGGAGAAGCACTTCAAGAACATGTCGCCTGAGTTGGATGACGCCGTCCTGCTCTACGCCAACGGCTATTGCGGCGATATAAATCACGTCAATGTGAACGATCCAGACCAACTAAAAGGGTTCGCAGAGTCTGAGCGCATCGGCCGCGCGCTCGCAGAAAGCGCGACCAAGGCGTTGTCTCACCTGGAACCGATACAGGGTGAGACCGTACATGCCGCACAACGCGTCGAGGCGTTGCCCGCGGTTATTCCGACCGCGGATGACATTGCCTGGGCGCAAGAAGCGGTGGCAGCCTCGCCGATGGGAGGCGGCCCGGGACGAGACGACCTGGTGAAGGCACATCGCGATCTGGCGCTTCAAGAATTAAAGAAGCAGCACTTCGACACGGAAGTCCAGGTCATGGCCGTTGGCAACATAGCTATTACGGCCCTGCCCGGCGAGATGTTCGTCGAACTGGGGCTCTCCATCAAGGAGCACTCACCCTTTGAACACAATCTGCTGGCAGAACTGGCAAACGGCAACTTAGGGTACATCTGCACTGAAGCGTCCTACCCACAGGGCGCATACGAGCCGACGTCCAGCCGTGTCCTACCTGGCTCCGGAGAGCAACTCGTGCGCGCGGCGCTCGACCTGCAACGCGCGATGGCTGCGCCATGACACAGATGGAGACCATCGCAATCGCTATACGCTCCGAGAAGCCGGCGCAACGTTAGCGCGAGCGCACCTTCTCCATCGCTGGCTGCTGTATCAATAGGCCCTGCTGGTTTATAATTGGAGAAGGATATACTATACTGAATTAGCGCTATTGAATTGCGTTTGAAGAAGCATATCCTTTGACAGGGCAAGAGCTGATGCAGCAACACCGGACTATTGCAGGAAGTAAAGCACACGTATAATGACGAGAAACGACCTAGTCATCCGCGTTGCCGGCGAGGCTGGCGAAGGCATTGTCTCTACGGGACAATTGCTCACCCAAGCGGCATTGCGGGGCGGATTCCATGTTCTAACCTATTCCCAGCCGCCTTCCGAGATCAAGGGTGGGCATGCCTTCTATCAGATCAGGCTCAATGCGTACCGCTCCTATAGCAAAGGCGATTCCGTAGATATCCTCCTCGCCTTCAATCAAGAAGCCTACGACCGCAATGCGGCCGAGACTAAGGACGACGGCTTGCTGGTCTACGATCCTTCAGAGGTCACTCCATCCGCCGACAGCCATTTTGTGCAGGTGGAATTTCCATTCAACGACATCGCGAAGAACCAGCTCAAGTTTCCAATCGCTAAGAATGTCGTGGCGGTTGGCGCGCTGGCGGAGCTCTTTGGCTTGCCGACCAAGCACCTTGATTCCCTCATCGAGGAGAGGTGGTTGCGGAAAGGCGAAGCGGTAGTCCAGAAGAACCTGGATGCACTCCGTGCGGGCATTGACTATGTCATTGAACACATCCCACAGCGGGATAACTTTGCCCTCTACCCGGACAAATCCCATTCCGGCGAGATCATGGTCAGCGGCAGCGAGGCAATCGGGCTTGGCGCTATTGCCGCCGGTTGCAGCTTTATAGCAGGGTATCCGATTACGCCCGCCAGCGACATCAAAGAGTTCTTGGAGATACATTTGCCGAAAACGGGCGGCCATGCGCTGCAAGCGGAGGACGAGCTTGCTGCCATCGGTATGGTGCTGGGCGCATCCTATGCCGGCGCCAAAGCGATGACGGCGACCTCGGGACCCGGATTTAGCCTTATGATCGAGATGCTCGGTCTTGCTGCAATGGCAGAACTCCCCTGCGTCATTGTGGACGCGCAGCGGGCAGGGCCTTCAACCGGCATGCCGACCCGCCATGAGCAGGGCGATCTCAACCAGGCCGCATTTGCCGGTCATGGCGAGTGTCCGCGCATCGTGCTTGCACCCACGTCGGTAAGAGACTGTTTCTACCAAACAGTTAACGCCTTCAATCTCGCGGAAAAGTATCAAACGCCGGTTATCTTGCTCGGTGACACTCTGCTCAACGTGCGTTCCGAGAGCATTCCGCGCCCTGACCTGAACGAAGTCACGGTTGTAGACCGTCTATTGTTCTCTGAGAATGGCAACGGCGTCGGCGACGAAGTCGGCAGCATGAACGGTGAGTATAGCCGCTACGTGCTCACGGATAACGGCGTCTCACCCATGGCCGTCCCAGGTCAAGCGGGTGGGCAATACATTGCTACCGGACTGGAGCACAATGAAGAAGGTCTCCATCGGTATGACGAGGCCACGCATACTATTATGACCCAAAAGCGCTTCCGAAAGCTGGAGCGCGCCGCCCTGGAAGCCCCGGAAGCGGACCGCTATGGCGATCCTACCGCTGAGATTGGCATTCTCACCTGGGGCTCCACTGTAGGCTCCGTCATTGAAGCAATTGACCGCGCCGCACTGGATGGCTTGAAACTCGATATGTTAGCGCCAAGAATGCTAATGCCGCTGCCGGACGAGCAATTGCGCCCATTCATAGAAAACAAAAGCATCATATTCCTACCCGAAGTCAATTATAGCGGTCAGTTTGCCAACATGATCACGAGCCAATTCCCGCGCGATTACGTGCGGATCAACATTTTCGGCGGCATGCCGTTCCGCGTCGACTGGCTCCTGGATAAGATAAGAGAGGAAGTGGCACAGCATGTCTAGTGTAGTAACCGTAGAGAAGCGGAAGGCTGCCGACTACAAGGGCGATGAGCGCCCGACGTGGTGCCCCGGTTGCGGTGATTTCGGTGTCCTCAACGCCGTATTTAAGGGGCTAAGCGAACATGACTTCGATCCCAAGAATGTGATCATCGTCTCCGGTATCGGTTGCTCCAGTCGCCTGCCCTTCTTCACTAACGCCTACGGTTTTCACACGGTTCACGGGCGCGCGATGCCCGTTGCCGCCGGGATTCGGGCGGTACAGCCGGACATGCCGGTGTTGGCGATGGGCGGCGACGGCGATGCCTTTGCCATCGGCGTCGGGCATCTCGTCCACGCCATTCGCCGCAATCTCAACATTTGCTACGTGGTGATGGATAACGCGGTGTACGGCCTTACGAAAGGGCAAACCTCTCCCACCGCCGAGCGCGGCCTTGCGACAAAAGCGACGCCGCAAGGCGCCAGCGACCCCGCCGTGAATCCACTCCTGCTCGCCCTTGCCACCGGCTGCACCTTTGTTGCTCGCGGTTTTTCCAGCAAGCCCAAGGAATTGGCCGACCTCATCGCTCGCGGGATCGCGCATCAGGGGTTCGCCTTCATAGATACGTACAGCCCCTGCCCGACGTTCAACACGGTCAACACCTTCAAGTATTATCGGGATGCCACAGAAGACCTTCCCGCCGACTTCGATCCCACGGATTTCAACACCGCCCTGCAATACGCCGCCAGCGAAGACCCGCTCTATTTGGGTCTTTACTACCAAGCCGAGCAACCCACGTTCGAGGACCACATTAGGAACAACAAGCCGGAAGTAACCAACAACGCCATGACAGTGGTGGAGACCCTCTTTGATCAGATGAGCTAATAGCAAGGCATCGCCACTCTTAAGAGCAGTCTCGTAAGCGGACTCTAACTTCATGGAGTCCGCTTTTCTTCGCCCGTATACGGTCATCCGAGTCTCGCTTAACATTCATGCCGTCTGGACTGTATACTAGTGGCTGAGGGCTGGTAAGTCGCCAAGTCTGAGGCGTGCGCCGCACAGTACTTGGCGAGGCAATTATCCAGCCTATTTTGCAGCAATGGTTACGACGTTCTCGGTGCCAATGCACCGACCTAGCAATTCAATTGCGTGGGAGTGCCGTATCGTGCTGGAGCATGACGTTTTAGTGGTAGGCGCCGGCCTTGCCGGCATGCAGGCTGCGCTGCACGCGGCACGCCAAGGCGCGAGTGTTGCCATTCTCACGAAAGTACATCCCGTACGTAGCCACTCGAATGCTGCGCAGGGCGGGATCAATGCTGCCATGGAAGAGGACGATCCCTGGGAAGACCACGCCTACGATACGGTAAAGGGCAGCGACTACTTGGGAGACCAGGACGCCATCGAAGTGCTGTGCAGTGAAGCTCCCGAGACGATCATCGAGCTCGAGCACATGGGCGTCATCTTCAATCGTGGCTCCCGCGGCCAAATTGACCTGCGCGCTTTCGGCGGCCAAGCACGCAAGCGGACGTGCTACGTGGCGGACATTACCGGCCAAGTGTTGCTCCACGTCATTTACGAACAACTCATGAAGGCGGGAACCACGGTCTACGAAGAGTGGTTTGTGACGTCGCTCGTGCGCCAAGATGACGCGGTCTGCGGTGTGGTAGCGATGGACCTCCGCACCGGCGAGCTTCATCTCATCAAAGCGAAAGCCGTAGTCCTTTGCACCGGCGGCTCCGGTCGTGTCTACGAGCCCAGCAGCAACGCCCTCATTTGCACCGGTGACGGTTACGCCCAGGCTTATCGGGTGGGAGCGCCCCTGATGGACATGGAGATGGTCCAGTATCACCCCACCACGCTTCCCGGCAACGGCGCGCTCATGACGGAAGGCGCGCGCGGCGAGGGGGCGTATCTCATCAACGCCGACGGCGAGCGCTTCATGAAACGCTACGCGCCAAATATGATGGAACTGGCCTCGCGAGACGTGGTCTCGCGCTCCGAGCAGACCGAGATCAACGAAGGGCGAGACATAGACGGCTGTGTTCTCCTCGACGTTCGGCACCTTGATCGCAACACGATACTGCAAAAGCTTAGCCAAATTCGCGAGCTTGGTCTCGAATATGAAGGTGTCGACATCATTGAAGAGCCCTGCCCCGTGCGGCCCGGCATGCATTACATGATGGGTGGCATTAAGACTGACATCGACGGGGTCACGTTCGTCAAGGGTCTGTACGCCGCCGGCGAAGCGGCGTGCGTCTCGGTTCATGGCGGCAATCGCTTAGGCGCCAACTCACTTCTCGACACTCTTGTATTTGGCAAGAGGGCGGGGACGTCCGCGGTTCTCTACGCAGATAATATCTCCACTCCCGACGTACCGGATTCCCGCTTGCAGGAAGACCAAGAACACATCAACGGCATTCTCGCTCGTGACAGAGACAGCGGGGAGCGCGCCGCGGCGCTCCGACTATCGATGGGTCAGACCATGCACAGTCATGTCGGTGTCTTCCGCAATCAAAAAGACCTGGAAGAAGCGCAAGCTACAGTTGCAAACCTTAAGGAGCGCCTTCAAAACGTTAGCGTCGACGACAAGGGGAAGGTATTTAACACCGACCTTCTCTTCGCCTTGGAAGTCGGACTGATGCTCGACGTTGCCGAGGCGATCGTAGCGAGTGCGCTATACCGCACGGAGAGCCGTGGTGCCCACTTCCGCACCGATTACGCCGACCGCAATGACGACGATTGGCTGAAGCACACGCTGGTCTACCAAAGTGACAGCGGGCCGCGGTTGGAGACATTGCCCGTCACGATCACCCAGTGGCAACCCGCGAGGAGAACGTACTAGATGCAGTTCAAGCTCAACGTGCGGCGCTACGATCCTGAGGCGGAGAATCCCGCCCCTTACTGGCGTGAGTATGACGTGGATGTACCGGAAACTTCCACCGTGTTGGACTGCCTCATCCACATTCGAGAGTACGTTGACGGCACGCTTGCCGTACGTTGCTCATGCCGGTCCGCCATCTGCGGTTCCTGCATGGTGCGCGTCAACGGTCAGGCACGGTTGGCCTGCGC
This sequence comes from Chloroflexota bacterium, assembly GCA_965219505.1. Taxonomy (GTDB): domain Bacteria; phylum Chloroflexota; class UBA11872; order VXOZ01; family VXOZ01; genus VXOZ01. The sequence continues at coordinate 1,350,141 of OZ244775.1, read as the reverse complement.
TACCAAAGCCAAGGACATGCAGGAAAACTCCGAGATGATCACGGTCGAGCCGAGCGGCAACATGCCGGTGCTCAAAGACCTGATAGTAGATATGGACGTGTTCTGGAACAAGATTCGCCAGGTCAAACCCTGGCTGGAGCCGGTTCAGCCTGTGCCTGAGCGTGAGTATCTGGTACCCAACGAAACAATTCTTGACCTCACCGTGGCTATGAATTGCATCATGTGCGGCGCTTGCGTTTCCGATTGCACTTCGCTGGAAGTCGACAAGAACTTCATCGGCCCGGCGGCCTTGGCCAAGGCGTACCGCTTCGTTGACGATCCCCGCGACGATGCCAAACAGGAGCGGCTGGAAGAACTGAGCGAATACGGCGGCGTGTACGACTGCACCCATTGCTTCTTCTGCGTTGAGGTCTGTCCGAAAGGTGTCGCGCCGCTGGAGCGCATTGTAGAAATTCGCGAGCGCGCCCAAAACGCGGGAGTAACGAATAATGCCGGAACCCGCCATGCAAAGGCCTTCGAAGGGATCATCCGAGACAGCGGCATCCTCGATGAACCGATGCTCCTGCTCAAGTCCGTTGGGTTGAATCCAGTCGAGCAGATCAAGAATGTGCCCGGCGGCGTGCGGCTCTTGCGCGCAGGCAAGCTGCCGTTGGCTTCAGGCCCGTTTCATCACAAGATCCCGGGCCATGGCAACGTGAAGCGCCTCTTTGAAAAGGTGGAGTCAGCGCAATGAGCGAAGTCAGCGCTATGAGCGAAGTCAGCGCTATGAAGTACGCCTTCTTTCCCGGTTGCGTCTCACGGGGCGCTTGCCCGGAGCTCATGCAGTCTCTCACGGCAGTGGCGGAACACATCGGCATGGAACTGGAACTCATGGAGACCGCTTCATGCACCGGGGCCGGCGTAATCAGCGAACGCAATCAAAAACTGGCCGATGCCTTGAATGCCCGCAACTTTGCCTTGGCTGAACAGACCGGGCTGCCGCTCATGAACATCTGCAGCACATGCCAGGGCGTGATGAGTGGCGCTAATGAGCGGCTCAAGGCGCGCCCGGAGTACCTGGCAGAGATCAATGAAATGCTCGCTGAAGAAGATCTGTCGTATTCAGGCAGAGCCGACCCGCGCAACTTTATGTGGGTATTGGTAGAGGATTTCGGTCTGGAAAACTTGAGGTCGCTCGTGAAACGTCCTCTCACCGAACTGAACGTTGCGCCCTTCTACGGCTGCTATATTTCACGCCCCACCGATGTCCTTGGGTACCACGACTTTCCCGAGCGCGGGCGCTACCTTGAGATGATCATTGAAGCATGCGGCGCCACACCTGTGGACTACTCCGGCAAGAAGAAGTGCTGCGGCTTCCCCATCATCACCATGAACCGCACAAATTCGCTCACAATGGCCGGCAACCACGTTGGCGAAGCACAGGGGAAGGGCGCCAACTTCATGGTCACGCCCTGCCCGCTCTGTCACTTGAACTTGGATGCGCAGCAGCCTGACGCCGCCCGGGTCGTGCAGACGCCCCTCAACCTGCCGATTCTCCACCTCTCCCAACTCATCGGCATGGCATTGGGCATCGACGATGCGGACCTTGGCCTCAATCGCCACGTCGTCTCCACCAATCCGGTGCGAGAACGAGTCCATGCCTTGCCGCTGGCCTAACCCCATGAATGTAGATAGGGCCTAGTGTAAGAGTCTCATAATAGACTGCAGCCTCGATTCCAACTCGAGGCATCGGTTCGAATACCGTCGATTCAGTCACTGGATTCGGCCCTAGAGGAAATCAACTCGGCAGGGAGCCTCCTGTGGCTGAGGCTAGGTATCGACCAGTAAATTCCGGAGTGGAATGGATTGGGCAAGAAGATATCCGGCTGGCGCCAGGTTGGGGCCGCAGAATCGGATTCCAGCAAGTGTCTATTTCACTTTAGCCGGCACCCCCACTGAGCCAAGAATCGATAGTTGGGATTACATTGACTGGATGGGGAGAAACGTCTATGGAAGCTGTTGGCCGCGCGTTTGAATTTCACTCAGTCCCCATCTCTGTTTGACAATAGATCGGACTTTGCAATAATCGATCGAATGCGAAACGACTTGACGTACAGCGAGGGAGTTCAATGAGAATTCAGCGGCCGCACCACATGACCAGGATCGAGGCATGCGCTTGGGTCGATGAGAAACTTGCCGAGATGCTGCAGCAATTCGGAGACCGCGTGTCGGACATCTCCTATGAGTGGACAGGCGATCGCCTCACGTTTCAATTCCGAGCCATCGGGACGCTTAGGTTTAAGGGTATGGTTGACGTCACGAACACTGACCTGCGGCTAGATCTGCCTTTCCCTCTGCTGGCAAGAGGTTACCAGCGCAGAGCCGAAGCGGAGATTAGCGTCTGGCTGGACGAAAACCTTCCTTAGAGCCCTCAAACGGAGGACGTTTGCTCAATAGGGTGAAGTAAACAGAATTAGCGTTGCGAAACCTAGAATCCGATAGGGTTGTACGTTGCAGCGATCAGGTTCAAAGTCAAAGGACATTGAACTTGCCACATTCACTCAAGGCCATGTGCCAGTAGTTCTGGCAACGCCTCTACGTGGCAACTTGCAATGCAACGCACCGGAATTGTCTTGAACTACGAAACCCAGTGAGTGTACGCAGGCGTAGAACGGGCCGCCCTTGTGAGATCTCTTATCTGCAGAGCACTACAAAACCAGCGCAAGTAGCATCAGGAAAGTGAATTCTAAGGAGTCTCAACTCATGCGGAAGAAAGTAACAATCGTTGGTGCGGGTCAGGTGGGCGGATCGTGTGCCCGCCGCCTGGCAGAGCGGGACTATGCGGACATCGTGCTAATAGACATCGTCGAGGGGCTACCGCAAGGGAAAGCGCTCGACATCCTGCAGGCAGCGCCAATAGTCAACTATGACTCCAAGATCATCGGCACGAATGACTATGCCGATACGGCTGGGTCTGACCTTGTTGTTATTACCAGCGGCAGTCCCCGCAAACCGGGGATGAGCCGCGATGACCTGCTGGCCGTCAATCAGAAGGTAATCACCGTCGTGACCGGGGAGATCGTCAAACACTCACCCGATTGCACTATCATCGTCGTTACTAATCCCGTTGACGCCATGACTCACCTTGCGTGGAAAGTTAGCGGCTTTCCCACGAACCGCGTTGTGGGACAGGGCGGCGTGCTCGACTCGGCACGATATCGCACATTTCTCGCTCAGGAACTCGACGTATCCATGCGCGACATCACCGGCTACGTGCTCGGCGGCCACGGCGACCAGATGGTCCCGCTGCCGCGTTACACCAGCGTCTCCGGCAAACCCATTACAAACTTCATCGCGCCGGAGCGCTTGGAAGAGATCATCCAACGTACCCGCGACGGCGGCGCTGAGATTGTGAATCTCCTCAAGCTTGGCAGCGCCTACGAAGCGCCGGGTGCCGCCCTTGTTGAAATGATTGACGCAATTCTGCTCGACCAAAAGAGAGTCTTGCCGTGCGCCGCTTACCTAGAGGGTGAATACGGCATCAGCGGCGTCTACGTCGGCGTCTTGATACGGCTCGGCGGAGGCGGCGTGGAGAGCATCGTGGAGCTCGATCTCGCCGCAGACGAAAGCGCCATGCTCAATCAATCAGCGGACGCCGTACGCGAGTTAGTGGACGTGATGGGCATATAGGCGGCTGATTTCGCACCAGCTCTCGCATGGTGATCACAACGCTCCGTACACTCCGCTATCTCCAGTAGCGCAGGTTTGCAACCTGCGCTTACCTGGCACAAGAGCGACACGTGCGGGGCGTCTCTCTACTGCGACCGAACGAGGCAAGCTGACCGATCCGGACCGGATGGTGTCGCTGGCCGAGGTAGACTAGGGTAATGCCGTCCGAGCAACCTGCGGCGCTTCTTCAGCAAGCGAGGCGATACGCTCACGCAAGACCGCTTGTATGGCAACTAGATCCGGTTCGAGGACAAACATTCCATCCACGTACTGGGCAGTTACCAGCCCGGACGCCTCATCGATCGCGTAGGTGTCTATGCTGTCAGCATCCACGCTGCTGGCAAACTTGGCCAGGAGTACTAACGTTTGTAGCGAGATGTTGGTGCTCACCGCGTGGCGGAAGTCATTGTAGAGCGCGGGTAGACGGAGCAAAGTTCGCGGCGTCAGCGCCTGTGCCTTGAGCGCGTGCATTACCTGCTGCTGACGGTACATACGCCCGAAGTCGCCTGTAGGACTGGACTTACGCGTCCGCGCATACTTCAATGCGGTTTCACCATCGAGGTGCTGCACACCGGCCTTGAGCACGAACGGTTCGTAGTTGATGCCGTCCGCCGCCGGAAACTGCATGTCAGCAATGTCGGCTGGCACATCAATGGTGACACCGCCGAGCGTATCGACGATGCGCGCAAAACCGGAAAAGTTCACTACCGCATAGTAGGGAATGTTCACACCGAGGACGTGCTCAAGTTTGGCGCGTGCAAGTTCGGCGCCGCCATGCGCATAGGCAGCGTTGATGCGCTGCGGTTGCGGAAGCCCGTCGAGGCTCACGCGCAAGTCCCGCGGCACAGACGTCAGCAGCACGCGCTTGTGGTCCACGTCGATGCTGAGCATGGCAATGGCATCGCTGCGCCCCGACAGCGCGTCCCACGAATCCACACCAAGGAGAAGGATGTTCACTATCTGGGGGCTCTCCTCAGCACGCTCATCAATTGGCTCCACCGCCTGATCGGATTTGGATACGCTGGCTTCTGTCGCGCACCCCACAAGCATGCCGGCGAATAAGCAGAGGCTAAGCACTTTCAACCAGCGTGCCGTCCGTGTTCGCCTCATCCGCTGATTCTCTCCTACGCGCTCTGCCGGTGATACGAGACACTTTCTCTATCATGGCCCAAAAAAGTGAAGGATGTCTGAGAATTCAGCATTCTGCGCCCGAATCTTCACCAACGAGTAAATGTGGGGCAGCGCCCGCCCGAACACAGGCTCGCGCAGACTACGCCGATGCGATTCATCGCATGGCGCTTGGGCAACCCTAGCACAAGCGTATCATGAGAGCCAGTTGATCTTTTACCATTCTAGTGCTTACAAAGATGAAACTGCACTTGGCTCGGAGTATGATTGTGCTAAGCAAACAAGCGCCAGGATCTTCACAGTGAAAGTCTCCATAAAGGACATCGACCTCAACGTCCTCAACATGAAGACGCGCATGCCGTTCCGCTATGGGATCGCTTCCCTGGAGTCTGTGCCTCACCTCTTCCTGCGCGTGACGGCTGACGTCGACGGTGCGACGGCCGTAGGAGTCTCAGCCGAAGGCCTGCCGCCGAAGTGGTTTACCAAGAACCCCGATACATCTTTCGCGGAAGACCTCGATGAGATGCTCGCGGTGATCCGGCAAGCGGTGAAGATTGCCCTGGCCACGCCCGCAGCGCGCAGCCCATTCGACCTCTGGCAAGAGATTTTTCAGCGCCAGACGGCATGGGCAGCCGGCACGAGTTATCCGCCCCTCCTGTGGGGCTTTGGCGTAAGCATGGTTGAGCGGGCATTGATCGACGCCTTCTGCCGAGCTACCGGCTGCACCTTTGAGCAAGCAGTGCGAGAAAACTCCTTTGGGATTCAGCTCGAAGCACTTCACAAAGAGCTTTACGGCTATCAGCCCGCCGCGTTGCTGCCGGACCGCGCCAACCGCACGATGATTATTCGGCATACGGTGGGTCTGGCCGATCCACTTACCGATGGCGAGATTCCCAAAGATGAGCGCCTGACCGACGGGTTGCCGCAGTCGTTGGAGGCAAGCGTGCGGTTCTACGGCCTGACCCATCTCAAGATCAAGCTATCGGGCGATACTAAAGTTGATGTCGAACGCTTGCAGCGCATTGCCCGGATCATGGAAACGCACGCGTCCGCAGGCTATGCCCATACCCTGGACGGCAACGAGTTTTATACGGAAGTAGGACCGTTTCAGCGCTTCTGGGAGACGATTCAGACCGAGTCTACGCTCCGCTCCTTCTTGGACCGTGCGCTGTTCGTGGAGCAGCCGTTCCATCGGGACGTAGCCCTAAGTGAATCGCTACGATTGGATCTCCAGCGGTGGCACGACCGACCCCCATTGATCATCGATGAGTCCGATGGGGAGTTGAACAGTCTCGCCAATGCGCTGGATTGTGGCTATGCCGGCGGCAGTCACAAGAACTGCAAGGGAGTCTTTCGCGGAATCGCGAATGCCTGCCTGCTTGAGCACTACCGGCAGCATGATCCCAAGCAGGACTACATTCTAAGCAGCGAGGACCTCTGCAGTGTGGGGCCGGTTGCCATGATCCAAGATCTCACCGTAGCGGCGAATCTCGGAATTTCGCACGCCGAACGCAACGGCCATCACTACTTTTTGGGACTGAGCATGTATCCGCAGAGCGTCCAGTCTCAGGTGCTGGCGAACCACGGTACGTTTTATCGGCGTCACGAGGAAGGGTTTCCGGCACTCGACGTGCGCCAAGGGCGGGTGGACGTATCGAGTATCGTGGATGCGCCGTTCGGTTACGGCTTTGACCTCGATACGACCCAGTTTACGCCACTGGACGAATGGGATGTGGCCTCGCTAGAGGATTGATCGGCTTTGCAGGCCGGTCTCCCGGTCCACCTCAACTTGGCTCTTGAGCAAAGAGCAAGATGTGGCCGTTGCAGTCTTCGATTTCGAATTCACGCAGCCCCCATGGCTTCTTGACCGGACCATCCTCATACTCCGGCCTAATCGTGACTCCCCTCCGCCGGTACTCAGCGTAGAGTTCATCGATTAGGACACAGTGGATATAGGTGTACCCCGCCGTAATTGGCTCGGTGCCGTGGCGGCGCCGGTAGCCAGTGAAACGCATACGCTGCGCGCTCTTGCCAGCCCCGCCGCCGATAGAGACCCGGGCGTGCCCCCCGCCTGCCATATCCACGAAGTCGAGCGTGAAGCCCAAAACTTCGCAGTACCATGCCGCAGTAGCCTCAACATCTGTCACTTCTAGCACAGGCTGGATGCCGTAAAACTGGTGTTTCTCTGCTTCGATTGGTGCGTTCACAAGGCTTCCTCAAGTTCATTCTGTGGTTAAGTACTGCCGCACAGTTGCCTTCTTAGGGCTGGAACGGCTTCCCCAGCCGGATGACGCGTTCCGCTCTTGCATACCAGCCTTGGGGTGCATAGTCGGACGTATGGAGGTAGCACTGCACGCGGACCTCATCGCTGCCCGCCGTAAACGTCAGGAGGCGGCTCATCGGCAGGGTTGTGCGTCCGGCATGGTGGCGGGCAAGGGCAGCGCAGTTGATGAAGTTTACGTCCCACTTGCGCTCGACGTGGGACCGACCGCCGTGCCGGTCGTCAGGATGGGTATGCGTGTGGCCGCCCAGCCAAAGGTCAATCGCCCCCGACCGCCTTGCCAAGTAACGCTCGAATGCCTGGGCATCGGGCTCATTGTCTAGAAAGTACAAGTACGACGCGCCTTCCGGCCCGCCGTCGGCAAAGTAGCCGTGGTAGTGGCCGCGCCATGCACCGCTCTCATCCTTCCGGTAGCCTTCCCAGGGTCCGGAAGCCACCGTGGTCTTTTTAAGCATGTGATGATGCGCGGAAACTATGATGCAATCTGGATTCGCCTCTACTTGCTCTCGCCACCATGCAAAGGTTTCGCTCGTCACCGCGCCCGACGGGTAGCCTCCACCCTTTGGGTTGCGTCCGACCGGCGGCGGCACGTCGTTCCGGTCGCTCATCATGAGAAAGAGCATGTTGCCTACGCGAAACGCATACCGTTCCCACGTTCCCTCGATAGGATACGGTCGCTGCGCCGCATCCACACCGGAATACTGCCGATTCTCACCCATGGGGTCAACCCACTTGCGGAACCACCATTGTGTCGGCTCCGTATAGAACGTAGCATCATGGTTGCCCGCAAGATTATAGAAATGCTCGCGGCGACGCGCTTGCGTCGCGCCGAACTGGCGCACAACTTCCTCACCTTCTTCATCGTCAGGAGACCCTTGGTTTCCGGAGAGATCGCCGAGATGCAACATGACGTCCCAGTGAAACGGCGGCCCTCCTTCAGCACCGCCGAACTCCGACTGCCGAATCGCCTCGGCCAAGCTTTCGCGGCCAAATTTCTTGTCTGTGCCCACGTGCGCACAGCCCGTAGCCCAAAGTGAAAACGTCTCAGCCGGCATATGTCTCCCTTTCACCCGTCGCAAGCCAGATTTATCGGCAAGAAAAGACAACTCAACTCATGGCGTTATGTAAATATAATCGTCCGCAGTCGGTGCGACACGACCATTTCTACGCTCCGTGCCCCTTCAGCTTTCAGTGCACAAACACGCTCCCGACCGGCATCTCAATGGTAAACACAACTCCCTACGGCCGCAAAGACATCCCATCCGGGAATCGCTATCATAGGGAGCAGCAAGCGGGCTGCGCTTTTTGTGGCTAGGCAGAAAATTGGTTTCCCCTCGTGGATCTGGCGCGGCATGAATTCAGAATCTTCAGTCGGGCATTCCGCGCGAATCCGTGGTGACGCGCAGGGAGGATGGATGGGAGGGAAGTTTCTCTCAATTGACCAAGCGGTTTGGCTCATCCAGGATGGCGCGGCCATTGGCGTGGGCGGTTTCGTCGGTATCGGACACCCGGAGGCACTCTCCGCCGGGGTCGAACGGCGCTTTCTAAAGACCGGAGAGCCACGGAATCTCACGCTCATGTATGGCGCCGGACAGGGAGATCGCCAAACACGCGGCCTCAATCACTTTGGCCACGATGGGCTTGTCAAGCGCATTATCGGCGGACACTGGGGTCTGGCGCCGAAGCTGTGTCAACTCGTCCTCGACGGCAAGATCGAAGGATATAACTTTCCCCAGGGTGTCATTATCCATCTCTTTCGCGATATCGCCTCAGGCAAGCCGGGTACGATCACCCACGTCGGTCTCCACACGTTTGTAGACCCCCGCTTGGAGGGCGGACGCGTCAATCCGGCATCCACACCGGAGCAACTGGTCCAGCTTGTTGAACTGAATGAACAGGAGTACCTCTTCTATCCCCGCATCCAACTCGACGTCGGCTTTATTCGTGGCACGACCGCCGATCCCGACGGCAACATTAGCATGGAACGCGAAGCCGTGTACGGCGAGATGCTCAGTGTCGCCCAGGCTGTACACAACTGCGGCGGCACCGTAATCGTGCAGGTAGAGCGCACAATCTCCACTCTTCTGCCCACGCGCGAGATCAAAATTCCCGGTATTCTAGTAGATGCCGTCGCGGTGGCCGACCCAGCCGAGCACTGGCAGACGTTTAGCGAGGACTTCAATCCAGCGTACGTTTCAGAAACCCGCGGTGAGTTCCCGGAGTTTCCACCGCATGTTCTTGATGAACGTAAGATCATTGCCCGCCGCGCCGCAATGGAACTTCAAAAGGGAGACATTGTAAACCTTGGCATTGGCTTGCCGGAGAGCGTGGCAGCGGTAGCGGCGGAAGAGAGCATCATCGCAGACCTTGTGATGACCGTTGAAAGTGGCGCGATCGGGGGCATCCCGGCAGGTGGTCTCTCATTTGGTGCTTCGTACATGCCCACGGCGCTGATCGACACACCGTACATGTTCGACTTCTATGACGGCGGGGGGCTGGACATTGCCTGCCTTGGCGCAGCGCAGATCGATGCCGCCGGCAACGTAAACGTCAGTCGTTTCGGCGGCGTCATACCGGGCGCTGGCGGCTTTGTAAACATCAGCCACAATGCGAAGCGCATCGTATTTTGCGGTACGTTCACGGCGGGTGGTCTGGAAATCATGATTCATGACGACGAACTGCAAATTGCCCGCGAGGGCAAACACCCAAAGCTGGTGCAAGCGGTCGAGCAAGTCACGTTCAACGGCGCCTATGCGCGTTCACTTGGGCGCGCAATTACGTACGTTACCGAGCGCGCGGTCTTTGCCCTTACCGATCAAGGACTCACGCTCACGGAGATTGCGCCCGGCGTGGACCTGGAAAGAGACCTCCTCGCACACATGGCCTTTCGGCCGCATATCGCACCCGATCTGCGCCCCATGGACGTACGCCTATTCCGCAAAGAGCCCATGGGCCTGGCGCAGAGGTTTAGATAACGCACATACAATAGACTTGCTGTAGTCATAGGTAATCCTTTGGGTTTCGAAGCAGGCAAAGCTACGCTTCAGGGAAAGCACATCAAGGCGCTCATGCTGGACCTGGACGGCACCCTCTACTACGGAGGCGCGCCGTTCCCACATGCCGCCCAGGCTATTGCCGCTTTGAGAGAGATGGGATTTCAGTTGCGATTCCTCACGAATACCGATTCGAAAACCGTGAGCACCCTCCATCACGAGTTAGCTGAAATGGGCTTGGTGATAGAGGAAGAAGAGATATTCAGTGCCGCCAGCGCCGCAATGCACTTCTTGCGGCAGCACCCTGAAAAGCGCAGCTACTGCCTAGTCTCCCACGAACTGGCAACCGAGTTTGCATCTTTTCTTGCCGGTGAAGGTGCCGTAGACTATGTAATTGTCGGAGACTTTCGCGATTCTGTAAGCTACGAGAAGCTAAACACAGCCTTCCGCCTTGTGATAGGAGGCGCTGAAATCATTGCCCTACAAAAGGGTAGGTACTTCGTAAGCAGCGATGGCTACAACCTGGACACCGGAGCCTTTGTACAACTATTGGAGTATGGCTCCGGCAAGACGGCCAGAGTCCTTGGCAAGCCATCACCGGACTTCTTCAGATTGGCAATTGAGCAGATTGATTGCTCCCCCGAACAGGTGGTCGTAGTCGGCGATGACGTCACTACTGACATCGCTGGGGCACAGGCAATAGGTGCGCTGAGTGTGTTGGTACGAACGGGAAAGTATTCCGATGAGACTCTGAAGTGCTCCGCGGTCAAGCCCGACCTGATAGTGAATTCCGTCGCCGACGTGCCACAACTCTTAGCGGACATAGCAAGATGAAAGGTGCGCAGACGCTCACGGCCACGAGCACATAGGCTTCCATTCGGCACTAATCCAAGCGAGCCAACCATGTATCCTAGAGAGCCAATAAGCAAACAATCCCCACGCATAGAGAGTGTCACCCAAATCGGATTCTTGGCACACACTCTTGGGATGAGTTATTCCCACTCCCCATCGAGACCATCGCGTAATTTCGACCAGAGGCGCAATAATTACTCCCTCTCCCTAGGGAGAACTTTGCACAACCCAAACCTGCTGGCGAGGAGACCCCCTCTTCCTGGGGAGAGGGTCGGGGTGAGGGGATGTTCTTGGAATTTCACCCAAATGTGCTCACTTGGCAAGATTGCCAACAACATTGTGATGCAAGCAAGAGAAACTTTATTGCAGGTCATTCATCTCGACAAATGAAAAAGAGCGTCATGAAGAATCCATCGAGTCCATCGCTGATGCCTACTCTTGGAGGTAAGAAGGGAACATGAACAGTCAAAAGCCGGTGATTCTTGCCGCTGCCCGCACGCCCATTGGAAAGTTCGGCGGCGCGTTTAGTGAACTCGCGGCTCCTGATCTTGGTGTCGTCGCGTCGCAGGCGGCATTGGCGCGGGCAGAGATAGCCCCTGATGAAGTGCAGGTGTCGATCTTCGGCCAAGTCTACCAGGGCGGTAGCGGCATGAATCCGGCGCGACAGGTAGGCATACGCGCCGGCGTGCCGGAAGGGGCGCCGGCCATGACCATAAACCAGGTATGCGCCTCCGGATTGCAAGCTGTTGCGCTTGCCGCGCAGTACATTCGGTTGGGGGAAGTTGACGTGGCCCTAGCCGGCGGCATGGAAAGCATGAGCCAAGCGCCGTACGTGCTACCCGGTGCGCGGTGGGGCAGCAAGATGGGCCATGCCAAAGTCGTGGATACGCTCCTTAGTGACGGCCTGTGGGACGCTTTTGCCAACTGCCACATGGCGACCACCGCCGATACCCTCGCGCAAGAGTACGGCATTTCCCGCAAAGCGCAAGATGAATACGCACATCAAAGCCAGCAGCGATACGCGGCGGCGCGGCGTGCTTGCTTTCTTTCCGCCGAAGTAGTGCCTGTCTCAGTGCCCCAGCGCCGGGGAGCTCCGAAAGTCATAAGCGACGATGAATACCCCCGACCGGATACAGACCTAAACGCGCTGGCGTCGCTCCGTCCAGCCTTCAAAGACGTTACCACCATCACCGCAGGCAACGCTTCCGGCATCAACGACGGCGCGGCCGCAATCGTGGTGGCGTCCGCAGAATGGGCGAAAGCGCACAAGCGACAGCCGCTCGCCACCCTCAGTGCGGTCACGACCACCGGCGTAGCGCCGGTACGCATGGGCATCGGGCCGGCAAAGGCAATCCGCATCCTCCTGGACAAGACCGGTCTTACCCTCGACGACATTGACCTTCTCGAGATCAACGAAGCCTTCGCTGCGCAAGTGCTGTCAGTGGAAGCCGAACTCAATTGGGACCGCTCACGCGTAAACGTAAATGGCGGTGCAATCGCCGTCGGTCACCCTGTCGGCGCGAGCGGCGCCCGCATTTTGGGCACGCTCATCTTCGAGATGGAGCGTCGCAACGTCCGGCGGGGTATTGCCGCCCTGTGTGCTGGCGGCGGCATGGGCATCGCCGCTTTGGTGGAACGAGAGGTGCACTAATTTCATGAGATTAGAAGGCAAGCGCGCGCTCATCACCGGCGCGTCCCAGGGCATCGGACGCGCCACTGCCCTCGCCCTCGCCCGCGAAGGCGCCGACGTAGCGATAAATCACTACCCCGACGCGGAGGGTGTGCACCGGCAAAACGCAGAGGCTGTAGCAGAGGAGGTGAAAGGCCTGGGACGCCGCGCGCTTGTCATTGGCGCAGATGTTGCGTTGGAAGAACCGTCTGCCGCAATGGTCGAGCAGGCTATTCAGGAGTTTGGCTGGCTGGACATTTTGGTCAACAACGCGGGCATCCTGCGAGACGCAACCCTACGCAACTTGACCCGCGAGCACTGGGATGAGGTGCTCGACGTAAACCTCGGCAGTATGTTCAATTGCTCCAAGCCCGCAGCCATACACATGCGCGAGCGCGAGACGGGCAGCATCGTCAACGTAGCTTCGGTAATCGCTCTCATGGGTAACATCGGCCAGACCAATTATGCGGCGGCGAAAGCCGGGGCCATCGGCTTTACGAAGTCGCTGGCCAGAGAGTTAGCGCGGTATGACGTGCGTGTCAATGCTGTGGCGCCCGGTTTCATGGATACCGACATGACGCGCGCCATCGACGACGAAATCAGGGAACAGGTCCGCCAGCAGATTCCGCTCGGACACTTTGGCAGGGCCGAAGACGTAGCCGCCGCCATTATCTTTCTGGCCTCGGACGACGCCCGCTACATCACCGGCGAGGTCCTAAGCGTGAACGGCGGCTGGTATATGTAAAATATGCAATTACCATTCAGTGTCAGCACTGTTCATGGCATACGCCTACGTTCTAATCGACGGAGACGAAAACTCTGTGATAGCTCTCTCGACAACCGGCCCCAGATTGCTATTCAGTGCCAGTGCGGTTCAGACGCAGGTTACAAACCTGCGCTACCGGGGAAAATGAATGCCTAGATTTGTAGCGCGGGGGCTTGTCCCCCGCTCCGCTGGAAGTAACTGTCAAACGCCACGAAAGGAACCATCCAATGCTCATCGATACCGCGCAATTCAAAACGAATGATCTCGCTGACGACGCGGTGCTGCCGCCGGAAAAGACCGCGCTCATTATCGTTGACATGATGCGGCGCTTTTGTGATCCGACCTGGCTGGGAAGTGGCAACAAAGAGAGCGAGCGCTGGTTTACGGCCGAATTGCAGACCGTTATCCCAAACCTGCGCGCGATCCTCGATGCCTTTCGCGCTTCCGGCGGGCTCGTGGTCCACGTCGTAAATGCCAAGTGGACCGCGGAAGCCCGCGAAGCCGTACCCTACCAGCGAGGCCGCGACTATGACTACTTCGATTCGCACGCCATGTCAGTCATAGACGAGCTTGCTCCACAGCGTGAGGAGATTATTGTTCGAAAACTCACCAGTTCTGCATTCACCGGCACGGGCCTCGACTACATATTGAACAATGCAGGCATCAAAAACGTTGTCCTTACCGGACAGTACGGCGGCGCGTGCGTCTTCTATAGCCTCATCCAGAGCCGCGAATTCGGCTTCACCAACTACTGGCCGAGTGACGCCATTCTGCATGCCTCCGCCGTAGATCAGGCCATGATCACGCCACTGGTGGGTACGCGCTGGGCAACTCTTGCCACCTCAAATCAGATTTCGCGGGCAATCACCGGTCAGCGCGCAATGGCATAGGATGCTGACGCGCACTTACGTTTTCTCCTTGACAATGAGGAATAACGGTGCTAATCTGCATCCATTAGTTGCCGCGTTCACAAAGGAGCAGTCACATGACACGGCGAAAACTGTTGCTTGGGATAGGAAGCGGTGCAGGGCTGGCGCTATTAGCCGCGTGCGGTCAGGCGACTCCCATGACTGGAGAAGCGGAGAAGCCTGCGGAAGAGATGGAGCCCAAGGCTGCAGAAGAGCAAGCTCCTGCTGTTGAACCCTACGAGATCAGAGTATTCACCACCTCGACGTGGCGCCTTGACGAAAGCATCGGACTTGACGTGGTGAAAGAGATTGAGGCGCTCAATCCCGGCATCACTGTGAACGCGACCACTGAGACCGGCAATCGTATGGACAAGATGGTCACAGCCGTGTCCGGCGGCTTTCCACTCGACGTGGGCCAGTCGGGGTTCTGGCAGGCACAAACCCTTGCCGTACTGGGAGCGGTGCAACCCATCGATCAATTCATGCGGACCTCGGAAGTCATCAAGCGCGAAGAAATCTGGCCTGCTCTCTTGCGCGCGCTTACCTGGGAAGGCGAAACGTATGGTATGCCCTTTGGCCCAGACGTACGTTTCCTCTATAGCAATGACCAAGTCTATGTTCAGAGCGGCCTCGACCCCGAGGTCTTGCCTGAAACGTGGGATGACCTCGAGGAAGTCGTAAAGGCGACGTTTCGCAAGAGCGGCGACCAGATCGATGTAATGGGAATCGACGTCCTCCGCGGCACTGGCGGCACTCACCTCTGGTTGGTACCCATGTGGCAGCTTGGCGGCGAGACCACTGCAGAGGATGGCCGCACCATCACGATTGACACGCCCCAATCCCTCGAAGCCCTTACGTGGCTGAAAAAAGTCTATGACATGCAGGACGGTTTTGCCGCGCGCGATGCCTTCTGGGGAGAACTGGGCAGGTACCCGAAATATCACCAGTTGTGGGCTGACGGTCGCGTCGCCAACCAGTTCATTACCGGGTCCGAGCGGAACACGATAATCAGACCCAACTACCCTGACGTGGAATTCAACTGGGCGCCGTTCCCACGACCGACCACAGGTGACTTTCGCACGTACGGCGGCTGCCACACGTGGTTTCTCACCGTGGCTTCACCGAATCCGGATAGGGCATGGAAGTTCCTGGAGCATTTCGGCGCTCGCGACGTGAACATTCGCTGGTCTCGGCACTTCGATCGCCTGCCAATTCGCCCCGACGTCGCCGCTGATCCTGAATACTACCAAGACGATGAGTTCGTACAATTCCAGGGCCAACTAATGGACGGCCACCGCTTCATTCTCTATGCGCCGGGCGCCCCCGGCATCCTGCCGCTTAACAATAGGTTCATCCCCGATGTGCTCACCGGCGCCATTACCGCACAGGAAGCGCTAAAGGAAGCACAGGTTGGCATGCAAACGGTGCTCGACGACTTCCTGAGGGAGCACGGCGCAGCGTAGACGGATGAGAAGCACGTTGCGGAGCGGATCGGGTCGCCCAGGCCGGATCATGGCACGACGTGATGGCAGTCCAACTGACATGGCTCGCCGTTGCAGAAGACAGTGCTCGTGCTTTCGCAGTCCCCCGCAAGAGTGCTTTGCGGGGACTTCACTTCATGCCTAATTCTTCTTGCTAGCTCCTGTTCCCCCTGCCGCTGGTTGCTAGACTAACGCTCCTTGACAGTGAAATAGCCTGATGGTAGCCTGCTAGCCATGAATTGCAGCGTGCTTTGAAGGAGGTCATTGCAATGACACGACGAGAGATGCTTCTCGGGCTTGGTTCCGGCGCCGGGATTGCGTTGCTTGCAGCCTGCGGTCAAGCAGCACCCATGACCGATGAAGCGCCCAAGGCCGAAGAAAAGATGGAGCCAAAGGCTGAAGAGAAGCCCGCCGCTCCGGAGACCTATGAACTCCGAGTCTTCACGACCTCGCGCTGGGACCTTAGCCAGGGTATCGGCTTGGAGGTAGTACAGGAACTCGAGGAAGCCAACCCCGGCCTCGCGGTCAACTCTACCGTTGAATCCGGCAACCGCATGGACAAGATGGTTACCTCCGTCGCTGCCGGTTTTGGGCTCGACATCGGCCAGGCCGGCTCGTGGCAGGCGCAGACTCTCGCCGTGCTAAATGTACCGGTCGGCCTCGACTCCTACATGGCAACCTCCAACGTCATCAGGAAAGAGGAGATTTGGGAGTCTCTGCGCGGCGACCTGGAGTGGAAGAGTGTGGTGCAGGGCATGCCCTTCGGCCCGGACATCCGCTTTCTCTACACGGGCAATAAGGCCTATCTCGACGTTGGGCTTGACCCGGAAAGCCCACCGGCAAGCTGGAATGACCTTGAAGACGTGATTTCCACTATCTATAAGGTCAGCGGTGACAAGATCGAGCGGCTGGGCTTCGATCCGTTGCGCGGTACCGGCGGCAACCACCTCTGGATGGTGCCCATGTGGCAGTTGGGCGGCGAAGTCACCTCGCCGGAGGGTCTCGTGACCCTCAACACGCCCGTGGCTGAAGAAGCCCTAAATTGGCAGAAGCGCAACATCTTCGATGCCCAGGGCGGTTACAACCAGGTGTTGGAGTTCTGGGGCGAGGCGGCGCGCTATCCTGCCTACTTCCAGCCGTTCTTCCAAGGTGTGGTCGGCAATATGCACCTCACCAATTCCGAGCGCGCCGGGCAAATACTGCCAAATCAGCCGGACTTCGAGTTCAGCTATGGCCCCTATCCGGTCCCTGAAGGCGGACGCCAGGCCGGCTACGGCGGCTGTCACACCTGGTACCTGACCGTGGACTCGGCCCAGCCGGACAAGGCGTGGAAGTTCCTGGAGCACTTCGGCAGCCGGGGCGTGAACATTCGCTGGGCGCAGCACTTCGACCGCCTGCCCATCCGCTCCGACGTAGCGGACTCCGAGGAGTACCACCAGGGCGACGACTTCGTGCGCTTCTCAGCCAATATGATGCAGCACCGCAAGTTCGTCATCCCCTTGCCGGGCGCGCCACAGGTGCTTTCGTTCGTCAACGGCTTTATCCCGGACGTGATGGCGGGCAACCGCACGATCCCCGAAGCGCTCAAGGAAGCCAACGACCAGATTCAGACAATTCTGGACGACTTCCTCGCGGAGCACGGCCAATCGCGGTAGCGCAATCCAATCAACGGGCAAGTGCTAAGAGAAGGAGGAGGTCGTGGGGCCTCCTCCTTCTGCACTACAACGAAAGGTGCCACGTGACAGGCGAAGATCCCAATCTCTCAGGAGCCGACGTTGACCCGCTGCGGCAGCAGCTCTTTGAAGCGTACGATGCTTGGCTCATGCGTCAGTGCCGTCAGCGCTACGACGAGCGTGCTGGGCGCTGGCAACGGGACTACTCAAGTCAGGAGGCGTACTCCCGCTCGGTCGCGCCGAACCGCGACCGCCTGCTCGCCATGATTGGCGGCTGGCCTTGGGAGCGCGGGCCCTTGGAGCCAAGTATCGAACAGATCGCCGCCACCGATACCTATACGGCTTCGCGAGTTTTCTACACATCTTTCGATGACGTGCGGGTTGACGCCATTCTCATTCGGCCCCATGGCGAAGGGCCGTTTCCGGCAGTCCTCGCGCAGCACGGCGTCAACCACACGCCGGAGCAAATCTGTGGCTTTACCGAGCCGGAGCATAGCGCCGCCTACCACGAGATTGGCGTGCGCCTCGCCAAACACGGCTACGTCGTGATTGCCCCGCGCATGATTGGCGGCTACGGCGAAGACCGTTTCAATGTGCCCAATGTTCCCTCGCTACGCAACCAGGAGCAAGGGCGTGCGCAGAATCAGATTCATCGCAAAGCTATCCTCATCGGCCAGAGCATCCAGGCGCTTGAGTATTTCTCACTCTCCCGTGCCGTGGACTACCTAGAGATGCTTCCGGAAGTAGACAACAGTAGAATCGGCCTCTACGGCCTTTCGCGCGGCGGCAGAGCGGCCCTTTGGATGGGCGCCCTAGAGCAGCGGTTGCAGGCGGTGGTGTCCTCTGCCTGGTTTAACGAGCGCTTCAGCAAAATGCTGCAGCCGGAAATAATCAATGTCGGTGCCTTCATCGAAACCTCTTCCGAATTCCAATTCGTGCCAAACCTGTTTAAGGAATTCGGTGATGCCGACATTGCCTCGCTCATCTGCCCCCGCGCCTTCTTTGTCGAAGACGGTAAGCATGACGGCGCAGTGTGGTGGCCGAATGCGATTCAGGAGTTCGAGTTGGTTGAAGCCATTTATGAAAACCTTCGCATACCTGATAAGTGCGGCATCCGCATCCACGAGTTTGGCCACGAGACGGAGCCCGAGGACGAGATCACTGATATCCAGGCGGTGGCGTTTCTCGACCACTGGCTGAAGACGGAGTAAGGCGGGGACTCACGCCAGCTATCCATGAGGGGTCTAGTATGCCACGGTGGCTAAACTTCTTCGTCGATCCCCACGTCACTCGACGACGCGATGAAGCGGTGAGCGCCAACTCCGGTAGCACAGGTTTGCAGCCTGCGCCCACAAGGGAAATGGACATTCACGTCGCCGGCCTCGCGTGCACGCGTATCTGCGTGCGGCGTACGCAAGAGGGCTTTGCGTCACTCCCGGGCGTCCAGGACATCAGCTTCGATGCAAAAGACGACACGTTTACTGTCCGCTATTACGGTGACGAACTAAACCTCGCGAGCGTTAACAAAGCAATGCGTGGGAAGGTCGTTGCCAAACCGGTGCGCAAGCTGCTCGATTGGATCGGACGCCCGTTCCGGCGAGCCGCACCCAAGTAAGCATGGCTTGAGCACTTTGTCCCTGTCACACGTCTCAGCAAAGAAACACTCCCGGCATAGTCAGAGCAGACCGACCTTTCTGTTACCCGTTCACACTTCGACAGGCTCAGTACGAACGGGAAAGTTTGCCACGAGTTGCCGTTGTTCTAAAGCGCGCAGCCATTCCCAAGTGCCACGCAGCCTATCCCAAGTGCCTCAATGAAACCCAATGCAAGCCTGGGTCGCGCTGCTTGTGTCTCCGCGCAATTGCGGCTACAGTGAGGCTATTGTTGCCGTAGTCTCACGAATGCAAGAGCATATTCGACGTGCATTCGCACTTTCCGACAGTGTCAAAGAGGATGATTTTAAGTGACCGCAGCCTCAACCGAGCCGGCGCCTAACCCCCCGCGGGAACATGCAACTCCGCCCATCCTGACCACCGTGGTCGGCAGTTACCCCGCGCCGGCATGGCTGCTCGCAATGCCCAGCGGGCCGGCTCTGCGCGACGCCATACTCACCGTCTACAAGACTCAGGAGCTTGCCGGGATTGACGTGGTGACGGATGGCGAACTCTCGCGGTTCGACGTAAACCATCCGGAAACCCAGGGCATGATCGAGTACTTTGTCTCTCCCTTAGGGGGAGTAGACTCGACATTCAGTCGCGCCGAAGCTGCCGCCTTTCGTCAGCAAGCGGGCATGCAATTTCGCAAGCAGCCGGCGGGAGTCGTAAGAGACGCCATTGGCGAAGGGACGCTCGACCTGCCAAACGCCGCAGCCAGTAGCAACCTCACCACAAGACCCCTAAAGTTTACTGTGACGAGCTCCTACATGCTCGCCAAGTCCTTGCTGGACCTCCACTATCGCGACATTCGAAAGCTCGCTTTCGCCATTGCCGACGTCTACAGTGAACAGGTGGCCGACCTCAATGCAACAGTCTTGCAAATAGATGAGGCCAATCTGGTCGGTTCGCCGCATGACGGCGAGTGGGCGGCTGACGTTCTCAACCGCGTGTTCGCTGGGTTCAACGGGCAGAAGGGCGTGCATCTCTGCTTTGGCAATTACGGCGGGCAGACCGTACAGCAGGGGCTGTTCAAAGACCTCCTCCCCTTTTTCAACCGGCTGGAGTGCGATCACCTCCTGCTGGAGTTTGCGCGTCCGGGCGACGCGGAGCTACCTGTGTTTCAGGATCTCAGACCCGATATCGCCCTGGGAATCGGCGTCGTTGATATCAAGGACAACGCCGTTGAATCGCCGGACCTCATCGCACGCCGCATTGAGCGCGCCGTTACGGTATTAGGCGCAGAACGCATCAAGTGGGTGCATCCCGACTGCGGCTTTTGGATGCTCTCCCGCATCGTAGCCGATCAGAAGATGGCTGCGCTGGTCAAGGGCCGCGATCTCTATCTCGGACAGAACAGCACAAAGGAGTGACCAATGGGCGAGCTAGCACAGGTTGCCGTCATCACGTCTCCGACGGGCACAATGCACGTGAGCGGCTTTTTGGAAATCCTCGCAGCGCTTCCCGAGGTGGCGGAGGTGGCGTTGGTGACGGAAGGCGCCGATGACATTGAGGCTCATGCGCAGGCGCACCTTGGCACACGGCTCGTAGGCACGTATCCTGATGCGGAGTCGCTGTTTGCCGCATTCCAACCGGACCTCACCATCGTCAGTTTGGAGCCGCGCACTGCGCCGCAAGCCATCGCCGCCTGTTTGCGCCACGGCAGCCATGTGCTCGCCGAGAAACCCGCCTGTTTACAGTGGGAAGAATTCGCTGAATTGGCCTCTCTAGCCGACGAGCAGCAGCGCAACCTCGGCCTGGCCTTCGCCGCGCGGGGCTTTCCCATCCTAAAAGATGCGAGAAGCCTCGTCGCCAACGGCACCATCGGAAAGCTTTATGGCGTTGACACCTATTTCATAGCCGACCAGACGCGCGTGCAGCAAGCCGAATGGCAAGCATCCTGGTTTTCGCAGAAAGCCTACGCCGGCGGCGGACATCTCATGTGGCTGGGCATTCATTATGTCGATCTGCTGCACTATCTCACTGGACAGCGCATTGTCGAAGTAGCGGGCCTTACCGCAGTCGTCGGCGGCGCTCCAATCGATACGGAGGACGCGGCCGTGGCGGCCCTGCGCTTTGAAGACGGCATGGTCGGCACACTTACCTCAGCGTACTATCTGGACCGCAACAAACAGTCGCACCTTCATCTCTGGGGATCCGAAGGCTGGCTGCGGGGACGTCCCAACGACTGGGAGAGCCTGGAGTGGTACAGCACGCATCCCGCCGAGCGCTCCGCGCCCTACCGCACGATCCGCTACGATGCCCCAACAGATGACGCGAAACCCACATATTACGGCCTGGTTAGGGCAGCCGTGCGCGGCGCATTAGGGCTGGAATCACACCCGGTTACCACGGCGGAGGCCCTTCACGTGCTGAAGGCCGTCCACGCCATCTACCGCGCTGCGGAAACCGGCCAGACCCAACGCATTGACTAGAGGGACCGTTGAAATTACCGCAATGGCCTGCTGAAACATGAGGAAAAGCAAGATGAAACGATATCGGGCGGCACTGATCGGCTGCGGGGGTATGAGCAAGTCGCACCTCCCCGCACTTCACGAAGTTGCTGAGATAGACGTCGTTGCCGTCTGTGACATAGACGAGGGCCGTCTGCATGCAGTTGGCGACGCGTTCGACGTGGAGAATCGCTACACCGACTACCATGCCATGTTCGCAGCGGAGAAGCTGGACATTGTCGCCATCGCTACCCAGGGACCCCAGCACTGCGCCGCTACGGTAGCAGCGGCAGAGCATGGCGTGCACGTGCTTTGCGAGAAGCCCATGGCCCTCGACCTTGCCGAAGCCGATCAGATGGTGGAGGCATGCGACAAGGCCGGGGTAAAGCTCGCCATCAACCATCAAGCCACCGTACGCCCGTCCCTGAAACGCATGCGGTCCATGATCGAGAATGGGGACATAGGTGAGGTCATCCTGGTGCGCGGCAATAACAAGAGCGGGCGCAAAGCCGGTAACGAGCTCATGGAGATGGGCACCCACGTCTTCGACCGCATGCAGTTTATCGGCGGCGCGCCGCAGTGGTGCTTCGCGCACCTCACCTGGAAAGGAGAGTCTGCCACCACCGCTCACATCATGGATTCTCAGGAAATGAGCCCCACAGACCGCGCCTCCGGCCTGGTGCTTGGTGAGCGGGCCTACGCGTTGTTTGGCATGACGCGAGCGCCGGTGGGGGAATGCCAGTTCCTCGGCTATGAGAAGACGAACCGGCTGCTCTACAGCGTTGACGCGCTCGGCACAAAGGGCCAACTATCCTTGCGCGGCACCGGCACGCGGCGCGGCGACGGCGATCTTTTTCAATTGCCCGTGCCCGCCTTCTATCCCGCTGACTTGCAGGATGACCCGCAGTGGCAACGTGTTGATGTGCCGGAGGAGTTGGATCCCATGCTCGGCAAGGAGAGCATCACACCCATCCTGCGTGAATTGATCGCATCTATCGAGACCGGCAGCGAGCACCCGTGCAGCGGTGAGGCGGGCCGCTTCAACCTGGAAATGGTGATGGCGATCTACTCTTCGCACCTAAACGGACAGCGCGTCAGCATTCCCCTCGCCGAGCGTGCACATCCCTTGTCTCGGTGACTTTCGTGCGTCGGGCTATCCAGGATCTAAAGCACACAGAATTCCCATGCGGTGCTCTCGACAAATCTCGTTCGTGCCGTTCGGGCAAGCATGAAGATACGAAGCAATAAACCACCCCAGACAGGCATTCTGTCTGGGGCGGTAACTTGCGCCTAAATCGCTGAAAGCGCGCTGTCTATGGCGCTCGTCAGCATTTCAGCCGATCGCCTTCAGGATCTTTCGCTCAGTGCGAAGTGCGGAGGCAATGCCACTAAAGCTTGCTTGTCCCTTAAGGCCAATAAATCCGTATAGGGGCGCTCACGACGGTAGCACCGTTCGGCGTGAGAGCTTTCACCGTGAAAATTAGATTATTACTTCCTTCCAAAATGTCAATTTTGCGCAACGTGAATGTACCACCCACGTTCGCAACACCGGATGCGGCCTGGGCGCTGTCCAGAATCCTTCCATCCGCACGGACAACATCAAACCTCAATGCATTTGTAACTGAAATGCTCAAGCGGACCGGATCTTGTGCGGCCCGATACGCGCCTTGGCTATCCTCCGTTGCAGTCCCTTCAGCGGCAATGAAAGTAAAGGTCACTTCCCCAGTTGCTGACGTAGGTGACGGGAAGAACGGCGGCTGGGTCGCGGCAGGAGCGGCGGTAGGGGTGGATGAACGCGGTGCGGGTTCCTTCGGTACGCGCAGTGACTGCCCTTCAAATATCTTATTCGGATCAGAGAGGCAGTTCGCTGCCTGGAGAATAGCCTGCGTAGAATCACTGCGTTGGGCGATGCTATAGAGCGTGTCTCCGGATTGTACGGTGTATTCCGGCCAATCGGTACGTGGTGTGCATGAAGGCAGGGCGGTCGCGGCCTGTGGAGCCCGCGTCGGCAGTGGCACGAGCGTCGGTACAGGTGAGGTGGAGACCGGCGGTGTCGGACGGTTAATTGGGATCACTGTTGGGATGACATCGGGAGTGGGCGTCTCTTCATCGGGGCCGTTCCCCACAAAAGGGACGCATGCGGTCACAACAACCGTAAGTCCCAGCAACAGAAGGATGACCCGAAAGCTCTTGAGGATCGTTTTCACTGGCGACACTCCTCTACTCGCACGCTACCTTCGCCACGGCCCGAAGAGTGCACAGACAATACGTCTCTCGGGTCTGACTTTGTAAGATTGATCTACCAACCTAAGCCACGCTGAGACCAGGGCAAGTGAAGGTGGATACAGCGCAACTAAACAGACGCTCTGTGGGACTGACGAATCAGAGAGCTATATATATGATGCCTGGAATGGTCGCACATTTCAAGCGAACGGAGGAATCCGGCGCAAGACGGCCTTATAGCAAGGACCGGGCCTTCGCTACAATGTGCTGAGCGGTCAAGCCGTACTTCTGAAGGAGCGCTGCCGCATCCCCGGACTCAGCGTAGGTGTTCTCAACTCCGACGAATGCCATAGCGCACGGGGCATGCTCGGCAACCGCCATTGCCACCACGCTACCAAGCCCGCACTGAACCAGATGTTCCTCAGCAACTACGATCTTGCCTGTTTCGCGTGCTGCTTTCGTCACGGCTGCCACGTCCAGCGGTCGCACCGTGTGCATGTCGAGCACGCGGGCCTGGACACCCTCTGCGGCCAACGCTTGCGCTGCTTCCAACGCAGCAACAACCATGATGCCGTTGCCTATGAGTGTGATGTCGTCGCCGCTGCGCAGTTCATTCGCCTTGCCCAGAGCAAAATCAGGATCGTCTCCGTAAACCACCGGCACGTCGGGCCGGCCCACGCGCATGTAGGCGGGGCCTTCAGCACTCAACATGGCCGCCACCGCCTTATGGGTGGAGGGTTCATCGGCGGGTACGATCACGGTAAACGTCGGCAAGCCCAACGCCAGAGCAATATCTTCGATAGCCATTTGCGACGGGCCGTCTTCGCCGATACTAATACCTGCGTGGCTGCCGACCACCTTAACATTGAGATTCGGGAAGGCAACCGACATGCGCAACTGGTCGTAGGCGTTGCACATAATAAAGCAGGCGAAGCTGGCAATCACCGGCAATTTACCACAAGCCGCCAAACCGGCACCGATACCTACCAAGTTCGATTCGGCGATGCCGACGTTGATGAAGCGCTCAGGAAACTCCTGCGCGAACCACTCGGTACGTGTTGAATTATTGACATCGCCGTCAACGACGACAATGTCAGGATTGGTCCTCCCGGCCTCACGCAGCGCGGCGCCAAACGCATCGCGGGTCGCCTTTCCCATCTTGAGTTCTACTGCCATCCGAGTTCCTCCAAGGCACGATGCTCTTCTTCCTTGGTAAGCGATTTGCCGTGATATGAATAGTCCGCTTCAACAAAAGAGACGCCCTTGCCCTTAACCGTGTGGGCAACAATGCATGAAGGGCGTCCTTCGGTAGACTTGGCTCGCTGCAATGCTTCTACCACGGAGGTTGTGTCGTGTCCATCAATCTCCTGCACGTCCCATTGAAAGGCCCGCCACTTTTCCGACAGCGGTGAGTAGTCCAGCACGTCCCTCACCCAGCCCGTCTGCTGGGCTTTGTTGTGGTCGACAATTGCGGTCACGTTGTCGAGCTTATAGTGAGCTGCTGTCATGGCAGCTTCCCAAATTTGTCCTTCGTCCTGCTCTCCGTCACCTAATATTACGAATACGTGGTAATCTCTTTTCTCAATTCGAGCGGCGAAGGCATGTCCCAAGCCAAGCGAAAGTCCCTGACCCAGAGACCCGGTACTGGCTTCTACTCCGGGCAAGCGGGTCATGTTGGGATGCCCCTCGAGCGGGCTTCCAATCTGCCTCAGGGTCTTCAGCAGGTCCGTTGAGAAATACCCGGCATGCGCCAAGACAACGTAGAGCAACGGGCTCGCGTGACCTTTACTCATAATCAAGCGATCTCGATCATGCCATTGCGGGTTTGCGGGATCATATTGCATGATGCCGCCGAAATACAATGCAGCCATGATTTCTACGCCGGAGAGCGAGCTTGACGGATGCCCCGACCCCGCAATTGTCGTGCAGGTGATAATGTCGCGGCGTAGTATTCTTGCTTGTTCTTCAAGTTCTTCAATTGACATCTTCATCGATACGCCCACAGTCTTCAATATCCTTCTGCTACCTTCACTCTGATGTCGTGTTCCCGGCGTAGAACCATCCGCGTCCGATGCGCTTTGGTTTACTTCTGTGCCAGGAAGCCTCTTCCTCTCAAGAATCAAACCACACACACACTATTGTAGCGTCTACACGCCGGAGGCGCGAGCGTTTCCGGTCTGCCTCCTTGCAACTGATCGTGCTCTGCTCGCCTCCCTAACCGTAACGCTTCGTACCGCACAGACAACTCGGCATCTGGGCGTCTAAGGCACTGTGGACAATTCGTAACGTGCTCCTGCCACACAGCCTTGCCGTGACCGCCAATGCTATACTTGAGCCGACGTGAGTGCTTCTGTCGTGAAGCACATACGCCGTGCCGGTTAGCCATAAGTTAATCCGCCAGGTGCAACGGGGAATTGCAAGGCTCAAATGGTGCGACCTGCCTGTCCGCCAGAGACCAATCAAATGGAAGCGTCTTTTCACTAGGCAATGTCAGAATCAACCCCTGGGAACAGCCAACCCAAGACCCGCGCCTTCCCCACGGTATGGCAAGCGCTGCTCTTGCTTGTTCTGCTTCTCGTTCTGCAATTGGGCGTAACGGTAGTTGTAGGCGCCTATCTTTCCCTTCAGTCAATTCCAATTCAAGATTTGACTACGGTGCTCGCAATCGTAAATGTGTCCACGTTTGGCGCGGTCGTCATTTTGGGCACGGCATGGTCTCGCGTTTCGGCCAGGCAACTCTTCTATCTGCGGGGGTTTTCTCCCATTCTGGTCCTGCCGATGATAATAATGATGCTTGGACTGATCATCGTCGTATCGGAACTCGATAACATTCTCCAACGCTTCCTCCCTGTACCGGACTGGTTCATGGAGATGCTTGGCGAGCTTGGTCTCAGCGAGGGCGTTGCGCTTGGCACTCTCATACTGCTCGTCGTTGTCGCGCCACTCACCGAAGAACCGCTCTTCCGCGGCATCCTGCTCCATGGCTTCGCGCGCAACTACGGTGCGTGGTGGGCAGTCTTTGTTACCGCCTTCCTATTTGGCGCCATTCATATGAACCCCTGGCAATTCGTAGGCGCTTTCTTCCTGGGGCTTACTTTTGGGTGGTGGACGTTACAGACGAAATCTATTCTTCCGGCGATCCTCGGCCACGCGTTGAACAACGGCATGGTCGTCATTACGGCTGACGTGTTAAGCGTGGAGATTCAAGGCTTCAATGCTTGGGAAGAAGGGGTGCAGGTGCACCAGCCGTGGTGGTTCACTCTCTCAGGCGTTGTATTGCTAGTGGTCGGAGCGGGGATTCTGTACCAACTATGGTTGCAAGAACGCCAGACCTGATAGCACTCTAACGCGGCGCTAGCCCTACTAGTTTTGAATCTGGCGCTTTCATACCCTCCTGCATGAAGTAACACGAACGTCAGCCAGTGAGAGTTTACTATCCCTGTCAGCGGACGTGTGGCATGCTGTGATCATCGCGAGCGCCACAACCAGAGGACGTTGATGAGGAAGACCATGCCCAACACGGCGTAAAATCCGTTCGCACCAGCCACGATCGCGCCGACGATTACCAGTGGAACGCCAAAGCCTAACACGGGCATCGCCACTTTGAGAAAGGCTTCCGCATCCGACTTCGCTTGCGTGCGTGCCTGGCTCATTGCGGCCTCTACGCGTGCGTTAATGTGGGAATCGATGCGCTCCACAAGCGCCTCCGCAATCTCATCGTCATATTGCTCACCCAATTCGCGGCGGGCGGCCACCGCGGCCCTAAGCTCGTCTTTCAATCGGGCTGTATCCACGGTGCCCTGCGGGCGATACTTGCTCGCCATCGGCTGGCATCCTCTATACTCCGCGCCGGCATGCCTCCTCCCGAAAACCACGACCCCATCATAACGTAATTGACGGACGCCAAGGAGAGAAGATGCCGAAAACGATCTCTCAAAGCAACGCGCCCTCGTCATGCAATCGCCACGCCGCATCCACCAGCGCCCATAGGCCGCCGCTTACCGCCGCATTGCCGCCCAACACCACCGGAAAGCCGGCGTCCCACGCGGCGCTCGCAAGGGCCCGTGTCGATTCATCACTGATATCGCTAACCAATCCCATGTCGGCGGCAAACCGATCTTGTCCGTCGACCGTGCTTCCGCTGTGCGCAAACAGCACTCGCGAGTCGAGAAAGAGCGCATTCCCCATCTGAGAAAATGCAGCAAAGAAAGCCTCCGGCCCTACCTCTTCCAAGTAAAAGCCCAGCAATGAACGTACCGGCCGCGTGCTCGTGCTCATGCCCCGTTCTTCGGAAAACACGCGGATGCGGCACGCCATATCCCGCCTGAGCAGCGGCCAAAGCTGCGCGCTGACGCGCCCGGCTAAGACGACCTCTTCATGCGGCCGCACAAGAGTTGGCATCGCGTCGCGCAGACGCGAGTTTAGAGAGGTCAATGGCCTATTTACCGCATCTTGCAAAACATAGGCGCGTGTCACCGGCCCGCAGAGGGGATGGAGCGCGAGCATGGCAAGATCGGTGGGGGTGTCGATGTCGAACATTGCGGCAATGGTGGGTTCCAGCGGTTCATGTAGCAGACTTGCTTCCTGAACCAATTGACGCGCAAGGCCGTTGTCACGCTTGCGCGGTAGATCGACAGCAGTAAGGACGCTGGCAGGATGAAACCCAATGAAGTCCGCCGAGAAGAAGTTGTTTGCAATCAAACCATGATCTAGAAAAGCAACCGCGTCCCGCAGGGCCGCCAATTCGGCA
The DNA here is from genome assembly GCA_965219505.1 of Chloroflexota bacterium. Classification (GTDB taxonomy): domain Bacteria; phylum Chloroflexota; class UBA11872; order VXOZ01; family VXOZ01; genus VXOZ01. The sequence goes on along the minus strand of OZ244775.1, from coordinate 1,321,604 downwards.
ACGGAGAGCAGCGGGCCGCTGCCTCCGCCGATGTAAAGTACCCGTGAAATGCGGTGCCGTGCGACGATTCCCGCTAGAGTGTTGCCAAAGTGAAAGCGATCCGCCGGTGCGGTTGGCTCGATGATGACGTCAGTCGCAATGCCATTGCAAGCTTCTGCTCGCGATGTTGCAAGGATGATCGGCGCAAATCCCCCCGCTGCCTGAGCCTTGGTAATAAGATCTTGGGCAATAGCAAGGTGACTACCATAGACTAATTGCTCAAGTGCGGTGGCGCCTTCCTTACCGGCAAAGAGTACGAGACCGACGTCGTCAGCCATACACGAATCACTTCCATCGAAATACGTTGGCGGCCGCCGCTGAATGGTTAGCGCACTATTGCAAATCGCTCACCGAAGTACGAATCAGTGGCCGAGCATTTTACCCGCCGCGGCAAGTTTGCAATGCGAGACTTGCGCCGTAACTTGCACCGCTTTGGCTTACAGCCCTCCAGCACTCGCTAACCTCGCCGCACGCGGTCAACTCATCCTGCACGATAGTCCGACATTCCTGCTAGCGCAGGTTAGTAACCTGCGCCTGTTCGGCATCGGGATTTCTGGACGTTGCGAAGATTTGTTCGTGAATAGAGTCGGGTACTACTCTCGAAATGGCCTGCCCCCACAGCGATTATTCCACACACAAACAGCCGCCAGATGAATACCAAAGTACTCATCCAGCGGCAAACAATAATCGCATTGCCAAAGCAGGAGCCAAGAACTTACATGTACCCATACTCCATGCGGATCTCCTCGGACATCATCTCCGGCGACCACGCGGGGTCCCAGACGATTTCCACGTCCACTTCCTCCACGCCCTCAAGGTCTTCGACTACCTGATTGACCTGCGCAATGATGTACGGTCCCGCTGGGCAACCGGGGAACGTGAGCGTCATCTTGATCGCAACGTTGTTGTCGTCGTCAGTAGTGTTGATCTCGTAGATTAGGCCCAAGTCAACGATATTGACGCCCAGTTCAGGATCGATGACTTCCTTCAGGCCTTCTCGAATTATGTCTTCGCCGACAATAGCCATATTCTTGTCTCCTGGCTCCGATCTGTGTGGTGCTTCTACGCTTCTATAGTACCAACCGTAAGCGCGTCCCGGCAATTGCGATCGCATATGCGACCTAGTCTACCTCGCGCGCGTAGAGTTCCAGAATGCTTCCCGCGAAGCCGGTGGCTTCCGGTGAAGCAAGAAATACCAAAGCGTTGGCAAACTCACTGAGGCTCACGGCGTTACGCAAGTCTTCAGCGTCGAGGTACTGCTCCGCCTCCGCGGTTGCGATCGTGCCCGCCACGAGGCACGTGGGCACAATGCCGCGCTGCTTGTAGTCGCGGGCCACGCCTTTTGTGAACGTGACCACCGCAGCCTTACTCGCGCCAAAGAGCGCACGTCCCGGTGCCGGATCAAAGGCGCTGCCTCCGGCGACGGTGATAATGTGCCCATGCCCCTGCGCCAGCATCACCGGCAGCACCGAGCGCACGAGATTGTAGCTCGTGTAGAGGTTCGCCTCGATCTGATGTTGGAGTTCTGCCAGATTCGTTTCCGCTACTGCACGCTGATCGAAGCTGCCCGAAAGGAGCGTCGCCGCATCCAAATGTCCAAACGCTGCGCACGTCTGCTCTACCGCGTTCATTGCTTGATCCGACTTCGCTAGGTCCGCTTCTATTCCAAGCACCGTATCCCCATGTGGAATGCGACTTAGCGTAGCCTGCAGGCGGTCGCGATTGCGCGCCGTCGTCGCCACTTGGTAACCGGCGTCGAGAAATGCCGAGATTACCGCCTCCCCTGTCCGGGCAGTCGCACTCCCGATCAAAATTGTTCGAGCTTTCATAGGGTACGTTCCTTCCAACGTCGCGCAAGACTCTCCATGTAAGAGAGCGCCTGCTGTGTAAGCAGTCACACCCGCCCGTGAGCGTTCAGCGAATACACCCTTGCATATGCTCCTGTAAAGCAATCCTGGTCAGACAGTAAACTAATAGTGGTACTAGCGGAGATTTCGCCCAAGAACCAAGGCCGCGAATGAGGATCACTTTGCTGCCAGGGCATAGCAGGCATCCACCAGCACCATGGCGCGATGCATGTCTTCAAGGGTGGCCAGAGGGGCATGTCCTTCCCGATACGCTTGCAGCGTATTCTTGACGAAATCCTGGTAGAGCCCCGGCACAGAATGGCCGCCGCGCTCCTCGACACCCTGTTCCGTGACGATACAGGTAGCGCCGTCGCGATAAGTTACGTAAGTTGATCCGTCGCTCACGTTCCATACCACGTCAGCAGCATCCGCCGGGTATGTATACGCTACCTCAACCGCAGCAAAAGCATTGTCATCGCCGCAGAATGTGACGTTGGCGTACTCCTCCACCGGGATCCCCGGCGTAATGCGCTGCAGTTGAACGGAGCCGATACGCACCTCTCGGCTACCGGTGAACCAGGAGAAGAGGTCGGCGTAGTGCACGCCGAGGTTGCGCAGCGCGCCTCCACCGGACTCTTCGGCATTTAGCATCCACGGACAGCCTGAGTCCACGTACCGTTGTACCGGCCCGCCGGCATAGCGAAAATGCGCATGCTGAATCTGCCCCATGCGTCCGTTGGCGCGTAACTCCATTACGGCTTGGGAAAACGGGGCTGCGCGATTCGTGAGCGGTATGGCGACAAAAACGTCATTCTGTTTTGCAAGTGCGATCAACCGTTCGAATTGACTGGCGTCGGTGCCGAGCGGTTTCTCAATGACAAATGGAATATGCCGCTCGATTAGTTGGGTTGCGATCTCCGGCTGCAGTCGATAGCGCCCAAACGAAAAGACGAAGTCGGGCTTCTCTCTCTCCAGGAGTTCCACATAGTCCGTATACGGCTTGCAGCCGGAGTACCGCCCGGCGAATCGTTCCGCATAGCCCGGCTGCTCGTCAGATACCGCCACCGGCGTGATGCCAAGCGCATCGAATGCGGGCAAGTAGAGCGGTACGTGCCAGTGGCTGATCTCTAGAATCGCAATACGCATTGGTTGTTACTGCCCCCAAAGACAAGCGCTATTCACGTAACTCTACGGCAGCGGTTGCAGATTCAATACTCTAGCGCAGCTACCGCCCAAATGTCCCAATCCACTATATGCTGATTGCAGTATCTGCCAAACCCGTTCGTGATGAAGTGGCTGCGCTGACTTCGTCAACGACACCAAGTCCCCGTCGAACCGTGAACGGCCCTTCGACAAGCCTGTGCTGAGCTTGTCGAAGTGCTCAGAGCGAACGTATAGCGGCGTACAAGAGAGCTCTGCAAATACACTCTTAGCCCCTATAGTTCTTAGTCGTCCCTGCCGCCAGAAAGCAAGTTGCGTAACACATACTGCAACACCCCGCCGTGGCGATAGTAGTCCACCTCGATTGGCGTGTTGATGCACGCCGTCGCTGTGAAGATCTTCTCACTTCCATCTGCATTGCGAGCACGGACGGTAATCGTCTTGCGCGGCGACAATCCTTCTGCAATGCCTTCGATAGAAAACGCTTCCTTACCGTTGAGACCCAAAGATACTGCACTCTCGCCTTCCTCGTACTGCAGCGGCAGGACGCCCATGCCTACGAGATTGCTGCGATGGATGCGCTCGTAACTTTCGGCGATAACGGCGCGCACACCAAGGAGCAACGGCCCTTTGGCGGCCCAGTCACGACTGGAACCCATCCCATAATCCTTACCCGCAAGGAGGAGAAGGGGCACACCGTCGCGCTCGTACTGCATGGCAGCGTCGTAGATGGTCGTCTCTTCTTCGTTCGGCAGGTGCAGTGTCCAGCCGCCTTCCCTCGACACAAGTTGATTGCGCAAGCGGACATTGGCGAACGTGCCGCGCATCATGACTTCGTGATTGCCCCGCCGCGAACCATAGGAGTTGAACTCTCTCGGCTGCACCCCTTGTTCGATGAGGTACTTGCCCGCAGGGCCGTCTTTCGCGATCGAGCCCGCGGGAGAGATGTGGTCGGTCGTTACCGAGTCGCCAAGCACGGCCAGCACCCGCGCGCCCACAATGTCGGTCGGAGAGCCGGGCTCGGCCGCCATGTCTGCAAAGAACGGCGGCTGGCGTATGTACGTAGACGCTGGGTCCCACTCAAATAGCGTGCCTTCCGGCACTGCCAGCGTCTCCCACTCCGACATGCCTTCGAACACCTTGCCATATTGCGTGCGGAACATCTCGGCATCCACCACGCGCGCCATGGCATCGGCAATTTCGCGCTGGCTGGGCCAAATGTCGCGCAAGTATACCGGCTGTCCCGCGCCATCACGTCCAATGGGATCGCTCGTCAAGTCCGTATTGACCGTACCGGCCAGCGCGTACGCAACCACGAGGGGAGGCGAGGCGAGATAAGAGGCCCGTACCAAGGGGTGAATTCTTCCTTCGAAATTGCGGTTGCCGCTGAGCACCGCCGCCACTGCCAGTTCGTGATCGCTGATCGTCTCTTCCAGCGGGGTAGCCAAGGGCCCGCTGTTACCGATACACGTGGTACAGCCGTAACCCACGAGATGAAAGCCAAGCGCCTCCAGATGCGGCACCAAGTCGAGTTTCTCCAAGTAGTCCATCACAACCCGCGAGCCGGGGGCCAGGCTCGTCTTCACCCACGGTTTGCGTCCTATGCCGGCTGCAACAGCATTCTTCGCCAAGAGGCCCGCGCCAATCATGACAGCAGGGTTGGAAGTATTGGTGCAGCTTGTAATGGCCGCAATCACCACCGCGCCCTCACCAATCCTGGCAGGCACGCCATCCAACGAGACATCAACTCTTGCGGCCGAATCCGCAACTGCAATCGAACCATCATCCTGCGTAACTGTTGCCGCCGCGCCGTTTCCACCTGCGGCCCCATTGCCATTGGTCTGCGCGAACTTCTCAGGATACGCCTCGTGGAAGCTCTGCCGCACGCCGTGCAACGGCACGCGGTCTTGGGGGCGCTTGGGTCCGGCCAGGCTTGGCTCAACCGACGACAAGTCAAGATCAAGAATATCCGAGAATACCGGCTCCGGGTCGGAGGGTCGGTAGAACATCCCCTGTTCTTTGCAATACGCCTCTACAAGCTGAACGACGTCTTCATCGCGTCCGGTAAGGCGCAAGTAGCGGAGCGTCTCATCATCCACCGGAAACATGCCCACAGTAGCCCCGTACTCCGGCGCCATGTTCGAAATTGTCGCACGGTCCGGCAAACTGAGCGACGCCATGCCCGGCCCGCAGAATTCCACAAACTTTCCCACGACGCCATGCTGCCGCAGCATCTGTGTTACCGTGAGCACGAGGTCGGTGGCCGTAGCGCCTTCGGGCAACTGGCCGCTGAGGCGAAAGCCGACCACATCCGGCACTAATAGAGAGATGGGTTGACCGAGCATTACTGCCTCTGCTTCAATGCCGCCCACGCCCCATCCGAGCACGCCGAGGCCGTTGATCATCGTCGTGTGCGAGTCGGTTCCTACCAGTGAATCAGGGTACGCCATGAGATCCCCACTGCGAGAATCGGCAAAGACTACTTGCCCCAGGTATTCCAAGTTAACCTGGTGGACGATGCCGGTATCCGGCGGCACGATGCTAAAGTTGTCAAAAGCCTTCTGTCCCCAGCGCAGAAAGGCATAGCGTTCTTGGTTGCGGGCAAACTCGCGCTCGGCATTGATTGCAAAGGCTTCAGGCATGCCGTACACGTCCACCTGCACCGAATGATCGATAATGAGGTCGGCCGGCTGCAAGGGATTAATGCGATCGGGGTCTCCTCCTAAGTTACTGATCGCTTCCCGCATTGCCGCCAGGTCGACCACCGAAGGCACGCCGGTAAAGTCCTGGAGAATTACGCGTGCTGGGGTGAAGCTGATCTCTCGCGCTTCGGCTTGATTCGGGTCCCAGTTCGCCAGGGCGACCACGTCGTCGCGCAATACCGAATGTCCGTCTTCGGTGCGCAGCAAGCTCTCGAGCAATACCTTGATGGAAAAAGGAAGCTGCGCCACGTTGCCGATCCCCACTTCCTCAAGCGCGGCGAGACGGAAAATCGAATAGGCATTTTCACCGACAGAGAACGTCGACTCGCTGTCAAAACTATTCACAATGCTCATCAAATCCCTCGGATCACGTACCAACAATCCCAATACAAATTTGAGGTTCACTCAGAGTTCTGAGTAGAGGATACTATAATTCGCTCATTTCAACACGTGATACGGTCGTACGGCCTACGTTTCATCCCCTTTGTGTTGCTTGTAGCAGGCAGGCATGCGGAGTATAGTGTGCTCAATCGGGCAGCAATCCATTGCATCATAGCGGGAAACGCACAGTGAATCTCTCTTTGTCAGGTCGAATCGCCGAGGCCGAAGACATAAAGGACTACTCCTCTATTGACTTCAGCGGCTTGGTGCAGCTTGCTGCCCGTGTCGGCTTCAAAGCCGTCTGCGTGCGGCCCACCCACCTTTCAAGCACAACCCCCCTTGAACGCGTGCGCGAGATGCGCACCATCCTTGATCGGCACGGATTGGCCGCCTCGATGGTCACCGCGGACTCTCGTGTGCCACGAGAAGGAAGCGTTCTCGATGCAGGCGTGCCGTTGCGCGATTTGGAACCAATCCTCACGCGTGCCAACGCGCTTGGCGCGGACCTCATCCGCGTGGGAGTAAAGACGGAGGACGACATAGTGTGGGCGCAGCGTGCAGCGGACGAAGCCCGGGAGTACGGCATTCGACTCGCCCAACAGACCCACACCGCCACGCCGTTTGAAACCGCCGCGGGCTGCAAAGAAATGATCGAACGCATTGACCGGCCTAACTTCGGTCTCATACTGGAACCCGCGAATTTCGCGCTCTGTGGCGAGGACTATGGCCCGGCGGCCTTAGCGCCGCTCGGCCCGTCTGTATTCAACGTCTATGTGCAAAACTTGCGCGTCACGGACAGCGGCGATTCATCCGTCGAGACCAATCGCGGCACGGTACGCTACGAACGGCTGGTGATTGGCGACCCGGTCGGTATTGACTTGCCTCGTTTCTTTGACGGGCTTTCCGCCATTGACTATCAGGGCTATGTGACCTCTCACCAACCGGCAATCCCGGGATTCTCCGAGCGCAGCCTGTGCGATCAGGTGTTTGCTGCACTTGCCCCATTCATAGGACCTTAGTGCCAGACCCGAGACCGAACAGTTCGTCTCTCTTTCCATACTGAGAAACGCCGATAGCTACCCCTGCGTGTATCCGGTACTTTGGGCAACTGAGTATTCTACGACTAAGTGGTTAAAAGACGTGCCTAAGTTGAACAAATCTCGCGACTTGGATGCAGCCGGCACTAGGTGACGCTATACTAACGACAACAGTCATACATAAAGTGCAGCGCAATGACTAAAGTCAGCACTTCTCGAATTGGGAGGGGAATGCTATGGCATCGACGCTAGTCCACGTGGGTGTGCGCGCCAGCAATATAGACAAGACTATTCACTTCTGGCGTGACGCACTGGGTCTTGAGGTGGTCAATGAACTCCACCACGGCTTCGATCTCAGTGACGGCTATCACAATTTCCGGGTCTTTCAGCACGAGGGGCCCGACCGACCGGCGCACGTATCCGGCATGTTGGACTACCTTCACATCGGCGTAAAGGTATCGAGCTTGGCAGAGGCCGCCACGCGGCTCTCTGACATGGGCTACGAGATCTTCTGGGAAGGCGTTAGTGAGGGCCAAGAATATTCGTACGACCCCTCAAAGCCGCCTTCCGGTTCATTCAAGGTCGAAGACCCCGACGGCATCGTGGTGGATGTCACTGCGAGCAGCGATCAGTGGCCGGGGGTGGAACTTTGAGCACGCAGTACCGCGTCGCCATCATCGGCACCGGCCGCATGGGGGGCCTGATTGAAGACGAGCAAGGTGATCGTAGCTACATGACGCCCTACGGTCATTTCCCCAGCTATGAGGCTATGCCGGAAACGACCGTCATCGCCGTGGCCAACCGGGGCAGAGAGCGCCTGGATCGGTTTTGCAAACGCTTTGGCATGACTAACACCTATCTCGATTATCGCGAGATGATCGAAAAGGAAAAGCCGGACATTGTGAGCGTCACCACGCCGTCGTTTGCCCGTGCGGAACCGATCATATTCTGCGCCGAGCACGGTGTAAAGGGGATATTTGCGGAGAAGGGCCTGTGCGCTTCGCTGGCAGAAGCCGACCGCATCCATGCGGCCGTAACCCGCAACAACGTGGCATTCAATTGGGGCGCCCAGCGCCGCCACCACGACGCCTACAAGCGGCTGCGTGATGCCATACAAGGTGGGGCCATCGGCCGGCCCATTCACGCAATTCTCAACTACTTCACCGACATCATCAAGCATCACCCTCACACCATTGACCTGGTTCAGATGATGTTGGGCGATCCTACACCGGTGTGGGTGGAAGGGCGCTTGGTTGACCCCAGCGATCTGCGCGTTAAGGGCTCTGAGCGAGCAACCGCTCCCTATAATGCTGAAAACCACAGCTTTGAGCCACTGCCAGGCCAGGAAATCGCCGACCCTATGGTGGACTTCTTCCGCGTTGGCTATGAGACCGGCGCCGTAGGCTACTTTGTGCCCACGCCGAGATCCTTTGATCTGGAAGTGCGTGGCACGGAAGGGCGCGCTATTGCGTGGGACAATGGCTTAGATACCCGCATCCAGCGGCCGTTGCGGCGCGGCGACGAGGTGGAAGAAACTACCATCAACGCTACGGGAGATCCTCCGGGCATTACGAACATTCGCAACATCATTCGTGAGATTGAGACCGGCGAACGCACAGACGGCAATATCGACGTAACGATGCAAGCCGTGGATGTGCAGTTCGGCATCGCGTATTCCTCGTTGCAGGGAGGCGCGCGTGTGTCGCTGCCGGTTGCCGACCGGAGCCTCTACATTCCCGGTGGGTAAGGCAGACAGGGAGCCCGCTCACCATTCGACAAGGTCAAGGCGAATGGTTTGTCACTGAGGCGGAAAGCCTGCTCCGCATCTGATACGGGCAGGAATGGAGGGCGAACGAAAGGAAGGATGCCGGATTTCGCCGGCATGACGAAGTGACGTGACTTAGATTCTTTCTTCGCATTTGCCAAGATACAGATTCTGTTAGCGAAACAGTCCGTTTGAACAGACATAACGCGGAAATCATCAGGAGCAGTTAGCATGGCAAAGACGTACCGCGCCGCGCTGGTTGGCTGCAGCCGCATGGGGGCCTTCATCGACAATGAAGTTCCGGACAATCCCTCAATTCCCCTCCCCTACTCTCATGCCGCCGGCTACGAGGCGTGTCCGCGCACCGATCTGGTCGCCGGCGCTGACTTGCGACCGGAAGTGGTCGCGAAATTCGGCGCCCGCTACAACGTGGGATCCGACCACTGGTATACCGACTATCGTGAACTCATAGCGAACGAGCAGCCCGATATCCTCAGCATCGCCACGCAACCGGAGCAGCGCTGTGAGATCATCCTGCACGCCATCGAGCAGGGCGTCCGCGCGCTGTATGTCGAAAAGGCGCTTTGCGCTTCTGTTGCCGAAGCTGAAGCCATTCGCGACGCCGTCCGCGCCAATGACGTCGCTTTCAACATGGGCACGAACCGCCGCTGGCACAACGGTTTCGAGGCGATGCACGCCAGGATACACTCAGGCGAAATTGGCGATTTGCGCACGCTCGTCAACTTTTCGACCGGGCAGTTCTTCAATGGGTTCAGCCACTTTTTCGACCTGATGCTATACCTCAATAATGATGTCCCTCCCAAATGGGTGCAAGCCTACGTCTTTCATTTTGACGAGCTCGTTGTGGGGACGGAAGTGTTGGACGATCCCATTGGCACCGGCATCATCATGTTTGAAAACGACGTCATTGGCTATGGTTTGGACAGTTCTCGGCGCGCTGAATTCGAAGCCGTCTGCGGCAAAGGCGTGATTACGGCCCTGGACAATGGCGTGGAATTTCGCACCCGCTTGCAGGACACAGAAACGTCTGAGGACGGACCAAACCTGGACTTCCCCAACGTAAGTTCCACCCTGAACCTCGTCAACGATATCGTTCACGCCCTCGATACGGGAGAACCAACCCGGGGCGGCGCGGAAGTGGCGTATTGGAATATGCAAGTGATCTTCGGCATGATTGAGTCGCACCGTCGGGGCGGCGCGCGGGTGGAGTTGCCCTTGACTAACCATGACCTGCGTTTCATTCGTCACGACCGTGCGGCCAACCAGCCCACATACCAGCCGGTCTAGGTTTGCTCGAAACCGGTTGAGCTTGTCACTATAGGATGTCAATTCGAACGTAAGCGAGAAATCTAGAATGTCCGACCAGGTCCTCACTTACGCAAGTGTACAGAGCGGCTGCAGAAAAGCCGAACAAGCGCTCTGCACTTTCTCGCGATTTCGTCGATGCTCAATGAAGCGGTTCGGCTTTACATAGCACGAAGGTGGGTTTCCGCTTGTGCGGGAATGACGAAACTGCAACGTTTCAATTCCTAGAGGGCAAATTGTGCAATGCGGATGCCGTCAAGGGAATTGCAGCTTCAGCGAGTACAAAACGCCTGGACACATAGGGAGCAGTTAACATGGCAAGAACGTACCGCGCGGCGCTGGTCGGCTGCAGCCGCATGGGGGCCTTCATCGACAATGAGATCACCGCAAATCGCTCGATACCGCTACCGTATTCGCATGCCGCCGGCTATGAGGCATGTCCGCGTACCGATCTCGTAGCAGGCGCCGACCTGCGCCCTGACGTCCTGGCGCAATTCGGCGAACGCTACAATGTGGGATCCGATCACTGGTATACCAACCACCGCGACCTAATTGCCAACGAACAGCCGGACATTCTCAGCATCGCCACGCAGCCGGAGCCACGCTGTGAAATCATCCTGCATGCCATAGAGGCAGGCGTGCGTGCGCTCTACGTTGAAAAGCCACTCTGCGCCTCCGTTGCCGAGGCGGAAGCCATCCGCGACGCCGTGCGCGCGAACAACGTCGCCTTCAACATGGGCACCAACCGCCGCTGGCATGACGGTTTTCGAGCGATGCGTGACAAGATTAACTCGGGCGACTTTGGAGATCTCCGCACGCTCATCAATTTCTCAACCGGGAACTTCTTCAATACGTCAAGTCACTTCTTCGATCTCCTTATATATCTTAACAACGACCTCACGCCTAAGTGGGTACAGGCCTATGTCTTCCACTTCGATGAGCTCGTGGTCGGCACGGAAGTGCTGGAAGACCCGGCGGGCACGGGCATCATCATGTTTGAAAACGACGTCATCGGCTATGCCCTGGATAGTCCCAGACGTTCTGAGGTTGAGGCTGTCTGCGGCAACGGTGTCATTACTGCCTTGAACAACGGCGTTGAATTTCGCACCCGTGCGAAACACATGGACTCGTCTGAGGATAGCCCAAACCTGGATTCCCCGCCGACGAGCGCGACGCTAAACCTCGTCAACGACATTGTTCACGCCCTCGATACGGGTGAGCCAACCCGCGGCGGCGCGGAAGTGGCGTATTGGAACATGCAGATCATCTTTGGCATGATCGAATCGCACCGTCGCGGCGGCGCGCGGGTAGAGCTCCCGCTGACCAATCACGACCTACGGTTCATCCGTCACGACCACGTGGCGCGTCAGCCGAGGTACCGTTCCGACTAGGCTCTATGGAAGCTATGTATCATTGTTTAGGGACATTTCACCCGGATAGCTGTCATTCCGAGCGGCAGCGAGGAATCTAAGGTCGTCGATAGGTACGCCAAGTCAACGCGCTTCATAGAAGAGATCGAGTAACAACAGCTAAAAAACGAACACAAGCATGCTGCGGTTGCTTCTCCGCACAACTGCACTGTTTCGCGGCACGTGAAGATGGATTCCCGTTTTCACGGGAATGACGGAGGAGGTTCACGGGAATTATGGAAATGATTCACGTAAAGTGACGGAAAGGCCCATACGACATGCTCGTTCTCACACCTCGTGACTATTGCAGCTACGTGCAGATTGGTGTCGTTCTTCAACGAGAGAGGTTTGTAACAAAATGGCTGACATGATGTGGCGAGTTGCCAAGCACGAGGGCTTGGGCAACATCGTGATGGAGCAAGTGCCGATTCCCGATCTCGGCCCCAACGAGGCGCTCGTGCGCGTCCACAGGAGCCTCATTAGCCGCGGCTCGGAACTTTGGAGGCGTTACGTCATGCCCGGTCCGGTTGACCCCGGCTCCATGGGCTATTCTACGGCTGGGGTCATTGAGAAAGTCGGTAGCGAGGTATCCGGGTTTGCGCCCGGCGACCGAGTCTCCTGCACCGCGCCTCACGCTGAATACGCTATTGGAGACGCTATGTCTGCAATCCGCAGGCGCGTGTCACCGCTGCCGGACGATGTGCCTTTTGTAGACGGCACCTTTCAACCCCTCGTCTCGAGCTCCCTTGGTTGGACCGCCGCCGCCGGCATCCAACCGCACCATACCGTGGTCATTCTTGGCCTGGGCTTGGTGGGCAATCTCGTCATGCAAGCCGCGACCCGCTTCATGCCCGCGCAACTTTGCGGCATCGACATGTTGCCAATTCGCCGCAGGCTGGCCGCAGAGCGAAACATGGGAATTATAATCGACGGCGCCGCGCGCGATCCGGTGGAGTCAGTGCTGGAGCGCACGAACGGGGACGGCGCGGACATCGTGATTGACTGCGTCGGCGGACGCGCGGGCGTCAAGTCGTTTGCGCAAGCGCAAGATATGCTCGTTTCCGGCGGCTTGCTGCAGATTATCGGTCTCTACCACGACGGCCCGCTGCCGTTGGACGCCGGCAAGATGCAGCGCAAGCGTCTAATTGGGGGCTATCTACCGGATACCGACATGAACGCCATAGCCCGCGCGGCAATGGAGGCGCTCTCCAACGGACTCGTGCGCGCAGCGCCGCTCGTTACCCATCGCTTCCCAGGCAGCCAGGCGAAGGAAGCCTTTGACTTGCTCTATGAGCACCCGGAAGATGCCATGGGCGTGATTCTGGAATGGATCTAGAAGCGAAGAGCGGCCTAATCGGGGCTAATTGAGAAAAGATGGGCTGAGGAATTCTGCCGGGTCACCCTCACCCCGGCCGTCTTCCTCAAGGGAGTGGGAGAACGTGCTTCCTTCTTGGGTTCTATATTGCTAGTGGGCTAGTGATGCTAGAGTGGACGTAGCCGCGCCGCAACCTTTTCTCTTCTGCTTCCGGTAGCGCAGGTTTGCAACCCGCGTCTACTCGGACGTAGTAGGAGGTTCTCACAACGTGGCAGCCTATCGCTACAGGCGCGCGCCATCCACTAGCAAGAGAGCCAGAGAACAGGATTCACTCGCCTGCAAGATCCCGTGCGCCCGGCATTGCTGCCTCAATGCGCTCCGCAGCGGCCATTAAGTTTTCCAGCGAGTTCGCGAAAGAAAACCGAACGTAGCCTTCGCCCGCAGCGCCAAAGCCCGTGCCGGAGAGCGAGGCAACACCCGCTTCCTCCAACCAGTACTGTTCCAACCGCGCCGAGCCTACGCCAAGCTCTTTCACATTGCAGAAGGCGTAGAACGCCCCCTGCGGCACCAAGCACGATAGCCCGTCAATCGCATTGAGGGCCCCGATGAAGGCGTCACGTCGGCGGCGAAACTCTGCCACCATCGCATCAACCGAGTCCTGCGGCCCCGTGAGCGCCTCTATGCCCGCTATCTGTGTAAAGCTCGCAGTACACGAAGTGGCGTTGTTAAGGATCAGTCCTATCTTTTCTGCCATGGGAATCGGCATTACTCCATAGCCCAATCGCCATCCCGTCATTGCATACGTTTTTGAATGACCGTCCAGGAGAATAGTCTGGTCCTGCATCCCGTAATGAGCAAGTATAGAGGCGTGCGAACCTTCGTAGATGATGCGGCTGTAAATCTCGTCGCTGAGCACCCAGATGGGCTTGCCCCGCACCATGTCGGCAATTTCAGCCAATTCTTCGGCAGCGAAGACGCCGCCGGTGGGGTTATGCGGCGCATTCAAGATGATGAGGCGGGTCTTGTCGGTAATGCTGTCCCGCAATTCATCAAGGTCCCAGCGGAACTGGCGCTCTTCATAGAGCTTGAGCGGAACCCTGTTCGCCCCGGCGAAGCGCAGCATCGAATCATACGTAGGAAATCCCGGATCAGGGTAGATCGCCTCATCGCCAGGATTGACCGTGGCCAAGATGCCGGCGAAGACTATGGGTTTTGCCCCCGGCGTTACCACCACGTTCTCCGGCGAGGTATCGACACCCCACCCCTGTTGCACGTAGTGCGCAATGGCCTCGCGGCACGGCATCAAGCCGGGCGTGGGACCATAGTGCGTATGCCCATCCTGCAACGCCTGCACCCCGGCGGCCACGACATTCTCAGGCGTAGGAAAATCCGGCTCTCCAATCTCCAAGTGGATGATGTCTTTGCCGGCTCTCTCCAATTTGCGGGCGCGCGCCAGGACGGCAAACGCCGATTCGCCCTTCAGCAACTCGGTACGCGCGGCAATGTTCGGCACAGCCATCTATCCACTCCTTTCCCGGGGGTACGCTTAAACCAATTGTACTTGTTCCCTCACTCCCCGCCAACACTGTGCTAGACTTGCCATACTGAATAGCACTGCATTTCAATCTGGAAAAGAGCTCATGGCACTGAGTACGTTGGGCCAAGACCCAAGAATTCACCGCATAACTGCCATTTGGAATTGGGACAGCATCGTCGAACTCTTCTTTATCGACGGTCCCACCCGCGCTCTCATCGACACGGGCGCGTCCGACACGCCGCGAGAGTGCATTGAGCCCGCGCTGCGGGCGCTGGATCTGACGCTCAGCGACATCGACGTCATCCTCAATACCCACGGGCACCAGGACCACATGGGCGGCAACCACGCGCTGCTCAGCCAAACTGAGGCGCAGGTCTATATGCACAGTGAAGATGCATTCCTCGTCGAAGACCTTGAAGCGCACATGGATTACATCTGGCACGCCGACAAGCACGTCCTCGGACAAGACCTCTCGGCACGACGCGCGCAATTCTTGCATACGGTCACCGGACCTTCTGCGGTGCACCGGAAGTTGGAACATGACGAAATCGTCGACCTCGGCGAGGACATTCAGCTCCGTGTGGTGCATCTGCCCGGCCATTCGCCAGGTAGCATTGCCTATTATTGGGAAGCCAAGCAGATCGCCTTCGTTGGCGACGCCGTGCAGGGACTTGGCAGCAAGCCCGGTACGTTTCCCCTGTACTACACTGCCCGCGGCTACGAACATTCCATGCGTCGGCTAGCGTCCTTAGGCATTGAGACCTTGGCGCTGGCCCATCGCTATCTTTGGACGCACGATGCCCGCGACGCCCTGCGTACCGGCAAGGATGCAGAGCAGACCGTTCAGGACAGCATTAACGTCGTGCAGATGATTGATCAAGCGGTTGAAGAGTCTCTCAAGGCGCAAGCTGGCGCCGGATTCCTAGCGGTTGCCCTCGCCGCGACGCAAGCGCTAGCAGCGGAGATGCCCTTCACCGTGGATCCCCGAACGGGCCTGCCTACAGGCTTACCCGCAACCCTCTTCGCCCACTACACAGAGCTGACAAGTGGAGAAGGTGCGACAGTACGCTAACCGCTGCCGCTCGCCGGTTGCCCGCCCCCACGGCCCGTGATAGAATCGTGCTGGGGATCGGCAACGCCGAAGTGGCGGAATTGGAAGACGCGCTACGTTCAGGGCGTAGTGGGCCTTGCGCTCGTGAGGGTTCGAGTCCCTCCTTCGGCACCTCATAGGCCTGGTGGCTCGTGCGACCAACCATCAAAGAAAGGTTTGGAAAGACCATGAGCGCACAGGAATTCAATCAGTTAGGCCCACTATTCACGCAGTACTTGCAAACAGTGGGCGTGGTAAACCTGAAGGGCGAAGAGGCCCAGCACCTCCGCAGATTTGTCAGTTGGTGCGGGCCCGACTCGCGGATTTCATCGATCTATCCCCATCAACTGCAGACCTACCTCGATCAAGTTACGGCGACCGCTGCGGATCCAAAGCCCTGTGCAAGCGCCTTGCGCACGTTCTTCTCCCATGCGCTGAAGTCCGGCTGGGTAGAGAAAAACCCCGCCACTGGCTTGCGAATAACCAAGCGCACCATGAAGAGCGATCCCCGTGCCGCCGCTTCTCAAACCGGAAGCACCTTCATCAGCCGCAAGCGCTACGATGAGTTGGGCATTGAACTGGAGACCCACAAGAGTGAAGGACGTGAGCGCATTAGTAGGATTCTGCATGCGGCCATCAAGGATGGCGATCTGCGTGAGAACGCGGCCTATGATGAGGCAAAGTATCAGCAAGGCATGCTGGAAGCCCGCATTCGTGAAATAGAGCAAACGCTCCGGACAAGCAGAATTACCGAAGACGAAGCGCAGTCAACGGTGGCCGGCAAACTAACCAATGGGGACGAAGGAATTAAGATCGGTATGCGCGTTGAACTGGAGCTAACTGACGGCAGTGAGGCGATCGCCTACCAACTCGTTGGGCCATCGGAGGTAGATCCCCTTGAAGGCCGGATTTCGTACCTCTCACCCGTTGGCGCAAGTCTCCTGACCAAGCGCGCCGGCGACACCGTTGCCGTGGAAACACCTGCCGGAAGCGAAACCTATCGAATTCTTAGCTACTCGTTCTAACCGATCTCTAGCAACAGCCGACCGAACACTGAGCCGCTAGAATCCGCTTGCCGGCACTACTCGTTGCGGCCTGATCGTACCCACCCGCCTGGAACTGCAAGTCACAACTGCTACAAGATTAGTTTGCGTAGATGACTCAAGTGCGCCGTCCCCTGCGGAACCGCTAGTGAGCGCTCCTAGTGCCGCCTATAAATGGCTGGTACAATACGAATGTACCCGCCCTTGTTCGTCCACCAGAGGTTGCCTTGATGGAGACCATAGCCGCTATTCTCAACTATGTCCTTGCGTTTCTCATCGCCTATTTTCTTGCGCTTTGGGTTGCCCTTGCCATCTGGGCGTTCTATGACATTCGCACACGCACCAACGACGTTTTGGTGCAGCTCTTTTCAGTCCTTCTCGTGCTGGCCTTTAATGTATTCGGCCTCATTCTCTATCTGTTCCTCCGCCCCAAAGATACGTTGGCAGAGGCTAACGTACTGGCGCTTGAAGAGGAGAGCTTTTTGGCTAAAAGCGAATCTTTGTCACGATGTCCCAATTGCCACTATCGGTTGGAGAACGACTACAAGCTTTGTCCAATGTGCCAGCTTGAAATCAGAAAGCGCTGTACCGGCTGCCGCAACCTCGCCGACTTGCAGTGGAGTGTTTGCGCTTACTGTGGCACACCAGTCAACTAGGCGCCATACGATTCATCTCAGTGAATCCAGGCCGATGCTTCTTGCGAACTCTTCGCTTTCCGCCTCTACAACTCACCTATTTTGCTAAGGATTGCCGTGCCGATCAGAGCCAGCCAAGATACTGAAAGCCGGACGCTGACTACTCCTTCCGACATACCTGACAACGTCCGGCTCTCAGTCCGCGAATGGCCGGCGGCGGAAAGACCACGCGAGCGACTGCGCGACCTCGGCGCTGCACACCTTTCGACGGCCGAGCTTCTTGCAATCATACTGCGTACGGGCACGCGCGAGAATTCGGTCGTAGCACTCGCCCAAGGATTGCTAGATAAGTATGGTGGGGCCGGTGGCCTGGCCCAAGCAAGCTTTCGCCAGATTACCCAGTTTCCCGGCGTTGGCGAGGCAAAGGTGGCCCAGTTGAAAGCGGCGCTGGAGCTTGGCCGCAGAGCTAGCGCGAGCACTCAGCCCGTACAACCCGTAATCCGTTCAGCCACCGACGCGAAGAACTACCTGCTGTCCGACTTTGTCGACGAGGAGCAGGAGAAGTTTCTCGTAGTCTTGCTCGACACCAAACACCACGTGGTGGGCAAAGAGACCTTGTATCGCGGCACGCTGAACCAGACGGCAGTTCGCCCCGCCGAGGTCTTTCGCGAGGCTGTGCGCGCCAACTGCGCTGCCGTGCTGGTTGCGCACAACCACCCGAGTGGCGACCCTACACCCTCTGCCGACGACGTAGCTACCACAGCCCGATTGGAGAAGATTGGTGATCTCTTGGAAATTGAGCTTGTCGATCACATCATTATGACTCGCGACAGCGCACTATCACTACGGGAAAGAGGACTCGGATTCTCCCGCAAGAGCCCGCAACGGACACGAACTTGATCCGCTTAGGTATGCCCGTATGCGCCGCAATTGAGACGCTGCATCTGATCGGGCAAGCTGCTCAGGATCTCCAGGACAGTAGGATCCTGTAGGGCCCTGTGCGAGCCATTGCGACCCGCGCACAGTGATATGCTATAAACAGCGCGTCGCCCAAAGTCTTGGAGGAGATCACCACGAAATCGTTTGCTAAGGAAGTTCTTCAAACTCTTCTACTCACCGCCATCATCTTCTTTGGCACACGTCTTGCGGTTCAGAACTACCGTGTCGAAGGCAGTAGCATGTATGGCACCCTCCACCACAGCGAGTTCGTCTTGGTCAACAAGCTTGCCTATGTGCGCTCGGAGCCGCTGCACGGCGACATCATCGTCTTTAACTATCCACAAGATCCCTCAGAGCAGTTTGTAAAGCGCATCATTGCCATACCGGGCGACACAATCGAGATTCGTCAAGGCATAGTTTATGTAAACAGGGGAAAAGTGACGGAGCCTTACGTCAATAAAGGCACTCAACTCGCTGGTTTTGCCAACCGTGACGAACTCTCAAGTCGCACAGTTCCCACAGATTCCTACTTTGTCATGGGTGACAATAGGCGCGGCAGCCGGGACTCACGAGAATGGGGATTCTTGCCGCGCAAGTTCATAGTGGGCAAGGTCTGGTTGGCCTACTGGCCTCCGCCTGACTTTGGCGTTATCGAGCACTTCGAACTCATCGTGCCGGATCCCGTGGACCGCAAAGAGGCTGGTGCCTTCGGTAGGGCCGCAGCCTTCGACAAGGTTACGACCTAGTGCCACCTAACCTCTTTGAGTACTTGTTCGCGGCTCCCGGTCCGCCGGGGACATTCTATCGCGAAATTGCTCCTTTGCTGACAATAGGGTTTGGCTCCGGTCTGGGGATCTCCTTCGTCTATTACCTAATCAGCGGCATGCTCTTCGGCAGCAGCCCACTACGACGCTTGACCGTGCGGGTAGTACTGCTTACCAGCATGGTTATAAACGGCCTTGGACTGTTGGCAGTGTTCCTGCGTCAAGCAGAATGGGGTATCCTTTCGTACCGTTTCGTGCTCGTCCTCATTGCCTTCGTGCAAATCTACATCTTAGTCAGGACGTTTTGGTACCTCCTCCGCGTGCTGCCCCGCAAGATAACTGAATCGGCAGAAAACCGGAACAAGAAGGGCGGTGGGAGTAAACGCAGGCGCGCGCCCCGACACAAGAAGCGCTAGACTAGGGTGTTGGAGCGAGGCCGTGTTGACTATCTAGAGCGCGTTCACAGTATCGAATATGACTAGGGCGTGTTCACACTAACGCAACGCCTCCACGATGAGCGCGAAGAGAATGCACCCCCCAGTAGAGCACATCCGGCTTCTCATCGCTCGTGAAGAGGCGGCGATAGCCTTTCAAAACCGGCGGAACGGGCGCTCCACTACAGTCCGCCTCTTGTACACCGCCACCGGTCCTATTCTCTGTAGACCGTACGGCTCTTGGCAGACGGTACAAGGGGCGTGAACCCCAGGTTAGCTGCCAGTAGGAGCATCGGCAGACGGATTAGCACTGAGAGGGTCCCGGGTGCCTTTGAACTGCCAAGCCCCAATCCTTCAACCGGACCCACAGTCCTGAAGTCTCCGCCCCTCTCAATCCCGGAATTAGTAGATTAAGGCTTGACTTCTTTGTTGGGCTGGGTGTCGTGTCATTCCGAGCGCAGCGAGGAATCTAGAGCGTGTCCATTGCAGAACCTTTATCGTTCTGCACCGAGATTCTGGATTCTTCGTCGCGGAGTTTAGCCTGAGCTTGCCGAAGGGCTCCTCAGAATGACCGATTATGGAGCCGGTTTGTGCATAGGTTCGCGAAACCTCTCACGTGTCACATACCTCAAGCCCCGAACTACTAATTGCGCTCAATCCCGCTCAATCTTGTCTTGACATACCCTTATATCTCCTTATAAGATGGTGTGTTAGCTAGTGCTAAAAGTTATGCGGCAGAATTTCTTAGGAAGCGTCTACTTAACTGGATCATAGTCGGGGCAATCGTGATAGCCATTCTGCTTATCGCTCAGGTTTGTGGAATTCCTATCGAATTCAGCGTCGGATAGGATGCCCGGCAGAAGCAGGCAGCGCCCGCCCGGAACACGCTCCCCTGCCGCCTGGGGCGGGCCGCCATGCTCCCGGCTCAATGGCGGTACGGGCCGGGAGCGGGCATTCCCGCCGCATATAAAAGGAGATTGCCGAAATGAGCGCATCCACTTCTCACACCCGTTGGTTGGCGGTCTTGGGAGTCCTGCTCCTCATTGTGGTTCTAAACGCCTGTGGTGAGAGTCCGGCGCTCACCGCTACACCCGTAGCTACGAACACGCCGACGCCGACTCTCATCCCCGCGAGTCCAACGCCGGAGCAGTCCGCCGCCGCTATTGCCGAGCTTGATGTCAGCATCGATAGCGATACTGTTTGGCAGGAAGTATTCGACACGCTCACCGTCTCTGAGCAGTCCTGTGTGCGCAACGCGCTGGGTGACGAGCTGGAGTCGGCGCTGGGCCGGCCTGTCGTGAGCAAGGCCACCCCGGAGCAGTGGGAGGTGTCACTCTTCTCATGTCTTGCGCCGGAGACTGCTCGCGCTGTCTACCTCTCCATTCTGATCACCGAGATGCAAGAGGACGTGGAGCTGAGCGAGGACGAAGTGTCTTGCATGCGGAAGTCAGTGGCCGCTACCGACGCGGCGGCCGTGATTGCCGCCCTAGCTCAAGACGCAGACGACCACACGGCGGCTGCGGAGTCCTTTACGGAAATCTTTCGCTGCCTGCCGGACCTGCTCCTCACGACCATAATCCCGGAGATGGGGTTGGAGAGGGAAGAGTTGAGCGAGGACGAAGTGGCCTGCTTGCGCGGGTTGATAGCCAATGTCGACTGGGGCGCCTTGGCTTTCGCCGATGAAGACTTCGAGGCGAATGCGAACTTCGCCGTCGGCATGATTTCTTGCGTTCCAGCCCTACTCCTGTCCAGCGCGCTGGGTGAAGAGGTGGAGCTGAGCGAGGAAGAAGTGTCCTGCCTGCGGGAGTCGTTCGCCGCTATCGACAGTGCCACCCTGCTTACCGCCGCAGACGACCCCGCCGGGTTTGCGGCGCTGGCGCCGGACCTGGTGGATTGCGTCCCGGATCTGTTCATCTCCATCTTCATTGCGGAAACGGGGGCGAGCATAGAAGACTTGAGCGAGGAGGAGTGGGACTGCTTGCGGGAACTGGTGGCCGATATCGACCTCGCTGCCCTGATTGCCTCTCCCGACGACTCCGCCGCGGACGTGGAGTTTGGCGTCGGGCTGTTGAACTGCGTTCCGGACCTGTTCAGCGCAGGGGATGAGGAAGACTCAGTCGAGGAGGCCACCGCTGTAACCGTCGGGGAGGCTGTGCAAGGCGCGCTGGATTACGCGGACGACAAAGATTTCTTTGTATTCCAGGCAGAGGAGGGCGTGTTCTACCAGATAGACGTGGCGCTGGGAACGCTCTCCGACTCGGTGGTTGAGCTGTATGACGCCGACGAGTTGTGGCTGGCGTACAACGACGATCACGGTGATTCGCTGGCCTCGCGCATCATCTGGGAAGCGCCGCGCTCAGGTGAGTACTACGCTGCGGTGGAGGGCTACGGCACCGGCTCCTACACTCTGACGGTCACCGTATCCGACATCACGGACGACCACGCCGACGCAGTCGAGGAGGCCACCGCTGTAACCGTCGGGGAGGCTGTACAAGGCGCGCTGGACCACACGGACGACATCGACGTCTTCGTGTTCCAGGCAGAGGAGGGTGTGCTCTACCGGATAGACGTGGCGCTGGGAACGCTCTCCGACTCGCTGGTTGGGCTGTATGACGCCGACGAGCAGGAACTGGCGTACAACGACGATCACGGTGATTCGCTGGCCTCGCGCATCATCTGGGAAGCGCTGCGCTCAGGTGAGTACTACGTTGCGGTGGAGGGCTATGGCACAGGTTCTTATACTCTGACGATCGCCCTATCCGCGCCTACACCCACGCCGCCTCAAGAGAATACTGGAGTGATCTGGGACGGCAGGACGGCAAGTCATTGACCTTTACCTCCGTCAGCGCCGGGTGGTTTCATACCCGTGGCCTGAAGACCGACGGCGCCGTCGTCTGCCGGCTCGACCATATAGCGACGGCATCGCCTCATTTCTAGGCAAGTCGAGCGCCGTTACTTCGGGGCGCAGGTTTGCAGCCTGCGCCCACTTGGTGTTGGGGCAAGTCTTGTAATTGTCCTCTTATTCACGCAACAAGGATGGGATTTTCCTCTCGCTTGGGAAGGAGCGCACGTGGCGCGGAGGATGGCTTCCCACACAGGCAGGATGAAGGAGTGCATGCGGTCTCTTTTTTGTGGGGACGCAACCATAGCCGTTCATTCTTCGACAGGCTCAGCACGAACGGCTTATCGAAGTATGAACGGCTGTCGCCAAACGCATAGTCGGTGACGCTCACAGCACTCCTAGGCCGTGAAAGGAATCTCAGCCATCGTGGCCGTGAGCCGATCGAAAGTTTTTTCCAGCGCCTCGGAAATGACTCGCGTTCCAGAGAATACCGTCATGTAGCTTGTGTCGCCATCCCAGCGCGGTACAATGTGCATGTGGACGTGATCGAGAATGCCCGCACCGGCAGCGGCACCGAGGTTCATGCCGACGTTCAATGCATCAGACTTGAACGTTTTGCGCAGAAGTCTCACGCCATACCGGGCAACGTGCATAACGTTCGCGCTCTCATCCACTGTTAGGTCATCCAGATCGCCGACGTGCCGATTCGGTACCACGAGGAGATGTCCGTTATTATAGGGATAGCGATTGAGAATGATGAAGCATGCCTCATTCCGATGCAACACGAGATTTGCTCTGTCGTTTGTTTCCTGGGATGCTTGGCAAAACACGCACGTGTCGGTAGGTTGCTTCTCTTTTTCCAAGTATTTCATACGCCACGGTGACCAAAGTATATTCATCAACGTCTCTGCCGGATGACTTTGCTCATCTGTTGCCTACGCTTCGCGCCCGCTGTGCATCACTGCACATTGTGCTCGATCTTACGCAAGTACAGCTGTTGCAGGGGTACATGGAACTGCTCTTACAGCAGCAAGGGCGAGTCAATCTTACCGGAATCCATGATCCTGCGCAGGCAGAGCGGCGGCTGCTGCTAGAGTCCATTGCGACCGCAATGGCAGCACCGGTGCTGCGCGTTCTCCCCAGCGGAAATAGAGCACTCCGACTTCTGGACGTTGGCACTGGCGGCGGTATCCCCGGCATACCGCTGGCGATCGCCTTCCCTCACCTCTCAGTCACGCTGATCGAAGCGACACGGAAGAAGGTTGACTTCCTACAGCATGCCGTTCAGTCGCTGGCTCTAGAGAACGTCTCAGCGCTATGGGGCCGCGCGGAAAGTCTGGCACACGAAGCTGAATACCGCGAACTATTCGATGTGGTTACGGTGCGCGGTGTAGGCAGTCTCGCAACGGTAGCTGAGCTTGCGCTTCCCTACTGCAAAGTAGGAGGAATTCTGGTGACAAGCAAGTCACTGCCGCTTGACGTTGAATTGCAGGAGGCAAGCCACGCAATACACGCGCTAGGCGGGAGAGGTCGACGCGTAACGCCATTCAATTTACCTGAGCTCCCCGCTCAGCACTGCCTGGTAACCGTCCAGAAAGCCGCGAGCACACCGAAGCAGTTTCCCCGTCGAGACGGTCAACCTGCCCGTCGCCCACTGATGAAGCCCTAGCCCGGCCAAGTCTCATATCTCGACAATAATTCAACTATTTTTCTGCTTGCGATCTGGCAGGTCTTCATTCAACTCCCAAGAAGACTTGCGCGTTGAGCGCATGCTTTGGTGGAACGTCGCGGTCTAGAGCAGTCTCGCCGCTTCGCTGTCAACCAGCAACGTGACGTGGCAATGAAGTTGGAGAAGAGAGGCCGGAACCTGTGGCGTGAGGGATCCCTTAACTGCTTGGTGCACGGCGTGCGCTTTGCTTTCACCGCTTGCCAACAACAGGATATGCTTGGCCTTCAGAATCGTCCCCATGCCCATTGTTATGGCCCGGTTAGGAAAGCAAGTAAAGGATGGAAACGGGTTTCCAGCGGAGTTGCTCCAGTACGCATAGGCCAGCCTGCGGGTTTCGGCGCTAAGACGCGCCACATGGACGCTGGCCTCCAACTCGACTCCCGGCTCATTAAAGCCCACGTGGCCGTTTTGGCCGATCCCTAGCACCGCGAGATCAAGGAATCCTGCGCCCGCAATTGCCACTTCATAGCCATGGCATTCAACTTCTGGGGTTGGTGTTGCGCCGTTGGGAATGTGAACCTGTTTCGGCGGCAGATTCACATGATTCAACAAATGGTCCCGCATATACGTATGGTAGCTGGCGGGATGTTCCGGCGCCACACCCAGGTATTCATCGAGATTGAACGTCCGAACCCGTGCAAAGTCTACCTGACTATATTCATATGCTGTCGCAAGCTGCCGGTACATTCCTATAGGTGTTGCGCCAGTGGGCAGCCCCAACACGAGGTCCGGCTTCTCGCCAATAGCCTTGCAAACTATTTCCGCCGCACGCAGACTCAATTCCTGGTAGGACGGCACCGTAACGACTTCCATCTCCCTCCCTTTCCTGTCCGCGCCCATTATACACAGTTGCTTGGTAAAGACATGATGCCTTGCACCAGGTTAGCAGTTCGCGAAGCGGGACAAGCAAGGACGCGTTGCAGTATACTTGCCTCCAAGTCACAGCCCTAAAAATGAGCCGCAACACTGCATTGAGAGGAACCCATGGCTGTCTGTGCAGACGATCTCTTTGCTCACATCGACGTGGATGAACTGGTGGAACTCGCCGCCGGCCTGGCCCGAATTCCGAGCGAGATTCCCAATGAAGCCGCAATAGCCCAATTTCTCGCGGATGCAATGCGCAAGTCCGGCGCATTCGATGAGGTGATACTACAAGACGTTGTACGAGGTAGGCCTAACGTCATAGGAATCGTGCGCGGCAGTGGTGACGGGCCGAATCTCCTGTTCAACGGACACCTCGACACCGGTGCGCCCTCGGGCGAGTGGTCGCGCGATCCCTACGACTCGTTTGTGGCAGACGGCTATCTCCACGGATTTGGACTGACGGACATGAAGGGTGCGGTTGCCTGCCTTGTCAAGGCGGCCGAAGCTGTAGCCCGCTCTGATGTGCGACCGACAGGTGACCTCGTCGTCACCGCCGTCATTCACCATGACGTTTGCGGACTGGGCACGAAATTCTTCCTTGCTTCCAACGATAGACCGTTCGCCATGGCAATCAACGGCGAACCGACCGGCCTGCGCCTCCAACTCGCCCACGGCGGGGCCTGGCAATTCGAACTCACAACCTACGGCTACGCCGAGCACATAAGCCGGCGTGATCACGGCGTGGACGCGACCGGCAAGATGATAAAGCTGCTCGCCGCTCTGGACGAGAGCCAACTCTCCTTTGACCCGGCCCAAGGTATTGAGGGGCTCCCACGGCTTGTCGTCGGCCAAATCAACGGTGGCACGGCAGCGTCGCGAACTGCCGATCGTTGTACTGCGCGGGGTGACGTGCGTATCATTCCCGGCATGACTGCCGATTCGCTCACGGCAGATTTCAGGAGAGTCATCGCCGGCCTCGCAGCCACTGACCCGGATTTCCGCGCCGACCTCCGTACCCTGGTCTACCAACGCCCCTTCCGGATCGAACCGGATGCGCCGGTCGTCGCGCTCACGGCCCATGCCCATCGCGACGTCACCGGAGATGAACCCGCTAGGTCATCCGGACTGCCGGTAAGCAGTTACGTCACCGATTCCGCCGACATTGTGCGGCACGGCATCCCGACCATCGTCTATGGGCCGAGCGATTGGCGCGTCGTCCCCGACGAACGCATCAGCATCGCGGAGATGGTAACTGCTACGAAGGTCTATGCTCTCGCCGCCGCGCGCGTGGTCACAGACGAGAGCGGTGTGTAGCTCCGCCGGTAGCGTACACGCATGTGGTTACTGCTGCGAGTTTACCAACGTAGGGAGGGTTTTCGTGCCGAGGCCCCTCGCGGATTAAGCTACAACAGTGAGTAGATGGGTGGGACTAAACCGGGCGGGATTGGGCACATCATTCTATCAATCCAAGATAGGACTGGACGCAGAGCCAGGCTGCCCCCATTACGGCAGGACACACCGGCAAGTCGGTCATCTTGATTTCAAGCACATCATAGAGTCCTTTGAGCAGACGCCTGCGCAATCCCCGGCGTATGGGATCAAGAAGCAACTCGCCTGCGTCCGTAATACTGCCCCCAAAAACAACCGTACCTGGGTTGAGTGTATAGATAAGATTTGCAAGCGCCTGTGCCAGATAGTCTCCCGCCTCTTCAAGGGTCGTAAGCGCAAGGCGATCACCTCCCTGTGCAGCCTGCACAACATCCATAAACGTGAGTGCCTGTTTTTCTTGAAGAGAGCTTAGCGATGACACCACATCGTGTTTCAACGACTCACGTACCTGTTGAAGAATTGCCGGTATCGAGGCTACCGTCTGCACACACCCATAATTTCCACAGACGCAAAGCCGCCTATTATCCGCCACCGCCATGTGCCTAGGGCACCGGCCAGCCGTGATTCACCGAGGAGCAATCTCCCACCGAATACAGTACCAACGGTGATACCGTCATCGACATGGACGGCAAGGAAATCATCGCGGGTGCGGCCCACACTATATGCCAGTTCCCCTAACCCCGCCGCGTGGGCTCGCCAGGTAACGTGCACGGTCAATTGTAGTGAGGCGGCAAGGCGGTCCGCTAAGGGCACCATGTCAACGCGGCGCAGTCCCAAAAGACGGATAGAGATACCACGTTCCTCATCAACCAGACCGGCCAGCGCCACGCCGACACCAGTCACCGGTCCTGCGCGCGCCGGAAGCGCACACATCAATTCCTGCAGTTGGCGTGTGAGGTGTGCAATGAGCACATCGGAGCTGATGTCAGCCGAAGGATGCACGATTTCACGAAAGAGGAGGATCCTTCCTGTGAGATCGGTTGCTGTCAACATAGCGCAGTCAGCAGTCAGCTCGACACCAATTGCGGTACCAAGATAACCGTTGACCTGCAACTTTCGACGCCGTGAGCGTGCCACCGTGTCCAATGCGCCATCGGTCAACACATCCTCTTTGAGAAGCACGTTTACTACCTTCGTCAAAGTAGCCTTACTTAATTCGAGACCGCGCGCTAGCTCAGCACGAGTTGCTGGACCGAACCGCAGGATATGTCGAACCACACGTGCTCGGCTGGAGAGCCGAGACATGTTTCTGCCTGTAACGACACCGGCTACACCACCTATCCTCATCGAGAGACACAGTTTCGCCTCTCACCTTACCGCTGCATCAAGCTATAGCGGCACAAGACCTAGGTCAAGTTCTAGTCATTGAACTTACAAAACAGCATGATCTCCCAAATGATCTAGTTTACTGGATTAGTTAAGTGTTGACATAGTACTATAATTGGATTATACTTTGGGACAATACTAAACAGTAGGGTGTATCCGGTCGTTACATAGGCGAGCACACAGAACCGCGTTCGACTCGGTATACGCTGATGACAGGAGGCGCGACTCATGGCTACGCGCGTAACTCGCCGGTCAATGCTGGTAGTTGCCGGCGTCGGTATCCCCGCACTCGCAGCAGCTTGCGGTGTTTCTACCGCAGCGCCGGCTCCTGCAGAGAAACCGGCAGAAGAGCCCAAGGCCAAAGCAGCCGAGGCTATGCCAGAGGCCAAGGTCACGGGCGCGGTGCACTTTCTTGCCCACTCGTTCTTTAGGTGGCATGAAGACAACGAGCCACCCGGGCAAATTGTCGCGGCGTTTCGGGAAGAATTCCCGGATATCGAGCTAAACCTCGAGCCGCACACCAGCAACCGACGCGAAGCCTTTTTGACCTCTGTGGCCGCCGGTCAACCCATCGACATCACGTCTTTGGATGACTTTGAGATGGTAGACCTCGGGTTGGCAAATCTCGTGATCGCCCTCAACGACCGTCTCAAGGCGTCGTCCATAGACCCGGATGATCTCTACCAAAGTTTCATGAAAACCATGACATGGGTTGACGGCCGCGTGTTCGGTCTGCCGTATGCGCCTGACATGCGTACCATGTACTTGCATGAACCGCTGTACACGGCGGGCGGGTTCGACTATCAGAATGGTCCGAAAGACTGGGCAGAGCTTGAAGAGGTCATCGCAAAGACGACCAAACAGGCTACTGACGGCTCACTTCAAATAGCAGGCTACCCGCCGGCCTTTGGCAGTGGCGGCCACTGGGACTGGCTGGTGCCGTATTATCAGATGGGCGGTGAGACATTCAATGCCGAGCGGACCAAATCCACGCTCAATAACGAACTGGGCATCATGTCGCATGAGTGGGTCAAGAAGATCTACGAAATGCAGGGTGGCTGGCAGACAATCCGCGACTTTCAGAAATTGATCCGCCCTTCCGGCACCACACGTACACTTGCATTCGCTGAAGGCAAGCTCGTCAACATCTATATGACGTATTCCGAGCGTTCGCAGAGCTTGCTCGACGAAGCGCCCGAACTTAAGTTCACGGTAACCGAGCACCCGAAACCGCCGAATGCCGTGAGTTCGGCAAGCCTGAGCGGCGACCACGTCCACTTTGTGGCTGCAGATTCAGAGGCGCCCGATGCTGCCTGGACTCTGCTTGAGTTCATCACCCGGCCGGAAAACGTGTTGGCGTTCTGCCAGCGCTTTGACCGCGTACCGGTCCTCAAGTCGGTGGCGGAGTCGGAAGCGTTCACGAAGAACGACCCGCACTTGCTCCATCAGTCCAGCCAAATCCCGTATCGAGTGCCGTTTGGCGAGGCTATCCCGGCGGGATATGAGGCATTTCGTCTGCTCATCAAGCACCTGCCGGATATGATGACGGGCGCAGTCACAATCCAAGAGGGTCTCAAAACGACAGATGCCGAAATAGATCAGATTGTGACCAAGAGGCGGCAGGAGCTTGGCGCATAGGGTACAGTTCCTTGGGCTACGTTCAGGTATGAGGACGTAGCGAACCCGTCGGCGCGCATGTGGGCCGCGCCTCACGGCACGCTACGCGGGCGAAACCAATGATCCCGTGGTAAGGGGCATGGCATGCCCCTTACCACGGGATTGGGAAATTGCGCAGCGGCTCTGCGCGGCCCTATTCCATTGCGTGACCCAGAAACGCGCACCAGAGATCGGCGCGCAGTTTGAACTCCACGTGACACGCTTGTGCATAGTCAGCCGTATTGCTTTCACTCTGCGCGGTACATGTCGGGCCTTCTTGAATTCATGCAACACGTTTCGGGAGCTGCCTTATGACCACGAAACCTCGCGTAGCGGTCGTCATTAGTCCGCGCACGCGCCACGAGAACATCAACCACATCTTCTACCAGCTAGTCGGCGATCGCTTTGACATCGTGCTGCAAGAGTCGGAGAAGCCGTCTACGGAGGAAGTAGAGGCGCTGATCCGGGACGCTGACGCGCTGGTCACCGGCTGGGGTACTCCAGAGATTTCGGACGACGGTATCGAGCGTGCACAGAAGCTGAAGTTGGTCGTGCATGCACAAGGTGGCGTCAAGCAGGTCATTCCCTATGAAGCTATTCTCAGAAAGGGTATCCTGCTCACCAACTCTGCTCATGCCTATGCCCGCTGTATGAGCGAGGCCACCATCGGGATGATGCTGGCGCTTGGGTACCACATGCGGTATTCACACGAGAAATTTGTATATCGGCAGGACCGCGAATTCGACCGCTATCAGACAGTCGGTATCGGCATGGATGGCAAAACGATCGGGATCATCGGCCTCGGCCCCATTGGCTCATTTCTCGCGCAGATGCTTGCCGTCTTCAACGTGCGGCTACTCGGCTACGATCCGTACATTGACCTCACGCTCGCCCGGCGGCTCAACGTGACGATGCTCGACAGCATTGAAGAGCTAGCGGAACAGAGTGACATACTCACGGTGCATTGTGGGTGGACGCAGGAAACGACGGGTCTCGTCACGCGGAGCGTGTTGGAACTACTGGGGCCGCGTGGGCTGCTCATCGTGAACTCGCGCATGCCCATTGTAGACGAGGACGCACTCTGTGAACTTGCCAAGGCGCAAAGACTTTATGCCGCCCTGAATCTTATTCCCTTGCGCACGGACCTGTGGCTCGATCCGGTATTTCAAACCTTGCCGAACGTTCTCTTTACCCACGGTTCCAGTAACGTCTCTGACACGTGGTACAACGAGGTGGCTGAGAATGTCGCCACGCAACTCCTCAACTTTTTCAGCGGTAGACCGGTAACCCCACTCCTCACCCTAGAAGGCATTGCCCGGAGCACTTAGCGTACCGCGGACTACCATGGGCGAGGCGCTGTTAGAATCCCATTTGGCGAAAGGTGGAAATCCAATTCAACCAATCCATACCATAGGTACCAAGCTACTGATGCGGGTAGAGCGAGCGGCAGTTTCCTTCCAGCCTTATACAGCGCGGACACCGATCAAATACGGCGCCGTAGAGATGTCTGAAGTCACCTTTTGTCTCGCGGAGGTAGAGGTGGTGTCGCCGGAGGGGCACACGGCGACTGGACATGGCGGTATCTTCCTAGCAGACCTGTGGGCGTTTCCTGATCCAGCAGTGTCTCACGAGGCGAAAGACGCTGCCATGCGTGCCGTTGCCCGGCACGTTGCACACTGGCTGGAACGTCAGTCTCGGTGGGGACACCCGCTTGAGTTGGGTATGGCCGTGCAAACAGCGCTTACAGAGATCACGGCGACAGCCAGCCAAAATGCATCTCTCCCCTTTACTCTACCGAAGCTTGCGGCAGTCGTTGCTGCATCGCCACTGGACGCGGCGTTACACGATGCCTATGGGAACCTATATGAACAGGACACCTACACGCTCTATGATGCTGAGGCGATGCCTACCGACCTTTCGCAATGGCTTGGCCAGGAATTCGTAGGCAAGTACCCCGCAGACTACCTTCGACTTCACTACA
Organism: Chloroflexota bacterium; assembly: GCA_965219505.1. Classification (GTDB taxonomy): domain Bacteria; phylum Chloroflexota; class UBA11872; order VXOZ01; family VXOZ01; genus VXOZ01. The sequence continues at coordinate 1,290,393 of OZ244775.1, read as the reverse complement.
CCAAGAAACTGCCGATATTCCATCTGGTCGGAGGCCTTGACAAGCTCTCCCGTCAAGAGATCTCCAGTAGTGACCCCGCTGATGGCCTGCCGATAGCCCTTGAAGACTGGATTGCCAAAGAAGGCATCTACTGCTTCAAGCTAAAGCTAAGCGGTCGAGATCTGACCTGGGACTTAGAGCGTACGCTCGACGTGGCTAAACTCGCACGCGAAGTCCTGGCAAAACGCAGACGAACGGGGCTCATGCTCACCGCGGATTTCAACGAGCAATGCACAGACTTAATGTACCTTGAAGCCTATCTTAAGTGCCTCGAAGAGCGTGATCCGGCGGCATACGAGACTCTTCTCTATGTCGAGCAGCCCATCTCCCGCGAGGCCATCCCAGAGCGTGCCGTTTTGGAAAGACTGAACCGACTCAAGCCGGTCGTAGTTGACGAAGGGATTTCGGGTCCGGATGAATTTCCGCAGATTCGGGACAATGGGTGGGGTGGTGTTGCGTTGAAGACCGGTAAGGGACAATCTCATTGCCTCCTTCTCATCGCCCAAGCTACAAACCATCACTTCCCTTATTCTGTACAAGACTTGGCGAACCCCGGCATCGCCTTCATTCATTCAGCCGGACTAGCCGCCCGCAGCTACACCCTCGCTGGCGTGGAGTACAACTCCCGTCAATATTACCCCCAGGCATCGCGCGCCGCGCAACAGGAGTATCCTGACCTCTTCAGCGTAGAGAATGGCACTATCTCCACCGCACAGATTACAGGTCCGGGCCTGGGTTTCGGCACACAGAATGTTGTCTAGGGAAAACCATGGCGCTTGTACGTGTATGGACATTCACGAACACCCGCCGGCTGTTCAGCCGTAGCCCCAAATACGCGCATCCAAGAGAGCACGCCGCCGACCATACAGAACCCCTTGTGTTCAGTGGAGATCAATGCCGCCTCACTATTTCCCGCCCAAAGCGCTTCAATCAGAGAAAGAGGCGTTGCCCTCTCGTGAACGTCTCCGATTGATAAATACGTCGGCCGCCGCCATCGCCCACAGCGATTTACCGGCTCCAAAGCACGACACGTCTTTGCTAGGAGTCGCTGCCGTTGGACCGCCGCTGGTTGGGTGTCGAATCAACGATACTGCTCAGGCCTCCTGCCAGTGTCGCCAGCTCCATGGGGAAGATCCACTTGGTGGACGGACTTTCAGCCATATTCTGGAGTGTTTGCAGATATTGAATGAGCATCGTGTTGGAGTCCACGGTTTGCGCGACCTGGAAGACATGGTCGATCGCGGTTGCGTAGCCTTCCGCGCGGAGCGATTGCGCCTGTTTCTCCGCCTCGGCGCGCAAAATCACTGCCTGACGGTCGCCTTCCGCCTTTAGGATTTCAGACTGTTTGGCGCCCTCAGCCACCAGGATTGCCGACTGCTTCTGGCCACCGGCCTCGGTGACCATTGCACGCCGGTTGCGCTCGGCAGACATCTGACGGTTCATCGCGTCTTGCACCTCGCGCGGCGGCACAATCTCTCGAATCTCTACCGTAGTGACCTTTACCCCCCAGCGCGAGGTAACTTCATCGAGCTTCGTACGCAAGACGGTGTTTATCTGCTCGCGCTTTGCGAGCACGTCGTCTAAGGAAATGTCACCGATTACGGCGCGGAGCGTAGTGGTGGCAATACCTTGCGAGGCTCCCGCGAAGTTCGCCACCTGGACAACGCTGTCGGTCGCTTCGGTGACCTTCCAATAGATGAGAAAGTCAATGAGGATCGGGGCATTATCTTTGGTAATGCAGTTTTGCTGTGGAATTTCGAGAAATTGCTCGCGAAAGTCCACGCGGACCGGCCGGTCGATAATCGGCCAGAGCCAGATAAGCCCCGGCCCCCGCGGATCGGACATCACGCGTCCCAGCCGGAAGACAACCAACCGTTCATATTCCGACACAATCTTGATCGCGGAGTAAGCGAGCCAGAGAAACAGAACAACAATGATAACAATCAAGACGATGAATTGACCGTCCATAGCGCGTGACCCTCTCTTTTGTGCACACTACACGCTGTCGTCAGCCGACCTACCTTGCCGATACACCTCCTTACCCCAAACGATACCGGTCGCGACTAGGTTGACAGTGCCGGAATCTCCGGCGCCGGGCCTACCAACAGAGCAAGACCTTCTACATCATAAACCCAAATCTGTTCGCCCTCCTCGACCGCCGCGCCCATCGTGCGGGCCGACCATTCCTCACCGCCTACCCGCACGACGCCTTCAGGATCCAACGCCGTCAATGCCACACCTTCTTGCCCAACAATGCGCCGCTGTCCACGAAATTGCTGGGGCTGCTTTTGCGACTGCGCAGCAATTCGCAGCAATAGGAGGAGAAAAGCTAATGTGAGCACCACCATGAAGCCAAGCACCCACGGCGATACAAAGAACGGGCCGCCAAACGGGGATGTAAGCGGTTGATAGAGCAGGAGCGTCCCTAGCACGAGTGCGACTACACCACCGAATCCAAGCACACCAAGGCCGGGATTCTGGGCCTCGAATGCAATCAATGCAGCGGCAACCATCAGTAGCACCACGCCGCCCCAGTTGATGGGCAAAGTACCGAAAGCCACCAGTGCCAGTACGATGGCAATGGCGCCTACCACTGCCGGAACTATCGCCCCCGGGTTATAGAGCTCCGCGATTACGGCGTACAGGCCGATCAAGAAGAGCAAATAAGCAGTATTGGGGTTGAGTATGAATTTGAGCGTCTGCTCTGCAAAATTGTGTTCCATCTCCCGCAAAGGCGCGCCCGCTACGACTAGCGTGCGTGTCCACGAGGGCGTTTGCACCCTGTAGCCCTGTAGCATTGCGATTAGATCGGGAACGTCACGCGCAATCAGGTCCACTACATCGGCTTCTACTGCCTCTTGAGCAGTCAGCGTCTGACTGGAACGTACGGCTTGCTCTGCCCATTCGGCGTTTCGTTGCCGTAGTTCTGCCAAACTGCGGATATAGGCCACGGCTTCATTCGTCACCTTGTCATTCATATCGCCCATGATCTGGCCGCCACCCACGGAAACCGGATGCGCGGCGCCGATATCGGTGCCCGGAGCCATCACCGCGACGTGGGCCGCCATCGCCAAGAACACACCTGCGCTGGCCGCGCGGCCTCCCTGGGGGTAGACGTAGACTACAATCGGCACAGGAGACATCAGCATTCCCTGCACCATGGCCCGCATGGATGAATCAAGACCGCCGGGAGTGTCGAGAAGGACGATCAGCACTTCCGCTTGGTCGGCAATGGCGCGGTCGAGTGCGCGCGCGAAGAGCCGCTCGGAGGCAGGGTCGATGGCGCCGGAGATTTTCACGGTGTCTACCGTGCCCACGCGCTCTTGGGCGAGGGCCCCTTCAACTGACAGGAGGGCCGCAACTAGCACGATGATGCCCAGCAGCACTCTTTGCATCGCCACTCCTCCCCTACCTTTTCCTTCATTATACCCCCGCCCAGTGGCAAGCGAACAAAGGATTCGCTCCAATCGTTGCAATGAGCTTGCCCGCCCTTCAAGCCCTTGCTGCCTCACTACTTATCTGTCACGATGAAAGGGAGAATGGGCGGCTGGCACGGTACCTAATGTCTTGGCACCGCCTACTGCAAGCGATCAAGTCTCTGCAAAGCATGCCTCCTACTCCTTTGAACAGAAAGACGAGCGATGACTAACAGTTTGGCAAAAGAGACGAGCCCCTACCTGTTGCAGCACGCCCTGAATCCTGTTCACTGGTTCGCGTGGGGAGAGGAATCGCTCGCGGTCGCCAAGGAGTTGGAGCGGCCGATTTTGCTTTCCATCGGCTACTCGTCTTGTCACTGGTGCCACGTGATGGCGCATGAGTCGTTTGAAGACGCAGAAACCGCTCAATACATGAACGAGCAATTCGTCAACATCAAGGTGGACCGGGAAGAGCGCCCCGACCTCGATGACATTTACATGAAGGCCGTGCAAGGGCTCACCGGACAGGGCGGATGGCCGCTCACCGTTTTCCTGACACCGGCAGGCAAACCATTCTTCGGCGGCACCTATTTTCCCCCTGTGGCCCGCATGAACTTGCCGTCCTTTCGGCAGGTCTTGGAAGCTGTCGTAGACGCGTGGCGGCAACGCCGCCCGCAGGTGGAGGAACAATCGGAGAAGTTGCGCGACTTCATTGCCGAGCACACGGCCTTCGACCTTTCACCTTCCACGCTCACGCTCACCACGATCAGAGAGGCTGGCGAGTCAATTCAGGCCAATTTTGATCCCATTCACGGAGGCTTTGGGGCTGCACCGAAATTTCCCCAAGCAATGTCCCTGGACTTCCTGCTGCGCAGATATCACCGCACCCAAGATTTCAGCCTCCTCAACGCAATCACAAAGACGCTGGATAGCATGGCGTACGGCGGGATCTACGACCAAATTGGCGGCGGCTTTCACCGCTACTCGGTGGATGAGCGCTGGTTGGTGCCGCACTTTGAGAAGATGCTTTACGATAACGCCCTGCTGAGTCGAGTTTACCTCGATGCGTTCATGCGCACGCAGAATCCGCTTTACCAACGCGTCGCCTGCGAGACCTTGGACTACGTGCGCCGCGAGATGACGGCCCCCACCGGTGGATTCTATTCCGCCCAGGACGCCGACAGCGAGGGTGTGGAAGGCAAGTACTACGTCTGGACTCCGGACGAGATCGAAGCGGTGCTGGGCGCAGACGACGCGCGGCTCTTCTGCAATTACTACAGCGTAACGTCGGAAGGCAACTTCGAGGGCCAGAACATCCTGTTTCTCAGCAGTGGCGCGGACGACGGTTTCAGGGAGGAGGAGATAGCCCGCGTGCGCACTGTCCTGAGCCCTAAGCTCTTGGAAGCACGCGCGCAGCGCATAAAGCCGGAGACAGACACGAAAGTCATCGCCGGCTGGAACGGTCTTATGTTGCAGTCGTTCGCTCAAGCCGCCCGTCAATTGGGTCGTCCCGCAGACCTTCAAACGGCCATTGCAAATGGCGAGTTCTTACTTAGTACCATGGTGAACGACGGTCGGCTTGCCCACACGTATACACCGGGCAAAGCCGCGGGGCTTGGGTTCTTGGACGACTACGGCAGTGTGGCGATCGGGTTTCTCGCGCTCTACGAGGCCACATTTGACACCAAGTGGTTCACCGCAGCGCGCGGTCTCTGCGACACCATCCTACGGGAATTCTACGACGGGAACGGTGCCTTCTACGACACGTCAACCCAGCACGAAGAACTCATCGTGAGGCCGCGCAATCTCTTCGACAATGCAGTGCCTTCGGGCACGTCCCTGGCATGTGAGGCCCTGCTGCGGCTCTGCGCCTACACCGGCAATAGTCTGTACATTGAACCGGTGGAGGCGGTGCTCAGCCTACAGGCGGGCACCTTGGCTAAGGCACCGAGTGCATTCGGACAGATGCTCTGCGTGGCAGACAGTTTCTTAGCACCGCTCAAGGAAGTCGCCATCGTGGGGGATCCCGTAGACCAAGATACCAAAACGCTCCTGGACAGCGTCAACGGACAGTACACCCCGGACGTCGTGCTTGCGTTGCGCAAACCTGAGGATGCTGCAGCGGCGGAAACAGTCCCTTTGCTCGCAGAACGGCAGCAACTAGACGGCAATGCGACTGCATATGTCTGCCGCAAGTTTGTGTGCAGGACGCCCACCACAGACCCAGAAGAATTGCGCACGCTGGTAGCAGCACCGTAGAACCTGGTGCACATACGGTCCCAGTACGGATTTGGAGACAATGTAGGGGCACGACATGTCGTGCCCCTACATCCAATGGCTATACCCGATCACCGCATTCTAGCGACGCCTATCGCCGTCATTCCTGCCTAAGCGGGAATTCACTTCTTGCCAGCGTTCAGCCAATCTACAGGTGAATCGCAGCTTGCATATCTGAGGGATTACATCATACTGCGCGCAACATTGCCGCCATATGCTAACGTTCCCCGCACCTGTATCCGATAGGGGTCCTTTACGCCGGCGAGTTCATCCACACTCACATATCCCATGGTCAAGCTCGTGCGTGTGCCAGTGGAGAGATTTGTGCCTACGCGGTGAAATATCTGGCTGTCGATTACGGCCAAGCCACCGGCTGGGCTCGGCAGCGGTATTTCTTGTGTGCGTATCTCGTCAGTGATAACTCCCTCCACACTCGACTTCGTGCCCGGATTCTGAATCCAATTGAAGAGGTGCGTACCGGGAACGGCGTGCGTACAGCCGTTTTCAACGGTAGCTTCTTCCAGGTAGAAAATCACAGTCACAATATCGCGGGTCCACTGAAGCACGTCACGGTGCAGCCCCGTACGACCGCGGGAGGGGGGATTGAGCGTGGCGTGGTTGTGTCGGTTTGTGATGAGCTCGATGTTGGGCCCCAGCAGCGACTCCAAGGAATCAAGCACAAGCGGGCTGGTCGCAGTCTCTTTGAAGACAGGATCCCGATCAAGTACTTGGGAAAGTCGGATCACATCCCCATTCTTATCGCGCACCACAGGTTCGACTACATTCTCTACATCTTTGAGAATTGTCTCTTTGAGTTGTGCCACCGTCGCCTCGGGCAGCCGCCCCGGCAGTCGCAGGAAGCCATTGTGTCGAAAGAGCCGTACCTGATCGTCAGAAAGCGCCATTATTGCAATCCTCCAGCATGTTCATTAGGCGTCAGCCGCTTTGTTCACAGTTTACCAAGCACAATAATACGCTTCACTCCACAATAGTGCATCTAATCGGGGAGTTCCTGCCCGATTAGGACGCCCCGCTCCTGGCACTCTACAAAGACCGTCCGCCCTGTTAAGTACAGGGCGGACGGAAAGCACAGACGACTTATCTCATGGAGGCCGCTCGGCTAGCTGTCGATGCGGGCCTTCCATTCGTCGAGTATTGCCTGCATGTCGTGCTCGGCTGCCGCCAAGCCTTCCTGCGGCGTCAGCTTGCCCGAGGTCACGTCGTCGACCAACGGAATGCGCCAGCGTCGACGCAAGGCTTCTGCGCCGGGAATACCAACGTTGCCCACGCGGAAAGGTATCTGCGAATTCTGGAGCAACCGGAACGGATCGTTCTCGTGATACGCTTCCGAATTGGTCACGTCAATGCGGATAGGAATGCGGTCGAAGCGCCGGGCGAACTGCAAGTTCCAGTCCGGTCGCGACATGAACTCGATGAACGCCCAACCGCCGTCCGGGTTGGACGCGCTATTGCCAATGTGCCATGTATGCGTGCCGCCCCAGGTTGCCGCTCGATCAGTCGAGCGCGGGCGCGGATAGGGCATAAAGTGATAGGTCAGGTCCGGCGCATTGATTCTCAGCCACTCGCCGCGCTCAGAGTAGGTCGCCCAATAGTTGGCGATACGGCCATCATTGAAGTGCACGTTGGACCGAATGCCCTTGCCTCTGAGCTGCTTAACGTTATCCCAGCCGCCCTGGATGTCAAAAATCTTTTTCAGCCACGTGAGCGCCTCCACGGCCTCCGGGCTATTGATCGTAACCGTCCAGCGGTCCTCACTAAAGCGCGAGCCTCCGAGCTGCGTCAGAAGAATGATCCACTCATTGTGCCCGCCGCTGCCCCAGAACGGCGCATAGCCGGAAACGGTGAGCTTGCCGCCCGCATCCACCTTGGTCGTCCTTGCGACCACCTCTTCCATCTCGTCCCAATATTGGGGCGGATTCTCCGGATCAAGCCCCGCCTCCAGATAACTCTCCGTCCGCATGTACATCACACGCAGGTCAGGGGCATATGTAAAGCCGTAGAGCTTGCCTTCCCAATAGTTCTCAGCAAAAAGGGATTCCCAATACTCGCCCATGTCCAGGTTGGAGGACTTCACACGCGGCAAGAGGTCGGTTGCCACACCGGTGAGCCCCCACTCCGGCGAGAACCAGTCGCCTCCGGAGGCTATGTCCGGTGAAGCGCCGGCAGCAGCCGCGGTCATCACCGTATTCCACAAGCTCGCGGGGGTAGAAGGCACTACTCGTACATTTCTATCGTACTCCTCGCGGAAGGCATTTGCGATCTCCCCGCCAAGGTCCGTGCTAAAGTCGAATCTTGTGGGACTCCAAATAGTTACCACACCTTCGACCGCTCCCGGCTCCATCATGGCCTTGGGCTCATCTGCCTTTGCCTCTGGCTCTCCTGCCTCAGGTGCTGCCGCTGACTGAACACCACAGGCAGCCGCGAGGATAGATGCGGCGCCAATCCCGGCTCCCGCCAAGAAACTGCGTCGCGAAACGTGCGCTATTTTCACTGTGCCCCTCCTTAATAAAGGGTCAATTCTATTACCGACACAACGGTACCACTTTGGCAGGAACGTAGTCAATATCCCTGCGGATCCGTTGCATCTGAAACTCCACGCGCTTCCCTTGTCCTTTGTGAAGACAGACCGTCGTGCACTCACGTGTTCTGCGAGCCGGTGATATGCCTAGGTATGTACCCACAAACGTGCCATTGGTATAATATCTCTGATGTCCCCCGAACACTCACGGGCTAGCCAGGGCTTATGCGAAAACTATTCAGCAATCAAGAGCGGCGGTTCGGCTTCTTGCCCGGTCGGCACCAGCAGCCGGAGATGCCGGATGAACTATGGGAAAAGTGCGCAGGCTGCGGCGAGATGATCTATGCGGCAGAGTTTGAGCAAAATGCTCATGTCTGCCCCAAGTGCGACCACCACGCCCGCCTAAGCGCCCGCAAGCGCGTGGAGTATCTCCTCGATCCCGATACGTTTGCCGAGCGTGACAACAATATGCGCTCGAGGGACATTCTGGACTTCGAGCGGCCCGACCGCAGCTACGCGCAAAAACTCGAGGACGAGGCGGGCAAAGCCGGCATTCCGGAATCAGTTATTTACGGAACCGGCACGATACGAGGCGAAGAGGTGGTGCTTGCCGTCATAGACACGAACTTCTTCATGGCAACCATGGGCTCAGTAGTCGGCGAGAAGATTACGCGTGCAATCGAGCTCGCCACAGAGACGCGAACGCCGCTGATCATTGTGGCGGCATCAGCGGGCGCGCGCATGGAAGAAGGCATGTTCTCGCTTATGCAGATGGCAAAGACTTCTGCCGCCTTGACGCGTTTGCACGAGGCCCGCGCGCTTTACATTTCAGTACTTACCGACCCCACCCTCGCTGGTGTCACCGCCAGTTTTGCGACGCTTGCCGACGTTATCATCGCCGAGCCGCAGGCGACGATTGGCTTTACCGGTCCGCGCCTCATTGAACAGATCACTCACGCCAAGCTGCCGGCAGGGACTCACTCGGCCGAATTCATGCTTGAGCGCGGGATGGTAGACTGTATTGTGCCGCGCAGCGACTTGCGCCGCACGCTCGCCCGCTTGATTGGTCTATACTCCCACCAAACATCGGACCCCCGCACCGACGGTATGCCGCCGACGAACGGCAGCGCGCAAGCGGAGGCAGTTTCCTAGCCATGGCGTACGAATTCGAACAAACTCTTGTCGACTTGCGCGAACGCATTGACTCTAAGGAGTCCGAGTTCAAGAATGGTCTTCCGGATGACGCGGCACAGGAGTTGCAAGCACTCCGTTCCGAACTAAACCGGCAGACCTCGGACGTGTTTGCAAGTCTCTCACCGTGGGACCGAGTGCAACTAGCCCGCCATCCGCAGCGCCCGCGGACACTGGACTTCATCCGCTATGCCTTTTCCGACTTTGTAGAACTCCACGGTGACCGCCACTACGGTGACGATCTGGCGATAGTCGGCGGACCTGCCCGCCTTGGCGACACGCCGGTCATGGTAGTAGGGCATCAAAAGGGCAAGAACGCCAAAGACAATCAGCAACGCAATTTCGGCATGGCGCACCCGGAGGGTTTCCGCAAGGCACGGCGACTTATGCTGCAGGCGGAGAAGTTCCGTTTGCCGCTCTTTACGTTCCTGGACATTCCCGGCGCCAGCCCATTTCTCGCCGACGAGGAACGCGGCCAGGCGTGGGCGATAGCCGAAAACTTGCTGACGATGAGCCAGTTACGGACGCCAATTATCGTCACCGTAATTGGTGAGGGCGGTAGCGGCGGGGCACTGGCGCTTGGAATTGGCGACCGGATTCTCATGCTGGAGTACAGCATGTACTCGGTAGCCTCACCGGAAGGGGCGGCCTCTATAGTTTGGAAGGACTCTAAGTTCGCGCCGGAAGCAGCCGGTTCCTTGAAGCCCTTTGCCCACAATCTTGCAGAACTCGGCATCATCCACCGGATTGTGCCGGAACCGGCCGGCGGCGCGCACGTGGACCCACGCGGTGCAGCAAACGCCCTAAAAGAGGTCCTAGTCGAAGAGCTAACGGGGCTCCAGAGGCTCCCGCTTCCCAGTCTCAAAGACCGACGGTACGAGTTCTATCGCTCGCTCGGCGTTGTAATTCCGTAGCAGGGCAATCCGCTCTCTTGCTGGACGCCCGGCTTTCCGGTCGGAATCAACATGTACAGAATCCTGCTCTACCCGCAAAATCTCCGCCGCCGACTGAGAACACGGTCGCGGCGGTTCGCCGTGTCAGGTCGGGGGGATTCCATAAACGGTCTCTGGGGCCGGCAACCACGGTTGCGACAGCTTGCCCTCAGCGCTAAGTCTCCAGTCGCACTGATGCCATCCTGCCGGGTCCGTTTCAATCAGCGCTGCGATTCTAATTAGCCGGCTTACCCAGCTCCCAACGCAGCGCATCTTCCAGGGTAGGCTCCTCCCAGCGGAAGCCCAGCTCGTTGAGACGGGCGGGAGCCGCTGCCTGCCCTTTGAGGATGAGTTGCTCCCCCATCTCTCCGAACAAGGCGCGGATCGCGATGCTCGGCACCCGTGCGAATGCCGGGCGGCGCAGCACTGACGCCAGGGTGCGTGTAATTTCCCAGTTGGCGGCTGGCTTGGGAGCCACCACGTTGATGGGCCCGCGCGCCTCCTCGGAAATCATCAGGAAGTAAAGGGCGCCTATCGCGTCATCCATCCCGATCCAGCTGATCGGCTGCCGACCGCTTCCAACTACCCCGCCTGCCCCCAAGCGAAAGAGGGGCAACAATCGCTTAAGCAGACCGCCCCGAGGGCTGAGAACCGCACCCAGGCGTGCATGTGCCACGCGGATACCGGCCTCCCTCGCCGGAGCGGCGGCATGCTCCCATGCGTCTGTCAGCTCTGCCAAGAATCCGTTTCCCACCGGCGCCGATTCGTCAACCAGGTCCGCTGTGTCGCCGTAGTAGCCGACAGCCGACGCCGCCACCAAAACCGCGGGAGGCTGCCGCAGTCCGGCCAGAGCGCCGCACAGTAATTCCGTGGCCTGAACGCGACTCTGCCAGATACGGCCGCGCCGCGCCTCGGTCCAGCGCCCAGCGCCAATATTCTCACCCGCCAGGTGAATCACCGCGTCGAAACCCTCCAGAGCTGCCGCTTCGATCGTCCCTGCGGCGGGGTCCCAGGCTATCTCGGCGGGCGGCGCGGGTGTTCTCCGAACCAGCCTGCACACCTCATGGCCCCCACTTTCAAGAAACGGCACAAGGGTGGCGCCAATCAAACCGGACGCGCCCGTCAGCAACACCCGCAGCGGCTTGCCTGGACCGGGCGAAAGCCGGGCAAGATCGCGCCGAATCATTTCGTGGGTCGCTTCAAGGGCCTGCTCCACCTTGCGTCGCAAATTTTCGCGACCCAAAAGAGCCGCGATCCTGCTCGGCACACATTCTACCCGGTCGGTCAACTCGCACTGTGACTCCCCAATCGCGCGAAAGATGTGGCGATGCCGTTGGAAAGGATGGGGGCCTACGATCTGTCGGTTGCCATACTCCCGGGGGGGATCGTAGTCTTCATGCTCCAGCGTAACGGGGATGCTAAACGGACCGACGCGCATGCGAAACATCAAACGATCGCCATCGCGTATTGTGCCGGTGCAGTCCAAATACTCGATATTCAGAGGCAGCGATCCAAAGCGGCCGCCGCAGAACTGTCTTTCATGCCATACCCAAGACTCTTCCACGCTGTGGGGAAGTGTAATCGACCGTTCGTATACTTCCACTTTGGACATAGTTAGAGAAGCCTTGCTCCGGAGTGCGTCTTTCCCCAAGTAGCGCCTAGCCCTTCCTGCTCAGCGCCCCGTCTAGGTGCAAGACCCGCGCCAATCACAAGACCGCTGCCGAAGCCGAGAGCACCGCGTTCATTCTACTAGTTCTATCGCTCCCCGCTCAAACGCGGCAGCGACGCCTAGAAGACCCCACGGCTCCTTGCCAAGACTTTTGAGAAGCTCATCTTCGAGCATATCAGGGAGTTCTTCCTCCGCTAGCCGCCAGGTTCCTAGCCTAAGGCAAAGATCGTATCCAGGGAATCAGCCATGATGCGTGCACCCAGGGTCGGATTGTGTGCCAGAGGGCCGAGCTCGACAGTGACGTAGTCATCGTAGCCTATCTCTCGCCATGCCTGCCGCACCGCCTGCCAGTTCACCGACCCTTCCAGCAGATACGTGAAATGGCCTCCGGGCCGTTCCACCACGAAATCCTTGACATGGCACTTCTTGATGCGCTTGCCAAGAATCCGAATCCACTGTTCCGGGTAGCCATAGGCAAGGATATTGCCCACGTCAAAGTAAGCGCCAATGTGAGGATCATTGATCTCGTCGACGAAGCGGGCAAACTCTAGTGGGCTAAGCAAGAATTTATTCCAGACGTTCTCAACGCCAATCGACACGCCCAGGCTTCTTGCCTTGGGAACAAGACCCGCAATTCCGTCGCGCGCCCGGTTATACGCATCGTCGTAGGCGGTGTTCTCGTCAACCACTCCCGGCACAATCAGCAGCGTGTTCGCGCCAATCTCATGCGCAACTTCCAGCATGCGCTCGTTGATGCGAGCCGCATTCGCGCGTTCGTCCGGGTCGGCAGACGTCATGAGCACCTGCCAATTCAAGCTGGTATAAGTGCTCGGTAACTCAAGCCCGATGGACTCCGCATGTTTCCTTATTGCGCCCAACTCGTCATTGGTGAGGTTGACGTGCAAGGATCCCTCACTGCCAAACGTCAGCTCCACACCGTCGAAACCCGCTTCCTTAGCCGCATCGAGAATCTGCGCAGGTTGCCAATTCTGCGGATATGCTCCACGGTTTAGACCCTTCTTCATGGTGTTCCTCTACTCCTTATTGCTCCCATTTCATGTCGAATCAAGTACTAGCGCTTACCCAAAAATAGGACATCCTTCCACATGAAACCTGTTTCATGTGGAGAAGTCAAAGGAAGTCATCCTGCCTCATCCAAAAGAGGAGGTCGAGTCTCGGAGGCGTAAGTACAGCCCTTGGACATGACCCAAGTCAACGCCACAATCAACAGTCAAGCACTTGATTCCCTACAGACTCCAGCCATGCCTTGTTCCAGGCTATGCGCCACTTCCCCCTCGTCTCAATCGTCGACTCGAAAATGTCTGGCGCTTTGATGCGACTGATCCGCTGGAGTCTCACTGTACAGACCAAGTCGTCACCAAGACCAAAACTTGAGAGCCTTCGCCGCCGGTAGTCTCGTCTGAATACGTTGATTTGAGCATACCCAATCGGCAGCAATCCCGCGAAGTTGAAGCCGCTTGTTCTACGCGCATTTCTCTTACCCATCTTGACAATGCGCCCACAATTATCGCGGATAACTCCTACCATCTCTTGATCGGCAACTCCCTCAAGCACAACACTTCCCTGCAAAACGGCACCCCAAGAGTTTCGGTGCAGCGTGGCGACTCTAAAGAACATCGTTGGTATTCCTAGGCTGTCCCTAAGCTTCCTGACGGCAATTGGAAGATTGATGCGAATGCTGGTAGCGTAAGTGTCGACTTTCGCTAGCAAAGCAGGCATCGTAGGTCGAGGTTCATAGGAAAAGAGATTGTCTTCTAGTATTCCCTGATACGCCGAAAGAGTATCTGCTCCACTTTCTCGCAGATCTCTCAGCTTTTTCCCGTCAAAGGCCGCCCACCCTTGCGAAGCCTTGCGCGAGTGAAGTGAAAAGAAGTAACGGTCGTATCCTGGTGCCAGACTTTCAGTGAGAATCCCGCTCTGAACCGTGGACCATAACACTTTGCCGCGGTCCCGCGAATCTGGCCTCGCATAGACCGTTAACTGTGATCGACCTGCGATCTCAGCTTCGACGCAACTCTCAATTGCCCACCACGGTGCCCGTGTAAGTTCTTGAAGTACCTCTATCATGAACTCTCGAAGCTGTATGTAGTCTTTACTCTGTGAAATGAGGAGGAAGACTTTGAGTGCCGCAGTTATTCCATTGCATGTATCTAACAAGCCATCGAAGAGTTGGATCACGAATGCTGGGTCGAGGGTTTCCTCATTTCCTTTCTGGTCACGGTAGCGAATCCCTCGCTGAAGGAATGTAATGCCTCCGTGGGCAATTCCATTTCGGACAGTGTGTTGATAGTTCAAGGTTAGGTGTTCTTCTTTCTGGCCCTCAATTTCCTTCAAAATCGACCAGAAGCTGAGCCCACTCGCACCCTTCTTGCGACTTATTCGGGAAAAGTATGCTAAGGGCCGAAGAAGAGGAGCGAGGACTCCCTCCACCAAACGCAGGTACGCTGGGTGGACATGTTTTTCGATCATTCTGATCAAGTCAAATTCGTCTCCCTCAGAAAGTCGGCTGTCGTGCCACTCTTCCAAGTTGATTTCCCTAAGGAAGAGCAATGCACGACTGATCTCGAAGTCGCACTGAGCAAGGTACTTCCGAAGTTGCCTTGAGCTATTCCGATCGTGAGTTTGAAGCCATTCTAGGAACACTCTGAACAAGTCCCTGGCATAGTATCATAGCAAGAAAGCAGGATATGGCGAGGAGCTGGGTAATGGAGCAGCCGACGTTTGCCGACCTGGAGTACGCGCAGAAGAAGCGCAAGACGCGGCGGGAGAAGTTCTTGGCGCGCATGGAGGAGTTGATCCCGTGGGCGGAGTTGGAGGCGCGCATCGCGCCGTACTATCCCAAAGTGGGGCGTGGGCGGCGGCCGTATCCCTTAGCGGTGATGTTGCGGATACACTGTGTGCAGTTGTTCTACAACCTGAGCGATCCTGGGATGGAGGACATGCTGTACGAGGTGGAACCGGTGCGGCGGTTCGTGGGGCTGCGGCTGTCAGAGGCGCTGCCGGACGAGACGACGATCCTGCACTTTCGGCATTTGCTGGAGAAGCATCGGTTGGGAGAGGGGTTGTTGGCGGAGATCAACGCGCATCTGGCGAGGCGGGGCTTGCGGCTGCGAGCGGGGACGGTCGTAGACGCGACCATCATCGCAGCGCCGACATCGACGAAGAACCGATCAGGGCAGCGAGACCCGGAGATGCGGCAGGTGAAGAAGGGGAACCAGTATTACTTTGGGATGAAGCTGCACATCGGCGTCGACGCACAGACGGGGCTCGTGCACAGCTTCACCACCACATCGGCCAACGTGCACGACGTAACGCAAGCGGCGGCATTGCTGCACGGCGCAGAGCAGCAGGTGTGGGGAGACGCCGGGTACGTGGGGGTGCAGAAGCGGCCGGAGCATCAGGGACGCGCCGTGACCTGGAAGGTGGCGCTCAAGCCAGGGCAGCGGCGGAATCTGGCGTCAGAGAGCGCGGCGGCGCTGGCAGAACAGCGCAAAGCGTCGGTCAGGGCCAAGGTAGAGCATCCGTTCCTGTGGGTGAAGCGGCGCTTTGGCTACGCCACGGTGCGCTACCGGGGTCTGGCCAAGAACACGCAACGGCTGGCGTTGCTGCTGGGGCTGACCAATGTGGTGACGGCCGCACGCCAGTCGGCAGCATGACACGGGAGCAGTGCGCCCAAAACACGGCCGGGAGCGTGTTGCGCTCCCAACGGGACCGCATCAAAGCTAAAACTGCCCCGCCCACATGCCAAGACACACTTCAAACCACCCCACAATCCCGTACACACCCATAAACCGATGCATATCCCGACTTGCTCAGACCTTTCCTAGATAGGACTTGTAGGCTTCTCTTTCAAAGTACTTCTCGGGTCGATTGTAAAGATATGGTCGTAATACCAGAGAGTGATGCTCAGATTCTGCGCCAAGTATTGGAAATGCTTCAAGAACACGCGCTCTATCGCGTTGATCTCGTTCTTTAGTGAGTGAGTTTTGAAGTTGAATTAGAAGCTTCTCATTCAGCATTTGTCAACATCCAACAAGAGTGATAGTCGTGGAGAGATTCACGCAAAACCGCGAGAATTAACACATTCGACTAATCTTTGAGCCGAGACACTTGTCTTTGTCAAACCCTTGTAGCAACCACCTTGAAATAGCCGCCCGGATCACCTTTCACAAACTCCTTTGCCATCCAGGGACCGGGAGCCTTGTAGACGGCAGGAATCCCCAAAGGGGTGGTCAAATCCTGGCTAAGGTGAGGAACGGCGAATACTGGATTCATGTGTGTGTATTGTGTACTGTGTTTGGCGAGAAACACAAGCAGTTGTGGGTACAAAAGTCTGACTGTACAATGATTCTTAGAGGGCATTGTGTGCGGTCCCAATAGCGAACTAATCCAGGAGAAAGCAAAATAGCAATCCTCTCTGCATCTGTCGCTGCTAGTGTGACTTGATGTTCCGTAGGTTTGGGCACCTTATCGTGCCCCTTCGCATCCCTTTGCTCCTGCTGTGGATCGCCCTGGCGCTCTTCCTTGGCCTCACTGCCCCATCCATAACCGACGTTGCTTCTTCCGACCAAACGAGCTTTCTCCCTGCTGCTGCTAATTCGCTTGCCGCCCGCACGCTGGAAGCCGAGAAGTTCGCTGCCAGCGGCAGCGCTAGCTCCGGTCTGCTAATTCTCGCACGAGAGGGTGGACTCACCGCAGCGGACCGCGGGTTCGCCGAATCAATGCACAATTGGCTGCTCTCTCCTCAGGGTCCAGCCATTGTTCAAGACGTGGTTTCCGTTTTTAGCCATCCAGAGCGGACGGGTACGCTTATCAGCCCCGACAACGCCGCAATGCTGCTCACGGTGAACTTCACCGTTGCGGCATTTCAGCCGGTGGTGGACGAGGCAACGTATGCCATTCGCGAGCGCGTGCAGCGAAGCAAACCGGACGGCCTAGCCGTAAACTTTACGGGTGAGGCCGGACTGGGCACAGACCTAGTAGATAGCATCGTCGAGAGCACGAACCGCACAACCATCGTTACGGTTGTTCTCGTAATCGGTTTACTGTTCTTCATCTATCGCGCACCGCTGGCGATCCTCATTCCCCTCATCACGATTACGCTTGCCTTTCTTGTCTCCCGTGGCATCCTGGGGTACTTGGCTCAGTTTGGCTGGCAAGTCTCATCTCTGCTCGATTCCTATATGGTGGTGCTCGTCTTCGGCGCCGGCACGGACTATTCGCTCTTCTTCATCTCACGATTTCGGGAAGAACTCGCCAAGCATTCGGCCTATGAAGCAGCGGTGCGCTCTGTGCAGCGCATCGGCGCAGTAATCTCTGCCAGCGCCATAACAACGATGGTCGGTCTCTCTGCCCTTGGCTTTGCGCGCTTCGGCATCGTGCAAACTATGGGACCCGGTCTGGCGCTCTCTGTAGGCATCACTCTGCTCGCCGGACTAACGCTAACACCTGCACTGCTTTCCCTCTTTGGCCGCTATCTCTTCTGGCCGCGCAAGACGAGCGTCGAAAACACGCAGCCGTCCACTTTCTGGGTAAACGTGGGCAACTTGGTTGCAAGGCGGCCGTTTATCCCTGTGATACTCATCACCGTGCTTCTCGCAATTCCCTATCTCGGGCTTCTCCAGTATCGAGAGAATCTCGCAGTGGTCTCTTCACTGCCCAAGACCACTGATTCGCGTCAGGGCTTTGATGCTATAGCCGATCACTTTCCGCGAGGAGAGTTTGCACCTGCAGTGGTGCTGCTCCAGCTTCCGGCGAGCGCCGACGTCACATCTACCTCGTTCTTGCGAGCCGTTGCCACGCTGCAGGATGAACTCCTAGCAATTGAAGTGGTCGATCAGACGCGCAGTTACATTGATCCTGTTGGCGATGGCTCTGCATCTGCCGGATTAACGGTACCGGGACAGCTCGACCAAATAGCGGCTTCACTGCGAGAAGCTCAAGCAGACGAGGGCAATGCTCCTGCCCGCCAGCTCAATGAAGCTACGGCTCAGGTGGGCAGTCTACAACAGTATGTGGAAGAGTTGGCAGTCGCTTTCCCCGATGTGGCTCAGGCCGCGCAGTTCTCCCAGACCCGAGAAGCGCTCGCACGTCTGTCCGCAACCACTGCCGCGCTCCGCGCGCAGGCACACCCAGCCACCCAACTACGGCAATTGGCAGCACAATTGCGCCAACCTCTGCCATCACAGAGTCCGGTCGACCCGTCTGCAGCCTTTGCTCCGGTGACCCGCTATCTGGCGGAACTATCCCAGGCGTTTCCGGATGTGTCTGCACAACCCGCTTACGGGGAAGCAACCGGACTTCTCATAGGAGTTCAACAGTTAGCGCAGGACGCGCCAGCACCAGCCAATCTCTCTGTTCAACAGCGAGTGGCACTACAGTCTCAAATTCAAGATTCTGCCGGTGGGGTGGCCGCCCAACTCAATCTACTAGCCGGCTTCTTCGCCGACAAGCCGGAGGCGGTGTTTTTCCCAAGTGGCGCAGCGCAGGAGACGGCCGAGAATCCGATTGCTGGAGCGACAATTGGCGTAGCGGAGGCACTTTCTACATTGCGCAATGTCTTCGCGGCGTATCCTCACCCATACTTCATTCCCGCGTCACTCCCCGATGTGGAGCAGGCTGCCAACGCTATCATGCCGCTCTTCATTTCAGATGATACAAAGACAATCCGACTATTCGTCATTCTCAATGAAGACCCGCTAAGTCCAGAGGCTATCACTACGCTGGGCACAATTCGGCAGACAATTGAGCAGAACAACGACGGCCCGCTGGCTTCGGCTCAGGTTTTCTTAGGCGGCGCCACAGCCGAGATCGCTGACATTCAGCGGGTAGTTCGTCAAGACCTGAAAACGGTGGGAGTGGTCACCGTGGTAGGCATCTTTGCCGTACTCGCTATTCTTCTACGCAGCCTCGTTGCCCCCCTCTATTTGGTCGGAACCGTTGTCTTCTCCTACGGCAGCAGTTTGGGACTCTCCACGCTCTTCTTCCAAGGGTTACTCGGTCACGAGGGCGTCTATTACCTGTTGCCCTTGACGGTAATGGTGATGCTGATCGCGCTCGGGGCGGACTATAACGTCTTCTTGGTTCACCGCATTCGGGAAGAAAGTGCGTCGTTGCCCCTCCGCGAGGGCGTACGCGTGGCCTCAGCGCGTACCGGCGCAATAATCACGGCAGCCGGAGTCATCCTTGCCGGTACCTTTGCCGCGCTCACGGCGTCCCCGCTGCAAATGCTCTTTCAGATGGGTGCGGCAGTTGCCCTGGGAATTCTCATCGATGCGTTGGTCGTACGCTCGCTGCTCGTGCCGGGGATTGTAACTCTGATAGGCAACGCGAACTGGTGGCCGGCCTCCATACGAGCAAACTGGTGGCCGCTCCTTCCCGCCGGTTCAAAGGGCCTGCTCGGAAGTGAGCAAGGCCTTGCGCGAGTTGTCGTTTTCTCCGCCGTAGCCGTGGTCATCGCCGCGACGTTTGCCACCCGCGGCCTCTGGTATCCCGACTCGACCGGCGCAACTGCCCAAGCAGCCACCCAGACAGACGAACTGCAGTCCGCGGTACCGACTGCGACACCCCAATTACTCGTAGTGCCGCCGACACCTGTGG
Source organism: Chloroflexota bacterium (assembly GCA_965219505.1). Classification (GTDB taxonomy): domain Bacteria; phylum Chloroflexota; class UBA11872; order VXOZ01; family VXOZ01; genus VXOZ01. Next base: position 1,270,710 of record OZ244775.1, on the reverse strand, counting down.
CCGAAGCTACACCGGCACCAGCACCTACACCAAGCCCCCAATTGACTACAGCGCCTACGCCTACCCCACTGCCGCCACCAGCGCCAAAAGAGTACGTTGTACAGCCTGGCGATACACTCACCGCTATTGCCGAGGAGTTTGGTGTCACAGTGAACGCGCTTGCAGATCTTAATGAAATTGAGAATCCCAACGCGATCTCCGTCGGTCAGCGCCTGCTAATCCCGCCCACAGAACCATAACATTCGACTCAATTCTAAAGGGTGATAACAGTTCACAGTTGAAGTCAGTTGCATTGGACTCTGTAGGTTCGCGATACACATCACTTGCCACCAAGGACGCGACGTAGCCCCCGCGCCTGAAACGGGACACGCATCAAGTATCCTCCCCACCCTAGATTCTTCCTTGGAGTGTAAGTCTTGGGCTTGCCTCGGAGTTCCCGAGAGAAGCACTACGATGTACCGCTCTAGTTGCGCGTAGATTCATCGTGTCTTGCATCTGGACGGTCTAGTTCCAGTCCTCCCCGTCCCGAAACAAAATGCTGTGATATTCTACCTGCTGAGGCAACCTCTCGAAACGGAATTCAGTGTCGATTCTAGGGGGGGTTGGACTTCCAGGAGATAGTGCGGACATGAGATTCTTCGTCGACAGATGGCGGCGGATCGGCACGCGGCTGTATATAGCTTTGGGATTTGCAGTGATCCTTACCCTCGTATCCGGTGCTGTAGGAGTCTTCTACTTCGAGCAAAGCGGCGACTTGAACTTCCAGGTGCGGTCAGAATCCGTGCCGGCGCTGGAGGCGTCTTGGACTGTAGCTCAAGAGTCCGAGCGCTTGCGTAGTGTGGGGCTGGGTCTGGCAGCGGAGCCTCAGTCTGGGTTTCAGAGTTTGGTGAGGGGCACCGTCGTCGAATCGCTGGAGCGAATTGACTCGGCATTGGATGTGGTAAACGGCGTACCTGAGCTATCGTCGGATGCCCAGGTTGTGAGCAATGCGGCCTACGATCTGGCAGATGCAATTGACAATCTAGGCCGCAGCCGTGAGGCATTGATTAGTACAAATCAGGTTGCCGCCGATTATCGACTGATTCTGGCAACGGCTCGGTCGAATGTCGGCGAGTCGGAGGCGGCGTTGTCGGTCTTGCGGCAAGTGCTAGAAGCCGAGAGTGAAACCGAGTTGCAGGGGCTGTGGGACGAGTTTACAAGGCTTCATGCGGCAGGCATAGACCCGACGGTGGCGTCCTTGGGAGAGGGTGAAGGGATATTCTACGTCCGTGGCCTTCAGTTGGCCTTGACCGCAAATGTCAGAGACTTGACGGCATCCTTCGGCGCGTCAAGCGCGGCTTTGGAAAACGCCGTAGCTAGCCTGCTGGCGGCCGCCCGCGCTCACTCTGCAGAATCGCTAGGACAAGCTGTGAGTAGCTTCGATGAGGGACGGACCTTGTTGACGGCTATTAGCGTGATAAGCGTGATCGCGGCTACGCTTGCTGCCTGGTTGTGGGTGGGCAACGGCATGGTGCGTCGGCTCTCACGTATGTCGGAGCGCATGCGGCGAATGGCCGACGGAGACTTGGAAACGCCGGTCCCGGAAGTGGGGCAGGATGAGATTGGGGAGCTGGCCAGCGCGTTGGAAGTGTTCCGAGAGCAAGCACTGGAAGTCCAGCGCCTGAACCTGGTTGAAAAGCTCTATGAAGAGTTACGCCAGGCAAATGCGGAATTGAAACGTGCCCAAGCCCGTTTGATTGCTCAGGAGAAACTGGCCGCTCTCGGTGAATTAGTATCGGGAGTTGCCCACGAAATCAGGAATCCACTGAATTTTGTCAATAACTTCTCTGAAGGGTCGCTGGAGCTGTACAACGAACTTTCCGAAATGTTGGATACGTATCGGGACAAAATGTCGGCAGACGATACGGCGTTGCTGGATGATATCAGTGGGGAAATGACCGCTAGTCTAAATCGTGTCCTATCCAACGGGGGACGCGCCTTGGCAATCGTTGAGCGCATGCGAGGACTGGGTGTGGTAGGTGGAGAGCCGGTAATTACAGAGTTGAACGGCCTGGTACGAGATGCGGTGCAATCTGGTTGTAACAGCTTTACCGCTGACGTGCAGGGCTTCTCGGTACGGACCGTATTCGACCTGGACCCGGCAGTGGGTGAGCTGTCGCTGGTAGAGACGGATTTCGGTGAAGCAATGCTAAATCTTGTCAGAAACTCCTGCTATGCGATGCAACTGAAGCAAGAGGCCTCAGAGGATGAATATGAGCCGATATTGGCCGTTTCAACCCTGGTGGTTGACAACGCAGCCGAAGTCCGGGTGCGCGACAACGGTACGGGCATAGCGAAAGACGTACTCGGTCAGATTTTCAATCCTTTCTTTTCCACGCGGGAAGGTGTCTCGGGGGCTGGGTTGGGACTCCCCATCGCCGCCGACGTGGCTCGGCGTCTGGGGGGCGATCTTGCGGTGAACTCGGTGTACGGAGAGTACACAGAGTTCACTATGACCTTGCCGCTCACCATCACTGCTGCCGCAGAGAGTCGAGAATTGGCAGGTTAAGACCCCGCCCGCTGCCCTTCTCTACCCATATCCTCTTGAATACGGGGCATCGGGACTTGCTTCAGCGCCTGCGGAAGATTAGGTAACCAAAGACAAGAAGGGCAAAGACGCTGGCAAGGCCTTGAATAACCATCAGCGTTATCCTTCTCCGTGGCGTTGACGCAATGCCGCCCAAGGTGTTGCGAATGCGAGGAACAGTGTTGCTTATGACCGGGGCGGCAAGCCGCTGCAAGTCGCGTGGCGCAGGCTGCAGCACGGGCTCGGCAGTTGCCAGAGGAGCCGTTTCTGATGTGGAACCAACTGAAGGCTCAGTCGTGGGCGTGGCTGCCGTTTCGCCCTGAGCGGTGGCAGCGGTTTCGGCCGTCGGACTAGCTAAGAATGTGATCGTCGGCACAGCCTTCAATGCTGGAGTGGGAGTTGGGGTAGGTGTGGGCGTAGGTGTCGGTGAGGGTGTTGGAGTCGGAGGAATTGGCGTTGGGATTGGCGTAGGTGCAGGTGTAGGCGTAGGTCTTGGCGTTGGTTTAGGTGTAGGCGTTGGCGTGGGCGGAGGGACTGGTGTTGGCGTCGGTGTTGGCCGCGGTGGGGGTGTAGGTTCCGGTGTTGGCACGGCAGTGGGTCTCGGTGAAGGGATTGGACTGGGAGTGGGTGATGCAACTGGAGTTGGCGTGGGTGTAGGCGTTGGCGTTGGCGTTGGAGAAGGAGTAGGTGGGGGAGTAGGTGGGGGTGTGGGATTCACAGGATCATCTAAGTGGTCGCACCATGAACTGGGATTGGATCCGCAGCTGAATTGACATTCAGTTCCTCCGCTGCTAACGGAACAGGCAATCACCGTGCCAAGAGGATTGGAGGGAAGTACGGGTAGACCGCTGCTATCGCAACTGACTGAGGTCTTGTCAACGTTACCTTCTGCGTCCCGGTAATAGTACGAACATTGTACGGACACTTGGGCTTTTGCCTGCATGGCATAGCCTATTGCGGCTGTAAAAAGAGCCATCACGATGATTAGTCCGCCACAGGCGTACTTCATGCAACCCACTCTAAGTAATCCGATCTGACATTTTCGTGAATAAATCTTATGAGGGGTGGTCCTAGCAAGTAGACTAAGCCGTCGGAGGAGTTTCATCACTCTTATAGCTCACACTATGACTTGACGGGGAACCTACGCGTTAGCTGTCAAAGACGGAATTCACCCCAATTAAGATCGACCGGTTTCCTTTACCTTTATCCGGACTATAGCTGCCTGATTTGCATGTGTCACCAGGACGAAATACAAAGGCGATTAACGCATCAGCGAAGCCGTCTCCCGCCGAATCGAAAACAATGACCCCACCTCTAACCTGTCCCGATGTTGGAGCCGAACTGATGCACACGGAGTACCTGATACGTGTTCCATCCTGCCACGCGCTTTCCAACCTTACCGATGGCTTTTCTTGTCCAAAGACAACGTCATCGGGCTGAAGAGCAAGGGCAAGGACAGCAACGCAAAGAGCCAGGACGATCCGCTTGGCAAAAGGGGGCTTGAGGTGACTCAGAAACCGCAAGAGTTGACCCTTTTCACTTCACCTTGCGTTACGGCAATGTAAACTGTGTTGAAAGGGTAAAGACATAGACTTGGCCGAGAATGCGCCGCAGCTCAAGACAACGCCGTCCGGCCGCCTGCAGCACCTCCTGCTCCGCTACCGTCAAGACGCCACAAGGGACTAAATGACGGCTTTCGGAGTACTCCGAAGAACTACCTCCAAGCCCATATGCGAGCTAGAGTTGATTCCACTCTTTCCATGTCGTCGCACGAAGCCCGTGCTCTCTTGGAGAGAGCATAACTCTGGACCGTGTTGCACGGCAGCGGTACGATGAATTCACCTCTATTCAGTCTGCAGTGTACCATGATGCCGCGGCGTATCGGACACGGCGACCAGGCATCAATACCACTCAGCGTCAACCTGTCATTTTCTTTATACCAGTGCTTCTAGTTCAGATTTCAAGTCATGCCGGTTTAGCCCGTACCTGTACACTCGTTCTCACGTGATGTGCTATCTCAAGGGTGCGAGTGCCGTTCCAGGGCGGATCAAGCACGGTAGCATCAGTCTTCTGCCATTGCCTGGTGACAGACTCTCACAGCTAATTCCTTACAGCCTGGCATGCAGCTGCGAGAATGACTGGAGGGCCTTTCCCCGTCGCCTGGAATCGTCTTGCATTATACTATCGGCACGGGAGGCTTTTTTCCTTGGTGGAGGCTGGCATGGCGTCTCGCGATCCCGAACAACTGGAAAACCGTGGCTTTGACTTCGACGACGGCGGTGGCCTACGGGTAGCACACGTGCGTTTTGAGTCTGAGGCCAAGTTCGACTGGTCGCTGTTCGACGGCTACGACCGCATCCGCATTCTCACCTATTCCGCAGGGGTGGGCGCGATCGTTCGTTTGCTGGAAAGGCATAGCTTTAGCGAATTCGAGTGCGTGTTCGGCTGTGAAGGGACGTTGCGCACGCTCAAGGACATCATGGCGTTCCAGCAGGTCGCCATCGGCGACACCCGGGCCGCCATCAAGAACCTGCCCGACGAACGCCATGCCTTCATTCTGAGCCGTGTCAGGGAAGGACAAGCCCGCTTTCGGGTGCTGCGCAAGCAGATCGCCCACGCCAAGCTCTACTTGCTTGAAAACACGGACACCGGCAGTACCCGTACCCTTGTCGGTTCCGCGAACCTATCGGAGACGGCCTTTGGTGGTCGCCAATCCGAGACTCTGGTCTGCTTCGACGATGACTGTTCCGCATGGAACCATTACCTCGGCATGTACGAAGCCATTCGGGACCGGGCCTCCGACGAGCTACCGCTACCGCCTGAGCGCATCGAGAGCACTGAAATTGCGCTGCAGGAAGTACCGGTGCTCAATCCTGAAGACATTTCCACCCTGGTGATTGACAATGAACAAAGCGAGCAGGAACCAGGCGGTGGCGCCCACATCGCCGTCCCCACGCAGATTGAGCGCATAGAGAAGATGAAGGCGGCGATTCCACCGGTGGTAGCCAACCTCATCCCGCCGCCGCGCAACGGCAAACAGCAGGTCTCTCCCGACATCCGGCGCAAGATCGTTAGAGAGTCCAGCCGGATCCGCGTCGTGCAGTCTGAAGAAAACACCGATCACCGCGAACTATCTATCGACAGAGACACAAAGAGCGTCCTGCTCCTCGGCGAACCGTATCCCCTCGAAGCCGATCTTGCCGCCGCACGACAGGACGCACGGTTGTTGGTAGAATTCTTCAGCAACTACGAGGGTACGTTCGAGGGCGGCATGGGAGTCGAGCGGCTCCAGCGGGACTACTTCATCCTCTGGTCGTGGCTCTATTTCTCGCCCTTCATGTGCGACATGCGCACGCTGGCGGGCCACCAGGGGGATATCTTTCGGTTCCCGTCGTTTGCCATCGTCTACGGCAAGCCGTCGTGCGGCAAGTCCAGCCTGATCGAGACTCTCATGACTTCCATGTTCGGCAAGGCCTATAGCATCGATAAGCGCGAGTTCACCCGGGCCCGACTGCGAGACATTCAACGCGCCTACAAGCGGTTCCCCGCAGTGTTCGACGATATCGGCCGGTCGGCAATTCGGAGCCACGGCGAGGACGTCATCAAGGACGAGAACCCGCCGCGGGTCCCGGAGTATCCCTGTTTCGTGCTCTCGATGAATCAGGAGCTGAAGGCCTTTACCGACCAGATCGTCAAGCGCAGCTTGATGATCTACACCACCACGGCGCTGCCCTCCTACAAGGATAAGCTGCGCCACGATTTGCACCTGAAGATACAGGAAGTGCGCCGCAGCCTCTCCACGCATTTCTACCGGGAATACTTGCGCAGGGCGCTCGCGCAACTTGACGAAGAACCCCAACCCGATGACTGGCTCGCCTTCTCCTCCACCATCCTCGCCGGGTTGATTGGCGAATTACTGGACGAAAGCCCACCAAAATGGTGTGCGCCCGTTACGTGGGATGAATACGCGGACAAACGCCACGAGCGGGTCAAGTCTCAGCTCGAGCACCTGCTGCGTCCCGCCACCCGCATGAAGAAGGAGGGCGACCACCCCACAGGCTGGATACTGGAAACCGACAAGGTCATCGTCATCGAGCAGAAAGACACCTTCGGAAGGCGCGAGTTCGATTGGGAAAACGTGCCCTCCACGCTCATCGACGACAACGCCAGCGTCGGCGGCCGCACCGTGCTCAACCGCAAAGAACTGGAAGAATTCCTAGACAGGAAGCTTACCGGGGGAGGAATTCGATTCCTGGATAAGCTGTTTGGTCGGAGTTGAAGATGAATCAGACTGAGCCCAATTCATTGCGCCCTGGAGATGCGACGCATCTGGCTCATGCTCCCTTGAAAACAACCAGCCTGCCGGCCGAGTGGGGCGCCGCGAGGAACTGCATAGCCCTGAATTCAGATTGTTTGGTGGGCCAAGGCGTACCGATTTGCGAACTTTTCGCTGGGAAGTTCGATTGTAGCATCGTGGGCGACTATTCACCACATTTTTTCATGCGATGAGTCACTCAGCCACCGACTCGTCGTTGTGCCAAACGGAGCCGAGCACCAGTCCACCGTGCTCGACTGACGACTACGGAACGCCCGTCTGTTGGCAACCCGCGCATCGGAATGCCGACACACCATGAGCGCAATCCGTTTCGTCCGCTTACGGAGCTTGCTCTTTGACCTGAACCTTCCTCACTGCTACCTTAGACTTGGATGTTTGCGGGTGGGTCACTGTGGACCGAAGGGTCGGAAACGCGCCTAGAGCAAACCGAGAAATTGTCCCTCACCCTGTTCATGACTCTCAGCTACGACTCCGCATTCGCAGTATAGCGCGCTACTTCCCCATGGATGAGGCATATTGCTATGAACTGCGACACAGAGTTTGGACGGGAAACTTCCGTCAGGCCAGTAATTCATTGGTGCAATAGGGCCATCTCGTATAGGCAATTTACCTTGAGGAGACGATATTAGATGGAGAATGCCATTCACACCGCAGAGGGCTACACGGATCGAATACGACAAGAGCTCGAAAACTGCCTTATTGAGACGAATCTTTCTCAAGGTGAGAAGTTCGAAGCCAAAGTACGGGATCGATACGATCTTGGGGATCGTTTGGTACTCATCACCACCGACCGACAGAGTGCCTTCGACCGGGTGCTGGCCGCTATCCCCTTCAAGGGGCAGGTCCTCAACATGACGAGCGCATGGTGGTTCGAACAGACCCGCCATATTGTGCCAAATCAGGTTTTGTCCATCCCCGATCCAAACGTCACAATTGCTAAGAAATGTACTGTCTTCCCGATTGAGTTCGTGGTGCGTGGATACATCACCGGAACCACGAGCACCTCCCTCTGGACGGTCTACCAGAGTGGTCAGCGTCACTACTGTGGCATTGATTTGCCCGACGGCCTGGTGAAAAACCAGAAGCTCCCGACGAATTACCTCACACCGACCATCAAGGACGAGGACCACGACCTTCCGATCAGCCCTGACGAGATCGTGTCCGAGAACTGGATGACGGCCGAGGATTGGGAACAATGTAGCCGCATCGCACAGGAACTTTTCGCTTTCGGTCAAGCCAAGGCCGCCGAGTATGGCCTGATTCTCGTCGATACCAAATATGAGATGGGCCGTGACGAGAACGGTGAGATCCTTCTGATCGATGAGATCCATACCCCTGACTCCAGTCGCTACTGGATCGCCGACACTTATCAACAGCGCATGCGGGAGGGACAGGAACCCGACAACGTCGACAAAGAATTCCTCCGGCTCTGGTTCACGGAGAACTGCAACCCCTACGAAGATGACGTCCTGCCACCGGCGCCGGATGACCTTGTAATCGAACTCTCAAGACGCTACATCTACCTTTACGAGACGATCACCGGTCGCTCTTTCGAGTTTCCGGAGGCGGACCAACCGATCGAGACACGTTTGGAAAACAACCTTGAAGGAATCGCTTGAAGATATGCGGAGGACAATAGGGCCGATGTGATTCTCCTTCCACTTCAATTGACGGAAAGCCCTATCCAACAAGCAAGAAGTGTAGGCTGATCAGGCGCTCAACTTAACCGAGCCGGCATTTTTTCTTAGAAGGTGTCCAATAGGTCGCCTGATCCGTTCGTGGTGAGCTTGTCGAACCAAGAACGACCCTTCGACAGGCTCAGGGTGAACGGAGTTCTTACACACCATTGGAGTTTTAGCGTCGCAAACACCGTTACCTCTTCTCTGACGGTTCGTCGCCGGGGCTCGTCAAGTTGGCTTGATAGTTAAGCCGAAATTGAATCGAGCGAAAAAGTGAAGAGATTTATCCTCTTTGACCATGATGGCGTTCTGGTGGATACCGAATTCTGGTATTACAAGGCCGGAGAGCGCGCCCTGGCTGACATTGGATTTATTTTGGATAGAGATCAATACGTCCGAGACATGACCCAGGGATTGGCCACCTGGGGCCAAGCTAGAGCGGCAGGTATTGATGAACAGACTATCAGCAGGCAGCGTGAAGTCCGTAATGTCTATTATCAGAAATATCTTAGAACAGAAGACATCGAAATCAAGGGTGTCTTGGAAACGCTGGACGTACTCGCAGCTGAGCACAGGATGGCCGTAATTACTACCTCCAAACCACCTGATTTCGCCTTAATACACGATAGGCGATCCATTCTGGATCATATGGAATTCTATTTTACTCGGGAGGATTACGAGCGAGCTAAACCACATCCCGAACCCTATCTGAGAGGGCTCCAACGCTTTGGTGCTACTGCCGCTGAAACGGTTGTTGTTGAAGACTCGGCGAGAGGGATGAACTCGGCAATTGCGGCGGGTATTGACTGCATCGTGGTCGCGAACGAGTTCACTGCAGCTCACGATTTATCCAAAGCGACTGCCAAGGTTGCTACGTTTAGGGAACTGCCATCTGCAATAAGGGGCTTGGACAATTTACCCGCGCGACGCTGAAGAGCGCGCGCCTGCCAAAAGCGTTTGGCCTTAGAAATCGAGAGTCATGAATCAGCAAACGCAGAAGCAACCCGCCGAATCGCCGGCCGAAAGCTATGAATATCAGATGGTACCGGCCATATTTGCCCCTTGGGTGCCGGCCCAACTGGGCTTTGCAGCGCCACAGATTGGCGGAATTTTCCTGGATGTCGCGTGTGGTACTGGCGTTTTCACGCGAAGTTGCCGAGGCTTTGGACCTCATCGTGGAGTTCCGTGAGCGTAAGGAGAAGCTGGAGATTGCCGCAGAAGAAGCGAGGAGCTTGCCCAGGAAGCGGTGGCAACTCCTGGATAGCGCCGATGCCTTCGCCACTTTCGCCGAGGAGATGGACGAGTATCTCAAGGACTACGACTACGGAAGTCCCTTACGCTGCAAGAGCAGGTGCCCTGGACAGATGGTTGAGGGGCAGATCACCTGGGCCTATACTAGGGTACCGAGCGCTCGGGTTGGGTACCGAGCGTTCGGCCCTTCAAGGATGGCGCGCTGGGATTCGGTCAGGTCTGCATAGTCATTGGGGTCCAGGTAGCTGGCCGACCATGAGAGCGGGTGCGGGCTGTACTTGAAGAAGATGGTGCGGCGCTCGTCAGCGCCGTTCCAGGGAAGGGTGCCGTGGGTAAGGGACTCGGTGAAGATGATGGCGGTGCCGGCGGGTCCGGTTACCCGCTCCACGAAAGGGCCCGGCTCATCCATCACTTTCCACTCTTCGGGGAACTTGTAGTTGCTCTTGTGAGAGCCTGGCACGCAGCCGAAGCCGCCGTCCATGGGGCCAACATCCTTCAGATTGTAGGCAACCACGGATAGGCCGTTATGCATCATCCCGTTCTGGAAGCGGTAGTAGAACATGGGCTTGAAGGGGGCACCACCGCCGTGGAGGCTTGTCCCGATCGGGCCCTTGCCTGACCTGATGACATCGAGATAAACGTGGTCGAGCCTGAACTGATCGCCAAGCAGTTCGGCCAGGTAGGGTGTGATGGCCGGATTGTCTATTAGGTCGCGGTAGTCCTTGGACCAGTCGAGCAGGGGCTCAAACCTGTGGGTGCGCATATCTGTAGGGCACTCAGCGGCGATGTGCTCGTCGAGCACGCTGTTGAGCTGGGCGATCTTCTCAGGTGACAATGCTCCCGGCACAACAAGGTAGCCTTGAAGGTCGAACATGTAGCGCTCGTGGTCGTTCATGAGTTGTCTCCCTGTTACATGTTATCTGGAATCAATGGCAAGAGCCTTTATGCCATGTTCCTTCCAGGCCCTGTTTCTAGCCTACGTCGACCGCCTCGATGGTCCACCAAGAGTCGGCAACTCAATACCTACCTTGCCACTCTGGAGGACCAATCGCAATAACCTGGTTTCGATCTCTGTAACCGAGGTCATGCCAAGACAGCAGACATGCACTTGAGTGGCGTCCAAGATTTGCTTTCGAGCGGGCGCCCCTCTAACTTCCCTTACACGGTTCCGTTCTTACCCTCCGTATTGTCACATCCCTGGGAAACTATCTCAAAATGGTCAGCCGCCACTGTCGGCGGAACCACAGGTCAAGTCTGGTCAAATGCAACCGTGGAATAGTTCGAGTCCCTTCAGGTCTTAGCTATGAACTGGTGGGCAAGAGAGGACTCGAACCTCCGACCTCCACGATGTCAACGTGGCGCTCTAACCGGCTGAGCTACTTGCCCTTCATCTATGGCGGAGTATAGCATGGGACCAGTGCCTGAGCAATCGGCCAAATTGCGTGAATACGCAGTATCTGCTGTACTGATGCAGCGGATTCCGAGCGATACTTCAAGGGTTTGAGAGAACGGATAACACTACCCGCAATTCAGCAATCGCACGATAGAGTGATGACACTTGGGCAAAGGAGTTGCTACCGTGACCGTAACATTGGAGCGACCCGAGGTCGGCACATTGGCGCCGGATTTCAGCCTGCCGGACGTCTACGGCAAGCGTTGGTCCTGGAGCCAGTTCCGCGGCAAGCGGGTATTACTGTACATGTGGGCATCGTGGTGAGGCTGCCGCGATCAGTTGCCAGGTTGGCAGCAATTTGCGGAGAAGCACGCGGGCGATGACTTCCAGATGCTTTCTGTAGCTATGGATGGCGGCGGCGTGGAGAAGCCGCGCGCATTCGTGGAAGCGTCCGGTGTCACGTTTCCCACGTTCGTGGACGCCAGCGGCCTTCTGTTCCGCCTCTACGGCTTCACGGCGGTGCCGAACGGTGTCTACGTGGATGAAACGGGTATCATTCGGTTCCAACTCTTTACGGGCTTTAGCGTAGACCGCGAGGACGTAGTGGAGCAGCTTGAGACGCTGCTCGCAACGCCTGCCGGCGACATACCGGCCGCACCGACGGTCGCGCAGCAGTCACTTGAAATCGAAGTCATGCTGGAGCAGGCGGCCTCGCAAGTCGACGATCCGGGCATTCAGCTCGGCCTCGCGGAGGCCCTGCTGCAAGAGGGCAACAACGAGCACGCGGCAGAGGCGTTTAGGCGGGCGTTTGAGCTAGACAGCGAATCCGCCAACGCCGCCTTTGGTCTGGGCACTGCGCTGCACCAACTTGGGCAACCTACCGAGGCGCTGGCCTCATGGCGGCAAGCCTTGCAAATCGAGCCGAATAACTTCATCATTCGCAAGCAGATCTGGCGCGTCGAATATCCGGAGAAATTCTACCCTGTCATTGACTATGACTGGCAAAAGGTCAAACTTGCCCAAGAGAAGGCTGCAGAAGGCAGGGCGTGACCGTGCGGGGCAGGCATTTCACCTGTAATCCGTCACTCCCACGGAAGCGGGAGCCTAGGGGTATAAGAAGATGGATTCCGCGCCCCCGCAGGGGGCGAGCTTGCGCGGGAATGACGGAATGCGAGATGCTTCTCTTCTGGGACCTTTGCCTTTCGGGACCTTTAGTTTTTGTGACGGATCGCTGCGACAAGCTGCTCTGCGTGCAGTGAGGCTATAATGCATGGCTTGGGGATTCTTGGATAGATTTGTGCGGCCTAAGTGGTTGCTAGACCGTATCTTGCTTGTGGCAGAGCACGTCGCCGAAAGTGACGGGGAAGAGCTGCCCACGCTCCTCATCAACACGCTGCGGGAGCACTTCGGCGCGCAGCACGTTTGCATACACTTCACAGACCCCGGCATGTTGCGCCCCGAAACACGGGAAGCCGTGGTTGCGGCGTGTCCTGCTGCGGCTGCCATCGCTACAGATGGAGCCACCGGCGGCGCCGAGGCACGTTTCTGGCAATACGCCCTCGCGCATGGGAATGTTGTCACCGCTTCAACCACGCCCGCAGTCATACAGGATGAACTCCGCCCGCTCCTCCAGGCCGTCGGCGCGCGCGACGGCATTGCGATTCCCCTTATCTACCGGGGCACGGTCTACGCCGTCGTCAATCTGTACTTCAAACGCATGGTACCTTCCAAGCTCGCGACCGCGGAAAACGTCATGCGGAGCATCCGTTTGCTGGGAAATCTCGTGTATGGCGTCCTGCAGCAAGAGTACTACGCGAGCGCGCTGCAAGAGAGTGAAGACGTGGCCCTGGCCCTGGCTCAGGCAATAGCCTCTCGAGACGGCTACGCCGACGGCCACGTAGCACGAGTGTGCACTCTCGCAAGCGAGTTGGGGGAAGCGGCGGGATTGAGTGGCGTCGAGCAAGTCGCGGTGTGCAAAGGGGCAATGCTCCGCGACATTGGAAAGCTCTACGTCCCAGACTACATCCTCCAAAAGCCCGGCCCGCTCGATGCCGAAGAACGTGCGTGCGTACACGAGCATCCAATTACTGGTGCACACTTGCTCTTGGATGCCGGCAACGGCATAACAGCGTCCAGGGAGTCACTGGCATTGGTTGTGTCCGCTATCCGCAGTCACCACGAGCGGCTCGACGGCTCCGGCTACCCGGATGGCCTCTCAGGGTCTGACGTGCCGCTGCTGGCCCGCATAGTCGCGATCGCCGACGTATATGCCGCTTTGACTGCCGAACGTCCCTACCGAGCCGCATTGCCGGCGCCGCAGGCGGTGCGGGTACTCAAAGAGATGGCTGGACCAGGACTCGATCCCGAATTAGTGTCGCTCTTCCTCACACGTGAAATCCACACTGCCGTTGGTTCAGGTTTATCAGGAGTACCTGAACAGACAGCCGCGCCAAGCGCAGCCATGTAGTCGACCAAGTGGTGAACTGAGGCCGCCGGCGTCTTCAGCATTCTGCCGCGTCCAGATAACCATCTCACGAGCCATCTGCCGCGAGTCTTGCCCGACGAAATGCCTTGTGTGTAAAGAACGGCATGATCATTGCGATCGGCACGAGGCTTAGCATGGCGACGCGGAAAGAGAGTGTCTCCGCCACAAATCCCATCGCATATGGCGGGAGAATCCCGCCTGCAGCAGCGCCAAGCAGGAGCAGTATGGCAACCGTGCCCGGCCGGCGGGGAAACCGTTGCAGGGCCAGGGCAAACATGGTCGGAAAGATGGGGGCCACACACAAGCCGAGCAGAAAGACCACCACGTACACCACCGGGGCAGAAGGCGCGAGACCAAGTAAGAGAAATAACGGCACGCTGACAATCAAAGGGATCTGCAGTGCTAGTTCTGTCGATAGGTGCCGGGCCAGCCATATCATTGCTAGCCGCCCGAGAAAGATCGCTCCCCAAAACAAAGAAACAACTGCGGTGCTCCGCCCATAGGGCTCTTGAAATACTTCGGTGAGATATGTCACACCCCAGCCGATCATTGAGAGTTCCACCCAAATGTATAAAACGAGCACAGCCGTGACCGTCACGATAACGCCGTTGCGCGCCAAGGGGAGAACGTTGGCACGGCTGAGTCGCTCAAGATTCGCCGCCTGCGGGAGTTCCACACGCATCGCCATAGGCAAGCACGCGAATCCAAGCACGCCAATGGCAAGCATTGGCAGACGCCAATTGAAGTCCAGCGACAATCCTATCAACAGCGGGCTGAGTACAGCGCTGAGACCGAAGAACATGTGCAAACGATTTAGGTCGGCAACGCGATTGCCGGAACTTGCGTCTGATGCCGTCACGTTGGTGATGATGTCTACGCAACCTAGGCCGGCTCCGGTAAAGATCATGAATACGGCCATGATGGCCCAGTGCGGCGCTAAACCCCATCCCAAGTACCCAATACCCAGCATCAGACTCGCGCCTATCAGCGCCGGCCTCCGACCGTACCCATCGACCACATATCCCGAAATCGTGACCGCCAATGCAAAACCCAACGTCGCCAGCGGAAATACTACCCCAACGCTTGCGAGACTCAGCGAGAACTCGGCACGCATTGCCGGCAAGGACGGGCCAATGAGGTTCCAGCCAAGCCCCATGATGATGACCAACGAGTAGTTCAATAGAGTTAGATGGCGGAATCTGGGGATTTCATTTTGGGCGATCTCTGCCTGTAGCGTTGACGATGCTGGCTTTATCATTGCCTGGAAATTCGTTGCCTTTTACTCTGATAGCAGCTTGATACTCCCGATTCCCGTGCCGCACGTTGCGTGTGGCGGCAACTCTTACAAGCAAGTATTGGCGCCCCGTAAAAGCACTTATGTCGTCTTAGCGATAGTCTCACACCCGAAATGCCGCTACTACCTTCCTAATTGCATCCAGCACGTCATCCAAGTCCTCCTCTTGCAGGGTCGGAAAGACCTCCAGCCTAAACGAGCGCTGGCCGATATCTTTCGCATTAGGGCAATCTACCTGTGCATAGTCAACGGAATCGAAAGGATGATGCGTATTGCCGTAACCAACTCTTCCCTGGTAAACCGGTTCCCTATAAAGTTCGGCACTGGTGCCGCGGGCGGCGCGTACACCTTCTGCCTGAACCGCGCGCACGAACTCGTCGCGGCTGCAAGTTAGCTGCGTCAGGTTCAGCGTGACGTAGTAGCAATAGAAGGCATGCTCTGATTCCGGATTTTCCGGCGCGGGACTCAGCACCTCGTCTAGGTCCCCGAGACCGGCGGTAAGGTAGTGTGCATTCTCGCGGCGGCGCTGGAGGTGCCAATCCAGTCGAGCCAGCGCCTTCAGTCCAATGGCGCTCTGCATCTCAGTCATGCGGTAGTTGTAACCAACGCGGTGATGTGTATATTGGTTCAAGGCGCCGCGTGCCAACGCGCTGCGGCGTTCCGCCTCGTGAAAACCGTGGTCGCGAAAGCTGCGAGCAACCTCGGCAGCCGCCGCATCATTGGTGCCCACCATACCGCCCTCACCACCGGTGGTGAAAATCTTATCCTGGCAAAAGCTCCACGCATTCACCGTACCCAGGCTTCCCACATTCTTGCCACGATACGTCGCGCCGTGAGCTTGGGCGCAATCTTCGACAATTGCCAGGCCGCGTTCACGAGCTAGCCCAAGGAGAGCGTCCATGTCAGCCGGCAGGCCGGCAAGATGCACTGGAATAACAGCCGCTGTGCGAGACGTTATGCGCTCTGCAACGGAGTCAACCGATATCGTGTGGGTGTCGGGGTCAATGTCGGCAAAGACCGGAACCGCGAACTGATTAGTAACTGCCGAGGCCGTGGCAATGAAGCTACGCGCAGGCACGATTACCTCATCGCCCGGTCCAACACCGGCTGCCGCCATGGCGACGTGCAGCGCACTTGTGCCACTGTTCACAGCGATCGCATCGTTGACACCCATGTAGGCGGCGAAGTCCGCTTGAAATTGCCGGCCAAGCTCCCCAGTCCAATAATTTACGTGACCGGAATCCAGCACTGCCTGCACTGCTTGCTTCTCGTCTTCCCAGAACACCGGCCACCGTGGAAAAGGTCGCTGCTTCATGTCCCGCACCGGCGTACCGCCGTTGACCGCGAGTTCTCGCACTACTGTTTGCTGCGCCACAACCAATTCTCCCTCTGTAGAAAGCCCATCTACCCTATACTTCTCGTGATCGTCAAGATCGACGCTGCTGTTGCAATCTCACATCAATCCAGTACTGACGTGCGTGGCCAACAAGCCCGTGACTATATGGCTAATTTATGTCAAACACACGACTGTTCGTTGCCTACAATCTGAAAAGCTACACGCTTAGGGCACGCCAGTGTCGCAAGATTTCGGCCACACTCCAAGCCTGCGCATAGCAACCGCGGGGTACGTGGGGCGCATCGCCATCGAACACTTCACTGATGGTGCCCAACGCGCCGGTTGCCATTTGTTCAACAAATCCTTTGAGTAAGGCGCAAGCGGCAGCTTGATCGCCATTGTAGCGCACAATTGCGTCGAGGTACGGCCCAATCAGCCAGCCCCAGACCGTGCCGTTATGGTAGCTTCCCTCCCTATCCCAGAGAGATCCGCCATAATACCCCCGATACTGTGCATCTCCAGGCGCAAGCGAACGTAAGCCAACCGGTGTGACCAGGGATTCCGAAACGACGGACAGGACTCTCTGTGCCTCGTCGGTAGGCACGAGGGTGTGGGGCAAACTGAGCGCAAGAACCTGGTTGGGTCTCAGCGCGGAATCATCTCCGTCCGGACCATCGATTACGTCGTAGAGATAGCCTCCCTCCTCAAACCAGAAGCGACGCATGAAGTGTTGCTCAATCATGGCCCGCCACTGCGGGATGTCGCCAAGTGGTTCCTCGGCCGCATTGCACCACCGCTCGAGCAAGCGGAGCGCACTATACCAAAGGGCCTGAATTTCCACCGGTTTGCCGATGCGAGGTGTGGGCAGCCAATCGCCTGCTTTGACATCCATCCATGTCAATTGAACCCCCGGTTCACCCGCCCAAACCAGACCGTCCGCCGGATCAACATGAATGTTGTAGCGGGTACCATGGTAATAGTGGTGGACGATGTCTCTCAGCACGGGCAGGAGTTCACTAAGCAGTGCTCCGTCTAGCGTTGTCCCCAAATACGCATGCAGCGCCTGAAAGTACCAAAGGGTCGCGTCCACGGTGTTGTATTCAGGTTCCTCACCAACGTCCGGGAATCGGTTGGGGATCATGCCCTCACTCACATAAGCGGCGAATGTACGGAGCAATCCTTTTGCAGCATCCGAGCGATTTGTAGCGAGCGCAAGCCCCGGCAGACTAATCATGGCATCCCGACCCCAGTCGCCAAACCATGGATATCCTGCAATAACGGTAAGCGATTGCTCTCCCTCGGCTAGTGATCGCTCCACTAAGAACTGGTCGGCGGCAATGACCAGCTGTGCCCCCGTCGGGTCGGCAAGCGGATCTATAGCAGCCTGTTGCAGTAGTGCGTCGGTACGTTCTTGCTCTCTGCTCAAGGCGCGTGAGGTGTCTCGTTCAATACTCCCGGGTAGCTCGACACTTGCGATGAGACACATGCTTGCGCCGGGCGCAAGTTTCACCGTGCAGTCAAGGGGATGATAGAGGTCTTCCATGAAGTCCAGGGCGCGCGCTCGTTCAACGCGGTATACGTAGTTCCAATACCACTCTTCTGTCAGTTCAAACGTGGCATCTTGGCTACAAAAGAGCTGAAGCGGCGGCTCGACCTGATTAGTCGCGGTCTGCGACGCAGTCGAACCCTGCGGGACGCGCGCAAGCGTCACATGGTTGACATCGTGGAGGGTGACGTCGGGGCGATTTTGGTCTGAGCCGCGCGTCAGTGAATGAAAGTCGCGTCGGGCCGTGAAAAGTCGCGTCGTCACTGCAAGAGGCGCATTGCCGGCAACATGGGTATACCTAATGTAGGTGGTGTTTTGGCCGTGCTCCATCCAAATACGTTTCTCGAGTACGGTCTCCCCCATGCGGTAGCAGAATACGGGAACCTGTCCTTCAAGGTGCACGGATTCCAGCATAGTGTAGCCCTGCGGGTGAATTACATCTGGATGAAACTCATTTGCGCCGATCTCTAAGGTATGGCCGCCAACGGAAACTATCTCGTCGACTTTCGCCAAGAGCACCGAGCGCCCGAGCGGTGGATTCAAAGCTGCCACCAGCAGACCATGGTACCGGCGGGTATTGATACCCGTAACCGTGCCGCTAGCGTAGCCGCCGATGCCGTTTGTAACCAACCACTCGCGCTGGATCGCTGAGTCCAGATCGTGGAGCACGGCGGCTTCGAGCGAAGTAAACCCCATAGACACGGTCACAATTCTCAGAAGAGTGTGTGGACTTGAAGCTGAGACAAACTGTGCAAGCAGTATATCAGGAGCGGCGCATCCATAGCGCTGAGGCAGTGATATCACGAGAGTGTGGCGTTGACAGCTCGTTTACATCGAATTTGGGTTCGCTCAGGGCAGCAATCCAGTGCGCGGCAATGCCGCTCAGTAGAGGAGTAGACCCGGAAGCAAAATTGAAGATGAACTTACATCCGGATTCGCAGGGTGCCGAGAGCCGGAATCGAACCGGCGACACCAGGATTTTCAGTCCTGTGCTCTACCGACTGAGCTATCTCGGCAGCTAGTTGGTGGGCGATGCAGGACTCGAACCTGCGGCCTCTACTTTGTAAGAGTAGCGCTCTAACCAGCTGAGCTAATCACCCACGCAAACCGATTGTATCATCGCCAAAGACTAGATTCAATGACGCTATTTGACAAGCAATTGAAAGTTAGAAACTGTAGCTTAGCTACCCTACGCGCTTGTAGAATCCGAGGCCATCCCCAGAAAGACACGTCGATCAATCTCTGTGCATACAGCGATCTGCTAGCCATCTCTGTTTGGTCTGGTGGGTATCTCTGTCCACGGGTATCGGCGCAACAAGGGAATTCAAAATCAGAACTAATAACGCAAATCAGCCGATACTGGCAAATGGGTAGCTAGCGCGCTATCGCAGCTCCTGTGGACTGTGCCAAATGTCCGCAAGGAAGTTCAGAAGTCGCTGATTCGGCCCAAGGAGCGATCATGGAGAATTGTCCTCTTGACGCACCTTGTACCCTCCGCTATCATAAACCAAACCTACGGTAGTCACGCAGCTTGGAGCGCGCTTATTGGGGGTGTGAGGAACTCCAAAGTGGAGTCCCTCTTTTCATATTTAAAGGACATATCCAAGACGCGCAAGCTTTAGTTGCTTTGCGGCGCTCCCTCTAATCAATTGAAAATTCTTTGAGAATCTGTCTATGAGCTTATCGATTAATCCAGATCCTGGTTCGCCGATTCGAACACCGCAACCTGCTGGCCTCTATCGTCCTGAGTTTGAATTCGATTCTTGCGGCGTCGGTTTCGTGGCCGCCATCTCAGGTGTGCCCGATCACAAAATCCTGCAAACGGCCGTAGATTCCGTAGTTGGACTAAGCCATCGCGGTGCGGTATCTGCCGATGGGCGTACCGGCGATGGAGCGGGCATTCTAACACAGATCCCACGACGGCTGGTGCAGCGGGAACTGGCAGCAAGAAACATCGATCATGTCTCCTCTCTTGATGTTGGCATCGGCATGGTCTATCTCCCGCAAGCCGGGGCTACGACGAACGCACAGGCCGTTGAGATCGTCAATAGTGTCCTGGAAGAACAAGGAATCCCATTGCTGACATGGCGGCCCGTGCCGGTGGACACGGCTGCCCTTGGCGCAATTGCGGCGCAAAGCGCTCCTGACATTCAGCAAATCTTGGTACAACGCCCGGATGGAATGGACGACATCGCATTTGAACGTGCGCTCTATGTTGCGAGAAGGTCCATTCAAGGCGCTGCCAACCGTGCGGGAATTGACGAACTCTACCTGCCTTCGTTCTCCCACCAAACTGTCGTCTACAAGGCGCTAATAATTGCGGCTCAACTCGCCGAATTCTACCAAGACCTCAAAGACCCCGACTACGAGACAGCTTTGACCGTATTTCATCAACGTTACAGCAGCAATACATTCCCTACGTGGCAATTGGCCCAGCCATTCCGGATGCTTGCCCACAATGGCGAGATCAACACGTTGTGGGGTAACCGCAATTGGACTCGCGCACGCGAGCACAGCATGATCGCAGCGGCCTGGGACGAACGCGTAGGGGCGGGGATCCCCTTTATCGAACCGGATGGCAGTGACTCTGCCTCCTTGGACAATCTTGCGGAACTCATCCACCTTTCCGGTCGAGACATCCTGCACACACTTGCCATGATGATGCCGGAGGCATGGGAAAACAACGAGGACATGGACCCGGACCTTCGTGCCTTCCACGCGTACCATGCCGGCGTTACAGAACCTTGGGAAGGCCCTGCGTCGCTTGCATTCACCGATGGCCGCATTGCTGCTGCTTGCTTAGACCGCATTGGCCTGCGCCCGGCCCGTTACAAAGTAACGCGGTCCGGTATGGTCATCCTTGCATCGGAAGCAAGCGCTGCAGTCGTACCCGATACCGAGGTGATTGAAAAGGGTCGGCTAGGCCCCGGCGAGATGTTGGCCGTAGATACGGAGAATCAATGTCTATTGACCGACAAGGACATTAAAGAGCGGCTGGCCAAGAGAGCCCCCTACCGCACGTGGCTCAGGGAACAGCGTAAGCGCGCTCAAGCTCCTGTGCCGAAGCTCGAGGACAGCCTTGGCTTCGACCAAGACAGCCTGGGCACGTTGCACCGCATTTTTGGCTATAGCAACGAAGAATTGCGCGTAGTGCTCGATCCCATGGGTAAAGAGGGTAAGGACGCCGTATGGTCCATGGGCAACGACATTCCGCTGGCGGCGCTTTCATCTCAGCCGCGTTCATTCTTCAACTACTTCAAACAGAGATTTGCACAGGTAACGAATCCGCCGATAGACTCGCTTCGCGAATCGCTCGTCATGTCGCTTAGAAGCTACATTGGCGACCGCGGCAACTTACTTACGGAAAGTCCCGATCACGCCCACCTCCTGGAGTACGACAGTCCTTTGCTGGATCATGGCCAGTTTAGGGATCTCGTGCACCAGTATGATTCCGCATTTTCTTCTATCATGCTCTCTACGCTCTATCCGGCTGCGCAAGGGCAGCCCGGTATGGAAGAGGCTCTACGTAAGCTGTGCACGCACGCCGAGCAGAGCATTGACAAGGGGCGGACCGTCCTGATCCTAAGCGACCTAGGCGTGGGAGTCGACCATGCGCCAATCCCGATTCTCCTCGCTGCTTCCGCCGTGCATCAACACCTTGCCCGCGCCCGCAAGCGCATGCAAGCCAGCATCGTCGTTGAAAGCGGTGAAGTGTGGGATATCCACCACTTTGCCTGTCTGCTTGGGCACGGTGTTGGATTCGTGTACCCGTACCTTGCGTTGGAAACGATTCGCCACATTGCGGAGACTGACCGTCGGCAAACAGTTGATCCGCTCACGGCATGGCAGAATTATCGCTCGGCAGTCGATGATGGGCTGCTGAAAATCATGTCGAAGATGGGCATCTGCACGCTGAGCGGCTACCGAGGCGCCCAGATATTTGAGATTGTCGGCCTGAATAGCCGAGTTTCGAGCTACTACTTTACCGGTACGCCTTCTCGCATCGAGGGACTCGGCCTAGGGGAAATTGCGGCGGAAGTAGCAAATCGCCACGCCGAAGCCTTTGCTGAAAGAAAAAATGGCAGACTACCCGATTACGGCCTCTATCGTTTTAGGCGCAACGGCGAGTATCACGCGTACAGTCCCGCCACAGTTCAGGCGCTCCAGCAGGCCGCTCTTACGGGAGAAATGGAAGACTACCGGCGCTACGCCGAGATGGTACACACACGGCCGCCAACAAGCCTACGCGATCTCCTCGAATTCGCGCCGCACAGCCCCATTCCGCTCGAAGAGGTTGAGCCTGTAGAGTCAATTCGGCGTCGGTTCACGACCCAAGCGATGTCGCTCGGCGCACTTTCACCGGAGGCCCACAAGGCCATTGCAATTGCCATGAACCGCATAGGGGGAAGAAGCAACACCGGCGAAGGTGGGGAGGACCCACAGTGGTTCAAACCGCTGCCGAACGGCGAGTCAGCGAACTGTGCGGTTAAGCAGGTAGCCAGCGCGCGCTTTGGGGTAACCACAGAGTATCTCGTGCGAGCTCGGGAGCTTGAAATCAAGATGGCCCAAGGCTCGAAGCCGGGTGAAGGCGGCCAACTGCCAGGGTTTAAGGTAACACCTTTCATCGCGAGGATTCGCCATGCCATTCCCGGCATTCCACTCATCTCGCCACCACCTCACCACGACATCTACTCGATCGAGGATATCGCCCAACTAATTTACGATCTAAAGCAGGTGAATCCGCGTGCGCACGTTGGGGTGAAGCTGGTCTCCGAGGCGGGCGTCGGCACTGTGGCAGTTGGCGTAGCCAAGGCCTATGCGGACTACGTGCTTATATCCGGACAAGACGGCGGTACAGGGGCCTCGCCATTGAGTTCCATCAAGAATGGCGGATTGCCCTGGGAATTGGGTCTGGCCGAAACGCAACAGACGCTCATGCGCAACAACCTCCGCTCGCGCATCCGCGTACGCGTGGACGGCGGCTTCAAGACCGGTCGCGATGTAGTGGTCGGAGCGATGCTCGGCGGCGAAGAATTCGGGTTTGCCACCGGTAGTTTGGTGGCGATCGGTTGTGACATGGCCCGCCAGTGTCACCTGAACACCTGCCCCACCGGCATTGCCACTCAGCGGGAGGACTTGCGTGAGAAATTCACAGGCACTCCGGAGATGCTGGTCAATTTCCTCACGCTGATCGCCGGGGAAGTGCGCGAGATTTTGGCTAGTCTGGGCTTTCGCTCACTTGAAGAGGTTATCGGGCGAACCGACATGCTGCGCCAACGAGAGCTTCCCGGCAATACCAAAGCAAACACAATAGACCTCCTTCCTCTCTTGGCCGATGTCGATCCCAGTGGAGCACTCCCTCGCTCCTCTCAACAGGAGTGGAATAACCTCGCGGGCTCCACGCTTGACGACGTGATATTGCAAGATGCTGCCGGCGGCATTGCGGGTAAGCAGCGGGTGAATCTTACGTACAAAGTGCAAAACGACATGCGCAGCATTGGTGCCCGGGTTGCCGGGGCGATAGCCGATAAGCACAGCGATGCCGGCCTCAGCGCAGGATCCGTAGCGTTGACTTTCAATGGCAGCGCCGGTCAGTCCTTTGGCGCTTTCTGTGTGCCCGGTATGACGTTGGCCCTGCACGGCGAGGCCCAGGACTATGTAGGTAAGTGCATGACCGGCGGCGAGATTGTTATTGCTCCCTCCCCGCAAGCTGCTTTGCCCCAAGACAAGAACGTCCTCATAGGCAATACCTGTCTATATGGGGCCACAGGTGGTTCGCTATTTGTAGCCGGTCAGGCCGGAGAGCGTTTTGCCGTGCGTAACAGCGGCGCGGAAGCGGTAGTAGAGGGCGCAGGGGACCACTGCTGCGAATACATGACCCGCGGCGTTGTGGCCGTTCTCGGAGAGGTGGGATACAACTTTGGCGCCGGAATGGCAGCCGGCATAGCTTTTGTGCTCGACGAGAACAACAATCTCCCTCGTCGGTATAATCCGGAAATGGTGGACATCGAACCTCTGACAGACGGGGAAGACATCAGCACGCTTCGCCACCTGCTTGAGCGACATGTTGCCGTTACCCGCAGTCCCCGCGGCAAGGCTATCCTGGACGATTTCGGTCACTACCTGCCGATGTTTTGGAAGGTCTTCCCCAAGCCGCTCCGAGCATTGATGGAAGAAGACGTAGAGATAGTATCACAGGTCGAGGCTGGAGCAGCGGGCTGACGGCAGCGACCTGAACGCGGCCTCTTCGATTAGAAGAGCGGGCAAGTTTATCCTCAAGTCAAAGTATTGCCGCGTAGGACTCTCCTGCGACTCTTGTGCGTTTTCTCGCCGTTAGAACCCATGTGGCCCTGGGGTCCCACTGAAATCCCCGGCATGTCCAACCCGCCCGGCGCTGCCGCTCAACGCACACGCTCTTTCATGGGCAAGTCAACCGGTTCTGTGCTACAATACGAGCGGCATGTGCATGCTGATGAGCAGACGCAAGAAGGCCACGAAACTCAGTCCGAAAACTAACGTAATGGAAACGTGAGGCTGTGCCCCAATGGAAGGAATCGAGTACCGTGAGATGCAGCCGGACGATGTTTTCAGCACGTTAGCACTCCGAAATGAGGTTTTCCCGGACGCGCCAGTAGCACAGGAAGACTGGGAACAAGATGAAATGCTGGCATCCATCGCCGTTCTCGAAGGAGAGGTGGTAGGTGCCATTCCCCTGGTACTGCGCGAGACAGTTATCGCGCCCGGCGTGACGATTACTGCGGCATTTGAGAATTCGGTGGGCACACGGGAAGAGCTCCGCAGCCAAGGTATTGGCAGGGGCATGATTGAGAATGCCCGCGAATTCCTGACTGACCGCGCCGATGCGCTATTCGTCTATCGCGGCGACGAGCGCAGTGACGGCTACCGCTTCTATGCCACCACCAGCCACTACGACCTGCTCTATTCGCGCCACTATGGTTATGGCTCACCGGAAACCAGTTACCTGCCTCCCGGTGTTACCTTGGCAGGCAAGGAATCCATTTACCTCAACACGGAACGCCTCGAAGCAATTTTCGATAGCACCTACGGGCGCTTTGGCGGCTACCCACAGCGACGCGAGGACTATTGGCAACGCGCGCTGGCATCATCGATTTATACAGAGTTTCCAACCGACATCTCTTTCGTTCACATCATTCAGAGCGATCAGCTCTTGGGTTACGCGATTTGCGGTGCGCGCACGACTCGTCACAACGGTATGGCAAATGTGCTGGAGATGGCAACGCTCGGGGGGGATCTAAGCATCGCTCAGCGAATTCTCACCGGCGTGGCGTCTGTTGCCGGCGAACGCAAACTGGGCGTAGAAATTCAGGCATCTGACGAAGACCCCTTCCTGCCTCTTTTTCAGTCGAATGGCTTCATACCGGAGAGTCGCGGCACGATCATCATGGGGCAAGTCATCGACGTGCCCAGCTTTTTCGAAAAGCACTGGAGCGAGCGCTTCGACCTTTACAACACGGCCCTCATTGTTTCCACTCCGAAGGACGACTACACGCTCATCGACCCAGAGACACGTCAGAGTACACTGACGTTGGAGATGAAGGAAGAGTCGCTTCACCGCTGGCTTCTCGGCCGGCTTGACCTGCGCGCGCGCCTCTCTGAGGGAAGCGTGACAGCGTATGGTACATATGCCCCAGTAATCGAGCGGGTCTGCGACACGATTCCTTTCTCACCATGGGCATACCACTTTATTGATTGGATCTAGCGCCAAGACCCATTCATGTCGTTGATTGATGCGGCGCGCTCTGTTCGTCGGCCCAATCACCCAGAATACGGCCGTTTGGACTAGATTGTATGGAGGTCAACGACTGTAACGCTTAGCGCGTCTGGTGCCCGGAGCGTCTCAGTCGTGCCAAGAGACATGCAGATTCGTGCCAGTATCCAATGTGGCACTCCAGGCACCAATCTATTGTGTCCACCCATTGTGACTTCCTACATAAGACGTGACTTAGTGAGAATGACGAACCTTGAATAAGGAGCCTGAGGTCCGACCTATGAGTTCAAAGGTGGATTGGAGAGAGCATCCTGCCGTCGTCGTCTGGAGTGATGACTGGGGCATGAATGCATGGGCGCCGACTGAGGAAGCGTACAACGCTACGCGTCATGAGGAACTCATGCAGACGCGCTGGTCGTCGGGAAGTTTGGAAACACCGGCAGACCTGGAGCGCACGTTTCAATTGCTGGAAGCACACCGCAGCGGAGACGGCCAGCCAATTGTCTTTGAGCCCTACTACATCGTGGGCAGCCCAGACTTCGACGCAATTCGAGCGGCTGAATTTCGCCATTATGTGGATATTGGCCTCGACCAAGGTGTTTCACAAGGCTGGGATAGGGGCGATATCGTCACCAAAGCACGCGAGGGCATCGAGCGCGGCGTGTGGGCACCCCAGTATCACGGGAGGACGCACCACTTCAGCCACCATCGCTGGCTCAGGCGACTGCGGGAGGACGAAGCGCGGGCGCAACGGATGTTTGCACACCTAATGTACGTATGCGAGACAGTGAAAGAGCGTGTGCCGGAGCATGAAGACATGGCGGAGCCGGAGCGCAAGGAGTGGGTACGCGGCGCCATTAGCTACTTCATCCGCACTTTCGGGTATCCACCTGCAAGCGTGCGCAATTCGGACGAGGCTGAGATTGCCTGGGCCACGCAAGGAATCGAGATCAGAGTGGGAGTTTCCAACCGCGAGGGAGAGGATCAGACTGGAAAGACCTCCCCGCTTGCCGACCTCTGGTACGCGGGAAGCGCCATCAACTTTGAGCCGTTCCAGACGGCGGATCAGGAAGATATCCTTGCCCGCGTTCAAGCAGAAACCGCCGCTGCTTGGCAGGCTAACCGGCCGGCGTTCATCAGCAGCCACCGCCGCAACTTCACCGCTTTTACAGACGACGTCGAGAACAATTTCGCCGTGTGGGACTCCTACCTCTCGTGGCTCGAAGCACGGCACTCTACGAACGTCTTCCTCACGATGCCTGATGTCCACCAGCTCTGGGAAACCGGGACTTCGTCACGTCGCTATGGCAACACGATCATCTTCCGCAACTGGACGGACAAGGAACAGACGATGACGTGCCACGCTATTGCCCAAGAAGTCGTGGAAGACGTAACCTACGCCGACAATGAGTCTGCTATTTCAGTTTCCAGCGGTGGTGGAAAGCACATCTTGGTTGCGCCACATGGAAACTACTGTGTCACCGTAGAATCTCGTTAGTTCCCGGCCCCCGCGTAGGGGCTAGCGTTCGCAGCAATCACTAGCCTATTCCGCTCTCTAGGAGGTTCGCGCACAGTGAGAAGCATTACCCGCTCCGAACGGCTTTGGAAACGCGCTCGCAAACATCTTGCCGCCGGAGTGAGCAGCAATATCCGCTTGCAGGAGCGGCCCGCGCCCCTTTACTTCAGCCACGGCAAAGGATCCCGCCTATTCGACGTGGACGGCAATGAGTACATAGACTACGTTGCCGCTTACGGACCGCTCATTCTGGGCCATAGCCACCCTGAGTTGGTAGAAGCCGTCCAGCGCCAAGTAGCCCTGGGCCAGACCTACGGCGGACAGCACGAGATCGAGGTAGAGGTTGCAGAGAAAATCAGTGCGCTGATGCCGGCCATGGATGTCGTGCGCTTTTGTGGCAGTGGCTCCGAGGCCAACCATGCGCTCTTTCGACTCGCCCGCGCCTACACCGGCCGCACGAAGATAGTTCGCTTTGAAGGCCATTATCACGGTTGGCTCGATGACCAGCTCATCAGCGACCATCCGCATTCGGCGGAAGAGGCAGGGGAATTGCCGTTTCCCCATCCCGTGCTCGGCAGCAACGGGCAATTACCCCACGCGGCCGCGGAGACCCTGGTGCTCCCTTGGAATGACCTGGACGCTTTCTCTAACCTCATTGAGCGTGAAGGGCAAAACGTGGCCTGTGTGATTACGGAGCCAATTATGTGCAACGGCGGATTCATCCTTCCTAAGCCGGGATTCTTGGAAGGCGTACGCGACGTGTGCACACGCAAAGACATCCTGCTCATCTTCGACGAGGTAATCACGGGCTTTCGCGCCGATCTCCACGGCGCTCAAGGGCTGCTTGGCGTAACGCCGGACCTCGTAACACTAGGTAAAGCCGTCGCCAATGGCTTTCCCCTGAGCGTCTTTGGAGGACGCCGCGACATCATGAATCTCGTTGGCAGCGGTGTCATGCACGGCGGTACCTATAACGGTAATCCAATCACCCTGGCTGCCGCCAATGCGACTCTTGACGTGCTCTCCCACAATGACGGCGCAGTCTACGACGATATCCGCAAGATTGGCCGTAGCCTCATGGATGGCATCCGGCAGGCAGCGCAGCAAGCCGGTCAATCGGTTTTAGTGCAGGGGATCGGTCCCGTCTTCTTTGCCTGGTTCACTGAACGGCAGGAATTGACTTCCTTCCGCGATAACTGGGACTGCGATGAAGACAAGTACGCAGCGTTCCAAGGAAACTTGATAAGTCACGGCGTGCGTACGATACCCTCCGGTCGCTGGTACGTGTCTGCTGCCCACACTGAGGATGACGTTCACCAAACAGTAGATGCGGTGGCGCAGGCGCTGCAAGAAGGATAGCGTCCTGAGCATGGAGCTTATCCAAGGAATAAGGGTGGCGCTCATGCTCCCATTTCCACTACAAGAATGAAGTGTAGCGCAAGGGCTTGTCCCCCCGCTTGGTCTCTGTCCTGATAACTAGACGAAGATGAATTCCGGGTTTCGCCGGAATTCCGGAGGGCGCGTCGCTGCGCTTGAGAAGGAAATCCAGTGGGCACAGGTTTGAGGCCTCTGCTCGCTGCAAGTTTGGCAATCACGTCTACGCCAGTAAGATTCGAAAGGCTTGCTGTGCTTCCCTTATGCGGCTCGGCAAGCGTTATGTAAAGATTTCCGTGGATAGGAGTTGGAGATTATGCCAGAGCTACTTGTCGGTAAGAGCGCTATCGTAACCGGTGCTGCCAGCGGCATCGGGCAGGCCATTGCCCTCGCCTTCCTGCGTGAAGGAGCGAACGTGCTTGGCGCCGACCTCAATTTGGAGGGACTTGAGGGGACTGCCAAGCGTGCAACTGAGCTCTACTCGATGTTTCTCGCACACAAATGTGACGTAACGCAGCGCGGTGACGTGGAACAGACTGTAGCACGGGCGGTAGATGAGTTCGGCCAACTCGACATCATGGCCGCCATCGCCGGAATCGCCACGGAGCACGACTTCGTAGACATTACGGACGAAGATTGGCATCGGATAACCGATGTCAATTTACACGGCGTTTTCCTCTGCGATCAGGTGGCCGCCCGCCAGATGGTCAAGCAGGGCAACGGCGGTCGAATCATCAATATGTCCTCCGTGAACGGCCTTATGGGAGAAGAAGAGCTAGCCGCATACAACACTTCCAAAGGTGGAGTTACGCTGCTCACCAAGAGCGCGGCCATCGACCTGGCCAAGCACGAGATTACGGTGAACTGCCTCGCACCCGGCTACATTCGCACCCCGCTTACGGAAGAGAGCATCGAGGACAGCGCTTGGATTAACGAGTACTTGAAGCGAGTGCCTTATCGCCGGGTGGGAGAACCTGAAGAGGTGGCCGACTGTGCGGTGTTCCTGGCAAGCGATCTCAGCCGCTATGTTACCGGCCATGCGCTCGTGGTTGACGGCGGGCAGATCGCGGTGATCTAGGCCGCAGGAACTTCAGCGCCAACAGTTTCTTCAAGAATTAAGTAATGCCTCCAGCGTGTCTTCTAGCAAGAAAGCACACTGAAGGCATTGTCTGTTGTCTTAACTCAACCGCTACCGGCGCATCGGGCCCACAATCACATACTTTCGTCCACAAGAGGCGCACGTGTGCCCTGACGCTTCTGCTTATCAGCCTTGCGGCTTAGGATGGAAGTCCCGTTGCGGCCGGATTTCGCGAGCGCGGAACTCTTCGAAGAAGGCGGCAGTCCGTCGTACTGCAGCCTTGTAGAGGATTTCGCCCTTCTCGGCGCTGGCGCCGGTGGGATCGCCCTGAATACCGGTTGATGTATTGCGACTGAAGAACTCCTGATAGTGTATACGTGTATTGGCCGGCCATGCGCCCCAGATGTGCTCGCTCTGCTGCACCTCCTCCACGGTCCGGACGGCCTTACCCATGTCAACAAGATGAGGGTAGAGGTAGAGCATGAGAGAAGTTTCATCCTCGTCCGCGTGGTGGCTCACGCCATGTGACTCACGGTCCCATGTCAGATCTTCGGCCCGAATGAGCGCCCAATAGTTGGCCAGCACACTGATCGCCGCACTCTCATTGTTGATGCGGCGCATGGCCAGGTCCATCACGGGTACATTGCTGCCATGGCCGTTGAGGAGCACGATGTGCCGAAAGCCGTGGTGTGCCAGGCTAAAGCCAATTTGCGCCACGTAATCAATTATCGTGTACATATTGATGGCAATCGTGCCCGGAAAATCCATGTGGTGTTCATTGAAAGAGTAAACAACCGGCGGCATCACAATGACATTGGGCGCCATTTGCTCAGCCACGTCGTTGGCTATGCGCTGCGGGATGACATAGTCAACCATCAGCGGCATGTGCGGCCCATGCTGCTCCATGGTGCCTACGGGTAGCACGACTACGGGGTCGTGCTGCGAGGCTTCGCCTACTTCCGGGGACTTGAGTTCTTCATAGCGAAAGTTTCCCATCACACCAATTGTCCTCTCATCTTGCACATAACTATTCTGTAACAGCATCCGTTGTTCGAACCAACATGTATGGTCTTCTTGTGAAATACAAACGGTCAGTCCACACGCTGAACCGTCACCCAAGAGCGGCTCTGGGAAGATTCAACCACCGCGTGGAGCACCTCTTGCGTCTTCAGACCCTCGGCAAATGTTGGCTTAATCTCGCGGTCCTCGCGGACGGATTGTACGAAAGTCTCCATCTGTCGCGTGCCTCCTGCCAAGAGCTGCCCTCCATGTCCTTTGTCCACCGTAGGCGGCGCACCTGGTATCGGCTCACCCTCCTGTCCCGGCATGAAGAGCAATCCCTCGCCGTTCTCATAGAGAATGCCGCCTTTGCGTCCGTTGATCATGAAGTGGCGGCGGCCCACCGGGTAGTTGGATTGCACCGATCCGAGCCTGCTTAAGCCGAGAGTCCCGTGTGCGCCGTTGGCGAGTTGCATAAGCACAATCGTGTCGTCGTCAAGGTCGTGCGCGTGGGGGGCGCCGTCATCACCATAGACTTGCGGCGTGAAGGTCTTCATGTTTGCGCAGACATCGGTAATGTCGCCCACGAGAAAGTGCGCAAGGTCAATGTGGTGAGAGCCGAGGTCTCCCAAAATGCCGGTGCCCGTGCGCTTTGCATCGGTTCGCCACGTGAAACGGGGTTTGGGCGACCGCACGAGCGCCGTATTGAGGCTCTGCCCGTGCACGTGCACTACTTCCCCAATCACGTCATCTTCGATGAGCTTGCGGATGTTGTTGGCCGCCATGTTCCAGCGATTTGAAAATCCCACCACGGTGCGGAGATTGGCCTGCCTCGCCGCCTCGTACATCTCCCGCGCCTCTTCCACCGTAACCGCTAGCGGCTTCTCGCAGAAGATGTGCTTTCCAGCGCGGACGGAACGCATGACGAGATCATGGTGAAACGTGTCCGGCGCATCCACCAATACTCCATCGATTTCATCATGATCAAGAAGCTGTGCGGGGTTCGTGTACACGTTCTGTATGCCAAACTTGCCTGCAAACTCCCGTGCACCATCCTCGCGAGGACCGCATACAGCGACGAGCTCAACACCTTCGATATGCGCCAGGCCTTCTGCATGCACGTCTGCAATCATGCCGTAGCCAAATACACCGAATTTCAGCATCTGATTGCGCCTTTCAGAGAACTCTCTTGCTACGTACGATCTTGCCTAAAGAAGGGAGAGCTTCAAGAGATATCGTGCTTGGTAGTGTCGCTGACACTCCCTGGCAGGAAATCACACCAGCGAGACCGCTAACTTTCCCATAGCACGTGCCTTACATAGGAGTGCATCACGCGAGACTTCTCACGTCCCACATTAATCCGGCACAGTTGCTCCATGCTGCAGCGCTTGTCGCTCCCGTCCTAGTGAAACAGACCACGCAAAAACTCGCAACCTATCAGCATGGGTGGCAGCACAGCGTGACCAATGTGAATTCTCAATTAGCATCCCTGTGAAGTACCGCAGCGTCAATCCGAAGGAGGAGAATCACACTTTACACCAAACCGCCTGTTTCTCGCGTATCCACAACCCGCACCATGTGATTGGGCTGGCGAGCAAGAGCAACGGTGCCCTATCTAGTCCTCAAGCGGTGCGAGCGAAACGTGCGCCTGCCTCAAGGCGTCCGTCATGCGGTCCATGGCTGCTGCCACTGTAGTGTCACGCGTGAAAATGGAAGAACCGGCGACCAACACGTCAGCGCCAGCCGAGACCGCAGCCACTGCCGTCTCGGTATCGATGCCGCCGTCCACCTGAAGCCGGACGTCCAGGCCCTCCCGGTCAATTGCCCGGCGGAGCACACGTACTTTCTCAAGCATGTCCGGCATGAAGGCTTGTCCTCCCCACCCCGGCTCCACGGTCATAACCAAAGCAAGATCAAGATTGAAAAGATGCGGAATGATGGCTTCCACTGACGTGCCGGGCTTAATTGCCAGCCCAACCCGTTTCTTGGCGTTGCGAAACGCTTGAATAGTACGGGCCACATCTGTGCATGCTTCGACGTGCATCGTGAACAGATCGCCCTCACTTCCGAGGAACAACTCCAGGTGACGCAGGGGTTCCGAGACCATGAGATGGACGTCGAAGAGGCGTGACGACGCATGCCGCACGCTTTGAATAACTGCTGGGCCAAAGCTGAGGTTTGGGACAAAGTGAGCATCCATGACATCAAAATGGATATAGTGGGCGCCGGCGGAGTGGGCCGCCGTCACGTTCTCCGCGAAGCGGCCGAAGTCCGCAGCAAGCAGAGAAGGCGCTATTCTAACGCAGTGGCGAAGTGTACTAGATTGTGCACGTGTCATAGTGCCTGGGAAAGCAATGTCCTACAGAATGGGCCTTGACAAATCGGAGGAAACGCGACGCGTGTAAAATTCAGAATTCTTGACAACCACTTAATTCAGCAGTGCTAGCGGGTCTCTAAACCGGTTGCGATAGAGCGCCTCAAAGTGCAGATGCGGGCCCGAGGAGTATCCTGTGTTGCCCATCTTCCCTATGACCTCCCCGGCCTTCACAAAGTCGCCAACGGTTACGGCAAAGGTGCTCAAGTGATTATACGTGGTAACCCAACCGTTGCCATGATTGATGACGACCCGATTGCCATACCCAATCGGGCTCCATCCGGCTGCTACAACCTGCCCGGCATCCGCAGCGACAATTGCCGTTCCTGTGCGATTTCCAATGTCCAAACCAAGATGGCGAGAATGAAAGTACTGCGTAATTGTGCCCTGCGTCGGCCATCGGAATTCACCGAACGCCGCCACCGGTTGCTCACGCTGGGAAAGTTGTGTCTCCCCACTCGACTTGCGCAATGCCTCCGGCAGAATTCCATGCGGGATGATCAACTCCATGCCCGGTACAAGCGTTGTCGAGAGGCCGATTCGGTTATATTCCGCAATTGAGACCGGATTACTTTGGTACGTTTCGGCTACTTCGTACAGTACATCACCCCTGGTTACCATATAAATCACGCCATCAATGGGCGGTATTCGCAGCTTGTCTCCAAGAGAGAGATGGTGATCGGTGGCAATGTCGTTGGCCCAAAGCAATGTATCTAAACTGATGCCAGACCGATCAGCAATATCAACGAGTGTATCGTTGCCCCGCACCTCATAGGCGAAAATCTCATCTCGCGGGCGCAGAATTACCGTAGTTTCCAGCAAAATGGGACGCTCTATTACGTCCGGGAACACAGCTTCCACCGAACTGGCGCGGAAACTGGGAAATGAACTGTAGTAATCAAACTCCTCTTCAAGCACACGTCCCGATATTTGCTCGGCGGCTAGTGGTGTGGCCCAGAGTGCAATTATCCCAAGGGCCAATAAGACTATGTGGCCGGCGGCACGATGTACAACGGTACTAATCCATAGCGGCAAGGCATTGCTACGCAGAGCTAGGGCCGCAAGCCGCGGAATCTGAAAGACAAAATAGCCGAGGAAGACTACTAAGCCGATGATCTGCAGAATCAACGAACGGCGCGGAGCCTTGGCTAAAGCTGTCGCTCTTTGAGCTTCACTCTCATCTGCGTGGGAAGCGACTTCCCCATCCCGCAGTGCCTCACCCGCCATTGCTAGCCGTCCCTAGGATGTCTCTGGTGGGTGAAAATAGCCCGTAGTGCGTTGCGAACATGATGTGGAAACCTCGAAGAAATAAGCAATGTCCACAACCGAAGCGGCCATTTTGCAAGGTATCAGGTACCCATTGGGATGTCAACAACCGGCTGAGGATTATTGCTTACCCATACCACATGGAACATTGCACGGTGAGATCTGGAGCAAGCAAATCCATTAGCAACTAGGACAGTTCTTGATTTCGGCACATTCTGGATGGCCGAATGCTGCCCCTTGATGTCTAAGTGCACAACGGTACGTCGGCTATCTTGCCCAACACTTGTTGGGCGGGCATAATGCATAAGCGACACATGAAGCATCCGGTCACACTTGTCATGATGAGGAGCAATACGCATGGTCGAGCACTTAGTGCTGTTCAAAGTAAGAGCGGGCGTCAGCGAGGACGCAATTGATGCAATGCAGGAGGCTCTAAAAGGGCTTCAGAAGGCTATTCCGGGCATTCTGGAAATCACCGTAGGAACTAACTTTAGCGAGCGCAGTCAGGGGTTCACGCACGGTTTGCTGGTGCGTTTCCAAGACCGAGCCGCGCTTGACACCTATATTCCACATCCCGCCCATGAAGACGCCAGGAAAAACTACATTTTGCCCATCGTCGAGGACGTTCTCGTTGTTGACTACGAGACGTAAGAATAGCCCTGCGCAACGAAACTCGTTTGCCTCGGCGGAGTTGAGGACTCCAACGAAGAACGCCCTTCAAGGCAAATGCACGTCTCTAGGCGCTAGATAGCGCGCTAGCTCTCCGGAGAAGCCTGCGCCGGCCATGCGCCTAACACTCTAACGAGCACACAATCATTCGCGAGTTCACCGAGCGCTGTACGTACGGGCTCCTGAGCAGGGTGACCGATGAGGATTGCAAAGAAATAGTAGTCCCATGACCGTCGCTGCGATGGACGCGAGAGAATGAACGTTAGATTGACATCGTGTTTGGCAAATGTTCCCAGGGCGTTGTAAAGAGATCCGGGCCGGTCCATGACACTGAAGAGTAAGGCCGTGCGGTCATTTGTCGTCGGCGCGGGTAGTTGGTTGCCCAGAATAGCGAAGCGCGTAACGTTATCAACGCGGTCCTGAATACTACGAGCAACGATTGGAACATCTTCCGCTTGCGCTGCGAGTTGACTGGCAATGGCAGCGGCCCCCGGCTCGTTCTTGATCCTGGCAACAGCCGCGGCAGTACTCACAACCTCGACAGTGTCCGTGTGGGGCAATTCTTCGGCCAGCCAACCGCGACACTGAGCCAGCGCCTGCGGATGTGAATACACTATACGAATTGAATCGCGGGGCGAACTTGAAATGAGGTTGTGAGAAATCGGTAGTACGATCTCCCCGCATATCTGAATGGAGGTGTCCAAGTACTGCACAAATGAATCGAGAGTCGGCGTCACTCCGCCCTCCGTAGAGTTCTCGAGTGGAACAACACCGTAATCGGCCAGGCCCTTTTCCACAAGTTGGAAAACATGGTCTACCGAAGCCGCCGCCTGCAGATTTGCGGAACTGCCGAAAGACTGGAGTGCCGCCTGATGCGTAAAGGTGTTCGCCGGTCCTAGGTAAGCTACGGCGGTCACTTTCTCCAGCGCCCGGCAGGCAGACAATACTTCTCGGTAGATATTGGTAACTGCTAATGAGCTCAGCGGGCCGTCATGGGCGGCTGCCGCAACGTTCGCTAGCACTTGTCGCTCTCGCTCCGGCACGTAGATAGGTAAATTGTCGCCTTTTTCTTCGCCTACCCGAATGGCAAGTGCAGCGCGGCGTTGGAGCCGGTCTACGATCTCACGGTCGAGGGCGTCTATCTGCTGACGCAGGTCCGCCAAGACGCTGTCCTGCTTACGCATTGAGGATACCTATCAATTGCACAGTCAACCGCGCCTCCATTGACTTCGGTCGAAGCACGTTACGAAATATGCGAATTCATCGTCCAGCTTCTTCGATCCGGCTCTTTTCGGGCAGTATTGTAGCAGGTTCCCTGTTTCTATGCATGCGCGGGCATGGGACCGACCCAAGGCAATTCGCAAACGGCACCTGGGGCCCTATTGTCTTCGGCCTGCTTGACGACCCGCGCCATACTTCCTAGAATTAAAGCAATGGGGATACTTGCTTTGGGCGTCGAAATACCTTTGAAATTGCTAGCGTTCGATTGCGCGCGACTAGGCCAGGAAAGTGGATTCGCTCACGGTTGCCCGTTTGGGACCGGCCAGTGGCTTGTTTGAAGGAGAGAGATTACCGCAATGACGTACGTGATTGCCGAACCCTGCATTGACATTAAAGACAACTCCTGTGTGGATGTTTGTCCCGTAGACTGTATCCACTCCGACGATGACTCGGCGCAGTTCTTTATTGATCCGGACGAATGTATCGAGTGCGGAGCGTGTGAGCCGGTCTGCCCGGTTACGGCAATCTTCTTTGAGGATGATCTGCCGGACGAGTGGCGAAACTACATCCAGATCAATGCGGACTTCTTTGCCAATCAATAGTAGTATTGTCTTCTGGTTGTTCGACAGCGCCCTTTCGCTCTATAGGTCAGCTATCCCTGGCTTGCGCAAACTCCGCTGCAAACGCCGGCGTTCCGTCATCATTCTTGATCTGCATGTGCGAGCCACGCACGAAGCGCGGGTCGCGGCCTAGGTCGAATCCCTGCTGCAAATCGTGCTCATAGCCGGCATAAGTACTGGTGGCGTGCTCCCCAAAATCATCCGGCCACTGGATTTGAAAGACCTGGCGCGGCCTTGTCGGGTTCTGATCAACCCGGTACCGGGTGACCGTGTCTTCATCTATGCTGACACCGAGGCCGGGGCCTTCAGGCACACGCATATAACCTCGCTCGATTGCAGACGACTCCGTCAGCAAATCATGTTCCCAAATGTGGAGACACGTGATTGCCGGCCACAGCGCATGGGGGAGCACCGCGCCTAGGTGCGCTGCCCACGCCGTCGTCATTCCCAAACCAACGAGCTGCAACCAGAATGGCTTGTTGGCGACGGCCGCTACCGTACCTGCCTCCATTACCTTTGCCAGACCCCCGCCAACCACAAAGCCATCGCAAACATCGTCTTGCAGTGCTGTCATGATGGGCGGCGTACCGTAGTGCATGGCCAGCGGTCGTGGGACATGCCTGCGAATTTGCTGGTTGCCAGCCACGTCGCCCTGCGGAATCGGCGTCTCGAATATCGAGACGTTGACATAGGAAAGCAGCTCTTGCAAGAGCGGAATGGCCGTGCCCGCATCCACGAGCATGCTGTTGAAGTCAATGTCTAGGTGCATAGACTTGGGGATGACGGCCTCAAGCGCAGCAAGTTGTGCATGGATGTCTCGCCACGGACGGCCTTTGAGCTTCATGGATACATAGCCTTGATCCAGCGCTTTCTCCGCCTCGGACGCCCATTCCTGAGGCGACATGTCAAGGCACCACCAGGAAATGGGAACGCGAGCGCGTACCTGCTCGCCAATGAGCCGGTGGATCGGCACGCCGGCAATCTTTCCCACCAAGTCCCAGAGGGCCATCTCGGGGCCGGCGCCAAGCGACGAATCCCATAAGTGCCGGTGCGGATCTGAGCCAACGAGACGATTCTTCACATCGTCCGGCGGCCTGCCCCAGGTATACTCCACAACGGTCTCGCCAATGCCGCTAAGGCCGGAGTCCGTGTGAATGCGACAAATCTCGACAAGGCGCCAATCCCCACTTAACCGAGTCATGTGTAGATCATGGTGCTCGTTGAATGGCACCAAGAGCAGAATCTGTTCGACATCAGTAATCGTCATGGCAGCGCACTCTCTCCTTTTATGTGTGCTGTACTGGCAAAGACAGTTAGTGAGTAAGACTCAAGATACGGTCACAGTTGCAGGTTCCCATCTCGTTGCTCGGCAAGCCTAGTGCCGGCACCCATGTGAAGGTCAGCTCACTGTAGCGCCAGAACCGTCCCGGTCGGCATGGCGCTTGGGGAAGTCGAAGTCAAGCAGCCTACCGCAGTTTCCATCCACCTCTAGCCATGACGAAACAGCAAGTTGCAGGCGGACAACGCCGCAGGGAGGAACGTCGCCTATGTCATCCTGGCTCAAGAAGCCGCTTAGCTCGGTAAACCCGGGATTGTGTCCCACCAGTGCCACGTGAGCGAGGGTATCGTCTAGCTCTTTGACTAAACCGAGCAGTCGTTCCAACGGCGCATGGTAAATAGATTCCTCAAATGCTACCTCGGACTTCGGGTAGCCAATCTCCTTGGCCAGACGTCTGGCGGTGCTGCGTGCACGCTTGGCAGGACTGGAGAGGATTGCGTCGGGCAAGAAACCGATCGCCGCCAATCGTTGCCCCATGAATACAGCGTCACGCTTGCCTCGCCGGTTCAGAGGTCGCGCAAAATCCTCCAAATCGAGCTGCTTCCAGCTGGATTTTGCGTGCCGAGCCAATGTCAGCAGCTTCATGTAGCACTCCCTATAGCAGCATGTCGAAGACCCGCTTGCTGTTGTCATCCAGTGCGCGGAAATCGGGAATGTGGAAACGATTCCCGTCAATATCAATGATGAGTATCTCATGCTCTGAAGGCAAGAGCACGGAATCAAGCTCCCAGCGCATTACAAACTCGCGCACGCCGTGATCCGTCTCCACGGTCCAAAACGAGGTCCGCCACTCGTTGCGGTAAGCCTGTACGGAGCGAATGCTGTATACGCGATAGTAATCCTCCAATGCTGAGAAAAGAATGCTCCGAGACTCATCATCAAGCTCTTCCGGATTCTCAATGAGACAGAACTCTTTTTCCTTCGCATCAAGGATAGAAACGTACTGTTTGAGCGAAAGCGGGAACGCCCAAACCGCCTTGCCCCGCAAGAGGCAGCGGTCTCCGGCTAGCTCTACCCGCATTTCTCCGCTCGGCCCACGCTGTAGCCGAATCATTGCGGGATCGGTCGTCCCGGCGCCGATGTCGGCGATGCGGACAGCTTCTACTGTCTCTAACGCGATGTCTTCCAATACAAGCCTTTTTCACTTTTTTTCGATCGATGTAGTTCAATATCGGATTGCCAAGGAAAATCAAGTGCCAAATACGTACCCATGTCGACAAAATCTGCCGACTGCGTTGGCCAAGAACACTTCCATTGGGTCAAGCTCTCTACCAATTTCCACTTGAGACCTATCGTTCGACTGCCCTAATTCGGGAGACCGTCCGCTGCATTTCAACCAATTTATAGTATATCCCGCGCTTGGCCAAAAGCTCTTCGTGAGTCCCGACTTCCGCAACGGCACCTTCATCCAACACCACCAACCGATCGGCATTGCGGAGGGTGGATAGCCGATGCGCGATGGCAAACGTCGTACGTCCCTTGATCAAGCGACCGATGGCTTGCTGAATGGCGAACTCCGTCTCAGTGTCCACCGATGCCGTGGCTTCATCGAGAATGAGGATGCGCGGGTCCTTGAGCACTGCCCGTGCTATCGAAACGCGCTGCTTTTCCCCCACTGAAAGACGATTGCCTCGCTCGCCGACAAGTGTGTCGTATCCCTCCGGTTTGGCCACGATGAAGTTATGGGCATTTGCCGCTCGCGCGGCCGCAATTACTTCCGGCAAGTCTGCCATCGGCTTAGCATAGCGGATGTTCTCCAAGATGGTACCGCTGAAGAGGAACGGTTCCTGCAGGACAACGCCAATCTGGTCGCGCAGGCAGGTCAGCTCGATGTCGCGGATATCGTGGCCGTCGACAAGCACTACTCCGTGATCGGCCTCGTAGAACCGGCACACGAGATGCGCCAGTGTGCTCTTGCCCGCGCCGGATTTTCCCACCAAACCGATCATCTCACCGGGACGTACGTCCAAATCGACCTTCTTCAATACGGGTTTCGTTTTGTCGTAGCCAAACGTCACCTCGCGCAGCTCCACCTCGCCCCGCAGCGGGCGGAGAGTCAGCTTGCCCGGCTCGGCATAGGGTTCAGTTGGCGTGTCCATGACGTCAAATATGCGATCGGCGCCCACCAGAGCCCGGGACATCCAGTTGTAGATCCGGTTGAACCACTGCAAGGGACCGTAGAGCATCCAAAGAAATTGGATGAAAGCGATTAGCATGCCAAGCGAAAGATCACCGCCGATCACCGCGCTGCCACCGGCAAACCAAGCAATGAAGACGCCCGTGCCGGTGACAAAATTAAGCACTGCGAAGGAGCTATCCCAAAACCGCGCCTCGTGGACGGTCGCTCGTGCAACCGCTTCGTTGCGGCGGTTGAACCGGCCAACCTCGGCCTCTTCCTGCGCAAAGGCCTTAGCCACACGAATACCCAAAAGCGATTCGTTCAGTTGGCCGTGCAAGAGTGCCCAGTTTTGAGAAACCCGCGACCAGAGCACACGCATGCGCTTTACCAGCGCTGTTCCTCCCAGCACGACGAAAGGCACCGGCAATAAGACGAGAAGCGTAACCTGCCAACTCATCAAGAGCAGGATGACGAGCACCCCTAAAAGCATGGCGCTATTGACTACCATGTAGGGCGCGCCGTCAATGAGAAAGTAATTCAGACTCTCGGTATCTCGTGTGACAAGAGAAAGCAGATTTCCCTGCCCCTTGCGATTATGGAACGTCAGCGACATACGTTCCAGCACCTGATAGAGTTGCGCGCGCATGTTGGCAATCACGCGTGTGCTCAGCCACGCGCCAACCCAACTACCAGCTACTTCCAGGCCACCGGTCGCCAGGTTTACGGCAACAAGCGCTGCAACGAGCCAGGCGAGTAGGGCGAAGTTTTCTTTGGGCACCAATACATCGTCGATGATCGTTCTCGTTATGAGTGGCGGCGTCAATTGAAGCAGTGCCCGGCCCAGGGTGGCGACTATGAGCACCGCCGCCAGGGGCTTATACGGCTCAAGATAACTGGCTATCCGCAGCATGACCGCCATCTTGCGCACGCAGCGGGGACAGTTGCGGTCTCTATCCGGCAAGAGTGCCTGGCACTTCTGACAGCGCGCGCGGGGAATGTCCGTCGTAACGGCAAACGGCTCGTCCTTGGCAAGCTGCTGTATGCCGCGTGCAATTTCAGTAAACTTTGCACCAAGTGAACTAGAATACTCGATGATGGGTGTGAAGTGTCCGTTCCAATTAACTTCTAGGCGACCGCCCCCAACCAGCGGTTCTGCCCGCGCGTCAGAAATCTCGGAGAAGTCCATGCTGACCGCACCGTCCACACCGGGCGACATGTGGGGGAGCACAACGACGCGCTTGTTTGTCAAGAACATCCAGCGCACGCCAAAGCGGCCGTCATGCCGAATGTCCGACATGGCGACCAGCAGCGTCTCCTCGCCGGGTGACGTCAACTCCCGCCATTGTGCTTCTATTTCAGGGGGCAACGAGTCAAATACGATCATGTTCGGTCTCATTTTTGGAGTTTAGTTCTGGGTCACAGGGTAACGGCGCTCCGGCAACATACGGCTAAGCAGAGAGTGACTCCCCATTCATTAGATTTTACCGGCGCATATTTGCAGGACGTTTATTGTGGGGAGACGAGTACTGCCAGCACACTCACGCGGCCAAGTGGAACCTCTTTCCATCATGTCCACTTCCTCCGCTAGGAAGACCGGTACTTGCGCACGTTAGCGTTGTGCTCCTGAAGTGTGCGGCTAAAGACATGGGAGCCGTCGCCTACCGCCACAAAGTAATAATAATCTGTTGTCGCGGGAGCCGACACTGCTTGCAGTGAGGCCAGACCGGGATTGCAGATTGGGCCGGGCGGCAGACCAGCACTAGTATAGGTGTTGTAGGGCGACGCTACTTTCAGATCGTCATAGGTCAGCGCTCTCTTCCACCACCGCCCCTCTGAATCTTGATAGCCGAGGGCATACTGAATGGTGGGATCTGCCTGCAATGGCATACTTATGCGCATACGATTGTAGAAGACGCTGGCAATCACGGGACGTTCGGCCGCAACTTGCGCTTCGCGTTCGACGATGGCGGCCAAGGTAACTGCCTGGTAAGTGCCAAGCCCGTTGGCTCGGAAGCCATCGCCCACGACGCCGCCAGTCTTTCGAGAAAACTGATCCAAGAGACCCTCGACGAATTCAGATGTCGTAGTTTCGTTCTCAATCCGATATGTATCGGGAAAGAGATATCCTTCCAGCGAGGCTGAAGCCGGGAGATCTCCCAAGAAGTCACGTTCAAATCTCGCGCTTGCAGTGAGTGCAAGAAATTCGCCCGCATTCAGAACACTTTGCGTCTGCAGGTACGCTGCGATCTCTTCCCGTCGCCAACCTTCAATGAGGGTCAGTACTCTGTCCTGTACTTCTGCTTTCTGCAGCGCCTGGATTGCTTCGTCAACACTCATGTTGCGACGCAGTACGTGCTGTCCGGCCTGAAACGAACCGTCTAGCCCGCTTTGACGTGCACGCATGCGAAAAGCTAAAGTGCTGCGGATAACTCCGGCTTCCCTTAACTGATCTGCAATTTGTTCCGTGGTACTACCGGGAGGAATATTCAGTACAACTTCGGCACTGTCTTCAATCGGCGGGCCGGCAATGGCATCGTCAATCCGATCCCCAATCCCGCAGCCTGCAGCCAGCGAAATTGGAGCCGCCGCAAGGAACGTGCGAAGTAATGCGCGCCGCGTTACGTAGTTTCCCATAAACCCATGATACAAATCACTGGCAAGTCTCGGGATAGGTAGACTCGATCGCTTTCTGCTGCGCCGCAAAGAAGGATTCAAGGATTACTGCGGCTGCAGCGGCATCGAGCGAGGACTTGCGGCGAGCCGCTGTGGGACTGGCCTGCAGGCGTTCTTCGGCGATAACTGTTGAGAATCGCTCATCCCAAAATACTACCGGCATGCCAAGGGCCTTCCCAAACCGCTCACCTTCCTTCTTTATGCGTTCTCCCTGGTAGTGCAGGGCCCCGTCGAGACTGACCGGCAAGCCTACGACGAGTGCGTCCACTTGCTGCTCGGTGAGCAGTCGTCGCATGGCAGCGCTGTCTTGGCGCCACGAGCGTCGCTGAATCGTCGTCAATGGCGTAGCGATACCAATGCGCGAATCTCCGCAGGCCACGCCAATACGCCGTTCACCAATGTCGAGACAAAGTATCCGCATAGTCAGTACCTGGTGGCATCACGCA
The DNA here is from genome assembly GCA_965219505.1 of Chloroflexota bacterium. GTDB lineage: Bacteria > Chloroflexota > UBA11872 > VXOZ01 > VXOZ01 > VXOZ01. Next base: position 1,227,380 of record OZ244775.1, on the reverse strand, counting down.
GCCAGCTGAATTGGTTTCACCACTTCTATGTCGATACGAAACCACAACCGCGGCATGCGTTCGTACCAGTCCGGCCCCATTTCGAGCGTAAAGTCACCGACTCCCGTCAAGTTGTCCAAGTAGCTATCAGCTTCGTCAAGCGACCTGTTTGCCAGGTCTCGCCGAATCTTGCCAAGGTTCCAAGCAGACACCAGATCTCCCTGAGCCTCCAGCGTAAGCTGAATCACACCATCAGTTATGCTATTCACGTTTAGTTTACCTAAGAGGACGGTATCGGAAACCAGCGCATATGCTTCAAATTGATTTTCTACAATTCGTGCCAGAATGACGGGCGCTACCTCTGCCAGGTATTTATTGGAGAAAGCGGTACCGCGCAGCTTCACTTTCATGCGCAACGTCACTTGGTCGCTCTCTTCACCAACCGTCCTATCATAGTTTGCTTCGTCAACAATAATGTCATCATCCCAGGGCACAAAGCTGCTCTCCGAGGGGTTAACCACCCCACCGAGTTGCTGCCAGACCCGCTGCATGAGGAGGTGGCGAAGTTGCTCGAAAAGCTGCAGCCGGTCCTGTTCAGTCACGAATGTGACGACGCGCTCCCCACCTCCCTGAATCGGTAAATCGTTGTTGACGATCAGGCGCTGATTCAGTGACTGGTCCTCAATTTGAGTAATCGCTCCGGACTCCACGTTACCGATGGGGCCCGGTTCCTCCGCGACGACCGCGACTCGCCGCGCACCGAATACACTGCTCGTGCCGGACGTAGGCGGAATATTCACCTCCGCCGCAGTCATATACCTCCGATTTTCATTGGTTAGGACGATTGTCCCTTTTGGTACAACAACTCGCTGCGAAATCCGATTGCGGAAGACAACAGATCCCTCTGCCCGTCCGGTCGGCTCGTTTCTCTTCCCCGTAGCGGGTAAAGTCATCTCATCCGTCTCTTCGATGACCACCAACTGCGCCGGTATTTGGCCGGTTGCCACGTTAAGGCGACTTACCTGAGGATCAGCCATCAACTGCAGTACCGTGCTATAGCGTTGCTGCACCGGTGTGAGCTCAATCTTGGCGCTAGGGAGCACCACATAAAGCGCGCCCCACACCACGAATAGCAGTACCACGACCAGCGTGGCCAAAGCAAGAATACTAGAGAACGATCGGTCGTTTGAGAGTGACCCTCTGCCTCCCCGCTTGTTTGACCGACCCGTCGTAGCCCCGGCAGCCTGATTGGCTCGAATAGTCTTTTCTGCAACGTTGGACGCCTCAGCGCCAGTCTTAGCAATCTTGCTCGTAGCAACGTTAGCAACTGCAGTTTCGGGGCCGCGTTCCGGTTGCTCAGGCGCATGCAGGGCGCCAAGAGAATTGACCACCTTGATGCCCAAGCCGTTGGCGGCACTGCGCACGGCACGATCACCACACACCAGCGTAAGGTCAAGCCCCAGGTCTACTGCCTGGCGCTGCAAGAACCCCAGGTTCTCCCTGTGATGCAGTGCCGGGCAATTGTTTCCAACCAGCACGACTGAGGAGCCGCGCTTGCGTTGGAGCTTAACGAGAATTGCCGATATCTCGTCGCCGTGGCTGGCATAGACGATCCGACTACTTGGAATAGAGCTTGCCATAGCCTGCAACGGGCATTACATGGAAGAGAGCAGCCATTACTAGGGGAAATCCTACTTGGCACACACTAATACTATACCCGAACCGGATGCAACGATGTTACACATGAATCCCATCTGCAGCACATGAACGTGCGGTCTGAGCAATGCTCGCGCGGGGAGCAATACCCTAACTTGACAGTGTGACAATGTTTAACTATAATCCCCATCAGAAAAGACAATGTGTATTAGAGGCACGGCCCCGTACCGAGGAGGTTTGTAAGTGGAATCATTGGATGAACGCAGAGGGCTTAGCAGGCGAAGCCTGCTTGCAGGCATAGGTCTTGGCACCGCAGGTGCTCTGCTCGCCGCGGCCTGCGGCGGCGCGGCTGCGCCGGCAATGGAAGACGCAGCCGAGGAAGCGGAAGCTCCCAAGGCCGAAGAAGAGACGAAAATGGCCGAGGAAGCCGCGCCCGTGCAGTTCTTGCACTGGTGGATTCATCGCATTGACCCAGGCGGACTAGTACCGTGGGCCTTGGAAGAGTTCACAAACCGCACCGGCATTCCGGTGGAGGACGTGGGCAGGGATCCGATCGAGCCGCTGCGCCAGCACTTCCGCACTACCATCGCGGCCGGTACGCCGGTAGACGTGGCCTTCAACTCCATCATCTGGGCCCGCGACCACTGGGACCTGGGCATGTTGATGGACTACGAGCCATATCTAACTCAGTACCCTCACATTCAGGAAGACCAGTACTTCGAGGCTTCCAACCAGTTCCGGCAAGCTGAGGGCGCGACTTTCGGTATCCCGGTGATGGGTCCGGAGTCGCAGTCAATCGTCGTCAACGGCCAATTGCTCATCGACATTGGTCTTGACGAGAACGGCGGAGACATCAACAACTGGGACGACTTGGTGTCCGCTGCTCGCGCCATGACCAAGAGGGATGGCAATAACATCTCTGTGTCCGGCTTCCTGTTGCAGGACAATGTCGCGCTGGCGCGTTGGGCGGCGTGGGTGCTGACGACGGGCACCGGTGCCTATGACGCGGAGCAATTCACGGCGAAGTACAACACTGAAGAGGCCCGGGACACGATGCAATTCCTCTTTGACCTTTGGAATAGAGAGGATGTCAGCGCAAAGTCACCCGATGGCGGCACGCTCACCGATCCCAGGCATCACGAATTGCTGCAGGCGAATCAAGCCGGCATGCACTACGACATCAGCTCGACTCCAACGCTACGGTACTTTGAGGTGCCCCGCGACTTCAAGTATTGGCAGATAGGGTTTCCGGCGCATCCGGATGGCGGTCAGTTTGCCACGGCGTCCTGGATGAACCCGGTGGTCACGCCGCTTGGCGCAGGCAATCCGGACGGCGCGGTTGAGTTTATCAACTGGTTCTGCGGACTTGAGGTAGCCTTGCATAAGATCGAGGTCAATAAGGCCGTCTCCCCGCGCCTTGATCTCTTTGCCCATGAAGCGTGGACCGCTGGCGTTGCGGACCTTCCCGTGCTCCAGACACGCGAAGATCTCGCTAATCTGCCGGGCGTCTACCCGTTCCGCCGCTTCCTAAAGCAGAACGCGGAAGTGCGGCCGATCCTCAACGATGCATACCAGGGTAAGATCGAAATCGCTTCTGCACTGGCGCAGGCCGACGAACTCGCCAACCAGATCCTGAATGAGCCGGCAGAGTAAGCATTTGCTTACACTGTAAGCGCATAGCTGAAAAGCTAGTGAGGAGGCGCACAATTGTGCGCCTCCTCACAATGTTAATTGTGAGTGCAGCTATCGCTTTTCGCTGACCGGCTCGACCAACGAGAGTAGTCACCGCGCCGGAGCTCGTGTGTTCACTTCGCGCCAAATGACATTGGCTAGGCTCTGGAGCTACGGCTTGTACACAAGCGCCCGTCAAACCGCTCGTGTTGCACTTGCTTGGCTTGAGCGTGACGAAGGGTCGAAGAGCAATTCTGCACAGTGCAATGTCATTTTGAGCTGAGTTTCGTTGCAATTCTTGACAGGGCTTTGGCACAAAGCTAAAGTCAATACAGTGTAACAAGTAGCCGTGTCAGCCAAGGCACCGCAAAGGGAGGGTTACCCATGGATTCGTTGGACGAACGAAAAGGGCTTAGCAGGCGAAGCCTGCTCGCAGGTATAGGGCTTGGCACCGCTGGTGCACTGCTTGCCGCGGCCTGCGGCGGCACGGCCGCACCAGCCATGGAAGACGCAGCCGAGGAAGCAGAGGCTCCCAAGGCCGAAGAAGAGATGAAGCAGGCCGAAGAGGCCCCACCAGTCCAGTTCCTGCACTGGTGGATTCCACGCATTGACCAGAATGGTTTTACGCCCTGGGCCTTGGAGGAGTTCACGAAGCGCACCGGCATTCCGGTGGAGGACGTGGGCAGGGATCCCATTGAGCCTGTACGCCAGCACTTCCGCACTACAATCGCGGCCGGTACGCCGGTGGACGTGTCCTTCAACTCCATCATCTGGGCGCGCGACCACTGGGACCTGGGCATCTTGATGGACTACGGCCCCTATTTGTCCCAGTACCCGGACCTTGCTACAGAACAGTTCTTCGAGGCTTCGAATCAGTTCCGACAAGCTGAAGGCGCGACATTTGGAATTCCCGTGATGGGGCCGGAGTCGACTTCTATCGTCGTCAACGGCCAGTTGCTCTTAGACGCCGGTCTTGACGAAAATGGTGGGGACATCAATAACTGGAGCGACTTGGTTTCTGCCGCCCGTGCCATGACCAAGAAGGAAGGCAACGACGTCTCCGTCTCCGGATTCTTGCTGGGTGCCGGTGTCGGCGGCTTGTCGCGCTGGGCGGGGTGGGTGCTCACGACGGGCACCGGCGCCTACGACGCGGAGCAGTTCAAGGCTCAGTACAACACCGAGCAGGCGCGGGACACGATGCAGTTCCTCTTTGACCTCTGGAATAAAGAGGAAATCAGCGCCAAGGACCCTGAGGGCGGCGCCGTGCCGGATCACTACAAGCTGCTGCAAGCCAATCAAGCCGGCATGCACCACGATATTAGCTCAACGCCCACGTTGCGCTACTTCACCGTGCCGCGCGACTTCAAGTATTGGCAAATCGGTTTCCCGGCCTCTGGTGGTCCGGACGGCCAGTTTGCCACGTCGTCATGGATGAACCCGGTTGTAACGCCTCTCGGCGCCGGCAACCCGGACGGCGCGGTTGAGTTCATCAACTGGTTCTGCGGGCTTGAGGTAGCAATTGTCAGGCTCGAGCTCATCAAGACGGTCGCGCCGCGACACGACTTCTTTGCAGATCCAGCGTGGACCAAGGGATACAGCGACCAGCCTGTGCTCAAAACGATCGAAGACCTTGCCAATTTGCCGGGCGTCTACCCGTACCGCCGCTTCTTGAAGCAGAATGCCGAAATTCGACCGATGCTTGACGATGCGGTCATGGGCAAGATCGAAATCGCCACCGCACTGGCTCAAGCCGACGAGCGCGCCAACCAGATCCTCAATGAGGATGCAGAGTAAGCACTTCTTACACTGCTAGCCTGTGAGGTGAAGCAAGAAGGAGGCGCACGAACGTGCGCCTCCTTTGCATTTTTGGTGTAGTTAAAGCGATCTGTGGCCTTAATGACATTCTACTTGCGAGTCAGGCCCTAATCACTCGCAAGCCATCTCTTCTGTCACCCCGAGCGACAGCGAGGGGTCAATAATCTTTGCCAACAGCGCCATCGTAGCTGTGATGTGCCCTAGATTCCTCTTCGCTACGCTCATCGGAATGACAATCAATCACTACTTAGCCTAGCGCATCCAAGTCAGGACTTATTCGGCCAAGCCCCCCTAGAGTTGCACCCAGTTTCCTTCCTGCGCCACCAAGCGGCCGCTGCGCACAACTGAGCGGACGTCGCACAGTGATTCAATGTTGTCTGCCACGTCCCCATTGAGCAGCACCAGGTCTGCCACCTTGCCGGCCTCGATAGTGCCAATCTCATTCTGCAGCCACATCCCTTCAGCCGCACGGCCCGTTACGCGGAAAATAACCTCCACCGGATCAAGGTTGAGCGTATGGCGCGCTTCAACGAGCCTCTGTGGGAAGTTGGCGATATTGCGGCCCATGTGGTCGCTGGAGAAGTACGACTTACACCCGCGCCGTTCCATATCACGGATAAGATCGAAGCGGCGTTCTACTTTGCCGGGGCCTTCCCAACCGGTTACTGCGCCGTCACGCCCGGCGATAAGCGGCAACGTGGCAAAGACGTTGAGGTCGACGAAAATCCCTTTTTCCCCCGCTTCCTGGGCAACTTCCGGAATGTAGACAACAGACCCTTCCTCTGGCCCCAGCCAGTTGCAATGCGCGAGCGCGTCCACGCCAGCGCGCACCGAATTCACGATACCCTCGGTTGCGTTGACGTGCGCGACAATGCGCTTACGCAAGCGGTGCGCGTCTTCCACGGCCACACGCATCTCTTCCTCCGAATACTGTTCGCGGTAGCGGTTCGTGGGCGGATCGGATGCGCCGCCCGTGGCCATAATCTTTATGAAGTCCACGCCACGAAAGACCAGCTTGCGTATCGCAATCTTGATTTGGTCGGCGTTGTCGGCCAGCTCCTCGATACCCAGATAGTGGCCGTGGCCCGCCGTGGTCGTGATGCTGGGACCGGCAGCAAGGATACGCGGCCCTACTACGACGCCCTGATTTATCGAATCGCGCACAAAGAGCAGCGTATCGCCAATGCTTCCGCAGTCAGCGAGCGTCGTCAGTCCTGCCGCCAATGCCTCGCGGGCGGCTTGCAGCGTATAGAGCACAATAGCCTCATGCGGCGCGTCGATGCCCGGATACGACGTGTCATTTGCATTCTCGATTGTAAGATGTACATGTCCATCAATCATCCCGGGAATGAGGGAAGCGCCCGCGCCATCGATCTCGTCCCAGCCTGAGCGATCGGGATACGCCGCATCAAGCTCTTGCCGCGAACCGACGAAGGCAATACGCCCATCTTCGATTACCACACAGGCATTGCCGCGAGCCTCGCTGCCGGTGCCGTCGACCAACACATCAGGACAGATTAGTGTCGGCATAGTGTTCTCTCCTTAGAACTGCTGACATCATAGACTGGTAGTAGATTCAAATAGCTAGAATCGCACCACATGCGTCACGAGTGCAGGGAGCATATTGCCTCTGCGATAGTCCCCTACGCACACTGCATTGTCGGTACGCCCCATTTGGCCATACACAACCGATGCAACTCTAGTGTATGGTATCTCCAGGAATTGCACACTGAATCCATAGCTTGTCCTTGTTCTCAGAAAAAGCGGAGAGACATCCAGGTGAGCATGAGGTAGAGGCTGTCAGTAGGTCTGCTACTAGAAGAATTGAGCTTGGTTCGCATTGATCTGCTAAGTTTGGCAAACCACATTGCGTGATAGTGCATCGTTTAGAAAGGATCGATAGCAATGTCCGATACGAATTTGACCGATCCTGAAGCCGTCGGCATGGACGCGGCACAGCTTGAGCGCGCCTACGCCCTAGTTGAAGGCTGGACGGACAGTGGCTTCATGCCTGCCGCCGTCTTGCGCGTGGCCCGATATGGTAAGACCATAGCGCACCGCGCCTTCGGCCGCATTACCCAAGCGCCGGATGGGCCGCCGGCGCAGCAAGACAGCATCTTCATCATTGCTTCCATCTCCAAACCGGTGACCTACACGGCGCTGCTGCGGCTCGTAGATGAAGGCTCTGTCAGCCTCAGTGATCCGGTCACGCGATTCATCCCGGAGTTTGCGGGTCAGTCGTCGACGGAGGCACCGGATCGGAATGCGGTACAGATTCGCCACATCTGCACGCACACGTCCGGACTGCCGGACATGGTGCCAAATAACGTGTTGCTGCGCCGCCAACATGCGCCATTCGAGACGTTCATAAACCACATTTGCAGAGTGCCTCTGCTATTTGCGCCGGGCACGAATATCTCCTATCAGAGTGCGGGAACAGCATTAGCTGCCGAGATAGTGCAGCGTGTTCGCGGCAAGCCGCTGCGCCAAGTCTTGGCCTCCGAGGTGTTTGAGCCGCTGGGAATGAAAGACACCTCGCTCGGTTGGAACCCGGAAAAGGAACCACGCATAGTGGAAGCCACGCAACCGTCCCATCTCACCGGTTCCGACTACGATCACAACAGCTTGTACTGGCGAGAATTCGGTGCGCCGTGGGGCGGACTCTTCTCCACTGTTGGTGATATCGGCCGAATTATAGAGATGTACCGCCAAGGCGGAGCCTTGGATGGCGTGCGTATCCTCAGTCCTGCGACCGCAACGGCTATGCTCAGCGAGCAGTCCGATGCCATGCCCGGCATACCGTCCGCAACAAAACTCCAAGAGGGCTGGGGACTGGGCTTCCGGCTCTACCGGCGCGCCAATCCCATGTACTTTGGCGATCTCTTATCACCGGGCTCGTTCGGCCACACCGGCTCCACCGGCACCTTTGCCTGGTGTGATCCCACCAAGGGGCTGAGTGCCGTATTCTTCTGCAACCAACTCCACGAGAGTGTCCAGCACGAGTTCCAAACGCTCAGCAATACCCTTGCCGCCACCGTGTGTGAATAGTTGCCGGCTACACAGGGTCGCTCTCGCCAGCTTTACACCTTCTAATCCACAAACTACAATAGTTAAGTATGTACGCAAATGAATAAGTGAAGAAGGCGACAATGCTTCGAGAACGCACTGTTGATGATTGTCTCGACGAAACACTCCATCCCGAGCAGGCTGCCAGAGTGCTTGCTACACTCCTGCGAGACGACCAATATGAGGCACTGGCCGCATACTTTCGCGTGCTCGGGGAACCGAGCCGCGTCAGGCTGCTTCACTGCCTCCTGAGTGCCGAACTCTGCGTATGCGACCTAGCCGCGCTATCCAACCTCTCGGTGGCTGCGACGTCGCAGCATTTGCGGACTCTGCGCAACCTGCATCTGGTAAAAAGGCGTCGGGAAGGCAAAGTCATGTGGTATAGCCTTGCGGACGACCATATCCGTACACTGCTGCATGTGACGCGCGACCACCTTGCGCACGCGCACATGGAACCGTCTGCAGACACCGTTTCGACAAGAGGCTAGTGCTGTGACTCGTACACTCGTGCCCCACTTTGCGGAACTGCTTAGAGAAACTGAGACGCGGCTCACTTTTCTAACCGGTGTGTTCTTCCTTGCCGGTATAGTGTCCAGTCTTGTTGCCGCCCCGCCGCTCGTGCGCGCCGGCCTGTACCTTGCGGCCATCGTCGTAGGGGGCGTGCCCATCGTGCGTGAAGCGTGGGGGGCCCTTACCGAAGATCGACGGCTCTCAATCGACTCTTTGGTAGTCGTTGCCGTAATTGGCGCTGTATTGCTGGGAGAGTGGTGGGAAGCAGCGGCCGTGGTCTTTCTCTTTTCCCTGAGCGAAATGCTGGAGGACTACACACTCGATCGGGCCCATCATGCAATTCATACCCTAATGGAGCTCTCCCCGGACAAAGCTCGCATCAAGACTGATGGACGCGAGTCAACCGTTCCGGTTGAAAGCGTCGCGGTGGGTACGATTGTTGTGGTGCGGCCCGGTGAACGGGTGCCTGTGGACGGCGAGGTTATAACCGGACACTCCACCATTGACCAATCAGCCATTACGGGGGAAAGCGCACCGGTGGCAAAGGACGGCGGCGATAGCGTCTTCGCCGGCACCATCAATCAACAAGGATACCTGGAGATTGCGGTGACGCGGCCCGCGGGAGAGAACGCCATCGCCCGCATTGTACGCCTTGTCGAGGAAGCCCAGGAGAAGAATGCGCCGACGGCGCAGTTCATCGATCGGTTCGCCGCCTACTACACGCCGGGTGTTGTCGTCTTCGCTGTCCTGGTCGCCATCGTGCCCTGGCTTGCGTTCGATCAGTCGCTGCAAGAGTGGGTATATCGCGGTCTCGTCTTGCTTCTGGTCGGCTGTCCCTGCGCCCTGGTCATCTCGACTCCGATCTCAATCGTGGCCGCCATTGCGCGCTCAGCCCGTTCCGGCGTACTCGTCAAGAGCGGCGCCGTGATGGAATTGCTTGGGCAGACGGTCGCAATGGCATTCGACAAGACCGGCACGCTTACACAGGGTCGATCCGAAGTTACTGACGTAATACCGTTCCGCGGGCATAGTGAAACGGAGATAATCCAGATGGCGGACAGGTTGGAGCATCGCTCCGAACATCAACTCGCCACCGCCATCTTGCGTAGAGCGGGCCACACCGATTCGGAAGAAGCTACCGACCACCTACATACGGAGGATATCCAGGAGTTTGAAGCCATCGCCGGACGGGGCGTGCGTGCAAGAGTTGACGGCACGGTGTTCATCTGCGGCAGCCCTGACTACTTGTACTCACTCGGCTATAACGTTGCCGCACACCAAGACACTATCACTGAAATGCAGAACGCCGGCAAGACCGTGCTCTTGGTAGCCGAAGACTGGCAGATCACCGGTCTCATTGCCACAATGGATACACTGCGGCCGGACGCGAAGACCACGCTTCATGCGATAGGTGATATGGGCATTGCGCACATAGTGATGTTGACTGGCGACAGCAAGCCAACTGCGGCGGCGATCGGAGAGCAACTTCCGGTAGAGAAGGTGTTCGCCGAACTGCTTCCGGAGCAGAAGGTCGCCGTGGTACAAGACTTAGTGAAAACACACGGTAAGGTGCTCATGGTGGGCGACGGCGTAAACGATGCTCCCGCCCTTGCCAGCGCTACGGCGGGCATCACATTGGGCGGCGCAGGTTCCGACGTGGCATTGGAGACCGCCGACGTCGTGCTAATGGGCGACGACCTCTCCAAGATTCCCTCTGCGCTTCAACTCAGCCGGCAGACAATGACGGTGATCAAACAGAACATCACGTTTTCGTTGGGTATCAAGCTGATCGTGCTACTTCTGACACTTTTCGGCCTCGCCTATCTATGGATGGCGATACTGGCGGACGTCGGCGCAACCATCTTGGTGGCAGGCAACGGATTGCGCTTGCTCCGCAAACGCGATACGAATTGATCTCTTCTTGCCTTGGGCGTTTGATGCAATACACGCAGGATTCCTGCCAAAGAAGCGCACCGCTCGTAACTGCGAAGCTCTTGGGAATCAGACCCAGATCTGCCATTGCTCCGCAAGGTTGGTATCATGTTCGAAACGTGTAGTCTCCGCTGTCCTGGAGACAGCGGACAATCTCCGGCTCGACTGAGAAGACATCTTGCAAGACAAAGGCCATGCCATGGCATCACAGGCGGAAGGACATCTTGGTAACTCGGACCAAGAGTTGAAGCGTGCCAGCAAGGGACGCATCGAATGCGTGCTCAGCCTGCTCGACACTGGCGAACAGCAGCTCTACGTGCTGCACGTGCGGCTTCTCCCTCAAGCCCGGACCTTACGGCGACGCTTCCGCGAAGTTGACGCCCTGCGCCTCATGGGATTCACGCCGCGGCCGGAGTGTCCTTACTTCCCGTACCAGTGCTTCTATGCCGGATGCTACTACCGAGAACTTGGCGAGGCCCCAGACGACGCAACGCGTAAGCGCTTTGAAGAGATTTTCGATCAGTCTTTGGACTCCCTTGCAGAAGCCATCGAACACATCCTGGCCGGCGCATGGCTCGCAGAGGAGATCGGATTGCCGCTAAAGTAGCCTGCTCCGTACGAGCGCGCAATCGCCCATCATGCGATACCCCATTAGGTACTTTGCGAGTGCAGTGCTAATAATCGAACTGCGGCTCCCAGTCGCCAGGGCCGTCTCGCAGAAGTTCGAATAGGTGCCAGACCCCGCAATAAGGGTCGCCGGGGCCAAAGAAGTCCCGGGATACACGTACGATTGTTCCGTCCCCGTTCTTATGGAAGGCCGAGACACCGGGCATTGCGTGAAAATCGAAGTTCTCTTCCTCCGAACCGAACCCCATGTCCTCGATAAACGTGGTGCCTGCGGCCGAGTACATCCGAAATCGCCAACCCCGGCGCGTGGCGAGACTTTTCTGGGTCTCGGGGGAATCGGGTGACACGACGACAAACGCTGCGCGACTCTCCAGATGATGGAGCACGCCGTTGAACTCATCAGCCCACATCGTGCAGTAGGGACACCCGGATCCCATGTTGTGAATCAGAATCAAATCAGACTTATCGCCAAACATGGCCGAAAGCCTTACCCCACCGTCAGGACCTGTGAGTTCATAGTCCTCTACGGGCTCCGGGGGCAATTGGCGGCGAAGCTCGACGAGCCTTTGCTTGGCCTTTTCCAGATCCTCATACGCTACGGAAAGCTGGGTCTCTATGTTTGCTAGCGCTGTCACTCGGCTCCCTCCTTGCTAAGACGATACCAAGTGTTCGCTCCGGCACAGGTTACTGCCTCTTCGGGTGGTGTGGGTAACGACGTATCTTCAAGAGGGTCAGACGGACGCTGTGAGCGTGTTGCCCGTCCGGCACTAGCAAGTTGCCCGCACCATTAGGTGACCGGTCCTTCATTCATGCTTTCCTGCTATTGATCGCGGCAAGTTCCACACTCGATAGACAGTCTTCATATACACTCACTTAATCGCGGGGACTGCTCACTTCTTCCCTTTTTCGATCTGCACCGTGTAGAGCGCTACAACCTCCTGCACTGAGGTTGCATCCTCCGGGCCGCGGTCTTCGCGCACGAAACCCAAAACTCTTGGGAAGCGCAGTGCATAGCCCAGGTCGTCCCCTTCCTGCTTACCGCAGGTGTGAGTGGGACTGCGCGTGATTTCATCAGCCTGAATCTCGACCACGTAGACTGGATTGCTCCAAACGTCAGGCTCGATCTCGGCCTCCACCCGCGCCGGCTTCTCTTCCGACTTCTCCTTGTCCAGCAGCTCGCGCATTTGCACCCATTCCTCCTCTGAGAAACCGGTGCCGAGACGTGAAATCGTCACAAACAGGTCGCGCTCCTTGTCGTACACGCCCAGAAGCAAAGCCCCAATGCCAAGTTTCGAGCGTGCACCCTTACCGTACCAGTACCCCAATACGACGCAATCCACCGTATCTGATAGCTCGCCCTGGTACGAACGCTTCATCTTGATCCAATCGAAGCTGCGGCGACCGGCTTGGTAGACCGAATCCAGCTTTTTGGCCATGACCCCTTCCAGACCGTGTTCGACCTTGTCGGCAAAGAAGGCCTCGATGGCGGCCACACTGTCCGTTTCGATGTTCTCCGTAACCTGCAAGACCGGGCCTTCTTGCAAGAGACTCAGCAATTTCTCTCGTCGCTCCGTATAAGGTTGCCGGGTCAAGTCGACACCATCGAGATAGAGGAGATCGAAAAGCACCACACGGAGCGGCAGTTTCTCTGCCATCTCATCCACCTTGTGCTTGCGCCGCCGTTGCGTCGTCATTTGGAAAGGAAGAAAGGCGCCGGTCTCCACGTCGTACGCCAGGGCCTCGGAATCGGCAATGAACGTATGACCGGCAGCCTGCTCTCGGACGGCCGCAACCACGTCAGGGAACATGCCGCTGAAGTTTTCCAAGTGGCGTGAGTACATGGTGACGTTCTCGCCGTCGAAGTGCACTTGACACCGAATGCCGTCGAACTTGGGCTCCACGGCGCAGCGTCCCAGTCGGACGACAAGGTCTTCCATGGACTTCACTCGTTCCGACGCGGCCGGGATAACGGGCGTGCCGACAACGATGTTGATATCCTGCAGTCCGTCCACGCCAGCTCGCCAGTAATCCTTGGCGACAGTGGCCAGGTCTGCGCATATGCTGTACGCCCGTTCAATTGGCGGGCGGTGGTCCTTAGATCCCGTGCGGGCATATGAGAGGGCATCCATGACCGTGGGATCCCCGACCCCCAACCGCAGGCGTCCGAGAGGGATACGGAGGAGATAGCGCACTTCTTGCTTCCCCACCTGCCGCACCATTTCGGCCAGCAGCGAAACTCTCTTTGCGACGGAACCCTCACCTTCTGTCAGGGCAATGTCTGTCAGGCGTTCGAATACTTGCACAACAGTGAGCGATCCCTGCTCCCGTTCGATCCGCTCTTCTGCCACCAATCCGTAGTCGCCAATCTCACTAAAGCGCCGATGTACGTCCTCAAGGGTAGCTCCGGTACCCTCTGCCACAACCTCAGCAGTTAGCTGCTCGCCCACACCGAATTCGATAGGTGCGTAAAGCGGCGCAACGCGTCCCTGCAAGAGATAGATCACCTTATCCATTTCTTCCGGGCGAGTCTTCATAAAAAGGTCTGCCAGTAGCTCCATCATGCGGATGCGGCTGCGCGTCGCATCGAGTTCCGCAAAATACGCGGTCAATTGATGGAAGGAGAGGGCAGCTCTTTCTTCAACCGGTTCGGAAACATCAGCAGTCAAGGACATAAGCATTCGTCTCCCTAACGACGGCTCAAAGACAACGAAGAGATGAGAGAGGTGGAGAGTCTTGTGCGAGAATTACAATTCCATGGACACAACAGAGGCATTGCAGCACAGTATATCTGGGGCAATCGCTACCGTGACTAGCTGAATTTCACTTGAGTGCTCGCCGCCTAAACGAGACATGTCTGCCAACTTCATAGGTGCTCGGCGACTACCGAGGCCCCCGCAAAAATCAATCCAACCCCCAAAGGAGACTCAGTAGAATCTTGGCAATGAGCAGCGCACCTAGCATACAAGAAACCCGCGAAGCAAGATGCTCTGCGGTTCCACGCATTGTACCACAGACCATTCAATTGCCCGCGGCAATGCCACAGTGCAAAGTCGCCTAAAGCCACATCGCACTCGAATTGCCTCACTTCCCGTCTACGTTGTGGCGCCTGGCAAAGTGGCGCAACTAGTAGCTTTGGACTTAGACCTTCCCAAGATAGAAGACACTCTGCTAACCCACGCGCAACCCGGCTCTTTTTGGCTGTCATTCTGAGGAGCGCAGCGACGAAGAATCTCGTGTCACAGGATTCTAGATTCCGCGTCTTTGACGAAGTCAGCGAACACTGTTCGACGCTGCGCTCGGAATGACATGCAATTCTGCTCAACGAAGAAGTCAAGCCCAAGTCTACTAGTCCCGCAAAGTAGCATTCTTGGCGGCGTGGGCGAACTGCGGTATTGTAAAAGACACAGCGTCAAGAACGACTTCACATAGGACAAGGAATGGCCGGGTCCGTTCGGCTGGGGCACCTCTTTGGTATTCCCGTGGCAATCCACTATACCTGGTTGATTGCGGCCGGTCTGGTCACGGCAACCCTTTCTCTCGCTATATTCCCGTTCGAGCGCCCAGGCTTGTCAGCTCCCGTTTATTGGCTGATCGGATCCTCAGCCAGCGTCCTATTCTTTAGCTCGGTCGTGGCCCACGAGCTATGCCACGCGCTGGTGGCACGGCATCTTGGCATTCCGGTGCGGGGTATCACGCTCTTTGTCTTTGGCGGTGTTTCCACAATTGCGCGTGAAGTGCGGAAGCCCTTGCACGAATTCCTCATTGCCAGCGCCGGTCCCGCTTGCAGCCTCGCACTATTCATCACACTCTTCATATTGCAGCGTCTCCTGCAATCCCACTGGGCCCTCGGCAGTAGGGTGATCTTATACTTGAGCCTGGCGAATCTCTTCTTCACCCTCTTCAATCTTATACCCGCTCTTCCGTTGGATGGCGGGAGAGCACTGCGCGCCGCCATCTGGTACGTTACCGGGAGTTTCAGGCTTGCCACTAAGGTCGCGGCGTTCATGGGGCACTTGCTTGGCTTCGCCCTCATTGGGTTCGCTCTATATACAGTCGCAGTCCACGCCGAATGGGTGCAGGGCGGACTGCTCATCGTGCTTGGCTGGTTTGTACACAGTGCGGCGGAAATGGCACAGCAGAACGCCCTAGACCGAGACCTGACTGCCGGTGTGACCTTGAATGACGTGCCCAAAAGCATGGTTGCCTTTGTCGCACCCGAAACGCTGCTACAGACTTTGGTATACGACTACCTTCTCGCCGAAGACTCCGCTCCGAGCGTTCTCGCCGTCATGCGCCAGCGGACGCTCCTCGGTATCATCACGGCGGAAGAGATTCGGCGCGTTCCAAGCATCCATTGGTCCCACACACAAGCACAAGACGTCATGATTGAAAGTGCGCCGCAGGGATTCTTGGCTCCAACGACACCGCTTGAGGACGCTCTGGAGCATATGGAAGCAAGAAGATTAGGCTACGTTGTCGTGGTGAACGGTGAAGAAGAGCACCTGGAGGCAATTAGCTACAATGACATGGTGCACTTCTTGCACCGCAGGCAAGAAGCATTCCGCAAGGGAGAGCTTGTCGACCGCATATGACATCGACTGGCTTTCGACGAAGCGCCGCTACTCGGACTCCGCAACCGCTAGGTAGATTAGCAACCTCACTTTTGGCTAGTTCAAAACCCTCGCTGCCAGTTCTTCACGCAGCTTGTTGCGCCGTGACTCCAAAGCCTTGCTGATTGTAACCTGGTATGGTGCTTCAGCAGTCTCTAGTGCGTGCAAGCGCGGCGGCAGCGCTTGCCGTTGCCGCCGCGCCCGCTCCCGCGCCGCCGCTAGGTCGCCATAACCGGCTCGCAGGCGTTTGCCCCCTCGCATGACAGGAACGAGCAGAGGCATACCTTCGCTAACATTCTCGTCCACTAAAGCAACGACGTCCCGCACGATCGTACCGCCCTCTTGGAAGCGATAGACCTGCTTCCGGCCGGGAAGCGAAGATTTGCCGGCGGAGAGCTTCATGCGGCCGCGACCACCGTACGAAACCAGTTTATAAGCACAGTCTATCGCGGGCGCATCGCTGGAAACACTCATGCGAGTGCCCACGCCAAACCCATCGATCGGGGCATCTTGGCTCACTAGGTCCGAAATCGCATACTCATCGAGGTTGCTGCTGGCAAAGATCTCCACGCGGTGGAGACCCGCTTCATCCAAGATTCGCCGGGAGGCATGCGCCAGCGTTGCCAGATCGCCGGAGTCCAAGCGGATGGCGCGCACTCGAAACGCACTACCCATTTCTTCCGCAAGTCTGACTACACTCCTCACACCCGCCAGCGTCTCGTACGTGTCTACCAGCAAGACCGTCTCCGGGTAGAGTAAAGCGAATTGCCTAAACGCCTCCAACTCGTCGTCATGCGCTTGAACGTAGCTGTGCGCCATGGTGCCTGTGACCGGTATGCCATAGATCTTGCCGGCAAGTACATTGGAAGTTGCAGCCACACCCGCCACGTGGAATGCACGCGCGCCCCTAATTGCCGAGTCTGTGCCGTGGGCGCGTCGCGTCCCAAAGTCCACGACCGTCATTCCCTGTGCTGCTTGCACAACGCGCGCCGCCTTCGATGCCATGAGGGTCTGGAAATGAAGTTGGTTGATGAGCAAGGTCTCTATTAGCTGCGCCTCAGGAAGCGGCGCTACGACCTCTACCAGCGGTGCCAATGGGAAGGCCACGGTCCCTTCAGGAAGGGCGTATACGTCACCGGTGAATCTAAAGTCCGCCAAATATTCGAGGAACTCTTGAGAGAATTCCCCCAGTTCTCCTAGGTAGTCAAGCGCCTCAGCTGAAAAAGAGAGATTCTCCAGAATCTGGAGAACGTCGGCGACACCGCACGCGATGACGTAGTTCCACCGGTCAGGTACACGGCGTATGAAGAAATCGAATACTGCCGTCTGCTCCATGCCCTCACGAAAGTATGCCTGGACCATGGTGATAGCATAGAGGTCAGTAAACAGAGCAGCGGCGATGCTCTCTTCCCAGTGGCGCAGCCGACTTCGTCGAAGACGCGGCATGGCAGCGCTCCCTAGTAGATGGTGCTTGCGGCCGGGATTCTGGTGGCGTGATGAGAATCATTCCACAGCATCAGTGTTGGCACCGTCTCATGCCAATCAACTATAGAAAGGCTGGCATGCGCGACGGAGACTTGCCAGTAGTGCTCAAGAGAGAGGCCGAAGAGATGGCAGAAATACATCCTTAGGCCGCCTCCGTGCATCACGACCGCGACCGACTGTCCTTCATGCCGATGGACGATGCGGCGCAAGGCGGCCTGGGTGCGCTGGTAGAGAGCGGGGCCGTTCTCGGCCCCGTCCGGAGCCCAATCCGGATCGTGCCGATGTTGCTGCCAGTCTGCGGTATTCGCCATAAGATCATCCAGTCGTTGGCCTTCCCAGACCCCATACCCACGCTCGCGCAGATCGCGATCTCTCACAGCAACAAGATCATGGAACGCTCTGATTTCCAGCGCAGTCTCATAGCTGCGCGCAAGATCGCTGCAATAGATGCCCCCAAGCGATTCATGCCGCAGACGTTCTCCAAGTGCTTTCGCCTGAGCTGCGCCCTCTGCCGAAAGCGGGGGGTCTTGTTGGCCTTGGATGCGTCCCAGGCTATTCCACGTCGATTGGCAGTGGCGGACAAGCAGGAGTCGTACCATCACAGTTGCAGACCATACTATCTTTCAATTGCCGGTAAACGACGTACATCAAGCGGCGGGTCGACGAATTCGGCTAATCCAAAAGCTTCTCGCGCCTCTGCGGCCACAAACAACGAACCCGTCGCACACAGGACATCTTCGGAGCACATGCTATCCAGCCCCATTGAGACAGCCTGCTCTACACTCTCCGCCAGCGAAATCGGCACCTTGCCTGCGGCGGCTGCAGCAATATCACGGGGCTCTTGGGCACGAGGATGCCGCGATCGGCAAACTATGAGCCTATCAATTACCGGCAGCAAAGCGTCCAACAGTTGACTGCTACTCTTGTCTTGGTTTGTCCCCAAGATACAGTGAACCCTACGCCCAGGATAGTGCTCTGCCAGGGTCTGGCGCAAATACATCATGGCATCGGGAGTGTGCGCGCCATCGGCGATAACGAGGGGCCAAGCGGACAACTGTTCAAATCGTCCGGGCCACCGCAGACTTTCAATCCCGGCGCACACCGACGCAGGCGAGAGAGGCAAGCCCTGCACCGCAAGCTCATCAACTACGGCGAGAGCAACACTGAGGTTGATCCTCTGGTGCCGACCGCGCAGCGGAAAACGCACTACACACTTCTCTCCCAGCGTGCTAATACTGCAGGTCTGTGCAGGATACTCCCAATTAGGAAGCGCTCCAGCAGCACTGGGGAAAGCAGCCGCACCACTATCTCCCAAGTAGTCAGTACGTGGTGAGTTCGTCGAATTCTGCACAGGCGGCCCTTCGACAGGCTCAGAGCCTGCCCCGTACTTGATACGGGGGCGAGCGTTGGACACGGCGCCAGCCGAACAATTTGCAATACCTTGAGCGGCAACTGCTTCACATCGACGCTCGTCTGCCGCTACGATCCTGGCACGACGTTTACGGCAGACTTTCTGGAAAACCTCTGTCACATTTGCTGGGTTCGGTGCGTGCACCAACACGCCGTTGTTCTTCACGATTCCGGCTTTCTCCCGGGCAATGGCATCAAGCGTGTCGCCAAGTATTGCGGTGTGTTCCAAGCTGATCGACGTAATTACCGAGACTTGTGGCGTAATGACGTTGGTCGCATCCAATCTCCCGCCCAGACCTACCTCGACGACGGCCATGTCTACCGCCGCTTCAGCAAAGCAAAAGAAGCCCAGGGCGGTTGCCAATTCGTACGTCGTTGGATCGCCGAGCTCGGGGCGGTCGGACTTTAGGGCATCCCCCGCAATCGCTACGCGATCAACAAGGCGGGTGAACGTCTGAGAAGTAACGGGCCTGTTGTTGATGCGCACACGCTCGCGAAACGTGTGCAGGTGAGGTTGCGTATAAAGGCCGGTACGGAGACCGGCAGCGCGCAACACGGATTCGATGATAGCTGCCGTAGACCCTTTCCCCTTGCTGCCGGCGATGTGAATGCTGGGAAAGCGCTCTTGCGGGTTGTCCAGGAGGCGCAGCAACACACTAATGCGGTCGAGGGTAAAGCGAGGCGGAGCATTAGAACCATATCCAATACCGCGCTCCCAGTCGACAAAGGAGTAGAGAAATTGGAGCGACTCCCCGTAATCCATTGGGGCTTAGCGCTGACCCGTCGCAATGGCCATGAATTCGTTGCGCGTGCGGGGATCCGAGAGAAAGAGGCCACGCATTGCACTCGTAATCATGCGAGATCCCGGCTTCTGGATGCCACGCATCGCAATGCACATATGTTCTGCCTCTACGACTACTGCCACGCCCCGGGGTTTGATCACCTTGGCAATCGTCGCGGCAGCCTCGTCGGTGAGGCGTTCCTGGAGTTGCGGCCGCTTTGCCAGAGTTTCAATTACGCGCGCGAGCTTGCTTGCGCCCACAATTTGGCCGCTGGGCAGGTACCCCACGTGCGCCATACCCCAAAAGGGTAGGAGGTGGTGCTCGCACATTGAGAAGAACTGAATGTCCTTCAACACCACCATCCCGTCGTAGTCTTCGTGGAAACTTGCATCTATGGCGGCAGCCGGATCACGGGAGAGTCCCGAGAACAGAAATGTGTATGCCTGCGCTATGCGTCGAGGGGTTTCACGCAATCCCTCACGCCCCGGATCCTCGCCAATCGCCAGCAAGATTTCCTGTACGGCGCGTTCAATGCGACTAGAATCGACTGATGTCTCCACACCAATTCCATCCGCCTGATTCTGGGCCGGTAGAGTTTCTCGGCGCATGCGATTCCAATCCTCTGCGTACGCAAAAGCTCACTGAACGTACTACGATTGCAGTGCGCGGGTTAGTCCCTCATGCACTACCTTGCCGATCAAGTAGCCGAGCTGCGTCGTAGGGCCGGCCTGTCGTATCCGCTCGCCCTTGCTCAAGCAAGCAATAATCACACTGTCAGCCGGGGCGCCCGTCGCGACGTACCCCTCGTCCGTCGTAGTGCGATTTTCCACCAGCGCTCGCACTTTCGCTTCGGTTGCCGTGACTATTGCGCTTACCATAGCGCCCATGGAAAGGCTCGCATTAGTGAGAATGATTATGTCAATTCCACCCCCGGCATCGTGATCCCTTGGCGTCGTATTGCCGGCAGAACACCGCGTCGAGAGATCCGCAAAGAGCAAAACGGTCATTTTCCACTTCGGCGCCGCCTCCGATACTTGCACATAGTCATCCACGCTCCCCGAGGTAACAACTCCTACATACGGCTCGTGAAATCCCGCTTGGATTGCCCAATTGTGTAGCTGCTGTTCGGGATCCGGCATGCCCTGCGCCTCGGTAGCTGACATAGCCACAATATTTCGCGTCAGCGCAAGATCGTCCCCAATTCTCGCACAACTCAAGACTCGCAAGGGTGTGCTGCTGGCGACACGTACCACATTGGCGGACTGCGACAGCGTGACACCTTCGAGCAGAGTTTCGCTTTCGGATATTGGGGTCATTGCCTCTCGCTTGTCTAATGGATCAACTCACGTTTGAAGCGGAAACCACAGAATGACATGGACGTGCGGGGGTCGCAGCGCCATCTCCAGTATTCAATGGGCCACCTACCTTGTCAACTTTTCCCTGACCTAAAGTACCGGGACGAAAAGAGGTTTCGCGGTCAAGCCGTGTCGAATGCATGGAGCAAATCAGACTCGCTAACCGAGCCAATTCGCACGCAGGCCTTTACTAACAATCGCGTCTCGGTTTTCAGTCCGTGTGACTTACTCCTTAAGTCTGGTCGTACATGAAAGCACCGGTCTGAGGCTCCCCTGATTTCATGCCGAATGCGGGGCGTTTTCAGAGAGCTTGTGGCTTAGGCTCTACAAATTCCGATAGCAAAAATTCAGCCGACGACGTATCATTGGGGCAGAACTCTCCTTATGCTGAATTGTGGAAACTCAGGGAGCAATGCAACGCACCTCATTCACCGTCTCCGACCTGCGCCAAGCAATTGACCAACTTCCCCGCGTGCACTTGGGAGTGCTACCCACACCTTTGGAAGAATCCGCGCGCCTTTCTGACGCCCTCGGCGGGCCGCCAATCCTCTTCAAACGCGACGATCTCACCGGGCTCGCCTTCGGCGGCAATAAGACCCGCCATCTTGAGTTCATCCTGGGCGAGGCGCTGCAGCGGGGAGCCGACACAATCATCACGGGCGCTTCGATTCAATCGAATTTCTGCCGCCAGACTGCCGCAGCCTGCGCCAAGCTTGGACTGCGTTGCATCCTCTATTTGAATGGAGAAGAGCCGAACGCCCCCCAGGGCAACCTCCTGCTCGATCACTTGGTAGGTGCGGATGTGCGCCTCGTGCAGGTGCGGCAACTTCCCGATCTCATTGCACTCTGCGAGCAGGCGGCAGTTGAAGAACGGCAGGCGGGGCGTGACCCAATCGTCGTAGACCTATGGCGCGGTATTGCCAGCTTGGGATCGGTTTCGTATGTCGATTGCGCGCTGGAACTGAAGGAACAATTGGAAGAACTTGGCCTACTGCGAGTTTCCATCTACCTTTCCTCTGCCACCGCCACACAAGGTGGCTTAGTGCTGGCGGCGCAAGCCCTCGGCCTCGATTGGCAGATTGTCGGCATTAGCCCCATCCGCACGGACCTTGTACCGGCGGACGTCGTAGCAAACCTAGCCAACGAAGCCGCCCAGCGCCTCAATCTCGAACTGCACGTTTCTGCAGCCGACATTGAGAACCAGGAACAGTACATCGGACCAGGTTACGCCCTCCCGACGGAAGATTCTCGTGAAGCCCTAGAAATCGTAGCCAGTACGGAGGGTATCATCCTGGATCCCGTCTACACCGCCAAGGCCATGGCCGGCCTCATCGATCACATCCGTGCCGGTGAGCTTGATCCCTCGCGGCCGGTCGTCTTCCTGCACACCGGCGGCACTCCCGCGCTCTTTGCTTTCAATGACTGGTATGTAAGTTCGCAGTAATACCGCTCCAAGATGTGAAAGGCGGCCCTTGTGTCAACGCCAAATGGCGAGACGATCCCCGGCAAAAAGGTTGCCGGCCTACCCTTGGCCCCCCTTGAAAAGCGGATCAAGGCGGCACTGTGGGACATTATCTTCTTCATATTCGGCCTCGCCGCCGCAGCGATGCTGGCGGTCACGGCAGTCATTACGGGTGTCCTTATTCTTGGCGTATCCGTCGGTGAGGTTACTGAGGATACCGTCTACCCCGATGCGGCCATCATCGTACCGTTTGGCTTGGCAATTCTCATAGTCGCTTTGGCGCCGTTCATCTACTTCATACAAGTGCCTGCGGAATACAGCGGCACTGCCGGCATGCGGCTGGTTGGTTTGCGCGCCGTCACGATTGACGGGGAGCAAATGAATTGGAGACAAGCTGCGACACGCGCACTCGCTATGCTTGTCTCCGTCGGGGCGCTTTGCGCCGGGGGATTCTGGATGTTCAAGGAGCCCAACCGCCGCACGTGGCACGACCTGGCTGCGGGGACGTTCGTGATTGAGGAAGTGTACATCCCAAAACGGCTTAACCTTGACCCATGGGACCCGATTGAAGAAGAAGAAGAGGATACTTCCTAATTCATGCAGTGACTTCATACTCCGCCCTATTCTCAGGAAATCCGAATGGGCAATTCACATTTTGCTTTGCTTACAGGGGAGAGTGGCATGTACGACGTGGTCTTTGAAGGTTGCACGGTAGTCGACGGCAGCGGCGGACGGGGCTTCGTAGCGGATGTGGCCGTCCAAGACGGCAAGATTGCAGCAATCGGCGCGCTTGAGCACGTTGAGGCCCAACGGAAAGTCTCTGGAGCAGGCAGGGCTCTAGCGCCGGGCTTCATTGACATCCACACCCATTCGGACCTGCCTTTGCTCGTTAATCCCCGCGCGGAGAGCAAGGTCCGACAGGGCGTGACGACTGAGGTCATCGGCAACTGTGGGTTGGGACCTGCGCCGCTCACTCCTGATACCAGGGATGAGATTCGCGAAACCAGCACGTTTCTCGCCAAGGGAAGCGCTGAGCTTAGCTGGGACTGGCTGCGTTTTGGCGAATACTTGGACACCATAGAGAAGAATAACGTCGCCCTGAATGTCGTACCCCTCGTCGGTCACACGCCGCTGCGCATGGCGGCAATGGGTATGGATCGCCGACCGGCCGAGCCGGCGGAGATCGCGCAACAGCAGAAGCTTCTGCGCGAATCGCTGGACGACGGAGCGTTCGGCATTTCCAGCGGCCTCATCTACCCGCCCAGCTCGTATTCAGACACAGAAGAGCTCGTGAGCCTCGCCAAAGTCGCGCATGAATACGGCGCGCTCTATTTCAGCCATATTCGCGGTGAGGGCGATACGCTGCTGCGTGCCGTAGCCGAAGCCATTGAGATTGGCGAACGCGCTGCAGTATCCGTGGAGATTGCGCACCACAAAGCCACCGGCAGGAATAACTGGGGTAAAGTGCGTGAGGCCACCGATTACAGCGAACGCGCCCAAAATCGCAATGTGAACGTCAACTACGACGTTTATCCATATACGGCCGGCAGCGGCGGGTTGGACCAAGTTGTGCCCAATTGGGCAAAAGAGGGCGGCTCAGCCGCAATGCTGGCGCGCCTCAACGATCCGAACACCTATGCCCAGTTACGCGCAGAGGCCGACGCGGATGGTCGCGAATGGGATAGCTTCTACCTGGTTTGGATCGATTCTGAGGCCTTCAAGCAATACGAGGGGCAGGACTTCGCCGCCATTGGACAAAGCCTCAAGCTACACCCGCTGGACGCCGCCTTCCATCTCATCATGGAGAGCCGGAACAAAGCCTCCATGCTGGCATTCTCGATGAGCGAAGACGACGTGGAGTACATGCTTAATCACCCGCTCGGCATGGTGGGCTCCGATGGCTCGAGCCTCGCGCCCTACGGCCCTCTCAGCCAGGGCGTGCCGCACCCACGTAACTACGGCACATTCCCGCGGGTGCTCCAGGTCTACGTGCGCGAGCGCAACGTGCTCACGCTGGAACAAGCAGTCCGCAAGATGTCAGGTGCGCCTGCAGAGAAGTTGGGACTAACGGATAGAGGATTCGTTCACAGCGGCCTGGATGCCGACCTCGTGCTCTTCGACCCTGACACCATTACGGAAAACGCCACGTTTGGAGACCCGCACCAGTATCCTTCGGGAATAGATCTCGTCATGGTGAACGGACAAATCGTGGTGGACAACGGCGAGCACACCGGCAGATTGCCCGGCAAGGTGCTCCGCAGAAACTAGAGGCAGCCCTGCCTCACCCTACACTCCCAAAGTCAGCCGCTCGATCAGTGGCGCCGGCAAGTTGGCGTCACGCATCTTTTGCTGGGTCGCGGTGACGTCATACTCCACGCGGTGCAATTGGAATTCACGGCTAGCGGAGTCGTAGGTCCCAAATGCGGCTGCCGGGTTGTAGTCGCGCGGTTGACCGACGCTGCCGGGGTTGATGATCATCCGCATCCGGCCATCCAATGGCAGCGGCTCGTCCGGCCTCAACTCTATTCTATATACGTCACGCGAGGAAGCGTCATCGGCTGCAATAAAGACACATGGCAGGTGGGTGTGGCCCACCAAGCAATACGTCTTGGAAAAGTGGGCGAATGACCTCTGCGCTTCATCAGACTGGAAGAGATACTCTTGTGTGGGCGCACGCGGACTACCGTGAACTAAGAGGAAGTCGTCCTCAATCAGAATATCGGGTAGAGCGAACAGGAATTCCTGGGATTGTGCGCTCAACTGCGCTGCAGTCCAGTGCGCTGCAAGAGCCGCGTGGGGATTGAATCCCACTGAAGAGCGCCTCCCGCTGGCCACCCAATCGTGATTGCCGGCCACTACCAAGTTCGGGTAGCTTCGAATTACTTCCACGCATTCATTCGGATTTGGACCGTAGCCGACAAGGTCCCCCAAACACCAGATGTGATCGAACGGCATCGCCGCCGCAATCACGGCGTTGAGCGCTTCCAAGTTTGCGTGAACGTCCGCAATGATGAGATAGCGCGAAACAGCGTGCTCCTGGATTCTAAACCTGGCCCCGCAAACCGATAGCTTGATTCAGCATAAGCAGAAGGGCAAGGCCGGATTGAGAGGATTCGCCCTCACCCTTGGGACAGGGAATTACGAACATGCGAGAAGAGTTGTGCAATGGCGCCCACGAGCGTAAACCCGGGGCAATTGCACTGAGCTAGGTCATCAATTTGGCGCGATTAACGTGCGGGCGTCCCGTTGCCGCCCATAGACCTCACTTACCCGTGTTTGCAAGCGAGACCATCCCACGGGCAATGCGGATCTACGTCAACTATTACGAAAACGGTATGAATTCGATCTCGCGATCGATGATGTCCATCTCCAAGGCAAGGCCGGAGATGTAGCTCGTCACCTTGTCAAGTATAGAGTTAGCATGGCGAGTATCAGTGCTTACGCAGGTTATGCCTACGACACACGATCCCCAAGTATCTTGGTCGGCGACTTCAGCGATCGCCACGTTGAAGCGCGCCCGTGTACGGCCGACGATGGCACGCACCACGCGGCGTTTCTCCTTAAGCGAGTCGCTGGCATAGAGCTGGAAGGTAAGCTGGCAAACCCCAATAATCATGTGATACAGAAGATCCGGTCAGGCACTGACGCGCGGAGCGCTTTGCGCCAATTCAGTTTGCAGTGAGGGGGTCGGGGTGCCCGGATTTGAACCGGGGGCCTCATGGACCCAAACCATGCGCGCTACCAGGCTGCGCCACACCCCGTGGGGAACATCTCAGATTCTTGGTTAAGCGGACTACAGAGGAGCGCGCTTCATGGGCCACTCTATGCGAATTGACCTGTGAACAGCGCCAGCAGGAAGCCCAGGATTGCCACCACCAGCGCGGACGCAATCGCTACGTACGCGCCCACGAACAACCGCAAACGCAACTCTAGTTCCCGTAGTTCAGCCTTGGTCGCCACGTCAGCTACGTCGGCCTTGGTCGCCATGTCGGCTAGGTCGCCAACGAGCCGTAGCCCTCGCTGCCGACGTCTATCAGCGCCTGCGCTTGGCGCTCCGTGAAACCTGCCGCCGTAAGCGCCTGAAAGGCCCGGTGGGTATCGAAAACTGCCATCGTCCGCTCCCTTCACGCCCCATTGTACGCAGGCGCAAAGCCACCGGTCAACCAGGATGATCTCTGATGGCGGGCTTAGCGCTACCTAAACGGTATGCCCGGCCCATGCCGCGATCCACCGCACAAGCGGAATATTTATCACCATGCTGAGTTACTCGGCTATGTGCGCCACAAGCTAGAGTTTCGCGGGCGCGAACCACAAAAAGAAGAGGCGCAGGCCTGCGACCTGCGCCTCTTACCAACTAGCAACTAGCCTAGCCGCTCATCATACTGTCGAGTTCAGCCTGCTGGGTCGTCGCGAGCGTCTTCATTGCCTCTTCGGCAGTGATCTGCTCTTGCAAGACCTGTGTGGAGGCTTCGTTGAAAGCGCGGCGATAGTCGCTGGCCGTCGCGATGGGCGGCCAGTAGGTCTCGCCCTTCTCGGCCAGCGCCAAGAAGACGTCAACATACGGCACAATGCGGTTGTCCGCGCCTACCTTCGCGATATAGCCTTCCTTAAACTCGCCCAACTGGGAAATCACGCACGGGCCGTTGAGGGTCTCGTAGCCCATCTTGCCGGAGTTATCGATAAACATCCACTTGTCAAATGCCCACGCCTCATCCGGATGTGCGGCGTTTACCGGTATGGCATACATCCAGCCCTGCACTGAATTGAAACGGATGCCCGCTTCTGCGCCCTCGACCGTCGGCGGCAGGCCAATACCATAGGGCAAGCCCTCCCCATTCGCATCGAGGCGGTCCTGCGCCCAGAAGCCGCTCGAGAAAAAGGCCATGTTACCGGTATACCACGGGTATGCTGCGTGGTAATAGCTAGTAGCCTCGCCGTGAAACTCGGTGACAGCGTCGTAGCCGCCCTGCTTCTTGGTTAAATCAGTTAGCCAATTGAGCGACTCGATGATGGCGGGATCATCCGGCGTCACCTTGCCGGTATCGTAGTTGTAGAATTCACCGCCAAAGAGGAAGCCAAGACGCGTGCGGCCGAAGCTCCGCCAGTTCCAACCCAGGTGGCTAATCTTGCCACCTTCATTGCGATGGAGTTTGAGCGAGATCGCCTCCGTATCCTCAAAGGTGTTAAGCGGCACTTCCGGATCTTCGCCGAACGCAAGGTACATGTCCTTGTTCCAGAAGTAGACCACCCAGTCCGCGCCGCCCGGCACCGCGTAGAGCTGGCCGTTGAGGGAGCTATCATCCCACATGGCTTTAGTAAACTCCTCACGAGTGTGACCGGCTGCCTTCATGTACTCATCCAATGGGCGAATGAGCTGATTGAACATAAACGGCCCTTGGAACACCCAGTTGGTGTAGTGGGTGTCCGGCGGCGAACCGGCTGCGATAGATGCAATCAGCTTCACTTCGATGTCTTTGATGAACTGCCAGTCCAGCTTGATGCCCGTATCGGCTTCAAAGGCCGGCCCATACGCGCCCATAATAGTGGAGTACGGCTCGCCCCACGCTGCGTTCCAAGCCACAACCGTGACTTGCTCCTTCTTCATCTCTTCAGCAGCCTTGGGCTCTTCCTTCGGAGCTTCTTCCATCTTCTCCTCGGCTGCCGGCGTTGCAGCGGCGCCGCATGCCGCTAGCACGACTGCTGCAGTGCCACCCCCGGCCATAGCGAGAAAGCTACGACGTGTAACGTCAACATCTAGTCTTGGCATTAGGCTCTCTCCTTAGCGAGATGCAATGCTCCTACTCGACACACCCAACCAAGCAACGCCATTCCATAACCTTGCTTGGCACGTGCGTTATAATAGCGTCTTCCGCAGAATGTGTCAACATACCCTCAAGCCAATGCCTCTAGGGTCCTGCACTTGCCACCCTGAGCGTGTCGCAGGGAGCGTCACTCCGGCACAGGCTTGACACGGGCCGGAGGCCAGGGCGCGCCCCTCTGTCACTCCGGCGAAAGCCGGAGTCTAGGGAGCACGCCCAAGATGGATTACCGTTTTCGCGGGAATGACGGAGGTCGGCAGTCTATTCTCATAGCAATGACGGAGAAGCACGGTCTATTGTGGTGTGAGACGGTGACCCCGTTCCCCCTGCCGTTTGAACCGGCTGCTATAGTATAGCGAGTGGCTCAAAACGAGGCCTGGAGGTGCAAACGTGCCGCGTGCACTAACTATCGGCAATGGCAGCATGCTCATCAATTTCGATGAGCACTACCGCATACGCGATCTCTACTTTCCCAACGTCGGCGCCGATAATCATCTCTCCGCTCGACCTTCACGCGTCGGCGTTTGGGTAGCCGACCAGTTTTCATGGCTCGGCGACGCTGGCTGGGAGATTACGCCAGACTTCCATGACTACTCTTTGGTCACCCGCGCAAGGGCATTCCACCCGCTCTTGAAGATAGAAATTCTGTTTACTGACTGTCTCGACTTCGTGAGAAACCTTCTACTGCGAAAGCTTCATGTCAAGAACACAGGAGACATTGATCGGGAGATTCGAATTTATTTCCATTATGAATGGGATCTTTGGGGTCCCGATATTGGTGACACCGTTTTCTATCATCCTCCAACCCAGGCGCTTATTGCTTACAAGGGACAGCGCTTCTTTCTCATGAACGTCATGGCCGATGACAAGCCCGGACTCAACGACTGGGCGACAGGCGTTTATTCGGCAGAAGGTGCACGAGGGTCGTGGCAAGATGCGGAAGACGGCTGGCTTTCACAGAACGCAGTCTCCCGCGGCGAGGTGGATTGCGTGGGCATGCTCTCGTTGGGGCAGGTGCAAGCAGGAGAGACTCGCACGTGCTACCACTGGTTGGCAGCGAACACCAGTCTTGGAGCGGTGCTGGATGACAACCGTCTCATCCGGTTTCGCACACCGGATACCTTCATTCACCGCACCCAGGAGTATTGGTCGTTTTGGGTACGCAAACACCGGACGCCGAAACCGGCAATACCGCAAGACATTTGGGACCTGTACCATCGCAGCCTTCTGACCCTCCGCACTCAGGTTGACAATACGGGCGCGATCATCGCCGGCAATGACCCCGATATCGCCCGCGAGACGGGAGACACATATAGCTATCTCTTTCCGCGGGTAGGAGCAATCACCGCCGTGGCGCTAGACCGGGCCGGCTACACGGACCTGACACGCCACTTCTATACATTCTGTCGTCAGCTTCCCTCTCCGGACGGCTTTCTATTCTCAAAGTACACGCCTCTTGGCGCGGTGGGCAGCCTCAACCACTCTTGGGTGGACCCCGACGGCAGGGAGACCCTCCCAGTGGCGGCGGACAATACGGCAATACTGCTCTGGGCGCTTGGCGAGCATTTTGGCTTGGACCGTGATTTCGATTTCGTGCGCTCACTCTACACGGATCTCGTGCAACCTGCTCTCGACTTCTTGCTCAGCCATCGCGATCCCGCTACCGGACTACCTCTGCCTTGCTTCGATCTATGGGAGGAAACCTATGGCCTGCATGCATACACGCTAGCAGCCACATGGGCAGGCTTGCGGGCCGCCTGCACGTTTACCGCAGCCTTCGGGCAGCCTGAACTCACTGGTGCTGCGCAAGAAGCCGCTACGCAGATTCGCAGCCAATTCGACTCGTTGTTCTATGACGAGGAAACCGGACGCTACGTCACCCGCCTGCGTATCTTTGGCAATCGCGAGCCAATTCCCGACCCAACCATAGATGCGAGTATCGCCGGTCTCTACCTGTTCGGCATGATTTCCCCGGAAGATGAGCGCCTGCAACGCACGATGTCTGCTGTGCGCCAACAACTATGGTGCCACACGGAAGTTGGGGGTCTTGCGCGGTCCGAGGACGATCGGTTCCTTCAAGTCAGTACGGATGTTGGCAATGTGCCGGGCAATCCATGGGCCGTTACCACGATGTGGCTCTGTCGCTGGCATATCGCACGCGCCCAGTCCCTGGATGACTTGAAGCCCGCGGAAGAACTCCTCCGGTGGGCGCATCGCCACGCCCTGTCTACTGGTATGCTTGCCGAACAGTTCCACCCGTATACGCACGCTCCTCTTTCTGTAAATCCGTACACGTGGAGTCATGCCGAGTTCTTGCTGGCAGTGCAAGCGTATATCCAGCGCGGCAAAGAGTTGACAGACCGCGCCTAGGGTGGTGTGCGAGAGAGATTTACTTCTACTTGGAGAAGTAATTCATTCGCCAGCGACCGGCACGAGGCGAATGTTGAACTGAGCGACCTCAGTTGTAACAGGAGTGGCCCCACTCACGATGAGGGCAGCGTGTTGCAGTTCCTGGCCGAAGCGATCAAGGAAGAATGATATTTCTCTCTCCTCTTGACCTCGCAACATCACGCGCTCGACTGACGGGAAGCCGTTCACGTAGCGCACGAGTTGCACGATATAGTACTGTGGCAAGATGCCATCTGTTCGAAAGAAGCCTCTCGCCTCCCAATCGCCGTCGGTCTCGGCATCATCGCTAAATTCGATTCCTGTGATTGAGAAGTCATCCACCAAGAATCCCACCCCGTTGACCGCATCATCCGTTACATACTCGAAGCGCAAGAGAATCTGCCTGCCTGCGAAGTCAGCGAGGCTAATTTCCTCATCGATCCACCGAGCGACGTCCCCGCCACCACTCTTGCCGGTAAAGCCGTGGCCGAGATTGTTTCCATTTGGGTTATCTGTAGTTGTGCTCGTGCCCGGCAGTGTCGTCCACGTCACACCACCATCGCTCGAAGCCGCGACGTAGGCGTAGTCAAAATCTGCTTCGATTTCGTACCACGTCCTAAAACGAAACACCGCAGTCACAGCATCCCGCAGATCAACCTCTCGCGTTAGAGATGTGGCTGCCATGTCAGAACGATTGCCCCACCATACGTTCGTACCGCTGGGAGCGGACGTAGGAAAGAGGCGAACCTGCAGCGCGCCTTGAAAATCCAGCGTATAGTCACCTTGTGGTATGCGCAGGTCTATGTACTTGGTGCCAAACTGCTTGACCGTTGAATCTCTATCATAGTTCCGCCTGCTAATTATCTGCTGGGGACGCATGCTAGGCAGGCGCACATCGTAGTAATATGCGCCGTTATTAGGGCGCTCGTCGTCTATGAGATTGGCCGCCGTCCAATCCGCAAAAACATCGTAGAAGTCTACGGCGTACCCTTCGCCTTCCAAGTATGCATCGATGGAGTCTTGGCCGCGCAGCGGCAGGGCAATGAGGGTCTTGAGCTCGTCATATCCTCCATAGTGCTGCGCGAGGTACTCCATGAATAGATAAGCCGCCGCATAGTGCGGCAACGCGCCTTTCGGGTCGTCACTCCAATGCGTGAGTTGCACATCAGCATTCGCTGAATACCAGGATGTAATTTCACCCAGGCTATAGCCGCACAGAACCGACGCAACCATTGCGGAACCTTCGTTCAGCCAGGTCTCCTGAGTCGCGTTTTGATTCCAATGCACCATGTGTTGAAATTCGTGACAGAGCGTGGACAGGTAAAACTCGGTTCCAGGGCCGTATTCCTCTCTGTCGACATTCACATAGAACATCTCCCGCTCATTGCTGAACGGATTGACGTCTCTGGGAAATTCGTCGGCCGAAGTATAGTAACCGCCCACACCGGGAATGCGGGCATTGAGAACTGTAATTCTTGGATCATTGTCTATGCCCGGACTCCATTCTTCTCCGAAATACTCTCGTATAGTCAGGTAAATGGTGTCTTCAAACTCACGGATGGTCTTGTCGATTCCTGATTGTGGAAGGTCTAGACCTTCTTCGACATACATGTATATGTGATCTGACTTACCGCGCAGTTCGGCTCTGATCTGGTAGTAGTTCTTATTCTCGTCGTCAGCCACCCAAAACGTCTGCATAGTTCCCAGCGCGTAGTTGGGCCGTTCGGCATTCACCACTCGGTCGACGTTTCTTGAGATTCCCTTATAGCGCCTGCCAAGGTCGAATAGGTCTCGTTCGGGTTTCTCCGTCGCGAGGAGTCGTTGGAGGGTTTGCTCTGCCTGCGTGGAAGAAACGAGCGGCGGGAAGGGATCTGCGGGTCGCTCTGCGACGGCCGAGCGTTCGCTCTCAGGAAGCTGTTCCTCAAGGCCGGGTAAGGCCTGCGAACAAGCAGCAGCGACGAATGCTGCAACTACTAGCAAGAAGAATAACAGACCTACCGGAGAGCGGCGGCTCATCAGTGCTTGCAGTCCCTCAATCTTGAGCATTCTCATCGGACTCAGGCTTAGGATCCGTGCGTGTCCTTGCAAGCTGGGTGTATCGTTGCGTCGTAC
Organism: Chloroflexota bacterium; assembly: GCA_965219505.1. Taxonomy (GTDB): domain Bacteria; phylum Chloroflexota; class UBA11872; order VXOZ01; family VXOZ01; genus VXOZ01. The sequence goes on along the minus strand of OZ244775.1, from coordinate 1,194,701 downwards.
TTATGCTGGTGTGGCCAAGCATCGAGCGTACACGCTGCAAGGGCACGCTTCCCTCAATCGCATGCGCAGCAAACGTATGGCGCAGGGTCTGTGGGGTGACCTCAGGTAATCGAGCCGCGCGAGCATAGCCCTTCAAGATTAACCAAAAGCCCTGACGAGTGAGCCGTTGACCGCGATGATTGAGAAAGAGCGCCTCACCTGATCGTGACGTTTGCAACAGCGACCGGCTCTCTGCGAGGTAACGCTCAATAGCGGTTAAGCACGCCTCGTCTAACGGCACAACAGATTGCTTATTGCGTCTGCGCAGCACGAGATGCTGACTCTCTTCAACCACGTCACCAATGTCGATCCCAAGCGCCTCCGTGATGCGAATGCCGGTACTGTACAGGAGCTGCAAAATGCTCTGATCGCGGAGGGCTTCCGGCGAGGACTTTTCTTCAGCCGCGGCAAATAGCGCCCGTACTTGAGCGTGCGTGAGAACCCTAGGCACCATGCGCTCCACGTGCGTGCTGCCGAGATCCTTTGTCGGATCCTCAGTTACGATGCCCTGTTCGCAAAGATAACGGTAAAACGAACGTACCGCCGCAACCTTCCGGGCGCGTGTGGAAGCGCTATAGCCACGATCCAATAGGTCCTGCGCAAATGCCCCCACCCAGGTACGATCCACTTGCCAGTTGCTCACGCCCTGCGCACGGAGAAACTTAGTCAATTGAGTCAAGTCATTTTGATAAGCCGCCCGAGTATTGGCTGACAACTCTCGCTGTTGTGTTATGTAATCAAGAAAACTAGCAACAGACTCTTCCATAATTTTCCTCAAATCAAACCGTGCTTACGCGTGGCTTTACCGAAACTGCGCCTCTGGAATCGTGACGCGACCGTCGTAAACCTAGTCCACTTCGCCCGTTGGAATCTGGGCCTCCTGCGCGTGCCACACACAGAACGCCCAAAGAGTACTGAAGCACCACCACTTCGGACAATACGCCAAGCCGCATTATACATGCGCCCAAACCAAGGGGCTACCCTACATCCTCAGTCCAGCCAAACGCGCCAACCAATGGCACAAAGCGCACAGCGCCAAGATCACGCTGCTTCACATCGCAACCCTGATTCTCCAACAGCAAAAGAGTCTGACTTTCGCGATCGCCGACTGGAACTACACACTTACCGCCTTCAGTAAGTTGGTTAAGCAGCGGTTCAGGAGTCCTTGGAGCTGCCGCAGACACGATTATGGCATCATACGGCGCATTGTCCGGCCATCCCCTTGTGCCGTCCGCGACGAAAATTTCATGGTTCTCACAACCCAGAGCGCAAAGGCGACGCTCTGCAACTAGCGCAAGTTCCGCAAACCGTTCAACAGACACAACACTTCGGGCCAAACAGCAAAGGATCGCCGTTTGGTATCCGGAACCAGTGCCGATTTCAAGCACATGCTCCCTACCCGTCAGCGAAAGCGCTTCAATCATAAGGGCAACCACATAGGGTTGCGATATTGTCTGCCCCTCGCCAATGGGCAGTGGGGTATCCCGATACGCTTCACAGCGCAGACTATCGTCTATGAATTCCTCACGTGGAATCTCCCCAATCGCATTGAGAATGCGGGTATCGCGAATCCCTTTCCTGCGCAGTGAGGAGGTCAAACGGACCCGCTGCAGTGTGGAAGAGTCTGCCGCACTTTCGCGCCCATCCACAATTAACCCTTCTTGTACGTTACCTCTTCTCCCGTCCCTATTGGCACCAACACGCTCACGCAGTTCGGATGGCTTCGCACCTTGCTAAAGTATTCTTCCAGGTACTCACCATGGGAGACCGCGTTATCCGCCACAATGACGCCGCTCGGGGAGAGTCGGGGGTAGATCAAATCAAAGTAAGCCGAGTAGTCCTCTTTAGCTGCATCGAGAAAGACAAGATCATACGGGCCGGCGAGGGAAGCCAAGGTCTGCTTCCCGTCGCCTTGAATCACGGTGATAATGTCCGCCAAACCTGCCTTGGCAAAATTCGCTTCGGCGACGGCAATCTTCTCAGCTTCGAGTTCCAGAGTAGTTATATGTGCGCCAACTGCGCGCGCTGCCAGCCCGATCCAGATAGTGGAATACCCGTGAAACATGCCAATCTCGAGGATTCGCTTGGGTTTAGCCACTTGAACCAGCACGTGGAGAAACCTGCCAGTGTCTGGGGGTACGCTAATTCGTACCTGGCCCCATTCTTCCGGCTGTTCTGCTAGTGCCTGCAGTATGTCGGCGTCTGCCATCGTCTCCACGGTGCCCTCCTTACGCATGCCACATTATGTCTAGTTGGGCCACTTATCTGTCCACAGGTGTTTGGTTTTCAAGCGTTACTTGCGCCGCGGCAATGCGGGCCACCGGTACGCGGTAGGGTGAACACGAAACATAGTCTAGACCGACACCATGGCAGAAATAGATGGAGCTGGGATCGCCGCCATGCTCTCCGCAGATGCCTACTTCAAGGTCTGGGCGTGTCTCTCTACCTTCTGCCACCGCAATTGAAACCAGTCGGCCCACGCCGTCCCGGTCGAGAACCTGGAAAGGATTCTCCGGCAGGATTGCGTTCTCCACATAGTTCAGCAAAAACTTACCTTCAGCATCATCGCGGGAGTACCCATAGGTTGTTTGGGTCAGGTCATTGGTACCAAAACTAAAAAACTCCGCATGCTCCGCTATCTCCGAGGCCGTAAGCGCAGCACGCGGCACCTCTATCATGGTGCCGAACTTGTATGCCACACTGTCTCCTTGCTCCTGCTCGACCTTCTGCGCAATGCGCTCAAGGTCCCTCTGCAACACCCCGAGTTCATTCGCGTGGCTGACAAGCGGGATCATGATCTCCGGATGAGGGTCGCCGCCCTCCTGCTTGATCGCAAGAGCCGCCTCAAGGACCGCACGCACCTGCATTTCGTAGATTTCAGGATACTCAAGCCCCAGCCGGCATCCGCGCAAGCCAAGCATTGGATTTGCCTCACGCAGCGACGCAACTTTTTCCAGGAGCGCCTGCCGCTCCTGGAGCCGCTCCGGATCCGCAGCCGTCGCGCGCAAAATGGCAACTTCCTCCCGCAGTTCTGCGTAGTCGGGCAAGAATTCATGTAGGGGCGGGTCGAGCAATCGAATGACAACCGGCAAGCCGTCCATGGCGCGCAAAATGCCCTTGAAGTCATCACGCTGAATGGGCAACAGCTTGTTTAGAGCGGCTTGCCGCTCACTTGAGCTGCTTGCCAAGATCATCTGCTGCACGACGGGTAACCGCTCTTCCTCGAAAAACATGTGCTCCGTGCGGCACAGGCCGATGCCCTGTGCTCCGTAGCTGCGTGCCAGCGCGGCATCGCGGGGGTAGTCCGCATTGGCCCACACTTCGAGGCGTCGAATTGCATCCGCCCAACGGAGCAGCTCGCTCATTTCCGGCGTAATCTCGGGCTGGATCAGGGGGACTTCGCCCAGAATGACTTCGCCGGTGCTGCCGTTGAGCGAGATGGAGTCCCGTTTCTCAATTGTCACACCACCCGCCGTAAAGCGTTCGTGCTCCATGTCGATCCGAATCTCATCGCAGCCGGCTACGCAAGGCTTGCCCAAACCGCGCGCAACCACGGCCGCGTGACTGGTTGCGCCGCCGCGCGCCGTCAAGATACCTTTTGAAGCAATCATGCCATGCACGTCGTCAGGACTGGTCTCAGGACGCACCAAGATCACGTTGTGCCCTTGCCGGGCAACGGCCTCCGCCTCATCGGGGTCAAAGAACGCCATGCCTACTGCTGCCCCAGGCGAGGCATTGAGTCCCTTTGCTATTACACTCACCTCAGCATCGGGGTCGATCCGCGGGTGGAGCAGTTGGTCGATTTGCTCCGGTTCGACCCGGGAGATCGCCTCTTCCTTTGTAATGAGCCCTTCGTTGAACATGTCGACTGCGATTCTTACGGCCGCGCTCGCGGTGCGCTTGCCCGTGCGGGTCTGGAGCATGTAGAGCGTTCCACGCTCTACAGTGAACTCCATGTCCTGCATTTCGCGATAGTGATTCTCAAGCCGCTGGGCGATCTTTGAGAACTCTTCATAAATGTCCGGCCACACTTCCTGCAGCTTGGCAATTGGCAGCGGCGTTCGTACGCCTGCGACCACGTCCTCGCCCTGGGCATCCTCGAGAAACTCACCGAAAAGCGCTGGATCGCCAGTGGAGGGATTGCGTGTAAACGCGACACCGGTACCAGAGTCACTCCCCATATTGCCGAAGACCATGGCCTGCACGTTTACGGCCGTACCAAGGGAGTGGGATATTCTGTGAAAATTCCGATAATCTATCGCGCGCCGATTGTTCCAGGATGCAAAGACGGCCTCGATTGCGCCGTGCAACTGGCCCAGCGGATCGCTGGGAAAGACCTTTTCCGTCTCGCTCTCCACAATGGCCTTGAAGCGCCGGACTGCCTCTTGGAGGTGAACGACGGTAAGGTCCACGTCTTGTTCAATTCCCGCATCTTCCTTGATTGCCTCCAAGGCGTGCTCAAAGCGATCCTTTTCGACTTCCAGGACGACGTTACCGTACATTTGAACAAAACGACGGTATGAGTCCCACGCAAAGCGCTCATTCTGGGTCTGTGCAATCACGCCCTCCAGCGTGTAGTCATTCAGACCCAAGTTGAGAATCGTGTCCATCATGCCAGGCATGCTGAACTTCGCGCCGGAGCGGACGGAGACCAGCAAAGGGTTCTCTACGTCACCAAGCCGCTTGCCGGTCTTCTCTTCCAATTCCTTGAGCGCTTCCAACGCCTGGTCCCACATGCCACTTGGGAATTGCTCTTTCGAATCGTAAAACGCGTTGCAGGCTTCCGTAGTAGCGACAAACCCCGGCGGCACCGGAAGACCGGCCCGCATCATCTCGGCGCAGTTTGCGCCCTTACCGCCAAGCAGGTCACGCATGGTCGCGTCACCGTCTTCAAATCGGTATACCCATTTATGCTTTGCCTCCACGTCCTTCGCTACAACTGCCTCTTTTGCCATACTCGCGCATACCTCCAAATTATGGTAACCGGACGGCGTATCACGTGTCCTTTGTAACAAGTGTCCTTAAGGAAAATCTACGGTGAAGCCCACGGGCATTATAGCATGCCCACAGCCGCGCCCTGCGTGCAATGAACTTAGACTGAAGGCAACTGCGCCCTGCTCACACGGGCCTGGCTTCGTCCTCAAATCCCTAACTTAGCAATGTGCGATAGGACGTGAATTGCACTACTTCGGAACCCTAACGAACGCCCCTTGCTCTGACATCAGCGGCGCTGCAAGAGAACACCTACTAGCTTCCGGACAGCGGATGGATGCAGAGAAGAAAGCGTCACATGACGAACTACCATATGTCGTCCCAACGTTCCCTTCAGTCCGATGCTGTCACTCAATTCGGGGGCATGATACGATTGTAGCGTCAGGGAACAGTTCGACAATCTCGATCCTGGGCCTCGGGGCCGAACGTGAAGCGTGAGGTTTCTTGCCGATTTGCCACCAAGAACGGAACTGACCGTGAGTGGATTTTTCCTCAGAGCCAAGAGCAAGCAGATCGTCTGGCCGTTGCTTGTAGCGGCGCTGATCATCATCAGCGACCAGATTACGAAGGCCTTTATCGTTGAGTGGCTAAAGCCACAAGGCACCGTCTCGATCATTGGCGACTTGCTTCGGCTTACGTTTGTTACGAACACCGGCGTTGCATTCGGCATGCTCACGGGAGTCCCCTACATTCTGACAGTTCCTATCGTGATCCTCATTGGCGTGATCGTCTACTATCTGGTCAACACTTTGGGCCAGTCGTTTTTGCTTACGTTAGCGCTTTCACTAGAGCTTGGCGGAGCAATTGGGAATTTGATCGATCGCATTCGTTTAGGATATGTGGTCGACTTTGTAAAGCTGCCCTACTGGCCTGCATTTAACGTGGCCGACAGTTGTGTTGTGATCGGCGCCATTGGACTCGCCTTTGTTCTCCTCTGGCAAGACCGTCAGCCACGTGCCGAAGAGCCGGATTCGTCGCTCTCTTGATACGTTAGAAGGTGCTCACTTAGCGATGCCTACAATACTTCTGACGCCGACCTGCGGTGATGAGGGCAAGCGCCTTGACGTCTACATTGCCGGTGCTGAGCCAGATCTCAGTCGCTCCCAGGTGAAGCGCCTTATGGAGGATAACCGCGTAGGCGTAGCCGGTCGGCCGGTTGGCTCATCCACCAAGGTGCATGCGGGCATGGTAATTGAGGTCACCTTGCCTGACGCCCGCGAGACGATCCATACAGCCGAACCGCTTACAGTGCCTGTTCTGCACTGCGACGCAGACATCATCGTGGTAAACAAGCCGGCAGGACTGGTTGTACATCCTGGCGCCGGACAACCTGACCGGACCCTCATTAATCAACTCGTAAGCCGCTTCCCAGAACTCCTAACCGTCGGCACCTCCCTTCGTCCGGGCGTTGTGCATCGGCTGGATAAAGATACCTCCGGCGTTATGGTGGTCGCCCGCACTCCTGGAGCCTATGCGTGGCTCGTCGCACAGTTTGCCGCGCAAGCGGTGCATAAGACGTACATAGCACTCGTGGAAGGTGCCCCTACCGTCAAGCGGGGCGTTATCGACGCGCCGGTAGGACGCCATCCAAGCCGGCGGACAGCGATGAGCGTTGTTCGGGATGGTAAACCCGCCACTACCCACTTTGAAGTAGTTGAATCGTTGGGTCGCTGCACACTTCTCGAAGTCACACCGAAAACGGGGCGCACACACCAGATTCGTGTGCACCTGGCTGCCGCCGGTTTCCCTATCGCCGGGGATCCTCGGTATGGGCGCAAAACTACACTGCCGGGTTTGAGCCGCACATTCTTGCACGCGCATTCCCTTGGATTCGTGCATCCGGCAACACGTGCGCGGGTGCACTATCGGGCGCCGCTTGCCAGGGAACTAGCCATTGTACTTCAGCAACTCAAGAGCGCTTGGATCGAGCGGCATGAGTTGACCGCTGGCAGCAATGACCCTACGATAAGAAGTCGCTAAGCAGAACATCACAGTCTAGCCACAAGCTATCCAATTATGTACGCACACATTACAGGCTGGGGCAAGGCGCTGCCGGAACGGCGTCTCACAAATGCCGAGCTCGAAGAGATGGTAGAAACGGCGGACGAGTGGATCGTTAGCCGCACGGGCATTAGCGAACGGCGCATCGTCTCCGCTGGTGAAACAACCGATTCACTGGGCGCCGATGCCGCCCATGAAGCGCTTGCGAGAGCTAACGTGACTGCTGCGGACGTAGACATGGTGATCGCTGCTAGCTGCACGCCGGAGGCTCTCTTTCCAAGTATCGCCAACCGCGTTCAAGAGCGACTACAGCTTAATCGCGCCGCCGCGCTTGATGTCAATCAAGCGTGCGCGGGGTTCATTCATGGGCTCGCCGTTGCACAGGCTTTTGTTGCCTCAGGCCAGTACCGCACCATCCTCGTTATCGGATCGGAGGTCCTCACTCGCCATGTCGATTGGACAGATCGTTCAACCTGCGTTCTCTTTGGAGATGCCGCCGGCGCCGTCGTGGTGCAAGCGGCAGATGAGCCTGGGGGGCCCTTGGCGTTCGATTTAGGCTCTGACGGCGCGGGGGGCGATCTACTTATGCTACCGACTGACGGAAAGCTGTACATGAATGGACGAGAAGTGTATCGCTTCGCCGTAACTGCGATGACAACGTCACTGCTTGCCGCCGTTGAGAAAGCCGATTTGACGCTGGATCAGATCGATCTCCTCATTCCACACCAAGCCAATATCCGCATCATCCAATCCGCCGCCCAGACGCTTAAGCTTCCGATGGGAAGGGTGTTTACCAACGTAGAAAAGTACGGAAATACGTCAGCCGCGTCGATTCCGGTAGCGCTCTGTGAGGCCATTGAAGAGGGACGAATCAAACTCGGTGACACCGTTGCTATGGTTGCATTCGGCGCCGGCCTCGCCTGGGGAGCCACTGTCGTGCGTTGGACAAGCCCCGTTTAGCGATCAGCTTTTTGCACGCAGAGCCCATTCGCCGGCCTCACGGCTAAGCACCACACCCCTGTTTCTTGCCAGTGCGTGAAAGCAGCCTCAAATCTACTCTGGACTGATCTCCCAAAAGTCCTTGCCGAGCGCATCGTATGGCAATCGCCGCTCATCGGGGTCTTGGGCATCGAATTGCTGGTTCACAAAGTAGAAGAGAAAAGCCTCGCTGGTACCCACGTTAGCCGCGCCATGAGCCACGCCTCGAGGAATGTAGAGAAGCTGGCTGCGGCCGCGCCCCAAGACGAAACGCATCGTGTTACCGGCAGTTGAAGAGTTCTGGCGCACGTCCCACAAGCCAACTACGAGCGCCTGGGAAGGAGGCACGAACCAGAGGTCTTCTTGACTGAAGTGCAGGTGCCACGCTTTGATTGCGCCCGCTGCCATGAGTGAGCAATTGACCTGACGTACGGCAAAGCCCTCGAGCCCCACCAAAGCTCCATCAGCCAAGCGGGCGAGCTCCGTGAACGATCCGCCATCCTCTACAAACGTCTGCAGCGGCAGGAATTGCACGCCATCTATCTGCGCCTTGGCGCCATACTCCTGGCGCGAAAGCGCTGCGTGGAGGGTCTCCTGTATGTCGCCGAGATTCAAGGCCGGCTTTTCACTATCCATAGTTTTAGCTTTGGTCATTGGTCACATAGCCATTCCATGCTGCATTGTGCCGTTGCGCACTGCAACTACTGGTTTCTACATTAAGCGTACCGGCGCATGCATCTTGCGGTTGCAGGTGCGACAACGCTTCAATGCTCTAATTGACCGTAGGCACCGTGAATGATACGATGCGCCGCACGCGCTGCGCAACCTGCGATAGCAGGCAAACGGCGCCCTGTCAGAGCGTGGGGACAATTGCCGCCGTTTGAAAGTCTAAGTGAATGGCATAGCCACGGAGCCAACGCGACGTTTGGTAGGAAACCGCAATCTCAGATGGCATCTGCTAGCCAACCGAATTTCCTCATCATAACAACCGATCAGCATCATCCGGCTTGCTTAGGGTATGCAGGTCATCCCGTGGTTAGGACGCCGAACATTGATGCCTTGGCAGCACTCGGTACCGTTTTTCCCGCGCCTATGTTTCCAACCCGCTCTGCATGCCGTCACGTGCGACTCTATTCACCGGGCTCACAGCGCGCGGCCATCGCGTACGCATGAATGGCATCCCGCTCAGCTATGACGTTCCCACCATGCCGGAAGCGTTGCGGCAGGCCGGCTACCAGACGCACTACGTCGGCAAGCCGCACCTGCGGACAAGTCACACGCCTGCCGGCATGCCTTTGGAGCAGGTGGACCCGCATGACTTTCCCGAAGCACAAGATATGTGGCGCTCCGGGCGTATCAGTGTTCTACCTACTCCCTACTACGGGTTCGAAGAGGTGCAATTCGTAAACGGTCACGGGCACGGTTCGTGGGGAGAGTACGTCCATTGGCTCAACCGCGAGCACCCAAGCCAGGCACATCTCTTCCACGAGCGCGTATCGCTTGAGCCGCCTAGTCCTGCCGCAGGCTTCTACACCGCGTCCTACAAGTGGGCACTGCCCTTTGAACTGCATCCGATGACGTGGACGTGTGAGCGGGCGATTGAGTACCTCAACCGGCATGGGAAGGAGAGCCAGCCGCGATTGGGTGAGCGCAGCAATGACGGTAAGCCCTTCATTCTGTGGTGCTCAATCGCCGACCCTCACGTACCACTTGCGCCGACTGCGCCATATTGTTACAGCTACGATACGAATGACGTCCCTCCACCCAAGCGACGGAAGGGGGAATTCGACGACCTGCCGCCCCACATACGCCGCATTTACCACAGGCCTACAAAAGGCTGCGACATCGACCCATATCGTAGTGAATGTGCGGCGCACTACTTCGGTCTTATCGAAATGATCGATGACAACGTGGGGAGAGTTCTGCAGGCGCTGCGAAGGAACGGGCTGGAACGAGATACCGTGGTGATATTTGCAGCCGACCACGGCGAGGCTCTGGGCGATCACGGTATGTGGGGTAAGGGGCCCTACCACTTTGACGGCGTCATACGGGTGCCCTTCATCATAAGCTGGCCCGGCCACTTTGCAGCCGGTGCAACGCACCCGGGCGTGGTCAGCCTTCTTGACTTTGTGCCGACCGTACTTGATATAGCCAACGTGCCGATTCCTGAGGGTGACAAACCACCGCGCGCCGTGGGAGCAATTGAACCCCCGCCTTGGCCGGGGCGCAGCTTAGCGTCGTTCCTTACAGGTGGGGAGTCGGGCACCGATGGGACCGCTCTCGTTGAGGACGACCAGGATGATCTTGATTTGCGGTTACGGACTCTTGTTACCGAGCGCTACCGCCTCACTGCATATACGGCGGAGACCTATGGGGAACTATTCGATCTGCAAGCAGACCCAGACGAAGTCCACAACCTCTGGGACGACCTAGGCAGCAAGACAATCCGAGACGAACTGCGTATAGCTCTGTTCGGCAAGATCATCGCTACAGATCACGTTCTTCCTCGCCGGATGGGCATATCATAGGTAACCCTAGTATCGAGCCAGAGAGATATATCCCGCAATCTAGCCGGCCAAAATGCGAACTGACGCGCCAGGAGGCAGTTGCTTAGAGGACACGTCCGGCCGGCCATGCGCCATTGCTGGCGGCCCCCATTCATCAAGCGCACAGCGGAGAGCAGTCTGATTCCATTCTGCCTCTTAGAGGGTTCCAACCTGAAAACATCCTGAGCAAAAGCAGTGTGCGGAATGATCTCCGCCAAGTGATGACTGTGGAACGTGGCAAGCGAAATCCCACACGGCACTCTCGCCGCCAAAACCGACGCGCCGCGGTGACGGCCAAATACCAAGTAGAGAGCACATGCAAATCTCGTGCCGCCAAAAGCTAGGAGAAACCCTTTACTTTCATTTGTAAGACGTGTAGGCTTGAGTTTCTGCGGTGCAGGTATGCGGGGCATCACGCGTCCCACACCCAGAGCGGTTCCGCGATCTGCCACCCTTAAAGAACCCTTTGGCATGATCAAGGCAAGTTTCGGGGCAATGAAATTCGAATTTGGTGACTTCCAGAGTCTTCCCCAGAGGCAAGTGCGCGACATTGGCGCGCTCGATATGACAAGATCCGCAACCGAATGGGGGGCATCACGTCTGGGTCTACTAACCCCGTTAGATGAATTGGTTGACAGACATGTGCATGAATGATAATATTGTTCCTTGCGTGTGTTGTAACTTTAGAGCTTTAGTTTGAGGTTCGAATAGTGCCGACAACAAATCAGCTAGTGCGAAAAGGGCGAAAGTCCAAAACGATCAAAGGCAAGTCTCCGGACCTGCATTGGAACTTTAATGCCCTTAAGAATCGGTCTGTTCGCACTGATGGATCGCCCCAGAAGCGCGGTGTCTGCATTTCGGTGCGTACATTGACGCCAAGGAAACCGAATTCCGCGCTGCGGAAGGTGGCGCGCGTACGGTTGACCAACGGCAGGGAAGTTACGGCATACATACCCGGCGAGGGCCACAATTTGCAGGAGCACTCGGTGGTTCTCATTCGTGGTGGCCGTGTAAAGGACGTACCCGGCGTTCGCTACCACATTGTACGTGGCACCTTGGACGCTGAAGGCGTTTACACACACGCAGGTGCGCCCCAGGACCGCAATCAGGGACGCTCCAAGTACGGGACCAGACGCTCAAGACCGGTCACGGGCGTTGGTGCCTCCTAGGCGAACACCCGTCGGAATTGTAACGCGACGATAAGTTTCTTGCAGCTGTTGTTGGCATCGACATCGAAGCTGACAACGCTGCTGTGCGTAAGGGGCAATTGAGAATGCCACGGCGAGAAAGAGTGACAAAGCGGAGAATTCCGCCGGATCCAAAGTATCGCAGTGTCACGCTGCAACAGTTCATGAATAAGCTGATGCGGTGCGGCAAGAAGAGCACGACGGAAAGATTTGTCTATCACGCCTTCGATATTATCGAATCGCGGACCGGCCGTGCCGGCCTGGACATATTCGATCTGGCGGTACGTAATGTTACGCCCCTGGTTGAAGTGCGACCGCGCCGTGTCGGCGGAGCCACCTACCAGGTGCCGATGGAGATACCTAGCGGCCGACGGCTCTCCTTGGCGCTGCGCTGGATTGTGCGCTATTCTCGCGAGCGTCGAGGGCCGAGCATGGCAATCAAACTTGCGGAGGAGCTAATTGACGCTGCCGACGGCCAAGGCGCGTCTATTCGAAGACGAGATGAAACGCACCGTATGGCAGAGGCCAACAAAGCATTCTCCCACTACCGCTGGTAAGTGAGATAACTCTAGCAAACCTAACGACAGTTCTAGAAGAATATAACCCTAACAAGGCACCAAGAATCTAGCACATGGAACGTCAAATTCCCTCAGAACAATACCGCAATATCGGCATCATTGCCCATATTGACGCCGGTAAGACCACCACAACCGAGCGGGTGCTCTTTTACTCAGGGCGTATTCATCGCATGGGCGAGGTGCATGAAGGTACCACGGCCATGGACTTCATGGTGCAGGAGCGCGAACGCGGTATTACGATTACAGCCGCAGCCACGACTTCAATGTGGCGCGACCATCGCATCAACATTATCGATACGCCCGGGCACGTCGACTTTACCGCCGAGGTTGAACGCTCATTGCGTGTCCTCGACGGCGGTGTTGTTGTGTTTGACGCGGTATCGGGGGTTGAGGCGCAATCGGAAACTGTGTGGCGTCAAGCAGATCGCTATCGTGTGCCGCGCATCTGTTTTGTAAATAAGATGGATCGCGTAGGCGCTGACTTTTGGAACTGCATCGAGATGATCCGTGATCGGCTTAAAGCACAGCCAGTACCAATCCAGATACCGATTGGCGCAGAGGATTCTTTCGTCGGGATGATTGACCTATTCTCCATGAAGGCGGTGACTTTTTCTGACGAACTCGGGGCAAAGCCTACCATCATGGCGATTCCGGATGAGCTACTCACTGAAGCCGAGCAGCGCAGGCATGAGATGATTGAGGCGATCGCTGAGCATGATGAGGACCTCCTACTGAAATATCTTAATGACAGTGAACTATCTGTTGAGGAGCTAAAGTCCGCTCTGCGCCGGGCAACGTGCCGCGTAGCGCTTGTTCCCATCTTATGTGGCGCCGCGCTCCGCAACAAAGGCGTGCAGCCATTGCTCGACGCTGTGGTAGATTTCTTGCCATCTCCAACTGAGGTGCCGCCTATTCAGGGCAGGGCGCCGCATTCCGGTTTGGAGGAGTCGCGGCCTTCTAGCGATGACGCTCCCTTTGCAGCGTTAGCGTTCAAGGTTGTAACCGATCCGTTTAGCGGGCGGCTGGTTTACCTGCGCGTGTACTCGGGTACGGCAGATGCCGGAGCGCAGATGCTCAATGCGAGCCGGGACCGGCGTGAGCGGCTCGGGCGTCTCCTCTTCATGCATGCGGACAAACGAGAGGAAGTATCAACCATTTTTGCCGGTGATATTGTGGCCGCCGTTGGACTGAAGGATACTTTTACGGGCGATACCCTCTGCCAAGTCAACCAACCAATTACCTTCGAGTCCATCCGCTTCCCGGATCCCGTGCTCCACATGGCAATTGAACCCAAGAGCCGCCTAGATGAAGATAAGCTCACTACGGCGCTCCGTCGCCTTTCAGAAGAGGACCCCACGTTTCGTGCCGGTCAGGACGAGCAAACCGGGGAAACTATCATTGGGGGTATGGGCGAGTTGCACTTGGAGGTAATTGCAGACCGGCTGCTGCGAGAGTTCAACGTCGAAGCTACGCTTGGCGCCCCTCAGGTTGCGTACAAAGAGACAATCCAAAGCTCAGTTGAGCAGGAGGGGCGCTTCATTCGTCAGACCGGTGGCAGAGGCCAATACGGTCACGTCTGGCTGCGCATTGAGCCGCTCGAGAGTGGCTCCGGCATTCAAATTGAAAATAAAATCATTGGCGGCTCTATCCCTAGGGAATATGTCTCGGCTGTGCAATCCGGCATCAGGGATAGCTTTCTTGCAGGCCCACTCGGGTATCCGGTAGTTGACGTGCGGGTTACCATATTTGATGGGTCATTTCATCCCGTGGATTCTTCTGAGCTTGCGTTCCACAACGCTGCAGTCATCGGTATGCGCGACGGTCTGGAAAAGGCCAGGCCTGTGACGCTCGAACCGATCATGCAGGTGGAAGTAATGATCCCTGAAGAGTTCCTTGGCGAGACTTCAGGTGCGCTTAATGCGCGGCGCGGGAGTATTGACGATATTCAGACGCGGCTTGGGACCAAGGTCGTCCAAGCCAAGGTGCCACTTGCAACGATGTTTGGTTACGTAAGCACTTTGCGTTCCAGCACCCAGGGACGCGGCACGTATTCGATGCAATTCTCGCACTACCAAGAAGTGGTTCAAAGTACCCGCGAATTGGTTGCGAGAGCCGGCAGAAACTAACTCATTGTCGGAATGAAGAGAAGGAGAGAGCAAGAGGATGGCGAAGGAGCGATTTGAACGAACGAAGCCGCACGTGAACATAGGCACGATCGGCCATATCGATCATGGCAAGACCACGCTCACCGCAGCGATCACCAAGGTGCTTTCGTTGCAGGGCGGCGCCGACTTTTCCCCCTTTGACAGCATCGATAACGCTCCCGAAGAACGCGAGCGCGGCATTACTATCGCCATCGCTCACGTCGAGTACCAGACCGATAACCGCCATTACGCGCACGTTGACTGCCCCGGTCATGCCGACTACATCAAGAACATGATCACCGGCGCCGCCCAGATGGATGGCGCTATTCTCGTCGTCAGCGCTCCCGACGGCCCCATGCCCCAGACCCGCGAGCACGTTCTCTTAGCTCGCCAGGTCGAAGTCCCGGCTATGGTCGTCTATCTCAACAAGTGCGACATGCTCGACGATGAGGAACTCCTCGAACTCGTCGAACTCGAGGTGCGGGAACTCCTCTCCAAGTACGACTTCCCAGGTGACGATATCCCCGTCATCCGGGGCAGCGCCCTCCAGGCGCTCGAAAGCGGTAGCGAGGACGCGTCCGATGACGACTATGCCTCCATTATCGAACTCATGACAGCCGTCGACGAGTACATCCCCACGCCTACCCGCGCTATCGACCAGCCCTTCTTGATGCCTATCGAAGACGTGTTTAATATCAAGGGCCGCGGTACCGTGGTCACCGGCCGTATTGAGCGCGGCCAGGTCAAGACCGGTGAGGAAGTCGAAATTGTCGGCATCCAGCGCGATACCCAAACCTGCGTCGTCACCGGCGTCGAAATGTTCCGTAAAATCTTAGACTCCGGCGAGGCCGGCGACAACGTCGGGTGCCTGCTGCGCGGTATCGAAAAAGACAACGTCGAACGCGGCCAGGTGCTCGCCGCTCCGAAGTCTATTACGCCTCACACCCGCTTCGAGGCCGAAGTCTACGTCCTCGGCCGCGACGAGGGTGGTCGGCATACTCCTTTCTTCCCAGGCTATCGTCCCCAGTACTACGTGCGGACTACCGACGTGACCGGCGCGATCGCCCTGCCCGAAGGTGTGGAGATGGTTATGCCCGGCGATAATATCACCATGACGATCCACCTCATCAACCCCGTCGCCCTCGAAGAAGGCGTCCGCTTCGCTATCCGCGAGGGCGGCCGTACCGTCGGCGCCGGCGTCGTTACTAAAATCCTGGAGTAGCCATGGCGCAACAGACCATCCGCATTCGACTAAAAGCTTTCGACCACAAAGTCCTCGATCAATCGGCGGGACAGATCGTAAGCGCAGCTCAGGGAACCGGCGCCAGAATCGCGGGGCCCATTCCGCTGCCAACCGAGATCAACAAGTTTACGGTCATCCGGTCCGCTTTCATCGACAAGGATTCACGAGAGCAATTTGAAATACGCACTCATAAGCGTCTCATAGACGTGCTTGAGCCGAATGCAAAGACGATGGATGCGCTGCTGCGGTTAGAGTTGCCGGCAGGTGTAGACATTGAAATGAAGTCAATGTAGGGGTATCCTCAGCATGTCAATCGGTCTGGTCGGCAAGAAAATCGGAATGACACAAGTATTCGACGACGAAGGCGCTGCCGTGCCGGTCACGGCTGTGCAGGCTGGCCCTTGTACGGTCGTGCAAATCAAGACTGTTGCGGGCGCGGATGGCTACAATGCTGTTCAGCTTGGCTTCGGCGAAAGATTGAAAAGGATTACGAGCCCTGCCCGCGGCCACGTTGGGAAGCACTTGGGCGACGATGCGGCTATACCGCGCGATTTCCACGAGTTTCGGGTTGCAGATCCCAGCGCGTATGAGGCTGGGCAAGTGCTCGACGTAAAACTATTTGCCGAAGGTCAGACAGTAGATGTTTCCGGCATTTCAAAGGGAAAAGGGTTCGCCGGTGTAATGCGCAGGCACAATTTCAGCGGACAACAGAAGACGCACGGGCAATCCGATCGTTGGCGTGCCCCGGGTGCCGTAGGCATGGGCACGACCCCAGGCCGGGTGTGGAAAGGCAAGAAGATGGCCGGGCGGATGGGACAAGACCTCGTTACGGTACAGAACTTAGAGGTCGTACAAATTGTAGCAGAGCAGAATATCCTGCTGATCAAGGGCGCGATTCCTGGAGGACCAGGCAACCTCGTCACGGTTTGTCCGGCGGTAAAGTCTCGTGAATCGGCCCAAGCAAGTGAGTAGAATGCAGTGGACGTAGAAGTTTTCGATAATCAAGGTGCCCCTGCCGGGAGAGCGACACTCCCGGGCCACATCTTCGGAATCGATCCGCAGGAAGCCCTGGTGCATCAAGCGGTCATTCGCGATGAGGCCGGGCAGCGTCTTGGCACTGCCAGCACAAAGACCCGCAGCGAAGTGCGGGGAGGCGGGCGTAAGCCGTGGCGTCAAAAGCACACAGGTCGGGCACGGCACGGCAGCCGGCGATCGCCCATCTGGCGTACGGGCGGCGTAACGTTTGGCCCGCACCCACGTGATTACCACCTTGCAATGCCACGGAAGATGTGGCGTAAGGCTATGTTTTCTGCTTTGTCATCTAAAGCGCAATTAAGCCGACTGCTCGTCATTACTGGTTTTCGAAACGAGAAGATAAGCACCAAGGACCAAGTTTCTTTCCTGGACGGGCTAAGTGTTGATTCGAGCGCTCTCTATGTGACGGAGGCGCCTACGGAAGAACTCATTCTCTCAATACGCAATCTGCCTGGCATTGCAATTTCAACGCCGAACACATTGAGCGTACGTGACGTGGTGGTTTTCGACTACCTCATCTTCGATACCGACGCCGTCGCCGCGTGCGAAATACTCTGGGGACAAACATGAAAGCTGCTCAGGAAATTCTCATTAGGCCGCTTATTACCGAGAAGGGCACGCTGCTATCGGATCAGAGTAAGTATCTCTTCGCCGTGGCGCTTGACGCCACCAAGATAGACGTTCGCCGCGCTGTTGAACAGACATTTGACGTTACGGTGTTAGCGGTAAATGTCGTGAACGTCCCAGGCAAGGAGAAGCGGTTTGGTAGACACCGCTACCGGACACCGCGGTGGCGCAAGGCGATTGTGACTTTGCAGCAAGGTCAGACCATTGACCTCTTTAGCGGCGTTTAGGGGAGGATAGGCAATGCCAGTAAAATCCTATAAGCCCACCTCCGCCGGCCGGCGCGGCATGACTGCGGTAGTAAACGATGATATCACCAAGACGAAGCCGGAACGGCAACTTACCAAAGGCATAAAGCAAAAGGCCGGACGCAATGTTTCCGGGAAGCTAACTGTGCGTCATCGCGGCGGCGGCCACAAGCGGCGCTATAGAACTATCGACTTCAAACGTGATAAGATAGGGATTCCTGGCACTGTAAAGGCAATTGAATATGACCCGAATAGAAGCGCTCGTATTGCACTGATCGCGTATCACGACGGAGAGAAACGCTATATGCTTGCCGCGGCACGGATGAATGTCGGCGACACCATCGTATCGGGGCCGGATGCACCAATTCGTCCCGGTAACAGTCTGCCGCTGGGGAGTATTCCGGCGGGTACGGCAGTGTACAATGTGGAACTACGAGCCGGTCGCGGCGGTCAGCTTGCGCGCAGTGCCGGGTCTTCTGTACAGCTAATGACTAAAGAAAGTGAATTTGCCGTCATCAGGATGCCGTCAGGAGAAATTCGGCGCGTGCACTTGTTGTGCACGGCAACCGTCGGTCAGGCAAGCAATGTCGACCATATGAGCACCACCACCGGCAAAGCGGGACGGGCACGCTGGCGGGGTCGTCGTCCCACTGTTCGTGGTTCCGCCATGAACCCATCGGACCATCCCCACGGCGGCGGCGAAGGCAAGGCGCCCATCGGCATGCCGGGGCCGAAGACTCCTTGGGGGAAGCCCGCGCTCGGCTTGCGCACGCGCAAGCGCAAACCTTCGGACAAGTTTATTTTGCGGCGTCGAAGTTCACGTTAGGGAGAGTTTCGCGGTATGTCGCGATCACTGAAAAAAGGGCCTTTTATCGAGCCAAAGTTGCTGAAACGTATTCAGGCTATGAATGATAGCGGACAAAAGCGCGTGTTGCGCACGTGGTCGCGAGCGTCCACAATTTTCCCCGACATGGTCGGGCACACTATCGCCGTACATGACGGCAGGCGGCACGTGCCGGTCTACATTACTGAGAACATGGTAGGACACAAACTGGGTGAGTTCGCGCCGACTCGGCACTTTAGAGGCCATTCGCGCGAAGATCGGGCTACCCAGATTCGCTAGTAGCTGAGGACAGCACGGATGCAAGTACGAGCAACGGCAAAATATCTACGTGTGTCGCCGCGCAAAGCAAGGCGCGTCGCCGCTACTGTGACAGGCAGGCCTGCAGGGGAAGCTCTGGCAATATTGCGTTTCTTGCCAAGTCCAACCGCGCGAACGCTCGCAAAGGTAGTGCGCTCCGCCGTAGCAAATGCGGAAAATACTTACAATTTGGATCCGTCTGGATTGACGGTAGCTAACGTACTCGTAGATAAAGGCCCAGTATTTAAGCGGATCGATCCCAAGTCACGCGGGCAGTGGGGCCTTCTAAGGCGGCGCACAAGCCATGTAACCGTAATAGTGCAAAATGAGGAGAACCTGAGCAGTGGGGCGTAAAGTTCACCCAGTCGGCTTCCGCTTAGGCTTCAACCGCACGTGGAGCAGCCGGTGGTATGCCGGTAAAGAATATGCGGCGCTTGTCGAAGAGGACACCAGGATTCGCAGGATGGTTCGTGCGCAGTTCGACCAGCCACGAACAGCAGCCACGGGCGGTAGGCGCTCAAACATGGGAGCCGGTATCTCGCAGGTCGATATCGAACGAGCCGGTACTTCGATTAAGGTAGACATCCATACAGCGCGACCCGGCATTGTCATTGGGCGCGGCGGAGCCGCCCAGGCGCAGTTACGCAAGGACCTGCGCGAGCTCACGGGCAAGAACGTGCGCACGAACATTATCGAAATAAGGCAGCCGGAGACCAATGCGTACCTCGTGGCCCAGGCAGTGGCCGAACAGTTAGTGCGGCGCGTTTCGCCCCGCCGAGCGATCAAGATGGCTGCCGAGCGAGTGGTGCGATCCGGAGCTATCGGGGTAAAGCTAATGGTTGGCGGTCGCCTCGGCGGCGCCGAAATGTCACGGAGCGAAAAGGAAATTCGGGGGACTGTTCCGCTGCAAACGCTTCGAGCCAACATAGACTACGGCTTTACGCAAGCAGTAACTACCTACGGGATTTTAGGTGTGAAGGTGTGGATATATACCGGGGATTTAACCCCAGAGGAATTCTATGCTCGGCAGGAAGCAGCCACACCGCAAGAGACCTCAGCGCCGCCCCCACGACGACGGCGGAGACGCCCGCGGCGCGTATCGGATCGCTCATCGGACGGAAGCGGCGATCAGGGTGCCCGGCAGCGGCGCTCTTCAGATGACCGGAACGCCAGTACTAACCAAGCGAGCGAGTAAAGCCAACCATGTTGATGCCTAGACGCACAAAGCACCGGAAAATGCATCGCGGCCACCGCCGCGGAAAAGCATACCGAGGTTCTACGATCGCTTTTGGCGACTACGCCCTTCAATCGTTAGAAGGTGGCTGGATTGATAATCGTCAAATAGAAGCAGCGAGACGAGCTGTAACGCACCACATCCGCCGCGGCGGCCAAATGTGGATTCGCATTTTCCCTGACAAGGGATTAAGCAAGAAGCCTGTTGAAGTACGGATGGGGGGCGGAAAGGGTCCGCCAGAACAGTGGGTAGCTATCATAAAGCCCGGCCGTATCCTCTTTGAACTAACCGGGGTACCGGAAGAGGTGGCACAAGAAGCCATGTTGCGTGCCGCGCATAAGCTGTCTGTGAAGACTCGCTTCTTATCACGGGACACACCAGAGATCATATAGTAGGAATCGAGAACACAGCGGATGACGAAACCAGCGGAATTGCGCGCACTGAGTATGGAAGACCTGCAGGAGCGTCTGGAAGAGGCCCAAGCAGAGCTCTTCAACTTACGGTCGCAGCAGGCGACGGTGCAAATGGAAAATCCTGCTCGATTCGGCATCCTGTTTAGCGAAATTGCGCGTATAAAGACAATCTTGCATGAGAAAGCGCTCGGCATCACCAGCTAATTGAGAGCAGAGATAAAGAGATGATAGAAGCGTCGAGATCAACCGGCCGTCGGAAACAGCGAAAAGGGATCGTAGTCAGCGACAAGATGGACAAGTCTGTCGTCGTTGCTGTGATGCGTGTGCGCCGACATCCATTGTATAAGAAGACCGTGCGCAGTACCAAGAAGTACCTAGCGCACAGCCCTCAGAACGACATCCACGTGGGTGATCGTGTGCTCATAGAGGAAACACGGCCTCTCTCTAAACACAAGCACTGGCGGGTAGTAGAAGTGCTTGGAAGAGGCGAACAGGTGTCGTTGTCGGAGCCCGCAGACAATCTCGCAGAGGCAGTGAAATGATCCGAGAAACGTCAAGGCTAAAAGTGGCCGATAACTCCGGTGCCCGCGAGATTATGTGTATCCGCGTCCTGGGCGGTTCGGGACGCAAGTATGGCGGCGTCGGCAGTATTGTGGTGGCTTCCGTAAAGGAAGCAGTGCCCCTCAGCCAAGTGAGACAAGGCGAAGTTGTGCGCGCGCTTATCGTGCGCACGGCAAAAGAGTATCGGCGCACCGATGGTTCAATCATTCGCTTCGACGACAATGCCGCCGTGCTCCTGGGCCCGCAAAACATTCCCCTGGGTACGCGCATCTTTGGCCCCGTCGCCAGAGAATTGCGAGAATTGGGCTTCATGCGCATTATCTCCCAGGCGCCGGAGGTACTTTAGATCATGCAGCGACTTCACTCCGGAGATCAGGTGGAAGTTACCGCAGGCAAGGACCGTGGAAAGCGGGGCCGCGTGATGCGGGTCATCAATGGGGATAACGCCGTAGTGGTAGAGGGCGTCAATATCGTCAAACGCCACCAGCGTCCAATGCCGCCGATGCAACCGGGAGGCATTATTGAGATGCCGGCTCCATTAGCAGAATCGAATTTGATGGTTGTGTGCCCGCATTGTGACCGGGCGACACGCATTGGCTATCGCATCCTCGACGACGGCAGCAAGGGGCGCTTGTGTAAGCAATGCCAAGAGATCATTGGCCAAGAGTAAGGAATACCCATGTCGGAAAAAGCGCAGATACAGCAGCTTTACGAAGGTGAAGTGCGGCCGGCAATGATCAAAGAGTTCGACTATGACTCCATAATGCAGGTGCCGAAGATTACAAAAGTAGTGATAAACATCGGGCTCGGTGAAGCCTTGCAAGATGCACGAGCTCTGGATAATGCCGTAGGAGACCTCACGACGATTTCGGGCCAGAAGCCCATAGTCACACGGTCCAAGAAGAGCATTGCTAACTTCAAGCTCCGGGAAGACCAAGCAATTGGCGCGAAGGTAACCTTGCGTCGTACCAGGATGTACCATTTTCTTGAGAAGCTTTTCAACGTAGTCTTTCCGCGCATTCGCGACTTTCGAGGAGTATCGCCCAACTCTTTCGACGGCCGCGGGAACTACTCGGTTGGCCTCCGCGAGCAACTTGTGTTCCCGGAGATCAACTACGACAAAGTCGACCGCGTCCGCGGGCTGGAAATAACCATTGTGACATCAGCGCAAACCGACGAGGAATCGCGCTTCCTGCTCAGGGCACTCGGCATGCCGCTAGCCCAGGAAGCCAGCCAATTAGCGAGCTAGGAGACGCAATCCCGTGGCGAAGCAGTCCAAGATTGCCAAGTGGCGCAAACAGCGAAAGTTGCTGGAACAAGGCCGTATGAAATATCCCGTTAAGTTTCGCAACCGCTGTTATCAGTGCGGTCGTCCCCGAGCCTACATGCGTAAATTCGGGCTCTGTCGCATCTGCTTTCGGGGAGCTGCACTACAAGGCTTGCTCCCTGGTGTCACGAAGTCAAGCTGGTAATACACAGGCGAGAGAAACCGTACCATGACCATGACCGATCCCATTGCCGACATGCTGACGCGGATCCGCAACGCCATTCAGGCGCGCCATACCCACGTTACCATTCCGGCATCCAAGATGAAGACCGCTATCCTTACCATCCTTGAAAGGGAAGGGTATATAGGTCAGTTTGAGGTTGTGGACCAACAAAATCCACAGGCCATGCTAAAGGTGAGTCTCAAGTATACCGATGAACGTGCGCCTGTGCTTCTTGGCTTACGGCGCGTAAGCAAGCCCGGCCTCCGCGTATACGCAGGTAAAGATGAAATCCCACGTGTAATGGGCGGCATCGGGACCGTCATTCTATCTACTTCCACAGGCGTAATGACCGGGCGAGAAGCCTGGCAGCGCAAGGTAGGTGGGGAAGTCCTCTGTTACGTCTGGTAAGGCAAAACTAAATGTCTCGTGTTGGCAAACAACCAATCCCCATACCAAGCGGCGTTGACGTGAACGTGCGAGCTTCCGACGTTCACGTGAAGGGGCCTAAAGGCGAGTTGCAGCTACAGGCTGCGTTATCTATCAACGTGACGGTTGATGATGGCTCGGTCCTTGTCGAGCGGTCGACGGAAAGCCGCGAGGCTCGCGCACTGCACGGTCTTGTTCGCTCTCTGATCGCGAATATGGTGCAAGGTGTCACGCAGGGATATAGGAAGACGCTTGAATTGCATGGCACCGGGTACCGCGCCCAACTCGCTGGCAGCAAACTGGTAATGCAACTTGGCCACTCGCACCCAGATGAATATTCGCCGCCGCAAGGTATAAGCCTTGAGGTCGAGAACCCTACCACAATTCACATCAACGGCATTGACAAGAGACTGGTGGGGCAGGTTGCAGCAGACATCCGCGCTGCGCGGCCCGTAGAAGTCTATCTCGGGAAAGGCATTCGCTATCGCGGTGAGTATGTACGCCGCAAGGCTGGAAAGCCGGTAAGGTAGGTACAGGCATATAGCGGTAGCCAAATAAGACAATTGAGAGAATTAGGTACGTTTTGAAAGTACATTTGAGTAGGATTGTGCTATGCGGTTGATGCGAGGAAGAAAAACGCTGGGCGCGCGGGCGCGACGGCAACGCAGGATTCGCGCCAAGATAAGCGGCGTGGCAGATCGTCCACGTCTTAATGTTTTTCGCAGTAACCAGCACATCTATGCCCAGGTGATCGACGATACGACCCATCACACAGTTGCTGCAGCTTCAACGCTTGATCCAGCGGTGCGAGAGGCGCTTGAAGCGAAACAAGCAAAGCAAGCGCAAGCCGCTGAGGTTGGCCGCGTAGTGGCTGAACGAGCACGGGATAAAGGCATAGAATCGGTAGTCTTTGATCGTGGAGGGTATCGTTACCATGGTCGGGTACGTGCCCTTGCGGAAGCGGCCCGAGAAGCAGGACTAAAGTTCTAATTGAGCGAGGCAAAGAATACTATGCCAGAGAGCGTTTCCATCGATCCAGCGTCGTTGAATCTTGAAGAAACTCTAGTAAACGTCAACCGAGTCGCAAAGGTTGTGCGTGGCGGACGCACCTTTAGCTTCAACGCCGTGGTCGTGGTTGGCGACGGCGCCGGGCACGTTGGAATCGGCATTGGCAAAGCGCGCGAAGTAGCGGAAGCGATCCGCAAAGGCGGAGAGAAGGCGCGCAAAGCGCTCGTGCGTGTGCCTCTTGCAGGTACCACCATCCCCCATGACATCACTGCGAAATTTGGAGCCGCACGAGTCATGCTCAAGCCTGCGGCGCCGGGTACCGGCGTGATTGCCGGAGGACCGGTGCGCGCTGTCGTAGAGTCGGCGGGCGTACATGACATTCTCACTAAGTCGCTCGGTTCCAACAATGCGATCAATGTAGTGAAGGCAACAATGACGGCGCTCGAACGACTGCAGAGTCCGGATCAGGCATATTCACGGCTTGGCAGGCGCAAGTCTACCCGACGGCGGCCAGCGGAGGAGATTGCTACTTCGGCCACTGCAGCCGTCGCGGTGGAACAGGCCGTAGAAGAGGACGAAGAAAATGGCAGCTAAACTGCGCGTCACGTTGCGCAAAAGCCCTATCGGCTTTTCGAAAGATCAAAAGCAGACAGTTACAGCCTTGGGGCTAAGTAAACGAGAACAAACGGTAGAGCATGACGGAACCCCGGCGGTGCGCGGGATGATCAAGAAAGTCGCTCATCTCGTGGACGTCGAGGAAACCTCGTAGACGTCAAGGTAATAGAATAGGACGAGACTCGCATGGAAAAACATGCGCTCCGCTCGCCGGCAGGCGCTAATCGACGGCGTAAGCGCGTCGCCCGCGGTCATGGCGGACGTGGACACAAGACGGCCGGGCGCGGCACGAAGGGCCAGAAGTCGCGCGCCAATGCAGGCGTCCCCGCGTGGTTCGAGGGCGGGCAGACACCCTTTGTCAGGCGTTTGCCCCACCGTCGCGGATTCAGCAATGCCCGATTTCGCGTTGTTTACCAACCGGTTAATGTCGGTGACCTCGAACGTGTCTTCGAGGCCGGTGCCACCATCACTCCGGAAGACATAGTGGCGCGAGGCCTTGCCCGCTCCACGCAAATCAAGATACTTGGCGACGGCGAGATTACCCATCAACTTACCGTGCAGGCGCCCAAGTTTTCGCAGGCCGCACGCGCTAAGATTGAGGCGGCTGGCGGCTCTGTGACGGAAGGGTAGCGCCGCGTGGCTGTATCAACCCCTTCACAAAAATCACCGTCGCTGATACAGGCCGCTTACAACGCATTCAAGCTTCCCGATATTCGGCGCAAGCTCCTGTTTACGTTGGGCTTGCTCACTGTCTTTCGCTTCGCTGCGCACGTCCCCGTGCCTGGTGTCGACCGTGAAGCCCTCCGGGAACTCTTCCGACAGCAGCAGTTCCTCGGTCTGCTCGACATGTTCTCTGGTGGCGCTCTGGCAAACTTCTCCATCGTTGCCATGGGCGTGTACCCGTACATCACCGCGACCATTATTGTGCAGCTCATGACTCCGGTCATTCCGCAATTGCAAGCACTGTCGCGGGAAGGGGGTGAAAGCGGAAGGGCCCGCATGAATCAGTACATGCGCATTGGAACAGTGCCGTTGGCCGTCCTTTCCTCATTCGGACAGGCAACGATCTTCACGCAAATGGGCGTCATTCGCGGATTCAATCTCTTCAACGGTCCGACTTTCCTTAACAGCCTCGCGCTTATCATCAGCATGACCGCAGGTACCATGTTTCTCGTTTGGCTCGGCGAACTCATTACGGAGAACGGCATCGGTCAAGGTATTTCGCTCATCATCTTTGCCGGAATTGTTGCGCGGTTGCCCACCACCATAGGGCAAGCCGTATTCGGTCAGACCGGCGGTACAGCTACTCTTAGTCTTTTCATCATTGGTGCCCTTGCCATCCTAATTGTTGTCGGAATCGTGGTGATGTACGAAGCGCAACGGCGGATCCCCGTACACTATGCAAAGCGTATGCACGGCCGGCGCCAATATGGTGGGCAGACAACCCACATTCCGCTCAAGATCAACTCCGCGGGGATGATTCCCTTAATCTTTGCCATCTCCTTCCTGATCTTTCCCAGCACGGTAGCCAGCTACTTCCAAGGGGCAAACGCCGGCTGGATTCGAAACATTGCAACCTTTATCATCCGTGCCTTCGACCCACAAGCCCCACTCTACTGGACGCTGTATTTCTTACTTGTCGTTGCCTTTACATTCTTCTACACCGCCATTATCTTTCAGCAACAGAACATCCCAGAGGTTCTTCAGAAGAACGGAGGCTTCATTCCGGGCATACGGCCCGGCAGGCCGACGGCCCAATATCTCAATAGCGTCATCTTTCGGATAACTCTCGCCGGTGCGTTCTTTCTCGGCCTCATCGCGGTTTCACCCTTCCTCATTCAGGGTCTTACCGGCGTGCAGGCTCTCATGCTTAGCAGTACAGGAATGCTCATCGTCGTGGGCGTAGTTCAAGATACCATGAAGAACCTCGAGGCTCAGTTGCTCATGCGTCAATATGAAGGATTCTTGCGCTAGTGCCGAAATTAACTTCGTCAAAGACGCCGACTTCGTCGCAGACGCAAAACCTAATTCTGCTTGGGCCTCCGGGTGCGGGCAAAGGCACGCAAGCGCTTGCCCTTGCCGAAAATCTCGGCTTGCGGCACATCTCCACCGGTGAGCTCTTTCGGCAACACATGCAGAAGGAAACAGCGCTCGGCCTACAGGCGAAAGTTTATTATGACAAGGGCGAATATGTACCTGATCGCCTCGTCATTGCGATGGTCAGAGAAGAACTGACAAACTTCGACTCCCGGAAAGGAATGGTGCTGGACGGCTTTCCCCGGACCGTAGCGCAAGCTGAAGCGCTTGACTCAACACTCGCAGAAATCTGTCAGCAGATCGATGTGGCCATTGTGCTTAACAGCGACACGGACCAGATCGTAGAGAGGGCCCAAGGCCGACGCATATGTCCGGAAGGGCATACATATCACACGGTCAAGAATGCACCTAGAGTTGCCTGCCGCTGCGATGTTGACGGCCTTCCCCTCCGTCAGCGTGTTGATGACCGTCCTGAAACTGTACGCAAGCGGATTGACACGTACCACGACCGGACCAAGCCGCTGCTTGCGTTCTATGCTGGGAGACATCTCTTGCGAGGTGTAGACGGGAGTGG
Source organism: Chloroflexota bacterium (assembly GCA_965219505.1). Classification (GTDB taxonomy): domain Bacteria; phylum Chloroflexota; class UBA11872; order VXOZ01; family VXOZ01; genus VXOZ01. Next base: position 1,167,587 of record OZ244775.1, on the reverse strand, counting down.
GTCTATCGGGGAAGTAACGGCGAATATAGAGAGCGTATTGAGCGAGGTTGCGAGCATTGACAATAGCAGCAAGCAGATTGTTTAGCGGGTGCAGATGACGCAAGCGATACAGCTTAAGACACCACGGCAGTTGCGTTTCATGCGCCAAGCGGGTACGATAGTAGCAGAAGTCCTTGCGCTCCTCGGCGAGCATATTGTGCCTGGTGCGACAACGGCAGAGTTGGATGCACTGGCAGAGGCCGAGATAAAGAAGCGCGGGGCTGTGCCGTCTTTCAAGGGGTATCATGGTTACCCTTGTACGATTTGTGCCTCGGTCAATGAGCAAATAGTGCACGGTATACCAAGCGGGTACCGCTTGATAGAAGGTGACATTCTAAGTATCGACGTAGGCGCCATCTACAAGGGGTGGCACGGCGATGCAGCGGTCACGCACGCGGTCGGTCGAACGAACGCACAAGCGGAACGCGTGATGGCCGCAACGAGAGAGGCACTGCGTCGCGGTATTGCGGCAGCTGTGCCAGACAATCACCTTGGGGACATCGGGTTCGCCATTCAATCGTGGGTGGAGGCTCAAGGATTTGCCGTAATACGAGACTTTGTTGGACATGGCATCGGAAAAGTAATGCACGAGGCCCCGCAAGTGCCAAACTTTGGTGAGGCAGGTGCAGGGGTCAAATTACTGCCCGGCATGACCATTGCCATCGAGCCAATGGTGTCTGTCGGGGATTGGCGTGTTAAGGTGCTCGACGACGGGTGGACCGCTGTGACCGTGGATGGAAGTATCTCCGCCCATTACGAGCATACTATCGTCATTACAAATGACGGACCGGAAATTCTAACTAGAGTTGCGTAGACGGAGAACGCGGTGCCAAAGAAGAAAGACACGATAGAAATTGAGGGCGTGGTGCAAGATGTCCTTCCCAACGCAGTCTTTCGTGTCGAATTAGACAACGGACATGAAGTGACAGCACATCTCTCCGGCAAGTTAAGGCTCAACTTTATTCGGGTAGGCGCGGGCGATCGCGTCACGGTGGAGCTTTCACCGTACGACCTCACCCGTGGCAGGATTACTTGGCGAGGGAGGAGGTAGATCACATGAAGGTGCAAGCGTCAGTAAAGCGGCGCTGTGAGCAGTGCAAGGTGATTCGACGGAAAAGGGTTGTGCGTATCATTTGCACGAATCCTCGCCATAAACAGCGACAGGGTTAATCGGAATACTGCAAATCGAAGTGGGCCGGGCATCGTTCACAGGAGGAGCAGCATGGCACGAATTGTGGGTGTAGACCTTCCGCGAGAGAAGCACATCTGGGTGGGGCTTACGTACATCTACGGCATCGGGCGTACGACGTCGCACAGGATTCTGGAGAGGGCCCAAGTAATGCCGGACACTAAGGTGCAGGACCTCACGGAAGATGAGGTTAACCGCATTCGTGAGGTCATAACCGCCAACCACATTGTGGAAGGTGACCTCCGCCGCGAAGTGCAGCAGAACATCGGGCGGCTCATTGAGATTGGCTGTTACCGCGGCATGCGCCATCGTCGGGGCCTGCCAGCGCACGGTCAACGTACACGGACGAATGCCCGGACACGCAAAGGTCGGCCAAAGACTGTCGCCGGCCGCAAGCGGGCAGTCATGAAAAAGTAGCTTACGTAGGGGTATAGGTAATGCCGGAAACACGCTCACGTCCACGCAGGCGCGAAAGACGCACCGTAGCACGCGGCAAGGCGTTCATTCAATCAACGTTCAACAACACGCTCATTACAATCACCGATATGAACGGGAACACCCTTTGCTGGGCAAGCTCAGGATCGGCGGGCTTCAAAGGGTCCCGCAAAGGCACACCGTATGCCGCCCAGGTTGCGGCGGAAACCGTAGCGCGCAAGGCGGCCGACTTTGGCATGGGGCAAGTGGAAGTCTCCCTAAGGGGACCGGGGTCTGGACGGGAGTCTGCGATCCGATCGCTCCAAGCGGGTGGATTGCAGGTAATGAGCATTACCGACGTAACACCCATTCCGCACAACGGCCCACGTCCGCCCCGGCGCAGGCGCGTGTAGTAACTACAGGAGTTCTGAGGAGAGGATATGGCACGATATGTTGGCCCCGTGTGTCGGCTGTGCCGCCGGGAAGGGCAAAAGCTGTTCCTAAAAGGCGACAAATGCTTCACACCAAAGTGCCCGGTTGAGAAACGAAGGAATCCCCCGGGTATGCACGGTGCAATGCGACGCCGGCTGTCAGACTACGGCGTGCGCTTGCGGGAAAAGCAAAAAGCACGGCGCATGTATGGCATATTCGAGCGCCAGTTTCGCAAGTATTTCGAGCTTGCCACGTCACGCCCTGGTGTGACGGGGTCTACCCTCCTCCAACTGCTCGAGAGTCGGCTTGACAATGTAGTCTATCGTCTTGGTTTCGCTTCGTCACGCGCTGCTGCGCGACAGATTGTGCGCCACGGTCACTTTGCACTCAATGGCCGCAAGTGCGATATTCCTTCGGCTCTCATTGGGGAAGGGGACGTGATCGGCGTCAATTCAAATAGCCGTAACAACGAATACTTCAAAATCGCCGCGGAACGGCTGAATTCGGTAGCAGTGCCGAATTGGCTCTCCCTTGACCGCGAAAAGCTAGAAGGTAAAGTGCTTTCCTTGCCGACACGCCAAGAGATCGACGCTGACCTCAACGAGCAATTGATCGTTGAGTATTACTCTCGGCGGTAGGTTGACCGCACCATTCTAGTGGCGCCGGCACTTTGGGCCGCACGACGCAAAGTCACGAGCATATCTGTGTATTGGGAGGTAATTCCCATTGGAACTGCAGGAAGTTCAACCTGAAGTCAGAATCATTGAAAGTGAAGAGAATTACGGCCATTTCCGCATTGAGCCGCTAAAACGTGGGTATGGCCACACGTTAGGCAATGCTATGCGACGGGTGCTCCTTTCATCGCTTCCCGGCGCTGCTATCTCGTCCATCCGAATTACGGGGGTCCTCCACGAGTTCGCTGATATTCCCGGTGTGACTGAAGATGTCACACAGATCATATTAAACATCAAGCGCATTCGATTGACATCCTCGGCCGATAATCCGATCGAGCTCAACATATCCGTCAACCGCGAAGGCATTGTAACTGCCTCGGATATCCAGTGTCCGCCTGAGGTCAGTATTGTCAATCCTGATCAGCTGATTGCGACACTTGATTCTGATAGTGCCGAACTGGAAATGAGTTTGACGGTAGAACAGGGTATCGGCTTTACGCTTTCCGACACACAGGAAGATACGCCAATCGGTATAGTGCCCGTAGACGCAATCTTCACGCCAATCCGGCGCGTAGAGTACCGCGTGGAACACGCCCGCGTCGGTCAGGTGACTGACCTGGACGCACTCATCCTCCGCGTGTGGACTGATGGCACGCTCACTCCGGAAACGGCGCTGGGCCAGAGCGGGCAGATACTATGCGACTATTTCTCGCTTATCCGCGACTTCCATCCCCTCGCGCAACGAATCGAAGTAGGGATCGCCCGCCCGGATCCGATTACGTCGACGCCACTTGAATCCCTGCAATTGCAGAACCGCGCCTACAACGCGCTGCGGCGTGGCGGCATAAGTACCGTAGAGCAACTGCTCGCTATGGATGAAGATAACCTCTTGAAAATTCAGGGGCTGGGCGCAAAAACTCTGTCCGAGGTCAAAGAAAGACTGGCACAGAGTGACCTCTTTCTAACGGAATCTAATGGTACAGGCGGTGCCGAGGAAGTAGAGGAGGTGCCCGTGTGAGAAAGAGAGTTTACGTTCGAAGGCTAAACCGGGATAAGGGCAAGCGGGAAGCACTTTGCCGAAACTTGCTCAGCACGCTTGTCCTGAACGGCGAGGTGCACACTACGACGGCACGCGCCAAAGAGGTGCGCTCGCGCGTGGAGCGGCTGATCACGCTCGCTAAGCGTGGCGATTTGCATGCCCGGCGACTAGCGCTCTCGCGTCTCCCGCATCAAAAGGCTGTGCATCATCTCTTTGATGAACTTGGGCCACGCTATGCTGACAGGTCGGGCGGGTATACGCGTACCTTGCGGCTTGGCACGCGACGGGGCGATGGCGCGCCTATAATGATGGTTAAATTGGTAGAGTAACATTCCTAAATTAGGGCCAAAGTAAGCCCCATGCGCACTCTTATCATGTAGAATAGGCAAGCGGCGAACGAAAGGGCATGCAAGAAGGAAAACAGAATAGGCGCTCGTTTAGCGGCAAGTGACACCGATACGTTCCGCTGCCGTGTGGCGTACGACGGCACACCATACAATGGGTTTCAGGTGCAGGTTGGCAAGCCAACTGTACAGGAGGAGCTGGAGAAGGCAATCGAGCGCATTACGCAGCAGCCAACTCGTGTGGTGGCTGCAGGTCGAACGGATGCAGGCGTACACGCCACCGGGCAGGTCATACATTTTCTATCGGGTTGGCAAAATCCGCCCGCTGCCCTTGAACGAGCACTGAACGCGGTCTTGCCGGATACAATTGCCGTGGCCGAGTTGGAACATGCAGAACCGGGATTTCATGCCCGGTACAGCGCAACAAGCAGGTGTTACCGATACGACATCTTGAACAATCCAACCCGGTCTCCAATCCGGCATCGCTTCGCCCTTCATCGAAGTAGACTGCTGGACACCGAAGCGATGCATGCGGCTATGCAAAGTCTGGTCGGAACGCATGATTTTCGGGCCTTTGCCGGGGGAGAAGAACCAGGCGCTAGCACCGTACGAAACGTAACGTATGCTACGTGCCGCCGAAGTGGAGATACGGTGCGTATCAAGGTGGAAGCAAATGCGTTCATACGCCACATGATGCGGCGAATTGTTGGGACTGCGTTGGAAATCGGAGAAGGGCGAAAGCCGACTGAACACATGGAACAAGTACTGGCCGCTGGAAACAAGGCACTGGCAGGGCCCACAACTCCCGCCAAAGGGCTTTTCTTGATCCGGGTAACTTACCCGGATACGTTCGCCCCAAAGAGGACAAAAGAGGACCAACAGACATGAAGACCTCGGTAACCCCCGTGACACGACCCGATGACATAGAGCATCGTTGGTATGTGGTTGATGCCACGGGAAAAACCCTCGGCAGACTCGCGACACGCATTGCGCACGTGCTGCGGGGCAAGCACAAGCCCCAGTACGCTCCAAATATTGACACCGGAGACTACGTAATTGTGGTCAACGCTGCCAAAGTCGCTGTCACCGGCCGCAAACGCGAGCAGAAGACGTACTACCGTCATACCGGTTATCCCGGCGGCCTCACTGCGATCCTCTTGGAAGACCAGTTGGAGCGGCGCCCACATCGAGTCATTGAGCATGCTGTGCGGGGAATGCTCCCCCACAACCGCTTGGGGCGTGCTATGTTTAGGAAGCTGAAAGTCTATGGCGGGCCCGACCATCCGCACGATGCCCAACAGCCTGAGCCATTTCTCGTGAGCATGACAGGAGCAAATGCCGATGAGTAGTGATGGTAACGCCCCGTACTACGTAGGAGTGGGGCGGCGCAAGGAGGCCGTGGCTCGTATCCGTCTCTATGGCGGCGAACGCGGTATCGTAGTAAACGGCCGGCCGTTCGAGGACTATTTTCCGCGCATCTTGCACCAAAACGTCGTGCAGGAACCACTTGACCTGGTTGGCGCCAGCTTTCGTGTGTCGGTAAAAGTGATCGGCGGCGGCATCAGCGGACAGGCCGAAGCGATTCGACACGGAGTGGCGCGAGCGCTAGTCAACGCGAATGACCAGTATCGCCTCTCGTTGCGCAAGTCCGGGATGCTCACGCGCGACGCCCGTGTCAAGGAGCGCAAGAAGTACGGTCTTAAACGCGCACGCAAGGCGCCTCAGTACACGAAGCGCTAGGACTCCATTGACCGCGACGCCGGAGCGGCCTCTCCATCGCTTGGCTCTGCCAGTTCAAGTAGGAATCGCTCCCGTTCCGGTAAGTCCTCCAAGCTGGGAAGACCGAAGTACTTTAGGAACTCGAACGTAGTACTGTACTCAATCGGTCTGCCCGGTGTAGGGCGTCTCTCGCCCGCAACTACCAACTCGCGACGGAGCAACGCAGCCAACGTGTGGTCCGAGTTTACCCCTCGAATACGTTCAATTTCTGCACGCGTTACCGGCTGATAGTAGGCAATCACGGCGAGGGTTTCCAGGGCTGCGCGAGAGAGCCGCTCCCTACGGTGCATACCGAGCAGCGTGCGAATATACGGCGCCACGTCTGGATGCGAGACGAGTAAGAAAGCGTCGTTCTGCTCCTGCAACAGAATCCCCCGGTCATGCCAGGCAATCTTGAGTTCTCTTAGTGCCGCTGCCACGGTCCGCGTAGGTTCACCCGCAATCCGCGCTAACTCCTGGACGGTCAGCGGCCGCTCAGCGGCAAACAAGAGCCCCTCAAGCAGAGCGGCAAGTGGCAACGGCATATGTTTACCTTCCCAGATTGGGAACACCGTCGGCAGTGTCGCGAGTCGGCCGAGCGATCGGGCCCCCCACAAGACCATCTGCCTGCCCAGCGTCTATCGGCAGGATAAGGATATCCGCGTAGAGTTCGGTCTGTCGTACCGTAGCCCTGCGCAATTGCAGAAACTCCAGCACAGCCAAGAACGCCACCACGATTTCCTCCAAAGACTCCGCGGGTTCAATGAGCTCGCGGAATCCGGTTTGGCCGTGAAGCACAAGGAGAGTCCCGATACGATTAACGTACGTCTCGATGTGCACCGTACGCCGCGCCACAGCCGGTAGCTCGTCTTCCTTCTCCTCCAGCATTGCGGCAAGCGCACTCACGAGGTCATCAGTCGCATAATGTACAAGCTCTGACTGCAGTAGCGGCAGCGGCAGCGGTGCAGCCGCAGTGCGCTGGTATGCGACGTCGCACTCCTCCTGCCAGGCGGCAACCGTCTTCATCAACCGCTTGAACCGCTCATAACCGCGCAATTGGTCCTCTAGGGACTCCTCTGTCTCTTCCAGTGTGTCCTGAGGCTCGTGTAACAGGGCCTGGGACTTTCCTAGCATGAGTTGGGCTGCCACGCGAAGGAACGCCGCGAGCAGCGGCCCGTCCTGATCCTTCATGCTGTGCACGTACTCGAGGAACTGCTTCGTAACCATTACGAGAGACAGTTCCGTTATGTCCAGTTTCTGTTCCTGGATGAGCCGTAACAAAACGTCCAGGGGCCCTTCAAAGATGGCCAGGCGAACGGAGGGTAATGGGGACCCCATATCATGAACCCAAGAAGAGGCGCATAAAGAAAGTGACCGGAGGGCCGAGGATTGCTTGAAAAATCCCAATCCGCAGGAACCATTGGTCCAAGAGGACGATAATGAGCAAGATAAAGGGACCTTGCAGCTCAAACCTCGAAATGGAAGGTACTACGTGCCGTGGCAAGAAGCGCAGAAGTATGCGGTATCCATCTAAGGGCGGGATCGGGATAATGTTGAATACGGCCAGAGCGACATTGATCTGCACGACGATGGCCAGCATCGTTATTATTGCCACTGTGGTGCTGCCAGTAGTGGCATCGAGTGAGGAGATCAGGTTCCGGATGAGGAAGCCAATCGCGGCCGCGACAACGAGGTTGGCCGCCGGGCCTGCGGCAGCCACCATGGCTCCTCCTGAAATAGGGCCGTTGCGTAGGTTGGCCGGATTGTAGGGCACTGGCTTTCCCCAGCCAAAGCCGATAAGGAGGATCATAATGGTTCCCATCAGGTCTAGATGGGAGAGAGGATTCAGCGTCAGCCTTCCCTGAGAACTAGCAGTAGGATCGCCAAGCCGGTTAGCCATCCAAGCATGACTAAACTCATGCACGGAGATACCAACCACGAGCGCAAGGAGCAGACCGAGAAATACCGCCGGGTTTCCTAGCTGGGCAAGCAAATCTGACCTCGCGTCGGACAGGCTGAATAGCGGACGAATAGACACTCTCATCGTAGCACTGAGCCTATGAAATGACAACGTCACTTGTCGTTAGAAAGCGCTTTTGATAGGATTAAGCAGACCGCCAATTATGGGGCGCAAGTTTTGTATGTCCTGAATGTGTTGATTGCTGGAGCAAGCGAGTCAATGCGTGCAAATGCAGCCTATGTAGATCCGGTAGAAATGTTTGCGGGTGTTCACCGCAAGACACTGGCATATGGCGATAAGGCCATGATTTGCCAGATCATCTTTGCTCCCGGCGGCGACGTACCCTTGCACAATCACCCAAATGAACAGACCGGGTATGTGCTGGAAGGCACCCTGAAGCTGACCATTGGCGAGGAGTTGTTGATACTCAAGCCGGGAGAGACGTATGTGATACCCGGCAATACGCCGCATGCCGCCACTGCTGACGAGCCTACCGTTGTCCTGGACATCTTTTCGCCGCCACGTGAAGATTATAAGGATAGCTAGACAGTATTCCCACGTGCCTTTGGCTATGGCTATCTGTCCGTAGACAGATTGTGGCGGGCGGTAGAGCTGCGGGCATCTGAGGATTGATGGCCAGGTCCAACAGAATTGGCAACTAGAGCATGCAAGGGCGTGCAATTGAGGAACCAACGTGACAAAACATTCGGTGAAGGAGGAAAAGCGCTTTGCTTAGGATCCGTCTTGTTCGAATTGGTAAGAAAAAGCAGCCCCATTATCGGGTTGTCGTAGCTGACGCCAGGGTGGCGCGCAATGGGCGTCACGTAGAATTGCTGGGGCATTACAACCCTCAGACCGAGCCTTCTACCGTCGAGATCGATACGGAGCGGGCGCAAAAGTGGTTGCAGCAAGGCGCACAGCCCTCAGACCGCGTGCGGAAGCTGCTCAAGATTGCCGGATTGGAGACTTGAGGATGTATCAAAGGCAGTCCGGCAGACCTCGTGACGGTGGGCGTCGGGGCCCGCGGCAGTGGGGCGGCGGTGGCCGCGACTATCGCGGGGACAGCGGCACGGTCCCGGCCTTGACTGGCCTCATCGAGTTCGTCGCCTACGGCTTGGTCCGCAACGTCGACGCCGTTCAGGTGCGAGAACTCGTACGGTCCCAGGCTGTGGTGTACGAACTACGCGTCGCTGAGGAAGACAAAGGACGAGTTATTGGCAAAGACGGTCGTATTGCGCAGGCGTTACGCACGGTAATGCGCGCGGCGGCTGGAGAATCGAGCCGACGTGTCGCCCTTGACATCATCTAACCTGAATGATGGACGGTTCGCCGCTAAAGTAGCAACTGCGGTAGAGCGGAGCGACGCGTACGATGGCTGGATCATCATCGGGCGGGTGACGGCCCCCCACGGTGTGCGGGGCGAAATTCGTGTAGATATTCTTACCGACTTCCCCGAGCGCTTTCAGAATCTCAGGCGTCTGTACATCGGGGACACGCATGCCCCGCATGAGGTAGAGAGAGTGCGCTTTACACCAAAAGGCGCGCTGCTGAAGCTCGTTGGCATTGACTTCCGTGACACTGCTAGCTTGCTTGCCCGCTCGTACATCGCGCTCCCCGAAGCTGATATGCCGCCCCTCCCTGCCGGCAGCTTCCATCACCACCAGATAAAGGGACTGGGAGTCTACACCGTTGATGACTGCTATCTCGGCACCGTCGCTGAGATCATTACTACCGGCAGCAACGACGTCTATATTGTGCGCGGCGATCAGACTGAAGAAATGCTTCTGCCCGCTATCGCCGAGGTAGTACACACCATTGATTTGGAAACGCAACGCATAGTCGTTCACCTCATACCCGGTTTAGTGCCCGATTGAATTTCGACCGGACGCGCCCTTCTGGCTTGCGCCAAATTAGACAAGAGTAACCTTCCCTCTCATTGCTCCATACTTACCTCCCGGGTGACAATGAACCATGGGAACCAGTCGGTTCGCATAAGAGGATAACTGGTCACTTTTCGGCCGGTCGCTAGAGTAAACGGGCAAGGCGGCTGCATGAGTTTACTCACAACGCTACCGGCCCAAATGTGAAACCCAGCAGCAACCCAAGAAGACTGCTAACAAGGCACATGCAGCGTGTAGACATCCTCACCCTCTTCCCAGGCTACTTTCGCGGGCCGCTCGAATATGGCACGCTCAGCCGCGCCGTGCAGGGCGGGCACCTCACCGTTGTCGTACACAATCTACGCAACTGGGCCGTGGGCAAGCACAGGGTCACGGACGATTACACTTTTGGCGGCGGCACCGGCATGGTCATGAAGCCGGAACCGTTCTTCCGTGCGGTCGCGGACCTCAAGACGTCGGATTCACGTGTCATTCTGCTTAGCCCTTCCGGTCGCCTTCTTACCCAACAAATCGCCACAGACTTGGCGGCCCCTCGGCACCTCATCTTGCTCTGTGGGCGCTATGAGGGTGTGGACGAGCGGGTAGCGACCCATCTGGCAGATGACGAAATCTCCATTGGAAACTACGTTGTAAGCGGTGGCGAGTTACCCGCACTCGTGGTGCTCGACGCAACCGCCCGGCACCTGCCCGACGTGCTTGGCGGCGGGCTTGCCGCCGTCCGTGAGGAGTCGTACGCCACGGGACTCTTGGAGTATCCACACTACACGCGACCCGCCTCTTATCAAGGGATGCACGTGCCTGAGGTCTTGCTCTCAGGCAATCACCAAGTAATCGAGAAGTGGCGCCGTCAACAGTCGCTCTTGCGCACGGGCGAGCGTCGGCCCGAACTGCTTGCGAGCGCCGATTTGAGCGAAGCAGACAGGAGCCTCGTAGCCTCGGAGGCAAATCGCGAATCGGCCGCAAATTGCGAATCCACCGACTAATGTGCTACTGTAGCAAGAGTGTATGTAGGAAAAGCTATGAGAAACAAAGATGACAACAATTATAGACGAAATTGTAGAATCGCAGCTAAAATCCGACCTGCCTGAGTTTTCCCCCGGAGATACGGTGCGCGTAAACGTAAAGGTTGTAGAGAGCGGTCGCGAGCGCACTCAGGCCTTTGAAGGAATGGTACTCTCACGTCGCGCCTCAGGCATAAATGAGAGTTTCACTGTACGTCGCACCACACACGGCATCGGCGTAGAACGGACATTCTTGCTCCATTCTCCTCGCATCGAGAGTGTTAGTGTCGTGCGCCGAGGAAGGGTACGACGTGCGAAGCTGTACTATCTCCGTGATCGTGTCGGCAAAGCCGCACGTATCAAGGAACGCAGATAGTACACACCCTACAGGAAGGAATGCCCGCTAGCGTGAATACCAGCGGGCATTGTTGTGTAATGCGTACATCCGTTCGCATGAATAACCTAGCAATAGAATGGTCTTGGTTGGACCGCGGTGCTACGTTGATTGCCGGTACGGATGAAGTCGGTCGTGGCGCTTGGGCCGGTCCCGTTGTGGCTGGTATGGTTGCCGTTCCCCCAAAGCTTTACCAATCGCTGCCAGTCGAATTGCATGGCATTGACGATTCCAAGCTTCTTAGTCCGAAGCAGCGCACGGCGCTCGCACCCAGTGTCATGGCGCACGTCGCCGCATGGGGCTTAGGTGCCGCGACATCTCGCGAGATTGCGGGTGCCGGCTTAGGCGCCGCCGTACGTCTTGCCATCCGGCGTGCCTACGCAGACCTCATTTCCAAGCTCCAGCGCGCTCCGGATATCCTCCTCACTGACGCCGTGACGCTGCGCAACCCACCGGTGCGTGTAGAATCCCACCCCAAGGCCGACCAGCGCTGTCTCTCTGTCGCCATGGCCTCAATTCTGGCCAAAGTGCATCGCGACCGGCTGATGCGCCGCTTCGATCACGTCTATCCCTGCTATGACTTTGCCAACCACAAGGGATATGGCACGCGCAGGCATCAACTGGCATTGTCCCACGTTGGCCCCTGCGCCATTCATCGAACCTCCTTTCGCCCCGTCATGCGCGCCGCATCCCAGCTTCTTCACCCAACACACGCGGCCCAAAACTCCACTCTGGACGCAGAAGAAACGCGCAAGCTTCATGACCCCAACCGTGAAATCATTGCAGCGGTGGCAGGAACCGCTCCCGAAAGGCAGACCCCGCAGTGGAAAGCCGAACAATGAGAGCGAGCAAGCTGCGCCAGGCCATCGGACGGTGGGGAGAGGAAGAGGCGGCCCGCTACCTAGCCGTACAGGGCTACACAATTCTCACCCGCAACTATCGCACGCCTGCGGGGGAATTGGACATTGTTGCGCGTGATGGCGACGCCATCGTGTTTGTTGAGGTAAAGACCCGGCGTACGACCAGTTTCGGGCCTCCCCAAGCGGCCGTGACTGCGGCCAAAGCTGCGCACATCATCGCGGCGGCCCAGCACTATCTGCTGGACACAGAACAAATCGACGGGCAATGGCGTATCGACGTGGTAGCTGTTTTCGGCAGCCCAAGGTCTTCACCCCAAATAACGCTCATACGCAGTGCAGTGGAGGCAAATTAGAGCGCATGCCATCGCTATGGAATTCATCATACACACGTGAAGAGCTTCTCTCCCGCGTCGGCAGCATGGACCAGCTTGGCGGTGCGCGGCGCCTTCGCTGGGAAGAGGGGCCGGAAGACGCTATGCTTGCCGCCGAGATGCGCACGGGATCGGGCTTGAACCTATGGGTCTCGCCAACTCGCGGACTGGATGTTACCCACGCCGAGTATAACGGCATCCCGCTGGCATGGCGGTCTCGCACGGGCGACGTCCACAGCGCCTATTTCGAACCCCCTGGGTTCGGGTGGCTGCGCGGTTTCTTTGGTGGACTCATCACCACGTGCGGGCTCACCTACTTGGGTGCGCCGGGCCTGGATCGCGAAGAAGATCTTGGCATCCATGGCCGAATTTCCTATACCGCCGCCCGTAACGTCCTCGTAGATAACGATTGGGACGGCGACGACTACGTGATGCGCGTGCAAGGGCGGCTAACGGAGAGCACGGTTTTTGGCAACACTTTGGTGCTCACGCGGTGCATCACTGCGCGCTTAGGCGAGCGGCGCTTCTTTGTGCACGATAGCGTGGAGAACAGAGGACGAGAGCCTAGCCCGTTTATGCTGCTCTATCACGTCAACATCGGTTTTCCGTTAGTACACCGCAAATCTCGGCTTCTCCTGCCTACGGAACACGTTGAACCACGCGACGAAGCCGCCCAAGTGGGGCGTGAACAGTTCGATCGTTTCGAGGACCCATCCCCCGACTATGCTGAGCGCGTTTATTTCCATGCCATGCAACCGAACTCCGCGGGTAACGCGCAAGCTGCAATCGTGAATCCCGGCCTGCGAGACGGCATCGGCGTGTACGTTCGCTACGACCCCCGTGAGCTCCCGTGCTTTACCGAGTGGAAGATGATGAACAGCGATGAGTACGTCGTCGGCTTGGAACCGGGTAACTGCCTGCCGCTCGGGCGTGCTGTCGAGCGGCGCGAGGGCAGGCTGCGCCACTTGGATCCAGGCGAGGTGCAAGAGTTCAACCTAGAACTTGGCGTGCTGGACGGCCATCAAGCAATCCGATCTTTCGAACAGGCCATGCGATCATGAAACCGATCACCGTCCTTTGGTCCGATGGTGTCAGCGAAGCAGAAGCCAAAGAGTCCATTGGCGCCATGCGCGACTTTCTGCGCTATCTGCAAGGCGTCGCCCATGAACAGGACATTGGCCTTGCGCCGATAGTCCTGCGCCCTTACGGCAACTGGATACTCAAGGGTACCGCGGGCAAGGAAGCATACCACTCATTTCGTTGGTACTGGGAATCAAGCCTCGACCAACACACAGGACAGGTTTCCGCCGCGACTTTCATAGAGATCGTGCGCTTTGAACCGTGGCAGCACGTCGACCCTCACCTTGACCTTGCTCTCCTGCACACAGAGTTACGTAACGACATGACTGAGACGGATGGTGACTTTCCTTCAGTCTTCGCATGCACCGAGCCTGACTTGGTCACGGTGATCTCTGTTCGCCACCTTTCGCAGATTGCGGACTGCGACTTGCGTCTCAAGTGTCTGAGAAGTCTAGTCATGCACAACTTTGGTCACCTCGTCGGGCTTCCCATTGGCCTGCAATTTACGAAACAGCACCAGTCAAAAGAATCAGTTGTAGACGCCAAGACACCGGGACGCACGTGCGCGGTGCCTTGTATCATGTACGAAGCACAGTCAATTGATGAGTTGATGACGGTTGCAACGGCAAGAGAAGACGACAGTCCGTTTCTGTGTGAATTGTGTCAAGAAGTCATGCGCGGAATTGTGTTTACCTTGCACTTTTCTCCCAATTAGACGGCTTGCATAGCCTGTACAGAGCCTTAGGAGACATGACAAACAAAGCACCACTGGAATAATGAACCAACTCGACCGCTTTCGCGGTACACTCGTTGGACTTGCGATAGGAGAGTGTCTCGGCGCGACCACCGAGGGCATGTCACAGCGAGAGATTCGTGCTCGCTTCGGTCTCTTGCGCGACCTACGAGGGCCTGCTACTGCCTGTGCCGGTGAGATTGGCAATCAAGCCCGCTGCCTTGCGGAGAGTCTCGTCGCGTGCGGCGAGTACGATCCGGAAGACGCCCTGCAACGTCTGGTTGCATGGTCGTTCAGTTCGCAGGGCGTCCTGTCCCAGGACATAACCAACCGCGCGCTTGCCAAAGTTGCCACTGGGATGATGTGGGAGCACGCTTCATCACTCACGTATTGGGAGTCCGGCGGGAAGACAACAGGCATTCACGTAGTAGGCCGTTGCGCGCCATTGGCTCTGATCTATGCGCAGCATCCGGAGCAGAATATTGCCGCCACGTACAGCAGCGCCCGGCTCACGCACTATGATCGCATGTGGAGCTGGGCAGCCGTCACTCTCAACCTCATAATCTCCGGGCTCATTGCTGGCAACACCATCAAGGACTCCCTCAAGCTCATCGTGGACCACATGGAAGACTACGACGTGCCTGTACCGGTCCTGGAGCGTCTATCGCAATTGGAAGCAACCTCGTACATTCACCCATCAACGATGGCCTTCGATGCTTTGGAAGCCGCCATTGTATGCCTGTTGCGCACCGAGACCGCCGAGTCCGCGCTGGTCGAAGCCATAAACTTGGGCGGCGCAAGCCAAGCCACGGGTGCAGTTTGCGGTGCGCTGGCGGGGGCTTCGCACGGGCTCTCTCACCTGCCGGATCGCTGGTGGCAACGTCTCGAAGACGTAGATGCGTTCGTCGACCTGGCTGATCGTCTCTGCAGCTTTGTTAGCGAGTCCACTTGAAGTTTCCTGCCCCTCTGCAAGAAGCACGGTTCGTTTCGCGACCAAATCGGTTTACGTGCCTCGTGCAACTTCCACGCCAAAGTGACCCCGTAGCCGCGCATCTGCCCGATCCCGGTCGGCTCCGTGAACTGCTGCAACCTGGCGCTCGCGTGTGGCTGGAACCGAAAGCCGGGACCCAGCGAAAAACACAGTTCCAAATGTGGCTAGTCGAGAAGGACCGTACACTCGTCTCGCTGAATACGCAGCTACCGAATCATCTCGTCCAGGAATCCCTAGTTCAGGGCTGCCTATCAGATTTCAGCAAGTACCCCGCATGGAAACGGGAATGCCGCGTTGGCAGCAGCCGACTTGATTTCTTTCTGGAGAATTCCAACGAAGCCTGCTGGATGGAGGTAAAGTCTGTCACGCTTGTGAAAGACGGCCTTGGTCTGTTCCCCGATGCACCTACAGCACGCGGATGCAGGCACGTCGCTGAGCTCACGAAGCTCCGTCAGTCCGGCGCGCGAGCAGTAGTCTTCTTCGTCGTGCAGCGCGACGATGCGCACAGCGTCGCCGCCAACCACCGCACTGATCCCAAGTTTTCCAAAGCCCTACAGGTCGCCCTTCGCTGCGGCGTAGAACTCATCGCCTACAATTGTGTGGTTACTTCAGCTTTTGCAGCGATAAACCAGCGAATTCCTGTGATCGTGGACTAGGCTTGCCAACGCGCCGTTGACGTCGATCAAGAGAAAGATGGCGAGTCAGTGCAAGACTCCTAGGTCAGCGCGACGATTCTGCTCGAAATGCCGCAAGTCTTGCACCGGCAGAATAGAACTCTTGGCATCTCACCTTAAACACAGCAGCCGAACCGGATGACTCATTCCTGCACTCTTGGAGTGCCGTAGTGCAATGAAACATCCGATTCGACCGCAATCGCGGCTCGAGAGATTCTACAGTCGCCCGATGAGCTAGAAAAAGCCTATTCCGGCGCCACAATTGGATTAGCGAGCGTGCCAATATTATCAATAAGAACTTCCACGCGGTCGCCAACCTCCATTGGCCCAATTCCGCTTGGCGTACCCGTTATAATAACGTCGCCCGGCAGCAGCGTGAATGCCTGTGACACATAGTGAATGATAAAGTCCGGCTTGAACACCATGTCGGCCGTATTGCTGTCTTGCTTGGTCTCACCGTTGAGTTTTGTCTGGATACGCAACCCAACCGGATTGATATCGTTTACGAGCACCGGCCCCAATGGGCAAAAGGTGTCCATTCCTTTAGCGCGCGCCCACTGCCCGTCACTGCGTTGCAGATCGCGCGCGCTGACGTCATTGGCGCAGGTGTATCCGGCCACAACGCCCGGTGCATCGTCAACCGAGACGCGATGCGCCGTCTTGCCAATTACTATCGCTAGCTCACACTCATAGTCCAGCCGCTCAGTGAGGTGCGAATAGATCACTCCTTCTTCATGGCCGATCACGGCCGTCGGCGGTTTCAAGAACAACATCGGTTCCGCAGGAATCTCCATCCCACTCTCTTCGGCATGGAGCTTATAGTTCAAACCCACACAAATCACTTTCGTCGGTGATGCCGGTGGCAAGACGTGCAAGTCCCACGGAACGACGGACCGATTGCTCCGGGACCAACCTGTGAATGGATCACCCAGCACTGGCGTAACAGTATCTCCCTCAACAATTCCCCACGCCGGGCGGGAACCGTCTTGATAACGAACGAATTTCACCTGCTACACTCCTTTAGATGCGTCTATCCCCCAACAAGGATAGTGTTTATCGCCGGCAGATGCAAAGCGCCCCATGCGGGGCGGCCTTGCCAATGAAGAGGATTGGTAGATAGCAGTGCGCGTAACAAACGTCAGTGGAGAATGTTACAGAGAGTGGCGGCTCCGACAGAAGGTGCCGATGAGTCGGCAAGGAATGATCGTCTTCACTGCAACGGTTATGTCGCGAGTTCCTGACGAAAGTAGGCAATAGTCTCTGCCAAGCCCTCCTCCAATGAGATTTCCGGAGTCCAGCCCAACCACGTCCGAGCCTTGGAAATGTCGGGACGCCGCCTCCTGGGATCATCCGCCGGCAAGGGTTTATGCACGATGGGCACATTGGCGCCGGTCAAGCGTACGATCATGTCGGCAAATTCACGGATGCTGCGCTCATCTGGGTTGCCAAGGTTGAACACTTCTCCCTGAGTCTTGGCAGTGAACATTGCCGCGGCAATGCCGCGCACCAGATCGCCCACGAAACAGAATGAGCGTGTCTGAGTGCCGTCGCCATATATCGAAATCGGCGATCCTGTCAGCGCCTGAGCAATGAAGTTCGGCACGACCCGACCATCGCGTGGGTCATTACGCGGCCCATAGGTGTTGAAAATGCGAATAATACGGGCATCTACCGCGTACTGACGCACGTATTCCATTGTCAAGGCTTCGCCAAAGCGCTTCCCCTCGTCATAGCATGCCCGGGGTCCAACCGGATTGACATTTCCCCAGTATGTTTCGGGCTGCGGATGAACGAGAGGATCGCCGTAGACTTCCGATGTGGAGGCAAAGAGAAACTTGGCCCCATTCTCCCGCGCCAAAGTAAGCAGATTCTCCGTGCCTATAGAATTGACACGCAGTGTCGCAAGGGGGTACTGCAGGTAGCCCTCAGGACTGGCGGGGCTCGCCAGGTGAAATACGGCCTCCCCCTGCCATGCGATTGGCTCGGTGACGTCGAGGTCGAGCAGAGAGAAGCGGTCGCTATCCGCAAGATGAGCAACATTCTTGGCACGACCGGTTATGCCGCTATCGACGGCCGTGACAGAGTGTCCTTGTGCGATCAAGTAATCACAGAGATGCGAACCGACAAATCCCGCCCCACCTGCGACCAGAATCCTCACAGAATTCCCTACCTCTTTAGCTACCCACAATGCGCGCTCATTGTAACACGCGCTTTAACCGCTCGTACGTAACTTCAAAGACCGCATTGGTAGGTTGCTATCCATAGGTAGGATGTTTTCGGTTTCCGCGTTGAGAACGCCGTACCGACCGTTTGGATACCTTGTTGGTCATCGGCCGATCACCATATTACGCTAGAAGTGCGAACGGGCCTCCGCGCTAATTCCTGCCCTTTGGGAGCAGCAGCCTTCTTCTGTGGCACAGAAGATGTTGAACGGAACTTGACATTAAAAGCCTGGGAATGCTACTATGATCTTTGCCTGTTTTTATGCAGGCGGCTCCTTAACAGGTGAAGAGTGATGAAGGTAAAGGTGTTTATCGTAGGAGAGTTAGGCTCTGACGTTTCGGGATGAGGCGGTACATTATGTTTTGTTATCGCTTTGTAATGGAGAGTTTGATCCTGGCTCAGGATGAACGCTGGCGGCGTGCTTGATCAATGCGAGTCGTGCGCGTCCCTTCGGGTGCTTGCACCTGGGGGTGACGAGCGGCGTGCGGGTGCGTAACACGTAGATAACCTGCCCTCGTGTGGGGAATAACCTGGGGAAACTTGGGCTAATACCGCATATCGCTTTCAGTTGCAGGATTGGAAGTGAAAGTCTTCGGGCGCACAAGGAGGGGTCTGCGGTCTATCAGCTGGTTGGTGAGGTAACGGCTCACCAAGGCTCTGACGGATAGCCGGTCTGAGAGGATGGTCGGCCACACTGGGACTTAAACATGGTCCAGAGCCCTACGGGGTTTAGCATGAAGGAATCTTGCGCAATGGGCGAAAGCCTGACGCAGCGACGCCGCGTGGAGGATGACGCCGTTCGCGGTGTAAACTCCTTTTCTCGGGGAAGAATACAGACGGTACCCAAGGAATAAGCCCCGGCTAACTCCGTGCCAGCAGCCGCGGTAATACGGAGGGGGCAAGCGTTATCCGGATTTACTGGGCGTAAAGGGCGCGTAGGCGGCGGCGCTAGCCGCTTGTGGAAGCTCCTGGCTCAACCAGGAGATGCCAAGCGGGACGGCTCCGCTCGAGGCAGGGAGAGGGTCGCGGAACTGGCGGTGGAGTGGTGAAATACGTAGATATCGCCAGGAACACCCGTGGCGAAGGCGGCGACCTGGCCCTGTTCTGACGCTCAGGCGCGATAGCGAGGGGAGCGAACGGGATTAGATACCCCGGTAGTCCTCGCCGTAAACGATGGGTGCTGGGTGTTGGGGTCGGACTTTTCTCCGCCCTCAGTGCCCAAGGTAACCCGCTAAGCACCCCGCCTGGGGAGTACGGCCGCAAGGCTGAAACTCAAAGGAATTGACGGGGGCCCGCACAAGCAGCGGAGCGTGTGGTTCAATTCGAGGCTACGCGAAAAACCTTACCAGGATTTGACATGGACGTGGTACCAAACCGAAAGGCGAGGGACTGCACGGGAAACCGTGTAGAGCGTCCACCGGTGCTGCATGGCTGTCGTCAGCTCGTGCCGTGAGGTGTTGGGTTAAGTCCCGCAACGAGCGCAACCCCTGCGACTAGTTATATCTCTAGTCGGACTGCCGCGAGCAACGCGGAGGAAGGTGGGGATGACGTCAAGTCCGCATGGCCTTTATTGTCCTGGGCTACACACACGCTACAATGGGCGGTACAACGGGATGCAAGCGCGCGAGCGTGAGCGGATCCCTTAAAACCGTCCGGTAGTACGGATGAGAGGCTGAAACTCGCCTCTCTGAATGTCGGAGTTGCTAGTAACCGTGGGTCAGCATACCGCGGTGAATACGTTCTCGGGCCTTGTACACACCGCCCGTCACACCACCAAAGTTGGCAACACCTGAAGCGGCCTCCGCAAACCCGCAAGGGATGCACGTCGTGAGGGTGGGGCTGATGATGGGGGTGAAGTCGTAACAAGGTAGCCGTAGCGGAAGCTGCGGCTGGATCACCTCCTTTCTAGGGTTCTTTTACCCACCTACCACCTATCCCTTTTCTTATTTCCCCTTTCTCTCCTTCCCAACACCCCCTTCATCACCCTCCACCTGCTAAGCCAGCCTCCTTTTCCATCGCTCTATATCCCCTAAAACAACGATCCCTCTCCCCACTGAGGGATCTTTCTGTACCTCACTCCACTCCTTTACCCTCCCTCCAAACCTACCGGTCGAAGTGCCGAATGTGCGTCTAGTCATGTCTCAGCCGAGTGACAATCTGCACCTGCCCGCAGACTTGGTCCCACTTGCCTGACCACTCTGTGCGCGAAATTCGATAGCTGACTCACCGATACACGGCCGGACTCATGGCGTCGATTTGTCCACCATACAGCCGCTTGGCAAAGTTGCATACCGGCGTTTGCTGCGCTATATTCCCCCTGTGAGAAATGCGATTTGCCTGCCACTGAATTGGCGACGTGCAGGCCAAGCCAAGGGTGGTACAATAAACAAGAGACTGGCTTTACAGCGTATTCTGCGGGCCACTAGCTCAGCTTGGTTAGAGCGCGCCCCTGATAAGGGCGAGGTCTGTGGTTCAAATCCACAGTGGCCCACCACGACGGCAGCGAAACCGCAGCCTCTTTATAAATGCGGCACAGGCCGGAACGAGCATTGTAGGGATAGTTTTCACTGCGCAACCCTTTCAACTTTCGCCTGCAAAGCATTTGAGAATTCCGGCAGACACGAACCGATGCCTCCATCGCGGCCCGGGGCGTGCTGGGGCTTGTTGAGGGGTTTCGATGCGCCTTTAGCGCTCTGCGCGGCTGCCAGTCACGGGGATGTAGCTCAGTTGGGAGAGCACCTCCTTTGCAAGGAGGGGGTCAGGAGTTCGAGTCTCCTCATCTCCACCAGACTTGACGAAATCAAGAACCTTCGAGTTGAGGTTCCAGTTGGTGCTGTGAGTGTCAGTCGCCTCTATCTAGCGTCGACTCGTCCAAGCATCACCCAGCAATGGGTCCGGTCCCAGGTCCCTGTCGAACTCGCGGAGCGGATGGCGTTCCGGGTCGAGTCTCTCTCCGGTATCCCATGGCTCAAAGGCGTTCTTGATGTTCCCCAGTCCCGTTTGAGAGAGTTCAGGAAAGTGGCGGAGTATGACGGTCTTGAGATCGGAACCATCGATCCATGCAAGGCCTTCCTTCGTGTACGTCCGTTCGTTGTAGCTGTCGGTGTAGAAGCGGTCCGCCTGAAGTCTTCGAGTCGCGTTCAGAATGAATATCTGGAATAGCGTTTCGCCGAAACCGAACCCAGTGGGGCGATGCCCTTCAGCAAGAGTGCCGATCAGTAAGTCGAGCTTCTCCACATCATCCGGTTGGTCCCCATACACATCCTTGAGCTTCCGCACCTTGTCTCCATCGTCGGTAAGGTCGTCGAATGTGCGAATGGGGTTGAGTCCCAACTGACGCCTGAACTCGTTGTATCTGGGCACCCCCCTTTCGCGCGCCCTAAGAATGTCCACTGCACCCATATCGAAGAGCGGGTTGCCAGGAACGCTGAGCTCTCGCATGAAATCGGGGTAGTTGTTCAGCACCAACTGACCCGGATGCTGGACGCCGAACGAGTAGAAGAGATCGGCCATTGAAGACTTCGAGGTAAGCTGGCCGGAACCTGCCTGGCGAGTCTCGACGAACGGCACGTCCTCGGCCACGCTGTCATTGCCAAGGCTTCTGATTCGGATTGTCTCGGGCAATAGCGAGTGCAGGCGATAGACTTCCACAAACTCCTCGGTGAGGCCGTAGGGCTGCCCGTGCTTGTTGATCGGATTGCCTACAACACCTCCCATCTCTGGGTTCCGCACGTTGATGTCCGCGACCGTCTTCCTGTTCTCAGGCGCCCTGTAGGTGGTGAACAGGCCGTACCAGTTGGCGTTCAGACCGGAGTCGAGCCCGCGATTCGGAAGAATGGCCGGGGTCCATTCGACGGTGTGGATCTTGGCCATCACGGCCGCATTGATAAGGCGCGCCACATTGAACAGCCGCGCGTCGTCCCAATCGGGATAGGCTTCCTTCAGCCGGTCGCAGATGGCGTTGTGCTCCCTGGTGAAGAGAGTGTGAAGCATGGCGAGACCAATCCACCAATTCCTTGTGAAGCCGGTCTGCTCGATCCCTTTGTCGTCGAGCGGCAGATTGCCGGCGTCATCGAGCCTCAGCTTGCCGCCTACTCCGGTTCGGAGTTTGTCCAACGTCTCCTGATCGCTCCCATATATCTGTGAGCCGTCCCACCAGTGGGTGACCTCATTGATGAACGTTATGGGGGTACGTTCTCGGTCGGACATACGGGTAGGATCGGATTGGGTCTTGCCGACGAACATCCTGGTCTGCCAGTGCTTCTTCCGAGCCGGATCGTCTTCGGCCAGCGGTATCTCATGCACCTCATTTATGAGAGGCTCTCCGTGATGCACCCAATCATGGTTTTGGAAGTTGATCCATGACGCGGCCAGCAGATTAAGGAATGGCACTTCCTTCATCTGCTCTCCCCTTGCCAAGAAGATGCGGCTTAGCTCTCTCGGATTCGGCGTCATCAGACCATCACCCGTCTCCGGGCGAATCACGTCGTTGTTCACGTTGCGGGGGAAGCGAGTACCTGCGGCGCCCTCTTTGGGGTCGGCCAGGTTGTTCCAGCTTCCGTCGGCGGTGCGAAAGTGTCTCACCCCCGGAGGTGGAGACTGTCCCTCCGGCTGAAAGCCTATCAAGGCTCCCGGAGGATAGGTGCTCTTGAGGTTATTCCTGTTGAGTTGCTCGCGCATGTATGCCAGGGTGAGGATTCCGATGAAATATGGCCTATGGTACCAGTTTGTCCACACCTCGTCGCGGTATCCGGCCAACCGACCAAGGGCCTGAGTCACTCCGCTCATCGCTAACGAAACGATCGCTCCTCCCGCGTTCCCCACTATGCATCGAACCCATCCGAAGAGTCCGCGACCCGGCGGATCCATCGGAGTGGCGGGCAGAGAACCATCCTGTACGACCGGCCTAGCGAGCAGCGTGTCGCGATCGAAGTAAGATATGTCCGGGACATGCACATTCACTTCAGCGACCGCGTTCGCGCGGGACTGCATCAACATGTCCTGCCACGTCGTCCGCCTATTCGGATCAAGCTGCAGCGCTCGCTCGTAGTTTTCGGCAGCCTCGGCGTACTCCTGTAGGCCGTAGTGCGCGGCCCCGGCGAGTGCATGAGTTTCGCCATTGGAGTCTGCATCCAGATGCGCTCTCAGCAGTCCGAGAGCGTCGCGGAACCTGCGTTCCCCGATCAACCGCATCGCATCTTCATTCGAGTTGCTCATTGTCCTCCTCCTATGTGGTGAACCAATGCGCCCGTGGGCACAGATTCGGAGGCTCAATAGGGTTGTACGTGGTACCTGAGGCCGTTCTCTGGATACGAGCGTGGTAGCGGGTCTTGCGATAGGGCTGGACATTCAGAGCGTATTCGACCGTACTGAATCAAATTCAGTATGGCGGCCTTACACACCAGAAGAATGAGACCCTTGCCGGGGCAGTTCCTCGCGCCTCCGAGAAAGAGGCTGGGATACATGGCCTCTGCGTTGCTTCCAGGTTCCATCCATCTCTCGGGCCGGAAGTCGTTGGCCGTTGGGTCGCGGGAGACATCCCGTTGGTTCGCCGTGAAGCAGTGCAGAATCTCCAACCCTGCCGGTATTCGGAAGCCGTCGAAGGTGTCCCCTTGAGGGGCTGCGTGAAAGGTGCGCGTCACCGGGGGATACAGACGGCAGACTTCCAGCAGACAGGCCTCCAGGTACTCTATTCGCATGGCTGCCGACGCAAGACTCGTTGAATTCCGCCCCGTCGCTTCGGCATGAACCCTGTCATAGACCTCGTTTCTGGACGCCACTATCCCAATGGTTCGCGCCAGCAGGTCGGTACCGGAGCCGGTGAATGTAAACATCCAGTGCGGGATCTGCTGTATGAGTTCCTCTTCGGTAAAGCTGCCATTGTAAGACGCGCCTCTAGCCGTGGAGAGCAGGCTGGGCTCGCCCGACTCCGTGCTCTCTCTCCAGAGTCGGCGGAGCGCCTCATAGAACCGCCTCCGGCGTTTTGCCTGTCTCCACCCGAACAGTATTCTTCTACCGGGATTCTGCACGTGCTCAAACAGAACCTGGACATCCTCCACCAGGTGGGCAGGGGCACTGTCAGACCCGAAGACCACCATGAGCATAGTTTGGGCCATGCAATCCCTGATGTCATCGATGTCAGACACCGGCGCTTGAAATGCCTTGTTCACCCCGTCCACGATGAACTGCGTTCGCGCATCTGCCCCGCTTACTCGGAGCGCAGCTTCGTTGAACCGCCTAAGACGCCGCCACTGCTCACCATGCGTTATCGTCAGAGCCCGCGGAGCGAGAAACGACATCGCCCGGGCTTTCGTCCTTCCTTCCACGTAGCCGTGGACGTAGGGAGGCTGAGCCAGAATGCGCGCCGACAACTCGCGTCCCGTGACTACGAGGAATTTCTTGAAGTATAGGTTTAGGACAACGTTCTCGCTTCGAGTACGGCGGGCCTGTCTTCCAAGCCAGTCTTGGAAAGTCAAATCGAAGTTGAAGGAACGAGGCCCTTTGGCGAAGCTTCCCGCACATTGGCCTAGTAGCCGCAGAAGGTCAACGAATCCGGTCGAGGGAAAGCCTTTGATAGCCTGCTTCAAATGTGCGCCTCCGGCTTCTGTCCTGTTATCGAAATCCCACGCGCTGCCGTTACTTTACTGCGTCTTCAGATACTCCAGCAGGGCTTCGATTTGACTAGCGTTCAGGTCCGTGCCGTAGAGATGCCCCTGGTTGCTATTCCCACGCTCGGCGGTGTCGAACCTGAAGCCTGCCTTCTCCGCCTCCGCGCCGCTCGACACAAAGCCGAGGTTCTCATAGTCATAGACAGCGTACCCCCGGTAGAACACGGTCGGACGCTGTTCAGGTGGTGCAAGCAAGTCTCGTAGAGTGGGAACCGATCCGTTATGAAGATAGGGAGCGCGAAGCCAAATGCCATCCAGAGGCATGTTTGAGTATCCACTGGTTTTCTGGAAATTCGAGAATTTCCAGGGATGGCCCTCTCCCAGCGTGTTCATCTCATCTGCAAGCTCAGGGGTGAAGGAATCCAAGCGTTCCGGATCGGTGCCGATTTCCTCAATAGGTACCACTTGCCCAACCCTTGCGCCATCGAAAGAATGGCAGACTGCACAGCGTTGTTCGTAAACTTCCTCGCCTGCCCGTGCCTTGGCACGGTCTATCCTATCGTCGGGAAAGGCGGGAGGCTGAAGCGCAGCTATATACTCCGCTATCCGCTCCATGGCGGGCGCGTCCAGCGATTCCGGCGATGCGCCCGCGCCGATGGCCGCGCTTCTGTTCCGCTCCTCCACCGAGTCGTTGTTGCCGTCCCAGTGCAGCCACATTCCTTCCCGCGGCGCTTGATTCCACAGCGACGGCAGGTCGGCGGTGCCGACATGAGGGTCCTCCTCCTCCAACCCCAGTACATTGAATTTGTACGGGTTGAACGTATCCACTCGTCCCGGACCGGCGGCAGGGAACGCATTCATCCAGGCAAACTGGTCGGCTGCCTTCAATATTTCATCCCTAGTGCGTGGAATGACTATGTGCCTGTAAAACAAGCTGTCGATCCAGGAGAAAGCGGGGTGCACCCTCTCGATGGCCGGGATGAGGGTATCCGCGTCGAACCGGCTGTCATTGGCAACCGCGAAGAGGAAGTTCAAATACTGCTGCAGGTCGAATTGGTGGGCCGGCATTCCCAAGACGACCTCCTCTGCGGCTTCCGCTGACTCGCGGATGGTACCCGTATGGCACACGGCGCAGTTGAGACCGACCATAGGTATCGGCTCTTCCCGATAGGATGTGCCGATTGGACGGCCCATAGGCGACTCAGCCTCGAAGATGAAGCCAAATCTGCTATAACCCTCTCCCGGGCCGTCGGGCAGATGCTCCGGAAACACTTCCGGCAAGACCAGCCAGACCCAGTAGGGAATACCGTCCCTGCCCTCCGAGCCAATAGAGCCATACTTGAAATGAGCACTCGGGTCATCATGCACCTCAGGCACACTCCTTTGAAACCAGACCAGTGTGGGAATGCCAATCCCCAGCACGACGAGAACCACGGCTATGCCTGCCGCCAGTGCTATCCTCTTGCCCCTCGTCATAGCTGCCCCCTCAAGATGTCGATCTCAGGCTGCACTCGCACCGCACCTGCCAGCGGCTACTCGAACGGACGAGGCTCGAACACCGACATGATCTCGCGGATCATCTCCTCCCGAGAGTCGAACCGAGCCTCCTCATAACACCCCAGCGGATTGTTTGCCGTGTTCACGAGGCATTTGTTACAGTAGGTGCATGGCCTCAGCGCACGATCGTGGCCGGCCGCGAACAGTTTGGCCAGATCATTGTTGGCCACCAGGGGGCGGGCGATGCTTACTGCGTCGCACTGGCCGCTCATAATGGCTTCTCGGATGACCGATGCCGTCTGAAACCCGCCGGTGCAGATGACCGGAAGGTTGACGGCATTCTTGATGGCTGCCGAGTCCGGCAGATTAATCCCCTCAATCCGTCCCTGATGCGCTCGTGTCCAACGCCAGTGGAAGAGATTGCGGAAGGGCCACTTGCGGAAGATCCAGTGATTGCGGTGAGTGTGTACGCCGCTGGATAACATCACGCCGTAATTCTGCGCCAGTTCACCCATAGGCAGATCCCCAGCAGGGTTGCGGGGATGGGGAAACATGCTGCCGGCCGATACGTGAATGGCGTCCACACCGTCCTCTTCCAGCCACTTGCAGACCTGAACCGACTCGCCGATGGTGGTCCCCCTGTGTTCCCAGGGAAACACATCGTTGTTGTAGTCCGTCGCGCTGATCTTCATTTGAAGATGGAAATCCGCCCCTACCTCCGACCGGATGGCTCGAACGATCTCTCGCACGAACCTCGCGCGGTTCTCCAACGAGCCGCCGTAGTCATCCTTGCGGTCGTTTATCGCCGAGCTGAGGAACTGCGTAATTAGATATCCGTTGGCTCCGTGAAGCTCAACTCCGTCTAGGCCGGCTTCTCGCGCGCGTCTCGCCCCCTGAGCGAAGGCGTCCACGGTCTCGCGAACGTCCCGCAACGTCATGCTCTCACACTGGAAGCCGTGCAGCGGCTCAGCCTTGCCCGTGGAGCTGATGCCATTGCCATACTCGACACCACGGATGTCACGTTGCCGCCCGGAGTGACTAAGCTGCAAGATGAACTTGCAGTCATGCTCGTGAACCCGCTCTCCGAGTTCTCGCCAGAACGCAATGTGCTCATCGCGGTGAATGGTCGCGTAGTTGGGTACTATGCGCCCCTGTATCGTCACCGGAACAAAGGAAGAGATAATTGCGCCTACGCCGCCCTTGGCAAACTTCAGCTCCCAATTGATGCGAGCCTGGTTGCCGGAGCCATCGTAATTGTCAAAACGTCCCGCGATGTTCGACCGGAAGATGCGGTTCTTCACTGTAAGATTTCGGAATTCGAGCGGCTCGAAGATCACGTCCATTTCGCTACACCATCCGGTTCTTCTGTGAGATATCAGGGCTACTCTCGGCATCGCGCAGCTTCAGTCCAGCATAGAGCAAGATCCCCTTGATGGCGCCAAGCGAAACGTCGGTTAGGAAGAACCACTTGAACGCATTGGGCCTATCGGACGATTCGAGAGCATCGAACAGCCAAATCTCCAGGAAGAACGACGCCGCGATGAGTCGCCCTACGACCACAAGCCACGCGAACAATCGGTAGCGATATGGGTCAAGCGCGGCGGCGACATTGGTGATGGACACAATCAGCAGTAGCATCCCAACGTTCCGCAGCCAAACGGTGTGGTAACCGGGGTCGAATCCGAGAGTATCATTGATCATCTGAGGCGCAATCAATGCAGGCCCCCAGAATGCGGCGTTCACGAGAACGCCGACCACGACCATGATGCGGAACCCATTGAGAGACGCGTTCATAAGGCTCTACCTTCCGAGCATCGATTCTAACACTGCCGGATTATCCTTGCAATTGACACTCCTGCCGGCCACTGCCAACCGTTAAGCGGACTATATCCTGGGGGACAACTCTTCCAAGTAGCTTGGACCCTAGTTGCATCCAAATCTATTGCCCTTGAGAACCGTACTCTTTGTGTTGATTGGAAGACGAAGAACTCAAGGCCCTATCTACACATTGCGGTCTTCATTTCCTATTCCCTGACATCAATTACTTGCGGCCAGGGGCGGCAAAGGCGTAAACGCCGCTGGATGGCCTGCCCTGGCCCTCGGTCCAGGTTGCTGGCCGGTAAACCCACGTAGACCACACCCTCAGAAACGGCGAAGGGTCGTCGCCGCCACTGATAGCCGATGTCGAGGCTCCAGATCGGCTCCCCGGTTCGGGCCTCCAGCGTGTGGAGATAGCCAGACAGGGAATGGGCGTACACCACTCCGTCAACCACCATGATCGACGACAGGCCCCAGTCAGATCCGAGGCTCCACAGCTCATCCCCGGTGGAGGCGTCCAGAGCATGGAATGCACTCCTCTTTGCCTCATACGTGAACACGGTACTTGCGATCACCTTGCCGTCTGCGCCTGTGTGTGGCCGGGTGGATGCCTGCCTGCTATCGGCCTTCCTCTGGTCCACCATCCTGATACAATAATGGTTCGGCGGGGTTCATACATGTCGGCAGACGCAGGATTCTGCATCCGGAGTTGCCGTCACACCCTTGAAGTCAAGCCCTTGGCTGCTATGAGCCGCATGGAGTCAGTCATTGCACGCTCGCGTGGCAGCGCTTGCCCGGTTGCTGCTGTTGGTCTTGCCGCAGGCGAGCCCCAGAGTTGGATGGAGCGCCGCGTTGTCGCTGCCCAGATCGTCTTGGAAATCCACCGACTCGGCAGGCCCGGCTTGTCTGTCCCAAACCGCCAAGATATGCGGGGCTATTCGCCATGCTGAATCTACCTCATGCCGATGTCGTTGGGAGCCTAATTAGACCACCGGAGCTACTCGCCGCGCGCGAGCAATTTGCGGCCGGGCGAATCTTGCCCTCGGAATTCAAGCGCGCCGAGGACGCCGCTGTCGATAGTGCCGTAGCTGCCCAGGAGGAGGCCGGACTTGAAATCCTCACCGATGGCGAAATGCGCAGGCTCTCGTTCCAGAGTCAGATGCCCGAGGCAGTCGCAGGCTTTGGCGAGTTCGATATCGACGCGTTCCTCTGGGGCGATTGGCAGGGCGGCGAACGGGTAGGAGACTTGCGCAAGGAACGTCCTGCGACTCTGGGTGTCGTCGGTCCCCTCCAGCGGAAGCGCCACCTGTCGGCGGAGGAGTTCACCTACCTGCGCGGCCGCACCACCCGCATAGCAAAGGTGACACTGCCGAGCCCCAGCCTGTTCGCCAACTTCTGGTCACCGGTGAAGTCCGCCGCAGCCTACCCCACGCTGGATGCGTTCTTGGCCGATGTCGCGCGGATAGTCCGTGGGGAGATCGAAGAGCTGATAAGGCTTGGGGCGACCTACATCCAACTCGACGCTCCGCACTACCCACTCGTGCTGGATCCGGTGTGGGCGGCCTTCTACGAGGCCCAGGGTTGGTCTGCGGAGGACTGGATCGCCCAGGGCGTCGAGCTGGATAACGCCGTGATGGACGGTTTCTCGGAAGTAGTGTTCGCATTCCACCTCTGACGTGGGAACCAAGGCGGCCGTTGGCTGGTCGAAGGCAGTTACGACCGGATTGTTGGGCCGGTTCTCGAGCGCGTGAACGCGCAGCGGTTGATGCTGGAGTACGACGACCCACGCTCAGGCTCGTTCGAGCCTCTGCGCGGCGTGCCGGACGACAAGCAAGTGGCGCTTGGGCTGGTCACGACCAAGTCACCTCGCGCGGAGACCCCATCCGAGCTTGAGTCTAGGATCGCCGAGGCTGCCCGCCACTTCCCTCT
Organism: Chloroflexota bacterium; assembly: GCA_965219505.1. Taxonomy (GTDB): domain Bacteria; phylum Chloroflexota; class UBA11872; order VXOZ01; family VXOZ01; genus VXOZ01. The sequence goes on along the minus strand of OZ244775.1, from coordinate 1,137,658 downwards.
CGAGCAACTCGCCATCAGTCCTCAGTGCGGGTTCGGCTCATCCATCGTCGGCAATCCTCTCTCGGTCGAGCAGCAATACGCAAAACTCCGCATCGTCGCCGAGACCGCCCGCAACGTTTGGGCGTAAACTTTCCCGTCATGTTTGCCATCGACTCACAGAGGGTCCCTTCCTCGGTGCCCTATAGCGGCCTTGGTAACGACCACCCACACCGTGACCCATAGTTCCTTGAACTACCTATCGGAGCGGAGCAATGACATATACTCGTTCGGTATACCCCGCCTTCTATTCTTCCCTTTCTGGTATTGCATTGTTTCATGCATCGCCGACCCAATTTCCCAGTGGCCCACCACCAAAAGCAGCGCCGGCATTCAGTAACCATTGCCCTGTTATTCTAGCCGCCGCACGGGGACATAGCTCAGTTGGGAGAGCACCTCCTTTGCAAGGAGGGGGGCAGGAGTTCGAGTCTCCTCATCTCCACCCACTCGCACCTCAGACCCGGAGGCTTGTAGTACGAACTTCACTGAAACATTGGAAATGCCAGCTATGGGATTCCGGCTAGTCTCAGGCCTGCAAGGCCAACCGACGGCTTTCTGGGTAAGTTTAGCCATAAAGACCCTATTGATCTGCCTCCTGGCGTTCGGCGCCTTCTCAGGACTGCAGCAATTCGAAGGCAAGGCTTTCATTTGGCGCCTGGCCACCTATCCAATTGCCGCCTTTGTGGTCCCTGTGATTTGGGCAATTCGCGCGCGAGATACAGTGTACCCGTACGCCGCGGACATCCTGCTCACGCTGCCTTTCCTCATCGACACTGCCAGGCAATGCCCTGGAGTTCTACGACACAATCGTATGGTGGGATGACGTGAACCACTTCGTAAACTGGGCGCTGCTCTCCGGAGCTGTCGGCGCGTTGGCGTGGAGAAGCAAGGTCCGCCCTTGGCAGACCCTGGCGTACGTTGTGGGATTCGGCGCGGTAACCGCAATCCTGTGGGAGCTCTCAGCATACTTCGCATTCATTCGCTTCTCCTCGGAACTTGAGACGGCCTACGCCCCCCTCTCCTCGCTTGATACGGCCTACGTCGACACGCTGGGAGACATGACATTGGGACTGACCGGCTCGGTCTTTGCCGGTCTGGCAGCCGCCCTGACTCCGCATCGGCAGCGAACTTAGTGGCCATGCGGAGGGGAAGGCTTTGCAGACCTTAGTGTCTAGTTGAGGAAGCATTCGCAACCATCACATCGTTGGCCTTCTACGCCAGGGTACCCTGTGACCGACGGGTAGTGGACCTATCCGTTGCCAGAGTAACGAATGTACATCGTAGAAGGATGGAGTTAGGAAAGGTCTGAACAACTCGGCGTGAGCTAGGGTTATTGGTGTGTGCGGGATTGCGAGGTGGTTTGGGGTGTGTGTTTGGCATTTAGGTGGGGTTGTTTTGCCCATGTTTTGGCGCTGTGGGGAGTGTTTCCGCTCCCAGCCGTGTTTTGGGCGCACTGCTCCCGTGTCATGTTGCCAACTGGCGTGCGGCCGTCACCAGGTTGGTCAGTCCCAGCAGCAACGCCAGCCGTTGCGTGTTCTTGTGCAAGCCCCGATAGCGCACCGTGGCGTAGCCAAAGCGCCGCTTCACCCACAGGAACGGATGCTCTACCTTGGCCCTGACCGACGCTTTGCGCTGCTCGGCCAGCGCCGCCGCGCTCTCTGACGCCAACTGCCGTCGCTGCCCCGGCTTCAGCGCCACCTTCCAGGTCACGGCGCGTCCCTGATGCTCCGGCCGCTTCTGCACCCCCACGTACCCGGCGTCTCCCCACACCTGCTGCTCTGCGCCGTGCAGCAACGCCGCCGCTTGCGTTACGTCGTGCACGTTGGCCGATGTGGTGGTGAAGCTGTGCACGAGCCCCGTCTGCGCGTCGACGCCGATGTGCAGCTTCATCCCAAAGTAATACTGGTTCCCCTTCTTCACCTGCCGCATCTCCGGGTCTCGCTATCCTGATCGGTTCTTCGTCGATGTCGGCGCCGCGATGATGGTCGCGTCCACTACCGTCCCCGCTCGCAGCCGCAAGCCCCGCCTCGCCAGATGCGCGTTGATCTCCGCCAACAACCCCTCTCCCAACCGATGCTTCTCCAGCAAATGCCGAAAGTGCAGGATCGTCGTCTCGTCCGGCAGCGCCTCTGACAGCCGCAGCCCCACGAACCGCCGCACCGGTTCCACCTCGTACAGCATGTCCTCCATCCCAGGATCACTCAGATTGTAGAAAGCCTGCACACAGTGGATCCGCAGCATTACCGACAAAGGATACGGCCGCCGTCCGCGTCCCGCCTTGGGATAGTACGGCGCAATGCGCGCCTCCAACTCCGCCCACGGGAGCAGCGCGTCCATCCGCTCCAAGAACTTCTCCCGCCGCGTCTTGCGCTTCTTCTGCGCGTACTCCAGGTCGGCAAACGTCGGCTGCTCCATTACCCAGCTCCTCACCATAGGCTGCTTTCTTGCTATGATACTATGCCAGGGACTTGTTCAGAGAGTTCTTAGGTAGTGGTTGCGGTTCTCTGGACATGCTCGGAGCCTTGCCATAAGCTAAGTCCAGCACCAAGTCACAGGCCGAGGATAGCAATCAAAAGACGATTCTCCGGAGGGCAAAGTGGCGCAGTATAAGATCGCGGCCTGGGGGCGTCCCAAAGTCCCTGGCGACTACACATTCGAGATGGATTCCTTGCAGGGCGTCGATGCCGAATTTGTGGAAGTTACTACAGAGTCTGACGATGAGTTTCTGGATGGAGCGCGGGACGCCGACGCCATCGTCGCGAGGGGTCAGTCGCTTTCGGAGAAGGTGATTAATGGACTCAAGCAGTGCAAAATCATCGCATTGGACGGCGTAGGCACCAATCACGTCGCTGTCTCGGCAGCTACGGCCAAGGGCATCCCGGTAACCAACTGTCCCGATATCAACATCCAGGAGGTTGCTGAGCACACGGCGGCGCTCATCCTGGCCGCTCACCGCCGACTGCTGCTTATGGACAAGATTGTCCGGGAGGGGGGCTGGTGGGAAGGACATCCGCCTTTACGTCAGTTGCCCCGATTGCACGGTCAAACCCTTGGGTTTATCTCCTTTGGAAATATCCCAAAGGCCGTTGCGCCATTGATGAAGCCGTTCGGCCTCCGCCTTCTCGCCCATGATCCCTTTGTCATGGAGACCACAATGATTCAGCACGGGGTGGAGCCGGTCGGCTTGGAAGAGCTCTTGCAGCGGTCGGATATCGTCTCGAACCATCTGCCCGGATCCGCCGGCACGACCAAGATGATTGGGGAAGAGCAGTTCAAGCTGATGAAACCCGATGCAGTATTCGTGAACACCGGCAGGGGCACGACCGTGGATGAGGCCGCTATGGTCCGGGCACTGAACGAAGGCTGGATAGCTCACGCTGCGCTGGACGTGCTGGAAAAGGAGCCGCCTGATCCCACTAATTCTCTGTTCGCCATGGAAAACGTCACACTGACGCCCCACGTGGCCTCTGCATCATCCAGGGTCTTGGAAGTGAGCAGACGTCGCGTGGGTATGGAGATCGCACTGGTGCTTGGCGGCCGCTGGCCAATGTCCTGTGTTAATCCGTCGGTACTAAGCAACTCCGGCCTTCTGAAGTGGCAGACTTAGCCGTAGACCGGCCCCGTATACAGCCGATTAGCAATGCCCGTCTGGAACTTGCCCCCACAGAAAGGCCTTCTAGGCCCTGAAGGAGAAAATTCATGAATGTGTTGGAGACCATCGCTAGAATCCTAAAGTTGGAAGGTGTGGAGTGGGTTTCATGTTTTCCCTCCAACGAGCTCATCGAGGCCGTTGCCGGTGAAGGCATCCGCACGATCATGTTCAGGCAGGAACGCGGCGCCATCATGGCCGCCGACGGATTCAGCCGTGTCAATAACCGGAAGAGATTTGGTGTTGCCATCACCCAGGGAGGACCCGGCGGTGAGAACTCCATGGGCGGCATCGCTCAGGCTTTTGCCGATAGCATTCCCATCCTGTACCTTACCGCGGGCCCAGCCCTGGACCGCTACGCCGTGCGACCGGAATTCTCGCCGGTCCGCACCTATCAGAGCGTCTCCAAACGCGGCGAAGTCATTGCTCAACCCAGTCAGGTTGCCAGCGCAATGCGCCGGGCGTTTCATGCCCTTCGTAACGGAACTCCCGGCCCGGTGATAGTCGAGGTCCCCATTGATATGGACGGTCAGGAGGTCCCGGAGGAGACGGCGAACTATCAACCGCCCCGCAGGTCCCCGCAACGTCCGTCAATCAACGATGTCAAGGATGCTGTCAAACTGCTTTTGAACTCCACAAAGCCGGTGATTTGGTCGGGTAAGGGAGTACTGTTTTCGGATGCAACCGGAGAACTGAAAGAGCTGGCAGAGCTTACCCAGATTCCGGTCTTTAGCACTATGCCTGGAAAGTCCTCCTTTGACGAGCGCCATCCCCTATCTCTCGGCTCGGGCGGTGCAACAACTACATTGCCTGCCCGGCGCTGGCTGGATGAATCCGACGTTCTCTTTGCCGTCGGTTCAAGTTTGACCAGGTCGCATTATGGACAGCCCATTCCCGAAGGCAAGACCATCATCCATAACGTCGAAGGCATTGAAGACATCAACAAGGACTACTCGGTTGCCGTTGGGCTTCCAGGGGACGCGAAGCTCACCCTGCAGTTGATGATCGACGAGGTAAAGGGGCAGATTGGCGAGACCGGACGGAAGGGGCAGAATGAGGTTTCTGGAGCTATAGGTGAGCTCAAAGCGGCGTGGCTCAATGAGTGGAAGCCGCTGCTGGAATCCGACGAGGTGCCCATCAACACCTACAGAGTAATCGCTGAGATGGACAGGACCCTTGACCGGGAAAACAGCATCGTTACTCATGATGCCGGCGCTCCCCGGGACTCGATTTTGCCCTTTTACACCGCAACCGTCCCCCACAGCTACATCGGCTGGGGCAAGACTACCCACCTCGGTTTCGGCATCCCGTTGATGATTGGCGCCAAACTCGCGAATCCTGACAAATTCTGCATTAACTTTATGGGGGACGGTGCTTTCGGCATGTCGGGCCTCGACATCGAGACCTCTGTGCGGGCCAATGCCCCAATCACGACAGTTGTCTTGAATAACGGCGACATGGCTACCTATCCGGGCGGGTATCCAACGGCGCGGGAAAGGTTCGCCCTCACCGAGATGTCCGGTGACTATGCCAAGATAGCCGAGGGGCTGGGTGCCGTGGGCATAACCGTCACGGACCCCTCTGAAGTAGCTCCCGCTCTCATGAAGGCGCGGCAACTAAACGCGGACGGCGCCACCGTGTTGCTGGACATTCACACCAACATGGAAGGCCGCAGGTCGCGCTTCGACTAGCCAACTCAGGACCGGTAAACTCTAGACTGGAATATCGTGCAATCACCCTTAGGCAATTTAAACTTTGACCGCGATACAAATTGCAGTGATTATCCTAACGCTCCCATCGCTATGCTGCACGTTCGGCGGTACGATGATCAGTGGAAGAAAGTGCCATGAACTTTGATGCCGATAGCCATCTCAATGCCATGGACCGCTCCGTCTCGCTACTGGAGCGCGACGGACGACCCGCTAGCGCCGTCACACTTTCCCGCAGCCACCCAACGGCGGTTGAGAACCTGTGGGACGCCGTAACGAATATTGAGCGCATTCCGCGTTGGTTCACGGGCATCAGCGGCGAGCTTACACTCGGGGGGCGCTATCAGTTGGAAGGCAATGCAGGCGGGGTGATCACGGCGTGTGAGGCACTATCGCACTACGAGCTTACATGGGAGTTCGCTGGAGACGTCAGTTGGGTGGAGGTACGTCTCTCGGATGATGGAACTGCCGGCATACGGCTCGCGCTCACGCACACTACGCTCCTATCGCCACACTGGGACGCATACGGGCCGGGCGCGGTCGGCGTCGGTTGGGAGATGGGTTTCCTTGGCCTCGCCTTCCACGTCGCGCGGCCGCATGAGCCAAAGCCGGACGAGATGGCGTTTGCCACCTCACCGGATGGCAAGTCGTTCATCACGGGCAGCAGCCAGGGCTGGGCGCACGCTGCCGTCGCAGCCGGCACGGACCCCGAAGTCGCAGGTGCTGCGGCAATGCGCACAACCGCGTTCTACACCGGTGAATCAGCGGATCCCGACTGATAAATGGGCACTCTTGCGTTACAGCATACGGGACAATATAGTGAGAATTACTACTGAATCTCTTGCAGTTTGTCCAGCAAGTGGCGGTAGCAAAGGAGTACGTTGTGACGATAAAGACTGCAGAACATAGAAGAGTTGGGTTCTCGACTGCAATTATAGCGGTAGCGAGTCTCGCGCTCGTGTTGGCGTTCCTTTGGTTTCTTATAACCGTTGGGCACGTTTACGCGTGTAAGTGTGTTATACCTGGAACTCCTACAGAAGAACTTGACAAATCTGTAGCGGTATTTGCAGGGAGAGTCTTTTCGGTTGTCCATTCCTATGACCCAGAAGCAAAGTCTGCCTCCCCTGAAGACCGCTCGACGATCGGCATGAATGTCAGCACCGTTTGGAAGGGAACCGTACATGAGGTAATGTACATCACCACACCACCAACGGGCGGGAGTTGCGGGTTCACATTCGTCGAAGGAGAGGAGTACGTCGTGTACGCGTCCGACAGCCACTATGGTGACGACAGCTACACGGCGAGCATTTGCAGTCGAACTGCGCTCCTTGCGGAAGCTCAAGCTGACATTGACGCCCTGGGAGAGGGTCAGTCTCCTCAAGCTGGCACGAGAGGCCCAGCGCCTGTGGACTCGGAGAGCCCTATAGTTGTTGGGTGGGTTTTTGCCCTGGTGCTTGCCGCAGCAATTTTGTTTGTAGGATTGGGCGGATTCGTGGCTTATGCAAGAACAGGGCGTCGATAGGCACCAGGTCGTACTTCCAGCATCTTCCACGCTCGGCCTGTCACAAACCATTTGGACCCGGCGCTTGGTCGCCGAATAAGCCATGATTGACAGCCTTCCAACCTAGACTGTTGCCGAACTTCGATCTTCCCTAACTCGGCCCGCCACGCATGAGCTGGCATCGATCTGACGAACAGGAAACGTAGCAAGACAAGTGGTTTCGCCAAAAGTCGACCGGTCTGGGCTAGATAAAAAACCGCACTAGTGCTTTTGCTCAAGATTGGGAATAGGTAAGAGATTCTGCGAGCCTAATTCATAGCTTGGAGTCACATCATGAGAATTCGCTCGAGTGAACCGGAGTGGCAAGGCCCCCGTGCGCACGAGGTTGTGGCCGCTACGGCGCCGAAGGGCAATTACCGCGCTGCCGTGGTAGGGTGTGGCCGCATGGGCAGTACCATCGACGACGAGCACGTTGGCAAGCCGCACTATCCGTGGCCGTGGGCCCATGCTCCGGGAATCATCGAGGCGCGCAATGTGGAGCTCGTGGCCGGTGTGGACGTCGATCCCAAGCGGCTCGCGTATTTTGGCGAACGGTGGGGAGTGCAAGCCCTTTACGCCGACCTGCGAGAGATGGTGGCCAAAGAGCGACCCGATATCGTGTGCGTCACCACCAGGCCCGCAGAGCGCGCTGAGGTTGTCGAAGCATTAGCGGAATCCGGTGTCAAGGCAATCTACGCCACCAAGCCCATGTCCCGTACTTTGGCCGAGGCCGACTCAATGATAGAAACCTGCCGTCGCACCGGTACCATCCTCGCCATTGCCGCCCATCTCAATTGGTACGCGCCGTACACCAATGCCAAAGCCCTCATCGACAGCGGCGAGATTGGCGCGTTGCGCTCGATGGTGTGTCATAGCCCGCTGCCGCTCTCCAATATCCACAGCCACACGCTGTGCCTCTTTTCATTGTTTGCCGGCTCCCCGGCGCGCTGGGTCCACGGGCACATGGACGACGAAACCATGGCGCAAACCAATGAAGACCAGGGCGGCTCCGGCATGATCGGCTATGCAAATGGCGTCCTGGGGTTCTTGAACTCCCACGCGGCCTCGCGGAGTTGGACTATGGAGTTTCTTTGTGAACGGGGCCGCGTCCTGACCCGCAACCACCACGCCTGGTTCGAGCTATGGGGTCGCGGCGAAGAAGAGTTGGACGGTGAGTTCCAGCGGCAGTTCCCATTTCCATGGCATTCGCGCAGCTCGATGGTTGACGCCATCGAAGGCGTCGCCCGTTCTATCGAAGCAGGCGTGGAGACAACCTGCCCGGGGGAATTCGGCCGCGAAGCCCTGGAAATCGGCATCGCCATTCGCGAGTCCTATCGAAGCGGCCAACGCATGGACCTGCCCCTGCAGGACCGCAACCTGCGTTTGGGGGTCAGATAAGGGGAAGTATTCTTTCAATAGAATCATTGCTGGATATACGAATTCAATTGGAGATGGATTCCTATGCCGTATACAGTGGTCAAATTCGAGATTCCGTACCCTTTGATCTGGGGGAAAGGGGGTTGGTTTCCAATTCGTCTTGAAGGAAAGGACTATGAGATAGCATTCGAACGATGCTGGCGCTCCGGCAACAATGTAGAGTTGATGTACGATAGGGTCGGTCGTGTGTCATTTACAAGAGTATATGTTCGCTTCCCACATGAAACTGCCAGTGTCGACGGCGAGAACTTGAGGACAATTGCGCATAAGGCCATCAATAGGTTGCTGGATGTCTATAGGGTCTCGACTAAGGAATTTCATATTGGACACATTCCATTGCATGAATTGGGAGCTACAGACACTTCCCACGGCGTGTATACGGAGGCCGATGATGGAAGTTTAACGGAGATTCACTCCTTCCAACTGGACATGGGACTTGGACTTACTTTGGCTCGGATTGGCGACATTGATGACCAAGCTAAGTCGGACCTGGCGTACGAGAGGCCTCTTCCCCTTGTGGACCTTTTGATGCTGAATGCTAAACGCTCATTGCTATTTGAAGACTTTCGAATTGCAGTTGTGGAGGCGGAGACGGCATTTGAATTAGCTATCGACAACTTACTTAGAGCTTATTATTTATCAGAGAAGGCCCATACAAGGGTAGCAACTTCACCGGCGTCCTCCCAAGAAATGATCAATAGGATATTGGAGGCAGGTTTAATGAATTTACTGAAGGAACATCTTCCTAAAGCTAAGGGGAGATGTTTCGTTGGTACTGAAGTACATAGTCGGTGGAAGAATGACCTATATAATTTGCGAAATGCGGTGGTTCACGAGGCTAAGGAATTGGGGCCGTGTGAAGCAAGGCGCGCATTGGATGCTGCTGAAAGTGCTCTTTCTTGGATTCGGGCAGACCACGCTCCCTAATTGCTAAGGATCAGCGCGGGTGTAAGGGTCGACTACGTAATCGCGACACGTACGCGTGCAACCAAAACACCACGACAATATTGCTGCTCTCGTATGTGGGATGTCAAAGGGAGAAGAAAGCCGGAAAGACAACGACAAATTAGACTCAAAGTAACTGCAGGCGAATAATGCATCAAAGTATGAGTGAGAGTGATGAATTCCACGAAGAAGCCTAAGGATCTGGTTCGCTGAAATGCATGCCGCTCTGGATTGAGCAGCATATTATTACTACGATTGGGCAAAGAGTGCTGGGTCTCATACTCCCTCTTGCCGGACTACCACTCTTAGAGGCACCAGACTATAAACACGTAGTTGGAAAATCGATTTTCCCTCTCTTGGCTTACCTGTCTATTGTCTTAAGTTGATTTACGCAGTCTCTGTGCAGATGCTACAATTAAGGCGTCGGCCTGAAACTCAAATGGGAGAGGCAATGAGCAGAATCTTGAAATCAACAGTAGTCAGTGTCTTTATCGTGCTCCTATCGGTGCTGCTCGTCGCCTGTAGCGTACAGCCAGTAGCGGAGCCCCCACCTGCGCCAACTACCCCGCCGGTTGCCACAGAAGTCCCCGCACCCACACCGCCTCCGGAGCCAGTTGCACCGACACCCATACCGGTTGCGGAGCTTACACCTGATTCGGTATTGCCGCTTGATCCTGTTGTAACGCAAGGTACGCTGAGCAACGGTCTCACCTACTACATACGGCACAACGAAGAACCCAAGAACCGGGTGCAACTGATGATGGTAGTGCGCGCCGGTTCGGTGCTTGAGGAGGAATCGGAGCGCGGGCTGGCCCACTTCGCCGAGCATATGGCTTTCAATGGCACCGATCGTTTTGAGAAGCAGCAAATCGTCGAATACCTTGAATCAATCGGCACCCAATTCGGCCCGGACCTCAACGCTTCAACCGGGTTTGACACCACAACGTACGAGCTTGAGGTACCCACCGATGATCCCGAAATCTTGGAAACCGCGTTCCAGATTCTTAGTGATTGGACCTATGGCATCTCCTTCGATCCGGAAGAAGTGGATAAGGAACGCCTGGTGGTTATTGAGGAGTGGCGCGCAAGGCTCGGGTACGGCGATCGCTTCCTTAACCATTGGGTTCCCTTAGTATTCGGCTCCTCGCGCTATACCGAACGCCTGCCTATCGGTCTCCTTGAGGTCCTTGAAACTGCTCAAGCTGAAGACCTGCGCGCATTCTACGAGCGCTGGTATCGACCCAACCTGATGGCCGTGGTCGTAGTGGGCGACGTCGACGTAGCCGCAATGGAAGCTGCGATTATCCGCCACTTTGCGCCGCCTCCTGAAGGGGAGGCGATGCAGGAACGCGCCGCAGTACAACCTCCTACGGAACGGCCCCGCTATGACGTGCCGAGCCACGCAGAGCCGCGGGTAACTGTGTTTACCGATCCCGAGGCTACGGGCACAAGTGCGTTCTTAGTGCGCACGATTCCTTCCGGTTACGGCGAAACGCTGGCAGCCTATCGCGAGATTCTGGTGGAACGCCTGTCTTTCATGATGTTCAATGGGCGGCTGTTCGAGCTTAGCCGCACGCCTAACCCACCGTACCTTGGGGCGAGTGCGGGACGCGGGGGACTTGCGGATCCCGCGGATATTCTCGTCTTCTCGCTCGCAATTGAAAAGGACGGTGTCGAAGTCGGGCTTAGCAGCATGCTTGAGGAACTCCAACGTGTACGACAGCATGGCTTTACCACTTCCGAACTGGACCGTGAGAAAGTCAATTTGCTCAGCTCCATGGAAAGCTACTACGAAAGGCGCGGCCAACTGAATTCCAGATCGCTCGCCGAGGAGTATATCGAGCACTTCTTGAACGGCACGGTCGCACCTGGCGTCGAGATGGAGTGGGAGTTAGTCCAGGCCCTCTTACCGCAGATCACCCTGGATGAGGTCGACGCAATGGCGGACTCTTGGACCGAGCCTGGCAACACAGTCCTGCTCGTGACCGGACCCGAAGACATTGGGCCGGGTACAAAGGACGAGCTAGCAGCGGCCGTAACGCAGCAGCTTGTAGCCGCGCACACGCTGGAAGTGGCAGGCTACGAAGATGAAGCCGGCGACAAAACCCTCTTGGAGAGTATTCCAGCCGCCGGATCCATCACAGAGGAGCAGCAGATCGAGTCTATTGATGCCGTGAGATGGACGCTTTCCAACGGCATTACCGTTTTCGCCAAGCAGACCGACTTCAACAACGATCAGATTCTGTTCCGGTCATTCAGCCCGGGAGGCAACTCCCTGGTGTCGGATGAGGACTACATTTCTGCCGTGCACGCCGCCGCCCTGGTTGCTGGGAGCGGTGCGGGCGAGCATGACCTAGTGACCTTGGACAAGCTGCTCGCAGGCAAGCGGGTCTCGGTATCACCGTATATCGGCACTCTGTACGAAGGCTTCTCCGGCAGGGCATCCCCCCAGGATCTTGAAACCTTGTTCCAGTTGGTCACCCTGTATGCCACCGATCCGCGCATAGACCCGGTTTACTTTGAAACCTACACGGCGAGGATGCGCGATGTCGCCGAGACGCGCCTCACAGATCCGGACGAAGTGTTCTTTGACAAAGTGCGCGATGTCCTCAGCCAAGGGCACTTCCGACGACGGCCGCTCACCCTCGAACTCGTGGAAGAGATCAATATGGAGCGCGCCTTGGCCGTATACAGCGACCGGTTTGCGGACATTGCCGACTCGACATTTGTGATCGTGGGTGCGTTCGATTGGGACGCTCTCCGTTCGTTCACTGCTACTTACCTCGCCAGTTTGCCGAACTCTGGGCGCATTGAGGAGTGGCGCGATCCCGAGATCGATCCGCCGTCAGGTCTGGTAGAACACACAGTCCGCCACGGCATCGAGCCCCGTAGCACGCAGGTCTTGGTATTTGCCGGCGATTTTGAGTGGAGTCGCGGGGAAGCACTGGCCCTGGCCCTAATGGGTGACATCCTCCAAATCCGTTTGCGAGAAGCAGTGCGAGAGGAAGAAGGAGGTACCTACAGTATCGGCGTCAACGCCTCGAGTTCCTCTTCCCCTGACACTGAGTACCAGGTTTATGCGCTGTTCTATAGCGATCCCGACCGCGTCGAAGAACTCTTTGGGGTAGTCCTGGAGGAGATGGAGTGGTTGGTCAACGGGGGTGAACAGAAGTACCTCGACACCGCCAAAGAGCTTCTGCGCTCATCCAGAGAGGAGCGGCTACGCGAGAATTCGTTCTGGCTGAGCCAAATTGGCGCTATTGTCCAGCTAGGTGAGTCCTTTGACCTGGTAAACACGTATGAAGACCACTTAGATACGGTAACCCTTGACCAGATTGTCGCGGCAGCCGAACGATACCTTACGTTCGACCGCTATATACGGGTCGTGCTCCACCCTGCAGGAGAATAGATCTCAAGCGTCCATGCCGGCACGCGCGAACCACGGCTGTTCCGTGCCGGCATGAGCTTTGGATATTGTCCTTCAGGCCATCACGCATCGGTGGCCGGGAGTGGCAAAACCTTTTGCATGCGAGACGTCTTGATGCTCGTACCGACGAGTTTTCTCCAGTCAGCGCTACCGGCCCGGCACGGTATTCCTGAGGGGTTGTAGCCAATTAGCCGTTGAATCGCTGGATGTTCTGCTGCGCGTGTCGCCTCACCGTCCTGCAATTCAAGGGTGATCTTTTTCCCATCCTGCTCCACTGTGGCGTACAAAGATCGTGATAAATTCTCTGCGCTTTGCTCTAAGAGACTCCCCTAGGAATACGGCATGAATCCACAAGAGTCGTCACCGCTCTGGCAAGATTGCAGTCAGTTTCTTGACTATTGTGGGTACCTAAACCGTTCGCCGCAGACGGTTCGGACATACAAGCAGATGCTTTCCGATCTGGTCGCGTACTGCAGCAAGACGAACCGTCCGGTGACGCGCGTTGAAGATCTCACGTTGCCCACAATCACGGCTTTCCTGGCCTGGAAGCGCACGCATACAGGTGCATCGACCTTGGCAAAATACGCCTCGTGCCTGCGCAGTATGCTTCGATACTTCAGCTTGCACGAGGACCGTGCCGTACTTGTCTACGACAAGATACAACTCCCTAAGCTGCAACGCCACGCGCCGCGCAACGTCCCCACCGCTGAAGACATCGTGCACCTCTTCCGTTCCATTCCGCAGGATTCCCCCCAGGGTAGGCGAGATCGAGCGCTCGTCATGCTCTTCTTCTCAACGGGGCTGCGCTTGGCGGAACTGTGCGCACTCGATCGCACTGACCTCCCAGTGGAGCGATTGGGCACAGATCAACTCCTGCAAATCATCATCAGAGGCAAAGGTGACAAAGACCGGCCGGTCTTTCTTCAGCAGGGAGCACAACTAGCTGTACGCGAGTACTTGGAGACCCGCGAGGATCAGTTTCCACCGCTTTTCATCCGCTACCGTCCCGGCATGACGGCGGAAGATGACGCCCAAGATAAGGAAAAGAGGCTCTCACCGCGCATGGTGCGCAAGATCATCACGCAACATGCACGGAGATCCGGTGTGGGACACCTGGCGCCCCACGCGTTACGACACGGCTTCGCCGTCGATTTGCTGCGCAATGACGTGAACTTACGCGTCATACAGGAACTTCTCGGCCACTCCAGTCTTTCCACAACCCAAATCTATACCCACCTTGTGAATCGTGCTTTGGCAGATGCCGTGCGTCATCGTGCAGATCCCGTGGGCTAGTCTGCCCGCGTGCACGAGCGACGACTGTCAAGTTAGGCTCATGCACACAGGCTAATCTTAGGTAAACGCGGTAGGGTGTCTAGCAATAAACGGTCTTCTCATGCCCGGAGGTTGGCAATGAACGTACGTGAATTAGCAAATGCAGGGAAGAATGGCGCCGGTCAGGATACCAGCTTGCGTGATTACATTCTCGAGGAGTACATAGAAGACTATCAAGAGGGTGAGATCAATCGGCGGGAAGCTCTCCAGCGCATCGCCGCGATCACGGGCAGCGTTGCTATTGCCAATGCCATCTTGGCCGCTTGCGGAACGCCAGACGAGCAAGCAGCCTCGCAGGAGACCGCCAGCGAATCCTCCGCTCAACCGGCTTCGCCTACTGCCGAGGTGCAGTCTGCCGCTGAATCCACGCCGGGGATGACCGTGTCACCAGATGATCCTGGCATCGACGCGAACGAAGTCGAAGTGCCCGGAGACGGCGTGGCGCTGATGGGCTATCTAGCAAGGCCAAGCGGAGACGTGTCGTACCCTGCCGTGTTGGTGTGCCACGAGAATCGCGGCCTGAATGAGCACATCAGGGACGTGGCACGCCGCTTTGCTAAGGCTGGGTATGTGGGGCTCGCCATCGACATGCTGTCGCGCCAAGGCGGCACCGATGCTGCAGGCGGCGCCTCCAGTGCCCCGGGTCTGCTCAGTAACATTCCCCCGCAGCAGTTCGTGGATGACTTCAAGGCCGGGCTGCACTTTCTGCAGTCCCAGGCTTTTGTGGCGCCGGACCGCATCGGTATGACGGGTTTCTGCTTCGGCGGCGGCGTAACCTGGCGCTGCGCCACGCAGATTCCGGAGCTAAAGGCAGCCGTGCCCTTCTACGGGCCAAACCCACCGCTGGAAGACGTCCCCAAGATACAGGCGGCAGTGCTTGCCATCTATGCCGAGCAAGACCGGCGGATCAACGCGGGCATCTCGGCAATCGAGTCTGCGATGCAGGAGAGTGACAAGACGTTCGAGAAGATTATCTACCCCAACGCCAATCACGCGTTTCACAATGACACGAGTTCGCGCTATAGTGCCGAAGCTGCCCAGGACGCCTGGCAGCGGACGTTGGCTTGGTTTGCGGAATACCTGTGACGCCAGTCCTCTGAAGGACGACACTTAAGAAGCTCTTGCCGTAGCCGTTGGCCCCGAGCTCCAGGACAACAAGAGGAGCCGTCCTCACAATGAGGACGGCTCCTTCTCTCTTGTACTCTTGCAGAGACAGTGGGCGGCTGGAGAAAGCCGGTGCTTACTTCGCTGATTCTTCCGCCAAGATGCCCTCCAATATCGGCTTAACGTTCTTCAAGCCGTCGGCCGGCGCCACTTTACCGGCAATCATCTCGCCCCACAGCGGTCTGACCGCTTCCTCCATCATGCGCGGCCACGCCGAGGTGACAAGCGCGGGATCACCGCCGTCGCCGCCGAGCGGGAGCGAGTTGACGAAGGCATCAACACGCACGCCAGGCCGTTCCTGATACAGGTCGCGCAGGAACTTCTCCGCGCCCGCGAGCCGTGCTGGGATGTTACTCGTAAGCAACGCCCAGCGGTCCTCCGGAATGTGGAACTTGACAAACTCCCAGGCCAGATCGGGCGCCTTCGACTGGGTGCCAACCCCATAACCCCAAATCTTGAACTCAGGCACGGAGACCGCGGCCCTTGGGAA
Source organism: Chloroflexota bacterium (assembly GCA_965219505.1). GTDB lineage: Bacteria > Chloroflexota > UBA11872 > VXOZ01 > VXOZ01 > VXOZ01. Next base: position 1,121,929 of record OZ244775.1, on the reverse strand, counting down.
AGGCGTAAACGCCCAGTCGATATCGGTTGTGTCGCGGTACCTGCCAAGCTGCCATGACCCCATCTTGATCACGCCGGTCAGACCGAGCGTGAAGTGGGTGAAGCCACGCTGCGGCTCGCCAAGATTCTCGTTGGCCTGATCTCGCGAGGGCCAAGACCTATCCTGCAGTTGCAGCGCAATATAGGACTCGTACGCTTCGATCACTTCCGGCGAATCGCAGGTGATTGACTGGAAGTCATCCGAAATCCAGGCGCCCTCCCAGAGCATGGGGGTATTGGGGTAGTAATTGATGCCCACACGGTCCAGTCCGTACTGGGTGTACTTGCCGCCGGACTCCTTGGTAATTTGCTGCATCGTGTCGCGGAATTCGTCCCACGTCCACGAGTCTTCCCAGTCCTCCGACGGTTCGTCGACACCCGCATCGGTAAACAGCGTGCGGTTATAGAGCAGCGCGATCGCCTCGCCGTGATGGTACGTGGTCAGGCCGTAGACATTGCCCTCGAATGAGGAAAACGTCGTGCGTCCGTTCTTAGCAAACTGCGTCATGTCGTAGTTATCGCGCTTGATAAGATCATCAAGCGGCGTAACGAGGCCGTTGCGCACGTACAACGGCGGCGCAAGGGTCATGAAAACGTCAGCCAAGACACCTCCGGCCAACATCGTTGTAAGTTCAAGGCCCTGCGAGACCAGACCACCCGGAGCGACCAGAAGCTCCACGGTAGCGCCCGGATTGGCCTCGGCAAACGGCTCGAACATCACGCTTTCCACGTTCCCCTGGTCTCGTTCCGAGAACCAGGAGTAGTAACGCAGCGTAACCTCCTCAGTCACGGGGGCCGCTTCCGCCTGCTTTTCCTCCTTCATCTCCTCTTTGGCCTCGGGCTCGGTAGCCGCCGTGCCCGTGGCCGTGCCACAGGCCGCTAAGACTGTGACACCCAACCCGCCAATGCCAGCACTCGCCAGCAGTCGCCGACGCGTCACGCCAGTAAGTACTCTTTCTTCCTGCTCAGTCTGCATTGCCACTGCCTCCTTGAAAACAGATGTTTACCAATAACCTACCCGGAGCCACAATAGTAGCCCTAGTGCTCCTTACTGTACTGTTCAAATTCTGATTCGTCAAGTTTTGAGTGTGTAGCACACAGGACGCGCAATAGTAGCTGCGCATGAATTGAATTATCAAACGTAAGGAGAGTCTCAGTTCGCTTGCTCGCCGTAACCCTTGCCGCCACTCGCGGCGCGATTGCCGCTCTATTCGAACGAAGCGTGTAAAGGCACTCTTGCCTGGCCTGCAAAATCGTCTGTCCTGAGCCTGTTAAAGCAATCCCCTCTACTGCTCCGGCCGTTCACGCTGAGCCTATCGAAGCGCTATTGTCTACTACCGTTCGCGCTGAGCCTGTCGAAGCGCCAATGAGAATGGGAACATCCCTCCACCAAGATGACAACTCCGCAGCCCGTCATTCCGGCGAAAGCCGGAAGGTGGATTCACATTTCAAGTGCAACAGTTGGTTGATGAATATTTCTGCTGGCGTTTGGTAGCCGAGGCACTTGCGCGGGGTGTGATTGTACGCCTGCACCAGTTGCGCAAAGCGTTCTTCGCTGACCATCGCCAGGTCGGTCTTGCGCGGCAGCCCGCGCCGCATGCGTCCAATAGCGTTCTCGATGCCGCCTTTCTGCCAGGGCGCGTGGGTATCGCAGAAGAAGGTCTGGATGCCCAAGTCGTGGAGGCGGTAGTGACGCGCGAACTCGGTGCCATTGTCAAAGGTGACGGTCTGGCGCCAGTCTTGCGGCAATCCCGCCAGCAGGTCGCACATGGCGCTGGCAATAGGCTCTGCCGCCTTGCCGGGTTGGCGCGCAGCGATGAGCAAGCGCGAGTGGCGCTCATGCAGGGTGAGCACCGCGTGGCCGCTTCTCCCAAAAAGCATCAGATCAGCCTCCCAGTGGCCGGGGGTTTGGCGGTCTGCCGCCGCCTGGGCCGTTCCGCCAGTGGACGGCGCTGGGCAATGAAGGAGGCCGGACTGCCGCCTCTGCGCCCACGCCAGCCGCGCTTGGACTTGGCACGCGGCAGGTAATGCCGCCAGTTCCCGTTCTTGGTGCGTGCCATTTGCGCGTAAATGATTTGAACCTACGGTTCCCTGAAACGGTAGATGGTCTCGTGCGAGATGACCGGCGCACCGGCGTCCCGCGCCAGGTATCCCGCCACCTGCTCCGGCGACCAGCCGTATTGCAAGTATTCCAGCACGGTCTTGCGCAACGCAGCATCCCGCTCCAGCTTGCCGCCGCCCCACCGCCGCGCCAGCGCCTGTTCCTGGGCATACCGCGCTTGATAGCCATCACGCTGTGTGCCATTTCGTTTCACCTCCCGCGCAATGGTCGATGGCGCGCGATCCAGAGCTGCAGCGATTTCCCGGTGCGAGTGCCCCGCGGCGTGAAGTCGGGCCAGTTCACACCGCTCTTCAATGGTAAAATGCGTGTACTGTTTTCCCATGGCAACACCTTAGCATGGTGTTGCACTTCGTTTGTGAGTCTAGCGAATCCAGATACTGAAGTCTTCACGTTTTTGCAGAGAGGAGTGCCTTGCCCATAACACTGAAGTTGGAGGCAATGCATATAACCTGCCGCAAGTGGGTCCGGAAGCGCGATTAAAATCGCACTAGTCGCCACCTTCCCGCGAGGATTCCGCCACATGCTCGTGCATGGCGATCATGAGACCGGCGAGGGAGATTATGTCGAGCAAATTATGGTGAAACACAGCCTCGAGGGACGCGATCTCTCCGGACTCCAGATAGTCAAAATAGAGGCCCGGCACTTTGCTTGAGGGCACGTCGCCCTGTCGCTTTACGTCGAGGATATATCTTTCGAGCGTCTGGAGGCGGCAATTGGGAAGCTGCCGTTGCCAGAGGCGCCGCGCGCCGTAAATCAAATCGCAATGCAGAATCTTCCGAAGGTCGACCTGGATGTCGTGGGCTTTCATGCGTGCGCGCAGCAACGGCAGATCGAAGCTAACGCCGTTGAAAGTGGTCATGACCGGCCACTTGGGCAGTATCTCTGCAACTACCTGCAACATGGCAGCTTCTTCATCCGGGCTACGAATGAAGTGCTGCTCTACAACAAACGCATCATCCTCTAAGTACCCCATTCCCACCAGAAAGACGTACGTCCCCGGCCCACCCAAACCGGTCGTCTCCGTATCCAGAAAGAGCATGCGCCGCACGTCCGGCGGGACTTTGTCTCCCGTCTCGCCAGTCGCCCTTTGACCCTTCGCTCCTCCATCCTCAGGAGGCTCGGTATCGCCACGACGATACGAACGCGGCCTGCGAGCACCTGCCGTCCGCGCCACCCGCGCCGCATCCACCGCCAACACCTGCTGCAGCAGGTGCCTACCATGCTGATACCTAAGCGGATAGACCACGCGGCGCACTAAATGGTCGCCACGCGAAGTTTCGTGTACTTGCCACATCTAATCCAGTGTCCTTTGACGGAAAAAGCGCATTGCGGCACCGAGATTACCTGCTGAAGCCAAATTCCGTGGAGGCAAGTGTTTCGCGAATGACATGCCTAGCGTAGAAGCAGATGAACTAGACTCACGTGCAACATGCATCACTTCTTTCACTTGCACCTATACCCCACCACCACAGCAGACGCTTGCGGCTCCGGAATTGGGACGCCGTCCTCCCGCATGCATTCGAGGTGAAGAGCTATCGCCTCCTGCATGAGCTGCACAACTGCCTCCCACGTATCGTCCGTAGCCACGCATCCCGGTAGGTCCGGCAGGTAAGCCGCGTAGTTAGCGGTGTCTTTTCAATCACTACTGCGTACTTCATCGTTTATCCTATCTGCCCGTTGTCCCAGCCGCCACGTCAGCAGTGCAGTTAGTTCTCCTTGGAGATGACAAGACACTAGATTGCTTCGTACGCTTTGCGGTTGCCCTTACCATTCGAACGCAGGCGCCGCTGTTTGACCAGAGAGTCAATAGCTGCTTTCACGGCCGGTTCGCCGTGGCGGCGAAACTTGCCGCAGATTTTACTGAGGGAGCGGGGGCGCTCACAGTAGACCAACACCTCTTCCGCGAGCAACTCGTGCATGACCGGGAGCGGTGCGATCGGCCGCACCACCGTGTGGCCGAGATTGGAGTCTACATGCTCGCCCGGGGTGAATTCCAAGCGCCCCTGGCCCGCCTGTTCTGCCAAGAAGCTTTGCAACCGCTTCCGCAGCACGCCGCCGGTTCCGGCCGAACCGTAGCCGTGGATGACGTCCATAGCTGCGGCTGCGCCGCCTCCGGCGCCTTGGAGCCATTCGTTATAGAATTCGATGAAGTTTTGCAGGGCTTCCTGCCAGGTTTGTTCGTGAAGATCCAATTCATGAGCAGACCGAACGTCATGGATAGTCATTGGAGTTCATGTATTCACTTGAGAATGTGGGTTGCGCCCATGCCACCTATCCAGAGATTCAAAAATCCTTGGGCAACGGCCTATTTTCCCACACAGTCGCCCGTGCAGTATCGTCAGTGCTAAGGGGCTTAACTACCGTGTTCGGGATGGGAACGGGTGTACCCCCCTCGCCTTGTCACCCAAGGAATTCTTGACTGGGATATTAGAAACGTGCCGTACGTGCGAGGCCGCCCAACGACGGGTAGCAGGCGCACATCAAGAGACGACGCGTTATGTCAAAGTGCAATAGTGAACGATGCGCAGTTCTTTATTGGGAACGCCTGGCGTACAAACCCGCCATGACTTTCCCGACCTAGGTGATAGAATTCTCGCGCTTGGAGAATAATTCACAGATTGCAGAACTCCAAATTTGCCGATTAGAAGCGCGGCTAAGTCCTCGACCATTAGTACCGCTCGGCTGAACGCGTTACCGCGCTTACACCTGCGGCCTATCAACCAGATAATCTCTCTGGGGTCTTACCTCTCGCCGCAATGCAGCGAGAGTGGGGAACCTAATCTTGAGGCTGGCTTCCCGCTTAGATGCTTTCAGCGGTTATCCTTTCCGCACGTAGCTACCCAGCTATGCCTCTGGCGAGACAACTGGTACACCAGCGGTGCGTCCACCCCGGTCCTCTCGTACTAGGGGCAGCTCCTCGCAAGTTCCCTGCGCCTGCGGAGGATAGAGACCGAACTGTCTCACGACGTTCTGAACCCAGCTCGCGTAGCGGCTTTAATGGGCGAACAGCCCAACCCTTGGGACCTGCTCCAGCCCCAGGATGCGCTGAGCCGACATCGAGGTGCCAAGCCTCCCCGTCGCTATGAACGCTTGGGGGAGATAAGCCTGTTATCCCCGGGGTAACTTTTATCCGATAATCCACGGCCCTTCCACTCGGAACCGTAGGGTCACTAAGCCCGACTTTCGTCCCTGCTCGACGTGTATGTCTCGCAGTCAAGCTCCCTTGTGCCTTTACACGCTAAGGCTGATTTCCATCCAGCCTGAGGGAACCTTTGGGCGCCTCCGTTATCTTTTGGGAGGCGACCGCCCCAGTCAAACTGCCCACCAGACACTGTCCCCCTCCCGGATCACGGCAAGGGGTTAGAATAAGGATCGTAGAAGGGTGGTATTTCACGGTTGCCTCCCCAATCCCCAAAAGGAAAGGTTCATAGGCTCCCACCTATACTACGCATCGACGGCCCCGATCCAATGCCAAGTTGCAGTAAAGCTCCACGGGGTCTTTTTGTCCTTCCGCAGGTAACCAGCATCTTCACTGGTACTTCAATTTCGCCGGGTCCCCTGCTGAGACAGCGCCCAACTCGTTACGCCATTCGTGCGGGTCGGAACTTACCCGACAAGGAATTTCGCTACCTTAGGACGGTTATAGTTACCGCCGCCGTTCACCGGGGCTTCCCGTCGGGGCGTGAACCCCTCTAGTTAACCTTCCGGCACCGGGCAGGCGTCAGCCCCCATACATCAGCTTTCGCTTTCGCGGAGACCTGTGTTTTTGTTAAACAGTCGGTTGGGCCTTTTCAGTGCCACCGCGATTCGCTTCCCAGCGCAAGGCTGGTGCACGCATCGCGGTACCCCTTCTCCCGAAGTTACGGGGCTAATTTGCCGAGTTCCTTAGCAGAGGGTCTCCCGCTCACCTTGGGACAATTACCCCCGCCCACCAGTGTCGGTTTGCGGTACGGGCGCCCATATTCTGGCTAGAGGCTTTTCTTGCAGGCTGGGCTCAAAGGAATTGCCGTTGACTTGCGTCGCGGACTCTCCATCGCTTCTCGGCGTTTGGAATAGAGCAACGGATTTACCTGTCGCTCCCGCCTACCAGCTTGGACGTGTATAGCCAAGAACACGCTCCTCCTACCCTGCCCGGTCCCCCCCTCGCTCATAACGAACATGGGCGGTTCCGGAATATCAACCGGATGTCCATCGCCTACGCCATATTGGCCTCGGCTTAGGCCCGACTAACCCTCAGAGGACGAACCTTCCTGAGGAAACCTTGGGCTTACGGTGAGCCGGATTCTCACCGGCTAACGCTACTCATGCCGACATTCGCACTTCCCTGCGCTCCACCCGTCCTTACGGTCGAGCTTCACTGCACAGGGAACGCTCCCCTACCCAGCGGCCGCTCCACGTGGGAGCGCCACTGCCCTAGCTTCGGTACCAGACTTGAGCCCCGTTAAATTTTCGGCGCCAGACAGCTTGACCAGTGAGCTGTTACGCACTCTTTAAAGGATGGCTGCTTCCAAGCCAACCTCCTGGCTGTCCGAGCTATCCGACATCCTTTCCCACTTAGTCTGAATTTAGGGACCTTAGCTGAGGGTCTGGGTTGTTTCCCTTTTGACGATGAAGATTATCCCCCACCGTCCCACTCCCAGGTAACATGTATACGGCATTCGGAGTTTGGTTGGGTTTGGTAACCGTTTTGGCCCCTAGCCCATCCAGTGCTCTACCTCCGCAACACTCTAACCTGAGGCTGCACCGCAATGCATTTCGGGGAGAACCAGCTATATCTGAGTTCGATTGGCATTTCACCTCTAGCCACAGCTCATCCCCCAGTTTTGTAACACTGGTGGGTTCGGGCTTCCACGAGATATTACTCTCTCTTCACCCTGGCCATGGCTAGCTCACTCAGTTTCGGGTCTACTCCACGCGACTAAATCGCCCTGTTAGGACTCGCTTTCGCTACGGCTCCGGCCCTCCGACCTTAGCCTTGCCACGCATAGTAACTCGTCGGCTCATTCTCCAAAAGGCACGCCATCAGGCATTCCGTCTTATAATGCGGGCTTAGCGCCCCCACGCGCCACACTCTCCGAAGAAAGCGCAGTGCGCAGGCACGCCGTCCCAGCAAGACGGCATAGCCCTCTGACTGCTTGTAAGCGTACGATTTCAGGTTCTATTTCACTCCCCTCCCGGGGTTCTTTTCACCTTTCCCTCACGGTACTCGTTCACTATCGGTTGCCAAAGGTGTTTAGCCTTGGGAAGTGGGCTCCCCAGATTCCCACAGGGTTACACGTGTCCCGTGGTACTCAGGCACAGCAACGAGAGAGCCGTGGTTTTCGTGTACGGGGCTATCACCCTCTCTGGCGGGCCTTTCCAGGACCTTCTACTAACCACAGCTTTTCTCCAACTCTCTGAACCCCTTGCAGGGGGATCTATTGCGGCCTACAACCCTCACACTGCAACGGCTGCAACCTATCACACAGCGTGAGTTTGGGCTGTTCCCCTTTCGCTCGCCACTACTCAGGGAATAATCTCTTTTCCTCGCCCTACTAAGATGATTCAGTTCGGGCGGTTCCCTCCACATGCCTATGAATTCAACATGCGGTGACGAGGCATCACCCTCGCCGGGTTTCCCCATTCGGGCACCTGCGGATCAAAATCTGCTGACGACTCCCCGCAGCTTATCGCAGTCAACCGCGCCCTTCTTCGGCCTTTGGCACCAAGGCATCCATCGTACGCCCTTAGTAACTTAGCCTGCTTTTAATCGGCAAAATTGAAGTTCTGCTTGCGCATATTCACTTGTTAATGTACCGCCCTATTTCTAGGGCGCATCCACTAATGTACCAAACAACGCGCCACGGTGTCAAGGAAGCGGGGTTGAAATTGGTAGACGTAGCTTGAACCATTGTAGGTTGCGGGTGGTTTGCCGGCCCTCTTAGCTAGGCATTTAACCGTTTTAGCTGTGGCACACAGTGCTGGCTCCCTTTCGACATACCATCGTGAATCATTATATCCCTCCATTGCGGTTTCTGCGTAAAAAGGAAGTTCTATAATGGCAAGGAATGGAGACAAGAGGTGCGGCATCATGAAAGTTGCCTGTGTGCTCATTACCCACTTGCGGGCCAAGTGCGAGTTGCGGCGGCAGCCCAAGCTGGCGCAAGCGCCAGCCGTGATAGTCGACCGCTCGGCGAGCAGCCCTCAGGTCATTGACGTCTTTCCGGCCACCACCGGGGTAGCGGTGGGCATGTCGCTGGAGGAGGCGCTCTCCCATAATGCCAACACCGTCGTCATCGAAGCCAACGAACCGGCGTACCGGCAGGTATTCCGGCAGGTGCTTACTTCTCTCCAGGAGGTCAGCGATCGGGTGGAGCATGCGGCGCTGGGTGTCGCGTACGTGCGCCTCGACGGACTGGAGGCCCTCTACGGAGGTGAAGAGCGGCTTGCCGCCGCCTTGCTGAACGCCGTGCCCCAAGACCTCGCGCCGCGCGTAGGCGTAGCGGACGCCAAGTTTCCTGCTCTGGTCGCAGCCCAAGCCAGCCGGGCAGGTGAGGTAACGCGAGTGCCTGAGTATGCGGCTGCGTTCTTAGCGCCGCATCCCGTTACGCTGCTGCCGCTCGCTCCCGCAGTGCTGGCGCGCCTGCAACGCTTCGGCTTGCGCACCTTGGGCGACGTGGCGGCCATGCGCGTAGACCAACTCAGCGACCAGTTCGGCGCTGACGGCACCCGGGCCTGGCAGCTCTGCCACGGTATAGACGACGAGGCCTTTGTCCCGCTAAAACACGAGGAGTCCGTTGCCGCACACGTCACGCTGCCGTTTGTCTCTACCTCCCTGGAACTCTTCCTGGTGACACTGGACGGTCTGCTGAAGAGCGCGTACGCGCGGCCGCAGATGCGGGGGCGGTATGCCGAGCAGGCCACCATACAGTGCAGCCTTTTCCGCTCGTCGCCGTGGGAAAGAATCGTCCACTTCAAGCACGGCGTTGGTTGCGAGCGGGCCGCGCGCATCATCAGAAGCCGTCTGGAATCCGACTATCCTCCCGCGCCTGTCGAGGAGGTGACGCTCACCCTGGCGAATCTGACGGGCGAGTCCGCTATGCAGATGGGGCTGCTCCGCGACGTCCGCAAGGATAGGACCGACCGTTTAGTAGAGGCGGACAGACAGCTCCAAGCCCGTATGCAGGGCAAGCGCGCGCTGTTCCGGGTGGTGGATATTGCGCCCTGGCATCCCGCGCCGGAGTTGCGCGCGCTGCAGGTACCCATCGATCCGGCGGTGAAGGACAGCATGAGACCCCTGGCGACGCCCACGGCAACGGAAGTGCGGGCAGGCGAGGATAACCAGCCCGTAGCCGTACGCTTGAAGAACCGGTGGCATCAGGTAGCCTGCATCGACGACCAATGGTGCTTCGATCTCTGGTGGCTGGCTGCGCCGCTTACGCGTACCTACTACCGGGTACGGCGGGCAGACGGGATTCCGCTCACCCTGTTCCATGACCGGAGAGGCGGACGCTGGTACCAGCAGGCCGCATAGGGACAGCCCCATGTCTTCGACGCAGTCGCCGTCCGCCGGATACGTTGAGCTGCACGCTAAGAGCTTCTACTCCTTCGGGACGGGAGCCTCCCACACGCACGAGTTGCTCGCCCAGGCCAAGGCATTCGGTTACCCTGCCCTTGCCCTGACCGACACCAACCTCTGCGGGGCGCTGGACTTCGCACGCCTCGCCAACAGCCTGGAGGTCCGGCCCATCACCGGCGGCGAGCTCACCCTGCTGGATGGTTCGCGCCTTGTTCTGCTGGCCAGGACGCGGGAGGGCTATGCCAACCTTTCGCGGCTGTTCACGCTGGCGAACGCCGTCGACCGCAGGGAGCCGCGGCTGGACCCGGCACATCTGCCGAAGCATGCTGCAGGTCTGATTCTGCTCACCGGCGGCCGTGACGGGCCTCTTGCGAGACTGATAGAGGCAGACCGCCACCAAGCGGCGATGACGCTGCTGAAAGAGTACGTGGCGTGGTACGGCGACCTTGTCGAAGACAGCCCTTACGCGGTGTACGTGGAGCTGCAGCAGAACTTCCTGCGCGGCGATACTAAGCGCAGGGAACTATATACAATCCTAGCCGGGGCGAATGAGTGCCCGCGAAGGCATGAACAATCGAGTCTTCTGCATTTTGACCGGAAAATAGAACCGATGCTATTGCGCTAACTATGGTTATGCCCACCCAAGTCTTGGTATTCCGAGGTCTGCTTTGGTAGCTTGATACTCAATTTGCGTTTCTGGAGCGATGTCTCTTTGCATAAAGTCTGACACTTCTGCTGCAGTGTTGCGATGGTCTGAAAACCGGCCATTGGCGTCGCTCACTAGCGCACCTCCGGCCCCGAGAACCGAGACCAAATTCCTGACTGTTATATTCTTGACTGGTGCCATTCAATTTGAGCACGATGCCTAAAATGGGTCTTGCTGAGCTGGCGGAAGTTCCAAGTGCGAGAGCTATGGTAGCGGGATCAGATGAATGCATTCGCACCAACAAGGCGTTGTTGGAAACCTCAAAGACATTGTGAGGAGAAAATGCATTATTGGCGGTATTAATGGGTTCGCAGGCATCGTTTCGTTGAAGAATAATCGAACTGGTACGTGAACTGGCACGCCGGCAACGCGTTAGCCTGCTGAGGGAGTACCCGTTCTTTGAGCACTGGTCAGAATAGGAGTAGCCATGGCGAGCAGGACACCCAATAGAGAAGGCTTGGAGCGAGGCAGCCGTTTCGGCGCGCCCCCGGTGGGTGAGATTTACGATGAGAGCGGCAGCCTCATTGTGGGCGAAATCTTCCCGAAGCACACACCTGCACATCGGCGTAGGCTGAATGCGCGTGGCATGGCGTTGTTTCATGTCACGGAGAATAACAACGATATCCTCGCCATCGCGGTGGGTCTCTATCCTGAACCCGAGGATGAAAGCCAAACCGCTCGCACAGAGCGCATCATGCAGACACGCCGACTTGCCATGCGACTGGCTGACAGGGGGTTCTACGATGTGGCAATCGAACTTGGGGTGTTACCGCTGCCCAGGGTGGAAGCGGAACCGCGTATGGTTGACGAAAGCGGCAAGCTGATACAGGAAGCGGCGGAACTCGCCTTTTAGCTGGGTTCGTCGACTTCACCCAATAGCACGGGGCCGTCTTAGATTGTTCCACGGATATCCTCGGTGATCGTGAATGGGCCGTTGATGTAAACGAACCCGAATATGATGGCACTCTCTACGACCGCGTCGCCTTTGATGGTGCAGTTCGGCCCCACGATGGTATAGCCCAGGAGACTGGCGTTACCCATGATCCGTGCAGTGCCGGCGCAAGCGGAGTTGCCGCCCACTTTGGCATTATCGTACGCACCGGCCACATCACGCAGATGCGCATTGCCGGTTACGCGGCTGTTCTGTATGGCGAAGGCATCATCGGTCAACCAGCACTCGCCTTCCTGGTCCAGGTTGGCGGCTTTCTCTACGAGACCACCCTTGGTGCCTGCCGGCCCCCAGTCGCCTTCACGCAAAGCGTAAATCCGGTACAATAGTTTGCCTTCGGGGTGCCAGGCACCCTTCTCGTAAACCATGCGGTATTTCTTCGCCACGAATTTAACGTCCTTCTTGGGGTCGGGCTCAGGAAGCTAGTTCATGTTTTGGCTCATCTTGTCCCCGACATCCAAGCAGGTTTTATCATACATTCTCATGGTAGTGCCTTTCATGGCGCTCCGTATCAACCCTTCTCCGTTCGGAGATTGTAATACAGATGGATTATGTACAATCGTAACCAGAGGGGCTTTCGAAGAGGCTAAGACGCCTTGCGGGGTTTAGGGGGAGTAGTGAGGAGTGCCCGAGCGACGTTCTCAGGGGTATCGGGAATCTTCGGCGGCATGGTCTTGATGACAGGCCGGCCTCGCTTCCGATTCTTGTCGGGATTGTGCTTGGGCTTGTCAGACACATTTTACTCCAAAGCAGATACGATAGCTCTCAATACTCACAGAAGTGTGTGATGTCTCCACAGACTAAACATCAAACTGTTCCGGACACGAATTGACCCTTAGCACTCTTGGCTCCTGACACGCCAGTATACGAATGGGCCCAGGTTTCTCGGATTCGGTGAGCCATGTGCCAAGCTGTCTTTTGGGTCACGCCGATGTCTCGGTGCAGTTTCATACTTGATGTGCCTTTGAGACCTGTGGTCATTAGGTAAATTGCCAGTGCCCACTTGCGGTATCCAATGTTGCTGGCATGCATCATGGAATTGGTCTTGACCGAGAAGAATTTGCGGCAGTCGCGGCAGCGGTAGGGCTGATTCGGGTGACTGCCACGTACGGTGATGTTCTTGCTGTTGCAATAGGCGCACTGGATGCCATCGGACCAGCGTACGCTCACGAACCATTGCTCGGCGGTCGGGTCGTCGGGGAACATGTCCAGTAATTCTATGAGGGTCATGCCCTTGCGGAAGTGCTTGCTCGGAGCTTTCTTTGCCATTCCCTTGCTTTTTCGTTGCGGCCAACCTATACTCTAATTATAGAACAATCGTAACCGCGCGCCACGGGGCTCTAATCACGAACGTATATGATCGGCAATACTTTATATGTAAGGTAAGTCAGTATTGAAGGTTTGCCATGAAATCCTTAAGCCTTTACGAATTCACGGAAATGATCCCCGACGAGCAAGCTGCTATTGCCTACTTTGAGCGATATCGCTGGGACAATACTCCGATCTGCCCGCATTGTGGTTCTGCCTCGATCTCCTATTGCACCAAACCTATGCCCTATCGTTGCCGGGACTGTCGAAGGCACTTTTCGGTTCGTACCGGCACCGTCATGGAAAGCAGCAAGCTTCCTCTCCGCAAGTGGCTGTTCGCTCTCTACTTCCTCTACACCGCCCGCAAGGGCGTTTCCAGCATCCAGCTCGCCAAAATGCTTGGTACTACCCAAAAGACGGCCTGGTTCTTGATGCATCGTCTGAGAGAGTTCATGGGCGTTGGCGGCGACCCCCTCGCTGGCGTTGTGGAAGTTGACGAAACTTACGTTGGTGGTTCCGACCGCATTCGGCATGCCAACAAGAAGTACCGGCAAGGCCCCGGGTCTGGCAAGACGACAGTGTTCGGCATGCGCGAGCGAACTGGCAAAGTAATAGCGTTCCCAATTCCCGATGCCAGCCGGGAAACGCTGCATGGTGCCATCTATGCGAACGTCGCCAAAGAATCCACGATTTACTCCGATGACTGGAAAGCTTACCGGGGCCTGGAGGACTATTGGCATGCCTGGGTACGGCATAGCCGGAAAGAGTACGTGCAGGGCGATACGCACACGAACGGTATCGAGAGCTTCTGGGCGCTGCTCAAACGCGGGCATAAAGGCATCTACCATAGCATGAGCGCCAAGCATCTGCACCGCTACGTCAACGAATTCGCCGAGCGCATTAACACTATCAGTCTGAGCACTCTGGAGTGTCTGGCTGAGGCTGTGCCTCGGATGGTAGGGAGTCGTCTGACGTATCGGGATCTGGTGAATCCTCGACCTCTTTTGGCCGGATAGCGAGAAATGCCTTGACCATCTCCCCAAACGATAGGGCACTCTTGCTCATCGCTAATCCTCCTGCTTGCTATCATGCATGAAGTAGCCTTCAAGTAAGACTTCTATGCGCGACACCCGATCTGAAAGAGCAAAGATACGGGTCTCGAACCTCCTAAGCAGACCGACGCCAGCCAATATGGCTGTGGCTATCGTGAAGGAGAACTCGTAGTTCTCCTTCACATCTCTTTTACCTATTGCACCTATAGCATACCACACTTTAATGCAGTCTATTGCCAATGATTAGAATTGCAAGCGTGGTGGTTTTGGGTGCATTTTGGGGCATAGTGCACTATGCTTTGCTGGTTTTGTGCGGGTTTAGCGTGGTTTTGCTGGAATTCCAGTTAACGTATTGATAGCATGTTTCCTCCGACAGTTTAAACCAAATCCTATCCGTGAGTCTCTGATTGAGACACGCCGTGGTTTTCCTCGCGTGGCTCCTTGCGGCTCACCGTAGGGAGATTGCATTTTCACAAGTGAAACCTTTCAGCGTCTCGCAAGGTGGTACCTTTCATGCAGGCAAGACTTTTATAAGAGAGTGTCAAATCGTGAAGAAAATATACCGCATGGTCTATGACAAAGACGGGTTGTACTCTGAAGGCAAACGCATGTACCGCATCGTCGCCTTACGGGAAGGCTCATGGGGAGGCCGGCGGGCAACAAGGCTGGCCTCATTGAGAGACAGGCCAACCTCGACCAGGAAGGCGACTGCTGGATATCTGAGCGCGCTTATGCCCTGCACAACAGCCGCGTGACCGACAATGCGTTTCTGCGAGATGTGGCAGGCGTTTGCGGTAATGCCGTAGTGGGCGGCGACATCATTCTCGCTGGCAGTACCGTTATAGACGACAACGCTCGTCTTTTCGGCAAGACCTTGGTGGGTCCGAACTGTACCTTATAGAGGCAACGTGGTGGTGGATGGTGCCCGCGTCGTTGGCGTTGTCTTTCTCAACGGCGACTTTACCGTCACCGAGGACCACGACGGCACACTTGAGGAACCAGTGGTAATCGGCACAATCGAGGAAGCTGTTTGAAAGGCTAGTTCCAGCGCTTCCTGGACCACCTTGCCGTTCTCATCGACCATGCGCGGTTCCGGTTCCATCCTCGGCTTCGGCAGGATTCCCAGTTCGATTGCCGAGGCGGAGCCCCGATAATGGGGCTTGTAGGCGCCCCAAGTCTAGTGGTGCGGAGTGGCTGGGGCACCTGCAACGGCGTTGAACGAGACCCCCGCTCATCAGAGACGGAGGCCTTTGGGAGTTGACCCCCTTACTTTATATGAGGATCTTCCACCGAAAAGTTCGCAATACAGTCTTACACTGCCCACCAGCATTGAAAGAATCGAGAACTATCGCGCTCAGGTTCAAGCTAGGGGTGTAGAGTGGGGCTGCCACTGACACATCAGGCTGCGGGTCCCTTCCACCGTCGACCACATAACGGTGGTGTCAAGACTTACTGAGCTTGATTGTCCCCACCTCTCCCCTTCCTCGCCCAGTAAAGTAGTCGCCTTCAAGGTTAGAGCCAATGAATTCAAGAACTGCTGTTCCTCTGTGCATGGCCATGGTGCCTGGAGCATTGGACTTGGGCTCGTTTACATACTGGTAGGACAATTCAGGATTGAGTAGATCAATGGTTCTCAGACTGGCCGTAATGCTCCGGGAGCGAGAATGTTCAGTCTCCAGCCTCACCAGTATTTTCGACCATCTCTGCAAGATAACTACGGACACTGAGTGGGCGCGACAGTCACGGCTATAGGAAGACCCGACCTCACCAACCCACTTTCCATTGAGATCGGGTAGCTGGATTAGCTTGAGATTCCGCAGCCACCCAAGTTTCCACACATAGCGGTCGAACAACCAATGGAGTACTGAATAGCAGCCCGCGAACGAAGGTACGCTCAACCACCACTGAGGCTCGAAGTCAACAGAGTCCAGTCCGACATGGAGGAGCCAGATCATCAAGATGCTGGCGACAGCGAGTGCTACCGCAACTCTTCCTTGTCCTTTTACTTCGTAGGAGTGCATCCGAGTTGGTCACCTCCAGTCGTTCCACAGAGAGACCAGCTGATTCGCGAAGGTCTTTGCATCCTCTACCGACCATTGCTCGGGAGACGAACCAAAAAGCCACTGCTGGCCATTCTGGCAGACGAGCCTGTCGAGAGCAGATTCGACCACCCAGTTGACGATGGAGCAGTAGGTCTCCTGAAAGCCGGGCTGAAAAGCCGAGTCTGGCGCATTGTAGATAAGGCACTCGACGAAGTAGGACGGAGCAAGGTCAGCGCTGATGCTGCCAGCGGACTCCAAGTGATTCCGGGCATTCTTGAACCTCCTCACCGTTCTTGTAGTGCTCTTTCGGATAATTGACTATCCAGCGTCTGTCACCTAGAGCCCAGAAAGTAATGCCTTCCATGTATGAGGAATAGCTGATGTACTGCCGATGCTGCATGCAGACAACAACATCGGCCGCCAGTCTCGGTGGGTCCGACTTCAGTTTGATCGACTTGTTGCCCTGCCCCACCATCCAACTGCCGAACTCGCCCTCTAGGGCCTTGAGCGCCTCGCGTCGGAAGTCGTTCCAATCGTATCTGGCCGCCTGGAAAGATGCGGAAACCAACCCCTGTTCGTATTGGGAGAGTGAGCTCGTGTCGTATTTGAACGTCGAGGTCATTTCTAGCACGACATCGACGTCGCTGTCTCCCCGGATGTTCGTATCGTTCCGGTATGACCCCTGTAAGTAGAAGTCGCGGGTCATTCCAGAAGGCCACCGGTATGCATCCAATGCCCGCCGGATAGCCTCATGGGTGCGTTTAGACGAGTCCTGGGCACCGTGGTGGGACCACGTACTAAGTTGGGATTCAGGAATCGCCATGTTTCTTCTCTAGCAACGTCCCGATAAGGATTGATCGGGTAGTTTTGACCCCAAATGGGTGAGCAATTATAATGCAAACATGGCAAATATAACAGATAGGCAATCGGTTAGTCCAACTTTGCAAGCCATTCGCGCCAGGTTGGATCTGACGCAGGAGCAACTTGCCGACCGGCTTGGCGTGTCGTTCGCGACGGTGAACCGGTGGGAGGGCGGCGTGACTATGCCCCAGAAGGCGGCTCGGACGGCGATTGCCGCGCTTGCGGTCGAGGCGGGCATCGATTCTACTGAAACAGTCGTGGATAGGGCGGAGTCCGCCGCCAGGGTGACTCGGCGGAGATCCCAGCGGCGCAAAGCAAATGTTCCCACCACCAAGCCAATGGAGCAGATGCTTTGGGACGCCGCCTGCTCGATTCGCGGTGAGAAGGACGCGGCCAAGTTCAAGGATTACCTCCTGCCACTCCTCTTCCTCAAACGCCTCTCCGACGTGTTCGACGACGAGATCGACCGGTTGGCCGAAGAATTTGGGGACCGGACAATCGCGCAGGAGATCGCGGAGAGTGACCACGGCTTGCTCCGATTCTACCTGCCGCCGGAGGCCCGCTGGAGCGTGGTCAGCGGTCGCGAGGCACACGACTGGCCGCTCGATGCCCAGGGCCGTAGCACCCGCCCCGGCGACATTGGTGAGCACCTGACTAGTGCCGTGCGCGCCGTCGTGCGCTACAACCCCACTCTGTCCGGCGTCATAGACCTCGTGGACTTTGCGTCGGAGCGCAACGGAGAGCGGGACATCAACCCGGCCCGGCTCGCCGCCGTCGTCGAGACCTTTTCCGACCCCCGCTACCGGCTCGGCCTCGCCGACGTGCAGCCCGATTTCCTGGGCCGCGCCTATGAGTACCTGCTCCGCAAGTTCGCCGAAGGTTCCGGTCAGAGCGCGGGCGAGTTCTTCACCCCCACCGAGGTCGGCTTCCTCATGGCCCACATCCTGCGTCCCCGGCCCGGGCAGACGTGTCACGACTACGCCTGCGGATCGGCGGGCCTACTTATCAAGCTTCAGCTCGTCGCCCGCGAGACCGATCCCATCAGCCGCGTTCCCCTCAAACTCTTTGGTCAGGAACTGCAAGCCGACAGTTACGCCGTCGCTCGCATGAACGCGATCATCCACGACATGGAGGTCCAGATAGAGCGCGGCGACACCATGATCAACCCCAAGTTTAAGGACACCGTGGGCCGTATTACGGGCCACGACATCGTGGTCGCCAATCCTATGTGGAATCAGGGCTTAAGCCAGGACATCTTTGAGAACGACCTCTTCGACCGCTTCCGCACCGCCGGCGGCGTCACCACCGGCAAGGGCGACTGGGCCTGGCTCCAGCACACCCTGGCCTGCCTGAACGAGCGCGGGCGGGCTGCGGTGGTGCTGGACACCGGCGCGGTGACCCGCGGCTCCGGCGCCAGGCACGAGGACCGGGAGCGCAACATCCGCAAGTGGTTCGTGGAGCGGGACCTGATCGACGGCGTGATCCTGCTGCCGGACAACCTCTTCTACAACACCAGCGCCGCCGGCATCATCGTCGTGCTGTCCAAGCGCAAGCCGGAGGCCCGCAAGGACAAGATTGTCCTGGTCAACGCAAGCCGTCGCGTTGGTAAGGGACGCCCCAAGAATTTTATTCCCCAGGACGACATCCAGCCGGTGGCGGCGATGTTCGTGAAAGGTGAGCCGGTAGAAGGCGAGGTCGCCGTCATTACACGCGATCAGGCGGCTGAGGCCGACTACAACCTCAGCCCAAGCCGGTGGGTGGGGCAGGCAAGCTCATTAGAGGTTGGTTCCGTTCGTGAACTGCTAGCGGAGCTTATCACGCTCGACGAGGAAGCCCACCAGCTTTCGGCGTCGCTGCATAAACTCCTGGCTGGAGTTGCTGATGACTCTGCTTGATACTGAACTTGCCGAAGGTCGCCGGTGGCTGCGGTTGGGTGACGCTTACGAAGTCACGAAGAAGCCTCGTGGACTTGATATGGCTTCGTTGCCTGCGGTCCCGTTCGTGCCTATGGACGCCATCCCTCAAGGCGGTGCATATACACCCGACTACATGATGAGGCCCCCGGGTGAAATCAGGAGTGGAACCTACTTTGAGCGCGGCGACGCTCTGATTGCCAAGATTACGCCGTCGTTTGAAAACGGCAAGCAAGCTCTCGCGACCGGGCTACCGACACCCTTCGGCATTGCCACTACCGAGGTTATCCCGCTTCGACCGTGCAAGGAAGGGCAAGACAGGCGGTTGTTGTTCTTCTACTTGCTGCATCCCGATGTCCGCCATCATGTCGCCGAGCGCATGGAAGGCGCGACCGGGCGACAGCGCATACCCGCCGCTGTACTCCTTGATCTGCCGTTCCCAAAGTTTGATCCCGAAGAACAAACGACAGTCTCAGACACCCTAGAGATGATTCAACAGTTAATGGCTGTTGAGACACAATCGATTGAGACAACGCAAACTCTCAAACGCGCCGCGATGCAGACGCTGTTCACTCGCGGGCTGGGAGGCGAGGCGCAGAAGGAGACGGAGATTGGGCCAGTGCCGGAGAGTTGGGATGTCAGACAACTTGGCGATTTAGCTGAAATTACCTATGGAGCGCAAGCTGCGGTTGCCAATGCCACAGACCCCACAATTGGCACTCTAATACTTACCAACATCAACTTGGACCTTGAAGGCCGCATCAATCTAGAAAAGCGTAGGTACTACAAGGTTCCAGAAGAACAGCGCGAAAGGTTGATCCTTTCTAGGGGGGATGTGCTCTTCAATTGGAGAAGTGGAAGCTCTGGCCATGTTGGGAAAACAGTCATTTTCGAGTTGGATGATGAATGCACGTACTCATCCTTTATCCTGAGGTTCAGGACCCATCGATTAGTCTCCAATCGATATCTGTTTCGGTGGTTAACGCATTTGCGACTAAGTGGTTTCTTCACTTCACAGAGAAATGTATCGTCGGTTAACTCTGTCTATAACGCAAGCCTCTCAGCAACAATTCCCGTCTGGTTTCCTGGCGATGACCAACAGGATGAAATCGTCACCATCCTCAACACCATCGACCGCAAGATAGACCTGCACCGCCGCAAGCGCGCCGTGCTGGAGGAGCTATTCAAGGCGCTTTTGCACAAGCTGATGACAGGTGAGATACGGGTGGGGGATCTGGAACCAACAGCGCTCATGGCTTCACCTACCTAGCCATCGCCTATCATCGAGGAGACTAGACGATCACAGAGAAAAGGAGAACGAATGAACCGGGCAGAACGGCGCCGGAACCAAAAGGGGAATACGAAGAAGGCAAAACGAAAACAGCAAAGTACTGTGGAAGCAGTTGTCGGAATGCTCGAGAGTTCTGCACACCTTGACGAGGTTGCCGCAGAAAAACGAAGAAGCGAAGCGGCAGAATTTGGTAGATCAACGGGACAACACAGGAACTTTCACGGAACGTCACATGCTGTCATAGATATTACAGGCGGGTATTCTCTCGGCATCTTCTTGTCTGCTCAGATACTTGCGGGCCAGGCAGCAGAACTGGCGCTCAAGTACGCCTATGAGCAAGAACATCCTGACAAAACTGCCGGAACAAAACACGATCTAGCTGCTTTGTATGACCAGTTGTCCGTGGCAAGAAAGGACAGAATAGAAGCGGACTACGCGACGCGAATACAGCGACACGAATCCTCACCTGGGAATGATTGGGGAACAGTGAGACAAGCGTTCCAATCAGGGAAAGATTACCCGGTGCTTTTCAGATACGCCACAGAGGAAGGGCAGACCATACCTTGGGTAGAGCCGATATTCTTAAGAGAAGCAGTCTGTAGTGTCTTGGCGTCACTAGGATTTAATATCCGCTGGGGCTCTAGAGGAAATTCATGAGCATCGACCACCTCACAGAGTTAGCTATGACTGGTGAAACCGAACTTGTGGAGTTCAAGGCGACAACCGGAACGCGCCGAGAGGTGGCCAGAACAGTGTGTGCTTTTCTGAACCAGCGCGCAATGCCGGAAGAACCTCTAAGGACGATGCTACACAAGCTGATGACAGAGAGATACTGGTGGGAGAACTGGGGCTGTGAGCTGCCCAGAACCTCGAGCTGGATTTTAGGGAGTAGATCAAGCCATGAACGGAAACCTTATAGACTTACTACAGAATGCCGTGTCACAGAGTTCGTTTGCAATACGAGAGAAAGCGGGATGTACAGCACACCAGATTAAGGATGTGTACGAAAATTCCTCAGGCGCGGACAAGTATGCAGCAGTTTTCGCACAACCTCAAATCTCAGAGTGCCTGCTTTCGGATATGCAGAGCCTGTTATCCATCATGTTGAAGCCTTTTACTGCTGAAGGGTATGTAGGCTATGGCCCCGCCAATCTTCTGACCGGGACACTTCCATCTATAGATGATATCTGTAATATCCTTGTGCGATCTTCAGCTATTCTTGGTCCAGTTGAAACGGAGAAGACACTGCTAGGCTGGATCAAAGGTAAACCTCTTTGCTATTCGGAAGCAATTGTGCTTAACGGGATATCCATAGCTCAACCATTCATGTTATCTAATGGAATAAGCTTCACAGCGCTGTCGGATTCCAATTCTGAATTGCCTGTATATTTGAGCCTCCGGGAACCCTCGTCAGGAATGACGCATACCGTCTCAGGCCGTGTCAAACTCTCGATTCCCTTCCATACAGAAAAACCTGCCTTATACAAGCCGGAACCACCATACACAGAAATCACAAGTACAGGAGCTAACTTGGCTTTGAGTCCTCCTTTCCTTCGGTCCATTTGCGAAGGGATTTCACTAGCCTGCAATCACTACGTTGATTGGACAGCTACATGGCCTGAGTATGGCGATCTTGTCGTGTTTAACAATGGCATGGGAGCTATCAACGCATGGCATGATGTTGATACTCGGCTTATGACGGAAATGACACCAGACCACTTTCGGAATGCATTAGTGCTGTGTGAGAAACGAAAATCAAGTAAGGACAACGGAGGTCTGGATTTGGCGATTAGCCGCTGGTGCAAGTCAAAGAACTCCACTCAAGACTTGAGGGATAGATTCATTGATCTACGTATCGCCTTGGAGTCCTTATACCTCAAAGACCTTAATGAAGAGTTGGGGTTCCGACTCGCTATTCGTGGAGCGTGGCACATAGGTTCTGACGTCGAACAGCGCCGTAGTTTCTATGACACGTTAAAGGACGCGTACAACCAAGCGTCTAAGGCAGTGCATGGGGGTAAGGTATCACATGGTCAGAACAATGTCGCCTTGCTAAAAGCCGCTCAGGACATTTGCCGTGAAGGCATCCTGAAGAGACTGAACGAGGAGGAAAAGCCAGACTGGAATGCGATGATATTGGGAGATGCTCCTAGTGAACGACCTGACGAAGATGGCCAGCAGTGATGCCTTATGACGCCTGACCAAATCACAACTCTAGCGGTGTCTGAGAAGTCGGAGACGCTGGAGTTCAAAGAGACCACCGGGACGCGCCGGGAAGCGGCCATGACGGTGCGCGCCTTCCTGAACCAGAGCGGTGGCGCTCGCAGGACGAGAAGGAAGCGAGAGGCTTACAATGAACTCATAGGCAGCGCTCCCCGGTGATGCCCGTGCTGTGTTCTGCAGAGAGCCGGGGTCAAGCGGCCGTCTTCGGCGCGGTGACGTGTGAGAAGGAGAGGACGATGAAGAGTGCGATAGCTTCCAAAGACCCAAGCGTACTTGGCGGGGCATCGGTGTTCAGGGGTAAACGGGTTTCTGTCCGCATCCTGATCGAACACCTCGAGGCAGGGGATTGTCTTCAGGATTTCTTGAACAGCTATCCCACGGTTTCACGCAGCCAAGCGGTCAAAGCGCTCAAGCTCGCAAAGACCTCTCCTGACCGAGGGGCCGCATGAAGCTGTTGCTCGATGAGCGGTGCCCAGACCGCTTGGCCGATGAGGCTCTAGCGGAGCATCATGCAGGACGGATAGGAGTGAGAAGGCGGCAATGAATCCACAGGTATCGATCCCGAAGGACGACCTTGCGGCCTTCTGCCGGAAGCACGGCATCAATGGATCGTGACGGCGCCTACCTGCTCGACATGCTACTGACGGTGCGCGACGCGGTAGAGTTTGCGGACGGCGCGGTTACCAGAGGCGGCGCACACCGTACCGGTCGAAGAAGGACTCGTTCGATATGAGAACAAGGTCGCGTGACAACGCTTGTGCGATGAGCATGCGGTCGAAGGGGTCGCGGAGCGGACCGGGAAGCGCGCCCGCACGCGCGGCTTCTTCGACGGTTATAGGCAGCCCTTCGAAGTCTTGGCTGGCTATGGCGCCGGAAATATCGCGGACGAGGGGCTCCGCTTCCGGCAGTTTGCCCTTTCGATGCTTGATCGCAATCTCCCAGGCTGACCCCGCGCTTATCAGCACGTTGTTTTCGTCGTCCGCTATTGCCCGCCGAGCCGCCTGCGACAACTTCGCGTCATTGATCACCCACCACAGAAACGCATGGGTATCCAGAAGGAGCCGCATCTGCTATCCGTTCCCCTCCCACGCGGCCAACTCCTCCTCGGGCAGTGGGTCAAAGAAGCTATCGGGTACGGTAAAAAGCCCTGCCATGGAACCCGGATTTCGCTTGCCGCGCTTCTTGCAGCGCACGAGCCGGGCCACCGGCGTGCCGTTGCGGGCGATGATGACTTCCTCGCCCGCTTCGACCTGCGCGAGCAGGCGCGACAACTGGGTTTTCGCTTCATGGACGTTTACAACTGTCATGCATGACTCCTTCGCTACAGGGTTAGCTAATTATAGGACTAACTTGGCAAGCGCGTCAAGGCGAACAGTGCGCGCGCGGCCGGTTGTGAGCCAATCACTAGAGCATCAGGCTTAGCTATGACCAATCTCAACATCACCGAAGCTGGGGCCGTTCAGTTTCCGATGGTCCGCCATGCGGCGGAGATTGGCTGGACGCCGCTGTCGCCCTCAGACGCCCTTGCCATGCGAGGGGGCGAGGCCGGGCTGCTATTTCGCAGCGTGCTGGAAGAGGCGCTGCATCGCTTCAACCCCTGGTTGACGGACGACGTCGTCCGCTCGGTGGTCGAGAACATCCAGGCGTTCCCGCCGACCATCGAGGGCAACCGCCAGACGCTGGCCTGGCTGCGGGGCGAGCGGCAGTGGTACGACCAGGCCGAGCAACGCCACCGGCAGGTCAGGATTATCGACTTCGACGAACCGGGCGCCAACGTCCTGCATGTGACCTGGGAATGGCGGCTCAAGCCTCCGGCCCGCAAGGGCAACCGCGCCGACGTGATGTTCGTGGTCAACGGCGTGCCGGTCGCCATTGTGGAGCACAAGAACCCGACGGACGCCGACGCCATCGAGCGTGGCGTCAAACACCTGCGCCGCTACGAGATCGAGACGCCCGAGCTAATAGGCGCGGCGCAGCTCTTCAACGTGACCCATCTTCTCGACTACTGGTACGGCGTTACCTGGAACCTGTCGCGCCGCTACATGGCGCGGTGGAAGGAGACCCAAGATGAAAGCTACCGCTCCGCCGTCCAGTCTTTCTTCGAACCAACGGACTTCCTGCGCACGCTGCGTGACTGGATACTCTTCTACGTCGAGGACGGCGAGACGCGGAAGACCGTGCTACGCCAGCACCAACGCCGCGCCGTAGACCGCATCGTGAAACGCTGCGCCGAGCAGGCGAAGCGTCGGGGTCTTGTTTGGCACACCCAGGGTTCCGGCAAGACCTTCACACTGCTCACCGCCGCCCGCTTGATCCTGGAGGCCAAGGACGAGTTTCGCAACTCCACTGTGGTCGTAGTAGTGGATCGCACGGAGCTGGAGGGCCAGCTTGCGGGCTGGGTCGAACGGCTGCTCGGCGAGATGCAACAGCAGGACATCGCCGTCTGGCGCGCCGGCTCGAAGGAACAACTGCGGGAGCTGCTGGCCGCCGATAGGAGAGGGCTGATCATCTCGATGATCCACAAGTTCGAGGGCATAGACAAGGACGCCAACTCCCGCGACAACATCTACGTGTTCATCGACGAGGCCCACCGCTCAGTCGCCAGGGAGCTTGGCACCTACCTCATGGCTGCGCTGCCAAACTCAACCATCATCGGCTTCACCGGCACGCCCATCGCACGCACGGCACATGGGGAGGGCACCTTCAAGATATTCGGGGCCGACGACGACCAGGGCTACCTGGACAAGTACTCGATAGCTGAGTCTATCGATGACGAGACGACGCTGCCTATCCGCCATATGATGACACCCAGCGAGATGACGGTGCCGGCGGACCAACTCGACCGGGAGTTCTTCGCACTAGCCGAGATGGAGGGCGTCACCGACGTCGACGAGCTCAACCGCGTCCTGGACCGGGCGGTGGGCTTGCGCACCTTCCTCACGGCCGACGACCGGATAGAAAAGGTCGCGGCGTTTGTGGCCAAGCACTTTCAGGAAAACGTGCTGCCTCTTGGCTACAAGGCGTTTCTAGTAGCGGTCAACCGGGAAGCCTGCGCCAAGTACAAGCGGGCGCTGGACAAGCTACTGCCGCCGGAGTGGACTGTGCCGGTGTACTCCGAGAATACCAATGACGTTGTGGAAAGGCCCCTTGTCGCCGAGCTTCAGCTTTCGGATGAGCGGGAACAGGACGTCCGCTTGATGTTCAAGAAGGCGAGTGAGGATCCGAAGCTGCTCATCGTCACCGACAAGCTGTTGACCGGCTTCGACGCACCATTGCTGTACTGCATGTACTTGGATAAACCGATGCGAGACCACGTACTCTTACAGGCAATTGCGCGAGTGAACCGGCCCTACGTGGACGAGAACGGCTTCAGCAAGAACATCGGACTCGTCGTGGACTTCGTGGGCGTGCTTCGTGAATTGAGGAAGGCGTTGCAGTTCGACTCGTCCGACGTGAGCGGCGTGATCGAGGGCCTTGATCTACTAATGAAAGACTTCCACGACAAGATTCTCGACGCCAAGATCAGCTATCTGGATTATGAGAGTGGAGCCGGAGTGTCCGAGAACCGAGCAGACTATGCCACCGCTGGAGGAAGCGCAGACGAGCAACTGGAGCAGGTCGTGTACACGCGCTTTCTAGGCCCCGAGGCTCGCAAGGATTTCTTCTCGGCCTATAAGAAGATAGAGGCGCTGTGGGAGATACTTTCACCGTCCGCGGAATTGCGGGACCACATCGAGACCTTCAGGCGGCTCACCCAGCTCTATGCCGTCGTCCGCAACGCCTACGCCGACCGCCCTGACTTTGTGGCATATCTGGCGCACAAGACCCAGCGGCTCGTGGAGGAGTCGGCTGCGATGCATGGCTTGGGCAATCTGACTAAGTCCGCAACCTTCGACCTTCCCACTCTGACCGCTCTTCGGAAGGAGTCGGGTCCAGAGGAGGCCAAAGTATTCAGTCTAGTGCGTGGTCTTCAGACGGAGGCGGAAAACGAGCCCGAGATGGAGTCCGTGCTACGGCCTCTCAAGGAACGCGCAGAGTCCGTGCTGAAGGACCTTGAAGAGCGCACAACAACCGGAATCGCGGCGATGAATCTATTGGAGGCCCTCGCCAATGAGAAGGAGGCCGCCGTTGTGGCAAAGAGAGACAGCACGCTGCCTCCGAGGGCGTTCGGAGTCTATTGGACGCTGAAGGACGACGCTGCCCTCCAAGCCGCTGGTGTGACCGCAACGGAATTCGCGGAAGAGGCCCAGGCGCTCGTGGAGCGCTTTCCCAACGCCGCAGTCAACGCGGAAGAGCAGCGACGGCTTAGGACTTCACTGTACAACCCCTTGTTGAGGGTGGACAGCGGCCAGCGGGGACGAATTGTAGATCAAACCTTGGCCATACTGCTGGGTGGAGACACCGATGCCGAAATCTGATGACAGTTCCGGGGACCTGCGGCAACGCGTGGAGTATTGGGCACAGCGCCTCCACATCCCCGCACCGAGCGTGCGCGTCCGGGACATGAACCGCAAATGGGGTTCCTGCTCGACGGCCGGCACGATCACCCTTGCAACCGACTTAGCCTGTCAGGATACCGGGTTCCAGAACTTTGTTATCGCGCACGAATTGCTGCACCTACGGGTTTCGAACCACGGGAAGCTCTTCAAGGCGCTCATGACAGCGCACGTGCCAGACTGGAGGGAACACGACATAGTAAAGTAGCAGAGTGAACCCGTTGCTCCGGCTGAAACACCTGAGAAGCTGCACAGGGACTCCCCCCTTCAACGTCCCCCTTTCGTCATCCTAGTGAAGGGTCCCTCCCTGCCGGGCGGTAGCCTGGCTAGCAGGCCCTTCGCCCCGACCACAAGATTGGCTTCTAAACAGTGGCTGGCAAGGCAAGACACATGCTGCCTCTCCAGTTCACAATGGGATACTGGGTAAATGCCGACTACAGCGGATGCAAAAGTGCGAAATAACGAAAGAATGATGCTTCTGACTTGGCGCTTTCCAATCGACAGACACTCGACGCTCTAAGGCGGACGCCGTTCGTCGAATCGGCCGAGTTGGAGGGCGTCCTCAGCGATTCGCACGTCACGTCCCACCGAGAACTGGCCGACCTGCTGGCCTAGGGCATCGTCTGCCACGGAACCGCCCATCTGCCATCGAGACAGAGATGTCACCCGACAGCCAACGGCATGGGCGATGCTGCGAGGGTCCTTGGCTTCGAAATTCCCTCGGACTTTGCGCGAGCCTACCCCGTGTCCAAGGAGTGGCTCACGCCGCTCATCCGAAAGATGGACGCGGTGGCAGCAATCTACTGTCTCGCCGCCTCGGTGTCCCCCGGCAGCGAAGATGCCTTCCTGTCTGTCGCAGACAGTGCGAAGGGGCTGCCCGTTTTCAACTCCAGCGCAGAGACCCGTGCGGAGCGCGCATCCTGGGCAACGCATGGATTTTTCCGCCGCCACATTTCCTCGACAGGAAGCCGCTGTCTTCCCTGGACCCGTTGGCAGAATGACCACTTCCCGTAGGGGCTGTCTCAGCATGGCTGCTGGGACCATTTTGCGGACGTTCTACTCCCTTCATACCGCTTCAGTCTTTCCGAGTGCAATTTGGTGCAAATCTGATACGTCAGGGGATGTGACGTGTGCGGCACATCCCCCTTGCCTCAGCTTTGGCTCATAACGACATCTGCCTCACCGAGAACCTTGACAGACAGCCATGCGAGGGTCACGGAGGCATGTTCCCCCATTGCCACAGATCCGTGTCCACAGTTTCCTGTAGGGGACAAAAGGGCACTCCTTATACCTACTGTGTCAGCTCCAACAGGTCGAAACGGGACAATTGTTGCAGCGTCCGAACCCCGCTCACATGGATCATTAGCTTCCCCGGCCCTCATGCGTCGCCCTTCAGGTCGATGTTCCACTTTCCCTAATCCGTAGCTGCCGCTGCCCTATCACCCCCGCAGACCGCCACGTTCCACATTCACCATCTCATGGCTCAGGCTGTCTCATGACCATGAATGCATCCCTGGAAACCAATTGCTTGCTCCGATGTGGCAAGTTGCATTTTTCACCTCGAGTTTCAGCTACGGATTCGACCATCCTGCATCCTGCCGCCCCTCGGGATCGTCTGCACACGGTTTGCACGACGCCAACAACCCCGCGCATCTCGCGCCCCGTAAGGGGGGCTATGCGCGAGGCCGTGACAGCTCCGATGACGACGTAAAAGCGTTTGTTTTTCCACCAAGGACCCAGTACAGCAACGAGTTGCCCGACCAAGTTCTGTCCGCACCTTCTAACCAGTTGGTAGGGTTGCATCCTGTTCCGATCTTGTGCAGGCCAAGACCCATTGCTGCAAGGCTGGATGTAACCGCGAGCGCTAAGCCCAGCTTCCCTTAGGGATTCCGCAAAGCGATAGTGCATCACCCTTGCATCTACACCAAGGAAAAACTCCGTAGTCCGACCAGCATCCATAGCGAAAGTGCCGGTCCCTTGCGGCTAAACGACGATTCTTCCTTTAGCCTGACTCGTATAGGGAAACGGAATTAGTAGCTTTAGGCTTGACGCAATTTCAACCTCTTTGCTAGTATGCGGATTGCTACAGTCTGAAAAAGCACCAGCAGTGGGTCTCAATTGAGATGCACTCGTAGTGACGTGTTCTACACGTCTCCTTGCGGCCCACTCTGGTGTCAGGCTGTAGCAAACCCGTTCACTATGTAGCGTGTCGCAAGGAGGCACCCTGATGCGTTCCCTAGCGCAACATTCTCTCATTCTTTCCGTGTTTCTATTCTTGCTGTTTACCATACCGGCAGCAGCCGCTAGTCACTGCGAATTCAGGCTCGGCTTTGCTGCCCTCAGAGACCTTATCGGTCACGAGGTCGTAGGCGAGTGCCTGGAGAACGAGCACTACAACGCCATAGGCGATAGCAACCAGCAGACCACCGGCGGCCTCATGGCGTGGCGCAAGGCTGACAACTGGACCGCTTTCACCGACGGATACCGTACTTGGATCAACGGCCCAAACGGTCTCATAATGCGTCTCAATACCGAGCGTTTTGAGTGGGAAGCCGACTATGCCCCAGGCGGACAGGTTGCTACGCCAATACCGCAGCCTACTGCAACACCAACGCTACGACCCACGCCTGTACCTCCTAGTCCAACACCGGCGGCACCAAGTGCAGGGCATGGCCTAACGCTTGCGACCGGGAACCTCGGGGCTTCTTTGGGCACACCGGCAAGCATTGAGCACGTGGTGGTTTCTGACGGCGTTGGCACTACTGTCTCCGGTTTTGTGCCAGATGCCACCAGGTACGTCCTGGCAACAAACATCTTCAACGACGACCCAGGGAGCGGCAACCGCTACTACATGATCATAGTCACCGTGCTGAACGCAAGCGAGGAAATAGCATCGGTCAACACTTTTGATTTCAAGTTGATCGGAAGCAAGCGTACGACCTACGATTTCAGTGACGATTGTGGTGTCATTAAAGATGAACTTGACGTGGAACTATACCCTGACGGTGTTGACTCAGGCACCGTGTGCTTCGAGGTGCCTATGAATGAGCGGGGATTCGTTTTGATCTATGCGCCGCTCTTTTCCTTTGATGAGTCGCGGCGACGGTACATCCGCTTGCCAGACTATTGTCCTAACAAGGAAGTAGTCGAGGGCATAGAGATTTGCAAGCCTGACTACTTAGCAAAGTGAGGGTATTGATTGATGCCGCACTAGGTAGAATCGACAGAATACCCGGACACCCTCAACGAGCGTCGTGGTTGCAGGAGAGCTTATTGACTCTGGTCCGCAATAATCAGGTTTATGGTATCCTGAATCGGCGTAACAACTGAATAAGCGGGGGAAAGCGAAACCCCCAAGGTGCTGTTAACGCCTTAGGGGGCCTCCCAGAAAGGAGTGGGCAGACATGTCTGCCCCTAGTTTACCCCTCTACTACGAAGAGTGCAAGCAACACCTCTACGAAATACAGGAAAGGCGTTGCGATATTTGCGGGATTCCGATAGGTTACTCGTTCTGTGCACTAGACCGCAGGAGCCTCAACCCTGGCTATCGGTCTGATCATATAGCGAACTTGCGGCTGCTCTGTCCTTCGTGCCAAGAGAAGCGGCAACCTTCCCTTATTTGCGAGACAAGAACCTAGCAGACATCCCCATCACACCACACCCACAGCTCTCAACATGAAGTGCGCAAACGGCGTCTCTGACTTCCTAGTATTGTACTTGTAGCTGGCCTCGTCGATGTACATGGCCGCATGTTCCACGGTGTAGTGGTGGTGCTGCCCGAGGATGGCTCGTTTCACCAACGCCCAGAAACCCTCGATAGTGTTTGTGTGCACGTAACCGTCTCGGACGTACTCTTGCGAGTGGTTGACGCGCTCATGCTTCATCCAGTCGCGCACTTCGTTGTAGCCTGCCCACATGTCGGTAACCAGCACTGAGCGCGGGTCTATGTTCTTGCGCAGGAAGTGGTTGATGAACTTGGCAGTCACACGCGGCGAAGGCGGATGCCTTGACGTTGCCGCCGCGCTCGACGGCACCCAAGACGACCTTTACGCTTCTTGTTGCGTCCGCTAATGCGGTTCTCGCCGCTTGTCCGGCCTCCCAGGTAAGTCTCATCGGCCTCGATGATGCCGCGTAGCAGTGTACTATCGTCCTTCATGGCGCGGCGGATTCGTGTTGCCAAGTACCATGCAGTCTTTTGGTTCAGGTCAAGATCACGCGCCAGTTGGTGGCTTGATACGGACTTCTTGGCGTTCAGCAGAATGGCGATAGCTGTAAACCACTTTTGCAGGGGTATCTTTGTGCCTTGAAAGATGGTACCGGAGGTGACCTTGAACGTGGATAGGCAGTTGTGGCAGTTCCAGCGACCTACGTGGTTCTTCTCGGTCTTGCGGGCCACTTTGTCGTTCTGGCAATAGGGGCAGTAGGGCTTGCCGTTCCACTTGATGCGCTCTAGGTGATCGATGCAGGATTCTTGTGTGGGAAACCGCTGGGCTATGACTAGTACGTTCATTGTGACACCTCCTAATAGTATTGTCTCATAACCGTTAGAGGGTGTCAAGTCCACATCTACTCATTCCCGGAGCGGTGGCGGTGATGCTGGAAAAGTACGAGGTGTGCTGCGCGCTGTTCTACGGCTTTGAACGGATAGCGTGGACGTCGGGCACGCCGCAGGAACGCTTGAGCCTGCTGCCAGCCGCTCAGGAGCACGTACTGGCCCAGGAGGACGGCAAGGAACGCTGTCTGTCTGCCGTGCGCGAGCTCTCGCAGGCATTCGCGCTGGCCGTCCCTCATCCGGAGACCACGCGCATCCGCGACGACGTGGGGTTTTTCCAGGCAGTGCGGACGGCCCTGCAGAAGCGAGCGCCTACAGAAGCGCGCCCGGAGGAGTTGGACCTCGCCGTACGTCAGATCATATCGCGGGCGGTAGCGTCCGGAGGTGTTATGGTAATATTCTCGGCTGCGGGATTGGACAAGCCGGACATCTCGGTACTGTCGGACGAGTTTCTGGCTGAAGTGCAAGGGATGCCGCACCGCAATCTCGCGGTAGAATTGCTCCAGAAGCTGCTCAAAGGCGAGGTAGCCACCAGGCGGCGCAGGTGATCGAGGAGCTGATCGAGCTTGCCAGAGACATGCGGGCAGCCAATGCGCGAGGTGAACAGCTTGGACTATCGGAGGATGAACTGGCCTTCTACGACGCGCTGGAGACAAACGACAGCGCCGTGCAGGTGCTCGGCGACGAGACCCTTCGCGTCATCGCCCGCCAATTGGTCGAGACCGTACGCAACAACGTTACCATCGATTGGACGTTACGCGAGAACGTCCGCGCCAACCTCCGCCGGCTGGTTCGCCGCATTCTGCGGAAGCACGGCTACCCACCGGACAAGCAGGAGAAAGCCACGCAAACGGTCTTGGAGCAGGCCGAGGTCCTCTCGCAAGGATGGGCCGTCGCCTGAGGCGTGAGAGGCGGCCCACTTTCTCGACTTGGCGGTTTACTCTGGTTGGGCTACTTCTAAATAGTGCAATGTTTATCTGACACAGCGGTCGCGCTGGGTAGATCAATTAAATCCTCAATGACGGGACGAATTATCACTGCTCCGCGAGAGGACTTCGACGGTGACACAACCGCCTTCTGCAATAGTGGAGCAACGTGGTCACCCCGAGGTAAGTGAGCTGCTTCAAGTGACATTGAGAATGGAGGATCGCCATACCTGATTCTTAGAAGGTGCCTGGCCATCCTGCTAACAGCTGTTGGCCCATAGAGGCTAGCGAAAACTGGGTCAAGTGTCATCAAACGAGGTTAGCAAGGCTCCTTCTGCGATGCTGAGACGAGAGTCTAGCTCTAGCCGGAAGAGCTAGACTCTCTTAATACGCATTCAGCATACATTCCTTCCCAACGATGGGTACCATTGCCAAAAGCGCCAGGCGTCTTTGCCACTAATTGATATAGCCAGTTAACTAAAGTCAATGCCGAGACCTTTGCCCAACTAGATTCTGCCTATACGGGCCGCCGGACTGAATTGCCATGCTCTTGTCGGGCTTAGCCTTTGCATGCCGGAAAATCGCAAGTTTCCGTAGGACCTTATCGCATCTGTCTGGACTAATCGCGCCATGAATGGTGTCCTCTGAGAATAGTCAGAATAGTGAAGAATCGCACCGCCCCCTTTGGCAGATCTAGGTACCGGTCACAAGACACCAATCGACAGTAGAACCGGTCTTGGCTGCTGAAGAAATCGAGTGCATCATGAAAAACAGTTGGTCTAGTCGGCAGAACAAGAACTTCTAGAGCTGTGCCCTGCCTATCAGCCCAGCGACTGGGATCAGAATTGTGCTTCATTCTCCTCATCACCTCTCATCCACACTGTCTGTAGGATGAGAGATAGTGATGCGACAAGTGTCCCACTCTACACTTGAGGATAGGTAAGTGACCGGGGATCAGGGAATTGTCGGCGTCTCCGGTTCTTCAGCCTTTGCCATGCGGTAACCGACGCGCGGTTCGGTGAAGATGTAGTTCGGGTCGTGCGCGTCATCATCCAGCTTGCGACGGAGTTTCTTTATGAAAGCACGCAAGAGCCTCGGATCGCTGGAGTACGTCAGTCCCCATACCCGCTGCAATAATTGATCATGGGTCAATATGCGTCCCGCATTAATTGAAAGCTCGTACAGCAACGTGTACTCAGTAGCGGTCAACTGGATCGGCTGGTCGACCATGGTAACTCTGCGTTCTAAGTAGTCGATCGTCAAGTCCCCCAATACATAGGGTTTTTCGGGTACAGGTTCATCGGATGTTGCGCGCTTGCGCAGGGCTGCTTGAATTCTCGCCACTAGTTCCGTCGGAGAGAAAGGCTTAACAATGTAATCCGTCGCTCCCATCTCGAAGGCCTTGGCGATGATTTGGTCTCTGCCGTAACCGGACAAAAAGATAACCGGCACATCGCCGACATCGTGAATACCCTTCATCAACTCGATTCCGTCGGTCCCGGGCAGCATCAAGTCTAGCAGCACCAGGCAGGGCTTGTTGGACTCCATGAGGCGATGCACGTCTCCCGGATCACCAGTCACAATCGGAATGTAGCCTGCGTCTAGGAGGGTCCTCCTAACGTACCTCAGTATCTGCGGATCATCGTCGATCACGAGAATTTTCGTTTGTGTCACCTTCCCCTGCGGCGAACCGACAGAGGTCTGGATGGGATCGTTTTCTGCTCCAATCTCCGGTTCCTCCATCGCTGGAATTGTAAAAGTGACCCGCAAGCCTAGGCCCGGTCCGCCACTTTCGGCCCATATGCGGCCACCGTGGGTCTCCACTATCCCTTTGCAGATTGCCAGCCCCAGGCCTGACCCGGCAATTTCACGCTTCCCGTATTCGCCATCAATCTGCCAAAACTTTCTGAATAGGTGCGGCAGGTGATCTGCCGACACGCCGTTCCCTTGGTCAGCGACGGAAACTGCTACATGGAAGTCCTCCCGAACGGCGGTCACCTTGATGGTGGATGATTCCGGCGAATACCTGGATGCATTTGACAGTAGGTTATTCAAGACCTGGATGATGCGCCGTCTGTCCGCCATCACTCGGGGCAGGTCTGGCGCGAGATCGAGGCGGAGGTTTTCCCCGCCGTTGCCTCCGCTCAAGAGTGTGTTCCTGGCCTGATCCACCAAGGTAGCCACGTCTGTCGGTTCAGGAGCGACCGACAGTGTACCGGTCTCGATGTGTGCCACGTCAAGGAGGTCGTTGATCAGGTCGCGCATGTGGTCGGCCTGCTGGTCGATGATCCGATGGAATTGGTGCATCTCAGCGGGATCCAGATCGGACGAGGCATTCAGCAGTGTCGCTGCGGAGCCTTTGATGGAAGTCAGAGGCGTCCGGAGCTCGTGGCCCACCATGCCCAGGAACTCGGCCCGCAGCCGCTCGAGTTCTTCAAGCGGCGTCATGTCCTGGAGGGCCACGACCACCGACTCGATCTCGCCCTCCTCGGTGCGGATGGGCGTGGCGTTGACCAGCGTGGTCACGCTCCGCCCGTCGGGGACCTGGAGAACGATCGCCTCGGCCCGCACCGTTTCCCCCGTGCTCAGCGCCAGGGCCAGGGGGAACTCCTCCAGCGAGACCTCCCGCCCGTCGGCCCTCTGGAAGGTCAGCATGTCAAGGAGCTGCTCCGCAGAGCCGTCAGGCATGTGCAGGCCGCTGACGATCCTCCTGGCCTCCCGGTTGACCGACGTCACGCCGCCCGTCTTCGCGTCAAACACCAGGACGCCTACGGGAGTGGTGTTCACCAGGGTCTCCAGGTCGGCCCTGGCCCGCTGTTCGTCACGGTGCCTGCGGGCGTTGGTGATGACCAGCGCCGCCTGGGAGGCGAACATCACCAGGGTCGCCTCGTCCTCCGGGGTGAACTCCTGCTCCTTCTCTCCCACGTAGATGGCCCCGATGGACTCGCCCCGGTGCCGGACCGGCGCAGCCAGGAAGGGTAGGGGCGAGCTCACCGCCATCGGCGGGTGGAACGCGGGAAGGCCCAAGGAGCGGATATAGCCGTGGAAGTCCCGCAGCCTGAACGGCTCCCGGATGCTGCTGAGGTACTCGAAGAAGCGCATCCCGTCGGGCAGCTCCATGAACAGCCGGTGGTCCTCCGGGGTCAGGCCGGAGGTGACGACGTCCTGTATCCGCCCCTCGTCGTCCTGGAGGGTGATGACGCCGTAGCGGGAGCCGGTCAGCGACCGGGCGCTGTCCAGGACTCCCTGCAACACAGTCTCGAAGTCGAGGCTCTCGTTGATGCGCAGGCTGGCCTCGCTCAGCTTGATGAGGCGTTCACGCAACGCCTCAATCTCTCGTTCAAGTTCGTCGGCTTTCTTCAACTCTTCACTCCTTGTGTTGGTCTGCAGATGACGCCTGGCCCCAGTTTGCCACCTGCTGGCTGGATTCAGAAGTCAAGTTCGGGATGCTCCCGTTCACACAATTCCATACTTTAGCAACTTTCATACCGGGTTATTTGAAAGTTATCCCAATTCTGAAGAAAGGTAACAAAATAGGCACAAGAAACAGGCCGAAGTGTCACAGAAATGTCACACCTACCGTTTATTGTTAGAAAGTTACGAACCCCTAGCGCAAACAAGATAGGGCCGCTGGTCATCTTTGCTCTGGTGACGAGATTGGGGTTCGGGACGTGGCAGCGAAGGGAATTGCTAGAGAGCGTCGCTTAATGTCGAGTCACTGTTGCGAAAGTGTTGGGGCGTACGTCTCGCGCCCTCGGGAATAGGTTGGTAGAGGTCACAATGGCTAGTCTTCTCATGTCCTTCCGTTCGTTTTGGCGTCGTAGCGCCATCGCTATAGACGCAATTACCGATGTAGTGCGGCATACGAGACGGCCCGGTATCGGGCTTGCACTCGTGGTGCTGCTCAGCATGGTGTTTGCCATGGTCGCACAGGCGCAGACGGACAGTGGAGGGAATAACTCGAGTAATACGAATCAGCAGAGTGTAGATCCCACGCCGCGACAGATCTTGCCAATCCCGGTGCCATATAATGCAACGGTAACAGGTTCAAACTATAACCAGGTGGATGTGAGATGGGAGATAGATGACTCAGGTTATCCTAGCTCACTTATATATCGCTTGGAGAGTTCCACTGACGAAGTCAACTGGAAAATTCATGATTCAGTCACGGTTTTGACCGACACGCTATCAGGTCTGGTCTGCTGGATGCATGACAGTCCCATTACGTATTTCTTCAGGGTCAGAGCCTACGGTGACGGGCACGTCTTTCCAGAGAGGTGGAGCGACCCATCGAATTCTCCATCGGGTAAGACCATTCCTTGTCCGCCCGAGGCGCCAACAGGGTTCAGGGCTTGGGCTACCGGTACTCGTAGCATTGCAGCGAGTTGGAATGCGGTAAATAGGGGAGTTGGAATTAGCCACTACAATTTTGGCATACAGATTGGTCCTCACTGGCATAGCCACTCCGTTTTTTCAGGTACAAACACCACGCATTCCTCTAACCTGGCTCCCGGCACGACATACAACGTTAGGGTGCAGGCCTGTGGCGATGGAACGATATACTCAACAGATTGTGGTGAATTTGCTGAGAGGACAGTAACGACAATCGGTGAGCTACACCCACCGCCTCCGCCGAGTAACGTCAGACCCAGCGATGCCGATGAAACTAGCATCGAGATTAGTTGGAGAGAGATAAACGGTGTTACAAAGTACAAAGTGGAGATCTCCAGAGACGGTGGTTCAAGCTGGAGTTATGATGCTGAAACTTTGATAACAGAGCACCGGGTGGGTAGGCTAACATCGTGTACGAGGTACAAGCTTCGTGTTAGTGCGTTCGGTAATGGCAGCACATATGAAGCGGTCTACGGCAATGCGACGGAAGTATGGGGAAGCACCGCGTGTCCTACTCCATTACCCACTCCGTCTGCGCCGAGTGACGTAGAAACCGACAACCCTACTGCGACCAGTATCCAGGTGAGTTGGAGCCGAGTGGATGGAGCGCGCACGTACTACGTGCAACGCTCCGATGATGGTGGCTTCTCGCTGGCCCACGAGTATCCGGGCACCAGCGCGACCCAGTACCGAGCAGGGGGCTTGGAGTGCCCAGGCAGTTATCACTTCCGGGTGGTCGCGTATGGCAATGGAACCACCCATCAAGCGGACTTCGGCCCTCTATCCCGCTGGGTTTTCGGCAGCATTCCATTCTCAATCTGTATTGTTGATCCTCCTGATGACCCACCGTCCGCGCCCCGAAACGTAGTAATCTATAACCCTACTAAGACCAGCATCCAGGTGAGATGGCGTTCGGTAACTGGAGCGAGTAAATACAAGGTGCAGCGCTCCGATGATGGAGGTTTAACGTGGGGGTATGACGCTGAAACCACGAGCACCCAAGTCGATATGGTCGGGCTAACGTGCGGCACAGGCTATCATTTCCGGGTGTTGGCGTATGGCAACGGCACCACCCATCAAGCGGTCTACGGCAACCCATCGGGCTCAGAATTCGGCAGCACGGAGGGTTGTAACGGCGACTCCCTTGAGCCGCCGCCTGCACCGACTGGGGTTGACGCGTCGATCATTCCGGGTACCGGCACCAATCCTTCTAGTGTCGAATTGGTCTGGACTGCGCTGCCCGGCGTTGCTTCATACAAGATAGAGCGCTCCGACGATGGGAGTGACACGTGGCCTCAGCCCGATGACGATAACTATGCGGATAACGTCATAGAAGACATAAGGACAACCCAGTACACAGTGACAGAAGGGCTAGGGTGCCAGACGTATGCATTCCGGGTGAGCGCAAAGGGTGACGGCAGCACCTATGCTGCGGTCTACGGCACTCCCACCGTGGCGCGGTTCGTGCCAATTTCGGAGAGAAGTACCGGCGGCGAGGAAACAACGAAAAAAACCGGTGCCGCCGCAACGGCGAGAGCCACCACGGGAGCATTCTGTCTTTTTTCGGCCCTCAGGCTTGACGCGCCTGAGATTGACGTAATCCCGCTGCCCCAACGGAAGGCACGGCTGACCTGGGCTAGAGTCGACGGTGCCACTGGGTACATCGTGCAGAGACGGGAGCTTTATGGGGCTTGGCCTACTTCCGGCAGTCCCAATTACTACACCATAGATAATCCCCCAGTTGGGGATCTCTCCCATGGGATCATCCTTGATCGAGTTATTCAAACAAGCGTGGGGCCACCGCCAATTTATAAGGGATTAGCTGACGCTCCGTATGCCTATGAGTTCCAGGTACAAGCAGTGGATGAGAATAACTCAGATAACGATAGCGGCTTTACGAGAGTGACGATTGTTGACAGCCCGATCAAATCGGTCAACGGGGACAGCAGCGAGGCAGATGAAGATAAAGGAAAGATGGTCGTAACGTGGCGACCGATGTTCAATAACGCCCGATACACGGTCAGGTGGCGCAAATTGCGCGGCCGGCATGCAGGTCAAGTGTTTTGGAGCCCCATTTCGTGGATAGAGGGAGACAGGAATTCAGAATATGATTGGCAGAGCGGGGCGACCACTGCCGCACTATCAGCCACGTACGAAAGTGCGGATCTTGAGAGGGGCGAGATCTATGCTGTTCAACTAAACTTCACCGCCAACATTCCCCACACTGAAGGCACGCATCAGTTTTATTCCGCGCGCGAAGCGTACGTTTGGGTATCTGCCAGAGCCGGTGGTGTCTATGGGGGCGGAGTGTATGGCGAATTAATTGGCGGTATGCCTTTGGGGAGAGCATTGGACGACATACTTGCTCCCAATTATAGGACGTATTTCTATCGAATTTGTGAAGACACCTTCAATCCCGTTAGCCAAAGGTCGGATTGGGCAGTCTTAATCGAAGCCGCACTTGAAGAGTGGGAATTGGCTACTGATGGGATGGTAGTGATGACACTTGATGGGTATACGGTCGAGGAAGTAGCAAACGATCCGGATCTTGATGCCTCTAAGGTAGGGAAGTCTAAGCCGTGTGCCCAATACACGCAAGTCATCAACGACATAAGAGTAGGAGTCGAGGGTGAGTTGGCGGCATCTTCCGAAGAAACGGTGAGTAGAGAGATGATTGAACGTGTTGTAAGCAATCTCCATTATCATGCGGACTTCCTGAATGAAGATCTAAGGTATAACGAAATCATCATGTATGATGATCGCCTTATGGCCAATGAGCCTGTTGAATTCTCGGAGTTAGGGGCGTACATCGGCTTTTTTTGGTGCGGGAAGGAAGTACCGATGTGTGCCTATACACCGGAAGCGGCCTGGTCAGTGCTAAGTCTTGAGCCGGGGAGACTCTTTACATATCCCTTCCACACAAGAGACATCGCCATAAGTCAAAGCTATTTTGAGGCCAACGACGAATTCTTCTCTGTAAGCCGACCTGACGTAACCTTTAACGTATGCACCACTTTAGTTGACTATAAATACTATACATACTATGGAATAGTGCACGAGGGCGGACACGTTTTGGGTATTGTTGGGCATCCGGCTCAGAGAGACTCTGTGATGAACGGGTTCGCGGACGAGCCGGGCTGCTCGCCGCATCCGCTGGACATCATGGCCATCTATGCGCTCTACCAGAGCCGCGACTGAGGATTGGAGTGTCAATGTGGGACGTCTGTGGCTGGTTCTGTTGGTGCTAGTGCTGTGTCTTTCCTCTTGCGCGGGGGACCAAAACGAGAACAGAAACAAGATCACTGAAGAGGAGGCACGTGATCTTGCGGAGCAGCGTCGTGAGCGCGACAGGATTGCCTATGAAGAGAAGCTAAAGGAGATTGAGGAAGCATATAGGAAGCGCAACCAAGAGTGGTTAGAAGAAAACGCCAGGCATCATACTTTGCCGTGCGGTTCATGGGGGGGTACCGGATATTACTACCAAAAACACTTCTTGGCGTGGACGCCGGACGGTAAACGTCTGATATTCGATGGATTGCCAACGACTATTTGGGAGGTGGATGCTGAAGGTACTGCGGTGGGAGTGCTCTTTTGGATTTATCACAATAGGATTTCAGCCTACGTAGGTGGGAATCCGCTACCTAATGGCTTCTTCGCCGACATTTCGCCGGACGGAAGCCGCATCGTCAGTGGCATCTGTAGGACTGACACTGGCAGGCCCATCGACCACTATGAGATTGCCATATTCGACCTGCACAGCGGCGAGAAGCAGCTTCTCACAGACAATGCCGTTCTCGACCGTTACCCGGTGTGGTCGCCGGACGGCAGCCGCATCGCCTATGTTGGATTCGTGGGATCTGGTAGCGTCCATGCACGGCTCTACACGATGGCGGCGGACGGATCGGAAAAGCAGAACGCTGCTTCAATGTTACGCACATTTAGCTTTTCGCAGACTCAGTCAATGGGGAAAGATGATGCGGCAGTACCGAAGCTGATAGGAGTGGCGCTGTTTCCACCGGTGTGGTCACCGGACAGTAAGAAGCTGGCGTTTCTAGTAAATGAAGCATCTGAAGTGAAGTACGATCCGCCGCGGAAGATACTCTACACGGTACGGATTGATGGATCAGAGTTGACACGGATAGCTGAGGACGTAGTGAGCGTGGCGTCATGGTCGCCGGACGGGCAACTGCTTGCGGTGGCCAAGTTTGCCGGCGATAACGTCGGGCTCTTCACTCTGGCAGCGGACGGTTCGGACGAGAAACTGGTCACTACCATTACTGACAATGCAAAGTTATTCCAAGATAGTCCGAAAAGCCGGCATCAGTTCAAAGTACATACGTTATCGTGGTCGCCGGATGGGAGACAGATTCTCTATTCCTATGACCCTGGGGCGTGGGTGGTGAACCTTGAGGATGGGAAGATAATTGGGTTGGTAACGGAACTGGAGATGAGGGATGGCGTGCCGTACCTAGCGGCGTGGTCTCCCGACGGAACGCGCATCGCCCTTTTCGCGCCCGTTGCTCCAAGAACCAATTATACAGGGTACGTAATGCCGCCCGCGCTTTTCACCGTTGCCCGCGACGGATCGGACCGCCGCGACATTGCGCGCCGAGATGAAGAC
This sequence comes from Chloroflexota bacterium, assembly GCA_965219505.1. Classification (GTDB taxonomy): domain Bacteria; phylum Chloroflexota; class UBA11872; order VXOZ01; family VXOZ01; genus VXOZ01. The sequence goes on along the minus strand of OZ244775.1, from coordinate 1,080,879 downwards.
GGCAACTTGGTACCAGCCAACTCACAACAGTAGGTCTCGAATGGGTGTTGCCGTGATTCTGAACTCAATGGCCGCAAGAATACAGCGATCGAACAGGATCTGGATTGTCTCACAGAATATGGACAGGAAGTTAGGATAGTCCGCTATGGCGCTTTTTGGTGTACGCTCACGGGTGTTCAAGCTACGTAGCGCATTAGTGAGAGCAAGGCTGGGCGCTAAGTTTGTGGGGGCCGCGCTTGTCTCGGCGGTTCTCCTGGGCATGGTCTTCGGGGCTACGGCACAGGCGGATTCTTTGCCTTCGGTTGAGATGCAAGCCGCTACAGCCACACCAACTCCGACGCCGACCGGTCTCACTGCGAGCGTAGAGGAGGTGCTGGAGAAGGGGCTGCGCTTGGCGGAGGCGTCTCCGGTGCACCTGGCTGTGCGCGGAACGGGAGTCAACAACTCGACCCGCTGCGATTGGCGGGGCATTGCCAGGACCCTGGCGCAGCGCGAGGCGGCGATACGCTTCTGGCTGGGGCTTGCGGCCACTGACACGCTACCTTCAGCATCGTTTCTTGAGATTCTGTTCACAGTAACTCTCGATACCCTGAATCCGGAGTACAAGGAAACGGCGAAGTCCAACTTCTTGGCGATTGCGCGGGGCGGCCTTTCTCCAGAGTATCTCTTCTTGACCTGCTATGTAGATTACACGGCCAGCGAGTACCTGCTGGGCACGGGGCCGACCACGCTCACGCTGGCATACGATCGTATGGGCGAGGCGCACTCCTACGAGCTCTACCAGAGAGAGCACGCGGCCGGACAGTTCGGCGACGAAGCGCTGATGAGCGAGAGCGCGTACCAAGCTCAGCTCGATCAGATCGTGTGGGATGCCGAATTGTCGTTGAGCGCACTCATGGAAGGGCAGGAGAGCGTGGTGTTCCTGGCGCCGCTGGGCGCCCACAACGCTATCGCCGTCGAGGCGTGGCAGGTGGTGGCGCAGTGGGATGTGGAGACGGTGGATGGCACCGTAAACGTGATCCGCCACGGCACGTACCCAGGCGATCCTGAGCACACGCAGACACTGGCCAATCTAAGCAGCCGCATCACTACGGCGGCGGCGAGCGACGCCTTTGCCGACAATCGCATTGCTAACGCCAGCGGCCTGCAGGCGTACTACACTACCATTGGGGCGTACGGAGACATCACCCCGGACGACGGCGAGACGACGACCTTCACGCCCGCGCAGCCGCCGCCGATGCGGCTCTGCGCCAATGGCACCGCGGTGCCTAACCCGGCAGATAACCGCTTGCTCGTGCAGGACTGCGAAGTGCTGCTGGCCGTGAAGGACACGTTGGCAGGCGCGGCCACACTGAACTGGGCCGCGACTACCGCCATTACCGGTTGGGAAGGTGTGACGACCGGCGGCACGCCGAGCCGGGTGACGGCGCTGGTGCTGACGAACAAGAGCTTGACCGGGACTATCCCGCCGGAGCTCGCGCGGCTAACGAGTCTGGGCGAGTTGAAGCTCTCCGGCAACTTGCTGACGGGCTGTATACCGTTGGTCTTGCGGCAGATTGGGGACAACGACTTTGCTAGTCTGAATCTTTCGTACTGCGGCGATCCGCCGCCCATGCCGGAAAACCTGAGTGTGACGCTCTCGGAGAGCACGTTCTCGATCACGTGGGACGCGGTACCAAACGCGGACCAGTACGCGGTGCAGTACCGGACGGGGCCGGAGAGTGATTGGGTCAGCATAGACCCGCCGACGGCTGACGCGAGCACGACGTTCACGCTAGCGAGCGGTCTCGTCTGCGGGACGTTCGAGTTCCAGTTCCGGGTACGGGCGCGTGGTGACGGCATCACCCTTATTCCCGATTGGAGCGCGTGGACCTCCGAGTCCGATGCGATATCCGTCAGCGACAGCAGCGCACTGGCGAGGGACTGTGGAACGCTCTTGAGCGTAAAGGACACGCTGGCGGGAACGGGAACGCTGAACTGGAGCGTGGACGTGGCTATTGCGAACTGGGACGGTGTGACTGTTGGTGGGACGCCGAGCCGAATTACGAGGCTGGACATCAGCTTTATGGGACTTACGGGCAGCCTCCCGCCCCAATTGAGCAGTCTAGATAGGTTACAAGTCCTTTTTGCTGGCTACAACCAGTTGACCGGTTCGATACCGAGAGAACTGGGGAACTTGACAACTTTGACCACGCTATGGGTCAACAATAACCGGTTGACGGGCTCGATACCGAGAGAGCTGGGGAACTTGACTAACTTGACAACTTTCGGGGTCAACAATAACCAGTTGAGCGGGCCGATACCGCTGGAACTTGGCAAGCTATCTCTACTGTTTGAGTTGAAACTTGCCGGCAACTCGCTGACAGGCTGCCTACCACTGGCGCTGCAGAACGTTCGATACAATGACTTCGACACTCTCGGTCTCTCGGTCTGTGGCACGCCGCCAGCGCCGGAGGGGTTGAGGATGTCTTTGACAGGCGACACGTTCTTGATAATGTGGGATGCGGAGACAGGGGCAGCCCGATACGAAGTGCAGTACCGCACGGGACCGGAGAATAGCTGGAGTACTCTGCCGACCACTGAGGAGACGAGCACGACGTTTACGCTTGCTCCTGATGCGGTCTGTGAGACAGCGTATACGTTCCAGGTGCGAGCGTATGGTGACGGCAGGGTATACGAAGCCGACTGGGGTGCTGCAGCGGAGTCGGCTTTCCTATGCAATCAGTCTCCTGCGTTTGGTGCAGAGAGCTATAGCTTCTCGGTCTTCGAGGACGCCGCTAGCGGTGAGGCGGTGGGCACCGTCTCAGCGACTGACCCAGACACAGACGACACGGTGACGTACGCCATCACGGAAGGAAATGAAGACGGGAAGTTCACCATCGACGACGCCACGGGAGCAATCACGGTTGCCGGTGCGCTCGACCACGAGACAACGCCAAGCTATCTACTGACGGTAGCCGCAAGTGACGGGAATGATGGCACGGCGACGGTCAGTGTGACCGTTACCGTAACGGACGTGCCGGAAAACCTGCCGCCTGCACCGGAGGGACTGAATGCAACCCTGGCGGACGGGGTGTTCTCGCTGAGTTGGAACGCGGTGCCAGGCGTGGATGAGTACGAGGTACAGTACCGCACGAGTGCCGAGGAAGCATGGGTGGCTCTGCCGGCCGTAACGGACACGAGCACGACGTTCACGCCTGTGGGCGGGACGGTCTGCGGCACGACCTACGCGTTCCAAGTGCGTTCGCACGGCGACGGTGAGGACTATGTCGCGGCTTGGGGTACCGCGTATACGGCTGCTTCGCTGACGACGGACGCCTGCAACCAGCCTCCTGCGTTCGATGCAGCGAGCTATAGCTTCTCGGTCTTCGAGGATGCGGCTAGCGGTGAGACGGTGGGGACTGTCTCAGCGACTGACCCAGACACAGACGACACGGTAACGTACGCCATCACCGGCGGGAATGCAGACGGGAAGTTTGCCATCGACGACGCCACGGGAGCAATCACGGTTGCCGGAGCGCTGGACCACGAGACAACGCCAAGCTATGTGCTGACGGTCGCCGCAAGTGACGGGAATGAGGGCACGGCGACGGTCAGTGTGAGCATTACCGTAACGAGTGTGCTGCCTGAGGACCTGCCCCCTGCACCGGAAAACCTCAGCGCAACCTTGACGGACGGGGTGTTCTCGCTGAGTTGGAACGCGGTGAGTGGCGCGGATGAGTACGAGGCGCAGTACCGCGCGAGCGCCGAGGAAGCATGGGTAGACGTAGCAGACGCGGACAGTGCGGACACGCGTGCGACGTTCACGCCTGCGGGCGGGACGGTTTGCGGCACGACCTATCAGTTCCAAGTGCGCTCGCACGGCGACGGTGAGGACTATGTCGCGGCTTGGGGTACCGCGTATGCGGCTGCTTCGCTGACGACGGACGCCTGCAACCAGCCTCCTGCGTTCGATGCAGCGAGCTATAGCTTCTCGGTCTTTGAAAACGCCGCTATCAATGAGGCGGTGGGGACTGTCTCAGCGACTGACCCAGACACAGACGACACGGTAACGTACGCCATCACGGAAGGAAATGCAGACGGGAAGTTCGCCATCGACGCCACGGGAACGATCACGGTTGCCGGTGCGCTGGACCACGAGACAACGCCAAGCTATCTACTGACGGTCGCGGCAAGCGATGAGAATGATGGCACGGCGACTGCTGACGTGACCGTTACCGTAACGAGTGTGCTGCCTGAGGACCTGCCCCCTGCACCGGAAAACCTCAGCGCAACCTTGACGGACGGGGTGTTCTCGCTGAGTTGGAACGCGGTGTCAGGAGCGGATGAGTACGAGGTGCAGTACCGCGCGAGCGCCGAGGAAGCATGGGTAGACGTAGCAGACGCGGACAGTGCGGACACGCGTGCGACGTTCACGCCTGCGGGCGGGACGGTTTGCGGCACGACCTATCAGTTCCAAGTGCGCTCGCACGGCGACGGTGAGGACTATGTCGCGGCTTGGGGTACCGCGTATGCGGCTGCTTCGCTGACGACGGACGCCTGCAACCAGCCTCCTGCGTTCGATGCAGCGAGCTATAGCTTCTCGGTCTTTGAAAACGCCGCTATCAATGAGGCGGTGGGGACTGTCTCAGCGACTGACCCAGACACAGACGACACGGTAACGTACGCCATCACGGAAGGAAATGCAGACGGGAAGTTCGCCATCGACGCCACGGGAACGATCACGGTTGCCGGTGCGCTGGACCACGAGACAACAGCGAGCTATCCACTGACGGTCGCGGCAAGCGATGAGAATGATGGCACGGCGACTGCTGACGTGACCGTTACCGTAACGAGTGTGCTGCCTGAGGACCTGCCGCCTGCGCCGGAGGGGCTGAGTGCGTCGCTGACGGACGGGGTGTTCTCGCTGAGTTGGAACGCGGTGTCAGGAGCGGATGAGTACGAGGTGCAGTACCGCGCGAGTGCTGAGGAAGCGTGGGTGGCTCTGCCGGCCGTAACGGACACGCGTGCGACGTTCACGCCTGCGGGCGGGACGGTTTGCGGCACGACCTATCAGTTCCAAGTGCGCTCGCACGGCGACGGTGAGGACTATGTCGCGGCTTGGGGTGAGGTGTGGTCGGATGCAGCTTCCGTAACGACGGACGCCTGCAACCAGCCTCCTGCGTTCGATGCAGCGAGCTATAGCTTCTCGGTCTTTGAAGACGCCGCTAGCACTGAGGCGGTGGGCGCCGTCTCAGCAACTGATCCAGACACAGACGACACGGTGACGTACGCCATCACGGAAGGAAATGCAGACGGGAAGTTCGCCATCGACGCTGCCACGGGAGCAATCACGGTTGCCGGTGCGCTCGACCACGAGACAACGCCAAGCTACCTACTGACGGTAGCCGCGAGTGACGGGAATGAGGGCACGGCGACGGTCAGTGTGACCGTTACCGTTACCCCGCTGACATGCTCTAGCGGCATCGTAGTACCGGCTGCTGCCAACAATCCCGGGCTGGTCGAGGACTGCGAGACTTTGCTGGGCGCGAAGGAGACACTGGTAGGCTCAGCGAAGGTGAACTGGAGTACACAAATCCCGATTAAGCGTTGGGCTGGTGTAACGGTTGGTGGCCGACCGAGCCGCGTCACGGGACTGCGATTGGATAGTCGAAGATTGACAGGCAGCATTCCAGCCGAACTAAGTGGTCTGTCTGAATTGACCACCCTTATCCTCTTCAGCAACCGCTTGAGGGGGAGGATACCGCCTGAGCTAGGTAATCTCCCAAGACTGACACGTCTTGACCTCAGTGTTAACCGGTTGAGTGGGGCGATACCGCCCGAACTAGGCAATCTCTCCAGATTGATACATCTGTCTTTTAGCAGCAATCGGTTGAGCGGAGCGATACCACCCGAACTAGGCAATCTCTCCAGATTGACATATTTGGCTATTGTGAGTAATCAACTGAGCGGAGCGATACCGCCCGAACTGGGTGACCTGTCCAATTTGACTGCGCTGTGGCTCTACCGTAACCAGTTGAGTGGGACGATACCAACCGAACTGGGTAACCTGTCAGAATTGAGACAGTTGCTACTTAGCGGCAATCGGTTGAGTGGTTGCATACCACCGGCTTTGCGGGACGTTCGCCAGAGTGACCTTGACCGGCTCTCTCTGCCATATTGTGACAGCCTACCGCCGGCGCCACGGAGACTGAGCGTGTCTCTGACAGACGGCACGTTCTCAATCACGTGGGACACGGTGAGTGGAGCAGATCAGTACGAGGTGCAGTACCGCACGGGATCGGAGGGGGCTTGGGAGGCCTTGTCAGCCGTATCGGGCACGAGCACGACCTTCAGCCCTGCTGATGGCCCAGCTTGCGGTACAACCTACGAATTCCAGGTGCGGGCGTTCGGCGACGGGAGGACGCACGTAGAGGACTGGGGCATAGCGTCCGACGCCGTACCGCACACGACTAGCGCCTGCAATTAGTGGTATCAGAAAGATCGGAAATAATAGATTTAGACTTGACAGCTCTTTAGCCCATTTGTAAGAGGGAAATACAAGATTCAGACTTTTCAACAAGATGAGAAAAACGCAGTCTATTCGATGCGCTTGAGCCTCTCCTGTATCCCATCGGCCCCCCTGCCTCTCTCTCCCTTCTTGCAATCCTTTGACACCTCACCGCAGGTAGTAGTGGGCTAATAGGAGCACATCAAGCCTTGACTGCTAGGTCTCCTCGCGGCCCACTACAGGACACTGACTGTGGCAAGTCAATGGTCTCGATGTGTCGCGAGGAGGCACCTTATGCGCATACTAGTCCGTCGTTCTGTTGTCTTGGATGCCCTGCTGCTGCTGTTCACGCCTGTAGCCATATTGCTCAAAGCGAAACGGCGAAGCAGATAGTTGACCTGGTATTTTCTGACGACGAGTCTTCGATCACCCTTGAAGATTCTGTCAGCAGCACTGCTCTTGTTACTTTCACCCAAGACGGCAAAGGCTATCAAATGAAAGTGCCGGTCACAATTGACATCAGCGAAACAATTCCATTGCAAGACAGCGTGAGCGTGACAGACAGCGCGGCCCGTGTCGGCGTTTACGGCATTGAAGTAGTAGCTATATGTGAAACCACAGAAGAGGTGAGTCTTGGGTTTTGGGATGAGTTCGAGCCAGACAGCGATGAGCACAAGCTCATCCTCATTGCCTTTACTCTGACTAATCTCAGCAATACAGCCAAGGACTTTCATAGCTGGTTCAGTGACGACACCCTAAATGGCATTGATGGTCTCGGGCGTAGGTTTGAGAACGAGAAAATCGTTGGCTGCGATGAGGCCAATCCTGGAGAAAAGACTCAATGCATTGCAGTGTTCAATGTGATGAATGACATAACATTGACCAACATCGAGGTTCATGCGCTTGCCGAGCGCACTCTAGACTTGCCTGAAGCAGAGGAGTATGAAGCCGTAGAGGATTAGAGGCATTGCTCATTGAACGTCTTGACAACTATCTATATTTGACTCATGTGTTTGTGCTCCAAATGATGAATGAGGTTGGAGCATGAACTCCAACCTCGTTCGGCCTCATAAAACATCCATGGAGGTTTCTAATGGATAGTTTGCAACCTCGGCTTGCGGTATGGATAAAGCCTGGGGTGGCCAAGCTATCATGGACGGCATGTTGCTGTACAAGGGTATTACTGACACTGAGACCGAACCGATAGACAATCCCGTGTATCTGTTTGCCAGGTTTTTGCCTGAGAGGAGCGACTAGATGGAGCTAACATGGCGGCTAACTACAATTGCGTCAAATATGTAGATTTAGGAAAAGTCAAAGAGACAGTCACATGCCTGAATGAGCAAAGGTACCGCATCATTAGTTTGGCAGTCGTGCCAGAGTATACAATCAGACAAGGTCCGTCTAGCAAAGTAGTGGTTGTACCGGTATCAGTGCTGATTCTAGGATAACTAATGGATCAAGATGGCGCAAAGAAGCAGGAGGCCCAGTAGGGCAGCAGGTTGGCTAACATTGTATATAGTTCCCTAAGCGCAATAGTGAACTGGCGCGGCTTGCCCAGGACGCAGGCGTGCCTGTGATTGCCACCAACGACGTGCACTATCACGCGCCGGAGCGCTACCGGCTGCAGCACGCCCTAGAGGCCGCCAAGCGCAATATCACCATCGACCAGGCCCTGCCCCATCTCAAACCCAACCATCATCTCCACCTGAAGTCCCACGCTCAGATGGAGCATATTTTAAAGGGCTTTCCTGAGGCCATCGCCAATACTGTGAAGATCGCGGAGCAATGTACCTTCGATCTCAGCACCGATCTTGGCTACACCTTGCCTGATCCCGCCGTGCCGGAGGGCTTCACGCTCATACAGTACCTGCGCACGCTCTGCGAGACGGCAGCGGTGCGGCGCTACGGCGCAGTTACGGTACAAGTGAAAGAGAGGCTGGATGAAGAGTTTGACCTGATCGAGAAGCACAACCTCGCGGGTTTCCTGCTGCTGTACCGGGAGATCGTGGGCATTGCGCGGCAGATGATGGTGGAGCGCGGTTTGGTGAGCCCTGAAACGCCGTTGGAGGAGCGGCCGCCGGGCAGAGGGCGCGGCTCATCGGTGGCGCTCTTAGCCGGATACCTCATCGGCATCAGCCACGTCGACCCGCTCAAGTGGAATCTCACCCTGGAGCGCTTCATCTCCGCCGACATGACCATGCTGCCCGACATCGACCTGGACTTTCCGCGAGAGTTCAGGGACCCGTTGCTGGAGCGCGTACACCGGCATTTTGGGCCGGAGTACGCCGTGCTGGCCGGCGCCATCGCTACCTACTCGGTCAAAGGCATCGTCCAGGACCTGGGGAAAGCCCTGGGACTGCCCAAGGAAGACCTGTCGCTCCTCTCGAAGCAACTTCACTCCCACAATGCCGCCAATCTCAAGGAAGAGATGCTGGCGCTGCCGGCGTTCAGGGATAAAGTGACGGCCGCGGGGTGGCGAGACCTCATCCAGCTCGGACCTGCGCTCATGGATGCGCCCAAGGGACTCGGTCAACACGTCGGCGGCATGATCCTGAGCGACACGCCCATTTCGGCGCTGGTACCCATTCGTGCTGGCGCTATGGATGGCCGCTACATCATGGACTGGAATAAGGACTCCGTGGCGGATGCCAATTTCGCCAAGATCGACCTGCTTTCCCTGCCGGTGCTCGACCAGATCGAAGAGGCGCTGGACCTGATTCAAGCCAGAGAAAGGACACGGCCGGACCTGAGCCGGATCGATCCTGAAGATCCGCAAGTATACGACATGATCAACACGGGGCGCTCTATCGGCATCTTTCTGCTCCAGTCACCCGCGCAACTCAAGATGGGGCAACGCCTGCGGTCGCGGACTCTGCTGGACTTGGCCTATCAAGTGGCGCTCATCCGTCCCGGTGTCGGCGTGCAGGGGAGTGCGGTCTCGCAGTTCGTCGAGCGGTACCGGCACGGCGTTGCCTGGGACTACGATCATCCCTTGGAGCAGCGCGCGCTGGAGCGAGGCTACGGCATCATCGTGTGGCAGGAGCAGGTGGTGCAACTCATCATGGACGTGGGCGGCATGACGGCGGCGCAAGCCGATGAAGTGCGGCGGGCGTTCGGCAAACCCAACAACGCGCACCTGATCGCCATGCACTGGCAACATTTTTTAAAAGGCTCACGGAGTAGGGGAGTGCCTGAGGCAGTTGCGGAGAAGATTTTTGCCAAGATCAACGGTCACTACATGTTTCCGGAGAGCCACAGCCATGCCTTTGCCATAACTGCCTATCAGGCTGCTTGGCTGAAGCGCTACTACCCGCTGGAGTTCTTCATCGGCTTGATGAACAATCAGCCCATGGGCTTCTATCCGCTGGAAACGCTCAAGCAGGACGCGCAGAGCTTCGGCGTGCCGTTTCGGAATCCGTGCATAAACCACAGCCAGGTGCGGTGCATCCCCGCGGAGGGCGCGGTGCTGCTGGGGTTGCGGTTCATCAAGGACGTGGGCGCGGAGATGGCGCAGCGCGTCGTTGCCGAGCGGGAGAGCGGCGGCCTGTACACCGGAGCAAGCGAATTCGTGCGGCGCACGGGGGTGAAGCCCCAGGCGGTGCAATCGCTGGTGCAGGCGGGGGCTTTTGATGAGATCACGTCGACTTCGTCAGGGACAACGACTTCGCAGGATGCGCTGCATTCGTCCAAGACACCTGCTTTGCAGGATACGCCGACTTCATCGAAGTCGCAGAATCGGAGGGAGGCGCTCTGGGACGCCGGTCTCGCTATTCCTCCCGGCAGGCACGGGCAGCGCGCCTTTGCGGTGGAGACGGCAGACAATGTGCCCCAGATGGCGGACTTCGACGACTTCGAGCGGATGGTGGGCGAGTATGCGGTCATGGGTATCTATCCCAAGGGACACCTGATGGAGCACTTCCGACCCTCGCTGGGCTCTGAGGTGCTGCCCACCGTCGCAATAGAAGACGTGAAAGAGGGAGAGCGGATACAGGTAGCCGGGTGGCCGGTGGCGCGGCAGCATCCGCGCGGCAGGGACGGCACGGTGTTTGTGACCATCGAGGACGAGGTGGGCAGCGTACAGCTCATCCTCTGGCCGCGGGTCTTTGCCCGCCACCGAAGAGTGCTCGGCAGTCAAGTAATCCTGGCGAGCGGTGTGGTTTCGCGTTGGGACGGCACCACCAACGTCATTGTCTCAGCGGTGCGGGCGCTTGACGCCACGGTGCCCATGCCCGCTTCCCACGACTGGCACTAAAAAGGTCAGCTCGTATAAAGCGCTGCACGACTATGGGATAATGGCACGCAATGAAGGTATTCACGTGTCACACCGAGCGGAGGGTACCATGTGTGGCAGATATAGCCTCAAAGCAGACATCGCGCAGCTCGCCATGCGGTTTGAATTTGCCGCCGATGAGGTTGTCCACGAACCGGCCTATAATATTGCGCCCACGCAGCAGGTGCTCACGGTCACGAACGATGAAGAGCGGCATGCCGAGTACATGCGCTGGGGCCTAATCCCGTTCTGGGCCAAGGACGCGAAGATCGGCTACCGCATGATCAACGCGAGAGGCGAGACCGTGGCGGAGAAGCCCAGCTTTCGTACGGCCTTCCGCCGACGGCGCTGCTTGATTCTCGCCGACGGCTTCTACGAATGGCAGAAGCTCGGCAGCAAGCAGAAACGGCCGATGCGGATCACCCTCAAATCGGGCGAGCCCTTCGCGTTCGCCGGTCTCTGGGAGATATGGAAAGACCCGGAAGGTGAGACAGTGAAGTCCTGCACCATCATTACCACCTCGGCAAATGAGATTCTACGACCGATTCATGATCGGATGCCGGTCATACTGCCGCCAGAGATGGAGTCGTTCTGGCTGGACAAGGAAATCGATGACCCCATTGCTCTTACCAGTGTGATCGCGCCGTACCCGGATTCTGAAATGGAAGCGTTTGAGGTCTCGCCGCTAGTCAACAACACCCGGAACAAGGTGCCGGAAGTAATGTCTCCTGTTTTGGTAAAGTGATCCACCCGTACTCATCGGATGCGAGTCCCATTTCTTTGCTGCGTGGATAGGCGTGATCTGCCCGCTGGCAGCGTCTTTACTCGCGTCATGTGCAGTCGGCAACATTGGTTACAAAAGGCGAGCTATTCCGTGGGCGGTGATGCTTGGCCGAAATCAATCAGGCTCCAGCAAACTGCAGTGCCGTCCGCACGGAGACCGCACGCATGGCCGGAGCCAATGCTGATTCTTACAAAGCGCTCACTTGCCGGCGGCAGTCCAACAGGCGAGCCCCAACACACGAGCGAACCGTCCGCCCGCAGCCCGCAGGTATGTCCCAAACCGCTCACGAGGTCGGTAAAGCGTTCGCCTGGCGGCGATGCTTCACCGAATTCGGCAGCACCCCAACACACGGGGGTGCCATCTTCGCGCAGCGCGCAGGCTTGGGTGAATCCGACGCTGATGGTCGTGAACTGCTCGCCTTCCGGCGGCGGCGTTCCTTCCTGCAAGCCCCAGCAGAGCGGAGTGCCATCTTCGCGGCGGAGCCCGCAGACTTGGAACAAGCCGGGGCTGAGGACCGAAAAGCGCTCGCCCTCCGGCGGTGGCCCCAAATCATCGGCATCGCTGCCCCAGCATAAAGGCGTCCCATCCAAGAGCAGACCGCAAGTATGAAACTGTCCGCTGCTAATGGCAGAGAATAGCTCATCCTCCGGCGGCGGCACCCCGTCTTGATTGCCCCAGCAGGCGAGTGTCCCATCCGCCCGCAGCCCGCAGGCTTGCAGCCAGTTGCTGGCGATCGCCGTGAAGCGCTCGTCTTCGGGCGGCGAGGCCCGACCGAAGACGTCACTGCCCCAACAGACGGGAGAGCCATCCTCTCGCAGCGCACACGTGTATTCGGCACTACTGCTTATAGCAGAAAAGCTTCCACCCGTCGTCGGCGATTCATCCAGGCCCCAGCACACGGGAGTGCCATCGGTGCGGAGCGCGCACGTGTGCCTGATGCCGCTGCTAATTGCGCTGAACGTCTCGCCCACCGGCACCGTTGCCATGCCGCCAGCGTCCTCACCCCAACAGATGGCGGTCCCGTCTGTGCGCAGCGCGCACGTGTGCGTGGCGCCGCTGCTGATTGCACTAAACATCTCGCCCTCTGGCGGCGTCGCCTTGCCTTCAGACTTGCCGCCCCAGCAGACGGCCGCCCCATCCACGCGGAGCGCGCACACGTGGGTAAAGCCGGAACTGACAGCAGCAAAGCGTTCCCCATCCGGCGGTGTCGTCAGGCCGAATAGATCAAAGCCCCAGCAGAGGGGTGTCCCGTTCTCACGGAGCGCGCAGGTAAATGAGCTACCGCTGCTGATTGCGCTGAATTGCTCGCCGTCCGGCGGCGACGCCTGACCGGCATAGTCTACGCCCCAGCACACAGGCGAGCCGTTCTCACCCAGCGCGCAGGAATGGTTGTTGCCGCTGCTGATGACGGCAAATATCTCACCTGCCGGCGGCGTGGACTGGCCCCCTTGGTTGTCACCCCAGCACACGGCCGTCCCATCCGTGCGGAGGGCGCAAGTGTGGGTACCGCCGCTGCTGATGGCAATAAAGGTCTCACCTGCCGGCGGCGTGGATTGGCCGTGCTCGTCTTGCCCCCAGCAGACCGGCGTGCCGTCAGCCCGCAGCGCACACGTATGCAAATCCCCGCTGCTGATGGCAATGAAGCCCTCACTCGCCGTCTTTGCAGGTTCAGCCGAGGGCGTCCGCGTACTTGTCGGCAGCGGTGCCGCCGTCTCTGAGGGACCCGGTGTCGTTGTCGCCGCCTGCTCAGCAAGAGGTGTAGGGGCATCCGTTGATAGCGGTGGCCCGGTCGGTACTTGCCGGTCAACGGCACACGCCGTCAGCAACGCCACCGCCAGCAGACACAACAACCCCAGCCGCGTAGTCCGGCGTACATAAAGCAGCGGGGCAAGCACGGCACTGCTTGTGATCTGCACTGCAAGCTCCTCTTACCAACGTACCGAGAGATTTCTACTGCCCCTCTCGATATTAACACACTCTTGCACACACCAAACTCGCTTGTCCTGCTGCTGTCACGCGAATTGCAGTAGAGAATCCAGTCACCCCCTGGACGCCGGTTTCTGCCAATGTTCGGGGGGTGACTCTCAACGCTTATCCTATATACAAGCCCCTTTAAAACTTCTAACTCGGCCTACCGGCTGTAGCCGGAGGACGGCCGCTCTTTTTGGGCAGTCTGTGTCAGGTATTCCAGCAAGAAGCTGAAGTCCTTGTAGGATGTTAAATCGCCCAACTGCCGATCCAGGGACCACAACTCGTCCAGCAAGGTCGCCAGGTCGCGGTCCACCGGGGACTCAGAGTAATCGAGATTGCTGTAGCGGTCCGCTGCCAGCGCTACGATGCCGCCAAACTGCAAGAACGCCGCATCCCGAGCATTCTCGCTCGCGTCGCTCGTGCTGAGCAGCGTGGCGTGCTGGCGATTGGATTCACCGGTCGCCGGCGTTACCCAGCGTATCTCAACCTCGCCGAGCCGGGCGGTGTCTCGCCTTCCCGCATCGGTGAGCTGCAACTCAAAGAATACCGTGGTGGCAGCACCCGCCGGTATCTCCGCGAATTCCTTGCGAGCTTCGGTGAATGACTCATCGGAGGTAGCGCGGTTCTCGTAACCAACGATGCGCCACACTGCGACCATGTCCGGGTCCCAGGTCACCTGAGCGCGGGTCTGGTCCGCAAAAGGTATGGAAAGCGCGAGCCAGTTTTCGCGGCTGAAGGTCGCCCGGGCCTGCTCTACCGTACTGAGATAGCGGTACCAGCCGTTGCCGTGCTGCGCTAATTGCTCCAGCAGGTAGTCGTTGTAATTCTCGATGCCCACGCCAATCGTGATGAGGCGCAGCGGGTTGGTTTCGTCACGATCGTCCGCCGACCTCAAGATGGCGAAGGGGTCGGTGGCATCCACGTTGGCCACACCGTCCGACATGAGAATGATGTAATTGTATGAGTCGGGGCGCTCCCGCCGGATGCGATCGGCAAGCTGTACACCAAGATCCAGGCCGGCCTGCACGTTCGTGGAGCCATGCGGCGCCAGTAGATCGATGGAGCGCCTGACAGCCCGATCATCCGGGTCTCGATGGTTGACCGTAAGGTTGTCAAGCACACGGGTGGTAAAGTGGACTACGGCAATGCGGTCTTGGCCGCGCAAACTCCGCCGAATGCTCTCGGCAGCTTCGCGGGCAATGGCTACGCGATCGCCCTCTCGCATCGAACCCGACGCATCCAGCACCAGGGTCACGTTGAGGGGCGTGTCGTCGTAGCTCAGGTCTGCAGCTTGAAACGCGATGCGCGCCAGATGCAGTCCACTATCCAGGGGATGCCGAAAGACGTCGGTGGCGATGGCAAAGCTATCGTCGCGGAGGGGAAACGCGTAGTCATAGTTGAACGCGTTAATCCACTCCTCGGCCCTCACCGAGTCCGGCTCAACCCTGAAGGCAGAACGCGCCCAATTGAGCGCCAGGTGGAATGACGTGCGGTCGGTATCCAAACTAAAGGTTGCGACCGCGTCGCGGGCCGTAGTGACGAACGTGGCTCGCGGGTAGTCCTTGAATGTGGTCGCGCCTGCGGTTTGCTGCGGCGGTCGCACTGCCGGTTGGCGCGAGGTTGTTTGAGACGATTGACTTCGGGATGCTGGAGCTTCGGTCTTAGCTTCTGCAGCAGGTAAGGGAACAAGCGTGGGTTGTGGCCGTGCCGGTTCCGCCATCTTTGCTTCAGACCTGGGCGCTTCCTCCGCCTTGGCTTCAGACCTTGGCGCACTCTCCTTCGCCATTTCCCTTTCCGCAGCAGGTGCCATTGTCCCTGCCGCGCCGCAGGCCGCAAGCATGAGCGCGCCCACCAGCACCAAGATTGCCGTTGCTACGTACCTCTTCATCTCATTTCCTCCTCGTTATGTTGCCCATCCAGCAGGGCCCAAGGGAACTCCACTAGGTTTGATATTGTTATCTCTAGAATTGGAGTAACTTGTCAATTATGTAAACTGCGAAGACTTCGAGACTCTCCTCTCTGCATTTGCCGACGTCATGCTACGTAGTACTAGCGCAAAATAAGCCTATTCTGTCCATGCCCGCCACGTCCGCGCTAGTTGCCTGGTTCGCTATGTTAGGCACTGACGCGACTTAACTAAACGCACAGCAACAAATCTCCACTCACCCCCTGAAACCAGGCGTTCGTCGATGTCCAGGGGGTGATGGTTAGCGCTCCTCTCTCATCAGCAAGCACCAATAGGACAGTCCTCATTGCGACCTAGCGGCTGTAGCCTGAAGACGGATTTTCCTGCTCGGCAATGCCTGCGAGGAAGTCGAGCAGGAAGGAAAAGTCGCGGAACGCCGCGAGTTCGCCCAACTGCCGTTCAAGCGTGCTCAGCTCGCTTTGCAGTGTAAGCAGATCGCGGTGCACCGGAGACTCAGAGTATTCGAGATTGCTGTAGCGGTCTGCCGCTAATGCCACGATAGCTCCAAACCGCAGCAGCGCGTCAGACTGGACGCTCTGACTGGCGTCACTCGTGCTCAACAGCATCGCGTGTTGGCGATTGGATTCGCCAGAAGCAGGCGTTACCCAGCGTATCTCCACCTGACCGAGCTGGGCGGTGTCTTTCCGCCCCGCTTCCGTGAGTTGCAGCTCAAAGAATACCGTGGTGGCGGCACCCGAGGGAATCTCAGCGAACTCCTTGCGGGCCTCCGTGAACGATTCGTCAGACGTGACACGGTTTTCGTAGCCAACGATGCGCCATACCGAGACCATCTCCGGGTCCCAGGTCACTTGGGCGCGGGTCTGGTCCGCAAACGGAATGGAGAGCGCCAGCCAGTTATCGCGGCTAAAGGTCGCCCGAGCCTGTTCTACGGTGCTTAGGTAGCGGTACCAGCCATTGCCGTTTTGCGCCAATTGCTCCAGCAGGTAGTCGTTGAAGTTCTCAATGCCCACACCGATGGTGATCAGGCGCAGCGGATTGGTGTCGTCCCGATCCTCCGCCGACTCTAAGATCGAGAAGGGGTCCGTGGCATCCACGTTCGCCACACCGTCCGACATGAGAATGACATAGTTGTAGGAGTCGGGACGCTCGCGGCGGATGCGAGCGGCAAGTTGTACGCCGAGATTCAAGCCGGCCTGCACGTTCGTGGAGCCATGCGGCGCCAGCTGACCGATAGACCACGTTACCGCACTATCGTCCGGGCCGCTATGCTCTACGGTGTACTGATTGATTATCTCAGTGGTGAAGTGGACCACGGCGATGCGGTCCTGGGCGCGCAGACTGCGCCGGATGCTTTCAGCCGCTTCGCGGGCGATGGCCACCCGATTGCCTGAACTCATCGAACCGGAAGCGTCGAGCACCAGAGTGACGTTGATTGGCGTGTCGTCATTAGTCAGCTCGGCAGCTTGAAAGACAATGCGCGCCAGGCGCAGGTCGCTATCCAAGGGATGATCGACCACGTCGCTCGTGACTGCAAAGCTATCTTCCCGCAATGGTAAAGCGTATTCATAGTTGAACGCATTGGTCCACTCCTCAGCACGCACGGAATCTGGATCCACCCGATAGCTGGATCTGGCCCAATTCAATGCAAGGTGGAACGACGTGCGATCGGTATCCAAGCTGAAGGTAGAGACCGCGTCACGGGCCGTGCTGACAAATGTCGCGCGCGGATAGTCCTTAAACGTGGTCGCGCCAGCGATCTGGGGCTGTGGCTGGGCCTTTTCAGAAGCGGGTGCGGCCTCAGACTTGGGCGCAGGGCGCGCTGCGGGCGCCGGCGCGCGAGGCGCTTCGCTCCTTGCCTCCATTGCGGGGGCAGAACTTGAGGCAGTAGACATGGACCCACAAGCCGCAAGCAAGAGTACGCCCACAAGCACCAGTGTAATCGTTGCAAAGTATCTCTTCATCACAGTTTCTCCTCGTTGTCTTTCACCCCACAGCACTGTACCGCCAATACGTACAAACAAAGGCGTAGCTGGGGACGATCTTTGGAGACTAGCATCAACACGATCGGTTCCCGCGAGAGGTGACGAGAGAGGAAAATAAATGCCAACTAAGCCGGACACAGCCAGCTTTCACCGAGAATAACACTCACGCTTGGACGGCAACACCGCCCAAGACGCGAACTATATTTTGCTTGTCGGCATTCAGACTAGATGGATGAATCAACTTTCGATAATTATGCGGGATGACAAAACGTGCTTTAGGTAAGAATAAACGCGCGGTAACTCAATTCGTTCAGGTCGCTAGGCACTCCTCCTTCCAACCGTTGCATGGACACGATACGCGAGCACCACCCATGGCTCGCACGCGCCCGCCAATTGGCTTTCCGTTACAACCTAACCCCAAAAAGAGTCGTTACCGATTGGAGTGTACTGATAGACCGATCAAGCATTTGGGGGCTCGTAGTAACTATGGTAAGCGAATTGCCGAGACTTGTCTAGACTTCTAGGGACATTGAATACCTTGGCTCGCCTTGTGTGGGGAGGTCAAAAGGCTGCAATGTCGCCGCCAAGCCAGCGGTAAGGGCGTGGGTAGAGCGTCAGCGAGCGGTCCTCCAGCGGTAGCGAGAGTGGGACTGATCCCCACAGAGCCGAGTACTTAGCAGCGATGGCGGCCTCCAGGGACTGCCGCAGATCGTGACCTGATATTGCCATCTCGGTGCCGTTCTCAACGGCTGAGATGAACGACAGGATCGAGCTGGCGAGGTAGCTGTACTGCGGCCAGGCGAATGGCGTGAACGGCCGGTCGGACTTGACGCGCGCGCCGTTGTCGTCGAACCCCTGGTAGATGTCCATCACATCGTCCCAGTCCCAGCGCAGGAGCGAGTCCTCCGTCCACACGTCGACGCCGCGGTGCGGAGTCGGCTCGCCGAAGACGGCCGTCTCGATTCCGGTGCTCATTGTAAACCGGCCGTTGATGATGAGCCCGGTGTCCTCGTCCGACTCCAGGGCCTCCTGCGGCTTGCCCCACGCGGTCACCTCGGTGATTTCAGCCTGCGTGAGAAGCCTGAGCACGGCGATGTGCTGGCAACCGCCGCCGGATATCTCGCCGCCCCACGCATGCGCAGCTGCGCCCTGCACCTCGCCAAAGTCGCCGTGCCGGAGCCAGCTCGCGGCCTCCTGTACATCTGCGCGAGCGCGCTGCAGGTTGCCACCGTGGAAGACGACGCCACGCTCCCGGCAGGTGTCAATCATCTCGTCCACGTCGGAGAGCCTGGCGCCAATGGGCTTATCGGTGGAAACGCCGCGCACACCCGCTTGGGCCGAAGCAATCACCGCGTCCTTGATGAACTTGCCGGGAAGAACAGTAACAGCAAGATCGGGGACAGCGTCAATCCTCTGGTACATCTCCTCAGCGTCCTTGTACAGCGCCTTGACGCCGAAGCGCTCGCCAACAACCTTCCGCCGGTCATCATTGTATTCAGCGATGGCGACGATTTCGGTATTCTCAAGAGTGCTATAGAACTTAGCGTACTCTTGGCCCATCCGACCGCAGCCAATAATCGCCACTTTCAGCTTATCGTCAGTCATGTTCCCTCTGAGTGTGTAAGGTTTGTTCATAGCTCCGAACATGGCTAGGGAGCGTCGCCTTCATCTCCAGATTCGTCGTCTGGATCGTACATGTCGCCAGTGTTATTGCCGAAGTCAACATGCCACCTCTCCTTAGCCCATCGAAGCAACATGGCGCGTCGTTCATCTATGGTTGCTACGGTCCAGTCACTCCACCTCTCAGCGAGTTCACTCTCTTGAACGAAGAGCGACTTCTCATAACAATAACCTTGGGTGCCCTTGTCCCCTTTCTTATTAGGGAATGGCTTATTGCTTAAGGAGGAGTTTCCTTTGGTCAAAGTCAAGTTTCCGATGTCGTGCACGTATTGTTCATGGGAGTCCGCGTCGAAACGTCCCTGCCAAAAGGGTTGATCCCCTATGTATTGAGGAAGGATGTGTTCAATAGAGTCCGCTCCGTCCGTTTCCGACCAGGGGACTTTAGGTGAGCCGCCTCGTTCTAAAGCTAGATGGCGTTCATATTCATACAGGAAGTATCTGAGCCCCGTCCATCCATACCGACTCCTGGGAGAGCCTGGGTTTGTAAACTCGTCGAATGCTTCTCTTGATTGCCTGCTACCGTAGTCGCTCTTGATCTTTCTAACAACCTCGAGGAAATCCATCTGCCCATGAGCCACCCTGTACGCCAGATGCAACATTGCAGGTTGTCTGTAACTGGAATAGTACCTCGCAACCCGGTATACCCGGAAGGCAAATTTCTCACAAAGCCTGAGGATTTCGAGGTACCCCTCCGCGTCGGTAGGCCAGTTCTTGCGCACGGACATTAGCAGCGGAAGGAACGTCGCGGTAGTCCCGATCCTAGTCAACTTCTTACTCCAAAGGGTGACTTCATCTCTCGAAGTGTCGGGGAACGAGCTAAAGGAACCGCTTCTATTCGGACTAAGCGCGTCACAGAAGGAGACGCACGAATTTCGCAGTCCCTGAACATAGTCGTGCAGTGCTTCCAACAGCTCGTCGTGGCGCCACGTTCGCAAATCGAATTTGCCTCTGATGCTCTTGCTTCCTTGCCATTTTCTGGATTGCGAGTCGTACTCCATCAACCAGTGGGCACGAAGCAATTGGTCCTCACTCGCCGGTGATCCGAGTTCAGCAGCCATGAGCTGCTTGAGGATGTCAGCCCAAGCCTGGTTCACCGTTTTAGTCAGTTTCCCCTTGTTTTCTGGCGTAACATTTAGCGCCGAAGCCGCATAGAGCAAATAGTTCTTGACTTTCTCCAAATCAGTCAGTTGCTTGCCTCGGTCATTCATCACTTCGAAGATGACTCCAACTTCAGCTTCTTCATCTACTTCATACAGACTGAAATGGAGCCGATTAGTGACCTTTCTGTGCAGCCAACGCAACCAATCTTCTCGGTTTGCATGGTCCCCGTCGGCTTCATTCAGGTAATCGGAGATCTGGTTCTTGGCATCCGAAAGACGTTGCTCCGACACCACTAAGGGTCCCAAGTGCGTCTTAGGGGTATCCGGTAGGACATTGGATTTGAAGAAAAAATCAATGTCCTCGTTGAGCGACAACTTGTGCAACGGTTGGCCATCAATGTCGGTCACATCGACGTACTTCTTCCTGATTCCCTGGGCTAGGCTGTTGCTTCCCGGATACTTGGTCAATGCTTGGGAAATCTCATTGAGGAGTAGTACGATCGTGGTGAGTCGTTGCTGTCCATCTACAACATCGGCCTCTACATAATGGGTTCCCTCGTTGTCTTCTACCTTCCTGGCATCTGTTGGTTGGTAGAGGACAATAGTGCCAGTGTAGTGGCGACGTGAGGAATTGAGCAGATCCAAGTCATCCAAGAACTCCCCGACCTGTTGCTTTTCCCATGCGTATCCCCTTTGGTAGCTAGGAACACGGAAAACCCGGTCATGGAAAAGATCTTGAAGGGAAAGTGTGTCTTTCATGGCATGAAACTCCAGGAGAAATCTGATTTCAAGCGGAATGGGACCGGAGACGACCTGCCTTCGTGTCTAAGGTGTCAGCGCGCCACGCAGTAGAACAGTTGTCGGACTCCCGAGGCATGGCGAATTTCCTCAGGAGCCAGTGCCCGAACTCGGGTGAGCTGGGCTGGTAGGGTAGTCCTCCGGCTTGCCTGTGTCACCGGGCTGGATGACGAAGTCGCGACGGTCCCGGTAGAGACGAGCGCGGTTCAGGACGTAGTCCACTCCAGGTTTCAGGTCATTCCAATGGGTCATCAACCAGTACTTGTGGTCACCGATAAACAAATAAGTGTTGTTCATGCGAAAGAAGCGGCAAGCCACGCCCTCTCCAGCGCGGAATCGCTCGCAGACCGCCTCCAGCAACTCCTGCTGACCGTCCGTCTCGGACAGAACGTACTCGTGGGGGCCACGTATCCCGAAATTTAACCGCTTCCCTCCAGGGCGCGCGGGCTATCAACTCCGTAAGCGTCGATGTCATTCCCTATTGACTCCCTATTTCTTCATGGAGAAGCCACGCAGTTGCGGCACGGAAAAGCTCCGTTCGCCGGGATTCACCAGCGCAAGTGCAACGCCATTGAACGCCACGTACGCAACACCTCTCGTCGTAGCTTGGTGGCATTTTACTCAAGCTGGCTATGATGGGCAACAAATACACTGGCGCGTGAAGGGGTGTCCGGAGTCCTTCCCACCCGTAGGAACTTCTGAGATAGGCGGTCGCGGGGCTTTCACCTGACGGCTTAGACCAGAGGCCCGCTTATACCGCCAACCGGAACCTCAGCGTGAAGGTTCTCGAATCTTTCAGCTTGGTGGACCCGATCGGGGTCGAACCGACGACCTCGTGAATGCCATTCACGCGCTCTCCCAACTGAGCTACGGGCCCGCATTCGACTATAATTGTAGCATCGAACGAGGAGTCGCGTAAACGTACCGTCAGCAAACCAGCAGGCAAATTGCTAAAGGAGTCCTGTGATGGCTACCTACCGCGTTGGAATAGTCGGCTGCACCGGCATTGCCAGTGCGCCGGCGCGAGAGTTGTCTCATCCCATTTTCGGCGCTGCCGCGCCGCATTCGCACGCGGCGGGCTACAATTGCGTACCCGCCACGGAAGTCGTGGCGGTGTGCGACCTCCTGCCGGAGCGCACACAAGAATTCGTCTCCAAGTGGCAGCACCGCTGGCTGGGCATTACCCAATACCAAGACTATCGCGAGATGCTGGCGCGCGAGAACTTGGACATCGTGAGCGTGGTAACGTCTGATCATCGTCACGCAGACATTACCGTCGACGCCGCGGCGGCCGGGGCCCGCGCCATCTTCTGCGAAAAGCCCCTTGCCACCACCCTTGCCGATGCCGACCGCATGATCGCGGCTATCGAAAGGCACGGCGTCCATCTCTCCGTCGATCACAGCCGCCGTTGGCAACCACAGTGGTATGAGGCGCGTGCAGCCATTTGCAACGGGGCCATTGGGAAGGTGCGCACGGTCGTCGGCAAAATCGGCGGCGCGCGCGCTATGCTCTTTCGTAACGGCACGCACCTGACGGATGCGATTTGCTTTTTCGCCGACGGAGAGCCGGAGTGGCTGACAGCCCGCTACGACGACCGTTTTGCGGACTACGGCCCGCGCTACGCAGGCGACGGTGGCCACGATCCCAGCACCGACCCGGGCGTTTGCGCTTTCTATCTCTTCTCGAACGGTGTGCGCGCCTTCTATAGCGGCTCGCAGGACGTGTTTCCACGCTTCGACATAGAAGTAATGGGAGAGACAGGACGGATACGCTTGGGCAATTCCGGCGCTGCCGAAATTGAAACCGACGACGGCATGCAGGTGCTGCCATCGGATTCGGCAGCGGTCTCAGGTAGCGCAGCCGCCATCGAAGAGCTCATCGCACTGATCGAAGGACGGGGCACTCTGCCTCAGATTTCGGGACCCTACGACGGTAGGAGAGTGGCAGAAGTGCTCATCGCCACGGTGCAGTCCGCCGCTCAAGGGGGTGCTCCAATCACCTTTCCCATACAAGAATAGGAATTACAATCTCATCGCCAAGGTCTGTGCGCACAGGCCTTGGCATTGCATCTTTGACCTCGCAGTACTGTCGCCGTACAATGCAGAACGTGCGCTTACGTACGAGCGCACCCAAATGAGCAGGTAAAGGCTGAAGGAGAGGACAACGATGACGCCGGAAGAGAAACTTAAAGAATTGGGATTCGAACTGCAAACGCCAAACGCGCCCATTGCCAACTATGTTCCCTGGGTGCGCACCGGAAACCTGATCTACTTGTCGGGCCAGGGACCCAACCGCCAAGGCGACTCTGACGCTGAGACATACGACGGCAAGCTGGGAGAGCGTTACGGGATTGAAGAGGGCTACAAGGCCGCGCAACAAACAGCCTTCAATCTACTCTGCGCGCTCAAGGCTGCTACCGGCGACCTAAGCAAAGTGAAGCGCATTGTCAAAGTGCTGGGAATGGTCAATAGCACACCGGACTTTGCCGACCAGCCCAAGGTAATTAACGGCTGCTCCGACCTCCTGGTAGAGGTCTTTGGCGACAAGGGTAAGCACGCCCGCTCTGCGGTCGGCATGGGCGCATTGCCAAATAACATTCCCGTCGAGATCGAGTTTATCGCAGAAGTAGAGGACTAGCTGTCGTTGCACGAGGCACTCGTTTCCCACTGAACTCCCATTTCTGCGGGTTGCGAGTGCATTTTCAACGGGATAGCCGTGGCGTCAATCCTCCGAGTGCCCCTATTTGCCGGCCGCCGATTCCTTGGCACCGGTCATACGATGTATATTCCATATGGTCTCTGGAACTATCCTTGATTGGATGCCGGACAGTGCTCCCCTCCTTACTAGGGGACCACACTATCTGCGTCATCGAACCTGTACGCACACTGCGGTCTGCGCTTCTACCCCAGTAGTTGGCCCGACCGGCCCACTTGCGAGAAAGATTCTACCCACGTGTGCTTGCGGCCCACACGGCAAAGAGGAAAGTCCATCAGCATCGACCACATTAGAGCCAAGTGTGCTCACTGAGCGGCAGAATGGCTGAACCGGAAGAACGCCCCACGGTAACCATGCGCCTTGACCGACTCCTAGTAGAGCAAAGCTACTTCGCAAGCCGCGAAAAAGCCGCCTATTCTATTCGCGCCGGCGGCGTGCAGGTCAATGGCCGCACGGTTACCAAACCGGCCGCAGCGGTGAACACCGACGCCCGCATCCTCGTGAATACGCTGAGCACGCTCCGCATTGGACGCGGAGAACAAAAACTTGCAGGGGTGCTGGAGGAGTTTGGCGTAGACTGCTCCGGGAAAATTGCCCTCGATGTTGGCAGTGGGGCTGGCGGCTTCACTTGGCAACTCCTGCAGCAGGGCGCGGAGCGTGTCTATGCGGTTGACGTAGGCACCAATCAACTTCATCACGATCTACGGGCAGATCCCAGGGTTGCGTCCTATGAACAAACCGACGTGCGCGACCTAACCGAATTCTCGGAACCACCGCACGTTGCCGTCGTGGACGTCTCTTTCATTTCGTTGCGCCTCATCTTGCCCCATGTTTGCACACTTACGCGCGCTGACGCAGACATTGTGGTTCTCCTCAAACCGCAGTTTGAAGTTGCCACAATCGAACTAAAGAAAGGCGAGTCTATTCGCAACCGAGAAACGCAGCACTGCATTCGCGATGCCTTCATTGACTGGTGCGCTGCAAACGACCTGGCGGTCAAGGGCGAAGTAGAGAGCCCGCTCCGTGGCAAGCATGGCACCCGCGAGTTATTCCTCCATCTCAATCGCGCCTAGGTTGCGAGCCTCTTTCCCGCATCGAAGACAGGAAAAGAGAGGCGGCCAAGTCCATTAGTCAAGTGTAGCCGCAGCAGAGCGGGTCGCGGCACTATCAAGCCGACTCGTCGGCAGTGTCGGTTTCCTCAGAATTGGGGCTCGCCATCAAGACACTGAATGGATGCAGCTTATGGATGCGGTGGTTCCCGGTGTCTGCTACGAACACGTGATTGCGCTCATCAACGGCGACGCCATACGGATCCGAGAACTGTCCCTGCTGACCTGCAACCTGAAGGCCCCATTGTGAAAGCGGCTCACCTTCGGGTGACAACTCCTGAATGCGGTTGTTCCAGGTATCCGCGACGTAGATACTGCCGTGCCGGTCTAGGGCAATGCCGCTCGGATTGCGAAACTGACCTGGTTCCGCACCTTCCTCGCCCCATTGTCCGCTGGGTTCGCCATTGGGAGTGAGCTTCTGTACCCTATGGTTTCCGGAGTCGGTGATATAGACCCACCCTGCGTCATCCAGAGTGATTCCAACCGGTGCGCGGAATTCCCCAGGGCCGTCGCCGTTGGAACCCCACATTGCAAGCAACTGACCGTCTGTGGAGAACTTCTGGATACGGTGATTGCCGGTATCGGCAACGTAGATGCTGCCTTTAGAGTCCACTGCAACACCGCTGGGCGAGCGAAACTGGCCCGGCTTTGCGCCTTGCTCGCCCCAGTGCGCCAGCGGCTGACCCTCTGCGGAGAGCCTCTGAATCCGATGATTGAGCGTATCGGCCACAAAAACCTGCCCACTTGCGTCAATTGTCAAGCCGCGCGGCGAACGGTACTCGCCTCCTCGTTGGCCGGTTGTCCCCCACTCTGCAACCGGTTCTCCTGCGGGGGAAAGCTTCTGCAGGCGATTGTTCAGTGTATCGGCTACATACATGTTGCCCTGCGGGTCGAGTGCTACAGCGTGCGGGGAACTAAATTGACATGGTCTTGAACCAAGCTCTCCCCAGATCGCGATGCTGCGGCGACGTTGACTCGATTGGACTCGGCGTATAATCCTGAACGCCCACACCACCGAGATGACTAGGACAATAAAAGTTACCGGCAGTAGCCACAATGTGCCAAGCAACAAGGGGAAGTCATACAGGCCGTGCAGAACGACCGGGACTATCCACGCCAGGCGCACGTGTCGTCTTCGGCGTTCCGGATCGAATAGGCTCTGCGCGATGTAGTAACCCATAATGGCGCCGAGCGCGCCATGCACCGGCACCGAGGTCAGCCCACGTACCGCCGCTCCCAGTGAATCTCCTTCCACCACGTAGGCAATGTTCTCCAGCATGGCAAAGCCAAGCGAAGCGACTACGCCGTAAACAACGCCATCGAACGGTTCCGCCAGCCGCTTGCGCTGGCACGAGTAATTGGCAAGCACCAGGTACTTAAACGATTCTTGGAGAATCGCTGCAGCAAGAAATGCCTGGATCAACACTACCAGTGGGCGGCTGCCCGTCAATCCATCTATCAATGGGTAGAGGATTGAAACAGGAAAGCCCAAAATTATGACCGGCAGCGTGACCAGGAGTCCCAGACCAAACGTCGCCCAAAGGATCGTACGGGGTTGGGGAAACTCCGGCCGGGTGTGCAAGAACCAAATCAGAATGAGTCCCGGCACCGCTGCGGAAGAGAACATCAAGAGTGGTTGCAATACAGCCTCCCTGGTCTTGTCGCGGCGACTTGCGACCTCATGTTACGCAGGGAAGCTCCGTCATTTAGACTTCGTCCACGCAACTGCGTTACTTTTACCTTTTGATCTGAGCCGTGAACGATTGGCCTCCGACCTACAGATACCTACCAAATGTACTACAAATACTGTTGCAGTATGAACTCAATTGGGAACTGGCATTGGCAAGATGGGG
Organism: Chloroflexota bacterium; assembly: GCA_965219505.1. Lineage (GTDB taxonomy): Bacteria > Chloroflexota > UBA11872 > VXOZ01 > VXOZ01 > VXOZ01. The sequence goes on along the minus strand of OZ244775.1, from coordinate 1,054,196 downwards.
ATTCCGAAGGACCTTATTCTGGCTCCTCCGGACATAGAGTAGGCTTCCTGCTTACCCTTCTGTACCCGACTGAAATGCCTGCATTTCACACCGTAGAAATCAGGATGTCAGGTCAGAGCACCACTACGGTTCGAATTCCACCCAGACGGGACTGGACCACGCCCTCGGGCCCCAGGCGGGCGCAACATTGGAGATATGGCTGCGCCAGGCCATGGACTGTTCAACCCAGAGATAGTAGAAGTGCTCACCGGGTGCAGCATCTACGTCCGTATGCCGGCCTGAAGCCTGCTCGTCGGATGCCTCCCACGACCTGATCGCTTCGCCGTCGCGCACCAGCGTGATGGTTGCGGGCAATTCCGTAAGCTGCGCCTTCCAAAGGATATCCGGCGGGTCCTGCGTCTTGCCGCCGCCTCCCATGAAGATATCGGAAACCCAGAGCTGCACGGCGATGCGGGAACCGTCGGTTGCAAAACAGCGGTGCTGCCGCAATGCATCAAGTATTGCCGTACGACTCAGGTCTTCAGCATAGATACCGGTCAGACCGCCGCCAGTCCCTGCTGTGCGACGATGGCCGTCGCTGCATCCAATGAACCCCAGCTTGCGCCCACTCTTCAGCACCTGATGAATTTTCTCCCGGTACACCGGATCGAGCATGTGAACGCGCCAGCCGGAGCAGACCTCCATATTCGTTTCGGTGCAAGAGTCTGACAAGAACTCCCAATGCTCGTGATGTGGGTGCAGGATCGCGCCGTATTGTTCAGCGTGCGCGGCAAGCGCCGCAAGCGGCTCCCCTTCCACCTCGGTATAGCGCAAGAGCGGCAGTTGCTCTCTCCCGGCTATCACCGTGCGGTGGTTCGAAGTCCTGTAGCCGGAAGCACGACTCATCTGCGACCATTCGAACGCCGGCAGCAACAGGAGGTCATCCAAGTGCCTGAAGTGGCGCGCAAAATGATAGTCCAGATCATATTCCGATGACGTCAGGCTGAGGAGGTGCTTGTCGTTATTCGAGAACGCCACACAGTCCAAGTGAGCTACATCACGTGCGTAGGCGATCAGTTCGTCTACATACCCCTCCGCATCGGCGGAATGAGTCGAGTGGACATGCAAGTCTGCCCAATAAAGGGTGAGTTCCGGTTCCTTCTTGCCTGAATCAGCGTTATCACTGCGATCTTGAATATCCACGCGAGGCCGAGAATCGGATCGTGGCCCACTTGGTGAGGCCGGACTCCATCCGAACCACCGCCCTTCGTCATGGAAGCGGGGTGCGTCACCCAGGGTATAGGCGACCAGACAAACGTCTTCCACAGAAATCTCCGGGGCCACACGCGCCGTTACCCACAGATCGTTGCGATCATCAATGGCCGCGTTGGCAACCGGTGTATAGTAGCGGGGTCCAACTGCAATTGCACGCGTTTCCTGAACCTCGGGTAGGGACTGGCCCCCAGTGGAATTGAAGTAGCGGCCACAAAGCACGCCGTGAGTTGTGGGCGTACTGCCGTTTTGCAGCTCTTTCCGTTCCCAGAGCAACCAGACGCCGCCGTCCGGGCTTGAGACAACCATAGGCTTACGCCGTCTGCCGAGATACCCCCATACTCCCAAGCCCTGCCATTCAAGCATGCCCCAGGCTAAGACTCCGAGGTCCGGCGAGCCGTTGGCATCTTGCACTAGCTGCCATTGACCGTCTACACGCCTCGCCACCCGTGCCACAGGCCACTGGTCGAGCACATTCGCGTCGCTTACAACTTCCTGCCTGCAGAGCCACGCAATCCAAGGGTTGCCGTGATTGTCTATCGTGAGCGATGGTACGAGTTGCCAAGCTTCCGCCGTTATCATTTCCGTTTCAGCAGCGCGGTCGGTTACTACCTCGCGCACGGCAATTGATCCATCTTGCTCAACGAAAGCACTGTAAATTCCAAAAGTGCCGTCAACATAGGCATCCCAAGCAACCCAGCAACCGTCGCTGGTTACAGCGACTTCCGGCCGCTGAACCCAACCAGCCGCAGTAGTTATGTCTACTGGATCCGACCAGCCGCTACCGGAGTTGGCTGCGAAGCGAATCTTATATACTCCTGGCGTTACAGCCTCACACCATACTGCGGCCATACGTCCTTCTGCAGAATCTGCGTGCAAGGAGACCACAAAACCCTCACTCCCCAGCTTTTGCGGTGTCTCCCAGCCCGATATAGAACGTGTAGACCCGTACACTGCATAGGTTTCCCACAGATCCTGGGAAATCCAGACGCTCGTCGGCACGTCCTGCACTAGGCCTATGTAGGGCGAGTGATTCCTGCCTCCCTTAGGTGTAACCGTTTCAAGCGGTGTCAGCTCACCACCGTGCGAGGCTCGAGCGTAGATATGCTCTTTGTCCCGCTGGTACCCCTGCCATACAGCCCACGCCGTGTTACCGCTGCGCACGGCATGCGGTGTGTGGCACTCAAGGCCGTCAAGTTCCGTCGAAAGAACCGTGTGCGCGCTAGAATTTGTCATCATATTGCCTTGACATCCAATGTGGCGGTACCAACGTATCTTGTCTCTCTTGTGACGAGCCCGGACTCAAGGTGAATTCTCACACTTTAAGTCACCACGCGGACTTGACTATACTTCCACACTGCAAACTGCGGAACTCACGAGCCCCATCATACTTGGAGCAGCAAGACCAATGGTCTTGTCTTAGCTTGACCATTGCTGCTGTCAATCCAAGATGATGACCCGGTTCTTGCTTACTGTCAAGACTGTCCGAGGTCCTTCAAGATCTCATGAGCCGCGTTGTGTCCGGGCACGCCGCTAATCTCTCCACCTGGGTGCTGTCCGGCACCGCAGAGGTAAAGTCCACTCAAAGGTGCCCGGTAATGCGAAATCTCCGGCAGCGGACGATTCCATACCAGATGCTCGCCAGCATGCTGGACGTGCCAGATACAGCCGTCGGTCAAGCCGTTCTCACGTTCCAAGTCGAGCGGGGTGCGCAGTTTGTAGTCGCGAATCGACTGGCGGAAGTTCGGCGCACATTCCGTAATCTGGTCGATCAGTCCCTCTGCAACCTGCTCGCGCACGTCGTCCCAGGAGCCGTTCCGCAGCTTTGCGGGCGCCGCGTAGATCCAGATTGACGCCGTGTGGTACCCCGGCTGAGTCAGGCTGTCGTCAACCCCAGACGGTATCGAATAGCTAATCAGGGGCCTGCGTGGCGGTCGTCCTGCGTCCAAGTCGTCGTAGCAGGCAGACATCTCTGCCCGAGACAGGCTTATTACTACGGAGCCTTTACTCGCCTGTTCCGGGTCGCCATCCCAGGCGCGCCACTGCGGTAATTCCGAGATCACCGCAAGAAACTTGTAGCAACTAACATGCGTAGTGAGTCCCTGAATACGCTTGCGGAAGCCGCTATCCAAGTGCTCTTCAGGCATCACACGCAGGAACGTCCGTTTGGGGTCAAGATTTGAGGCCACCACACGGCTTCGAACCTCTTCTCCATCAGCCAGCCTGATTCCAACCACCTCACCGCTCTCGACAAGGAATTGCTCAACCTCGTGGTCGGTGTGGATAGTGACGCCCGCTTCCTCTGCAGACTCCCTAAAAAGGCGGCTTATCACCCCAACCCCGCCCCGCACGTAACCGTTCGGTGGCTTGATGCCCGTTTCCTCGTCCACGGCGTTGAGTGAAGCATAAGCCAATTGGAAACCTAACGGATTTCTGCCAATGGCGCCCGCCTCATAGCCGAGACGGTTCTTTAGGTGTCCATCAGGCAGAAACTCGTCCTGGAGGTCGTATATGCGTGTGCTCAGAGCTTTTTCCAGCACTTCGGCAGCCGGAGTCCCGGCTATTTTAGCGCGCACTTCTTCCAACGAAGGCGGCGGTTGCAGCCGGTAGGGTGAAATCGTGCGCTGCAGTGTGTTCTTAAACTCCGCGTAGCGCCGCTGCCCTTCGCGCTCCGCCGGTGTCAGTTGCAGCGCGCGGTTGCGGGGCGATTCATGGGTACTCGGTCCAAAGTACGTATCGTCCGGGAGTACCTGAATTCCCTGACGTGGGATCACCTCCATTCCACGTTCGAGGAGGCGGAAGTCCCTATAGATCTTTGGATGTATACCGTGAACCATATGGGCACAGGTAGAGAACTTGAAACCCGGCCAAAGTTCTTCCGTGATCGCCGCTCCGCCTGTGAAAGAGCGGCGCTCAAAGACGTGCACGGTCAACCCCGCACGCGCCAGATATGTTGCAGCCACCAGACCGTTGTGTCCGCCGCCGACTACCGCTACGTCAATGTCACCTGCCACTAAATGCTCCCTCAGTAATTGTATTCAACCGCCGCTCGCGCGATTACTTGCCTTGGCCACAGTAAACAAGTGGCCAGTCTTGGTCCTTTCTGCACCAAGTGTTAGGTCACTCGCTCAACTGTCATTCCGAGCGAAGCGGGGAATCTAGGGAATCCCGTCGAGTATCCCTTCCTCGCTTCGCCCTTTGGATAAACCAACCGAACCATAGACTAGCGTACCGGCCGCCTATGAGCGGTCACGTGCTAATAGCCTAAAGCCCAAGCTCTTTGCGCCAATCCTCAGCGATTACGTTCATTTGCGTTTCAGCCGTGGCGAGGGCCTCCTGAATGCCGATCTCGCCGTTCCAGAGCGATCCGACCCATTTCCCCGTGAGTACCTCAATGCGCATCTGGTCGGAACCGGGCACGCCAAAGCCAAGGGTCGACGTGCGATACTGCATGTTCTCCGACATATGGAGGATAAACGGATCGTTCTCATGGAACTCCTCGGACAGCGTTGCCGACTTTCTGACCGGCACACGGTCGAAGGTCTTGGTGAACGCCAGTGTATTTTCCGGCCGTGCCAGGAACTCAAGCCACGCAAAGGACTCTTCCGCTAGCTCCGTCCAACCGGAGACCATGTGGATCCAAGCGCCACCGAGGCTCGCCTGACGCGCAGGATTAGCGGGCAAGGGGAATCCGGTATACCCAAACTCATAGTCCGGGTCGATCGGACGAATCTGCTGCTTGCGTTCAGCATACGTCATGTAGATGCTGGCGCACTTCGCATTGATGAGCGCTGCACCCCGATCTCTTCCGGAGGGCCGTGCTGATGCTTGAAGCTCCTTGATGGCGGCGTACCCATCCTGCAGGTCCCAAAGCCGCTTTACAAACGTAAAGGCCTCAATCGCTTCAGGTGTATTGAAGGTCATCTTGGTGCGGTCGTCGTTCGTACGGCTGCCGCCAAGCTGCAACAGTGGGAGCATGAAGAGCCACGTGCCGTTTGAGCCCCAGTCCGGCGGAAAGCCCGCAACCGTGAGGTTGCCCGCAGCGTCTTTCTGCGTCGTCTTCTGAATTGCTTCCTCAAACTCGTCCCACGTCTGCGGCCCCGTAGCTGGGTCCAGTCCGCCTTTGATGTAGAGGTCGATGTTCATATAGAGCACGCGCATGTCCGGGCCGTAGGGCATGCCGAACACACGCCCGTCCCGCCACACGACGGGCTCCATCAGTCCTTCCCACATGTCGTTCATATCCAGGCCCGTAGCCTTGATGTGGTCATTCAGGTGCAATACCGTGCCCTGTAATCCTCGATCGATGGGCGTACCTTCACCTCCGGTCACCACGTCATAGGGAATGTTCGCGGCGGCTGCGGCTGCAAAAGCCTCGTTGCGGTTGCCGGAATAGGGTTGCACGAGCAGATTGACATTAGGAAATTCTTCGCCGAACGCCGCAACTAAGCCGCCGGAAACATGGCCTTCCTCTTGAAACTTGAAGGAGCCATTCGGCACGAAGACGATATCCACCGGCTCGGCCGGTTTCGGCGCCGCTTCTGCCTTCTGCTCCGCAGGCTTGTCTGCGGCCATTTCCGGCTGCGTCGCCACCGTGCCACACGCAGCAAGTACAGCCACTATGGGAATGCTGCCCATTCCACCGAGCATACGTCGGCGTGTAATCGTCGCTTTTCTACTCGTCATGAGACGCTCCTTTGAATATGATGTTCTCGACCTAAAGCCACTGCCTTCAGCTAGGCAAACTAATGAACAGCAAACCTCCTTCACCAAAACTAGGAATGCCGCTGCTTACACTCAAGTGACACTCTTCTTGCAGGCAAGTATACCCTCAAGACGGAACCTCTGCAAAATCCAGGTGTTCGAAATCGCCAATGCGTCCGTTAGGTTCTACGGTTTCTGCGCTGCAGAGAGCACCGCTGCCATAGGCAACAGAATGCTCCCTGCCACTCTAAATCCCATCAGGTCGTCGCGCACCGCTTGACGGATTGCGGCGCGGGCTCCTGGCGACTGTGCCTGCAAGAGCGCACCGGTCCGCACGGCACCGTACAGAAACGTCTCAAACAGCGTGTCTTCATGGGGCAACTCCCATTCCGTACGGACCTCCTCCACCATGGGTGCGGTGAAACCGGCCTCCGTCAGGACACGCTTGCTCTCAGCCGAATCGCTGAAGCGAAAGAAGGGCGGTCCGTCCGGCAGCGGCACGTCCATCACGCCGTGCTTGGCTATGGCATCAAGAATTATCTTGAATCCCAAGCTCATCTCGGGATCACCCCACACCGTGAAAGCAACACGGCCCTTTGGGCGCAGTACCCGGTACGTCTCCGCAAGCGCTAGTTCGGGTTGAGCGACGTGCAGCAGGCCAAAATTCATTAGGACGGCATCAAACTGGGCATCCGGAAAGGGCAGCTTTTCGGCATTGCCAGTTTGAAAAGTGATGTCCGGGTATTGCTGCCGTGCCACGTCCACTGCCGCTTCCGCAAAGTCGATGCCGACAACCTGAGCGCCGCGACTCGCTGCCGCTGCCGCAACGTAACCGGGACCGGTGGCCACGTCCAGCACACGGCATCCGGCCTCGACACCACCGGCATCGAGCAATGGATCGATGAAGCGCGTTGTGAGCGCGGCGAAATAGCGGTGATAGTCACCGGCAACCCGTTCCCACCCTGATTTCTCGAACTCGTAGAACTCATTAAGAGCTTCATACTCTTGCCCTGACAATTCGCTTACCTCCAGAGTTTACCCAATCCTAACAATTGTAACCTCACAGATGAAGCAAGTCCTCATTCCAGCTACTTGAAGGGTTCGACCAGAGAACAGTTGGGTGATTCCCGCTTAGGTACAAAGGGTGCTATATTAAGGTTTGGACTTTCCAGTACGAGCCGAGTTGCTACAGGACTTGGGCTTGGGTTTAGTTTTGAGGGACTGTTTTTTGAGGCCCTGATGGTGACATGGAGCGGAAATGAGAGTCCACGGGTTTGTCTTCTTCGATCAAGCCTTTGCTCAACATGTTGCCCTAGTTGATCGATTAGCTTGGAGAACGTTGAATGTTGGGAATCCTTCTGAAGCCGTTCCGCCGTTCTGCAAAGTCCGCCAAACTGTCTAAGAAGGATTTGAAGGCTTGGTGGGAGTCATCGTTTACTCCAAGGGAGCGAGACTATATACTTGGCAAGTACCAACCGCAGGTCGTTGGAAATGACAACGAAGTCTCGCCCGAGGAGAGGATGTTTTCTTTCCTACTTGAAAGATCAAACGGGGCACCCTTCTTGACACTTTCGGCTCTCGCCTCCTGGTTTCTTTCGCCTCCAAAAGACTTGCCCATTGCGCGCCGCATACTTCAGAAAGGCGTTGAATTGGGAGAAGGGACGACTGGCAAGATTCTAGATCGGCACTTCATTTACCAACACATGATTACGGTCTATTACCGCGATAGAACCAGGGATCCAGATGCACTTGAACTCGCAATTGGCGCTTGCAAGGAACAGATTGCCTTGGCTCCTAATGCCTCAAAGGGCTTCTTGTCTGAATATCCAAAACAGGCTCTGCCAGAGCATACAGGATACAAACAACTAGCGATCATTCTTGAGAAACAAGGAAACCTTGAGGAAGCAATTGAACTATCGAAGAGTGCTTTGAAGCAAGTCTGGGCTGGCGATTGGGAGAAGCGTATACAAAGGTGCCAACGTCGGATGAAAGAATAAAACAAGGTACCCGCCCTGCTTGATTACATGTCTTGTACTAGAGAGTACGTCAACACTTTATGCAATTTGAAATAAAGCCCAGTCTAAAGAAGCCCGGCCGGTTTCTTTGCCAGGTTTCGGATAGTGGACATTTGGCATAGGCAAGCTCTAGGCAGCAGAACAAGGAACGTCGCATGTGCGGCATTATTGGATTTCTCGACAAAGAGTCAGACGGCACTGCGCCGGTGGGAAACACTGTGCTCACAATGCTCAATGCCTTGGCGTGCCGCGGCCCGGACTCTGCGGGTGTCGCGCTCTATACCGGCGCAAGCAACGGATACACCGTACTGCGCATAAAGTTGGGCGAAAATGGCGCCTATGCCGGGCGCCGCGAGAGCATCACCGAGCGAGTCCAGGCTCTTGGCGAAATCCACGACATATCAACAACTGAAGAGTACCTTCGTCTTGAACTCGACTTTCAAGGCGACCCGCAGCAGCTCGGCGCTCTCATTGAATCTGAAGCAGCCGACGTTGAGGTAGTTAGCATGGGGAACGCCTTGGAAATCGTAAAGCAAGTGGGTTCTCCAGAGAATCTCGAACAAACCCACGGCGTCTCGCGCATCACCGGCACACACGGAATTGGGCATACCCGCCTCTCCACTGAATCGCGCGTAGACCTGAGCCACTCTCAGCCGTTCTGGGCACACGGCGTCCCGGACCTTGCGGTTGTGCACAACGGTCACATTACGAACTACCACACTTTGCGCCGGCTTTATGAGCAGCACGGCGTACGGTTCTATACGGACAATGACTCTGAAGTCATCGGCGTGTACTTGGCAGACCGCCTTTCGCAAGGCATGTCACTGAAAGAGGTACTCACCGCCTCCTTGTACGACCTGGACGGCTCCTTTAGCTACTTGGCGGCAACGCAGAATGAGTTGGGCTTTGCCAAAGACCGCTTCGCCCTCAAGCCGCTCCTCTTCACGGAAACAGATGATACAGTTGTAGTCGCCACCGAGGAAATCGCAATTGAGAACGCGTTCCCGGGTATAGGCGGCGTGCGTGAGGCGCAAGCGAAGGAAGTGCAGGTATGGCAGTTGAATTAGATTGCTCCGGCAAGACTATCCGCCAGATTAACACTGCCATCAAACAGCACATCGCCAGCGGAGAGGAAGAGGTCTTGGTTCGCAATCCTGGCGCCCGGCACAACCTCGGTGTAGCTTTGCTCCAACCCTCGACCGTAACTTTCGACGGTAGCGTGGGTTACTTTTGCGGCGGCCTGATGGACGGCGCCACTGTGGAAATCAACGGGAGCACCGGCTGGGGCCTGGCCGAATCTATGCTCTCTGGCACTGTTACTGTCCGCGGCAGTGCCGGCAACGGAGCGGCAGCCACAATTCGTGGCGGCACCGTGGTGATTCACAAACATGCGGCGGCGCGGGCGGGAGTGGCTATGAAGGGCGGCCTCCTGTTGATTGGCGGCAACTGCGGCTACATGGCCGGCTTTATGGGACAGCGGGGCACAATAGTCGTCTGCGGCGACGTGGGCGATGCATTTGCAGACTCAATGTATGAGACCGAGTGCTATGTGGGCGGCAAGATTGGCGAACTGGGCAACGATGCGGTCATTAAGGATCTAAGCACCGAAGACACAGCGTTTCTCGAGTCTACCTTCGCCGCGCATCTTCCCGAGCGCTTGGCCGAACTGAAGTCGCGCCTAGCGGATTTCAAGAAGATCGTCTCCGGACGCCGCCTGTGGAACTTCGACAAGACCGATTGGGATGTTTGGCAGCAGGTGGTGTAACCGAAGAGACCTATTGAGTGTTCGCGAACAATCCTCGCGACAGGATGCACATCGCCCGCTCTTGCACTTCGTGAGATATGAGGTTCGGCCTCAAACGGGGAGCAAGCGAAGCAAACACCCACGATTGAGAAGTGCAAGAGATACTCTATAGACCGTTTCGGCAAACTAAAACAAGAACTAAGAACGTTTGCCGAATTCCCATTTGAAACGAGAAACTCTGGTAGGAGGAGCAAGGGACTATGACAGACGGCGAGAACGGCCGCCTGCGACCTAGCGGAACGTATACCCCTGAAGTAATCGCCGAAATTCAGGAGAAGGCGCAACTTGGACGCTATATCATGCGCGGTTTCGGCACGTTGCGCGAACGGAATTGGTCGACGTTCGACGACCTTACCTTCATCCCTTGTACCTTGACCCGCATCCCTTTGGAAGGCTATCGCGAACACTGTTCGACGAAGACGGTGATCGGCAAACGCTACGCCGAGAATCCGATCGAACTCGACATCCCCATTATGATTACGGGCATGAGTTGGGGCGCACTATCGTATAACGCAAAAGTAGCGCTGGCCAAAGGCGCAGCTGCCGTTGGCTCGTCGAACACCACCGGCGACGGCGGCATGCTGGAAGCGGAACGCGAACACAGCAAGACCCTGGTATACGAGGTCTTGCCCTCGCGATACGGCGTTAGTATTCATCACGCGCGCGCCGCCGATGCCATTGAGCTGACCATAGGTCAAGGAGCGAAACCCGGCACCGGCGGTCTGCTGCTCGGCTCCAAGGTCTCAGATGTAATTGCGGCGCAACGTGATCTGCCTGTCGGTGTCGATCAACGCAGCCCCGCACGCCATCCGGACTTCCTTGGTCCCGATGACATGATCATCAAGGTCGAAGAACTGCGCGAGGCCACTGACTGGAAGGTGCCGATCTTCATTAAGATGGGCGCTACGCGGGTGTTCGACGACGTGCGTCTGGCCGCCAAAGCAGGCGCCGATGCGGTGGTAGTGGACGGCATGGAAGGCGGCACCGGCGCGTCACCTGAGATGCTGCAGGAGCATACGGGTATTCCCACCCTCGCCGCAGTCTGCGAGGCGCGTGCGGCCTTGGAAGACTTGGGGCTGTATGGCGAAGTACAACTCATCATTGCCGGAGGTATCCGCCATGGGGTAGATGCCGCTAAAGCCCTCGCGCTCGGCGCGGATGCCGTCTATATCGGCACATCCGCCCTCATCGCGCTCAACTGCAACCGATCTCTTTACGTAGAAGACTACGAAAAGCTAGGCACGAAGCCGGGATTCTGCCACCACTGCCACACGGGACGCTGCCCGGTGGGCATTACGACCCAAGACCCGGAACTTATGAAACGGTTGCCGATCGACGAGGCCGCCGAACGGGTCTCCAGCTATCTGCGCTCGATGGTATCGGAAATGCAGATGCTGGCCCGGGCCTGCGGCAAGGCCAATGTGCACGACCTCGACCCGGACGACCTCCGCGCCCTTACTTCGGAAGCGTCTATGATCTGCGGCATCCCGCTCGTCGGCACCAACCGCATCGTCGGCGGCGGACCCGGCTGGGAAGAACGCGGACACTAGGCAAGAGAACCTGCCACTATGGCTATCCGCCGTCTCAAAGTCTCAAATTTCCGTAGCTTCAACGAGCTTGATATCGAGCTTGGCGATTTCAACGTGCTAATCGGCGCTAACGCATCAGGTAAGTCGAACTTCATCGAGGTTTTTCGCTTTCTGCGCGACATCCGCAAGGACGGTTTGCGCAATGCAGTAGCGCTGCAAGGCGGCAGTCGCTACATCCAAAACCTTCGGCTCGGAACGACAAAACCGCTAAGCATTGAAATCACCGACGATCAAGAAACTGGATATAGAGCATTGTGGACTGACAAAGAAGATAAGTGCATCTTCATCCATGTCCATGATTTGACTTATGGATTCTCGCTTAATGCTCTCGCAGATAAGGGTCATTTACATAGGGACGGTTGGCACATTCAGCGAGATAGAGTTGCTGGTAAGCTCTCTATTGACGCTCTCACAGAGATGGATGGCAAGCTTGTCGTCGAGAGTGAGAAGCTCACAGAGGGAGAGTTTTTGGCATGGTGGGATAACGATGAGCTAAAGCGGGTTCTTGACATAGACACCTGTATCAAAGATCGCTTCGCACTTGAAGAAAACTTTGTTACGCTCGACCCGGTGTGGTTCCCTCGGGATGCATTGCTTCTGGAATCCAATTCCTTCCCCATTCGGCTCTCTGGAGCACCAATTCCGCCGTTTAGTGCACTGAGTGAGGTTGGCATTTATCGCATTGAGGTGGGAGCATCCCAACAAGCCCGACCGGTGAGAGTACTTGCCTCACTGACTGAGACTGCCGCGAACCTAGCGCCGATTCTCGACCGCATCTTTGCTGACGAGGCACAGCGCAGAATGCTCATGAGCCTTGTCCGGTTTCTCTTACCCTTTATCGATGACTTAGACGTTCAAAGACTCATTGATGATTCGCTGCTCCTTCACGTAACAGAGAGTTATACAGAGAAAAAGAAGCTTCACGCCGGACTCCTTTCCGATGGGACAATCGCCGCCATTTCTCTCGTTGTTGCCCTCTACTTCGAGTTTGTACTAATGGTGATTTTCGAGGACCCCGACCGAGGCTTGCATCCCAAGTTGATGGCTCGCGTGGTGGAGATGATGAAAGAAGTATCCAAAGAAAAGCAAATCATCATCACGACGCATCATCCGGAGATGGTGCGTTATGCTGGCGTTGAGAACCTTCTCTTGGTCTCTCGTGACGAGGATGGCTTCTCGCAGATTTCGCGCCCGGCTGACAAAACAATGGTCAAGCAATTCCTTGCCAACGACATTGGCCTCGATCAGCTTTACGTTGACGACCTACTGGAAGTCTGAGGAATGCTCAAGATACTGTTCGTCTGGCTTGAGGGGCCTTCCGACGAACAATTCTTCAAGGGGACTCTTGAACCGATTCTGAGTAGCAGGTACGTATCGATTCACAAGATTCCCTATGCAGAACGGTCTACTATCTCCATAAACAAGAAGCTACATGAGGTAGTGCGCTCCCAAGTAATTCTGGATTACTTGTGGTGCGCGGATCTAGACTCAGACCAATACCCTTGCGTGACAGAGAAAAAGCGCGCAGAAATAACAAAGCATCCGCTCTTAGATCCGGGTAGAATCGCGGTTGTGTCACCTGAAATCGAAGCCTGGTACATGGCCGGATTAGATAGTGAAGCGTGTGCAGCGCTAGGCATACCGGATTACAAAGACACTGATTCCATTACCAAAGAGAAGTTCAGACAACTCTTGCCAAATGCGTATAATTCCGTGATCGACTTTAGAACAGAAGTTCTCAAGAGATTCTCATTGGACACTGCAAAGAGAAAGAACGAATCGTTCGCGTACTTTTGCAAGAGACATCTCGAGGTGATATAAGCGTAGCGATAGGCCCCCTGGCGTTCTGCACATGTCCGTCATCATGTTCCGATGCCGGACAAGCTTCTTGATAGTGTTCGGAGTTTGCATGTCTTTCCTGATCCCCTGCCCCAATTGCGGCAAGCGCAGCGTCTACGAGTTTCGCTTTGGCGGCGAGGTGAAATCGCGGCCGGAAGCGGGGTCGAATGACGAGGCGTGGCTGGGCTACAGTTATACCACAGTAAACCGCAATCGCTCCCAAAAGGAATGGTGGTTCCACACCTACGGCTGCCGCCAGTGGCTGTTTGCCGTGCGCGACACGCTGACCAATGACGTGACTGAGACAAGCCTGCCCGAGGACACGCTGTGAACCGCGATTCTGACTCCCGTCATTCCCGCGAAAGCGGGAATCCATCTTCGGCCGCCTCGGAAAGTAACGGGCGGTCCGCCGTCACCTTCTCTTATAACGGAAATCCGATTGAGGCCAAGCCCCACGACACCGTGGCTTCGGCGCTCTACCGTTCGGGTCAGCGCATCTTCAGCCGCAGCTTCAAGTACCATCGCCCGCGCGGCCTGCTTTGTGCGGCGGGCAGATGTCCCAACTGCATGATGAACGTGGACGGCACGCCGAACGTGCGCGCTTGCACGCAGCCGGTCCAAGACGGCATGCAGGTCACTCACCAGAACGCCTACCCTTCTTTGGAATCCGACTTCATGGCTGTTGCCGAGCGCTTTGCCTGGGCCATGCCCGTAGGGTTTTATTACAAGACGTTTACGCATCCATGGATGTGGCACCTTGCCGAACCCTTTATCCGGCGAGCGGCCGGCCTCGGTAAGATTGACCGCGATCCGAAGCCGGATGCCGAACACCCCTACGAGCACGTCTTCCTGCACACTACCACCGTCGTGGTTGGCGGGGGTCCTTTCGGATTGCAGGCCGCCCTCGACGCGGCAGAGCAGGGCGAGGAAGTGGTACTGATCGACGACCAGCCGGAGTTGGGCGGTCACTTACGCTACGCTGGCTCCGGCAGCGACAATTCGAGCGCAGTCTCGTTCCCAGAAGCCTCATCCAGTGGACAATCCACTGATGAACTCTCAGCACTGGTGAAGCGCGCGCTCGAGCATCCCAAAGTCACCGTTTTTACCGACGCCACGTGCTTTGGACTCTACGAAGGCAATCTGCTGGGTATGGTGCATCGGAGTCCCGAGTCTCCTGTAGCACAGCGTCTCACGCAACTGCGTACTGAGCGCATTGTGGTCGCCACGGGCGCCCATGAAGTCCCGCTGCTGTTCGAGAACAACGATCTTCCCGGCGTAATGTTGAGCAGCGGCGTCCTGCGACTCATTGGCCTGCATGGAGTCAAGCCCGGCGAACGTGCCGTAGTGGTTGGCACGGCGAAAGCAGCGGGATCAGTAATCGGCGCGCTAAACTCTGCTGGCATTGCAGTAGTGAGCACCGTCCCGTTAGATCAGGTTGTCAAAGCCGTCGGTCGCAAGCATGTCTCAGGTCTTCAGACTTCCGTACAGCTATTTGCATGCGATCTTGTTGTCATGTGCGGCGATTGGGTGCCGGACGCAGGTCTCGTCGCGCAAGCCGGTGGCAACGTGGAGTGGGATGAAGAGCAGGCCGTATTTGTCACGAGTGGGTTGCCGGATGGCGTATCGGCAGTGGGAGCGGTGACCGGCGAAATGCTGCCTCCTGCCACAGGCCTCTCCCAGGGTACCGAGTCAAACGCGAAGAAGGTTTTTGTTTGCCCTTGCGAGGACGTTTCACTCCATGACATGCGCACGGCCATTGATGAAGGCTTCGATCACATCGAAACGCTCAAGCGGTACACCACTACCACCATGGGCCCGTGCCAAGGCAAGATGTGCCACCAGGCGGCCATCGCCATCTGCGCCCGGCAGACCGAGAGCACGATCCAAGAGACCGGCAGAACCACCTCGCGGCCACCGACCTCTCCCGTGCCGCTCGGAGCACTGGCCGGTCCGCACATGCATCCGATCAAGCGCACGCCGATGCACGTCAAACACGACGAAATCGGCTGTGTCTGGATGGATATGGGCGAGTGGAAACGCCCGCTCTATTACGGCACGCCGGACAGCAAGAAGGAGTCGGTGGAACAAGAGTACTGGGCGGTGCGGCAGCGCGTCGGCCTGATCGACCTGAGCACCCTTGGCAAGCTTGTCGTCGTCGGCCCAGACGCCGGGAAACTCCTGGACAAAGTGTACACCAACCGCTTTTCCGATCTTCGTGTGGGACGCGCCCGCTACGGCGTTATCTGCGATGAGGCAGGCATTATCCTGGACGATGGTACCGTCTCCCGTCTCTCCGCAGACCATTACTTCATCACAACTACTACCGGAAACATCGAGTTTGTGCAGGAGTGGCTGGAATGGTGGCTTGCCGGTAGCGGCTGGTGCGTGCACATCACCAACGTCACGGGCGGCATGGGAGCAGTCAACGTGGCCGGTCCCAAAGCTCGTGAGACACTCGCCAAACTGACGGAACGAGACCTCAGTAACAAGCGTTTCGGCTACATGCGCTGCCGCAAATCCGATGTGGCGGGCGTGCCCAGTCTCATGCTGCGCATCGGCTTCGTGGGCGAGACCGGCTGGGAGATTCACTTTCCGGCGGAATACGGCGAACACGTGTGGGACTCCATCATGGAAGCCGGCAAAGAGTTCGACATTCGGCCTTTTGGCGTAGAAACGCAACGTGTGCTCAGACTTGAAAAGAAACACGTAATTGTCAGTGTCGATACCGACGCAACCAGCGATCCCATCGAATCTGACATGGCGTGGGTTGCTAAACTCGACAAGGAAGACTTCATCGGCAAAGCAGCTATCAGCCGCGCGAAAGACCGCGTCCCACGGGAGAAGCTGGTCGGGTTCGTCATGGATGATGATATCCTGCCACCGGATGGCTGCGTAATCATTGCTGGCGGCCTACCTGCGGGGCGCATAACGAGTGTACGCTATTCGCCGGTGAATGAGAATGTAATCGGCCTCGCCTGGGTAGCCGCCGATCTTGCAACCGCAGGCCAAGCCATCACGATGCGCGTCGACGGCCGTCCGGTTACTGCCAGTATTGTGGATGAACCCTTCTACGATCCCGCCCAGAAACGGCTCCGCCAGTAATCATGACCATGAAAGCACCGCTTAGAAAATCCCCTCTCCACCGCGTTACCCGCGAACTCGGGGCAACGACGGCCGTCCATCATGGCTGGGAGGTTGCCACATGCTTCAGTACCCCCGAGGCGGAAGCCGAGGTGATCAGGACAGGTGTGGGGCTTGCCGATGTTAGCTGGATGGGAAAGTTGGAAGTGAAGGGCCAAGACAGTGATTTGCAAGCGCTCAGTATAACTGAGGGAGAAGCATGGCACCTGGCAAGGGGACACATTCTAATCACGTGTGATCCAGGTCAAGAAGTCGCTATCTCCGAGAATATTGCGCACCACATCGCAGAGAACGAGGCCGCCAATGCGGGCAACGCTCCGGATTCCCATGACGAATCGGCTGGCACCAATTTAGACGTTCGCCCCCGTATCGAGCACGGGGCAGGCTCTGAGCCTGTCGAAGGGCCGTCCGTTCATGGTTCGACAGGCTCACCACGATCGGACTATCAAGCTCACCATGATAATCGAGAGACTCCGGCACGACGGCATTGCCTTCACGTCATAGACGTAACATCCGACTACACCGGATTGTTGCTGGCCGGGCCCCAAAGCCGCGAAGTCTTGCAAAGACTTACATCGCCAAATATCTCGGATGCTGCTTTGACAAACGGGTCTTGCATCAGTGCCAGAGTAGCGGGCCTCCACACGCGCGTGTTGCGTCGCGACCTTGAAATGGTGCTCGCTTGCTGGCTGTTCGTCGGTACGGAATACGCCGGGTACGCCTGGAATACAATCCTGCATGCCGGGGGTCAGTTCGGCATAATGCCTGTTGGCAGCGATGCCGTGCATCACGTGCGCGGAGGTAGCCGATGATGCCGACTTTGTCGAAGATCCAATTGTTTCGCAAAGAGCGCATGTGGCACACGCATGAGCTCAAACGAAGCTATGACGTCGTCATAATTGGCGCTGGCGTACACGGACTCGCTACGGCGTACTATCTGGGCAAAGACCACGGCATCACAAACGTTGCTGTGCTGGAAAAGCGGTATCTCGGCGCCGGCAACTCAGGACGCAACACCGCCATCATCCGCGCCAATTATCGGACACCGGAAGGAGTCCCCTTCTTTGCGCGCTCTTTGGAACTCTATGAAGGCCTTTCACGCGAACTAGAGTGGAATCTGCTTTTCAATCAGTGCGGCCACCTGACGCTGGCCCACACCGACTCGTCAGTTGACGGTCTGCGCGTGCGAGCTGAAACCAACCAGATCATGGGCGTGGATAGCCGCGTCATCTATCCGGAAGAGATAAAGAAGCTTGTCCCGGCATTGGACGTAAGCGACCGTCCTCGCTTACCAGTAATGGCAGCGCTGTATCATCCGCCGGGGGGCATCATCCGCCACGACGCCGTGATTTGGGGCTACGCCCGCGCCTGCGACCGCATGGGTATCGAGATTCACCCCTTCACGGAAGCAACGGGTATCGGCATTGACGGCTCGCCTAGGAGTGACCATGCCAACGCGCCACAGGACATTGGCACGCCGGAGGGCAAGATCACAAGCGTAGAGACCACCAACGGCAGCATTGCCACCGGCACGGTGATAAACTGCGCTGCCGGTTGGGCCACAGTGGTCTCTCGAATGGCCGGTGTCCCCTTGCCGATCGTGACCCAGCCCTTACAGGCCTGCGTCACCGAACCGCTCAAGCCGTTTCTTAATAAGGTGATCGTCTCGGCAAATCTGCACGTGTACATTAGCCAAACAGACCGGGGTGATTGCGTCATGGGCGCAGAGGTTGACCCACTTCAGTCCTATAGCATGCAGGGCACGCTCCCAACACTGGAACAGATGGCCACCTACACCCTGGAACTCTTCCCGCAGTTGCACAATGTGAGCGTCTTGCGACAGTGGGCAGGCATTTGCGATATGACGCCTGACTTTTCGCCTATCATAGGGGCGGTAGATGGCTTAGAAGGCTATCATCTGGATGTGGGCTGGGGCACATACGGCTTCAAAGCAGGCCCCGTGGCGGGAAAGTATCTCGCAGAGCTCATCGCCACCGGCGAGATACCGGGGCTTTTAGAGCCGTTTGCGCTGTCACGATTCCGCGATGAGACTCTCGTTGGAGAAAAAGCAGCAGCAGCAGTGTCACACTAGCAAGAGGGGGAGGAACACCCATGACACTCGACCAAGTAAAGTCACTGGTTGCAGAGCGCGGCATCAAGTTCTTTCTCTGCTCGTACGTAGAGATGAGCGGCGCGCCCAAGGCAAAGTTGATACCCGCAACGCACGTGGAGGACATGGCGGACGGCAGCGCCGGGTTTGCCGGTTTTGCCGCAGGCGACATGGGCCAAAGTCCGCATGATCCCGATATGCTTTGCCATCCCGACTTTGATTCGCTCCTCATCCTTCCTTGGCGGCAGGACATTGCGTGGGTATCAGGCAACATTCACGTAAACGACGAGCCGTGGCCATACGGCCCGCGCTCGATCCTGGAGCAGCAGTTAGCGAAAGCTGAGCAGGCGGGCTATCGCATGAACGTGGGCACCGAAGCCGAATTCATGCTCCTCAAGCAAGACGAGCACGGCGGCTATGCGCCCTGGGACGCGCTCGACACCCTTGATAAGCCTTGCTACGACGTGCGCGCCCTGTACCGCAATCTCGACGTCATCACCACGCTGGTCGGCTACATGCAGGACCTAGGCTGGGAGCCGTACGCGTCCGACCACGAAGACGCCACCTGCCAATTCGAGCTCAACTGGCTCTATTCCGATGGTCTTACGACCGCCGATCGGCACACCTTCTTCCGCTGGATGGTCAAGACCGTCGCCGAGGAAAACGGTCTCACCGCCACGTTCATGCCCAAGCCGTTCCAAAACCTTACCGGCAACGGCGCGCACTGCCACGTCAGTCTCTGGGACACCGCCAACACCACCAACCTGTTCTTGGACGAAGACGACGAGAACGGTCTCTCCCAGCTTGCCTATTGGTTCACGGGCGGAGTCCTGCACCACGCGCGCGCGCTCACTGCGGTTACCTGCCCCATCGTCAATAGTTACAAACGCCTGATCCGGGGTCAGCCCCGCTCCGGCGCTACCTGGGCGCCTGTGTATGGCACCTACGGCGGCTCTAACCGCACCCAGATGATCCGCATTCCCGATCCGGGACGCATTGAGAACCGCATTGTGGACGGCGCCACAAATCCCTATCTCGCTTACACTGTTCTGCTGGCGGCCGGCCTCGACGGCATCGCCAACCAGATGGACCCCGGCGTGCGCAACGATGACAATCTCTACGAGCTGTCGGAAGAGGAACTCCACCGCCGCGGCATCACGTTCCTGCCCACCAGCCTCCCCGAGGCGCTAGACGAACTCGACAAGGACGATGTCCTCAAGGAAGCCCTGGGACGCGAATACGCCGACTACTTCATCGCGGTCAAGCGCGATGAATGGAACCGCTACCACTTGAGCGTGAGCCAGTGGGAGCTTGACAACTATATCGGGATATTCTAGTCGAATACTCCCGTTCTTGCGGCATTTGTTCGCAGCTACATTCAGGCCAAGTTCCAGGACCAAGTGGCGCACGACCTTTCAAGCCGCATTTCGGCTAAAGCCGAAATGCGGCACTTTGCACCGCTATTGTATGACAAGTCAAATCAAATAAAGTATACTCTAGTAACTTCTGAAATCTCATTCACACCTGTAGAATCAACTGAAAACTGGAGGACATGATGGCGCGATTTCATGATGCAGAGTCCGGCATTTCGCTGGACAACGAGTTTGAGTGTGCAAGTGCGCGGGAGTTCGGTAAGATCGGCCCCGGGCATTACGAAGTTCAGTTGCTCATCGAAAACTACAACCCTGCATACCCAGTGGTGTGGGAGTACATGTTCTGCTTCCGGGTGCGGTCGCAGTCAGACCAAGCGCAAACGGTGACATTTCGCGTCATGAAGGCGCGGGGCGGCATCAGCTATTTGGACGGACCGCACTTTACCAGGCGCAACGGTAACTGGGAACTCGTGCCCCGTTCCCAGACGCAGATGAGCAATGAGTACGTCGAGGTCACGCTCGACGTGGCGCCGGGCGACGAGTTTCTCCTTGGTAATCACCCCTTTCCCACGCCGGGAGAGGTGGAGTCCGCAGTGCACGCCACAGCAGCGGCGTTGGACAATTTCTCCGTGCGCGAATACGGGCGCACGCCGGAGGACCGTCCGCTGCTGGCCCTGGAGAGCGAACCCCGCGAGAAGACCGTCATCGTTTTCACCACCATGCAACCGGCCGAACCGGGCGACGTGCCAATTCTCTTCCTCGCTCACTGGCTCAGCAGCGGTTCCGCCGAATCGGAGAGACTTCTGGAAGAGTATCAATTCTGTCTCATGCCCATGACGAATCCCGACGGCGCCGCGCACGGTCATTCGGTGACGAATGCCGCGGGCGAGGTGCCGCGCTGTCACTTCGAGGACGCCAAGTTAGGCAATCCCGTCCCCGCTGAGGCCGACGTCATTTGGAATTACCTGGCGAAAAAGAAACCCACCGCGTTCGTCGAGTTTCACATTCATTACCTGGTGCACGCCCCACATAAGCTGGTGGGAATCACGGTTAATGAACCCTCGGATGAGCGAGGCGTGGTTGCGCTGCCGGCGGCGACCGTTCTCTGGGGCGAATTGCTCAAGCTTAACAGCCACTGGCGGGCGCGTCTCATCGAAGCCGAGAGCGATACCTTCCGCAATAGTCTTGATTCAACGTTGGCGCGCGACTTTGGCACTTTCGGCTACGTCTACCAGATCTATGCTCCCACCGTCGAGGCTGCCTGCGCCCATGCCGTGGACGTGGTGCGCACCACCATGCAAGGTGTGGCCGCTGCCTCTGCCCTTTCACTGCGCAACGCCTAAACCATCTTTGTGTCGCAATTTTATTTACTAACACGCAGCATCGCAGCCTTATACAGATAGACAAATGGGTTTTTCTGATGTAGCCTACAGGTAGGCAGGGAGAGTCAATGATAGTAGTGTGGGGAAGCGGCGGCAATCCCGCGGCATGTGGGCTGAGTTCGAAGGCAATACGAAGAAGGAGGTGCAAGTAGCAACGGCATCGCGCCGTTGTCCCCAAACGCAAGAGTGACAGTGGTACGACGGAGAAAGGACGAAAAATGGCAATTCATAATCGTCATCTCACACGCAGGAGCGTTCTAGCCGGTATCGCCGGATCAGTTGGCGTTGTGGCATTCGCCGCGTGTGCACAAGGGGCTGCAACGCAGATGCCGGCAGAAGAGCCAAAGGCCGAAGCTGAGGAGCCTAAGCAGGCAGAAAAAGCGCCGGTAATGGAAACGGTCACGGTGCGCGCCGGTTGGATTTCCAATGACGCCTCGGTGATCGATTCCTTCTACGGCGATCTGCTCGTCGCCAGCTTCGAGGAGGCGCATCCGAATATCAAGGTGGAGTGGGAAGGCGCGCCCGCCAGAGAACACCACGCCAAGCTCGCGACCCAGTTGGCAGCGAATGAAGCACCGGACGTCTTCCACAGCGACGGCGTCCGCTATGCGCTCTTCCGAGATTCCGGTTTCATCAACGACCTCGCACCGTTCTTGAAGCGCGACGCCGGTACCCTGCAAGGCGTGATCGGGCCGGAATTCTTCCGCGATCCCGATGGCAGCACGTGGGGCATCTCCAGCAGTATCAGCGGCGTCGCCACGGCGTACAACACGGCGCATTTTGACAAGTTCGGCGTCAACCGCCTGCCTGAAGGCGGACTTAACTGGAATCCGACCAACGGCGGTGAATTCTTGGAGATCGCGCAAGAGCTCACCAAGCGCGGCAGCACCGAAGCGGACCCGGTCTGGGGATTCTTCAACAACAAGCAGATCACGGGCGACGTGTTGAGCTTGCTCGTGCAGAACGGCACGAATTTCCTCAGCGATGACTACCGCCGCTCGCGAATCCATGAGCCGGAGTTCATGGAAGTGGTGGAATTCCTGCACAACCTGGAATTCAAGTGGCAGGTTTCACCGAATCCTGAAGATGTCGCGCTGTTGCGGGAGGCCATACCCGAAGGGCAAACCTACCACGCGCCCTTTGCTTTTCAGCGGACAGCCATGATGAATCTGCTCATGGGCCAGTCCGGCAGCTGGGGCGGCCCCGATCCTGAGAGCTTGCCGGTTGTGGCGGTGAAGTTCCTGAACGGCCCCCAGAACGACAAGGTGCCGAGCGGCGGGCGCGTGATGGAGCATTGGGGCAGCACGCAGCAACCCGACGAGGCCTGGGACCTCATGCGCTTCTTCTTGACCGATAAAGAGGTGAACATTGCGACGTTCACCGTGCTGAAGTCCGGCCTGCCACCCAACACCACCTTCTGGGACGACGAACGCCTCTATGTTAAGTCCGGTCGCCCGCCGCGCGAAATCGAGGCCTACATGGCCACGCTGCGCGAGGGCAAGGGCTACTATTGGCAGGTGAATGGTGTCTGGAGTGCTTGGATCAGCGCGTACCGAACCGGCCAAAGAGCGATTTGGGCCGGCGAGGTCACGGTAGAGGAGGCTATGCAGCAAGCCAGCAAGGAGGCACAGGCAGCACTGGACGAGTATTACGGATAAGAAGATACCGTCCTGACGTACATTTCCTCTAGGAGATATACGAGACACTGAACGCGCCGCTTCTCGTAACGAGAAGCGGCGCGTTTCCCTTCTTCGTGGCCATCTCCGTACATGACCGCGTTTCTATGGAAAAAACTTGATGACCGCAATGATCAATCCGGCGGCGGCAAAGACCATCCCACCCAGCCGTAACGTCATACGTTGCTCAAGAAGCTGCAACTCTGTCTGGAGTTCTGTTTTAAGAAGCTGGATCTCTGTATGGAAATAATGCTTCGTTACCAATCCGCTTGTCGCCTCACCCAGCACCTCTACGAGGGCATCAGCGTGTGGTTCAGTAAACCCTGCGCCTTTGAGCAATTTTGCCGCCTTGAGTGTGTCGAACGGGGATACAGCCATGCCCTCTCTCCTTTTGCTGCGCCACCGCATAGCATCAGGCAAGACCACCATCTTGTATGCATCATATACGCTATCTATTGTACATGTTTAAGGCGCGCTCTATAGCGGCGCGTTCACGAATAAACCGGCGTAGGCAGGTCACCGGGTCTCTCCGCAGCCTGCTTACGCTTAGCCTTCACTCATCTCGGGTTAGATCGGCACCGCTACCCTTCCCGCCAAGCGGACGTCTGCCTGCAGGAACAGCGTACCGTCTTGCCGCTGTTGCGCAGAGAGTTGCCCCCGGGGATCGCAGACAACCACTAAGCTATCCTTACCTTCTGGAATCCGGAAGGGCACCTCGCACACCTTTTGCTCTCGTCCAACAACCGTAGGCACGAGCGCATGACCGAGTTGTACGCCGCCGCCTTCATCAATCGGTCCGTCGAATACCATCACCGCAACGTCGCGCGAGTCTAACACACCCCGGTTCGCCAGCGTCACCTGCACGCACCCAATGTCCCGGTTAAGCTCGGACACTTCTACCGCAAGAATCTCCAGGTCGCTCTCCACCCGATCAATGGCTACGGCTGCGTGTGCATCGATGAGGCCGTGACCGAGAAACGGATTCCAGCCAGCGCCGCCGAACTGACGTGCTGTATTGCGTATTACCATCCGCACCTGCTCGGCCGTCAAACCGGGATGCCGCGACCAAACCAGCGCCGCAAGACCGGAAACATGGGGTATCGCCATGCAGCCACCCGACCACTCCACGTAGCCGCCATGCGCGCTCGAAATCGTACTCAACACGCCGTATTCCTCTTGGGGGTGCGCACCTAGCGCCGCTTCCATGACGTGCTCCTCTGCCAGCGGCAAGATGCGCCGGGAGGGATCATTGGCAAGGTCGTACCCGCGCCAGCCCGATGGTGCGGCGACCTCGGTCAGGTCGCCATAGTCGCTAAAGTCGGCCATACGCCCGCTCTTTTCGGCGGAGGCCACGTTGACCACGCCCGGGCAGAGCGCGGGATACTTAGCAACGTTCTGCGCTTGATTGCCGCCCGTGGCGTTCACGATCAACACGTCATGCTGCTGCGCGTAGAGGCACGCCTCGAGCAGCGCCTCTGAGTCGGGCGGCGTCCAAGCACTATAGATCGTCGGGAGGCCATGCTTTATGTTGTACATGTAGCCCACGTTGCTCAGGTTTACGACCCGCGCGCCGTTGTCCACTGCAAACCGGATGCCCCGCGCAATCTCAGCATCGTCATATGCATTCACCCGAACAGGGAGAATGCGACACTCCGGTGCGACACCGGCAATGCCTATACCATTGTCCGCGCGTGCGGCAATGATGCCGGAGACGTGGGTGCCGTGGTCGGTGCAATCCTTGAGCTTGCGCGGCTGCGTGGTGTCGTCAACGCTGTCGTCATCATCCCACAAGTCCCGGCCCGGTAGGAACTGCCCCTCAAGGTCCGGGTGCCCAACGTCAAAGCCCTTCTCGATAACGGCAACCACCACGTCGGGGCTGCCCCGTGTAACTTCCCACGCATCGGGAGCGTTTATGAGGTGCAGCCCCCATTGCTTTTCAAACAAGGGGTCATTCACTGGCATCATGCTGGTATTCCTTTGTGCGTTACGCGCAGGACACTTCTGACCATGACAATTGTGACCCATACGAGCCCAGGTGTGCACTCACTATGAATTGCTTTAGGCAGTATGTCAATCGGTGCGCTCAAGTCTCGACCTCTCCACTTGACGGCAGGGCTCTGAATAGTACACTATCGGTATGAGAAACAGAGTTCTGCAGAGTGCCAATTCCGTACGATGCGAAAGGAGAGGCAACACAAACGACCCAGGCAGATCTGCACTCAAATCGGTACATCATTAGTGCTTTATGCGCTGAGGTGTTCTGAAAAACTGCAAACAGAATGACATGGGAGGGTAAACAATGCCATTTGCTCGTAGTCGCATGACGCGACGACATATGCTAGCCGGTACTGGTGGGGTACTCGGCGCAATCGCCTTGGCGGCCTGCGGCCAAGCTATGCCGGCCGAGTCCGGTGAAATGCCGGAGAAGGCGGAAGAGACGACTAAAGCCGAAGAACCAAAGCCAGCGGAGAAGGTTACTGTATCGGTTAGGTGGATCTCAAACGACCTTACCTTGGTTGAGCCTTTCTACGAGAATCTCGTTGTGGCGCGATTCTACGAGAACTACGACAACATCGAGCTTGATTGGGTGGGCGACACTTACCGCGACACCATGAGCCAGCTCAATACGCAGTTGGCCGCCGGAGACGCTCCGGACGTATTCCACAACGACGGCGTCTTCTTCGCTCGCAACCGTGACGCGGGGTTCGCTCGGTCACTCACCGAATACACTAAGCGTGATGCCGGGCAGCTTGAGGGAATCCGTGGTCCGGAGTTTTTCAGCGATGAGAAGCAGGACGTCTACGGCGTCTGCATGGGCGTCGGTTGCTCGGCGTTTGCCTACAACACCGACATCTTCGACCGCATGGGCATCAACCGTCTGCCCGCCGAGGGCATCGACTGGAATCCGGGCGACGGCGGCACGTTGTTGGAAATCGCTTCCGACATTACCGCAAAGGGCGAGAACGAAGATCCCAAACTCTGGGGATTCTTCAATAACAAGCAGATCACCTTTGACGTGCTGGGCATGTTGATCCAGAACGGCACGAACTTCCTGACCGACGACTACCGCCGTTCGCGCATACACGAGCCGGAATTTGTCGCGGTCATCCAGTTCCTTTGGGACTTGGAGTTCAAGTATCGGGTCTCGCCAAATCCCGATGATATTGCAGAATTCAATGCTAGCATTCCCGAAGGGTCCGGTTACCACGGACCTTTTGCCTGGCAACGGGCAGCCATGATGAATCTCGGCCTCGGCCAGTCCGGTTCCTGGGGTTCGCCGGAACCGGAAAAACTACCCATCGAAGCGGTGCAGTTCATCAACGGCCCGGCAAACAGCAAAGTGCCTGGCGGCGGACGTGTGGTAGAGATGTGGGGCAGCACCGAAGTGCCCGACGAAGCCTGGGAAGTGATGAAGTTCCCGTTGGTCGATCATGAGGTCCAGGTAGCGGTCTTCACGATCCTGCGTGACGGCCTGCCGGCCAATACCAATACCTGGGATGACCCACGTCTGCTTGAGAAGAGCGGTCGACCGCCACGTGAGGTTGAAGCGTATATGGCGCCGCTTAGGGAAGGCCTCGGCCAGTACTGGCAGGTCAATGGCGTATGGCTGCAATGGATCCGCGCATTCCGCGGCCAGCAGTCCCGTGCTTGGAAACAGGAAGTCACTGTAGAGGAAGCCATGCGTGAGGCAAGTAGTATAGCGCAAGCTCACCTGGACGAGTACTACGCCGACCAGAGCTAAGCTCCTATCACATTGGCGAAAAGACGGGGAGGGTCACACGGCCCTCCTCGTTTCTTATTGTGCTTCTGCCATGCTCTAATCCTTCTGCCCAAATGCCCATAGGGATCTAGGGTTGTCTTGGTCCAACGAGAGAAGTCATTCCAAGAATCGTAAGCCAGCATACAGACGGACACTAGAATCTACGCTATCCTAGCAGTAGTAAGATTCCGGCAAGAGACAAGCGCGTGCTGCGACCTCATGTAAGTCCGAGCGCAGCGTGGTACAGTGTTCGCAGAATCTAGAGTATAGGAAGAGTACTCGTCGACGCTTCGTGCTTCAAGACGAAGTAGCTCAGGAACCGTCTATATACTCAGCTCGTCGAAGGCGGGATTTCAGGAGTGCGGGTGAGCTACGACAACAAGTGATTTGCAGCGCGCGCTTTAGCAGTAGGAAGCCAACGAAATAATGACACCGCTCCTTACCGCCCTCGTCGCATTTGGTGCCGGCATAGCCTCATTCCTCTCACCGTGCGTACTCCCACTCGTGCCGGCGTATATCGGTCACTTGGCGGGAACAAGTGTATCCGAAAGACAAGATACTGAGGCAACGATGCGCACGGTTGCCCACGCGGCCTTCTTCGTGCTCGGCTTTTCTACCATTTTTGTGCTGCTTTGGACACTAATCGGCTTGGTGGGCTGGGCAATACAGGGGTACACCTTCTATCTGCGTTACATCGGGGGCGTGATTCTTGTCATTTTCGGGCTGCACGTTGCCGGAGTGTTTCGCGTGCGCTGGCTCAATCAGGAGCGCCGCGTCTATGTGGATCGCAGCCGCCCGCGCAGCTATCTTACGTCGTGGCTTGTCGGCCTCACATTTGCCGCGGGGTGGACGCCCTGCATTGGCCCCATCCTCGCCGGCATCATTGCCCTAGCCACGACACGCGAAACCGTCGGTCAGGGCTCGCTGCTGCTGGCGCTCTACTCCGCCGGACTTGGCATCCCCTTCTTGCTAACCGCAATCGGACTCTCGCGCGCGGTCCCCATACTGCGCTGGATGAATCGCCACGGTCACGCCGTGGAGTTAGTCAGCGGCGGCTTCCTGGTCGTGGTGGGCGTAATGTTGTTTACAAACACTTTCGCCCTGCTCAATGCCTACTTTGCGTGGATACCGATCTTCTAGCGTCGGGTCAATAGAGACTGCTTAGTCCGGTAGCGCAGGTTTGCAACCTGCGTCCAGCGGTGCTGAAACAACACGAGCATGCGCCATCGACCAAGAACGAATAAGCGTGGGAACAGTGTTCCCACGCTTTCAGTTTAGTCCTGCTAAGCACTTAACCGCGTCAAGGCACGCGATACACCTCTGCCGCCGGTTTCACTGGCCGTGGGATCCACAGCGGTCGACGCAACGCGTTCGTACCCTCTGCAGGGCGGGTCTTTTTCATCCACTCGAGATATACCTGGTGAGACTTATTTGTATCTACAAAGACATCGCCGTACTGGTCGTCGGCAGCGGCAGTTTCCACGCGCACCTTTTGGTGCCAGCAGTGCATGCCGCTCACCGGGTCCGGGTGGACCGGAAACGTCAGGTTTTGATGCACACCGGCATCCTTCCACCAGACACGGTCAGAATCCGGATCGGCGCTCTTGAACGGCTCCACGCCCTGAAGCTGGCGCATGAACCACTGTCCATTGCCATTGTTCTTCAAGTCCACGTGCGCCGTCGACCAGCGCTCGCCGCCACTCTCCTTGGAGAGACGCCAGCGCCCGAGATGATGCGAGCAGGCCACTATTCCGGGGCGAATGCCCTCCGTTACCCACACTCGAATAACGAAGTGCCCAATTTCCGTATTGACTCGCGCAAGGTCGCCGGTCTCAAACTCAAGTCGTTCGGCGTCCTGCGGGTGCACCCACAGCGGGTTAGTATGCGAAATCTCATACAGCCACTTGGCGTTGCCGGCCCGCGTGTGAATGAGCGTCGGCAGGCGGAACGTCGGCAGCAGGACGTATTCACCCTTGCCGTGGTCGATATTCTCCCGATGTACGTGACTCTTGATGTAGGTCGGCACGGCATATTCTGACCACTTGAACTCCCGCATTGTATCGGAGAAGAATTCAAGCTTCTTGGAAGGTGTAGCAAAGCCTTCAACCGCCTTGCCGTCGACCTCCACGCCGATTACTTCACCGTTCTTGCGCACGTGATGCGTTACCGGGTCAACCTCAGCGCCGTTAAGCTGCTCAGCGGTTAGAGGATTCTCGTGCAGCGCGTAGGTATCACGCTTTACTTCGAACGCGCCGTACTTGCGCATGTACGCCAGCGGCGCAAGTTCCTCTTTCTCTGCCGCTTCCGGCAAGCCGGGTACACTATTCTCGAATATCCACTGATAGTATTCGCTAATAGTAAGTTTCTCGCCGGGGCGGTAGGGCGATTCGAAGAATTCGCGCACACCCAAGCTGCCGTCCGGATCAATGCGCCAGGAAAGCTCGATCCAAAACTCGTCCTCTTCCCATACTTCGCCGGGATTGGCTTCATAGGTAAACTCGACGGCATCGCCGTTCTTTTCACGTGCCACCCGCAGCACCGGTTGGCGGAACGCGATCCAAGCCCCCGCTTGGGTCTCTTGGCTCATCAGATCGTGCCGCTCGGCGGCGTTGCCCATCGGCAAGACATAGTCCGCGAACCACGCCGTCTCGCTCCACACCGGCGTCAGCGCGGCGTGTACGCCAATCTTCTCTTCGTCGCTAAGCATTTCGATCCACGAGGCCCCATCCGGATTCGTCCAGACGGGATTGTAGACCCTCGTGAAATACGTATCCACTTTGCCGCGTCCCTCTTTGAGAAAGTGCGGCAGCAGAATACTCATTTCGTGGTGTGCCAGCGGGTATTCCTTCGGCCACAGGAGTTCGCTCCACACCTTTTGTGGCGGCGGCTTGATATACGGTGCGGGCGCAAACTTATTCCAACTGTTGGGGGACGTGCCGCCGCGCGTGCCGATGCTTCCGGTCAGCACGCCGAGAAATGTTAGACAGCGGGAGACCTGCCAGCCGCCTTCGTTGCCGGAGGCCGCGCTGCGCCAGACGTGGCTGGCAAAGGCTGTGCCCGCTGCGGCGATCTCGCGCGCCACCGCGACCATCTGGCTAGCGTCTACTCCACTCTCCTGCTCGGCAAATTCCGCTGTGTACGGGGCATAAAATTCTTTGATGGCAGCAATAAAATTGTCAAAGGTTGCATCTACGTCAGGATGCTCAGTGCTCATGTACTCGTGCCAATTCAGCCACTTCTCCATGAAGTCGCTATTGTACAGGTCTTCCTGCAAGATGACGTTCGCCATGGCAAGCAGCATTGCTGCCTCAGAACCCGGCCACGACGAAAGCCAGTAGTCTGCCCGCGATGCCGTGTTGGAGAGCCGCGTATCGATAACGCAAATCTTGGCGCCGGAGAGTTTGCCCTCGATGATGCGCTGAGCATGGGGATTGAAATAGTGGCCGGTCTCCAGGTGGGCGCTGATCAGCAGCATGAACCGCGAGTTCGCGTGGTCGGGCGAGGGTCGGTCGGCGCCTTGCCAAAGCGTGTAGCCCAGGCGCGCGCCGGACGAGCAAACGTTGGTATGGCTGTTGTGTCCATCCACACCCCATGCTTGGAGCACACGGTCCATATAGCCGTCGTGACCGGGGCGACCGACGTGATACATCACCTCAGTGCGCCGGTCCTCCTGCAACGCGCGTCGTATGCGCGCAGCCAGCGTATCAAGCACTTCGTCCCAGCTAGTGCGTTCCCACTCACCCGAGCCACGAGCTCCGGTGCGTTTCATGGGATAGAGAATGCGCTCCGGATCGTGCACTTGATTGATGGTTGCCGGACCCTTGGCACAATTCCGACCGCGGCTTCCGGGATGTGCCGGATTGCCCTCGAACTTGCGGATGCGCATGTCTTCTTTATCGACATATGCCAGCAGTCCGCAAGCAGCCTCGCAGTTGAAGCACACCGTCGGGACCAACATGTAGTTCTTGGTGACCTTCTTGGGCCAGACGTCTGGATCGTACTCTGTCCAGTCATCCCATTGCTCAACCGGTGGGTAGTTTTTGAGTTGGCCTGACTCCGGAAACTGCGGATCGAAAACTGACATTGCGCAGTGGCTCCTCTCGCTAGCTCAGCGGCAGCGCTTGACCGGCCTTTACCCAAACATCTTCGAAAGCCAGAAGTCCGGCGAGCGCGCAAACACCGGCCGCAGCGGCCACGAGCTCATACCCGCCAATTGCATTCGCTAAGAGCAGTGCCACCGGCACAATGTGCCCTACAAGAACAACACCGACCCAGAAGCGCTGCGAGTATTGACCGCGCAGAATCATTTGCGCGGCCTTGGATGCATCTTTCGTACCATGCGGCAGCCATAGCTCACCCACCAGGATGACGAAGAGATTGGCGACTAAACTCCAAAGAAGCACAGTATGTAGGAAACCTTCTGTCTGCTCCGTGGTTTCAACCACGAGCCCCAAAATCGCAAGGGCCGCTGCACCCGCCATCGCGGCCTGCACCAGCAGGTGCACGGGCAATGCGGGGCTCAACCAGAGGTCGCGCGCTTTCGATTGGGCAAAGATAAAGCCCGTGTAGATCGCGGCCAGAATAGCCAATATACCGCCAGGCCACCAAAGCACCTGCATCAGACCGCCAGCACCAGCGAAAGCAGCAAGAATACTCAGACCGACGATCACGCCGAAGAACAGCAGAATAAACGTACCGATGGCAACCCATGAACGCCATTGGGGGCGAATGAGAATGGTAAAGAAGCGGTCGGGACGCTGGAGGTCCCAAACCAATAAGCCGGCCGTAATCGCCAAGAAGATCAGAGCAATAATGGGGCCTCCCCACGCCAGGAGCGGGTTATCGGTTACTAGGCCCAACGCAAGACCCGCCGCGGGCAACAGGAATGCACCAGCAGCAATAGACTTCGTCCAAATGTACGCGCTAACTTTCCAGCCCCAGGGCGACGGGTGCTCCACGTCGTACACCGTTTGCGCGGACTTGGCTACCAAGTCCTGCAATAGGTTGGTCTCTTCGATGGGGATGGCAGCGCCATTGCCATTAGCATTCGGCATTTCATTCCAGATGCCGTAATCCTTGATGGGGGTCGAAGCCGACGGAGTTAGGGTGCTCTGGTCGGCATCGATATAGAAGAGTTTCGGTACCGTGCCTTTTTCCGG
Source organism: Chloroflexota bacterium (assembly GCA_965219505.1). Lineage (GTDB taxonomy): Bacteria > Chloroflexota > UBA11872 > VXOZ01 > VXOZ01 > VXOZ01. The sequence goes on along the minus strand of OZ244775.1, from coordinate 1,022,393 downwards.
TTTACGCACTTGCACCGGCTCACGGGAGATAAGCTTTGTAATGTAGCTCGTGGGGTCGTCCAAGTCTCCCGATACGATCGCCTGGGTCGGACAAACAACCTGGCACGATGGTTCCAATCCAACTTCCACGCGATGGGCGCAGAAGTTGCATTTTGCGGCGGTATGCGTATTGGGATCGATGTGCAGGGCATCATACGGACATGCCTGCAGGCACGCCTTACAGCCTATGCACTTCTCAGGGTCGAAGTCCACAATGCCGTCGTGGCGCCGGTACAAAGCCGTCACCGGACAAGACGGGATGCAGGGAGCATCATCGCAGTGATTGCAGCGGAGTACCGTGAAGTGGCGGCGATTATCGGGAAATTGGCCTGTCTCGACGTACTTCACCCAGGTGCGGTAGACGCCTAACGGCACGTCGTGTTCTGACTTACAAGCAACTGTACAGGCATGGCAACCGATACACTTGCGGTTGTCGATCAGAAAGCCAAATCTCATAATGGTTCCTGTGCACGTAAGGGTGTCATTCTGGTGCCCAATTATACAACAGAGTTCGCCGTGCTACCACTTTGGATCGCCCGCTCGGAACGGCCATTAATTCTGCCCATGTTCCCGGATCGCCTTCTCTACAGACGCACACCATGCCAATACCAACTCTATTTCATTATCTGTCAACTTCCGAGTAATCAGGCACTTCAAGTCTCTCTTGCCAGCAGGCTCAAATAGCTTCGTGCCTTTAGCCTGTTCAAGGAGACATTGGATGACATTTTCAGGCAAAGCATCTTTTACAATAATGCCTCCAGCGCCATGAAATGCTGTGTACAGCATCTGTCCAAACCAGACTTCACGCGAGGAACCGTAGCAAACTGGAATAAACGCCTCGTTCTGTAAGACATTTAGAGAGAAGCCTTTTTCTGACCATCGAATTGCCAGCGATCCTCGCTCAGCATTTGTGAGCATGCGGGAAAACAAGTGCTTACCGTTCTCGTCGCAAGCGGCAAGAAACTCGTCCTTAGTAATCCTCCGCCTAGGGCCCGGTGGGGCAGGTGTCTTGCCGGAAGTCTCGTTGTCAACGACAATACGGTGCGTCATCAACCGGTTATCCTTCGCCTCCTGATAAAAGGTGAACTCTACGCACGTGACGTATAGACCTTTTCTGTTTAGGAAAGCTGCCGTATGTGTGCTCCCAGGAGTAAAGTTCTGAGCGACAATCACAATGCGTTGATCCTCATTGAGGTGTACAGATCGATCGAGACCAAAGTGACTGCGGTGGCACTCGGCTAGAACGAGCGAACTGTTCTTTCGGTAGCAGCGGAAGATTTTCTCCAACCGTTGAGCATCAAAACCCGCAACAGACGACAGGTATTCCAATGCCTGGCCAATCGCCTCGCGGGATGCTGTGTCGCGCTTCAATTCCACTACAATCACGTTTCCTTGCCGATCCAAGCACAGTAGGTCAATGTATCCGTCCAAATCTGTGCGCACCTGACGCCCAATTACGAGGACATTGCCTCTCTCCAGAATGGCGTCAGGATTGGATTCTAGCCAGTCTTCTAGCACGATTTCCTCATGTTCGTCCTCAAAGGGAGTAAGCTCAAACTCGACAAACGAACCCGCAGGCTGTATGTGAAATACTCTCACGCAATTCTACCTTCAACACAACGATGCAGATTTCTTGGCATCTCCAGCGCAATCGTAATGCTTCCTAAGAGAACTTGAAGTCGTCCAACTCGTCACGTGGCGCGCGCTCCAGTAACTCAACCGTCGCTTGGGCCACTGTCATTCCGCCAAAGAGCACTTCATGTAATGTTTCGGTGATCGGCAATTCTACGTCTAGTTGACGTGCCAAGCGCACTGCGGCGCGTGTAGTCGGCACACCTTCAGCCACGTTGTTCATAGTCGCCAAAATGACATCGAGCGATTTGCCCTGCGCCAATTGCTCGCCAACGTGGCGGTTTCGACTCTGCCGGCTGGCGCACGTCGCCATGAGATCGCCTAGTCCAGCCAATCCGGCAAACGTGAGCGGCTGCGCACCCATTGCCACGCCGAGGCGCGTCATCTCCGCCACGCCGCGCGTCAACAGTGCCGCCTTTGCGTTGTCGCCGAGGCGCAGCCCATCGCAGATACCGGCCACAATCGCCATGACATTCTTGAGGGCTCCACCCAGTTCGACGCCAAGTACGTCAGTGCTCGTGTAAATGCGAAAGCGCGGGAGCATCAAGAGCGCCCGCGCCTGTCGTGTTAGGTCGGCGTCGGCCCCTGCAAGCACCGCGGCAGCGGGCTGGCCTGCGGCGATCTCGCGGGCTAGGTTAGGGCCGGAGAGCGCCAGCACGTGGCCGGGCGCAAGAGTAGGTAACTCCTCTACAATTAGCGCAGACATCGTCTTGCCCGCCTCGATATCAAGACCCTTGGTTGCGGATACAAGCTTGTGGTCAACTGAAATGTCCGACGCGATCCAACGAATGTTCCGGCGCATCGCCTCTGAAGGCACCACAAGCAGCACGAGAGCACTCAATTCCAGTGCTTCTTTCGGATCGCATGTGATGTGGACTCCAGACGGTATCGGGATACCAGACAAGAACCGGCCATTCTCACCCGACCGCTGCAACTCCTCTGCCTCAATTTCGGTGCGAGCAAGCCAGCGGACGGAGCGATTTGCTTTTGCAAGTTGCACAGTCAACGTGGTCCCCCACGTTCCTGTGCCGACAATGGCGATCGCCTGGTCGTTTCGCGGAAGGGCGCTTGCCGTCATACTGTGCTGCTCACATTTTAGCTGGGAGGCCGAAGCAACGAGTCACGCGCATGGCCGCACACTTCCTACATAGACATTTTCGTAACTCTGCCGAACAACTGGAACCGGGCTGGACCGTCACAAATTCCCCTCACCCCGGCCCTCTCCCCAAGAGGCTGTCTCATTATTTTGGTGCGGGGCACGGTGGTTTGAGTAATAGATGCAGTCAGGTGGCGGGTGGTATGAACAAAACGGCGAAAGTGACAGACCCGTCCTCGGGGCGGGTGTGGGCTAATGCCAGACCGCCACACCGCGTGGAGGCTCTTGAGATTGAACGCGGTGGCCAGCAGGTGCCATTCGGACGCCACCTGGCTGCGGCCTCTGAGCAGGAAGCGCCTGGCGCTGTGCCACTCCTTGAGCAGGCCAAAGACCGGTTCGACGATCGTACTACGGCGGCGGAACAGCTGCTTGGCCGGTACGGTCGCCATCACCTGCCTGTGCCGTTGCAGTATCGGCTCGTGCTCGCTGATCTTTATGGTGCGTCCGCTCTGGGAGGAGGTGCACGTGCCGAAGGCCGGACAGGCTCTGCAGTCCTGGCCGTTGGCTCGGTAACGCCTGACCCGGTAGCCGTTGCTGTGGGTGGACCTGTCCGTGTATGTGAGCACTTTTTGTTGCGGACACAGGTAGGTGTCGGTCTGCGGGCAGTAGGTGAAGTGGTCTTTATGGTAGGGGCTGCTGCGGCGGCGATCGTGGGTCGTGGGCATCAACACCGTGTGGCCGGCCGCGGCGCACGCGGCGAGGTTGTGCCCCGAATGGTAACCGGCGTCCGCAACGGTCACCACGTCGCGCGCGGCGCCGCTGTTCGCTGCGGCAGCCTCGATCAGCGGTGTCAGATGGGGATGGTCGTCGGAACTGGCGGTTACGTCCACGGCTGTGATCAACCTACTGCGCGCGCCCGCATCCTCCAAGGCCAGGGGAGAAACCATCGCCTGGGCATTGTAGCCGGTGATGAAGCCACCCGTGCGGGTCTTGAGCAGGGCCGCGTCCGCGTCGGTCAGGTTCGTGTAGCGCGGCCCCGCCGCAGCCGCGACGCGGGCCAGCGCCGCGTCCACCCGCTCACGCAGGGCCTCGGCGTTGGCAAGCTCGCGTGGCAGGCTCGCCGCCGGTGGCTCGCCCCCGGTCGTGTTTTGGGCCTCCAACGCAGCGATCGCCTGTTCAGTACGGGTCAACAGACGCTGCAGCCACACGGCGTCGTGGGTATGCTGCATGGAGGCATTGGCCGCGATCCGGGTACCGTCCACCGCCTGGACGGCCAGGTCCACCAGTCCGGCACTGACAGCCGTGCGCACCGTGCGGCGCAGCAGCGTCCGCATCCGGTCGCGGTGCGCTCTGTAAAAGCGCCACAGCGTGTTGTGGTCGGGCTGCTGCATCCCCACCAGCCACATGTAGGGAACCTGGTCCCGGCAGGCTGCCTCCAGCTTGCGGCAGGAGCGCACACCGGTCATGAAACCGTATATCCATACGCTCAGCAGGGCGCGGGGATGATAGGCGCCGGCGCCACGCGGGTCGCCCTGAAGGTCCACCCCCAACTCCTCCCAGGCCTCGGCGCCAAGGCTGTCCACGAACGCCGCCGCGAACCTGACAGGATGGTCTGCCGGCACCAGTTCGTCCAGCGTCGGCGGCAGCAACCAGGCTTGCTCACGACTGAAGGGTCGCATCGGCATCGCCACTACCTCACTTCAACCTTATCCTGCTACCTCACCTTGCTCCTCTACACGACAGTATACATCCGGAAGAACCATTTTGAGACACCCTCCCAGGGAGAGGGAGTTTTCTCTTCTGTAAGCCCGGGTTATGTAAAGGTCTCCTGCGTGTCAGTGCGCGCTGCCCGGGAACAGCGACCTGACAGCCGCAGGTTGCAAACCTGCGCTACTAGTAGCCTGCTCTCTTATCCACCACGTTCATGAGGGGTTCGCCATTGAGAAAACGCTGCAGATTCTCGGCCAGCAGGTCATAGAATTGATCGTCGTTGTGAGGTGCGGTACCCGACGTGTGTCCCGTAATGATCACATTCGTCATGTCCCATAGCTCAGAATCTGGGGGCAAAGGCTCAGGGTCGGTTACGTCGAGACCGGCGCCCGCAATCCATCCCTCCTTGAGCGCTGTCAGCAATGGCTCTGCCTGAATTATCCTGCCGCGGCCAATGTTGTATATGTAAGCGCTCGGCTTCATCAAGCGCAGTTCCTCTGCCCCAATCAATCCCATCGTATCGTGGGTGAGCGGACAGCACACCGCCACATGGTCTGCCTGCCGCAAGAGGTCGTGCAAGCCGTCTGTGCCGACAAGCTTGTCGAGATACGGCGGATGTTCTTTAGGTTGGCGGCGCAGCCCAATCACTCGCATTCCCAAGTGATGCGCTTTCCGTGCCAGGGCAGAACCAATGCCGCCGACACCGACCACACCGAGGGTTTGACCTTCCAGGCAGAAGGGATGGAACACGGGCGGCCGCCAAACGTGTTCGCGCTGTGCCAAGAAAACCTGTTGGAATTCCCGAGCAAACGCGAGCATCATTGCCAGCAAATGTTCGGAGATTTGAGTCCCGTGCAAACTCTGCGCATTCGTAACCATCACGTCGGACGCAACCAATTCGGGTTTCAGGAGCCGATCGACACCGGCGCCAGTGCTCTGAATCCAGCGCAGATTACGCGCCTGTGGAAGCAATTCCTGTGGAAAGCGCCCTACCACTACTTCGGTGCTTGGCATCACCTTTGCATATTCGGCATCATTACTTGGCAGTATAATCTCTATCTGAGGGAAACCGCTCCTTAACTGTTCGACCTGATCCTGGCGCAGGCACCGTTCTGACATTACGATCGTTATCACTGCCATAGATTGTTCGTATTCCTGTGGTTTGGACGCGCCGTGGCGTTGTAGGAAAGCCTACCCCATGATAGCAGAGGAACTATGATTCGGCTTGAGGACCTTGATTACGCCTTACCGCCGCACTACATTGCGCAACACCCGCGTGAGCCGCGTGACACCGCCCGGCTACTAGTGTTTCGCCGGAGCTCCGGAGAGATTCAACACAGCTACGTCGCGCACCTAGCAGAGTTTCTGCAACCAGGCGACTTGCTCGTGGCAAACGACACGCGCGTAATACCGGCGCGACTATTCGGTCGGCGCGAGCACACCGGTGGCAAGGTGGAGCTGCTCTTATTGCGCCCCCAAGAGCCGGGCACCTGGGAAGCGCTGGTGCGGCCTTCACATCGTCTTAAGCCCGGCGCCCGCGTAGTCCTCAACAGCCACGAAGGGGGAGGCCCGGATGTGGTCGAGATCGGGGACGAGCTCCCACAGGGCAGTCGGCTCGTGCACTTTCACGCTGACCCAACCACCGTCCTAGAACGCAGCGGCACGGTCCCGCTTCCGCCGTACATCCGCGAGCCGCTCGCGGACCCTACACGCTACCAGACGACCTACGCCCGCGTGAGCGGCTCGGCCGCCTCTCCCACGGCTGGACTTCATTTCACGCCGCGGTTGGTTCGCGAACTAGAGGCATACGGCGTGCGCTTTGCCTTCATCACGCTGCACATCGGACTTGACACTTTTCAACCCATCCGCGAAGCAGACCCGTTGCAGCACGCCATACACAGTGAATATCTGGAAGTTCCACGAGAGACGGCCCAAGTAATTCAGGACACCAAAGCGAGCGGCAAGAGAGTGGTGGCGGTGGGGACAACGACCGTGCGCGCCCTAGAGAGCGCTGCCGATTCGCGAGGTGTGGTGCGACCTACGAGCGGCGAGACGCAGCTCTATATTTATCCCGGCTATAGATTCCGTGTGGTTGACGGCATCATGACGAATTTCCACCTGCCCCGCTCAACACTGCTACTACTCGTAGCAGCGTATACGGGCTTGAATGAACTCAAGCAAATCTACCGGACTGCGATGGAAGATGACTACCGGTTCTACAGTTTCGGGGACGCGAGCTTACTACTCTGAAAGGGACTACGCGAGCTTCTCAATGGGCGCAAACGAGGCGGAAAGCCGTTTGACGCCAATATCGGGGAATGCCACCGTCACTTCTTCATCAGTATCCGTAATCTTACTGCTCACCACAGTGCCCTCGCCAAAAACCGTGTGCCGGACCCGGTCGCCGTCGCGATACTTCTGTTCCTGCGGCAACTGCGCGCGCGCCGGCCGTGAGGCGGCCTGCGAGCCCTGCCAGCCGGCCTCACGCGAGGGCAGCGTCTGCGCCTGCATCATGGGCCCGGTCACGAGTTCCATGGGCAGCTCGGTGATGAAGCGGGAAGGAATTCGACCAATGGAATTGCTGCTATAGCGCCGTGCAGCGTAGAGTAGATAAAGTCGCTCCTTGGCCCGCGTTAGCGCCACGTAGCAGAGCCGCCGCTCCTCTGCCAACTGCTCCGGATCGTCGAGTGAGCGAATGTGCGGAAATAGCTCTTCCTCCATCCCGGCCACAAACACCGCCGGGAATTCCAGACCTTTGGCATTGTGCATTGTCATGAGGGTTAGGCCCCCGTCCGTATCCATGCGATCGACATCGGCCACAAGCGAAGCCTCATGCAAGAACAGGCCCAAGCCTTGCGGCGGTTCAACGTCGTCAAAGCGCGCGGCGGCAGCTACCAACTCATCGAGATTCTCTTCACGGTCCACCGCCTCCTCGACATTCTCGTTCTTGCGAACGTGTTCCAGGTACCCGCTCTCCCTGACAACCGCCTTCACGAGCGTGCTCAGAGGCGCACGCGCCATCTCTTCGCGAAATCTGCCCAGTAAGTGACCGAGATTCTCCATTGCAAGGCGCGCCCGCGCCGTTACCGGCAAGGGGTCAGTGACGCTGCCTGCAGCGAAGCGCAGGACTGCCTCTGCGGCGGAGATATCTTGCATCTCGGACCACATGGTGAGCGCCGCAAACGTCTTGGCGCCAATCCCGCGCGGCGGCACGTTCACCACACGCCGAAAGTTCACGTTATCGTTAAAGTTGTGAATTACCCGTAAGTACGCAAGGACGTCCTTGACCTCTCGCCTCTGATAGAAGGCCACACCCCCTACCAATTGATAGGGGATTCCATGGGTCACCAATGCATCTTCTAGAGCGCGCGATTGCGCATTCGTGCGATACATGACGACGCAGTCGCGCAAGCCTAGCCCTTCATCCTGCAAACGGCGCACGGTATTGACTATGAGGCGCGCCTCATCTTCCTCATCGAGGGCGGGCAAGACCACCAGCGGCGCGCCACCGCCGTTCGTTGTCCATAATCGCTTATCACGGCGGTTCGGTAAGCGGCTAATGATGCTATGCGCCGCATCCAGGATATTCTGGGTTGAGCGATAGTTCTGCTCCAACTTTATAACGGCGGCGTCGGGGTACTCCTGCTCGAAGTTCAAAATGTTGCGCAGGTCGGCTCCACGCCAACTGTAGATGCCCTGGTCATCGTCGCCGACGACACAAATATTGCGGAACTTCGCTGCCAGCAGCCGCACCAGCTCATATTGCGCATGATTCGTATCCTGATACTCATCCACCATGATGTAGCGGAAGCGATCCTGGTAGTGCTCCATCACGTCCGGATGCTCTCGAAAGAGCTGCACCACAGACATTATGAGGTCATTGAAATCAAGCGCCTTGGCCTTGCGGAGTGCGTCTTGATAACGCCGGTACACTCTGGCGGCGGCTTCTTCAAAGGGCCCTTGCGCATGTTCGGCAAACACGTGCGGGGTGATAAGCTCATCCTTGGCGCGTGAGATCGCATTCAAGACTGCGCGCGGACTTAGACGCTTTTCATTGATATCGAGCGCCTTGAGCACGTCCTTTATCACGGTCAACTGGTCGGCGTCATCGTAAATCGTAAAGCCTTCTTCCCAGCCGAGCCGCCGTAGCTCGCGGCGTAGTATCCGCGAACAGAACGCATGGAACGTGCTTAGGAGCACGTTCTCGCCTAGCGGACCTGCCAGTTCCCGCACCCGGTGACGCATCTCGCCGGCAGCCTTGTTCGTAAAGGTTACCCCCAGGATTTGCCACGGAGGCACGCGCTTGGCGAGCATAAGGTACGCAATGCGGTGGACAATCACCCGCGTCTTGCCGGAACCGGCTCCAGCCAAGATAAGCACCGGCCCGGTCGTCGTTTCAACCGCGCTCTGCTGCGGTTCATTGAGTTCTGTCAGCAGAGCTTCTGGATTTGTGATCAAGGAACACTACTCCGCGCGCCGATGGAGAATTGACTTAGACCTAGCTGGAATGAGAAGAGCCTCGGCGGAAATTGCAAGCTGACCTGCTCTCTGAGCGATTTTATCACCAACACTCCTGGCTTGCACCTCTCTAACTCCCCGGAATTAGTAGGTTTGGACTTACACCGTACGGAAATGCGAAACATCGCACGCACTCACGCCTAAAGCCATACCTCATCTGTCATTCTGAGGAGCGCAGCGACGAAGAATCTAGAGTGCGGAAATTCTTAGATTCCGCGAACCGGGTTCGACGCTGCGCTCGGAATGACAAGAAACGCAGCTCGGCAAAGCTATCAAGCCTAGATCTACTAATTCCGTAACTCCCAACGGCCTATCTCACAATACCTACCGTACTCCTGGGATTTAAAGCGTTGGTACTTCCCTAGTTTTCTCAGTACCTCTAACTAGTCTATCGAATAACACACCTACTCATTCATCCAATAATGCCCCTACCTCAGAAATAGCCCAATAGGCAGTTCTATTAACCTATGACAATGCACCTTAACTTAATCCCTAGTATACTTCTAGGGTTTGTAGCCAGATTCGCTTGACTCACGTCTTAAGTTAGGGTACCCTAACCAAGTCGATTAGGGTACCCTCTAGCATTCTCTCGCTAGTGACTGCTTGTCAAACAGCAGGGAAAGCCAGGTTAGCAGGGCTGCCTGAACGAATAAACTTGTGCTCAAAGGCCTTGAAGCGCACGACAAAACACGGAATATACGCAAAGGGATTGGCACGAAAAGGAGCCATCATTCGTGTACGTAAATCGTCGTACTCTTCTTAAGGCAACGCTCTCGTTGCTTCCCGTCGCAATCGGGGCGGCATGCGGCAGAGTCGCTGTCACACCTAGCGGCACAACTGACACCTCTGAGGCGATGTCCTCCACTCTCACGGTGTACTCCGGTCGCAACGAAAACCTCGTTGGCCCGCTATTGGAACAATTCGGTAAAGACACCGGCACCTCCATACGGGTCAAGTATGGCGGCACCGCTGAACTCGCGGCAACCATCCTCGAAGAGGGCGCGAATAGCCCTGCGGACGTCTTCTACGCCCAGGATGCAGGAGCTCTCGGTGCGCTGCAGGCGGAAAACCGTCTGGCTGCCCTGCCCGATGCAATCCTCAACGCGGTGGAGCCGCGTTTTCGCTCCCCGCAGGGCCAGTGGGTAGGCACTTCCGGCCGCGCCCGCGTGGTAGTGTATAACACCGAGAGCGTGAAGCCTGCGGACCTACCGCCTTCAATCCTGGACTTTACTGATCCCCAGTGGAAGGGGCGCATCGGCTGGGCGCCGACGAACGGGTCGTTCCAGGCCTTCGTCACCGCCATGCGCGTCACGCTCGGTGAAGAGCAGACCCGGGCCTGGCTGGAAGGCATCAAGGCGAACGAGCCGAAGGTGTACCCGAAGAATACGCCCACGGTGCAGGCTGCTGTGGATGGGGAGATTGCCGTTGGCTTCGTAAACCACTACTATCTTTTCAGAATTCGCGCCGAGCAAGGTAATGTGCCGGCAGAGAACTACTTTCCGCCCAACGGCGACCTGGGCGCTCTGATCAACGTGGCTGGCGCCGGTGTCATTGCGGGTACGAAGAACCAAGCTACTGCAGAGCAGTTCGTAGCGTACCTACTCTCTCAGCAGGCGCAAGAGTACTTTGCCACAAAAACGTATGAGTATCCCTTGGCTCATGGCGTAGCTGCTCACCCCAATCTTCCAGCGCTCTCAACGATACAGACACCCGACATCGATCTTGGCGACCTCGCCGACCTGCGCGGCACACTCCAACTCTTGCAAGAGGTGGAACTGATCTAACAACTGAAAGTGTCTATGGAGATTCCAATCGCGCTGCGCGAGACTATTCGGAGCGGCCGGCGGACCTATCGGTCCGCCGGCCCGCCTTTATCTCTCTTGGTTGCAAGCAGCGTCGTTGGGATAGGAATCCTCCTGCCCCTGATTTACCTGGTGCTGCGCGCCGCAGGTGCAGGGGATGATCTCTGGCGGCTCTTACTACGACCCCGCACTGCGGTCATTCTCTTCAATAGCGTCGCGCTCGCCTCTGCCGTAACCCTGAGCACCATCGCTATCGCCGTACCCTTGGCCTGGCTCGTCGTTCGCAGCGACTTGCCCTTGCGGCGGCTCTGGACCGGCCTCTTGGTCGTCCCACTCGCCGTGCCCAGCTACGTGGGTGGATTCGTACTGATTGGGGCGCTCGGACCACGCGGCATGCTGCAGCGTGTGCTGGAGCCACTTGGCGTCGAACGCCTGCCGGAGATTTACGGCTTTCCCGGTGCATGGCTGGCACTGACGCTGTTTACATATCCCTATGTATTCCTAGTCGTGCGCGCCGCATTGCAAGGCATGGACCACACTCTGGAAGAAGCCTCGCGTAGCCTCGGACACAGCGGCTGGTCTACGTTCTGGAAGATTACGCTACCCCAACTTAGACCGTCGATTGCGGCGGGCGGGCTCCTCGTTGCCCTTTACACGCTTAGTGACTTTGGCGCCGTATCGCTCCTCCAATTTAATTCGTTCACACGCGTCATATACGTGCATTACCAGAGCTCTTTCGACCGGCATCTCGCAGCCGGGCTGGCCCTCGTGCTCGTATTCATGACACTACTCGTTCTCGTCCTCGAGCACTGGAGCAGGGGGCGCGCCTACTACCATAACGGCGCCCGAAGTGGATTGAGGTCGCTGCGTCGTATCAGCCTTGGTAGATGGCGACTACCGGCGCTTACACTTTGCGCGAGCGTTGCGCTCTTCGCGCTTGTCCTGCCCGCGCTCACGGTCGGCTATTGGCTGTTCCGCAGTGTTGCACACACAACGAACTTCAGCGCCCTGCCTATGCTGGCGTGGAATACGCTATGGGTTTCTGCCGCCACCGGAATCGCCGCAGTCATACTTGCCGTACCGGTGGCGTACTTGACAGTGAGATTCCCACACCGCCCTATCCGCCTCTTCGAATACGCGATATATCTCGGCTACGGTTTGCCAGGCATTGTCATCGCGCTCTCACTCGTCTTCTTCGGAGCGAACGTGGCGCCCATCATCTATCAGACCTTCTTTCTCCTCATAGCCGCATATCTGATCCGATTCCTGCCGCAAGCGTATGGCAATGCGCGAACCTCGCTATTGCAGGTGAATCCGACTTTGGAAGAAGCCTCCCGCAGTCTCGGTCACTCCTGGCACGCCACAATCCGCGCCGTTACCTTGCCCTTAGTGCGCGGTGGAGCCACTGCGGGCGGCATTCTGGTCTTTGTTACAACCCTTAAGGAACTCCCAATCACGCTATTGCTCGGCCCAATCGGTTTTAAAACTCTGGCCACCGAGATCTGGACAAATACCGCAGAAGGTTTTTTTGCCGAGGCTGCTCCGGTGATCTTGGTGCTGTTGGGCGTCTCGCTGCTGCCAACGTTGCTTTTTGCGCGTAAGGAGCCTTAAAATAGTGCCATGAGCATTAACCTCTTTGCCATCCGCTGCAAGAATGTCACAAAGCGATTCGGCTCCGTACTGGCCGTAGACCACGTTGAACTCACTGTTGCTCCTGGGGAATTCCTGGGCCTGCTGGGGCCAAGTGGTTGCGGTAAGACGACCTTCCTTCGCCTCATCGCCGGTTTTGAAGTACCCGATACCGGAACGATCGAGATCGGCGACGTTTGTGTAGTAGGCCCAAAGCGCTGGATCCTCCCTGAGCGCCGCCGCGTGGGCATGGTCTTCCAAGACTATGCCCTCTTCCCGCATATGACCGTGGCGCAAAACGTGGCCTACGGCGTACGGAAGTGGCCGGATCGGAGTGAGCGGGTCGGCAAGGCGTTGCGGCTCGTCGGCTTGGATAGTCTTCGCGAGCGGATGCCGAATGAACTATCCGGCGGACAACAGCAACGGGTGGCGCTTGCCCGCGCGCTGGCGCCGGAACCGGACGTCATCCTGATGGATGAACCGTTCTCCAACTTGGACGTGGCCCTCCGTGCGCGCATTCGCGCCGAGACGCGGGAAATCCTCGCCCGGGCGGGCGCCACTGTGATCTTTGTAACCCACGACCAAGAAGAGGCACTCAGCCTCGCCGATAAAGTGGCCGTTATGTGGGGAGGACGGATCGCCCAGGTGGGAGATCCGGAAGAGCTTTACCGCAGCCCAACTTCCAGAGAAGTCGCCCAGTTTGTAGGTAGCGCGAATTTCCTCTACGCCAACGTCAACAACGGCCACGCACAGTGCGCACTCGGCAGCTTTGCGCTCAACGGAGCCGCCCAAGATGGGGACCTAGACCTTATGTTCCGTCCCGAGGACATTGCACTGACGGTAGCCCCGGATGGAGCGTCCCGCGTGGTGGATGCCACCTTCTACGGCCACGACAGCACGGTGACGATTCGTCTCGAGACCGGCGAACACATTGAAGTTCGTCTTCTCGGCGCTCCGCTCGCACCGGGTACGCGCGTTCATTGTCAGGTTACGGCCGCACCACATACCTTTGTACGTTCGCCGCAAGCCGCACCTTCATGATGCTGCAAGTCGGGGTATAGTATTAGGGAATAGCGCCCGAGTGACAGGCAAGAGACCCCCACCGGCCCATGCCAGCCTACGATTGCACCGCAGTGCGTGAAGCCATTCCATTCCTCCAAGACCGTGTCTACCTTAACACCGGCACGGAAGGATTGTTGGCCGAACCGGTCCTTGCCGACTATCAGGCGGCCATAGCCCGCCAGGAGCGTGAAGGGCATGCGGCACTCGAGTGGCGCTATGCGGAACTGGAACGCACCCGCGAGGCAGTAGCTGGTTTACTGCAGGCACCGCTTTCCACCATTGCCTTCACGCGTAATGCCACCGACGGGCACAACATCGTGCTGCACGGCATGAATTGGCAGCCGGGCGACGAACTCTTGATTTCCAACCAGGAGCACCCGGCCCTAAGCCATCCGGCGGCCTATTTGCAAAAGCGTGGCAAGCTTAGCGTGCGTGTCTTTGAGATAGATGCCGATCCCCAGATCACGTTGCAGAACATCCGCGCGGCTCTAAGTCCCGCGACACGCCTCATTGCCTTCAGCCACGTAAGCTGTGAAAGTGGAATCCGCTTGCCCGCCAAGGAAATTTGCCAACTTGCGCATGAACATGGCGCCTGGGCGCTTTTGGACGGCGCGCAATCGCTGGGTGCGATCCGCGTGGACGTAGTGGAGTTGGCGTGTGACTTCTTCGTTAGTAATGGACACAAGTGGCTGTGTGGACCCAAGGAAACCGGTATCCTCTACGTGCGGTCGGACCGCCTCGATGCGCTTACCTTGCGCGCGGTCGGGGCCGGCACCTTTGAACACTTTTCGTGGAACGGTGAAGACTTTCGCCACCGCCTAAAGCCGGACGTCCGCCGATTCGAGTTTGGCACGCGCAACCACGCCGCGCTCGTCGGTCTGCACTCCGCCATCACATGGCTCGAGGGGCTAGATCTTTCCAATGTCTATGCGCACATACGTGACTTGGCTCAGCAAGCCCACCGGATGCTCGCTGAGACACCTGGTGTCGAGGTAGTCACTCCGCAATCTGCTGACGATTCGGCGGGGATCATTACGTTCAATTCACTGGGTAAACATCCATCGGAAGTAGCACAGGCGCTCTGGCAGCAAGGAATTATTACGCGCCCCACGACAACTTCGCCGGGAGTGCGAGCCTCAGCCGGCTACTTCAACACCGAGCAGGACTTTGAGCGGCTCACAGCGGCGCTGCGTTCAATCGTGTGAGAGAATACGCGAAGGGTATAGCGCCGATGCCTACCATCGTGACTCTTTGCTCTCAATTGCCTGCTGGGCGTACATTCGCGAAGAGTGATTGCCTACTGCATCATCCGTCGGGGGTGAGCCCGACTAGGAGAATTACCGACTGCTAATGACTGAGAACCAGCGCACAGTGCGAGTCCTCGTATCCGGCGGCGGATCCGGCGGTCACGTTACGCCTGCACTTGCTACGGTAGAAGCAATCAAGGCGCTGACCGCACGGGACCGCTCATCGCGGCCGACATTCCTCTTCGTGGGTAGCCATGGGGGAGTGGAGCGCGAGCTGGCGCGCGCGGCCGGATTACCCTTCACCGCCATAGCGACCGGCAAACTCCGCCGCTCGCATCACTTGCTGGGTCACTTCTCTTGGAGCAACGTTCTCGATGCCCTGCGGCTGCCATGGGGCGTGCTGCAGGCGCTGATAACAGTCTTACGATTCCGACCTCACGTCGTCTTGAGTACCGGAGGATTCGTGTGCGTGCCGCCCGTAATCGCAGCCTGGCTGCTGCGTGTTCCCGTGATAACCCATGAACAGACGGTACAGATGGGCCTGGCAAATCGCATCGCCTCTCGCTTCGCGAGGCACATCGCCTTAACATACGAATCCGCGCGAGACTACCTGCCAACACGCTTGCAAGCGCAGACCCTCATTACCGGCAATCCGGTGCGCCAGGTCATCTTCAATGGCAGTCCGGCAACGGCGTTGTCTCTTTCCGGATTTGCGAGTAATGACACTTTGCCAACTCTGTATGTAACCGGCGGAGCGCAAGGCGCGCAACACATCAACCGGGCCTTGGAAGAGGCCCTGCCGGAACTTCTCGAAGTCTGCCGCATCATTCACCAATGTGGACGACAGGCAACGGGGCAAACACGCGAAGTTGAGCGCCTGCGGCAGGCTCGCGCGGCGTTACCAGACCACGTGCAAGCACGCTACCACGTGGTTGACTTCGTTGCAGATGAGATTGGGCACATCTATGCGCTTGCGGACGCGGTGGTGAGTCGCTCCGGTGCGGGCACGCTGGCGGAGCTTTTTGCCCTTGGCAAACCGGCAATTCTCATCCCCTTGGTGCCAACCGGCGGTGACGAACAGCGGCGCAACGCGCAGCATGCCGCACGTGCCGGCGCGGCGATGATTATCGAGCAAGCAGACCTCACTGGCGAAACCTTATGTAAAGGCATCCGCGAACTCCTCTCCGACCCGGTGAGGCAGAAATCAATGGCATGTGCCGCCAAGGAACTCGCTCGACCCGATGCTGCGCGCCTCCTGGCAGAATCTGTCATTGCGTTGGCGAACCGGCCCGGCTGACGGCCGGCGCGTTTCCGTCACTCGTCACCCACCGCATAGATGCTGAACATCGAGTCGCCGTGCTGACGCCGCCGCAAGAGCCGCAGCCTGCCCCACTGCTCGTCAGGCAGCTTCTTCTTCCAGTGCCCTACGACGACCACGGTCTGTTCCTCAATTGCACGCGATTCGGCAAGTGCCGGCAGCCAGTCTTCATGGTCCACGGTGTGGTAGGGCGGATCTGCCAAGATTAGGTCGTAAGGCTCCTTCAAACGTTTGAACACGCCCGGCACACGCGCCGGGATAACGCGCGCCCGCTCGCGCAATGCAGCCGTGCGGAGGTTTTCCCGGATAGCGCGGCACGACGCCGGCAGCACGTCGACGAAATCGCACCACTCGGCCCCCCGGCTTAAGGCCTCTATGCCCAGCGCACCGGTGCCTGCGAAGAGTTCTAGCACACGACCATGCCCCCCGCTCTCGCCGAGCGAATTGAAGATGGCGTGTTTCACCTTGTCGAGCGTAGGGCGCACCAGCTTCGAATTCGGCGCGCGCAGGCGCCGTCCCGCGGCCGTTCCATTGATGATACGCATGTTCATAGGTTTATTTTACTCGGTGCCCGCCGCATTCTATGTTGAGACAAGAGACAAATCTCAGAAAACGAATTGTTTCGAGCGGAAATTCCGTGGCGCGCAAGCAACGCACAGCGTTTCAACTGCGCCACACCATCTAGGCGATAAGGGTCTCAGATTGAGACATATGGATAGTTCTTGTAGAGCAGGTCAGTCTGCACGCACACCTTGTAGAAATAGCGATCCGCCACTGCAACAAAGTCCTCTGCACGGATCCTCTGTTCGGCAAGCCACGCTTCGTTAGGGTGGCAGCGCTGGTTGCAGAGCGCTTTGGCCGTGAACGTCTTGCGTTTTCCTGTAAAGAGCTCCAGTGCGTTTGGCACTGGAATTTCTACTAAAGCTGAGACCTCTGCGGGATTCGGCGTGAAAGCGGTGAGCGGCAGGTTGGTCCGATGCAAGAAGACATACTGCACCTCATAGTCTCGCACGCCGGGCTCGACATCGCTCGCGGCCTGGCGTACTCCTAACGGCAAGAGATCGTGCATAGAGAGTGCGAGGCCGATCTCCTCTTTGGATTCCCGCAAGGCATCTTCCACAGATTCCCCGGCAGCC
This sequence comes from Chloroflexota bacterium, assembly GCA_965219505.1. Taxonomy (GTDB): domain Bacteria; phylum Chloroflexota; class UBA11872; order VXOZ01; family VXOZ01; genus VXOZ01. The sequence continues at coordinate 1,005,204 of OZ244775.1, read as the reverse complement.
AGGTGTCCGCCCACGGTCGCGTCAAGCTTCCCCGGCGAGGTATCCTTGGATTCCGCCCGACGCTGGAAGACTACGTATGGCGTACCGTCGCGATACTGCCCCACCACCCAGCAGTGAAGCGACCGGTGCCAATCGCCGTCACGATGCACGTCCGCGCGGCGCTTCCGTAGGCCCATCGGTCGCCCCAGCGAGTCGCAGACGTCGAAGAGTTCATCGGGATCGGAATATGATTCGCTCATGAAAGCTCGCTCTCTACACGCCAGAAGGCAGCGACATGCTTGGCTAGCCCTGCATGCTGCGGGGCCTGCAGCATGGGATCCGATTCGAATAGTCCACTGGCCTCCTTGCGGGCAAGTTCCAGTGTAGGGAGATCGGAGAGCTTCGCAACTTTGAGCGCAGGGAGCCCTGCTTGGCGCGTGCCGAAAAACTCACCCGGCCCACGCAGCATCAAATCCTTTTCCGCAAGCGCAAAGCCATCGCGTTGCTCCTCTAGGACACGCAAGCGTTCGTTTTCCGCCGCATTGGCCGAATCCGATAGCAGCAAACAGTACGATTGATGTTCGCCGCGCCCCACACGGCCCCGGAATTGGTGAAGCTGGGCAAGGCCAAACCGTTCGGCGCTCTCAATCATCATTACCGTGGCATTGGGCACGTCAATGCCTACCTCAACGACGGGCGTGCTCACCAAGATGTCAGTTTCACCCACTGCAAACGCGCGCATGACTCTCTCTTTCTGTCTGCTGGTCAGCCGCCCATGGAGCAGATCCACCTTGAGTTGCGGGAAGACCTCTTTCTGCAAGCGATTGAACTCGCTCTTGGCAGCGCGCACCTCCAGTGTCTCAGACTCTTCAATGAGCGGAAAGATGATGAAGGCTTGGCGCCCTTGCGCGATCTGCTTTGCAACGAACTCATTCGCCGGTAAGCGTTTCTCCGCCGGTACCCAGCGGGTCGTAATCGGTAAACGGCCCGTCGGCATTTCTCGAATCGTTGATACGTCTAAGTCACCGTAGAGCGTGAGCGCCAACGAGCGCGGGATTGGCGTCGCCGTCATCACCAAAACGTGAGGATTGCGCCCTTTGCGCCGCAGAACCGCGCGTTGCCGCACGCCAAATCGGTGCTGCTCATCCACGACCGCCAAACCCAGGTCGTCAAACACCACGTCTTCCTGGATGACGGCGTGCGTGCCCACCAAGAGGTCGAGCGCACCTGATTCCAGGTCGGCTAGAATCGCTTTCCGTTCACTCTTGCGCGTACTGCCGGTCAGCAAGGCACAGCGCACCGCGAACGGATCGAGGAATCCCTTGAAGGTTTGTATGTGTTGTTCGGCCAGAACCTCCGTCGGCGCCATGACAACCGTCTGCAGGCCGTGCTTCGCCATTTGCAGCGCCACCGCCGCCGCAACGACTGTCTTACCGGAACCCACGTCTCCTTGCAACAAACGGTTCATGGCTGCCGGTTTGCCCACGTCGGCAAGTATCTCAGTGAGTGCCTCTTGCTGGTGGTGTGTAAGAGAAAAAGGCAGTGAATCGAGAAACGCCTGTGTAGAAATGGGGTCGACATCTACCGCAACACCGGGTTGATCAAGCTGCCACTCGCGACGCCGTTGCAACGTGCCAAGTTGAATAAAGAAGAATTCGTCAAATGCAAGGCGGTGGACCGCACGCTGACGCTGCTCTTCGCTCTCGGGAAAATGCATCTGGCGCAGGGCTTCTTGTGCGCTCAATAAGGAGTTTCGCTGCAGAATATCTTCCGGAACTACCTCTTCTACAGCATGAAGCGACATGTCCAGCGCGGAGTGGACCCAGCGGCGCATCCATTTGGCAGAGAGATTGGCCGTCAACGGATAGACCGGCACCAGCCGTCCCACGTGCAGCCCGTGCTCGGGACTTTCGGCAAACTCATACTCAGGCGAACGCAATTCCAGACCGGAGCGGCTGATCTCCACCTTGCCTGCAACCGTAACGCGCCGCTTGTTCGTGAGACGGCGTTGCAGGAACGGTTGATTGAACCAGACCGCCTTGATGTAACCCGTCTTGTCTGCCAAGGCAGCCTCAGTGATAACCATGCGGCCCTGGGTAACGCGCCGATTCTCCACTTGCATCACGTTGGCTACAAACGTGGCTTCTTCACCGGGCTTGAGGTCAGCAATTGTCTTGATGCTGCTGCGGTCGATGTGTCGGTGCGGGAAGTGCTGAATGAGGTCGCCCAACGTAGAGAGGCCAAGCTTCTCCAGGCGCTTGGCGTCTTCGTCCTTTAGCATCGGCACCACGGTAAGAGGCGAGTCCAGACTTACTGTTGGCCTCGCTCCGCGTTTCTTTCGGGTCCGCGAAGCCTTGGTCTCGGCCTTAACAGTGGACGTATTAGCTTCCCGTTGCGGTGGGCCGCTTTGCGCAGAAGATGCAGGGCCTGAGCGACCGTTCAGGATACGCAGCACGCTCTCAACGCGTGACGCTCTCTCGGACGGTTCGAGCGCGCGATAGCCCTGCAACGTACGCTCGATTGCAGGGAAGCCCTGAGAATTCCTGGAGGCGTTGTTGGTGTTCTCCGACTCCCAGTTCGCGAGCAACCGCTCCAGCCCTCCGATCACCGCGCCATCGTCATACCCTCGGCGCGCCTCTTGTTCAAGAATTCGGCGCAATGTCTCGCTGCGGTCGCGCGGTTCGGGGCGGGGCATAGCACCTCATTCAAGGGTCATCAGGTATGGATAGTGCGGCTGGCCGCCGGAGATGACCTCGATTTCAAGCAACGGAAACTGCGTCTGAATCTGAGTGCTAAGAGAGTTTGCCTCGTCTTCTGAAACGTCTATCCCGTGATAGCAAGTGAGAAGCTCAGCAGTTTCCGGGCCCATGTGCTCGACAACAGACTGTACCGCTGCGAGGAGGTCGTCATGGGAGGCACAAACGTGGTTACTTGCAAGTGCGAGCCACTGCCCTTGGGCCACGCGCACGCCATCCACGGTGGCATCTCGGGTGGCAAGGGTTACCGCCCCGTACTGCGTGTTCTCCGCAGCGTCCTTCATCGCGCTTTCATTCTCGTCGGGGTCTTGGCTATCTTGGAACGCCAGCAGAGCGGCAATGCCCTGCGCCATGGAGTAGGTTGGCAGCACATGGACTACAGTGTCCGTCAAGTCTCTACTTTGCTCCGCGGACAGAATGACGTTCTTGTCATTCGGCAACACGAACACATGACGCGCGTTAGTAGCTTCAATTGCTCGGTAGATTTCCTGGGTGCTGGGGTTCATAGTCGGGCCGCCACTGACCACGGTTGCGCCGATATTCTTGTAGATCTCAGCTAGACCTGCGCCATCCGCCACCGCGACAACGCATTGCTCGCGCGGCTCCGGCGCAACTTCAGTTGGTACCACATCAACCCCGGGCAAGTCCCCGTCAGCCAGTGCTGATTGCAACCGCTCGTACTGGTCGTCCATATTAAAAATCTCAATGCGGTGGAGGTTGCCCGCAGCGCGGGCGAGGTCGAGCACGGCGCCCGGATTCTCCGTGTGCAGGTGGACTCGCACCAAGTCCTCATCACCAACGACCACCACGGAGGTGCCCCGCTCGGCGACCGCCTGGCGCATCTCCATAACGTCGAGATCGGCGCCGCTGACCAAGAAACCCGTGCAGTATCCGTACAAGGTTTCAGTAACCACGGCAATCTCAGGCAGTAGCGCCCGTTCGCTGCTGGGTAGCTCCACCTGTTCAACCGACTCACCGGTGACATATCGCCGCGCACCCTCCAACAAGAGCCACAACGCTTGTCCGCCGGCATCGACCACTCCGGCATCCCGCAGCACGTCTAGCAACTGCGGCGTACGGGCGACAGACCGCTCGGCGGCAGCGACGGCAGTCCCAAGCACCGCATGCATCTCTGCGTCCGACGCGTGAGCCTCACATGCATCGGCAGTGTCGCGTGCGACGGTGAGCATCGTGCCTTCTTGCGGGTCCTGCAATGCGGCATAGGCGGAGTCGGAAGCCGAGCGCAACGCCTGCACTATGCCTGGAACGGTGATTTCATCTGACCCCGCAAGGGCATCCGCAATCCCGCGCAGGCACTGCGAGAAGATAACGCCGGAATTGCCGCGCGCGCCCATCAGAGCACCGCGATAAATCGCTTGGGAGACCTCATCCGCGCGTGTGCTGCTCGCCTGTCTTCCCGCTTGCAAGGCGGCTTCCAGTGTGAGGAGCATGTTGGTACCGGTATCGCCATCCGGCACCGGAAAGACGTTGAGCCGGTTGATCTCCTCCTTATTGGCGGCGAGGAGATGATAACCGTACTCCAAAGCCCCGATTAGGCTGCGCCCATCGCAGCCTTCAGAGATCCCATCTTGCACTTCCTGTCCGGTCTGCGTATCATCCACGATATTCGCATACCTCTCAGTGCATCGCAGAGACTATCACTACCAGTTCCTAGAGGGAGTCCAGACGGTCATTAGCTTCGTTGACTTGCTGCCCGCGAGTGGGTCCATTCACACTCGCGCAACTAACGCAAACACGAGGAAAACGGGCTCGTCCACGCCGTGCTTCGATTGAGCATGTGGTCGACTCTATGCTAACATTGACCCTTGGTGACAAGCTCATCATAGCGATAGATTGAACACATGGTCAAGAATGGCTCTGACGACCAGACTAACTGAGGATTAGCCCATGGCTGTTTGTAATGTGTGTGGTAAAGGCGCGCAGGTAGGACACAATATTCAGCACCAGGCTTCCGGCCAGTGGCGCTATCGTGCCCCCAAGACACGCAAGGTGTGGAAAGCGAACGTGCAGAAAGTGCGGCTGCTCATTGACGGTCAGCTTAAGAAAGTCAACATCTGCACCCGCTGCCTCCGCACACAAGCGAAGTCAACTGCGGTTTAGCTTCGACCAAGGATGAGTGCATTCTTGCACTTAGAAATTAATTAGGAGAAGGTCAGGACGACCTTCTCCTTTTCTACTTTCCGTAGCACTGTTCGCAAACCTAACCCAATTCAGGACTGCAAATCCGCATTCTAATAAATGCTTGGTTTGCGGTACCTTCCTCCGGCAATGTTTCAGTCTGAATTAGGGAAAAACTTGAGATAGCGCAAAGAGCACGCCGACAGCGGCAGTGACTATCAAACCTAATTTGATGGTCATTCCTTGCTCAAGAATCTTGAGTTCTTTCTTTAGGTCATCCTTGGTGACGAACTGCTGAAGGTCATCCCTTGTCGCAAGTCGTTGTAGGTCATTCTTGGTTGCGAATTTCTGCGCATTGTCACTGACAATACCCTCAACAAGCAACGCCAGCCTGGCAGCTTGCTTAGGGTTGAAGTCTCCATCTGCAAGGAATTCTCGCAGTGCATCAGATTTATGAACAGCCAACAATGTCTCCCCAAATCTCTTTGCGTGCCTCGATTGTCACCATGACACCAACAGTTACTTCAAACACAGTATAGCAATCGGGGTGGGAACATCCATCAATGTAGCTGATACTCTCAAACTGATGCGTTGTCCTCAGTGCATTTCGCCACGATTTGCTCGTAGATCGTGGCGAGCACGCCGTTTACAAAGCGGGGAGAGTTGTCCGAGGCGTAGATCTTAGCCAGTTCCACCGCTTCGTTGATGACGACTTTCGGGGGTATTTCGGGCAGGTAGAGTAACTCATAGACGGCGAGGCGCATGATGGCCTTGTCGACCAGCGCCATTTGGCCCATGGGCCACATTGGCGCGGCATGCTCAATCTTCTCGTCGATTTGGGTCAGGTGGGCGCGGACGCCGGCGACGAGACCCTCCAAGAGTTCGTGTGCCTCCGCCTTGATTTCCGCCATTCGTTCCACTTTGCTCAGCACGACGTCCGGTGAGTCATCGGACATGTCTATTGCAAAAAGCACCTGCACGGCCGCAACACGCGCATGGTGGCGTGGGTGAATGCGTCTATCGGAAATATTGGCAGAACTTTCCGTCATCCGTCGTCTCTCGCTTTCGCCGCGTGAAGCGACCGTCCCGCAGCGCAACCCATAGACGCGGTCCTAGGTAAGGGTTGCATAATCAAACAAACAGTCTTTGAAGAAGACTAGAGTCTGCCGCTCACACGAGGTTAAGCAGGTTCGCATCGAAACTGCCTTCCCGGAAGCTTTGTGCACGTAGGATCCTGCGGTGGAAGTCAAGGTTCGTTTTCACGCCGTCGATCACACACTCGTCAAGCGCCCGCAACATGCGCTCTATGGCCTCAGCACGGCCTGGTGCCCAGGCAATTATCTTGGCAATCAGCGAGTCATAGTGGGGTGGAATGGTGTATCCGCTATAGAGGTGGGAATCGACGCGGATGCCCGGACCACCGGGGGCAAGAAAACTCGTCACTTCACCGCTCTCCGGCCGAAAGTCATGTTCCGGGTCTTCGGAGGTTATCCGGCACTCAATGGCATGCCCGCGAATGCAAACATCCTGCTGGCTATACGTAAGTGTCTCGCCCGCTGCGACCTGAATCTGCTCCCGTACGAGGTCAATGCCGGTTGTGCTCTCCGACACCGTGTGCTCTACCTGCAAGCGGCAGTTTATCTCCATGAAATAGTAGTTCAGCGCAGAATCAACCAAGAATTCTACCGTGCCTGCGGACGTATACCCTACCGCGTTAGCGCCTTGCAGTGCAGCCGCGCTAATAGCTTCCCGTACCGTGGGATCAAGCACCGGCGACGGCGACTCCTCGATGAGCTTTTGGTACCGCCGTTGAATGGTGCAATCGCGCTCGCCGAGTTGGATCGCATTGCCTTGCTGGTCTCGGAGGATCTGAATTTCGATATGGCGGGCAGGCGAGATGTACTTCTCCAAATACAACCGAGCGTTGCCAAATGACGCCTGTGCCTCCACCTGGGCAACCGGGAACGCCACCACCATCTCTTCTTCATCGCCCACGAAGCGAATGCCTCGTCCTCCGCCTCCACCGGCTGCCTTTAGCACCACCGGGTACTCAATAGAGTCGGAAACCTCCAGAGCATCCGCAATGTTTCTGACCGGGGAATCCCGACCCGGAATGACGGGCAGACCCGCTTTGCGCATCTCTGCCTTGGCGTTGGTCTTGTCTCCCATCGCATGTATTACGTCCGGACTGGGACCGATGAAGGTAATGCCGTATTTCTCGCAGATCTCTGCAAAGTATGTGTCCTCCGCCAAGAATCCAATTCCAGGGTGAATGGCCTCGGCGCCTGTAATGAAGGCAGCACTGATGATGCTCGGTACATTCAAATAGGATTTGCTCGCGGGTGCGGGGCCAATGCATACGGCTTCATCGGCCAAGTGGACCGGCAGTGATTCGCGGTCCGCATCCGAATAGGCCACTACCGTTGAGATTCCCAACTCACGACAGGCCCGAATAATTCGGAGCGCCGTCTCACCTCGATTGGCTATGAGAATTTTTTGAAACACCGAAATCACCTAGGATATAGACTGCGACTGCCTTCGAAGGGGCTTCCGCCTGATTAGAATCTCACCTCGTCGTACTGCAGCTTTTGGCCCCCCGCTTTGCATTCGTCAAAGCCCATTTTGGCGTCTTGCAGGAGACGATCCACTCACCTCTAATACATCATTATGCCGCCGTCTACGATGAGAATCTGACCCGTAATATATGAAGCCTCCTCAGAAGCCAGGAAGGCAACGGCAGCCGCAAGTTCTTGGGGTTCGCCGTAGCGACCGATGGGAATGATCTTGAGAATGGTATCGACCATGTCCTGTGGAATAGTATCCGTCATGGGTCCGCCGAAATAGCCCGGCGCAACACAATTCGCGGTTACATTTCGCGTCGCCACTTCGCGCGCGAGCGAGCGTGTAAGCCCCCAGAGCCCAGCCTTGGAGGCAGAATAGTTCGCCTGACCCGGCGCCCCCATAAACCCGCCAATCGAGGAGACATTGACGATACGTCCATATCGAGACCGCAACATGTTACGCACAACCGCCTTACTACAAAGGAACGCCGATTTCAGGTTAGTGTCGATCACAGCATCCCAATCTGCCTCAGTCATGCGCACGAAAAGAGTATCCCGCGTAATGCCGGCATTATTTACGAGAATGTCTATTTTCCCGCAATCGTTGTGAACGGACTGCACCATATTCTCAATTTCGACGGCATTTGTTAAGTCTGCCTGGACCGAGTTGGCGCTGCCACCTTGTGCGGCGATATCCGCAACGACTCGCTCGGCCGCCTCAGCGCCACTGTGGTAGTGCACAACAACATGTGCCCCCTCTTTGCCAAGTCGCGCGCAAATGGCTGCACCTAAATAACCGGACCCGCCAGTGACCAGCGCAACCCGCCCTGTCATAGTTCATCCTTCATGTGGTAAGACTGCTGTTTGCCAGAATACTTCGACATGAATGCATACACGGATAGACCCATGCGACCTACTTGAACCGCTCAACTCAGGCTCGCACTGGTCCAACACTTGTGCTGGCACTTCAGCATGAATTCTACAAGTCTATGCGACCACGCTGGATTCGGCTGCGCGCAGGGCCGCCCGCTGGGAGTCAATCGCCACTGCCGTGGTTGCCGCCGCAATGCTCCCAATCATTCTGGTCAGTACTGCGCCCGGGCCAAACTCGTAAATTGGATTAAGGTTTCTTCGCAAGAGCATGTCTATCGTCGCCGCCCAGCGCACCGGAGACGTGACTTGAACTGAAAGTTCGTGCCGCAAGGCCTCTACCGTGGTAGCGATATTGGCGGTTGTATTGGCCACGACTGGAATACACGGCGGCATGAGCGGCGCTGCCTCTACCGCAGCTCCCCATTCGTCTTGCACCGTCGCCATCGCCTGCGTGTGAAAAGCGCCGCCAACCCTTAAGGGCACTATGCGCCGCGCGCCGCGCTCCCTAAGCAGAGCTATGGCGCTGTCCAATCCAGCCTTGTCTCCTGCAATTACAACCTGCTGAGGCGTATTGAAGGTTGCAATGGTCACAATGCTTTGCGAATCAGCGCTCCGCGCTCGCGCGCAGAGTTGCATGACAACTTGGGGCGAGACGCCAATCACGGCCGCCATTCCTCCCGGCGCGTCTGCAACAGCGCGTTGCATAAGCTCACCTCGGGTCTGCACCAACCGCAGCCCATCTTCCAATGAGAGCACCCCGGCTGCATATAGCGCGGTGAACTCACCAATGCTATGGCCGGCGACCAAAGAAGGCTGTAGCGCGTCCGGCAGATCCGATACTGCCTCCACGCCGCAAGCCTCCAAATATGCTGCCAGGCAGGCAGCGCTGGCAGTGAAAATCGCAGGTTGCGCGTTACGTGTTTCGGAAAGTACCCCTAGCGGGCCTTCGAAGCTCAGCGCGGTTAATTCCACGCCTAGGACGGCATCCGCAGTAGCATAGACGCGCTTAGCGGCAGCAGAATGTGCCGCTACATCCGCGCCCATTCCCACCCGTTGCACGCCCTGGCCCGGAAAAATGTACGCTCTACTTCCCATTGCTCCGTTTCCGATCCGCGAGTATGACGTAGCAAGGCTCTTAAACCTCGCCATGCTGACATTCAACCAAGCATCGAATCAAGAGTCCACATAGTGACACTGTACCCGCTTTGGCCGCAACCCACTCGCGGCAATACCTGGTTCGCACAATGCATGGGTGGTGGAGTGAAAACTGCACCTGCGCCCAAACTAGGATACCAAGCGCAGAGCGCTGAATCTACTCATTGAGAACATAGACCGACGGTTGGCACCTAGCCACCTCGAGGGAAATAGAAGCCCGGCACAAGACAGCGAGCAAGACAAGCCAAACGTCTAACACCAGCCGATGCGGCACTTGATAGCGCCGTGGCAATGCGTTCAAGAACGGCAATGCAGAGAGTAGGCCGGATACCGTTGGCAATTGGCCCTAGGAGCCCGGAGTTTCGATCTCCAAAACTTCCTGCCCGCGGTAGTAACCGCAAAACGAGCATACCGTGTGGGAAGGCACCGGTTGGCGGCATCTCGGACACGCTATCAAGTGTACGCTCAGATTGTTCAAATGCGAGCGTCGTTTGCCTTGTCGCGAACGTGAAATCTTTTTCTTCGGTTGTGCGCCCATTGTCACCTCACATATATCATGCGTTCATCTTCACGCCGGTCGCTCTTGCCCCATTTGCTGCAGCATCTCCTGTAACGGTGCCAATCGCGCGTCCTGTGTCTCATCTACACACGAACACAAGCTGCTGTTACGGTCTGCGCCGCACTCCGGACATATACCAAGGCAATCCGGCTGACACCGGGGCATGAGCGGTTGACCGATCTCAATGTGCTGTCGAACAGCCTCGCTGAGGTCAAGACGATCGACACTTTCAATGAGAAACTCTGAATCTATGTCATCGTAATCTAGGCGAAGTGCCTTACCCGTTGCTAGGTCAAAGACCGGGTAGTACATCTCTTCAAACTGTACAAGCACATCTTCATCAAATGCATCTAGGCACCGGCAACACGCCAATTCTATCGTAGCATGTAGGTCGCTTCTGACAACAATGCCTTTCCCGGCGCGGACCAACTCGATAGTGCCTTCAATCGGTGTGACGAGGGAAATATCTTTCCAACTTGGAAGGAACCCTTCGATCTCGAGACAGCGCGATGTGCCTGACGTCTCTTGGAGCAGCCCGGCCACGTTTAGGGTCAGCCTATCCATATCTTGTCTTACTCTGTCGAATCCTGCGAGGTACGACCACCCCTCGTGCGAGTTGAAGCGACCTCCTCCGGTTCAGTGTCTGCCATCGCTTCAAGGAAAATCTGCACACGCTCATGCAGTTGTTCGAGTCGTGTTCGCAGATCAGTTAGGGACCGCACTGCATAGGCATCCGATTCTCGCTGAATTTCACTAGACTGCCCTTCGGCTTCCTCCACGATCTCGCGTGCATTGTCTTCCGCTGCGCGGACTAAGCCGTGCTCGGAGAGTATCTCCTCCGCCTGCTCATGGGCAATTGCCACAATGCGCTCGGCCTCCAGGCGTGCCTGCTCGGGGATACGGCTGCGCTCTTGAAGCATGCGCCTTGCTTGCCGCACCTCATCAGGCACCGACATTCGCATCTGTGCGATAACGTCGAGGCACTCCTGCTCGTCCAGCATTATCTTATTGACAAAGGGAACCCGTTGGCCCGTATTGACGAGCGCCTCTAAACGTTCAATTAGTGCAAAAATGTCCATCGTGGCTACCCCTTTTGTCGTCCACCCATCTCATGCGCTCATCACAGACAAACCGAGTCCTGCCTAAGAGCACGTTACGGGCATTCACGCAGTCTGTACTTCACGCAAGCGTGCTGCAACCACCTCCGGTACGAATGCGTCAACATTTCCACCCAGCTTGGCGACCTCTTTAACAAGACTCGCGCTCAAGAATGAGTATTTCACCGACGTCATAAGGCAGACGACTTCAAGGTCGGGGCGAAGTTGTTGATACATTGCGGCAAGCTGAAACTCATACTCGAAGTCCGTTACCGCCCGCAAGCCGCGTACCAACACGTGCGCTCCGAGTTCATGTGCGCACTCTACCGTAAGGTTCGCAAAACTCCTTACCTGAACATTAGGCCACTGCTTCACGGCGGTCGTAAGCATGCTCACGCGGTCTTCCAAGGAAAAGAGCACATCCTTCCTGGGATTAGCATAGACTCCTACGAAGAGTCCATCGAAGAGCCGAGACGCCCTGGCAATTATATCCATGTGCCCGTTCGTAACTGGATCAAAGCTCCCAGGATAGAGCGCCGTGCGCACGTTTTCCTCTGCCTTTCCCCGTGTTAGTCAAACCACATTATATAGCAATCATCGCTTAGCGTCATACTAAGGGTCAACGACGCTAGCAACTCATGCTACCGCAGGGAAGTGCCGGTCACGCTTCCCTGCGGTATTCTACCAACGACGGAAATACATTACAACTTCAGCGATCGGACTACTGTCCCTTAGTTTGTATCTATTCTTGATTGCTCAACTTTGATTGCATAGGTTTCAGCTCTCTGCTATCCTAAACTCTAGAAAGTCTTCTCTTTAAACCCGTCCCGCGAGGCAGGTAAGAGAGGTCCAAATATACTTGGATGCTTCTTGCCTGAGGGTAAGAGGCGTTTTTTTGTGCGTTTCGTACGCGGCACAGGTCCGGTGAAATGCCGTTGCAGGCAGCGAGGAGCAAATGACGGTTTCGGCGAAAATTCTACTCCAAGCGGAAGAGATTCGTCGCGCGCTTTCGCGCATTGCCCACGAAATCGTGGAGCACAACCGCGGCGCTGAAGATATCGTGTTGGTCGGCATCCAGGCCCGGGGTGCGCCGCTGGCGCGGCGGCTTGCCGGTAGCATTGAGGCCCTTGAGGAAGTCGTCGTACCGGTCGGTCGACTGGACATTACTCTCTACCGCGACGACCTTGAGCGCGAGCACTTTCGTCCAAACGTGCGTGAAACACAAATTCCCGTTGATCTTACGGAGAAGCACGTCGTGCTCGTCGATGATGTTCTTTATACCGGACGGACGATTCGCGCCGCAATGGATGCGGTAATGGACTTCGGCCGTCCGCGTACGATCCAGCTTGCCGTACTCATCGATCGCGGTCACCGCGAATTGCCAATTCGCGCCGACTACGTGGGCAAGAATGTCCCCACATCGCGTTTGGAGGAGATCGAGCTTCACCTCTTGGAGACCGACGGTAAGGACGAGATCATTTTGGTGCCTACGTCACAGGAGACCACCTAGATGCCTTTGGAGCATAGAGACCTCCTCGATCTCGATGACTTTTCGCCCGATGAGATCATGCTCCTGCTGGAGACTACCTCCGCCATGACTGAGATTCTCTCTCGACCCATTCGGCGGGTACCCACACTACGCGGCAAGACGATCGTCAACATGTTTTATGAAGCCAGCACGCGCACGCGCTCCTCATTTGAATTAGCAGCGAAAAACCTCTCCGCCGATTTAGTGAATGTGTCCGCGAGCCAAAGCAGTGTCGGCAAGGGCGAATCGCTTGTTGACACTATGCGTACCCTACAAGCTCTGGGTGCTGACATGATAGTGATGCGCCACTGGGAAGCGGGCGCGCCATACCTTGCCGCGTCCTGGCTAAATGCTTCCGTGATCAATGCCGGTGACGGCTGGCACGCACATCCCAGTCAAGCTCTGCTCGATCTTTATACAGTCCAGCAGCGGCTTGGCACTATCGAAGGATTGAAGCTCGTAATCGTGGGGGACATCTTGCATAGTCGCGTGGCGCGTTCTAATATTTGGGGCTTTGGCAGATTGGGCGCCGAGATCGTGCTCTGTGGGCCTCCCACCCTCCTATCGCCTGAGATTTTGGGCATCGCTGAGAACATGTCTCAGGTTACGATTTCATACGATCTCGATGAAGCGATTGTGGATGCTGACGTTGTTATGATGTTGCGTTTACAGCGTGAGCGAATGGCAAGCGGGTTGCTGCCTTCCATGCGGGAATACGGAGTGCGTTTCGGGCTTACGCGCCAACGAATGGAGCGCGCACACTCAAGCGCGCTCATAATGCATCCCGGCCCCATGAACCAGGGAGTGGAAATCTCGCCTGAGCTTGCCTACAGTGAACAGGCTGTTATTGAGGAGCAGGTGACTAACGGTGTCGCGGTCCGTATGGCGATTTTCTATTTGCTCGCAGGCACAGCGGAGCATTTGGCATGAACAACAAGTGGCTGATTACTGGGGCGCGGGTGCTCGATCCGGCGAATAACCTCGATGGCGTTCGAGACGTGCTCATTAGGGACGGAAAAGTCGCGGAAATCAGAGAGTCACTCTCTTCAGCAGACTTTCCTGTCATAGACGCGAGCGGACTGGTACTCGCGCCGGGCTTTGTGGACCTGCACAGTCATTTGCGCGAACCAGGGTTCGAATACAAGGAGACTATTGCTACCGGCACACTCGCGGCCGCTCGCGGCGGCTTTTCAACAGTATGCAGCATGGCAAATACGGATCCGGTAGTAGATACTCCGGCAACTATCGAACTAATTCTAGAACGCGCTCGGGAATCCGCAGCCGCGCGGGTCTTTCCCTTAGCTGCCGTGACCCAGGGCTTTGGAGGCACGCAACTCGTGGAGATGGCCGCACTGGCAGAAGCGGGCGCCGTCGCTTTCTCCGACGACGGCATGCCGGTAGCCGATGCTCGCGTGATGCGACACGCGCTCGAATACAGTCTTCTCGTTGAGAAGCCCATCGTAAACCACTGCGAAGACCCCTCTCTCGCTCACGAAGGCGTAATGCATGAAGGCTTGACCTCCTTGCGGCTGGGCCTGCGCGGGATGCCGGCTGAAGCCGAGGAGACAATGGTGGCGCGCGACGCTCTCTTGGCGCGTCGCACCGGCGCACACGTTCACATCGCCCACGTCTCGACGCGAGGCAGCGTCGAAATCATCCGCGCAGCGAAGCATCAAGGCATTCGCATTACCGCAGAGGTAACGCCCCATCATCTCACACTCACCGATTCGCTCGTTGCTGAAAGACTGCAAGTAGACGCAGGCCCGGGTCTTGCCTACGACACACATGCCAAGGTCAAACCGCCTCTCCGCACCAAAGCAGACATTGAAGCCCTAATAGAGGCTTTGAACGATGGTACTATCGACGCAGTTGCCACGGACCACGCACCCCACAGCACCACCGACAAGCTCTGCGAATTTAGCGAAGCAGCCTCAGGCATCTCGTGTTTAGAAACTGCATTCTCGCAGGCATATCAGTTGGTGCAAGACGGGCGGGTTTCTCTGCATACGCTCATTAGCAAACTGACATCTGAACCGTCGCGGGTGTTTGGCCTGCCGACGGGAACGCTCACGGTGGGAGCACCGGCAGACATCGCCGTACTCGAACTTGATGCCACGTGGACCGTTGATCCTGAGAGGTTCGCCTCCAAAGGCAAGAACACACCGATCGCGGGAATAACTCTCCCCGGCTGTGTCGCGATGACGTTCGTTGACGGTAAGATCGTCCATGCGGCTGACAGCTACAAACAAAGAGGTGCTCAATAAACGTGCCAGATTCCTATCCCCACGCTCTGCTCGCCTTGGAAGACGGCAAAGTCTTCTTCGGCCGCGCATTCGGCTCTGCCAAGGATGCCGCTGGCGAGCTTTGCTTCAACACGAGCATGACCGGCTACCAGGAAATCTGCACCGACCCATCCTACCGCGGGCAAATCGTCACCCTGACGTACCCGCTGATTAACAATTACGGTATCACTCCGGCAGACATGGAGTCGGTTAATCCATGGCTATCGGGTCTCGTAGTGCGAGAGCTCTGCTCCCATCCGAGTAACTGGCGCGCCACGCATGAACTCGATGCGTTCCTGGCAGACAACAATATTCCCGGCATATACGGCCTGGATACGCGCGCGATTACCCAACACCTGCGTACATACGGCTTCAAACGAGCCGTCCTTGCGGTGGCGCCGCCAGACGTGTTGCCGGATGAAGCCTACGATTCCTTTCTTTGGTCAAGCGGCCGTACGCCGGGCATTGAATCGTACGTGAATGACTGCGTCGCGCGCGCCCGACATGTCACTCCGCTTTCGAACCACGACGTAGTGGGCGAAGTCTCGGTGAACACGGGAGAATATACGGCCCACGCGCCCTGGGAACCGTGGCAATTGCCACCGCAGTCCGCCGCGCAGAAGCGCCTCGTCCTCATTGACACCGGGGGCAAACACAATATTGCCCACTCCCTTGCAAGCCGGGGCGCCGAGGTTCTGTGGGTGCCGTACGGCACTCGTTTTGAAGAGATTTGCGATCTCGATCCGGACGGAATTGTAGTATGCAATGGTCCGGGCGACCCGGAAGTCGGCGCGGTCGCCGCGACCGTCGAGACTACGGCTAGGCTCATGCACCGCTTTCCGATGCTAGGCATCTGTTTGGGCCACCAAATCATCGCGCTGGCCGCGGGCGCCCGAGCAAGTCGCCTCAAATTCGGTCACCGCGGCGCCAATCATCCCGTGCAAGACATGGAGAGCGGGAAGGTGCACATTACCACCCAGAATCATGGTTTTCAAGTTGACGCTAGCAGCATCCCTGAAGAGTCCGGTTTCCGTGTCAGCCACATCAGTCTCAATGATGGTTCGGTCGAAGGCCTCCGGCACCAGGATCTGCCGGTGTTGAGCGTGCAGTACCATCCCGAGGCTTGCCCCGGCCCACAAGATAATCAATACGTATTTGACGAATTCGTAGAGCTCCTTTCATGACAAGCAAACCATCCAAGGTGCTAATCGTCGGTTCAGGCCCAATAATCATCGGCCAGGCCGCTGAGTTTGACTACGCGGGAACGCAAGCGTGTAAGGCCATGCGCGAAGAAGGCGTGACCTCCATACTCGTCAATTCCAATCCCGCGACGATTATGACTGATGAGGACATCGCCGACGTTGTCTATATCGAGCCGCTCACTGTACCGGTCATCGAGCGCATCATTGCCCACGAGCGGCCGGACGGCCTCATTCCCACTCTCGGTGGGCAGACCGGCCTCAATCTCGCCGTAGCCTTGGCCGAAGCGGGAATCCTGGACAAGTACGATGTGCGACTGCTGGGCACGCCTTTGTCAGCGATCCAAAAGGCGGAAGACCGGGAACTCTTCCGGCAAACCATGACCCAAATCGGCGAACCTATCCCTGCCAGCAAGACCGTCCACTCTGTCCAAGATGCAGAAGCATTCATGGCAACAATCGGGCTGCCTGTCGTCATCAGGCCCGCCTATACGTTGGGGGGCACCGGCGGCGGAATTGCCCATACGACCGCAGAGGTGCAAACGATAGTTGCAGGCGGCCTCTCCGCCAGCCCAATCAATCAGGTGCTCGTGGAAGAATTTCTGCTCGGTTGGAAGGAAATCGAATACGAAGTCATGCGCGATAGCGCCGATAATTGCATCACGGTTTGCAACATGGAGAATCTCGATCCCATGGGCGTGCATACCGGTGATTCAATCGTCGTCGCTCCCAGCCAGACGTTGAGCGACCGCGAATACCAGATGCTGCGTACCGCGTCCCTCAACATCATTCGTTCGCTGGGCATCGAAGGCGGCTGCAACGTGCAGTTGGCGCTGGACCCCCATTCATTTGCCTATCGCGTTATCGAAGTTAATCCTCGTGTGAGTCGCTCATCTGCTCTGGCCTCCAAGGCAACCGGCTACCCGATTGCGCGCATGGCGGCCAAAATCGCGATCGGCCGTACCCTTGACAAGCTGACGAATCCTATCACGGAGAAAACCACCGCCGCCTTCGAGCCAGCCCTCGACTATGTCGTGGTCAAGATCCCGCGCTGGCCGTTCGATAAGTTTCCGTCGGGCGACCGCATGCTGGGCACGCAGATGAAGTCCACCGGAGAAGTAATGGCAATTGACCGCTCACTGGAAGCTGCTCTGCAAAAGGCGGTGCGCGGCCTCGAAATCGGCGATCGCAGCCTCATGTGGGAAGACGAGCAGTGGCAAAGAGAACCGGAAGCAATCTGGGAGCACATCACGGAGGCCAGCGACCTACGTCTCTGGGCAATCATGAGCGCGCTGCGGCGCGAGGTTAGCGTTGAAGAAGTTTCCCGCCGCTCGCACATCGACCCGTTCTTCATTCACAAGCTTGCTGCTGTCCGCGATATGGAACAGCGCCTACTGGCCGAGTCGCTCACACCGGGATTGCTGTGGGAGGCGAAACGACTAGGATTTGCTGATTCTCAAATCGGCACCTTGGCCGACGTGCTGCCAACCCGTGTACGCGAAATGAGGAAACAGTGGGGCATCGTGCCGGTATACAAGATGGTTGACACCTGCGCCGCCGAATTTGAAGCCAAAACGCCGTACTTCTACAGCACGTACGAAATTGAGAACGATGCCCCATCTTTGACGGCGAAACGAGCTGCCGTGATTGGCTCCGGCCCGATCCGCATCGGCCAGGGTATTGAGTTCGACTATTGCTCTGTACATGCTGCATGGGCGCTCGACAGCGCGGGCGTACAAAGCATTATGGTGAATAGCAATCCCGAGACCGTATCCACCGACTTCGATACGTCCGATCGCCTGTACTTTGAGCCGCTGGATACGGAGAGTGTCCTGAATGTCCTCGACAACGAGGGCGTGCCGCCAACCATTGTGCAGTTCGGCGGACAGACCGCCATCAATCTCGCCGAACCGCTTACCTTGGAGAACGTCTCGCTCGCGGGAAGCGGTGTATCCGCAATCGATCTCGCTGAAGATCGCCGCAAGTTCGAGGCATTCCTGGACCGACTCGGCATTCCGCAGCCCCCCGGTGGGGCCGTGACCAACGTTGAAGACGCACTGTCCGTCGCTTCAAACATCGGCTATCCGGTGCTCGTGCGACCCTCATATGTGCTCGGAGGTCGGGCGATGGAAATCGTGAATACGCCGGAAGACCTCAAGAGTTATGTGGCAACCGCTGTACAGCTATCGACACGTCATCCGGTCCTGGTAGACAAGTATCTCCAAGGCAAAGAAGTCGAGGTAGATGCAGTTTGCGATGGAAAGGCTGTGCTCATACCCGGCGTCATGGAGCATATCGAACGTGCCGGCGTGCATTCCGGTGATAGTTTTGCCGTCTACCCACCCCGAGACCTGCACGAGCGCATCGAAAAGACCATCGTTGACTACACAACGCGCATTTGCCTGGAATTGGGTGTCTTGGGGTTGGTCAACATTCAGTACGTGATCTTCCAGGACGAGGTCTTTGTGCTTGAAGTAAACCCGCGTTCAAGCCGCACGGTGCCCTTCCTCAGCAAGGTGACAGACGTGCCCATGGTGCGCCTTGCCACGCTGACCATGCTCGGCAAGTCACTGGAGGACATGGGCTACGACGGTGGCCTACGGCCTAAGCAACCGCTGGTCGCCGTGAAAGCGCCGGTGTTCAGTATGGCAAAGCTACGCGGCGTGGATACGTCGGTGGGGCCTGAGATGAAGTCCACTGGTGAAGTAATGGGGGTAGACGTAACTTTCGAGGCAGCGCTCTATAAGGCTATGGTGGCTTCCGGACTCAATGTGCCTGCGGGCGGCACGTTTCTGCTCTCCATCGCCGACGCCGACAAGGATGCCATCCGTCCTATCGTTCGCCAGCTCGCTGCTGCCGGTTTCAGGTTCATGGCTACCGAGGGCACCGCCACCATGTTGGAGTCTATGGGCATCCCCGTACGTATGATCAGCAAGCGCTTGCAAGGAACACCTAATGTAGTGTCAGTGATCCAGGACGGCGAAGTGCAAGCCGTCATAAACTCGCTCACCGGCGGTCGAGCAGTACTGCAAGACGGTTTCTACATCCGCCGCGCGGCTGTAGAGCGCCAGATTCCCTGCCTAACTTCGCTAGACACCTCCCGCGCTCTGGCCACTGCGCTTTCACTGCCGCAGGATGCCTATCACGTGCGGCCTCTGGGGGCGTATCGCGATCAGCGCTGAATGGGGTTCCGTTGAGTGCGGCGCGATCCCAGGTACCACAAGCGCGCAGCAAGGAGCGCTTGTTTGTTGACAATTCGATGCTGTGAAAAGTACGGATGGAGCATGTCGTAGCGCGGGGGACAAGCCCCCGCGCTACGACGAAAGCAAGAAGCAACTACCCGGATTAACTTCGCTGAGATAGATAGGTTCAGGCGTAAAACACTACGCCGGATTCTTGAGGTGGTAGACGGCAACAAACAGAGCAGAGCGATGCTTTCACGCCGATCTTTACTCGCAAGCACGGCGGCACTCACCGCTGGGTGTAGCCCGCTAGGGTCTCCGGTTTCGCCGCCGAGCGCGCCGCAAGAGACTGAGCTCAACGTGGCAGCGTACACGCGCTTCATCACTCTTCTCACTCTGCAGGACCCTGGTTCTCCTCAGCAGCAGTACGAAAAGGCGGTAGCGGTGCTTGAGGAGGATAATGGGAATCCGTATGGCCCAACGCGCGGCGGGTACCGTCTCGCTTTACGGTTCATAGAGGATTTTTTTCCAGATGCTAACTGGAAAACGCCCCCCGACAAGGTGCTTAAAAAGGTTACGGCGGTGCTCGACGGGCTTGAGGCAGACCTCGTGACCGTGTGGCCTGAGTTGGCGCAATGGCTCGGGAGGCGCGGCCTCTTGTTGCCATTGAACCGGTTTATTGGCACAGATCGGGAGACGCTCAACCGGGAGTTCTTCCCGGTCGCCCTAGACCGGTACTGGGCGGATGGCGCGCTCTACGCGCTGCCCGTAAGCGCGGCGCCGCTCATGCTCTACTACGATGTCGAGCACTTCCGGGCGCAAGGAGTGGCGCCGCCGGTGGGCGCTAGTTGGGACTGGGACAACCTGGTGGAGAACGCGGCGAGGCTGACGACGTACAGAGAAGACGGCACGGTGCAGCGTTGGGGGTTGAACGCACACAGCGAAGGACTTTGGTGGGCGCTGTGGCAGAACGGAGCGGAACTG
Source organism: Chloroflexota bacterium (assembly GCA_965219505.1). GTDB lineage: Bacteria > Chloroflexota > UBA11872 > VXOZ01 > VXOZ01 > VXOZ01. Next base: position 984,910 of record OZ244775.1, on the reverse strand, counting down.
CTTGATCCGGACACGTTGGCCTGTCTGTTGCAGGAACCGGCGGCAATTCAAGCCTTACAGTTCGTGCATGACCTTATACACAAGCATCGCGTCTCACAACCAGTTATCCTAAAGGACATTTGGGACTTAGTCGGGAAAATACCGGGGACGATGCTGTATCGTTACCCCCCGCAGTTCCTACTGCCGGAAACCTACCGCATGGCGGCGCTGCCCCGCAGCCAGGAGTATACCGTGCCCGTGCATGACGGCTTTGGAATCGGGATTGCCGCCCGCACGCAGAAGTCGGAGGCGGCGTACATGGCGTTGCAGGGGTTTACCCGCACCATGCAGGATCAGGTGGTGATACCCGCCGGGAGAGAGGCGGTCGCACGGCTGGCAGAAACTCGCACCAGCCTCCGCCAGGAAGAAGTGGTTGCGGTAGAGCAGTCGCTGATACATGGACGCGCGCGGCCACAGTCCGCCTCTCAAGTACTTGCCATGAGCAATGTTGTAGAGGCCCTTGTGCGCGGAGAAGATGTAGAAACCGTGGTGAACAAGGCCTGCGCCGTCGTGCAAGGACATCAGCAGACCGGAGAGCCGGGTCCGGGGTTCCCCTTGCAGCCGGATCGAATGTTGAATTACATCTCACTGCCGTAACGCTCATGCATAGCGACTATGGTGATAGTGGTTTCGCGCGCATTTAGGCTTTGACGGTACCTGCTGGACTGAGAAGCGTAGCAAGCGAGTAGTGGGGAAACGGAGCAAGCATGCCCATTGTCCAAGAACGCGCCAGAGTCATTGCAAATGATCCTGTGGGTGATGGGCTGTTTGTCATTCGCCTACATTCGCCACAAATCGCAGCGCAGTGCCAACCCGCGCAATTCGTCCACGTTCGCTGCGGCGACGGCATCGATCCGCTCCTGCTCCGTCCCTTCAGCATGCTAACTGTTGATCGCGAATCGGGTACGCTCGACATCCTCTATCAGGTTGTTGGTCGTGGCACGGAAATACTCAAGAACCGGCGGGCCGGGGATGAGATCCTGCAGCTTGGGCCCTTGGGAAAGACCTTTACGACCTCGCCCAACCAGGGAAATCTCCTGATGGTAGGTGGCGGCATTGGCATTGCACCGCTGATCTTCTTGGCGGAAACGATGATTCCGAAAGGCTACACAGTGACACTGCTCGCGGGCGCCCGCACGGCCGCGCGCCACCTACCCGCCGAATATGTCCCACCTGAAGTGGAGTACGTGCTGGCAACCGACGACGGTTCCGCAGGCTATCACGGTCACGTGACCGAACTCATTGCGGACTACTATCTTTGGAGCGACGCCGTCTACATCTGCGGCCCCTGGCCGATGATTGCGGCGATAGACGCCGCATATCAAGCTCGCGCTTGGGGCTGGAACAGCAAGAAGCCCATTCAGGTCTCGTTGGAGAACCAGATGGGCTGTGCCATGGGGGTCTGTCTCGGCTGCGTCGTCACGACACCGCGCGGTTACCAGCGCGTCTGCCGCGACGGCCCGGTGTTCGCGTTGCGCGACTTGCACCGGGAAATTGCCTCTCGACCGGAGCACACAAGCCGACAGTCCGAGACTATGGGACCGTAGATCTACACTGTCGCTCTGAACGAAGTAAGGAATCTGCCCTGCCTCTGACCGGGCGGCGTTCTTCGAGCGCTAGATTGCTCGTTCTGTTCGAAGACGCGGCAGCTAGATTCTCGCATTCGCGGGAATGACAGGCGAGGCGTCACCTCAGTTTAAGCGCCTGGACTCGGTTAAGGTGCGCTTGCAGCGCATACTCGAATTTCTCTAAAAGGCCGTAGCGCGGTGGCTTGTCCCCCGCATCTTAGCCCTAACGCAAATATGATTCTGGTAAAGCAGTTCAGAGTGCCGAGAACGTCATGGCATCGCGAACTTCACACAGACAGACGTCGGCACCGAGACAACGTGTCCAGTGGGCGCCAACTCCCCAGTCTCTTCATCGATGCGGAACGTAACGATTGTGTCGGTGTCCTGGTTTGCCGCCAGCAAGAACGAGCCTGAAGGATCGATGACGAAATTGCGCGGGACCTCGCCAAGCGTTGATTGGTGCCCAATTAGGCTCAGCGTGCCTTCTGTATCACTCACCGCGTAAATGACGATGCTGTCATGTCCGCGATTGGAGCCGTACACGAACCTGCCCGAGGGGTGCACGTGAATATCTGCTGTATGGCTTGTTTTCTCGAAGTCCGGCGGCAATGTGGGGATAGTCTGCAACTCATCCAATGCGCCTTGTTCTTGATCGTAGGCAAAGACTGTAACTGTATTGCCAATCTCATTTATGACGTAGACAACGCGACCGTTGGGATGAAAGGCAAGGTGACGCGGCCCGGCGCCGGCGTGCACCGTAGCATACGGCGGGTCAGCCGGTGGCAGCTTCCCTTGCTCAAGATCAAGCCCGTAGACGAGGACCTGATCAAGACCGAGATCACACGCCAGGGCAAATCGGTTTGCAGGATCGGGCGTAAATGAGTGCCCGTGAGGCTCTCCCTGGCGATCGGGGTTCACGCTGGAGCCTACGTGTTGCACCCAGTCCGTCGCCGGACCCAAGCTCCCATCCTCCGCGATAGGCAGGATCGCCACACTGCCGCCCGTGTAGTTCGCCGTAATGACGTACTTGCCGGTCTGCTCAACGCTCACGTGACAGGGACCCGCGCCCTGCGACGACTGCCGATTGAGAAATGTGAGTCCACCAGTCGCGCGGTCCACCGCAAAAGCGCTCACCGCGCCTCCAGCATGCCCGTCAATCTCAGGCACCGCATTCACGGCATACAGCAGAGGCCGCTTCGGATGGAGCGCGAGATATGATGGATTCGGCACGTCCGGCACCGTGTGAACTAACTCCACAGCGCCGGTGGTCATGTTCATCCGGCAGACGTAGATACCCTCTGCTCCGCCACCGTGATCGTCGACGCCGGTAAACGTGCCGACATAGAGAAACCTGGTCTCTGCAGTTCCTGCGCTCATCGTAGCTTCCTCTTCTTCCAATTCTTCCGCCTTTGGAACACACTCGTCATTGTAACCCTAGCGCGATACCATATACGGACGCAAAGGGCCATAGGCGGTTGCCGTCGGCTGCTAGCTCATCTGCGCATAAGAGCGCCCAACGCACCTTCAACGGACGGATGCCGAAACTCAAACCCGGCGTCAGTCAGCCGCACGGGCAACGCGCGTTGCCCGTGCAACACAATCTCCGCCATTTCGCCCATGCCAAGGCGGAGGACCCAGGGCGGCACGCGGAGCAGCGACGGACGCCTCAACGTTCGTCCAACAGCGCTAGCAAAGGCGGCAAACTGCACAGGTTGGGGCGCGCACACATTCACGGGGCCCGAGATGTCGTCATGTGCTAAGAGATACGCAATTGCCCGCACTGTATCCTCGATGTGTATCCAGGGCACCCACTGTTGGCCGGTACCCAGGGCACCCCCTGCGTAGTAGCGAAATGGCAGCACCACGCGCGGCAGCATGCCGCCATCCATACTGAGGGATATCCCCATGCGCAGCAACACTCGACGCGTCGATGAGTCTTCGACCACCGCTGATGCGTTTTCCCATTCTTGAGATAAATCGGCGAGAAAGTCGGAGCCCGGTGCGCCCTGCTCATCTACTTCCTTGTCGGTGTTTCCGTAATAGCCGACTGCGGAGGCCTGGAGTAGCACGGCCGGCTTCCGCGATGCAGCATGGATTGCGGCCACTATTCCGCTCGTAGACTGTATCCTGCTGTCACGCAGTCTTCGTTTCTGCGCAGGTGTCCAGCGCCTGCCGGCAATGCTCTCCCCGGCAAGGTTCACCACTGCGTGTGCTCCTTCTACCAGATCGACCAAACCTTCGCCGCTGCTGCCGTCCCAGAATGCAACGTCAGCACTATCGGGCAGTCCTTTGACGTGGTGCGGTCGCCGGCTCAGCACCACGACCGCATGGTCTTGAGTGCTCAGATGATGGGTGAGGGCACGGCCAATCAAACCACTGCCGCCAGCGATGATCACACGCATCCTAGCCTCCCTAGATGTTTTCCTTGTGGTGCAAGTCCGCTAGCAACGAAGTGCATTTCTTCCCGTCATTACTGGCATGAGAGCCTGCGCCGAATTGAGGGCATTAACCTGAATCTGGTATAATACACAGTGTGAAAGACCCGCGCACACTCCGGCCAATGGAAGCCCTGGCCGAATCCGGCACACTGCTCAATCGGCGTATCTGGCTAATCCTGCTGCCGATCGGGTTAGACTTGTTCATTTGGTTTGCACCGCGTGTCCTTCTTGGGGCCGAGCTGGTTCCTTTGGTAGAAGCGTCCGCCTCTGGGGTCGAAGCAGATGCTGATCCAGGAAACCCGACTGTGTTCTCGTTTGTCCGACAAACAAACCTGCTTTCCCTGCTTCTAGGCGTGTGGGTGCCTTCGCTCGGAATCTCTGCAGCCGGTGATGATTCGGGTACAACCATGGTCTTGGATTCGTTTCCGCAGCTTCTCTTTTTCATCGCTTTGCTTCTGCCGATGAGTTTCTTGCTGGGCAGTACCTACCTTGCCTTGATTGCATCAGAAGTTCAACAACGTACGTTGACATGGGAGATACTCGTGCCTCGGGTAATGCGTTTGGCCTTACGGCTTGCCGGGCTTGTCGGTATCTTACTGGTGGTGACAGTGATCCCCTTTACCATTGCAAGTGTAATGCTCTCTGTGATCCCTCTGCTAGGATCCTTGCTGTTCCTTTTTTCCGTGATTCTGCTGCTTTGGATTGTATTCTATGTTTTCTTCATCGTGAATAGCGTTGCGCTCGTTCGCCAGAGGCTCTCAAGAGTGATCCGGCTTACGGTGGACCTACTTCACATTAATCCGTGGTCGGCCATCGGTTTTTTCTTCCTCTATTGGCTCATTGTATTCGGCACGAGCATAGTTTGGAGCGTAATTCTTGATTTGGAGATCTTTAGCATAGGTATTGGACGAGTTATAGCGACAATTGGCAACGCCTACGTAGGTACGTGGGTGACGATTGCAGTATTCATGTACGTTTGGAACCGACTACTCGTTTACCGGGAGGAACCTACTTCCCCATAGCAATCCTATGAGACTCGATTTATGAGAATACCTTTACGAAAGGATGTCAATGGCAAAGAAGGTTCTAGAAGACGAAAGCGGCACTGCAACAATTGTGGCCGAGCCGACCGCCGTTGACTTGAATGACTATACTGCCGCAGATATCCAGGTTCTCGAGGGTCTGGAGCCAGTGCGAACGCGGCCGAGCATGTTCATTGGCAGCACCGACGTCCGCGGTCTGCACCACCTCGTCTATGAGGTGGTGGACAACAGCGTTGACGAAGCGCTCGCAGGCCTCTGCGATCGCATTAGCGTCACGATACATGAGGACTGCAGTGTCACCATAGAGGACAACGGCCGTGGGATTCCGGTCGACGTGCACGAAAAGACCGGTGTATCTGCCTTGGAGACCGTGCTCACTCGGCTGCACGCCGGCGGCAAGTTTGGCGGCAAGAGCTACAAAGTCTCCGGCGGCCTCCACGGTGTCGGCGTCTCTATTGTCAATGCACTATCGATAAAACTCGTCGCCACCGTTTATCAAGCGCCTTACGTCTACCAACAAGAGTACCGCGGCGGCGCCCCGCTCAGCCAGGTAGAGCGGGTCGGCAGGTCTGACCGGAACGGTACCACTATCCATTTTCTCCCCGATTCCACGATCATGGAGACGCTTGACTATGAGTTCAATACACTGGCACAGCGTTTCCGTGAGATCGCCTATCTCTGCCCCGCCCTTCGTATCGAGTTCCGCGATGAACGAACTGCCCGCGAACTAACGTTCTACTTTGAGAACGGGATCCGCGCCTTTGTTCATCAAATGAATCGGCGCAAGACGATCATCAATAGCGAGGGGATCTTCCTTACTGGGGAAGCAGACTCGCTGCAGCTCGAAGCGGCGCTGCAGTACACCCAGAGCTATGACGAACGCATCTATGCCTTTGCCAACACCATCAACAACGTGGATGGCGGCACGCACCTGACCGGGTTCCGCTCAGCTCTGACTCGCACATTGAACGACTACGCCCGCAAGCAGAACCTCATCAAGGAAAAAGATGTCTCTCTTACGGGTGACGACGTGCGCACCGGACTGACGGCAGTTATCAGCGTGCGGCTTACTAACCCGCAATTTGAGGGGCAGACCAAAGCCAAACTCGGCAACTCCGAAGTGCGGCGCTTTGTTGAAACGACAGTCAACGAGAAACTCGGCCAATACCTGGAAGAGCATCCTAGCGAAGGTAAGGCCATTATCGAGAAATGCCTGAACGCCGCCCGCGCGCGCATGGCCGCGCAGAAGGCGCGGGACATGGTGTCCCGCAAGGGCTACTTGGATGTTTCTACTCTTCCGGGGAAGCTCGCCGACTGCTCGGAGCGCAGTATGGAGAACGCCGAGATCTTCATTGTGGAGGGCGACTCCGCAGGCGGCAACGCCAAGCAAGGACGCGAGCGACGTTTCCAAGCAATTCTTCCGCTGCGCGGCAAGATCCTCAATGCGGAGCGCACCAATCTTGACCGCATGCTCTCCAATGCCGAAATCCGCGCGCTGGTTACAGCCTTGGGCACAAGCATTGGCGAAACGCTTGACATTTCTAAACTGCGTTACGGCAAAGTCATCATCATGACTGATGCCGATGTTGACGGCGCACACATTCGCACGCTTCTGCTTACGTTCTTCTTCCGCTATATGCGCGAAGTCATTACGAACCGGCGGCTCTACATCGCTCAGGCCCCGCTCTACCGCGTTGCTCGTAATCGTGACGTCCACTACGCGTGGAATGACGATGAACGCGACCGCATTCTCAAGCAGTTTAATCGCACCAATGTCGCTATCCAGCGCTATAAGGGCCTGGGTGAAATGAATGCCGACCAACTGTGGGAAACGACCATGGACCCGGCGCGTCGCAAGCTCTTACAGGTCATTCTCGAAGACGAGGCTGCCGTCAGTTTGGTATTCGACCGGCTCATGGGAGATGATCCGCAGGCGCGCAAGCGCTTTATCCAGGCACACGCCAAAGAAGTCCAACATCTCGACGTTTAGACCTCGCTGTCATATACTGATGCACGAATGCCGACTGGGAACCGCCAGTAGGGTCCAGATGCGTTGCGTCGCGGCACAGAGAACCCTTCCTAGCCGGCACACGACCGCAAGGATTCAAAGAAGCATCCTTAAGGCAATGGAGCCGATGCGGCAATGAGCATCGCCCCCGACAACGCCCAGTTTGTCTTGCTCAGCTTCGAGGGACCCGACCGGTACTCACAGGCCGGTGGACTTGGCACGCGCGTCACTGAGCTTGCGCGCGCGCTCGCCCAAGCGGGTTTCACGACCCACCTGATCTTCATTGGCGATCCGAATCTACCCTCCGTAGAAGCCGTCGAAAACGGCAATTTGCACCTCTATCGCTGGTGCCAATGGATTAGCCACTCACATCCCACAGGCGCTTACGAGGCTGAATGGGACAAGCTCATAGACTTTGCCAGCAGCGTGCCCTGGTTTGTCACAGATCGCCTCATACGCCCCGCTGCCGACCAAGGCCGGATCACCGTGGTCATGGCGGAAGAGTGGCACACGACGGAAACGCTGGCACGGCTAAGCGATTCCTTGCACTTCAACGGCCTGCGCCAGCAGTGCGTGCTGCTGTGGAACGCCAACAACGAGTTTGGGTTCGGCCACATAGATCTCCCTCGCCTCGGTTTCATTGCCACCATTACCACCGTGAGCCGATTCATGAAGCATCGGCTCTGGGATTGGGGGCTCAATCCGCTTGTACTGCCCAATGGCATTCCCCGCCGTTTGCTGGAAAAGGTGCCGCAAAAGCCGGTTACTAGGCTCCGCAAAGGTATGGCCGCCGACTTCTTACTACTCAAGATGGGTCGCTTTGATCCGGATAAGCGGTGGCTGCAGGCGATAGAAGCTGCGGCGCACCTAAAGCATGCCGGCCACCGGGTGAGATTCATCGCGCGCGGCGGGCTGGAGCCGCATGGCGGTGACGTGCTCCACCGGGCAGCGGAGTTGGGCTTGGTGGTACGAGACATCCATAGCGACAACTCGAACCTCGAAGCGGCTTTGGACACCATACTCGCCGCCGAAGACGCAGATGTCTTGAATCTCTGCGAGTTCGTGCCTGAGGAACTGCAGCGCGTATTCTACTCAGCCGCCGACGCTGTGCTCGCCAATAGTGGCTATGAACCCTTCGGCCTGGTAGGACTTGAGGCGATGGCATGTGGCGCTGTGGTGGTTACGGGAACTACCGGAGAGGACTATGCCGTACAATTGCATAATGCCCTCTCTGTCGAGACCGACGACCCGGCAGAGCTTGCCAGCTATCTGCGACTCACTCACGATCAGCCCGACGTCATTCGACAAATCAAACGGCACGCGCGGCAAACTGCGGCGCTCTTTACCTGGGATTCGACCATTCGAGACCTCCTGGGCAAAGTCGAATACCTGGCGGAAAAACAGGGCATTCGCCTGCAGAGCAATTCTAATGGCTGACAATCTCGTAATCTACGTGATCGCGCACCAACCACGGCGAGTGCGCTTACCCGCCAGAGTTATCCCACCCGGCACCGCGGCCGAGGACATGGCCCAATTCATCTTCGACGAGATGATGAACGAGCGGTACTTTCGCAAGGTGGCCCGCTATAGCTATAAGCCCGCCACAAAGCTATGGTTGCGCCTGCTCGATGACGGCCTCAAGCTCTGCTTTGGCGTCTCGCTCTCACTGATAAAGCAAGCGCGGCAATGGGAACCAAGCGTGCTTGAAGGCTTCAAGCGCATCGTCTCCCACCCCAACACAGAGCTGATAGGCGTCGATCCCTACCACTCTTTCCTCATGCTGATAGACTTGCCCGCGTTCACTACGCGGATGCAATCCATGGCAGACGAATTTGCCGGAATCTTTGGGAAGCGACCGAGCGTAACCGACACCACCGAGATGCTCATGTCTGAAACCATCGTTAGCGCACTGGACAGTGCCGGTTTTCGCGGCGCCTTGATGGACGGCCGGGAATGGATTCTAGGCTGGCGGCAGCCTACCCATCTCTACTACCATCGCCCAGGCGTTAAGCTGCTCGCCCGGCACTACGAACTCAGTGACGACGTCGGCTACCGCTTCTCACAACGCCAATGGGCCGGCTGGCCCCTTATGGCAGACGACTATGCCCGTTGGGTGCGGAGCGCCGACGGCCCGTTTGTGATGGTGGGCTGGGACTTCGAAACCTTCGGCGAGCACCAGTATTACGACAGCGGTGTCTTCGAATTCATGGAGGCACTCCCCCGCTACCTGAAACGCGAGAATGTCACACCGGCTACGGCTACAGAGGTCATCAACAATTACGGCGGTCAAGCCAATCGGATTACTCTGCCACCGTTTCCCGCAACTTGGGCGGGCTCAGGGGGCGCTGAATTCTTCCTCGGCAACGAACCGCAGCGCGCCATCTTTCAGCTCATGACTGCCTGTTATCATAAGGCGCGACTCACTGGGAATGAGCAGCTCATCGACCTCGCTCTTTGGCTGACCCAGTCCGACAACCTCCACCTGATCAATTGGTGGGGACGCTGGGGCTCCGAGGCCGAAGTGTCTGTCTACTTCATGCCGGATGAATGGTGGAGCTTAGGCGTGGATGGGATCATTTGGGAGCAGCAGTGCGTTTACAAGAATTTCTTGAGCGCGTTAGACTACTTTCTCTAGCGCCGTTCTGCAGCAGTAGCACTCCCCTTCGGTACCGGTCCCTGTTGGTAATTGGGAAACCGGCGCGCCCGGTCGTCCCCGGATGCAGACCCGCGAATCCCCGATGCGCTCATGCGCTCGTCGGCGCGTGCTTTCCATTTGGCGTAGTTCGGTGAGCGTAGGAAGGCGCCGTCCGGTTGCACGACCAGTTTGCCATCTTGCCCGCGTGGGTCGCCACGCTCCTCATTGACGCGAGCAAGCAGGCTGCGCATTGCCTCAATTCTATCTTTCGCTGCCGGATTCCCGGCAAGGTCGTGGCACTCCTGGGGATCCTCGATAAGATCAAAATACTGTTCCTTACCCGTATGGTGGAACCAGGTGTACTTCTCGCGCTTATTCACGATGAACTGCATGCCGTTCTCTCTGCCATGGAGATTCGTCTGCTCCCCTTGCAAGTACTCACGCCAGTCAGTGGGCTCCCCTCTTGCCAGAGGAATTACGCTCTTCCCATCGACGCAATCCGGGATGTCCACTGCGGCGGCATCGAGCACCGTCGGCATGATGTCCCGCACCTCGATTATCTCATCGCACACGCCACCGCGAGCCTCGCTCCAAGTATCCGGGTACTTGATGAAGAAGGGTATGCGCGAAGAACCGTCGTAGGAATAGCCCTTTCGCCACAAACAGTGGTCGCCAAGCATGTCACCGTGGTCTGACGTAAAGACGAAGAAGGTATTCCTCATTGCCGCCCGCTCAAGCCGTCCGAATTCATACAAGAATCGTCCCACCTGATGATCGATGAACGAGATGGCGCCGTAGTAGGCCGCCCGCGTCCGGTGCACTTGAGCATCCGTTGCCCGTCCTTTCCAAGCCGTAATGCTCGTGATCGGCTCATCGTACATTTCGGCCCAGTCACCTTGCGGCGGCATCGGAATGTCGGGGTTGTCTTTGTACATGTCAAAGTACACCGGCGGCGGATCGTACGGCGCATGGGGACGCGAAAACGATAACCACAGGAAAAAGGGACACGTGGGGTCGCGCCGCTCAATGAACTTGACGGCCTCACTCGCCGTCCAATACGTAGGATGCAGGTGTTCCGGCAGGTGGCTCGGCCGGGCCATCCAGCTATTCCATTCCAGTCCATGGTCCAGGTCGCCGAATTTGCCGGCGGTCTGCTCGCGCAGCCAAATCTTGTAGTCGGTTTCAAGCCCACGCCCGGTGCTGTCCTGCACCGCGTTGAAGAATCCGTAAAGGGCACGGCGGGGAAATTGGTCTGATTTCCCGATGCTCTGGGTATGGTACCCGGCTTTCATGAGCTCGCCCGCCAACGTCGCCGGAAAGTCCAGCGCGTCGTAGCCCGCGCCGCCGCCTAGGCGACCGTGGGTCCATTGGTCCATCCCTGTCATCATGGCGGCACGCGACGGCAAGCAGGACGGCGAAGCGGTATAACACCGCGAAAACCTTACTCCTTGTGACGCCAGGTCATCGAGATAGGGAGTCTCCAAGACCGGGTTGGCATATCCTACACAGTCCGATCGTTGCTGATCGGTGACAATCACGACAATGTTTGGACGTACTGGCATGGCTAACTCCTCGTAGACCTGTAGTCGCTCAAAGTGTTCCTTGGCAGAATCCAGATTTCAGATAACTCTTTTTCAACATGATGTAGCTCAGCAGCAAGCTTTAGGGAATTGCTGTTGATATTCGGGGAAATGATTCTCCGGACGTTCATGCTTCGACAAGCTCAGCACGAACGGCTGGGGAGTGCTAGGCATTCCAAATAGCGTCTAAGTAAAAGCTTCCTCTACGCAGAAGCAGATGCCAGGGCCTCTGCAACAAACTCTTTTATGTTAATCCACTCACCCTCGCGGCTGATCGACTCCTCCGCTGCCAAACAGATGACCGTACTTTCCATGCCGGCTTCCGGCGCCACCGGTGCGGGTTTGTCGTGAGCGACGCAGTCCAAGAAGCGGAAAGCTTGCGTCAGGTCGCCGGAATGCCCCGGCAGGTTGCTGTCGCGGCTGACGCGATACGTGGCATGGTCGTTGAGCGGACTACGCCCAAAGACCTCGACCGAGCCGCCCTTCACGATTATGCGCCCGTTGTCGCCAATCGCATCCAAGACTGCCTTCGGCCCACTTGAAGCTGTACCGAACAAGCAGAGCTGCAAGCAGCCCCGGGCGCCGTTTTCATACTCCACGAGCACCCATGCGTGATCGATGACGTCGGTGTTTTCGGTAAGTACGTGCTGGCCGCCGATGCCCATCACACGCATTGGCTTCGAATCGACGAACCAGTTGAAGAGATCGAAGTCGTGGCAGTTTTTTTCGTTGAGCGCGCCGCCGCTCTGCGCCTGGCTATACCGCCAGGGAGTCGGCGCAAAGGGGTGTCGAATCGTCTGGGACGTTATCATTTGGGGGCGGCCGATTTGACCGGTAGCCACGACCTCGCGGGCTTTCGTCACAGCCGGATTGGAGCGCTCGTTAAGTCCCATATACATCTTGCCGCCGCTGCGGTGCGCGGCGTCCACAATCGCCTGGCAGTCCTGCACCGTGGTCGCCAGCGGCTTGTCGCACAGCACCCAGGCACCGGATTCGAGCGCCGCAACGGCAATTTCCCGATGCGCAAAGTTGGCGCTGACCACAACCACGGCATCCAGTGCGGCCTCGTCCAGCATCTGCCGGTAGTCCGTGAATTCTCGCGGAGCTTCCCGACCAAGTTCTTCTGTCAGGATTTGTCGCGCTACCGCCAGGTGATCTTCTTGGATGTCGCAAACGGCCACAATCTCGGCCCTCAAGTCGCGGATCTCAACGATCCCGTACTCCTCGAGACTGCGCGCATACTGCTTGTACATTTCCTCGGGATAGGTGATGTCGCGGGATTCACGCAGCACAGTTCCCCAGTACGAGGTGCGCTTTGTCTTACTCCAGTGCCGGTCGGCACCCAAGTAAGAACGGCGGTCGACCTCACTAATCCACCGCAGATAGTTCTGGCCGCGGCCGCCAATACCAACAACCCCCACGCGAATTGCGCTCATGTTTCAAGTACCTCGTTTCCGTGCCGTCAAACTATGGACTAATAACCGGCCTCAAAAGAGATCGGAATTAGTAGGCTAAGACCAACTACCATCGCGGGGTTGCGTATCATGTCATTCCGAGCGCAGCGAGGAATCTAAATGTTCCTCCGCTCGAGATTCTTCGTCGCTGTGCTCCTCAGAATTACAAGTCGAGAAACTGGTTCGGGCATTGATACGCGCGACGTGACTCATGTCTTCTTGATCTAAGTCCAAACCTACTCACTCCGATAATGTCAATTGTTGCGGGCGTAATCGCACAGCTCTTTCCGTTCGCCCTGAGCCTGTCGAAGGGCGCTTCGTCGCTAGGCACAACCCCACAATTGGTCCTGGCGGGCTAGAAATGACACCCTAATGCACATCTCCGCAGAAAGTATCCCTGCGGAGACGTGTCATACGACCTACTGGTTGCCAAAGATGCCGGCCAGTTTCTCTTACTATCCCCTGCCGGTCTCATCCAATCGTGCGTTCCACAACTTGTCCAACTCGCGCGCCACCTCTTCCACCGAGGTCGTGCCTTCCCAGATCTTTGGCAGCAACTCACGTGCGATACCGTTAAAGGAAACGCCATCCCAACTGTGGGAATAGGGTACTACTGCGAAGTCAGGATTCTGGAGAAAAACGTGCCGATTCGCCGGCTTCTGCAAATGCGTATTCCAGAAGTACTCGTTTGCCTCTCTGTGCGCGGTTGGCGACCCAGCAACGAATGCTATTGCCCGGGCAAGCGCCCACTCGCCGCCGTCAGAGTTCGTATACCACTTCAGCACTTCCCACGCGGCATCAGGCACATCGGTATTGCTGAAAATGCCGGCCCCGCCCGGAATGAAGAACGTCACTCTTCCCTCCGGCCCTTGCGGGATAAGACCGATCTCAAAATCCAGTCCTTCTACGGCAGCCAGCCTTACCGCGGCCCACTCCGGCAGGAATGACATCGAGACTACGCCTTGGGATATTCCGTTTCTCCATCCCAGCGTCGGATAAGGATGAACACGGTCCTTCAACATCAGGTCGGCGAGGTATTGCAACGCCGTAATGGAACCGGGATCCGTCACGACCGACTTCGTATTCTCCTCGATGAGGAAGCCGCCGCCGTAGGAGCGCAGCACGTGGTCGAGACGCGCCAGGCGAAACTCTACCCCCCACGCCTCCGGTTCGCCATCATTGTTGGCGTCTTTGGTCAGTTTGCGCGCTGCTTCGCTGACGTCGTCCCAATTCCAGTTTTCGTCAGGTTCTTCGACGCCCGCTTCGGCGAAGTGCTGCTTGTTGTAGTAGAGCCCCTCAGTAGCATAGTTCCACGGCAGGCACCACAGGCCGCCTTCCGGTACGCGGTAGTAGTCCGTGACGCGCGGGTAGTACACGTCGATGTCAAACGAATTATCCGCCTTGGCATAGTCATCCAAGTTGACGAGGTTGCCGTCCACGGCGTAGGTCAGGTGCGGGCCGGACATATGCACCACGTCCGACGCGGCGCCGGCAGCGACAAAGATGCGGATGTTCTCTTGATAGTTTCCCGCTCCCGCGACGATCAAATTGATCTGAATATCGGGATGCTTCTCATGGAAGTTCGCGAGCAAAGTGTCGAACGTTTCGGCGTTGCGCCCCGCAAACGGCCCGATGAAGAAGTCAACGACGGTCGGCTCGGCAGGCTCAGGCGCTTTCTGCTCCTCTTTGGGCGCCATCGCCTCCTCTTCCTCTGGGGCCGGCGTCGTCACGACGGTACCGCACGCCGCCAAGCCCAGAATGCCTAACGTTCCACCGATGCCCTGCAAGAATCGTCGTCGGCTCGTTCTACCTGCACTCGCGTTCATGCTCATACCCTCCTGCATCACTTCAATCTGCTTCAAGTCGAGTATATGCTACCATACTGCGCATCCTCGATGCAGTCTAGCCCGCTCGCAGCCTTTACTGCACACGAAGTATCCCTTGCCAAGCAGAAGTCTACCGCGCCGTCAGCCCCTTTTAGTGCGCTCACTCTTCGCGATCTGTGATCGCGCACGTAGGTAGGACGTCTCACTGTTAGCGAAAACACATCTCCGCAGAGAGGTGCTCTGCGGAGATGTGCGCATAGACTCAAGGATTGCTAGTATTGCCGGTCTCGTCTCCTACTATCCCCTGCCGGTCTCCTCCAGCCGCGAGATCCACATCTTATCCAGTTCCCGCGCTACCTCTTCCACCGACTTCGTGCCTTCCCAAATCTGCGGGAGCGCCTTGCGCGCGCTTTGGTCGAAGAATCTGCCGTCCCAACTGCCGCCGAAGGGCACCACGGCGAAGTCGGGGTTCTGGAGGAAGCGGGCGCGATTTGCCGGCTTAGTGAGATATTCTGTCCAGAAGTACTCATTGGCCGCTATCAATGCGGACGGGGAGCCGGCGGGGAATGAAATCGCCCGGGCAACCGCCCACTCGCCGCCATCAGAGTTCGTGAACCACTTCAGCACCTCCCAGGAAGCATCCGGCCCCTTAGTCGTGCTGAACATAGAGGCGCCACCTGAGCCGAAGAACGTAAACCTTCCCTCAGGGCCCTGCGGCATGATACCAATATCGAAGTCAAGCCCCTCTACTTTGCCCAGCCTCACTGCCGCCCACTCCGGCAGGAAAGACATCGCTATCTTGCCCTGGGAAAACCCTTTGTTCCATCCCAGCGCCGGGTAAGGGTGGGTGCGGTCCTTGACGATCAGGTCGGCGATGTACTGTAACGCGATGATGGAACCGGGATCGGTTATAACTGACCTCGTGTTTTCATCGGCCAGGAATCCGCCGCCGAACGATCGCAGCACGTGATCGATGCGCACTAAGCGGAATTCCACGCCCCATGATTCCGGCTCGCCGTCATTATTTACATCCCTGGTCAGCGTCCGCGCAGCCTCGCGGAGGTCGTCCCAAGTCCAATTCTCGTCCGGTTCTTCGACTCCGGCCTCGGCCAGCAGCGTCTTGTTGTAGTAGAGCCCCTCGGTGGCATGGTTCCACGGCAGACACCACAGCCCGCCTTCAGGCACGCGGTAGAACGCCGTGACGCGCGGGTAGTAGGCTTCGATGTCGAAGTCGGCATCCGCCTTGGCGTAGTCATCCAAATTGACCAGAATACCGTCGGTGGCGTAGGTAAAATGCCCGCCGGACATGTGCACCACGTCGGCGTTCGCACCGGCGGCGACAAAGGTCCGAATCTGTGTCTGGTAGTTCACGCCCGCCTCGGCAACGATGAGCTTGATCTGTATGCTCGGCGTCTTCTCATGGAAGTTCGCTAGCAGCGTTTCCATCGCATCGGCGCTGCGTCCCGCAAACGGTCCAATCAAGAACTCGACTTCGGTCGGCTCAGCCGGTTCGGGCGCTTGCTGCTCCTCTTTGGGCGCCATCGCCTCTTTCTCTTCAGGAGCCGGCGCGGACGCAACCGTACCGCACGCCGCCAAGCCCACCATGCCCAACGTTCCACCCATGCCCTGCAAGAGCCGCCGTCTATTCAAACCAACTGAATTCACCTTCATGCTCAAACCCTCCTGTGCTTCACATTCCCTTTGCGAACCGCACCTTATTCGCTGTTACCTGGACAGCAAACATCCTGCCTACCCTGATGAGTAAACAGCTCAATGACATGTTAACATACCTTTCATTCCCTTACAATCTAGCCGTGGAGCTACTAAGACTCTCCCGCACAGAACTGGCCGGTATACCCTCCAATTCATCTGACGTCATCCCACTGTGGCAGAGTTTGTCTCTGCTTCGGATCGCCTCAATGTAGAAGGGCGGCGAAAATGATCAAGCAGTGATTCAGACACACAATTATTAGTACACGGTTTCCACTCGATACACGCTCGGCCTGCCGCGCTATACTGGGAAGAACCTCTTGCCGCCTAGCCCAAGCTGATAGGTCGTAACGCAGTCATGAACGGAAACGACATTGGGACGTTGTGAGCATGCCTGTAGAGGTGAAAACAGAAGGTAAAATGAGTTCAAGTGCAAGCACGGGCCTCAGTCCTCTTGAGCACGAGTAAGCGCAAGACTGCGTGGATGCCCATTGCCCGGCCGTTAGAGAGACCCGAACATGAGGGTGGCGGGAAGGCGCGCGCATGACCGTGCTCGCGTTGCTGCTTGTGCTGGGAGCGGCCTTGGCGCATGCCACGTGGAACCTGCTCCTCAAGCGCAGCGGCAGACCTCTGATCTACACGTGGAACATCTGCGTTGCCGGCACTATTGCCACGCTGCCCGTGGCTCTATACGTACTTGCCGGGTCGACGATTACACCCACCGGCTGGGGGTTTTTCCTCGGGACCGCGATCATCCACGCGTTCTACTTTACGCTGCTGGCTCAGGCCTACGAGCACGGCGACCTGTCGGTGGTTTATCCCCTAGCCCGTGGCGTTGGCGTGGCGCTCACGCCCATTGGCGCGGTGCTGTTTCTCAGCGAGCACATCAACCTGCCGCAAGGGCTCGGCATTGCCGGAATTGTCCTGGGACTCTTGATTCTCCAGATTCCCGCAGACCTCTCGCGCCAGACTCTGGCTGCACACTTCCGTCCGGCGGCCGGTATTGGCTTCGCCGTCGTCACCGGAATGACCATCGCGACGTACTCACTGTGGGACAAGGTGGGCGTATCGCACGTGCCGCCTTTGCTCTACGTCACCGGTGCGTTTCTCGGCCCCGCCATAGCCTTGTCGTGGCTGCTCCGCCGCAGAGTGGACTCCTTAGTTGCCGCGTGGCGCGCGCATCCGGTCACCATGGGCGCCGGCGCAGTGCTCTCGCCGCTCGCCTACAGTCTCGCGCTGGTAGCTCTCTCGATTGCGCAGGTTAGTCAAGTGGCGCCACTGCGGGAAGTAGGGGTAGTTATCGGCACGGTGCTGGGCATCATAGTTCTGCGCGAGCAATCTCCGGTGCCGCGCATCGGCGGCGCAATAGTGATCGCCTTGGGCGCTATCGTGCTCGCGTATAGCAGCGTGACATTCTAGTAGTCCAATATTGTGATTCGGCTCGACGCGCCAACTCGTACTTCGACAAGGGCTTCGCGCAGCACTCAGCACGAACGGACTCTTGGCTCTTCCGTTCGCCCTTAGCCTGTCGAAGGGCAGGTCTCCAAAGAGTCATGAATCGATGAAAAACGTGATACAGTCCTCTTCAAACTCTAGCAGCCTGTGCTAGAACGTCGTCAAGGGCCTGCTTCGCAATGTTCACCGCAACGTTTCGGTCCTGATTGCGGAACTCATCGTCGAAGATCTCAATTGCAACGTAGCCGTCGAAGCCGATTTCAGCGATGGCCTTGAACCAGCCGGTCAAGTCAATAACACCTTTACCCGGCAGTACGCGGTCCGTGTCTTCCAGGCTCATCACGTCGGCATGCGGCGCGTCGTTTACGTGCAGGTGCACGATGTCCTGCGCGCGCAATGAGCGGATCTGTCCTAGATCGCCGCCGCTGGTGAAGTAATGGAACGAGTCGAGAATCAAGCCGACGTTCGGCCTGCCGGTCTCGCGGAGCAGAGTTATGGTGTCCGGCACGTTGTTGATGAAGGCATGGGGTTCTTCCAGCCGGAACGTGCGCAGACCCAGAAATTCCAGGCCGATGGCAATGCCATGAGGCTCCGCGCGCTCAGCCAGTATGCCCGTACGATCTCGTAGAATTCGGCGTGCCTCGTCCGGCGGCAGCGACATTCGGTTGGGGAAGTACGAGCCGGTGCGCTGACAACCGACGGACGCAGCAACCGCGCAGTTCTCGGAAAACTGGTCGAGAGACTGCATAAATTCCGCCTCCGGCGCAAAGATTCCTGCCGGAATGAATCCCATGTAGGCCGGCAGCGTTCCGTGCGCGGCAAAGAGATCCCGCACGGTCGCAGCGGATGTCTCCTCCACCAAGGCCCGCACCGCACCAAATGATGCATCTACACCGGGAAACCCAAACCGCTTAGCAAGAGCAAGCATTTCTTCAAGTGAATATCCTGCTCGCAAAATAGACGCATGGAGTGAAGGACGTGGTTGGGACATGTCTAGTTTCTCCAGGGTGATACCGCTGCAATCCGGATGTTCTCAACGACTCTCGTCACGTGGCGTCGGCATAGTCGAACTCCCAGAACAACTCTTCCTCGAGAAGAGCAGCCGGTACGCGCGGCCAGTCTGCAATGCCAATCCGCTCTGCATACATGTGGAGCGCGCGTTGTTTTTCTACAAGGGCGGTCACGAGAATGCGCCGGTCAGGAGCCTGGTTCGAGTCCGAATCTTGCATGTAGACAAGCACCCGCGCTTTCCGTGGCGCGACTTCCCGCAGCGACCGCGCGATAAGCCGCCCCGCCGCGGCAACCGTCTCGTCAGCGCTAGCGGGTGAAGGCAAGTATATCTCTCTCGGGTTAAGTTCAACAAGTATGTCGTTCAGGTCATGCATGATCGCATTGAAGGAATAGGGCACGCCCTGTCCCGAGCGCACAATGCGATATGGAGTGACGTCGGAGTCAAAGACGCCATCCTTCTCAGTATATGGCGAACGAACCACGTCATCCGGCGCTTCTTTCGTCAATTTATGCAACGCGCCATCCGGATACGCGAGAAAGATAACATCGTCCCGTTCCATGCCAAGCGCATCCTCCGCCACGTTGAGCGCCAAGTCTTGCAATACAGCCGCGCCGCGCAGATACTGTCCCGGCGTAGGCGTAGTGCCGGCGGGAAGCTCAGCAAGGGCTTGCGCAACGTCAGTTTGGGCATCGCCGTTGGTGACGTACACGATAACGACGCGCTTGCCTTGTGCAATTGCTTGTCTGACCGTGGCGAATGCCGACACCACCGCATCACCAGGACGTGCAGCGAAAATAACTACGTCCGCCTTGGCGATTGGGTCTGTGCCAATAACAGCCGACTTGGGAGACACGTAGTCAGCAGGGGGTTGAATCTGTGGCTCAGAGCGAACGGCGTCATAGAGCCGACCCAAGCGCTGGGTATACGTTTCCGCAGAGCAGCCGACCAGCAGCATTAGGAGCGGCAGGCACATGAGCCGGCGTACCACAAGCCGGGCCATTACATTCTTCCTACCAGCTCGATGAGGTTATCGCCTCGATAGCAGATCGTGGTGCCGTTTCGTCGCACGCTGTGCACCCCATCGCACGCGTGTGCATCGGCATATTCAGGGGAGGTATACTGCAAGCACAATTCGTACGGCGGCGTAAAGACAAGAGGGGACATAGAACACCCTTGACGCACTGCCTGCGCCGCAGCCTCACGAATCCTGGCGTGCTGATCGGCAATAGGCAAGAGCTTGGCGGCGTGCCTGCCCAAACCGGTCTTGACCGGCACCACCTCAACCTCAGAACCCAGCAGTGCGCGGGCCTCAGCACACACTTTGTCATCGCCAACCACTAGTCCGACTGGTATCCCGTAGACGCCGGCACACGCGGCGCTCAAACCTAGTTCACCAATGGCGACGCCATTCAGCCAGGTGTCGCTCCAGCGGGATGAACTCACTGTATGGTCCCGGAAGGCGTGCATCCTGCCCTGTGCGGCGTGGTAACCCAGGCAGAAGTAAATGTCGACGTCCGGTTCCAAGACCGCATGGTGGGGATAGGGTAGGTTTCCCATATAGACGTAAGCGCGGGGGTCAAGCTGCTCGATTATCATGTTCATGCTACTGCCGTGGTTATCGTGGACGATAACGTCAGTTGCGCCACCATCGAATGCCCCTTCCACGGCTGCGTTGACTTCCGCCATCACCAGTCTTCGTCCCTGCTGATACTGCCGCCCCCCAATGTGGCGGGAAATCTGCTCGCGCAGCGCAACGCCGGCCAGCCCTTCCATATCAACACTGATGTATACGCGCACCGATGCATGCCTCCGAGGACCTTAGGTACCAGTCTAGTATCGCCTACGAAGCCAATCTGCGCTACACTATGAATGTAAGCCTAAACTCAGCCTCAGCGCGCCAGCGCAAACACACGACTTCGCAGCTAGTCCCGATTGAACTCCTCCTCGTCGATTCATCCTCAAGCGTATATTGGTTGCAGCTCAATGATCTCCCCCGTTAGTCGCGTACGCACGTGCATTATTGGCGCTGGTGCCAGTGCTCGAAAGCACATTGTCGGCTGGCAGGCAGTGAATGATTCTCAAGTAGTGGCCGTTGTTGACATGGACGAGGCACGCGCGAACGGCTTAGCCCAAGAGTTCGGAATCGACACTGTGAGTACGGACTACTCCGCAGTCATTTCTCGGGCCGATATCAACATCGTCTCACTGTGCACCCCATCGGCACTGCACGGACCCATCGCTCTCGACGCTATAAAGAACCACAAGCACATCTTCTGCGAACGCAACTCCACACACGTTTTGGGCGAGTGTGACACGCTCTTGGCAACGGCACGCCGCAACCGGGTTGCTGTCGGCATGAGTTTTCCTCGCCGCTATTCGCCCAGCTTCACGCACATCCGCGAGATGCTGGATGATGAGAAGCTCGGTCGGCCGGTGATATACCGTGTGCATTGTCTTATGCCTGCCCCGAGCAGCATGTCCGGACGAAGCGAAACGCGAGACACGAAAGTCTTCCTCGACTTGTTTGCGGACCACTACGATCTGTGGGCATGGCTCTTCCGCAGCGACGTGGTCCGCGTGAATGCTCGGGGCTTCAACTGGGCGGAGCTAGAGTCGGACCAACGCAAGAGGCTAGGTACCGCACCCGATACCGGTGTGGCGCTAATCGAATATGGCTCCGGTGACATCGGTGTCATTACTGCTTCTTGCAGTATGCAGGCGGGGTTCAAGCCATTCCTGGCGCACGAGGAAGAGCTCATCGGGCCACAGGGTGTAGTCACTAACATCCAACCTACTCAGTTCAGGCACATAGACCATCAAGGCAGAGTGCAAGAGTACGGGTTCCAGCCCCATCATGCTTACACCGCAGCAATAAAGGAATTTGCAATCCGCATACGTCGCGGGGAACCGCCTCGCGTCTCCGGTGACGACGGCAGACGCGCGCTCCGCGTGGGACTTGCGGTAACCGAATCCATGGAATCGGGTGAAACGGTCGAGTACTGAGTCAAATTTGGCCGGAACTTTGCAAAAAGCGGAAACATGAGAACTCTACTTGAGGAATTAGTATACCGCCACAAAGTGCGGGAACCTGCCATCTGTTCGCGCTTCGACAAGCTCGGCGCTAACGGATAGTAATTGCCGCACTCACTGTGGAGGACTCCGGACACTCCCCGCACGCCCGAAACACTCTCCCTACGCCACCAGCAAGACACAGAAAGCGAGAACACGCTTATGTCAACGGATGGGTCCCTGCCTCACGTAACCTACGCGATGCTCTTAGATGGCTTTCGCAGTCTCGGTCTTACGGATGGCGATACAGTCATCGTGCACTCGTCCCTCTCGCGCTTTGGGTACGTCGAGGGCGGCGCAGATACGGTAGTGGACGCGCTGCTGGCTGCGGTTGGCGCGGAGGGCACAGTAGCGGTCCCAACCAGCCCGGTAATTTGGAAGGGAGGATCGCACTTCCATTACATCAAGCATAATCCCATCCTCGACCTTCGGGTCACTCCCTCAAAGCTTGGCGCCATCACGGAGGCGCTGCGCCAAAGGCCGGACGCGCGGCCGTCTCTATCGGCATGCCACACGCTCCATGCAATTGGCGCGCGCCGCGACTGGTTGCTCGCCGGTGCGGAAACCGCCGTATATCCCACCGGACCCGGTACACCGTGGCACAGAAATTGCACGAGCGGCGGTAAAGTATTGTTAATTGGTATCGGCCAGAACAGCAATACGACAATTCACACCATCGAAGAGGCCGGCGGCGCCCCGATCTTGAGCAGTGAGGTCTTCTACCCCATGGTGATAGACCTGGAAGGGCGCATAGTCACCGTGCCCACGCGCGCTCATTTGCCAAACCACCCCCGTGCCTTCGAAAAGATGGATGCCGTCAGCCAAGAGCATGGCATCATGAAAATGGGAAAGATCGGCAACGCCACAATCCGGCTCATCGAAGCCAAGCCATTCCTTGAGATTGGCGTCGCGATTCTTGAAAAGGACCCGCTCTTCTTACTCGCTTAACCCACAGTTGCATAGGTAGGCCGCACAGGGCAGCGTCGCACCCACTGCACAACATAGCCACCTCACGCCAAGGCATGTGCTATGATGTAATTGCTAGTAGCGAGGTAGGAATTAGCAGACTCTGCCACACTTGGCATGGATGCAGTTTAGCCCAAGCGCCTACTTCAAGAGGGAATGATTTTGGCAGCAATTCGTTCGCAACTTGCGACCTCCAATGCAAAACGGCTTTTCCGGTCATCCGGCCGTCGCTTCACGCGACAACGTGAAGCTATCTTGGAGATCATTCGCGAGCAGCCCGGGCACTTGGGCGCGGATGAGGTCTTTCAGATTGCGCGTCAACGTGGGCACCGCGTTAGTCTTTCCACGGTGTACCGCACGCTTGATCTCTTGCGGGAGCAGGGCCTCGTAGAGGCTGCGAACCTACAGCAGGACCACCGCCACTTCAAAGCTGCCGGCGATGGGGAACATCACCACCTCGTCTGCGTTTCGTGCGAGGAAGTCATCGAGTTTAGCAGCCCGCACATCGACCGTCTCAAGGAAGCTCTTCAAGATGAGCACCGCTTCACAATCAGGAACGTGGAGCTTGAAGTCGGTGGGCTTTGTTCGAATTGTTCGGACCCCGCTAACGGGTGATCTTCTTCCGGGAAGCCCGGCCCGAAAAGTAAACGCGCGCCACGGTACTTCCTCTTTATCACCCGGTTCTTGCGTCAAGCGCGGGCTTGCTCCTAAGAAACATACCGCTTCCTCCCAGCAACTTGATCTGTCTTCAAGAATAGGATAGCCATCTCCCGCTCCCAGCCGCCGAGAGCAACGGTCATCCGCCGGTAATCTTTAGAGCTCGTTCGTGTGCGGCCGCTTCTACGGCGTCATCGAGCGGAGGCAGCGAATTGACACCATGCCGTCGTTGCAGGGCCTGCAGGATCAGATGGTCGGCAAAGGCCGGATTCTTCGGCAGCAACGAGCCGTGGAGATAAGTGCCGTAGACGTTCTCCCACTGCGCGCCCTCCGTCCGGTCTGCACCGTTATTCCCGAATCCGCTTACGACGGTAGCGAGCGCGGCCTCCGGATCGCGGAGATACGTACGCCCGCCGTGATTCTCAAAGCCAACGAGCTTGTGCCCATTCCATGTGGTGACTACATTGCCAATGCACCTTTGGCTGTCTGCGCCGGGGTGGGCCGTATGGGCCGGCAGCACCTCGATGCCGCGCAGCTCGGCGCCGGTGTGATCACGATAGTACTCGCCGAATAGCTGATATCCCCCGCACACCGCGAGCGCAACAAGACCGTCGCCAATCGCGTCCCGCAACACTGGGCCTTTCTGGTCTACAAGATCCTGTGAGGCCAAGTATTGCTCGCGATCTTGCCCGCCGCCGACCAAGAGAATATCAAGCTCTGCGGCATTACGTAGTGGACCCGGATCGATGCTCCGTATCTCCACATCAATGCCGCGCCAACGGCAGCGCCGTTCCAGGCAGATCACGTTGCCGCGATCTGCATACATGTTCATGAGGCGCGGATAGAGGTGCCCAATTACGAGCCTCATGCCTGGCCCTCCCCTGAGACCCTTGCACAACCCGGGCCGGCAGGCGAGTAGACCCCCTCTCCCTGGGGAGTGTACAGACTGGGCTGATAGGTAACAGGTGTTCGGGTTGATAGGTTACACATTGTACTGATTGACACCTTCGGGCGCTTTGGGTTGGGCAGAGAAATAGACGTTCCAGGCACCACGACATGCCCATGTTCAGTTCGTGAGCTGGTGCCAGGGGAAAAACCGTATCCACAAGGGTATTGAGTGGGTCTAACTTCCAAGGCATGGACACTGCATACAACGAAAACTCCCATATTCGATGGTGTAACCTATCAACCCGAACAAGTGTTACCCATCAACCCGGTCTATACAGGGAGAGGGCCGGGGTGAGGGGAAATCCTCACTGTTCCAGTCTATTTCCGCCCGCTCGTCATAGTTACGCAAGGGTTTCCTCCCAGAATTGGCGAACAAGCCCTCGCTCAGCCCAGACCTTGCGCATTTCAAGCATACCGGTGTACGTGGCAAGAATGAAGAGCACATTTTCCGCAGGCATGGCGCCAGCAGCATGGTCGAACGCGCTGGCTATGTCTCGCCTGACGGTTATGTCTTCTAACCCAGCGTACTTCAAGCGCACCGCCATGTCCTCCGCGCGGCGGCCGCCGGTTGTAACCGTGGCGCTTGCCAAGCACTCAAAATCAACGTCCCATATCCATGAGACATCATGCCCATCAGCCGCGCGGTCTTGGAGAATTGCAAGTACGTGCAGAGGCCCCTCTTCGGCAGCGAGTAGCCGCAAGACTTGATTTGCACCGACCGGAT
Organism: Chloroflexota bacterium; assembly: GCA_965219505.1. Lineage (GTDB taxonomy): Bacteria > Chloroflexota > UBA11872 > VXOZ01 > VXOZ01 > VXOZ01. The sequence continues at coordinate 959,778 of OZ244775.1, read as the reverse complement.
TCTTTATGAGGAGCAGCCACGCTGTCCGCTCACCGGCCTTTACAACCTCAGCGCGCCCAAACGCGGAGATAGTGGCCCCGAGACCATCGGAAACTGCCTCCGCAGTTACGTCAAGGTACCAGGCCGCCGCAGTGGCGGCGAGCGCATTGTAGACGTTATAGAGCCCCGGCACGCGCAGGCTTGCGCGTAGCTCTGCCTCCGGCACAGAGACGGTGAGGTTCACGCCCGCAAAGCCATGCAAAATAACCTTCGTCGCGCGCACGTCGCGATGAGGCCGCTTCCAACCGCACGTAGGGCACGCATACTCTCCAAGGTGACCGTAGTAGGCAGCGGCATACTGCAATGGGGTTGCGTCATGCGGGCAGTAGTGCGAATCAGCAGCCAACTCAATGTCATCTCGCGCCAAGTCAAGATCATCAAGACCAAAGTAGCGCACAGGTCCGCCGAAGGTTTCACCCAAACTTGCTACTAACGGATCATCACCATTCAATAGCAATGCGGTGGAGGAATCTAACTGTGCGAATGCGGAGCGTAAGCCCGTGGCAATTGTCTGCACCTCGCCGTACCTGTCTAGCTGATCGCGAAAGAGATTTGTCACGACAATGCAGGACGGCCGGTGCTGCCGGAGTGCTTGCACAATTGCCGCCTCGTCTAACTCCAAGACGGCGATGCTGTCCGGCGCAAAGCGCAGCTTGCCGCGCCAAGCGGTGTGTTCGAGTAGCATGCTCAGGACGCCGCGCGTCAGGTTGGACCCCGTGGCGTTGTGCAGAACTGAGCCACCACCCGCGGCAAGGATGTTGCGCAGCAGAGCGGCGGTCGTCGTCTTGCCATTTGTGCCTGTAATGAAGACTGTGCCCGCGGGCACTTGGCTCAATAAAACACCAAGCAGATCCGGTGAGAGGTGCTCTGCCAGAAGTCCCGGGATCGCCGTGCCTCCGCCCCGTCGCAAGCGGCGTGAAAACGCGCCTGCTACTTTGGCTATCAGAATCGCGATGATCCGACGCAAGGCGGAGAAAGGGTATCGTCGGTCATCCACATTCTTAATCCATTGCCCACAGCAACCGGCATAGAGGTGAACCTACGCGCGCCGCAAGAATACCAAGCTGACTGCCGATTTGGGCACCGTGGCTCTGCACAGATTTTAAAACTCGCCCTGCTGCAGAGCCTGTTGAGACCTCAGTACAGAACTAGTGGTGAAGAAACTCGATAGATCGCAAGCGCTTAGAAGCGTTCGAACCGCTCGACGTCTAGCACGAAAATGACGGCTCCGCCCACCTGCACCTCAACCGGATACGGCATGTAGAACTCACCCGGCTCCATAGCAGGCGGCATGGGGTTGATATACTGCATGCGGGTCGTGCAATTTCGGCGGACAACCACCAGTACCTCGCTGACTTTCTCTTCCTCCACGCCCGCAAGCACAGTGGCGTTGCCATGCCGCAAGAAGCCGCCGGCAGTATTGATGCGCGTTGCGCCAAAGCCGGCCTGCACCAAGTTATCTATGAGGTTTCCCGCATCCTCGTCTTGGACAATCGCCACGACGAGTTTCATGTTTTCGTCCACGCTGCAATACTCCTTGCCCAGGAACTCTATATCCCAAAAGGGGCCGTGGCTACGAGTATGGAGACTTCCTTGACTGAATTCTCTTAAGCCCTGCCCAGCGCATCCACCAACCCATGCCAGAATCTCACCTACCCGGCCTCTGCACTCCTTTAGATCCAGTGGCGCAAGAACAGCAGTGTGCGACGCTGCAATAGTCGGGATTGCAGCGCATCCCTACTAGCGCAAACGCTCGATGAGGGCGTCCGCAACGCCGGACGTGCCGGCTGCGGTGGGGTCATTGCGGTCGGGCTTCATGTCGTACGTGACGTGCTTGCCTTCAGCGATGACGTCCGCGAGCGCGGTCTCCATCCGCTCCGCGGCCTCGCGCTCGCCAATGTGGCGCAGCATCATCACCGCGGAAAACATCTGGGCCATGGGATTTACTTTGTTTTGACCCGTGTACTTGGGCGCACTGCCGTGAATGGGCTCGAAGAGCGCCATTTGGTCGCCGATGTTTGCGCCGGGAGCCACACCAAGACCGCCCACCAGCCCGGCACAAAGGTCAGACAGAATATCGCCATATAAGTTGGGCATGACCATGACGTCGAATTGTTCCGGCCGGCGCACAAGCTGCATGCACGTAGCGTCCACAATCATGTCCCAAAACTCAATATCCGGGTAGTCTTCCGCAACTTCACGCGCCACACGGAGAAAGAGGCCGTCGGAGTGCTTCTGAATGTTCGCCTTGTGTATGGCCGTGACCGCCTTGCGCCCGTTCGCCCGCGCGTACTCGAAGGCAAACTTTACAATGCGTCGGGAACCCTCTACTGAGATTGGTTTAATCGTAATGCCGGAGTCCGTAGGAATCTGACTGCCGTGATGAGCGCGGATGAAGTGAATGAGCTCAAGCGCATTGCCGGCGCCTTCTTCAAACTCGATTCCTGCGTAGAGATCCTCTAAGTTTTCACGCACTACTACAATGTCAATCTCATCAAACCGTGTCTGCACACCGGCATAACTCTTGCACGGCCGCAAGTTTGCGTAGCACGTTAGTTCCTTGCGCAAGGTCACGTTGAGGCTGCGAAACCCTGTGCCTACGGGCGTCGTAATCGGCCCCTTGATTCCCACTTTGTTCCGGCGCAATGAATCGATAACTGATTGCGGCAGCAGTTCGCCGGTCTTCTCAAATACGTGCATACCCGCTTCTTGGACGTCCCATGTAATGCCGACATCCAACGCCTCAACAACGCGACAGGTCGCATCCGTGATCTCAGGACCAACGCCATCGCCCGGAATCAGCGTAATTGTATACCCCACTAAGTATTCTCCTGTTACTCGTTACCTATGTCCTGCATCGTGCGCGCAGAGACCCCAGCAAGGATGATCTAACTAAGGTTTGTTGCACTCTAGGGAGTTGCGTTTACTCATCGTCGCGGCAAATTCGATTAAACCGAACCGGCCGACCCTTTTTCAAAGCTCTCACTGTTGCGCACCGACGGCAATAGTTGCACATTCAACGATACGTTAGCTGCACTTGTTCGTTGCGGCCCGGAGTGAACTCGCAGAATGGACGATTGCTATTCCTAACTCGCATTATATACTGAGACTATGTGGTTCGCCATTGACCTAGTGGCGGATACCATCGCTGGTAGACTAGCCACCATTACAAGAGGTCCATACATACTTGGCGCGTGACGACTGGAGCACAATGCCATGAAGCAAAAGCTCACATGGGTCTTTGTCCTCGTCTTTTCCGGGTTGCTTGGCCTTTTTCTCCTTGTCCTCACTGCGCCGCGCAGCCACGTCTACGACCCACGCATAGACGAAAGAAATACGGAGATTGTGACCAAGAGGCCCCAGGATATCATGAATGATATCCTTGCCCAAGCTGAGGGGCTGCCCAAACAAGACGTACAGATTGTCGAGACCGACATCTCCCTGCCCACGTGGGTCCGTTACTACCCCATACGACGCTATACTGTCACGCGCGTGCGAATCCGCGCTAATGAACCTATTTGGCTCGACGCATTTATTCCGGAGCCAACCTATGAGTACATCATTACGGCTGACGTCGAGTACGCCGATCGGGACATGCGTGAAATCACAGTAAACATAACGCGCCCTGGGATGTTTACCGGCTTTTCAATTCGCACCTCGCTCTTTAGCCCGTAGGCGGCCAGGCTACGGCAAGTCTATTCAGTAACCGGAACTGCTATTAACGACTTCCGCGTCCGCTTCAACGCCCATTTGCGTCATCAGCGAAGTAAGAGACTGCCGGCAGTGCGGGAGTCCACTTCAGCTACGACCCACATCTGCGGCGCAGGCCGTGATACTTCCCGTTCAGAAACCCGTTTTGCCTGGTGTACGCATCCTCTATACAATTGAAACGGAACATCAAGTACGCCAACCCATCCGAAACCGACTGACTCTCTTACTTCGCCGCGAGCGTGCCAATTAGCCAATCTCCCGAAGCGCGGAAGGTAGCCGGATCCAGTCACGTCCATTTGGGAATCTAAGTCTCTGAGGCGGACTCGGTAGGGATGGAATTGCACTCCGCCGGGCCATTGTCACGCTGTCTAAGGTGTGTACAGGTCCGCAACACCTTCAAATGAGGAGCGTAATCAGAACATATGCAGGCGATCATTCTCGCGGGGGGACTAGGAGAGCGACTGCGGCCGCATACATCCGACCGCCCCAAGACCATGGTAGAGATCTCCGGTGTCCCAATTCTCGCGTATCAGCTTGCGTGGCTACGAGACAGCGGCGTAGAGCGCTTCATCATTTCGTGCGGCTACCGGCACGACGTTATTCAGGACTACTTTGGCAGCGGTGGGGAAATTGGCGTCCAAATCAAGTATGCGATCGAGCGCGAAAAGCTTGGCACAGGAGGCGGATTGAAGCTCGCGCTAGGGGCCGCAGATGCATCTGACCCCTTTGTCCTCGCTACGAATGGAGACATTCTCACGGATATGGACATTTCCTCCATAGTGGACGTGCATGTGGGAGGCGGGAATACTGCTACAATTTCACTGACGCAACTGCAGAGCCCATACGGAATAGTCGAATCGAACGAGGCGCACAAGGTGACCGCATTTCACGAGAAGCCGCTCTTGCCCTACTGGCTGAGTGCCGGCATTTACGCTCTCTCGCCAGCCATCAGGGATCTGTTGCCGGATAAGGGTGATCACGAGCGGAGCACGTTTCCCCAAATCGCCCAAGAAGGAAAGCTTGGCGCCTTTAAGGCGCATGCTTATTGGCGCGCGATCGATACGGCCAAAGACCTATCCGAAGCGGAGAACGAGCTAGCGGAAAACCCACTCCCCCATGTCTAAGCACCCACCTACAGGAAAGAGCACTGGCTTCGACTATGCGCCCTGGGAAGAAGAGGTCGACAACGAAACTCTCAAACGGTCTATGCAGGTCTATTACGACCAGCGCGCCGGAGAATACGTAGACTGGTTTCTCCGTACCGGGCTTTACAACCGACCGGAAACAAACGAGCCCTTCCTCAGTGGTTTGCGGCAACTTGAGGAGGAGTTGGCTGCATTTGGAGAAGGGCGCATCTTGGAAGTCGCCTGCGGCATCGGCTGGTGGACTTCGCTTCTGGCCCAAACCGGTCGGGAGGTTGTCGCGCTTGACTACGGCCCGCACATGTTAGCAGAGTGCCGCAAGCGCCTAACCCTTAACAACACCCATGCCACGCTCGCGCGCGCTAGCGCCTATGCGTTGCCGTTTGCCGACAATTCCGTTGACGGATGCTTTTTCGGCTTCTTCTTCAGTCACGTACCGCACGATGACGTCTCTCCCTTCCTCAGCGAAGTGAGGCGCGTGGTACGCCCCGGCGGAAGCGTTTGCATTTTCGATTCAAGCCTACCGTCGCTTGACCACGTTGAGACCGAAATTCAACGGCGACCCCTACGAGATGGATCCCTCCACCCCGCACTGAAAGTCTACTACGGCGCCAAGGGGCTCGCCCGTGTTCTGGAACCGTTCGCGGAACAGCTCACCATCAAGAAAGTGGAGGGCCTGTTCATCACTGCACATTACCGGTCGCGGGGGTGAGATTCGAGCGGAGAGCACGACGATAGTACGACCTTGCAACCGACTACACGAACGCTCCGGCCGCTATAGGTCAGGAGGCGGTAAACGCCAGGCAGAGAGTCGGTTTTCCTCGTCAAGCACGACCAGGAGATTGCCGTCCGTGGCAACGGCAAAGTCACGTATCGGCACCAATGGACTCACTGTCCCGAGGATGCTGCCGTCGTACTTGACTACAACCAGACGAATGTTCTCCGACAGACCGATAAGATAATCGAAGTTGGCCACAATCTGGGACACGGGCATGGCGTCTTGCGCCCACAATTGACGGCCATTCTGGTCGAAAGCCGTTATGCCTTGCACACCGCCGACGTAGATGATGTCACCGGGTTGGGACACCGCCAAAGTGCGCCCGCGGGCCGACGCCTGCCATTCAACGTGCTGCGATGCTATGTCAAATTGGCTCACGTGCCTTTCGGTGAGGACAACGAGCTTTTGATTGAGATTGGCAAGTGCGACACTTACAATCGACTCAATGAAATCTGAGCCCATTATCTTCTCGCCACGTTCATTGAGCACAATAACGTGAAACCTACCTTCGCCAACTGCTCCCAGCGCAATGCGCGTACCGTCTGAAGAGAGGTGTGAACTATTCACGCCAAGCGACGGCGGTGTTACCCACGCTAGGCCGGACTGGTGGAAGCCGAAAGCCTGTCCCGTGCCTTCCGCATTCGACGTGGCAGCAACCATGAATTGCCCGCCATGGCTGATCTCAGCTTTCTCAAGAATAACGTCAAAGGCGTCTAGGGGATCGCGCCAATTTACTGCACCTACTCCGCTGACTGCCTGTGCGCCAATTCCTGCCGCAAAGATGCCCTCTCCTTCGCGGGTTACTGCCAGCGCATACGTCGGTAGCAAGAAAGATTGTGTCCACACGTGTTCACCGTGCCCTGTTCGGCGCTGGATCGCACCACTTGTATCGCCAGCAAGGATGACATTTCCTTCAGGAGACACTGCGATGAAATGCGCCGGAAATTCCATGTCGTGAAACCAGGCTAATTCACGCCACGTTCGGCCCTGCACCGGCGACACCTCGACAGCACGAAATTCGTACACCGTATCTTCATGCACGGCTGCCGAGACTCTTAACTCCCGCCACTGCGCTGCGACCGCCTGCGCTTCTGCCGCAATGCGAAACGGTCCCAGCCAGACTGTGGGCAAATCGTCCTTCCTGATCACGGCGCCATACGATGCCGCCGCCTCTTGCACCCTCTGGGCCTCCTCAAGGCTTGAAAAGGGTCCCAACACTACGCGAGATGCTGCCGTTGGCTCCGCTGATATCTCGATGCGTCCCGCCTGAAGTAGGAGGTCTTGCAGCGTTGGGCCTTCCTTCAAGGTAGTATTGGCGAGGAAGAACTCCAGTTGAAAATGCGCCTCGGAGAGCTGGGAATACGCCTCCGCCAATGCGGCATCCTGCTCCGTATCGACGTAGCGGCGAAACTCCGCTGCTGCGCGCGCAAGAGGATCAACAGCATCCAGCAAGCCAACTGAATCTTCCAGGGTGCCATCTGCACTGACCTCGACGACTTGCTGGGCCAACAACTGAATCTCAGGAATAAGAAAGTCAAGAGCTACACGATACTTGACCGGGGTTAGCGATTGGCGCAAGAACGCCAGATTGTTGATGTTGAGGCGTCGGACAATGGAAATGGCATCGCGCGAGATTTGCTCGACGCGCCCATCCGACTGGCGTGCAACTTCCTCAGGCGTGTGGACGGGGGGAGACGGTGAGGGAAGGGAACTGCAACCGAGAAAAAAGAGAGTAATCAGTGACCATAGAGCTAACGCTCTCGAAACTTGCAGAGGTCGGATCATAGCGGGAACCCATTTGACAACACTAAGCGAAGTGCCAAACCCTAGAAGCCGTCCTCCATCCTCAAATCGTCATGATCGACCGCTTCCTTTTCGAGGTCAGCCCAATCATCAGAATCGCCGAAATCATCCGCCGTATCGCTATCTAATGAGACTGCCGAATGTCGAACGAAAGCCAATCTTCCGCTCTGCGCCCGACTCTGACTCGGGAATGAGTGCTGCCCAGCCAGGCTAGGGTGCTGATATATCTCCTTGATCACGATGTAAATGTCACCGTTCTGTATACCCACCACCGCGGTAGCAAAGCAATTACCAGATTCGATCAAGAAGGCAAGCCGCTGCGAAAGCGCAGCGCCCAATTGCCCCAGAGGTACTCCACTACGGCTTAATACCCGAATGATGCTACCGTGTTGTTGGAGACGCAACGGGTCTCCAGGCAAGGGCAGCGCACTACTCGGCCTTCTAGGTAGCGGAAGCAATTTGACTATTGTAGTCTTGCCAGATTCTGCAATGAAAATGTCCGCAGGGACACGAGGTATGTCGCCAGCGCTTGCAATCTCAGGGATAGTGCACAGTGAGGACCGGAGCCTTTCCAGATTTCGCCCGGCAATCGCGTTTACAGGATCAAGTTCCAACGCCCGCCGGTAGACATCTTTCGCTTCCCGCAATGATCCCATCTCCCAGAGAGCCTTGCCGAGACGATTGTGTGCATCTACATCTTCCGGGCAGAGCTTCACGATCGAGCGATTGATCTTCTCGGCTTCAGCCCACCGCTGGTGAGCGGCGCATTGAATTGCCTGCTGCTCCCAATAGCGCTTGAAACGGATTCGGTCAGTGCTTATGACTTGTGACATGTATCTTGGCCTCACACAGACAGGTATGTACGACACACAGGGTTACAAGAATCAGCATGGCGCGCATGCCAAATAGTGGAAGAACTTGCCACAGACACACTACTCCCCGGGGAATTGCAGGTGGGAGCAACGATTGCCAGCAGCGATGCTATAATTGACTTGAACTAGAGGGTAGTTACAAGTCAATTTACCAATCTACTATAGCATAAGGTTTCGTTAATTCACTACTCTTACGGTAGAAATTACCCAAAATTCAAGAAAAATACCTCGAAGACCTGGTTGAACGCAGAGATTCGCTGGCAATTTTGCCAGTCGGACAATAGTACCGATGGCTGTACGCGTCAGATTCTCAGCAAGTAGAATGTCAGCGGGAGCACAGACACTGTGGATGACCAAATGAGTGTCTGTCTTGTAACTTTCAGCCGCTCGCCCGGCAACGCAAGCACGCCGTTGCCCATGTGCCGAATTTGGTTCCTAGCCTCCCCTATTCCGTAAACGCTCTGCCACGAGGTTCTTGATGCGATGTTCGAAGACACGAGAGACAAACCGGAAACTCGCGCGGAAGTAGCATTCGACGCCCCTCTGTCCGTGAGTGTCCTCATTCCGACCTGGAACGGCAAAGACTTGCTGCGGCCCTGCCTAGACTCTCTTGCTCAACAGACCTACCGAGACTTTGAAGTAATAGTGGCAGAGAATGGGTCTGTCGACGGTACAAGAGACATGCTGCAGCAAGAGTACCCGTGGGTCCGTGTCGTGGCTCTCGACCGGAACCTTGGCTTTGCTCGCGGCGTGAAAGCGGCGTTCGACGTAGCTGCAGGAAACTTGATTGTCCTGCTAAACAACGACACGGAAGCGGCCCCGACTTGGCTTGAAGAGCTTGTGGCTGCCGCAATCGGCCACCCTGATGCGGCGTCTTTTGCCTGCAAGATCCTCCTCCATCAGGATCGCGGGCGCTTGCACTCTGCGGGAGACTATTATGGCTGCGATGGCATGCCGGGAAACCGCGGGGTCTGGCAGCAGGACGGCCCTGCCTTTAGCAAACGCGGTTGGGTGTTCGGTGCACAGGGTGCGGCCTGCGCCTACCGCCGGAGCCTTTTGGAAGCCATAGGCTTCTTCGACGAAGACCTTGTGTCCTACTGCGAAGACGTTGATTTGAGCTGGCGGGCCAATCTCCGTGGCTATCGGTGTCTCTATGTTCCCGAAGCCCAAGTATTCCACCATGTCTCTGCCACCGGTGGAGGGGCGCTTGCCAGTTACTATTGCGGGCGAAACTTCATAACTGTCGCGGTGAAAGACGTCCCCGGGCCTTTCTGGCGGCGATACTGGAGACGAATAATTGGACAGCAGTTAGCCATTGCCGTCGAGGCCTTACGCAGCTTTCGAGGCGAAGCGGCGCGCGCGCGATTGCGCGGACAGCTTGCCGGTCTGGTTCTAATCCCCTCCGCACTACGCAAACGCCGCGAAGTCCAGGGGGGAATTGCGGCTGACTTATCAAAGATAGAGAAGCTAATGGGCCCGTGGATATTGCCGCTCGATCAATAGACAGCCTAGGCCTTGCCCGATTACGCTCGGCACGTGAAGGGTGCATTTAGGAGAAACCGCCTGATAAATGGGGTTAGATTAGGAACTGTGCAGCCGGTTCCAAGAAGAGCAACTTTGTGATCGCAAAAGGCATGGCAGGGAGTGCTCGAAAGACGACGGGAACCGGTCGAGAAAAAAAGTAGTCCTGCTCAACAGCACTCGGTCTGCCTCACGCTGCCCCTAAACCCAAGAACTGGCCGCGCCATCTTCGTCCGGGCAGAATTCGTACAATAGTAGTCAAGGGAGGCAACACGCTTTCGGTTTGTTTCCAACTCAACGCAACAATAGGGAGTGGAATCGCCAATGAAGTTCTTTAAGCGCTTTTTCTCCGAATCAAGCGACGACCGTAAATTCGTCACGGACGCCGATCCAAATTTATTTTGGTACTACGTACGCTGCAATAAATGTGGCGAGACCGTTGCTGTGATGGCGCGCAAGGGATATGACCTTGTGGAAGAATACGAAGAATCCGGCAACAGCGATGCTCCAGTCGGATATAGCCTCTTCAAAGATGTCATGGGCCGTAGCGACACGTGTTTCCAGCAAATGCGCATCGAGATTCACTACAGCACTTCGTACAAAGAGCAGAGCAGACACATCGTCGGTGGTAAGTTTATAACTGCTGAAGAGCACCGTGCCGGTGCGAACGGAGAAGAACAGCCCTAACAATCAGCACCAAAGCCTGCGAATCCCAAAGTAAACGGTCGACCTTATACAATGCTCGCCCCAACTACCCACGTAGAGGGTTTTCGGCCACAATTGCGCAGGGACGATCTCTGTGATCGTCTAACATTAATTCTCTGCAAGTCTGTGCCCAGCACTCTGTACAACGCTTCACGTTGTCGCCAGACAGCTGGCCAAGTCCACGTCAATCAGACACGGAAAACTGTCAATCTCTAGAGGCACAGGTAACACGAGCCGCATGAGAGAAGAGAGCCAACAATGAGCTTGGGACTACCGGCCGGTCTCCTGCGTAGCGATTCTTTGGCCCGTACCTCTTGGACGGTTCTCTTTCTCCTCATTGCAATTCTGCTGGGCATCGCTATCGGCTGGGGAGCGGTGAACTACTCGCCGTTTACACTTCTCTTCCTCCTGGCGGGGCTAATTGGGAGCGTTGCAGTTGCCTTCTCCCCGGGCCTTGCAGTCATCGGGTTAACGGCAGTCATTTGGTTGCTGCCTTTCGGCACCCTGCCGTTCCGCATTGGGTTTCGCTTCAGTTTCCTTGACCTTGCGACCGGCGCGCTGCTCTTTCTGTTCGCGTGGCAAGTGTGCACACACCGCCTGCGCCTCCCGAGCCGCGTATCGGTTGTCGCTGTGGCGCTTTACGCCCTCCTCTTGTTAGTTGCTGCAGGCAACGGTCTGCGCTTTGGTATGTCTGAAGATGCAATCACGCATTCAATTAAACTAGCTTCGAGCGCCTTCATGTTCGTCATGCTCGTCACCTGGCTGCAAACCGAGCACGCAGTTCGGCGCACGGCCGCGTGGTTTCTTGTATTCGCGGCCGGCCAGGCCTTGATAGGCGTTGTGCTTTACTTCATTCCGGCAGCCTATTCGATCAAATTTCTCTCTCAGTTGGGGCGGCTTGGCTATCCGGTAGGTGGCGGCGTGCTGCGCTATATTGCCGACACCCCCTTACTGCGCGCAACGGGAACGAGCATCGATCCTAATATGCTCGGCGGTGCCCTGGTATTCGCCATCGCCTTTAGCGTCGCGTTATGGGCCAGCCACCCACGAAGATGGTGGCTGCTTGGTGTGCTTGGTCTCTTGCTACTGTGTCTATTACTCACGCGTTCGCGTGCCGCTCTCCTTGGGAGTGGCGCGGCAATTGTGGTTCTCACGGTCCTCCGGTACCGGTCGTTGCTATGGCTTTACCCCCTCGGCGGTCTAACGATTGCCGCCCTGCCGCAAACCCGTGCCATGCTCTTGCATCTCTTGTCGGGGCTGCTTGCTCAGGATCGAGCGGCAGCAATGCGTTTGGATGAGTATTCTAAGTCAGTTAACCTCATTCAAGATCACCCTTTGCTTGGCGTGGGATTTGGGCCGCCCCCCACCATCGACACGTTCGTCGGTGTATCGAGCATTTACTTACAACTGGCCGAATTGGGTGGATTGGTCACCCTTGCCGCCTTCAGCCTGGCAGTTGGGGCGGCGCTCTGGAGCATATGGCGAGGATGGCGTAGAGGTTTGACACCGGAACGTGAATGGGTGGCGCTCGGCGCCCTCGCAGGCCTGCTGGGCGCGCTCGTAACCGGACTGTTCGACCAACACTTCGTCGTCTATCCACACATGGCAACACTCTTCTGGCTAGTTGCCGGGCTTGGCGTTGCTGCCGCTTGGGTTCGGCAAAACACCAAACACTCTACTGAAGACTCCCTTGTGATGCTATGATTGTTTCAAAGGCCTACCCTTCCACGAGGACCCTATGTAAGTTGGATCAAGTGGATTTTCACGTGAGTCCGGCAACAACACATGAAGATCGGCATTGATTGTCGCCTCCACTACTACAATCGCACAGGAATCGGCCGCTACATTCGCAACCTGATTCGGGAGATTCCGGAATCCGCCCCCGCCGATTTGGAATTGGTCCTGCTCCAAAGTAGACGGGAGCGCGAAGCACTTCTACGAGCGCCCGCGATTCACTGCCGCAGGGTCGCAACCCCCGCCCACCATCCCTGGGAGCGGTGGTTCTTGGCTGCGGAAATTGCACCGAAGAGGCTAGACGTGCTTCATAGCCTAGACCACGTGGCACCGAACCGGACGGGGTGGGAGAGCGTGGTAACCATTCATGATCTCTCCTTCTTGGCGCATCCGGAAGCCTACGATTCTGCCAGTCTTCTCTACTACACCCAGGTTTTTCGCACTCTACGTCACGCAGCCAAAGTGATCACGGTATCGAATTTTACCCGGCACGAAGTCCTCAACCGTATCTCCATCGCGCCGGAAAAGGTTGTCACCATCTGCGAGGCGGTGGACCCAGCCTATTTTGCGCGCACAAAGTCCAGTTGCGAAAGCGTCAGAAGTCGTCTTGATATTCCAGATTCATATATTCTCGTGGTCGGCACCATTGAAGCACGCAAGAATTTAGAACGTGTGATTGAGGCGTATGCATTGCTGCCTCGCAGAGACCGTCCTCACCTCGTTCTTGCAGGCGGCCGGGGCTACCAATACGACAGAGTCATTGAAGCAGTCCAAGAGCATCGTCTTGAGGACCAGGTCACATTTCTCGGTTTCGTGAGCGAAGCAGATCTACCGATGCTTTATTCCGGCGCCGTCTGTCTCTTGTTCCCATCTCTCTACGAAGGATTTGGATTGCCCATTCTTGAGGCAATGGCGTGCGGCTGCCCCGTTGTTACCTCAAACCTCGGCAGCATGGCTGAAGTTGCTGGCGATGCCGCCATCCTCGTAGATCCGAACTCCGCCGTAGCGATTGCGGATGGCGTCAAGTCTCTCATGGATGACTCTCGGCAACACGAAGGTATGATCGCCAAAGGGCACGCCCGAGTGAAGCAGTTCTCGTGGCGCACTGCGGCTGAGCAGACGCTAGCCGTGTATCGCGAGGCTGCAGGACCACACTAATGCGAGTCCTCTTCCTCACACCGCAACCGCCCTGGCCGCCCCACGCCGGCCCGGCTATCCGCAACTATCAACTCATCGCCGGCGCTGCCATGCAACATCAGGTTTATGTGCTGTGCTTTGGCGATGCCGAAACTGATCTGACAACACTAAACGAGATTTGCAGTTGGGCAGGATGGGTAGCACGGCCCCAGCCGACTCTTCGCGACCGCATTTTTCACCTTTTGCGGAGTTCGGAGCCGGACCTCGCGCTCCGGCTCCGAAGCGAGGCTTTCGCGGAGCGCTTGCGTTTCATTCTGGCACATCAGCACTTCGATCTCATTCAATTCGGAGGCCTGGAAATGGCCCTGTACCTGCCGCTGGCAAGGGAAGGAAATCCTAACAGCCTGCTCGTACTCGACGAATACAACGTGGAATACCTCCTGCAAGAACGTCTCGCCGCCACCTCGCAGATGGTGGGACATTGGTACTCCCGTGTTCAAGCCCGTCGACTGCGACAGTATGAGTCGAATGCGCTAGCCTCGAGCGACGGTTGGATAACCGTCTCTGAAGTTGATGAAAGCTTCCTCGAGCCCCTCTCCGGCGGCAAGCCGCACACGGTCATTCCTATCGGCGTTGAACCTGAGGAGCAAGGCACCCAGGGAGTACCCCTCGCGCCTACTCCGCGCCTATTCTTTGCGGGCAAGCTGGACTATCGACCGAATCGGGACGGCTTACGATGGTTCTGCACACGAGTCTGGCCGCTCATTCGCAATGAAGTGCCAACTGTGGAATTCATCGTTGCCGGATCCGGTGCAAGTCTAGACCAGCGCTGGCTCCGCCAGCCGGGGATACAGTCGCTGGGCTACCTGGATGACAGAGAGTTTGCACAAGCCCTCGGCAGCGCGTGGGTCTCGGTGGTACCTATTCAGGCGGGAAGCGGTATGCGTGTGAAGATACTCGAGTCATTTCTATGGTCGACGCCGGTTGTGACTACGAACATCGGCATCGAGGGCATTGCAGCTACGCCCAACGAGCACGTGCGCATTGGCGACACACCGGAGGAATTTGCCGGGCATGTGGTCGATCTATTGCGCGATCGCCTCTTGGCGCAAGAGCAAGGCCAGGCAGCCAGGCGACTTGCGGAAGAACTCTACGATTGGCGCCGTTTCACACCTCGCCTGCTCGAGTTTTATGGGCGCCTGCTTGAGTCACGCCATGCGTACGCCTAAAGTCTCACTCATATTCACGGTATGGAACGAGGAAGCAGCTCTGCCAGCGCTACTGAGATCGCTCGAAGAGCAGGAGCGCCCACCGGACGAGATCGTCATCGCTGACGGCGGGTCTACCGACGGTACGATATCACTCTTACGGGGGTTTTCGGCAGCGCGCCGGCACGTCTCGCTGCTGGAGTTGCCTCGCGCCAACATCGCGGAAGGGCGCAACGCCGCTATTCGTGCCGCGACCGGCGACGTCATTGCCGTCACCGATGTCGGCGTCTCTCTTCCTACCTACTGGCTGGCCGAGTTGGTGCGTCCGCTGGAGATCCGGCCGGAGGTAGACATGGTTAGCGGCTATTCGCGCCCGGACCCCCATACACGCTTCGAAGAACTCCTGGCCGCGACGACGCTTCCTCTGGTGAGCGAGGTACGTGAAGATTCCTACCTTGCATCAAGCCGCACTGTGGCTTTTCGCCGTGAACTGTGGGGAAAGGTGGGAGGCTATCCAGAGTGGCTCGACTATTGCGAAGACGTGGTTTTCGATCTCAACTGCAGAGCAGTTGGCGCACATGTTATCTTTCAGCCGGCGGCGAGCGTGCGCTTTTGTCCGCGCCCGCACTTGCGAGCGTTCTTCTTGCAGTACTATCGCTATGCCCGGGGAGACGGCAAAGCGAATCTGTGGCCGGGCCGCCATGCCCTTCGTTACACTGCCTACGCTCTCGGGACCGTCTTACTTTGGCGCGGTGGTCGGAATCCTCTGTGGTGGGCCGTGCTCGCATTGGCGGCTGTAGCAGGCATTCGCAAACCGCTCCTTCGAGTGCTAACAGAGCCCACGTCAAGCAACAAAAAGAGTCTCATCTTTTCGCTGGGTAGTATCTTGCTTATACGCGTAGTGGGCGACATTGCCAAGATGCTTGGTTACCCAGTCGGAGTCTGGTGGCGATGGCGACTTCGTCGAAGACAGCGAAACTTATGAGTCCGGCCCCTATCGAGCTATCCATCATTGTTGTCACCCACAACGTGTTGGCACTGCTGCGCACGTGCCTTGCTTCGATCTATGCCAGTGACTTTGCGGATCAATGTGAGGTATTCGTCGTGGACAACGGCACTGACGAGTCACTCTTGATGGTGGAAGACAAATTTCCTGCAGCACAACGCATCCTGGGATCGCCGCACATCGGCTTTGCGGCGGGAAACAACCTTGCGCTCGCCCGAGCACGCGGCCGCTACATCCTCCTGCTGAATCCGGATACTGAATTACCGCCTACTGCACTCTCACGATTGCACGCCGTCATGGAGAAAAACCCGCAGTGGGGCATTGTCGGACCAAAGCTCGTACGCGCCGATGGGAGCTTGGACCTGGCCTGCCGCCGGTCGTTTCCGACACCCTGGAACACGGTTATGAAAGCATGCGGTCTCGCGAAGAGATTTCCAAAGTCTCGCATGACCGCCGGATACAACCTCACCTATCTCGATCCAAATCTATGTTATCCCTTGGATGCCGTGGTAGGCGCCTTTATGTTCATTCGCCGCGACGCGCTGGTTGAGGCAGGCCCGCTGGATGATACGTTTTTTATGTACGGCGAAGACCTTGACCTCTGTTACCGCATAAAGCAAGCTGGATGGCAAGTATGGTATTGGCCGGCAGTCGCAGTGCGCCACTTGAAAGGCGAAAGCTCCCGTCAACGACCGGGTCGCATGACATTTGAGTTTTTCCGCTCAATGCACTTATTCTATGCCAAGCACCAAGCGCCGCATAACCCAACTGTTTTGAATGTCCTCGTAATAATTGCAATTTGGACCCTCTTTGTCGCAGCAATGCTCCGAGTCTGGGCACGACAAGATTCCCAACACCCCCCGCGGCTCTCAGCACTCTAGCAGGAAGGGGAACATGACATTCAAGGGAGACTTGAGACTCATCTTTGTGCCGCTGTGGCTAATATTCGACGCATTGGCGATTGGCCTTGCCGTACTTTGTTCCCATTACATGCGCTTCACGTTAGGATGGCCGCCTCCGGAAGAAGTCCATACCCTTCAGATGTATTACCGTCTGTGGTTTCTCCTAACCGTGGTATACATGGGCACGATGATGACTAATGGTCTCTATCGTCCGCAGCGGCACGTGCCTGCAGAAGAATTTCCGCTTAGAATCTTCTCTGCAGTCGTTCTGGGCACAATTCTTACAGTTGGATTCTCAACGTTACTCTGGCGCGAAGGATTCGAATATTCCCGTCTGCTCATTGGCTATGCGGCAATTCTGAGCATCTTGTTCCTTACCATTGAGCGAACAATCTTGTCGTTAGCTCGCGGCGTGCTGCACCAACGAAACATGGGGACCGTGCCCACCCTAATCGTGGGACACGGTGTTGGCAGCGAGATCGTGCACGTGCATCTCCCGCGCCTACAGCAACTCGGCTACGAAGTAGTCGGCATTTTGGATGACTACCCAGACGAGAACGTGCGTCGCCTCGGCTACCCCTTGCTTGGCGAAGTTGAACTGCTCCCGATCGTCATCTCGCAGTATGACGTGAAGGAAATCATCATCACCTTACCTGCACTCAATACGGAGGAACTGCTGCGCATTCTTGACCTGTGCCCCACGGAGAATGTGCACATACGGGTGCATCCGGATCTCTTTCAATTCCTGGTTACAACCGTCCAAGTCGACGAGATCTCCGGCCTGCCCCTGCTAACCGTAAAAGAACCCCGTCTCGCCGTTTGGCACCGCGTAGCCAAACGCTCGATGGACCTTGTGGTCGCCGCCATCACGTTGGTCATTCTCTCCGGCCCGCTGTTGCTCGTCGCTCTCTTTATTCGTCTAGACTCGGCCGGTCCCGCCTTCTTCATCCAGGAGCGTGTAGGGCGCGACGGCAAAGCGTTTCCAATCATCAAGTTCCGTACGATGGCAGCAGATGTCGCCGGCCAAGACAGCCGCGACTGGACCGTACCAGATGACCCGCGACGCACCCGCTTGGGCAAGTTTCTGCGGCGGTTTTCCATAGATGAACTGCCCAACCTTTTAAACGTCCTCATCGGCCACATGAGTCTGGTTGGTCCCCGTGCGGAACAGCCGCAGTATGTCAAGCGATTCAGCGCGGAAATCCCACGCTACATGGATCGGCACCGCGAAAAGGCTGGGATGACCGGCTGGGCGCAAGTCAATGGCCTGCGCGGCGACGTGCCTATCGTTCAACGCACGCAGTACGACCTCTATTACATCGAGAATTGGTCGATTTACTTCGACATACGCATTCTCCTGCGCACGCTTATCGCCGTCTTCAGACAACCGGCCTACTAGCGCCGCCAATCCTAGAATTAAGGACAGCCTTGGCACCTCCGGAAAACTCTATAGGGTAGGAAAACATAGAATGAGACAAAGGGTAAAACATGACAATTACTGACATCACGCATCGTCTTTACCGTTGGCCCCGCCGGAAACCCATCCGCAACGGCATGTTCACGTACACCGACGTCACGCTGTCCGTAGTGGAAATAGAGACTGATGCCGGCCTCATCGGTGTAGGTTTGGGCGGTGTCAATCCCTCTCTCCTGGAACAGTTCAAGCCTCTCCTTATCGGCGAAGACCCGTTCAACGTGGAGCGTCTCTGGCATGCCCTTTGGGTGCCGAAGCTTGTGGGGAGACGCGGCACAGAAACGCGCACAATCTCAAGCCTGGACATCGCCCTGTGGGACCTGATCGGCAAAGCGACAGACAAATCCGTGCACCAATTGCTTGGCGGCTTTGCGGAGCGCATCCCGGTCTACATCGCCGGCGGCTACTACGAGGAGGGCAAGGGCCTCAGAGAGTTGGCGGATGAGATGGAGGAGAACCTTCGCATGGGCGCGCGAGCAGTTAAGATGAAGATTGGCGGCGCGCCGATTCGTGAAGACGTGGAACGAGTGCGCGTAGTGCGTGAGACGGTTGGGCCGGACGTGGAAGTGATGGTGGACGCCAACAATGCGTATTCTGCCCACGAAGCCATCCGCATTGCAGCACAAATGGAGAAATACGATATCTACTGGTTTGAGGAGCCGGTGGGTTCGGACGACTATGCAGGCTGTGCCCGCGTGGCCCAAGCGACCTCGATTCCCATCGCGACCGGTGAGAATGAATATACGCGCTACGGGTTCCGCGACCTGATTCAACACCAGGCGGCCGCCATCCTCAATGCCGATGCCAATATCTGCGGCGGCGTTACGGAGTTTCGCCGCATCGCCGCGTTAGCCGCTTCACATGATCTCGTCATCGCTCCCCATGGTTCGCAGGACATTCATGTGCACCTGGTTACCGGCATTCCCAATGGCCTTATCCTCGAGTATTACCGCGATACTGTGGACCCTATGTGGGGCAAGACTTTCAAAGAATCGCTCATGCTGGACACCGATGGGATGCTCGCGCCGCCCGATAGACCGGGTTTTGGCATAACGCTCAATGAGGACGCTTTAGCGGAGTTCCGCGTATTGTAGAATTCCAAAGCGATTCCCCTTCCGGCCACCGAAGAAATGCATCGCCATACATCGCGGTTTCCGGTAGACCGCACACCGTGCCCGGTCTCAGTGCGTTAGCCTACACTGTAATGCGGTAAGATGGGTACAGTAAACTTCGACTCTGCGTCCGTCTTTTTAGCGAAGAGAAAGCGAGCATCTGAGCCAATGACTGTCTTTCAAAAGCCGGGAAACTGGTATAAGGGGAACCTCCACACCCACTCCACGAATTCTGACGGCCTCTATCCTCCAGAATTGGTGTGTTTGTGGTATTGGACAATGGGCTACGACTTTCTTTCCATAACCGACCATCGTACCCTCACGCTCTTTGAGGAGCCGCCGACGCGCAGCCCCGTGCTTATCCCGGGTATGGAACTCAATGGCGATGATGCGCGGGCAGGCGGTGGCTACCATATCGTCGGTATCGGCTTGAACAACATGCTCGTACAACCGCCAGACCTCGACGCCCAAGGCGCAATTGACGCAATTCGCGCGGATGGTGGACTGGCGGTGCTGGCCCATCCTTACTGGCTGGGACACGTCACCACCGACCTTTCACACCTTGAAGGCGCTACCGGCCTCGAAGTCTTCAATTACGGTACGCAAGTCAGCATCAGCAAAGGCGATAGTACGTATCTGTGGGATGGGCTGCTTGATCGCAAGCGACCGTTCTTTGGTCTGGCCGTAGACGACACGCACTGGAAGTTACCCGATGCCGGCGGCGGATGGGTCATGGCGAAAGCCGCTTCATGCACGCCTCGAGACATCTTGGACGCAGTCGCAGTTGGAGACTTCTACGCATCCCAAGGGCCGGAGATCTACGATTTTCGCCTCGAAGACGGTGTGGCCTCGGCCAAGACGTCACCGGTCCGCACAATCGCCTTTATGTCCGAACGCTCGCATGGATTGTCCATTCGCTCACCGCAGGGCGATCCGATTACCTCGGCCCATTACTCCCTGCGGAACGAACACACGTACGTGCGCCTGGAATGCGTTGACTTTCAAGGACGACGCGCGTGGAGCAATCCCATCTGGCTTGAAGGGAACGAATAGCTATAGGAGGAAGTTGCGTGAAGATCGTAGACCTTAGGCTCCATCCCGTTGCCGTAGCTCGGCAATATGCCACACTGACCTCCGGCGGCCAAGAAGGCCGGAAGAATCCTGACGCCGCACCCGTGGAACTGTCCTACTTCTACATCCTGGAAGTAGAGACCGATGCCGGCATTATAGGCATCGGTGAGATTTCCGATATCGATCCCGGCGCGCGTCTGGTTGACGGGTCGCCAATGGAGATAGAAAACGTAGCCGGTAAACTGCGTTCGCAGCTCGTTGGCCGGGACCCAAGCGATATGGAACGACTCTCTTTGGAAGTGTACCAAGGCGGACTCGTGAACTGCGCGATAGACACCGCCTGCTATGACATATTGGGCAAGGCCTACGGCACGTCCGCTACTTCTTTGGCCGGCGGTCACTTGCGTAAGAGCGTTTGGGTCTCGTGGGTTGCGTATATCCGTGAACCGGAAGCTATGGTTCCCGAAATCGAGGAAAAGTTGGAGCAAGGCTTTGACGCGTTCAAGTTCAAAGTCGGCCGCAACATTGACATGGATGAAGCACGCATCAAGCTGTTTCGCGAGATCGGCGGCAACGATTTGAACCTCAAGCTAGACGCCAACGCGGCTTGGGATGTCAATGAAGCGATTGCATGCATGCGCCGTCTTGAAAAGTACAACCTGGCCGGCATAGAGACGCCCATCGATAAGAACGACGTTTCCGGCATGGCGCGCGTGCGTAAGGCGATTGACACGCCGATCCTGGAGCACGTTAGCACGCAGGAGTACGCCCTCGAACTCGTCCGCCATGAAGCGGTGGATGTCTTCAACGTTTCCACCGTAGGCTGCGGCGGAATCTACCGCGCAAAAAAGGTTATCGCAATTGCGGAAGCCGCCGGCTTGCACGCGCTGCTTGGCAGCACCGTGGAGCTAGGCGTAGGCACGGCGGCGCAACTGGCGCTCGCCGCTTCATCGTGGCGCGTGGACTGGCCCTCGGACCTCATCGGGCCGCTCATGTACACCGATGACGTGCTTCACGAGCCCTGGGAGTGGGACAACGGCTACTTACGCGTTCCATCCGGCCCCGGCCTCGGCGTAACGCTCAACCCTCAGAAGCTCCAGTCGCTCTATCACACGCTTCCGACATCGTCGTAATACATGTGGAATGTCCCCTTTAGCAGCGCCGTAAAGACCTGCTCGGAGCGCTGAAGTTAGTGCGACTGCACCGTCCTGCCCCGTAGCCCGTTGGGTAGACTGTGTTGACTCTCCCGCCTCGCCATTGCTATCCTAAGCAATGCAGGGCAGCACGGACCCTTGGGTGAGTGCGCTCAGAACCCTGCTCTTAGTTCGCTGGCAAAGACAAGCATAGAGATTGATGAGGAAAATCGTGTTCGCAGTCGTCGAAATCGCCGGGAAGCAATATCGCGTCAGCCCCGGAGACCGTATCGCAGTTGAAAGACTAGAGGCAGAATCAGGCAGCGAAATCAGGCTGGATTCCGTGCTTCTTACCTCCACCGATGATGGCGTAACCGTAGGTACACCGGCAATTGCCGGAGCCAACATTCGCGCCAACGTGATCGGTGAAGAAAAAGACAGCAAGGTGCTCGTTCTCAAGTACAAGCGGAAGAACCGATATCGGCACCTTTCCGGTCACCGGCATACGCGCACTATTCTGGAAATTGACTCCATTAACACGTAAAGCCAACTACCGAGACGAGAGGGACGCCAGGTCACGCCCGCGACCCTCCAGCGAAAAATAGGAGTAAGTAGCAAGTGGCACAAAAGAAAGCCGGCGGCAGCAGCCGCAACGGACGGGATAGCGCAGGCAGGCGGCTGGGCGTCAAGCGCACCGACGGGGAATTAGTGCGCGCCGGCAACATTCTGGTGCGCCAGCGCGGCACGCCGATTCGCCCGGGTGAGAACGTCGGTATCGGTAAAGACCACACCCTCTTTGCCAAAGTGGATGGCGTCGTCCGGTTCGAGACCTTCGGCCGCGACACCAAGCGCGCCATCATCGTTCCGCTTGCCTAGCACCAGCATGCTAACCTAGCATTGCTACGCTAAGTTAGAACTGCCCCGCAAGACATCACTTTGGGCCGGTAGCTCAGTGGGAGAGCGCTGCGTTCGCATCGCAGAAGTCGGGGGTTCAAATCCCCCTCGGTCCACCACTTCCAAACCATACTAGACCAATTAATCTACCCACATGTAAATGTCAATGCAGATTCAACTGGAGTACAATTGGGCAGCCAATTGCTCATTTCGTATCGTAGGAAAGGTCAGCCCAGCTAGAGACTTCAGCAGCAATGCCAAGGGCATGCAATACCCGCAGAATGCGTCTGATCGTAATGTAAGGAGCACCAGACCCGATGTAGTTCTGCTCCAGTAAGGTAAAGTGCTCGGCGAGTGAACGGTGTAACTGCAAACACTCGTATTCGTCTTTGCAGAGCAATGCCACTATACAGTCGGTGATTGCGAACGGAGGCCCTTTCGGCACGTAGACTACCTTGTCTTTCCTCGGCGCGCCAACTCTATGTAGCAGTACTGCAGGACCAGTAATCGAGCGGGTTCCCAAAGGGACTTGCTTGTACGGCTCTTGCAACTGGAAACGCTGTAGCTCGGTTGAATGTACTAGTGGTACACTCTCCTGTGTTTTAGCGATTGGCAATCTGTGAGTCTGTAATGTTCCGCGAAGCAGCCTAATTGTAGGCTCAGTGGCACTGAAGACTGGCTCTATCCGTTCATCGCAATTCAGGGTGGTAGGGCCGCGTTTGAGATACGCGATAGTTACCTTGAGACCTACTCCGGGAAACTTCGCTGTCTCTTCTCGAATTGCCCGGAATTCTCCTAGCTGCTTCAATGCTATTCTAGCGTCTTCGTCTCGATCGGAATGGGACGCCCCTGCAGGCAAGAAAGCCACAAGACTGCCATCTGAGCTGAGATACTGCGACGCGGTCAGAACGAAGGCCATCGCGGGACTGCAACTCACTCTCAGCCCATTAAGCTGAACCTCGACCCTTGTGCCACCACGAGCCGAGAAAGGAGGGTTCAGGACTGCCAAGTCGACTCTGGCCTTGATATTTTCGAGCTCGGTAAGAGAGTTCCTACTAGAGTTTTCCAGGAAGTTGCACTGAGCCAAAGTCCAATCTGTTCTAACTTCAGCTAGACTCGCAACTCTATTGCTACTGATGTCACATCCAAAAAAGGCCGCGTGGGGCCAGCGTAGCTTCGCTGCCGCCAAGAGCTCACCAGTACCAACTGCGAAGTCAGCTATAGTTCTTGGTTCGCCTATGAATAGATAGTCAGCGACCTCAATTAGCCTTGCCGCTAAGTGAGGTGGAGTATTGAAATCATCAATTAACATAATCCCAGAGTGGGATGAGCTCGTACACTTGTAGTATTCCCGAACCAATTGATCTATTCGCTTTGGGAAGTGGGTGATCGTAGACTAGTTCAATTCGCTCCGGATCTCGAATGGCAAACATGACCGCCCCGAGTGCGTGAGGACGAGTGCCTAAGGGCGCAACCTTTAGTCGCGCATTTGGGTATTCAGATGCAATGTCTTGCAAGGTATACATAAGACTAAACGGACAATTGGCTGTAGCGAATCGGACATTCTGCCAGATTGGGCTATCTTCGAATGGACCCCTGTTACCTAGGTAGGTATGGAAGGGATAATCAGGTCTGAATCCCGGTGAACCAACGATGGGAAGTATCCGTTCATATGGAATCTCGATTTGGTTTAGCGCGTAAGCTAAACGAGCTCCCTCAAATCCAAGTACTGGCACAAAGTACACGTTGTCAGACTCAAGAGGTTCTGTAAGACGCGCAAACCCAGGCAAACTTGATATACCCAAAATCCTCTCACTTAGATCGAAAACAAGCGAGTCTGCACTAGCTCCACTAGGTACATACGCAAAGGGTTCCACGTAAACAGCATGGACGTTCACACCGCGCTGAATTGCGTGCTTCAGGATAACTACCCATATGTGGTAAGGCAACCCAGTAATATTCAGATAGAGTTCCCCACCAATTTCCCCTATCAACTCCTCCATCTGAGTTTTACTTCTCAATTGAACAGACAAGGAGATGGAACCTTCTGTCTTAAGAGACACGCTACCTTTACTCAAGCACTTTACAAATCTGGCGTGAAATTCACGTGCTTCCCACTCCGAAGGGTGCTTTGATCGTGGCTCTACTGAATCTCCCCACATGTACACGGCGTCTGGGCTCAATTGCAGTTCCTGCCATCCGGATAGCGATCGCGTAAAGAGTGGCCGCCCCTCAAGTGGAGACATAGTAGCCCTCGAACATTTCAAGCTGCTCAGGCAGTTCCTCCTCAATTGAGCGACCACTGTTTGCAAGTATGTGCCTAATAGTAGGGCGAGGACGATCGACTAAGCCTTCTAAGACATCAATTTCAAGTTGCAGCTTCCTCTTTCGACGGTGGCTGTAAACAAAGAACGGCGCAAAGACTGGGTGAAGCCAATAGTCAAAGTCCTGCGTCTGGGCCTGCTCAATTAGCTTTGTCCCGGACTTCCGGACAAGTGCTAAGTGCATTACCGCGGCGCTAAGTAACCCTTCTTGCCGACATGTAAAACTGCTTGAACTAGGTTTAAGGTAGAATTGGTTGACTTCCGGCGTGTGACCTTCAGGGTTTGAAGCCATTACACTAAACACTCGGCCGAGCCCTAGCGCCAATTTGGTCAGCTGTGCACCATACGTAGAAACACCCTCAAGTTCTTTGAGCGCACGTGCGCCAACGGTTTGAGCGGCTTGTGTCTGTGAGCTCGCAGGAATTGAATTAAGTTCCTGACTTTGTTCATCGACAAATTGCTTCAGACTTTCGTAGACAAGCTCTAGCGCGTACCTTATGTTGCTATTTGAAATTAGGAGGAAAGTGTCCCAGCCACAGTAATGTTTTCTGATTCCACGCCTGCCTCTGCGAATTGTATACAACAAGGAGTGCTTATAGTTTTGGTACCTTGTGTTCCATTTGTTTGGATTCTTTCTTAGTTCGCACAATTCGGAAGCCAGTGTAGTTCCTTGTGATTTTGCCCAAGAGAGAATGAAATAGGTCTGGAGTTCAGGCAATTGACTTAGTTTGTCGAGTTGCATTGCTGTTGACTCTACATCGCGTATCAGTGCCCTTATCTCGGACCCGACTCCGAGTTGGCTGGCCTCGGCTTCCTCAGACATTCCGGGCAATAGGTCACCCACCTTGATAGATTTTGTGCCTAGTTCCTTTGCCATAAGGTTAAGCCTTTCCTGGCAAACCTCTGTGGCAAAAGATCGGAAGAACGCTCCTTTAAGTCGATCCTCTATTTCTATGAGTGCGTAATCTGCCGGATACATTAGCTGTTGATCCATATTTAGAGTCGTCTTGACTTTCCACCCCAGCTGCCTTACGCCTACCTTATAGGTGTAGGCGTTGCCGGCATGTTTTATCAGCGTATTAACTACACGTTGTTGGTATTCGAGATAATTCTCGTACTCGTCGATGAGTATGAAGAAGGTTTTGCCCTCAAACTCCGGAAGCCCTCTGACTGCCGCAATCAATAGATCGATGGGTGCTCCAAGCATGGAAATATCTTGCGGATATCCGTCAGCCACATTGTTGATGGCAGCCTCAAACTTCACCAGCGTCATGCGGACCATTTGCGCTAGAGTTCGAATTTCGCGAATTGGCCTGGTAATTCCTAGACTTTGAGCTACTAATTCCAACTCTTCAGTCGAAATTGGAATTTCGATACCAGTTTCCTTCTCAAACCACACCAAGAAGTCCATCAGGCTCAAAGTGAAGGACAGATTGAGGTAATGGCCGAACAACCGTGCCCACCGTTCTTCACTCAATTCATCACCACTAAAGGCAGTGACTCGATTTGTGTCGACACGATGATACAGACCGAAGAATGGCCATTGCCTTGGATTAGAAGAAGATTGCCTTAACGCCGATTGGCCGGCAAATGAGAGGCTCTTCAAAGCCGTAGTCTTTCCCGTTCCTCGCCCACCTAATAGAAAGCAGGGCCTGTTAGTCAGTAGCTCCGGGAAATAACTAGGTTCCGCGAACAACGCGTACAGTTGTTCCCCGAGCCATTCGGCCCGAGTTGAACCGAATAGCTGATACAAAAGGGTGTGAAGGCTTACTTCTTCCTTATTAGCGGTTTCCATCCATTTTCTTCCCATCGAAATAACGGCAGTGTCGCGTCGGGAACAGAGCCGTGCATCGCTATAGCCAAGCCTAGCCTGTGAAACCCCTGCCAGTCATCTACAGATTGTCCGTTGGTATTAGGAATTCCTGCCCTCATCGAAGCCTTCCTTACGACTTCTAAGCATTCTTCTCCCTTTCCTGCTGGCCACAGAACTGAATTCGCTTCCACAGCTGAGTACTCGCGGGGAATGATCTGTCCAGGTGACAGATTCAGTCCCTTGCACTCTCTTTGGATGGCTTGGCGGCCATATTCAGTTGAAAAAGCTGGTGTGTAGAATATTGGCACCCCGTAGTCTGTTAATTCTTGAAGGCCCAGAACCTCCCACATTCTAATCATCTGCTGACCAGTCCCTACAAAGTCATCTACGAGCACGAGCGGTCTACCGCATGACAAGGCCAACTTAGCGGCTACCATTGGTGCATGTAGCTGATCTTCATCCAGACCGAGAACCTGTCGTGCTTTCCGAACAAATATCTGGCCACTGTCGGCAACGCTGTCTGTTTCTCCCTGAACCGGCGCAACCAAGGTTGAAGATAGAAACTCATCCCAATCCACCGAAAGACGTAGTGGATTTCGAGGATCTAGCATTGACATGCTAATTCGCTGAAAACCGGCTATGAAAGCAGCATCAAGAAGCTCCTCACCAAAGTACATGAACTGATCCAAGAGGTGCACTGCTATTGGCCGTTCTGAATCATCAAAATTCGATAACCACCTGTCAGGGCTAAACTCACTCTTCAGCGGCCAAATGCGAACGTTCACCAAGAACTCTGCCTTTGCCATCACAGAGTTAAGTGATCTGGTCCTAGGGGCGATAGGGGTCAAATCCATGAGATCTAGCCGATTCCACAAGCCTTTCGTCCAAACATTACTAGAGGGTTTGACCACTAAGACACTTGTTGCACACTCTTTCGAGATCCGCGCGAGAAACTCGCGCTTTCGAATTGGATCATAGCACAGTCGGCCCACCTATCAACCGTAACCGTCTTTGGTAACATCCGAAACGCCGCCTACGGTCCCTGCGCTTGGCGCTGATACACGGCCTCGATCTCCGAGTCGAGATCGGCTGCCATGCGCCGCAAGTTCGAGCGCAGCCGCACGTTTTAGTACGATCCCCAGATTGTCATTGCGGGTGGCACCACCTGGATGGAAAACACCAGCGAGTAGGCGATGGTGATTGCCGCCGTGATGGCGAATTGTTGGGAGGCCAGCACCGGGGAGGTGATCAGCACGCCGATGCCGAGCGCCGTCGTCAGCGCGGAGCCCAGCAACGCCGAGCCGGTGGTCGCAAGCGCCCGGATTGCCGCTTGCTCCGGATCGCGCCGGCGCGCTCGTTCGTTATGCGCTCAGCGAGTTGTGTCAACCTGTTCATTGCCGGACGTCTGCGTTCGTCTCACGGTCGCCGCGGGATCCGCGGGCGCTCAAGGCTGGGCACACCTGGGATAGCGAAAGCCTTGCTCTCAAAAGCGATTGCAGCCAAACCTGCCAAGAGACGTCTTCTGCGCCGGAGGAAGACCGCCTAATTTCCTGTATCGTGCGCGCCACCATTATGCCACACCTTGCACAACCCAGGCCGGTAGGAGAAAAGCCCCCCCTTCTCCAGGCGAGAAGACCCACTCTCCCTGGAGTGTACAGACCGGGTTGACAGGTAACAGGTGTTCGGCAAAGTTACGCAAAGGTCTCACCGAGGGGAAACGTCTAAATCCACTACTTCCTCCCGCTCTAACCACGCCGTTCAATGTTTACCTGTGGTAGAGTACAGGTAGTTTTCACATAAACTCTCTCCAGGGACGACTGGTCTTTCAACATGCGAATTCGCTTGCGGCGCACACCGCGAGCGTAGCTGCTGTGGCAAGCTGGAGGTGTCCACGCGCCGCAAAAGGAGTCGGTCTGTTGAAACGCCTTAGTGGGCTCATACTCGGTCTTCTCATGGTGCTGCTCGCGCCGAGTGCGGTTCTCGCCGCCGACTGCGAGTTCGTGCTGGGCTTCAAGACACTGCGCGATCTGATTGGGCATGAGATAGTCGGCGAGTGTTTGGAGATTGAGCACCATGGCGACAATGGCGACGGCCTGCAGCAGACCACCGGCGGCCTGCTGGTCTGGCGCAAAGCCGACAACTGGACCGCGTTCACCGACGGCTACCGTACGTGGATTAATGGTCCGAACGGTCTCGTGCAGCGGCTCAACACAGAGCGCTTCGAGTGGGAAGCGGACTACGCCCCCGGCGGCGGCATTGCCACGCCCACCACCGCGGCCGTGCCACAGGACAGAGAGGCGCTCGTCGCCCTGTTCAACGCCACGGGCGGCGAGAATTGGCAGCACAACAGCAAGTGGCTGAGCAGTGCGCCAGTCGGAGAATGGCACGGCGTTACTGTTGACGCAAGGGGACACGTCACAGAATTGCGCCTCCAGCGGAACCAGTTGAGCGGGGAGATTCCGCCGGAGTTGGGCGGCCTCACTAGCCTCACCTCACTGTGGCTCAACAACAACCAGTTGAGCGGGGAGATTCCGCCGGAGCTGGGAAACCTAACCAACCTGAGAGAACTGAGGCTCCTGCGGAACCAGTTGAGCGGGGAGACTCCGCCGGAGCTGGGAAACCTAACCAACCTGAGAGAACTGAGGCTCGGCCACAACCAATTGAGCGGAGAGATACCGCCGGAGTTGGGCAGCCTTGCCAACCTGACGGATCTGCGCCTCGACTGGAACCAACTGAGCGGGGAGATACCGCCGGAGTTGGGCAACCTTGCCAACCTGACGGATCTGCGCCTCCAGCGGAACCTGTTGAGCGGGGAGATTCCGCCGGAGTTGGGTAGCCTTGCCAGCCTCACCTCGCTGTGGCTCGACAGCAACCGGTTGAGCGGAGAGATACCGCCGGAGTTGGGTAGCCTCGCCAACCTGAGATGGCTGTTCCTCCAGGAAAACGCGCTGAGCGGGGAGATTCCGCCGCAACTCGGTAGCCTCACCAATCTCAAAGCGCTGTCCCTCGAGGCAAACCAGTTGAGCGGGGAGATACCGCCAGAATTGGGCAGCCTCGCGAACTTGGAGTGGATGTGGCTCTACCGGAACCAGTTGAGCGGGGAGATTCCGCCGGAGTTGGGCGGCCTCCCTAGGCTCACCTCGCTGTGGCTCAACAACAACCAGTTGAGCGGGGAGATACCGCCGGAGTTGGGTAGCCTCGCCAACCTGAGAGAGCTGAGGCTCGGCTACAACCGGTTAAGCGGAGAGATACCGCCGGAGTTGGGTAACCTAACCTACCTGAGAGAACTGAGGCTCGGCGAAAACCAACTGAGCGGGGAGATTCCGCCGGAGTTGGGTAACCTCGCTAGCCTCACCTCGCTGTGGCTCCACGGGAACCAACTGAGCGGGGAGATTCCGGGCAGCCCGGTGCCCGTTCGTGTCGCGCCGGCGGTCAAGCCCCAGCGCTCCCTGGTTCCGCTCGCGGTCGCACTCCAGGAGGTGTTCGGCGGACGGGAGTTCGAGCAGCCGGTCGAGATTGGCACGTACCCGATTGGGCCAGCCGACGGAGCTGGTCCCGGCGTGTTCGTAGCCGAGCGGGAAGGCCGTATCCTGCTGCTGCACCCAGATGGCGACGAGGCCGTCGAGTTGCTCGACATCACTGACCGCGTAACGATGGCGGGCAACGAGGAGGGCTTGCTCAGCGTCGCCCTTGACCCACGGTTCGATGAGACTGGCCACCTCTGGCTCTTCTACTCAGTGCGGGGTGTGGTGCCGCACACAACGCGGCTCTCGCGCTTCGCGGTGGATCTCGATGACCTGCGACGCGTGCATTCCGGCTCCGAGTTCGTGGTCATGGAAATCGAAAAGCCGTATTCGAACCACAACGGCGGCAGCATCCGCTTCGGGCCTGACGGGATGCTGTATCTCGGGTTGGGCGACGGTGGATTGGACCGCGATTCCCAGAATCTCGGAACCCTGCTGGGCAGCATCATACGCATCGACGTCCGTGAGGCCTCAGAAGCCTCGCCATACGCCGTGCCGCCCGATAACCCGTTCGTCGATGTACCGGGGGCGCGACCCGAGATCTGGGCGTACGGGCTCCGCAACCCGTGGCGGATGGCGTTCGACCCGGCAACCGGCGTGCTGTGGGCGGGTGATGTGGGGCGAGCAGACTTTGAGGAGATCGACCACATCGAGGCTGGTGGCAATTACGGCTGGAACCGTCTCGAAGGCACACGTTGCAACAGTCCCGCTACGGGGTGTGATCCGGTTGGCACCGTCCTGCCCGTGGCGGAGTACGGCCACCACCTCGGTTGCTCGGTCACGGGCGGCGTGGTGTACCGGGGGGAGGCCATCCAGGCGCTCGTCGGGCACTACCTCTTCTCGGACTTCTGCCGTGGGCAACTGTGGGCGCTGCCTCCGGATGGCGGCGACGTAGTTGAGATCGCCGACGTCCCGCGGTCAGTCTCGTCATTCGGCACCGATGCCGATGGCGAGGTGTACGTGCTCACCTTCTGGGGGACCGTGCTCCGCATAGTACTCCCGTAGTGGTGATGCAGGGCGTATCGGGCGCGGCGTGTGGGCCGTAGCATGGCGGCGCGTGCGATACAGGCGCTGATCGCGCTCTTCGCCCGCTACGTATAAGGCTGGGGCTTATATACGATAGTAAACAAATAACAGAAAAGCCGCGTCTCCGAGGGAGATAGCGGCTTCTCTGTGTAACTGACACGCTCCCTATCTCTTCTCCCGAATCTCCTCTAGCCCGCAGGAATTATCTCAAAGACACGGGCAAGGATTAGTAGTAGCAGCGCAAATTGCACACCAATTGCCCACTTCAACACAACGACATCTGCCTTCGTTGCCAAGTGTTCGTATCCACCCTCGAGGCGGGCCACCCGTTCCTCTGTAGTAGCCATTATCTCTTCTCCCGAATCTCCTCTAGCGATGTGGTAACCACCGCTCGCAGCACGTTCTCTGGCGTGTCCGGTATCTTAGGTGGCATCGGCTTCGAGACGGGCCGCCCAGGCTTCCGCGCCGGTTGCTCTGGCTTCGGATTCGGTGTTGCCTTCGGCTTGCTCTCCATTACGTCTCTCTCCTTGCTGCAATCCGTTGACACCTTTGTTTGTCTATCATATCATGATTGCGCCACAGTTCAATAGTCGCCGTGGGCTTCGAGGCCCTGCATGGATACTTTGCTTTATGCATGTCTCCTCGCTGCCCGCGCGACGCTCTGAACTGTGGCAAGTCAAAGTTTCTTGCAGGCCACGCGAGGAGGCACCTTTATGCGACGACTTGCCACAGTATTGATCTGTACCTTATTGATCTGTACCTTGGGTCTCTTGGTCGCCTGTGCGGCTGTAGAAGAACCCGCCCAGGTTGGCCCCGCGCCAACACCGGCCCCGGACGTTTGCCCGACTGTGCTTGAAGAACACTACCTTGACACTATCACCTTCGCCGAGATCATCCTGGCGCACAGTAACAATAACATTGAGTGGCTGCTTGCGCTGACTGACGAGCAACTTCTGTCTCTCGGTGCTGAGTGGTTTGACCGCTTGGCCTGGAATTACGCTAATGTATATGCCCTAAATGTGACCTTGCTCAAGGTCACCGAGGCACCAACTGAACGCACGGTGCCTGTCCAAGAACGGCTAACGGCAATTGGCGTCGTGGTCGAAAGCGCTTATATGCCTCTCGGAGAGAACCTGACCGAACCTGATGCAGAAAGCATAGAAGAGTTCTTTGCCACGCTCAAAGACTCAGCCACGGTATTCGCGGCTTCCTTGAGCACTGCGCTTGAGGATATCGCTGCCATTGATGAAACGGTTGAAGCCATGTGCGACGAGCCAGCGACCGCCAGCGCGACGCCTGTTCCCACACAGCCCACACCATCGCCCGCTCGCCCCGTACGCGACGGTCTCACGCTCGCCACGGCGGCCTATGCTGACGGTATGGCGACGGCCCCGAACGGGGTAACCATGCGGATCGTTGCGGTTGTTCCTGATGCAACCGAGATCATACTCAACCACGACAAGATTTTCAACGCCCCGCCGCCCGAGGGATTCCGCTACGTCATGGTGACCGTGGATGTTGGCAACACGTCGTCCCAGTCTTTGGAGTTCGAAGCGGATCAATTCTTCCTGATTAGTGATACCAGAACACGGTACGACATGCCGCCTATTCTAGGTATTCCAAATTCCATTAGGGGTGGGAGTTTGGTCTCTGGCAGCACTGAGGTCTTTCCAGGCGGGGTAGCAAGGAAGAACGTGGCCTACTTGGTGCCGAACAATGAGACGGGCTACGCCCTAATGTTCGATGCGGAGAGGCGCGAAGAGGACGACCGAGCGTTTATATTGTTGCCGGAGTAGTAGACCAAAGGAGATTAGCATGGGGACAAGTGGAACCCACGAATGGCAAGGCGAACAGGAAGTCTACGAATTCACCGTGTACGAAAAAAGGGGGGGATTGCCGGAAAGCCCAGGCGTATACATCTATGCCGTTAGCACCCTTCAAGGTGGATGGGCGGTATTGTATGTTGGGCAAACCAATAACCTGAAACGCCAGGCACAAGAACACGAATTCAAATACGCAACACACATACACTTCTACGCTGAGTCCGACAGTGACCGACAGGACGAAATAGAGGAAGACCTAATTAGCGCGTTGAACCCACCAGAGAACCAGACACCCTCATAGCGGCTTCCACAAGTGCCTCTATAGGCACAGTGCCACACCGCCGCCAACGTTTCCGCTCAGGAATTTGTTCCGACTGTTGTTTCCGCATGAGGGTGATGGAACCGTGCTTGCGGCGCGCAATCCCAATCGTGACGCCACCCTCGTCATATACGATTTCGTCCGGTTCCGTGATTTGCCGTGCGCGCGCTTCCGCTACCGTTGTCATGATAAGGCTCCCTAGACTAGAGTTGAAACATGCCAACTTTAGTCTAGGGAGCCAATAAACAGGCGTCAAGCTCGCCTAATCGTAGTCCTCTGTCTCCCCATGCGCCTGCTCGGCTTCGCCATCCATCCAAGTGAAGTTAGAGCGGTGGGCGTCGAGTTTCTCATCGCTATCTCTTGGATTCTGTTCTCCCGCCGCTCTTGCTTTCTCAGCTTTTGCTTCTCTTCCCTGGCCCGGCGCGTCGCTTCATCAAGGTGGTACATGCTACTCATCGTGCGTCTCTCCAATCAGGTCTTTGTACCGCAGCCGCTTGCCGACCATGCCTTTAGCAATGTTGCCGATCTGGTCTATGGTGTCGGACGGTCGGTCGTTGTGTCGGCCCGTGAATTCATTCACGTAGCGGGGCAGGTGCTTGAAGCTCATGCGATGGTAGGTGCCGACGTAGCCCCTCTTGAGCAGTGACCAGAACGATTCCACGCCCTGGGTGTGTATCTTGCCGCGCACGTACTCCTTGACGCTGTGGTTCACTGATTCGTGCTTCACAAAGTAGAGGCCCTTGTAGGAGTTGTGATCGTCGGTGTAGACCGAACTACCGCCTTCTACGTTATCATAGACGAAGCCTTGGAGAGACCCCGCGTCTCTGGATTTGACCACCTTAGCGGCAACGCGGTTGCCCTTGCGTTCCTTGGCACCGACAACGATAGCCTTGCCATAGTTCGGCTGCTCTTTCAGTTCCTTACGCTGCTGTAGGTGCATGTTCTTGGACTTGCCGCCAATGTGGGTTTCGTCCACTTCAATTGCGCCGGAGAACGGGTCTTGCTTGGCTTCCCACGCCTTGCGGATACGGTGTGCCATGTGCCAAGCGGTCTTTTGCGTCACACCGATGTCACGGTGCAGCTTCATGCTGGACGTGCCCTTGATGCCGGTAGTCATGAGATAGATGGCGATGAGCCACTTGCGGTAGCCGATGTTGCTCCCCTGCATCACCGTGCCGGTCTTGGCAGAGAAGAACTTGCGGCAGTCTCCGCAGTGATAGGGCATGGTAGGGTGGTTGCGGGGGGCTACCCTATCGCCTTCGCAGTAAGGGCAGCGGACGCCGTTGGGCCAGCGGGATTCGATGAAGTGCTGCTCGGCGGTCTTATCGTCGGGGAACCGCTCGGTAATCTCGATCAGGGATATGCCCTTGCGGAAGTGCTTGCCTGGGGCTTTCTTTGCCATGTTTCCTGCTCCTCTCTACTCACCACCTACTATAATTATAGCAGGATAGTAAACACCTGTAAAGGGAGTAGGGTGAAGCATGCGAAGTCGAGAGGAGCAGGTCGCGTTGAAGGTCAATCAGTACGGGTCACTGCTGGATCGGATAAGGGTCAAAGAAGAACGGCTCGCACGGGTGAAGCGCGAACTAGTGCGAATGAAGAGCAGAGCGAAGACCCTTCGCGCCGAACTTGAAAACTTGGGCGTCGGCCACCTTTTCAAGTAGCCTGTTTACTATTGTATATAAGCCCCATAAGGCTTCGCCCCTCGAAGGCGAGATCCTTGTTGCCATAAGTGCAAGAGCCTCGTTTGTTTGCGCACTACGAAGAGTCGGGTCTCCGGTCTGCTGGGGCGCCAATTATGGCCTCTATAGGGGGGAATGGCTCGGCCAAGCGTGGCCGCCCGAAGGGGAGCACTTTAAGGCCATCAGCAGTGGGCCGTTTTTTACCTGCGCGCTGCGAGAGGACGGCACGCCTGTGTGCTGGATCAAAGGATACGACACCCCAGAGCCCGAACGTACGACGTACACCTCCATTCGCAACGAGCAATTCATCGCAATCGCCAGCGGCTTTGAGCATACCTGCGCCCTGCGTTCGGATGGCACGCCCGCTTGCTGGGGTCTAAGACGCGACAGATATGAATACGGCCGCTTGTGGCCGCCCCGAGGGGAGCGCTTCATTGACTTGGCTGCTGGCGGCAGCAAGACCTGTGGCCCACGTTCCGATGGTTCTGTCGCCTGTTGGGGAGAACTTGCTTTTCCGCCAAGTGAGGAGAGATTCGTCGGTATCAGCGCGGGACCACGCGATGTGTGCGGCGTGCGTGCCGACGGCACGTTTGGTTGCTGGGGACAAGCTAGTGGGACCACAGGCACCCACTATAGGCGGGCACCTAGTACAAACGTGAGGCTGGCTACCGTTGATATCGGAGGGTATCACTTTTGTGGTCTACGGGAGAATGGCTCGCCAATCTGCTGGGGAAAAAACGAAAATGGGCAGGCGTCTCCGCCAACAGGTGAGACATTCGTGCAGATCAGTGGCGGCTCGTCGCATACGTGTGGACTGCGAGTAGACGGTACCGTAATCTGTTGGGGAGAGCGTCGTACGGAAGAGAGCTTTGGTCAAGCGTCTCCACCCGCAGGTGAAAAGTTTTCGTTTGTCAGCACAGGCTTCAACCACACTTGCGCCCTACGGGAGAACGGTTCTCCAGTCTGCTGGGGCGACAACGGCGAACGCCAAGCATCTCCGCCAGAGGAAATTCGCCTGGTCACCATTAGCAGCGGCCGCACGCACACTTGCGGATTGCGCAAGGATGGCACTCCCATCTGCTGGGGAAAAGGCTTTTAGTTGTTGGATTAGCCTCTGCGACTAGTGCGCTTGGCAACGCATCCAACCGCTAGAGTGACCCATCTTGCAGGCACTATTGACCTTCCACGCCATCGCGCTCGAATGCGCCTATCGAGAACATTCGTGAGGCGCGCGGCCTATGCGTACCCAAACGCGGTACGTGGAAATTCTGGTAGTATACCCAAAGATCGTACTCTTCCCGCTTCCGTGGATCGGCCTCCTCATTATCGGCAGCCAAACAATAGACCAGCAAACAGCCGAACCAATCCTCGAATTGTCCGAAGCGCCGCCGCCTTACTGTGCCTGCTCGCGGCGCTGATACGCGGCCTCGATCTCCAAGTCGATTTCGTTCGCTCGGCTCTGCACCCTTGAGCGCTGCCGCATGTTCTGGAACGAACTCCAGAGCAGGCCTGCATCGCGGTCATGCCAGGCTGGAAACGCGGCATCGGGCACCGCCTCGACGTGCTCATCGTGTACAACGTGCCTAATGTGCGAAAGGCCATGCGGTGGAAATCGCCTTTCCAGGCATCGAGGGGCAGGGCCGGTTCTTTGGGTTCCACGTATTCACCCCTCAGTGCCCTCCAGCCAGCCTGCTAAGTTACAGCTATTCCTATGGATTCGGATCGCCCCCATGTGAGGTGCGATCCCTTTTGGATTCACGGCAGCGCAACCGATGAGAAAGTAGGGTTCTATAAGAATCCTGGCACCTATTCTTCTACTCCATTTTCTTAGGCATTTTCATCAGGTGTCCTGTGTAGATAGACTTGGCGTTGAATGCATAAGGGGCCGGCGGAGTGCAATTGTAAGCAACTCCAGCCTTGCCGCACCTATAGCTAGGCAAGTCACCTGGCCCCCTCTCCCCGGAGCGGCTTGTCATCCCGGCCACTTTCATGGCAAAGTGAGACCCCGCGCCGGGTGGTGGTTTAGCGCGGGGTCTCGGGGATAGTGGATTGGGCGGAATGCTATTTTAGTGATGCATCTGATGTCTGGAGTGAGCGTTTATTCAAACGACCTGGTCGGTTGCCTCTCGTGGTGCGGTTGGCAGTTCAGTGCAACGTCTCATCTGCGACGAACATATAGATGCCCAGACTGCGAGTCTCACATAGTTCTATCCTGACAATTGTTCGCCTACTTCATACTATCATCACAATGTCGCAAGTATAGCATAGATGTGTTATTCGTGCCAAGTCGACTCTCTTCTGAAGTGTCGGCGCTATCCTCTGCACTGCTACACTGTTACGCGCGATTGAGTTTAATTGAGGGCCGTTGTAACACTCATACCAACGAGAGTGCGGTGCTCCGGTCTCAGAAGGCTTGATCCGTAGACTGGTACCGCGCGAGACGTTACCATTAGCGTTGAATGTTCACAGAGCAAAAAGCGAGTTGCATAGGGTTGTTTAGTCTCTGGTTCAGATTGCATCGGGTTTCCTCGCTCCACGTTCGCGAGAATTGCAGTCGCACACTCCATCGAGGAATGTGCCAATGACTGCGGCTGGGCTGCTTGGAGCATTGGCAACCGCTACCTGCGGCGCGTACGGCGTCACCGTGGACCAGACCATTGTCTTCTGGAATGGCGCAGCAGAGCGAATACTAGGCTTCTCTTCTCGAGAGGTTCTCGGTCGCCGTTGCTACGAGGTCGTTGGTGGTTTGGCACAGGGCGCCTTGACTCCGCAGTGCTTGAAGGGGTGTCCCTCAATTCGCTATTTGCGGTCCGGCTTGGTGCCAGCCACGTCGCGGCTGCGGGTGCTATGCTCTTCCGGCGAGCGTAAATGGGTCAATGTGACGCCGATGGTGGTGGCCGGCATCTTCAAAGACGCGCCCCTGCTGGTACATCTCTTCGATGACGACGAAGAAGCGGAAAACATCACAGAATCCCAAGAGACAATGCGGGATTCGTTGCTATCTGGTGGTGCAGAAATCCTGTCGTACAACCCTCCCAGCCCCAATCCCCCCGCATTGTCTCAAACTCTGACAGAACGGGAGCAAGAAGTGCTGCGATTGATCGCGCTTGGCTGGGACACGCCAAAAATTGCCGGTGAATTGGGCATTAGCCGACACACGGTGCGCAACCACATTCGCAATCTGCGGCAGAAACTCAAAGCGAACACCAAGCTGGATGCGGTGGTCACCGGTATACGTCTCGGCATCCTGCCAATCAGCAGACTTTCGCCCTAGAGAGCATAGTTTTCCGCAATATCTTCAATCCTTCGGCAGAGCAGTGCTGGCTATGCAAGTCACTATCTACCGTCCCCAGATGTGGTTAGAATATCGACTGCACCCCTGTCCCACCCTGAAAGCCGACCATTTACAGCAACATTCTCGCGACTGATCTGGCTGTGGCCGACTCTATTGACTGAATCAGTTGATGCTTATGCTTGCCCTGCGTGAGCATTGTCCACTTCCTTCTACTCTCGGCATAAATCCGGGAAGACAACCGGCTTGAGCGAGTCCACTTTGCAAACAACTCAGCACACGCACTGCTCTCACAGGGCTGTACACAATAGCCAATACACTCACCCCCATGAGTTGTGGCATAATGCTGGTGCAAACAACCCAGGCGATGCATCCGGGTTGCGTGGCTGGACGGGCTTGTTGGGCAGGACCTCGAATCTTAGGTTCCTTGTGACTTGAGCGCCTGTTGCATACTCATCACTACTAAGAAATGCGAAAACACTCGACAATGCATAGGATCACACAACTCGCCCAGCGTGTAGCGAACGCACGCGCCTTCGAATTCGGGATAGTCGCCATTATCATCTTCAATGCCCTGTTGCTCGGCATTGGTACTTCACCTACGCTAAACCGGCAATATGGCGACTTGATGCACTTAGTGTATCGAATAATCTTGGCCATCTTTGTCTTGGAAGCGCTGATCAAAATGGTAGCGTCCTCGCCGCGCATTGCTGGGTACTTTCGAGACGGCTGGAACGTCTTCGACTTCTTGGTAATCGTGGTGGCCCTGATTCCGTTCGCCGGACAGTTCGCTACTATCGCCCGGCTGGCCCGTCTGCTGCGCGTAATGCGGCTCGTGTCGACCATCAAAGATCTGCGCGTAATCGTTACTGCGCTAGTCAACTCTATTCCAAGCGTGGGACACGTCATCATGCTGATGGGCATCATCGTATATATCTACGCCATCATTGGCTATCACTTGTTCAGCGAGCATGACCCGGAGCATTGGCGCAACCTCGGATATGCCGTCCTTACCCTCTTCAATATCATTACGTTCGATGGGTGGACGGATGTCATGTTCGCCGCAATGGATCTCAATCTCCTGGCATGGGTCTATTTCATCAGTTTCGTGGTGGTCGGCACTTTCGTCGTGATCAACCTGTTCATCGCCATTCTCATAGACAAGATGGGTGAAGCCAAGCTGGAGCGCATCCGTGATCCGGAGAACCCTGTGTCGAGGGAAGAACTTCTGCAGGAACTCCGCGCCACCAAGGAAACGCTGCAAAAGCTCGAAGAGCGGATACGGGACAAGTAGGCCGGCGCCGCGGGCCTTTCCGATTCAGGTCAGACCACGAATTCGCCTGAGCGCGGCGTCTTGCTGGCGCTTGGGGTTGTTGGCATGCTTGGCACACTCCTCATGGCCGGATACTACGGATCCAGAGGCAAGCCGGCCTAAGGGCAACTCCGGTACAGACTGTCAGCGCTTAGGTTCGCCTGCCGACACGAAAGGGTCTTCGTTGTTCCATACGGGAGCCGAAGGCCCTTTCTGCAATGGATATTGCAAATCTTCGCCGGCACTGAGTTGTATAATGTCTGGTATCACTGCCCAAGACCGTTCCGGAGACAGTTCCAAATGGCTTCGCTGCCTTCCCAAAGTCCGCGCTACGAAGCGCACGAGAATCCGCCCTTCTTGGCAACCTTGGGGTATGGGTTCCAGTTCAGTCTGCTTGCTTCCGCCACCCTCCTGGTAACACCCGTTATCGTGGCAAAAGCATCGGGCCGCGACGACTCCTATCTCCTCTGGATGGTCTTTGCATCACTGATCGTAGTGGGCATTACCACGCTGCTGCAGGTGCGCCGCATCGGCCCTATTGGAGGACGGGCCGTGCTACCTATGTTCACGGCGGCGTTTTCTATCCCGTTTTGCATCACAGCGGTGGTGGACGGCGGGCCGGCAACTCTTGGGATGTTGGTGGTTGTCTCCGGCATTTGCCAATTGATTATCTCGAAATGGCTTTTCATCTTACGGCGCATGGTCACGCCGACCGTAGGCGGCACCGTGATGATGATTCTCTCCATCACGCTGGCCTCCGTTGTCTTCGCTCTGTTGGATGAAGCATCGACTGTAGAGCCCACGACCGCGACCGCGACCGCGCTGGCGACGCTCCTCGTCGTTTCCATCCTCACCTTTCGCGGGACTCCATTTCTGCGCCTCTGGGCGCCGCCGATCGGTATCGTCGTCGGCTGCCTCGTGGCTGCCAGTTTTGGCACGTACGAAATCGACCGGGTGCTGCAAGCGCCGTGGATAGGGCTACCCAGCGAATGGCCGGATCTCACGCCCAACTTTGGCATTCCATTCTGGACGATTCTGCCCTCGTTCGTATTCCTGGGCATCATCATTTCCATTCAAGCCAACGGCGAATCTATCGCCCTACAGAGGGTCTCTAGCCGCGAGCCCCGGGCTATCGACTTCCGGCAGGTGCAAGGCACGCTGGCCGGGGGCGGCATAGGCAACATCCTGAGCGGCATTGCGGGCGCTGTACCCATCATCATCCATCCGGGCACAGTCGCGTTCACGCAAGTTACCAGTGTTGCTTCCCGCCGGGTCGGCTACCTCATCGGCAGCCTCTTCATTATCATGGCCTTTGTGCCCAAGCTCTCCGGACTGCTCAGCACCATTCCCGGCCCCGTCATGGCAGGCTACCTCACGCTGGTAACGGGCACCTTGTTCGTTGACGGCGCGCAGCTTGTGATACAGAGCGAACAAAACCGTCAGAAGATCGTTGTGGCCGGCGTTTCCTTCTGGATCGGCGCCGCCTTCCAATTCAAACTCTTCGCACTGCCGGCTCTGGGCCCGGTCTGGGATACCTTGCTCAAGAGCGGCATCTCCACTGGCGGATTCGCCGCCATCATCATGCTCGTGTTCTTGGAGGTCACTTCCCATCGGAGCATGCGTTTCAAGTCGCAACTCCATATCGATGCCCTGCCGGATCTCAATGAGTTCATCACCAAGTTCTCCACCAGCAGAGGCTGGAATACCGCGATGACGGAACGCCTCATGGCAGTAGGCGAAGAGACGCTCCTCACCCTCGCGCCGCTAGACCTGGAAAGTGATGATGATGAAGAGCACGATGGGCGGCAATTGGTCGTCTTAGTAACCAGTGAGGGCCCGGTGGCAGACTTGGAATTCATCGGCGGCGGTGACGATGAAAACCTGGAAGACCGCATCCGCCAACTCCAGCAGCACGACTCGGAAACCCCCGTCGAACAGGAACTCTCCCTGCGGCTCCTCCGCAACTTCGCCGACTCCGTCCAACACAAGCAGTACCAAAACAACGACGTCATCACCGTCCGCGTCACCTCGCCCGATTTGTAGTTGACAGTAACTATTAGACTGTCCATGGCCCCAAGATAGACTGATTGTTGGCTTAGCCAACTGAAGCAAGAACTAAAAGCATGCGCTACCAGAGATTTGTTCCATCCAACATACATTGTAATACGTCTCTCCTTGCCAACGACACAGAGTTGGTAATTGTCAATGTTTGCCGATTGGGGTATCCCGGGCTGATATACTGGAGTTAGAGAAGGAAACCGAGGGTCTGCTGGCGGAAGTTGCTTGGGGGAAAGAGTGATGATATTGTAATTGAGCGTGCAGAGTCACCAAGTACCATTGTCAACTTTACGGCCGCCAAACCACATTTGCCAATGTTAGCCAGACGCTAGGGGTTAGATCGTGAATGTGCAAGAGTTCGATGTATTGAATGTAAATGTAGTCTTGGTGGGCCTTGGCCTGCTCAACTCCCCGGACGAGCTTGAAGCCTTCCAGAGTTCGATCGATGCCGAGGTGCGAAGTGTGGCGGGGCCGCTGGTAGTGGGAGTATCTACTGCTTCCTTAGAAACTGGCCGCAGGTATGAATTGCCTAGGGAAAGAGTATCTCTGGATTCCTCCTCGGGGCGTACTACCGTTCAACGAGAGTACCCTACGAAGGATGACTTGGAGAGATTGTCGAAGATCGTGTCCTGCGCAATTGAGCACACTGATCTGCAGAATCCAAGCCCCAGGGCATTTGGTTTCAACATAGAATTGGTCTATGATCAAACCTCTGGAAATTCAGCTATCCAATATCTTGGCGAGCGGCTCTTCGGCGGACAGGATTTAGGGGTCGAGGACATGGAGCTAGTCGGTG
Source organism: Chloroflexota bacterium (assembly GCA_965219505.1). Taxonomy (GTDB): domain Bacteria; phylum Chloroflexota; class UBA11872; order VXOZ01; family VXOZ01; genus VXOZ01. Next base: position 917,567 of record OZ244775.1, on the reverse strand, counting down.
GATCTGGCCGGATGGTGCTCGATTCGCCTGCTGGACGCTGGGCAGTGCAGGTTGAGCCAAGGTTTGGCGATGAGCAGTCTTCCCGAGTGTTCATGTCCGTGAATTACCATAAGCAGGAACAACGAATTCCCAAACTGGATGAGATTAGGCAGCATCTCCACGAGATTTGGGAGATGGCCAAAAGCTTTGCCGCCCAAATAGATCAGAGAGCGCTATGACAGCCGTTACAACTTCCCTGGGACAGGGCAATCTCCCATCTGCCTTTGAAGAGAGCACAGAGCGAGTTGAAGATGCGATCTGGGAAAGGCCGGTACCTGCCGCATATCGCCACGCACTTCGATCTGCTTTAGTAAGACAGAGCCCCGGCTTTCAAGAGCATAGCAGCAAACTTACTCAGAATTCCTTAGAGTACGATTGGTACAGGTCCCGAAACAAGCCACAGATCAAGTTCGTTTCTATGGTTCATCCCGACTCAACCCAGCTATCTTCAAGATTTGAAAGTCATAAAATTTCTGTAGGCGAAGCCTTGAATACCGTTCGACAACAGGAGGTTCCCCGCGAAGTCAACATTGTGTTCACGGCTTACCCCGACAATACCCAGCGATCGTCAGGTATGGATGGCTGGCATTTTGGTGTGGTTGCACCCTCGGAAAGCCTTCTGCCACAGCAATGGATTGACTTGGTCTTTGAAGTGGATTCAGCTGCCAATGCGTTAGATATCTCTCGGCAGCTAATGGAAATGAAGGAACTTGAGAACGGCTGGGCAGATGGCATGCAGCCTGCCTCTGAATGGGGCGAGCAATACGGAAAAGCGCCAAGCCATGAGGGTCTCGACTGGTTGGCCATGCAGTTCCACGCTCACTATGCCCGTAGTCTCCCACAGCTTTACCTTTACCCAACACCAGAGGGAGGGGTGCAAGCCGAATGGTCTTTAGGCGCGAATGAAGTGAGCCTAGAGATCAATCTCGGAAGTCACGTCGCTGAGTGGCACTGCCTAGACTTGCATACCTACCAGAGCAGTGAGAAAACCCTCAGTCTTGACGATGAAGCCGCATGGGGTTGGTTAGTCCAGGAATTGCGTCAATTGGGGTCGGCGGCAGAGTGAATGATGAGACATTACTTCTCCGGCAAATCAACCCTAACTGGGTGAAGGGAAACAGAGTCACGTCCCAAGCTTTCACCCCCACCCGGAAGGACGAGGCTAGGCTCTCCGTGTACGACGGAGACCAGATTTCCGCCGAGGACTCTTGGCGTCACTTTACACAGGAGCTTGGCTCCCCGTCTGCAGGAGTGATGGCCGTGACGTTTGGCGAGTGCGCCGCCCGTGGGAGAGAGGTAGTGCTCAACTCTGTACCATTCAGGGAGCATGCCTACGTTGACTTTGCGGGTTTATCTCGTTCTCAAGCGAAGAGCGTGGGAAAAGCGCTAACCTGCAGCGCAAGTAACAGAGGCTGGCGATACCGACCTGACCAAGCGTGAAGTGTCCTGCGTTCCCACGGACCTATCCCGGCTACAGCCCCACCAGCGTGGACTGGCTTGGAGACACGCCGCATGCGATCACTCAAGCCACCGAAAAGCAATCTGGCGAAAATCGGTGAGAGAGTTTTGCAAACGGGCAACTTAGCTCTGCTATAGCCATTGTACTTGGCAAGAGTGGTAGCAATCGCTCCAAGCGATTCAAAACTGCTACGCTGACCGCGTCTCTATACCAGCCATCTCGCCCCGTGGAATTTGTGGAGGTTTACTTTGTACGCCAGCTTGAACAAGGCTTTGATCTGCGGTCTCAGTGTCTTGGCCCTCTCTTTTGTGGCTGGCGCCTGTCAGACTGCGCCGGGGCCGTCTGACGCGATGCTGGAGATTCCGTCGGGGCGGGCGCCGAATGCGGCGGTGAGTGGGTCGGTAACCTATCGGGAGCGGATTGCGCTTACGCCGGGGGCGAGTCTGGTGGTTGAGTTGCGGGACGTGTCGCTGGCCGATGCTGCCGCTCCGCTTATTGCGCGGCAGACCATTGCCAATCCCGGGCAGGTTCCTATCAATTTCAAGGTGGCGTATAGCCGCGACGACATCGATTCCCGGCACACCTATGCAATCCAAGCCAGAATTATCGAATCCGACGGCCGCCTTGCCTTCATCAACGACACGGCATATGACGTGATAACGCGCGGGAATCCCAGCCGGGTAGACATGCTGCTGGTGCTGGTGCAGCCGCCGCCCGACCAGGTTGAAGAAGGCGTGGACTGGCGAGAGTGGGTGGAAGTCCCGGTGCCGGTGGTATGGGCGAACCTAATACCGAACGAGGCGGAACACTATCTGCGGATTGCCTATTACCAGTCCACCATAGAAGGGTGCGCCCGCCCCGGAAATGAGGAACTGAGAGTAGACGGCAAAGACATCATTGCCACGGTCACATTGATGCAGCCGCCGCCTACCTCGTGGTCAATTCCGTGCCATGAAAAGGTGGTGGAACTCGACACCGTTCTGCCCATAGAGGCCGAGCTCAAGCCTGGCCAGACATATCGGGTGGTCGTCAACGATCGTATAGCTACGACGTTTTCCCTTCCTAGGTCCGGCTTTCCCGTTTCTGCCATCAGACAGTCGCCTATTGAGCGCGCGGAGGTCGAGGTGCTAGAGCGTAACCCAAGAGAGTACCAATTGCGAGTGATTTCCGGCATGCCTACAGGCAGCGGTTGTTCGCATTTCAATGGCTACGAGATCCGGCGGGATAATTCGAATGTAATAGAAGTTCGCATCACCCATCACTACGTCGTGGCGAAAGACGTCATCTGCACGGCCGACTATCCCATCGTAGAGACCGTCGTCCCGTTGGGTGCCGACTTTGAGGCAGGTGTAGAATACACCGTTAGCGTCAATGGAGACACTACTACATCATTCGTGGCCCGCTGATTGAATCCTTCCCATTCGCGATTACCTTTCCGGCCTACCGAGATTTTAGCAAGCGAGCTGTCCCCGTTGCTTTGCCGCGTCTTCCTGGCGACAGCACGCCAAGAGACAACAGTGCAAGAACCCAATTGACCTTCTCGTCTTCAAGATTCCTGAGGGAGTAGGCGGTCCGTGCTCCATGCTCACTATCGCGAAACCCTGTTGCGCTATAATCAGTCCATCTTGCTTTCAGGTTACTGATCCCGCGTCCCAGCGGGGCTCCTCAAACGCGATCCAGTGCATTGACTGCACCAGTACAAAGAAATAGCAACAATCATGATGCCCGAATGCCTCAGGTGCAAGGACTAGGGCAGAACCAACCAGCAGCGGGCCCCACAACAAGGGGGCATTGGAGTCCACATGATAGACCTTTCGCAGTTTCCGGAACTCTACGTTCGGCAGGAAATCGAGCACCTTGAGGTTTTCACGGGCTTCGAGACCGCTAACCGCTACAGTGTGAGAACGCCCAGCGGCGAGCAACTCCTGTACGCCTTCGAGGAATCGAGCATGCTGGTTCGCACTTTGCTCAAGACCCACCGCCCCCTAGACATCCACGTCGTCGATAGAAACAGCACAAACGTGATTACGGCCAGCCGCAGCTTCTATTGGTTCCTTTCCCACTTGCACGTCAGCGACGGATCGGGGCAGCGCATCGGCTCAATGCAGCGGCGCTTCTCATTCCTCACCCGCCGCTTCGAACTGATGGACGCCGCCGGCCGACCGGTCGCCGAAATGCGCGGCCCGATATTTCGTCCCTACACGTTTATGGTCTACCAGCAGGGACAGGACGTAGGCCGCGTCACGAAGCAGTGGAGCGGCGTGGGCAGGGAGATCTTCACCGACGCCGATACCTTCAAAGTGGAAGTGGACACCAGCCGCACCGATCAGGACTTTTCACTGCTCATGCTGGCGAGCGCCATCTCAATAGACTTGGACTTCTTCGAAAAGTGATGGTTACCTATCTGCTCTGGATCGGTTTCTGTTACACCTAAGCGCTCGGGTATTTCTTATCTTTTGTTGCCAGATTTGGCAACCCATTGGCAACTAAAATCAGCCGATCTATGTAAAAGGATTCCTTAACTATGAGACTAAACTGCGAACCTAGCTTGCTAAAATTCTTGAGCCATTTGGCAAAATGCGGCCCTCACAAACTCAAGAAGGAGGAGCCGCGAATTGAATTCACCATTCTCTCCGTCTGGCTCGGAAAAGACTTGGCCTCTGAACTCTTAACAACCCTAAATGAGACTAGGCGAGAATTGGTACCTGAGCATGCCGAAGACAATGAACTCATGAATGCTTTTTGGGAGCAGCTAGTCTGCGAAGTAGACGGCAATCCGCAACATTTCAATGAATCACCACTGGCGTTAAATGAGCTTGTCGAGAACTTCGGTAAAGCTTGGAAGAATCCGCTTTCAGAATTTGAGATCATATATTCAATTGAAAACCTCTCGCTAGGGACAAAACCCATTGCAATCATGGGGGTAGAATTCTTCGATCCAACCGAAGAGGTGTTGGAAGAGAGAGGAATAGAGGGTAGGAAAGTTGGCTGGTTGAATCGGGACAAGAGTACATTTGCCCTAGCTGCTGTCAAAGTGGCTGCTGCTCCGAGCACGGGCTTATTCCAAGCTGGTAAGAGGCAGGTGGTAGGTGCTTTAACTGTAATGCGAGTGGCGGCCATGAGAGGAAGGGCTTCTCAGTCCACACTTGACGAGTTATTTCAATGGAAGTTGTCTGGGTTTTGCCTTGCGAGGTCGACTTCCGCTGGAGATTCTAGGTATTGGCAAGAAGTATTCTATCGACAGTTTCACCCACTTGTAATGGACCTGAGCAGTCCGATCCAAGAAGGCTTGAGAGAATTAAAGCTGGAATGCCTTGAAGACCTTCCAGTCGACATCCGAAATCGAATTCTTAGGTCGCTCTATTGGATCACTCATAGCGTCAATCACGAGTCGGACGACCACAAGTTAGTCGATCTCTTTACTGCTATGGAAATCCTTCTCATCCCTGAAGGACGCGCGCAATTCAGCAAAGGAAACATTATTGCACTTCGCTATCAACTGCTCTTAGGAAACATAATTGACACGTCAGTAAAGTGGCTGTATGACTGTCGAAACGATGTAGTTCATGGAGAGCCGCTACCCGTTGTCAGCCCTCACGATGTTTGGCAACTGCGGTTGGCTTGCTATACAACTATCCGCTCCATCGTGCATTTTGCCAATACCAACCCAGACGTAAGCTTATACCTGGAGTTAATTGGCAGAATTGAATCGGAGAAAAGACTAACAAACTTCATTCACATTTCCAGTCTTTCAAGTATAGACGATGATTTACTTCCCAAGATTGTCGATGTAGCAGTCAAGAGACTCAAGAAAGTGCGTTCCAGCAAAAGAAAGTAGAGGACGACTTTGGGTTTTTCTTCCAAAGACATGCACCTAACCACCTACAGTTTAGTCTGGGATATTCTGGTATCGGCTGTCGATCGGTAAGTGCTATCAAGAATCTAGGAAAGGTCTGAACAACTCGGCGTGAGCTAGGGTTATTGGTGTGTGCGGGATTGCGAGGTGGTTTGAAGTGTGTCTTGGCATTTAGGTGGGGTTGTTTTGCCCATGTTTTGGCGCTGTGGGGAGTGTTTCCGCTCCCAGCCGTGTTTTGGGCGCACTGCTCCCGTGTCATGCTGCCGACTGGCGTGCGGCCGTCACCACATTGGTCAGCCCCAGCAGCAACGCCAGCCGTTGCCTGTTCTTGGCCAGACCCCGGTAGCGCACCGTGGCGTAGCCGAAGTGCCGCTTCACCCACAGGAACGGATGCTCTACCTTGGCCCTGACCGAGGCTTTGCGCTGTTCTGCCAGCGCCGCCGCGCTCTCAGGCGCCAGATTCCGCCGCTGCCCTGGCTTGAGCGCCACCTGCCACGCTACGGCGCGCCCCTGATGCTCCGGCCGCTTCTGCACCCCCACGTACCCGGCGTCTCCCCACACCTGCTGCTCTGCGCCGTGCAGCAATGCCGCCGCTTGCGTTACGTCGTGCACGTTGGCCGATGTGGTAGTGAAGCTGTGCACGAGCCCCGTCTGTGCGTCGACGCCGATGTGCAGCTTCATCCCAAAGTAATACTGGTTCCCCTTCTTCACCTGCCGCATCTCCGGGTCTCGCTGCCCTGATCGGTTCTTCGTCGATGTCGGCGCTGCGATGATGGTCGCATCCACTACCGTCCCCGCTCGCAGCCGCAAGCCCCGCCTCGCCAGATGCGCGTTGATCTCCGCCAACAACCCCTCTCCCAACCGATGCTTCTCCAGCAAATGCCGAAAGTGCAGGATCGTCGTCTCGTCCGGCAGCGCCTCTGACAGCCGCAGCCCCACGAACCGCCGCACCGGTTCCACCTCGTACAGCATGTCCTCCATCCCAGGATCGCTCAGGTTGTAGAACAACTGCACACAGTGTATCCGCAACATCACCGCTAAGGCATACGGCCGCCGCCCACGCCCCACTTTGGGATAGTACGGCGCGATGCGCGCCTCCAACTCCGCCCACGGGAGCAACTCCTCCATGCGCGCCAAGAACTTCTCCCGCCGCGTCTTGCGCTTCTTCTGCGCGTACTCCAGGTCGGCAAACGTCGGCTGCTCCATGTCCTAGGCCTCTCCTCATGTGGCTTCCTCACTTGTTATGCTACTATGCCAGAAACTTGTTCAGAGTGTTCCTAGTTTGCATTGAGCACTCTGCTAGCTGGGAATGGGAACCGGTTCTGAGCTATTGATGAATTAGTCCGATAAGAAGCACCAGAAGCTCGTAGTGGCACTTAGAATTGCCGATTTCAACCCTCACAGCCCATTGATAGTCGAATCACTGACATCTGCATAAGAACCAAGATACGCTACGGTTTCGTGCCCAAGCACTCCCCAAACGCGAGCGCCGCAAAGCATCCGGGCGTATCCTTCCACTCTTCGAGGTCGCTGCGCCATTCGTCGAATTGCTCGCGCGTTGCCAGACCGTACTTTATAGCCGCCGCCACGACCGCAGGCGCATGGAACCAGTCCAATACAAACTGAAAGAAGAAGCCAACGTCCTGAGGGGCGCCAAACGAGTCGAAGGAAGCGCTTGCCCGTACGTCAGAAAAGCCCGCCTCAAGAAAGTAATTCCTTAGCTCTTTTCCGATTTCGGGATGACCTCCATTGCCCGTGAGCAATCTCGCGAATGTGTTCCATGCAGGCCGAGTCTTTTCTTCACCCGGCTCAAAAAACGATGCGGAGACAATGAGCTCGCGACTAAAGATGAGGCCGCCCGGTTTCAAGACCCGCTTCGCCTCCCTGAGCACCGCAGCGGTATCGGGAACGTGCGTGAGTACGGTGTGGCAGAAGGCAACGTCGAAGTAGCCGTCTTCAAAAGGCAGCTTAGTCACGTCACCCACGTGAAACGTGGCGTTATCGTGACCGCCGCCCTTGGCCGCCGAACGGGCAACGGCAATCTGGGATTCTTCCATGTCTACACCGTGGAATTCACCGGGTTCTACTGCTTTGGCGAGACCCATCGAAATCGTCCCCGGTCCACAGCCAAAGTCCAGAAGGCGCTGGCCCGGCTTGAGGTGGGGAAGCAGCCTCGCAGCGTTTGTCTGGGCGCTGCGTCGATCGAGAAGTTGAGTAAACTCTTCTCCATATCCCATAGTGTAAGAGGATTGACCCGTAGCCTGATCCGACATAGCTCGCGCTCCTTTGCAGCTCGCTACAAGATTAGCTCGAAGGACAATGGGTACGCTAGAAGATGCAACAATCTTAAGTGACGCCTCTCATTCTGTCTATGCCTTATGCCGTGGTTCAAGCGTATCCGCTTCGGCAGAATGCCAGCCAATTCTGAGCCCCCAACCTCTAACCTAATATGTGAAGAAGACACGGATAGACAACGATCTGAAGCTCGTCCACACTCCGGCAATCCGCGGCAGTGCGCAGTTGCAGAATGTAGTCTCGCGCGGCGATTACAAATGCGGTAGACTGATTCTTAGGGAGAAGTGCGGCCTTTCCAGAGTTGCGAAGTTTGCCGGAAGCGCCTCCGTAGGAAATCGCTCTCGTGAATGGATCAAAGCACTATGGTTATGGTGTTCTTGCAGGAACTGCCGGCCCCTCGTTCTCCCGCTCATCCTCGTCTGAAGTGGGGCAGCCACCCTCTGTGTTAGCGCCCAGCAACTAATCTAGGAGGAATCCATGCCGCTCAATGTGTATCTGACCTTCGAAGACAACTGCAGTGAGGTATTCGATTTCTACCGTTCCGTCTTTGGCGGCGAGTACTTGATCATTCAGACATTTGGGGACGGTCCTAGCGATATGGGGATACTGGACTCGGAACGGGACCGGATCATGCACGCGACTATTTCTATCGGGGACAGCTTTCTCATGGGCAGCGACACGGCTTCTAATTTCTCGCCTCCGCCAACCGTAGGCGACAACTTCTCCCTCTCCTATACGCCGTCGAGCAGAGAAGAGGCCGATGATTTGTTCGCGAGGCTGTCTGCAGGGGGCACGGTAACGATGCCGCTGCAAGAGACCTTCTGGGGGGCATACTTCGGCTCTTGCACCGATAAGTTCGGCATCAACTGGCAGCTCAACCACGAGTTGCCAACCGAGTAAACTCCTGAATTGACGTTCCTTGCGGCGTACTTCTTAGTCTTTCAGCACTGAATACCGCGTACCGAGTGCTGCCATTGCCCTGGAGATTTAGTAACCATACTGGGCCATGCCCGGTGAACCCAAACTTCGCGCAATAGTCGATGGTGGTGACCCTTAACGATGGAACGCTTGCCTATCCTTAGCCGACGCGAGTTGATCGCCAGCGGGGCCGCCCTCGGTCTAGCCGCCTGTGGCGGCCCGGCCCGGGGACGAGATCCACTCGATTCTATCCAAGAAGGCTTGGCCGTCGCGCCGCTGCCGCCCCCTTGGAAGCCCATCGTCGCGCGGGGCACGGCGGTGGAAGTTGCCGGGCAGAGGTACAGGTTTGACGCCGGCCCGCTCCCGACAAGTTTGGAAGTGAACGGCGCCGAACTGCTCTTCGATGCGGTTAAACTGGACATTCGTGTCAAAGACGAACTGCTTGTCTGGCAACGGGCACGCACCATATCGATCGACGCAGCCGAGGTGGAACTGTTGGCGCGGGGAAATGCAGAGGACCTAATTGCCCAAGCACGCGTCACTGTAAGCTACGACGGCACGTGCCAAATTCGGGTAAGCTTGATCCCCCAAGGCGTCATAACCATTGACTCCATTCTCTTGGATATACCGATTCTCCGCACCGAGACAACTCACTACGCGCACCACGTCTTAGGAGCGGACACCGTCACGTACTCCTGGGAGGAAATCGCCGGCGCTCCACAGGCCCAATGGGGAGGAGGACGTGTCCCCGACAACGGCTGGTCCGGGGAAATCACGCCGTACGTTTGGGTGGGAAATCCGGACCGGGGCATCGTCTGGTTTACCGACTCAATCATTGGACCGCAGCGCGAGGGAGCGGTCGCACAAGTGCAATTGCGACCGGTGGCGGGGGCAATGCGCCTCCTCGTGGAACTTATCACCGGCCCGCTCGACATGCCCGATACGTTGCACCTTGACTTTGGCTTGCAGCCGACACCGGTGCGACCCACTTTGGCCCCGCAGAGCCCCGTTAAGCCGGTGCGTGTCGAGTGGTCGGCGGAAGCTAGCCGTATGGCGGCCCAATTGCTGAAGCGTACACCCTCTGATACGCGCAAAACCCTCAAGTCACTGCGGGATCGGGGCGCGACGGCGCTTGTTTTGCAGCATGGCTGGTCGGATATTTCGGGCTTTCCCTTATTGGAGAGTTCAGAGGACAAGCGCACGTTTCGTGAGTTCGCAGACCTCACGCATGGCGCCGGACTAAAGATCATCCCGGCAATCTCAGTTCTTCAACTCTCAAACAGAGCCCCTGGGGCGACAGAAGTCTTGGCAGACATGCCGCTGCCAGTTGGCCCAGTTTTTACGGGCACCTCGCCAATGGAGCGGGTGTACCCTCTGTTTCACACAGATGCTACGGCTTCATTCTTCGAAGACGCTGTCCGCGCATTTGCCACCGAGTTTCCGATTGATGGCGTGCACGTAACCATGGGAGAACCCGCTGCGAGGCTACTAGACCGGAACGAGAGCGTGCCGGGCGCGGTAGCCGCACTGGACCTCCATGCGCGGCGCGACTTGCTGCGACGTCTTTACGCGCTCTTCCACGGCGGACTTCGCGAAAACGATGAGGACGGCATCGTGATTGCGCAATCGCTAGTTCCCTGGAGCATGATGCACGGCTTTGCCGATCTGGCCGTCACGGGATTCTATCTCTACCAATCGATCGCTTCCCGTCGGCTCAGCGGCGAGGCGTTAGCTGAGCGCTGGCAGCCCGATCTCGTGCCCTTTCTCTACGGCGACGTGCTCCATCAAGTTCCCACCCTTTGGCAGGTTCCCGCAGCGGACGCTGAGTTTCCTGGTACCGTCGAATCATACACCCGAGACGAACTAGTGACCGACCAGGAGCTATTCGGCCTGGCAGCGGTGCACAATACTTTGCTTTGGCCGGAAGAGCTCACACCTTCCGCTTCCTTTGAAAGCCTTGCTCGCTTGGAACAACTACGTATAAGCCTAGGCTTTGGCGATGCAGCATGGCACCCCTACTGGCAACGCCAACAGCGGCTTATCGTCCAGCCGTCCAGTACGTTCTTCGGTTACTGGCAAAAAGCTTCCGGGGCAATCCTGCTGCTCGTGCTCAATGGAGCTAACGACGAGCAGGATGTCCTGATAGAGATGCCGTCTGCCACGTCCAGCAGCGTTTCAAGGCTCTCTGTGGAGGAAGTTTGGAGCGGCTTAGCCATACGTACGCGAGACAACCTGATTGTCACAACGTTGGAAAGATCGCAGCTTGCGGTCTTGCATATTCAAAGGGGCTAGCCCGGCCTAAAGCCATTCAAGAATTCTGGACGAACTCTCAACAGCGGGTCTCTAGCCGACAAGACAGGCATTGCAAGCGATTGCGGGACACACTGGCGCCGCGCCTGCTGCCAATAGTCATCCCAAGCTGACTGACCCCGTTTATGTCCCGGCACGTGCAACTGATATGTTGCGCGTCTGGGCGGCGAGAGCGACGAAGTCCTCGGCAATCAGGCTCGCGCCTCCCACCAGTCCGCCGTCCACGTTCGGCTGTGCAATGATTTCGGGCCAGACACTTGGATTAATGCTGCCGCCATATAGAATACGAATTGCCCCTGCGGCGAAAGCACTGAATTCACGGCCAATCACATCGCGCACGACACCAATGGTCGCGTTGGCCACTTCCGGCGCTGCAGCGCGACCGGTGCCAATGGCCCAAACCGGCTCGTACGCCAAGATGGCGGACGCGGCTTGCTGCGTGGATAGCCCTGAGAGCGCTTGTGTGGTTTGGCGGTCGAGCACTTCCTGAGTCATGCCCGCTTGATTCTCAGCATCAGTCTCCCCCACACAAACGATGGGGGTCAAGCCGTGCGCGATCGCCGCGATGACTTTCCGGTTCACTATCGCGTCGGTTTCGCCAAAGTGACTGCGCCGCTCAGAATGGCCGATGATTATGTGGGAACAAAGATTCCGCACCATCTGCGGGGAAATCTCGCCCGTAAAGGCCCCTGCGGCCTCCCAATGCATGTTCTGCGCACCTATAGCAACAGCAGAATCCTGCATGGCATCTCGCACTGCAGCGAGGGCCACAAACGGCGGGCAGGCAATTATGTCAATGTCCTTCAGTAATCTTAATCCATCCTTCATGCCATTTGCCAACGCGACGGCTTCCCCCAGAGTCTTGTTCATCTTCCAGTTTCCGGCAATGACGAATCTCCGCATGTCAATTCCTTTACTTCACTTAGTTTAGGGTAGACCGAACCACGTCGCTGGTTTTCCGCAGTGCTTGTTGGGAAACAAGAGTGCCCGGTTTTTACACATCTCAGAATCGCACTTCGTGGTATAGTATGAGCATATTATACTGAAGCGCCCTGATTGCGCTGCAAGTGTGCACGTATCACTGCAAGGCATCCTCCCCTCAGTATTGCTACTCGCTTCACCGTGCAGCCTGATCTTCGCTCTTAAGTTTGGACGAGTAGGCGTTGATTTCGTGAAAATTATGCCACAGCGCAGGATTTATCTGGATTACGCTGCCACTACTCCGCTTGACCCGCGCGTAGTGGAAACAATGCTGCCGTATCTCACCGACTATCATGGCAACCCTTCCAGCCTGCACGCGACCGGACGGCGTGCCCGCCGCGCAATAGAGGACGCCCGGGAGCAACTCGCTACCACTCTGGCATGTCAACCCACGGAGATTATTTTCACAAGCGGTGGAACAGAGAGCGACAACAGCGCGGTATTGGGCATCGCCCGCGCACGGCGCGCAGCCGGCCGGGGCAACCACGTCGTCGCCAGCCAGATTGAACATCACGCCGTACTCCACGCGTGCGAGCGGCTTGAAAGAGAAGGCTTCCGCGTCACATACGTACCGGTTGACGAATATGGCATTGTAGACCCGCTTGCGGTGGAAGCCGCACTGTGCGACGACACAGCGCTCGTCTCGGTCATGACAGTGAACAACGAAATTGGTACCATCGAGCCGATACGGGAGATCGCGTCGATCTGCCGAGCACGTAACATCCCTATGCATTCGGACGCGATCCAGGCGTTCGGCGATCTTCCCGTGAGTATTGCGGACTGGGGCGTTGACGCGCTTTCGCTCACCGCCCACAAATGCTATGGGCCAAAGGGTGTTGGATTGCTCGTATTGCGCCACGGCCTGCCATTTCAACCCTTGCTAGCCGGCGGCGGACAGGAGCGCGAGCAACGGCCAGGTACCGAAAACGTAGCCGCAATTGTGGGCATGGCGAAGGCACTCCAACTCGCCCATGATGAGCGTGCAGATCGCGTCACTCACGCCCAAGCGCTTCGAGAGCGATTAGAGCGAGGCATCGAGATCCGCATGCCGTGGGCACAGAAGAATGGACACTCTACCGAGCGGGTTGCGGGTATATCGAACATCTCGTTCCCCGGCGTGTCAAACGAGATTCTCCTCCTGCGTCTAGATCTGGCTGGGATTGACGTCTCAAACGGCGCGGCGTGTACCTCAGGCACCGTCGAACCGTCACACGTGCTGCGTGCACTGGGAAAATCGGACGACTTGGCGACCAGCGCGCTCCGTTTCAGCATAGGCAAAGACACCTCTTGCGCGGACATCGATGATGCGCTAGAAGCCTTGAATAGCACCATCCATGCCTTGCGGGCAGAGACGGCAGTCCCTATGCAGAGCAGCAGCTTGTCTTGAAAGGGCAAGCGTCACACTCAGCGACAATTCTCGCCAGCGTCTCATCTCTTGAGGCGATTGCAATTACTTTCTGACGCTACGATGAATCTTCTTGACCTTGAGGTCTTTTCGCATACACTCGGTGACTACCTTGCCCTTGTGCCGCCAGTAATAGTTCTTGGCGTGTTGTTGGGAAGCCTGGAGTCGGCTGCCTATCATGTTTTCTTTGGGCGCGGCGACCGCACGACGTTTTGGTACTTAGGAATCGGACTCGCGGGATTCTGGCTCGGTCACCTCGCAGCCGAGTATATAGGAGCCATTTTTCCAACGGTGGGTCTGCTCCACGCTGGTGAAGCTTCGGCTGTGTGTATTACGTTGCTATATATTGCGGATTACGTCCGCAGTTGATACAATTTTAGGAGAGAGAAATTGCTATTAGACCTTGCTCGGTATAGTTGAGCACAGAAAGGCACGTTATGCCCAAGAATACGGGAAGTTTCATATTCGGATTGACGTTCGGCGCGCTTTGCGGTGTTGTCATGGCGCTGCTTCTGACGCCCCAGAGTGGGGAAGAAACGCGCGAACTCCTTGGCAAGAAGTCTGACGACTTTAGGAAGGGCGCTGAAGACGCGGTTGAGCGCGCGCGTGAGAGTACAGCCGGAATCATGGAACGTGGCCGCACTTTCGCGGAAGACGCACAAATTCGTCTCCACGGAAATCACGCCACACAGCAGCCCGCAACCGAGCAGCAACCCACACCGGAGCAGCAGCCCGCAACCGAGCAGCAACCTACACCGGAGCAGCAGCCGGAACGCATGCAGCCCCAAGTCTAGGTGTGATCAGTCCCGCACCAATACGATTCTCGTCACTGGGTTTCGCTCGAATACTTTGTCAATCATGATGAGGATTTGGTCGGAGCTTGGCCTGACCTCCTTTGGGGCATCTGTCAGAAGTAGGTGCCTCGTGCGGCGAGAGACGAAAGCAAGCAATAGATCGTAGACAAAAGACAGGCAACGCATTCCGGAACTTGACGCGGCTCAGTCAGCAGGGATGAACAGGGAGAGAAGGTATCCTAAAGGAGAAACATCTCTGAGCCTTCCTGTGTCAACACGGGAAGGCATTTTGTTTAAGCTTAGACTCTACACCAAATCATAACGGCGATTGCCACTGCAACGCGCATACTGGAAGCCCCAATCGGGCCTGCACGGGCCGACTCAGTGATCGCTACCGGTTGCGAGCAATAAAGGGGGCGTGAGCACCCTTCGGCAAGATTGCCTGGTACACCGAAAGAGAGAATTCAAGTCTAATGGGGATGCAAGCCGCCGCCAGTGTGGGCATCATCGGTGGTACGGGATTTGCGGATATCGAGGAGCTGCAAGATCGTCGGGACGTTCACATAGCAACGCCATTCGGGCCGCCAAGCGATGCGTTTACGCTGGGCACGCTGCATGGCATCCCCCTTGCCTTTCTTCCCCGACATGGCCGAGGACACTACGTTCAGCCCAGCGACCTCAATGCCCGGGCGAATATCTATGGATTTAAGCGCCTCGGCGTCGAATATCTCATCTCTATCTCCGCGTGCGGCTCACTGCGCGAAGAGCTAGCCCCCCAACACATTCTCGTGCCGGACCAACTGTACGACCATACGAAGCGGCGCGTTAGTACCTTTTTCGGCAACGGCATCGTCGCTCACGTCGGCTTTGCGCAACCGTTCTGTCCGGTGCTTAGTAGCATGCTTCTACAGGCCGGCCAGACGGTCGGCATTGCACTGCACAGCGGAGGCACGTATATCTGCATTGAAGGTCCGCAGTTCTCCACGAAGGCCGAATCAGAAGTCTACCGCAGTTGGGGCATGGATGTGATTGGCATGACTGCGGTGCCGGAAGCCAAGTTGGCGCGGGAGGCTGAAATCTGCTACGCCACGCTCGCGTGTGTCACCGACTATGACGTGTGGCACGATACGGCGGGCGAAGTTACCGTAGAAATGGTAATTGAAAACCTGCAGCAGAACGTCGATCATGCCAAGGAAATCGTTCGGCGTGCCTTGACTACACTCCCGGACGTGCGCGGCGGTTGTCCATGCCCTGACGCGCTTGCCAATGCCATCATCACGTCGCCGGATAGCATTCCGGCGGCGCAGCGTGCCGCGTTGGACCTAATTGTCGGTAAGTATATCTAGTAGAGAAACAGGCGTATGTACTATAGAGCCAAAAGCGAGACCTCTGTGTGGGCGCCACATGTCTTTGTTCCTGGCTGGAGGTACGCAGCAGCGACATGAGCATGCTGATTGTAGGCACAGTCGCCACCGATGACATTGTGACGCCATTTGCGTCAGTAGAGGGCGTACTTGGCGGCTCTGCCGTCTATGCCGCCACTGCCGGAAGCCTCTACGTACCTGTGCAGATTGTCGGCGTGATCGGCGCCGACTTTCCCGACACGTATATGCAGTTTCTCAAAGAGCGGCAATTCGACTTGAAAGGCCTTGAAATGCAGGAGGGCAAGACGTTCCACTGGGCCGGTGAGTATCATCACGACATGAACACGCGGGATACGCTGGCCACCGATCTCAACGTGCTTGCTACGTTTAATCCGACGTTGCCAACCGCTTACCGCAAAACGCCGTACGTCTTCCTTGCCAACGTCGATCCGAAAATTCAGTTGGACACGCTCCTCCAAATGGAACGGCCCTGCTTAACGATTTTGGACACCATGAACTATTGGATCGAAACGCAGCGTGACGAGTTGACTGCGGTTATGCGTCGCACCGACCTTGTCATGATCAATGACGAAGAATTGCGCCAATACACAGGCGAACGCAGTCTCCTGCGGGCGGCGCGCGACGTGTTGGCGCTGGGGCCGCGCGCGCTTATTGTGAAGAAAGGCGAGCACGGCGCTGCCCTGGTTACAAAAGATGGCTACTACTACGCTCCCGGTTACCCGTTGGAAGACGTAGTTGATCCAACCGGAGCAGGAGACTCCTTTGCCGGTGGGTTCCTCGGCTACATCGCGAAGCGGGGAGAGGTCACGGAGCGAGAGCTCCACCGTGCGCTCATCCATGGTAGCGTGGTAGCCTCTTATACCGTGGAGGACTTTAGTGTAGATCGCTTGAAGAACGTGACGCCCGATGAAATTCAGCAACGATACCGGGAGTTTGCTTCGTTCACCCATTTCGAAAGCCTAGACTGAAAGCAGTTTCAGAAGGAGATTATGTATGGCAACTGCAGCAATCAACAGTGATGTGAAGGACAAGGGCCTTGCCACCAAGGGAAAGCTGCGCATTGAGTGGGCCGACCGCATGATGCCGGTGCTTCAGCTCATCCGCGATCGCTTTGCAAGCGAGAAGCCACTGGCCGGTGTGCGGATTGCCGCGTGCTTACACGTGACCAGCGAGACTGCAAATCTCATGCGCACACTCAAAGACGGCGGCGCTGACGCCGTGCTTTGTGCGTCGAACCCTCTCTCAACGCAGGATGACGTCGCCGCATCACTGGTCGAAGACTTTGGAATTCCAGTCTATGCCATCAAGGGCGAGGACGAACAGACCTATTACCGACACATCGCCATGGCCCTGGACCATGAACCGCACATTACAATGGACGACGGGTGCGACTTGGTTTCGGTGGTCCACAAGGAACGATCCGAACTTCTCGACAGCATGCTGGGCGGCACCGAAGAGACAACGACCGGTGTCATTCGCCTGCGCAGCATGGAAGAGAACAATGTACTAGGTTATCCGATCGTCGCCGTAAATGAGGCCAAAACCAAGCACCTCTTCGACAACCGCTACGGTACTGGCCAGAGCAGCCTGGACGGCATTCTCCGACTGACGAATGTCTTGCTCGCCGGGCACACCGTGGTTGTGTGCGGCTTTGGCTGGTGCGGACGCGGAATCGCCGCACGCGCTAAGGGCGCAGGCGCCAACGTGATCGTGACCGAGATCAACCCCCTAAATGCGCTTGAGGCTGCCATGGAGGGTTATCAGGTTATGCCAATGCTCGATGCCGCATCGAGGGGAGACCTATTCATCACGGTTACCGGCAATGCTCACGTGCTCGATAGTGAACACTTTGCCGTTATGAAGGACGGCGCGATCGTGGCCAACGCCGGCCACTTCAACGTGGAGATCAACATTCCGGCGCTCCGCGATCTTGCTACCTCAGCATCTATAGTTCGGGAGCAAGTAGAGGAATTCGTGCTGGCCAATGGAAACCGAATTTCGCTGCTAAGCGACGGTCGCCTCGTAAATCTATCCGGTGCTGAGGGGCATCCCGCGAGCGTGATGGACATGAGCTTTGCCAATCAAGCATTGAGCGCGGAACACGTTGTCAATAACCATGCGCAGCTTGAGGATCGTGTCTATACTGTACCTATGGAGATTGATGCCGGTGTGGCGCGCCTCAAGCTCGATGCCATGGATCTCTCAATTGACGTGCTAACATCGGAGCAAGAAAAATATCTGTCTTCATGGGACCAAGGAACGTAATTACCGCGCCTGCGCCCAAGCACGGCGCAGCAGCGAACTAATCAGGCAAGTTAGGATGAGAGTAAGGAGACTAGAATGAGTTTGGGCATTGGCTCATCTGCAAGAGTTCTATTCACATCTGAGTCAGTGACGGAGGGCCATCCTGACAAGATGTGCGATGCAATCTCGGATGCGGTGCTAGACGCGTACATCAGCCAGGACCCGGAAGCACGGGTCGCGTGCGAAACGGCTACGACAGCGGGGTTGATTGTGGTTCTCGGTGAAATAACGGCCAAGGCCAACGTAGATATTGCCGAGGTAGCCCGCGCCGTTGCCGGAGAGATTGGCTACACGTCGAACGATTATGGCTTAGACAACGAGAAGTGTGAAGTGATTGTATCCGTAAGAGAACAGTCATCCGACATTGCACTAGGGGTGGATAAAGCTGGCGCCGGGGACCAGGGTATGATGATTGGCTATGCCTGCAATGAAACGCCTGAGCTCATGCCCGCGCCTATCATGTGGGCTCATAATCTCGCCAGAAAACTCACAGCGCTCCGCAAAGACGGGGCGCTTTCGTATCTCCGCCCCGACGGCAAGTCGCAAGTCACTGTCGAGTACAACTATGGCAAGCCGGTTCGTATAGACACTGTCGTGCTTTCCGCGCAACACGATCCGTGCGTCGATCAAGATAAAATTCGGTACGACCTTATCGAGCAATGTGCGCGCGACGTGATTCCCGCCAAGTGGCTGGATGACAAAACGCGATTCCTAATCAACCCGACCGGGCGATTCGTTACCGGCGGGCCAATGGGAGATGCGGGCCTGACGGGTCGCAAGATCATCGTTGATACGTACGGCGGGATGGCACGGCACGGCGGAGGCGCATTCTCCGGCAAAGACCCAACCAAGGTAGACCGCTCCGCCGCTTATGCCACGCGCTACGTGGCAAAGAACATTGTCGCGGCGGGGTTAGCCGATCGGTGTGAGATTCAAATCGCCTACGCCATTGGTACGGCGAATCCCGTTTCCATCATGGTAGACACCTTTGGGACGGGAAGAGTGGCTGAAGACGACCTGGTCACCCTGATTGGCGATCACTTCGATCTTCGTCCTGCCGCAATCATCCGCGATCTCGATCTGCGGCGTCCCATCTATCGCCAAACTGCAGCCTACGGACACTTTGGCCGAACTGATATCGACGCGCCGTGGGAACGAATTGATAAGGCAGAGTTGCTTCGCAACGCGGCCGGCAATCTATCCGGCGCCACCACGTAACCTGCCTCGCCCGCACGCCGGTCCAAGTCGCGCGTATGCCACGTGGTGAGTAGTGCGCATCAGGCCTTCGGCCTCATCCCTTAGCGGGATTGGTACCAAACATGGAAAACGCGTTGTGCGGTCGTGAGCAGCGTCAATACCGCCAGCATCCATATAACGAACTGTAGTACGACTATCAGGTTTTCCGGGAATAGCAACGCCACGCCAAGCGCGATAACGCGTTCAGGACGCTGAAACCACCCTATTGTGCATGAAAGACCTAACCCCTCCGCCCGAGCGCGGGTGTAGCTGACCATTTGCGATCCTACGAGCATGAGCACGATGCCTAGCACAGTCAGGTCGTCCTGCCGGGCTAGGAAGTACCCGATCAGTCCCAAGCAAATCGCAGCTTCAGACAGCCTGTCCAGGGTTGAGTCAAAGAACGCGCCAAAGGTAGTGCCCTGGTTGCTTACCCGCGCCAGCGCGCCATCCACCATATCGAATGCACTAGCAAACAGCACCAGAATCGCGGCCCACGGCCACACCCCTTGCCAGACCGCCGCAGCCGCCACGAGGCTGAGAACGAAGCCAAGAGTCGTGATTGTGTTCGGCTGAATTCCATAACGGGCGAGTGGGCGAACCAGCGCTTCCATGGCCGTTTGCGCCCATGCGCGGACGCCAGGATGAATCATGATACACACCGCTCCCTTGACGTGCATCGTACCCTTGCATGCCATCTGCAATTCAGGATCACCGTACTCTTTCCTTCCTGCGCCGCTTGATCCTTGCCCAGTCAAAGCGGCGGCTGCGTGGCCTTGCGCTGGCGATGGTCTCCTCATAGTACGCAACCAACTGAGTCGCGATCTTCTCCCAAGAGTAGCCTTGTGCCGCGTGCAGCCCCTTTGCACCTGACTCCTCGCGAAGCGATTCATTGTCAAGAAAGCGCATGAGTGCCCCTGCCAATGCTGCGTCATCCTTCGGGGGAACCAGCACGCCGGCTCCCGTGCCTTCCAGCACCCCAAGGTATCCTTCAATGTTGGACGCCACGACCGGCTTGCCGGCAGCCATGGCCTCGAGCAAGACGATGCCCTGACTCTCGCCGCCGGTAGACGGCGCGCAAAAAACGTGACATGACTTGTAGTAACGCACCTTCTCTTCTCTACTTACAAATCCGACGAAAAGTACATTGGACAGATTAAGCTGAGCCACTTTCTTCTCGTACTCAGCACGCTGTTCTTCCGTGAACGCTCCCACTACGATGAGACGAACGTCGTAGGCGCCGCTCTCCTGCACTATTCGCAGTGCCTGCAAGAGGTAGGTCAATCCTTTGCGCTTCTCCAGCCGCCCGACAAACAGTATGTTGAGCTTGCCGTCATCTAAATTGGGGAAAGGAGGCAAAGCGCTTTGGAAGAGCTGCGTGTCGATGCCATTGGGAATAATGCGATACTGGGCTGGAAAGTAGCGCTCAATCAACTCGCGTGCCGCGGCGGATACGGCAATCCGCCCCTGCAAACGATTGAAGTATCGCTTCAACAATGGCTTACCGTAGAGGTAAGCGAAGTGGGATCGCCGGTAAGTATGGAATGTCCCCACGTTTACGGTACGGGAGTGACGGAGTACCGTGATGGGCAACACCGGCGCGAGCGGCTCGTGCAAGTGCACCACGTCGAACCGCTCATTGGCGAGGATTTCCTTCACCTGACGCGATAGCGTGAGCGAGAGCGAAATACGTGCGACTGAGGCATTCGTCGGGACCTTGACGATAGTCTTCCCAACCCGGTATAAGTTATCGTAAGGCAAATCCTCTTCAGGCTGGGATGAAGGAGCAAGAATGCGAACCTCATGCCCCATTCCTTGATATTGCCCATTTAGGTGACTGATGTGCTCAGTCACACCTCCGGGATATGCATAATCGTAAGGTGAAACAAGGGCAATCTTCATGCTCCGCCTCACTTTCCGGGAACAAGCGTCTGTCCCAGCCAATCCGCGTACCGTCGCATTTTGCGCCGAAAATAGAGCATAGATTCATCTAGGTCAAAGTAGCCGCCACAGGCCATTGTAGTTTTGTGCTTGATTGCTTCCCGCAAGTCATTGGCCGTCTTTCCGGGAAAGACGGTGTGCGCCTTGCCGATTCCCTCGAGGATGTGTGCATCACTTCCACCAACCTGGGGCAGGCCAAGTCTTTGCTGGATCTCAAGCGCCTTATCGTAGCTCATCTTGCCCGCCGGACTAGCGTTCATTACCTCTATCGCATCGAACAGGTACCCTTTCCTCTCTAGCCGCTTAAACGTGTACAGCATAAAGCTAAGGGTCAACCAGGACATCGGATGAGGAACAACCACCAATCCACCTTGCTCTCGTATGGCATCAATCGTCCACTCGGCGCTGCGCAACACGGGAAACGATGTTCTAACCCACAGACCTATAAGGTGGCCGTGGAACGTGGACACCTCGATACCTGGGATCACTTCTACACCGGGGAATTGGTCGGCGAGAGCCTCCGCCTCCAGCGCGCCGTCGATTTCATCGTGGTCCGTGACCGCAAGAACTGCAAAATCTGTCTCCCTACTGACGTAGTCCAGCATCTCATAGGGCGTAAATGTGCCGTCACTCGCCTTCGTGTGAATGTGCAGGTCCGCCTTGCTGACGAGTGTCGGGGTCAACGATCCTTCAGGAGACGGCCGCATCCGTTTATCCTTCCTACCTATGCGCGCCCCGTGCTGGAGACATCGGAGCACAGTGGCCGGGACCACATGGGACGAAACATGTACCACTGTTCCGGACACGAGCGAATCATCTCTTCCAACAATCCCGCAAGTTGCTGCATGATGGCTTGTATGTCACGTTTCTCATCGTCACTGGGAACCGCATAAATGGGCGGGTATACGGTGACGGCCAAACCGTTTTCCTCACTGCGGCGACATTGGCACATCACCAGCGGAGCTCCGGTGCGCAGTGCCAGCGCGGCCGGGCCGGCGGGAAGATACGCCTGACTGCCGAAGAAGGTAACAGGAACACCGCGGCCACTCATCGGCCGATCAAACAGCAGTCCTACCACGCGATTGGCTTGCAGTTGCCGTAGCATGGCGCGCAGCCCGCTCTCCACCGGCACAGTATCGATGCCTAATCGCTCACGCACTCTGCGCACGATCCAATCAATCGTCTCACTACCAATGTGGTCCACCGGGATCAAGACGGGAAATCGTTGCGCAAGCATCGCCCCGCCTAAGTCCCAAAGTCCAAAGTGGCCGGAGAGGAAGATAGCGCCCTTACCCACTTTCAGAGCCTCGGTTAGGTGCTCTTCTCCCTGGAACTCTCGGACCCGACTTTCCAGGCGCTCTGGAGTCATCCGCATCCAGCTCAGAAAGTCCGCCATATACCAGCCGTAGTTCTCCATGGACTTCTTGGCCAATCGCTGCGTATCCGGGTGCAGCACCGGTTTCCCCAGCACGTGGGACATGTTGGCCATCACGTTTTCGCGACCGCTCCGCCAGACACTAAAGATCGCCCGTGCCAAGAGACCCGCAATGCGGTACTTGATAGCTTGCGGCAAAGCGCCGTCAAGTGTGGCGCCCGCTATTAACAAGAGTCGTCCTGTGAGGCCGCTCATCGTCATGCCGCCAACTCTCGTTTATGACTCTTGCTCCCCGCCCTGGAGGACGTGGCCTGCATCATCACCGGTCCCGTCAATGAACTCCTCCAGCATGGCGCGCGCTCTTTCGTCAGCAATCTGCTGCGGTGGCGACTTCATCAAATAGGCCGACGCCGCAATCAGCGTACCGCTCAGGCTTCGATCGAGCCCAATCTTGGCTAACCGCACGGCGTCGATGACAACGCCCGCCGAATTTGGCGAATCCCACACCTCTAGTTTGAGCTCTGCGCGCAGGGGAACGTCACCAAAAGCCCTACCGTTCATGTAGATGTATGCCCACTTGCGGTCCTGCAAGAACGGCACGTGGTCGCTCGGTCCAATGTAGACGTTATCCGCGCCGGGATCGTAGTCCAACTGGGAGGTGACCGCATTCGTCTTGGATTCTTTCTTAGAACTCAAACGGGAGCGCTCGAGCATGTTGAGGAAGTCGGTATTCCCGCCAACGTTGAGCTGGCTGGTCTCCTCCAGGCGCACGCCGCGTTCGCGGAACAGCCGCGCCAGCGCGCGATGGACTATCGTCGCTCCGACCTGCGACTTGATGTCGTCTCCTACGATTGGGACGCCTGCCTCATGGAAGCGCCGTTGCCAATAGGGTTCGCGTCCTATGAAGACCGGGATGCAGTTTACGAACGCGCAACCCGCCTGCAATACCTGCTCCACGTACCATTTCGTCGCCTCTTCGCTGCCCACCGGCAGGTAACTCACAAGGACATCCGTGCCGGTCTCCTTCAGGATGTTGACAATGTCATCGGTAGCACCGGGCGCCTTGTGCACAACCTCGCTGAGGTACTGACCGATACCGTCGTGGGTCATGCCGCGGTGGACGGGCACGCCAAGCGGCTCTACCTCAGAAAACTTAATCGTATTATTCGGCGATTCCCAGATCGCCTCGCTCAAGTCCTTCCCGACCTTGTTCCTGTCAACGTCAAAAGCGGCGGAAAACTCAATGTCGCTCACGTGATAGTCGCCCAGCCGCACGTGCATGAGACCGGGAACGAAATCCGTGTCCGCTGCGTTTCGGTAATAGTGCACACCTTGAATTAGAGACGACGCGCAGTTTCCCACGCCGACAATCGCCACCCGAACCTTACTACTCACCAGTTCTTCTCTCCCTACCTTTATTGCAGTTCTTCCTGCCGAATTTTATCAGTGGGCGGACTCCATGCCGCACACATTCATGCCCACGCTTTGGTTTGATCGCTCTAGTCAGGACGAACTCGCTGTTTGTTCAGCGAGCGCCGCCTCCGCATCCTGTTTGGTTGCCAGCAGTTCGTCGAGTCCTTGGGAGACTTGCTGGAATCCGGTCCGATTCAGCGCATAGTGCACTTGACGTCCTTTCTTCCGCGCATCCACCAAGTTGGCGCGACGCAATATGCTCAAGTGCCACGAAAGCAAGGGCTGGCTGATCCGCACATGCTCCCGCATTTCGGTCACCGTCATGGATTCTTCAGCAGCCAAGAGCTGAAGAATCTCCAGGCGAGAACGACTGGCAAGTGCGCGAAGTTGTCTGCTGAGGACTCGAACCGATTGCATTTCCACTCCTAGTCAAACATGCGGCCACTACACTAATAATATATCAATTATCGTTGAAGTGATTTTTCTTTATATTATCTTGTACTCTGGGTCGCGTCAAGAGAATTGGGGGCACATCTCAAAGGGGCTCACGCTCATTCCATGGCATAGGACATCTCGATTCGAATACGTACCACTCGTTTTCTGGTTGTTCGGCCTTTGTCCCTCCATAGGTCACTTTGCTAGCATAGAAGCAACATGCGAGTCGCTCTAGCGCACGATTACTTCTTTGCCCTGGGGGGCGCCGAAC
This sequence comes from Chloroflexota bacterium, assembly GCA_965219505.1. Lineage (GTDB taxonomy): Bacteria > Chloroflexota > UBA11872 > VXOZ01 > VXOZ01 > VXOZ01. Next base: position 893,150 of record OZ244775.1, on the reverse strand, counting down.
AGACCGTTGCGGTCATGCACGGCCTTTGGCCCCAAGCGCCGGTATACACCTCTTTCATAGACCGCGGCGTGTTCCCGCTGGACGTAACGGCGTGGGATGTGCGGACCTCGTTTCTCCAGCGCGTTCCTCATCCTGCTCGCGTGCAGAAGCTGCTTACGCCGCTCTACCCGCTTGCTTTTCGCAGCTTCGATTTGGAGCCCTTCGACGTTGTCATTTCATCGGCCAGTTTCGCCGCGAAAGGTATTCCAAGGCGCCCAAACACCTTGCACATTAGTTACTGCTATACGCCGCCGCGCTTCCTTTGGGGCATGACGCCGGCCACGGACCGCGGTCAGATGTCCTGGCCGCTCCGCAATCTCGACGCCTTGCTCCGCCCGCCTTTGCGTCGATGGGACCTTTGGGCGGCGGCACAGCCGCACCATCTGGTGGCGATCTCTCGCACTGTGGCGGCTCGCATACGCAGTATCTACGGCATCGAGGCACCTGTCATCTATCCGCCCGTCGCCATGCGCCGCTTTAGCTCGCAGCCCTGCCGTGATGAAGGGTATTATGCATTTGTAGGGAGGCTGGAAGCCCACAAGCACGTCGACCTAGCAATCGCTGCCGCTCAAGAAGCACAAGTTCCCTTGCGCGTTATCGGTGACGGCCCCCTGCGAAATTCCCTGACCAAATCCGCGCCACCCAACGTATCGGTCCTTGGCTGGCTGCCGGAGCAGGAGTTAGTCGCACAACTTGCCGGGTGCCGCGCCCTGCTATTTCCAGGGGAAGAAGACTTCGGCATCGCTATGGTGGAAGCCCTGAGCGCCGGCAAGCCCGTGATCGCCTATGGCGCGGGCGGTGCAACCGAAATAGTGCAGCCGGGCGTTAATGGTGTGCTCATTCCGTACCAGTCGGTTGAGGCCTTTGCACAGGTTCTAAGGATTTTCGAGCCTGCACAGTACTCACCTGATTCGTGCCGCGAAACTGCGGCGCAATTCGATGAATCGGTCTTTGTTCGGCAATTTCAAGCGTTTGTGGAGGAAAAGTGGAAAGAGTTCACGCAGACAAAACCGGCCGGCTAACCAACAGAAACGATCACAGGCCCACCAGCGCCGAGGTACTTGGCGTGCGCGTGGATTGCGTAACCGCACCCAAGGCACTTGACCGTTGTGCACAGTTACTCGGCACCGAAGGTCACCACCAGGTGGTCACGCTCAACCCCGAGTTCGTAATGTACGCGCAGCACGACGCTTCCTTTCGCACGCTCGTGCGTGAGACCAACCTTGTCGTACCTGACGGCGCAGGCATCGTCTGGGCCTTGCGCCGCCAAGGCGCTGCCAGCGTCGAACGCGTGACGGGCATAGACCTGATGCAAGAGCTCTGCATCCTGGCCGCACAAATGCAGGTGTCGGTGTTTCTGCTCGGCGCGGCAGCGGGGATCGCCGCACAAGCGGCAGCAACGTTGCAAGAACAGATACCCGGCCTCGTGATCGCCGGCACGGCGGTGGGCACACCTGATCCCACCCAAGCGCCCGGGCTGTGCGCACAAATCCTCGATTCAGGCGCCAGTATGCTCTTCGTCGCCTTTGGCTGTCCGGCGCAGGACTTCTGGATTCAGAAGTACCAGAGAGAAAGCGGTGCGCGCTTAGCAATGGGAGTCGGCGGCAGCTTTGACTACATCTCCGGCAAGGTCGTGCGCGCCCCGCTCTGGATGCGTCGTGTGAACCTCGAGTGGTGCTATCGTTTGTTGCGGCAGCCGTGGCGTTGGCGCCGACAGCTTGTGCTCATAGCCTATCTATGGAGAGTCATGCGTAAGAATCCGTTACGGTGAGCCGAACAGCGAGGGAGACTATAATGCGTCTGGGTGTTACCCAGACGCTCGCCCTAAATGCATGTGCACGTATGGAACTCTGTTTCGCACACAACCGAAAAGACATTGATGGACGACCCAACCGAAGGTGACACCCGGCCACACTATGAAGTGCTGGTGGTTGGCAGCGTAAACACTGACCTCGTGGTGTCGGTGCCAATGCTTCCCCAAGCAGGAGAGACTGTGCTCGGCGACGATCTGCAAAGAATTGGCGGCGGCAAGGGAGCCAACCAGGCGGTAGCTGCCGTACGCTTAGGGGCGCGCACCGCTTTCCTTGGCTGTGTCGGGGCCGACTCGTTTGGCGATGCGCGCATGGCGGAGCTAGAGTCATTCGGTGTCGCCGTCGACTCTGTGGTTGAAGACCCTGTTCGCCCGACGGGAGCGGCGCTCATTCTCGTGGACAAGCATGGTGACAATTTAATTGCCGTGTCCCCTGGCGCCAATGCCGCGCTCGCGCCGTCTCACGTTGCTGATGCCATAGCGCTCTTTGCGCACAGCAACGTGCTCGTCTGCCAACTTGAAGTCCCGCTCGATACGGTACGAACCGCCCTCGAGCAGGGCCTCGCGCACAATATGACGACCATCCTAAACGCAGCACCCGGCATCGCTGATGCAGGAGTGCTGTTGGCTGCAACAGACGTGCTCATTGTCAACCGCGCAGAGGCCGCGAGCCTTGCCGGCCGTCCGGTGCAGGCGGCAGCCGCAGCGCAGGTGGTCGCGCGAGAGCTTTGCAATCGAGTTCGGCGTGCGGCTATCCTTACGCTTGGCGCGGAAGGCAGCATCTTGGCTACGCATGACAGTGTGTCGCACGTCCCTGCCTGGCAGGTGACTGCGGTCGACGCCACTGCCGCCGGGGACGCATTTGTCGGCGCGCTGGCAGCAGCGCTCGCGCGCGGCGAGGAGCTTGCGGACGCCGCCCGCTACGCAACGGCGGCTGCCGCGATCACGGTCGGTCGTTTTGGCGCGCAACCGTCGCTGCCGACCGGCAATGAGGTCGCTGCATTCCTACAAAGTCCACCTATTGCTGAACGCACCGAAGGCTGTCACGATGGGGAAAGCAGCAACACGTGATCGCTCCGCGGGAGGCGCTCCAATGACAACACCTCTATGGCAAGACGCATTGGCACGCTTTGCAGCGCAGCGGATCCTCGTTATCGGCGACATGGTTGCCGACGAGCACATCTTTACGCGCGCTAGCGGCATGTCGCGCGAAGCCCCACTGCCGGTTCTGCATTATGTAGACCGCAAGCTTGTTCCAGGTGGAGCGACTAACGTTGCCCGCAATGCCCGGGCACTCGGCGCGGAAGTTTGGGTAACGGGCGTAATCGGAAACGACCAAGTGGGGCGCGATCTCCGACAGTTGCTCGAGGACGACGGCATTCACTGTAGTCAGCTATTTGCCGTTGAAGACCGCGCTACTTCAACCAAGACACGCATTTGGGCCGGCGGCGATCAGCAGCCCGTACAACAGCAGGTTTGCCGCATAGATCGCGTCGAGCGAGTCGCCGTTTCACCAGAGCTGTGCCAACAGATAACCGCAGGGCTGGCGAACCGCATTCCCCAAATTGACGCCATCATCATTGCCGATTACGAAATCAGCATGATTGATGAAGCCATCATCGAGGCCGTCTTGAGCCATGCCCGCACCGCGCTCAAGCCGGTGACTGTGGACTCGCATGGCAACCTCACACGCTTTCCCGGTGCTGACTTGTTCACGCCAAATCAACCGGAAGTAGAGTTCACGCTAGGACGCACATTGCAGTCAGTTACGGAACTGGAGGATGCGGGAGCCGACTTGCTGCAATTACTTGGGACAAGAGCACTCCTCGTCACCCGCGGCAGTGAGGGCATGTCGCTCTTCACCCAAGGAACGCCCCCCTACCATATCCCTGCCCTGGGAGAAGACCGCGTGATCGATCCAACGGGCGCAGGCGATACGGTCTCAGCAGTGCTCACGCTGGCGCTGCTGGCTGGTTTGCCACCTCCGCGCGCTGCAATGATAGCAGCAGCGGCAGCAAGCATTGTGGTGCGCAAGCTCGGCGCGGCGATACCTACTTCTGCTGAGATTCTGGCTGTGCTGGCATCTGTGGAAGGCTTCAGTTCGTGACGGCAGCCAAGATTCTGTCCGAATCAGAGCTTCTGCGCCAAGTCGCCGCGCTACGGCAACAAGGTAAGATTGTCGTCTTCACCAATGGCTGTTTCGACCTGCTCCACGCGGGTCACGTCGCCTACCTGGAGGCCGCACGTGCCCTTGGTGATTTTCTCGTCGTCGCTGTCAACAGCGATCGTTCCGTGCGCGCGCTCAAAGGGCCGACACGGCCCATTACACGCGCCCAAGACAGGTCGCGCCTGCTCGCGGCGCTGGCGTGCGTGGACTACGTGACCGTTTTCGATGACGATTCAGCGGAACGCGTTCTAGGCACACTGCAACCCGACATTTATGTAAAGGGCGGAGACTACACGAGCTCCGAACCGGTCGAAGCCGCCACCGTCAGGGACTATGGCGGCAGCGTGCGGATACTGCCTTTCACTTCCGGGTACAGCACAACCGACCTCGTTCAACGTATCATTGCCAGTGAAGAAGCCTAGTAGTTCCAATTTGTCATAGGTACAGGAGAAGAATGCACCGTGGCGCAACGCACCCTCATAATTATCAAGCCCGATGGCGTCCAACGCGGACTCGTCGGCGAAATTCTGGGCCGCTTCGAGCGACGCGGCCTCAAGATCGTCGGCCTCAAGCTTATGTCGGTCGATAGGTCTCTCGCCGAAGTTCACTATGCGGTACACAAGGAAAAGCCGTTCTTTGCCGACTTGATTGAATTCATCACCGCCGCTCCCGTTGTTTGCGCCGTGGTGGAGGGACCCGAGGCGATTGCGGTGGTGCGGAGTCTGGTGGGAGCCACGCGGTTTACCGAGGCCGTGCCGGGTTCAATTCGTGGCGACTTCGCCCTCGACCTCACGATGAATCTCATACACGCATCCGATGCGCCCGACACTGCGGAAAAAGAGGTCAATCTCTTCTTTCAACCGGAGGATTTAGTGGACTACACGCGAGAGAGCGATCGCTGGGTAACGAGCGAGGGATAATGGAAGAGCGCTATAATCGCAGGAACGTGCAGTGAGAGTTGCCCGCTATTGTGGAGATGTTGTTGTATTGCGCGGCACTGGACACGACCGCGAACCGCGTGCACCATACTACTGGTATGGTAATTCAAGACAATTGCTCAAGCGGCAAGAAAGAGAATCGCGATCCAGTTGGCTTACGGCGCATTGAGAATCGTCGTGGCGCCCTCTTTGGATTGCGCCACAGAGCAAAGGCGAACGGGCAATAGTCATCAGGAAAGGGGATAGTCAAGGAGCATGGCGGATCAGCGACCGAACATCATACTTTTCACCACCGACCAGCATCGCGGCGATCATCTCAGCATCGCCGGACACCCGGTGGTCGAGACGCCCAACGTGGATTCATTTGTACAGCACGGCGCCTACTTCCCTAACGCATACACCGAAATTCCATCCACCACAGGGGCGCGGCGTTGCCTCCACGGCGGCCAGCGCAGCTACGATTGCGGTTTGATCGGCTATTCTGGCACCGAGTGGCATGAGCCGAACACCCTCGCGGGGGTACTTGCCGACGACGGGTACCACTGCATCAATGTCGGCTGGCGCAACATGCATCCGCGCCGCAAGCTCTACGGCTTTCACACCGTGATTCCGCACGACCTACGCGTAGGGTTTGATGACTACTGGGAGTGGCTGTGTCAAGAGTTGGGCCCTTATGCGCACGAACGCATCCATGGCTCAGACGCAAACGGATGGCTGGGACGTCCCTGGCCCTATGAGGAACGTTATCACGCCACGAACTGGACCGTAGACGTTACGATCGAGCAGATTAAGAAACGCGATCCCACCCGTCCGGTATTCGTCTGGTGCTCGCACCTGCGACCGCATTCGCCCTACGATCCGCCACAGTTCTTTTGGGATATGTATGCCGATCGGCAATTGCCGGAAATACCGGTCGGAGACTGGGCCGAGCGCTACAACGTACCGCAGCCCGGACTCGGCCGCACTGCCTGGTACGGTCATCTCACCGACGAGCAACTCCAGCGGATGCGCGCTGGATACATGGCGTGCATCAGCCATATCGACTATCAGCTTGGCTACCTGATGGAACGAGTCCAACAGGAGTTAGGCAACAACGTCATGTTCGTATTCACGGCGGACCACGGCGACATGATGGGCGACCACAACTTGCTACGCAAGTCGTACGCCTATGAAGGGTCGGCCCGCATTCCGTTCGTCGTCAAGTATCCCAATAACCAAGACCTCCCGTCCGGCACGTTCGAGCACCCGGTAGGACTGCAGGACGTCATGCCCACAATCCTCGATGCAGCTGGCACCGACATCCCAGAATCAGTAACAGGCAGGAGTGTCCTGCAAGCGGCGCGGGGCGAACCGTGGCGAGAGTTCGTTCACGGCGAACATTCTCCCTGCTACAGCAAGGACAACGCGGTGCAGTACCTCACCGACGGCAAAGAGAAGTACGTCTGGTTCCCGGTCCGAGGTGAGGAACAATTCTTCGACCTGGCCAACGACCGCCAGGAAATCCATGATAGAGCGAACGATCCTGCGTATGCCGACCGCGTCGCGCTCTGGCGCAACCGCCTCATTGCCTACCTGGGGGAGCGCGTTGACGGCTTCTCCGACGGAGAAAAACTGCTAGTCCGGCCCGATGGCTATGGCCCGGTGGCAGATCAACCTGCGGCGGTCTGAGCGCAAGGGCTGGATAGTCTACCGTCAGTTACTCTCCAGTTTGCACGTAGCAAACAGTGCGGGCATAATCTTCTGCGCACAAACAGAGCGAGCGCAACCTTCCGCGCACAAACGGTGCGGGCGTAATCGCGCTATACTTAGCCCCAGTTACAGGAACGTACGTGATAGCGTACCGACCTTGCATGCCGCACGGAGGTCACACCAATGGCCGGTACAAGCGCATTCGATCCGATCACGTTTGAAGTCGTGCGCCACGCGCTGACTGAGGCCACCGAGGAAATGGCGGTTGCGCTCCGGCGCAGCGCCTACTCTACAAACATCAAGACCCGCGCCGACTTTTCCTGCGCTTTCTTCGACCGCGACCTGAACGTGGTGGCCCAAGCGTTCTGCCAAGCGGTGCACCTCGGCTCACTCGTACACCTGGTGCCAATTGCCATCCGCGCTTACGGACCGGAAAATCTCAACCCGGGCGATGCCATTCTTTGCAACGATCCCTATCTCGGCGGGGTGCACCTGAACGACATTAGCCTAATCTCGCCGGTCTACTACGAAAACGAGCTTTTCGGCTACGTCGCGAACATGGCGCACCACGTGGACGTTGGCGGCGGCGCGCCGGCCAGTGTCGGCGCGTTTCGCGAGGTCTACCAAGAAGGCATCATCATTCCGCCGGTCAAGCTTGTCGCATCCGACGAGATCGTTGACGACGTGTTCCGGCTCATCTTGAGTCAGATCCGCTCCAAACGGGAAACTGCCGGTGACTTCCGCGCCCAGATGGCTGCAAATACGACCGGTACGCGTCGCCTGTGCGAGCTTGTTGAGCAGACCGGCCTCGCCACGGTAAATGAGTATATAAAGGAATTGATGTCCTACGCCGAGCGTCGTACGCGCGCCGAAATCGCCAAGCTGCCTCAGGGAGAATTCACCGCCGACGGCTATGTGGACAACGACGGCTATACCGACGAACCGGTGCACCTGGTAGCCAAGGTGCGCATCGACGATGACGGCGTCTTCTTCGACCTAAACGGCTGCGACCCACAGCGGCGCGCGCCGGTAAACTCAACCTTTGCGCAGACGTTCTCCGCCTGCGCCTACAATCTCAAGTGCCTGATCGATCCCGACATCCCGCCCAACCAGGGGTTCTATCGCATGGTGCGCATAGATGCTCCGGAAGGTACGGTTGTAAACTGCCTACCACCTGCGCCTGTGGTGGGAGGCTGGGAAACCCACGCGCGCCTCAACGACGTCATCTTCAAGGCGCTTGCTCCTGTGCTGCCGGAGCGCGTGCCGGCCGGCACCAAGGCGATGCAGTGCCACGCCGGATTCGGCGGCATCGATCCGCGCAACGGCGAGTACTACTGCTTCTTGGAAACTCTCGCCGGCGGGTACGGCGGCAGATTCCAGAGCGACGGCCCGGACGCCGTGCAAACCCACGGCCAGAACACCGAAAACGCGCCTATAGAAGAAACCGAACGCTACTATCCGGTGCGCATCCTGCGCTACGAGCTGGTGGACGATTCAGAAGGTCCGGGTAAATTTCGCGGCGGACTGGGCCTGCGCCGCGATTATGTCTTTCTCGACCATGACGTTACGTTTACGGTTCTTGCCGATAGAGACAAGGCGGGTCCCTGGGGGCTCTTTGGCGGCGAACCCGGCCGCCCGGCCTTCTACCTTCACAAACACGATGGCGAAACGGAACACCTGAGCTCAAAGACTACAATCGACGTACATCCCGGAGAGATAATCCGCTATGAGACCTGCGGCGGCGGCGGTCACGGCCCGCCCTGGCAGCGCGACCCGGAACGGGTGCTCAATGACGTACGCCAAGGGAAAGTTAGCCTTGAGCGCGCCCGTACCGCCTATGGAGTGGTAGTCGACCCGGAACAATGGGCAGTCGACAGCAGCGCAAGTACGGCGCTGCGCGCGGCTATGCAAGCCGAAAACACTGACAAAGACACCAACGGAACGGGGTAAGATCTGTGGGCGCAGCAAGGTATCGGCTCGGTGTTGACATTGGCGGTACGTTCACCGACGCCACGCTGGTGGATGAAAGCAGCGGCCGACTCTGGAATGCCAAAGTCTCATCCACGCCGCACGATCCGGCGCAGGGCTTCCTTTCGGCGACCAGGCAGATACTTGACCAGTCCGAGTTAGCCCCGGAGTCATTGCGCTACGTGGTCCATGCTACCACCGTGGCGACGAATGCTATCATCGAGGGCAAAGTCGCGCCCACCGTGCTCATCACGACGGAGGGCTTTCGCGACATCCTTGAAATCGCCCGGCAGATTCGTCCTTCACTCTATGACACGCAGTTTGAGAAACCGAATCCCCTTGTACCTCGCGATCGCTGCTTCGGCGTGCGCGAGCGCCTTGACGCTACCGGCGCCGTCATTACGCCATTGGACGAAGGCGCCATACCCCATATTGCAGCCATCATCAGGGAAGCGGGGGTAGAGTCCATTGCTGTCTGTTTCTTGCATTCTTACCTAAACGCGCAGCATGAGCAGCGCGTAGGTGAATTACTGCGAGACCTCGCGCCGAACATTGCCATCTCCCTTTCATCCGACGTAGCGCCGGAAATTAGGGAGTACTTTCGCGCCAGCACTACGGTAATCAATGCTGCGCTACGACCCATAGTTTCGCGGTATCTTGAGAACATCGAGGAGCAACTGCGCGCGCAAGGCATTCAATCAGAGCTCTTGGTGATGCAAAGCAGCGGCGGCCTCATGACGTTTACCGACGCCCGCCGCAGACCCGTCTTCATGGTGGAATCCGGCCCGGCCGCGGGCGTGATCACTGCAGCGCACTTGGGCGTTTCGTTAGGCTACCAAAACGTCATCTCCTTCGACATGGGCGGCACCACCGCCAAGGTGGGTCTCGTCCAAGACGGTACGCCGCGCATAACCAAAGACTATGAGGTTGGCTCTGTCGCCCAACCTGGGAGCGGCGGCTTCCGCGCAGGCGGCTACCCGATTCGCACCCCGGTCATCGATCTGGTGGAAATTGGCGCCGGCGGGGGCTCTATCGCCTGGGTTGACCCCGGCGGTGTCTTGCGGATAGGTCCTCAGAGTGCAGGCGCCGATCCTGGGCCCGCCTGCTACGGTCAAGGCGGCGGCGAGCCGACGGTTACCGACGCGAATCTGGTCCTAGGCCGCCTCAATCCCGGCTACTTGCTCGGAGGTGACCTCAAACTGGATAGCGCGCTCGCGCATGCGGCAATCGAGCAGCGCATTGCCGAGCCGCTGGGATTGGACGTCGTAAAGGCCGCCCACAGCATTGTGGAAATCGCCAACGTGGCGATGATCAACGCGCTGCGCCTCGTCTCGGTGCAACGCGGTCATGATCCTCGCGAGTTCGCGCTCACCGCCTTTGGCGGAGCCGGACCGCTGCACGCCAACCGCCTGGCGCACGAAATGAACATCCCCGTTACCGTCATTCCCACCAGTCCGGGCACGGCCTCGGCGCTGGGCCTCCTGGTCACTGACATCACCTATGACTACGCTACTACATTGATTGAACGAGTTGACCTTCTCCAGCCACGCGTAGTAGCGGATGTGTTTGCAGACCTTCGCAACCAAGGCACAGAAGCGCTCACCGCCGCGGGCGTTGCATCTGCCGACATGGCCTTCGTGCAGCAGGTGGACTTGCGCTACGTCGGGCAAAGCTACGAGCTCACGCTGCCATGTCCCGATGGCGAAGCGGCCAACTTCGCAGTTGCAGATCTCCTGGATGACTTCCATGCAGAGCACAATCGAGTCTACGGTCATAGCGTTCGCGGTGAGCCGGTGGAAACCGTAAATCTGCGGCTTACGGCTCTCGGGAATATCTTAAAGCCGCCGCTGCTGGCAAGAGACACCGCGATGCACGCCCTGCAAGCAGCACAACTTGGCAGCCGTTCGGTCTTCTTTGGCGAAGCCGATGGCTTCGTGGAGTGTCCTGTATATGATCGCTATCGACTTGGCGCGGGCATGGAGGTGTCGGGCCCAGCGATTGTGGAAGAATACGATTCTACGACCGTAATTCATCCTGGATACTACGCATCAGTTGATCAATACGGTACACTACTAGTGACCCACGTAAACTGACAGCAAGTTGAGAAAGAGTACACGCTAGCCGTTATCGCTGAAATCAAGTCACTTCCAAAAGAGAATAAGGGATCTGATGGCTGAGACTGCCGACGTGGTCGTAATTGGAGGCGGGAGCACCGGTACCAGCATTGCCTGGCAACTGGCAAAGATGGGAGCCGGCCAGGTTGTCTTGCTTGAAAGGCGCGGTCTCGCGGCGCAGGCTACGGGCGTTACGGCAGGGATCGTGCGCACCCACTATACGCACGAGACGCTGGCGCGCATGGCGTTGCGTGCACGCCACATTTTTGAAAACTTCGGCGACGTGGTCGGCGGTGATGCGGGCTTTCGGCAGGCGGGATTCCTCGCCTTGCTAGGACCGGACGATATCGACACGGTAGCGGCAAACATCGCCATGCACCGCGATCTTGGCATTAACACCCACATACTGTCGCCGGACGAAATACGGGAAGTAGAGCCGCGGCTGGCGTTGTTTGGCATTGGCGCGGCTGCCTGGGAGCCGGAATCGGGGTACGCCGACCCGGTACGCACTACCCTCAGCTTTGCCGAAGCGGCGCGGCGGCACGGCGCAGACCTACGCATCGGCGCGGGAGCAGAGGCACTGATCGCGGATGCGAGCGGCATCGTTGGTGTCGAGACCAACGTCGGCCGAATCGCGACACGTTCCGTCGTGGTCGCCAACGGGTTTTCGTCCTGCAACTTAGTAGCACCCCTCGGTATTGAGCTTCCACTCACACCGATACGGCATGCGGTGGCCTTCATGCAGCGTGCCGACTATTTCGGCAAGACCCATCCCATCATCTCCGACCGCGTACAAGGGAGCTACTACCGCCCCCGCGACGACGGTCACACTATGGTCGGCAAGACCGCGCCGTATGATGGGGATGAAGATCCGGACGTTAATGCTTGGCCCGCCGCGCGGCCTGAAATGCTCCAAACCCTAGCTGAGCGGTACCAAAGGCGGTTCCCCAATCAAGGAGCGCCCGCCGTCAACAGCGCCACGTCCGGTCTTTACGACTGTTCGCCGGACCTCCAGCCGCTGCTCGGCGCCGTGCCTGATGTGCCGGGCCTGCACCTTGCCGTCGGACTGAGCGGCCATGGTTTCAAACTTAGTCCCATCTTCAGTCAGATGCTGGCTGAGCAACTGCTGACGGGCAGCAGTTCGCTCTTCGATATCGAGATGTTCAATCCGGCACGCTTCATCCAGGAACGGCGCATCGTACCGCACCACGCATACTCAATTTCAACACTTTAGGATTCCAGTCATTGGGCCGGATGAAGATCTACAAAACGCATATTCAGAATCAGAGCAGCAGGCGGGCAGAGCATTGAGAAAGGAGGACTATAGAGTCAATACAAAACCGCCCGCGAGAGACCAAATGTGAATTAGTCTGAGTGTGTCAAGCAGAAGCCTTGGCACACGTATAGGAGACCACGGGAGGTCAAGAGAAATGTCTACGGGCAATGGATTTACGACAAGACGCCGTTTTCTAGCCGGAGTTGCCGGTCTATCCGGCGCCGCGCTCGCCGCAGCCTGCGGGGTCGCGCCGGTCGCGACCGACGGCGAAATGATGGAAGAGAAGGAAGCGCCCAAGGAAGCCGAAGCGCCGAAGGAAGAAATCATTGAGGTCGTGTGGGCCTGTTACAATCTGGGAGAAGCCCGCAATAAGACCTTGCATGAGATGAAAGACGTCTGCAACAACACGCTGCCGAACCGCCGCACCCGACTCGAGACCCCGACTGAAAACTTCCTGGAGAAGATCCGTACCGAGTTCGTCGCCGGCACAACCACGTACGACATCGTCGTGAACCAGATCAACTGGGTGCAAGCCGGCGCGCGCACGGGCTTGTTCCTGCCCATTAGCGACTACATGAAGCGCGACGGCGTATCCCGCGATGACTACATTGACTCCTCTTCTTGGGAAGTCAACGGCATCATGTACGGTTTGGCCTTCCTCGGCGGCGGCGACGCCATCTACTACAACAAGGACCTCTTCGACAACGACGGCGTCTCGTATCCGGAGTTAGGCACGACCTACGAGCAACTGCTCGAAGGCGCGACTAAAATGACGAAGCAGACCGGCGACGAGACCACCCAATGGGGCTATAACTTTGGGTACTCCTCGTTGGAGGTCAACCTGGGCAGCTTTGTGCTCGATTCCGGCGGACAGGTGCTCAACGAGGCACGCGACAAGGCGCTCTACGGCGAGGACCAGAACGCCATCGCGGGCGCCCAGTTATACGTAGACATGATCCTCAAGCATCGGGTGGTGCCTTGGGGTGACGAGCGGCAGGCGCTGCGCGAGGAGGGCGGCAGCGGCCGCCACATTGGCACCGGCAAAGTCGCCATGTCGCAGATTACGTTGATCCCACTCAAGGGCGCTTATGATGTCCTCGGCGAGAGTTTGGGCATTGCTCCGCTCGCCACCGGGCCGGCGGGCACCCGCAGCCCGGCCACCGGCAGTAATGGCTGGAGCATCATGTCGCTCACCGAGGTTCCCGACGCAGCCTGGGACGTGTTCAACGTCTTGAGCCAGAAGGAGGCGCAAGACCTCTACGCCGTCCACGCCCTGCCCGGGCTCTTTGACTCGGCAGAAGTGTTCCTGGGCAACTACCCTGGCATGGACTGGGCCACAGTCCTGGATCACTGGCGGAATGAGGGTCGCGACTTCTTCCTGACGCCGGAGACCGGCGAGTTCTGGAAGACCGCGAACACGAATCTCCAGCCCATGTACACGGGTGAGTCTACCGTCCAAGAGGCCATGAAGACGTCCGCCGACGCTGTGAACGTCCTCTTCTCACAGCGCCCGGACGACTGGAAGTAGCTTTGTCGGTAGCAGGGCGCGCCAAGGCGCGCCCTGCTACTCCTATTTATCATTCTCATATGACGAGGCAGTGTTGGCATTTTATGTCATTCCGAGCGCAGCGTCGAACTGGGTTCGCGGAATCTAGAGCGTAGCGCGCGAGCTTACACCTAGCTAGGGACAGCGTACACGCATACGGAGCGGATGGATTCCCGTTGTCACGGGAATGACGGGCCAAATTACCGCCTACTTCCTAAGCAATGAAGCACTAACTCTTGAAAAGTCAATACAGTCCAGACCTGCTAATGAACTTTCTTTTGATTGCAGACCAGCGGTTACTGCGCACTTCACCCCCTGCTGAGGACCACTAATGACAGTCCGCGACCTTTACGAAACGGCAATAGAACTCGGTACTGCCCTTGATCCGCGCAGCCGCGAGACCCTTGACGCTGAACTCGCCCGGCGCACGCAAGAATTCGATGCACTGCCCGACTGGAAGAAGCCTTACTTCGACCATGAGCGGTTACGGAATCCTTACGGCGACGTGCGCATTGTGAACGGCCCGGAAGACGCCGAGGTATACACAGCGCTCGCGGGCATCAACATTGGCACTGACGAATTCCTCATTGCCGATCGACTCAAAGACAAGGGCGTACCGCTCGACGCAATTATCGCGCACCACACGAGCGGCACCGGCATCGGACGCTCGCACATCGACGACATTACACTTATCAATATCGACATATTCGTGCGTGAGGGCGTCCCACGCCAGGAGGCGGAGAAAGTCCTCTTGCCCTGGATCGACGAATGGCGTACCGGCTACGACGACATGCCCCATCGGATGGGACCGGACATGGCGCGGCTCTTTGAAATCCCGTTCGTCCAGATCCACACACCGCAGGACCTCTATATCGGCGTAGGCATGAGAGAGGTATTTAAAAACCTTAAGCCACAAACCCTAGCTGACGCTGAAGAAGCGCTGATGACTATTCCCGAATTCCAAGGCGCCGCGCGGCACGGCGCGTATTCGCTGGTTCTCGCGGGCGAACCGGATACGCCTCTCGGACGCTACCTTATTCAAGATGCCGGGGGTTGGCTGTGGCCGCCGGAGGGGCTAACTGTGCTCGCCAAAGCCGGTGTGAACACCGTCCTGCAAATAGGAGCATCTGCAGCAGGGGCGACAGCCGCTGCGGAAGCCGGCATGTCGCTGGTAAGACTGCCGCACGCCGCTGCGGATAACTTAGGAATTAACCTCTTCTACGACGAGGTCGAACGCCGTTTCGGCCCGCTTAATATCATTCCGTGCAACTACTTCGAGCGTATCAGGCACTCGTAGTGCGCAATTACCGTAATTGATGCGATTTTAAGCGAAAGGGGAAAAACCGTGCGCCGCGTTGTTTTGTCCGGCACTCCTTACGAGATGGGTCTCCAGCACGGCACTGCCTGCGCTGAGGCCATAAGTACAGCGATTGAGCGAGTAGTCTTTGGGTCAAGTATCGATGCTGCCCACCGTGCACGTGTCGTCCAACAGATGGAGCGCAACGTCGGCCGGGTTTTCCCTGAGGCGCTCGAAGAGATACAGGGCATCGCCGACGGCGCGGGTCTCAAGAGCGACGACATCCTGGCGTATACGTCGTGTATGGAAGTCGGCCGCAGCGCGGTCGGCTGCACCAACGTCGCCCTGCGCAGTGCTGAACACGACATCGTACATTACAAGTCGAATGACGTTGGTAAAGAATCTCTCGGGTCGTACATTTTCTGGGACATCCGGCCTGATAAAGGCCATCCGCTCATATGTGTCTCCGGGCCGGGCGCGCCGTGGATGGGACCGGGCCTTAACGATACCGGGCTTACCTTTGGCGGCAGCAGCATCATGAATACCGATCAGGATTGGGAACGCGGCATCCCCACCAATCTCCTGCAGCGCTACCTCTTGCAGTACTGCGCAGACGTTGATGAAGGCATCGCGCTCTGCGAGAGTACGCCGGTGATGAACCACGGCATGAACATCATGCTGACCGATCCCGCCGAGAACGCCGTGGTGGTGGAACGGTCGGCAACGCGCATGGCAGTGCGGCGGATGGAAGAAGATGCAATCTGGTGCGCAAACCACTACGTGACGGCGGAAATGCTCCCTGTCGACAACCGGACAAACCCTGACTTTCGCGCGAATAGCGAGGGCCGTACAGCGTTGCTAGCGGAGCTTACTGCTGAAGAAGAACTCCATACCCTAGAGCAAGTGACACGCATCGCACGCGCCCACGCCGATCCGGTCTCGCTCTGCCAACACGGGCCGATGCATAGCGTTTTCGGCCTCATCATGGTTTCACGTGACCGCACACTGCTCGTGAGCGACGGCTACCCCTGCCAGAATGAACTGGAGATGCTGAACTTCGACACCCAAGCGGCCGCAGTTGGGAATTGAGGAATGACCCATGAATCAGCCAATCTTGTTGTTGTATTCCGACGATGCGCATACTACCCCTGTGAGCGCAGAAATCCTGCGCTGTGAGGGTTTCCCCTGGCTTGAGGCGAAATCCGCAGCATCCTTCGTTGACGCGCCGCCGGATGTCAAACTCATCGTTGTCGCAGGCAGCGGCATGGGTAACGAGACCGCGGAGCGCCTCTGTGCGGCGGTGGCTTCCGGCACCTCGCTGATTGCACTGGCGCCCGATCCCGTCCTGCTGACCGCCTTTGGCGTCACTGCGGGCGAGCAAGTAACGGATGCATGGCTCACGGTGCGGCAGCTACCCCAATGGGAACACGGGAGCTTGCCCCTGCTCTGTCCGGATGACATTTCACAGCCATTGAGCGGCGGCGAGACCGTTGCTGAGTTGCGGGATGCTGATGGCGGCCTGCACGGTCCCGCCATCGCAGAAGTGCGGCTAGGTGAAGGCAAAGCGTGGCTCTACGGATACGACCTGTGCCAGGCCGTCGTCACCTTTCGGCACGGTGACGGGGACCTGCATGAGCGACCTAAGCAAGACATGGGGCCGCTGAAAGGGCCGCGCCACCTTTACAGCTTCTTCGAGCTTTCCGAGAAAACCACCCGCGACATCCCCGTGGCGGACGTCCATCAAGACATCCTGCGCACACTGGTAGCGGAAGCACTGGCCGATACGCCCCTGCCGCGTCTCTGGTACTTCCCCGACGCGGCTCCGGCCTTGTGGTTCATCAAGGGCGACGGCTGCGGCGAAAATGGCGCGCCCGTGTTAATAGACATTGTGGAGTCATACGGCGCGTTGCTCACCTTCTACCGGGCACCCTTCAGCCGCTACGAGGGTGACCTGATGAAAGAATGGCACGCGCGCGGGCATGCCGTCTCCATTGAGGTGGACCTAACGAGCATTACGCAGTACGCCGTGCAGGAAAACGGCACGCAGGTACGGTACGGCCGCACGCCGGAAGATTTGAACGAGAACCACCTGTCCGCATTGCGTGCGAACCTGCAGAAATCGTGGGATGTATTTCGTCGAGAGACCGGCCTGGACGTGGAGACCATTTGCAGCCACGGCTGCCAGTGGACCGGCTATCCGCTGCTGCAGATCATGCTGGACTTTGGTTGGTACACGCCCACACACTTCGCCTCCCATGATCCACGCATGCGGCGCGACGAAAACTACGGCCCGTACATGATCGGCACCGGCCTCTGCATGCCGTACTTCCAACACGGCGTGGGTATTACGGATATGTGGCATATGCCCGCTCAATGGGACGAGAGCCAGACCATCGGGCGGCACGAGGACCTGCTGGCCGGCCCGATGGCAAATACACCCGACCGTGCCGACGGTATGGTTGGGCTAACCTCTGAAGAGTATGGCGTGGAATTGGCGCGCTTTGCCGAATCTGCGGCCACGCGGTGGCACGCAATGCAGATCGCGAACTTTCACCCCGTCTACGCCGCCGGTCCTCAAGACCACGTCAGAGCCTCGCGCCACGCTCTAGAGTTGGGCATGGAAGGCGCGATTGCTGCCGGTTGCAAGTTCGAGAATCAAGAAGAGTATTCCAGCTTTTCGCGCGCGCGTGCGGGCGTACGCTTGACTGAGTCATATTCCCAGGGCGATAGCCACTTTATCACGCTCGAATCAGGTGCGGACATTTCAGGACTATCACTCATGCTGCCTGACAACATTGCGTCTGTGCAGGACAAGAGCACCGGCGCGGCCTTGCCCATCCAGCAGGTTACCCTGGAAAGTCGTCGCCAGCGTGCGGTCACAGTCGAACTCGCGACGGCAACACCACTGACTCTGTGCCTCAAGCCAACAGCGTAGTATTCATCAGTGAGTGTTTAGAGACGAGACTGCCAATTAAGAGAACGTGTACACGGCCTGTGCCTCGTCTCTTGTCCTGTGACTAAAGTATTGGTGGCACTCTCAAGTAGGAGTACTCTGAACTGAAGAGCATCCAACGTGAGAGAGACTCGCTGACATTGGTACTTGTGCTGGCACGTGGCATTGCTAGTGTTGACCGCTTGTCGTCGCTGGCTGCACAGTATTATGCTGCCGGCCAACGTCTCTTGCGCCCGATTGTTAGGCGAGCCCCGATCTCGTCCTAGCCCGCTACTAGCTAGGGATCAAGCGTTTGTACCCAGTGGTGCTCACTGACCAACTGCTCACGTCATTTGCCGCTGCACCAGGGTGCGGAATGGCCCCTCCGTCTGGTAGAGCGCAATGAAGCTGCCTTCCTGGACTACGCGTCCCTGGTGAAGCACGTAGATACGCTCTGCCTTGCGGATTGTAGAGAGCCGGTGGGCAATCACGATGCGGGTAGCGGCTAGGCTCTCGATGCCCTCCATGACCTGGGCCTGGCTTTTCGCGTCGAGCCAACTGGTGGCTTCATCAAGGAACACGATTCGTGGGTTGCGTACGAGGGCTGCCGCGATCCTGATGCGTTGCACCTGCCCGCCAGAGAATGTCGAGGAACTGTCGCCCACGGCAGTAAACATCTGCATTGGCATTTCGGCAATGTCGCAGTCTACGGCGGCAAGTTTGGCCGCTCGCCAGGCATCATCTATCGTCATTTCATCGCCAATGCCGATAATGTTGTCGAGCAGATTTCCGGGCTTGAGGGAGCCGTCTTGCGTCACGACGCCGATCTGCCGCCCAACCGATCTGCGATCGAAGTGTGCAAGATCGCGGCCGTCGAAGTAAATACCCCCCGCTGAAGGATCTTCAAGACCCAGTGCCAGTCGCAGCAAGGTGCTTTTGCCCGCGCCCGATTCGCCGACAATGGCGATGAATTCGCCGGGGCGGGCGTGAATTGAAACGTCATCTACTATTTGAGGCCCATCCTTCGTGTATTGAAAACTCACATGGTCGAAGCGAATTTCCCCGCTGAGTTCCGCCGGGGCGGCCGGCGCCGGGCGCCTGTCCGGCACCGCAGCCAGAATCGGCTTTATCTGTTCGTATACCGGCAAGACTGCGGCAATGGCTTCGAGCGAGTGTCCCAACCCAATGATCGAAGCATAAAGCGTGATGGAAACTGCATAGACGACGAGGAAATTCCCTAAAGCGAGTTGGTCGGGACCCCTCCAAAGTGCGGCACCGAAGAGAGCTGCACCCATGAAGGCCGGCATCGCGGAGCTGAAAGCAACCAAGTGTTCGTTCAGCTTGCTGATTTGCAACTGAGCAAGCTGTTGTTCCCGGTAGCCGCGCGCCCACGAGGCGAAAGCCGACGCTTCCGCTCCTGTGGAGCGTAGTTTACTGATGCCATTAATGAATTGGAATAGCTCTCCGGCAAGATGCCGCGATGCGGCGTAGAAGCGGCGTTGGGGCCGAATTTGCAACACTCCGATACCACAGGTCGCGGCTAAGGAGACGAGCCCGATCCCGAGACTCAGCCAGGCCAGGGCCGCGTCGTAGAGAAATAGCAGGGCAAGCATCGGCAGCAGGAATACAAACGAAATAAGGGCATTAGCAACAACTCCCGAGACCTGATCGCGCAGCACTTGAATCGTTGACATCCGCACTGCAAGCTCGCCGGCAGTAAAGTCTCTGAAGAAGCTTGACGGCAGTCCCAACAAGCGGTCCCAGAGCGCTGCGCCAATGCGTGCTGTGGCCCGGCCTTCAAGACGCATTGTTGCCGTGCCCCGCAGGATTTGAAGCAGTGTGCCCACAATGGCAAGAGCAATCAGTGCGATGACTATCTGGATCAGCATGCTGTCTACGGCTGCCGGAAGTATCCAATCCGCCAGTAACCCAAGCGCTATCGCGGGGGAAAGCATCAAGAGGCTGGCTAGAATGCCCGCAGCCGCGAATTGCGCAAGATCGTTGGCCATGCCTTTAGTGGCAAGGCCAACGACGTCCTTGGTTTCCACCGGCCGGTCATTAGGCAAAGACCGGTAGAATTGCCATGCGTCCTCATGAATAGCGTTTGCCCGTTTCACGTTTAGGCGGGCCGACCGCCCCGCTACCGGGTCTACTTCGCGGTAGCGTCCGGTCATGCTAGGCAGCAAGGCTACCGGGCGGCCGTCTTCTTGCCGGTATCCCAGCATGGCCCCGCTGTCTCCTACCCACCAACGGTCTTCGGCTGATAGCAGCACTTTGCGGCTGCGCACCCCTGATGTTTGCAGAATTTCCTGCAGGGATAGTTCTTCATCGACCATGACCCGTCGTCGCGCCGGAGGGCGAAATTCAATGCCTTCGCGCTTGCCAATTGCTTCAAGTACGGCCAGCAGACCGGATCCACTCGCGGCGGTTGTAGGTGAGGGGGAACCGAGCACGCTGAAGAGATTGTGTCTGGCGAGTTCCTCGTCTCGGCGTCGGTGGATGGAACGGGCCGTCTGCTCGTTTGCCTCGTCAGCAATCAGCAGAAGACGATTGATTTGCTCAGCGCCTAGGGCTAGCCCATGGAATTCTGCGAGGGCAGACAATAGAGCGCTTTCGTCGAACAGCGCTCGGGAGGTGAAACAGGTTACCCGAGCCAGGCTCTGCAACGTGAGCCAAGTCTCTGAAGTGAGTGGGACGAAACCGGTGCCTCTCGGATCTCGCTCTTCGGTACCTAGGTAGGCTGCATCGGCGTCTCCGACGGCGACCCACACTACCCCACCCGGTCGGGCGGACAACACGCTGCCGGCCACGGCGTCCAGCGATTCTACCGGATTCTTGGGGTCAATCAGCACGTCGGGACGGGGGCGTGGCTCAATTACCTTTGCCACGGCGGCTGCGAACTCCGCGAGCCAAGCATCGACCTGTCCTGACAATTGTTCTGCAATATCGTATTGCAACATTTCACTCAGTACAACACGACGCAGCCGGCAATCCGGCATACCCTTGGCAACTGAAACCAATGCTCCACTCCCTCCAACTCCAAACACAAGACGGCCTTCATCGGCGCGAAGAAGGTGTTTAGCGTGGGAAGACTGCTCTCGTCCTTGATACTCGACAAGAAATACATCAAGCGCGCCATGTTCGACGAACCAGGCAATCGTGGGATCGTCCAAGCGGATAGGCCGATTGCCGGCGACGGGCACTGGCTCTCCTAGCTCAATAGCGATCTCGCTGAGCCGTTGGAATCGTCTCGCTGTCATGAGTTGATCTTCTGATGCATGGCATTCACGGTTACTGGGCCTCGATTAGCGTGTAGTACAAGCCTGGCTTGGCGGCAATGAGTTCCTCGTGGGTGCCACGCTGTACCTCCTGTCCGCGATCGAGCACGACTATCTGATCGCAATCGCGGATGGTGCTCAGGCGGTGGGCAACGATCACACTCGTACAGCCGCGCCGCCGCAGACTGTGATCGATGCGCATCTCACTCACTGCATCGAGCGTACTGGTAGCCTCATCGAGAAATAGCACCGAGGGGTTGTCTACAAGGGCACGGGCGATCTCCATGCGTTGGCGCTGGCCGCCGCTGAAGTTCGTGCCCCCTTCTTCCACCTTGGAGTCGTAGCCGGACTCGCGGCTCATGATCTCGCTGTGAATCAAAGCGTCCTGACCAGCGGCGACCACCTGTTCATCAGGCGCAGTTGGATTCCACATCGTAAGATTGTCACGCACTGATGCTGCAAACAAGAATGTCTGCTGATCGACGATAGAAACCGAACGTGTGAGTATCTCCCGGGGGATTTGGTGGCGCGGCACCCCATCGAAGAGGATTTCACCCGACCACGGTGTATACTCGCCGCTGACCAGCTTGAGTAGTGTCGACTTGCCTGAACCGGTGGGGCCGACTAACGCTACCCGTTGACCGGGTGCGATAGTTAGGTTTATGTTCTCTAAGAGAGGCGGACGATTGGGGCGGTAGCCAAACGTGACGTTGCGCAACTCGATGCGCCCTGCCAAACGCAAACGTCCACCTAAGGTAGAGACCTTGCCGCGCTCAGAATTGGTTGACACTGCTAGCGCAGGGTCTTCAGGTGCGTCTAGCACGTCATTGATGCGCCGTAGGTCTGCCTCTAGAATCTGAAAAGCGTCTGCAAACTGAACGAATCGGCCTATGGGCTGAAGGAAATTTCCTGAGACCACATAGAATCCCATCAGCATGCCTACAGTCATCTCGCCTGACATGACTTGCCAACCACCAAGCCCCAAGACTGTTACGCCGCTCAGGATTATGAAGAACCTCGGTAGTGACGCAATTATAGTGCCGAGTTCTGCGAATTTCTGCCGAGTGACGAGCTCCCGGGCTTGATATCCCGTCCAGCGAGCGAAGAAGTCATCCTCTGAGGCTGTTGCGCGCAGCGTCTCGATGTCGCGTACAACCGACGACCCGGTTCCAAAGAGTAAGGCTTGCTCACGCCGAAGTTGGCGGTTCTCGTCGACTCGCAACCGGCTGAGAATGCGCATTAGCACAATGTTCGCAATTCCTAAGAAAGCAATAACAGCAGCCAGAATCGGATCGAAGAAAATCATCAACAACAAGAACATGCCGCTCATGACGAGCTCAATCATGATTCCGACGAACTGCCGTGACGAGCCGCTCGCAACTTCATTGATCAACTGGACGCGGGATGTCAGGTCTCCGGCGTAACGGTGTGCAAAAAATCCTACAGGGAGACGGAAGAGACGCGACAGCATACGCTCCGCATGAACTACCGATAAGCGAATGGAGAGTCTGCGCAGCGAGTGTTGCTGGAGCCAAGTGAGGAGATATACAAGCACACCGGTTGCAACAGCGGCGGCTACAAGGAACACACCCCAATTTCTCTCCGATCCAAGCAAGACGTAATCAACAAAAATGCTCAAGAGAATGGGGAGAGAGATGCCGGGCAAAGCAAGAAGGATTCCGCACGCGGCGACAAACGCGAGCGGCGACTTAACGTCACGCAACCAGGACCAAAGCTCACGAATGACGCCGGGGGGAGAACCACCTGTACGGAACCTTGGACCCGGCTTCGCCGTGAGCACTACGCCGGTGAAGGACCGGTCGAGTGTCTCTTCACTTACGGTGCGACGGCCGTTGGCAGGGTCATTTAGGTGATAACGTCCTCTCTCTATCCCTTCAAGGACCAAGAAGTGATTGAATTCCCAGAAGAGAATTGCAGGCAGAGTAACGTCGTGCAATTGGCTGACCTGCCTGCGCCAGCCGGAGACCTCTAGGTCGAATTTCCTTGCGGCTCTCACGATGTCTGCGGCGCTCGTGCCGTCCCGGCTGACGCCACATGCGTCGCGCAGCTCTTCGATGGGTTCCCAGCGGCCGAAATGAGCGAGCAAGATGCCCAGACAGGCAGCACCGCACTCGGACGTCTCAAGCTGAGGGAACAATGGCGTGTGGACGCGTCTTCTCGTAGGTGTCTCCGCTTGACGTGCAGGCATCTTACCTAGCCGCCTCAATTGGAACCGGGCGAGATTAGGAGGCGTGCCGGTGAGACCTTACGCAGGATGATCCGCAACTCGCACGGATATCCGTCCGTCATGGGAGAGGAAGGCCCTTCGTGCAGGGTCAAGCTAACCATGTGGCCGCGTGACAGGGCTGGGAGTCCAAGAGCTGCGAGCCAATGGGGAGGTGTGACAATGCTTGCCGAAACGTAGCTCACCTCGGCTTCCAGCGCTTCCGCACCTCTCCGGCCTTGGCCCAAAGTCAGGACCTGCGCTTTCATGCCGATCGCAAGACGCATTGCATTCTCCGGCAAGACCATCGCGACCGCCTCAAACTCATTCCTGGCATCAACTCGGACACTTGCCACTGTGGCGCCAGCCGCTACCGCCTGTCCGAGGGACAAGTTGAAGGCCGTTATTACACCGGCGAAGGGCGTTGCAAGGAACTGACCGGCAGCCTCGAGTGCTTCCAGCTCGATCAGTTCCGAACGGGCCAAATCGAGGGCATCGGATATCTTATCGTCCTTACTTGCCAGAATCTCAACCCGGGAGCGGGCAATTGAGATCTCGCGCCCTAGCTCGGGAATTCGGAGCCGGGCAATGGGCTGCCCTGCTTCGACTCTGTCGCCAATGTCTACGAGGAGCTCTACGACAGTACCGGAGGATTCCGCGTTGACTGCAAAGCGGTCACCGGGCTGCGCGAGCACGCATCGTGCCGAGACGCTCTGTTCGATGCTGCCGAAGAGGCCCCAAGCTACAAACCCCAGCACGGCAAGACTCAGGCAGACCAACAAGATCCATTCGTGGGGCACCGTGACACGCAATAGGCCGTTTAGAGGTTCCGTTTTCCCTCGGCGAGCGAAAGCTTCCTCGCGAAAGAGACGCCGATTATTCGCCAACGTCACTGCTCCAAGCGTTCAAAATAAGGCTATTTCCGGTTGATGGCTATTCTATCGTAACGGAGAAGCATGTTGAAATGGCGAGAACATACTGCCTAATTGTCGAGGACGCGCCTTAAAGTATTGAACGCTACCTCCAATTCCAAGTCCACAGCGTAAGAAGAGGGCGAAGTTTTGCCCGCTGCTGCATGAATTGATGCACGAGCAGCGGGCTTCGAAGTGATTCTAGGAACGGCCGCTGAACTGACAATAAGCCGACACTACCAGAGACGGCTGGCCCCCGAGTGGCGCCTCATGCGCGGACCCGAATAAGCTGCAACGGTTGTTTTCGGCCGCCATCCCTATTATGTAGGCGTCGAGGGTCTTGGAATTACGGTTGCCCCGCCGACAGCGAGCCAGCAGCCCGCAGCTTCTAGAGTGGCACTCCCACTGGAGGCAAACCAAGTAAGGGCTGGAGTCCTGAGACAAGAAATCAGGTACGATGTGCCCTTGGCAGAGCTCATCGTACCTGTCTAGTGTCAGCGAATGAAGAGTCTACGAGTTTGGATCGTTCCACCAACCGTTGCCGGAACTGTCATCGGTTTTTTGTGGTCCCTGCTCATCAACAGTTCCGACTCCGCCAACGGCTTTGTCCATCTCGTCTTCGGTCATTTCGCCACTGGCCGGTTCCGCCTCAGCAGCCACGGCTTCCTCTTTAGAAGCAGACTTCTCTTTACTCATTTGAGATTCCTCCGCACATGCGCTATCCAAAATCCTTGGCACCCAAACCGACCGTTACTCATGTCCCACGATTCCTTATAGCTCTTCACAGCCAACTCACGCCGTTGAAACGCTTTATCACCATTGAATCAAACAGGCAGCCCAAAGTAACGGTAATGCTCTAGAGAATCGCTGCTAGAGTAACCTCCTTTGGCGTCTCTCAACGTTTCCCAGTGTTGACGGTTGGGACGATCATCTTTGACCGCAACCGTATGTTATAGCACACGAACTTACTCGTCAAGCACTTTGCTTTACGGGACCATACTGACTGCAAACACACGTACAACCACGGGATATATGACAAGAGATCCTATACAAAAGAAAGGCACCTAGTTGAGACTGGAATAGCGGGTGTAAGGAGTGGCAATTAAGATCTGGCGAAGGCCCCAGCAAAGCCATTAGTGCGCGAATGTCATCAGTCCACGGATTCACCTAGCATCACTGCTGTCGCAGCTTCACGGTCCACTCACACTTCCTGCTAGCACAAGTCCTAGTGTCTAACGGTCTCCGTCGATAGCAGGCTTGCCCAATGTGTAGATTATGAAGTTGGGCGCGCGGAATTCATCGGCGAACGAGGGTTTAACGGCAAGCTGTTCGTCCGAAGGTGTTGGCTCCAAGAGGCTTTGAAGAACGAATCCCGCCTCTAGGAAGGCTGAGATGTAGCTGGAGAGCGTCCGATGCATATTGATGAACGGCGCGCCCCACCATTCGAACTCGCGCGGACCCTCGTCCGTGTATTTGTCAAGCGAGTAAAAGAGCTTCTTGTCGCCCTGTTTGACCCAGCCGTACGGCACCGCCGTGCGCATCGGGTGGACGTTGCATACGATGAAGCGCCCGCCGGGACGTAGGACGCGCAACGCAGCCCGGACCGACCGTTCATAGTCTTGCACGTCGACAAGCACAATGTATGAGACGGCCAGAATAAAACTTTCATCATCTATGCCTGCAAGGTCTTCGGCGTTTCCGATCAGATAGGTCTCTTCGGAACACGCCGACACGCGCGCCTGCTCGATCAGAGGTTCGGTGAGGTCGATGCCGGTAACTTCCGCGCCAAGACCGGCCAAGACTCGGCAGAACCGCCCCTCCCCACAGCCGATATCTAACACTCGACGACCTGCAACATCTCCCAGCGCCTCAAGCATCCAAGAGTCGAGCATGCCGGTGCGGAGCGACTGGTCTTGCTGAATCCAGTCTTGGACGTGTTCAATCCACTGCGTACGCAGTTGTTCCTTGAGACTCATAGCACACAAACACCACAAAGTGGAGGCGAATCATAATCGAAAACTGGCTCCGCGGCGAGGACTCGAACCTCGAACCAGACGGTTAACAGCCGCCTGCTCTACCATTGAGCTACCGCGGAAAGCGGACGATTCCAGTGTACCAACGCGCGGCACGGACGGTCAACGACCGTGCCAATTCCCACAATGCGAGGGAATTTAAGGTTCCCGCAGTTTCTTAGAAGAATGTGACGTAGAGACATTGCTTTGCGCACTCTCGACAGGAGAGGGGGCGGGGACACTTCCCGCCACGGCTGACAAAGTGGACGCTGACTTGCTGCATGAGCGCCCTTGGCCGGTTTATGTCGAATCTGAAATCAGTAGCTGTGATCTCGCCGCAAATGGTCTCGAGCCAGGAGTGATCCCTAAACGTCAATTCCGTCAAGCGCGCCTACGGTAAAGAGGCAACAAACTGCCAAATCTCAGCAGGGCTTTGAGGAGTAAGAACACTTTCGGGCTACAAGGGCAACAAGCTATCAATCATAATGGCAAGGAACAATAGGGCAAGGTAGGCCAACGAGTAAAGGTACATCGGCTTCGCCTTTACTATGTCCGGCTGCTTCCAAAGCTGCCATGCATAGTAAATGAAGCCAGCGCCAAGAGTGACCGCAGCGACCAAGTAGGCAACACTTAACTCTCCTGTGGTGAAGAACGCAATGGCTAGGGCGACGACAAGAAGCGTATAAAGGAAGATCTGCTTCTTCGTTTTTTCAACACCAGCAACAACAGGCAGCATAGGGATCCCTGCTCTCGTGTAGTCATCCTTGAGCAGGAGTGCTAAAGCCCAGAAATGTGGCGGCGTCCAAAAGAAGATCAAGGCAAAGAGAAAGAACGCCGGTAGACCCAGATCTCCTGTGACCGCCGCCCAGCCCACCATCGGTGGGATGGACCCGGCTGCGCCTCCGATTACGATGTTCTGTGGCGTTGAGCGTTTTAGGAGCCCGGTATATATGAAAACGTAGAAAACTGTCGCGCTCAGCGTCAGTAGCGCACTCAAGAGGTTGGCGAATGTGAATAAGAGTGCAAAGGCAGCAATGTTGAGCGAGACACCAAATACCAGCGCGTTCTGAGGTTTGATCGCTCCTCTGGCAACCGGCCGTTTTCTGGTGCGCGCCATCTGCTCATCGATGTCTCTGTCCATGTAGTGGTTCAGCGCATTGGCGCCCCCGGAGCCGAGAGCACCGGCACCAAGCACGACGAGTATTAAGGTCCAGTGCGGTACGCCTTTGCTCGCGAGAAACATACCGCCTAGAGCGGTAATTAAGAGCAGTGAGATTATCCGTGGCTTGGTCAATGCCACGTAGTTGAGAACCTGGCTGTACAATTCAGTCGTCTGGGCCACTATGTAAAAGACCTGTCCGATCCTGAGACTGGTTTTCGCTCCATTTCGCGAGACTTTAGACAAGTCCCCCGCCACGCTTTAGCCGTGGCATCGTGAGCTATCAAGTCAATCCACACCTGCATCGGCACATTGGGGCGCGGCACGCCCAAACCTCCTACCCGACCGCCAGCACTCAGATAACAAGAACTGTATGCGCGAACCGATTTACTCTTCAACCGTGATGCAGTTAGCGAACAGAGCAAGCAGAAGCAACTGCGGCAATTTCAAAGAGACGAAAAGTATGTGCAACGTTTCACAAAGTCACAATAGCACGCGCCAATTTGTCGGGTCAAATGGAAATTCTACTGACCAAAAAGGTTGGAACGGCGTCGGCTAGCGGTTGATGCACAAGACAGGCGCAGAATATTCTAAGCGCTGTCCGGCTCTGGGATGAGGACCATTATGCTTTGGAGAGGGCGGCGCGGTCTCGCTCTAAACGCGCCCGAGCATGGTTTATCGCAGCTTTGACTTGCGCAGGTGCGGTACCCCCGGGTATGTCGCGCGCCGCAATTGATCCAGCCACCGATATCACATCGAACACTTCTGCGCTGATGCGATCGCAAGCCTCTTGATACTCAGCAAGAGAGAGGTCTGCAAGACCGCAGCCGCGATCGAGGCAAAGACGCACGATGCTGCCTACTATCGCGTGCGCTTCGCGAAACGGCAGGCCCTTCCGCACAAGATAATCAGCGAGATCGGTGGCAGTTGAAAACCCGCCCTGAGCGGCCTCTCCCATGCGAATAGTGTTGACTCGAAGCGTATCAAGCACGGCGTTCATGATGTCAAGACATACTGCCGTCGTATCCACACCGTCGAAGAGCGCCTCTTTGTCTTCCTGCAAGTCCCGATTATAGGTCAGCGGCAAGCCCTCCATGAGCGTAAGCAATGAGAAGAGGTCACCGAATACGCGGCCGGCCTTACCCCGCGTGAGTTCCGCTGAATCGGGATTCTTCTTTTGGGGCATGATGCTGGAACCCGTGGCGTAGGCGTCGTCAAGCTCTACAAAGCCGAATTCGGCAGACGACCAAAGGATCACCTCTGAGGCAAGCCGAGAGAGGTGCACCATGATCTGGCTACATACGTGCAGCACTTCGATTACAAAGTCGCGATCGCTCACCGCATCCATGCTATTGGCAGCAATCGTTGCGAAGCCCAGCTCCTGCGCCACATACTCTCTGTCGAGCGGATAGGGTGCGCCTGCCAAAGCCGCTGCGCCCAGCGGCAAGACGTTCACGCGCGTCCGGCACTCCCGCGACCGGGCAAAATCACGGGACAACATCTCCACATAGGCCAACAAGTGGTGACCGAACGTCACTGGCTGAGCGCGCTGCAAATGAGTGTACCCTGGCATGGCGGTAGTAGCGTGTGCCGCGGCCTGATCGAGCAGCGTTTCTTGAAACTGGCACAGTTGCTGACCGAGCGAGTCTAACGCCCCCCGGCACCATATTCGAACATCAGTCACCACCTGATCGTTGCGGCTGCGCGCCGTGTGGAGTTTGCCTGCCACAGGTCCCACACGCTCCTGCAAGAGGTCTTCCACTGCTGAGTGTACGTCCTCCCAGCGCTCCATATCCGGCGTGACGGCGCCACTTTCAATCTCATCCTGAATTCCTGTGAGGCCCAAACAGATAGTATCGGCTTCCTCTTGAGTAATGATTCCCTGCTTGGCAAGCATACGGCAGTGCGCCTGCGAGCCGATAATGTCCTCGCGGTAGAGCCGCCAGTCCACCGGCAAAGACGTCGAAAACGCCAGCATGTCACCGGCCAAGGGCTTAGTAAACCGCCCGCCCCAGAGGGTGGAAGCTTCCTCAGTTTTTCTCATGTGAAGTTACACCTAGGCCTCTTGGTCGCGCCCGCCGAGTCCTTTTCCCACTTTCGCTAGAAAGAGCTAAGTCCCGGTACTTACAAGCTTAAAATTGCAACCGTAGCGCGGGGGCTTGTCCCCCGCTCAGAGAATACACACGTAGAAAGGAGAGGATGGATGCCCTCTTGCGTGGGAATTATGTTCTGAGTGCGATCTCCGAATGCCTAAATATGCTAGGCTCTCACTCCAGACGCAGTCGTTCACCGAACTGCATTCTTCGCCCCTAGCCGGCAACTCGATACCCCACGTCCTTGTGCCCTTCCACTCTGCCTCTGATGAGTGTGCCGTCTTCTGTCAACGCACCAAGCACCTCATCAACCTGCTTTCGATCCCAGCCAAAGAGTAGCGCAATCTCTCGCACCGCGCAGAGCGGCGCGTTCGCAACGGCCTGGCAAATCAACTGGGAACGCGCCTCGTCCTTTGTAAGCTCCAACGACATTGCTTCAATTGGAGCGTGCCGCTCTACCAAGTCCCAGTCGTGCATGGAGAAACCTTCCACGCTACCGCCCGCGACGGTGATCACAAAACGCTCTTGAAGCGTGCGCATGGCGGCCTGATATTGCCGTTTGTTCGCGCCGGAGATCCCCTGCACTTCCCGCCGAAGCTCGCGCGAACGAATTGGACCTTGGACCGCAACCACCTGCAGCACGTGACGTTCTACGGGTCCCAATTGGTCACTCTCAAGCAAATGACCTACCGGATCGAGCAGTCCCCACAGTCGGCGAAACGCTGGAAACAGCCGCCACGAAATGAAGACACCTCGGTTGCGGATATAGTGGCCGTATGCACAACGCTTTGCCGCAGGCAGGGTATTCTTCCACCGCCACACTTCCAGCGAGAACGTCTCTATACTGCCTCGTGCCCGCAGTTCGGCATCGCTGAGGTTGGGCCACGGCAAGCTGCCCGGCGAGAAGAGATGGACGAAACCCCGTTCTTCCACATACGCTGCCGCATCGTCTTCATACAGCACTGCGCGCCCATCGGCCAGAAAGAGAAACCCTCTCCGTTCTTCCTGGAGTGCCTCGGCAGAGACTGCCTCCCCAACATCAACCATGGCACCGTTTATTCGCTATAACCGACTGCAGACGACCTCAATGGTCGAATTCAGGGACACGTCGGTCACGTACAGGCGGCGGATTATTCTTCCTCAGCTTCTTTTGCCTCAAGCCGCTTGGCCTGAGGCAGAAGCGGTGTGTCGTTACCGTGCAATTGCTGGCGCGCCTGCACCTGTGTGCTCAATCCCCAAATCTTCACGAAACCCTCCGCAGCGCGGTGGTCGAAGGCATCGCCGCTCAGATAGGTAGCCAGATCTTCACGATAGAGCGAGTGCGGTGACTGCCTCCCTACAACCGTGGCTTGACCGCGGTAGAGCTTCACGCGCACTATGCCGCTCACCGCCCGCTGGGTGCTGTCCACAAACGCCATCAGGTCGCGGTTAAGCGTTGAGAACCAAAGGCCGCCATAGACAAGGCGTGAAATTTCTTCCGCTACGACACGCTTGAAGTGGGACTGGTCGCGGGCGAGCGTCAGTTGCTCTATCGCCTCATGGGCCTTGAAGAGGATCGTCCCTGCAGGGCACTCGTAAATCTCCCGTGACTTGATGCCAACCACGCGGTTTTCCACGTGGTCCACACGGCCCACGCCGTGTGCGCCACCCAAGTCATTCAGTTCCTGGATGAGATCGACGCCGCTCTTCTCTTGGCCGTTCAGGGTGATGGGTATTCCCTCCTCAAAGCCAATCTCGACGTAAGCTGGCGTTTGGGGCGCGTTTTCCGGCGCGACGGTCCACTCGTACGCATCCTCGGGCGGTTCCATCCAGGGGTCTTCCAACGGTCCCGATTCGATGCTGCGTCCCCACAAGTTCTGGTCGAGGCTATACGGCTGACGCGACCCTTCGGGCACCGGAATGCCATGCTCCTTGGCATAGGCTTCCTCCTGGTCGCGGGTCAGACCCCACTCGCGCACCGGCGCTATCACTTGCAACTCTGGTGCGAGGGCATGTACAGAGACGTCGAATCGCACTTGGTCGTTACCCTTGCCGGTGGAGCCGTGCGCCACCGCCTCGGCTTTTTCTTCCCGGGCCACGTCCACCAAGAGCTTTGCAATCAGCGGACGACCCAGGGCCGTCGCCAAGTAATAGGCGTTCTCGTACACGGCGCCGGCCTTGAGCGCCGGCCAGATGAAGTGATCGATAAAGAGATCACGCGCATCAACCACGTACGCTTCGCGGGCGCCAGTCTGTTTCGCCTTGTCGCGAATTGCATCCAGGTCCGGCTCGTGACCAAGGTCGATGGTGAGCGTTACCACGTCCATCTCATATTGTTCTTGCAGCCAGCGTATACAAACACTGGTGTCCAGGCCACCGGAATAGGCCAGGACTACTGTAGCCATAGCGGTATTCTCCTATTCACAAACATCAGTTGGGTAATTTATACGAAATTGCATCCGACAACTAAACGTCGGCTGCAGAGCTTACGTTAAACGCCAAGACGGCGAGAGCCTATTCTTACAGGATCCCCCGCAGCGTCCTCTCGATCCGCGCCAAACCCTCGTCCGCTTCCGCATCGGTGAGCGTTAGTGCCGGGGCCATGCGTATGCTGGGCGGCGCCACGCGGTTCACGATCAGGCCGCACTCCAAGGCGTGTGCCGAAAACTTCTCCGCCCGTTCTTCGCCCAAGTCGAATGCCAAGAGCAAGCCCTTGCCGCGGATATTAGTAATCGCATTGCCATAGCGGGCACTCATGTCGGCCAGTCCGGCCTTGATGCGTTCTTCCTGGCGGACGGCATTCTTCCACAACTCGTTCTCGATGACATGCCGCACCACGGCGGCAGCGCCCGCACAGATAAACGGATTGCCGCCAAACGTGGACCCATGATCGCCGGGTACGAAAACGGCGGCGCGTTCGTTCACCATGCACGCCCCTATGGGCAGTCCGCCGCCGAGCGCCTTGGCCAGCGCCATCACATCCGGCTGAATGCCATAGTGCTCGTAGGCGAACAATCGGCCCGTGCGGCCGATGCCGGTCTGCACTTCGTCGAGCGCCAATAGCAAGTCATGCTCATCACACAGCGCGCGCAGGCCCTGTACGTACGCAAGGTCCGCCGCATACACGCCGCCTTCGCCCTGTATAAGCTCCACCAAGATGCCGGCCGTCTTTGGGCCTACCGCCGCCTGCGCCGCCGCAAGGTCGTTGAACGGCACGCGCACGAAGCCCTCCGGCATGGGGACGAAGTCTTCCTGATAATGCGGGTTCGCTGTGGCCGCCACGGCAGCTATCGTGCGTCCGTGAAAGGCGTTGCTCATAACGATAATTTCATACGCCCCGTCACGGTTCAACTTGCCGTACTTTCTGACGATCTTAATCGTGGTCTCCAGGGCTTCAGAGCCGCTATTTGCAAAGAAAACCCGGTCCAACGCGGAATTTTCTACCAGCAGCTCAGCCAGCTCATATTGCCGCGGCACGTGAAAGAGCGAGGACGTATGAAGCAGAGTGGTTGCTTGCTTTGCAATTGCCTTGACTTGCACGGGATGGGCATGGCCTAACACATTGACAGCTATGCCCTGCAAGAAGTCCAGGTAACGCCTGCCTCGATCATCCCACACCCATGAGCCATCGCCGGATACCAACGTAACCGGTAAGCGGTTGAATGTGTTCATGTAATACTGCTTCTCTTTGGCAGGCCAGTCGGTCATGCCGCTCCCATCCTTCCCACAAAGTTGTGATAAAACGTCACCTGCCTAGTATAGCGCAGCACTAGACGGTTTTGAACCACATGGCCACGGACAGCGACCGAAGAAGCGTCATCCCAATGATGCAATCACACATGGACAGGAAGTGCGAAAGTCGCTAAACTAGCCCGCAGCAGCAACTTACCCTCACTACGGCAAGGAGTTCCTAACCCCATGAAGTTCATCATGTTCACCAAGCATCTCGAGCATCTCAGTTACGAGGAGTTGGCGGATACGATTGCCGGCATCGGCTTGGACGGCGTCGATCTGACCGTGCGCAGTCCAGGACACGTGATGCCCGAAAACGTGAAGACCGATCTCCCCAAGGCCGCCAAAGCTATCCGTGACCGAGGCCTGGAAGTCGGCTGGATTACAACGAACATATTCAGCGCCGACGCGCCCTACGCCGAGGACATCCTGGCGACCGCCAGCGACCTGGGCATCACGCAATTCAAGCTTGGCTATCACAAATACGATGGCTTCGGCAATCTCAAGCGCCAGCTTGCCGAGACACATGAAGCGGTGCGCAGCATCGAACGCCTCTGCCACAAATACGACGTGTGCGGCGGCATGCACATCCACTCCGGGCCCTTTATGTCCGCCGTAGCGCCAATCGTCAGCTCGCTTATAGAAGACTTCGACCCACAGGCCATCGGGGTCTACGGCGACCTTGGGCACATGGGCGTGGAAGGCAGCTACGGCGGCTGGATCCAGGGATTGGACTTGATCTCCGATAGGCTGGTCATGCTCGCGTTGAAGAACATGGGCCAATTCTGGGAAGAGGACGCAAAGACCGGCGAGTTCAAGTGGCATCGGAGGCTGGTACCGGTCGAACGTGGTTTCACGCCGTACACGGAAGCGTTCGGCTACCTCAAGCAGATTGGCTACGACGGCTACGCCTCGTTCCACAGCGAATATCAAGGCGCTGCCTCGTGGAAGAGCCTGGCCCACGATGAATTAATCGAGCAGACGAAAGCAGACTTCGCCTACGTCAAGGGCATCTGTGCGGAACTGGGTATCCCACACGGCGCATAGCCGGCACAGAGCATGACGCTCGCTCACGCAGCCGATTGCAAACGTAGCAAAAGGGACTGTACGGCAAGAAATCGTCAGCGTACCAAACGAGGAAAGAGCATGGCAGCACAACCCGCGATTCTCGGCGGCGAGCCGGCCGTCACGTTGGACCACAGCTACTACACGCAGTGGCCGATTTACACTGAGGAAGAGGTAGACGTGGTTTCGGATCTCATCCGCAACCATGCCCTCGCCAGCCAGTTCGGCGGGCCGGGGCCGATCACGGAGTTGGAGCGGTCGGTGGCGGAAACCTGGGGTGTCAAGCACGCCCTGGCGCACTCTTCAGGCACAGCATCGCTGCGGGCGGCGCTCTTTGGCGTTGGCGTAGCGCCCGGCGATGAGGTTATTTCGCAATCGGCCATCCATCCGTTCAACTGCCTTCCCATTGTCGGCAGCGGCGCGGTGCCAATCTTTGCCGACATCGATCCGGTTACTCTAACTCTCGACCCGGCGGACGTAGAACGCAAGATTACACCGCGCACGAAAGCCATCATGGTCGTTCACTGGCCCGGCTGTCCGGCGGACATGGACGCCATCATGGATATCGCCGCACGGCACTCATTGCGAGTAATAGAAGATAACTGCATCTCCCAAGGAACGACCCACCGCGGCCGCATGGCCGGGACTATCGGCGACGCCTCCGCCATCAGCTTCCAGCATGGCAAGAGCACGTCAGCCGGCGAGGGCGGCGTCTTTATGACCAACGACACGGAAGTCTATCAGCGCGCCGCGTCCTTGGGCCACTATGAGCGACTGAGGGATCTACCTGATCCCAAGTGGCGTGCCGTGAGCGGCTTCAGCTTTGGCGAAAAGTATCGCATGGCGACGCTTTCCGCAGCCATCGGCAGCGTCCAGATGAAGTACTGGAAAGATCGCCTCGTAGTGCGGCATGCAAACACAGACAAACTGGGAGAGGCCATCACTGCCATCGACGGGTTTGCCGCGCCCGACTTTCCCGATTACTTCCCTTCGCCCTACCAGAGCGGCCGCATCATGTTCGATCCCGACAGACTTGGCGGCATTTCCCGCGAGCGGCTGCTGGAAGTACTTCAAGCCGAAGGCGCGCAGGTCTCTTCACCAGCCCAAAAGGACACGCATACCCCTCACGCAGGCAGACTCACGCATATGCTTCACAAACATCCGGTCTTTGCGGGCAACGAGCACGGAACCGGGGATATCTTGTGGGAAGTGTTGGGGCCTAACGTCACGAGGGTGGACTACAAAAATGTCACCCTCCCCGTCACCGAAGACCCTGAAATTCCCTACGACATGATTCGGGTACCCAGCTTCACGCGTCCGGCAGATGAACTGATCGACCAATATGTGGTTGCCTTCTCCAAAGTCGCGGCGAATGCAGACGAGCTAAGTGGGGCGCTGGCCGAAGCCCATTAGTCTTGCTAGTACTTCCAGTCGCAGAGCGTGTATTGAATACTGAGCTGGGAGTTTATAGGTCGGATAGGGCGAGAGAGATGAAAACGAAATTGGGGACGATTGCGCTCTTTGCGCTGTTGGCGACAGCCATGGCGTATCAGCCGACGACTTACAATACTACAGCCGTTCAATTCCATGTCCAACTTGCAGAGCCGAGCCCTACGCCGACTTTCGAACAACGCATATCAATACTCTCACCTCTTGTCGTTCGCGTCTCCGTGGGGCCAAGTTCGGGAACCGGTCTAATCTTGGACTCAGACGCAGGAATAGTTGTAACTGCATTCCACGTCGTTGAGGATTGGGTCAACAACTCAATATTGGTAGACCTTCCCAATGGGATGTCCAAATCCGCCGAGCTAGTTTATCAAGATTCTGAGCGCGACCTGGCTTGGCTCCGCCTCAAATCCACGAGGGGCTTACCTGACGCATCCATCAGCGTAAATGTCGATTTCCGCTCATTGCGGCCAGGCCAGCAGATAATCAGATTTGGCTACGGTTCGGTATCCGGCGAATTACAGGGCTTTGCCCCAGTTGCCACCGGGATCGTGTCAAGTGTGTTCCGCGATGACCGCGTTATTCAATTGGATGCATCAGCCATTCCAGGAGATTCCGGCGGGCCTGTCTTCACGACCGATGGTCAGTTAATTGGAATTGTCACCTCAAAACTCACGGGTCAATTTGTCGAAGGCGTAACGTATGCTGTCGGCTATCCAAGCGACGTTGACGCTGAATTTCTCAGCGCTCTCACTTCAATTAGAGCACCCACACCTACCCCCACACCAACACAAGTGCCACATGAGAATTGGAACTACGATAGCAGCGATGATGACGCTTCGGTTTGGTCCATCAACACCAACCCGTATGGTGAAGACCTATTCTTGGTCGCTGGCTGCCTCGAAGATGGAGAACGTGTATACCTCCTTTATTTTGGAGTCGAATTAGATTGGGAGCATATCAGCATATTTGGAACCGATAAGAAAACCACAATCTCCTGGAGTGTAGACTCTACGTACCCACGCCTGGAAAAGGATATAGAAGTCTTTGAAGGCCCTGACGATCTGAATTCCCTCGTTGCATTCGCATTGGGGACAAACTCTGAAACGGACAGTACCTATAGACTCTTTGAGGAGGACATACGCTATGGGCGATTGCTCGTGGTTAGCGTCCAATCATGGCACTGGGGCGGGCTAACAGTTTGGTTTCCAATTGCGGGAGCAGACTACGCCATTAGCCAGTTGTCATGTGGATGGTCTAGGGATGAGCCAGCCACTACCCCGTCGGAACCGCAAGACTTCTTGGAGGACGAGTTCTCTTTCCAGTGAGCATCGTGCCGATTGGCGTATAGCGCACTCCGAGCTGATACGTTGCAAGCAAGACAGCGGTCACGGTGACGCAGATCAGCAAGAACTTCAGATGCGCGTCTATGGGCCATGTCAGCACGAGCCGCTGGGCGAAGACTATCAGCGGCAGGTGCCACAGATAGAGCCAGTAGGAAGAGTCCGACACGTAGCGTACCCAGGGCCGCTCACGCGAGGCAATCAGGTGAAACAGCCCTATCAGACCGAAGCACATCAGCCATGTGTACGCAACCTGTATTACCTCCGAGACCGTCAGCGCCCAGGCTGCTTCCTCAGACGGGAATAGCATTACAAATGCGGCTGGGAAGGCCAGGAGTAATCCCGGTAGCAGCAACAACGCCCACCGGCGGCGCATGGCGAAACCACACCGGTAGAAGAAAGCACCGAAAAAGAAGAAACAAGCATAGTAGCCCAACACGAGCGGATTCGGAATGAGGCCGTCTGAAGTATCGGGGCCAACTATCTGTTCTTGCATCAGCATCTGCGGCACCAGCGTAAGCGGGACTAGCACAACCACCAAACCGCAGGGCGAGTAAACTGCACACCCAGCCGAGCGAGCACCAGAAAGACGGCGCATAGCCAGAGGAGAATCCAGAGAAACCACAGGTGGTGGAAGCCATACAGCCAATAGAACGGCCAAAACGCAAGATTGAACTCGCCGCCCATGAAGGCCCCCATATTCACTGGGATGACAGAAACGCACCCCAACGCAAGCGGCAGCGCGATGCGCTTGGCGCGGTGCAGCGTCAATTGGCGCAGCCCGCGCCGCTCCCACAGCATGGCGGTAAAAAATCCGCTCA
Source organism: Chloroflexota bacterium (assembly GCA_965219505.1). Taxonomy (GTDB): domain Bacteria; phylum Chloroflexota; class UBA11872; order VXOZ01; family VXOZ01; genus VXOZ01. The sequence continues at coordinate 855,311 of OZ244775.1, read as the reverse complement.
GCAGGAAGAAGACCGGCATGCGAAAGCCGTGAATCACGTTGAGACTAATCCAATACACCAAAGCAGGCGGATCGGGATGCTGAATCGGCCAAGCATCGGGGATGAGAAAGAGGAACGCGTGCAAGACTATTCCCAAGAGCATGGCAGTGGCGCGCAGGGCGTCCAGTTCGTGAAAGCGCGGACTCAAAGGCTTTGGGACAGGAGGGGTCTTCTCGCCTTCAGGCAAGCTAACCGCAGGCCCCGCTTGCTGCGGGGCTTCGTTGCCTTCAGTAGTTGTCAGTTGCGACATGGCGCAACACCTGCCGGACCGACCGGCGATTCAACGTGGGGACTTCGCAGGCGACAAGCAGGCGCTAGGGCGCCCGGCAAATGACCTTAATCTTTTTTGCTCACGTTAGCCCCAACAGCCCCGCTCCGTTATTCCAGAGCAATGCACGGCGTTCCTCGCCGCTCAGTTGTGCCTCTTCCACGTGCTTGAGGGCTCGTCGCTGCGGCATAAGCGGGTAGTCGCTCCCGAATAGCACCCGCGAACCGGCGAGTTGCGAGCCAATCCGATAGACCTGCGGAGAGTAAAGATAGGGCGTGGCCGCGATATCATAGTACGTGTTGCGCGCTAGCGATCCAATCTCCGGCATTAGTTCGTAGAAAAGCAAGCCCCCTCCCCAGTGGGCGAGGACTATGGGTAGGTCCTGCGCCATTTCCAAAAGTCGAACCAGCTTGACCGGCGTGGTCACTCCTTTGCCGGGATAGCCATGCCCAACCGGCTCGCTGGCGTGGATGAGCAGGACCATGCTGTAGGCGCGGCACGCCTCGATGAGGGGCCGCATAGTACGCTCGTCCGCAACATCGAAGCCCTGACCGTCGGCATTGAGCTCGCCGACTCCGCGAAACCCCAGCGCCGCGCACCGCTCGATCTCGTGGGCAGCGGCCGGATCGCCCGGCGCAACCGTGCAAAAAGGGACAATCTGGCGATGCGGCCTGAGAGCTTCTAGAATAGAGTCGTTCGTCTCGCGGCAAAGGCCTGGGTCGCGCCAGCTAAAACTCAGCGCCACCGCAGTGGAGATACCGTCACGATCCATCGCGCTCGCCAGGTCGGCAGGGGCAGCAAGACGGCTCTGCGGGGCCGCATAGAGCGACTCAAACCAGGGCTCGTTGGCAAAATAACGCTCACGCGCCTGTACAATTTCTATGGGAAAGACATGAGTGTGAAAGTCAAGAACGCGCTCGCCGTCTATTTGCACATTCCCTTCTGCCGCGTACGGTGTCCGTATTGCGATTTTAACACGTATTCCGGCATGCAGTCGCTCGTTCCGGCATACGCAGAAGCATTATGTCGCGTAATAGACCGGGAGGGTGCGGCCAGCGGCTTCCAAGCTGCCCGTACGGTGTACTTCGGCGGCGGCACCCCCTCGCTGCTGGAGCCAGAACACGTAGCCCAGATCCTTGAAACGGTCAACGCCGTCTTACCGCTGACTGCAGACTGCGAGATTACGCTCGAAGCCAATCCGGTTACGGCCGATGCCGGGCGCTTTGCCGGATTTCGCGCTGCCGGAGTTAACCGCCTTTCGTTTGGCGTGCAAAGCTTCACCGACCGCCTCCTCAAAGTACTGGGACGCGACCATGATGCCGGGCAGGTTACGCGCGCCTTGCACCTCGCACGTCAGGCCGGATTTCAAAACGTCAGCCTCGATCTGATGTACGCCGTTCCCAATCAGTCGCTCGCCGACTGGCGGCATGACGTCGCATGTGCGCTCGCGCTTGCACCGGAACACCTGTCGCTCTACTGCCTCACCGTAGAATCGACTACTCCCTTTGCACGCTGGGTAGCCAAGGGACGCATTCAGCTTCCGGCCGATGACATTGCCGCCGACATGTACGCGTATGCGCGCGAGCACCTGGCAGGCGCCGGCTATGCGCACTATGAAATCTCAAACTGGGCGCGACCGGGCAAGGAAGGCGAGCACAACTCAATCTACTGGCGCTACGAGCCGTACCTGGGCCTGGGCGCAGGCGCGCACGGATACATTCACGGAACACGCATAGAAGAGATTCGTGCGCCCCGCGAGTACATCGAGCGTGCGCTCCGCGGAGAATCGACCGTCCTGCGTCAGGAGAACATCTCGCAAGCAACTGCTATGGAGGAGAGCATCTTCCTCAACCTGCGTTTGTTGCAGCGGGGAATTCCGCGCCAAGAATTCGCAGCGCGATTTGGAGCCGATCCCGTCGTCCTGCTCGGAGGAGCGTTAGACGAATTAACCCACGCAAACCTGATTGCAGTTGACGAGAACTGCATTCGCCTCACACCAAACGGCTATTTTCTGGCGAACGAGGTCTGTGTGCGGCTCATTGCCGCACTAGAGACTGGGAGCGCAACGGCTGCTCCAGTTACGCCTCACTGACCGTTACCGTCCATGCCTTCGGCTCGGCCTTTCGGATTTGAAGCCGGCGCCACTTTGCAGTTGCAGACTTTGTACCCGGCTTACCAGCAAGTCTTTGCTCAAGAGGCCGTCGTTGTGCTGGGTTGGCCTGAGGCTACTGCGCTATCCGATGGCGGGTTGGCGGAGTCCTTTTTCTTTTCATAGTGCTGGACCACCAACATTCCAATTGTCGCAACGATCACTATGACGATCGCACCGTGGACGAATCGGATCGCGCCCGGAGGAAACGTGTCCCACAATGCCCCTACGGCTATCGTAAAGCCGAAAACTCCAAGGACGAGGTACGCGACGAGCATACTGGTTTGCGATCTCTTAGATTTGGCCTGGGCCATGAAGAACGCAATTATGGCGTAGACAATAGCGCAAGAGACTGCGGTCCAACCGGCCCTCAAGAAGTGCTCCCAAATCTCTATACCAGACAGGTCCCCGGTTCCCCACCATAACGCATCCAGAATTTCCACAGCGACTATGACTAATAGGACGTACACGACGCGACGCACCGCGTGGTAGATTCGGGCCGACCCGATGGTAACCAGGGACAAGTATCCGCCATACGCCCCACATATCCCAAGGCCGACTAACGAGAACATCGCCCGCCGGAGCTCGTTGGGGCCGCCCGCGAAGTCGGTCCATACTTGCCAAATCATGATGGACAACCCCACGCACAAGAAGGCCGCCCATAGCACCGGCAGGAATGACAGAGCCTGCCAAAGTGCGCCTGCCCGGTCACGGTAGCTGAGGACCAGATAGGCATTGGCAACCACACTTAGCATGATGCCAATCATGATCAGCATGGTGAAGAACAGATCTTGGAGGTTCAAGAAGGAGAGATCGAACCGGAGCGAAATCAGTCCGAGGATGGCCCACGCTAGGATGCCCGCGGCGGTAATCCAAATGAAAAGCGGCGTCACAACCGCCAAGAAACCGCCGGACGGATCAACTTTCAGATAGCGCGAGTATCTGCTCCAGTCCTTGTCTAAAGCCGCCGCAGCACCCTGCTTGCGCGGTTGGGTATCGCCCTCCCTTGCCGCCTCGGAAGTCACATCGCTGCGGGGCTGCTTGGTGGCCTCTTTTGGCGCCACCGGGGCACTGTCCCTGCGCGGCTGGCTAGTGGCCTCGCTTGCCGCTGCCGGACCAACATCCTCACGCGGTGGCCTGCCGATCTCTCTAGCCGTCACCTGGGCCTCTTCGCTGCGCGGCTGCCTGGTGGCCTCTCTCGCCACCGCCGGAGCATCATGCTGCCGGGTTGGCGTGCCGCACTGCGCGCAGAACTTGGCGCCTTCATCCAATTCGCTGCCACAGTTAGTGCAGAACCTGCTAGTACGCGCCATGCGACCACCTTCTTCCCTTCTATCTGGCTCAGAGCCTTGTTACCATTTGCAAGAATGGCTTGCAGCACTGACATCCAGTAGTATATGACATACCGTGAGGCTAAGTAAACGGCTGGCTTTGTGCAGACCTTTCTGCGCAGCGCAGCAAACCTTAGAAAACTGCTCGTAGCCGAGAAGCGGTGCACATTGAACTGACCGCCAGTATTGACATTTCTAGCATTACACGCCGCTGACTTTGGAGGCAGTTGCCATGCTTCGCTATGTATTAGGGTTCATACTTGCTGTCGTCATCATCGCCGCCGGTATCGTCGTGATAGTGGTCTCTTACGACGAAGAAACACCGGCATCACGCCCCGTGGACACTCCGGAAGCTGCGAGCCGCAGCGCCGACTCTGTACCATCGACTCCCCGTCCAGCGCCCACGTCCGCACCCGCAATCCCAACCCCAGCGCCGACAGTCGTGCCGCTACCTACGCTGCCGCCTGTGCCTAAAGCCACGCCCTATCCTGCCGGCGACCCGGAGCTTTACGCGGCAATCTGGCGGGGTACCAGAGATGCGGCAAGCTTGCAGGCTCTCGTCAATGAAGGCAGAGAGGTGAACGCCAGCAATGATCAAGGCGATCCGTTTCTGTACACTGCGATCTGGCGGGCCCCTCCAGAAAAAGTACAGATACTTGTGGACGCCGGTGCGGACGTGAACGCGCGCGACAGCGATAATGATCCGATGCTTTACACCGCGATTTGGCGAGACAGGATCGAAGCGCTGCGCATTCTGGTGGAAGCCGGCGCGGATGTGAACGCGCGAGACAGCAACAACAATCCGCTTCTTTACACCGCGATTTGGCGTGAAAAGAACGAGGCGTTGCAGATACTCGTAGCCGCTGGTGCGGATGTAAATGCGCGCGACAGTGACAACGACCCGCTTCTCTACACCGCGATTTGGCGGGACAAGATTGATGCGCTGCGGATACTCGTAGCCGCGGGCGCGGACGTTAATGCCAGACTGGCCGATGGCCGGTCTCTCCTGGCAGTGGCGAGCTTTCGAGGCACCCCTGAAACCGTTCAGATACTCGTGGACGCAGGTGCTAAAGAATAGCAGGAGACCGGAGCCACTTGCCGCAGCGAGGAGGTCTCGGTAACGACTTCGATTAAACAGGGTGGGCTCCGGCAAGATCAATGTATGCTGGTAGGCGATCCTGGGAGCGCAAGTGATGCCGACCTGTCGGCTGAGCTCCCTGCATTTGACACTCCCGCGGCCCTTGGCCCTGTTCTTCTCCAATTCGTTGCTTCCCGGGGCTAAGAACATCATAGCGCCCAACCTGTCTTGCTAATCATGCGATTTTTTTTCTCCCCGATACGAACAGTGCAACGGGAGAGATTCGAGATGGAGACAATGCGCGAATAGAGCATGCACGCAAGCAACTTGCCTCCATCCTGCAAGCCCTGTTCTGCTTTCAAGGCCGACCACAGCGAGTTTGTTCAGAATCTTCCAGCTTGTTACTATTGCTTGCAGAGACGTGCGAACCAACGCTGGTCAGAGGATTCGTGGAGGACTATTCCCTCGTGCGCACGGAACACGACAGTGCTATACCCTTTGATTTTGACGGGTTGTCTATCCGGGAACTCACTCCTTGTAGCCTACAATCAGCCTCAATTGCCACCATCGACGTACCTCCCGGCGCCCGACATCGCACGGCACGCTCGAGCAGGAGTGAAAAGCTCTATGTTTGTCTCGATGGGCCTCTTACCTTCGTCGTCAAGGACCGAGAGATTGCGCTAGATCCTCTGGATGTCTTACACATTCCCATGCGCGAGTGGTTTAGCTATTACAACGAGAGTGGGAAGCCTGCTAAACTTCTGCTGATTCATATTCCACCCTTCGACTTAGACAGCGAGGAGTTCTTGGAAGTGCAGGACAACAGCACGTAGAGAAGAAAGAGGAGGAGTGTAGCGGAAACAACTCTGTGAAGATAAAGAAGAGCACAGTCCCTGTGAATTGCAACGACAAACTTAAGGGAGAAACCAATGGCCGTATTCTTGCACACACGCGTACGCGTGAGCGACCTGGACAACTCGATCGCTTTCTACTGCGAACACCTAGGATTCAAGGTGATCAGCCGGAGCGAACGCTCCCCCCACGGCAACCAAATTGCCCATCTCGAACTCCCCGGCAACCTGCATACTCTGGAGCTCACCTATTCCGACGATTACGACCTCAACGTTCCCGAGGACCTCATGCACTTCGCCATTGGCGTGCCCGATCTCATCGCGTTTTGCGCCGAATTAGAGGGGAAAGGGATTGAGATTTGGCCTGACGGCTGGCGCGAGACATTCGCTGAGGGAAGGAAGATGGGGTTCATCGACGACCCGGACGGGTACGAAATAGAGTTGCTCGAACGGAACGACGCTTGATCCGGCCGATTCTACTTCGCTTGTAGAGCAAGACACAATTGTCTAGAGCTGCGATTATGTAGAGGCGCGTTGCTCCCTAGCTTGCTCTTGGCAGCCCAATAGTGCGCGGCGAATTGGGTCGCATCTCAAGGTGGATTTCCTTCTCACCTTGCAGAAAAACAGGTCCGGGTGGCATGCCACCCGGACTCTTGGCTGAGGTCTTCTGCCCGCGCCAGGCGTCACTCTTGCACCTGCATCACACGCGACGCCAAGCCAGCCTCATCACGCTCAGGACTTCAGGACAACATCTCCGGCGCGGTCTCGGCATACCAATTCCGATCAGCAAAATGGCGGGTCTCCTCCAAGCCCGCTGCCACTGCTAGAATGCTCTCCATGGTTTCTCCGGTAACGGGGTGTACCACGTGCGGGGCGATTTCCGTTAACGGACAGAGGGTGAAGCCGCGCTCAGTTAGGCGCGGGTGTGGGACGGTAAGGGTTGGGGAAGCGATCTTCAGCTCGCCATAGAGCAGAATGTCTATATCCAACGTGCGCGGCGCATTGGGAAATGAACGTACCCGCCCGAGCGCCACTTCTGTCTCCAATGCCAATTTGAGAAGCTCCTCAGCACTCAGATCCGTATATCCTTCGAGCACGGCGTTGAGAAACCACGGTTGCTCGGCGTGGCCGACAGGTTCGGTTTCGTAGACGGAGGAAACCTGCGTAAGCATGATCTTGGCGTGCAGCCGCTGCGTAGCGCCACGCAAATTGGCGAGTCGGTCACCACAATTGCTCCCCAGACCCAAGTACACAACCGGCATTGCCTTTTCCCCTGCCCCTTGCTGTCATCGCTGCTCGCACTATTGCCATCCAACGGTCACATCTCATAAGCGGCGACCGCAAAGACAAGCATCTAGAACAGCTAACAAACCTTAAAGGTCGCCTGCCGCCAGACTTGCCGAAAAATCCCCGGGAGACCACCGATCGCGCATGATCATTCGTACGGCTGACACATGAGGCGCATGTGTGTAAGACCAAATGGCGTTCACGTGCCCAGTAATCCGAACCGCTTGCAAACGGTGTATTCCGCTCCTTGCGGCTTCAGATCACTCTTCATAAGCAAGACTTCTGCTACCTGAAAAGGGACTACTGGCATATCGCGCTGCGCCGTTGCCCAATCCTCGAGCAAGTTCTGCTCCCACCGAGTGATACGGTCACGCACGCGCGCAAGCGTGATGTGCGGAGAGAACGACCGTTCTTCTCGTGCGAATCCGTCATGTTCCAGCAGTCGCTCCGTCCTACCATGCAACCGCTGCAACTGCCCGTCATCATCTGCCACGGTTGCCCATACCATCTGCGGCCTTCTGCCCCTGCGCACGATCTTCACACCCGTGATCGTTTTCTCGAAAGGCTGTATCTTGGCCGCCACACGCTCCATGGTGCTTACGATAGTCGCTTTCCGCTCTGCTGACGCTTCGCCAAAGAACTTGAGGGTAATGTGTATGTTTTCTGCCGGCACCCATCGCACCTTCACAGAGCGATCGCTAATGGTACGAATTCTTTCTACCATGCGACTCCGGGCATTCTCCGGCAAGGCAATTGCGAGGAATAGACGTTCAGTTTCCACCATGTCCGCTCAGTGTTGCAATAGATAATGACATACACGCTCCGAGCCCGACGCAGTGGCCCTCTGCACTTCTCGCAAATTGCGAAGTGATGACCTAACCTTTCGGAAACACAGGTAAGGGAACCAAATCTTGCTCGCTCGTCTAAACACCATACGTATCCCTTGTCACGTGCCACACAAGAAAAGTATAATCGCTGTGAAAAAGGGCCGTCCAACACGAGCGATTCTGCTCGGCTTGCGTTCTCGCGCTTAGGCACAATTCCCGGTGCGCGTGCCTGAGGCAAGTCACCTGCAGGTCAACCTACCCCACAGACGCGCAACGATCAGTTCATTGTATCGGCCTTTTTCTCCAAGTATTACTCTGTATGTAAGGTCAGCCGCATGAGAGTTCGCAAAGGGGTTTTTCTGGTTGCCGGATTAGGCACCCGCACGCTCCCCGCTGCAAAATCGGTCCCTAAGGTAATGCTGCCGCTTGCCGATAAACCGGCAATTCAGTACGTGGTAGAAGAGGCCGTTGCGGCAGGAATCGAGCAGGTCATACTTGTCACGGCTACCGGGAACCAGGCAGTCGAGGACTACTTCGATACCGCCTACCGCCTTGAAGAAAGTCTCGCGGCGAGAGGGAAGCACAAGGAACTGACGGAACTGCAAGCGCTCAAGGAAATGGCTACGGTCATTAGCGTACGCCAGCACGCGCCGCTCGGCACCGGCGACGCCGTGCGCACGGCTCGCAGCGTCGTTGGCGATGAGCCGTTTGCCGTCTTTCTTCCTGATGACGTCATCGACGGCAAACCACCCGCCATCAAACAGCTTATCGACGCGCATGAGACCTACGGAGGAGAGGTAGTTGCCGTAATGCCTGTACCCCATGCCCACGTCGATCGGTACGGCATAGTGGAAGGTAAACACGTTGCAGCAGGCATTCAGCGGCTGCACCGTCTCATCGAGAAACCTCCGGCAGACGAGGCGCCATCTAACTTGGCCATTGTCGGTCGCTACGTCTTTACGCCAGCAATCTTTGAATACATCGACCGAATCCCTGCCTGCTCCGGTGGGGAAGTTCAGATTACGGATGCTATTAACGCCCTTGCCCAAGAAGGTTCTGTTTACTCGTGCGAGTTTACGGGCAAGCGCTACGACATGGGCGACAAAGTGGGCTACTTAAGTGCCTCCATCGACCTTGCGCTCAAGCGGCCGGATCTTCGGCCGGGGCTGCTCGCCTATTTGCGCAGCCTTGATCTCGACCACCTGGACTCCGCAACGTGAGTCCTGGGATTGCACGCGCTCAGTTTCTTGCGGAGCTTACCTCTCGCCGCGAACGCGTCTATGCCTACCTTCAAGCGGCAATTGACCGTAACTCGCTGCGGTCGCTCCATCTTGGTGAGGCGGTTGCCAGCTACGTTCAGCAGCCGGGCAAAGGGTTGCGGTCGAGCATCCTCCTCTTGTGCTGCGGCGCCACTGGCGGTAAAGAAGAGCGCGCCGTTCCCGCCGCCGCCGCAGTAGAACTCTTCCACGTTTGGACGCTGGTGCATGACGACATTATCGACCAGGACAACCTGCGCCGGGGCAGACCGACCGTTCATGCAGCCTTTGCAGAACGAGCCAAGCAAGATCTGCGATTGACCGATGCTGACGCCGCCCACTATGGACTTACGCAAGCCTTGCTGGCCGGCGATTTACAGCAAGGATGGTCCGCTATGCTGCTCGCGGAATCCGCAACCAAAGCGGGTGTCAACACCACGCTCGTGCTACATCTCATTGCCGAGCTCTTTGGTTCGATAGAAGCACTCCTCGTTGACGGAGAGGCGCTCGACGTGCAGTTTAGCTTGCAGGAGTCTACTGAGATCACTGAGGCAGAAGTACTAGACATGATGCAGAAGAAGACCGGCGTTCTCTACGCATTCGCTGCCACCGCCGGGGCTTGTATCGGCCTGAACGCCTGGCGGCCGGACGATCCCACAGTCTCGGCGCTAACAGCCTTTGCCCGCAACTGCGGCATTGCCTTTCAACTGCAAGATGACGTGCTTGGCGTAGTCGGGAACTCCGAGTCCACAGGCAAGCCGGTCGGCGCGGACATTAGAGAAGGTAAACGTACACTCATCGTCTTGGAAGCACTGCGTAATGCTTCTGCGGCACAGCAAGAGCAAATACTCAGTACCCTCGGCAACCGCACAGCCCGTGACGAACAGGTCCAATACGTGACGCGACTGCTGCAGGATTTGGGGGGCGTCGCGTATGCTCTATCGCTCGCACAAAACTACATTGACCGGGCACATAGCAACCTCGCACACGTGCCGCGGCAGCCCTATCGCCAACTGTTGCATTCGGTTGCGGATTTCGTCTTGGAACGAGAATCCTAGTCCTCAATCCAGTTGCAATCAATAGTACAGTAGCGTACTCTAGCGCCAAGTGAAACTGCGGTAAGAAGCCCACAGTGCGGCCGTCGTTGCTGCCGCTGGAGTTCTAAGGAGCGTATACTCGTCGCTCCGGGAGAGCGAGTATTAGGTCCACTTTCAACCGAGGCGACGGCAGAGAAACATCGCACGCGAAACTCGTATTGAACAAAGCCCCAAGCAGGGCACCTGCAATAGTTGAGGAGGACACGGCATGGCAGACGTGATGGGAGTTGGCTTGATTGGCCCCGGGTGGGTAGCCAGCGAGCACATTCGCGCATTTAACAAGAATCCGCATACGCGTATGGTGGCAGTCTGTAGTCGGGACATGGCCCGCGCAAAGGCAGCAATTGACGAGTTCGGACTTAACGCAAAGCCCTATACCGACTACGAACAGATGCTTGCCGATCCCAACGTTGACATTGTCTCCATTTGCACGCCAAACTTCGCCCACGCTGAGCAAGGTGCCTTGGCGGCAGAAGCGAAAAAGCATCTCGTCATCGAGAAACCCGTCGCCATCTCCGTGGAGCAACTAGAGCGTTTGGTCACGGCGGTGAGGAAGGTAGGCGTCAAGAGTGTAGTGAGCTTTGTGCTGCGCTGGAACCCGTTGGTACAAACACTGCACCATCGGCGGGAAGCAGGCGACTTTGGGCACATCATCTATGCTGAAGCAGACTATATGCACGAAGTGGGCTACTTGCGTCCGCCCGGTCACTGGGGCCGCTATCAGAAGAACGTCGGCAGTGCTATGCTTTCGGGCGGCAGCCACGCGATGGACTGCATCCGCTGGTTGACCGGCAAGAACGTGGAATCGGTGTCTGCCTATTCCACACCGGTGCGCCTAGAAGAGAAGGGATTCGACTTCCCGCTCACCACGGCAGCCGTGCTGCAGATGGAGGATGGCGTCGTCGGTCGTGTCACCGCCACCATGGAGGCCCACATGCCCTACGTCTTCCACATGTCTCTGCAAGGCGATCAGGGCACGGCACGCAACAATCGCTTCTATTCATCTGCCTTCCCCGGCACCACCGGTTTCATGGAGATTCCGACCGTTATGCCGGACTCCGGTGATGTTGCCCACCATCCGTTTCAAGGTGAGATCGATCATATCGTTGAGTGCATCCTGAACGACGAAGAATCTTACGCCGATATATTCGACTCTGTGAATACGCATGAAGCGTGCTTTGCCGCCGATATCTCAGCCGCGGAAGGACGTCCTGTAGCATTGCCCTTAATGGGCTGAGTCTCGAACAAGCAAAGCACAATCATGTCTATCGTCGAATCTCACGTTCACATTTGGATTCAAGACGAAGCGTATCCGTTCGCACCCACGTTGCCGGACGTGCCAGTGCCTACGTCGGACGCCACGGCTGAGATGCTGCTGGCAGAAACAGGTCTGGCCGGCGTCGATCACGTGGTCTTGGTGCAGCCGAGCACGTATGGCTGGGACAATCGCTACCTCGCAGATAGCATTGCCCGCTATCCGCAGCAGCTTGCCGGGGTCTGTCTCGTGAATCCCTTGGACGACAAAGCGCCGGAGCAGCTTGAGTACTGGGTCACGGAACGTAACTTCCACGGCGTGCGGCTCCACGCGGTTCGACCCGACAGCGCACGTTGGTTCACTACTTCGCAAACCGACCGCATCTGGCGGAAAGCCGCCGACCTGGGCATCCCAATCTGCATCCTGATGGACTTGGCTCACGCGCCAATGCTTGAAGAAATGGTGACGCGCTTCCCCCAAGTTGACGTTGTCATCGATCACATGGGGCGCATCGACGTTGCCGAGCAGTCGCCCTATCCGAGTTTCAGTCGTCTCCTGAAGCTCGCAGACCATCCCCGTACCTACGCCAAAGTCTCGGGGATGCTGCACTACAGTGGCGAGGCGTACCCTTTCGCGGACACGCATCCGTTCTTTCTCATGGCAAAGAATGCGTGGGGTCCGCAACGCCTGATGTGGGGCACCGACTGGCCGATGTTGCTCGACAAAGCCGGCTACCTGCCCCGCCTGACCGCAGTCCGCGACGAGATGCCGTTCTTTAGCGACGCCGATCTCGAATGGGTTCTCGGTGGGACCGCCCTCGGACTCTGGAATTTCGCAGAGTAATTTGCCTGCGCGACCGGAAAGTAATGGTCACGTCCCTAAGTGCTGCGTCTCAAGTCACTGGGGCTTAGACCTCAAGTAACGGTCAACTCCAGCCTGGGTTGACGTACGGCAAGTGACTCCCAGGCCTTAGACGCATGTCGGCCACAAGGTCTCCCGTCTCCTAAACCCGGATGGTCGAGTATGAGTTGTGCCACGCCACTTTAGCAGAGCGGGCAACTTCCTCACCAAAGCCAACTATGTCGGCCTATCCCAGATTTCAATTCTTGTGTGAGCTAGTCTTACATAAGAGGGGCTCCTCTATGAGAGCCGCTAATTCAACAATAGCCTAAGAAATTACAACACACGCCGAATTACTGTATCATTGATGTAGACAGTTTGCTCAATCCAGCCGAGCGGGAACAACGACGTATGCCCGTGCATCGTAACCTCGGCAGACTGGCTACCTCTCTTGCTGTAGGTATCACCCTCAGTCTGCTTTCTTCGATAATACCCCTCTACGCTGCTGATTCTATGGATCATGCAATCAGCGGCGGGCACTTCTATAGACAAGCCAACGGATTCGGGGGCCGAGGCGACCAGGGATACCTTATCTGGGATGAGCCTGGCGGCCCCGCCTTCTATAGCGAGTTCCGCCAGCTAGGCGGCGTGAGCACCCTAGGTTATCCGGCCTCGCGGCGGTATGAAATAGATGGCTTCATCTACCTGGTCACGCAGGTAGCACTGCTCCAATACCACCCCGTGCAGCAGAAAGTGCTCCTTGCCAACACCTTCGAAATACTAGAGCAAGCCGGCTTGAACGACCTACTTTATACACGCGGCATCCCCATGTCCATCGTCGATGACGGCTCCAACGGGGACTTTGAAAAAGCAAAGCAGACGCGTCTCAGTTGGCTGACAAACGATGCTATCAAGCAGCACTACTTGAGCGTAGGCGGCGTAGGCGCAGCAATCAATCTCTTTGGTCTCCCAATGTCAAAGCCGCAGGCGTTCGGTCAGTTCATCACCCAGCGCTTCCAGCGTATTGCACTTCAGTACTGGATGGAGGACGTTCCCGGTGTTGCTACAAGAGGTGACGTGAAGACCATTCTCGGCGGAGATCTCTTAAAGGAGTTCAACCTGCTGCCGCTTGAGGCAAAGCTGCCGCACATGAGCTATGAGCGTCCCACGCCGATCGAATTCAACGCAGCTCAAGAGGAGAAGCGCTTTGACCACATAGTTGCCGAAGGCACCTCGGTATTTACCGGCTCTCCTGATTCGCGCGTACACAATATTGTCATAGCATCGTCGAAGATACATGGCTACGTGATCCAGCCCGGTGAGACCTTTTCCTTCTTAGATGTACTTGGCCCAATCACCCACAAGGCCGGCTATCAAGCAAGTCTTGTAATCTGGGGCGACAAGACAATTTGGGGCATTGGCGGAGGCGTCTGCCAGGTTTCAACCACAGTATTCCGGGCTGCCTTTTGGGCCGGATTGCCCATTGTGGAGCGCAACCAGCATTCGTATCGCGTGGGCTATTACGAGCTAGACGGCAGCCCGCCCGGCTTCGATGCCACGATCTATAACCCAGGCCTTGACCTAAAGTTCGTCAATGATTCTGAACATCCCATCCTGATTCAAGCGCACGTTGACGAACAAGCAATGGAGCTCAAGATCACGCTGCACGGCCGGGAACTAAACCGCACCGTGGAAATGCTGCCGGTCATTGAAAGGAATGTGGTCGCGCCCGGCCCACCTCTGCCGGATACACCGGATCCCAGTCTTCCGGATGGCGTGCGTCTGCAAGTAGAATGGGCGGTAGATGGCATAGAAACTGGAATTCTGCGGCAGGTAGTGGTGGGAGAGAACACCCGTATTGACGAATTCTGGAGTGAATTCACTGCCTGGCGAGAACGCTGGGTAGTGGGTACGGCAAGATAGCTAGACTTGGATTATCAGCGACACTCAGCGGCGCAATCCCCACGTAATCAATCCTAACCCTGTGAATCCGCCCGCCTGAACCCGCCGACGCAGGACTAGCATTTCCGTTCATTGGCGGCTGTGAAATCAAGAGACCTGCCTTCGGACCTATCCAGGTCTGAGGCAGGTCTGTTTCCTTTGTAGCAGGTGGTTGAAGGAATGCAGACACGAAACGCCCGACAACACGACTAGCGGTTCATGACACGTTGTTCAAACTCGGTGACGACAGCAAGCAGGTCGTCATCGAGCCGAAGCAGGACGCTCTGCCGTATGTGCGGCGGCACGCCGCCAAAGTAGGGTTCCGCAAGAGACCCGGTAATGCAAGCCAGGGTGTCGGCATCGCCGCCAAGTGAGACCGCATTGCGGAGAGCATCTTCAAAATCGACCGCCTCCAGGAAGGCCGTAATTGCTTGCGGTACCGTTCCCTGACACGATTCGTCGAAAGTGTACGCGGGCCGGATTTCATCCAATGTTCGCTGCAAGTCGTAACCGCACGAGGATTCCACAAAACGCTTGATATCGGTCTTTTCGTGGCCGGTCTTTGCTAAGAAAATTGCGGCGGCAGTGGCCTGCGCTCCACGTATGCCCTCCGGATGGTTATGGGTAACTGCGGCACTGCGCTCCGCCAACTCCAATGCCTCCTCAAGGCTGTTCGCCACGTAGGCCGCCGGGCTGACCCGCATTGCAGCCCCATTGCCCCAACTATTGTATGGCGCGAACGAGTCGGACATCGCCCATTGGTGAAAACTTCCGCCGTATCCGGCGTCGGGGTAGCGCCGATAGTACAGTTTGAGCGTGATGGCATAGTCAAGTTCGTGCAGCAACGCATCAGCCAATGCTACGGTCAGGACTGTGTCGTCGGTAAAGAAGCAATTTGGATCGAATAAGGGAAAGTCCTTGGTCTTTACCGCATTGTATTCGTGCACTGAGCCGATCACATCTCCTGCTATTGCACCAAGCATCATCTCTACCTCACGAGAGACTCTCTTCCTTAGTTAAAGTAAGCCACGGACGAAAACATGCAGTCAATACTCTAGATTGGTATCACAAGCTGGTCGACAAGGTGGGAAATAAGCCTTCATGGCAATAGCCTTGGCTAGACGAGTATGCGTGCGCCACTTCTCATTGCACATTGATAAAAACGATGGCAAAGAGCGAAAGGACGATGCCGGTTGCCGTAAGGCGTCCGAACCGCTCCCCAAACAACACTATGCCACCGAGTAAGGTCGTCGCCAATCCCACAGTTGCGGCTAGCGGAAAAACGACAGTACCAGGCAAAATCTCCAGCGCTCGGAGCAGCATGGCAATTTGAAAAAGGTTCGCTGCGCCCATCAACACACCCAAGCCGACGTTGTGCCGTAGCGAAGCGGTCCGCCAGTCCGCCAAGCGAAAGCGTTTGCGAATCGGCCACACAAACGCGGCGCCCAGGGTGGCAGCCACGAACACGGAGGCAGTGTAGAGCGGTTGATAGTCCGGCGTGCTCCACACGGAAAACGCTTTTGCCGCGGTAAATCCTGCCCCAGAAAGAATCAGCACCGCCAGCAACACACTCCACGTCCGTAAAGAGTGCCCGCGCCCGCTGCGCGCCGCCTGGTGCGCGTCTGCGCCCAGCAGTGGCAGCGCAACGAACGCGAGCGCGAGACCGACAACTTGGAGTGCGGCCGGCTGCTCCCCCCACAGAAAGATAGATGCCAGCGTTGGCAACGCTATTGCAAGACGTATGATGCCGAACGTGATGCCGATACCGACGAGCTCTACTACCGAAAACAGCACAACCAGGCTGATCTGGTACTGAAGCCCGTTGATAACTCCCAAGACAACTACAAGCAAGTCCAGGTTGGGAATACCGTTCAGCACCGCCCATGCGACTGCCAGCGCCGCCGCTACCGCATAGTTTATCGTCCCAACAGTGAGGTAGTGATACTGCTTGCCCCGCGCCAGGCGCAGCGACATGGCAAACACGAAGTTGCCGAAGACTTGACCGGCAACGTATATCATGCCGGCCTGAATTGCGCAGGTTGGACCGGCCTGCCGGTCTGCCAAGATTCAATCGCGGCGAGCGCCACGGCGACCGTGTTGGCCCCCTCCCACACGTTGGTGAGGGGTGTTTCATTCTTGACCACGCATTGGTACACGTGATCTACCACGGCGGCAATTGGTTTCCCGCCCGGGGGTTGAAATGGCACAGGCCATGCTTCTTCACTAAACCTATGCGCCCCTGAAGAACGAAAGTGCTTGTCTCGATCTTGCTGCCCCCGCGCGCGCTCGATGGTGCCATTCGTGCCAAAGAGCACCAAGTTGTGCATCGTCTCCCGCACCAGGCCATACGAGGTCGTGCACTTCCCCACAGCACCGTTTGCAAAGTGCAAATTCGCAATCATGCAGTCCGGGAATGGAAAGTCCGGCAAAGCGCGCTGTGAAGCCTCACAGTGTACGCGATCAACTTCACCCACGAGCCAACGCAGCATGTCGAGGGAATGGGATCCCCCACCCAGGATAGGGTAGTGGGAATGTTCGGCTGAACCGCGCCACACCGTGCGCTCACGGATGAGCCGGGCAGTGTTGTGAAGGTAATCGGCCTCAGCATAGTAGATTTCCCCCAAGCCGCCTTCAGCAATGTGCTCCTTGATTGACTGGTAGTAGGGATAGAACCGTAGCACTTGATCAACCGCCAGCAGCTTCCCAGATTCCTCCACCGCCCGGATCATCGCTGCGCACTCTTGGAGCGAAATGCACATTGGCTTTTCCACAATAACGTGTTTACCGGCGCGCAATGCCTGCACCGCCATAGAGGCGTGCATTGCGTGAGGCGTTGCAATCACCAAGAGGTCAATGCTCGGGTCAGCCACAATCTCGGCGAAGTCCGCATAGCAGCGCGATATAGCATGTTCCTGACTAACCGCAGCAAGTACATCCGGCTCTTTTCCGCAGATGGCAGTGACTCTTGTGTGGGGATGCGCGGCAAATGCCTCGACAAACCTCCGGCCCACTCCCAGTCCAACGACTCCCACGTGCAAATCGGGGAAACTTGACCCCATGAAACCTGCCTTTCACATTCCACAATGCTGAGATGCGCCCTAAAGTCCGAACGCAGCGTAATTCATTCTAGCCTATTCCATGCAATTACATGCATGTCCTGCGGAAGCAAGAGTTAGGACGGAATATTCACTTTTCGCCAAACATTTCAATTGACCGTATGCTATACATGACTTCGTAGTAAAATATGCCTCAAGCTAGGCCGTGTGCCAAAGGCGAAGAGTCACAAGATGGCTTTCGACGTGATACTTTCAATTGGGTTGCTAATCGTTGTCGCCAAGCTCTTGGAAGGCGTGCTCCGGCGCTTTCGGCTTAGCTCCATCGTGGCCTATACGGCGGCGGGCATAGCGTTAGGTCCCGTTGCCGGCTTGATTGAGCCTACTCAAGAATTGCAGGTGCTGCTCGGCATCGGCATCTTCCTCTTCTTCTTCCTCATCGGCCTCGATGAAATCGACATTTCCGGTTTCATAGCGACAATTCGCGGCCGCTTTTTCGTGGCTGCCACTCTGTCGGTACTGATTTCCCTCCTGCTCGCCCTCTGTGTGACTTCCGATATCTTCTTCGATTTTGGGCTGGGTCTGAACTTTACGGAAGCCCTGGCATTGTCGGGGATACTCTCGCTGTCCAGCCTTGGTTTGGTGAGCAAAGTACTTGCTGACGAAGGTCATCTGCGCAAGCCCATCGGAATCCAGATCTTCGTCACCGTTCTGATCGCGGAGTTGATTGCTCTCTTGGTAGTGGGATTCACTATTGGTGAGCAAGTGTCGGAAATCAACTTGCCAAGCATCCTTATTCTATTGGCAAAGATTGTCGGCTTCACACTTGTAACGTGGGTTTTATCCAGCCGCGTGGTACCGCCCGTGATTGTGCTCTTGAAGCGCTCTCTGCACGTACCTCAGCTCTCGTTTGGCTTGCTTATCGGCGGGCTCTTTGTAGTGGTTGGTATCTCAGAAGCTGTGGGCACCCACGGCTCGCTCGGTGCATTGCTCTTTGGCGCCGCTCTTTCAGGTTTGCCCTACCAACTGCGCCAAGATATCGTACCGGGCATGCGGAGCGCTGCCGAGGGTCTGTTTGTGCCGCTCTTCTTTGCCTCGGCGGGTCTGCATCTCAGTCTCTCCTTCACGGAGTTGCCTATAGCAACGATTTTGGCGTTAGTTTGTATTCCGCTCGTCGGGAAGTTCGCCGGCGCTTTGGTCGGCGCCTTTGTTTCGCGGCTGGAAATGCCGTTCGCCCTGGCCACGGGGCTGATGGCAAAGGGCGTAGCAGAAATCGCGTTGCTCCTGGTGCTGTTGGAGACCGGCATCATCGGAGACGATGTCTTTTCACTCCTCGTGCTGATAATGTTCGCGTATATCTTGCTGGCGCCTTCGGTAATCAACTACGCGGTAAGTCGCGCCAAACCGTCAGAGGGCGCAACGCTGCCAGGCTCGATACCGGCATCCCTGGCGCGCTTTGCCCTCGACGACATCACGGTCAACGACATACTGGACCGCACCCGCAGCTATCCAAACCCGGACTTGTCCGTGCGGAAGTTTGTCGATCAGTGGATTATTCCCCAGCAGCATGACTACTTGGTTGTGGAAAATGGCAGCGTTTCCGGAATCGTCTCTTTGGGCATGCTGCGCTATTTGCCTAAAGAGGCATGGTCCACTACCCAGTTGGAGAGCGTCGTACGTCGCAAGACTCCGCTTGCCCGGCCCGATGAGCCGGTAGAGGATGTGCTCCAGAGGATGACGGAAAACTCCCTGACGGTCATACCCGTAATCGAAAGGGAGAGTGAAAAGTTCTTGGGAATTGTCTCCAGCCAAGATGTTCTGGACCTCATTACTTTGGAGGCTCGTGGAGCACATTGACAACCGGCTTTCCAAATGCACAGACCAGATAGTCGGCAGTCTTCCCTCCACCGGCGAAAGAAGACCCTGGCACGGATGCCCGGCCCCTCTTTGCGGAGCATTGCGATCTCGTCTGAAAGAAGGCTAGGTACCTCTCTCGCCATCATCGAATCTGCTACCATGGAGCGAGACATGGTATTGAATCAAGCGTGAAATGATAGGAATTAGGATTTCTATGAGCGTCGTCGATGAAAGCCGCATACAAGCAACAGCAGACCTACTTTCCGCCCTCGTAAGCATACCGAGCATGAATCCGGCCTTTATGGCCGACGGCTCCGGCGGCGAGAGCGGGCTTGCCGACTTTGTAGAATCCCAGCTACAAGACCTCGGCTTGGAGACGCAGCAACACGAAGTGCTGCCGGGTCGGTCAAACGTCTTCGGCCGCCTGCGCGTGCCAAACTCCAAGGGTCTCCTGCTGTTCGAGTGCCACATGGACACGGTCGGTGTCGACACGTGGGGACCGAAAGCCCTGGAACCGCGCGTGGAAGGAACCACGCTGCACGGACGCGGCTCCTGCGACGCCAAAGGCTGCCTCGCCGGCATGCTGCTGGCATTACGGGACTTAGTAGAGCAACGCGATCAGCTTGCTGTAGATGTCGGACTACTGGGCGTGGTTGATGAAGAGTACCGCTTTCGCGGCATTCAGGGCTTTATCGAGCAAGAGATTCAGGTCACTGCGGCGGTGATTGGCGAACCAACCAGACTGGGATTGGTGACCGCCACGAAAGGCGCGGTGCGCTTTACGCTGCAAACCAAGGGCAGGCCCGCCCATAGCAGCCAGCCTGAAAGGGGCAACAACGCAATCTACCAGATGGTCGATATCATCCAACACCTGCGCGAGACTTTGGACCCGCGCTATGCGGCGCGCTCGCATCCGCTGGTGGGGAGTCCCACCTGGGCCATCGGCATCATCCACGGCGGCCACGCCGCCAACGTGATACCGGAGACTTGCCAAGTGGTGGTCGACCGCCGCATCATCCCCGGAGAAACATCGGAAGGCGCAATCGATGAGTTCGATGCGGCCATGCAGCAAATAGCGGAAACCAAACCCGACATGCATCCCAGTGTCGCATCGCGCGACCTCGCCGACTGGCCGCTGGATACCGCTGAAGATGAGGAGATCGTGCAAGCAGCCATGCGTGCGCTTGGAGCGCACGAACTCCCGCCGGAGCCGCAGGGCGTGACCTACGGCACGGACGCGAGCAAGCTCCAGGTGAAGAGCAACGTGCCCTGCATCGTCTTCGGCCCCGGCGACATCGGCTACGCCCACACCGACCACGAACGCGTCGACCTCACCGAGGTCGCCCAAAGCGCCGACATCTACGCCCAAATCGCCCGCGAATTCAGACCTTAGCGTGCATCAGAGCTAGGGTGAATAGCCCGTACAGTTCATCTGGAATACATTGACCGGAGCGAGCAGTATAGTCTTGCAGGGAAATGCATTTCTGCTTGCTCACTTCATGCCTATAAGACGTGAGAGTAACGTATAGTTGTGCATTGAACTCATGCTTGCTGGTACTCGCGTACTATGGAGCAGGCCTGGTTAACTACATTCGCCACATCATCGCCGTTCACGAGCGCTTCAACCAGATAGCGGATAGCACGATACTGCGCCCCTGTCTGCGGCCATCCGTGTCCATGTTCCATGGATTGCTGTAGCGCGACCACCTCTTCCGGTTGCAGGTCTTTCCGAAACTCCCCAAGCATCGCTACCGCTTCTCTTTGCGCTGGCACGTTCACGTACTTTTGCATGACGTTCGCCAGACCCCTCAGTGCTGAATACGAGGCCTCCGGGTCGGCGGTTCTTGCCGCAATCGCAATGCCGAGGTCCGCCAACACCGGCACGGCGCGCACCTTGCCGCGCGGGATCTCTGCCAGCCGGTACTCGCCGTGGGACGGGCGCATAGGGGGAAGGCCGTAGACCATCGCCGGTGGATTGCCTGACTCGAAGATGACTTTTCTTAAGTCTCTGTACACAGCGGGCGAAACACGATGGGTATGCAGCAGGTCACGAAAGAACTGCAGGGCTTCAATCGCCGCGGGCTCCTGCAACCGGCACTGCAACGTGACTGGATCTACCGCGTCCGCTTCGTTTTGCCAGAGCGCCCACCAGAGTCCCTCACTGTGAGTCGCCAGCCCCCAGCGCGCCACGGCGCCGTCTGCTGTCCGCTCTGTCAGCTTTGCCGCATTCACGACCAGGGCATTCCAGTCCCAGTTGCTATCCACCGGCGGCACGCCCTCCCGCCGGAACTGCGCGGCATCGTAGTAGAGCACCTGCGGGCGCACACCTACCGGCAAGGCGTAGAGCGCACCCTGTGCCTGAAACTGGGCCAGCACATTGGGATAATACTCCCGGTCGAACGGACGCTCATTGCTGCCGCTGAACCGGTCCAGGGGCAGCAACACCCCTCTTTCTCCTAAAGCCTGCGCGCCATACGACCCCACCGTAACGAGGTCCGCTTCAAGGTCTTCTAACATCGCCGCAGACTCGTCCAGATCCGGCCACGTCCCGATTCGTCGCAGGGTGAGGTCATACCGGCCTTGTTGGAACCCATAGGGATCATTAGCATCCTTTGCAAGTTCTGCCACTGCCTGCCGGTATTTCTCAAGAATAGACACCCCGTGTGTACCCGCAAGACTTGCGACCGATTCGGAAAGCGCCAGAATCAAGTTTGTTTCTTGTCGCGGGCCCGACACCTTCGCCTTAGAATCGAGAAAGCCGCAGCCTGTGGCGAGTAACGACGTGGCTATTAGCATGTTTCGGCGTGAAAGCATATTCCTGCTCCTTCTCAGTGCCGTTTCACTTCTTGTCTGCGCCGAGACTCCTCACGCACGAACCAAGCGATCTCTCAATGGAATTCTGGGTGCGTTTGGGCTTCTTGCGACGGATAGCGGGGGACAGGCCCCCGCGCTGTGCTGGCTAGAGTGACAGTTCAGTCTTGACAAGGAGCATCAGCCAAGGGTCGCCGTTTACTACCGAGCGGGCCCTTAGGCTTGCTGGTTCTCGTAAAGGGTGGAGCAGCCTTGGTTGACCGCTGAGGCCACGTCATCGCCGTGCACGAGTGCTTCCATGATGCTGCTCATGGCCCGATACTCAGCCGTTTCCTGCGGCCGCGCACGTCCGTATTCCATAGACTGCTGTATCGCCGTGACTTCTTCCGATTGGAGATCCGACCGGATCTGCCCGAGCCGCGCCACCGCCTCTTTCTCGGCGGGTACGTTAACATGCGGTTGCATAGTATGCACGAGGCCTCTGAGCGCCCTGTAGGCTACCTCCGGCTTGGCAGTTTGCGCGACAATCGCAATTCCCGGATCGGTATTGACCGGCACGCTGCGCACTTTGCCCACAGGCAACTCTGCCCTGCGATAGCTATCATGCGGCGGGCCGGGTGGGGAAGGGTTATACAGCATCACCGGCGGTGAACCCGCTGGATCGTAGATGAGTCTTGCGAGGTCAGTGCCGAGCGCCGCAGGTGAAACGCGGTGAGTATGGATCAGTCCTCGAAAGAATTCTAGAGCTTCGATCGCGGCCGGATCTTGGAGCCGACATTGCGACGTCAACGGGTCCACCATCTCCGCTTCATTCTGCCACAGGGCCCACCAGATAAAGTGGCCATGCGCTTCCAGCCCCCAGCGCGACACCGTGCCTTCCTCATCCCGCTGCGTCAGCTTCAGCGCGTTCTCCACCAGGACGTCCCAGTCCCAGCTACTGTCCGGCGGCGCTATTCCTACCTGCGCAAAGTAGTCCGCATCGAAGTAGAGCATCAGTGGATTCGCGCCTACGGGCAGGGCGTAGAGCGAACCATTGGCTCGATACTGATCGAGCACAGAGGGGTAGAATTCCTCACTGAGCGCTGACCCATCTTCACCGCTGAACCGGTTCAAGGGCAGCAATACGCCCCGTTCCCCTAGGGCGCGCGCCTGATCTGGCCACAGGGTGACGAGATCTGCGCCTACTTCCTCCAACCACGCTGGTAGCATCTCCTGGTCTGGGAACCCCTCCCAGTCCACGTAGCGCAGCGTTAGGCTGTACCGCCCGCGGGCGGGGCTGTAAGGACTCTCACTGTTCTCAGTCAGCTTCCGTACTACCCATTGCAGCCTCTCCTCATGATGTGAGATACCGGGCCCGGTGCTGAAACCGGGAAGCGCGCGCGAGACCCAGGTCAATGGAGTGACCTTCGGAGTGCCTAGCTCTGGCAACGGGATGTCCAGACCGCCGCAGCCAGCCGCAAGCACTGCCGTGCTTCCTATTAGCGTTCGGCGTGAAAGCATGTCTTTTCTCCTCGGTTGCATAGTAAAGTAAAGCCATTTCACCTCTCCGCACTGCAAAGCCAACAGAGTTACAAGACACGCAGAGCACCCCTACGAGAAGATATTCCCACTAGAGGTGCTCTGCTTGGGCTTCCCTTTCTTCAGGTTGGCTTCAGAGCCAACCTATTGTACATGGCTTCACCTAGCTTCCATGAGGGCATCTCGGACCACCGCAGTCATGGAAGGTATACTCCCAACCGCAGTGTTCTCTTGTGTAGCAATCTACGACCTCACACTTCTCCCAACGCACTGTTTCTGTGCGCGAACAACCCCCGGAGCCACAGGTTCCCGGCACAATATGACATCCTGTTAAGCAGTGGTGACTGCCTTCACAGTGATCTGCACGCACTGCAGTCGCAAGTCCGGCAGTGAGCACGGCAGCGCCACCTGTTGCTCGGGCCAGCCTGCCCAGAAATCCGCGCCGATTCATACTAGCTTTCGCCAGGCCGACGCTCGCGTTCGCAATCAGCTTATCCATGGATATACCTCCATTGTCTACTCATTGCGTCTCTGATGCGACTGTTGCGCGGGATGTCGTCCACACTACGTGTGCGAACGTTACGCGCTCTCAGTCTGCGGCAAGCTGCCGGCCGTCGCATCCGTAGCGAGCAGCTCGCCTAGCACATGCACATCATTCACCACCCCCTTTCCAGCGACTTTGCCATCGGCATCAACTACGAAGCCAAACGGCGTCCAACTACTGCCATACAAGTCGGCTATCTCGTGCTCCTGTTGGATCACCAGCGGACACGAGAGCTTGAATTCATCAACCATTTCCTGGTTCAACTCACGGCTGCCGCCGCTCACGAGCACCATCTTCACACCTTGTTGTTCTATTTGCTCCGGCTCTCCGTTGAGGCCAATAAAGAATTCCTTGCAGGGCGGGCAGGTGGGATGGACGAAGAGCACCAGGAGGCGCTTGCCTACCATGGTCTCCAGATCCACAGTCCCGTCAAGACCCTCTCCCTGGAAGAGCGGCGCTTTGTCACCGACCGCGATACCGTTCTCGCGCTCTTCCCCGACGCGCAGGCGCAACTCCCCGATCTGCCGCATGAGGCCGATGACGACGAAGGCGAGCAGGCCGATGAGGACCCATTGCAACAGGTACGATGCCAGCCAGATGCCTTCCATGCCTCTTGCCTCCTGGTCCACTTTGGCAACCGGTATCCGTTGATGCTTCGACAAGCTCAGCACGAACGGATACGCGAATGCTCACCATAGTGTGTTAGAGCCTAGCCCCTCCGCCCCGCCTGTATTCCGGCTTGCGCCGGAACGACGGATAGTTGCTTTCCTCAATGTGATTGGGAAATGGTGCGGAGCCGCAGCAGTTCGGCGGCGACGAATGCTACCGCCCAAGCTCCGATCACAAACACACCGACCCCGGCGACGCTGCTCATTTCTGCTCTTGATTCAAAATCCAGCAAGCGGATTGAACCGGCCGTGGATGTAGACGCAAGAATTGCGAGAAGCGCCAAGATGACGACCTGTTTGATGAGGGTGGCTTTGCCCAGCGGCTGACGGCCCGCGCCGAAGCAGTAGCAGTCGATCCCGCCCCGACCCTGCGCCAACGCAACGGACGAAGCAACAATGAAGAGTGCCACTAGGCCTATGCTCAGCCACAAACCCCATGCCACGGCAATGCCTGTGATAAGCAAAGTGCCGCAGAGGAGTTCTAACAGAGGGATTGCGCCGCTCACCGGTTGGAGCGCGCGCGCCGGCACGAAACCAAAGCCCCGCACCGCCGCTTTGAAATCGGACAGGTGCAGCAACTTAGCGGCGGCGGCAAGGAGAAAAATGCCGCCCACCAGGAATTGGAGCACGAGCACGCCAGTTGCAAGCATTAGCCCGTTCCTTCCAGATCGGGAGGGACCTCTTGGCAAATCCTCCACGATCTCTTTCCCAACCCATTCTTAGCGTCATTATGGACTAGCACCGTTATGTCATACATGCATGCTATTACATAATACAAATGTGTCAAGGTTCAAATGAACCAATTCTTAAGATTCCGTGAAATACTGCACGTTCTTGCATGAAATCGCGGTTGCTTACCTTGCAAGAATGGCGGGCATGCGGAGATCCGGCACCCAGGAGATCAGCGAGGGGGCAACAGCACCTTGAGCCAAGAGCTTGAGGCTAGGTCTCAAGCTGCGGCGGGGGGAGAAGCTGATTGATGTGCGCCATGGCGGCGTCAACGTGGCGCTTGCCGTCCTGCAGCGAGAAGCTCCCGTGGCCGGGGAAGAATTGCGTGAACTCAAGCTCAGCAATGCGCTTTACGGTGGCGATGGACTCCTCGAGCGAGCAGTCCCAGATGTTCTGCAGCACGATGCGTCCGCCAAAGAAGAGGGCATCGCCGCTGAAGAGGGCGCGGTTCGTTCCGTCTTCGCGATTCGCGCAGTCTTCGCGATTCGCGCAGTCGTCAACGAGGAATGCCAGGTGGCCGCGGCTGTGTCCGTCCGCTTTCACAACTTTCACAGTGAGCGACCCCACGTTGATGACGTCGCTATCCGCAACAGCGGACGCGGACGCCACCGGCCGCAAGCGGTTTTCTAGCGGATACATGCCGGTCTGACGCGCGGCAACCAGGCTCGCGGCCTCTTCATCACCGGTCTCGAGCCAGCCGGCAACATCCTGGGAAGCGATGATTTCGGCGCCGCACAGTTCCTGCAACTCCGCCGCGCCGCCGGCATGATCGAGATGTAAGTGCGTGATGAATATCTTTCCAATGTTGCCGGGATCGAGTCCGGCGGCCTTAATCTCCGCAACTATCGCCGGCACGTCCCTGCCCACACCCGTATCGATGAGGGCCAGTTCCGATCCTCCGTTGAGCAGATAGACATGGCAATCTAGCGGGTCGGTGAGGCTAAAGCCGTTCTGGCCGCTGCCAACGAGATGAACGCTATCCGTGAGTTGTATGAGATCATATCCTCTCTGTAGTGACCTTTGCGTAACTCCGCCAAACAGGTGGAATCGGGCTGGATCGGCTCCGATTTCCCCTCACTCCGGCCCTCTCCCTAATGAGAGGGAATAATCCTTGCGCCGCTTGCTAAAGTCTTGCAAAGGTCTCCCCAGGGAGAGGGAGTTCCTTCGCCTACCTGCACGGGTTGTGCGATGCCTGCCCCTCACTTGATGTAAGGGTCTCCTCAAAGGAGAGGGAATGCCGAACCTCCGCCCCAGGCCGGGGAAAAATCTCCTGCAGTTGTCAGCGGCGGATGAGACGGAAGAGGACATAGATGAGGCCGAAAACGAGACCGCAAATCGCCGCGCCGCGGGTATCGAGGAGTGTATTGACGTTCCCATTCACACGGCCGCCTATCACCACCACGCTTGCCACCTGCTCTGCCTCGATCTGCCCGCCGACGATCCACTGCGACACAGAGTAATTCGTGTCCACGCTGCCGCCGAGCACCAGCCACGTCGCCCCTTCGGTCACGCTCACTTCATGGCCGGCAGCGATCCCCGTCAGCCCTTGCTGCAGTGAGGCAGCCTCCGCTTGCACGACACCCGTAGCCGTGTTCTGCATGTCTATGTCGTCAGCGACCACGTGCCGCACGAGACTATTCGTGATTTGAAAACGCTCGTCTACGTGCGTAGGGTCTCCGGCCGCGTCTTGCACGCCGTCACCCATTGCTTCACTGGAAACGCCTTCCGAAACGTCATCGCCTGACGGCATCTGCTCCGGCTGCACTTCAGAAGACCCCATAGTCGGCACCCCTTCTGCTCAACGGTTGCTCTCGCCTCGGCACGTGGCACTCGAGGCACCGCGCCCTTCACATTCTATGATAACAGCCCAGTATAGTGGACAAGTGATCTGACTATAGGCCGGCCGATCGCGCGTAGTCCATGACCTGTTTGACCGGCACCTGCGCCGCCGTAGCGACCCGCAAGCAGTCCTCATACTCGGGACTACGATTCACTACTTTGCCGCGCCAGTGCGCCACTTTTCGGCGTACTGTACCCCACGGCGTATCCACGTGTTCTACCTGCCGCTCCAGCTTGATCCGCTCGACCCGATGCAGTCGCACGCCAATCGTCGTTGTCTCTCGAAAGACTATATCCAAGAGGGGCGCATGGTCTGCGGCCTCCGTCAGCACACTCAGCACGTGCCCGGGCCGTCCCTTCTTCATTTGGACCGGGGTCAGCGTCACGTCCAGCGCGCCGTCTGCGAACAAAAGTGCAGCAACGTGTCCATACAGTTGCGGATTCATGTCGTCGATGGTGGTCTCGATCACGGTCGCCGTGCCACAGGTATCAGTGGCAGTTTCTTCTCCTATAATGAGGCGCAAGACGTTGGGGATATCAGTGTCGCGCATACCCGCGCCGTAGCCAACTCGTGCCACCTTCATTGCTGGTATTGAACCGAATTCGTCCACCAACTCGCTTAGCAGGAGCGCGCCGGTGGGAGTGAGCGTCTCGCCCATGTCCGGCATGGCATAGATTGGCTTCTCCTTCATGAGGTCCAGCGTCGCCGGCCCCGGAATCGGCCACCAGCCGTGACGAGTCTGAATAGGGGGGCTGCCACCAACGTTCACTGGCGAGCAAACAACGCGCTCGATGCCAAGCGCCTTCAGTCCCGCGACCACGCCAACGACATCAAGAATAGAATCGACTGCGCCGACTTCATGAAAGTGTACGGCCTCCGGCGCAACTCCGTGCATGCGGCCCTCTACTTCCGCCAGCCGCACGAACAGTCGCTTACTTGCCGCGACGACATCTTCATCCAGACTGCTCGCCTCGAGCAGTTGCACGATGTCGTCGAGATTACGTTCTACCGTGTGTTCATGGGCGTCGATGTTGATGTGTACTTGCAGAGCACGGAGCAGGCCCTTGCGCACCTCTTCCGCCCTGATCTCGTACCCGCCGAGTAGAATCTTGGCAAAGGTAGCCTTTAGGTCATCCAGTGCCCACCCGCCATCTACCAGAGCGCCTAGCATCATATCGCCGGAGGCGCCGGCAAAACAGTCGAAATAGGCTACTCTCATGGCGCCACCCGCGTGTTGTCGCTTTCCGCCATGCGGCAAATCAAACCGGCCATGTATCCTGCGCCAAACCCGTTATCGATATTCACGACGGCGAGACCAGCCGCACAGCTATTGAGCATGGTGAGGAGGGGCGTTAGTCCGCCAAGCGAGGCGCCGTAACCCACACTCGTCGGTACGGCAATTACGGGTCGATCGATCAAGCCTGCAAGCACGCTCGGCAGCGCGCCCTCCATGCCTGCCACGGCGACCACGGCGCGCGCCTGCTGCACAGTTTCGAGATTCAGCAAGAGTCGGTGCAGCCCTGCCACACCCACGTCTGTCAAACGATCAACGCGGCAACCCATCAACTCCGCCGTCAGGCTGGCTTCAGCAGCCACCGGCAAGTCGGCCGTGCCTGCTGCGACTACCGCGACCCGGCCCTGTGCTAGGCGCTGCATCTCACGGCGGACGACGATGGCGCGGGCGTCTTCGTGGTACTCGGCAGCCGGAATTCGCGTGTTCACATCCGCAAAGAGCTCCGGCGACGCGCGTGTGGCCAAGACCGTCTGATCATGGGCGAGCAACTCCTCGGCAATGCCGATGACCTGCGCCGATGTCTTGCCCGGACAGTAGATAACCTCCGGGAACCCGACACGCAGTTGGCGTTGCGCGTCTACCTTGGCGAAACCCAAGTCCTCGTAGGGGGCCAAGCGAATGCGGCGCACAACCTGCTCTATGTCTACTGTCCCACGTTGCAAGTCCGTTAGCAGCGCGCGTAATGTGTTAGTGTCCATCAGGGGAACACCAGTCTCCCATGCGTCCAGTCTCTTTACCAAACATCAATGTGGCGATCCTTGCGTCGCTCGCCGCAACGACTATTGTAACGTAGGTGGTCTTGTGCCAGAGGCGCGACGCAACCACAGAAAACTTGCCCAAGCGGGCAAGGAAATTCGGGGACAGCAGATGCGACCTGGTCTCAAACTCCCCGGCTGGACACCACGCCAGTCACACCCCGGGTTGAGCGCAGCCGCAATTACGGCATACTTGGGTCGTGCAAGACTAAAGAAATGGGTACGCCGCGGCACCGGCATAGACGGCAGTCTTGCCAAGCTCATCTTCGATGCGCAGTAGACGGTTGTACTTTGCTACACGGTCGGAACGGCACGGCGCGCCGGTCTTGATCTGACCCACACCGGTAGCCACGGCAATATCGGCGATTGTGGTGTCTTCGGTTTCTCCCGAGCGGTGGGAGATCACTGCGCCCCAGCCCGCCTGCCGTGCCATGGCTACGGCATCGAGAGTCTCGGTGAGCGTGCCAATCTGATTTGGCTTAATGAGAATAGCATTCGCCGCTTGCCGCTCTATTCCTTCTTTCAAGCGCTGCGTATTGGTCACAAGCAGGTCATCGCCTACTAATTGCACCTGGCTGCCAAGACGCGCCTGCAACCCGACCCACCCGTTCCAGTCGTCTTCAGCCAGCCCATCTTCAATGCTAATGATCGGGTATCGCTGCGCCCAATCCGTCCAGAATGCTACCAACTCTTCACTCGAAAGGGATCTGCCCTCACGCTCCAAGACATATGCATTGTTTTCATAGAGCTCGGTAGTAGCCGGATCAAGGCCGATGTAGATGTCTTCACCAGGACGAAATCCCGCCTGCTCGATTGCGGCCATGATTGTCTCGATGGCGGCCACGTTGGTGGGTAACGACGGGGCAAAGCCGCCTTCATCGCCTACCGTAGTGCTCAGCGACTTCTCTTCAAGTATCTCGTGCAAGGCATGGTATGTCTCCGCTCCCCAGCGCAATCCTTCACGAAAAGTCGGCGCGGCAACAGGCAGAATCATGAATTCCTGAAAGTCCGTGGAATTAGCGGCATGCTTGCCGCCGTTGAGGATATTCATCATCGGCACGGGCAAAGTGTCGGCAAACGCGCCGCCCAGGTAGCGGTAGAGCGGTAGCCCCACACACGCAGCCGCAGCCTTTGCAACGGCCAACGAGACCGCCAGCAGCGCATTGGCGCCAAGATTCCCCTTCGCCAGCGAGCCATCCAACGCAACAAGAGCTTGGTCAACTGCTGTTTGCTTTAGGGCATCTTGACCGATCACCGCACCGGCAATGGCCTCGTTAACGTGGCTGACCGCACGGAGGACGCCTTTACCGCCGTAGCGCGCTTTGTCGCCGTCCCGCAGTTCCACCGCTTCGTGCATGCCCGTTGACGCGCCTGACGGCACACCGGCCCACCCGACTGCGCCGCACTCCAGCCGGACTTCGGCCTCGACAGTTGGGTTGCCGCGCGAATCGAGGATTTCACGCCCCTGAACTTCGCAGATTGTGCTTGCACTCAAGAGTAGCATCCTCCAGTAGCGACTCAGGCCAAGGTAGATTGTAGGCGGGCGGCTCGTATTGTATTCGCAACGAGCATAGCATTCGTAACGGGGCCAACGCCGCCCGGCACCGGTGTGATCGCACTCGCCACTTCGCTCACGGCGTCATATTGAACGTCGCCCGCGAGACCGTCAGGGGTTACGTTGATGCCAATGTCCACCACGACCGCACCCGGCTTCACCATGTCAGGTGAGACAAAGTTGGGCCGTCCCATCGCCACAACCAGTATGTCGGCTTGCCTGGTGTGACCCGCAAGATCGGCCGTGCGGCTGTGCGTGACGGTTACGGTGGCGTCATGGGCAATGAGCAAGGCCGCTAAGGGCCGTCCGGCCACGTTGCTGCGGCCTATGAGCACGGCATGCTTGCCGCGCAACGGTATCTCGTAATGCCGCAATAGGTGTATCACGCCAGCGGGCGTATTTGGCACAAACGCCTCCATGCCTAGAAACGCCCCTCCCAGAAACACGCGCCCGGCATTTAACGGGTGCAAGCCATCGATATCTTTGCGCGGGTCCAAGGTCATGGCGACCAACTCTTGGTCCCAATCCGCCGGCAACGGCCAACTTAGCATAATTCCGGTAACACGCGGATCGACGTTCAGGCTGCAGATCTTTCCAATGAACTGCTCGCGGTCGGTTGAAGGGAGCACGTGCTCCTGAAACTCCATGCCCACGCGCTGACAAAGCTTATCAATTTGGCGTATGTAGCTTGCCGAAGCCTTGTCTTTCCCTGCGCGCACGACCGCCAGCTTTAGGGGATGTCCCAGGCGTCTCTGAATGTCTGCTAGCTCGTCTCGATGTCTCCAACTCAATGTACGGGCGATGCGACGACCGTCTAGCACCAATGCCATTCCGCTCCGTCCCCTCTCTTATCTCTCCATAATTCTCGCCTTTGACCTCGTTGGACCCACCGCATGCGGTCAAGCCACGATTCCCGTGGTCCAATCGTCTCTATCTCTGACGAATTATCGCAAACGCTACGCTACCGGGCGCACGACAAGGCCTCTTCGCGCGCCTCCGCCATCTTGTCATAGGAAACTAGCCGCTCGCGCATCGTCGCGACCACACTCACATCCTTGATAAAGCCGAAGCTCGACCGAATAGTGACAACTGTTCCTTGAAGCGCTGCTTCTGAAAGGAGAACCGCCATTATGGCGTCCGCAAGTAGATTGCTATTCCCATGCTTCGCTAGCCACAAGGCATGGTCGCTTACCTGTACACACCCATCAGCGATGGCAAAGAGTACTTCAGTAGCCCGAATAGAAGCCTGCTGGATATGCGCAGACCGCGCCGCCCGCTCTGCACTGGAGTCGCGCGGCATTGCGAATCCCGCTCCAACCGCCCCGTATGCCTCGATGTCTTCCTGAACCAAATCCTCTAGCGCTTGCAGAGATTGACTCAACTGTGCGAGCCGTTCCTCCACCTCGGGAGCAACTGCCGCATGCTTCTTCCTGCCCCGCGTGAAATTGGCGACCATAGCAGCCAGACCCGCGCCAAGGGCCCCAACCAGCGCCGCTACACTGCCTCCACCGGGCGTCGGCTCGCGGGCAGAGAGCGCATCCAAGTAAGCATGAATGCTTTTTTCGGTAACCACCACGCTCGGTTCCTCGTTCATTTCGCTCATTAGGCGTCGCTCCACCAGCGGGACGGTATCACGCCGAAGATTCTTACACTATCGTTCTCGATGTGCACTCTGCCTTCGGCAAACCATCCCACGACCTGAGGCAGCAGTCGATGTTCTTGTGCCAAGATGCGCTTCGCTAGAGTGTCTACGGTATCATCCGCAAGCACGGGCACTGCAGCCTGAGCAATGATAGGGCCGGCGTCCACATCATCAGTGGCAATATGTACCGTGCACCCGGCAATCTTCACCCCAGCCTCCAGGGCATCCTGTTGCGGTTTCGGATTCATACCGCCAGCAAACGCTGGCAAAAGCGATGGATGTATATTTAGTATCCGATTGGGATAGGCGGCCACCCACGCCGACGAAAGGATCCTGTCAAAGCCGCCGAGGACTATCAGTTCCGCGCCATGCTGCTGCGCGCATGCCAACATTGCCTCGTGCTGAGCCTCGCGGGACGCGTAGTCACGCTGCACGAAGACATATGTGGCGATGCCGGCAGCGCGAGCCCTTTGCATGCCCGGCGCGTCTCGGTGATTGCAGATAACAGTGACAATCTCGGCATCAAGGCGCCCTTCATCAATCGCGTCGACGAGCGCTTGCAAGTTACTGCCTCGTCCCGATATAAGCACTGCCACACGCAAGGAGGTCTCTGCGACCAATTTCGACCCGTTGCCTCTCTATTGCTACAAGATCATCCCTCTATGGCCACACGCGGATCACCAGCGTAGTCCTCAACAAGCCCGATACGGCAAAGCGACGGCTCGAGACGCAGGGCTTCTGTTGCCTCGCCCTCATCACAGATCACTACATATCCGACGCCCATATTAAAGACACGGCACATCTCATCGAACCCTACTCCCCCGCGCTCCTGTATGAGCTGAAAGATTGGCGGCACGGGCCAGGATCCCCAGTGTAGGCGAACCTGTGTTCTCGGAGGCAGAACCCGTGGAATATTGTCCCAAAGACCGCCGCCTGTAACGTGCGCCATTCCTTTTATGTCAAGTTTAGAGAGCAGTCGCTGCACGGGGCGCAAATAGCATGTGTGCACCGCCAACAAGGCATCCGCCACCGTCTCCCCAAGTGACGGCACGGTAACCTCCAGCGAATCTTCAGCAAAGACACGGCGCGCCAATGAATACCCATTCGTATGCAAGCCGTTGCTAGGGAAGGCCAGCACCACGTCTCCCGGCCCAATGCGCTCTCCATTGGCGATTTGAGCACGTTCCACAACACCAACAATCGTCCCGGCAATGTCGAAGTCTCCTACGGCGTAGAGGTCCGGTATCTCTGCCAATTCACCGCCAAGCAGCGCACACCCTACCTCTTTGCACGCTTCTGCCGCACCGGAGACAACATCTCGCATGACTTCAGGCACCAGCCTGCCCACCCCTACGTAGTCGAGAAAGAAAAGCGGCCGCGCCCCCAAAGTGAGAATGTCGTTGACACAATGGTTGACGATGTCCTGCCCGACCGTATCGTAGCGCTCCAGCAGTGTCGCCAGCTTTACCTTGCTGCCTACGCTATCTGTGCTCGCTACGAGCACCGGTTCAGCGTAGTGCGTGGGAAACTGAAAGAGACCGCCAAAGCTGCCGATACCGGAAAGCACCTCCGGCCCGTGAGTGGATTCCACCTGAGCCTTGAAGAGCCGAACGGCCTCAGCTCCGGCGTCGATGTCTACACCGGCTTGCCGATAAGTCGAGGGGGGATGCGGAGAGTCACGCATAAACCTCAAGATTCCAATCAACGAGTAGTGCGTCCGGAACTGGCAACGGCGCTACGCCGGGAGATTCCCGATCACTCACATCCCAAACGGAAGGAGGCGTCTGCCCCCGCAGGCTAATGAAAAGAGGACACTGAAATACATCCGTATGGTACTCAGTCGCCATTGGCAGCGAGAACGCAGATCCGCTAGTCCTAAACTCACTACAGCGCCCGGTCCCGGTCTCAAAGCCCCCCACTGCCGTCATGACACCGGTGCTCGCAATTGCTCTAACGATAGCTTATCGAATTCCATCTGCACGGGCACTGGATAATCGCCATTGAAGCACGCCAGGCAGAAGTGGTTGTAGGGTAAGTCAACAGCTTCCACGATACCCTCAATGCTCAGATAGCCTAGGCTGTCCGCTTGAATGGCCGCCCCAACGGCCATTTCGGCTTCTTCCCGCGACTGGAAAGCGGATGCGATGATTTCGCCACGCGTCGGCATATCGACACCCAGGAAGCACGGGTGACGGATCGGCGGCGCGGCAATGCGGACGTGCACCTCTTTCGCACCGGCCTGACGCAACATCTTGACAATAGGGAGCGTATTCGTACCGCGCACTATGGAGTCGTCAACCACGACTACCCGCTGGCCCTCCAGCACCTCCGGCATCGGGTTATATTTCATGAGTACACCCTCGCGCCGCAGTTGGTCGGTCGGCTGAATAAAGGTACGGTGAATGTAGCGGTTGCGCACCAACCCGTCGCGGAGCGGTAGATTGCTTTCTTCGGCGTATCCCTGTGCCGCGGCAATGGCGCATTCCGGCACACCCATCACCAGATCGGCACCCGGGGTCGGCCGCTCACGTGCAAGTTTGCGGCCCATCTCACGACGCGCATGATACAGTAATCTATCCTCGATATACGAGTCCGGTCGGGCAAGATACATGAATTCAAACATGCAGACGGCCCGCTTGAGGACCGGTTGGATGCGATATGAACGAAGCCCCTCTTCACCCACCGAAATCAGCTCTCCCGGCTCCACTTCGCGCACGAATTCCGCGCCAACCGTATTGAGGGCGCAACTCTCGGAAGCCACTACCCAGGTGCCATCGACCGAACCCAAGCAGAGGGGTCGATTGCCCAGCGGATCACGCGCTGCTAAGATGTGGTCCGTCGTCGCCATCACAAAACTGTAGGAGCCTACCAGCCGGGGGAGCGTGTGCTGCAGCTTCTCAGGCCACGTGCTTCCCGGAGCGAGCGCGATGAGCCACGCCGCAACCTCGCTATCGGTGGAGGACTTCGGGCGAACACCTAGTTCTTCAAGATCGTCCAACAACTGATCGGCGTTGACGAGATTTCCATTGTGGGCCAACGCCAGCGGCCCGAGCGGACCTTCGACGAATATGGGCTGGGAATTGTCTTCACTACTCGAACCCTTAGTGGAATAGCGCGTGTGCCCAATTGCCAGGATTCCCTGTAGGTCCTCCAAGATCTCTTCGGTAAATACGTGGGAGACCAGACCCATTCTGCGGTACACCTGCATTTGCTTGCCGTCGGCGCTGGCAATACCGGCGCTCTCTTGGCCGCGATGCTGGAGCGCGTGCAAGCCGAAATAAGTAAGCTTGGCTACATTGAGGTCTCGGCCGTATATGCCAAAGACGCCGCACGCTTCACGCGGGGAATCAGTGTCGGTGGTAGGTGGTGTCCCATCCATGACGTGCGCGCCCCCCTCTGATTCTGCGTACTTATTGCCCTTCCGCAGCCAGTGCCTCCGCCACTCCATTCTGCCACGCCCGCCGTGCAGATGCCAGTGTGACAGACAGCTTGCCGCCCAGCACGAGCGCGTCGCCCCGGACACGTCCGATAACTGTACACGGCACACCATTCTCCTCGGCTGCCGCGCCCACCGCCGCCATCTCCTTGTCCGGCAGACTGACGACAATCCGTGATTGACCCTCGCCAAACAGGAGAGCGTCCGCACGACCCACGCCCGGCAGGTCCACCTGAAACCCGATGCCGCCTGCGATTGCACTCTCCGCTAGGGCTACGGCAAGACCCCCTTGGGAGCAGTCGTGTGCGCTGTTTATCAGGCCGGCGCGAATAATCTGACGGCAGACGGACTGCACACGCACCTCCATGTCGAGATCGATGGGGGGGACTTGACCCGTCACCATACCGTGTATCGACGCCAGATACTCACTACCACCACAATGACCGCTCTGTGGGCCGAGCAAAACGATGACATCCCCTTCCTGTTGGAATGCCATCGTGACGCTTTGCTCTAAAACCTCCAGCTTGCCCACCATGCCTACCATTGGCGTGGGATAGATAGGCTGACCGCGCGTCTCGTTGAAAAGACTGACATTCCCGCTTACCACCGGCACGTCGAGCGCTTCGCACGCTGCGGCCATGCCTCGTATTACGCCCTCCAACTGGTAGTAGACGTCGCTCTTCTCCGGATTGCCAAAATTGAGACAGTTGGTAATCGCGAGCGGCTCGGCGCCCACACACGCCAAGTTGCGTGCTGCTTCGGCCACCGCGATAGCGCCGCCTGCAAATGGATCAAGATAGCAGTACTGTCCGTTGCCGTCTATCGTGACGGCAAGTCCTGTCGGCGTTCCCTTGACCCGCAGCACTGCCGCATCCCCACCAGGGCCCTGCACGGTGTTGACCTGGACGCTGTAGTCATACTGCTGAAAGACGCATTCTTTGCTCGCGATGTTGGGGCTTGCAAGCAACTTGAGAAAGACGTCATTGTAGTCCTGTGGCTCGGGCAAGGATTCATGCCGGAAGGCGTGCGTCTCCTGTAGATAGTCTGGAGGGGTACCTTGCCGCTCGTACGTCGGGGCGTCCGCCAGCAAATGCGCGGGGATGTCTGCCACCACCTCCGCACCGTTGCGTACGCGCACCATGCCGTCGGCAGTAACCTGTCCGATTACGGTGGAGTGAAGCCCCCAACGCGAAAAGATCTCTGCTACGTTCTCCTCTGCGCCCTGGCGCACAATTGCAAGCATGCGCTCCTGGCTCTCACTGAGCATGATTTCGTAG
Organism: Chloroflexota bacterium; assembly: GCA_965219505.1. Classification (GTDB taxonomy): domain Bacteria; phylum Chloroflexota; class UBA11872; order VXOZ01; family VXOZ01; genus VXOZ01. The sequence continues at coordinate 818,113 of OZ244775.1, read as the reverse complement.
GGGATCATCCCCTCTTCCCGGCACGGTACACGGCTTACGTCGATTTCAACACCACTCTCACCCTTGTATGCCGCTTCCACGGAGGAGCTGGTCAGTCCGGCAGCACCGAGGTCCTGCAAACCCACAAGATAGTCGGTCTCCCCCAGCTCCAGGCACGCCTCGATGAGCAGCTTTTCCATAAAGGGATCGCCCACCTGCACCACCCCGCGGTGCGACAACTCAGGATCATCCAAGGAAGCAAATGAAGCGCCGTGAATTCCGTCGCGGCCGGTAGCCGCTCCCACGAGCATTAATGTATTGCCGGCACCACGCGCGCGCGCGCGTATGAGCTTATCCTGACGAATGAGACCGACACACATGGCGTTGACGAGGGGGTTGCCGGCGTACGAGGATGCGAAATTAACTTCACCACCCACGTCGGGGATACCCACACAGTTGCCGTAGTGACTAATACCGCCGACGACGCCATTGAACAGATAGCGGTTGCGTGCATCGCTCAGGGGACCAAAGCGTAAGGAATTCAGTAAGGCGATTGGGCGGGCGCCCATGGTGAAGATGTCCCGCACAATGCCACCGACACCAGTCGCCGCTCCTTGGAACGGCTCCACGGCGCTGGGATGGTTGTGGCTTTCCACTTTGAAGACCACTGCCAGCCCGTTGCCGATGTCCACGGCTCCAGCATTCTCCTCACCCGCGCCAATGAGGACGTGCTTCCCGGCGGTTGACAGCAGCTTCAGCAGCGGTCGCGAGTTCTTATAGCCACAGTGCTCACTCCACATAGCGCCAAACATGCCCAGCTCAACACGATTTGGAGCGCGGCCTAGTTGGGAACAGACGCGATCGTACTCACTACGAGTAAGCGAGACTTCTCGCAGATCGGCATCAGTTACGGCAGATGCAATTTGAGACACGCTGTTTCTCACTCCTGAGAACATCTGCTGGCGCAACACCTCGCAGGTGTCCGTCCCACATGGCGACAAGACCCGGGAGGTGTCAACACATCAGGTAGCGGCGGCGCACTGGAATCATTCCAAGAAGCGCTCACGCTCGCAGAGGAGCGGCCACAAGCGCCAGAACAATCGCCTGCCAAATGCCCAAGCCGTCGACACTTCCCAGCACAGGCTCTGCGCAACGTTCCGGATGCGGCATAAGGGCAAATACGTTTCCGGACTCATTGCATACGCCAGCGATGTTGTCCACGGAGCCGTTGGGATTTGCATCCTGTGAAACGTCCCCCTCAGCATCGCAGTAGCGCAGCAAGATCTGTCCGTTGTCACGCATGCGGCTGAGTGTATCCGGATCAGCCACGTAGTTGCCGTCGCCGTGGGCAATCGGCATGCGCAGCACCTGCCCGTGTTGATAGGTTGCCATGAACGGTGACTCCACGCTCTCTACACGTAGGTGCGCCCAGCCACATCGGAACTCTACCTCGCTGTTCCTGAGCAGCGCGCCCGGCAGCAGTCCCGCCTCGGTAAGAATCTGAAAGCCGTTGCAGATGCCAAGCACGAGCCCACCGGCTTCAGCGAACGCCGTTACCGCGCGCATCACGGGAGAAAACCGCGCTATGGACCCTGACCGCAGGTAGTCCCCATACGAGAACCCGCCCGGCAGCACAAGTGCATCAAAACCTGAAAGATTCGTCTCCTGGTGCCAGACAAAATCTGCCTGTTGCTGGATCACAGAGCGTACTACGTGCAGGCAGTCGGAGTCGCAATTAGAGCCCGGGAACTGTACGATGCCAACTCTCACTGAAGCGTCTCCAGATCAAAGCGGTAGCTTTCAATGACAGGATTGGCCAACAGTTGCCGGCACATGGCCTCTACTTCCGCGTGAGCCTTGGTTGTATCGTCAGTTCCCAGTTCAACTTCCAGGTACTTGCCCATCCGTACGGAATCCACATCCTCGAAGCCAAGATGATGCAACGCTTCACGGATGGTGTTACCTTGCGGATCAAGGACCGTCGGCTTATATGTGACGTAGATACGCGCTTTGGTCACAGAAGAGTAGACCTCGACAAGAACCTACACATGTGTACATTGCCCCGTTCGAGATTCAACTGCCCACTCTGACTGGCTCAGAACGCACGGGCCCGAGTCTCCACACGAAGCCCACTCTTAGTTTCGCCCTGAGCCTGTCGAAGGGCCGGTTCTACTATCGTGGAACTGGCCCGGTCGAGCCCAGAGATGAAAAAGCAAATTATCGCCAGGCCACTCCATCAGTCCAATAGTGCCTTAACCTGGCGCGTGCGCTCACGTCAAGGCACTGCCTTCTCGCCAATTTCTCTATTCATCCAGCCGGAGTGCTACTCCTCGATCTGATTCTCCAACTCATCGAGAAGTTGCTGATTCAATTGAAGCTGCTGTTGTATTAGCTCATTTTGGCGCCTGAGAGCGTCGAGCAGTTCCTGAAGCGACGTGTCAGTCCCTGGTGTCGCCGTAGCCGGAGGCGTGAGTTCGCGTGCCGGCGGTGTTGCCCCTGCTTGAGGAGTCGCCACTGGTTGTGCCGTCGGCTGCGCTGACGCTGTGGGCGTCGGCAAGATTACAGGCGCAGGCGTGGGCGTGGCAGCAGTAGTACTAGAGCCGCTTTGAGTCGCACTGCTACCAGTGGTCCCGGTGGTCCCAGTGAAGATATCTCCTAGGTCTTCCCCAAATAGCACCTCCAACGCTAGCTTCACGCTTTCCGCCATCACGACGTTTGAGCCGTTGGCGATGATGACACGCTTGAGTTCAGGCAATTGGCCCTGCTCGGACTGCAGGTAGATCGGCTCTACGTACAAGTTTGACTGGCCGATGGGCACGACAAGGAGATTGCCGCGAATCACTCGCGACCCGCCCTGCCCCCAGAGAGTAAACTGCTGCGAGATCGTGGTATCTTGGTCGGCGCGCGCTTCTATCTGCATCGGCCCGAATATAAGCTTGTCCTTCGGATACTTGAAGGCAAAGAGCGATCCATAGCCCTCCGGATCCGACCGTGCCGCCAGCCAGGCTACCATGTTGTCCTTTTGTATCGGCGTATACGGCATGATGAGAATGAACTCTTCACGCGGGAAATCAGGAAGACGCATGATGACGTAGTAGGGCCGGACCGGCACTTGGCCGACGCCATACAGTTCACGCGGCCGCGAAAACGCATCTTCGCGATTGTAGAAGATGTCCGGTTTTCGCATGTGGTAGAGGGAGTAAAGCTCTACCTGCACCTGGAAGAGAAACGCCGGATATCGAATGTGCTGGAGTATTGACGGAGGCATCTCGCTCAACGGGTGGAAGAGATCTGGAAAAGCCTGCGAATACGCCTGCAAAATCGGTTCATCTTCCTCCACCGCGTACAAGCGCACAGTGCCATCATATGCGTTTACGGTGGCCTTCACGCTGTTGCGGATATAGTTGAAGGCGCCAGCCAGGGGTTGAGAGTAGGGGTAGCGGTGCGTAAACGTATAAGCGTCCACGATCCAGAACAGTTGGCCGTCAGCGACGACGATATAGGGATCCTGGTCGACGACAAGAAACGGCGCCACCGTCGCTACGCGCTCGCGCACATGGCGGCGATAGAGAATCTGGCTCTGGGGTTCGAGTTCATCGGAGAGCAGGATGTTTACGTCTTTGAGATACCAAGCATACAGCAACTTGCGAAGGTATGTCCCAATCCCTACTCCCGTACGCGATTGATAAGTGGAACGGGCGTTATCATCTCCGCTCGGATAGTCAATCTCCTGAATTCGCGCATTGACAATGATATAGTCGAACGTCTTTTCGCCATAGTAGATTTCCGGTCGTACAATATCCATGATGCCCGTTGGCGGCACGTCTTTGAGGAAGAATGACGGCAACCCCTCAGGTGAAACCTCGTTTACGGGACTCATCACAACACCGTAGCCGTGGGTAAACTGCAGCCTGCGATTGACCCAGGTCTGCGCCGAGCCCGGCAACTTCTCCGGAGAGAGCTCGCGGGCGCCGACCATCACTTGACGATATTCGCCATCTACGTAATAACGGTCCACGTCCGCATCGAGAATATCGTAGTAGAGGCGAATGCTCTGCACCTGGTTATACGTAATCAGAAGTGGTTCGGGATCCCATAGACGGAAGTTGCGTACCGTCAGGGGATTACCTACCAACTCTTCTTGCGTTACTGCGGGCTCGCCCGGGTGCTCCCTCTCGACAATACGGTTGAGGCCGTACGCCTCGCGCGTGAATTCAATGTTGTTCTGAATGTAGGGGCGTTCTCGCTCCAACTCATTCGGCTGCACGTCCAGTCGGTGCGCCAAGCCGGGATATGCCCACCCGCCCACGATCAGCACGAGCAACCATAGCCCCAGACCGCCAACTGGCAGCCACTGCTGATTGAATACACCGCCAAGGACAAGCCCGACGGCAGCCACTACGGCCAGTACAATAAGCACTTGCTGCACCGGCTGCATAATGTTGGCATCGATGTAGCTCGCGCCATAGGCCGCGCCCCGCGTGGAAAATTCAAGGGTGTGCAGACTCAGCCAGTGTGCCCCGCCCACCAGCAGCATCAACAGAAAACCCAGTACGGAAAGATGAATGCGAATGGGTGCCCCGGCAATGATGCTGCGGGGGATTTCACGCCTTTCACCCTCGTCGTCTTCCGGCGAGATCATGTATGGCAACACAAGCCGGAAACCGTACGCAAAGACCGCCACCACCAGCACCATCAGAACCGCCCGGAAGAGCCAGCCCTGCACAAACTCCAACAGCGGAAGCGTGAAGACGAAGAACGAGAGGTCCTTTTCGAAAATAGGATCCGTGGTGCCGAATTCAATGAGGTTCTGAGCGCGGAGAACTGTGTTCCATTGTCCGGTAGCTAGCAGGCCGAAGATCACGGCAGCAATCACACCCACAACACCGGAAATGATCCGCGACGCCTGCTCGGTCCGTCTTGCTGAGTTCGAGAGGAAGTCTTCGCCGGTACTGTACGCCTGCCGCGCTACAATCTTGCGTACCAGAATCATGTTTCCAAAATACAGGGCGCCAAAGACGACCAACCCGGCGGCGAAGAGGCCTAGTTGCAGTGTAATGATTCTGGAAAAGACATCGGTGCGCCCAAGGCTTTGGTACCAGAGCCAATCGGCGATGATGTTCGGCACAACGAGCACAAGCGCGATGAGCACGACGATGCTGATGAATACTGCACCAATCACGGTGTTGCGCTGCATGGACATCCTCTCAATTTACATCGTGCGTCGTTGATGCGATGTTCCACTAAACGTGCGTTACGAGCGGAGAAAAAGAGCGCACTACCCTCATGCCACTCTCAGCACGCTGATAGTGCGCCGTCTTTGACGAAGTCGCCATGAGCCAAGCGTAATCAGCCTTTCCCGATATACTATTGGGAATCAGATTCTTTGTCCGTTTCCTCGCTCGATTCCGCTTGGCTATCGTTCGATACAACCGGGTTTCCGTTTGGCCCAGGCGAATCTGACGGGCCATTACTCTCTTGGCCCAAAGCCAGAACACCTGCGTAGCCGGTCAAAGCGGCGACACCCACACCCACGGGCTCACGCTTTGACCGCTGCGTCTCAAGGATGTCCTTAACATCCTCACCGTGCAGTTCCAATTCATCCAGGAGCCGCTTAGCAATGATATGCACCTCATCGGCATGCTCTGCCAGCAGTTGCTTTACCTCACGGTACTGCTCGTCGAGCAACGCCTCGATGCGGCGCTTGGTATCCGGGTCAATGCCGCCCAAACCGCTGGGCATCGCAAGATACGAATAGAAGCTGTTGCCCATACCATAATAGCCGAAATAACCCATCGCCAGGCGTGTAGCCTGCTGCAAGTCGGAAGTCACGCCGGTGAGGCCGGTTCCAAGGAACAACTCCTCTGCGGCACGACTAGCCAGGGCAACCTTGATTTCCGAAAGTACCTCCTCGCGAGTCTGCGTATAGCGCTCTTCCAGCGGCGTACTGGCAGCGAGACCCAGCGCACGGCCGTAACGTATGATCGTGACCTTGTAGAGCTGATTCTCCGGTTGCAGCAAGGCCATCGCTAACGCGTGACCGGTTTCATGGTACGCAAGTCGCCGCCGTTCCTTTTGGCTCATGCTGCGGATTGGCTGGCGCAAGCCCCATTCGTTCGTCTCTCGCGCTTGGCTGAAGTCCTGATAGGAAATAAAGTCGCGACCTTCAAAGTGCGCCACGACCGCTGCTTCGTTGATCAGATACTTGATGCTGACCGGCGTATAGCCCACCGTGTCGGCGGCAATCTTGTCAAGGTCGATGTTCGGGTCGTGACGTACCTTGTCCACATAGTATTGGATGACGTCTTTCCGGCCATCGAAATCGGGTGGGTCAATCGTAATCTTGCGGTCGAAACGTCCCGGTCGCAGCAGCGCCTGGTCCAGCACTTCAGAAATGTTCGTCGCGCCAATAGTTAACACCACGGGTTGCACCATTCGCCCTCTACGCAGACCGAGGCGTCGCAAAACCCGTGCCTTCCAACTCGTATCCACGTTTGGGGGATCCATCTCGAGGAGCAGCGTATTGAGCATACCCATCCCACCACCGCCGAACATGCCGCCCATCATGCCCCCGCCCCCGCCCATTTGCGAGGTACGAGCAGCGCCGACGGCGTCAATCTCATCAATGAAGATAATGGCGGAACCATAGCGCCGCGCCAGCCGCCGCGCCTTTGCGTAGAGCATCGTGATACGCAGGTTGCCAACACCCATGAACATGTTCTGAAAGCCGGGCGCAGACGCATAGGCAAAGGGCACGCCTGCTTCGGTGGCAATAGCTTGCGCTAAATACGTCTTACCGGTACCGGGCGGTCCAATTAGCAGCAAGCCGCGTGAAACCTCGCCGCCCATACGCTTGAAGTCGCGTACACCACGCAGCAAGGTCACGACCCGCGCTGAAACTTCCAGCACTTGCTCGTTTCCGCGATAGTCTTTGAAGGAGATGCCGGTTTCGCCCCCGGGCATGATCCAGTACACACGTCCGCGGCCGAGGAACCAGAATAGCGCCACGAACTGAATTAGCACAAACAGAATCGCAAAGGCAAGCTGGAATAGCGTGGCGAAGATCATGAACAGAATGCTCAGGACTGTGGGCGCGCCGAAAGTCGCAAGCGACCACCAAAATCCGATTGCAACCAGCACCCAGAGCAGAATACCGCGCCAGTGCCGACCGATGAACCCCAGGACTCCCCCTATCATAGCTTCACCGTGCCTTCCATACTACAGGTTGATAGTTTACTGATACCGCACCACTCTTCTCTACTTGCAAGATCCCAGCGCTCCTAGAACGTGCGAACGATCCCAGTAACAACTGCTACCCATTATAGCATGCAGTATTATGGCAATTGTCACTGTGTTCTAGACAACCTTAAGAATTGTATAAGAGTCTAACGTTTACGGTAAGAAATGTTACATTGCCGGCTTCCGGGCACGTCTGCTACTGCAAGACCGTCGTTTTGGGAATAGATCTAGAGAGCCTCGCGCCAAAGCTTGCACTCACGGGAAACATCGAAAGATCATTGTGGAATATTCGGCAATTGTCCACATTCACATGCAGGTGTTCTAGCGCCGTTTCCTGCCGGTCGCCGGCATGGTAGCCAGGTTTGGCTCGGAGCTAGGCCAATTGCCCAGGGCCGGTAAAAGTCCACTTAGAGAGAAAAATTACCTATGACAGTTGGTAAGAATCACATCCGTTCGGGGCTCCAAGAGCTTGGGGTCACGTCCGGCGACCTGCTTCTCGTCCATAGTTCGCTGCGCAGCTTTGGTTACGTGCAAGGCGGTGCCGATACCGTAATCGATGCGCTACTGGAGACCGTTGGCGACAGTGGCACGGTACTAGTGCCTACGCTGACTTTCTCAATTCTAAAGTCCTGGCCGCATCGCTATTCAGTGAGAAAGTCGCCGTCATCGTCAGGTCTGATCACCGAGACGTTTCGCAGGCGGGAGCACGCCCTTCGCAGCCGCCATCCCGTCTCTTCGGCCGCCGCCATAGGTCGGCAAGCGGCCTCCCTGACCGCCGATCATCGAGATACGCCTTGCGGTCCGGATTCGCCATATTTCCGCCTTTACGAGCTTGGGGGCAAGATCGTCTTCTTTGGCGCGTCGCTCGGCTCAAATTCGGTGTTTCACTGCGCTGAGGAGATCACGCGCCCCGCTTACCTGGGCTTCGCAACAATCGAAGATGCAATCGTTGAAGATGCAGACGGCCGCAGACTCGCCGTCACTGCCCGCCGCTACGACTGCTCCGACCGAGGCATTAGTCGTCATCTTGGTAACATGGAGCCGGTGTTCCTTGAGCACGGGCTCCTGCGACGTACAGTAATCGGAGAGAGTCGCACATATGTCATCAACGCTCGTGAGAACGTCGAAGTATCCTGTGAGATATTGACGACAGACCCTGAATACATCCTTTCGCCACTATCTTAACTACATCTTGCAAGAGCTTTGCTTTATGGAAACTACATAGTGTGCTATAGTGTTGGTTGTCTAGCATAAAGGTGTTTTGTTGCCGGACACTGTTGAGCCTGTCTGCTCGGAAGAATCGATAGAAGCCAGCGGAGGTATGCGCATGCGTTGCCCACAGTGCGCCAAGCATAATACCCGAGTGGTTGATAGTCGACCGGAAGAAATGAGCATTCGCCGCCGTCGCGAGTGTGGGGATTGCGGCCACAGGTACACCACGTATGAGCGCTTGGAAGTGCTCGCTTGCCCGCACTGTGAATCTATCGAATCCCGAGTCGCCTCCTACCAACTGCTCAAGGCCGGTGCACGGCGGTTCCGCGGATGCCTGCGCTGCGGTAGAGAATTCACGACTACCGAGCGCGTGGATCCCGTGCCGCTGACGGTGGTAAAACGGGACGGCCGGCGAGAAGAGTTCAACCGGGGGAAGCTGCGCGACAAGATTAGCACGGCGTGCTGGAAACGCCCGGTTAGTTCAGAGCAAATCGGACAGATTGTGGGCCGCATCGAGCGCGACTTACTTGAGTTGGGTGAACCCGAAGTAGATTCCACGGTCATAGGCGATAGAGTAATGCTGCGCCTGCGCGTCATCGATGAAGTTGCCTACGTGCGATTCGCCTCAGTCTATCGCCACTTTGAAGACATCGACAGCATTGCTGAAGAAATAGCCGAGTACCAAGAGTGGAAGCGCAGCCGCGCCCAGCCCGACCAGATTGCTCTCCTACCGGAGGAGTCTCCGATCTCCTGAGCAAACGCTGGTCCCCACTCTAAGATCGGAAGTTAGTGACGCTGCCCGGCGTCTGGCGGAGGCCGGCATGAGCAAACCTTTCCAACCAAGCAGCGTTGCTCTTTAGAGAGTTTCCTTTTTGCATGCGCTATTTTCTATTATTCTGGGCGCCTCCACTGCTCTGGATGGCCCTCATCTTCTACGGTTCCGCTCAACCCACACTACCGTCGCTCTCGAATAGTTTTTTGGACCTTCTGCTAAAATACGGTGCTCACTTCATTGAATACGCTGTGCTGGCATTGCTCTGGTACCGGGCTGTCTACTCCCGTTTTCCTCACCCGATAATTCAACCTTTGGCATTCGTAATTGTCGCGATCTACGCCTTAAGCGATGAACTGCACCAGACTTTTGTGCCGGGAAGAAGCGCCACGTGGCAGGATGTGGCGGTCGATCTGCTCGGCGGAGCAAGCGCTCTCTTGCTCTGGAACTTCTTGTATCAGTGGCGGAAACGTACCAACACCTCCCGAGAAGAGCACCGGCAAGAATTCTAGGCCGACCCTCAGTTTACTTTCCAATGCAGAACTCGCCGAAGATGCGGTCGAGCAAGTCCTCCGTCGCACTCTCGCCCGTCAGTTCGCCTAACGCATTGAGCGCCGCACGTAGTCCGATGCAGACAAAGTCTTCCGGGAGGCCGTCTGCTGCCGCGCAACGCGCCTCCGTAAGCGCGGTATGCGCTTCTTTCAGTATCCCGTGATGGCGGACCGAGGTAATAACGGCGCTATCGGCCTGCAGCCCTTCTTGTAGCAGTTTTCGGCCGATTTCTGCGCGCAACGCGTCGAGACCGTCGCTGGCAAGCGCCGAGGTCGGTACCACCGGGCATCCTACCAGCAGGCCTTGCACGTCCATAGGAGAAAGTACGCGCGACTTGTCGGCCTTATTCAATGCAATAATCGCTTGCTGATCGGAGTCTCCCTCCCGAAGGCCCTTAACTTCCGCGATTACACTGCGGTCAGCAGGTTGGAGCGGCATGCTGCTATCTAAGACCACAATTATCAAGCGTGCCGCCGCCAACGACGCGCGACTACGTTCCACACCAATCTGCTCAACCACGTCTTGCGTCTCCGCAATGCCCGCAGTGTCCGCCAAGACAAGCGGAATGCCGTCAACATCGACGGTTTCCTCAAGCACGTCGCGCGTCGTACCGGGAACGTCCGTCACAATCGCCCGGTCGGCCGACAAGAACGCATTCAGCAGGCTCGACTTTCCCACATTGGGGCGACCTACCAGCACGGTAGGCACGCCATCACGTACCATGGCGCCGCTTGGAGCAGTTGCGAGCAGTTGGTCCAAGACAGAGAGCATATCTGCTATGGACGCTGCCACCTCGTGGGAGGGGACCGCCGGCACGTCGTCCTCGCTGAAGTCTATGTTTGCTTCCAGGCGTGCAAGCAGTCCGAGTACCTGCTGGCGCAGCTCCTGCACCTGTCGTGACAAACGACCTTCCAGTTGGTCCAGCGCAAATGAGAGCCCCTTACCTGTGCGCGCCCGCACCACGTCCATGACCGCCTCGGCCTGCGCCAGATCGAGCCTGCCGTTGAGAAACGCACGCAGTGTATATTCACCAGGCTGCGCCAAGCGCGCGCCCTGGTCCAAGAGCAATCCAAGCGTCTGCCGCAGCACGGCCGGGCTGCCGTGGCAAGAGAATTCGACAACGTCCTCGCCCGTGTACGAGTGCGGCCCACGCATGTAGGTGCATAGGGCCTGGTCCACGCGCTCGTCATTTGCCGAATCAAATACCAGCCCGACGTACGATCGGTGACTCTGCCACTTGCCGGGTTTCTGCCGCCTAAAGCAGCGCTTGCCAATCGCCAGAGCCTCACTGCCGCTCAATCGGACGATTCCGATGGCGCCCTCTCCCGGCGGCGTGGCCACAGCGGCAATAGTATCCTCAAGGTTCACAACTACGATATCTCATGTCGATGCACCCACACGCTCAACGGGCTTCTGTAATACCGATAAGCGCCGTCCGCGTTGAGCTTGCCTCCATCCCATGTTGCGCCCAGCTTTCCCCTTCTTGATTCGGGCCGAGCTATCCTTTCCGATCCAGTATGTACTCGCTATTGACGCTTGTACTGAGCTCGCTTCCCCCGTTCGTGCGATACTCATCTGTCCCTTTCGTGCGGTACTCATCTTTCTCTTTCGTGCAAATGCCGCTTCTTCCGTTCGTGCTGAGCCTATCCGTCCCGTTCGTGCTGAGCTTGTCGAAGTATGAACGGGAGCGCGCGAGAGCGGCACTGGTCTCATGAGTACAAACGCACACAAAGGATTCCCCTACATTACTTGGCCGCAGTTGCGATTCACCTCTCTAATGAGGAGACCATTGCGTAACCCTGACAAACTCGAGAAAAACGGCTGGAACGGTGAAGATTTCCCCTCACCCCGGCCCTTATATCTTGGAAAAGGGAGATAAAATGGGGGCAGGCGTGGCAGACCGGCTGGCCCTGGGTCACAGAAGACCGTGGGAGAGAGAGGTCGTCACGCCTGCCGAGCTCCCCCAGAGCCCGAACAGTTACTCGGACTGATAGTCCGAATTCATAAGGCTGGGACTGCCGGGGGCACCACGCTTAGTATAGCAGGAGGGTAGACATGGCACAGGCAGCGGTGTACGTGGGAATTGATGTTTCCAAAGACCGGTTGGACGTGAGTATTGGGGCAGAGAGCGCGGTGTGGCAAGTAGGGAACGATGCGGCAGGGATCGGAGCGTTGCGGGAGCGGCTCGGTGAGTTGCGACCGGAGCGGGTGGTGCTGGAAGCGACAGGTGGGCTGGAGCGCGTGGTGGTGGGGGAGTTGGAGGTAGCCGGGCTGCCGGTGGTGCTGGTGAACCCGCGGCAGGTGCGGGACTTTGCGCGGGCGACGGGACGGCTAGCGAAGACGGACGTGATCGATGCCGGGATGCTGGCGCGGTATGGAGAGGCAGTGCAACCGGAGGTGCGGCCGCTGCCGGACGCAGACATGCAGGCGTTGCGGGGGCTGGTAGTACGCAGGCGGCAGGTGGTAGACATGCTGACAGCGGAGCGCAATCATATGGCGCAGGCGACGCCCTGGGTGCGGCGGCGCGTGGCGCGGCACATTGCCGTGCTGCAGCGGCAGGTGGTGGCAGTGGACCGGGAACTGGCGCGACTGATCCGGGCCAACCCGGTGTGGCGCGCACGGGACGAACTGTTGCGCAGCGTGCCGGGGGTCGGGAACGTGACCGCGCGCCTGCTCGTGGCAAACCTGCCGGAACTGGGCCAGCTCAATCGCAAGCAGATAGCGGCGCTGGTGGGGGTAGCGCCCCACAACCGGGACAGCGGGAGTTACCGGGGACAACGCAGTGTGTGGGGTGGCAGGGCACCCGTGCGCGCCGGTCTCTACATGGCGACCTTGGTAGCGACCCGGCACAATGCGGTGATCAAAGCCTTCTATGCCCGGCTCTGTGCTGCAGGCAAGCCAAAGAAAGTGGCCTTGACCGCCTGCATGCGCAAACTGCTGACCATTCTGAATAGCATGCTGCACACACAATCCACCTGGCAACCCACCACCGCCCCTTGACAGCCAAGACAGTTTCTCTCCCCAAGAGGCTGTCTCATAATTGCCCTTACCGAGGTATACTGCCGTGCAGAGAAGCTAAGTGAGGTCTTGAGATAGACTTGTGTTGCTTTCTGGGCGTCGCATCAAGCCTTCACAATACCGTTTCCATCACTTTTACCACTCTGTCAATACAATCCGCCACTTGGCTGCGTTCCTCATTTGACCTATCGTGCTCTGTAGCGGAATTATGAGACTCCCTCCCAGGGAGAGGGAGAATTCTCGCCTGCGGCCCGGGACCTGCAAAGTTCCACTTGAGTGAGAGGACGAGGGTGCCCGGATGCACTTTTGTAGATATCCCCCTACCAGATACGGACTTGACCAAGCGCTTTCAACTCCGAACCGAAAACCGCTCATTCTTTGACAAAAGGACACTAGCTCCCACGCAGCGTGGAATTCACGCCCAGTTCCTCAATTGTAAAGACGTGCTGGTACGCGTATCCAGCCGCTGCAATTGCGGTCGCGCCGCCCTGCAGACGATCCACCAGCGTCCAAATGCCGGTTACAATACCACCTGCCTCCGTAACCGCCTCCGCAGCACGCAACACCGAGCCGCCCGTTGTCACCGTGTCCTCTACAATCGCCACCCGCATTCTGGGCTCAAGCGGGCCCTCCACCTGTTTGCCGGTGCCGTGCTCTTTGGCGCGGCTGCGCACAATCAGCGCCGCGATAGACGTACCTGCGGTAAAGCTGGCAATTGCAACGGCCGTTACCACGGGATCCGCAGCCACCGACATACCGGCGACAGCATCAGGCAACGGTTCGCCCAAAGCCCTGAGCATCACGCGCCCAGTAAGATATGCTCCTTCAGCCGACAACGTTACGAGGCGGCAATCGATGTAGTAATGTGCCCGCTTACCGGAACTGAGGATGAAGTCCCCTTCTTTTATCGCTTCCTTCTGCAATAACACGCGCAGCCGCTCTCGTTCAGCATTCACGGAGATTCCCTTCCTTATCAAAGTCCTGCAACACATTTGATTTTAGCCAGCCGTAGTTGCTCTGACCAGAGCTATTGCCCTACAGGCACAGTCAAGTTCTGCAACGAGACTGCATGCACAAGATCGATCCTTGAATTGCGTCAATCTTCTAAGAGCCTGTTTACAATCGTTTTGTCTGCACGAGCAACGTTCGCCCTGAGCTTGTCGAAGGGTGAATGGAACCGCCGTTAAGTTGGCGAATAACCGTTCATGCTTCGACAGGGACTTGGCGTAGCGTCTTTGACGAAGTCAGCCGCCTCAGCACGAACGGTTTTCATCGGCTCTGTAGGCTCCCTCTAAGAAGATCGTAACCAGACTCTAAGGAAAACTGCTACAAACTACAGTGGGGCGACTTGGACGCCCGGGGACGCGGTTGACACAACCCGACTCACCCACGGACAATACAAGCTAGTCATAAAGCTGGACCACATAGCATGTAATCGGCTCTTGCTCTGCAGAAATCCATGGGACAGAACACGCTCAAGGGCATATTCTTCGATCTAGGCGGCACCCTAGCGACAGCGTACCCTTCGGTAACAGAACACATTACGCAGACCCTCGCCGATCTTGGACATCCGATTCCGCATCGCGTCGTTGCGAGCGCCGCCGCTACGCTCTCACCACAATTCGATGACCCCAGCAATCGAGGGTGGTCGCTATCGCATGAGCGCTCGTACGCCTTCTGGAATGAGTACTACACTAAACTCCTACAAGAACTTAGAATATCACCTGCTGAACGCGCTACGTATGCCTTGCACATTTATAACAAACTGAGCAAACCGCAGGGGTACGCGCTCTATCCCGACGTGATTCCGGTGCTGGAGCATTTTGCGGGAGAGGGATACACGTTAGGGTTGATTTCCAATTGGGAAGCCTGGGGTATGGACCTTATTACGTACTTGGGCATAGGTAGGTATTTCCCCACACAGGTGCTCTCGGGCTGCGTCGGCATTGAGAAGCCGGATATAGCTATCTTCACGCTCGCCCTAGCAGAGGCCAATATCGCGCCCGAACACGTGCTTTACGTTGGCGACAGTATGCAGTTCGACATTGAACCGGCCCAGGCGATCGGCATGCGCGCAGTCCTGATAGATCGGCAGGCCGAGCGAATCGTCCGTGACACCTCGTCCATCCGGTCTCTCCGCGAGCTCCATGACCATGATTTCTTGCAATGCAAGTTCTTAAACTCTGGCGCCGATGGCTGAAGAGAATGTGAGATATCGATGGCACGAGCAAGCAGCAGTCCCGAGTTAGCAAGCGATCTTGAGACTTTGCTTGCGTCAAAGTTCGGGCACAGGAGCTTTCTGCCATTGCAGGAACGCGTCATCAAGAATGTCCTGAATAGCCAAGATTCTTTAGCATTAATGCCCACAGGCAGCGGCAAGTCACTGTGCTACCAATTGCCCGCCCTCTGTCTCGATGGCGTGACGTTAGTCGTTTCTCCTCTCATTGCACTGATGAAGGATCAAGTCGATGCACTGAGAAGTCGTGGGATTGCCGCCGACTTCATCAACAGCACCATGAGCGCTGCGCAAATACGGCGCGTGCAAATAGCCGCCTACAAAGGCCGCCTCGACATCCTGTACGTCGCTCCCGAGCGCCTGGCCATTCCGCAGTTTCGGGACTTTCTTCACGCTGTGAAACTCGCGCTAATCGCCATAGATGAGGCGCACTGCATCTCGGAGTGGGGCCATGACTTCCGGCCCGATTACCGTACGCTGCAAGTGCTGCGCGACAACTTCCCCACAGTGCCGGTGATCGCGCTCACGGCCACTGCAACTGAACGCGTGCGGCAAGACATCCTCGAGCAACTACGCATGCCTGATGCCACCCTCTTCGTCGCCAGCTTCAATCGGCCAAATCTGACCTATGACGTCAGACCCAAACGCCGGAGCTTTGAAGCGCTTGTGGAACTGCTGCACAAACATCGCAGCGGCGCCGCCATCGTATATCGATTCTCGCGGCAGAATACAGAAAGCCTTGCCGCCGAGCTATGCGGTCGCGGCTTCAGGGCGCTGCCGTACCATGCCGGTCTGGAAGATACGGTGCGCCCGGAGACCCAAGAGCGGTTTCTGCGGGATGACGTGCCGATCATTGTGGCAACGATTGCCTTCGGCATGGGCGTGGACAAGCCGAACGTCCGGTTGGTGGTGCACTATGACCTGCCAAAGACCATCGAGGGCTACTACCAGGAGACCGGCCGCGCCGGCCGCGACGGAAACCCCAGTGCGTGTGTGCTCTTCTTCTCCTACGGCGACAAGATAAACCAAGATTACTTCATCAACCAGATCGAAGATGACGCGGAGCGAGCGCACGCCGCAGAAAAGCTTGCCAAGATGGTTGTCTACGGCGAAGCTAAAACCTGCCGGAGGGCGTTTCTGCTTGACTACTTTGGCGAAGAGTGGCGGGAAGAGAATTGCGGCGCTTGCGACGTGTGCCTTGTCAGTACGCAGCAACAGGACCTAGCGCTCACGTATGATGGCACGAAAATCGCGCAAATGGTGCTTTCAGCAATAATACGTACGGGCGAAAGGTTCGGGATGAACCACGTCATTGACGTTTTGCGCGGCAGCCGTGCGCGGAAGGTCCTGCAATTTCGCCATGACACCCTACCGGTCCACGGCATCGCACGGGACTCTTCTAAGGAGGAGCTGCAGGACGTCTTCGACCAACTCATCGATAGGGAACTTATCGCGCGCCAGAGTGACAGCGAGTATCCCACGCTGTACGTTACTGGAAAAGGAAGAGACTTCATCAAGAACCGAGAGACCGTGACACTCATTGGACATACGCCGCCGAATACAGATGCAGCGGGGGAACTCGATGAGAGCCTCCTTGGTGAGTTGCGCACACTTCGACACGAGATCGCCAAAGAGCTGGCAGTCCCGGCATACATTGTCTTTTCTGACAAGACCCTGCGACAAATGGCAATGCAAGCGCCAACAGATCGCGACACGCTGCTTCATGTCAAGGGTGTGGGTCCTCGCAAACTCCAGGAATTCGGCGACCGCTTCTTAGACGTGATTCGCGAGCATGTAGAAGAGCACGGTAAAGCCGGATCACCCACGAGCGTAGAGACGGCTCTTCACCCTAAAGACAATTCACACTTGGAGCGAGCCCGCGAATCTTTCCCTCGGGCCTACGAGAAATGGCAACCCGAGGAAGAGAAACGGCTTGCCGACCAGTTCAATTCAGGACACTCAGTATCTGAGATTGCGCAAGAACTAGGCCGCCCGCCCTCCGCCATTGCATCGCGGCTGCGGCAGTGCAGTATAGCAACCGCCATCCGCCTGTCGCTTAGCGAAACCGATAAGCAAACACTCGACTTGGTGCGCCAAGGCTTAGGTGTGGCGGAGGTAGCCGCCCGGCGCGGCCTTTCAACGGGCACTGTGCTCACGCATCTGGACCGCATCATCGAGACAGATGAAGCCATTGATATCACACACATGCTGCCCTCGTCCGAGCGTTTTGCGAACATAGCGGACGCTTTTCGCGAAGCAGACAGCGACTTCCTCTTGGCGCCGGTGAAAGAGCGACTTGGCGAAGACTACTCTTATGAGGAGTTGCGATTAGTGCGACTGCGCCTGCGCCAACTCCAACCGAGAACGGAAAAAGTCTTTGAAAACCAGCCACATTAGACATAGGGAAGACTAGTGAGCAAGCAATCACAAAATAAGTCCCGCCAGCCGCTGGGATGGAAATTGATCGAATCCAAAGTCGCCTATAGCGGGCGCTTCCCGGTGCGTGAGGACGTGCTGGAGGCGGAGATGGACGGCCGGCGCATGCTATACACCTACCTGGACATTCGCCGGGATGCGGTTGCCGTGCTGGCCCTTACCGACGCGGGCGAGGCCGTGCTCGTCCGGCAATATCGACATCCGTTGCGCCGCACCACACTCGAGGTGCCCGCCGGCGCCCTCGATCCCGGTGAAGAGCCTTCGTCCGGCGCGTTGCGAGAATTGGAGGAGGAGACGGGATACCGGGCAAGAAATATTCGACCGTTAGGGCTCTATCATCCCAGCACGCCCTTGCTGCCGCTTACGATGCGTCTTTACTTCGCAACCGAACTTGACTATCATGCACCAAAGCGTGATGAATTTGAGATCATGCAGGTCGAGCTCGTGCCCGCAAGAGACCTCTTGCAGCAAGTACTCGACGGCAAGCGTCCGGAGGCGGCATTGACGGTGAGCGTTTTGTGCGCCGCCCAACGCGGTTGGTTGCCTACATGACGTTTTCCCGCATGGTCGTGTCATTCCGGCTTTCGCCGGAACCCAGACCGAAGAGAAACAAGCTATGCGCAACGATTCTGTGATCCTCGTAGGCGCGGACAACCTCGCTGAACGCGTGGAAGCATACAAACGCCTACTTTCGACAGATGCCATTGCTATCCTCAGGCCCGCTAGCGCCAGGGATAGTCGCAACACGTTTCTCGGCGTACCGGTTGCACATGAGTGGCCGAGCAACAGCGGGGGACTTGCGGACATTGCCGGTGACGTCTCCTCAAGAGCCATGGACTTGCGCCGCGCTTTGGAGAGCGGCAGGCAGGCGATCATCCATCCGCCATTCGGCAATTCATATGCAAACGCAGAGGCTATTCTTGCCGCAGCCGACGGCGCCGTACGCGTAGCACTGCCGATCCACTTCACCCACAAGTACGAGGCCGCCGCTCAGTCTGCACGCACGGGAATTGGCGACATCATCACCGTGCGCGCCATCCGCGTTTTCCCTTCTGCCCAGGTGTGGCAGCAGAGCCTCTTTCATCTCATGGAATCGCTCGTGCTGCTGGGAGGCCCGCTGCAGAGAATCTATGCAAGAGCCGCAGCTCTCAAGTCAGCGAACACAGACACCGTCTTCTGCAATGGCCGCTATCCAAACCGCGCCATTCTCTACGGCGAAATGAGCGCCGCGTACCCCGGCCAATATAGCAAGGAAGTGATCGAAGTTGTCGGGCGCGATGGCATGGTGGAATACGATTCCAATGCCCGCAGTTTCTGGATGGCATCCGAAAGCGGAGTGACGCTCACGGAAGCATACCACCGCACGCCATATGAGAAGATGGCCGCCGCCTACGTGCAGTCATGGGAAGCAGAAGAAGCAGCACCTTCAATGCTTCCTAATCCCTTGCCTCCGCTGCGTGCTTTCTGGGCGGCCATGGAGAGTATCGAACGGAACGAGGTGGTGACGATATGAAAGCGACGCGCGCACTAAACATTGGCGTCATCTCGTTCGACCACGGCCATCAGAACGGATACGTTTCAGCAATTCTCGATCTGCCCTCCGCCCAGCTCGTCGCTGCGGCGGATCCTATCCCGGATCAGCTTGACCGTATGCACGCAATGCTTGCGGCGCATCCCGAAGCGCCGGATGTGAAAGTCTATGCCGACTATCACGAGCTACTGGAGCTCGACGAGGTCGAGGCAGTCTCTATCTGCTCTGCTAACGCCGACCACGCACAGATGACCATCGACGCCGCGCAAGCCGGCAAGCACGTCCTCTGCGAAAAGCCGCTCTGCATCACGCTGGAAGAAGCAGATGCCATGATTGCCGCCTGTCGAGACGCCGGTGTGTTCTTGGGCACTGCATATCCTTGCCGTTTTGCCCCCGTCGCTTGGCAGGCTAAGCAGCGCGTGGACAATGGTGAGATTGGCGAAATACTGGCCATGCACGGCACCAACCATCTCAGGCCGTTTACGGAAGGGTGGTTTATCGATCCGCAACGCTCCGGCGGCGGCACGATACGCGACCATATTGTGCACGTTACGGACTTGATGCGCTGGTTTACTGAAAAGGAAGTGGTGGAGATCTATGCGGAAGGCGATACACTAAAGCGGCCGCACATCGCCGTTGACGACGTTGCAATCTTGGTCGAGACGTTTGAAGGCGGTGTGATTGCCTCCACCGACCCGTCGTGGAATCGACCGGAGAATTGGTCCAAGTGGGGCAACGTATATCTTCGCCTGCTCGGAACCCGCGGCATGATCGAAATTGAGATCACGGGACAAGCGGTTGTACGCACAGAGACGAAGAGCGGTTCTGTCTCGTCGATTGATACATCAGAGTCAATGAATTACTATTTGCTTAAGGATTTTTGCGAGGCAATTATCGCTGGACGCTCTCCGTTGGTCACAGGGGAAGACGGTCGCGCCGGGGTGGAAGCCATTCTGGCGGCATACCAGTCCATTGAAGAAGGACGACCGATTCGTATCGGCTAACGCCGGTGAAGTCTGCTGCGCTACGGTTAGGAGTATCAATCCTTGTGATGGAGGGCCCATGTATATCGCTCCGTTGAGTGGAGGAAAGTAATGCAAAGACGTCTTTTCTTGTTAGTAGCAGGTGGCACACTTCTCAGCGCCTGTAGACTCGGCATTGGGGAAGCACCGCCTGAGGAAGCGCAATTCATCCCCTTGCGCATCCTCACGTACTCTGAAATCGTTCACCGCGGGAAAGTAGCAATTCTCCACGCGGCCTCGAAGGAAGGAAACGAAGTCACTCCTTCGCTTATGCGCGGTGAGGAAATCTTTGCCATTGAGGAATTCACGTCAAAGATAGCGGGGGCAGACGGCTTCGTGCGGTGGAACTGGACAGTGCCCGAATCGCTAGAGCCTGGCACGTACATTATTATGGTTACGGCAGTGGCTGCTGAAGGCGAGATTTCGTGGACTGAGGAATTCGAAGTTAGGTAGTGTCTCCTAAGGGGACGGCCATGGTAGGTGACCGCCTGAATACCGCTGTTGTCGGCGTGGGCCTTATTGGCGAGCAGCACGCCGATGTTTATGCTGCGTACGAACGATCGAATCTCTCGCTTGTTTACGACGCCAATCCCGATCGTGCACAGGCTGTGGCAGAACGCCTGGAATGTCAGGCTGCCACCGACCTAGAAGCAATTGCAGCCTCAGACGTAGCGCTCGTGAGTGTGGCCACGCCTGATTTCGCCCACCGCGACGCGGTGGTTACCATGCTGGAAGCCGGCAAGCACGTGCTCGTCGAGAAACCGCTGGCCACCAGCGTCGCCGACGCCGTAGCAATGGTGCAGGCCGCCGAGCGCAATAACCGCCTGTTCAGCGTGAGCCTCGGCAATCGTTGGGCCAACGACATTCAAGAACTACGCGATTGCGTGCAAAGCGGCGAAATAGGCGAGCCGGTCTTTGGGTTCTCGCGTCTCTCCGATACAGTCTGGGTGCCCACCCAGATGCTCTCATGGGCGAGCGGCTCCGGCCCCCACTGGTTCCTGTTTCCCCACACAATGGACTACATGCGCTGGATCATCGGGCAGGAAGCCGTGCGGGTCTATGCGCGTGGCGAGAAGCGTTTGCTGCCCCAAAAGGGCGTGGATGCCTATGATTTCGTGCAAGCCATGGTGGAATTCGAGAACTGCACCATAACCTTCGAAACGTCATGGATCGTGCCGGAAGGCTATCCCGCCATTGTCGAACAATACCTCTCGCTCTACGGTACAAAGGGCAAGGTAGCGCTCGACCGCTCAAATCGCGGTTTCACGATGGACACCGAGTCGCGCCAACTGACGATACGACCCAAGATGTGGTCGTACTTCAAGACTGACGATTCTTGGGGCAATTCCATGCGGAATATGGTGGACTGCGTCCTGGACGGCGGCGAACCAGCGATACCCGGTCGTGACGGCCTGGCTGTAGTCGCCATGATCGAAGCCGCCGAGCGGTCTATTGAGACCGGTCAGCCGGTGGAACCGGCAAAGTTGATATGGGAGCAAGAGAATGGTTAGATGACTACCAACAGAAAAGCGACACGAATGACGATTGGGCACGGGATGTCTTGCACCGTGTAGATGCACAAGAGATAGGGAAATAATGGAAGGTTGCATCGTAAAAGACTGTTCCATTACAAAGGTATTTGCGCGGCGTATGTGCGCAAAGCACTATAAGCGCTGGCAACGCAAACTGCCGATTGAAACCACCAAGCAAAAACAGGTGTATCGCAAGCCGCGAAGCGAGACACGCCCTAAACTGACACCCTACGTCCCGCAACAGCGTCAGTGTGAGTTTCCTGGTTGCAGTAACACCCATAAAGCTCGCGGCTACTGTTCGGCGCATTATCACCAGCTTTGGCGGGGCGCGGAACTTTCCCCTATTGTCAAACGGAGTAGCAAGTATGGCAGCAAGTGCAGTGAGCCAGATTGCACCAGGCAACACTACTCCTCTGGCTTCTGCCGAGTGCATCACCAGCGAATGCAGAGCAAAGTGTAGGGGAACAAGCCGGTTCACTGTCGCAGGGTCGCTGCCTCGTTCGCCCTTTCTAGGGATGCTTGGCGGGAGAACGGAAGAATGAATCAGATCGGCATCGGTGTCATAGCCGCCGGGCAAATGGGGCAGCGGCATGCAAACGTCTACCGGCAGCTTCCTGAGGTGCAAATGCGCGCCGTGGCCGATCTCAACCCACAGGCCGCCCACGCTGCCGCCGACCCGGCAGACGCCGACGTGTACACAGATTGGCAGCAAGTTCTCGCGCGCGACGACATTCAGGCCGTAAGCATCTGCCTACCGGACTGGCTGCACCGCGACGCCGTGATTGCGGCTGCGGAAGCC
This sequence comes from Chloroflexota bacterium, assembly GCA_965219505.1. Lineage (GTDB taxonomy): Bacteria > Chloroflexota > UBA11872 > VXOZ01 > VXOZ01 > VXOZ01. The sequence goes on along the minus strand of OZ244775.1, from coordinate 795,785 downwards.
GGCAAACACATCTTGCTGGAAAAGCCGTTGGCCATCGAACTTGCAGACGCGGATGCCATGGTCGCTGCCGTGGAACGCGCCGGTATCACGCTCTTGGTAGGGCATACCCTCCACTTCGACCCCCGTTACGCGATGCCGCTGGAGGACTACCGACGCGGCGAAATCGGTGACATCATTCATGTGTATGCGAGGCGCAATAATCCCATCACCAGCGCCCAGAAGTTCGAGGGGAACACCACAGTACTGCAGTTCCTGGGCATTCACGACATCGAGTACGTGCTCTCAATGGTGGACGAACCGGTTGTCCGGGTGACGGCGGAGTCGCACCAGGTGCTGGCGACCGACCTCGGCATCGATGACGCGGTTTTCACACTTGTGAAATTCGCCTCCGGCGCCGTTGCCAGCTTCGAGCATGCCTGGACTCTGCCCGTTCAGACGTACCGCGCGCTGGATGCCCGCCTTGACGCCGTCGGCACTGAGGGCATGATCCGCATCGATTGCGCCCCAGCCACCAGCATGACGATTTCCAAACAGCAGGTCGAGACCCACGATACGTGGTACGGCCCTACGCTGGACGCGGACTACGCCGGCGCCATCTTCCACGAGGTCAGACACTTCGTGGACTGTGTGCGTACCGGCAAAGAACCGGCTGTCAAAGTAAGGCACGCGCATGAAGCAGTGCGCGTCGTGGCAGCGGCCCAGCAGTCAGCCGCAAGCGGCAAGCCGGTCTCCCTATCAAAGGGTTGAGGACGGCAAGACTGCTTCCTTAAAGGAGAACGCCGGCCTGCAGTCGAAACTCATTGCCTACCGTTCGTGCTGAGCTTGTCGAAGCACACTCCTGGCAGTAGGTGGGGAGACCTACCGAAAATCCGTTCGTGCTGAGCCTGCCTGCCCTGAGCTTGCCGAAGGGTCGAAGTACGCTCCTGGCAATGCACGGAGACCGACCGGAGAACCGTTTGTGCTGAGCCTGTCAAAGCGCTCTCCTAGTGAAGCGCGAAGTCGGCCCCAAAACCGTTCGTGCTGAGCCTGTCGAAGCACACTCCTGGCGAAGCGCGAAGTCGGCCCCCACATCCGTTCGTGCTGAGCTTGTCGAAGCACGCGAGTTGCGGTGGCTGAAAGGTCACCTCGCTCTCACGCTACGACCCGCTTAAGCTGACCGAACACTTTTTCAATCGCCCGCACGTACCCCGCCATCAGGTTTTCATCGTTGGGCGGGGTCAAACCCATCAGCGGAATAACCCTATCCACCGCATTGGCTGCGTGTGGGTAGTCTTCCGGGCGATATTCAATCGACTCGCCATAGCAGCACGTCCAAGGACAACCGCGGCCGTAGCCCTCCTGCTCCTGGAAGAGCGTCATGCGGGGCATCAAAAACTCCGCGCGGCCCAGACCGACGCCTTCCGCCCGCAAGGCTTCCCGCACCTTTTCGCTCGCGGGCCCGGCCGCCACGTCCAATCCCGCTTCTTCCGGCACAAACTCCGCCACGTAACGAAAGTAGACGTGGGTACGTTCGGACGGTACCTGCGGCAAGCGCAGACCGGGAATGCCCACCAGATGTTCGTTCAGATAGGCGGCGTTTGCTTGAATCTGCGCCGTTGTTTCGGCGATGCGCGTCATTTGCGAGCGGATGAAAGCGTTCGTCATCTCCGTCCCCCGGTACATCCAGCCCATGCCGTAGACGTTGTACTCGCGTTCGCCGTCCGAGCGCCGCCGTTCGCCGAATTGCTGCACCCGCGCCGCCATGTCCCACGCTTCCTCATCGTCGGTCACCAGCGCGCCGCCTTCTCCGCCGGGCAGATTTTTGTTGCCATTGAAGCTAAAAGAGCCGATATGACCAAGGTTGCCTACCGAGCGCCCTTTGTACGTCGCTGCCTGTGCTTGGCAGCAGTCTTCAATTACCTTCAGCCCATGCTTCTCCGCCACCGCCATGATGCCGTCCATGTCGGCGGGCAGGCCGTAGAGATGCACCGGCAAGATGGCACGGGTGCGCGGCGTAATCTTCGCCTCGATCTGCTTGGGGTCAAGCGTGTAGGTTGCCGGATCGATGTCGGCAAAGACCGGAATCGCGTTGTGATGCAGGATGCTGGTCGCCGTAGACGACCAGGACATGGGCGTAGTAATGACCTCGTCACCCGGCTGTACACCGGCTGCGGCCACGGCCATGTGCAACGCCGCCGTGCCGCTGTTCGTCACCAGGCAATGCCGCGTGCCCACGTACGCCGCCCACTCCTCCTGCAGCGCCATGGCTTCCGGCGCTGCCGCCCCCCACAGCACGCCGCGCTCCAGCACACCCATCACCGCCGCTTTATCCGCCGCTCCCACCTGCGGCCACGGCTGCACAGCCCCCGCACCCACCACTGGTGGCCCGCCAAATATTGACAGTTCCTCCTGCGTGCCTGACATTATTTTCTCCTTATTTCCAAAGTAACCCAAGACCGAGGCACCCGACAGTCATCTCACTCACGATTGTATACCTACCGGTGCCAGCTTAGAATGCAACGTAGAGACACTACCTGACCAGTGGGAGAATCTAACGTTGGCACAACAAGAGAACTACCTGATTCTCATAAAACACTCCCTACCGAAGATCGTCCCAGGCTTACCGGCGAACCAGTGGTGTCTCTCCACAACAGGCCGTCAACGCTGTGAACAACTCGCGGTCCAACTAGAGGTGTATTCACCTGACGTGTTTATAGCTAGCGATGAACCGAAAGCTCAAGAAACCGGACAGATTGTCGCCAACATTCTCGGTATGACTTGCACAACGGCACCGAACTTACACGAGCACGATAGGAGGAATGTAGAATTCTTTCCTACTAAGGAGCAATTCGAGGACCGCGTGGCGCAGTTCTTTACGCACCCTCAAACTCTAGTTTTCGGTCAGGAGACAGCCGACGACGCTCACGCGAGGTTTGCCGAAGCTGTGTCCTTGGTAATCACGAAGCATGAGGGACGCACTGTCGCAATTGTCGGACACGGCACTGTAATCACACTCTTCGTTGCCCGCGCCAGTGGGATTCAGCCGTTTCCCTTGTGGAAGCGCCTGGACTTACCGTCTCTTGTCGTTCTGAAGCTTCCCTCGTTGCACCTCCACCAGATCCTCGACAGCGTCTAAAGACGGGTCCAGTGGCAGGGTCCCAAGGGAATCGCCCAAGTCAGAGTCTTATGTGCGGGCGGCTACTCCCCGCTGAATACCAAGTACCCGAACCGGTTTGGCATGTGGAACTGGATTTCGCCGGTGGGGGACCAGGCGCTGTATTCGTCGGCGTCGTGGGCGCGGTCGATGCGGTAGAAGTTGGCGCGCCAGCGGTCGCCGTGGCGGGGAGGAATGTGCGGCGCGGTCATGCATTGGTCGAAGGGGATGGCAATCTCGGTCGTCCAAGAGGTATCGGTGCCGTCGCTTCCGGCGCTGCCGCCCCCCTCAGCACACCGCGCTCCAGCACACCCATCACCGCTGCTTTATCCGCCGCCGCCACCTGCGGCCACGGCTGCACGGCCCCCTCACCCACAGCCTGCGGCCCACCCAAAAGCGCCAATTCCTCCCGAGTATCAAGCACAGTTGCCTCCTCGTCGCCTATTCAAAACTAAGACAACTTCCTTTTCGCTGATACCAAGTCTCAAGTGTCAGGCCCTCCTTTTCCTATTTTCTATCCTGGGGTTTGCTGGGGCAAGGTTGCCGTCGTCATCCTGTTGTAATAAGTCACGCCGGTCTGAACCGTCACGTTCAACCGTGTATAGCTTCGGGAGAATAACGTGCTCCGGAACTAAGTCTGGATTGCCAGGGGTGTATACCGCGATGCGCTCGCTATCCGGTGACCACGCCGCACGAATCCGAGAAGTGGGCTGAGATTCAGAGCCTACAATTAGCTTGCGTAGACCCTTGCCGTCCCGTTGAATTACGTATAGTTCTTGCGCCTCACTGATAATGAGAAGCGCCGACCCATCCGGTGACCATGACACGTGGACAGCATTCCAATACACCACTTGCTGCAGATCTGTGCCGTCGGGACGCACTGTGTACACGCCTCTTGGATGCTCTGCCCTCACAAATACTATAAACCGGCCGTCTGGCGACCATGATGGCGGAACCGGCTCTATAGCCGCTATCCTGGTCCGATCTGTGCCGTCTGCACGAGCCGTGAGCAAGAAATGCTTTCGAAACTGGCGTTCACCCACGTTTATCCTTGGCCCTAACTCAACAAACGCCATGTATTCGCCATCCGGCGACCACACAGGAGGCAAGAGGGCGGCTCCTCCATGCTCTCGTAACGCTATCATCACTACATCAGAACCGTCCGCCTCCATCGTGTAAAGTTGAGCATTGGTCGGAATGTATACTACATCGTCAGAGTTTCTATGTCGTGTTGAGATAAAGGCAATCCGTTTCCCATCGGGCGACCATACCGGAAAGTGATCGATGTCACGGTTTTCCGTAAGCCGCTGTATACCCGTACCGTCAATGTTTGCTACTGCAATCTCGTAACTGTACTTTTCCATTTCTGACAGCCTATGTTCGCTACCTGTCGAAAACTGGCAAGTGGAAAAGACGATCCGAGCACCGTCCGGCGACACGTCGGCGTGAATCCCATACGTGGGCATCTCAAAGGGGGTCACTTCGAAAAGGGGTCGAAGATAGGTGCCGGCAGGGTCCACAACGTACATGTACTTCAAGTCATCGTTGAATACGATCTGGGTACCGTCCGGCGACCATTCCAGAAATCCTTCCAAAAACACGTCTTCGTATTTGTAGAGCATTCCCCATGTCGAATCTCTTTCGCATGGGAGTCTTGCGACGTACGGAACTCTATCATGCACGATGCTGTAAGGACCGAGCGCCGAAAGCAGCACGACTACCAGAACTAACACAAGTATGGACACCATTAGTCCTAGCAGCACTACCTTTGCCCAGCGCGGAAGTCTCATTTCTGCCACCTAAACTCTCTACTCCGCCGTCCGACAGAGCTATTTCTCTTGCGGGCTGCAGTGTGCGGGCAAGAGCACCTCCTTTACCTTCTCCACCCCTGAGTGCAAGTTAAGCCTCGCTAAACACCACGTACCCGAACCGGTTCGGCATGTGGAATTGGATTTCGCCGGTGGGAGACCAGGCGCTGTATTCATCGGCGTCGTGGGCGCGGTCGATGCGGTAGAAGTTGGCGCGCCAGCGGTCGCCCTGGCGGGGCGGAATGTGGGGCGCGGTCATGCACTGGTCGAAAGGGATCGCAATCTCAGTCGTCCAGGAGGTATCGGTACCGTCGAAGGAGTTCACCTTGCCGTCCACCTGCACCGCCGTCTGCAAGTCCGGGCAGTCCCAGCACAAAAGCTCGTGGCTCTTGCCGCCGCGCCGGAAGCAGGCGAGGTCCACGATGACATTGTTCGGGCTGACCTCGAATTCGAGAAACGACCACTCGTTGCAATCGTCGTCCAGAAAGACCTCCACCACCTCTTCGTCCCAAAGCGGCTCATCCCGATTCTTGAGGGTGCCCCAAATATAGGGATCTTCCGCTTCAAAACCCACATAGAGGTACCTATCGTCCCAGAGCGCGCGCACCACTGTGGGATAACGCGGCTCGTCGCCGGTGACGGTTTCGACAAGCTGCATCTGCTCGGCGTGTTTCCACGTCGGTTCGTCAAGTGCACCGTCAATCGTGATCGGCGAAGTGGCACGTCGGCAGGTGTAGGAAGGAATTGGGGGAAGTATCGGGTCTGTCATTGGTCCTAAGTCCTTCTTGTAATTTGGCAGCCTGTGTCAGCCACTATTGCGGATAAACGCAACTTTGCGCCGGGTTCCTTTGTTGATGGAGGGGACTTCTGCAAGACTGTTCCAAGCTAGCGAAATACACTGCCATGAAAAGGAATCCCCTCACCCCCGTATCAAGTACGGGGCAGGCTCTAACCCTCTCCCCAAGGAGAGGGAACCGAAGCCGCTCTACGTACACTAGGCTGGGCCTCTGCACCCTCTCTCCCCCAGGAGAGAGAATTGGAGACGGCGGAAAGGGCGCTCTGACCCGTTACACGATCTATGTGACGTTTTCCCAATTAAGTGGCGGACAACCCGGTCTGACCCATTACGTCACATCTAACCACACCGGGCTCGACCATGCCATTTCCTCATCCGCCTGGATCACGCGGACATAGTAGTAGTCGCCCGTACTTGCCTCCGACGTGTCTTCCCACACCAGGTCTTCCCCATGCGCCGGATTCTGCCACGCATGTACGTCTTCATTGTTCTTGATCACCTCAATGCTGCTCAGCGGCGCGGTGCCGATGACGTTCACGGCGAGCCGACGCGCATCGTTGGCACCCAAGGCTAAATCTGACCCCATCCAACAGTCGTTCACCTTAAACGAGAGCAGGATGCGCGAGCCGGAGGTGGCGTACGTGCGCCGCGCCCGCCAGGCCGCGAAGATTTCCTTGCGCGTGAGGCCCGTCGCCCACACGACCGCCAGCCCCGAGGGCTTCCAAATCGCGTCGGCCACAGACTTGCTGAATTGCTCGCCGCTGCCCGCGTAGCCGGGACGGGCATCGTGGTTGTCGCTGCCGGCGATAACGCCCACGCGCGATCCGGTTGCCAGCACTTCCTGCAGCGAAAGGCCGCCCTGTGTCCGCCACGGCTGGCGCGGATTGCCTCGTATCTCCGAGTTTCCCCAGCCGGAATACATCTCCAGCAGCCGTTCATACTTGGGATTGTGCTGGTGCCACTTGATGCCCGCCAGCGGGTGGTGGCCGAATGCCAGCACGTCCTCGCGGCCTTCAAAATGGCGCCACATGCGTTCGAGGTTTCCGGTTGCGACCGCACTCCCGCGCAGAATTTGATGGTAGTCGTTTTCGCTGTAGACGTTGCGGTGCCCTAGGCCGTGGTTCTCGCCATCCGCATTCATATACGCCCACTCGAAACCGCTGATAGGCACGAACTCGCCCGGCTTGTGGTAGCGCTGCACCAGGATTTGATTGGCGGTCCACTGGTTGTCGGTCTCGTACTCGGCGTGCTCCGAGGCACACATGAAGTCAAGATTCGCCACGTGGCGGCCGTGCTCATACTGGCCCTCGATTTCCCCAACCGCGTCACCGGAGTAGATGGAATGAGAGTGAATATCGCCGAAGTACACGCGCAACTCCGGCAGCTCCGGCGCGCTTACGACCGGATTGGACGCGCCCGCAAGGCCGTCATCGGTCTCGGCCGTAATCACGTACGTGCCCTCGCTCTTAGGCACCCACGTCACCCGGCAATGGCTGCCGTCGCTCTCTCGCAAGTGAATCGGGGCAGGGAGTTCTGCGTCATCCCGGTCGCAGGAGAACCGCACGCGCCCGGTGTACGCCGGCACGGCCAGCGCCTGAAACCGATCCACCATCGCCACATTGAGATCATGGGGCACACCGACCTGGGCATGGGCCTTGGCCGTGACGAGGAGTTTGGCCGGACTATCGGGTACCACCGTGAAGGTATGCGCATGATCGCGCTCCAGCGGCAGGAACGTCTCCGTGGCGCGGGCGTCCACCCAGACGGTGAGCACAGGCATGCGGTGCCACCAGGCGCGCTTGTAGTTATGGGTATAGGTCCAGGCGACGACGTTGGCCTGCGCGCCGGGACCGCCTCCGCTCCGGTCGCCAAATACGAGCGTGATCGTATCGCCCGGCTGCAACGGCGCATCGGACACGGTCACTCGAATCCCATACTCACGGTCGTGCAGGCCGGTTACCGGTTCGACGATTTCGGTTATGTCAACATTGCCGCTGCCTGCATGCGCTACGGTCACGTAGCCCGGCCCACTCGGATCCTCGGTCTGGGGAATGTGGCTGTCGCGCCACAGCGACCCTTCTACAAACGCCAGGAAACCGCCGCCCACGGCAATGCCCTCTTTGCCTACGGTGTACGTCATACGAAACTCGTGGCGAGAGCAAGAGACCACCCGATTCGGCGTCAATTCGCTGAATCCGCTGGGATCGCTGAAGAGCGCGTGCAGGTCGGACTCGGTTCGCACCGACGGCGGCACCTCCAAGGCAAGATCGTCGCTGAGTACCACGCCGTGAAAACCCCGCAGTGTTGCCTCCGGCGTGGAGACGCGCATCTGCAGGAAATTCGCGCGCAAGGTGACCGTTGCCACCCGCGTCCACACGGTTTCCGGCCGCAGTTGCGGTTCGAGGCGCACGCGGCCGCTGGCACCGTCCAGCTCAACTTCAACGTAGCGCTCTTCTGCTGGATGCGGCGAAACGCCCAGCCACAGGCCGTACGGGCGGTCCACATTCCAGCCGCGAGCTTGGAGCGTGAGGTCGGCAACCGTGCGTTGGTAGTGCTGGCCCCGGTACGCGACCTTCTGCTCGCTGAAAGCGAATTCTGTCGGCTCAAACAAGAGATAACGGCGGTCGTTCATACGAATCTCCTTTAAAGCGAATCGAGAACGCCGAACCTACACTGCGGGCAGATCCGGCGTCCTAGCCTTACACTATGTGACACGCACATCTTCTTCAATCAAGAGCGTCCGCCCCATCACGGCGCGAACCGGAGTCTATTGCAGGAAATCGAATGCAATTCTAGCACAAACGCACATGATCGGCCATGAAATTGTACTTTGGAGGGCTATGCCGTCCTAGGCGCTTACTTTTCTATGCCCAGCCGCGCCAATTCCTCTTGCTCTTTTTCGAGGACGAGATTACCGGCCTTTACGGCGGTGTCAACCGCTTCCTCTATGCCAACTTCATTCAGCCAGCCCTTGTTCAATTCATTTCGCACCGCTGCTACCCATTCATTCGTAAAGTATGAGTACGGGTAGGCGTAGCCAACTTCCATCGCCTGCACAAACACTTTTGCAGCCTCCGGATAGTCGCTCAACTTCGCCCAATTTTCCGCGCCGCGCCACGTGGCAGGCAAGTTCCACACCGCCGTAGACTGTTCGCCCACCTCGGAAGTAGTGGAGTGCTTGATGAATTCCCATGCGGCATCCGGGTGGGCGATTGGGTTCAACACGGCCAAGGCGCCGGCATGGATCACGCTGGCCGGTCGCACGCTGGCGGGCAGCATCTGCGCATGCCAGTTGAATTCCCTCATCTGCGGGCGGCCGAAGAGAAAGGACCCACTCGAGTACAGCGCTATCGCACCTGAAGTAAACATCGTGAAATGATTACCGAGATCCGACATCTCTTGGTTGGTTGGCGCCACGCGGTACTTGTAGACCAGGTCATGCACGAATTTTATGGCTTCCAGGCCGGGTTCCTCTCCAAACTTGAAAGCGGTCTTGTCTTCATTGAGGATGTCGCCGCCGTTAAGCACGATCCAGTTGTAGCCCTGAGTCTGGCCCCACGGACCCACCTGAGTGCCAAAGCGCTCAACTTTGTCCCCCTGACGGATTGTCAGCTTCTCAGACAGATCAAGCCAATCTTCCCAATTCCATCCCTCTTGCGGGGCATCCAGACCCGCCTGCTGCAGCGCGTCCACATTGTAGAACATATTGACGGTTGCTTGATTCTTCGGCATGCCCCAGAACTTACCGAACACCGTGTAAATGCTGAGCGCGTAGGGGGCGAAAATATCCTGCATGTCAATCTGATCGCGAGCGATGTATGAGTCGAGCTCAGTCAGTAGACCGCCAGCAGCAAAGGACATGATACCGTGGGCATTGATCCACAAGAGATCGTAGGGGATTGATCCGGCGGCAGCCGCGATCTTGAGGTTGTTCTGCATCTCGCCTTGATTGGGGCTAATGTCCGTGGTCACATTGATGCGGCCACCGTTTTGCGCCGCAAAATCCTCATTAACCCGGTCATTATCGTCGGCAACCACTTGGGCGTGCGTAATGGCCTTGATCTCAATCGTCTCCGGCTCGGGGGCAGGCTTAGTCTCCGGCTTCGCTTCCATCTGCTCTTCCGCCGGCGCAGTCGCCACAGTGGTGGTCCCACAAGCGGCCAAAGGAGCGGCAATGCTCGTCGCGCCAAGCAGCGCAAGTAGCTTTCGACGTGTTGTGGCAATCATGAGACACCTCCATGAATTACTTGCTACACACTCTTACCCTCAAGACGCATCTACCTTAGGAGCATAGTAATCGAGAGCTTCGTCTGTCAAGCGCGACCACGTATCGAGTTCGCGCAGCGATTGGGCATCCACTGCTGTGACCGGCTCACGCACGGTCGCATGCGCGATGGCGCCCGCGCGCACGAGGAGATGCTTCGCGGACTGGATGAACATCTGCAGATTCCCTCCCTTTGCAACGAGCACCGGCAGGATCGCGGCGTAAATGGCCCGCGCTCCGTCAATGTCGCCTGCCAGATAGCGCTCGTAGACCTGAGCCATGGGGCCAATGGCGTCGGCGCCGGGCATGCAACCGACAGCGCCACGCTCCAGCGCCTCAATGAAGCCGATCCCACCCCAGCCCACGAGCATGGCAAGACGATCGCCGCTATGCTCACGAAGCGCTTCCATCAGCGGCCACGCGGGTTGCGCCTCCAGTTTCACGTATTGAATGTTCGCGCATCGCTCCGCCATCTGGGCGATCGCGCTTGCTGTTAGTCCGTAGCCCACCACCTGCGGGCAGTCCTGCACCATAATGGGCACGTCCACGGCGTCCGCCACCGCCGTGTAGAATTGCATGACACCCGCAGCGTCTACCGGACCGGGCGGCGGCAATACCATGAGGCCGACCACACCCGCTTCCACCAGCCAGCGCGCCTGACGCACTGCCTCGACCGTGGAGGCCGCTTGAAGACCGGAGATCACGGGCACACGGTCGCCCGCTTGCGCCACGACAGTTTGCACGACTCGTTGCTTTTCCTCCTCGCTCAGGCGGTTTGTTTCGCTGGCGAGACCCAAGCACACTACTGCATGCGCGCCCTCAGCCAAGACATAATCGGCCAAACGGTGCAAACTATCGTAGTCCAATGATTCATCCGGGAAGAAGGGCGTGCAAAGCACCGCCAAGACGCCGTGAAAGTCGTCCATTGAATTACTCCCTCCAGGGTAAACAAACTGCGTGTCATTCCGAGCGCAGCGAGGAATCTAGAGCGATCGACTAGAGCATTTTGGATCGGCGCTCCTCAGTTGCACCGCAAAACCGTAGCGCGGGGGCTTGTCCCCCGCCTTTTAGCGCAGGAATCCAAACAGACTACACGGCCATGTACTCAAGTCTCAAAACTACGTAAACTACCGTCCGTTTGCGCCGCCGGACCTACTAGTCAACGCCTCGCTCACCTCCCAGAGCCGCCGTGCCGCATCCTCGTCCTGGGAAACAGGCGACGATTCAACCACCTCGCGCCGCTCGAAGAAGCGTCCCGATACTCCAGCCACTTCTGGCGCTGCGGCAAGATAAACCGCCGTATCGGCTCCCTGTGCAGGAGTGAGCAGTAAGGGGCGAGCAATCTTGACCGCAATACCTAGCCACGGCGGCAAGTGACGAAAGAGCGCCGTCGAAACCACGCCGGGATGGAGGCAGTTGGCCGTCACGCCTGTTCCTTCAAGGCGGCGCGCCATTTCGTACGTGAAGTATACGTTCGCGAGCTTCGACTGACTATACACGTCAAACGGCACGTACCGCTGCTCGTTCTGTAAATCGTCAAAGTTTAGTGTTACGCGACGGTGCGCCCCTGAACTTACGGTCACGACGCGCGCCGGCGCGCTGACCTTGAGACGTTCCAGCAGAAGTCTAGTCAGCAAGAACGGCGCAAGGTGGTTCACCGCAAAGACCATCTCTAGGCCGTTTTCGGCCGTTACACGCCGCTGCCACGGGGTAACGCCTGCGTTGTTGACCAGCACGTCGAGACGGTCGAACTGATCGAGGAACGTCGCTGCGACTTCACGTACCTGCTGCTGCGAACTGAAGTCTGCCAAGAGAAGCGAAACTGAGTCGTTGCCGCTGCGCTCCTTGATCTCGTTGAGCGCCTCCATACCACGGGACTCGCTGCGACACACTAGCACAACCGTCGCGCCCATGTGTGCAAGACTCAGTGCCGTCTCCTTGCCAATGCCGGAGTTTGCGCCGGTGACCACACAGACTTTGCCGCGCATATCGACATCGATAGGATCAAGCTCTGTTCTGCGAGTCCGGCGTATGGCTTTCACGCCTACGCCAATATTGGAGGCTGCGGCCCGTACTTTCGTGAACATATTCTGTCAAGAATCCGGTTGTGTGCCCATGGTGGGCGCCTATTGAGGGCAACTTGAAGGGTCAAAACCATGGTAACGGCTCAGTGTCGCACGTCAACCTTCCAATACTCGGTATGCGCCCCCGGTTGCCCCTGGTTGCGCATCTCTGAATCGGGCACATGCTGAACGGTGCGCACCGGCAGAGACCCATCTTCCAGCAATCCGCCGTCGCGCTCGCGTTGACGTCTGATGAGCTCGTCCCGCAGCTCTTCTTTCTTGTCAGCGGCCCCTTTCGCGTGGGCGAGGTTGTGTACTTCCTGTGGGTCGTTTTCTAGGTCAAAGAGCTGTTCGGCCGGACCTTCGGGATACCAAATGTATTTCCAGCATCCGTCGGTGATTGCTAGATAAATGCAGCCAAGGCGCAGATCTTTGCCCGTCGGTCCCGGCCCGTTCATACCTTCCAGGAAGCGCCGCGGCGACTCATGCTCGCCTCGCGCTACGGCGACCAGGTCTTGCCCGTCGGTATTAGCCGGTGGTTCTCCACCTGCCGCTTTCAGCAGCGTAGGCAGAATGTCGGCATGCGTAACCGGCGTAGCGACCTGCGTGCCGTGACAGCGGTTGTCCCAGCTACTCGGCATGCGCATCGCAAACGGCACGTGCGCCGAGGGTTCGTGGAAGTGACTCTTGCCGCCGGCACGGTGATCGCCCAGAAATTCGCCGTGGTCGGACGTATAGATGATGAGCATATCGTGATAAAGCTTCAAGTCTTCGAGCGCGCTGTACACCCGCGCCAGGTTATAGTCTATCTGCGTTATCAGGCCGTAATACGCCGAACGTGCCTCGCGGATGACTTCCGGCGGCAGGATGTCATAGGAACGGCGCTTCTGTTGTTTGGCGAAGGCCGGGGGGCAATCGTCCGTCTCCCGCCAATCGCCAATGACCGGATCGGGGATAGACTCTTGGCGGTACATCGAATAATACGGTTCCGGCGGATCGAACGGCGGATGCGGCTTTGTGAACGAACACCAAAGGAAAAACGGCACGGAGGGATCGCGGCGGAAGTGGATGTATTGCACACACTGCTCCGCTATCCAGGAAGTTAGCGTCAGGGCTTCCGGTACGGTAGCCATGCCGGGATAAAGCTCGTTCTGGCCGAGGCCGTGCCGCATCGGCTGGAAGTCATTGCCTGAATGGCGCATCTCGCGGTAGTAGTCATCGGGCAGGATCATCTCGTCGAAGCCGTGCCGCGCCCGCTCCGGCCCGAAGTGCATCTTGCCGATAGCAATCGTCTGGTAGCCTAGTTCCCTCAGATACCACGGCAAGGTGTCCTCTCTTCCCAGAATCTTCGAGGTAATGCCGTTGCCGGTCATGCCGTGGGTGAATACCTGCTTGCCTGTCATGATGCCCATGCGCGAGGGTACGCAAACCGGATCATCCGTATAGCCGCTGGTAAACTCTACGCCTTCATACCGCAGGCGGTCGTAGTGCGGCGTGCGGAGAAAGGACGGACCGGCGCCGCCGGAGGCATCGTAGCGCTGTTGGTCGGTGGTAATGAGCAGGATATTCGGTTGCGCTACAGCCATGGCGACAGCCTCCTACAGCTCCTGATACGCCTCAACCACCATTTGCCATGCCAGGGCCGGGTCGCCGCCTCGGTCGTAGGCAGTACCGCCCGGTTCGCCCAAGAACGACCACACGGCCAGCATGTCCGCGCCCATCTCGGCCGCCGCCAGCAAGCTGCGCTTTACGTCGGGCTCTCGATTGGGCGGGATCCAAATTGACTGCACCCATATCTGGCAAGGCTTCTTGTACTTGTGCGACAAGTCTATTGCTTTCTGGGTGTTCTGCTCGAAGTACTCCCAGTCGCCGCCGTGGCGGTGGATCCAATACGGGTCGGTGGAAAAGACGTCCACCTCCGGGAGCGCGACAAAGGGCTCCCAGTCGTCAACGCCGTACCAGCCCGGACCCGAAGCCGGGTCCCGGCCGCTCTCGTCCAGCGGCATCAGACAAAGCACATTCTCGCCGCCGTCCACCTCTCTGCCAACCCGCAGCAGCCGCGTCAGAAAGACTTGCAACGAATCCTGGCGGAACTGCCGCACGTCGTCGTCTAGCTGCGTCGGCATGGCCCGCTTGAAACGGCGCGAAAACGCCTCCTGGCAGGAGGCGCACCGGCAGGCCCAAACCTGGGGAAAATTGCTGTCGCTGGAAAAGTGCGGTTCGTCCCAGAAGACGCCGTCCGGCTGAAAGTGCGCAATGATCTCCCGCGCGCGCTCCTCCATCCAGGCGGCGTATTCCGGGTTGTTCGGACACGCCATCGCCTCGGCGGAGCGGACGCCGTTCGAGAAATACTGCGCGGCTTCCGGGTGTTCCAAGAGGTAGCGCGTGGACTGTATGTAGGATGCAAACGCGCCAAAGCCGTGCCAGTTGAGATAGAACTTCAGCCCAAGCTCCCGGGCTTTCGCCACAATGCGTTCGCGCGCCGCGCGGAACAGGTACCAATCGGTTTCGTTCACCGTCATGTTAATTGAGGTGCACCCGGCGGCCTTGATCTCTTCTAAGTCTTGATCGTTATGATGCGGATACCACCCGCCCGCATAGGCCACATTCTTATCTACGACCATTTGGCGTTACTTTCCTTCTTCAACCAAAGCGTTGTTCGTGTCTTGCGCGGAGCTTATTCGCCATTCGTCTATCAGGTCTGTCATGCCTGTAAGTGTTGACTAATCCGTTTACAGAATCCTCTATATTGAGTGTGGTACAAACTCTTAGTGTCATTCCGAGCGCAGCGTCGAACCCTGTTCGCGGAATCTAGAGTCTATACCATTCGTAGTTCACTAGGTTTAGCACTCTAGATTCCTCACTGCGCTGCGCTCCGTTCGGAATGACATATTGCAAGGCGGACAAGGGGCTGTGACCCCGTACTCCTCACTTCAAGTCTGTAAGCGAATTACCTGGCATTTGCAATCCGGCGCAGGCGGGAATCCATCTTTCCTGCGTGCCCTGGACTCCGGCTTTCGCCGGAGTGACGGATTCCGTTATCGAATCTTGCCCCGCGCCCAGATCGGCCAATTCGCTACCACCTCGCCATTGCGGTGCATTGCCACTTCATCGAAATTGTTCGTCGCGCCGCAGGCGTGATTTGCTATTACAGAGACACGCTCGCCGATCTCAGGAGTGCGCTCACACTGGCTCACGTCCACGTGGCCGTGTTCCTCGGACTGCGCAAACATGCGGGCTTCAGGATACTCGATGATGTGGCAGAACGTGCTGCGCGGATCGCCCACCTGTGGCATATCGCTCGTAAACGTCTTAGTACCGCCGTCGAGAATCACGCGCTCCTGCGTGGTCTTGCTCACGACGGTGCAAATTATACGCTGGGCGCACTGCGCATACTTCATGACGCCGTTGCCCACCGTATTGCGGTCACCGTAGTTGAAAGTCCCCACACGTACCTCGGTAGCGTGAGGGATATTGTGCAAGTCATGGAAGTCCACCGATCCCCCGCCGCTGACAATCTCCACCGGCATGCCATTTCGCTCGAAATGCTCCCGGGCCGCGACGGTCTTCTCTTGCTGCTCGGGCTTCGTGGACGGATATACCATCAAACCGCGAAAGTGCACGCCCGGCAGCTTGTCGATCACTTTGGCCAGCGCCAGCGCATCTTCCTGGGTCGGCACGCCCGTTCGCTCGAAATTCGGCATGGCAAGCTCGACCACGAGGTTGATCGGATGGTTGGGGTCGGCGTAGGCGGAGATCCCGCGGGCCGTGTATTCCGAGTCAACGGTAAGCGTGATGTCCGTAAGTTGCGAGACCGCGCGCAGGCGCTCAAGTTTTGGCGCGCCCATCACGTTGTAGCAAAGCATGATATCGCCAGTGATGCCGGCCTCCACCATCACTTCAACCTCGCCCAGCTTTTGGCATGCGATGCCGGTCGCCCCGGCGTCGAGCTGCATTTTGGCGATATAGGTTACTTTATGCGTCTTGATATGGGGGCGATTGTTCAGGCCGTGGGCATCGCAATAGGACTGCAACTCGTTAATATTCGCCTGCAAGCGGTCCAAGTCTACGACCATAGCCGGTGTATCGAGGTCATCAATAGTAAGCGGTTTGCCGCGCGCCGGAGATGCTAAAGTACTCGCCGCCTGTGCCGCACTTGTCATGTTCGCTTCACCTTCCGTGTTCGTTGACACTCAGTATCCATACGATACCATAGAACCGCGTTACCCTCTGTGCGGACCCAGCCAATAGAGAAGGACGACAGCGGATGGCTCTTGATTCACGATATGCCGGCCTCGCCGGCAACATTCCCACCATCTCGACACCCATGCGTGACGGTGCAGTAGACCACGCCGGCTTGCGGAGTCTATTGGCCTACATCGACCCTCACGTTGACGGCTATCTTACGTGCGGCAGCGTTGGCGAAGGCGCAAGCCTTACGCTCGACGAACGCATCGCCGTGATGCAGACTGTGGCTGCGTTCCGCGAGAATACTGCACCGCGCGGCACCTGGTTCTTTGGTACATCGGGCACGGCACTTCCTGAAATTGAGCGCCTTGTGCGGGCCTGCGTGGATCACGGCGTGGACGCGCTCTTGACCCCTCAGCCGTCATATTTCGCCATCTCACCCCCCATGCCCCAGCAGTTCTTCGCGGCCGTCGCGGGCATGAGCGACCTGCCCGTTGTGATTTATGACAACCCATACCCTACGAGCTACTACTTGGGTACCGATGAGATAATCGACTTGGTGGCTCACAACCCAACCATCATCGGCGTAAAGGTCACCGACCCCAACGTGCAGAAGGTGAGCGCGCTCAAAGCACGTACCGACATGCTCGTCTACGCGGGCGACGACTTCATCTGCTGGCGCATGCTCTGCCGCGGCGTTGATGGCGCCATGCTCGCTTATCCCATGATCCTGCCGGAGACTTTCGCGCGCATGTATCAGTTGCACAAAGAGGGCCGTAGAGATGAGGCGTTTGCAGTGTGGTCGCGCGAGATTCTGCCTTTCGTCAATGAATGTCTGCGGGACACCGATTACGTGCAGACCAGCAAGGCCGCGCTGCACCACCTGGGCGTGATCGCTTCTGCCGAGATGCGCCTACCATTGACACCCTTAGACAAGACCCGCTGGCAGGAAGTTGATGAGGCGCTCTGCTTTATTCCTGAGGCGCAGTCACGCCTGAACGGCTAGTACACCCTGGGCTCGGACCTGAGTACAGTCCCGTCACTGAATGAGCGATTCCTGGAGTACAGGTAGTTAGACCTACAAGACAACTCGACCATGAAAAGCAAGCGAGAGCAAACGTGCGCTTCGACAAGCTCAGGGCGAACGGATAAGGGAAGAGCTGCTCGCTCAAGAATGTACTTCGTCAAGAGTTGGCGCGTCGAGAGTCGTCTATATCAAGTGTTCGCCCATGAAGAGTTGGATCGTGAGCGGCGCGTTCAGGAGAGTGCGGTGTTCGCTCAGCGCATCCCCGTTCGTGCTGAGCCTGTCGAAGCATGAACGGACAATTCAATACAAGACGTGAAACGGCATTGAATTACAAAGCGCTACAGTCCTATTCTTCGCACATTCGGCCAGTATATGGCAGAGTGAAGAGCACAACAGAGCTAGATGTTTTCAAGGAGACCGCTCATGGCCGATCCGGCGCAGCAGATCGACGATTGGGTAGAAACCCACAAAGATGAGCTTATAACATTCCTGCAGCAGCTTGTGCAAATTCCGTCGGAGTCACTCCCGCCGGAGGGGCACGAGGCGGCTGCCCAAGAGTTTGTAGCCAACGCCTTCCGCCAGTCCGGAGCGGAGGTTGACGTATTCGATCCCATTGACGTGCCCGGCCTCACCGAGCATCCCGTCTACCATCCGGTCTGGGGAGACATGCCCCGCAACTTAGAGGATCGACCCTGTGTTGTCGGCGTCTTTCGCGGCTCCGGCGGCGGCAAGTCCTTGCTCGTTTCGAGCCACATTGACACCGTAGGCGCCGATGATCCCGCGCTGTGGACGGAGGCCGCACCCTTTAGTGGGGCAATCATCGACGGCAAGATGTACGGTCGCGGCACCTACGATACCAAGGCCGGCATCGTCACCGGCCTCTTTGCCATTCGCTGCGTGCGCGAGCTTGGGCGGCCGCTCAAAGGCGACGTCATCGTCGAGAGTGTCTCAGACGAAGAATTCGGCGGCTCCCACGGCACGCTGGCGTGCCGCCTCAAGGGTTACAATGCCGACATTGCCATTAACTCCGAACCGACGAACATGCACGTTGCTCCAGCCACTCGCGGCGGCGGCCAGTGGAAGATCACCGTGCAAGGTGAAGCCGGCATGGCGCTCGGCGGGGTGGAGCGCGTGAGCTCGTCGTACAAGATCGCCTGGGTCATCGAAGCCTTGCGGCAGTACAACCTCAAGCGCAATCGGGACATTCCCACGCCGCCGCATTACGCCCATGATCCGGGCCTGCCGCTCTATGTCTCCCAGATCGGCGGCGGCGGCGATACGTTTGCCGAAGACCAAGGCGCAGCGCCGCCATCCTGCTACGCGAATATGTGGTGCGAAGTCTACGCCGGTACCACTGCGGAAGAGCACATGCACGAGATCAAGACGTTCGTCAACTCCTACCTGGACGGCATCGAAGGCTTCGACGGCGAATACCCTGAGTACAAACTGGAACTGCGCTTCTTGCCGGGCAGCGAAACCAGCACCGAGCATCCCATCTTTGACCACTTAGCCGATGCGTACCAGTCGGCGAGTCGCGACTACCAGATTCAGGGCGCGCCCTTTGCTTCCGACGGCTACGTTTTCAACCTGCACAGCCCCACCCCTGTCATAACCGTCGGCGTAGGCGGCGATAACGCCCATGCGCCCAACGAGTACATTTACGTGCAGGACCTGATCGACCTCACCCGCATCTTTGCACGCACCATGGTCTCGTGGTGCGGCTAGCAGAGGGTTCGTGAAATGAATATCCGTTCATCCTTCGACCCTTCGGCAAGCTCAGGACAGGCAGGCTCAGAGCCCGCCCCGTACTCGATACGGGGACGAACGGCTACTAGCTTTCTTCAAGGAATTTTTATTTCTTCCGTTCGTGGTGAGTGGGCTTCGCGAAGCCCTTGTCGAACCATGAACGGCGATTGGCTGAGATTTTTCGCACATCCTCTAAGAGAGGTCTTGACATGCAGCAACCCCACATTCTGCTGATCACGTCCGATCAGCATCGCGGCGACTGCTTAGGCATCAACGGGCATCCGGTGGTCAGCGCCCCCAATCTCGACTACCTCGCCGCCTCCGGCACGAACTTCCCACGCGCCTACGTGGAAGGGCCCTCCTGCATCGCCGCGCGCCGCACGATTCTCTCCGGCCAGAAGCCGGTCACCCACGGCATGGTGACGTACTGGGACGGCGTGCCCTGGGAAATCGAACACACACTGCCAGGAGAACTAGGCAGGTCCGGCTATCAGACCCAGCTTGTGGGCAAGCTGCACATGCATCCGCCCCGCAAGCGCTACGGCTTCGATCACGTGGTGTGGGCGAATTCTCCTCGGGGAGAGAACGACTATACGAGTTGGCTGCATGATAGTGGTATAGAGGCCGTAGCGCCGGGCATTGCCCACGGCTTGGACAGCAACTCCTGGGTTGCGCGTCCTTCCCATCTGCCGGAAGAGTTGGAGCATACGACCTGGTGCACCAATGAAGCCATGCGCTTCTTGGATCGGCGTGATCCCTCGGCGCCCTTCTTTCTCTGGGTGTCGTATTTTGCGCCGCATCCGCCGCTCACGCCACCGCAGTTCTACTACGACCGCTACCTGTCGCTGCCCACGCCTGAACCCGTCGTCGGCGACTGGGCGGACAAATATGACGGTCCGGTGCCGGGGCTTGACCCCAACGCGCCGCGCGGTTCGTGGGAACCGGAAGCCATGCACCGCTGCCGTGCAGCGTACTACGGGCTAATTAACTTTGTTGACGACCAGGTCGCCCGCCTGCTGCAGCACGTGCGCAAGCTCGGTCTCCTGCAAGACACGTTCATTCTCTACACCTCCGACCATGGCGAAATGCTGGGCGACCACAACCTCTTCCGCAAGACTTTTGCCTACGAGGGTTCCGCCCGCATTCCCTTCATGGTCAACGCGCCAAAGTGGCTGGTGAACGAGAGTGGAACGGCCAGCGCGAGCGTTGTGGGGCTGCAAGACGTCATGCCGACGCTGCTCGACGCTGCCGGCGCGCCCATCCCTGACACGGTCGACGGCGCCAGCCTGCTGCAGCTCATGCGCGGCGAGGACACGGCGTGGCGCGACTACCTCCACGGCGAGCACCTGGGCACTTATCGCCCGGAAGACGCCATGCAATACCTCACCGACGGCAAAGAGAAGTACATTTGGTACACAGTCACGGGCGAAGAGCAGCTCTTCAACCTAGCAAACGACCCGCAGGAGTGCCATAATCTCGCCCCCGACCCCAACCACCAGGATCGCCTGTTGCTCTGGCGCCAGCGCATGATCCAAGAGCTCTCGGCCCGCACTGAAGGTTACACCGACGGCAAATCCCTCATCCCCGGCCGCCGTCCCAATGCCTTCCAACCGGATGAGTGATGGAGCCGTTCACCAACCCCGGGCCTCTCTTACCTTGGCCGTACGAGTCCTTGCGAATAAGTGGGAGAGCGCAACCGGCACCCAACGCGAGTCCGTAGCGCGGGGCTTGTCCCCTGCTCGGCGTCTTCAGAGCAAGGAGAACAAAGATGAATGCCCCCCGCTTGCGCGGGCATGACGATCCTTGACCGCGAGACGCGCTACTTGCTGTGTCATTTTGCAAGCGGAGTATTCCGGCCCTATGAATGACTTCAACGGATCAAGTTTCCACGCCCTTCTCAACTTGCCACACCTGGACTCTGAGATCTTTGGTTTGGCACGAAGA
The DNA here is from genome assembly GCA_965219505.1 of Chloroflexota bacterium. Lineage (GTDB taxonomy): Bacteria > Chloroflexota > UBA11872 > VXOZ01 > VXOZ01 > VXOZ01. The sequence continues at coordinate 774,816 of OZ244775.1, read as the reverse complement.
GTCTTCGGCGAAGCGGCCGCAACCCTTTCCGTACCTATGGTCGGGCCACGCTACAAGTGAATGAAACTCAAGGGGACGCATTCCTGGGAAGCGCCCCCTCATTCGATTAGCTAAGAGAACAGCGGTCCTTAGCTGATAACGCCCAATCGCTTGAGCTCCACTTGCTCCTCTTCCAGGATTTTGTTGCCTACGGCGACACCCGTGGCGACGGCGTCTTCCATCGGCACTTCGTTATCCACGGCTCTATTTAGTTCTTTTGGAATGGCGCTGTTCCACTCCAGGGTGGAGTACGACTGCGGGTAGTCGTAGCCCCAGTCCATGGAGTCGAGGAACTTCTGCGCCAATTCGGGGAACTCGTTATTGGCGGTCCAATTGCGGGAGCCCTTCCAACTGCCGGGCATGGTGGACTGGGCCGTGGAATTCTCGCCGGTGTCCGACGTGGTTGCAAACTTGATGTACGACCAAGAGTGATCCGGTGTCTTCACGCCGTCGCCGACCGAATACGAAGAGCCATGTACCACGTTGGCTTGGCGGGCGCTCATGGGCAAGTACTGCACGCCCCAGTTGATGTGTTCCAGCGGCGCGAGGCGGCCGAATTCCCACGGGCCGCTCGCACGGAAGGTGATCAAGCCGTTGTGGAACATGTCCCGTTTGCCGCCGGCGTCGGAGGCTTCCGGACGGGTGGGCGCGACGCCGTGCCGATGAATGAGATCGTGCATGAACTTGAACGCATCCAAACCGGCCGGCTGGCCGAAGAGAAACTCCGTCTTCTCCTTGTTCAGAATCTCGCCGCCGTTCGCCAGGACATAGTTGTAGCCTTCCGACTGCCCCCATATCCCGACGTACGTACCCCAGCGCTCGGGGGATCCGCCCTTGCGGATAGTGAGCTTCTGCGACATCTCCAGCCAGTCTTCAAACGTCCAGCCCACCGCCGGCTCGTCTAGTCCCGCCTGATCCAGGTGCTCTCGGTTGTAGTACATGCCGATGGTGGCGTGGAAGTTGGGCATGCCCCAGACCTTGCCGAAAATCGTGTAGACGTTCACGAGATACGCGGGGAACGTCCCCAGCATGTCGATATTATCGGCGGATACATAGGGCGAGAGGTCGTAGAGAATCTCGTTCGCCGCGTGAAACATGATGTTGGGGCCGTTCATGATCATCACGTCGTACGGCGAGCCGGCGGCGGCAGAGGTCTTGAGCTTCGGCCAGTATTCGCCCCAGGGCGTAATCTCAATGGTAAGGTCGAGATTCGCGCTGACCTCATCCTTATACCCGTTTATCGTCCGCTGGTAGTCGGCGCCCTGCGCGTCCGTATAGCAGATCGCATTGAGCGTCACCGTTTCCGGCTCCGCCGGTTTTGCTTCCGCCGCCGGTTTCTCAGCCATGTCCGCGTCCGGCTCGCTCGTCATTGTAGCCTGGCCGCACGCCGCGAGCAGCAGCGCGCCGCTCCCCCCAAGCATGCCTATCAGCACTCCACGTCGTGTAGCTCTGTTCTGAAGCATTGCTATTCTCCTTGAGTTCGCTACTAATACACCTGCAATACGGGCAGTATACTCCCCGTAATTCCTGTCAGCAAGGCTTCTATCGATCTGTGTAGCCGTGATCCGTTCTGAACGAGAGTGGAACGCCCATTCTCCTACGTGCACCCGCTTCCTAATTTGAAGGGGAGGTTTGAACCATGGATTGATGACGAGGCCAGGTAGTGAACGGCACGCCCAAGTTTCCAGGGCATTTAGGAGCCCCTCTGCATCAAAGCATTTGCTATGCTGGCATAGACTCTAGGAGCCAGTCCATGAGAATAAGGGATTGGCCCCGTGCACACCACAGTGGAGGAAATCATGGCAGCGCTAAGGGCAGAGAAGTGTGTGGTCTGTCGGGCCGGTGCACCAACGATGACCGCAGACGAGATTGCTGAATTTCAGCCCCAAATCCCCGAATGGAAGCTCGTAGAGCGGGACGGCATACCGCAATTGGAGAGGGTTTACACGTTTCGGGGTTTTGCCCAGGCGATGGCGTTCACGAACGCGGTCGGCGACTTGGCGGAGGAAGAGGGACATCACCCCGCGCTCCTCACCGAGTGGGGGCGCGTCACGGTAACGTGGTGGACCCACAAGATACGCGGGCTGCACCGCAACGACTTCATCATGGCGGCCAAGACCGACGCGCTGTATCAGGGCTGATCTACATCTCGATTGAGTCTCAACGGTTGCGCGCGATCCTAATTTCTTGCAGGCGGGACCACTCAACTTGCCGCCCAATTAGCAAATGCAATCCGGATTCTAGTGAAGAAGCTGCTCTCCGTTCATATTTCGACAAGCTCAGCACGAACGGAGAGCAGTGCGCAAAGACCAGAAACTGTCCACGTCAGCCGTTAGTCCCTCAAAGCCGCTCAGAGCCTACCCCGAACACGATACGGGGGCGAACGGTTTACAAGGCCCGTCAGTAAGAATCACTGCATGGGACTTCCCTTGAACTCAGCCTTCCTTAAATTCTTCCTCGGCATTGCGGCGCAGTAGCAGCGGGCTAAGCACGGCGTAGAGTACGAACGCCACTATGAATGACGGCAGCGAGCCGCCGAAGCCCGTCAGTGCATCCGGCACCAGGCCCTGAACACCTGAAACGTACGTGCTTAAGAGCGTGGGGCTCACGGCGTGGTAGACAATGATGCCGGCTGCCCAGCAGAATAGCCCCAACCAGTTCACACCGCCCAGGTACCAGTATTTGCCATCACGCTCGTAAAGCTCCGCAGTCTCGTACTCCTGCCGCCGCACGACGAAGTAGTCTGCTGCCATCACACCAAAGAGCGATATAAAAATCGAGCCAATGAGCAGCAGAAAAATCTCGTACGTCACCATGTTCAAGAACGACGCCAAGATGAGGCCGATCGCGGCGACAATCACGACGAAAACCCGCTGCGGAATGCGTGTAAATACGTTCTGGGCGGTGACGGCTGCCGAGTAAATGTCGGCAAAGGCTTGGTCGGTCTCCACGGCCAGGGTGGCAAGCAGCGCCAGCCAGCCGGCGGTGAACACGAGGATCGCGCCCGCGATCGCCACCGCCGGGTTGCTCAAGTCGCCAAGCGTCACCGTCGCTACCAGCAGTATGCCAAGCGCGTAGAACCAGATGTTCGCCAGGAGGTATCCCAAACCGGAACCGGCAAAGGCGCCGTTATCGCTGCGGCCAAAGCGGCTGTAGTCCGCGATGAGCGGTATCCAGGAGATCGGCATGGCAATGACGAGATCGACACCCACCCAGAAAGGCGCGCCATCCGAACTCGACTGGGAGAGCACGTCGCCAAGGTTGAAACTGCTCACGATGGAGTATGTGAGCCACAGCGATGCCGCTGTCATTACCCAAATACCGAACTTCTCCATCCACTGGCGCACAACCACAATCGGGCCGCCCAGGGCAAACGAAGTGCAAATAATCGCAAAGATGACGAGCCAGAGCAGGTACGCGTCAAAGCCGAATACGGTTTTGACGACGTGATTTGCTGCCCACGACATGGCCCACAGCTCGAATGCCGTCCAACCCACGAGCTGCAGGAAGTTGAAGGCGCTGGGCACGTAGGAACCGCGAATGCCCAAGACGGGACGCAACAGCACCATGGTGGGCACGTGCACGCGGGCGCCTGCGTAGGCCATCAGTGCCAGCAGGAATACGCCAATGATGCTGCCGACGATCACAGCCAGCAGCGCTTGCCTGGGCGCCATGCCCAAACCATGGTCTTCCGCAGGCAGCACCAGCAAGGCGCCGGTCAGGATAACGAGCAGACCGATTCCGAGGTTGAACCAGAGCACGAAATGTTGGCGAAACGTCATGCGGCGCTCTAATGGCGGTACGGGGTCAATACCCCACTCCGGCGGCACCTCTACTCTGGGCAAGACTTTGGAAAGTGTTCCTAGCATCGGTTCAAACCTCCTTCTGGTTCCCGGCATTCGCCGGAACTACGGTCGTTTTGCGCCTGAACCTTTCCAGGCAGTCTGTTAACGAAAATTGGCGTGCTGCGGATTCAGCACGCCTAAAGTATGCAAGGCTTAGCAGTGCATTCCCTCCGCAGGTATTACCCTGATCAGGTTCAAGGGTATGAGGACGTAACCGCGTCTCTCGTCTCAGCCCGGACTCCCGGGCTCCCCTATCACGCCACTCTTCACTTGTCCGACGACATTCACTCTACCACTATAGTGTCAAACGCGCAAGGGTTCTTGAAAACCATCGTGCATTTCAAGTACACACCGCAAGAGACGAAGAGACTCCGCTGCAAACTGAAGCTGGTTATCAATGCGTCCGGAGTCCTCCAGTGTGCGCGTGGTAGTCCACACCCGCTCCTCCCCAGCATGAAAACTGGCCGCAGCGCGGGGGCTTGTCCCCCGCTCCTGAGCAGAGTCTCCTGCAACTTCCGGTCCGGCGACGGCAAGGCACACCATCCCCGCAGGTTTGGCCGAGCGACGCCCGATCTGGGGTCCGGCAATACCGCTCTCCGCCAGCGCCCACTGGCACTCGAAGGTGCGGCGCACGTTCTGCGCCAGCGCTGCTACGTACTCTTCGCTAACGACTCCGTGTTCGCTTGCCACATCGCGAATGTCCTCTACGAGCGGAGCTTCACTGCCCGCGTATAGAACCATCCCGCCCCGAAACCACTCAGCATGCGCAGGATCACCATGTATCAGTGTGGAAAGCGCGCCGCCTGCTGAAGTTTCTCCCACAGCAAGCGTGGCTTTTCGCTTGGCAAGCGTTGCTCCGACTTCTTCAATCAGCCGCTGCAGGTCGAGGCTGCCGCACAGTCTTGGTCCACTACAACTTTCGTTAGAATCCATCACTTCTTACCGGGACGTATGCCAATAGCTATCGGGCAAGGGTACGTTCATCGCCGTTTCGCTGGGTCACGTTGTCGCGGTCCATTTGTTCTAACAACGGCAGTACGAACTTGCGGCTTGTGCCAAAGGCGTCACGCACTTGTGCTACCGTTACCCGCTCCTCCCGCGCCAGGAGTTCCCGCACTTTCTCCACTGCCTGTTCGTATGCCCTGCGCGAGTACACGAGGTCATGGTCTAATTGGATTACTCGGCCCTGTTCCACCAGGAAACTCAAGAAGTCATCGTCCACTGCGAGCTTCTCGCGGATCATACTCAGACTTGGCGGCGCCAACGAGTCTCGCTCCAATAGATCGAGTAGGGCCGCTGCAACCTCTTCTTGGGCAGGGCTCAATGCAACGTTAGTGCCGAATAGTTGGAGTAAGCCCTGGTTTTCTGCGATCATTTCATCGGCACAGAGTCGCTGCACCATCTCGCTGAAGACCCTGCTCTCCAAGCCAAGACTTCGCCGCACCTCCTCCTTGCCCTGTCCGTAGCGCAAGGGATAGCGCGCGTGGAACTGCTCGAGCAGAGAGGTTACGCGTACTGTAATGTCAGACCAGCCTGCAGCGGAGTACAGAGTGCGTCCCAGATCTATCACCCGTTCGGTTACCAAGAGCCTTGCCAAGACTTCCTCTACCTCCGGGACGGTAAGCGGTAGTACGCCGGTGATCTCCTTCTGCGTGCAGGGTTCCCGCTGCCGTATGGCTTGGAGCACCACATCTTCCGGCGAGCCGTGCTCCAATGTTTCCAGCGCTGTAACTACGTCGTTCGCAAAGCGTTTGTGCCGAGGCGGATAGGGGTCCAGGACCTCGCCTCCGCCAAGGGTACACGGCGGGCTGAGTTGACGGACTATGAAGAGGTCGCCCTTGATAAGACTCACCGGTTTTACGAGCAGCAGTTGTACAAGTCCACTTTCGCCGGGCGTGATCGCCTCGCGGTCGAGAATCCGCACCCGCGCGAGCGTCTCCATCGTCCCACAATGAAGGGTCACCACGGTCCCATGCTCGAGCGGCCGAGGTGCGGAAGGCAAGAGCCGAATGCGGACATCGGCAAAGCGCGTCGCAGTAAGCGTACCCGTCAACGTGAGCACTTGCCCGCGATAGATTTCCTCAACGTCGATCCCGCCAATGTTGACGGCGACGCGATTGCCGGGCAAGGCGGTCTCAATCTGGTGCTTGTGACTCTGCAAGCCGCGAATGCGGCCGCTTAAGCTGCCGGGCACGATTTGCACCTCTTCACCGACGTTTAGTTGACCGTCAAGAAGCGTCCCGGTGACAATCGTGCCAAAGCCGGTAAGCGTAAAGGCCCGATCGATTGGCAGGCGTGGGCGTCCCACGTCCCGTTTCGCTTCGGTACCCGCGAGCAATTCGTCGAGAGCCGCGCGTAAATCGTCAAGACCATCCCCAGTAACTGCAGAGACACGCACGAGCGGGCTTTGGGCAAGTACGGTTCCCGCTACCGTTTCGCGCACCTCTTCTTCTATAAGCCGCAGCCACTCTTCATCCTCCACAAGGTCGCACCTCGTGAGCACCAATATGCCCGCCGACACACGCAATAGATCCAGAATGTCCAAGTGCTCGCGCGTCTGCGGCATCACGCCTTCATCAGCCGCAATCACCAGCAACGCCGCGTCGATCCCACCGACTCCCGCCAGCATGTTCTTGACGAACCGTTCGTGGCCGGGCACGTCAACTATTGAAATCTCCTTGCCGCTGGGCAAGGTAAGCCACGCAAAGCCCAGATCGATCGTCAGCCCACGCTCTTTTTCTTCGCGCAGCCGGTCCGGATCAATTCCCGTGAGCGCTTCGATCAGCGTAGACTTGCCGTGGTCCACGTGTCCCGCGGTGCCAATGGTGTACATGCAGTGAGCTCTATTCGCGGTAGGTGCAGTCGATTTCTGATGACCGAAACTTTGCCATCCAATATACCTTGCTCGGCCGTCCCCGCCTAAGCCAAAGGGTCATGTACTCCAGCAGTCATTCGCCGACCACTGCCTGCCTTGTCCTAGATCCCAAACTTAACACACTGCCAGTTGCGGGAGCGCTCGTTTCACTCCACACCGGAGTCTTCTCGCCTCGGAGACCTTTGCGTAACTCTGCCAACCAGTTGGGATTAAATTGGATCGGCGTCGGTTTCCCCTCACCTCGACTCTCTCTCCGGGGAAAGGGAGGTCTTCTCGCCTGCTGGCACAGGTTGCGCAAGAATCTCCGTCGGGAGAGGGTTAGAGCCTGCCCCGTACTCGATTTGGAAGGGTGAGGATACATCCCTGCCACCTACCCCATTTTCACCGGTCTAACACAGTTACGCATCTTCCTAGCCGGCAAAGGTGGACTGAGTAGGCAAGAATCCCCTCACCCCGACCCTCTCTCTGGGGAGAGGGAGAATTCCTTGCGACTTGGCCAGAGTTTCGCAAAGACTGTCCCACACCCCGATACGGGGTCTTCAGCGAAAGAGAGCGTCTTGCGCCGCTTGCCGAAGCTATGCATCGGGCCGGAAGACTGCGCTTGACCCGTACTTAATGCGGGGGTCTCCCTAGGAATCCTTCGCTACCTTAAACACACTTGCTTTCTTTCCCGAGACGAGTACATCGTAGCGCTTTACCACGGTCAGCGATCCCTTGAAGTCGTGCATAGAGTCTTCAAAAAGCTGAGGTCTCCCCGCGAGCAGTACCAAGAGACCGTTCCTGCGCAAGACTCTGTGGAACTCGTGCAGCATTTTGCGCTGAAACCGCTCAGGATCAGCACTCTGTTTCTGAAAGAAGCCCCACGGCGGGTCTGTGACGATCTTGTCTACAGAATCCGGCGCAAACGTGCGTAAGTTCAGCGCATCCCAACGTCCGATGACAATTTTCCGTCGCTGCTGCCGCTCCCTTGATCGCAAACTCTTTACGAGCTTTGCGTCGATGTCCCCGGCAAGAACGGTTTGATAGGGAAAAGCGTGTACGCGTTCAAACGGTATGGAGCCTGAACCGCAAAAGGGGTCAAGCACGATGTCTTCTTCGGCAGGTTCCGAGACCAAGCAGAGCAGGTGGGAGATTTCCGGCCGCAGCTCCCCGCGCGCCAAGGTCTTTTCGTACGCCGTGTGACGAGTAAGCCGCAAACCCACAAAGCCAAATCCCTCCCGACGCGACAGCAGCCAAAACTCGACATCCGGATTGCTGTGATCGGGTCTGAGCCGCTTTTCTCCTGATAAGAGCCGCTCCAGTCCTGTTCGTGTACGCTGCGGAATCGAGACAAACTGGTTGTCATGCGACGCAACGAACCGATACGTCAGACTCTTCCGCGGCAAATGTGGTTTTATGCGGCGCAGCAATTGCCCATCCGCCAGGGCGGTTCGGCTCATGCTCCCAATCGGATTGTGCCCCAATCCATCGAACGAAAAAACACAAACAAAGCTATTGTTGCAGAATCGCAGCGCCTGTACGTCAGCAACGCTAGACGTAGAGCGGTATACAGCTAGTCCGTCTAGAAGAAGGTCCAGTTCTACATTCTCAAGCGACCGCTTCAGTGCGGTTGCGACAACCTCTCCCATACCGGGAATGAAAGTGGAGACGTACGTGGTCATATAAGTACATTATCAAGAATATGCGCAGAGATACACTATGCGGTCGCCATCAGTCATGTTTGCACAAAGTGTCTCACGGTGACGAACGGCTACGCGAACGCTTGAGCTCTTCTTTGCAGAGACCTAAGTGCAAGGCAGGGGCCTTTGTGCAACGCAGAGACCTTTGTGCAACTGTATCCGGCAGCCGAGAATACTCCCTCTCCCTGGGTGCTTGTCTCAAAAGTGCATTGCTCAGTGTAGACTTGCCCTTCGACAGGCTCAGAGCCTGCCCCGTACACGATACGGGGGCGAACGGAAAAGGCAAATCCCGTTCGTGCTGAGTGGGCTTCGCGAAGCCCTTGTCGAAGCACGATTTTACTTATCGAGTCGACTTATGAGACAGCCTCCTGGGGAGAGGGCCGGGGTGAGGGGTATTCTTCACCGATCTATCATACTTTCGCGCACTCCTTTAGGATACGCCAAGGTCTCCGTGCGAGAGAGCACTAACAGGGGAGTCTTACTGCTCACACACAACCCCATCACCGTCCCCGTCGCGCGGCGGGTCGGCAATTATCTCAATTGGGAATCCACGTCCCTCGCCCTTACTTCCCTGCACGCGTTCCACACCGGCCGCCTCTGCCGCCGCACAGCTTTCATACACGGTTGGGGTCGCAGTGGGCGCCGGCGTTGCCGTGGGGGTAGATGTAGGTGTGGGTGTTACGGTGGGAGTAGGTGTAGGCGTTGGCAATGGAGTTGGTGTCGGGGTAGGTGCAGGGAGAATTATCTGCGGCTCCTCGTCGCACTCTTCCAGCATCGTGCGCAGCGCTTCTACCTCGGCATCATCCGCGCTGAGCTCCCAGAATACCTTGACCGCAATCCAATCTTGCGCATACTGGCACCACGCCGACTCTGCGGGCGGCTTCCATACCGCCGGATCTCGCGCGCCCTTCGAACGGTTGCTCGAAGCCGACACCGCGGTCAACGTTTGCGGCAAGATCAGGTCGTTTGCGTATGCATAGCGCCGCTCGTAAGACCACCGCCATCCTCCCGATTCATGCACTTCAGCGAGCGGCACCATGTGGTCGATGTCGACGCCCGATGCCTCCGTGATCGTCGTCTCGTCGTACCACGACGACCACGTACCGTCAGGCACGCAAGACTCGTCATCGGTTTCAAGTGTGCTGGCTTCAGCGACGAGCACTTCCTCGCGCGCATTGCAGCCGTCGTCGTCAATGTCGGCCCAGCCGCCTTGCTCATACATCCAGCGGCCGTAGGCAATGCCCCCATCAGATTCCGGAGCAGTCTTGAGCTGTAGCCCCGCAATCTCTGTCGTGGTTGGAGTCGTCCGCTCCGGCACACAATTGGCCTCATAAAACTCGTCTACACCCAGCCAACCCGCAACTTTCAGACTCTCTCGCGCGGTATTGAGTTGCGTACAAAGTTCCGCCGTCGGCCCCTGATCGATAGTAATAGCAAACCAAACTGACGCTAAGATCAGCGCTAGCACATTCCACCCTTTTTGAATTCACTAGCACGTCCGCTCCCAAACGGACGCACAAGTACCCACTATCCCCGCGCGCCATCAGAGGCGCGCTATTCTGAACCACCCACAGCAAGCAGAGTGGCCTCTCCTTGCTGCACTCTCAATCCCACTCTTTGGATTTGTCTCGACTACCACCACACGAGACAAATCTACTCGTCTGCGGGATCAGCTACTGCCCATCGATCAGCCAGCCTATACAGTCCCATTCCATGTGATCCCTTTATCAAAACGACGTCGTGCGAATTTACTTCCGATGCCAAGAGCGACTCAGCAGAGTCCAAGGCGGCATCCAGCGCATCGTTATCGGCATGACTCGCCGCGATCTCAGTGATTTTCGCCGGGTCCATGCCTGCCGCACGGGCGCCCGCCGCAGTTTCGGCACTATCGTTGCCTATCGTCACCAAGCGATCAGCAAGGCGCGCTGCAGCCTCACCCAAAAGGCGATGCTCGTCAGCCGTAAATTCCCCTAGCTCGAGCATGTCGCCAAACACCGCAATTCTCTTGTTTTGCCCACCCAACTGCGTAAGCGACTCCAGGGCAAGCGTCGCGGAGACGCGATTGGCGTTGTAGGCATCATCGAGCAAGACCGATCCATTGCGTCCTTTCCGCACGTGCAGGCGGCCCGGCGCAGGTAAAACCTTCGCTAGCCCTGCCGCAATCTCGTCCAACGTCAAACCAAACACACGTCCCACGGCTGTCGCGGCGAGCGCGGCGTAAACTCCGGCTTGGCCCAGCACTTGCGTTTTCATTTGAACCTGTTGAGATCCGGCGCCTACGTCGAAATGGGTCCAGCCATCAGGGAGCACCTTCACGTTCTGAGCTGTAATATCCGTCATTTCCTCGATACCGTAGATAACTACATCTGAGCGAGTCTTGGCGGACATCTGTCTTACGCGCGGGTCATCACCGTTGAGTACGGCCGTGCCGCGCACTGGCAGCGACTGTACCAACTCAGCCTTCGCTTGCTGCACTCGGTCAAGCGAGCCAAAGAGTTCCAGGTGAACGGGCCCCACCGCCGTTACGACGCCGACGTGGGGTCGAATCTTGCGGCAGTAGCCGGCGATCTCACCGCGCCATTGGGCCCCCATCTCCAACACGAGTATTTCGTCCTCCGGCCTACAACGCGCCACCGTACGCGGGATGCCGATCTCGTTATTCTCAGTTCCAAGCGCCCTGCAAACCGCAAAGCGTTCCGCGAGCACCGCCGCGATCGCCTCTTTCGTGGTCGTCTTTCCATAGCTGCCCGTTACGGCAACGATGCGCAGATCAGGTCGCTGCCGCACCAAATGGGCGGCAAGCTTCCACGTGGCATCGTTTGGGTTCCTGACCCGGATCTGCGGAATGCAAATGTCAGGAAGAGGCCTTTGGCAAAGAATGGCAGCAGCGCCTTTGGCCGCAGCATCCGGAATGAATGCATGTCCGTCGCGCTGATCGGTGCGCAACGCGAGGAAAACCTCGCCCGGCTGCAGGATGCGGGAGTCATGGCATAGACCCGTACAGACGACACCCGCCACCTCAGGACTCTTTGGCGGTTGGCGGTGCAGCGCGCGGTAAAGGTCGGCCAATAAGTACAAGTGTGGCGTGCTCCCTCTATGGCAGAGTGCCGATGCTAGATTGACGAGACAGGCATGAGACCCAAACAGGAATTCAGTACCCAGGTCACCTCACGACTCGCCTGCCAGCCTTCGCAGCGCATTGATGTGGAAAGACGACAACCGGCTCTGTAAGGAGTTCGCTCTTCCAGTGCCAGAGAGCCGAATACAAACACTGCGCGACGCCTAAGCTACCATCCCAAATAGCCCAGCGACACTAGGTCTCGAAACCGCGCCCCAAATCCCTATGAGAGTCTACGCCAACCTGCTATAATGATGCCACCTCACGTCAGCATTGCAAACGGACACAGGCGCTTCTTCATCTATGAGCAACAAGCTCCGTGTTGGCCTGCTGTTTGGCGGTCGTTCAGCCGAACATGACGTATCGGTGGTATCCGCCCGTTCCGTTTTGGCAGCGCTCGACCCAAGCAAATACGAGGTGATTCCCATCGGTATTTCACGTGAGGGAACCTGGCTGTTCAATGTTGATCCACAACGCGCACTAGCGGACCAACTGCACCTAGCAACCGACGGGGATCCGTCGCAGCTTGCCTTCCACCCTAGCACCGCCTTGGCCCACCACAGTTCGCCACAGGATACCGGTAATCAATCCACAGCCAGCGCACTGGACGTCGTACTGCCAATTCTTCACGGACCCAACGGTGAAGACGGCAGCATCCAGGGCCTATTGCAGCTCGCTGATGTCCCCTACGTCGGCTGCGACGTGCTTAGTTCGGCACTGGGCATGGATAAGATCGTACAGAAGCGGCTTTTTAGTCACGCCGGACTGCCGATAGTCGACTACCTGGTAGTCCGCCGACAACAGTGGCACACACAGCCCAAGGCATGCATTAATGAGATCGAAGCCGGCCTTATGTACCCGCTCTTCGTGAAGCCTGCCGCCCTCGGCTCAAGCGTAGGCATCACGAAAGTCCACAATCGAGACGAGCTTGGTCCTGCTCTCAATACTGCGGCGCGCTACGACCGCAGGATCATCATTGAAGCTGCTGTTCCCCATGCACGGGAAATCGAACTCTCCGTGCTCGGCAATGATGAGCCGATCGTCTCCGTGCCGGGAGAGATCGAAGCAGCGCATGAATTCTATGATTACGTGGCAAAGTACGAGGCCGACTCCGCTCTACACATTCCGGCGCCTATTGCTGAGGGCCTCACCACAGAGCTGAAAGCGCTGGCAATTCGCGCATTCCAGGCGCTTGAATGCTGCGGCATGGCGCGCGTGGACTTCCTTCTAGACGGTGAAACCAACGCGGTGTACATCAGTGAAATAAACACCATACCTGGGTTCACGCCGATTAGCATGTATCCCAAGCTTTGGGAAGCTTCAGGGCTCGCATACCCGGACTTGCTGGACGAACTGATCAGGTTAGCGCAAGAGCGTCATCAGGAAGTCAGCGATCAGGAGACCGCGCGCTAGGGCGCAAAATGGGGGCAAAGGAACATTAGAAGGGGCAGCCGCAATGGTTAATGGGGACATCAAGATATTCTCGGGCATGGCCAATAATCCATTGGCAGCCGAGATTGCCGACCTGCTTGGCACGGGCCTCGGTGATGTCAGCATTCAAGAGGCTCCGGACTCTGAGACGCTGGTGATGGTGAACGAAAGTGTGCGCGGCTGCGACGTGTACGTCGTTCAACCCACCTCGGCGCCCGTGAATGACAATCTGATGCAGCTGCTGCTCGTCGTTGACGCGCTCCGCCGCGCCTCTGCCAAGCGCATTACCGCGGTCATACCTTACTTTGGATATTCCCGCCAGGAACGGATGGCCCACGGACGCGAGCCCATCAGCGCTAAGGTAGTAGCCGACATGCTCCAGGCGGTTGGGGTGAATCGCATCATACTCACCGACATCCATGCGCCGGCGATGCAGGGCTTCTTCAACATCCCCATGGAAACCCTCTCGGCTGTGCCGCTGATCATCGACTACCTAAAGCAGCAAGACCTCTCCGATTCCGTAATTGTCGCCCCGGACGTCGGCCGCGCCAAGTTAGCGGAGCAGTATGCGGAGCGCTTGGGGGTGCCCCTTGCCTTGATCCACAAGGCTCGCGAATCCGCTACCACGTCGCGGATCGTGGGCATGATCGGCGACCTAAAGGGGAAGTCTCCAGTCATCATCGATGACATCATCTCCACTGGCGGAACCATCGTGGAGACTGCCTACGCCGTATTAAATGCCGGTGCACGACCTCGGTTGCGCTTAGCGGCAGTACACGGTCTCTTGGCGGGTTCCGCCCCGGACCGACTAAATCTGGACTTCATTCAAGAGGTGATTCTCACCGACACTGTGCACATTCCAGCAGAGAAGCAGACGCCCAATATGACCATCCTTTCCGTGGCGCAACTCTTTGCCGAGGCAATACACCGCGTCCACAATGAAAACTCGGTGAGCGGACTCTACCTCCTCACGTGAGGCCTCCGATCGGAGTATTCGAACCCGTTCATACGGCCAATATTAGACTGGCGTCAATAAAATTAGCCTAATTGTAGGCGCGGTTACAAAATAACGTCCTTGCTTTCGCTATACTATTGAAATGGATAGGCGAACAGCGTGTTGATCGGTAAGGTCTTGCCCTATGTTTGTTGATGTTGGCATCGCATTTGGCGCCGGCATTCTCTCTTTTCTGTCGCCCTGCTTTCTTCCCCTGGTACCGGCGTATCTTGTCTATCTCGGTGGCCGCCACGTCAACGCGGTCCGTCATGACAAGCCTGCCCAGCGCGCCGTCTTTATCAACGCGTTAGCCTTTATTCTGGGCTTCGGCACCATCTTCGTGGCCCTAGGCGTAGCTATCACGTTTGTTGGCATTGCCTTTCAGCAAGGCCTCCCCACGATGCGGCTTGTCGGTGGCGCGCTTCTCGTCATCTTTGGGCTTAGCTTTCTTGGGTTCCTCCGCATTCCATGGCTGCAGCAGATACTGCAGCGGGAAGTCTCGCTCCGCAATACACCGCTGGGCCGCATAGATACGGAAAAGACGGGCCCGATCACGTCTTTCCTGATCGGCCTGGTCTTTGGCACCGGTTGGACGCCATGCGTGGGGCCGATTCTCGGTGCCATTTTGCTCCAGGCATCCGGCGCTGACACTGTGGCTCGCGGCGGAATCTTGCTGGCAATTTACGCGTTGGGTATGGGCATCCCGTTTCTCGCGATGGCTGCCGCTGTCGAGCGCGCCGCTTCCCTTCTGAACTGGCTCAAGTCCCATATGCTCATTGTGGAACGCACAAGCGGCGTCTTCTTGATCTTGATGGGAATTGCCGTAGCGACAAATTTCCTTGCGATGATCTCTGGAATTCTCGGATTTTACTCGTTGGAATTCTTGGCATTTGATCGATAATATAGGAATCAGCGGCAAGAGCATAGCCGCGGTCTTCAACCGTGGCTCGCGAGCAACTCCAACTCGCTGGAACCGGAAAAGTCAATGCATCCGCCGCAGTGCCATCGGCACGTTTTGCGGCAGGGCCGAAACCCTAGTTGTATTCCGGCATTGGCGAGTTCAGAAACGTCAAGATCTAAGAATTGCGGAGTAATTGGGGATAGTACCAGTAAGGAGAGGTGACCAATGCGACGACGTTCTGTATGTACGCTACTGCTCAGCGGCGCGTCCGTAGCCGCGCTCGCAGCGTGCGGCGGCGGCTCCACGCTGCTCGATACTGAGGAGCAGAAGCCGGCAGCCACCACGCAAGAGACCGCGCCGGAGCCAACCGCCGCACCTGCGGAAGCTCAACCAACGGCTGAGCCAGCAAAGCAAGCCGCAGTTGAGCCAACTGCGGCGCCAACGCTTGACCTGCCGAACCTCGGCAAAGCGCCGGAGATTACGCTTACGGAGTGGCTCAACTCCGAGCCCATTACATTGGCAAGTTTGGAGGGCAAGGCCTCTGCCTTAATCGTCTTCTGGACCTACACCTGACCGGTGTGCCGCGGCGAAATCCCCAGTTGGGTGGATATCCAGAACAAATACGTTGGCGACGACTTCAAGCTCATCAGCATCCACATCCCGGCCTTGGGTGCCTCTACGGACGTCAACATCATCGCCGAACAGGCATCAAAACTTAACGCTGCCTTTCCGATTGCGATAGATAACGGCAAGGTAATCTGGGACGCCTTCGGCAACAATGCCTTTCCGGTAGCCTACGGTATTGATAAGCAAGGGAACATCCGCTCTAAGCAGGTCGGTCCCGGCATCGATACAATCATCGAGGTTATCGAGAAGCTCAAGGCGGCAGGCTAGAGCTTCGCTTAATTGGAACAGCGCTGGTGAAAAGTGAGTCCGTTTGCAGTGTGGCGATTGCATCGCAAACGGACTCTTCTTTTGTGGTTAGCGGCCGGTAAGCGACTCTACTCTCACCGCCGCCTCGCGCATGCTGCGGGACCGGGTCCGAGTGTCCCATTTGGCTGACCGCACTTTTCCTTAAATTAGTAATCAGTTCGCGAAGTCGTGAACTGATTACTCTTACTATAGCGTTTGACCTAGTGAAAATACTGCGCGCTCTAGCCTACTAGCCAAATTCCTTAAGCTTCTGCACGGCTTCGATCACACTTTCGAAGTTACCGCCGCCAAACTTCGCAAACCGGATATTGCCCTGCCGATCGATGCCGTAGAATGCCGGCCACGTGCGGGTGCCATAGGCATTCCAAAGCACCTCATCGTTGTCCACAACCACCGGATAGTTGACGCCGAGGGCGTCGGCCCGCTCCTTTATTTTGCTGATGTCATTAGAAGAACCGGCATGCGGAAAATGCACGGAGATCAGCTTGAAGCGGTCGTCGTGGTAAGTATTGAAGAGGTCCACCAAACTGGGGACTTCGCCGCGGCACACCGGTCAGGTGTAGGTCCAGAAAACCACCAGGGCAGCGGCTTTTCCCTCCAAGCTCGCCATGGTGATGGGCTCTGAGTTGAACCAACCTGTGAGGGTAATCTCAGGGGCTTTACCGAGATTAGGCAGACCCAACTCCCCAACACTCTGCTGGGCAGCGCCGCCGCACGCTGCGAGCGCGGCCGCGGACGCGCCGCTAAGCAATAGGGAGCATACAGAACGTCGTCGCATGGTTCTCCTCTCCTAACTCATTCTCTTCAGAATTCCGTAGTTGTACTTATGTGTTGTGAGTTTCAGTGAGCCGCTCTGACCATCTTGCCACGCATGGCATCGCGACTCTCAGTCCCAGATTGATTCTATCGTAACGTGTAAAGTTCGAGTATTCCAGTTACCTAGTCCTCAGGCGCTACCACCACCTCACTAAACCTGTGATAGGCTTGTCGGAAAGACAATAATAGCGCTAAAGGAGTCGCAATTATGAGTAATCCCACTCTCCCGCAACCTGCACCAACGCCCGGCAATACTTCCTGGTGGACCCATGATCGATTCGGCCTGTTCATTCATTGGGGCATTTACGCCCTGGCCGCGCGCCACGAATGGGTGAAGAAATACGAGGAAATCAGCGACGCAGACTACCAGCCGTACTTCGACCACTTCGACCCCGATCTCTACGACCCAGCGGCCTGGGCGCGGACCGCGAGGGAGGCAGGCATGCGCTACGTCGTCCTCACCAGCAAGCACCACGACGGCTTCTGCTTGTGGGACAGCCAGCTTACCGACTACAAAGCTACCAACACCCTGCCCAGCGCGACCTCTTGAAGCCCTTTGTTGAAGCCTTCCGCGCCGAGGGGCTCAAGGTCGGCTTCTACTATTCGCTCATCGACTGGCACCACCCCGAGTTTCCCGTAGACGGTGTACATCCCCAGGCGAACGACCTCGCGTTCCGGGAGGCCACGAAACATCGTGACGTCCGCAAGTACGCCAAGTATCTCCACGGCCAGGTGCGTGAAATCCTCACCAACTTCGGCGCCATCGACCTCCTGTGGCTCGACTTCTCCTACTCGCAGCAAGACTATGGCTGGGGCAAGGGCAAGGGCAAGAACGATTGGCAGAGCGAGGAACTCATTCGCATGGTCCGCGAGTTACAGCCCGACATTATCATCAACAATCGCTCCGAACTGGAGCAGGACTTCCACACGCCCGAGCAATTCATCCCGCCCAGTTGGCTGCACGTGGACGGCAAGCCCGTCAATTGGGAAGCCTGCCAGACCCTCAACGGTTCTTGGGGCTACCATCGTGACAACCTGGACTGGAAATCGCCCAAACTGCTCGTGCAGATGCTCATCGATTGCGTTTCCAAGGGCGGCAACATGCTCATGAACGTCGGCCCCACGGCCCGCGGCGAGTTCGATCCGCGCGCCCAAGCGACCCTGGCGGAGATCGGCGCATGGATGCGGCAGCACGGCCGCGCAATCTACGGCTGCACACAAGCGCCCTTCACGCCGCCAGCGGACTGCCGCTACACATACAACCCGGAGACGAATCGGCTCTACCTTCACGTTTTCGCCTGGCCGCTCAAGTATCTGCACTTGCCGGGACTGCGCAACCGCGTCCGTTACGGGCAATTGCTGAACGACGGTTCTGAAGTCAAGACCTTCGACTTCACTCAGCATCACCGCTATCCGAGCGGAGGCGAAGACTTGCTCACCATTGAGTTGCCCATCCAACAACCGGACGTGCATACACCGGTAGTTGAACTTTTCCTGACGGATTGATAAAATACACGTACCGGTAAACTTGACACCTAGACTTGCTCGAGACGTTCTTGCCAGCGCCATTTCTAGCTTTACGACCGAGTATGATCGAGAAGTCGAGTGTAGGGGCGTAGTCGAACCGTGGCCGCAAGGCCGACAGTCTCGGAGGGGCGTAAACAGAGATGGGGATGCATGAGCATCCCCATCTCTGACACAAGGAACTGCTAGCATTGGCGTTGAAAGGAGGTAAAGAGACGAAAGCAACGGAGTGAAAGTGAAGCGTTGTCAGATTCCCAACAAACCGGAGGTGAAGTATCATGACGAAACGAAGTCTGGCACTCAGCGCGCTAACGCGCCGCAACATGCTCATGGGGGTAGGCGCGCTTGGCGTCGCCAGTGTCTTTGCCGCATGCGGCAGTGTAGCGTCGGCGCCGGCCGCGCAACCGGAACAAGCCGCCGAGGAGGAAGCGCCCGCCAAGACTGAAGAAGCGCCCGCGCCTGCGGAACGCGTCACGGTTAGTCACTACGTAGCCCTCAATGCGCGACATCTCGAACTCTATCCCACCCTCATCGAAGAGCCCTTCGAGAATGACCATCCAAACATCGACCTCGAGACTATCCTCAGAGAAGGGCCATACTACGATAAATTCAACACTCTGGTGGCTGCCGGTGAGCCGCCTGACGTGCTCTGGCTCTCACAGACCGAAGTCTTCAACCAAGGCCATACTATTGACGTGGGTCCGCTGATCAAGCGCGACAATTTTGATCTCAGTATCTATCCGGCGCAACTCTTTCGCGACGGCGTCATGTATGAAGAAAACGTCTTGGGTCTGCCAAACCAATCTGGCGGCAACTGGCCGGTCATGCCGTACAACAAGGAAATCCTGGCAAACGCCGGCGTCTCCGATCCGCCCGTGGAGTGGGGCGACCCGAGCTGGAACGCGGAGACGTTCTTGGAGGCCCTGGTCAAAACAACCCAGCGCGAGGGCGAAAACCCGGTCACGTTCGGCGTCGGCAACATCGGCCGCGGTGTGATTGCGGCAAACTGGGGTCCCTTCTGGGGCGCCCGCTGGGTCGCGGAAGACTTCAAGACCGTCGTCTGCGATTCCCCCGAAATGATCGATGCCATCCGCTACCTTACCGATTTGTCTTCGAAGCATCGCGTCATGCCCTTGCCTGGCGAACTCAATGACACATTCGGCACCGGCAGTACTCGCAATAACTTCCTCAACGGCAAGCTCGCCTTCCTGCAGACTTCCGGCGGCGGCACGTTTGCGATTGCCCAAGGTGTGCAAGAAGGCAAGCCGTTTGCGTATGCGCCGCTGCCCACGTTCATGCATACCGCCTCGGCGCAAGCCCTCGACTCCAACGGCTTGCTGGGCGCGAGCAAGGTGCAGGACGAGGGCTGGGAGCTCATCAAGTGGCACGCCACGCACCCAAACTGGGCCATCGGCCGCGGCAATGCGCCGGCCCGTCTCGACCACTTTGAAGCCTGGGCGCGTGAACTCTATGGCGGCGACGTTGCCGAGAAGATCCGCGTGGACGCCTACGCCAACTCGCTTGCAAACGCGGGCCGATACGACGGCTTGCGGGTGCTGCCCAACTGGCGTAACCCGATCTACGACCAGATCATCACGCCCGCGTTGGATGCCCTGTATCGCGGCCAAGGCGACGTGGTGGAAACTATGAACGCCCTGAAACAGCAAATCCAGGCTGAGATTCCCGAGTAGCCTGTTTGCCCAATGTGTCGACATACGTGGCGACTGCCGCGTCTGTTCTTGTGATGAGCAGAGAGCATCGCCGTAGGCTGTCCGGCAGTAGTTCGTTTGCTAATAGAATTGGAGGGGCACGGGGCGCCGTGCCCCTCCGTCGTAGAAAGGTGGTGCTGCATGTCCGTTTCCGTCGATCAACTTGCCGTCGCCGGTGGGTCGCCGGTGCGGGATCCCAAAGTGCGACCGTGGCCCACGTGGCCCATCGCGACTGAAGAAGACATCGCCGCCGTTGCCGACGTGCTGCGCAGCGGCAAGTGGAACCGCTGGCGCAGCGACCGCGTGGACGAACTGGAAATGGCGCTCAAAGATTTCACCGGCGCCCCCCACGTGGTGGCGCTGGCGAGCGGTACGGCCGGTTTGGAAGTCGCCCTCAAGGCCGCGGGTGTGCGGCCCGGTGATGAGGTGATTCTGCCCGCCTACACCTACGTCGCCACGGCCACGGCGGTATTGCAGGTTGGCGGCGTGCCGGTTTTCGCCGACATCATCCCCGAAACCGAAAACGTCGATCCCGCCGCAATGGAATCGCTGATCACGGAACGCACGCGCGCGCTCCTTCCGGTGCACGTATCGGGGCTTCCCTGCGACTTGGCGGCCATTAAGGCCCTGGCGGCGCGCCACAATCTGCGCGTGATCGAAGATACGGCCCAAGGCATCGGCGGCATGTGGAACGGGCAGCGTCTCGGCACGATTGGCGACGCGGGCGCGTATTCGTTTCAGGCCAGCAAGAACCTGCCGGGCGGCGAGGGCGGCGCGGTGGTTACGAACGACCCGGAAATCGCCGAGAAGGCGTTCATGCTGATGCACATCAATAACGAGGCCTTGGGCTGGAACTACCGGCTTACGGCCATGCAGGCCGCCCTGATTCTTTCCCAACTTGCACGCTTCCACGATCAGCAGGCCCGCCGCCAGGCGAATGCCGCTTTCCTGCGCGACGCTCTGGCGGAAATTCCCGGCATCGCGCCCACACGCGTAGACCCATTCGTAACTGCAGACGGCCTGCACGGCTTGGGCGTGCGCTTTATCAGCGAAGAGTTTAGTTCCGGCGCTCCCGTGCCGCGCGGCGCTTTTGTCAAGGCCCTGCATGCGGAAGGCATCCCCTGCGCACTGGGTTACGGCGATCCGGTGCACAAGCTGCCGCTTTTCCAAGAGGCCCACACACAGATGCGGGACCACTGCCCCGTGGCCTGCAACCATCCCGCGATGGAAAACATGGATTACACCAACCTCCATCTCCCAAACGTGGAACGCCTCTGCGCCGAAGAGGCCCTGCGCTTCAATCAGCCCCTCTTGCTCGGCACCCGCGCGGACATGAAGGACATCGTCACCGCCGTAGGCAAGATACACGCCAATCAGGAGGCGCTGGCCGCACCTACTAGCTAAGTTGACACGCTCTTCCTAACCGACGACGTGTGTGAGTATCCAGACCCGGTTGAGAACTTCAGCTTCTGAATCGATTCTCGTATTGCTGAAGTGGAAGAGAGTTGTCATTCCGAGCGCAGCGAGGAATCTAGAGCCCTGGACAGAGAGAAATCTCGTTACCGAAACACCTAGACAGACTTGCCGGGGATCAGAGCACCGATGAATACGACAATCGCCCCGCATTAGAGCGCACCTAAACGCAAGACAGCTTGTTGCATAGAGAAGGTTAAGTCCAGCCATGCTCTACGCCGGTGTCGGACGTACTACGCTCACGCCGCCCCTCGGCACGCCGCTCATTGGCTACGGTGGACGCGAGCGCGGGGCGGACGCCATCCGCGACGACATCTACGCCACGTCGCTGGTGCTCTCAGACGGCAACACGACGGTTGCCCTCGTCACTTGCGACCTCTGCGCGCTGCCAATCCGGCAGGTACAGTACGTGCAACGGGTGATCGAGGAGCGCATCGGCATCCCGCCTGCGCATGTGATGATCAACACCTCCCACGCCCACTCAGGGCCGCTTACAACATTTAACGAGGAAACCCCTGAAAGCCTGCGGCAAATAGTGGTTGCGCTGCTTGACGGCATTGCGGAGTCTGTCGTCCAAGCGGCGGCTGCGCTCGTGCCGTGCCGCCTTAGCGCAGGGCGGGGGTCGGTAGAGGCGAGCATCAACCGGCGCAAACGCAACGGCTACAGCGATGCGGTCACGCCGGAATCCCCCGAGGGCACGGTGGACCCGGACCTGGACGTCATGCGCATCGATGGGATTGACGGTACGCCGCTGGCCGTCCTCACGAGCTATGCCTGCCATCCGGTGGCGCTGCGCCCCCCAAGCCACGCCATCTCAGCGGACTTCGTCTGCGCCCTGCGCGCGACCGTTGAACCGCAAACCGGCGCGCCCCTGCTCTTTGCCCAAGGTGCAGCCGGCAACCTCGTGCCAATCGGCCCTGAGATGGAAATGGAGGAACGGCTTGAGCTAACCGGGGAAGTGCTCGGTACGGAAGCGCTGCGGGTGTATACTGCACTCGGCGTGGAAGCCCGCGGCGCTGACGAATCTAGCGCATCGCTCAGCGGCAAGACACCCGCGCCCCCCAAACCTGAGCTTGCCGCGGCGTCCGAAAACCTCTTGCTCGATCTCTGGACGGAGCAGCCGCCCATCGCAGACGTGGAGCGGTCGCGCCAAACGTTTCCCTACCTAACCCCACCGCTGGTGAACGGCAAAGTGGAGTGCGCGGTGCAGGCCCTGCGCCTGGGCAACGTGGCGCTGGTGGGCGTCGCCGGCGAAGCGTTCGTGGAGATCGGCCTCGCCGTGAAAGCGCGCTCGCCCATCCCCCACACCATCTTCCTGGGCTACACCAACGGCTGCCTGGGCTACATCCCCACCACCGCCGCCTACAATCCCGGCGGCTACGAAGTCCACCGCGCCCACGCCGTCTACCGCCTCCCCCACACCATCGCCCCCGAAAGTGCAGACAGACTCATTGCAGCAAGTATGAACCTCTTGGGCAAGACTTGACTTAGTAACCAGATAGACACCAAGGCACAAGGGGTGCTCCCAATTTGTATCGGGGGCAAAACGGCTGTCAGGGCCCTCAAAATCCCCTCATCACGGGGGTGGTGACAAAGTTGTGACCGGTACCAGACGGGAAGCCATCCATTGCGTCAGGGACATCCTGGAACGGAATGTGCCCGACCATACACCTACCAGCCTAGTCAGTTGGCTTCGACTGCTGAGGAGGATTAGACGGAGGTTTGGGCTTGCCCGTCCCAGGGGGTTTGACTGGGGGTTCGCGCTTGGGAGAACCCTTTCTCGGCCCTCCTCCTTTTATGCCGACATCTCCTTTTCTGGTCTTATTGCCGTCTTGCATTGCAACCTCCTTTCGAATCGACTCTCCCACTCTCACGAACATCCATGTCAAGGACCGTGGCTGCGCCCCAACCTTGAGGTACTTGCGGAACTCTAGAGTTATAGAAATATGAGTATATGATAGCCGACTCGACGTCATTTGGCACGATAAATTCGCAGGTTTCTTGATGCATTTCACCCGGCTCCACGATTACTACGTCTTTATCCCAGGTGAGGGGAATCTCATCAAGCGTCTCCCACTGTATGTACTTGTATTCCCCCTTCTCAAATGCCTCAGCGTATTCAGCGTACAGTACTTCGACTACATCGTCCGATACCGGGGCGATCTTCTGCAAGAGAAAGACCGCTTCGCGGATTTCCATTTTGACCTTTGAACTGTTATGCAATGTTGCAGTTACAGCGACATGTACATAGCTTTCGCCGATTGGCCTGTGCGAGACCTTGTTGGTGATCGTTAAGTGAGGTTCAAAGGTTCTGAGTATCTGCAACCGACGATTGGCAATAACCCCACCAACAAGAATAGCAAGTATAGTAACTAGTGCTTGCAGGCTCAATAGTACTTCTTTGACATCCGCTAAATCGCGATTGGCAAGAAATGTCCCCAAACATACGAATGTCAGCACGACAAGTATGGCAGTTACCATCAAAGTGTCAGTCTTGCTTACTTTACTTAAGCGTCCCATTTATCCAGCACGTTAGTGCGTACTCGCCTAGAAGACCCACTTCGCTTCTTGGCGAATCCAATCTAAAGCTCACATTGATTTAGAATCTAACCGCTATATTCCATCTAAGCAACCTACTCAGCACTAATCGACCGTCTATATGAAAGCGTCATCTCGCAGAAATACAGTGCAGTTGCAGACACAAGGGTGGAAGTTTAGGCACCAGAGGGGATGCTATTCCCAAGTTCTACACGAATTCGTCTGTCCCAAACACCGATTCGATGCGCCCTGACGCATCAGTTAGCTCTAGCTACTCGCGCTGGAGTATTTGGTCAGTGCCAACCTCCAAAAGAGGTGGGAGAGAATGAGAAGGGCGGCGGTCATGGCGCAGGCGGCGAGGGCGAAGGTGGGGCTGAGGAGGCCCATGAGGGCTTGGCTGGGGACCATGGCGATGAAGGCCACCGGCAGCACGAACGTCAGGCCAATGCGCAGCACGCCGCGAAAGACGTCGGTAGGCACGCGGGCGGTCTCGATGAGATTGTAGTAGAGGTGTCCCACGTTGTTGAGCCGCCCGGCAAAGAACGTGGCCGAAATGATGCTAAACCACAGCGAATAGGCGATCAGGCACGCGCACACCACCATCCCCAGGTAGAGCAGCGCGCCGTGCCACGTCACTGGCTCCGCCAGCAGCCCCATGGCATACCACAGCACGCCGCCGCCGATTACCACCTGCACCAGCGGGTCCCAATCGAACTTGCGGGTGGAAACGTAAAAGCGCGTATTCACCGGCTTGCTCAGCACGAAGTCCAGTTCGCCGCGATTGATAAGGCCGGAGAGCGCGTTCATGTTCTCGCCGAAGATCGACTCCACGATGCCGTCCACAATCATCACCGTGGCCGCCAGCACGAGCATCTGCTCCACGCGCCAGCCGCCAATGGTCTGCACGTGACCGAAAATGAATTGGATGGAGGCCACGTACACAATGGCGTAGCAAATGGTGGCGATGCTCCAGATAGTGAAACTTAGGCGATACTCAAGCGCGTTGAGGATGGAGTTCTTGGCAAATGCCACGTAGAGCCGCGCGTAGCGTTGCATGCGTTACCCTCCGTAGGCGCCGTAGCGGCGCACCCCGGCGGCAAACACCCACTGCACGAACAGATAGCTCACCAGCAACCACCCCGCCTGTATCGCGAGACCGCCAAGGGCGGACAGAAAATCAAGCCGGCCCTGGAGCAACTGCACCTGGAAGAAGTAAAGGTAGCGAAACGGCAGGAAGTGCGTCACGCGCTCCACCGCCTCCGGCATCAAGTCCAGCGGAACAATGCTTCCGGCCAAGAACATCGTCACAACCGCGTACGATTCGATGATGCCCGCCGTCTGGCCCACCCAAAACGCCAACAGCCCCAGGCATAGCTTGAGGCAGTAGTTCAGCAAGAACGACAAGACCATGCTTGCCAGCAGTATCGGCACAATCTCCCACCTGAGCGCGAAGCCGCCGAGCATCTCCTGCCCAAACAGCAGAAAGAAGAGCAGCAGCATCGGCGCCAGAAAGACCACCCGCACGCCCTTATAAGCGACTTCAGCCGAAAGCTGCCACAGATGATAGGGGAATGGACGCACAAGGTGGATGGAGAAAGCGCCGCTGCGGATAGATTCACCCATGGCCCACTCCAGATGCGGTGTCAACAGCGTGTTCAGCACCAAGAACAAGATGTAGTAATTCACCATGTCCGCGACCGCGTAGTCGCCGATGCGATCCACGGTGCGGTACGCCGCCAGCCAGAGCGCGATCATGACAAGTGGTATTATCGTCCCGCCGATGAACCAAACAAGACTTTCGGCGCGATATGTCAAAGCCTCTTGCCAGAAAGCGAGGAAAACCGCGCGTATTTTTGGATACAGTTTCTGCACTCCAAATTCGCCTAACTACTCGCGCTGGAGTACTTGGTCAGTGCCAGCCGCCAGAAGAGGTGGGAGAGGATGAGGAGGGCGGCGGTCATGGCGCAGGCGGCGAGGGCGAAGGCGGGGCTGAGCAGGCCCATGAGGGCTTGGCTGGGGACCATGGCGATGAAGGCCACCGGCAGCACGAACGTCAGGCCAATGCGCAGCACGCCGCGAAAGACGTCGGTAGGCACGCGGGCGATCTCAATGAAGTTGTAGTAGAGATTCGCCACGTTATTGAGCCTACCGGCCCAGAACGTGACCGACACGACCATGAACCAGAGGGAATAGGCCATCAAGCTCGCGCAAAGTATTAGCCCCACGTAGAGCAGCACGCCGTGCCATGCAATCGGTTGCGCGAGCATCCCAATCGCGTACCATAGTACGGCGCACCCAGTAACCACCTGTACCAGCGGGTCCCAATCAAACCGCCGTGTTGAGACGTAGAAGCGTGAGCTTACCGGCTTGCTCAGCACAAAATCGAGCTCCCCGCGATTGATAAGCCCGGAGAGCGCGTTCATGTTTTCGCCGAAGATCGACTCCACGATACCGTCTACGATCATCACGGTGGCCGCCAGCACCAGCATCTGCTCCATGCGCCAGCCAGCCACTGACTGCACATGGGCGAAGATGAATTGGATCGAAAGCACGTAGACTACAGCTAGGAGGACCGTCGCAATGCTCCAGACCGTGAAACTCAGCCGATATTCCAGCGAGTCGAGGATGGAATTCCTGGCAAAGGCGAGGTAGAGCCGCACGTACCGTTGCATCATTCAGCCTCCATACGCGCCGTAGCGGCGCACCCCGGCGGCGAACACCCACTGCATGAGCAGGTACGCCAGCACCAACCACATGCCCTGTATAGCAAGTCCGCCGAGCGCAGACAGAAAGTCAAGCCGGCCCTGGAGCAACTGCACCGGGAAGAAGTAGAGGTAGCGAAACGGCAGGAAGAACGTCACGCGCTCCACTGCCGCCGGCATCAAGTCCAAAGGGATGATGTTCCCAGCCAAAAAAATCATGACTATGGTATACACTTGGGCAATTCCATCCACGCGACCTATCCAAAACGCCAAAAGGCCCATGGCCAGCTTGAGGCAGTAGCTTAGCAAGAAAGAGAGCACCATGCTTGCCAGCAGGATGGGCGCAGTCTCCCATGTGAGCGCGAATGCATCCAGCAGGCCCCGCCCAAGAATGAGGACAATCAATAGAGTGAGCGGAATGAGAAAAAAGAGCCGGACGCCCCTTCCAGCAACTTCACCTGCGAGCAGCCACAGTTGGAACGGAAACGGCCGCACAAGGTGCAGAGAGATTGTGCCATTTCGAATTAGGTAGCTCGAGTACCCCTCTGGATAGGGCGTCAGAATCGTGTTCAGGGCCAAGAACATGACGTAGTAGTGCACCATGTCCTCGACCGCATACTCTCCAACCCGATCTACGGTGCGGTACGCCGCCAGCCAGAACGCAATCATCACGAGCGGTATAACGGCGTCGTTGATAAACCACACAAAGCCTTCGGCGCGATACGTGAGGGCATCTTGCCATGAAAAGAGAAGAGCCGCGCGTAGTTTACGAAACAGTTTCAGCATGCGCGGGCCGCCCACCGGAGAAGAACTGACGGATTACCTCGTCAACCTCGGGCTCGACGATGTTCAAGTCCAACACCGGATAGCCCTGCAGCAGTTGGGCGGAAACCTGCGGCACGGTAGCGCGGGCGATGCGCAAGGTGCAGGTGCGAGGCCGGTAGGAGACCACAGCGCCGAAAGTTGCCAATGCGGATTCCGAAACAGGAGTTGCAAAGGTTACGGTGAGAAGCTTGTAGTCGGCGTAGCGGCGCACGACCGTTTCCAGGTCGCCGTCAAAGACGAGATGCCCGTGGTCGATGATGAGCACCCGGTCACAGAGCGCCTCCACGTCGCGCATGTAGTGGCTCGTGAGGATGACGGTCGCACCATAGCGTGCATTGTACTCGCGCACGAAATTGCGAATATTCTGCTGCATCACCACGTCGAGACCGATGGTCGGTTCGTCCAGGAAGAGCACCTGCGGCCGGTGGAGCAAGGCGGCCAGCAACTCGCACTTCATGCGCTCGCCGAGTGAGAGCTTGCGCGCCTGCACGTTGATGACCTGTTCTAGTTCGAGGATCTGCACGAGCTCATCCAGCGTTTCCCGGAATTGCGCTTCAGGCACCTCGTAGATTTCTTTGTTGATGAGGAAGGTCTCCATGGGCGGCAGGTCCCACCAAATCTGACTCTTTTGCCCCATAACGAGGGCAAAGCGCCGCTGAAACGCCGCCTTGCGCTGCCACGGCGTGTAGCCCAGCACCGATACGTCACCGCCGGTGGGAAAGAGCAGACCGGAGAGCACTTTGAGAGTCGTGGTCTTGCCCGCGCCGTTGGGACCCAGGAAGCCGACCAACTCGCCGCTCTCGATGGAGAACGAGATGTCGTCTACTGCCTTTACCGGATAGGTCTTGCGCCGCACAAACGACTTGAGCGAGCCGACCAGACCCGGTTCCTTCTGGTGGACTT
Source organism: Chloroflexota bacterium (assembly GCA_965219505.1). Taxonomy (GTDB): domain Bacteria; phylum Chloroflexota; class UBA11872; order VXOZ01; family VXOZ01; genus VXOZ01. Next base: position 746,511 of record OZ244775.1, on the reverse strand, counting down.
CATAGAATTTGGCGAGGTTCTGTACGGAAATCGCTGTCATGATGGCAAGAGTAGCCCTTGTGATAACGGTGGGTTGAATGCTCTATTGTTGACGATGCGCGCCGCACTGCTCTGGTCTTCCATCATCGACATGTACGCGGGCGTGCACCGAGCCATCTGTAAAGTCCGCCGCTCAATTGCCCCCACGCGGACTCACATATGCTATTCTAGCACGTACCCTAAGAACCTCTGGTAGATGGTTACTATTGCCAAACTCTGCCGAACTAGAGATTGACCAAGGGTCGAAAATCGAGTGGCGCCTCTAAATGCTGTTGCGAGAGCGACCGTTCGTACTTCGAAATGCTCAGAACGAACGGAAGTCGCAAATCCCCAAATGGGGGAGAGAGGAAAGCGCGTTATCCCGGCTCACAGGGAGTTAGCAAGTAGGTCTCAAATGGACACAAGACAGCAAGCTAGACCACCTGTAGCAACGCTGCCGCTCGTTAACATCGTGGGCGAGAAGGTCGCGCTGGGCCCGTTGCGCAAAGACCTGATCCCCATCTATACGCGCTGGTACAACGACTTCAATACTCTCCGTACGCTGGGCGCAATGCCTGTGCCGCTTGCGGTGGAACTGATAGAGAAGTGGTATGAGCGCGTGATCCAGCGCGGCGAGACCGAAATAGCCTTTACCGTGTACGCGCGGGACACCATGCGACCCATCGGCAATACCGGCCTCAACGACATTGACTATCGCAACCGCACCGCTGAATTTGGCATCACGATTGGCGAATCGGACGCCCGCGGCAAGGGATACGGCACGGAAACCGCGCAACTGATGCTCGGCTATGCGTTCACGGTACTCGGCTTACACAACGTGATGCTAACCGTCCACGAATACAACCCCGCGGGCATCCGCGCCTACACCAAAGCCGGCTTCCAGGAGTTCGGACGCCATCGCGAGAGCATATTCATGGGCGGCAAACTCTGGGACGTAATCCACATGGAATGCTTAGCGACGGAGTGGGGCCCAAGCCCCGTGCTCGCCGAAATCTTCAAGCCCGACGAACCGCTCCCGAAACCCTAGCCGTGGCAGCCGTTCGCCCGCGACACCGTACCGTTCGCCCTAAGCCTGTCGAAGGGTGAGCTATGTCAAAATCTAGATCTCAGCCCCTTCGCGGCCGTTCGCACTTCGATCCTTCGGCAAGCTCAGGACAGGCAAAGCTCAGCACGAACGGTATTTTCACCGTCTTACCGACTAAACTGGAGTGTGCAATGCATCCACCTAGAACATTCACGCAGGTAGGTCTCAAATGAACACGAAACAACAAACAGACTCATCCAAAGCAACGCCGCTATTCAACATTGTGGGTAAGAAGATCGCGCTCGGCCCGCTGCGCAAAGACCTGGTCCCACTGTACACGCGTTGGTTCAATGACTTTCGCACCCTACGCACGCTGGGCGCGATGCCAGTACCGCTTACTTTGGAACAGGAAGAAAAATGGTACGAGCGCGCGATCACTCGCGGCAACACCGACATAGCCTTTACGATCTATGAAAAGGCCACCGCACTACCCATTGGCAACATCGGTCTCCACGAAATCGACCGTCGCAATCGCACCGCCCTATTTGGCATCACCATCGGCGAACCGGACGCGCGCGGCAAGGGCTACGGCACGGAAGCAACGCAACTCATGCTCGACTTCGCGTTCACCGTGCAGGGTCTTCATAACGTGATGCTACATGTCCACGTATACAACCTCGTCGGCATTCGTGCCTACACGAAAGCCGGCTTCAAGGAGTTCGGCCGCCGGCGCGAGAGCCACTTCATGGGCGGAAAGTATTGGGACGTGATTCACATGGAGTGCCTGGCCTCAGAGTGGGGCCCAAGCCCGGTGCTGGCCGAGATCTTCAAACCCGACGAACCGCGCCAGTCTTCCTAGCAATAGCTACCGTTCGCCCTCGAACCCTCACCGTTCGCCCTGAGCCTGTCGAAGGGGGAACCATGGCAACATCAAGACCCAGCGCGCTCGCGGCCGTTCATGCTTCGACAAGCTCAGCACGAACGGCAAAGGGGTACTCTCCAGGTAAAACGGGCTTACTTTATTCTGTCAAACTATGCCCACGCGTTGCTCCAAGAACTCGCGGTTAAAGACCGCAGATGCATGCGCGTCGTCGCCGGTAGCGGTTTCCAGCACCAGCCAGCCGTCGTAGCCTATCGCCGCGATCGCCGCAAAGATGGCGTCCCAGTCCAGCGGCCCGGTGCCCATGAGCGGGATCTGGTCCGGTTCTTTGGTGTGGATTTGGCTGACGAGGCCGCCAAGCGCTTGCAGATCGGCGGCGGGATCGAATCCTTGCGTATGGGCATTGCCGACATCGAAATAGACACCTATCTGCGGCGAATCGATGGCGGCGACCAAGCGGCGAAAGCGATCTACCGATTGCGGATGGGTGCGGCCCACGCTCTCCGGCGCCATGACGACACCCGCACGTTCCGCCGCGGGCATGATCTCGCTGAAGCCATCCACCCAGCGGGCAAAAGATTCCTCATAGGGTTGCTCCGGCGGCGCATCCATGGCGCAAAGGATCAGCCGGCCGTCAAGTTCCGCAGCAGCAGCAATCGTGTCTGTAGCCACGCGAATGCCCTGGGCACGCGCCGCGTCATCACCAGTGAGCATCAGTCCCAGATTGCCGACGCACAACGAACAGACCGCCACGCCCGTCTCCGCCGACTGGCGCTTGAGCAACTCCCAACCGGCCTTCTCCGCCAGCACATTTCCGTCTGGGTCGCGCGCACTGATGGAGAACTCCACTCCCGCGAAACCCAACGAGGCCGCCAGCGGCAGGGCATCCACAGGGTCGCCTCCAATTGATCCGGTACGTGTGCCGATTCTCATTGCGGCACCACTTCCAGATCATCGGTGATCCGTACTTCACGCCGAAGTTCCGCCGACTTCTGACCGGCATACGTAAACGCAAACGAGCGCAGCGCGTCGTCGTAGGGTGACAGGATGCCTTCCTGCGTGTTGTTCGCCACCGCTGCTACAAATGCCTGATTCATCGAGAGGTTAGAGTCTCGATCGGACGTAATGGTCTCAGGCTCTTGACCCGGACGCAAGACCGTCGTGCTATTGAATCCCGCCGTCACCGTAAGGTCTTTGGCGAGAATATGGAGGACGTTGGTAACATTCGGCGGCACGCCGGCCGTTGCCGCCGGCGAGTTGCCGATCATGCCCACCGCGCCATTGTGAAAACGCACGGTGACCGCATTCACGTCGAAGATGTTGAGGTTCGGCGTATCCGTAAGCAGTACGGTGTTGCCGGCGGCGTAGATGGTATCCGGCTCACCCACGAAGTAGCGCACCAAGTCTATGCCATGCGTATGCTGCTCTATGAGCATGCCGCCGGACTGCTCCTGCACCCGCCACCAGGGCGTGCCCGGCAAGCCGCCCCAACGCACGGCAATGACCATCCCGATCTGCACGCCTTCCAGCAAAGCACGCGTTTGCCCAACGGATGGCGCATACCGCATCTGATAGCCGACGGCATTTACGATTCCCGTCTCGGCAATATGGGCCGAGATCTCTTTTGCCACCGAAAGCTCGATTGCGATAGGCTTCTCGATCAACACTGCTTTGCCCGCCGCAATCACGTCGTGGTCAAGCTGGCCGTGCGCAAAGGTGGGCAGCGAGATGTAGACTGCATCCATCTCCACCGCATCCAGCATCGCCCGATAGTCGGTAAAGATACCGGGTTGGATCGGACTTCTGCCGGGAGGCAAGACGCCGTTGAGGGTATCGACCGCCGCCGTGCAGCGCGACTCATCAATGTCGCAGAACCCCGTCAATTCGGCTTCGGGAATCTTAATCAGGTCCCGCATTTCATGCACGGAACGTCCGCCAACCCCAATGAACCCAATTCTAACTGTCACGATACATTGCTCCCTTCGTCGCTGCGCTCGCCACAATAGTATGGATGCACCGACACTACCCGCGCCGGCCGCTTATCTGCCTATTGTACGTGTCACCGGATGAATCACAAAATTGCCGCACGTGTAGGATGCGATTTGCTTCTAGCCTCCCCAGCAAGAATGGATGTGTTCTGCCCAAAGCAGAGGAACGACTTTGTCTGCCGGTCTCGCGCAGTCTATACTGGGCCGTGAATAGCCCTTTCGATCAGGAGACCGCCCCATGCAATTGACCGGCATCTATCCACCTCTGGCAACGCCCTTTGTCAACCAGGAAGTTGCGCTGGATTACCTTGCGGAAAACGTCAGGCAACTCGCATCTACGGGCCTTACCGGCTTCGTTGCGCTCGGCTCCAACGGAGAGTTGCCTGCACTTACCGAATCGGAAAAGCTGCAAGTCCTGGAAACGGTAGTCGAAAACGCCCATGCGGACGCTCAGGTCATCGTTGGTGTGAGCTACGAATCGACGAAACAAGCGGTGGCCTTTATTACGCAGGCCGCCGAGCACGGGGCGCAGGCTGCCTTGGTGCTGCCGCCTTCCTACTACAAGTCCGCCCTCACGCCGGATGTCTTGCGCGACTACTACGCAGCGCTGGCGGATCAAGCCGACCTACCGATTCTGATTTACAACATGCCCGCCAATACCGGTATCAACCTGGGGCCGGACGTGGCGGTGCCGCTGGCACAACACCCGCGCATCATCGGCATGAAGGATAGCTCCGGCAACATCGTGCAGATCACCGAAATAATTCGGCAGACGCAGAGCGAAGAATTTGCCGTAATGGCGGGTTCGGCGAGTTTTCTCTTTACGTCCCTCTGCGTAGGCGCGACCGGAGGGTTAGCTGCGCTGGCGAATCTCGCGCCACGCGAGTGCGTGCAATTGTTCGATCTCTTTCAACAAGGCGCAGTGGACGAGGCACGTTTACTCCAATACCGGCTCATGGCGCCAAACGCAGCCGTGACGTCCCGATTCGGTGTTGCCGGCCTCAAGGCAGCGATGACTCTCTGCGGCTACCAAGGTGGCGAGCCACGCCATCCGCTGGCTCCGCTCCCGCCCTCACAGCATGAAACGGTGCGCGCGATTCTTGCTGGGGCTCGCCTGCTGCCTGGAGACGCACATCTGCATTCAATTGCCGCCAGCGCTTCCAGATAACGGCATTTACTCTCGGAAAGCTGCTTCTAGGCACATCCCCCCCCCCCCCCGCACAATCCGATGAACGCTCAAATATAGGTCGTTCCAACGGGCGAGGTTGGAGCGGATGGGGTCACTCCCTCCATGCGGCACGTTGCCGACCTATCCCTCCCCATGCGAGACGTCCTGATTCCTAGTTTCAATCACCGCTCGCCAAATCAGAAGAAACCAGATAATTGCAATTTTCCTCTTTAACATACTTGACTAATTGCTACTAAGAGTTTTATAATCCTAAAGAGCATGTTTAGACTTGACCCACGAGGAGGGGTGAGCGATGGCAGAGAACGTAGAACCCGCCGTGCGGCGCCTCATGCGGAGCCGGACCGATCGCACGTGCGCCGGTGTCTGTGGAGGTCTGGCAGATTACATTGATTGGGATCCCACCATCGTTCGTCTGCTCTGGATACTTGCGGTCTTTCTTTCTGGCGGCATGGCAATCTTTGCCTATCTTGCCTTTTGGATCGTCATGCCGGAGGCGCCGGCATACTCTGGTGCGGATACTGGCTTTGCGCACACGAGACGCCTCACACGCAGCCGCGGCGAGCGCATGCTTGCCGGTGTGTGCGGCGGTCTTGCCGAGTACTTGGGCATGGATACCACCCTTTTGCGCGTGCTCTGGGTAGTTGCCACGCTTATTAGCGGTGGCGTAACGCTGATCGCCTACCCTATCTTTTGGCTGGTGATGCCGGAAAGCGGTCGGTTAACATCGGCTGCCGACGACACATTCAAGGATGTGGCAGAGCGCGTAGACCCGATGGTGGAGCGAATCGGCGACCGTGTGCGCGAAACATTCAACAGAGAGCCACGCCCTACTGATCCTGCTGCTGCCAAGCGCGCCCAAGAACAGGAATTGGAGAATGAGATTCTCGGCATCAGGGAAGAGGACCTGGAGAGAGAGCGACCTCAAGAAACCGCAGCGCCTAAGGTCAAGCAAAAGCACCGCTGGTTGCCTTTGCTCGGCGCGGGTCTTGTAACCGTCGGCCTCATTGTTCTCGCGGAAAACGCAGACTTCCTTTGGTTCTCCCCTGAATCGCTGGTAATCCTCGTTATAGGTGCGCTCTTACTCTTCTATCGCAGCGGCAAGGAGCCGCGGCCGGCGTGGCGCACCTGGGTTGGTGGTGGTTTAGTCTTACTCAGCATCCTAACCCTGGCGGACAGCCTGAACGTATTCTGGTTTTCAGATGACATAGTCGGCCCTCTGATCGTGCTTGGCATCGGCTTGGTGATGCTGATTCATCGGAAGCGCGCCGCTCCGCGACCGGCCTGGCGCACCTGGATTGGCGGCGGTATGGTCGCACTCGGCGGGCTCATGCTCATCGATGTCTTCCTGCCCTCGTTTGTATCCGATCTCACGTGGCCATTCGCCCTGATCGGCTTCGGCGCGCTGCTGATTTTGCAATGGAGCCGCCGCAAGGCAACACGCTAAGGCTGCTGATACCGCCCATTTGTTCTTCCAACGAGAGCAAGAGGTGTGCGCTGGACGAGCGCACACCTCTTGTCACTACAGTCTAGACAGGAGGGCCTAGGTGGTCTTGGATTAGGCAAACTGCTGTGCACGCAAAAAACCAAATGAGCGGGAACTAGTAGGACTGGACTTAGACACCGTAAATGTGAAACACGCTGGTTATAGCCACGCTTAAAGCGGATACTTTGTCATTCTGAGGAGCCCTTCGGCAGGCTCAGGATAAACTCCGCGACGAAGAATCTAGAGTAGGGGTTTACCTAGATTCCGCGAACCCTGTTCGACGCTGCTCTCGGAATGACAAGAAGCATAATCCCGCGAAAGTACCAAGTCCAGGTCTACTAACTCCGAAATGAGCACGGCAAGGCCTGTCTCAAACCTGCCCGAATCTTCTCCACTCCAGCCAAAGAAGTGCAGGGGCGAGCAACACCGTCCCGTGACCTGCACTCTTAGCCGGCGCCAAATGCGACTACCGCCATTCCTCCGGGCGACGGCTGTAAAGTTCGTTCAATTCCTGTGCGGAGAGGCGCATCGCCTCAGCAGCATCCATTTCACCCCTCAACGCCGCAAGAATATGCCCCCGACGCAGAATCTGCCAGGCTTCGCTCGTTTCGGGCGTCACTAGGCGATCATGGCCGTCCGTTTCCCAGACGTTTGCCACTTCCAACACCTTCGTACCCTCAAATCGCGAAAGCCACTTGGGGTGTTTGCTTGCCCACACCGTCGGCGGCCATGCAATCGCACCGAACTGGGGCGAATCAACCAGCCCCTCCTCCGAATGGAACCACATGAGAAAGTCCCAGGCCAGGTCCGGCACATCTGAAAAGGTGAGAATGGAATAGGCGTTGCCGCCAAGACTGGCCGTCTGCCGCACTCCGCGCGGTGGCGGTGCAAAGTCGAGCTTCTCCACCAGGGGTATGTGCGCCTTGATCGTATTGTGGCGGAAGATGCCGTTGAACTCCATTGCAACCATCTCCGCTTCCATGGGACGTATACCGGTGGGAAGCGCCTGCCGAGCTTCGGTCGTCGGTGTAACCCGATGCTTGATGTGCAAGTCCACGTCAAAGCGGAAGCCACGGATCGCATTCTGGTCTTCCCCGAACACGGCCTTTGAACGGTCCTCGTTAACCAACTGGCCGCCAAAGTTGTAGACAAACGTGCCTGCCATATAGTGCAGACCGTTTTGTCCGATGAACGCTGCCCATTTCTTGTCGTCAGCATTGGTGAGCTTGACGCAGGCGTCCAGGAACTCATCATAGGTCCAGTCTTTGTGCGGATAGGGTATACCCTTCTGGTCGAAGAGGTGCTTGTTGTACATCACCGCCTCGCCGCCCGACTGGAAGGGCAGCGCATAGAGCTTACCCCGCCACGACCAAGACTCGATGTCCGCCGCGAAGTAGGTCTCTACCGGCACGTTGCTGGACTTGAGCAGTTGGAACTTCTCAACGAACATGCCGTTGAGCCCGCCGGTCAGTGCCCAGTTATTCTGGTTATAGGTTATGTCAACCGTCGTCGTGCCAGCAGCAAACTCAGTGGTGCGTTTCTGCCATACCTCCCGATACTCTTGCGGCGTTTCAATCGTAATACCCAGGGCCTCAGCTCCCTCCGCAAAGGTCTGGGAGAGCGCGGTCCAGCGCGCATCCTCCGGACTGTGATAATTGGAGATTCGCAACACTTGGGGTTCAGCCTTGGGGGCCATTTCCGCCTTGGATTCTGCCTCCTTCTCCGCTGGCGCTGACTCCCCGGCAGGTGCAGTGGATGCCGCGCCACATGCCGCGAGAAGCATGCCCGTACCACCGAACACTGCCCCGCCGAGCACAACCCGCCGCGTAAGGGCATACAAATCTCTACCTCGTCGTGCTTGGACCGCCATGTCGGCCCTCCTTTCACGAGAAACCGTGACTACCACAAAGCTCCACACGCTTGACAACGATATTCTAATATGCATAATAGTGATAGTCAAGCATTTTAATCATTTGTGAAAGAGGAATTTCATGGCAAAGACATTGAGCGCCACGTCCACATTGGCTCTGGATGGCGGGCCGCAAGCAGTGACCGCACCGATTGACGACCGCTGGGAGCGCGTGACCGATCTGGAAAAAGAGTACGTACTGCGGGTCATGGACGATTTTGGCGACGCCTACGCCGAGTTAGACCGCTTCGAGGAAGAGTGGCGCGAGTTCATTGGCACCAAACATGCCCTCGCCATGTGCAACGGCACGGCCACGTTGCATTCCGCGATTTTCGCCGCTGGCGCACACGCCGGCAAAGAGGTGATCGTGCCCTCCGTAACATGGCACGCGAGCATCAGCCCCATCCTGCACTGCGGCGCCACGCCAGTGTTCTGCGATGCGGACCCGGAGACCTTCTGCGCGGATCCGGCAGACGCCAGGAGCAAGATCACCGACCGCACCTGCGCCATCGTCGTCACGCACGTCTACGGCAATCCGGCAAACCTCGACGCATTCCGCGATATCGTGGACGGCACCGACATTGTCCTCATCGAGGACGCTTCACACGCCCATGGCGCGACCTGGGACGGCAAGCCGGTGGGCTCGTTCGGCCACATCGGTTGCTTCAGCCTGCAAAAGGGTAAGGCGATGACGGGCATCGAAGCCGGTGTCGCCGTTACCGATGACGACGCGCTCTACGACCGCATGCTGGCGCTGGGACAGTACGGGCGGTGCGGCAAGCTCTGGTCAACTGCCGAATTCGCGGACCTGCGCAACATGGGTCTTGGCGTGAAGTACCGCGCCAACCCGCTCGCCATCGGCATGGTGCGGGCTCAGTTTCGGCGGCTGCCGGAAATGAACGAGAAGCGCCGGGCGTGGTTCGACCGGCTCGACTCCCTGCTGAGCGCCATCCCTGGTGTGAACCCCCAAAAGGTTTATCCGAAAGCTATCCGGGGCGGCTTGGTGCACTACGCCGGGACGCTCGACACTGAGGCAATCGGCGTGCCTGCAAATGCCATGCTTAAAGCGTTGGTCGCTGAAGGCGTACAGACAAAGTCAGAGATCACGCCGTTCGGCTACGGCGTGATGCACCTTGAGCCGCTCTTCAACGATTACGCACTCGATGGCGTAGGCGGGCCCTGGAAAGACTTGCCGTCAGACTCGCGTGTACGCAGGCCGCGAGGGCACCTGCCCGTGAGCGAACGCATCCACGGCTCGGCCTTCTGGATCAAGACACCCGTCGACCCGAATCCGGAGTGGGTGGAGCAAGTCGGCGCAGCCTTCCGCAAAGTGATCGCCAACGCCGATCGTCTTTCTGAGCTAGCACCGGCAGGAGTCTAAGCTGTTATTGCGTTCAAGTGTTGTTTAGGGGGCGGACGCAGGTCTGCCATGGACAGAGCCCCGTGGCAGATCTGCGTGATAAAATCGGTCAGTCATGAAAGAAAACGGCAAGCTGAAACGTGCAAGCTAGATTGTTGTGTTACCCTATAGATAGATGACAATTAGTGAGAATCGAGAACGATGGACACGCTATCGGAATGGATGCCCAGTATCGTAGCAGCAGCAGCATGGCTGGGCTTGCTTTGGAGATTTGAGACCCGCATTTCAGCACTTTCAGACAGGGTATCTCGCATTGAGGGTCTGCTTGAAGGTTACTTCATGCAAGCACGGAACACCAAGGAACAAGAGTAGCCGCAATTTGGTTTCAGTTCAGCCGAATGGCGAGGCTACGAGGATAGAGTTCCGCCAAGAATGCCCGGCCGATACCGGATGCGTCGCAAGTGTAGCCCGCGCTGTCTCATGCAGCCGCCCCTTGCTGCGAGGGATGAGGAATTCTGACTGCAGGCAGCACGCATGTCTATGATGATATCAACGTGATCCTTCAGCCGACTTCTGAATCGCCAGCGCCCTCAGCGCGGCGGCAACGTTCCGTAGCTTCCCAGTCGACCTCGTAATCAGACGCTATCACGACCCCGTACACCTCGCGGGCGCGCTCGCGGGAGACCTTCTCATTGCGCACGTCGTCCAGCACCAAGCTTGGATCGCGCTCCAGCGGGTTGCCCCAGCCGCCGGCTCCTGAAACCATGTGACGGAAGAGGTCGTTCTCATATATCGTCTCGGTCGCCTTGCTCGTTAGTACCCGAGCTTCCGTATCCGGATTGAGGATGTTCTGCGAGGGCGCGCCGGGCAGCCCACCGGCAAGACCGTAGGTTTCCGTCTTATGTCGATCCGAACGCAGTTGCAACGTCGCGCGCCGCTCGCGCAGGCGGTAGTCCCGCACTAACGCCAGTCCGCCCCGGAATTTGCCGGCCCCTTCAGAGTCCGGCACATAGCCGTAGCGTTCGATGCGCAAGGGTAATTCCGCTTCCACCACCTCCACCGGGTTGTTCGAAAAGTTTACGACTATGCTCGCCATAGCGTCGGTGCCGTCGCTCCAGGGCTTGCCTCCCCAAGAGCCAAAGAGGAACTCCAGGTAGACAAACGGGTTGCCGTCATCGTCGTAACCTCCGATACTCACACCGGTGTCACCTCCCACCTCGCAAGCCGGAATGCGGTCCGGCGCCAGCTTGGCCAGGGCACCCATCACGGCATTGGCGGTCCGGTAGCCGGTAAGGCCTCGCGCCGCCACCGGCGCGGGCATGCTGGGATTGACAACCGAGCTTGCGGGCGCAATCACCTCGATCGGGCGAAAGTACCCCTCGTTATTCGGTATTTCCTCCCCCATAAGGCTGCGGACGCAAGCATAGACCGCCGAGCGCGTAAACGGTATCGGCGAATTGATACCGCCGCGTACCTGAGGCGACGTACCGGCAAAGTCTACCGTCATGGAGTCGCCGTGCACTCGCACGGCAACGGCAATGGGAATCGGTCCCGGATCAAAACCGTCGTCGTCAATGTAGTCAGTAAATGCGTATTCGCCATCTGGCAGATCGGCAATGGCCTGACGTGCGAGCCGTTCCGTATAGTCGAGCAACGCCGAAAACCTTGCTTGGAGATCCTCGTGTCCGTAACGCGCAAAGAGGGTAGCCACGCGCCGTTCACCTACGTGGCAGGCAGAGAGCTGGGCGCGAAGATCCCCCAGCACGAGGCGCGGCACGCGCACGTTGGCCCGAATGAGCTCAAACACGGCTGCGTTAGGTTCGCCTTTGGAATAGAGCTTTAGCGGCGGGATGCGGATGCCTTCTTGAAAAATCTCAGTGGCATCGCAACCGTTCCCTCCCGCCACCATGCCGCCTACGTCTGCGTGGTGAGCAATTGACACCAAATAGCACGCGAGCACTCCCTGCAAGAATACCGGCTTGAAGATGTAGATGTCAGGTAGGTGCGTACCCCCGGCATAGGGATCGTTGAGCATGTAGACGTCGCCGGGGTGCACGTCATCGCCAAACGTCGCAAAGATGCTCTCGATAGCGTGGGGCACCGAGCCAAGGTGCAGAGGCAGCGTTAGGCCTTGGGCAATGAGTTCGCCACTCGGCTGGCAAAGCGCGGTAGAGAAGTCCATGCTGTTCTTCAGATTGTTCGAATACGCCGTACGAAGTACAGTCATCGCCATCTCGTCAACCAGCGACTCCAGCGCGTTCTTGAGGATTTCCGTTTCTACCGGGTCGAACTCTCGGCTCACGGCTGCTCCTCTCCTAAAGTGATCACCACGTTGTCCCAAGCATCTCGTTTCACAGTGCAATGCGGTGGCACCAGAACGGTGGTGTCGTATTCCTCAATTATCAATGGTCCCGGTTGATCTTCTGTGCCAATTTCATCGCGCGCGAGCAACGGCACAGTCCGCCTGCCAATTGCAGCGCCAAAATACGCTGACCGCTCTTGCGGACCGTCCACAGATCCCTTACCGGCCGAAGACCCTCCCCATTGGTGCGCTCCTTCACGCGGTAGCGTCACTTCTACCCGTAGATTGACTAGCTCCACGGGGTCATCCGGGGCTTTGTGCCCGTATGTGCGCTCGTGCTCGCGCTCAAACGCCTCCCGCATCAGCGTCGGAATTGATTCCTGCAGTGGGATGGTGAGTTCGAATGACTGTCCCGCATAGCGCAGGTCCGCGAAGCGCTGCCATTCGCCATCTTGTCGCACGCCGCTGCCCACACCAAGCTCGGCGGCCAAACGGGACTCTAGCGCAAGGTATTGCTGGTTGATCTCGTCTTCGCTCACCGTATCAAGCGGCAGCAGCACGGTCTGCACGGCGTGCTGAGACACGTCCACGCACAAAAGACCTAGTGAGCTAAACAGTCCCGGAAACGGCGGCACCACGACCTGCTTTACACCTAGCTCCTGTGCCATTTCGGCGGCATGCAGCGGTCCGCTGCCGCCAAAGGCAAACAGCACAAAGTCTGAGGGCGATCGTCCGCGCTCTACGGTCACTGCCCGCACGGCGCGGCTCATGTGGGAGACGGCAATACGATGAATGCCATGCGCGGTGTCTTCTACCTCAAGGCCCAGCGGCGCTGCGAGTCGATTCTCCAACACGGTTCGTGCGCGAGCAGCGTCAATGGGCAATTCACCACCTAGAAAGTGCGTGGGATTTAGGAAGCCGAGGACAACATTGGCGTCGGTGAGTGTTGGTTCTTCTCCGCCAAGGGAGTAACACACGGGGCCTGGCTCGGCACCCGCGCTATTCGGTCCGACGCGGAGCCCGCCGGCCGGATCTATCCACGCGATACTGCCGCCGCCAGCGCCAACTTCCGCGATATCGATTGCCGGCACCCGCAGCGCATAGCCAGCGCCTCTTTGGAGTCGCGCGCTCAGGCTGATGCCACCGCCCACCTCGTAGTCATTCGTGCGCGTGATGCGGCCGTCCTCAATTACCGAGGCCTTGGCCGTCGTGCCGCCCATGTCGAGCGTTATTGCGTTAGCTGCGCCCATTGCGTTCGCTAGCGATAGCGCGCCCATCACACCGGCAGCGGGGCCGGACTCGATCACGCGGATTGGCTGCTCCGCAGCTTTGGCGGCGCCCATCATACCGCCGGCGGACTGCATCATATATACCGGTGCAGTGATGCGCCGTTCATCAAAAGACTCTTGGAGTCGATTGAGGTATGAGCGCATAACGGGAGCAATGTACGCATTGATCACGGTCGTACTGGTCCGCTCATATTCACGGATTTCCGGGAGGACGTGCGACGAAAGGGACACGAATACGTCAGGAGCCGCAGCATGCAGCAGCGCGCCGATGCGTTCTTCGTGTACCGGATTGCGGTAGGCGTTGATGAGACACACTGCAATTGAACGCACACCGGCCTTCAGCAAGTGTGCTATCGCGGCGTGGACGCTATCCTCGTCGAGCCCTTGCACCACGTCGCCCAGCGTGTCCATGCGCTCGATGACTTCGCGGCGCAGTGCGCGCGGTACCAACGGCTTCGGTGGCTCCCAGTGCAGGTCGTAGAGCCGCGGCATACGTAACCGCCGGATCTCCAGCACGTCGCGAAAGCCCGCGGTTGTAATGAGACCCGTGGGCGCGCCCTTGCGTTCTAGAATAGCGTTGGTTGCCACCGTCGTAGCGTGGATGACCTCGGCAATGTCGACGCTCTCGGCATTCGTATCGAGAATGAGCGAATCGAGACCCTGGACAATGCCTTGAGCAAAGTCATCAGCAGTGGATGATACCTTGGTCCACGCCCGGAGCCCCTGGGAGTCCATGAAGACGAGGTCGGTGAAGGTACCCCCAATGTCAACACCGACGCGCAATGATGAGTCCACAGGCATCGCCTAGACGGTCACAGGCACGGGCTGCGCCGCGGGAGACAGCTCGAGCAACTTCCCGTAGCCGGATATCGCCGCAGTATGCCCCAAGGCACGCAGGCACTGCCAGTACGTCGCCTGGTTGCTCGTTACAACCGGAATGCCCAGGTCTTCTTCAAGGGCCTGGATGACGTCCAAGGTACGGAGATTGGTACAGCTAATGAAAAGTGCGTCGGCATCGGAGGCTACGTGATCGCGGGCAAAGCGATAGGTTTCTTCCAGTGGCACGATGCCGATGTCGAAAGCCGTCAGAATGCTCATGCCGGCCTGGCTCACCACGTCAAAGCCCCAATCCTGCAGGAACTTGACCTCGAGGTCATTGAGTTCCGGGATATACGGTGTCACCATGGCAACGCGCTGCGCGTCCAGCGCGCGCAGGGCTCCGGCGACTGCTCCGGCAGTGGTCACCACCTCGATCTGGCTCCCGCCGCGTAGCCGATCACGCAATGCCTCTTCACCGTCGGTTCCCTCGAAGAAGCTGCCAGCAGTGCAGGCAAAGGCAATTGCGTCCACGTTCGCGCTGAGCAACTCATCGACGCCGCGATCGACATGCGCGCACATTTGCGCCATGTCGTCTGCGTCAGAGCGGGAATTGCGCATGCGGGTGGCATAAACGGCGAATCCGTCAGGCAGCAACGCGCAGCCTTCCGGCTCCACCACCGTGTTTACCGACGGTACGAGCAGACCGATGCGTCCACGCCATCCAAACATGCCAACTCCTCCAATCACTTTGTTCTTAGGCGCCTTCAAACGCTAAGAACTCGCGTACAACTCGGATCACTGAAACAAGAAAAACCGTATGCACGACGTGCGCTACATCGGGTATGCCGGTTAAGAGGCCCCTGCCGCACTCCGTCTGTCGTTCGCTCTACCTGAGCGTAATTGCTACAACGATGATAGCGCAGCAACCTTGTCAAAACAACCTGAGTTGTCACAACCGCAGTTGTCGCTTGAGTTCTAGCACCATACAATACGTTACGGATGCCAGGCTGTGGACGTGTGCTAACAGGCCACACGGACGCGTAAGAGGACGGCCGCACTCTCCTGGCACCATTGTATCTTCAGGCAAACGCTGTATCGTGGTAGAAGGAACGGGCTGCAGAGTTCGCTCTCACGGTCAGCTATGCCTAGTTGTGGCTCTTGCGTTGCTCCGCTTCGGCGGCGGGACAGGGCTGGATTGACGGGACTTGCCTTCACCCCCATATCACGTACGGAGCAGGCTCTAACCCTGTCCCGTGGGAGAGGGAACTTTCCGCCAGTTCTTTCCAACGCAATACAAGGGTGTCGTCTAAGGAAAAGATACCGGTGCAAATTGGCATCGTCGGTTTACCGTATTCAGGCAAGTCCACAGTCTTCAACGCCATTGCCGGTGGCGCGGCGGAGCACGGCCACCCGTCCCACGGCCTGGAACCAACCCTTGCCACCGTACATCTGCACGATGCGCGCCTCGAGGCGCTCTGCAACCTCTTTAGCCCCGAGCAATGCATTCCAACCGAGGTGCAGTACCTCGATTTTCCAGGGGCGGGTTTCGGTAGACAGGAGAAGGAAGCCGCCTGGGTAGGCACGCTCCGCACTGTGGATGCCCTGCTCGTGGTTCTTGGGGTATTCAATGGTGTCCAAAACCCCAGCGATGAGCTTGAAAGCATCCACTTGGACCTCGTTCTGCCCGATCTGCAAATCATAGAGAACCGCTTGGCGCGTCTTGCGCTGGAGATGCGTAGCGCCCCCGCCGCGGAACGGCAGCATCTTGAGAGAGAACAAGCACTCCTCGAGCGCATAGGAGAAGCTCTCGAACAGGGCATTCCGGTGCGAGCCCTCGACCTCAGCGCAGACGAGGAACAGGCAATTCGAGGATTCCAACTCCTCTCGAACAAGCCTACACTGGTAGTCCTCAATCTCTCAGAGCAACAGTGGGAGCGCTCGGCTGAATTGGTTGCGCACGTCCGTAGTGCATACGCTCACCCGCAGACAACAGTCATGGCACTCAACGCGCAACTGGAGATGGAGGTCTCTCAACTCACAGCGGAAGAGGCCGCACTTTTCCGCGAGGAGTTGGGGCTCGATGAAGCGGGAGCAACACAAGTCGTGCGCGAGTCCCACGCATTGCTGGAACTCATCCACTTTTTCACGATGAACGAAAAAGAGGTGCGCGCCTGGGCGATCCCACTGGGCACCAGAGCGCAAGACGCCGCCGGGAAGATTCACACGGATATGGCACGGGGCTTCGCGCGGGCGGAAGTGATCGCATGGGAGCAATTGGTCGAGAATGACGGTTACGGCGATGCGCGCAAGCATGGGTTGGTGCGCCAAGAGGGCCGCGACTACATCGTCCAAGACGGCGACGTACTCTATATTCTCTTCACGCGGTGATGTGGCTGAACATCTGACCGTTCACGCTCAGCCTGTCGAGAGTTGGCTGAACATTTGGCCGTTCGCGCTGAGCTTGTCGAAGCGTGGCTGAACATCTGACCGTTCGCGCTCAGCCTGTCGAAGCGCGGCTGAACATTTGGCCGTTCGCGCTGAGCTTGTCGAAGCGCGGCTGAACATTTGGCCGTTCGCGCTGAGCCTGTCGAAGCGTGGGCCTCACTCCAAACGAGTAATAATACCCTTGGATCGGTATGTCGTTGTGGATGCTGACCAGTGTTTATATAATCACCTTGAGTTCTCTTCCTTCTCTTAGCATCTGGAGGCAATCCGCTCGTGGCACCCCCTAGCACCGCGCAGGCCGTAGCCGTCCGCATATTGGAATTGACTCCATCCCCTACCATGGCAATGGATGCCAAGGCCAAAGCAATGGTGCGGTCGGGTGTAGACGTCATCAATCTCTCCGTGGGCGAACCGGACTTTGATACGCCGGAACACATCAAAGCGGCCGCCATTGCCGCGATACAGGACGGTTTCAACAAGTACACCCCCGCCGGTGGCATCCCCGAACTCAAAGAGGCCATTGCGGAAAAGCTCTCCCGTGAGAATGGCGTCGCGTACAGCCCGAATGAGGTGGTCGCCTGCGTTGGCGGCAAGCAGGCAGTCTGCAACGTGTTCCTGGCGATTTGCAACGCCGGTGATGAGGTTATCGTTCACGCCCCCACCTGGCCGACCTTTCTCGAACAGATCAAGCTGGCTCAGGGAGAGCCCGTCACCGTCCCCCTACCATCGCCATTCACAATCACGGCGGAGCCGTTGCTGAAACGCATTACCGCCAAAACCCGCGCCATTCTCCTCAATTCGCCCTGCAATCCCACAGGCGAGGTGGCTGATCCTGTGGAAATACGCAAACTGGCAAGAGCGTGTGTGGAGCGGGGCATCTACTTCATCGCTGACGAAACGTACGAGCACTTTCTCTATGGCGATGCCGAACACCTATCACCCGCATCAATGGGACCGGATGAGAAGGCCCACGTTATCACCGTAAATACCGTGTCGAAGACCTACGCTATGACGGGCTGGCGTCTGGGCTACGTGGCCGGGCCGGAACCCGTCATCAAGGCCATCAACGACTTGATGTCGCAGATAACCAGCAACCCGACCTCAGCAGCGCAAAAGGCCGCCATCGCCGCGCTCACCGGGCCGCAAGATTGCGTGCGGGAGATGGTGGCGGAGTTCAGAGAGCGGCGCACGCTTCTCGTAGAGGGACTGCGTAAAGTGGGCTATACCTGCGCGCTGCCCGGCGGCGCCTTCTACGCCTTCCCGCAAGTCAAAGGCGACGAGCAAGACATGGCAGTTGCCGACCGCCTCCTGGAAGAAGCCCACGTCGCCACCGTCCCCGGGTCTTCCTTCCTCGCCGACGGCTACCTGCGCATGTCCTACGCCACCAGCCGCGAGAAGCTGCAGGAAGCCCTCGAACGGCTGCGAAAGCTATTGTAAGCGAATGGCATAACGAGCAATGCTCCTGCGTCCCAAGGTTTGCGGTCGGTCGCTTGGACAGCTTCAAGATCAGGTGCTCCCGTGCTGTTGGCGGCGCATCGGCCGAGTAGCGCACGAGCAAATGGAAGAGCGTCCAGGCGGATGTTGGCTCGGTAGACGAGACTGCGGACGTCGGTCATGTGGCCGTGAGGGAACTGCCCACCTTGGAGGAGGACGCTAGTCAACCATTCAGGAGTGGTCTGGTCCGGGATGGTGAGTAGTTGGGAGATCGTAGCTGTTTCCCCCGGTAGGTCGTCGTAGCTCCTCAGTACATGAGGTGTCGCCCCACCTGGTGGCTCTCAGCAGAGCATTCGTCCTGGGGGCCGAGTTGCCACAGAGCGCACAGCGAGGGGATTGTCAGCATCAGGGATGCAGGATGGGAGGATGAGCAGTATAATGGAGATACCGTCACGGCGGCGGAAGCCGAAGTCCAGGGGGCCGGGGCACGCTTCACCACACCCCGACACAAAAACCTACCTCGTCATTCCCGCGCACGCAGGAATCCAGCGCCGTAGGGGTGTCTCTTGTGGGCACCCTGGCTGCGGCCGGGGTCTGGGTCAATCACCAGGGTTGCCCCTACAGCGGCGACACCTATCCGATGGAGGTGGCCGGGGAAGAGCACCGCTAGGCGAGAATGCACGTAGCACTTCAATTGACAGCAGAAAAGATGGTGCATACATTTTATGCCGCCCCGGAATGTGGTGTTTGCCAGGACATAGGGACATGTTTTCCGAGGAATGGAAGCAAGCCTTGATAGTAGGAGAGGAGCTCCGTCATCTGCTTGCTGTGGCGCAGAAACCCGCATGACTGATCCGGCAATCGTTCGTGCCGCTTTGACTGAATATGGCCTCGATGGTGCCTCAATCGAGGTGCTGCAAGACTTCGTCAATGCGTCCTTCCGCGTCGCGGTTGGTGACCAGGCTTACTCCCTGCGCGTCTACGCACCGGATCGCCGTGAGCTCCCGGAAGTGGAGTCGGAAATGCGTTGGCTGGCAGCGGTTGCCGCGGACAGCGTGATCCCATGCCCCCGGCCACTGCGTCTGGCGGATGGTCACTACGCTTGGGAAGCTCCCGGCGTATGCTTCGTGACCGTGGCCTCCTGGGTTGAAGGCGGCCTGATCCCCAATGCCGAGCGGACACCGGAACACTTCGGGCTTGTCGGAGCAATGCTTGCAAAGCTCCACCTCTTCTCCGAGCGGTGGCAGGCGCCGGTCGGATTCACGCGACCACGCTGTGACGCCGACGGTATCTTCGCCGGGGATCGTCAGGAGCTCGATGCCAAGCTGAGGTGTGATCTGGCGCGAGCCAAGCAAGAACTGCGGCAGGCGGAGGATGCAATCGGCCGAGACGCCGCAGCATACGGCCTCGTTCACGGCGATCCGAGCTTCAGCAACATCCTGTTCGACGGCAACCGGCCGGCCCTCATTGACTTTGACGACTGCGGTTTCGGACACTACGCCTTCGACCTCGCGGTGGTGCTGGCAGGGGCGTGGGGCAAGCCGAGGTACGCTGTAAATCGAGTCGCGCTTCTCGACGGTTACCAGGAGATCCGCAGACTTTCGGAAGTGGAGCGCGCGGCTCTCCCCGCTCTGATGGCCGCGCGTGCAGCGTCCCTCATCTTCTGGGCCGCCGCCCAGTCACCACCTGAACACAACTGGATATCCGCCCAGTGGGAGCGGCTACGGGAGTACTTGGAAGGCGCGGCTCCAATGCCGCTCAATCCCCATCAGGAGTAGCGCGGGGGCTTGTCCCCCGCCTCTTAGCATGTGACCCGATGTCCGAAACCGCCTGTTTCTTTATGCATAAACACGTTGGAAGTGGAGGTAAGCCATGAAAATCAGCGATGTCCAGACCCACATCGTAAATAACGGCACGCGCAACTACACGTTTGTCACCGTCACCGAGGAGAACGGCCTGTACGGCATCGGCGAATCCGGCTGCTCCGGTAAAGACAAGGCGGTCGCGGCGGCCGTGGAGCATTACCGCCCGCTGCTCATCGGCCAAGACCCCTCACGCATCGAGCACATCTGGCAGGACCACTTCCGCGGCAACTTTTGGCGCGCGGGCCCGGTGCTCACGGCGGCGATTTCCGCCCTCGACATCGCCCTGTGGGACCTGGCAGGAAAGGCGCTAGAAGTCCCAACTTACCAACTGCTCGGCGGCAAGACCCGCGACAAGGTGCGTTGCTACGCGCATTTCGGCGGCGGCACCGACGGCCCGGAGTCCTTTGCGCAAGCCGCCCAAGCGCGCGTGGATGAAGGCTTTGAAGTGGTGCGCTTCGGTCTGCCTTCCGATCCGGGTGACATTCTCGAACCGGCGCGGTCGGTGTGCAACGCGGTGGAAGCGTTTCAAGCGGTGCGTGAGACCGTGGGGCACGAGACTGAAATCGCCCTCGACGTGCACACGCGCCTCAATCCGACGTGGGCCATTCAGTTATGTAAACGCCTTGAGCCGCTGCGCCCCTTCTTTATCGAAGACCCCATTCGCTCGGAGAACCCGCAATCGTTCGCCAATCTGCGCCACCACACGAGCGTTCCCATCGCCACCGGCGAACAGCTCATCACCAAGTGGCAGTTCCGCGAGCTCATCGAGAACGAACTGATCGACTACATGCGCGCCGACCTCGGCCTCGTCGGCGGCATAACGGAAGGCAAGAAGATCGCCGCCATGTGCGAGGTGCACTACATCGACTCGGCCTTGCACAATCCTCTGGGACCCGTGAACACCGCCGCCAGCGTGCAGCTCGACATGTGCATCCCCAATTTCGGCATCCAGGAACTCTCGATGGTGCCACCCGCGATGACGGACATCTTTCCCATACAGTGCCGCGTGGAGGCCGGACATCTCTATCCCGCCGACGTGCCCGGTATTGGCATCGAGTTCAACGCCGATGCGGCAAAACAGTATCCATATCAGTACTGGGAACACGCCCGGCTGCACCGGGATGACGGTTCACTAACGGACTGGTAGTGCCATACCTGGCGCAATGGACTCCATAGGCGGGTCAAGCGGGACTAGGGCTGTGGGCACGAAAGCAAGCGTTCAGCAATCCTCTGCACGGTGTCCCAACGCTGTTGCGTTGCCTTGAATTTGCCGTTGACCTGCACGCTCCAGCCCTGAAACTCCCTTGCGTGGCTTTCAATCTCCACGTCGCCCGTTTTCTTGACGAAGGACTTCACCGCCGGATCGTTCGCAAGGACACTGATCAACCGCGTGGCGTGGTCTTCACCCTTCCACGTGACGTTCACTACCTTCCCAAACAGCGGGAAGGACTTGCTACGCGCCGTTTTGATCTTGACCGCGCGCTGCTCCGTGAAGAGTCGCTCGTCCGGAATGCCGAATACGGTCCACCATTGCGGCGGACTATACTGCGAGCCGTCCTGTTTCAGGCAGTTTACCCACCGGATCGGCCCCTCCTGCACGTCGATGATTCCCTGGGAACGGTTCGTCCAGGCATTCTGGATTTTCTCCTCCGGTCGTTCCCGCTCCGCCATCGTGGCGTCAATACCCAGCGCGTGCAGTGCAAGTGTCAATTCATCTCGCGTCTTGTCCCGCAAGCGTTCCTTCATCCGTCTTTCCTCACGTAATTCCTCTATTGGTTGGATGAGGTGGTGTTGACCACGGGCTGAATGGCATTCTCGCTCGTGAGGACGACGAGCAGGTTGCTTACCAAGGCCGCTCGGCTCTTCTTGTCGAATTCGATAACCTGGCGTTCAGCCAGCATGCCAAGCGCGTTTTCTACCATCCCCACGGCCCCTTCCACAATCTTCTGGCGGGCGGCGATTACGGCGTCGGCCTGCTGGCGACGCAGCATGGCGGCGGCGATTTCCGGCGCATACGCCAGGTGGCTGACTCTCGCCTCCTGCACCTCCACGCCGGCTTGCTCCAGTCGCTCTTGGATCTCACTCTTAAGCTTGTCGGAGACCTCCGCGGTGTGGGTGACGAGGCTAACCTCTTCTTCTTCATGCGCGTCGTAGGCGTAGCCGGTCGCCAGATTACGCACCGCGGCTTCGCTCTGCACGTGGACGTAATTCTCGTAGTCATCCACTTGGAACGTGGCCTCGGCAGTATCCACCACCTTCCACACAACGACGGCCGCAATCTCAATTGGGTTGCCGCGGCGGTCATTCACCTTGACCCGACCGGTCTCGAAATTACGCACGCGCAACGAAATGCGGGCTTTACTATAGAACGGATTGGTATAGCGCAAGCCGGGCTTGCGGGCCGTGCCACGGTACGCCCCAAATAGCTGGAGTACCTTTCCCTCATTGGGCGCAACTTTGAAAAACCCGAATACGCCGATCTTAAGCGCGAAAAAAATGATGATCGGCAAGACGAGCAGCAAGGACTCCATTGCTATCAAGACGACAAATCCAGCAATGTCTGCAAGCAGCAGCACGAGCCAAAGGACGAGCAATCCTACACCGGGAAGTCCGTCACGACGAGTTTCTTGCATCGTTCAATTCCCCTATCAGTGTGGTGAGTTCGGTTACGTAACAGTCTTACGGTTTTCCACGGTCAATCCAGACTGCCGCATAGTATTCTAGCCGCGGGAGACGCACGCTTAGGGTACCGTCTGTGTAATTGGTCTCAAGCGCGTTGCCGTGTAAGTCCCGTGCTGACGCCGTCCGGTCGTCCGGCAGAGGAACATGCAGTGTGATGTCATGCACCGGCGCTACGTAGCGAAAATAACCGCGACTGGTAGGTGTCGCGGAAAGATTGACGAAGAAGAACACGCATTGGCCGGTGGGCGCTTCTCGCCCCATGACGAGGACAGTGGGCGGCGCGTTCTCAACAGTGAATGGTAACGCTCCACCCACGTGCCGAATACACTTGACGAGCAACTGATTCAACTCTTCACAGGATTCTCTTGCTGCTGCGCGCTCGACGGGCGCGGCGAAATAGACCACGTTGCCGTGTACCGTTGCTAACGGCATCTGCGGAACACCCGCAAAGGGCATCCGGCGGTTGAAGAACGCAGCGTTAATCAGCTCTTGATCAAAGTCCAGCACGTCGGCAACCACCGTAGTGCCTGTAAGCGGCTCCGCTTGCACGACAGGCGCTTCGAAGTCCAGTCGCACGCTGGCCAATTCGCGCATAAACGCGGGCACGTCGTCGGGAACTCTGCCATAGAAGAAGTCGCTCGCATGCTGACTCGGTACTGGGATGTGTGGTGAGAGGTCAGCTACTTCATGGCGATGCGACAACGTATCAAAGCGGGTCACGCCAAGGAGATCACTCAAGGGATCGATAGCCGTGCCATCTGATCTCGGCTCCGACGGACTGCCCGTCCCCAGCCCGGTGCGATAGCTGGCCAACAGGCCGCCGCCCTCTGTGACGAATTGCTCCACCTGTGCCACCACCGCCGTAGGTAATACCTCTGCATTGCCCAGTAGCAGGCATGCATAGTCGCTGAGTTCACCACGAGCTATGTCATCCTCGGTAACAATAGCGAACGGAATGTGCTCTTCGCACAGCAAGCGGTACATGCCATAAAAGCTGGCGTCATACGCTTCACCACGCTGCGTTTGCGTGGTGCGGGAGTGCAGGAGCGCAGCGTAGCGAATAGGCGTCGTATCCACAGCAGAGGCATGGGCTTTGCTTAGCTCACGCAGCGCCGCGATGATGCGCTGGCGCTTGGGTTCCGGGTCGGTATCAAGCGCATCTTGATCGCGGAATACTATCGGGTTGCCGTTTGCCACTGCCGCCGCCGACTGCACAATGCCGTGCGCGAGCGGCACAGAGCGTGGCGTGTAGTTGTCGTACTTCACCTCACCGTAGGCGGGAGCGCGGCCGTACCGTTCGGTGAGTGTGCGGTCGGCCATTGCCCCCAGTGTGTCCCGCGAACCGTGACCGCCTTCCGTGCGGGTCCCGGCAACCACTTCCGGCAGGAATCCGTCGACAATTCCCCGCCCCAAGCGGGCCTGGGGCCCTACCAAGTGGTTTACGACGAGTGCGGCACTGGGACGGGTCTCATTGATGATGTGGCGTACGTTGCGAAGAAAAGCCACCCGCTTGGCATTGGCGAATTCCTCCAACTCCCGCTCGTCAGGATTCCCCCAGTAGACGTGACCGTAGCGATAGCTCGCGGGCGTATCGGCTGAGAACGAAAGTTCCTTTCCGTAGATTTCCGTGAACTGCTGCTGACAATACGCGCAATAACAGCCCGTCATCAACTGATCGAAGTAGATGCCGTCTACCGCATAGTTGGTCAGCACTTCACGCACCTGCGCAAAGACAAAGTCACGCAGCGGCCCATTATAACAAACCAATATGAACGGGCTGCCATCCGGGCCGCGTACTATCCAGTCGGGATGCTCGCGAGCCTGCAGGGCATTGCCGGGCAGCGTTCCCAGCCAACACGCAATAAGCCTATTGCCACGATTGTGGTTCTCTGCGACAAGGGCTTCAAGGAGATCAAAGTCGAGACACGGGGAACGCGGCGCTAGGCTGCTATCGTAGATAACCGCGCCGCCGACCTGCACCATGTATTGGTGCACGGTGGCGCCCATCTCCACCATCTTCTCCGCCTGGTGTTGGGCATAGTCCCGCGTTACCGGACGATCCACGGTAAGCCAATCGAGATAGGCCGTTCCTGCTTGCAGCCATTTCATGCCGTCATCCTTCTATCAGATTCTGATTATACATGAACTAAACTAATGTCAATAGTCGCGCCGGCATGCACCTTGCAGGTAAAGCGTATTCGCCGCTCGCCGGCCGGAGAGACACTCACGGCTCCATCCGGCCCCTGCACCTGCACCGGGCCCGGGTCTTCCGCGAAAGAAACCAGGAACGTCAACTCGCCTTCTTCAATCTGCGGCGGGAGATTAGGAAATTCCACGGTGATGGTGGCATGATCGATCGACTCTGGGCCGACGGTAGAGTCACAGTGACGCCGCAAATATGTGTACCTCACCACGTCGTCTGGATTCGCGGCCCACATCCTGTCGCCGAACTGCGTGCGCATCTGATCGAATCGCCCCTCCAGCGCGCTCGGTGAAATGCACTTGTGCCCCTGCGGTGTCTTGTAAAGTACCAAGTGCGTGACGTCTACCAGCCACTGTCCCTGCACTCGCTCCGGCTCGAACCCGCCACGCGAGAGCCACGTAGGCAGGTATTCTATTTCGTCGTCCTCGGAAAGGCGGTTGCGCCAGATGCTGAATGGATCGAAATCCGGCGGGTTTGTGTGTTCAGCGTCGTTGGAAGCACGTGTCAGACCGAGATAGCCCGGCACGCGTTCCACCCACGCCCGTACCGTGTCGTAGACCTCGAAGCTATTCCAAGAGGAAAAAATCGGCGCCGGTTGGCCGAGCGCCTCTTCCAAGATGTGGTAGGACTCTACAATCTCCTGCCTGAAATCAATGCTATCGGGGTCGCGCAAAGGAGGATGGCAAAAGCTGTGATTGCTTATGCTCCAGCCATGTGACAAGAGGAATCTCAGATGCTCCGGCCCCATGTGGAAGTAGTCGTTCAGCGAACTGCGCTCTACGTGGCGCTTCTCACCCAGTTGTCCCGCCACCACCGCCACGTCGCCGGGGACGCCATACTGCTGACCGATGGGAAACGCATTCGCCAGACAATCGATGGTGCCTTCGTCAAACACCACCGAATAGACGAATGTCGCGTCGTCTTTCCACGGTGCAATCTCTATGGATGTGATGCGCATAGTACCTCATTCATTCCATGTACTACTTGTCCCTACCAGCATATCGCTAAAGGAAGCTAGACTGAGATTCTCTCCATATACCTTGAGACTAGCCACTTGAGGCGGTCTTGCTCCGGTAGCGCAGGTTTGCAACCTGCGTCTGCTGCCACAATGCCGCGCAAAGAAGGCCTCATGCAACACTTGGAGCAGAAACCCATTCAGTCCTCGCCCCTTGGCCTCCAGACCCGTATCAAGTTCGGGGCAGGTTTTTCGTCACTCCGGCGAAAAGCCGTCTCTCCTTTCCGCCCGCTTCGCGCGTCTCAGACTCAGGATATCCGCGCAGAATCGTAGACGCCCGCCATGCCAAGGTCCAGCGGGTTTACTTGCACCCAGACCTCGTCCGGCATCGTGTCCCCTTCCAGTTCAAGCGATACCGAGACTCGCTCAAGACCGGGCACCGGCGCAATGAGATGTCCGATTTGACGCCGGATTAAGATATTCGATTCCTCGCGGTCGGCCGCAGGATCGGCAGCCGACTTGGGATCGCCGTTAAAGGCAACTGTCAGCATCCGGGTGACATCAATAGCGCCGGTATTCTCAACGACAATGTCTGCCACAAGCCGACCATTGTCTCGGCGCACCTGTGAAGACGCCGTGTCAATGCGCAATCCTGGTGAAAGCTCCTGCGGCCTGAGCGAAACGGCCCGGTACGCATCGAAGATGCCATGTCCGAGCAAGGGGTCCCAGCCGGAGCCCTGTGACGTATTGCGCAGTATTTGACGAATATCCCGATTGGAAAGGTGCGGAAAGCGCGAGAAGGCCAGCGCCGCAACTCCGCCACCAAATGCTGAGGCCATGCAGCCGCCCTGGAAGGGTATGTAATCGTGGTCGCCGCCGGTGCCCCAAATTGAATCCGTAGGGTCATCCGTATCGCGTTCGCCGCCGGGCGTCGCCGCTTCCGCATAGTCTGCCGAGGCTGCGATATTCGCCGCCAAGTCGTGTTTGTTCGTCGAGCCGACGGCGAAGACGCTATCCAAACCGGCATTTACCGTCGCTACCCGGCGTCCGCGATTGTCGGCCGTGCCTTTGAAAACCAAACAACCCGATTGGTAGGCGTAGTCAAGCGCCTCGATCAGCCCAATGTTGTCGTAAGGATAGCTAAAGTCAGTACCCTTGTAGAACAATGGTACGCCATCGTCATGGTTCAGCGTGATGTAGCCGTGGGGCATCACGAGCACCTTGGCCCCGTGATCAACCGCATAGCGCACGGCGCGCGGCCAACTCTTTTGGTGATGCGGCTCGTACCCCACACGCAGAATCATGATAGGACACTTGGGAGCGGTTGCCGCTACCTCTCCCACAACAAACGCATGATGCCCGCGATGGTACATCGTATCCGAGCGCGATCCTTCGTACTCGAGTGTGGCGTCTTCCTCGGCAAAGTCCCAACCATGGACGTCGCCCCGCGTGGGGCGTGGGTTCACCCACAGGTGACCCTCATGATCGGGATGGAATCTATAGCCCAGGTCGATAACCGCCACAATAACGTCGGGGCTGCCCTGCGTAATAGCATGGGCCTCCGGCACCCGCATCTGATCGAGCGCCCAATCGTACGGCTCGCGCACGCCCTCCGGCAGCACACCACTCTGCTTCTCAGCAATAGCCATCTCTACCTCCTCCTGCAAACGTGATTACCACTAGAACTGGGGGTTGACCTCCGTCTTTCCCGCGAAAGCGGGAATCCATCTTCTTCGCGCACACCCTAGATTCCTCCCCCGGATCAAAGTCACGAGGCCAAGCTATTCGCGGGAAGTAGGGTCAAGAAGGCGGCCGCCATCTTCAACTCCTAATCTGCCCCACATAAGGGCATGGTGATTCCGACTTGCGCCGGAATCCCGTCTTTATACTCACACAATAGCGACTTCCTGCGGGATCGTTCCCAGACGCTCGAACCCATCGCTCCTCAGCACATACATGTCCTCCTCAAGCCACGAAGATTCCAGCGAGACCACATTGTTCTCAGCAAACGTAATCTCCGGCCGCACGTCAACGGCGGCGGGCAGCAAGCTGCCTATCAACGGTTCCTCGTGCTTATCCATGCCCACGCCGTGAATCCACCACGAGTACTCCTCCGTATCGCTGAACTCACGTTGGCAGGCATCGAATACTTCGCGCTTGGTCTTCCCCGGACGCACGAATTCTTCCATGAAGAGTTGGCGCTCACGGTGTTCCCGCCAAACTGCCAAGCTCTCCTTGCGGGGCGTGCCCACGCAGAAATTGAACTTCTGATCTGAAAAGTAGCCGGCGGCAATGGCGGCAAGATCGACGCGGTACACTAGTCCGGCTTCCACCACGCCGGGGCCGCGGATGACCGCTGCGTCCGGCTGATCCCGCGAGCTGGAACCGGCGTGGGGCAGCATCCACGACACCGGCGAGGTGTTGATGGGTAGTGCGCCATTATCGAGCACTGCTTTCGCCCATACCGTCACGAGGTCTTGAAAGGACATGCCCACGCGCACTTCCCGCAGCATCTCTTTATAGCCGGCCTCAGAGGCGGCAATTGCCTTGCGCAGCCACTTGATTTCCTGCGGCGTTTTGCACGCCCGCGCGTCGGCCAGCAGCAAGTCGGCGGAGACAAACGCGGCCTCCGGCAGCAGCTCTTCAAGCCTTTGCAGATCGCTCACCGCGGCAAAGTCCATGTCCAGACCGATACGTGCCCGTGCCAGCCCCCGCTGGCGCATTTCATCCGCCAGCACCGTCAGGCGCGCCGCGCGCGAGTTGTCTGGCGACAAACCCTCTACCGGCAAATCGGTATCTCGGGGTCGACCGCCGAAGGTAAACGACCGGTCGGGAGGTATGAGGCACGTCATCCATGGCGCCAATCCCTGCGGCTCGTTGAGCCACGGGCCCTCGCTGACTGCTCCAGCCAAGTAAGCACAATTCCGCATGCCCAGGGCAAGCAGTGCGTCAAACCGCTGCTCCACCATGGACTGTGTTATGCGCCCAAAGTCAGCCATGGAATTCTTATCTAGAAGGAATCTAATGAAAGCTTAACTTCGGAAACTCACCCTTCGACAAGCTCAGGGCGAACGGAATGGCTTTTCACCGCTTGAGTACTCTTCCCATTCGTGCTGAACCTGTCAAAATCCGTTCGTGCTGAGCTTGACCACATCCGTTCGTGCTGAGCCTGTCGAAGCATGACCGGAAAAATCACGTCTCGCCTATGAATGTGGCTCCAGCCAGATTGGGCTCGTCCACGCGCGATTGCCGTCGTTCTGGCGCACGCGCAGGTAGCAATAGTTGGCGTCCATAGGAGAAAACCGCAGCGGCACCTCGTCCTCCAATTGCACGTGCTGCTGACTGGGTGTGTAACTTCTGGCCGTGTCGCCATTCACCACCAAGTCTATCTGCTCGATATCCGCCGTACCCACCACCTCCGCCGTAAAGCCAAAGCGGTCCGCCTGCACTGTGGAACCCACCCACGCGCCGTTCACGCGAAAATCAACGATCATGCGCACGCCGCTTGTAGCGTAGCAGCGCCGGTTGAAGAGCGCATCGAAGATGGACGGTCTGTCCAGCCGTTCCGCCCAAACGCCAGTTAGCCCGGCCACGCCAGCCAGCGGCCCCGGTTCTTTGTAGGGATTGGCAGGCCGGCTGTCGTGGGTGTCGCTCCCGCTCACGAAGCCGAGCTTCACGCCTTGCATCAGGTACTGGTTGATCTTCTCTTCCTCCACCTCGCCGTCCGTTCTCTGCTTCTGATAGATCTCCGCCAGATGTTCTTGGACGTAGAAGTGTGTATGGAAGTGACCGTGCATTAGAGCTCCGCGGCGTTTCATTTCGCGGTAGAACTCTTGATAGTCGTTGCAGAAGACCGTGTCAGGGTGGAAACGCGCTTGGAGTCTCGGATCGTGGGCCGCGGGCCGATCTTCGCAGAAAACCGGGGGCTGTCCCGCAATCTCTGGGAAGAAGGCATGCCGGTGACTGCCGTCGGGGGTGGTGCCGAACTCCGCTGAAGGCAGCGCGACGAATTCCCCAGGTAGGTCATACTGCTGCCACGCGTCCTGAAGCGCTTCCCAAGTTTCTTTGATAGAAATACTGTAGGAGAACAACTGGCCTCCGGCAAAGTCCAGGTCATTCACATCTTTGCCCCAGGCGAAGTGCTCGACGAAGGGGCGTTGGCTGAAGAGCATGCCGTGGGGATCGCCCCAATAGAGCGAGAAGGGCGGCGGCTCTTCTGCGACTCGCACCGGGTTGCTCTCGGCCTCGATGCCCCGATACGACGCCGTGACACTGTCTACCAGTCCCCGCACGGGTATCGTCCCTTCGGCGCTAAACGAATTAAGCGCGACCGTTGTCTTGCCACAGCCGGAACGCAAGGTCACCTCTCCCTGGGCATCACGCACAGGATTGCCAAACCTATCGGTGACGACGACGCGAGTGGTCGCCTGCCCCGTGGTGTGAGAAGGCGTGGTTACTTGCAGGGCCGCCGGTTCAGCCTCCTTGATCGCGAGCGGATTGCTCTCCAGCAAGGATAGTTCCGTATTCCGCGGCAGGAAGTAGTGGTGTTTGTCGCGTTCCGGGTGGTAGAACGTGAGCTCGCCAGACAGGTCCTCGACCAGCCAAAATCGAAAGGCGTCGATGGCATTGCGGGGTAGCAGGAAGCCGTCAGGAGCAGTCTGCAGTTTCACCGTAACACTCTCTGCGGCCGTCACTGCGCCCTCAACGCACGTCACGTGCACCACGTGGAGAAATTCAGGCGCCGGGGAATGAATATCAAACGTCCGCACCACGCCGCCACCAACGAGCGCCTCGGCCTCCCATGCCGATCCCGCCGGCCCGTACACCGCAATTGATTCTGGCGACTCGAAGTTAAGCACCCACTCGTCAAGCTGGCGAATGTCGAAGAAGAACCAGAGATTCCCACCCGTCTGCAGGCCACCCGCCGGCGGCGTGTAGTGAAGCTGCAGCGTGACCGCTTCAGCAACTCGCAGCGGACCATCTACACTGACCCGGAATCGCCCATTCACCCCCAAAGACATCACCAATGCTCCTTGGGCTCTACCATTTGAAGTGACGGATACACAGTACACTTGTGCTACGGCATCGTATCATAAACACACCTCTTGGCAGTAAGCAGACGAGAATACGCAGCGGGCGTCCTCGCGCCAATTCGGGCTCGACCCCGGCACCTGACCGTCAGCCTGGGTCACGTGCACGTAGTGCCTGTCCGCGCAGTCTTGGGGAAACTCGATTTCGCCCAAATTCAAGACGCTGCCCCAGCCCGGGCTTCCCACCGCGTGCCAGTCACGGCTGTTCTCTACCACGACCACAATGGCAAGCAGGACTGGTTCATGCCGTCATTCCGGCGCGGGCGGGAATCCAAGCTAACTCTTGCTGCCACGCCGTTCCCGGCCGCAATCCCCCCCCTCTGTTACACAATACGCCGCCCGCCGCAAGACAACACCCAAGCCCTCAAGTGCTTTTTTTAAGGCGCCTACGCCATGGTCTCCAGCCAAATTGGGCTCGTCCACGCGCGATTGCCGTCATGCTGGCGCACGCGCAGGTAGCAGTAGTTTGCGCCGATTGGAGAGAACCGTAGCGGCACCTCACCCTCAAGCTGCACGTGCTGTCGATTTGGCGTGTAGCTTCTGGCCGTATCGCCATTTACGACCAGGTCTACCTGCTCGATGTCTGCTGTTCCGACCACGTCCGCCGTAAACGTGAAGCTGTCGGACTCTACCGTGGAACCTATCCAATTATCGTTCACGCGAAAGTCTACGATGATGCGCACGCCGGTAGTGGCGTAGCAGCGCCGGTTGAAGAGCGCATCGAACAGTGTGGGGCGATCCAGCCGCTCCGCCCATACACCCGTCAGTCCTCCGGGACCGGACGGTCCAGGCTCCTTATAGGGATTCGCGGGCCGATTGTCGTGTGTGTCGCTGCCACTAACGATGCCAAGCTTTAGGCCCCGCATCAGGAATTGGTTGATCTTCTCTTCCTCGGTAACCCCGTCAGTCTGCTGCTTCTGATAGATCTCGGCAAGGTGTTCTTGCACGTAGAAGTGGGTGTGGAAGTGACCGTGAATGAGCGCTCCCCGGCGTTTCATTTCGCGGTAGAATTCCTGATAATCGCGGCAGAAGACGGTATCGGGATGGTATCGGGCGCGGAGCTTGGGATCGTTCGCCGCGGGGCGGTCTTCACAGAAGACCGGCGGCTGGCCGGCAATCTGCGGGAAGAAGCCGTGACGGTGACTGCCGTCGGGCCCAGTGGCGAATTCCGCCGACGGCAATGCAACGAATTCACCCGGCAGGTCATATTTCGCCCACGCGTCCTGCAATTCATCCCAGATCTCACTAATACATATGCTGTAGGAAAAGAGTTGCCCTCCCGCAAAATCGAGATCGTTTACGTCCTTGCCCCAGGCGAAGTGTTCGACGATGGGGCGTTGGTTGAAGAGCATGCCGTGCGGGTCTCCCCAATAGAGCGTGAAAGGGTCCGTGTCCCTATCGACTCGCACCGGATTGCTCACGGCCTCAATGCCCCCATATTCCGCCGTTACACGATCGGCAGGGCCCTGCACCGGCACCGTTCCCACGGCGCTGAACGAGTTGAGCGCCATCGTTGTCTCGCCGCTGGCAGTCCGCAGAGAGACCTCACCCTCGGCATCGCGTACCGGATTGCCAAACCTATCGGTGACGACGACCCGCGTCATTGCCTCCCTCGTGGCAAGAGAGGGCGTGGTCACTTGCAGTACGGCCGGTTCGGCGGCGGTGATCGTGAGCGGGTTACTCTCCAACACCGAGAGTTCTGCCTCACGCGGCAGGAAGTAGTGATACTTATCGCGGTCGGGGTGGTAGAGGGTAAGCTC
Source organism: Chloroflexota bacterium (assembly GCA_965219505.1). Classification (GTDB taxonomy): domain Bacteria; phylum Chloroflexota; class UBA11872; order VXOZ01; family VXOZ01; genus VXOZ01. Next base: position 713,795 of record OZ244775.1, on the reverse strand, counting down.
ACCCAAGGGGTCTTCCACCAACCAGAAGCGGAAGGCGTCGATGGCATTCACCGGCAGCAAGAAACCTTCGGGAACGCTGCGAAGTTGAATAGTGACCCCTTCATTCTCCGACACAGTGCCTTCAACACACTTCACGTGCACACTGTGAAGGAATTCAGGCGCAGGGGAATGAATGTCGAACGTACGCACCGTGCCGCCGTCAACCAGCGCCTCCGCTTCCCACGAAGTGCCAGCCGGCCCCTCGACGGTGATGCCGCCTGACGCATCAAATGCATGCCTGCGGTCGCCAAACTGACGGATATCGTAGAACATCCACAAATTGCCGCCGGTGTGCAACCCGCCGGCAGGAGGCGAATAGTGCAGTTCCAACGCGACCGTTTCCGCGACCCGCAACGGCCCTTCCGCACTAACCTGAAACCGTCCGTTGGCATTCGCCGACATAGTTCGCTGCCGCCTTTCGTCTCACTGCTTGAATTGCCTAGTATTTGACACTATAGCCCTGCGGTATCGTATCACAGGATGCGGCAAGGTGCTCTTGCTCATCGCCTGACGTAGGGGCGGTTCGCGAACCGCCCCTACGCAGAATTGCACTCCCAGGCCGCAAGCACGCAGGTACCGCACAATATGGAGAAGATGGATTTCCGCATTCGAGGGAATGACGGACTGAGTTGCCGCGAAAGCGCAGTCATGTATCTGAGAAATCAGGTGACGCAGTCGGCCTAGAATATCCGCCGCGCGTCCTCGATCCAAATGGGGCTCGACCACGCCATCTCGCCGTCTTCCTGCGTTACCCGCACGTAATACCAGTCTGCCCGGTCTTGGGGCATGTCGAGCTGGTCCAAGGTAAAAGCGCACTCCCAGCCGGGCTTCTCCACCACGTGCCAGTCGTGGTTGTTTTTCACTACCACCACTTTGGCAAGCGGCGCCGTGCCGTGTACACGCACATTCATCCGCTTCGGCGGCGTTTGCACGCGTACCGTCTCGCCCATCGGTTGATTGTCCACGTCGAAATCAAGCAGGATGCGCACGCCGGTGGTGCCAATGGCGCGGCGATTCCAGAGCGAACTAAACATGGCGTCGCGCTCCCGGCGGCGCGACCAGAGACCCGTCATGCCGGCGTGGTGGTTGAACGTCGTCAGCTTGATGGGCAGGTGCGCGATCTGCACGCTGCTCGTGGCGCGGCCGTCGTGACTCTCACTGCCGCCAACGAAGCCAAAGCGAAATCCCTGGCGCAGTCCGTCCTGCAGAAAGTGACCGGTTGCCTCGTAAGGTGGATACTCCGCTTGGGGATCGTCCCACTGCGTGCGTTCGTTTCGTCCCTTGAGCGCAAAGGGTTCTCCCTCGTGCTCGCTACTCCCCCAATGGCTAAACACCTCCATGAGGCGCTCGAAGTCCGGGTCCATGGTCTCCCAGTTATGCCAGATGCGATTTCCCAGGCGCGCCGGGTGGTGCGGGATTGAGAGGATGTCCCGGCCCGTGCGGGAGATGTTGCGAAAGATATTGAAAAGGTCCTGCGGCGTGTTCGAGCCTTTCCAATTGCTGGATATAAGCGGCATGTCGCCGAAGCGAAAGATGACGTTGCGGTGGCCGCAGTCCGCATCCGGCCCTCGGTTCCACGACCACTCGTAGCCAAGCAGCGTTACGAACCGCTCCGGCTGGTTGTAGAACTCCGCGCCCTCTTGTATCTCGCGCCATTCGTCCGTGCTCAGGGCGTAGTCGTGGTCCGTGAGCGCCGTAAAATCCAAGTGCACCACATCGCGCGCAAATCGATATACCTCATCGACGGTAGCAGGTCCATAGCTCCACAGTAAGGGGTCTGTGCGCTTCTTGCTGGGGTTTTCCAAGCGGTGACAGTGCAAGTCTCCCCAATAGAGCTTATGATCGCCCTTGTAGAGAAACGCCGGCGCCCAACCGGGATTGCTAATGGCTTCGATGCCGGTCTCACGGTCGCGTACGCGCACACGAAACACTCGGTCCTTCTCTGCAACATGTCCGCGCACTGCGTGGTGACTATCGTACTCCGGCAGCATCGGCACCGCTGCCGGAACCTCGCCGCTTGCGCCTTCCAAAGAGAATTCCAGGTGGGCGCTCTGTTTGGGTAAGTGAAAGCCCCACTTGTCTCTCAGTTCAAGGCCGATCGCAAACTCGCCGTTGCTCACGTCCGGCGGCACAATGCTGGGCACCGTAACGCGAATCTCCGCCAGCGCGGGCGTGCCCTTGTAGTCCAGCGGCAACCGGATCAGATTCGGATCGAATTCCTCAGCTCTCATGGCATATTTCCTAACCAAGTGCGCCTACCCAATTTGGTACGCGCCGTAACAGTACTTCCGCCGCCCTATAGGTAACCCTCAACCTTGTCAATTCACTGGATGGCTACCGACTTCATCAAGACGGCAGGTCTTCAGTATTGTTGCTTTTCTTAACTTTGACACACTTTTCGCAAATGTTGCTAATATGAGTATGCAACACTTTGGATAAGCGATTACGGGATTCGAGACACGACCTTCAAGAAAAGGTACCGCATGTCTGCCCTAGCCTCGCCCGTGCGCTTGGAGTATCGCGATTAAATGCTCATCTTTAGTATCGTAAGGGAATTTACATATGCGCAAATCTATTCGACTGTCACTTGCCCTGTTCGTATTGTTCTTGCTACTTACGCCAGTAGCTCTTTTTGCGCAAAGCGAAACAGCAAGGCAAATTGTCGAACTGGTGTTTTCCGATGACAAATCTTCAATCACACTCAATGACTCTGTCACGAGCACCGCAGTCGTAACTTTCACTCATGATGGCAAAGACTATCAGATGAAAGTGCCAGTCACGATCGAGATTGATGAAACCATTGCTCTTCAAGACAGCATGAGCACGACCGAAAGCGCGGCCCGCGTTGGAGTCTATGGGATTGAAGTAACGGCCTTGGCGGAGACGACTGATGAGATAGTGATAGATTACAGCAGCTTTGAGCCAAGCAGTGATGAGCACAAATTGGCGCTCGTTGGGTTTACTCTTACAAACCTCAGTGATTCTGCCAGAGAGTTTTCCTCATGGTTCAGTGCCGAGACCCTCATCGGGATTGATGATGCTGGGCGCAAGTTTGAGAGTGAACGAATACTAGGATGCGGCGAAGTTAACCCAGGGGACAAAGTCAATTGCATAGCCGTATTCAACCTAGTGAATGAAGTGACACTAACAAAGATTGAGATTCATGCGCTTGATGAGAATACGGTTACTTTGCCTGAAGCTGAAGAGTACGAAGAGGTAGAAGATTAGTTATCGAAAAAGATAGGCGCCACATAGGAATTGAGAAGACTTCGCTAATTCATGTCTCTAGCGAAACGCGCTCGTTTGGCATTGCCACATTTGTAGTACCATCTGTGACTTGATGTCCACAGATTGCCCGCAATGCGAAGAGGCACCCAACACCAACACCTAAGAGTGCAGAATCGGATGCCTCTCTTACGTTCAAGCAGTCACCTACTCTGGCTATTGAGCTAGTAAAGTACGCATTACCTTCGACGTAACTCAACTGGGTAAGCCTCTCACCTGTCGTAATTTCGGCTCTTGCCCAGCCGCTACTCGCGCGCAAGCCACTCGTCGAGCACGGTCTGCGCCTGTGCCTCAGTGTTGCGCAAGCCTTCCTCGATGGTGGTCTTGCCGGTAAGCATATCGGGTACGCCGCCGCTCATGATGCCCAGCATTTCGTTAGCGCCGGGCGCCGAAATCACAAAGCGCCGCCCTTCCATTACGTCAACCTGGTGAATGACGAACGGATCGCCGCCGTGGTAAGCCTCACCATACGACGTGTCGACGCGAATTGGGAGACGGTCGAAGTGCTTGGCCCAGCGGATGTTGACGTCCTCGACGCCGAAGTGCTCCATAAACGTCCACCCCAAGTCCTTGTGGGTCGCGCCCACGGGCAGCACCCAGGTGTGGCAGCCGCCGTACGTGCGGTTAAAACCGTCAGCGGGCTTGGGCCAGTGACCCCAATGATACTCCAGGTCCGGCGCTTCCTTGGCGATGCTCTCAAACCGGATGGATCCGGTGTCATAGAGGTTTGCCAGGCGGCTGGCGTAGAAGTGTGCGCGGGCGTTCTCATCGCCCTTGAACTCCTGCAGCGCGTCATAGCCGCCCTGCATGTCGTGCACCTTCTTCAGCCAGGCCATGCCCTCGCGGCCTTCCTCGGTGTTGAGCGTAATCTTGGTGCGGTCTTCGTTGATGTTCTCGCCGCCAAGCTGCCACATCGGCACCATCCACACGTGACGGTTGGCCCACAACGGACCCCACGCTACCTGCTCAATGGTATTGCCGCCCTTGAATGACTTGGATATCACGTCCTCCACGTCCGTCCACGTCACGGGCGGGTTTTCCGGGTCTAAGCCTGCACCCAGGTAGAGATTGTCGTGGATGTAGAAGAAGCGCACGTCCGGGCCAAAGGGCATGCTCCAAACCTGGCCCTTGTGGTCCATGTCAATCCGCAAGGACGGCCAGATGTCGTCCTTATTGATCACCGGTGACTGAGCATAGTAACTTTCCAGGCTGTCAACGATGCCGCCGGCGGCCACCTGCTGGTTTTGCCAGACTCCCACCTGACCGATGTCAGGAGACGCATTCGCTGCTTGCGCGGCAATCAAGATGGTGAAGCGATTGCCTTCCGGAATCAGGTCCTTGACGGTAAGGCCCTCCACCTTGGCCTCAATTTCTTGCTTGACCTCCAGGCCAAGGCCCTGTGAGAGGTCCCACCGCCTGGTTGTCCAAACTTCAAGCTCAACAGCCTCGGCCGGCGCAGGCTTGGCTTCCTCTGCTTTTGGCGCCTCTTCAGCCTTTGGCGCTTCTGCGGATTCCATTGGGGCCGGCTGACCGCAGGCTACAAACAATGCGCCCGCAGCGGTCGCGCCAACGCCACCGAGGAAAGTCCGTCTCAGGATGCGATCTCTCATTCCGTATTCCTTTCGCTTCACTAGAAACGCAACTGATTTCGCGTTAACTGTAGCCTCTCTCAATAGACTTAAGCAACCGCAAGAGTCTACGCTTCTTTATACTTAGACCGGAAGCAGTTCCCCGCGGCGCGCGCAAGGAAAGGAAACCCATGACGGAATGGCGCTATGAAAAGCTCACCTGGCCGGAAGTGCGGCAGGCGGCTCGGGAGCAAAAGGCCGTCTTGGTGCCCGTGGCGGCTATCGAGCAACATGGCCCGCATCTGCCGATAGACACTGATAACGTCGCGGCGCTCGCCGTTTGCGAGCGCGCGGCATACGCCGCCCCGCAAAAGCTTCTCTGTGCACCGCCAATCCACTATGGCTTCAACGAGCACAACATGGATTTTCCGGGCACGATCTCAGTCCAAGCACAGCACTTCATCGACTACTGCTACGATGTTGCCGTGAGCTTTGCGCACCACCGCTTTCCGATCATTCTCTTCGTCAACGGGCACGCCTCCAATGACCCGCTGTTGCAGGTTTCTGCCCGCCTTGCCACGCTGCACTCCAAGGCCGCCTGCGCGGTTGTTTCATACTGGGACTTGGCTAGAGACGACGTGGCGCAGTGGCGGGAATCAGAGTACCCCGGCGGCATGGACCATGCCGGTGAATTCGAGACCTCGATCTATTTGGCGCTCGATCCGGCGCGAGTGCAAATGGACAAGGCACAGGCGGACTACCGCATACGCACCAAATGGCATTACCGCGACCTCATGGGCGGCTCGCCGGTGAAGTACGTGGACTACTTGAGCAAGATGACGGCAGACGGCACGGGCGGCGATCCAACACTTGGCACCGCCTGGAAGGGTGAGCGCATCCTGGAGACGGTGAGTCAGGCAATCTCAGAAGTGGTGGACGATCTCCGTAATCTGGAGTATGGCCCGCGCGTAGACCACCACGAAGAATAGCGGACGTACAGGTTGCCCTTAGCGATATGCCGTGTTCAGTAGTGTCTAACCGCACACCCCGTGAACCGCATCTGCCAGCAAAAGGCCTTTAGAGTCCGCAAAGGCCACCTGTGCTGAGACTTTCCAACCGTCCTGAGCCACCCCAGCCGTTCGTGCTGAGACTTTCCTACCGTCCTGAGCCACCCCAGCCGTTCGTGCTGAGCCTGTCGAAGCATGAATGGTTGCGCGCGCTAGGATTCGCCACAGAATCCGTTCACCCTTCGACAAGCTCAGGGCGAACGGATGAGAGTGCACACGGCAACTTTGAAAGCAGCCTCCAGGGTTTTTCTCAATGCCTGTCTAGCAAATTGCTTTTACCAGCATCCGAGTAACGCAGGCCCACGCACTCTCGTAGCAAACTCTACACCGGAGCCGGGAACGCATCACAGAGGTCGAGCACGTCTTGCTGCACCCGTTGCAACGTGGCCGCGTCCTTGCGATTATGGACCACCTCTGCCAAGCCGGCCCCGATGCGTTGCATCTCCGGCACGCCCATGCCGCGCGTCGTAACCGCTGGCGAGCCAATGCGAATGCCGCTGGTTACGAATGCTGAGCGGGTCTCGCGCGGCACGGTATTCTTGTTCACGGTGATGTTGGCCTTAGCCAAGGCTGCCTCGACGACCTTCCCGGACGGTCCCTCTTTGCCAAAGTCCACCACCATGAGGTGGTTATCCGTGCCGCCGGAGACAACGCGCAGGCCGTTCTCCAAAAGAGTTGCGGCGATCGCGTGGGCATTCTGCACGACGGACTCGCTGTAGGCTTTGAATTCCGGCGTCATCGCCTCCGCTAAGGCCACCGCTTTGCCGGCCATGATGTGCATGAACGGTCCGCCCTGCAAGCCCGGGAATATGGCGCTATCCACCTTCTTGGCAAACTCCTCTTGGCATAGGATGAGCCCGCCGCGAGGCCCGCGCAGCGTCTTATGCGTGGATGAGGTTACGAAGTGCGCGTGGGGCACCGGGCTCGGATGGAGTCCTGTGGCGACCAGACCCGCTATGTGCGCCATGTCAACCATAAAAAGTGCACTGACGCCATCGGCGATTTTCCGCAAGCGAGCAAAATCAATGACACGCGAATAGGCCGTAGCGCCGCCGACTATCAAGCGCGGATTGCACTCATGCGCAATACGCTCTATCTCATCGTAATCAATGAGCTCCGTGTCCGGATTCACCCCATAGGGCACGAAGTTATAGACGAGGCCGGAGAAATTCCTAGGGTGCCCATGGGTCAAGTGTCCGCCTTGAGCCAGCGACATGCCCATGACCGTATCTCCGGGCTCGAGCATGGAAAGGTAAACCGCAGAATTCGGATTGGAGCCGGAGTATGGCTGCACGTTGGCGTGTTCAGCACCGAAAAGCACCCTAGCACGGTCAATCGCAAGTTGCTCGATCTCATCCACGAATTCGCAGCCGCCATAGTAGCGGCGTCCCGGGTAGCCTTCGGCGTACTTGTTCGTGAGAATCGAGCCGCACGCCTCGCGAACTGCAGCGCTCGTATAGTTCTCAGAGGCGATGAGTTCCAGGTGGTCTTCCTGGCGCTGTCGCTCTTTCACAATCCATTGGTAAACTGCCGGGTCTTGCTGGGCGATTGACTCTAGTCCGGCTAGAACCTCATGTACGGCGTCTGCGACGAAGTCGGCCACGTCTTAGTGTCCTTTCTAGGTCCATACGCAATGACGGCCAGTACTACACGCATCTCGAATGCACGTAAACAGGGCAACGATTTGTGCTCCACAATCCTACCTTAATCGTAGCACAGGGCCACCCCCTGCAGACCACCTTGCATACCAAGTTGCCTGCAAACGTGAACGCTCAAACGTGATCGAACGCAGCATTGAAACTCACTGCGAAAGGCACGGTAGAGAATCGTCTGTGCAGGCCATGCGACCTGCCAAGAGTTGGGGTATAGTGAGACGAAGGGCGTGAATCGCTGCCGGGCTTGGGTTAAAGGCGGTGCTGAATGCTAGACACTGATCGTCAGGCAGAGCGAGGGACGGTGCAGGTCCAACTGGAGCGGCCGCTCATCTTTGTGCTGACCGCCGCTATCTTGCTGCTCGCGCTGATCTCTGGCATCAACGTGCTCTACTCCTTCCTCTACGCCATGCTCGGCCTCATCGCCCTGAGCTATTTCTGGACGACTCGGAATATCCGCAATCTCAGTGTAGAGCGCCACCTACTCTCTAAGTGGGCTACCCTCGGCGATGAAATCGTGGAGACGTTTCGCGTAGAGAATTCTGGCGCGCTGCCGGTGCTATGGGCGGAAGTGAACGACCACTCAGACGTGCCCGGCTACGAGGCCGGCATCGTCACCGGGCTGGGGCCGCGCGAGCACCGTGAATGGAAGTCGCGCGCTGTGTGTAGCCGCCGCGGTCTTTACCGGCTAGGGCCTTTGCGTGTGTATACGGGTGACCCGTTCGGCATCTTTCGCGCCACCAAAGTGCTGCCGGATGAAGCGACGTTTCTTGTCTATCCACCCATAACTGAAGTGCCGGGGCTTGCCCTGCCAACGGGACGCCAGACCGGTGAATCACGCTCGCTGCGGCGTGCTTTGCACCTCACCACCGATGCGGCGAGCGTGCGCGAGTACGTGCCCGGTGATGCGCTTCATGTCATTCACTGGCCCACCACGGCCCGACGCGGCCGCCTGCAGACGAAGGAATTCGACATGGAGCCGGGCGGCAGCACTTGGATCATGCTCGACCTCGATCAGTCTGTTCAAGCAGGTGAAGAAGATGAATCTACAGAGGAATATACGATCAAGCTGGCTGCGGCATTGGTCTATCGGCTGATCCGCGAGCAGAAGTCGATTGGGTTGATCACGTACGGCGACGAGCAACGAATTTTGCGCGCGAATAAGGGCAGCCAGCACATGTGGCGCATCATGGAAATTCTGGCTGTCGTTCGCGCCCAGGGCACCCCCAAGGTAGGGGAAGTCTTGTCTGAAGTCGCACCGCAGATTCGGGGCAGCATGAGCCTAATAGTAATAACTCCAAGCACCGACCCCGAGTTGGTGCCTATCTTGGTTAATGTATCCCGCAGAGGCATTCGGCCCACAGTTCTCCATCTAGTGCCGGAAACCTTCGGAACCCCCAGGCCAAGTGCTCCTTTGCAGAACGCGCTTGGCGCCGCCGGAATTTCATATATTGAAATCGAACGGGGGCAGCAGTTCCGTACCCTCGCCTTGGAAAAGGGCGATGAAGACATACGACGGCGCGCTCAGACGGTAGGAACGACCGCGACGGGGCGGGTACATGACACAATTGCAGGATAGCAGTATGGCGAACTTCCATTACTCCGAAATGTCCGCCGAGGAAAAACCGAGCATACTTGAAACCTTGCTTCGCAACTGGCTGACGCTGCTCCTTTTGGCTGCAATGGTCCTCGTCAGCTCCTGGGCGATCCATCAGTCAGGGTGGGCAACCGGCACAGACGCCATTTTCTCCACCGCCACTATCGGCATGGCAGTCGGTTTCGTGGCGGCCCATACCAGCTGGAGCACACGAAGAGGCTGGATTCTCGGTGTCATAATTGGATTGATCTACTGCTTTCTCCTCGTGAGCGAAGCCCTCCCGCCGGTAGACCGCATACTCCAGGACGCCCTGGCGCTGCTCTTGAATACGTTCACATGGATTCTTGGCGCCCTGGGCGGTCTTCTCAGTGGAGCCGGGGTATCGCAGCCCATTCCTCTGTTGGATGCAGCGACCACGTTCTTCACGAATGCGAGTGACTTCGGCGCTCGCTTGATCGACTGGACGCGAGCAGGCACCCGAGGCACCTACTCTGAGGACAACGGTGTATTCGTATTCTGGATCACGCTCGTTGGGTGGGCCATCGGGTACGTGGCGACATGGGGATTCTACCGCCACAACGACATACTCATCGCGGCGCTCGTACCCGGCGTTGCAATGGTGATAAATCTGGCGTACTCCGGCCAGGGGCGTTGGCCGTTCGTGCTCTTTCTCGCTGCAACGCTCTTGCTGATGGTGCGCCTAAATCTCCATGCCCTGCAGAAGCGGTGGGAATCGAAGAAACTAGACTACGCCACCGAAGTTGGCCTGGACGTTCTGATTGCCAGTGTCATCTTGACCACGGCGCTTACGTTCATGGCAACCATGGCACCGCGCGTCGGCAGCAATCCAATCTCAGAAACGTTTTGGACAATCTTCGGCGGTGAGTGGGCCGAGATTGATAACACCACAAAGCGCCTCTTCTCGGGCATCCAGAATCCGACCGGCGTAGGTCTCATCTTGGGCTCTGACAATCGTCTCTTCAGCGGACCGCGGCGTTTCAGCCAACCGTACCGCATGTATGTTACAACTGATGAGAGCAACTTCAACGGCTATTGGCGTGGCGCCACGTTCGATGCCTATACCGGCTATACGTGGTACAACACCAGCGGGACGCTGCTCGACCGGAGAGCCAACGAGGAGCCTATTCCACCGCCTCCGGTGAGCTATCGTCGGCCGGCAACATTCGCCTTCCGCATTGTGGATAGTCCGAGCGACATTGTCTTTGCGCCGGACTTTCCTACGAGCATCAGTATTCCGTACCGCGTGCAGGTAGCGTCCTCGGACACTCCGCTAGACTACGACCTATTGCGCGCGCGACGCGTTGCGGTGCCTGACCTTGAGTATACCTTGGAGAGCCTGGTTACTACGGCAACAGAAGATCAACTGCTCAATGCCCAGGGCGAGGTCCCCGACGAAATTCGTCGGTACATGCAATCGCCAAGGCTACCGCAGCGCGTGGTGGACTTGACGAAGACTGTTGTGCGTGGGAAGGAATCACAATACGAGAAGGCCTTGGCGATCGAGCTGTTTCTACGGCGCATACCCTATTCGATTGCCATCCCTCCGCCGCCTGCAGACAAGGATGCGGTTGACTACTTTCTCTTCGAGGCCAAGCGCGGCTATGCGGACTACTATGCCAGCACCATGGTAGTCATGCTGCGCACAGTGGGAGTTCCAAGCCGCCTGGCCGTCGGTTTCGCTACAGGCCGGTACGACGTGGCGCAACGAAGATTCGTCGTGACCGAGAAACAGGCGCATACGTGGCCGGAAGTATACTTCGCGGGTCTTGGTTGGATCCCCTTCGAGCCTAGCCCCAACCAGACACCCATAGACCGCGGCATTCTCGCCGCTGAGATTAGCGGCTCGCTGAACCCTGAACTCGACGAGTTTTATGACGAGCTCGGTGATGAGGATTTCTTGGTTACGGGCGCGGCCACCGTGCTCGGCGGGAGCCTTCCGGGAGCCAGCATACTCGGCGTGGAAGTACCTGATCTGCCCGATCTCCGCCCGCTGCTCGTAGTTCTGGTCGTTATCGTAGTAGGTTGGTTCTCCTATAACTTTGTGCAAGAGCGGCGCATGAAACCCCACCAAATGGTGCGGCACGTCTACCGGAAACTCGTGCGCGCCGGCGGGCTCGCAGGTATACCCGGCTCATCTGCGCTAACCCCACATGAATACGGCTTCCGGTTGCTCAACGACGTGCACTCGGTTTCTGATAAACGCTTTCCCGATAGTGCGGTGCGGACGATCTGCGCTACGTACGCGGAGTCGCTCTATAGTGCGCAAGTCATCTCTTCACAGCAAAAGAACGCTACGGTTAAGGCCTGGGGACGACTCCGTTGGCGGCTCTATCGCCGAGGTTTGCGCTTGGGGGCAATGCGGCTCATTCCCTTCTTGCGCAGAAGACCTAACGTCAGCGCTTCTGCAGGCAGTTTTAATCAGTAGCAACGGTAAACACAAAGCGCATGTGCACCCCGGCGGCCATTGCAAGTGGTGCATGCGTAATCGCCGTGGGTGAGCCTATACTATAGTAGTCTCAATCTTTCGTCTTTCTGAAATACGATGATGAGAAAGGATAGCGGACTTGGGTCTTAGCGAAATACGCGACATCGCGGTCATTGTACTCGCCTTCGTCTCAGCACTCATGGCGTTCTCAGTTCTTTTTCTGGTACTGTCGGTTGTACGACTTGCCGGCACAATTCAGGAAGAGATCAAGCCGCTGCTTCGATCTCTCACCGAGACCAGCAATACGATAAAGGGAACGACTCAGTTTGTAAGCGAGGCCGTCGTGCGTCCCACTGCCAAGGCCGCAGGCAAGACCATCGGCATCTTGCGGTTCGCGCGCACGTTGGCGGATGCCGTAACACGCAAAAAGAAGAGTTAGAGCAAGGAGCACAGGCAAATGCTGGGGTTTACGGTCGGTTTTGCATTGGGAATTTCCCTTGGCATGGCAGTTGGCGGACTACTGGCTCCTAGCAATGGCGAGACATTCAGAGAGAGCATTCGCCGCCAGATTGAGATTGCGCGCACCGAAGCCGCGCAGGCGGCGCAAGACACTGAACAGGAGCTCCTCGCCCGCTTCGAGGAAGCCAAACAGTGAGGAGAGCATGACGCTGGCACACTGGCGCGATATTGCGATCCTCATCCTTGTCATCGAAGCGCTGTTCAGCAGCGTACTTATCTTGGCCCTGACTCTCTTGCTCGCGGGCATCGTACGCCGATCAAACACTGCGCTTCGTGACGTGCTGCAAAGCGGTCAGGCTCATGTGGCTAGAATTGCAGCGCAAACCGATGAGATTTCACGAGAGCAGATTGTAGAGCCCGTGGTGCGCCTTCACGCGGCCCACGCCGGGGCACGTGCGTTCCTGAGCAGCTTAGCAAAGAACGTGCCCTCTCTTCATCGCTAAGGCCGGTCAGGCGCAACTCTCCAGCGCAACTAGCACCGCGTTTGGTCACGGCGCTCAAACACGTTACCAATATCATGGTCTAGCTGAGTAAGCACATGCTGCCTCTGGTTGGCAGCAAGAATTCTAGTTAAGCTCCAAAGGGTCCTAGGCGAGTTTATTGTATGCATCGAGCGCCGCCACTTTGTAGCACTCGGCGAGCGTGGGATAGTTGAAGACGTTTTCCACAAAGAAGTCGAGCGTGCCGCCAAGCGCCATCGCCGTTTGTCCGATATGGACTAATTCCGAAGCGCCGGTACCGAGTAGATGTACACCGAGAATGGTCCTATCATCAGCGTGAATGAGGAGCTTTACCAGACCAATCGAATCGCCGATGATTTGCCCGCGTGCGATTTCGCGGTACCGGGCCACACCAATCTCATAGGGAATCCCGGCCTCGCTCAGTTCTTTTTCGGTCTGTCCGACCATCGACGTTTCCGGAATCGTATATATCCCATACGGGAAGAGGTTTGAGTTAAAGGAGCCGCCTTCACCAAATGCGTGGCGGGCAGCCAGCCTGCCTTGCTCCATAGAAGACGCAGCCAAAGCCGGAAAACCAATCACGTCGCCGCAGGCATAAATGTGGGGGGCCTCGGTTTGAAACTGTTCGTTGACTTTCAAGCGCCCCCGTCTGTCCGCCTCCAGTCCGGCAGCGGCCAAGTTGAGTGTATCAGTGTTCCCCTGGCGCCCACCTGCATAGAGAAGATGATCGGCCGTAATCGTCTTGCGGCTGCGGGTGCGGGCGACAATGCGATGTCCCTCGTCCTTAACTCCCGCTACTTCTTCGCGAAATCGGAACGTAATACCTGCTTCCCGCATGTGGTAGGAAAGCGCTTCCCGAATCTCTTCATCGATGAAGTCAAGCATCTCATCGCGCTGCTCGACGAGGGTCACATCTATGCCTAGCGCCGCAAAGATACATGCATACTCTACTCCAATAACACCCGCACCTACGATTGCGAGACGTTTAGGGAGGTCCTGAAGCATATACACTCCATCGGTATCAATGATCGTTCGGCCATTGAAGGGCACCATGGCGGAGCGAGCCGGACGGCTCCCTGTTGCGATGATGACGTAATCCGCTTCTACCTCTTCCGCCTTTCCGTCTTCAAGGTTGACGACGACTTGGTGAGGGCCGGTGAATTCGGCATTTCCATAGAGTGGCGTCACACCGTTGCGAGAGAGCTGCAACTCTAAGACGTCGGTCTCGTTCTTAATCACGTGCTCACAGCGAAACATTAGATCGGCAATCGTGATGTTTTCCTTTACCGTGTACGTGATCCCATAGATATTTCGCTCAAAGAAGCCGGTGAGATAGAGCACTGCCTGACGCAAGGTCTTGCTGGGGATAGAGCCGGCATTTACTAAGTTGCCACCCACGAAGTGTCGGCGCTCTATTGCAACCACCGACTTGCCGAGCTTCGCTGCTTGAATTGCTGCGCGGTGGCCGGCAGGCCCGGTGCCAATGACGACCAAGTCTACCTTTTCCATGCAATATACTCTCTATATAAGTGCATATTTATGTCACCTCAAACGATCGGACTACCGTCCGCTTACGTGCGATAGCAGACCCTCATCGCGCAAGATGCATGTGCCTGTACCCATAGCCACAGCCAATCGTAGCCCACAGAACTCGCCTCGATTGACTGAACTGCACCGTACTCTAAGTATACCTTCTTAATGGCGAGCCGCAGGCCCTGAAGCGATAGCACTGAGACAACTAACCGTTTGGTAGAGTACCGGCCGGCTACTACTATCTCGGCAATTAAAGAACCCCCCGAGGGCACGAGGCCGTCTCAGGCACATCCCAAAATCGTGCAGCCCAGTAGCAAGACCGCCGACAGTGAATGCCGGGAAGCACACAAGCGACGCAAGCAAAATCTCACTTGCAATCACAGTTTCATCCGCCGCAGGAGCCGGCTGGGATGCTGACGTGACGAGTTGAACGTCATCCCACTAGCTATTGCTTCTCGGCCCTGCTATACTAATTTGGAGCAGAAACACCTCCCTCATTCTGTTCTCCTCGTTGTTATACTGTTTTTTCGCAGTCAATCTCAGCCTCTCGCTTCCGTTTTTTCGTCACGTTCCCAGGATTCGCAGATAACCCAACCTAACATTGTGCTCTAGTAACCTGAGTCACCAGCGTACTCTCGAATTGCGGCTTGGAACAACGATAAGTTGAGGAAAGTTGCCGCAGTTCAGGACAACCTAGGTGAGAGCCTTGGCAAGTCACTCCTCCACTTGGCCCGCCCGCATTCGTGAATTGACCTCCTGAACTTTTTTTCCTGCGCTTCATGTCTGGTCTTTACGCCTAGTACCCGATTGCTTTCTAGTCTTCAGTGAATACACAACGTAGTGTTGTGTATAACCACCCACCTTGCGCACTCTCCATGCTGTACCCAAACCAAAACAATACCAGCCAACGTGTTTGTAATACGAGGTGCTTCTAATGAATGTAAACCACCTAGACCGTCCCAGTGTCGATACGGAGCAGCTTGGGTTTCCACCTTATTTCGAGAAAGTGGCTCTTTTCTTAGACTTGGGAAACCTGTACTTTGCGGCCCGCAAACTTAGCATCCGTGTCGACTACACGCGCATGGTGGAAGTTCTTACAAAAGGCCGGCGTTTGTTGCGTTCCTTTGCTTATGCTGGTGTAGATCCGCAGAACCCCGAGTCCCAAGGCTATTTGACATGGATGAAGCGCCACGGTTTTCGGGTTGTTACAAAACACCTTCGCCGTTTCCCGGACGGCACCGTCAAAGCAAACCTCGACGTGGAACTCGCAATCGACATGCTCATGATTGCTCCACACATTGAAACGGCGGTGCTCGTCTCCGGAGACGGGGATTTCGTCCGGCTGGTGGAAGCGGTTCAGTTCAAGGGAGTGCGCGTCGAAGTCGTCGGGCTAGCAGAGATGACGGCCATGGCGCTCATTGACGTAGCGGATACATTTACGGAACTTTCAGATTTGGTGCCGGTTATTCAGATGGCCACGCCGCCGAACGGTACTCGCACGTCCGGCTCTGAAAATACCGCGCCCTCGCCGCTGGCGCACGATGGTTCTAATTCCTACGTAACGTGCGACACACCAAGTGAAACGTCGGAAGCAGTCTCTGACCTGAAAGGCGGCCAGTACTACCCGCGGCCGCACTATGAAGGGAAGTGACCAGTGGGACCCCCGCTAAGCTGCGCTCCAGGGCTTTGGAAAGAGGCGCCGGTCGAAGATATCGCAGAGGCATGCAGCGCTGCTCAGTTCAAGGGATTGGAACAAAGAGGCCCTACCTTGCCGGCATTGATGGCAATTCAAGATCGGCTGACAGAGACAGGAGTCGCGCTGTCGGCTCTCACACTGCACGAGCCCTGGTACGACCGCGCCATAGCATCAACTCATCGCCCGGCCTTGCCGCAATTGCTCGACGGACTCGCCGCCCTGGAACCACAATTCTGCATTCTCTCCGTCCCGGGCTCCAACGAGCGCATGTCCACCGCCGGTTGGCCGAATGCAATCCGCTTCGACTCACTTTCAGCCAGCGATCATGCAACCCTCGTAGACACTGTGCAGAGTGTGGCTGATATGATTCGGTCTGTCGGTGTCCAGGTGGCGTTTCGTCCTCGTCTCGCTTCCTTCATCGAGACCGAGGATGAGATAGAGCGTTTCCTTGAAGATACCGAGCCGGAACTCGTACGCCTAGCTCTTGACTTAGGCCACCTCGCCCTGATGGACATAGATCCCATGGCTCTCATCCAGCGCCATGGGGGGCGGATAGCGTATTGCTACGTGCGGGACCTTGACGAGCAGTTAGCAAGCGATATCCATCTCGGATTGCGCAGCCTGCCAAGCGCGGCAGCCGCAGGGCTCTTTGTGCCGCCAGGGGAGGGATATGTACCCCTTCGCAGTGCGCTGCGCCGACTGCTTCTTGGGGAAGTATGTCAGTGGTATACGCTTGACCTGCAACCGGACACCGTTGATCCACGTGAGGCGCTGCACATTACATTCGACTATATGCAAGAAAGTGAGGCGTGGCGGGACTAATGCGACGTAGAATCATCTTGGCGGCAAGTGCGGCTACCTTAGCTGCAGCCGCATGCGGCCCGTTTCGCGGCGAGGATGAGCCGGAAATCGTCCGCACGATTCCGGAAGCACAAGTCAATCCGTGGGGCGCTAACGCATTTCTCCACAAAGAGGTTGAGACTTGGAAGAAAGAGAAGACCCTCGAGATGGCTCGAGACGCCGGCATCGTGTGGATCAAGCAGCAATTTCCCTGGGAAGAAATCGAACAGAGCCAAAAAGGCGAATTCTTCGATCAAACGTGGCAAAAACCGACGTGGCAAAAGTACGACGAGATTGTGGATCTTGCGGAGCAATTTGGCCTCAAATTGATCATCCGCATTGACCGCAGCCCGGTCTGGGCACGGAAAGACGGCGCGCCGCCAGAAGCTCCACCGGAAAACTTTGCTGACTTTGGCGACTTTCTTGCCGCACTGGCAGAACGCTACAAAGGGCGCATTTCCCACTATCAGCTCTGGAACGAACCCAACCTTGCGCATGAATGGGGCAGTCCCCCGGACCCTAAAAGCTACGTGGATCTCCTGCGCACCGGGTACCAGCGCATAAAGGAAGTGGATCCCTCCATCAGGGTGCTGACAGCCCCGCTCGCCATCACCTTGGAACGATCCCCACGCGCCATGGTTGAGCTAGACTTCCTTGAAGAGATGTATCAGCATGGCGCCGGCGACTATTTCGACATCATGTCGTCGAACGCCTATGGACTCGAGTTTCCTCCGACCGCGGAGCCCGACCCAAACGTCCTCAATTTTCGCCGTGTCGAGCTCCTGCGAGAAGTAATGGAGCGCAACGGTGACGAAGGCAAAGCGGTCTGGTTCAATGAGTATGGCTGGAACGCTTCACCTCCTGAAATGGCTGCCGAAAAGCTGATATGGCGGCGCGTAGAGGAGGAAGAACAGGCAGCGTGGACCGTTGAAGGCGTGAAGTACGGCCGCTCCCACTGGCCGTGGGCCGGCGTCTTCTGCATCTGGTACCTGCGGCAAGTAGGCGACATTCCTCCTACGTCCTCTGAGTACTACTTCCGCATGGTTGACCCCGAATTTACCCCAAGACTGGTCTACAAAGAGGTTAAAGACAACTCCAAGAAGATCAAGTAACCTCACTTCAGCTAGTTTTCCCAAGACCCTGCCTGCTATCATTTGATGTCGCTGACAGTTTGCCACAAGAGCTAGACGACGCATACGGCAAGCGTTAGTTTGCGCATCGCGGCTACTGTCTCCGCCAAACGTACGCGAGAATCTGATAGTGTCCACTGATGTTTCCTGTACGGTACGCTATACTAGCAGCAATCGCCGCAAGACTCTGACGTGAGACCAATTGCCTGTGTAGCTTGGGGAGAAGGGCCATGGATACCAAACAGAAGTACGAGAAATATGTAGTAACAAGCCACGCGGCCGCTATGCCGCCCGTTGAGGTCTCCCATGCCCAAGGGGCAACAATTACGGCCGCGGACGGCACAACATACTTGGATGGATTCGCGGGCTACTCCGTGGTGAATGCCGGGCACAGCAATCCTGAAATCCTCGCCGCCGCCAAAACTGCCATGGACCGCCACGTGCACGTCGGGAGCTACCTTTACTACGCCCCCGCTGTGGCCGATCTGGCGGAGAAGCTGGCTGAAATTACGCCCGGACGGCTGGAGCAATCCTTCTTTGGCAATAGCGGCGCTGAAGCTGTGGAAGGCGCGCTGCGCATTGCAAAGACGTACACCGACCGCAACGAGTTCATCTCCTTGCAGTACTCGTTCCATGGTCGCACCCTTGGTACGTTAAGCCTCGGCGGCAACGCCCGCCGCAAGCGCCGCGCCGGACCGATGGCATCGGGTGTTGCCATCGCACCGGCACCTTACTGCTATCGCTGCCCGCTCCACCTCACCTACCCCTCCTGCAACGTGGCCTGCGCCGAAGAAGTCGAACGAGTTTTCGAGACTCAGACCTCCGGCAATGTCGCGGCGATGATTGCGGAGCCGGTAATGGGTGAAGCCGGCATCATTGTGCCGCCACCCGAGTACTTTCCAAAAGTGTCGCGCATCGTCGCACGAAACGATGCGCTCTTCATCTCTGACGAAGTGCAGACAAGCTATGGGCGCACCGGGACGATGTTTGCCAGCGAAGAAATCGGTGTCGAGCCGGACATTCTTACGTCGGCAAAAGGCATTGCCAACGGCTTTCCGCTCAGCGCCTTCACCACGCGGCGGGAAATCGGGGAGTCATTTCTGCCCGGCGACCACTTCAGTACGTTTGGCGGCAATCTCGTATCGGCAGCGGCAGCAATAGCAACCATTGCTTTCCTGGAACGCGAAGATCTGCCGGCGCACGCTCGGTATCTCGGGCAGCACGTACTGAACTCACTCTCATCGTTGCAGGACGACCATCCTCTCATGGGCGACGTGCGCGGCAAGGGCCTAATGATCGGTATCGAACTCGTAACCGACCGCGAAACCAAGAATCCGGCGCCGGACGAGGCGAAGCAAGTACAAGAAGAGTGCCGGAAAGCGGGCCTCCTCATAGGCTGTGGCGGATTCTATGGCAACGTGCTGCGCTTCCAGCCCCCATTAGTCATCACGCTGGCGCAAGCCGATCATGCCCTCGATATTCTCGACAGCGCCTTTTCAGTCGTGGAAGAGTCTGCTGCAGTGCTCGCCACATCGTGAAAAGTGAGCAGTCCAACCCACCGGAGAAAAGTGGTGCCATCTTGCTGCTCCACTTGCGGTTCCTATGCCCATTGCCCGACCATGTGGTTTCGCGCCTGCCCTGGCCCAGACCATTCTCTGCGCGACCGTATGCCTGCACAAATTCCCGCGAAACGATATAAGATGGAATAAGGAAGCCGTACGGCCGCGAACTCCAACTTGGGAATTGGCATACAGCGATGAAAAACATCCTGCTCCTCGGCGGACCTAACCCGGCGCATCAGCCGAGGGACGTTGCCGCGTACGTCGCAGACCACTTAGAAGTGTCTGGCGACGTGAAGGTATCACTGACCGAGGACACCAGCATTCTCGAGACCCCTGCCATCGATGCCTACGATGCGTTCTTGCTCTATCTCAACACAAAGGATGCGCGCTGGCCGCAGAGCAGAGAAGCAGCCCTTCGCGAAGCGTTGTCTCGGGGAAAAGGACTACTCGTCCTGCATGCGGGTGTATTGAGCTTTCGCGGTTGGGAAGACTACACGCAGCTAATTGGCGGCTCGCCCACGCCGGACTTCTACCATCCGCCCTACGGCCCATTCGCCGTGCATATAGACGACTCTGCCCACCCAATCACGGCCCGCATGGTGGACTTTGCCGTGCGTGATGAGCTTTATGCCAACATTCAACTGACGCCTCAGGCGCATCTTCTTGCCCATGCCACGCTGAATGGGAATGTGCAGCCTCTCTTGTGGGTGGTCGAACATCCTCAGACGCGCGTGTGCACGCTGCTCTTGGGCCACGATCGAGCCGCCCTGCAGTATCCGGGCGCGTCAACACTCTTGAAGCGCGGCGTGGCCTGGGTGGCTGGCGCATTATAGCAAGCAAATCCTGCCTCCTCTGGTGAGAGTGAAGCAACACCGGTGACAACCCTAGGGTACATTCTGCTTTGGTGGCTTGCAGTGCAGGCCATTAGCCTCGTGACACTACCGCTTACTTGGCTGCTCTTCCGACACATGCCCTTGGGAGGATACCCGTTCGCGAAGACGTTCGGCATTCTTCTCTTTGGCTTCCTCGGTTGGTTCCTGATGTCGCTGCGAATCCTGCCCAACACGCTGTGGGCGCTGATTGTCGTCCTCGTCCTCCTCGGCGCACTCTCGGCGGTCACTGTGCGGCACTTTCGCTGGCGCCTGAAAGACGCACGGGAGGCCGTGGGGCATCAACTGTATGTAGTGGAAGTCCTGTTCTTCGTTCTCCTGTGTGGATACGCGGTGCTGCGTCAGTATGCTCCCGAGCTCATGGGCACCGAGAAGTTCATGGACTTCATGATGGTAAATAGTATTCTCCAATCGTCGTCTCTGCCTCCTCATGATGCGTGGGCCGCAGGACTTTCCATCAACTACTACTACTTCGGCTACCTCATGGTGGCGTTTCTCACGCGCCTTACCGGAATCCCCTCGGCTATCACGTACAACCTGGCGCTGGCGCTCTTCTTCGCCCTGAGCGGACTGGGAGCCTACGGCATAGGCTACAGCCTGGTCAAGCGCTTCCAGGCTGCCGGCGGAGTCACAGAGCCGCGCACAGGAACGCTCACCGGTCTCTTTGCCGTGTTCCTGCTCCTCTTCATCGGAAACCTCTTTACAATCTGGAAGGCCATTACCGAACCCGAATTTCTCCGCATGAGCTTTCAGTCTGGCATTGGCTTTTGGTCTGGCATTGGCTGGAATGCAACCCGTGTGGTCCAGCGCGTGGAAGGCGAGACGCTGCTTGACTACACGATTAATGAATTCCCGGCATTCAGCTTCATCTTGGGCGACATGCACCCGCACGTCATGGCACTGCCATTTGCCCTGCTAGCGATCTTTACGGCGTTCACCTGGTACGCTAGGCCTGACTATGCACCTCTGCCCCAGTCATTCCCACGAAAGTGGGGGGCCATCCTCACGATACTTACGATTCCGCGAGTCAGTCGTGTCGTGCTCAGTGCCATCATCTTCGGCGGCCTCTACTTTCTGAATTCGTGGGACTTTCCCACCTATTTCTTACTCCTAACTGTGTGCGTGCTCCTTTCGCTCCATGTTAATGACGCATGGCCGCAGTGGAAAGACGCGCTCATTTGCATAGGCGCCACAGGCGCCTTGGCCCTGGTGTTCTTTGCCCCGTTCTACCTCACCTTTGATCCTCCTACCCAGGGGATCGGTCTTGTGCCCTTCCGGACAAATCTCGGCCAATTCTTTACCGTGTATGGCATCTTTCTGGTGCCCCTAGGTGTGCTTCTGACGATACTTGGCATTCAGAGCACCTTACGCCACATCGTGCCGGAAACCTCGGATCAGAAGTCCCAGCCGCGAGGGCGGAAGGCGAGACAGCAACGGCGGCGCGCAGACGGCGGCTCAAATCAACCTCCCGCCGTCGAACCGGAACCCAAGGAACGTTGGGAATTCTATCGGACCTACGCGGTTTTGATCCTTGCTTGGATCGCCCTTACGCTGCTGCTCGCGCGGCTCTTCGACACGGCCGCTTTGGCAATCATTGCCCTGAGCCTTGTCGCAGGGATCGGAATTCTGCTCTGGTGGGGAAACTACAGTGAACCGTTGCCGCTAGTGCTTGGTGTAGTCGGGTTGGCCGCGTTCCTCGTCCTGGCGAGCGAAGTATTTTATGTAAAGGATTTCTACGGCCCGCCAAACATGCGCATGAATACCGTCTTCAAGCTCTACTTCCAGATCTGGACGCTCCTCGCTCCGGTGATGGCTTTCGCCATCTATTACGTGAGAATTTGGCTGCGGGAGAGGCAGCGCCCGTTGAGTTGGGCATTTCGCGCCGCCACTATCTTGCTTGTCCTCAGCGGACTCTATTACAGTCTCCTCACTGCTCCCATCTTTGCATCATTTCAACGCGAGCCGCCGACCTTGGACGGCACCAAGTTCTACGCCCGCGATCATGCCGATGAAGTGGCAGCAATAGCGTGGTTGCAGGATAATGTCGCGTCAGATAGCGTGGTAGTGGAGGCTTCCGGCCAAGAATACAGTCTTTATAGCCGGGTGGCAGCGTTTACGGGCTTGCAGACGGTGCTAGGTTGGCGACAGCATGAGCACCTGTGGCGCAATGACTTCAAACTGGTACTCGAACGCGAAAACGATCTTCAGCAGTTCTTCGTGACCGCACCGAGAGAAGGTGCGGTGGCGCTGTTGCGCAAGTATGACGCTGACTATATTTTCATAGGTGACTGGGAGCGGCAACTGTACGGCCAGGACGTGGATCACCTCCTAAACTGGTTCCCGGTCGTGTTTCAGAGCGGCAACGTGTATGTGTTGAAAGCCAATGTCAACTAAGAAAGCGACCCCACCTGGGGCACAATCGAAGCCGGGCAGGTCTCGATCACGCAAGTCACCCCCGCCTCCGGAAGACCCGGTTACCGCTGACTGGCCGGTCATAGGAGCTTGGCTGCGCGCCGAAACCCCCTTCGGACTGTACCGCTGGCAACTGCTTGTTTTCTTGGCGGTGATGGTGTTTGTGGTCTTTACTCGATTCTGGGATCTGGGAACGCGCGCACTGCACCATGACGAGAGCATGCATGCCCGCTTTGCGTGGGACATCTACCGCTCGTTCGATTACCGTTACAACCCGGTGCTGCACGGCCCGTTCCAGTTCTACTTCACCGCGTTCATGTTCTTTCTATTTGGAGTCAGCGACGCGGTTGCCCGCTTTGGACCGGCGCTCTTTGGCGTGCTCTCCGTGCTGCTCGTCTATCCCCTTAAGCCGTACCTAGGACGGGGCGGCATGGTACTTGCGGCCGTGTTGATGGCTATTTCGCCTCCGTTGCTCTATTTTTCGCGGTTCGCACGCAATGACATTTACGTAGTGGCGTGGACGATGCTCATTCTGCTGGCGCTCTTTGGGTGGCTGCATACGAGACAACGGGGATACATCTATCTGGGAGCAAGCGCGGCGGCGCTCTCATTGGCCACCAAGGAGAATACCTACATCACGTTGGCGCTAGTTGCAATCTTTATCGTGGTCCGCATTTTGCAAGAGCAATTTACCCCCGGGCTTGCAGGACGCCTACCCAGCCATGAGTCGGTAAAGAGCGCGCTCGCCGACCTGTGGCGCGACCGCGGGTTACTCATTGCCGGCATAGTTACGTTTCTCTTGGTCTTCGTAACTCTTTATACCGCGTTCTACACGCATCCCCAGGACTTCGCGAGCGGCGTAGTCAAGGCACTTGAGTACTGGCTGGCGCAACAAGACGTTAGCCGAGGCAACCAACCAATTTGGTACTACTTCATGCAGGTGCCCCTCTATGAACTCATCGTGGCAGTGTTTGCCATCCCGGCATTGTGGCATCTGGCGCGGCGCGGCAACTTGACGGATCGCTTTCTTTGCTTCTGGTTCGTGGGAGCAGTATTACTCTATTCCATTGCCGGCGAGCGCATGCCCTGGCTCGTATTGCACCTCTCGCTGCCCGGCATTCTCTTGGTCTCTCGTTTCCTGGGTAAGAAATTCGCTGAGCCCAACGGTCTACGCCGGCATCGCATCGCTCTGACTCTCTTTCTTCTTATTGGCGTTTACGCATTGCATACCGGATTGCCACTGGCGTTTGCGCACGGCGACACGCCGCGAGACCTGCTGGTCTATGTTCAGACGACCCCGGACGTACCCTACGTGGCAGCGCAGATTGAACAGATGTCTCGTAAGCTCACAACCAATACCGAAATCGTAGGCATCATAGACAACGAAAACTCCTGGCCGTTCGCTTGGTATCTCCGCGACTACACGAACGTAGGATACATATCCAAGATTGGCGATCCGGGCGAGGCGGCATTCGTGATTGTGACTGCCAGCGAGGTCGAAAACGCACGCGAACACCTCAGCAACTACGTACCGTTCCGCTATAAGCTGCGGTGGTGGTTCCCTGAAGAACTCTACCGCGAGTTACGCCCGACCTTCATACTGGACTTTGTCACCAATCCCACGACCCGCAGGAACTTTACGGCATGGCTTGTGACACGCAAGATGCCAAAGCCCATCGGCTCGCAGGACTTCTACTTCTTCGTGCGCGGCGATCTCGTACAACTGCTCTAGACTCCACGAGAAGGCTTTCCGTCATCCCGGTGCATGAGGATGGACCGGATTACGGATATATCCCTTGACGTCCGTATCGAGCTTGAGGCAAGCTCCCACCCTCTCCCCTGGAGGCTGTCTCAAAAGTCGACTAGATAAGCAAAATCGTGCTTCGACACGGGCTTCGCGAAGCCCACTCAGCACGAACGGGATTTGCCTTTTCCGTTCGCCCTGAGCCTGTCGAAGGGCAAGTCTATACTGAGCAATGCACTTTTGAGACAGCCTCTCTGGAAGAGAGTCGGGGTGAGGGGTTTCTTGCCTCTTCAGTTTCCCCTCCCTAGGGAGACCTGTGCGTTAGCTGCGCAAAAGCGGCGAAAAAGAGCTGGATTGCGGAGACTTCACCCTAGCTTTCTCCCGGTGGAAAAGGAGGACACTTTCGCAGCTTCGAGGACGATGCGCTGGTCTCCAATAGGGCGGATTGTGGACCAGCGTTCATTCGGCTGTGGGAAGCCCTTGCGAAAGCTCTCATCTCTGTCGCGCCAGCGCCAGGGATCGCTCCTCCGTTAGGACAACTCCTAAGAGAAAGGCTATAGAATTAGCAGTGGGCATTTGGCAGCTAGTTAGGACTGGCTGGGGAGTTTCGGCTCGTCAGGCGCACCCAAATTGAACTGCATCCGAAAGGAAAGAACTGCCGAGCCGCCAAAAACAATTGCACCCAATACCGCGCCGACGACCGGCGCGAGGATGGCAAGCAGTCCCGTGATCAATGCGGCACTGTCCAACGAAAGGCTAGCCAGAAGATACCCCATCCCCGCCATTTTGTCGGCAAGCTGGCGGCGCAAGCGGACGCGGAAGAATTGACTGGAGTGAGCCACCACAATTGCCACCACCACCCAAAGCAACACGCCAGTATTCGTGGAGCCGATTAGGCTAAGCACGATCATGCTTGCGCAGAGCGGTCGCGCGACCAAGCCGGTCAGTGTCTCCGCACGCCCCCAACGCGGATGCTTGTCGGCAAACACCTGCGCGCCTGCAAGCACAAAGAGTACGCCGATAGCCGCGGTGTGGGTCAGGAATGCGAAGGGAGCATGCAGCAAAATATCTACGTTGTCGGAACGAGCCAACACCGCCAGGAGAAACAGAGCCGCATACGGGTTCTGGCCGGCAGCAAACGTGAGACCGAGTGCAGTCCAGGGCATGCTTCTACGACTCCTTGGTAGCGCGAGACATTGTCTTTGTGGCTTCCCACGCCTTGTGCACGTTTGACTCTAGGTCGGCGAGTGTTCCCGTATTCTTGATCCTTATGGCCGGGCAGGACGCGGCGCGCTTCTGCCTTAGGTGAGCAATCTTCTCTTCAATCGATGTTTGCATGTCTATGCGGCGTTGCGCTTCGCCGCAAGGCATCCCCTTGGCACCAAGACGCGCTAGCTGCAATTCAGGCGTTGCCACAACAATCCACACTGCATCCAACATCGTCACAAGGTCGCTTTCTATCAGCTTAATCGCCTCAATGGCGCAAGGCGTTTGCAGCGATATCCCGTCCAGTACCTTCTGCACTTCAGCCACTACCGCCGGATGCACAAGCGACTCAAGTCTGCCCAGTGCGGAGGTATCACCAAATACGAGTTTCCCCAAGGCAGCGCGATCAAGCGTACCGTCTTGCGCTAGGATGCTCCCACCAAACTTAGCTGCGACGGCCTCCACAAGAGCACTGTTCGGGTCGGCGTAAAGTGCATGTACGACGTGGTCGGCGTCGATTACGTGCACGCGCCGCTCGGCAAGGATCTTTGTTACTGTACTTTTGCCGGTACCGATGTTGCCCGTAATGCCGATCACTGGCGCCTGCTGCCGCCTGTCTGTGTCCTGAATGCCATCCGGCATGGAGAACGTCCTCCTCAAGCACAATGCCCATCAAGCCGTACGCCACGCTGCTTCTCGTCCGACCTCGCTGGATAGTGTTGACAATCCAGGAGCAGTCTGGCATATCCTGACACGCGAGAATCCATCCACTCCGCACCAGTGCGCAACGTACCAAGCGGGGGACGAGCCCCCGCGCTACACATTAGCAGACACTCTGCGGAGCCTAGAACTTGTCTCATAAATGCATCGCTCTGTGTAAACCTGCCCTTCGACAGGCTCAGAGCCTGCCCCGTACTCGATACGGGGGCGAACGGAAAAGGCAAGAATTCGTTCGTGCTGAGTGCTGCGCGAAGCCCTTGCCTGTCCTGAGCTTGTCGAAGGGTCGAAGCACGAGTCGGCTTAGCGAACCGATTTATGAGATAGCTTCTAGTAACGGCGAAAGAGTGCCAGGCTCTCAATATGGTACGTTTGCGGAAAGAAATCAAAGAGCTCCAGTCGTTCGACGCTATATCCCTCTTCGTGCAAGAGCGCCGCGTCACGCGCGAGCGTTGACGGCTCGCACGACAAATAGACGATTCGGCTTGGGGCGCTGCCGGCCACAGCATGGAGCACGCGGGGGTCCATGCCGGTACGCGGCGGGTCTACAATGGCAACATCAACGTCCGGCAGATCGTCCGTTACCTTCTCGGCGGGCAAACCCTTAAAATCGATATTCTGCAGCCCCCATTGCGCCGCCGTCTGCCGGGCAGCTTCGATGGCTTGCTTGTCCACTTCTATTCCGATTACGCGCTGCGCGTCTTCCGCCATGAAGAGACCGAAGATCCCAACCCCGCAGTAGAGATCGAGCACGGTCTCATCGGCCTGAATCTCTGCTAACGCCCGCATGCGGTAAAGGGCTACTGGCAACATCTCTACACTCGCTTGAAAGAAAGCGCCGGGGGGAAACTGAATCGTCTTACCCATGATCTCCACACCCACCATGGCCGGCCCGGCATAGGGCTCCACCGCCCCGCTCGGTGTGCGGTAGGAGACGCTCATAGTCTCCGGGATAGTGTTAAGGGCGTCCAGTACAGCGCGGAGTTCCGGCTCCGCTTCCAAGTCGACATTGCGCACACCTTCCAGAATCAGTGCCAACTTTGTGGAATCACCTTGCGGAATGACCCGCGTCTCCACCCAATTCCTTCCCCAAAGATCGGGTATCCTGCCGTCACGGATCATCTCATTGAGCGTTGCCAGCAACTTGGAGATGAGCGGATGACTGATTGCACAATGTTCTACCTCGACAACGCGCCGACTGCCGCGCTGCCGAAAACCCGCTTCCCGAGAAAGGGCAATTTCGCAGCCGTAACGATACTCCCAGGGCGAACAAGGGGTATGCACGGCGTCTATGGCAACCGATTGCTTTCCAATCCGGGCAAAGTGCTCTTCCACAACCTGTTGCTTTAGGCCCACTTGTGCCGAGTAGTCCACATGCTGCCATTGACAGCCGCCGCAGGAACTATAGTACGGGCAGATCGGTTCTACTCTATCCGGCGAAGCGTCAAGCACTTCTATTACCTGTGCCTGTAGATACTTCTTGCGCCGTCGTTCCAGTTGTACTTTCACACGCTCCCCGGGAATGCCGTAGAACGCAAAGACCACCTTTCCGTTGACCCGGCCCACCGCCGGCCCACCATGTGCCATGCCAGTGAGTGTCACCTCTACCGGAGCGCTTTCCCGTAGCTTGCGATCGCGCCTCAATGTTCCTCAGCCTCTATCCGCAATAGCGCCTCAACTGTCCAGCCGAGCAACCAAGCCAGGTTCTCAGGCGGGTGAGGCGTCGTTCTACCCGTAATCTTACGGTACCCACCCTGGTCGATGAACTCTTCTGTGGAATTCACAAGCAGCCATTCCCTTGCTTTCGCCGCCCTTGGACCCACACGCTTTTCTAGGTCTGCGTCTACCCAGCCGACCGCGCGAATGTGGTCGTAGGCCATTATTGCCGCCGCAGTCATGCCAAGCCAGTGATCGTCTTGGGTGTGCATGCCGACGGCGCCATCCGGAAACTGACAGGAAAACTGCCACTCTACCGAGCGCGTGCAGCGGTCGCGCATCACAGCCTCGCGCGGATGCCCTTCCGGCAGCCACGTGTGCAACCGTGTAAGGAATTCCACCGCTCCTCGCGCCGAGAAACCCCAGCCGGTCTCATCCATGCGCACGCTGGGAAAGTGCTCGGCGGCAATCTCTGTAGGCCACGGCCCAATGCACCACGTACCCAACGCATCGACAAAAGCGCCGTCCGGCGAGCCGGTTTCGTGGAGGCGCAGGTAGTAGTCCGCCAACCGCACCGCCGAGGCCAGCACGTCATCCCGCCGCGTCTGCTCGAAGTAGTGTACCAGCCCCATGCCGACCCACCGCAAGTCGTCGGTGAAGGCGCCGTCGGTTATGGATGGGTCTTGGCAATTGGAAGGCGGATACCCGATATTGTAGGCATGACCGCGGTCGGTGCGGTGTTGCTGCAAGTAGTCGAACAACGAGTCGGCGCGGGCGTCGAAGCAGTCCTCGTCCGGGTTATGGAGTCGGAATTCACCATAGCACCACAGACCGACGCCCTGCATCCAGGAGCGGCTGAGGAGGTTATTTACAGTCCGTGGATCGCCTATGCTGTTAGGATCCCGCTCCATCCTCTGGCTCAGCCGCAAATTGCGCTGCCGGTCGGCCACCGGCGGCACCGGGTCACGTACGAAGCTAAACATAAAGACCGCATAGCGATCCGCCGCCTCCTTATAGCGCGCATCCTTGGTCCGCTCATAGAGTCGATACAGCGCCTGCGCCAAGTACGGCGGGGAGTGAGCATGCGTAGGACCGAAACTTCGACCGGTCGTGACGAACGGGCACTTCGCCGGATCCGGCCGCCCAATTGTGCCCTGCCAGGCAACAAAACGGTCGCCGATCGAACGCGCGATAGAAAGAGAATCCCGCATTACCGCCTCCTTTTCTCTTGCACATCTTGCCACAGATTGTATCCACGGCTCCGCAATCTACTCGGTCCGGTAGCGCAGGTTTGCAACCTGCGTCCCATCCTCTTGGCCTTGGCCCATGCTGCGCCAGAAAAGTGCCAAGCGTATCTGCATATCGCCTCGTGAGGGCTGACCATTTGTGGTGACGTATACTTGCTGCTACCCCCACCACACCTCTCAATCGCTCTCCTGTCCTCCCATATTGTAACGCAGGCGCGTCAGTCAAAGTTGGCTTCTCGTATCAGACTCAGCCCGATCCGGGACCATCCGTCACCCGTGTCAGAAAGGCATCGCAGCGGGCGTACGCCGGATAGACCTTGAAAGTCGGTATAATGAGGCTAATCTCAACTCCGTCTTCGAAGTAAAGAGCTTATGAAAATTGTAGACGTTCGCAGCTACGAGCTGAAGAGTCCACTTGGCGATCAAGGCTTTTACGCCTCTCAAGAGTCTTTCTCCGAGCGCAGCAGTTGCCTGGTGCGCATCGAGACAGATACCGGACTCGTCGGTTGGGGAGAAGCGGGCCTGTGGGGCGGCATGGGGAGCGCTATACTGTACCCCAAACCAGTAGGCTCGGAGGTGTGGGATGGCATGGAAGCAGAGCGAAGCGGCGGACGTGATGGACACGTCCGCAATCCACGAAGGGGAAGGTGTGATCACGCGCCGGAGGTTCTTCCGCGACACCACGCGGCTGCCCGTCCGCGTCGAGATATGGGAACTGCCGCCGGGCGCGAGTGAGGGATCCCATATCCACGACGGCGACGACGCGCTGGAGGAGTTTTACTACTTCATCGAGGGTCAGGGCGTCATGTGGATGAACGGACAAGAACTGCCGGTCCGGCCGGGAGACGCCGTCATGGCTCCTCCCGGGGCCGACCACGGTTTCCGCAACACCGGCGACGAGACGCTGAAGCTGCTCCTGATCTGGGGCGCGCCGGCAGGAGAGTTGTAGAACGCTGTAGCGCACCATCCCGGTGTGATGGTGCGCTACAGCAGAGAAGCCGTCTCGCATCGCAGGATGGACGTTGAGGGTGATTCCCCGCCCGCGCGCGAAATGGGCATGGCCCGGCCAAAACAGCGCCCGCTGGGCGGCTGATTGCTCTGCCGCATGGCGCTCATGGCAAGTAAGGGGGGAGGCCTGCGACCGCGTGCCCGACTGCGCCATCTTTTCGCCGGCACCCGCTGGGAGCCGCCCAGCGTCTACGAGCGCATCGAATGGCTCGCAGAGCAGTTCCGCTTCCTCTTGCACGTCGCGGCGGCTGTCGCGACGTGCAGGCCCTCATCACCCGCGTCGGCTCCAGCAGCGATGTGGATGTCACCGTCTACCAGAATAGACCTTTGCGTAAACCGCAGCCAAAAGCAACGAATCACTGCTAACGACCTGAATGTTCCCTCTCCTTGAGAAGACCCTTGCGCAACTGTGCCGCATCGATGGAAGCGGGGTTAATTCCGGATACCGCTATAATGAGATTTGTCTTAAACACAATCTTCGAGGAAGCAGGTTCATGAAAATCGTAGACGTACGCAGCTACGTGTTGAAATGTCCACTTGGCGATCAGGGCTTTTACGCATCACAAGAGTCCTTCTCTGAACGCAGCAGTTGTTTAGTGCGCATTGAGACGGACAGCGGTCTGGTTGGCTGGGGTGAAGCGGGCCTGTGGGGCGCGCCGGAACCGGTAGCGGCCATGATCGATCACGTTTTGACGCCCCGAGTCACCGGACAGAATCCGTTGCACATGGACGTTATATGGGAACGCCTCTACGCACACATCCGCGACTGGGGACGACAGGGCACCGCAGTCGAGGCGATGAGCGGTGTCGACATCGCGTGTTGGGACATTGCAGGGCAGGCACTCCAGCAGCCAATTCATGCACTCTTGGGTGGCGCCTATCGTGACCGCGTGCAGGCGTATGCAACGGGAGGCTACTACAAAGGCGGGCCGGAGCAGTGGGCGGACACCGGACTCCTAGCGGCTGAAGTTGAGAGACACGTTGCCACGGGCTTTCGCGCTCTCAAGATCAAGGTCGGGCTGCTCTCCGTGGCTGAAGACCTTGCCCGCGTGAAAGCCGCGCGGCGCGCGCTTGACGATTGCGCCCCAAGCGGCAAACGCTTTCCTTTCATGGTGGACGCTAACCACGCCTATCCGCCGCACATTGCCATAACTGTCGGTCGCGGCCTGGAAGAGGAAGAAACCCTGTGGTTCGAGGAACCGGTGATTCCCGAGGACCGGAAGGGGTATCGCCAGGTTGCCGAAACCCTCGATCTTGCTATCGCGGCGGGCGAGTGCGAGCATACGCGCTACTGTTTCCGCGACCTAATGCTGGAAGGCTGCATAGACATCGCGCAACCGGACATCTGCGGGACGGGCGGAATCTCGGAAGCCGTCAAGATTGCCACCCTCGCGCGCACGTTCGGCGTTCAGGTATTTCCGCACGTCTGGGGGTCCGGTATCGCGCTGGCTGCTGCGCTGCATTTCATCGCTTCACTGCCGCCAAGCCCACACTCGGCAAACCCGCTGCCGGCCCTCAACGAACCGATGTTGGAGTTCGATCGCAACCCGAACCCGCTACGCGATACGCTGCTGCATGAACCCATTACCCTCGAGGACGACGGGACTGTGTTGATCCCACAGAGGCCGGGCCTGGGTATCGAGGTTGACGAAGCAGTGGTTGCACAGTACGGGCCGCAATAGCCAGTGTAGCCGGATACAGTGGGTCGGCAAGTAGCCCGTTCGTGGTGAGCCTGTCGAAACATGAACGGACGAGCAACCCAATCAAGCATCTGATTCGCACACCCTGAGCCACACCAGCGTAGGCTACGACAAGTGATAGAAGAGAAGTCCGTTCGTGGTGAGCCTGTCGAACCATGAACGGACGTTTCAGCGAATTGCGGCGCTCAGTTGTTCCAGCCAAACCACCCTACTGCGCGGCAAACCGGTCTATCCCAAACATCCCAATATCGTGCCGGGACCTACCGTCAATCGCCAGTTCTGCGACAATTTCACCCACCACGCTGCAAAACTTGAAGCCGTGACCGGAGAAGCCGGCCGCAATAACCACGTTGGCATGCTCCGGATGGTGGTCCATGATGAAGTGCCCATCTGGCGTATTAGTGAACATGCACGTCTTCAATGCCAGCGTGGCCCCCATACCGCCGGTAAGGTACGGTTGCGTACAGAAACGCAGCGCCTCCTCATCCTCAGGGTGGCATTCACGATCTACGCTATCCGGCGCAGTCTGCTGCCGGAGGTGGTGGTACTTCCCAATCTTGAAACCTGGAATCCCATGTATGGGAAAGCCGTAGAAATGCCCTTCCGGTACAAGACAGTTGAAAACCGGGAAGCGTTCCCGGGTGAATAGCTCCGGTTGCACCGGCTGGAACCATCCCATGACTTGGCGCTCAGGCACGGCGTTTTCACCCAGCAACGAAAGCAAGGACTTGCTCCAGGCCCCGGCCGTAAAGATAAGTCGCTCGGCGACGTACGTAGCGCGGGTAGTGCGCACGGTAACGCTCCCTTGATCTGCCTTCCAGTCGACTACGGGCTCACGTGCCCGCACATCGGCCCCTGACGCCTGCGCCTGCAGCACGTGGTGCACGATACAGCGTTCCGGCAGGAGAAAACCCCCGTCAGGCTGCCACACGGCCATCATGGCCGGTGGGAGATTGAATCCCGGGAAGCGTTGCGTCAACTCAGTACTTGTGAGTACCTCGTGCGGCAGATTATGCTCTTCACAAGTACTCACTGAACCCTTGAACACAAACGACTCCGCCGCGCCGGCATCGATCGAGCCTGTGATATACAACAACTGCTCGTCACCGAATTGCTCAAGCTCGCGCCAGAGCGCGTATGCCCGCGCCAGCAGCGGCACGTATGAAGGGTGCTCGAAGTAGGTGAGCCGGATGACGCGGGTTACGCCGTGTGACGACCCCATATCGTGGGGAATGTCGAATTGCTCCAATCCGAGGACTCGCTCGCCGCGCCGTGCCAAGTGGTAGACGGCAGCACTCCCCATGCCCCCTACGCCTACCACGATAGTGTCAAAATGCTCTGTCTTCATTCTTTCTCATCCTTACCCGATCTCGTCGATTCAAGAGCGATCACCGTTCGTCACGCCCCACGCTTTCAATAACTTCAAATAGCCGCACACAAGGTTCGCACTCGTCCGTACTCCCTACACCACTACCTCATCGGCATCGTGCATGTGCGAACACGGTGCTTGCAGCGGACATCCCTCCGCTAGAGTATGGGCTCAGGCCGAATTGGATTCAGCGGTATCTCCATTGAGTCCTCACCGAGAATTATCGTGCCAACGAAGACCCCTGCCGCCTCGGCCACCATGCGCTCCCTGATACCGGGTCCCGTAATTTGTTCGGTCAGGTGGATCAGCACCAGCTTGTCAACACCGGCTTTGGCTGCCGTGCGCGCGGCGTCAAGATGTCCCGAACACGACGAAGTTATGCGCGGGTCCGTTTCAACACCGTTGAGAAAGTGGCACATGTGCAAGAGCACGTTCGCCCCGCGTGCCAGTTCCACGAGTTGCGCGTTGGGGGCAGTATCACCCGTGACAACAATGCTCCCATCAGGGCTGTTGAAACGATATGCCACCGACTTGAGGTACGGCTGACAGTGGACCATCTCTGCAACCTGTATCTGCCAATCGTCTCCGTCGATTTGCGCATCGGCACCCACCTCCCGCACCTGCGGCGCGGGGCGCCGGCGTGGGAGTTTGCCGCCGCGATGTTCGTAGATCAAGTGGCTACCCGGATGGAGCGTGCGCCCTGCCAAGTCTGCCTGAAATGCGCCCTCTTCGCTAAAGAGCAGGCGTGTCATGCGCCCGATACCCTCAGGACCGTAGACCATCAGTTCGGGAATCTGCCCAGCGCCTTGATCCCAGCGCGTGAGAACCAGGTACCCGTAATCCATACAGTGGTCGTAGTGCAGATGGGTCAAGAAGACGTGGGTGATTTTCGTAGGCGATGCTCCCGCCGCCAAGAGACGCTGTACGGCCGCCGGACCACAGTCGAACAACAGTGAATCACCTTCCCGCTCCACCAGGAAGCTGCATCCTGCACGTTCAAGGGAGGGAGTTGGCGTACCAGTGCCAAGGAGAGTCAGTCGGAGTGACATGCCGGCTATACCTCACTGCGCCGTTCACAGCATTCATTTTGGGATCCCGCAACTGGCGCTTGCTACGAGCGTCCTGCTGAATAATACCGCGACTCAGCCCCCACCTGCCCGCATACTTTGGACGTACCTGCAATCACTCGCGACAATCCTCCACGCCAATCATGTTGCAAACTACACCGCGGCAACGCGCTGCTACAGATGCCGGTCAAGGAAATACAGTGTTTAGAGACGAAAATACGCGATTCCAGGTTGAATTTACACGCGTTAACTTGACTGCAGGAAGCAAGCATTCTATAATTAGAGGAACACCGCAGCAATGTGCGCGGTGTACTTGGTGTAAAGCACGAAGAAGGAGATAACTACGCCAATGGCAAAGCAGGTAGTACTGAATGAAGAAGCCCGGCGCGCGCTAATGGGCGGCATTGAGAAGGTGGCCGACGCGGTCGAATCCACCCTCGGCCCCAAGGGGCGCAACGTAGCACTGGGCAAGAAGTACGGCGCACCTGTCGTAACCCACGACGGCGTCACTGTGGCTAAAGAAATCGAACTTGAGGATGGGCTTGAGAACGTCGGCGCCCAACTAATCAAGGAAGCAGCCAGCAAGACCAACGACATCGCCGGTGACGGCACGACGACCGCGACCGTGCTTGCGCACACCCTCATTACCGAGGGACACCGCAACGTGGTCGCCGGTGTCAACCCCATGATCATGAAGCGCGGTCTGGAGCAGGCCACCCGCGTCGTGGTCGATGAACTGCGGCAGATCGCCACGCCCGTGACGGGCAAGGCGCAAGTTGCCGAAGTTGCCTCTATCTCTGCTGCCGACAGCGAGATCGGCGATCTCATCGGCGACGTGATGGACAAAGTGGGCAAAGACGGCGTCATCACAGTCGAAGAGGGTCGCGGCATTGGTTTCTCGGTTGAGTACGTGGAGGGTATGGAGTTCGACCGCGGCTACATCTCCCCTTACTTTGTAACCAACTCCGACCGCATGGAAGCCTCTATCGAGGACCCGTACATCTTCATCACCGACAAGAAGCTCAGCGCTGGCAACGACGTGCTGCCGCTTCTCGAGAAGTTCGTGCAATCCGGGCAGAAGAACCTGGTAGTCATTGCCGAAGATGTCGAGGGCGAGGCCCTAGCAATGCTAGTCGTGAACAAGATGCGCGGTGTGTTGAACTGTGTCGCCCTCAAGGCTCCCGGCTATGGCGATCGCCGCAAAGAGATGCTTCAGGACATGGCAGTCCTAACCGGCGGTCAGGTGATTTCCGAAGAGTTGGGGCGACGCCTCGACCAAGTGGCGCTCGAGGACCTCGGTCGTGCCCGTCGCGTCGTTTCCGATAAGGACAACACGACGTTCGTCGAGGGACACGGTGATTCCGAGGAAGTCAAGGGTCGCATCAACCAGATCAGGGCTCAGGTTGAAGAGACCACGAGTGACTACGACCGCGAAAAACTGGAAGAGCGCGTAGCGAAGATGTCCGGCGGTGTGGCAGTCATCAACGTGGGTGCGGCCACCGAGATCGAGTTAAAAGAGAAGAAGCACCGCGTCGAGGATGCACTCTCGGCGACGCGCGCTGCGGTTGAGGAAGGCATCGTCCCCGGTGGCGGCATTGCACTGCTCAACGCTCTTCCCGCTCTGGACGGCCTAAAGCTCGACGGCGACGAAGCCGTTGCGGTGAAAATCATAGCCCGAGCACTGGAAGCGCCGATTCGCCGCATCGCGGAGAATGCCGGCCAGGATGGCTCCGTCATTGCCCAAGAGGTTCGCCGCTTGGCCAAGAGCCGCCGCAATAAGAACGTTGGCTTCAACGTGCTCACCGCTGAGTATGTTGACATGATTGAGGCGGGCATTATCGACCCGCTGAAGGTCACCCGTTCGGCAGTCGAGAATGCGGCTTCGGTTGCAGCCATGGTGCTGACGACCGACGCGTTGGTGGTTGACATTCCGGAACCGCCCGCACCCGCGCCCGCCGGTGACGAAGGGATGCCCTACTAAGGCAACCTGTTCTCAGTACCGAGAATCGAGAAGGGGCTCCCCTGCGGGGAGCCCCTTCATTTTGCGTTTATCGAGGCGAATTGGTGTCCCTTGCCGCACTCTAATCTACGGCTCACTCTCAGACCGCTGCTCTTACACGGGCCAATGTACCGGTCTGCATCCTCCATCGTATGTTCATCCGATGCTATGAAGGGAACTTTCACCTTAGCTTCGTAGCTTGGAATGGCTGGGGTCGAACAACGGTTCCTCCGTTACAGTAGCCTCATAACGCCTGCCGAAGTACTCGACCGTCACTGCGGTACCCGGCGTGGCATACGCGAGCGGCAAGTAACCATATGCAATACTCTTTCCAACGGTGTACCCAGAATTAGCACTGGTCACGTACCCAAGCACACGCTCGCCGTGGAGGATTGGCTCCTTGCCCATTACAACGTGATTAGGATCCGCCAAAGTGAGACAGCACAGACGCCGCTTGATGCCCGCTTCCCGACTCCGCTTGAGCGCCTCACGGCCAAGAAAGTCACCCTTGTTCAGCTTGACCGCCCAACCCAACCCGGCCTCGTATGGATTGTATTCAGTATGGATGTCCGTGCCCCACAAACGGTATCCCTTCTCCAGGCGCAGCGATTCGAACGCCCCACCACCGCCCGCAATTATGCCAAACGGCTGTCCCGCTTCCCACAGAGCGTCCCAGACGCTAAGGCCGTACTCGGTAGAAACGTATATCTCCCAGCCCAGTTCGCCAACGTAGGAGACCCGCAATGCACGAGCAGGCACCGCGCCAATAGTAATCGGCTTACTCGCGAAATAGGGAAATGCCCGATTGGACACGTCTTCTTTGCACACGCGTTGCAGTACTTCCCGTGCTTTCGGACCCCACAAGCCGATGCCGCAATATGCTGCAGTCACGTCGTTGATCGTCACCGAACCGTCATCGGGCGCGTGGCTGCGAATCCACGCCAGATCGCGGGTGCCACTGGCGCCTCCGGTAAGCACGAGAAAGCGGTCCTGTGCGAGACGTGTCAGCGTAAGATCGCTTTGTATGCCGCCGTTCTGATTCAATAGTGCCGTGTACACGACCTTGCCCATCGGTCGGTCGATCTGGTTCGCGGTAATGGATTGGAGAAACTCCAGCGCGCCCGGCCCACTCACCTCAATTTTAGTGAACGCAGTCAGGTCGTACATCGCCACCCGCTCGCGGGTTGCCCGGTGCTCACCCCCCTGAATAGGACTCCAATGCTGCGCCTCCCAGCCTGAGCGGGACGGCATAGTTTTTTCCGCAATTATGTTCTCGTTAGCGGTAAACCACTGGGGACGTTCCCAACCCGCACTCTCGAAGAAGACTGCTCCAAGCGCCTCCAAACGCGGTTGAAACGGACTGCACCGCACGTTGCGGGGGTTCTCTAGCTGCTGCAGCGGATGGATGATGTCGTAGACCTCGCGGTACTGCTGCGCCCCGCGCGCCTTCACGTAGGCGGGGGTGTGCGCAGGCGCCGGGAACCGATTGTAATCGGCCTCCCGCAGGTCGTGGCTCGTCACGCCGTTAGCCATCCACTCAGCAACCACGTTGCCCACACCCCCGCCATGCGTTATCCACACCGCCTCGGCGATCCATAGCCCCCCTACCTGCCTTGACTCACCCAGAATGGGCAGACCGTCCGGCGTGAAGGAAAACATGCCGTTGAAGGCATCGGTGAGCTCAAGGTCACGCAGGGCAGGGAAGAGTTCACCTGCCGCGCGTCGCGCGACCGCAAAGTGCTCCGGCGTGAAATCCATCATGGCAGGGGCGCGTTTCGCTTCAGCAGGACTGAGAATGTCATCGGGCTCTACGGGAAGCGGCTCATGCCTGTAGGAACCAATGCCGTAGCAGTCGGCCTCCTGGCGAAAGTACATGGCGTAGTCTTGGTGCCGCACAATGGGATGAACGACCTCGCGAGTCTCGCCTTTCAGCGCAGGCACTGGAACGGTACGCGCGTATTGGTGTTGCACGGGCATCAGGGGAATGGAAATACCTGCCATGCGCCCGACGCGGGGCCCCCAAATCCCGGCGCAGATGAGCACCTTGTCAGCGGCTATCGCCCCTGCTGTTGTCTCAACAGCGTGTACACGTCCCGCCTTCACCACAATGTCGGTGACAGTGATATTGCCATAGAACGTGGCGCCATGGTCTTGGGAATAGCGGGACATCGCCTCGGCGGCGCGCACCGGCTTGGCAACACCGTCGCTGGGCACGTAGTAAGCGCCGTGGATTATGTTTGGGTCGAGCAGCGGCACGAGGTCGCGCGTCTCTTGAGGAGAAATCAGTTGGGCTTCCAGCCCATTCGACTTGGCAAAGCCGACCTTGCGGTGCAGGTCGCGCCAGCGCTCCTCCGTGTAGGCGACCTCCAAGCTGCCCACGCCATACCAGCACGGCTGACCGTCCAGTTCAAGCCCGCTGTACAGCTTCACCGTATCCTTAGCCAGCGTGGTCATCAGCTTGGAAGCGTTGGTCTGGAACACCAGACCTGGCGCATGAGAACTGGAGCCGCCGGTGTCGAAGAGCGGACCTTGGTCAACCACCACGATATCCCGCCAGCCGCGCTTGGTGAGGTGATAGGCAACACTACACCCCACTATACCTGCGCCAATGATGACGAGACGCGCATGCGACTGCACGGTGCGATCTCCTCTGTTAGCTCTGAGTTACCGGATCGAACAGAATCTCAAGCAGGTTTGTCTTCCGGTCGCTGCATGAACGCCAAGGCGTCTACAGGCGGCTGCCCGGGCCACCCTACGCAAAAACGCTCCCGTACGTTGGTGTGCAGCCGCCTGTAGAGGAGTTCCCCTCACCCTAGCCCTCTCCCTGGGGAGAGGGAACCGGAGAGGCAAGTACCTTAACACCTCAATGCGGCCAGTGCGCTCTTGCCGGTGCAAGAGCGATCCTCATCAACCAGCCGTAGCGCGGGGGCTTGTCCCCCGCCTCTTGACGCCTAGAGTGAACCCCGCTCTCGGGCCGGGCACTTAGCTCTCCTGGCGCCGTTCCCAGTTGAACTCCGTCTCGCTCATGGGCTTGTCAGGATCCGGTTGCCAGACCTGCTCTTCTTGGTGCTTGCCCAGCACCCTGGCCATTTCCCGCAGGTGGATGGCGACCGCCCCGCAACAGGCTCCGATGTAGTTTACGCCCATGGCTTTTGACTTCAGCGCGTAGTCCGCCATCTCATAGCGGGTCAGTTGTGTCGGCTCCAGCTTGTCCGGAAACGCCGACGTACCCGTGAACCACGGAACCTCGTCGCTGGTGCGGTGCGCTACCGGCTGCGCGGCGATGTAAGCGTCGGTAGCGTCGCGCATCTCTTGGAGTATCGGATACGTGTGCACGGGGTCCCGCATGCAGTTCACACCGACTATCTCCGCGCCTGCATCAGCCAGCCTGCGCGCGCAATCGGCGGCGGAAAAACCGTCGTCCGTTTCCGTCGTGGCGCGGAACGACATGGTGATCATGGCAGGCAGATTCGTCTTGGCCTTGATGCGTTCCAAGCAGAGCAACGCTTCACCCAGGTGCCAAAAGGTTTCGCCAATGAACAAGTCCACGCCCTCCTGTGCCTCGATTTGCTCATCGAAAATACCGGCAATCTCAGCGTTGCCGGATGGGTTATCCGCATCCCACTTCCACGTCGCGCTGAGGTCGCCTGCGACGAGGGCCTGGTCGCCGGCAACATCCTTCGCAATTTGCGTGGATTTCTGATTGATTTCGAACGTCTGATCGGCCTTGCCCACTGTTTCAAGCTTGCTTCGGCTGCCGTAGAACGCCATCACTTGCAAGACTTCCGAACCTGAACGCAGGAATTCAATATGCAATTCACGAATGGCGCCCGGGTTTTCAAGCGCCAGTTCCGGCGTGAAGGCGCCTGCGATGACATACCCGCGCTTTTCAAGCTCGACAATGTAGCCGCCGTCGCCAAGGACGACGTCTTCCGCCAACATCTCCAAAATGCCCATGATTGAAGA
The DNA here is from genome assembly GCA_965219505.1 of Chloroflexota bacterium. Taxonomy (GTDB): domain Bacteria; phylum Chloroflexota; class UBA11872; order VXOZ01; family VXOZ01; genus VXOZ01. The sequence continues at coordinate 673,419 of OZ244775.1, read as the reverse complement.
AACCCCTCCTAGTCCCCTGCTATTGCGAACAATCTACATTCCACTTTTTGTCGGCTGTCCGCGGGAGCACTGGAATTGCACGCAACTCGCACCAGCCGATCAAGACTAGCACCTACTTTCAACTGACGACACGGGCGCGCGACCAGCTAGCCCACAGGTGCCGCAGAAAGCAACTCGCTCGGCACTGCCTGCATGACTTTCCGCAACCCAGCGGCAATATCCTGCGCATCCTGCTCCGTCCAGTCCATACTCAAGTGATACTCACAAACACGCGGCATCAGCTCTTCTGCACGCGGACAGAGTCCCGGGCCGTAGTCCGCCGTCCCGTCATAGAACCTTGCATCCCAGGGTGACGGGCCGTCATGCCACATACGCTTCTTCAGTATTGACTCGTGCATGTACACCGGCTGGCCGTTGTACGGATGCTTGATCGGCACACCCTCCGCTGCCAGCGCCTTGCGTGCCCACGCACAGAGTTCTACCGTTTCGAAGATAAACCCTGGACTCACACCGGCATCACCCGAAGGATCTGCCAAGGGCCGCACACGCACGCCGGGCAAGCCGCGCACGCTATCTTTGACTATGCCGCCCAGGTGGCGTACGTGGGCGCGCAGCCGGTCAAGTTTCTTCACCTGCTCCAATAGAACCGCGGCCGTGAGCTCGCTCATGCGGTAATTCTCGCCAAAAAACGGCGGCAATTCCGCCCCTTCACTCTTGCGCGGTGTCCCTTGATCCTGGCAGGCGACGGCGCGCTGGTGGAGCGCGCGGTCATTGGTGACGACCATTCCACCCTCGCCGGCGGAGATTACTTTATTCATTTGAAAGCTAAAGATGTTGATAGTGCCCATTGATCCTACATACCGGCCATGGTACTCCGCGCCGAACGACTGTGCGCAGTCCTCCAAAATAGGGACGCCGTGGCGCGCGCCAACCGCTAGAAGCGGCTGTAAGTCGGCGGCTGCGCCCCGCCAGTGTACGACCATCACAGCTTGAGTACGCGGAGAAATGACACGCTCGACACCTTCCGCAGCTATACTCACGCTGTCGTCCAGGTCAGCAAAGATCGGCACCGCCTGGCACGCGACTACGGCATTCACGCAGCCGTAGAAAGTCGCAGCCGGCACAATCACCTCATCGCCGGGGCCTACCCCCAGCGCGCGGAGGGCCACGATGAGCGCTGCCGTACCTGAGGTTACACCCACGGCGTGCTCGATGCCAACGAGTGAAGCGACCGTCTGCTCAAGCTCGCTTACGGTATACGCCGGGTCGGGGCCATAGTAGCGAAACGGCGAGCGCCGTTCCAAGACCTCGCACACCGCACGCTTCTCTTCATCACCGATGATCGTTGCACCCGGATACGCGCCCGGCAGCGGCACTGAGCGTACCGGCGCGCCACCGTCAATTGCTAGCTGTCCAATCATAGGCCACTCTCTTTTATTGAGACATTTGCATAGCTCCTGTAAGGAGCAGAGAACCTTCCTCTCCCTCGAGGAGGGAGTCTCAAAAGTGCATTGCTCAGTGTAGACCTGCCCTTCGACAGGCTCAAGGCGAACGGAAAATGTAAGTCCCGTTCGTGCTGGGCTTGCCTGTCCTGAGCTTGTCGAAGGATCGAAGCACAGTTTTGCTGATCGAGTCGACTTATGAGACAGCCTCTCGAGGGAGAGGGTGAATTTCCGCTATTCAACTCACTCCCACGGATTTGGCACTGTTTAGCTAAGGTCTCCTCTTTCATGAGTTCGCTACCCAAATCGGACTCGACCACGCAACCTGACCGTTTTCTTGCGTTACGCGCAGATAGTAAAAGTCTTCCGCGCGATCTGTGCTGGGAGAATCAGCCAAGTCATACGACGCGCGGGCCAATTCGTCCGGCACGAGACGATGAATCAGGAATGAATCGGAAGGAAAGCCGGTAGTCAAGTCGGTCACAGCGTTCTGAGCCACTTCCTCCAGTGTGTACGTCTCCGTGCGCTGCATTGGTTTCGTGAACGCAAGCGTTACCGTCGCCGAAGGCGGGCCTTCGACATCCAACACAACCGAATTCTGTGGGCAGTCGTTTAAGCAATCGGCGCGCGACGTATAGGTCTGAAATCTGCATCTGGTGGCCGTGCATTCCAATATGCGGCTCCGGTTTTCTTCGTGGAACGGACCTGATTGGAAACAGGGCATGGCCTGATGAATGCGCGCGCCGTCTACCGTAGCGGTCAAGTCCCACTCGGCGGTGCGCGGCTTACCGAACGCCGACCACGGGCCCCAACCAACCTCGATACGGCAACGGTGCCGCTTCGACCACGGATAACCCTCTTGCGGTTCCGCATCTGCTGGGAAGTTGCGGTGGATAACGCGGTTGTTCTTGATAACCTCGACCTTCTCGATCTCGTCCCAGCCGCGAACGCTTATATTGATTTTGCGTTCGGCTGCGGCGGTTAGACGCGAACCCATCGGCTGACCGTTGATGCGGAAATCCAATTCGATTTTGTCGCCCGTCACGGCGTAGCAGCGGCGGCTCCACAACGCGTCCCAAATTGCCTCGCGCGAAAACTCCGGCACTAAGACCGCTACCGTTCCCTCGTTGTACGCGCCCGGATGCGCCTGATGGTCGTCAGATGAGCCCGTCACCCCAACGTGGTGTCCCAACGCCAGCGCGTGCTGGAGTGTGTTAATGGTAACGCGGGGTCCTAGCCCGTGCCGCGTGTACGCAAATGGGCCGCGATCGCGTTCCGCGCCGCCGTGCTCAGAGATTATTTCCACGATAGGCGACACCGTTTCGTCTAAGTAGTCCCAGTTAGCGCCGCGGAAACCGCGCATGTAGCCGGGATGATGCGGCACCAGCAGCGAGCCGCTGCGCCGCGCGTGCTCCTGAATCTCCCGCACGTGGTTGGCGAACTGCAGCGGACCGTCTTCTTTATAGATTACGCAGTGGTCGCCAAACGCGGCTGAGTGCCACTCGTAGCCCAGGAACGACTCGAACCGGCCCGGCTGATTGGCATCCTTCATCAATTGCTTGGTCTTCGGCCAGATTTCCGCATGGCGATCGAAGCCCTCTTGCCACTGCTCGTGCACGTTATTGGGCATATCCGGTATGTCGTGCCACTGCGCGTGACCGGTAAAGGCAAAGAAATCCAGGTGACTCTGCGCCATGTCAATGGCCCGTTCCAGCGTGCCTTTGGTGTAGTGAAACAGGCCCACAGTGTTGTGGTTGTGAATGTCGCCCCAAAGTATCTTGTATTCCATCCCTATGCTCTTATCCTCTCTCGCTAAGTCTCATCATGTAGACAATGCTGCGGTTGAGTGGCTTGAAGCCTTGCCGCTCGTACATACGGCGCGCGGGTTCGTAGTGGTCTTCCAGTCCGGTCGACACCTGGGCGAATTCCATGCCCGCTTCCTCGATGAGTTCGAGAACGCACGCGTGGAGCTTTCCACCGATACCGCGGCCCCGATACGCCGGCAGCACGGCATTGTTGCCCACCGACCCAATGCGCGTCCTTTCGTTGACGTGAAAGGTTGCAAAGCCCACCGCCTCGCCCTCTATCTCGGCAATGACCACTAGACTTATGTCTATCTGGCGCATGTCATCGGCTTTCCACTCATCCCACGTGCGGCCCCCAATGACGCCATACCGCTCCTCACGCCAGCGGTGCACGGTCACGTCCTCAAATCCGCGTATGATGAGTTCAATGAGAGTCTCGCGGTCCGCTTCGACCGCGCGCCGGATTGATATCTCGGTTGCGTTCGTCGTCATGTGGCACTCTGCGCAAGCTTCTTCATGTTGTAAACACTACGGAAATACGGTTTGAAGTCTTGCCGCTCGTACATGCGGCGGGCGGGCATATACGGGTCATCCGATCCGGTCGAGACCTCTGCGAACTCCATGCCCGCCTCCTCCATCAACCTGAGCACGCGCGCCAGAAGCTGCGCGCCAATGCCGCGACCGCGATACGCCGGTAGCACAGCATTATCACTCACCGTGCCAATGCGTGCGGCATCGTCCAGTTCGTAGGTAGCAAAGCCAACCGCCATGCCTGCTACTTCGGCAATTAAGACCATGTTGACGTCAATCGTGCGCATGATATCGGCTTCCCACTCGTCCCACGCGCGTCCGCCAATGACACCAAACTGCTGCTCGCGCCAGCGATTGGTGGTCACGTCCTCAAATGCGTGTACGATGAGCACAATTAATGTCTCCCGATCTGCTTCTACCGCGTGCCGGATCGTTACCACGGTTTCTTCCATCGTCATACGGAATTCTGCGCAAGCTTCTTGAAATACGTAACACTGCGGCTTAACGGCTCGAATCCTTGCCGCCCGTACAAGCGGCGGGCGGACGCATACGGCTCTTCCAATCCGGTCGACACCTGGGCGAACTCCATACCGGCTGCCTCGATGATTTCAAGTACTCGTGCGAGCAGTTGACCGCCAATGCCGCGACCGCGATACGCCGGTAGCACAGCATTATCATCAACCGTCCCGATTCGAGTAGCGTCGTTCAGTTTATAGCTCGCAACGCCCACAGCCTCGCCATCAATTTCGGCAATAATGACCTTCTTGATGTCAATAACATGCTGGAGATCAGCTTCCCATTCGTTCCAAATGAGTTCGAGAATGTCACCAAACTGCTGCACGCGCACGTCTTCAAATGCGTGTACGAAGAGTTTGATCAGGATCTCTCGATCAGCCTCGACTGCCTGTCGGATCTTTACTTCGGTGTGCTGTCTAGTCACATTGCTCCATATCTTACCACGCGCCTAGGCCATGCGCCGCTGCAACTGTAAGTCTAGAGAAGGCAGTCATCTGACCTTCAAGTGTCTCGAACGCACTTCGTTCGCACTCGCTTGGACTGAATTGCGCTACAGCCAAGACTCTCTACATATGGCCCCCACACCCGACGAATGTCAGTAGGTACCCGGCTCGAATATGATGCGCACACCAAAGTTGCTGAAAGGGCTTTGCATACACCCAGCTTTAGTGCTGCGGCAGCGAAACCCAAACCGGGCTCGACCACGCGATGTGACCGTCGCTCTGCGTAGCGCGCAGGTAGAGATACGAAGTCTGCTCTTCTGACAGTGTAAGCGTCTCGGAGAGCGTGGCGGCGCGGTCCGTGGCGGACTGACTCAAGACGACATTCCCGTTGCAAACTACTTCCAGACGTGCAAGCGGGGCGGTGCCGAGCACACGCGCCGTCACCGCAACGTCCGGCGCGGTAGTGGTGAACTCCTCCCCCATGCCGTGTCCGTTCACACGAAAGTCAAGGACGATGCGCGCGCCGGTGGTCGCATAGCAGCGGCGCTGCTTAAGGGCTTGGATGATCGCCTCGCGGGTAAGTTCCGGCGCAATCACGGCGGTCAGGCCGCCGGTCATGTGGTCGTGAAAGTCTACGCCGGCCATGGAACAGGTATTTCTGCCGGGCTGGGCGTGATGGCTGTCCGTACCGCCCACGAAGCCGAGGCGGTGTCCCATTGCCAGGGCATCCTGGGCCGAGGCGCCGCCGCCGCCAATCACGGTAGCGCCGCCGGGTTCATCCGTCTCGAACGCGCCCCGATTTTGCGCTATTTCCAAGACTGTTTGGTATTCTGAATTGTGCCGGTTCCAGTCCTGCACCCGCCAATTCTGATAGCCGCCCTCCGAGGTCACGTTTATGTGATGCGGCACCACCACAGCGCCCGTGCCGTCCAGCGCCGGCCAGATCTCCTCGATCTTGCTGGTTGTAATGCGCTTTCCCTCGTCAGGATAAAGAATCACGCGATGCCCGGCGGTCGGATCGCTCAGCTCGATGGCCACCAGCGGCACGAACTGTCCGGCTTCATGGAACTGCGCGATGATCTCCTGATACTCCTCCCAGTCGTCCGCCCGCGGCACAGACCACAGAGATTCAATGTTCTGCGGAGGCGGGAACCAAGACACGCCCACGCAGTCGAGACCGGAGACATCGCGCGCATAGCAAAAAGCATCAGCAAACGTGCCGACACCGTGTGCCATGAAAGGCCCATGAGGGCCGTGGCTTGGATCGAGCGCCCGGGGCGCATGCGTGTGCAGGTCGCCAAAGTAAATGCGGTCGCTGCTTGCCTCCACAACGTCAATCGGGTTGCTAACCCCGGATAAGCCAGCTTCCCACGCCGCTGCCGTAACCGTGACCGGACCTACCGCATTCCTGGCAACGATGAATGGCCCAATCCGCGCCTTGCCGCCTTCACTCGCCGTAATGGCGAAAGGTGCAGGCCCGCTGATGCCGCCCGGCTTCGCACCGAGAGCGACTTCTCCTTCAAAGTCCGTACAGACATTGCCATACGCATCTTCAACCCGCACCAGCACGGAAAACGCTTCACCAGCAGTAACCGTAGCGGGAGCAACCACGCCCAGGCGGGCGGGCGGCCCGGCTACGACATCCACAATCGGCAATTCCGGCAACAAACGGTAGCCTTTCGGATCGCCGCCGGGATAGCGCGGATTGCTATAGCTCGCATTGCCCTGCACGTCGACCAAGACCTGGAAGTACATCTCAGTCATCGCGACTTCCTGGGCACGCGCGCGTTCGTAGAAACCGGCTATGTACGAGCCGGCATCGCCGATGGTCACAGCAATCTCTTCGCCCGGTTGCAGCGCGACGCCCTCTACGGTCACAAACACACAGGGGAATTGGGCATGGTGATACTTGAGCGGATAGTCGTTGCGTACCTGCACGGAGACGCCGCAGCCACCGCTCGTCGTGGCAATTACGTGGCCGAGCCGCCACCGCACGCTATGCACACAGGGCGGCACGACGGCAATGCCGCCGCCGGGAACGATTCCGGCACTCCCCGCCGTATAGGTAAGCGTCCAGGTGCCAAATGCACCCGCAACGACCGGGCCCGCCGGATCAAGCGAGCAAGAGCCAAGTTCGGCTCGCAGTGCTGCGTCTGTCGCCTCTGCCGTGACCTGCACGCCATGTGTAACACCTTGGTCTTGAGACGCTGGTGGTGCCGATTTCATGCTTTTGCTCACTATTGCGCTCCTCTGCAAGGAATGTAGCGCGATGACCTATCCGCTTTCCGATGCGGGGGCTTGTTCCCCGCCCACTTTCACAGGGAACATTCCCGGACGCCGCGGCGCAGGACACTTTGGCAGTTATTTTCTTTGAACACCCGACCTAGTAGCACTAGGAAGTCTGTAGACACTAGCCTTCGACTATAAATGGTGGGCGCAGGTTTGTAACCTGCGCTACCGGACTACTCTCCCTTACTGAGACACTTCCGCGAACCGGTCGGGCAGGCGAGAATACTCCCTCTCCCTGGGGAGTGTACAGACTGGGGACATAGGTAACAGTTGTTCGGGGACATGGGTTACACATTTTACTGATTGACACCTACGGGAGCTTTGGGTTGGGCCGGGATTGAGACGTAACTGGCGACACAACGCGCTCATGTTCAGCTAGTCAGCTTGTGCCAGAGAAACAAACCGTGTGCACAAGGGTATTGAGTGGTTCTAGCTTTCAAGGCAAGGACATTGCATACTACGAAAACTCCCAAGTTCTATGGTGTAACCTGTGTGCCCGAACATGTGTAACCCATGTACCCGGTCTATACAGGGAGAGGGCCGGGGTGAGGGGAAATTCTCTCAGTTTCAGCCAATTTCCGCGCGCTCGTAAGTTTTGCGCAAGGGTCTTCTTACGGTTACGCGCCAAACAGACACACCGCATTCTCCTTGAATAACTTCTGTTTGTACGCGTCCGGTATCTGCGTCTCAGTCTTGATGCTAAGTAGCGCTGATTCATGGTAGTGCAGCGGAGAGTTGGAGCCAAACAGCACGTGATCCGGCCCGATGGCAGTGCAAAGCTTCGCCACGTCGTGGATCGGCCCCTGCACCCGGCTGTTCTCTACGTACAGGTTATCGCGCTTATCCACGCCCTGCCAGATGCTCGTAACCTCCCGATACCGCCCGGCCGTAACAAGAAAGCGCACCTGCGGGAAAGCGTTTACCGTCTGCGCAATATCACCAGCCGCGACATCCGGGACTATCACGAGACGGTGGTGATGCCGCACGTCCTCCAGGCCGATGGCAATGAGGATGAGTAGATCATGCTCCTGCGCTATCTCCAGCAAGCGCAAGTTCTCCCGCCCTAGCAACTCATACTGGTGGTAATTGGGATGCAGACGCAGATTCTGAACGCCAAGTTCATCAATACAAATCTGCAAGTCTTCGTCCCATCCCGGATACGCCGGATTGACGGTATACGCCGGGATTAAGCGGTCCGGATGTGTTTGCACGATCCTGTGCAGTTCGCGGTTGCCGACGAGCAGGTCTTTGAAGAAGACGTTCTCCAGGCGCGAAACCACGGCCTTTTCTATGCCGAGGGCATCCATCTTGCGCAGCAGGGCATCAGGCTGAGAGCACGGCAAGCGGCGAAACGGCCACTCGCCGACATAGGCATTACTATCGATCATGAATTCCTGCCCTTCTTTCAAGCCTGGTGCTGGGCCGTCTTGCACGCCGCCAGCACGCGCGCCATGTTTCCGTAGAGAATCTTCTGTTTGTCTTCATTGGACAGATCCGTACCAAGTACTTTCGCAAGCTGCGATGGAAACGAGCGGCCCGGCATGTCGGTGCCAAAGATTACGCGGTCCGCCCCAACATGGTCAACGAGTATGTGCACGCCAGCCGCATTGCATTCGTTTCCCGCAATGTCGAGTAAAACATTGGGACAACCGCGGAAGACCTTGGCGCCGTATTCGTAGTCACCGCCCGCATGCGCCGCAATGATGGTGGCGTTCGGATGACGGCGCGCCATATCCGCCACCATCTCCGGCGACGATTCCCCGTAGCCTAGTCCATCTGCCTTCAGCCACGTGTGCTGCAAGGCCGGCACGCGGTAGTGGGCACAGATTTCCACCAAACGATCCACCCGTGGATCGGAGCACGGCAGCGCGTGCCACAGCTTCAGGCCGACAAAGCCCTGCGTAATCAGGCGTCTTTCCATCTCCGCCGCCGCGGCGTCGGCGTGGTAGGGATTCACGTAGCAGAACCCGCGCACGCGCTCGGGGTAGCGTTGCATGAGCGCGTACGTCTCGTCGTTGGAGCGCTGGCAGAACTCCGGCGTCGGGAATGAGTAGCGAGAAGCATCAGCAACCGGCCGGATAGCGTACGTTACAAGCTCCGCGTCGAATTGCTCCGCAATTTCGATCTGTTCCGCGAAGTCGTCCAACGATTTCCCTACGTCGGTATGGACGTGAACGTCGATAATGGGCATCAGGGTGCTTCCAGTAGGTCTTCCGCGTTGGCACTGAACGTCATTTCGAGCGCAACGAGAAATCTAGAGTATGCGATATCTATACATAGCCCTCTTGCCTCGCGAATAGTCATGTCACTTGGCCGCATTCAAATGGAATGACCTCAAAGGGAAAACGTCAACACTGCGCAGCAAAGACAGAGGGGTTCTCTATTGTCTTGGTTTCCGCAAGCACTCGCGCCATGTTCTTGTATAGAATCTTGCCTTTATCATCTGCACTCAAGTCCGTGCCCAGCACCTTTGCCAGTTGCGATGGAAAGGAACGGCCCGGCATATCGGTACCGAAGATTACACGGTCCGCCCCCACGTGGTCCACGAGTATCCCCACATATCCGGCGTTGCACTCGTTACCGCCTATGTCCAGCAAGACATTCTCGCACGAACGAAAGACCTTCGCGCCATACTCGTAGTCGCCGCCCGCGTGGGCTGCGATGATCGTGGTGCGCGGATGGCGCTTTGCCAGAGCGGCGACCATCGCTGGCGGCGATTCGCCGGTCTTCTGTCCGTTAGCCTTGATCCACGTATGCTGCAAGGCCGGCACGCGGTAGTGGGCGCAGATTTCCATGAGCGCATCAAGCCGTGCATCAACGCACGGCACCGCAACCCAGAGCTTGAGGCCGACGAAGTGCTGCTGCCCCAAACGAAAATCAAGTTCGGCACACGCCTCCCGCGCATGACCGGGATTCACGTAAACGAATCCCTGCACGCGCTCAGGATAGCGCTCCATCAACACGTGGGTCTGATCGTTGCAGGCGCGGATGTTCTCCGGTGTAGGGTATTCGTGGTTGTTCCCGACCTCTACCGGCCGCACTGAGTAGGTGACAAGGTGGGCATCAAACTGCTCAGCAATAGCGATCAACTCAGCGAAGTCAACTAATTTGCGTGAAACGTGTGGGTGCACGTGTACGTCTATAATCACCGCATTCACGCTCTTCTTTGGTTACACTGGGTTGAACTGCGAAGTCTCAAATTGCAATAGGAAACCAATCGCCAGCATAAGACCCACTAATCACTACACCGCGCATCCTCTGGCAACTGCATAAACTCCATGACTCTCCATGCGTAGAACACGCTGGCTTAGCGGCATTAGCCGCTAAGCCAGCGTAGCACGTCTTCTACCAACCGCCCACGAGCTCCCGCCACTTCTCGATGATAATGTTCCACTCCTGCTCGACGTTTACGAGACCTTCTTGAATAGTAATATTCCCCGCCATGACATCGGGCAGGAATCTACTCAACGACGTCCGCATCTCGTCAGCGCCGGGGATTGGCAACGTATGCGACGCGCGGAACGGAATCTGATAGCTCTGGTGCTCGAGGAACGAGTCGCCCTCGGTGAAATCGGGCGAGTTGGCTACGGAAAGTCGAATGGGCACGCGGTCCCAGGCCTTTGCCCAGCGGAGGTTATTCTCCGGTCGCGACACGAACTCAATCCAGGCGAATGCCTCTTCGGGTACCGTCGTCCACGACGCCATGATCCAGATGTGATGACCGCTCCAACTCGCTTGCCGCACAGCATTCGGTGGCTGCGGGTGCTCGATGAAACCAAACTCGAAGCTCGGGTCGATGGGATAGATTTCCGCCTTGCGCGTGGAGTACGTCGCATACATCGTGGCGGTAAAGTCGTTGACAAGCGCGGCGCCGCGCCTTGCCCCGGAAGGCCGCGCCGTCTTATATAGCGTAGCCAGCGCATCCCAGCCGCCCTGCATATCATTTACCTTCTTGACCCACGTCAGGGCTTCAACGGCTTCGGGGCTATTGATGGCCGCTTTGGTCAGGTCGTCACTGACCCGTTGGCCACCAAGTTGTAAGAACGGCGTAATCCACTGAAACCGGCCGCCGCTGCCCCATTCGGGCGGGAAGCCCGCTACCACTATATTGCCAGCAGAATCTTTGCGCATCGTCTTCTGAATGACCGCTTCAAGTTCATCCCATGTTGTGGGACCATTTTCCGGGTCCAAACCGTTTTCCAGAAAGATACCCTTGTGCAGGTAGAGCACACGGAGATCAGGCCCATACGGGAAGCCATAGAGCTGACCGTCTTTGCTCCAGACCATGTTCTCGGTCAGGCTTTCCCAAATGTCCTCCATATCGATGTTGGAGCTCTTGACGAGGTCATTCAGGCCGCGAGCCTGGCCGAGCGCACCGTGCTCGATGGCATGCCACTCACCCCAGGAACTAATGTCGTGAGGAGTGTTGGCGGCAAACGCCGTTCTGAATGCGGCATAGCGTTCGCCTGAATTACTGGATGGCGGATTGACATCAAAGTCGATATCGGGATGCTCTGCGCGAAACTCCGCCACAAGCTCCGCAGATACGCCCTCTTCATCTTGGAACTTGAAGTACGGATGCGTTGCAAACAGGACGTATGCGGACTCTTTTTCGGGGGCGGCAGCCTCTGCTTGCGGTGCTTCAGCTTGCTCTTCTGTAGCCGCGGTCTGAGCAGGCACGGCACCGCAAGCTGCTAGCGCGAAGACGCCTAATGCGCCTCCTGAACCTGCCAGAACGTTGCGGCGTGAAATTCGCTTTGCGTGCAAATCCATTGGTCTGCCTTTCTCCACACTTCTACTTTGTTTTCCGGTCGCACAAACGCGCTACCTTGAGCGCTTTGCGCAGCCGCTCTAAGCCATCTTTCGGCAAAAGGAATTACGCGCCCATACCTCCTTTCCGCCTCCTTCGACAGTCCACTTTCGCCTGAGAGTAGCAGTTGTCGGCGGTATTTGGCTTGCTTGAGTTTCCGTTATTCTGCGCTGAGTCCGAACGGCGTCGCCCATGGATTCTCTGCTCGATGTCCTGCCAGGTGTTGGATCTCCAAACCGATCGCAGGGCAGTCGCTAGAGAATCTGCGACAGGAAACGGCGCACCCGCTCGTGGCGCGGGTTATTGAAGAACTCAGCAGGCGGCAGATCTTCGACGATTTGGCCCTCATCGAACATGACAATGCGGTCGGCCACTTCGCGGGCAAATCCCAACTCGTGCGTTATGGCTACGATGGTCATCTGCTGTGAAGAAGCCAGTTCTTTCATTACTTCCAGGACTTCCTTGATCATTTCCGGGTCCAGAGCCGACGTGGGCTCGTCGAAGAGCATGATCTTGGGTTGCATCGCCAGGGCGCGGGCGATAGCGACACGCTGCTGCTGTCCGCCGGAGAGCTCGCCCGGGTATTTGTCGGCCTGTTCAGGAATGCCCACGCGCTCCAAGAGCTCCCGCGCACTGTCCTCCGCCTCATCCAATGGGGTCTTGCGTACTTTCGTTGGCGCCAGCGTGATATTGCGCAGTACCGTCAGGTGGGGAAAGAGGTTGAACGATTGGAACACCATGCCCACTTCGCGGCGGATGGCGTCGATGTTGCGCACGTCATCGGTCATCTCGACCCCATCAACGATTATATCGCCGCGCTGATGTTGCTCCAAGCGGTTGATGGTGCGGATAAAGGTAGACTTACCCGAGCCGGAAGGGCCGATAACCACCACCACCTCGCTGCGGCGGACAGAAGTGCTGACGCCACGCAGGGCATGGAAGTCGCCGAACCACTTATGCACGTCACGGGCCACTATGATGTTGTCCGCTTCAGGAGCATGTTCCGACGCAACTGCCACTTCTGTTGCCACGTTTACCTCCGTGTGATTTCGGCTCCCCACCGCCATAGGCCGGCTCGTCGCCATTGCCGGCAAGTCAACTCAACTACCGTGTTCCAACGCCAAGATGCCGTTCCACCCGACGACTGACAAATGACATTGTGTACGTAAAGATCCAGAACACCACCGCCACGAATATGAAGAGCTCCCGTGCGTTGTCGGCGAATTGGACGTTGCCCTGCACGATGGAGCGTCCCATCTCCAAAATATCCAGCATGCCGACAATGTAAACCAGACTCGTGTCCTTGAACAGCGAAATGAACTGCCCCACAATTGCGGGTATCACATTGCGGATTGCCTGAGGCAATTGTATCAGCATAGTGACCTGCCAGCCCGGCAGACCCAGGGCACGTGCCGCCTCGGCTTGACCTGGATGCAGTCCCTGCAGTCCCCCACGAATGTTCTCGGCCGTGTACGCCGCCGAGAAGAGCGTAATCACAATGGCCGCCCGCGTCACGGAGTCGACGGGAAAATTCGCCGGCAAGGCGAGCGGTACGAGCACTTGCGACATGAAGAGCAACGTAATCAGCGGCACGCCGCGAAAAACCTCGATGAACACCACGCATAGAACCTTGACCACCGGCAGATTGCTCCGCCGTCCGAGCGCCAGCAGTACACCAATTGGAAAAGCGAAGAAGATACCCGATACCGCCAGAATCAGGTTGAGCATCAGGCCGCCCCATTTACGCGGCGCCACCTCTTCCATCGCGGGAAAACCCGGTAATCCGTTGAGCAACAGTAGCAGGAACACGTATATCGCAATGCCGCCGAGCACGAACGTGCGTGGTTGCGCGGTTCTAGGATGGCTACCCAAGCCGTAGCCTAGGCCGATGGTCAACACGTTAGCCAGAATAAGAACACGCACCCACCAGGGCATTACCACGCCCTCGTGGAACAAACCGTAGGGCAGCACCCCCAATAACACCGTAACGACACCGTAGCCAATGGCGATGCGCCGCGCGGCTCCGCCCCACATAGCGGCAGCCATGCCGAAGAGGATTGAGACCAGCAACCAGCCTGTCAGCGGCCGCCATGCAAGCTCCGTTGGGTACAGGCCGATAAGGTACTGCTGCGGTCGGCTCGCGATGAGTGTCCAGTCAGCGGTACCGAACACCCAGCGTGTAATGCTCCAGATTAACCATAGGAGCACCGGTACGGTGACCACGGTCACAAGGCCGCTAAGCCAGTTACCAAATAAGTTGGTCCTAGCCCAACCGATCCAACCTGTCTCTGTGCGTGGCGGCGGCAGTGATGGCGCCGGTTGCCACGCTTCCGCGGTAGCCATAGACCAACTAGCCTCCGGTGAACTGGATATGCCGGTTATAGAGATTGCCGATCAGGGAATAGGTGAGACTGTACAGCAAGTAAATGCCCATGATGATGAGAAAGATGGTGACCGCTGGGGCCGTCTGAGTCATCGTCTTTGCGACGCTGGTCAAGTCCGCGTAGCCGATGGCCAAAGCCAGACTGCTGTTCTTCGTCAGGTTGAGGTACTGACTGATAAGGGGCGGGACGATGACACGCAGTGCCTGTGGAAAGGTAACGAAGCGCAACGTCTGCATGGTACCCAAGCCCAAAGAGCGGGAAGCCTCGCTCTGACCCCGCGACACGGATTGCAACCCACCGCGAACGATTTCCGCGATGAAGGCTGAGGTATATATGATCAATCCCACCAGCAACGCCGTCAATTCGATTGAAATAGCGTAGCCGCCTACCGGATGACCGAAGCGACCCTCAGGATGTGGGACACTCATAACAAGAGGCGCGTCACCTATGACTACCCACACGATCCATGCGAGAATGGCTCCCGCTACCGCCACGCCAATCGCCCCCAACCAGGGATAGGACGTGCGGCCCGTTCGCAGTTCGCGCCGATCCAGATACAGCCGTGCGACGAGCCCCAACGCGATAGCCGCCACAACGCATAGCAGCCACAACCCCGGCCGCTGCTGACCCTCAGGCCATGGAAACGACAACCCCGCGTTATTGTTCAGGTAGATAGCATCAAACCAGACAAACCCCCCCTGTTGTATCGATGGCAGTCCCAGCAGCAAGATGTACCAGAAGAAGAGCTGTACCAATAGGGGCACGTTGCGGAAGACTTCCACGTACACGGTGGCTACTTTACTGATCACCCAGTTGCCGGAGAGCTGTACCGCTCCCACGATGATGCCTAGTGTAGTAGCAAGTATCACACCCACCACAGACACCATCAGCGTGTTGGTCGCAGCTACGAGAAAGGCATAGGCAAAGCTATCGCTCTCTTCATACGGCAGCAGGGTCTCACTTATGGGAGTGGAGTACTCACGGTTCAAGAACGACCAGCCGAAGGGAATGTCTCGTTGGTCCATTGCAGATGCAATGTTGGAGATGAAAAACGCCACAACCGCCACCACAAGGATTCCCGAAACGATCTGCGTGGTCCAGCTAAGGATACGAGAGTGTCGCCAAAGGGGAATTCCCTGGTACGTTAGCGATAGTCTCATAGTCTTTATAACCTAGCAATCGAGCTACCGGCATACGCAACTAGTAACAAAACACACGATTCTCAACGCCTTCGAGCTAGCGCAATGGCGCCGCATAGATTTGCCCACCCTTCGGGCAGTCAGAGCACGGCGCATTCGACCATAAAGCATTGCGCGAGCCTTCCCGCGGTAGATCGATGCCTGTCTCCGGACCCAAGTTCCGCGCGTATATCTCGCCGTAGTTCCCAACCATCTTGATTACGGTCTGCCCTACGATCTGTTCGAGGCCCAATTCATCTTGACCGAACGAACCCTCGGTGCCCAGCAAGCGCTTTGCCTTCACATTATCGCCAACAGCCATCTCGTCAACGTTTGTCGAGTTGATACCGTACGCCTCGGCGTAAATCAGAATGCCCATGACGGTCTTCACAACGTCGAACCACTGCTCGTCGCCGTGAGGCACCAGCGGTCCCAGCGGCTCCTCGGAAATCGTCTCCGGCAGGATGATGTGTTCATCCGGATTAGTCAAAGAACTCCGCAGCGCCGTAAGCGCCGAGCGGTCGGTCGTGAACACTTCACACGCGCCGCTCTTATAGGCCTCAAAGGCCAACTGTGCCTCTTCGAATGTCTTTGGATTATACTCCATACTGTTCTGGCGGAAAAAATCGGCCATGTTTAGCTCAGAAGTGGTGCCGGTATTCACGCAGACGGCCGCGCCTGCCAACTCGTACGCGCTCGTCACTCCCAGGCTCTTTGGCACCATGAAGCCCTGGCCGTCATAGAACATCGTTTGCACGAAATTGCCCCAGGCGGCGTCACGCGACGTCGTCCACGTTGTAACGTATACGAGTAAGTCCACTTCCCCCGACTGCATCACAGGCCCGCGTTCAGCAGCCGTGATTAGACGAATCTCTACGGCATCGGGATCACCCAGCACGCCCGCAGCCACGGCACGGCAGAGATCAATGTCAAAACCGACACTATTACCGGCTTCGTCCACGTAGCCAAACCCCGGCGTGTCGTTGAGGCTAGCGCAGATGAGTCGCCCGCGGGCGCGCACTGCCTCCAGTCGCGAACTCTCGGCAGGCGCAGCCATAGATTCACTCTTGCCCATTTCGGCAGATTCTTTCGGGGCTGGCTCAGAATCAGTGGCGCAAGCCGCGCCGAGAAGGAGGGCCATTGCCATTACCAAACCGGCAATGAAAAGCCCGAATTGCTTCACAAATGTACACATTGCTATCCCCACCAACCCACTAGTGGTTGCTGAACCAAGAGTTCGTTTGGAATTCACACCAGTTATCGTAGTGGCAAACCCAATTGCTCTACTGAATGCTCCGTAGATTCGATTTGCGGATTGCCCTGCCGAATGAACCCCACAACCCCGGCCGGGCAGTCTTTGCACGAGGTGATAATACCAAGAGTCGCGTCGACCCGGAAAAGGTCCAGGCCGACGCGACAATTATCTGCGACTACGAACTAGCGCAGCGGCGCAGCATAGATCTGTCCGCCCTTCGGGCAGTCAGTGCAAGGCGCATTCGACCACAGCGCATTGCGCGAACCTTCACGCGGCAGATTGACGTCCGTCTCCGGACCCAAGTTCCGCGCATAGATCTCGCCATAGTTGCCTACTGCATTGATCACGTTCTGCCCCACCATCTGGTCAAGTCCTAGTTCATCCTGACCAAAGGAACCTTCCGTGCCAAGCAGACGCCTCGCCTTAACGTTATCGCCATCAGCCATGGCGTCAACGTTACCAGAGTTGATGCCGTATGCCTCGGCGTAAATCAAGATGCTCATCACGGTCTTTACAATGTCAAACCACTGCTCGTCACCGTGCGGCACCACCGGTCCCAGCGGCTCCTCGGAAATGGTCTCCGGCAAAATGACGTGGTTATCTGGATCAGTTAGAGCGGTCCGCAGTGCCGCAAGCTGTGAGCGGTCGTTTGTGAACACTTCGCACGCGCCACTCTGGTAAGACTCCAAGACCAAGTCAGTATCTTCATAGACCTTTGGATTGTATTCCAAGTTGTTCTGGCGGAAGAAGTCGGCCATGTTCAACTCGGTGGTAGTACCGCTGGTCACACACACCGCGGCGCCGCCCAACTCGTAGGCGCTCGTCACGCCCAGGCTCTTGGGAACCATGAAGCCCTGGCCGTCGTAGAACATCGTCTGCGCGTAGTTACCCCATGCAGCATCGCGCGAGGTCGTCCACGTGACGGTGCGTACGAGCAAGTCCACCTCGCCCGACTGGACGGTAGGTCCGCGCTCGGCAGCCGTAATCAAGCGGATTTCAAATGCATCCGGGTCGTTCAGCACAGCCGCTGCCACGGCGCGGCAAAGGTCGATGTCGAAGCCCACGCTATTGCCGGCCTCGTCTATGGAACCGTAGCCCGGCACATCGTTGCGGCTAGCGCAAATGACGTGTCCCCGGTCACGCACGGTATCCAAGCGTGAAGTCATAGCCGGAGCTTCCATCACCTCGGTCTTGGCTTCGGCCTCTTTCGGCACTTCCTCCGTGCCTGTATCATCACCGCACGCCACACTGAAAAGCAGCGCGAGCATTACGCTCAAAGCGATTAAAAGCTTACAAACCTGTTTCATCTTTTCTCCTCCCTCATAGCACCTCTTCGTGCTTCGATATTGCGACCCATTATATTGACTACACTATCCCGTTGCAACTAAGAAAACTGCCCTAACTATATCGACTTGCGGCCGGCATCTAGCCTCATTGCCAAGCACAGCTTGACCTGCGGGCATACAGAGATGTCTCCTAGACCTCCTTTCAATCGCAAATCACTAAACTGCGGTGCCGGAATAACTCGAATCTAGGGCTAACCAACCACCATGGATTGCTGTGCAAGCACGCGTTCCGCTTCACGAGTTGAACGATCATGGTATTCCACCCAATTCTCAAGGCCGTATTCGCCCTTGATGCGTGACATCGGCCAGGCATCGTCGTTGGATTCCACCATGAATACGCCGTCGTCTCGTGTACCGACAATAGTCACCCTGTGGCCGAGATCCGTCTGCATCTGGCGAATCTGCTGGTATTGCATGTCGTAGTGGAAAACTTCGGCTTCAAGATCAACCGTACTGTGAGCCACGTGCACGCCCAAGCCACTGGCGGCGACCTCGTCTCCGAGTTTGTTAATGATGCGCGAGCGTCCGCCGCTTACAGACGAAACGATTATATAACTGTGTAGCCAGGCATACGCCCGCAACCGCAAGCCGCCGTCGCACATGCTGGGGAAAACAACCAGCTCGGCCCCTGCCTCGCCCAGCCGCGCCCACTCTTCCGGATAGTCAACGTCGAAGCAGATGAGCATACCCACCCTGCCAAAGTCCGTCTCGAATACCGGCAATTCGGAATAGACTCCGGGAACCGTCCCTGCCTCGAGCTCTCCCAGCGTAGGGTGAACCTTGTCATATTGACCGACGATTTCGCCCTGGCGGCCGAAGAGCACGCTGGTGTTCAGGCGCGTGTTGCCACGCACCTCACACATACCCGCTGCCACATACATGCCGTGCTGGCGCGCCTTCTCGGCATAAAGGTCGGAGGTTGGGCCGGGAATGGGTTCCCAAATCTTCTCACGCTCCTCTTTGTCCGGCGGCAGGCCCAAGAGCGTGAACTCTTCCGGCAAGCACGCAAGATCAGCGCCCAAGCCGCCCATCCGATCCAGCAGTTCAGCCGCCAATTCGTGATTTGCGGTGATAGTCGGGCGTCCGCTCATGTGGCCGACGCAGGCAGTTGCTACTAACGCTTTGCGCGGCATCCTCTTCGCTCCTTTTGAAAACGCATATACTCAAGGAAAAGCGTCTGTTCTTTCCCCTGAGTATACTCTATTGAGATAGCGCCAAAGTAGCCTTTTTGTCAGATAGAGCCTCTTTCTGCGGGCTATGGCTTTCAACCGGTCTCATCCGACATCCGTAAAGTGGTGTCCGGGCCGCAGAGTCTACACAGCAGACTCCTGCAGCCAAACTTATCGAAAGTCCTAAAGACGCCGGATATTGCGCCTCGGTCTACTTGGATGGTCTCTACAGTCCTAGTCGTTCTGCCCACTCGTCCAGCGAATCCTGCCCGGCCTTCTCATACTGGGCTAGCGCCTCGGGAATAGTAGTCTTGCCGTCTTTGAGATCATTCAGCATCGTGTTGACCTCTCTGCGGATTACGGCAATCCCCGGCACGCCAAGCCAGAAATGAGCGCCCTCCATCTGGGCGATGACAAACTCTTTGAATGGGTCGCCTTCGGTATAGTCTGCACTCTGTGCAGTGGCCTTTTGCACCGGGATACGATCCATCGCGATCGACCACTTCAAGTCAATATCGGGGCGATACATGAAGTCCAGGAAGGCAAACCCGCCGTCCGGATTCTTGCTGCCGCTCGGCAGGCAGAGCGCCCAGTCACCCGTATAGGTAGCCAAATCGCCACCCTCTGACGGCAAGCCATAGCTTGCATAGACCCACTTGAGACCCTCAAACGTGTTGATCGTGGGACGAGACGCGTTCGTTGCGTATAGATGGGTCATGACGCCATTACCGAACTGCTGGTTACGGTTGGTGCCTTCGTGAAAGGCCTTGATCGCCGGCCAGCCGCCCTGGGCTGCAAATTGCTTCATGTGCCACTGCAGGGCGCGCACCGCCTTCTCATTATTGACAGTGAACTTTAAGCGGTCATCGCTAAAGATCGAACCGCCCTGCTGCCAGTATGGCACCATCCATTGGGCAGATCCGCCGGAGCCCCGGTATGGATCCCAGGATAACCGCGCAACTTTATCACCTTCCGCCTTGAATGTCTTAAGTACAGCGGAATCCATCTCATCCCAGGTTGCGGGCGGGTTTTCGGGGTCAAGCCCGGCTTCCAAGTAATGTTCGGCGTTGATGAAGAGAAGCCGCGTATCTATGCTATAGGGCAACGCGGACCGTTGACCGCGGTAAGTGGTCTGCTTATCGGCATCCGGCCACATCTTTTCGGGCGCCACGTTCTCGGAGGTCTTCTGGTACGAATCGAGCCAGCGAGTCACTTCTAGCAGAGCCCACTCATTCTGAATCCACGACTGGGTCTTCACCACGTCGGGAGCGGTGCCCGCGGCGACTACGGTCGCCACGTCATTGAAACCGCCATTTGGCTGTGGATTGGAAATCATGGTGTAGCCGCTGGTGGCATCGAATTCCCCTTTGATCTCCTTAGGAACGGGTGCCTGCCCGAAGTCCCAATTGTTAAAGCCGTGGTGCCACACAATGACATCTTTGACTTCCGGTTCCGGTTGAGCTTCCGGTTGCTTGGCTTCAGGCTGGGCCTCTGCCTCCCCAGCACTCGGCGCAGTCACCGCCTGCCCACAAGAGCCAAATAGCATAGCGCCGCCAATTAGCGGCGTGGTGCTCAGTATTGTGCGGCGAGACATTCGATTCATCGTGCAACTCCTTTGGCTAACCTATGTGGAGGACGACTAATGCTCCACACCCACCGGCTCTTTCTTCGAGCACGCGCAAGCGCAGATACACCGCTAGTCTACCACATTCAATTCCCTTGTACATACTGGCGACTTAAGCCGGGACTCATGCTCTAGCCCCTGAGCAGACTGCAAGGTGATCAAAGGGTTGACGCCAAGGCAATTGGTGTTGCAGTATCTCGCGCGGCAGGTCCACAAAATCGACCGTGACATTGCGTGCGCGTGTTGGGCACAACAGATGATAAGGATGGCTCTGGGCAACTCGAATCCATTTTTGTGAGGCGCGGTTCTCATTGAAGGTGATAGCGTAGGGGAAAGGCCTCACCCCCAGCAACCCAAGCCATGCACTGCGGGCGTCCTGTCGTATGGTTGTACTTGGGCAACCCCCGAGCACATTGTGAAACATGGTTGCCGTCTAGTATGGTAGGAATCAAGAGATAGGTTAACGGTCACACCTCCGTGCAGTGCAGGCTCTGCATATAGTGAGGGTGCGTGCAACACGTGGGCATCAGGATCTTACATACCAACGACTTGCATGGCTTCGTGCGCGCGGCGCCTCGCCTGTCGCAGCGCGTGCAGGAGGAGCGCGCGCAACACGACACTGTGCTCTTCATCGACGTAGGGGACTTCTTCCGGCTTAACCGTCACCGGCGTCCACAAGATGATGATCGCGTAACCGCCTGGACGCTGCGGACACTTGGATACGACATCGTGACGCCGGGGAATTCGGAACTCTCTCGCTTCGATCCCTGGCATCTGGACTTCTTGATCGCCCAAAACTGCGGCACGATGCTGTGCACCAGCGGATTCAACGCGCGTCTCCCTGCCTCGTGCCGACCATACCGTGTATTTACACTGAATGGCTTTCGGGTCCTGTTTATCGGTATCTGCACGGAAGATGACCATTGGGACCTCGCGTCGCCTGCCAATAACTTCTACTCTTCGGCACGCCGTTCGGCGGCAAAGACCGCAAGCTTGATCAACGCTTACCGCGACCGGGTTGACATGGTCGTTGTGCTCTCACATTCCGGTATGGCTCAGGACATCCTGCTTGCCGAGTCGATACCGGAGATCGATCTCATTCTCAGCGGCCACTGCCACCACCCGACATTGCGACCGATATGCGTTGGCAACACGAAGATCGTGCAGGCCGGCCTCAACGGTATGTTTCTGGGCCAGGTGGATGTAACCCCCGGGGATGGCACCCCGCTCATCGAGTCCGCCCTGCACACCATAGATGCGACGACCCCCGAGGATCCGGTGATGGAACGCCTGCTCCGCTTGCAGGGCCGACGGAGCGATCCCAGCAAGTTGCGCATCATAGGTACTGCTGGAGACAATGTGGGCCAGGGTTATCTGACAAGCAACGGGCTGGGTAACACCGTCACAGACATTTGGCGAGAAGCAACAGGCGCCGACATCGCGTGGACGAAGGCGACCTTCATCACGCCTCTCTTCGCCCCCGGCCATTCGCTTACGAGTTGGGACCTCCAGCTCTGCGTCAGAGGATTTCCACTCTCGAGAATGCTCACCCTGACAGGCAGTCAGGTTCAGCAAGCCATTGAACACAGTGTCGCGGATCAATCTTATGCCTTTCTTCCGCCGGATCGCCGTGATGAACTGGTGACACAACTTGAATCTGCCTCGGCCCTACCGGGATGCAACTTTCTCCACCAATCGGGCATGCAGGTACAGGTTGACTTGACTAAGCCGACCGGCGAACGCGTGCGAGAAATCCGCGTGGACGATAAGCTGTTGCAACCTGAAGCATCGTACCGTGTAGCAATGGATGCATTCCACGCCAGAGGCGGCTCGGCATTTACTATGCTGAAGGATGCCCGTAGACGGGAGGACTTGATCTTGGATAACCCTGTGGAGGACCACGTACGCGAGAAGGGGGTACTCGAAGGCACCCTTGACGAGCGCTACAGTATCACCGGGGCCACAGCCCTGGCTGCGCCGGCATAAACGCAGCATGAACGCCAAGCACACGTGATTCGCGCACTTCTATCATTGGCCGCCCTCGGGATTCTTGCCGTTGGCGCCTACGGAGTCTTTATAGAGCCCTACCGACTGCGTGTGCGCCGTGTCCGCCTGCCATTGCTCTCTCTCCACACACCCGGCGTAGCTATTCGCATCCTCCACATCACCGATTTGCACATGCGTACCGGAGACAAGCGGCGTGTACGCATGCTTCAGCAGCTAGCCTGTCTGGAACCCGACCTCCTCCTACTGACAGGCGACCTCATCCACGGCGGTCGAGATCCAGACGCTGAGATTGAGACGGTTCTCGAAGCGCTCGCGCCCATCCGCGCGCGCCACGGGGCTTACGCTGTGCTAGGCAACCACGACCACGTACGCCGCCATCGCATTAAGAGTTGGTTCGGGCAGCCGCACCGATTTCACGACACGACCCAGCTCGTCCGCACGCTCGAATCCCAGCGAGTCCGTGTGCTCACGAATACGCATGCCAACGTGACCGTTAACGGTCAGCCACTTACGCTCGTGGGCGTAGACGACCCCTTCCATTGGCTGGACGACATCCGACGCGCGACGACCGGCGCGCCCCAAGACACTATACGCCTGCTACTCGCCCACACCCCCGACGTTGTTCGCACATTAGACACCGAACGGTTCGATCTCATACTCT
Organism: Chloroflexota bacterium; assembly: GCA_965219505.1. Lineage (GTDB taxonomy): Bacteria > Chloroflexota > UBA11872 > VXOZ01 > VXOZ01 > VXOZ01. Next base: position 649,959 of record OZ244775.1, on the reverse strand, counting down.
GCGGCCACACGCATGGCGGACAAGTCCGCTTGGCAGAGAACATTGTTTGGCACACGAACACGCGCGTACCGTTGCCGCGCAACGCCGGTCTGATGCAGGTAGGGGGCCACCTGATCTACTGTTCTGCCGGAGTTGGCGTTTCCATGCTGCCGATCCGGCTCAACTGTCCCCCTGAGGTGGGGTGGATCGAGCTCGTACCGGCAAAACACTCACACCCTCAGAGTGGTGCAAGAACGTAGAGGTGCAGATGTTCGGCCCTGTTTTTCCGCTCCTCTTCTTCCTCATTCTGCTACCTCTGCTCTTAGTCCTTCTCCAGGTCCAAGCAGTTTCACTGGCATTCTCGAACCTGGGTCTCTCACCCATGCTGGTCATAGTTATCTTCTATCTTTCTCTGCTCGGTAGCTTCGTAAATGTCCCAATCACGCGCCGCAGGGTACGCATAGAGGGAAAACCGTTGCTGCCCCTGCCCTTCTCGCTTCCCCTCTTCTACTACCCGCCGCGGGTGAAAGAGCAAATGCTCGCCGTAAACGTAGGCGGCGCTGTGATCCCCGTATTGCTGGCTCTCTATGTCTTGCCGAATGCGCCGTTGGCCAAAGTGCTCTTGGCTACTGCGGCAGTGAGCGCCGTGTGTTTCGTGCTCGCACGACCGAGAGAGGGCGTGGGAATTACCATTCCCGCGTTAATCCCGCCAATCATTGCGGCACTATTGGCGTACCTGTTGGTGCCCGATCCGGTCGGACGCACGGCCGTAGCGTATGTCTCCGGCGTCCTGGGCACACTCATCGGCGCAGACCTCCTCAACCTGCCGCGCATCCACCGCTTGGGCGCACATGTCGTGAGCATTGGCGGGGCGGGGGTCTTTGATGGTATCTTCCTGGTGGGCATCTTGGCAGCAATTCTCACGTGAGGAAGCAATGACTACAGCAGAAGTTCAGACACGCGTCCGCGAACTGGAACCGGAACTCGTGGCCATAAGAAGAGAAATCCACCAACACCCCGAGTTAACCTTCGAACTGGATAGAACTCCCCGCCTTGTCGCCGACCGCTTGGCAGCATCGGGCTGGGAGGTTGAGACTGACGTCGGCGGCCAAGGGGTGGTTGGCATTCTGCACGGCAGCCGCCCCGGCAAGGTGCTGGCTATTCGTCCTGATATGGACGCGCTACCATTCCCCGACTGGAAAAAGGTTCCTTACGCATCGCAAACGCCCGACGTAATGCACGCGTGCGGGCACGATGCCCATACGGCCATCGGCATCGGCATTGCCTCGATTCTCGCGAACATGCGCGATCAGTTTGAAGGGACGGTCAAGCTGCTCTTCGATCCGGCAGAGGAAGCCGGCGGCGCGTCGGAGGCGCTGGGCATGCCTCCCTGCGGCCCGAAAGCCTTGCGCGCAGCCGGGGTGCTGGAGAATCCAAAAGTGGACGCCTTGATGGGCTTCCACAACCTGCCGGAGATAACGGTCGGACAGGTGTGGGTGCGTCCCGGGGTCATCTTCACCGGATACGACATTATTTCAGTAGAAGTTATTGGCAAAGAGACTCACGCCGCGCGCCGCCACCAGGGCAAGGATGCGATCCTGGCGGCGAGCCATGTCATCCAAACCCTCTACGGGGCCGGATCCCGGGTGGCGCCGAACAACCAGGTGTTTTCACTCAACGTCGGCCTCCTCGAAGGCGGCAAGGACTACAACCTGATTCCATCGACAGTCAGAATGAAAGGCTCCGTACGCTGCGGCGATCTTAACACTCGCGCGGGACTGGGCGAGCGCTTGGCAGCCCTGGTAGAGTCCGCCGCTGAGAGTGCGGATTGTACTGCGGAATTCTCACTTACGCGGGGTAATCCGCCAGTGGTGAATGAACCCGCCCTGGCGTCGCTCGTGCACGCTACCGCGGCCGGAGTTCTCGGCACTGACAACGCCGTGATGATGGACGCCCCGCTGCTCATCGGCGACACGTTCTGCTTCCTGGCCGAGGGCGTGCCAAGCGTCTACTGGCTCTTTGGCTCTGGCAACGCCGACCGCGGCATCACGTATCCCCTACACCACAGCCTCTACGACCTGGACGAGGCTTGTATCGGTCACGCGCTGCAGGTAGCGGTGGAGGCTTCTCTCGCCTACCTCAACAACGGGTAGATTGCGTCGGCGCCGCACGTCACTGCGCGAGAAATAGCCGCAGCCGATCCTTCATTGCTGTGAGAATGGGAACTACCGTAGTGCTCAGGCCGGCAGCGCGTCTTGTGGCTAGTGTGCTCACTGTGGTAACCTAATGTCCAGCCTGCAAAGACGTCGTTTGTGTATCCCCCAGCGTGCCACACCGGCCCATCATATTGTCAGAATTCAGTGACTCAGCGTGTCAGGTATGCGACCACTCCGCACGAACAACTGTTAGTAGATTCTGTCGCGCCAACGACCGCCATTCTGCCTAAAAGTGCTGCATGCGTGCAGCGTCAACCCCCACGTATCTCCCACACACCACGCAAAAGTACGCTAGAGGACTCTTCTGTGAAGCGCATCGTTCTTGTGCTCGCATTAGCAGCGTGCGTCGCGGCTTGCGGCACACCGGAAGACGTAACCGCGCCACCGAGAACGGCGGCGCAGCCAACCACCGCGCCCCGGCCGACAGCGCAACCCAAACCAACCGCACGGCCTAGGTCCACTCCCTCGCCTAGACCCACGCCGGGCCGCGAATTTATCTACGTAGTGCAAGCCGGTGACACTCTCTACTCACTCGCCCGCCGTTTTGGCGTTGACCTGCAGACATTTACCGCGCACAACCAATTGGCGGATCCACGCAAGATCTACGTCGGGCAACGACTGCGCATCCCGCCTGCCGCTTCCCAGCCCAATGCCCTAGCGACACCAACGACAAGACCCACGCCGCTGGGCGTTCACGGGGTCGATTGCGCGTTTCGCTTTGGCTTCAAGCAGATCTACGACTTCATGCCCGACGTGGTGGGCCAATGCCTAGAGCATGAGCAGTATAACGCCAACGGCGATAGCTTCCAACGGACTTCCGGCGGCCTCTTGGTCTGGCGCAAGGCCGACAATCGCACCACGTTCACCGATGGCGTTTGGACCTGGATAGACGGGCCCGACGGTCTTCAGAAGCGGCGCAATAGAGATCGCGCTACCTGGGACCCGCCAGACCCGGCGCTTGTGGAGGCGCTTGATGTGCTGCGTACCACACCCACCGGAGAGAGAATCTACACATCGTTGATGTATTCGGGCTCAACGGCGCAATTCGGGCCATTAGGGGGCACGTCTCTCTACTCAACCTTCCGCAACCTTGTCATTATCAACGAACAGTACCGCAACGAAAGCCCCGAAGCGCTCGCCCACACGCTCATCTGGCCGGCGGTAGGCCTGTACAACGAGACCGAGCGGTCGCCATCCTGGAGCGCGTGCATAGCGCGAGTGACTAACCAAGAGGTCGCGCAAGCTCAATGGTGGCTGGAGATGTTTGGCGAAGGCGGCAAGGCGAACACCACGCAGTTGGAGGAACGGGCTAACCATGACCTACCGTGGCTCTTGAACGACAGCTTCGGCCTCTACGTGCGGCTTAGCCCACATTACCGGGAACAATGCGCAAGATACAGCGGGCCGCCGCAGCGCATCGACCCAATGCTCGCGCGGGCGTACCGAATGGCGATGATGCGGGGCGAGTCCGCGCTGGGCAAAGCGGCGGCCGAGATGATCATTCACGCCGAAACGGACGTTGTGTTTGGCGAAATGGATGAGTGGAACGGATACTATTCTCCCTCCCGCAACCGCATCGTGGTGAACGAGGAACTCCGCAACTCAAGCGCCGACGTCCTCGCTGCCGTGCTCATGCACGAGACCACTCACGTGGCGCAGAATCAGCAGCGAAGAGGGCCGCATTCTCCGGCCCAGTGCGTCGAAGACGAGATCGAGGCGTTCAAGGCGGAAGGTCAGTGGTGGTATGAGTGGCACGGCAGCGACGGCAAAGACCAGCCCGATCAGACTGAGGAGCGTTTGAACATCCTGATGCACGCCTGGCTCAATGAGTTGCTGGAAGTGTTCGTGCTGCTCAGCGACGGTTACCAGGAACAGTGCTTAGGTGGCATTGTAGATTCATAACGAAGAGTAACTTGCCGAAGGCAGGCAAGACGTAGTCAGGGGAAATTCCACCCGCTTGGCATGGTTCACATTGCGCGTGCCAGCCGATGAAGAAACATGGCCGGTATTCAGTAGTTAGTGGGTTTCCGCCGCAAGGGGAGCCGCAAGACACCTACACCACATACCGCCTCCGTACCTGCCAAGCAGTCTTCACGAGCCCGGATCGAGTGGCAAATGTGCGAGCACGTCCGGCTCGATCTCTTCTAGCGGTACGGCCTCATGAAGAATCGTGACATTGGGTGAGGGATCATTGGGAAGCCAAACTGCCCTACCTACCACCAAGTTATCGGCAACGAAGAATACCAGTGCTTGTGCGCAAGGGTAGCGGTCGCGCAGGAATTTCACAAAAGGCATAATGCGCTCGACACGGCCGGCATCTTCGAGACCATGCCAGAATCCTATTGAGGGCTCGTCAAGCGGCATGACGATCACGTTCGCGACGCTCACTGCACGGCGGTACGCGGCATCGTCTCCCGCCCCATCCATATCTTCAGGCGCCAGCGAGAGAAAGGCGTCGCAGTTCCATCGCTCGCGCTTCTCCTGGCGGGAGATGAGGTCCGCAGCCGCCCGCGCTTCTCTATTATTGCCTGCCATGATTGTCGTTAGCCCCTGTTTGGGAAAACTGAGTCTTCCTATTCAGAGCGGGGGACAAGCCCCCGCGCTACATTTCATCTTTCGTCTGGATAATCATATCCACTACACTATAGAGTCTTATTCTTGGTCACGTGCGCCCAAACTCGCGCGCCAGTTGCGCATGCGAGAGCCGCACCATCGTCGGACGGCCGTGGGGGCACGTGCGCGCCAGGTCACAACGCTCCAGCGCGCTAAGCAACGCCATGATCTGCTCATGGGAGAGCGCATCTCCCGCCTTGACCGCTCCGTGGCACGCAATCACCCAACGCAGCCGCTCCAACGGATCGCCGCGATAGTCCGGATTGTCCTTCTGCTCAATGACCGACTTTACAAAGTGCCCCCAGTCATGCCCCTTCTCCGCAAGGAATAGAGGGACCGCTCGCAAGAGCCAGGCATCGGTGCCAAATGGCTCCAAAGCAAAGCCCATGCGTTCGAGTTCTGCGACGTGCGCCTCAAGCCATTGCATGTGCGTCGGCAAGAGGGAAAGCGGTTGCGGCTGGAGCAACTGCTGGCTCTGCGCTTCCGGCAGACGCTTGAGGACGGCTTCGTAAAGCACACGCTCGTGCGCCGAGTGTTGATCGATGAGGTACATACCGTCCATGCCTTCGGCAATGAGGTACATAGCGCCAATCTGTCCAAGTACCCGTAACTCCGACGGCGCGGTTGGCGCGGCTCTATTCGCACCTTTGTCCGGGGCAGGCCCTTCCGCGCCCTTCGGACGGAAGAGGTCTACCGCCCGAGCGGTCTGGTCTGGACTTGCATATGCTTCGGGGCTGTGCCAGGTATCTGTCGACTGGAAGCGCTGGCGCATTGGCTGCACAGCCACGTGCTGCGCCAATACCGATCGCAGCACGTGACGCATCTGCCGCATGACACGACCACTATCTTTAAGCCGAATGTCCGACTTTTGCGGGTGTACGTTTACGTCAACCTCATCCCAAGGCAACGAAACATCCAGGGCCGCCAACGGATACCGTCCGTCGGGCATGAGTTCCGCGTACACGTCCGTGAGAGCATACATGAGCGCCCGCTGCTGCACCCAGCGGTTATTCACAAAGAGGGAGACGCCCGTGCGGTTGCCACGAGTCACCGTGGGCTGTACAAGAACGCCCTGTACCAACGGATCGTCCACCGAAATCAATTGCTCGGCAAGCTCGTGGCCGTGCATGGCGATGAAAACATCCTCCATGCGCCCGCTGCCTCCCGACGCAAAGACCTCACGTCCACTTACCGCAAGGGCAAAACGCACTGCGGGACGACTCAGGGCCAGGTGCTGCACGCACTGTATGACACGTTGTGTTTCCGCCTGCGGGCTCTTGCAAAAGGCCAGCCGCGCCGGCACGTTGTAAAAGAGGTGCCGGACCTCCGCGGCGGTGCCGATCGGACCGGCAGTTGCCGTTAATCCTGTGAATTCACCGCCGACGGCCGTAAGCCGTTGCGCGGCGCGGTCTTGGGCCGTGCGAGAGCGGATATCCAGATGTGATACTGCCGCTATGGAAGCCAGCGCCTCGCCTCGAAATCCCAGCGTGCGGATGGCCGCAAGGTCGTCCACGCTGCCGATCTTGCTGGTTGCATAGCGGCGCACGGTGAGCGGAAGATCGTCCGCGGCAATACCGTCTCCGTCATCTTCGACGAATATGCGGCGTAATCCGCCCTCCTCAATGACAACAGTGATGGAGGTCGCCTGAGCATCGAGCGCATTTTCACACAATTCCTTGACCACCGAAGCGGGACGTTCTACCACCTCCCCCGCTGCTATCTTTGCCGCGAGTGCAGCAGGCAACACTTGTACGGCCATGCTCAGGTCCTCTTCACGCTTATCCTGGTAGCAGGATAGCAATCGCGGAGGCTTAGGGTCAAAAGCACCAGGCGAGCCATCGCACACACTGCAATAGTGTGGGTGACCCTACCGGATGCAGTCGCAACCAACTGCGTAGCCCAAAAGGTTCTTTGTGTCCCACACTCCTGCAGCTCCAGAGAATAGTGTTCTTGGGCTGCGAAGAACGCGCATGGTCGCAGGCTCTTCGCCCATCCTTGTACAAGCATTCACGACCCATGCCACGTATATGACTGGCTTATTAGAAGTATATCTAAATTAATATAGTTAAGATACTTGACACAGAGCCACGCATATTTTAGAATACTAGCAGAGGCTTGGTTCAATACTAGTGAAGTTACAGGAGGAAATACGATGGCTGAACTCAAGCGCTACGAGCCACAGACCTATGCAACGGTGCAAGATGTATTCGACCGGCTCTTCGATCGGTCGCTCTTCGGTCCTAGTCTCTTTGGCAACGGTGCCACGGCCCCGGTAAACCGAGGCTTCCCTTCCAACCTCTGGGAAACCGATGAGGCCTATGTGCTGGAGTTGGCAATTCCGGGTGTCAATCCTGATGATATCGAGATGACCCTGAGTAAGGGTCGCCTGATCATCAAGGGTCGCTACGAGCGTACCGAGACCGAGGCAGGAACCAGCATCTGGCGCAACCTGCCTGAGGGCGAGTTTGAGATTGCCTATACGCTCCCGAGCGCCGTCTACGCCGACGATGCCGCGGTTTCCTGGTCAAACGGCATCTTCAAGGTGCATTTGCCCAAGGAAGAAAAGGCTAAGTCGAAGCGTCTGAATATCCGCGTAGGGAAGTAGGCGCCGTTTCGACCGCGCACGCAAACGGCAACTGACGCCCACAGGGGCTAGACCAATCCCCTGTGGGCGTCTCGTATTCCATGACCGTAATGCTACTGAAACTCCGTCATTCCTGTAAGTGTCAGGCAATTCGTTGACAGTCTTGCCAGTCCAATTCATGCAATTCAGAGTAAAGGATGATCTGCTCCGTCATTCCGGCTTGCGCCGGAATCCATCTTCCCTGCGCCTTCTGTGGGCGCAGACCCGAACGGGGGAATAGCCCCGGCGCTGCAACATCAGAAGCAGAATGATGCGCAGCTAGAAGCTTTGAACTTAGGACTTCCCAAGTCAAGAGGCACTCTGCTAACACATGCGCAACCCGGCTCCCTTTGCCTGTCATTCTAGGGAGCTCTTCGACAAGCTCAGGATAAACTCTGCAACGAAGAATCTCGTGTCACAGGGTTCTAGATTCCTCGCTGCGCTCGGAATGACACGCAATTCTGCTCAACAAAGGGATCAAGTCCAAGTCTACTGATTCTGGAAAGATGGGGCCTCTCCAGCGACCCGACATCCTTCAACGTTGAATGAGGGAACCATCCCGTTCCAACTTCCATTGCTGTGCTCGGGTGAGTAGCTCACGAATGCTGCGCTCTGCCGCGGCCCCTACTGCACCGCTCATCGCTACCAACTCATCCACCTGCCGGTCCGTTTCAAGCATATCGACGTGGGTATTCGTGCGGCTGTCCTCTGCGGCCTTATGGATGAAAAAGTGGTGATCGGCATACGCAGCCACCTGCGGCAGGTGCGTTACGCAAATGACCTGATGGCTCTCTACAAGGCTCCACATCTTTTCGCCCAACACGGCCCCACTGCGACCACCGACACCAATCTCGATTTCATCGAAAACGAGCACCGGCGTTTCGTCGGCGTGGGCCAGCGCAGATTTGAGGGCAAGCAAGAGGCGGGACGCCTCGCCGCCGGAAGCAATGGTTGCCAGGGGTTTCATTGGCTCGCCCTGATTCGGGCTGATGAGGAACTCGACTGTATCAATGCCCGTTGGCCCGCACTGAAGACTTCGCGGGCCCTCTTCGGTCTCAATGAGGAGTCCTTGCGGTACTTCCTCCTGTGTAATGGCCACGTCGAACACCATGTTCGGCATACCTAACAGAGCTAGTTCCCCGTCCACGGCGACCACCAGCTCTTTCACGGCGGTCTTCCGATTCCCTGAAAGTTCGGCGGCGCAACCGGCAAGCTCTCCGGCGAGTTGCTGCTCTTGCTTCGCGAGGTCTGCCACGCGGTCTTCGCTGGATTGAATGCCTGCCAACTCTGCTGCTGCTTGATCGGCATACGCCAGGACATCTCCGGTGGTATCGCCATATTTGCGATTCAAACTCTCGATTATGTCTAGCCGCGCCTCGACTTCCAGCATGCGCCCCGGCTCCTGTTCCAGGCCTGTGGCATAGCGCCGGACGTCGGCGACCAATTCCTCCAATTGCGCCGAGACTTCCTGTCCGACCTGGAGAAACTGCTCCGCCTCAGGATCGAGTTCGGACAGGTGCTCCAGATCCCTGACCGCATCACCTAGCCAATCGCTCGCGGGCCGCGCCGGTTCAGCGGCATCGCTCAGCGCCCCAAGGATTCCACCCGTCAGATCCACGATCTCCGCACTGTGGTGTAGTCGCCGATACTCGGCGCGCAGTGCCTCCTCTTCGCCAGGGGTAAGACTCGCCTCGGAAATCTCTTGAACTTGAAAGGCGAGCAAGTCGGCGCGTTGCGCTAGCTCTCGTTTGTCCTTTCGGAAATGCCGTACCTCGGACTGCACCGCCCGCAACGTGCGGTACGTCTGCGCCACACGCTGCCGCAGTTCACCCAAACCGGCAAAGCGGTCAAGGAAATCTAGTTGCAGCTTGGAGCGAAGCAGCGAAAGGTTTTCACCTTGACCGTGAATGTCAACAAGCTGGCGCGCCACCTGCTGCAAAACGCCCACAGGCATCGCGCGGCCTTGAATGCGGGCAGTTGTGCGACCGGAGGCCGCGATCTCCCGCGAGAGCAGCAAGCGATCCTCATCGTCCAGGCTGATGTCGATCTCCTGCAGCGCCTCTGCGAGGTCCGGGGGGACGTTAGGCAGAGCAAAGGCGCCCTCAATCCGGGCAGTACGTGCGCCGCTGCGCACCTCGGCAGCGCCCACACGGTTGCCGAGCAGTGCGCCGATGGCATCGATGATGATCGACTTACCTGCGCCAGTTTCGCCAGTGAGGACATTGAACCCAGCGCCAAACTCGACCCGGACTTCGTCTATAAGGGCGAAGTTATGGATTTCCAAGCGCTCCAGCATGGCGGACCCTAGGAACTTTCGAGGGGAATCCGAAGCTTTTGCACGAGCGTTTCGTAGAAATACGTGCGCTCCTGTACGCGGGCGAACTTACAGGATTGCGTCGCGGTTGTCAGGTGCATCATCCCCTCGTTGGCCAAGTCGCCGACAGGCAGCCCGTCAATGGTAACCACCGCTTCGTGTTGGTGAAATACCTGCAGCCGCAGGCGCGCGGATTGGCGCAAAACAAACGCCGTCGTAGGTCCTCGCAGTACGAACATTGGAGTAATGAGCATATTCCGCACCTCGGGATGCAGAATCGGTCCTCCTGCCACCATAGAATAGGCAGTCGACCCGGTCGCTGTGGAAATCATCAACCCATCCGCCACGTAGTCGGCGAGAAAGGCATCATCAATCCAAACTTTTATATCCAGTACGCGCCGCACGTGCCCTTGACTGATCACAGCTTCATTGAGCGCTACGGTTTTCTGGGCCTCACCCTCGATTTGGCAGTCTAGCATCGAACGCTCTTCAATCCAGTATTCCTCATTCAAGTAGCGCGGCAACATCTGAATTACCTCTTTCGGCAGCAATTCCGACAGAAAACCGAGCCTTCCGAACTTTACGCCAACAATGGGGACATCATTCTGCGCGCAGAGCGGCGCCGCCCGCAAGATGCTACCGTCGCCTCCCAGAGTAAAGAGAAGGTCGGTGGTGGGTACCAGCTCATGCCAATCCGCCTCCGCTTCCACCGGTACGTGCCATGCCTCGTGTCCTTCCTTCTGTATGACGGTGTGCAGAACAGTAGCGAGCGCATGTGCCTGCTGACGTCCGGGATGGTAGAGCAGTCCAATTTTCACGGCCGCATGCCTATCTCTGGTATCTCATAGAATTGACAGACCTATTCCTGGTGTCTGTTAGCGCGACAGACGTGCCCAGATGATATCCCAAAGCTGCCAAGGCCTTGAGACATTCGCCGAAGACGCCTTGACGATTCTGACGCCGTAAGAAACCTATTGCGGTTTGATTATACCGCAGCAAGCCGCGCGAAGAGTACGCTATAACGCCCTTGCTCTCAGGCAGGTACTGCCCCAAAGACCACACACACACAAGCGGCGGAGAACGCTACCACGGTCTCCACCCACTCCTGGCCTAATGCGCCCAATTATACTTCTCGCATTGCTGTCGGGAGCTACAGAGCAGAACCTCGCGACCAATCACTCGGACGCGTAACAGGGCACTAGGGTTGGGATGCTTGTCGCTGCGCGGTGTACATCAAGCCGTGGGTCAACTGGCGATACATGAGCACCGTCTTTGCTGCAATGCGTTCCTGCGTGAACTCACGCAGCACCCGCTCTCGTCCCTGTACGCCGAATTCGTGTCGCAGGGCGGGCTCTTGATATAAATCCGTCAGTGACTTGGCAAGTGCTTCTGCGTCGCCCTCTGGAAAGGTCACGCCGGCTCGCTCCCCATCGTCGCTGCAGACGATCTCAGGGATCTCTCCCGACTCCGATCCCACCACAGGCAAACCACTTGCCATGGCTTCGATGAGGACACGCCCAAATTGCTCCTTCCAGTTCGGCATGGTGAGGGAGGGCAATACGCAGACGTGCATTGCCCGGTAGTGCGCCGGCATCGCGCTACTGGGAACGGGGCCGAGGAATTCTACACGATCTTGGATGCCGAGAGACTCTGCCTGCGCACGGAGCGTCCGTTCGGCAGATCCGGTGCCAATAAGCTGCACACGGTACGAGAAGGTGAGCCGTGAAGCAGCGCTGAGCAGCACGTGAATCCCTTTCTCCGGCACAAGCCGACCCACAAAGCCAATCCTAAAGACATCATCACGGTCTCCGGGATGCGGGTCCGGGGTAAAGAGTTCTGCATCCACCCCAAACTGAGGAAATACTGCCGAGGGGCAGGAATAGCGCTTGCGTCGCAGCACTTCCTGTGCCTGGCGGGTGCCTGCCTGCGCCGCATGTGACTTTAGCAAGGTGTAGAGCTCGAATAAGTAGAATGGTGGGGGGTATACGCGGTAGATGTTCTGCCATGCAAAGAAGATAGTCTTAGCTCCGACTCGTCGTGCGTGCCAGATTGCGTGCGCGGTGGCAAAGTTATACGGTTCCTCATCCACGTGCACCACGTCGGGCCGCCACTCCCGGAGATGTCGGCGAAGGTTTGGGTAGTAGTGCGCGTGATAGTGTCCGTTGAAGCGCATGTGCTCCGCTACCAACTCGTATCCGGACGTGTAGCGGGGTTCCAACACCTGGCGATAGTCACCTTCTCGCCAATAGGGAGGCACGATGGCCCGCAGCTCAACATCCGGGAACTTGGCGATCTCTTCCATCTTGCGTTGGTACGTGCCCACCACGAGGGCTTTAGAAATGTAGAGCACTCGCATCAGCTCACCTGCTCATAGACCGCGATCGTCTGTGCGGCGGTGCGATCCCACGAGAACGACCGTGCCCGCGTCAATGCCCGCTCAGCATAGTGCGCCCGCTCCTGATTGGAGTCCCAGAGCCGTCCTATCGCGGCCGCCCATGCGTCTGCATCATCAGGAGCGACGAGGATGCCGCCATCTCCCACTACCTCAGGGAGCGACGTAGTGTCGCTGCACACTACCGGTGTGCCACAGGCCATGGCTTCCATGGGGTCCAAGCCAAAGCCTTCGTACCGGGAAGGAAAAGTGAAAACTGTCGCGGCACGGTACAAGAGAGGCTTATCTGCTTCGGGAACCCCACCCAGGAATCGCACGCGATGCCCAACATCGGACTCAGTAGCTTGGCGCACCCAATCGGGAAACAGGGCCGCCTTACCATGTCGGGTGCGACCCGCAACTACAAGCGAGACGTCTTCCGGCAACTTGCTCAGCGCCGCGAAGAGAGTCCCAATATTCTTGCGCACGTCCACCCCGCCGAGGTAGAAGAGAAAGCGTTCCGGCAGATCGTAGCGTCGCCGCACGGCCTTGACATCCTCGTACGGAATATCTGGCGAGAAACGTGTGTCAGCGGCCTCATGGATAACGTGCACGTCGTCTTCGCTCACATTGAGGCGCTCGACCACGTCGCGCTTCGCAGCGTAAGAGACCGTAATAATGGCATCTGCCTTGTGCGCCGCTGCCATTACAAGGCTCGTGTAGAGCCTTACGAGGAAGTTGCCGCGATACTCCGGCAAGACAACCGGAATCAGATCGTGAATAGTAGCTACCAGCGGAAAGTTGTGGTAGTGCGGCGGCGCGAAATAGGGCACGTGGCCCACCACACCATCACCCAACTTTGCCGTCTGACGCGGCCACGTTACCTGTTCCCACCAGAGCTTTGCCAGGTTCCCGCTGCCTAGAAACCCAGCCATTGGCGCGTGTGCCTGAATGCCGCCGATCGGACGCATAGTATTGCGCGAAAAGTAAGGCAATTGCACAGTCAACCGATGGTCGCCGTCGCGCTTCTGTAGAGCCCGCAGCAGATGGTACGCATACTGTCCGCTGCCGGTGTGATGCACATTGAGGAAATACCCATTTACGGCGATTTCCATAGGAGTAATGGCTATTTCTCAAGTGCTAGCAACGCCAAGTAAGCTGGGCGCGGCTGTAGGTTCTTATCCAAGATAGAAAAGGAAAACGCACTGTCAGTTGGCACGACGTGATTCGCGAAGTTTAGGTTGAATACGACGAGTCCGGTCACGTACCAAAAGCGCTCCTTCACCAGCAGGTAGGACTCCACGAGAAATCGAGCTTGATCGTCTTCAGAGACATCGGCCCCGAAGGCAAAATCGGGGTGGAGGTTATGCGTGGTCCACCCCATCTCAGTCATCCAAATCCTCTTCCCGGTGTCTCCATGCCTTTGCAGCACTTCCCAGTGTTGCTCGAAGCGCCGAAAGAAGAACTGCCAGTGATCCTTGTACGAGGTGCTCGAGGTTGTGTAGTTGTCCGGTGTGTCATTTGGCGCATTGTTGTAGCCATAGGAGTGCACCCCCAGAATGTCGAAGTAATCGCGAATCATGCCGTCACGGTACTGGTACATCGCCTCAAGGTAGTGCACGTCATCCATGGCTACTCCCTCGATATTCACCCCCGTGGGACCTAAGCCGCCGAGGATGACAGTGGCGTTAGGGTTTCCCACTTTCACGCCGCGGTAGCCGACAGCGACAAGCTCGACTAATTCTCCCGGATCTACATTGCCATCCCAATTGGCGGCCAAATTCGCTTCATTCCACAGTTCATATGTTTGCACTTTATCCCCGTAGCGAGACGCAATTAGCGCCATGAAGTCCCCATAGTCGTCGAAGTTGGCTGGCGGGCCTTCGTGGAATCCTCTGAACTGCTGCCACCACTCCTGATGGGAACCTGGGTGAGAGAATTGCGGTGCATCAATCCGGTCACCGGCGGGCTGCACTCGGCGCAACCACAGAGGCGCCGCGTAGACGCTTAGCATTACTTCCAGACCATGCCGGCTTGCCGCCTCGACAATGCGGTCCACCTGGACCCATGTATACGCCCCGGGAGCGACCTCTATTGCTTTCCACGGAACCTGTTGCTTGATGCCCGTAAACCCGGCGGCCTTTGCCAATGAGAGAACGTGGTCAATGTTAGGGTCATAGAAGAGCCCCACCTGTGTGAAGAGCTTAGGCCCTGCAGATCGGCCGGTCTGGTCGGGTTGAACCGGAACCAGCCGCGAAGGATCGCGTAAGACGAGAAACGCGCGTCCAAGCGGGGCAAGCTGAACTTCTTCGGGAGTGCCGGCTTTCGTCGGATCGTAACGGAAGACGGCCCGTTCGAAATATTGAACCGCATGATGCCAGTCGTCGTCAGCAGGCAACATACCGGAAATCGGTAGTCCAAACGTCTCAACACCGCCATGCGACTGGAAGAACTGGAGGAACGCAAAGCGCACAGTATGCCCGGTCTCAGGAAAGTAGCGCTGCGCCGACGTCTGCTCTACCGCTTCTTCCGTGGCAAAGAAACGCCAGTGCGGGTATAGCAACCGGCCTAATGGACTGAGACGTACCTGATCGCGCTCCGGCCACCACTCCAACCGCGCATTCTCGAAGTACTGGACGACTAGGCCGTCTTCTTGTTGCTCGTTCGTCAGCGGGGCCCCGAGCGCGGCTTGGCCCCCCATCTGCTCAAAGTAACGGAGCATAGCGCCATGCACGACGGGATCATTGGTTGAGGAGCGTCTCGCCTCTGTACTCGCGATGAGAGGTGCAGGAAAGAGCGTGAGACACCAGATAGCTAGCAGTAATCGAATCTGCCACCGTCTAAGTTCAACGCTACCCATTATGCTCCATCTATCTCCTCTAGGTGCGCTAATTCGTGGTTATGTCTTTCGCACAGGCTCGGTTAAGACTGGATTTTTCGTTGCGTCGGCCTCCTGCAAATGCGAACGACACGATCACAGGAAATACATACGGGTTACACATGGAGTGAACGAGAAGTACCATTCATATTGCCACATTATAGCAGATTCGCGTACTCCCCTTTACCTTCCACCTCAAGTTTCATCAAACCTTCCATCACCTATCACAATGGCCATGCGTAGGCACAGAAGGCTTCCCGCTCCTCGCCCGAATCTAGCTTTGGGCAACTCTCGCCAAGTGCGAGCGCAGCTCTTCCGCCGCTCGCTTCCAGGTGAACATAGCTGTGCGCTTCTTTCCTGCGGCGATAAGCTGTGCGCGCGTGTTCTCATTTGAAGCGAGTTCTACCAGCGCCTCGCCAATAGCATTCACGTCCAAAGGATCTACGAGAATTGCTGCATCGCCTGCAACCTCGGGAAGAGACGAGATGTTCGCAGTAATTACCGGTGTCTCACACGCCATGGCTTCGAGCACCGGCATGCCGAAACCCTCGTAGAGGCTTGGAAAGACGAAAGCGCTTGCCCCACAGTATAGCGTCACGAGGTCTTCGTCAGAATCTATCCCGGTCAGAAAGTGTACCCGTTCGGAGACGCGGTGTTCACGTGGCGCATTGAGAATACTCTCATAGAGCCAGCCCGAGCGCCCCACGTGCACCAGGTGATGCGGAAGACCACTCTCAACTACCCCCCGCATAGCCGCTATGATGCGTGCAATGTTCTTGCGCGGTTGGATCGTGCCCACCGAAAGAAAGTATGGATCCTCTATGCCGTATCGTTGACGTACTGTCTGGCGCGCAACTTGCGAATCTTGAGGCTGAAAGACCGGGTCAACGCCGCAGTATAGCACGCTGACTTTCCCCGGGTCGACCGCATACGCGGCGACCAAGTCCCGCTGCGTGGCTGCAGAATCAGCCAATATCAACTCTGCCCGGGCTGCGCTGCGCGACACAACGGTTTCCAAGTAAGAGCGCAAGGAATCGGGGTATGAATCAGGAAAAAGGCGATACGAAAGATCGTGGACGGTGATGACGCCAGGCGTGCGCCACAGGGGCGGTAAGGCAAAGTCCGGCGCGTAGAAGACGTCCGCCCCTCCAACGATAAGATCGGCGAATAAGGGTAGCCGCAATCTATGCCAGATGCGTGTCAATGTGCGCTCTGATAAGGGTAGTTCTCTTCGAGTTACGTTGGGATAGCTGAGATAATCTGGCAGCAATCGAGTGGCTTGACGCGGCGTCACGAGCGTGAATCGGTCGGAGGGGAACTGAGCGGCAAGTGCCCCGACAAGCGAGCGCGTATACCGACCAATACCGGCCGGCTGCGCCGCTGACGTGAAGTCGATTCCTACTCTCATGACGAATAGAAAGCCACGCTACTCATTTCTACCTGATTTCTGTTCTTCAGACACGTGAGCGCGCCAAAGGGTCATGTCGTGCGTAATCACTGCGCACTTGCCTGCACGCCAAAACGCCGGTGTAAGCCTAGAACAAGCATTCGTTACAACCGGGATTAGAGTCTCAGACGGGCGTTTCTAAAGTAGTAGACTGCTCCTGGTATGAGCACCAGCCAGTAACTGATAAGCCGGTCAAGGAATGCCACCGCCGCTGCCAAGTCAACCGGCACGTCGAGCAGCAGCATGACTCCCACCATTCCCCCCTCCACTGCGCCGAGGCCGCCGGGTGTTGGCGCCGCAAGCAACAGCGCGCCGGCCGCAAAGACAAATAGCAATTGCGGCAATGCCAGGGACACACCCAGTGCGTTTGCTACCAGCAGGAAGCGACCCGCTTCCGCAGACCACGCCAACCCGGTCAGTAATGCCACGAGCCACAGTGGCTGGACAGAGGTGAAGATTCCGCGCTGAAACCGCTCGAACCTTTCTCCCAGACTGAGAGGGAAGCGCTCCAACATCGTACTATCCAAGCGCCAAAAGACAAACAAGCCACCCGCCATAATCACGACTAAGATGCTTGCAGCTAAGAGCACTCCCTGCATCTCGGTGAGCAGCTCGCCTCGCACAAAGACGAGCGCGGTGCTTGTTGCAATCACTAGAAGCGCAAGAATGTCAACGACACGCTCCGCAAGCACACTTCCAGTGGTGAGAGAAAAAGAGATCTTCTCTCTACGGCGCAAGACAAGCCCGCGATACAAATCACCCATCTTAGCGGGAATGAGGTGATTGATGAACCAGGAGAGGAAGATCACTTCACCCAGCAAGCGCAGCGGGACCCGATGGCCCAGATTGTGCAGCATGCGCCGCCAGCGCAGCGCGCGGGGAATGAGCGTGGTGTAATACACCAGCAACGCGAGCAGATAGAGCCGCACGTCTACTTGCTGTATTTCCGACCAGACCCCGCGCCAATTCAAGCCAACCACACGCCAAAGCGCGAACAATAGCGCCATTGCAATGAAGAAGGAAAAGAGAGTCCTTGGACTCAAGAACCGCCGCCAGAAAGAGGATGTCGTGCCTTCTGCTAGGTCGTTGGGTTCTACCGGGGAGGTATTTGCGGGCTCGATTATGATGTCTCTCGTCTTGTGCGATGTGTCACCTCCCTATCATACCGAATAGGTCTCAATCACCGCGAACCATAGTGTTGCCTGCAGAACGCTACTCTTTTAACGTTCACACCCACACTGGGACATCGCACGCGCGGCGGCGAAGCTCACGTTCTGCTATGCATTGTGTCCATGTTGGAATTGATCGCTAGCAGCAGGCTTCGAATGGTAAGGCTACTGTCTGCAGGTAAGACTGCCTAGCAGTTGTCCCAGAACATGGTTACACTACAGAGAGAAATTGAATAGAACATGCTCACTTCCTATACATTCGTAAGGAGCGTAAGACGATGGAGCTTTTGCAGCGACTGTGCGAGACTCCGGGCATACCCAGCCGAGAAGAGCCAATTCGCAGTGTTATCCGCGCTGAACTGGAACCCTTGGTGACCGCGGTCCAAGTAGACGCCTTGGGCAATTTGATTGCTTATCGCCAGGGGCAGGGCGGCCCCAAACTCATGATTTCCGCCCATATGGATCAGATTGGGTTCATGGCGCGGCACATTGACGAAAACGGCTTCATTCGGCTGCAGCCCGTGGGTGGCTTTGACCCCCGGACACTGGTGGCCCAGCGGGTACGGGTACACGGCAAGGAAGACTTATCCGGCGTGCTCATGCCTGCAACGAAACCGACGCATCTCCTGGATGAATCCGAGCGTGGCAAAGCGCTGAAACTAGATGACCTGTTCGTTGACGTTGGGCTGTCGGGCGAGCGCGCGAAAGAGCTTATCCCCCTTGGCACGCCCATAACATTCGACCGCACGTGCAACGACCTTGGTGACGTCATAGTGTCGCCCGCCATGGACGACCGGGCGAGCGTCTACGTCATGATCGAGGCTATCCGCGGTCTAGGCGAGCACTCGGCTGAAGTGTACGCCGTAGCGTCTTCACAGGAAGAGGTAGGCTTGCGTGGAGCCACGGTAGCGGCTTTTGGCGTAGAACCCGACATCGGACTAGCGCTTGACTCGACGTTGGCAGTGGACATTCCCGGTAGCACCGAAGCGGATCGCGTATCGAAACTCGGAGACGGCACCGCCATTAAAATTATGGACTCGTCACTGATTTGCGACCCGCGTTTAGTGGAGCACTGCCGCAAGATCTGTGATCAGGAAGACATTAAGTACCAGATGGAGATTCTCCCCCGTGGCGGCACGGACGGTGGGGCGATACAACGGACACGCGACGGTGTACCCGCAATCACCATCTCTACGCCCACCCGCTACGTCCACACGGTGAATGAGATGGTCAATAAGCAAGACGTTACCGCGACGGTAGCTCTGGTGCGGCGCTTTATCGAAACCGCCCACGAGATCGATCTCACCTGGGAGTGACGTCCTCTGCACAGTGGACCGGTAGACACTATCGGTGAAGCAACACTAAGAATCCGTCAGCGCCGGGTGAGTCCGTACCCAAGTGCCTGCCCCTCGGACTCCCGCTTGCGCCGATTCAAATGGGTCGATGGCACGCGCCCTGGACCCGGACTTTCGCCTAGCCATTGAAGAAGACTTCGATCCGGACGCGGGTCGGGTTCCCGTGATCTCTGAAGTCATGGGTCGCCTCTTTTTCGAAATGGTGGGCAAGGCTTGTTACGCAACCGACGAAGAGCGTCGATCGCTTGGCAGCGATTCCGCTACCTACGTGCCGACGCTCTGGTTGCGGACAAATAAGGATAGAGGATTTAGTAGAGCGGTGCATTCGAGATAACGTCACCGAATTCCCGGCGGACGTCATCGAGTAGGTCTTCGACCCGTTCTTGCCACGAAGCCGGCCGATAAAGGGACCGGCTTGGGGCTTAGCCTCTCAAATGACATCGTGCGACAGCACGGCGGCTCAATAACGCCCAAGTCCGAGCCCGGGGAGTACACGGAGATGATAATCTCCATCCCGGTTCCATGCGATTTGACGCCTGCAGCCGAGTGAAGTAGGTCTCGTTTGGCTCAAACGTGGGGGCTCAAGGGTCTCCTCAACCGCAGCATCAAATCCCATCGAGTCTGGTGAATTCGCCTAATCAGGCCGGGCAATTGCGCGAACTCACCATTTGGAGACCCACCCTCCAGCGTGCGATCCCCTGGCAAACCTTGACACCCTCCGGAGTGCGGGCTAGCCGCCAGCAACTTCCGCGGGTTCCTTGGCAGACTTGTCCTCTGCGGTCTCCGTTCGAGCGGCAGGAGGACGCGAACTCGCATAGTCGCAATCGGGATATCGGGAGCAGCTATAGAATACGTTGCGCCGCTTGTTCAGTTTGCGCACCACGTCCCCTTGACCGCACTGCGGGCAGTTCACGCCAATAGTGTCCAAATACGGTTTCGTGTTCTTGCACTGGGGAAAGCCGCTGCAGCCAATGAACTTGCCAAACCGACCGTTGCGAAGTAGGAGCGGGCGACCGCACTCTTCACACATTTCGCCGGTCTCTTCCACGGGGGGTCTGACGCGCTCGGCCTCCTGATCGGCCTTCTCCAACGCTGCACTGAAACCACCGTAAAACTCTTTGAGAACCGGCGTCCACCGCTTCTCACCACGTGAGATGGCATCCAGGTCTTCTTCCATCCCCGCCGTAAATTCAGGCTTTATGATGTCGGGGAAGTGCTTGACCAAAATGTCTCGCACCACCATTCCCAGTTCTGTGGGCTTGAGACTGCGTCGTTCACGCTCGACGTACGTGCGCTCCTGGATCACGGATAAAATGGGCGCGTAGGTGCTCGGCCTGCCGATGCCCTCCTCTTCCAGCGCCCTAATAAGGCTTGCCTCGGTATAGCGTGCGGGCGGCTGGGTGAAGTGCTGATCCGGCCAAATCTTGCGGAAGTCTAAGTCCTCACCTTCTTCCAATGGGGGCAGAGACTTCCTCTCATCATCTGCCTCCTCGTCTGCTCGATAGACCCGATAAAACCCGGGAAACTTCACTTTCGTAGCAGACGCCCGGAAGCGATACTCCAGACTTGTGCCATCTCGCTGCGGCACGATGTCTACCGATGTTGTTTGCAGCAAGGCTGGGCGCATCTGGCTGGCAACGAACCGCTGCCAGATGAGCGTATAGAGCTTGAGCTGGTTGGCATCCAGAAACTCCCGCATTTGCTCCGGCGTCCGCATCACGCTGGTGGGGCGGATTGCTTCGTGGGCTTCCTGGGCATTCTTCACTCGAGACGTATAGCGATTTGGCTTCTCTGGCACTTCATCCGAATCATACGTCTGAACGATGAACTGCCGCACCTGTGCAATAGCCTCGCTGCTCACCTGCACCGAGTCCGTGCGCATGTAGGTGATGAGGCCCACCTGGCCTTCTCCACCAATCTCAATACCCTCATATAATTGCTGGGCGAGACGCATGGTGCGCGCGGCGCCATAATTCAGGCGGCCGGAGGCGTCCTGCTGCATGGTGCTCGTAGTGTAAGGCGCGCTCGGCCGTCGTCGCCGCTCCCGTACTGAAATCTTCTGCACCGGCCAGACGGCGCTTTCGACCTTGTCGCCGCCTTCGACCCTGTCGCCGCCGTCAAGCTCCGCTAGTATGCCCTGTGCCGTATCGCCGTCGCGGATATCGGGCTTCTTACCCCGTACTTGCACGAGTTCCGCGTCGAATTCATCCTGTGCGCGCTTGGCCGGTCTCTTGGCTAGTCTGGCGTGGATTGACCAGTACTCTTGGGCAACAAAAGCGTCGATCTCGCGCTCGCGATCCACAATGAGGCGCAGCGCTACCGATTGCACCCTCCCCGCCGACAGCCCTCGTTGGACTTTGCGCCAAAGAAAAGGGCTCATCTTGTAACCGACCAGACGATCCAGCACCCGTCGCGCTTGCTGCGCGTCCACAAGGTCCACGTTGATTTCGCGCGGTTCTTCCAGAGCGTGCTGCACGGCACTCTGTGTAATTTCATGGAAGACAACACGCTTGGCGCTCAAGTCTTGGTTCTTCATTTTGCGCTTAAGCGCCTCGAGCAAATGCCACGCTATTGCTTCCCCTTCCCGATCCGGGTCGGTGGCGAGCAAGATTTCACTCGCTTTCTTCGCATGCTCGGTGAGCTTCTTGACAGTGGCACTCTTGTCACGCGGGACCACGTAGGAGGGCGCAAAGTCGTTGTCAACTTCTACGCCGAGTTTGCTCTTGGGGAGGTCCCGCACGTGTCCCATTGACGACTCAACCGCATAGTTGCGGCCGAGAAATTTCTTGATTGTGCGCGCCTTTGTCGGCGACTCAACTACGATGAGTTTTCGTTTTGCCAATGTCTTTCACCTACATAATTTGCTACGAGCACGTCTACACTACACTATGTGCTACGGCAAGAGTAAAGGAACCTTCCACAAGTTGACCGAGAAACCGACCGCCACCCATCCTGCCTGCCCACCCAAGTCGTACACTTTACAACAAGAACCCACGCTCTGTCACGCGGGCGAGCCGCTGCCGTGTGCACGCCCCCAGGCATGCAGCTCAGCGACATTCTCCCGAATCTTGCGCACGGCGTCAAGAATTACATCCATGCGTTGCCGCGAACCCAAGAAGAGCGTGTGCGAGAAAGCGAGCGCTTCGGTGTCAGCAATGCGCTCCGTTTCAGGACACTTGACGCCGGCATAGTCCATCTTCCGCCCATACACCTGCGCATTGAAGGGGAAGTTGGAGCGACCGCAATTCATCTCGGTGAGCGCAGCGTTCTTGTAGAGCGGTGCAGTCTGGCCTGTACTCGTCGGCACACCTTCAGCCTTCATTGCGGCCAGGAAGCTATCGCGCCGGACGCCCTCAAACGCCGACTCTACGAAACGCCAATGCCAGATGTAGAAACTCCACCGCGTCACCCTAGGATCCCAGACCAGACTATCCACACCCGGAATCTCGGCCAATCCCTGTTTCAGATAGCGCGCGTTCTCTTCTCGTATCGCTATCTGCTCCGGCAAGCGCTCCAGGCCTACAAGCCCCAGCGTTCCGATCCACTCCGACATGCGCAGATTGGTGGCGGGTAACGACTGCTCCGGTTTCGGGCGTCCCACGACACCGTTCACGTGGTGAAAACCGAACAGCCGCGCTTGCAGATCATCCCGGTCGGTGAGTACCATGCCGCCCTCGCCCAACGGCAGAACTTTGCTCCCCTGAAAGCTGAAAGCGCCAGCGTCCTCGATCGCGCCCACGCCGCGGCCTCGCCATTGGCTGCCATGAGCGTGGGCACAGTCGCCGACGAGCGCAATGCCATGCTTGTCTGCCAGTGAGCGCAGCGCATCCAAATCCGCAGGCATGCCCCCGTTGTGGACGAACATGACCGCCTGGGTCTTGGGCGTAATGGCGGCGGCAACCTTGCCGGCATCGATGTTGTAGGTACCAGGATCTATATCTACGAAAACGGGTGCCCCGCCTACGGCAATCACCGCCGTGGGCACAGTGATCCACGTGGCAGCCGGGATGATGACCTCATCGCCGGGCTCGACCCCTACCGCCTTTAAAGCCAACTCCATTCCGACTGACCCTGTAGCGACCGCTACCCCGAAGCGTGCATCTTGAAAAGCGGCAAACGCCTCTTCAAATCGCCAGACCCACGACTCCGCGCCCTGCGACTTGGAGCGCGTCCATGCCCCACTCTTCAAGACTTCCACCAACGCCTGTTCGTCACGCTCGTCGTGCACCGGCCAGGCGACACCGAGCGGCACTTCAACGATTGGCTTTCCACCGGTTAAGGCAAGCTTTCCCATACGCAGGTGATCCTTATTCCCGTCACTGCCAATGAGAGATTGCGAGCAGCCCACAGCCGGAGGCGGTCTTGCGCGCATCGCTCTACTAACAGCCTGTTGGAGGCGCAACTGGGGGGCAACTCTAACTCGAGTGTACATCCAAGCGGGAACGCACGCTAGTATAGCACACCTTTCTCCTGCACCAAGACGCGAAAACCCCCGAGGCCGTCGGGCCAGACCAGATCAGCGATCGCCCGCTTAGCGCGCAACGTCTCTGCTGTAGCCGGCTTCCGCGCAAGTGAAGCCATTTCCTCTCCGATGCCCAGTCCCAGCAGGTACTCTGCCTGAGATTGATAATTCACCGTGCGCAAGCCGAACTGCTCACCAAACTCCATGAGCGCGGAGAAGTTCACGTGGGCAGTGATGTCCTGAACGCCAATGCGATCATAGGGTTTCTTGCTTACGCCGTGCCGATAGTAGCAGGCTAGCGTGCCTCCCGCGAACCGCGGGCCGCAGAGCTCCTCCCATGTCGCGCCATAGTCTATCGAGATCACCACACCTCGTATCAGGTTTTCTGCAACTGACTTAAGCCATGCCAGGGCTGCCAGACTTATCTCACCTTGCCAACCATCGGGGGGCCGACCCAAGCGTTCCGCATAATCTGCGAGTTCCGGACAAGATGGCCCATCGTGCGCTTCCGTAAGCTGTCCGTCGTTCCCCGTCACGTAGAGCTCCTGTAACGCACCGTTCTTGAATCGTAGCCGATGCACCGGCAACGCATCCAGGAGTTCGTTGGATAGCACCACGCCGCTGACAGGCGCAGATAGTTCATGGCAAATATGCACGGGATGGGCCGAAACGTCAGCGACTGCTTCCAATTGTTTGGCAACTGGCCCACGGCCGCGTTCTATCAAGTAGTAATGCGTACACTCCCAGCATCTCGGGTTAGTCTCGTGCAGGCTGCGGAGAATGTCCCATGCCAGGATGCCGCGTCCCGCCCCTATCTCCACCACGTCATAGTGCTGCGGTTCGCCAAGTTCTTGCCAGACCTGCGCCACCTGACGGGCAAGGTACATACCAAAGACCGCGTGAAGCTGCGGGGACGTGTAGTAGTCTTGCGGCGGGCCGGTATGCGGCTCAGGCGCAAGATTCCCGCTAGCGCGCGAATGACGGACAGCGGGCTCTTCACTATCATCACAGTGACGTGGGGACGCGGTGTAATATCCAGCGCCCGGCGCATAGAGCGCGATCTCCATATACTCGGCAAATGTTATCCTGCCCTTCTCCGCGATCGCCGCGCGAACAAGGTCCTCTGCCGTCGCTGCCGTCATAGTGCGGTACTCACCTCGGGCATAACTGCCTACTGCTCGGCAATGTGATATATGGGTGTACTATCTCAGTGGGCGAGGAACGCAAAGGCATCGTTACGCAGTCTGCACGATGAAATTCCGTGTTGAGAAAAGAGAGACATGGACGACCATAAGCAGCATTGCCTGCTAAGCCGCTCGTCTCTTTGTCGATAGCCTTAGCCTGCATTTCACCCACGTCCACTGTCAACTTATTTCCAAGGTGCTGCTTGCCTCCATTCTGTACAATAGAGAGCAACACGGCAGCGGACAACCCGACTTGAGATTGAGGGAGGTTTGGGGAATGGCGTTGCGGAGTCAGAAACTACGCGACCTCAACCGCCAGGGCGATGCCCTGCGCATGGGCATGGACTGGACAGTAGACGATTTGGGCAAGCCGCAGGTGCTTGTGGAGAGCGTGACCGGCTGCTCCCATCCTTCCAGCGTGCATCTCGGCGACCTTGTCGAGCAGGCCAAGTTTGGTGTCTATACGCGGGGTGGCAAGCCCGCCGAATTCTACTGCACCGATATCTGCGACGGCGTAGCCCAAGCCCACGCCGGCATGCGCTTCAGCCTCCCTTCGCGGGACATCATTAGCTATATGACGGAGATTCACGCCCTGGCCCATCCCCACGACGCCATGGTCTGCATCTCCACTGCCGACAAGGCCGTGCCCGGCCACCTGATGGCCATGGCGCGGGTTAACCTCCCGGCAATCCATATTCCCGGCGGCACGCAGACCAATGGTCCCTGCAACATGTCCTCCGAACTGATGTATCCGCTGGGAATTATGCGCGACAAGGGACAGATCACCGAGGAAGAGCTCATCGCCAAGCAGAAGCATGCTTGCCCTACGCCCGGTTCCTGTCAATTCATGGGCACTGCCAGCAGCAATCAGGTGATTGCCGAAGCGTTGGGCCTGGCGCTGCCCGGCAGCGCGCTCATTCCGGCGCCGCTGCGCGAGCTCACCCGCATGGCCCGCGATGCAGGCGAGCAGGTGATGACCTTACTGGAGAAGAACATCCGGCCCCGCGACATCCTGACGCCGGAGGCGTTCCACAATGCCCTGGTCCTTCACGCCGCGGTCGGCGGCTCCACCAACCTCCTGCTCCACCTGCCGGCAATTGCCCAAGAAGTGGGCATCGAAGTCCGCCCGCAGCAGTTTGACGAGATCGGCAGGAAGGTGCCGGTGTTAACCGACGTAAAGACCTACGGCACCCATCCGGTGGAATATGTCTGGTATTGCGGCGGCGTGCCGGCGTTAATGCAGGAAGTCAAAGAATTCCTCTACCTTGATTGCCTCACGGTGACCGGCAAGACCATCGGTGAGAACCTAGTAGACCTTGAGAATTCCGGCTGGTTCGATGAAATAGCGGGCTACTTGGAGAACCATAGCCTGCGCAAGGAAGAGGTGCTTCATCCGATCGAGCGGCCGTACAAGACGGGCGGCACGATTGCCGTGCTCACCGGCAATCTGGCGCCGGAAGGGGCTGTGATGAAGCACGTAGCAGCCGACCCGCGCACCCACCAGATGGTCGGACGCGCGGTGCCCTATGATTGCGAGGACGACGCCATTGCAGGCGTAAAGAGTGACGAGATTAAGCCGGGCGACGTCATGATAATCCGCTATGAAGGGCTGCGTTCTTCCGGCATGCCGGAGATGTACTTCTGCACCACGGTCATTTCTGCCCGGCCCGACTTGGAAGCGAGCACCGCGATCATCACCGACGGCCGCTACTCCGGCGCCGCGAAAGGGCCCAACATCGGCCACGTGATGCCCGAAGCAGCTCTCGGCGGCCCGCTTGCCCTGGTGGAAAAGAATGACCTCATCGAGATTGACGTGCCTGCCCGCTCCCTGAACATTGTGGGTGTGCGCGGCGAGCGGCGGCCGCCCGAGGAGATTGAGCAGATCCTAACGGAGCGTCGCAGCCGTTGGCAGCCGCCCGCGCTCAAGCACACGGCCGGCGTGCTCTCGCTCTACGTGCGCGAGGCCACCGACTTCGTCGCAGACGCCGCATCCACGAACGGCCTTCCGGCGAATGCCACGCCGCGCGCACTGCCGGATTCACTCCCACGCCCGTGAGTGCCCGGCCGCCCTATCCGCTATATGCAGTGCTTACGCTTGCACTGCATGCCCAAGGGCTGGGCCAGACGCTGGGCGGAGGCCGCCGACCGGGAATCGAGGATGTTTACGCAGCGGTAGAGCGTGTGGGCTGGGTGCAGATCGACACACTGCAAGTCGTCAACCGCGCCCAATACATCACGCTCTGGAGCAGGCTGGGCAGCTACGACACCACGCTGCTCGACAAGCTCCTCTTTGACGACGGCAACACGTCGCCCGAAAACAACCGCCGTCTGTTCGAGTATTGGGCGCATGCGGCCTGCATCATTCCGCTGACCCTCTACCCGCATTTCCTGCCGCGCATGCGCGGGCACAGGCAGGGCACGAACAAGTGGTACAGGAATTGGGTGACAAATCCTGAGAAACAGCAATTGGTGAATGACATCTACGCAGCAGTGCGGGATCGCGGGGGCTCCCGACCGGCGGACTTTCGCACACAAAAACGAGCGCCCGGTACATGGTGGAACTGGGATGACGCCAAGGTTGTCCTGGAACACCTCTACAACATTGGCGAACTCACCATATCCAACCGCGTAAATTTCCAACGCATCTACGACGTCCGTGAGCGCGTGCTGCCATCCTGGGTAGAACGAGAAGAGCCGTCCGAAGAGGATGCTCTAAAGCGCTTGCTGGAAATTTCCATGCGGGCATTCGGCGTTTGCGCGCCGGGCCAAGTCGGCAACTACCTCAAGCTGAAGACTACCGTAGCAAAACCACTAGTGGCGGCGATGATCGCGGACGGCACTTTCGTCACCATTCAAGCCCAACTCGCAGACGGGCAAACGCACGAACTCCTGGTGCATCGTGAGAACCTGCCACTGCTCGAAGCTGCGGCGGATGGGGCCCTGCGCGTTCGCCGGACGACGTTCCTCAATCCTTTCGACAGTCTCTTTTGGGCCAAAGGACGCGACCGTGCCATGTGGAACTTCCATCAGAAGTTGGAATGCTACGTGCCCGCGCCAGAGCGAAAATGGGGGTACTTCTGCCTGCCCATTTTGAACAATAGACGACTGGTCGGCCGCTTCGACCCGAAGCTCGAACGCAAGACCGGCCTGCTCCGGCTGAAGGCTCTCTACCTCGAACCAGGCGTAAAGCCGAGTGATCGGCTTGCGGCGTCGGTTGCCCGCGCCATGCGCGACTTCATGCGGTTCCATGACGCAACCGACCTGGTGATTGAACGGAGCGATCCGGCAGAATTCGGCCGCAAACTCATGTCCGCCTTATAGACCGCTGCTAGACTTAGACCTAGCTCAGGAGTTTCATCCTAAGGGATACTCTAACCACCACGGGAGGATTCGCAATGCAGTCGGTAGTGATCAAAAGCCACGAGCGGCTTCAGCACGTGGTGATCACCAATGAACACGCGCTGGTAGCAGACGAGCCGCCGCCCGAGGGAGAAGGTCTCGGACCCAATCCCTATGAACTCCTGCTGGCCGCGCTTGGTACCTGAACGGCAATGACGCTGCGGCTGTATGCCGGCAGGAAAGAGTGGGACCTGCAGGCGGTGCGGGTTGAACTCAGCCACGAGCGCGTGCACGCCCGCGACTGCGCGGAGTGCGAGCAACAGAGCGGGTCCAGGATCGACCTCATTCGGCGCTACATCGTCGTCACCGGCGCGCTCGACGCAGCGCAATGCGAGCGACTCCTGCAGATTGCCGAACGCTGCCCCGTGCACCGCACACTTGAGGGCGGCCCAACAATTCTCACCGAGCTAGACGTGGTGCGGGAGTGAAATTCCGCTTTGGAATGCAAGTGGCAGGCTTGCTTGCCTTACGTCGAGTTCCGGACAAATGCGAATCTGTAGACGCAAACTTGATCGCTGCGTTGGGTTGCGTTTTCCGTCATTCCTGTACGTGTTGAGAAAATTGTTGACAGAATCCTTCCCCCACTTGACAGTGTTGAAAGTTCATGTCATTCCGAGCGGAGCGAGGAATCTGGAGTCCATGCGGCATGTCGCCTAATAGGCTCAGCATCTTAGATTCCGCGCTCAGAGCGACACTTCGCTGCGCTCCGTTCGGAATGACATGTGTACCAGTCTTGTATAGTACTGCGTTCAGTTGCTTTTGTTTTCAATTCTGTCAACGAATTACCTGACATTTACAATTCCGAGCGCAGCGAGGAATCTAGGATTGTCGACACTCGAGATTGCTCGTCGCTACGCTCTCCTAAGTGAAAGCTTGAGTAGCCGCTTTGCGCCTGGGTACGCACGCTTTCTTGAATCTCAGCATGACATCAGTCCGATCTTGCTAATTCCGATTTATTTAGCTTCCTCTTTGACCGAGAAGCACCAGTTCTTGCACCCTTGCTTCGTGTGGGCACTCTCAATTAGCGCTCATTGTGCAGGAGGTCCAGTGCAGTCTCTTGTACACTCTCGCCTGCGGCGGCGGTGAAGCGACTCCAGCGGCCCATGTTCACCTCGTAGCCGCCTTCAGTATATGCAATTGGCGTTGGGTAGTACCCCTGGTAGCAATTCGCATAGCCCACAATATACGTGTGGGCAGCAGGCGAGTCAGCTTTTATGTCTAGTCCTATCTGGCAAAACAACTCACCGGGCACGCCCACCCACGCGCTGTCCCCAATCGTCATTACTTGAATCTCGCCCTCTTCTTGGCGCGCATCGTTGCGGGTTAGCATGTACTTCTCCCGCACCAAACGGTGCTCATTCGCTTTCCTGCGAATGTCTGCCTCCGCTGCACCATCACGCCCCAGTTGCTCAATCTCAGCCGTCGCTGCGGCATAAGCGCGCGCTGCCTCGTCTTGCGGCGGCAAGTCCGTGCGGTAGGCCCAATTCACGTGCTTAGAAGCAATCTGAACGCGCCGTTCAACGGACGGCACTTCTTCCGGTAACAATGAACCCGCCACGCGCAGCACCTCGCCGGCAAGTTGCAGCCCAATCTCACGCGCGTCGCGTACGTTGCGCCGCACCACCGGCGGATTGACGTCGCCGCACGCGCCCTGTGTGAACAGCGCAGTGACTCTTGGCCCCAAGGCCGCCTCCACCGCGGCCATTGCAAAGCCTGGATAGTCCGCCGAAACGAGCGGCTGGCTCATGGCGCAGATTGGGTGTGCCGTGAAGTTGCAGAGCACCGCCAGGGGCGATCCATCAGGGCGCTGGGCCAGCAGCACGCCCACCTCCGGGTCAATCGGGCCGCGGCGCACCACCTCGCCGGGCGCGGTTTGGTCCCAATTGCGATACACTTTGCCGTCGCTCCGCACCAAGCGGCGATTTTCCGATATCCCGTGTATCTCACCGGAATGTACCTTGATCGATGCCGGCTCCCGCCGCTGCCACGCGGCAATCGCTGCCCCCGCCAGACTATGTATGAGTTCCTGCACCCACGGCCACTCTAAGTCCAGCGTGGAGAGATCAATGGAGGCATGGCTGCTGTGGGTGTGGCTTGCGCTCAACATCACATTCTCACCCGGGATAGACGTATGGGTCGCCACCTGCTCGCGCACGTCGGCAGCAAACGGCGCCGGGGGAAAGCCGATCATGTCGCAGGCGATGAGCGCAACCGTGCGCTCGCCGTCGTCGATCACGAGCGCTTTTGCCCACAGATCGTCGTGAACGCCCAAGAACGGATCCTGCCGGTCCCAGCCGTACCCAAGGTAGGGCATGCCTACCTTGGGCGTAATACACGTGCGCGCTGTGCCCACCTGGAAGTATTGCAGACGGTTATGGACTGCTACGATCGTGAACCTCGCTTCTTTCGGTCATTAATCCTGTCTACACATTGGCTTCCCGGCGATTGAAACCGGTCAAAGCTGCAACAAAGAGCACAAGCGCGGCTGGCAGATAAAACAGTCCGATGGAGAGTATCGCTAAAAAACAGAACCCCAGAAGTAGAACTGTGGTACCCCAAAGAAGCACTACGCGACTTGCCTGACTCTTGTTAGCGAGCTGGATAGCCAACAATGCAATACCGGTCAGTATGACGGGCACAAGCAGCATCAAAGCTCCATACAGTCCATTCACTTCTAGGAGTGTAGCAGTAGACCGACTAACCTCTCCGGCAGGCTCACCAGGGATTGTCGCAGCTATTGACACACTCTGATACACCGGCCCCAACGCAAGCCAAGCCCCGGCAACCCAGGCCAAGGCATGGGCTGTCCATGTTAGCGCGGTTGTGGCGTCAACAAGCCTCAAAAATCCCTCGATCCCGACGTACACTGTCTAGTCCAAAGTATCTCAGGTATATATTACTCCGGATATGGCATAGTAGGCTATATAGCTCCCTCCAATCCAAGACGATGGTTCACGTCCGTCACCTGAGGCACTCATTGCTCATATGCTCTGCGTCAGAATAGCGCCGTCTTGTGCTGATGGTGGCCCTAAGCAACGGTCGCTACGTGAGAGAGCGTGATCCCCCCGGGCTTAGCGGGCAACCTTCAACTCGAAGATAGTACCGTGTACAGTCCTCATAGTCCCACGGAGCGCATACCCTGCCCCGGTCGTATGGTTGCTGGGGCAAAGGTGGGCGAATACGCTCCCGCGCTACGTATCTACAACCCTTCTCCAGCCGCTTACCCTCCCCGACGACTTGGAGCGAACGACTTGGCACCGTGCACCAGCGGGACACCTAAAGCAACTAGCGCATACCTCATCTTCTTTACTGTATAATCAGGTCAATACAAACTTGACACACATGGAGGAGCACAATGGATCCAGACGCCGCTCTCCCGCACCTCTTCGACTCCAACGTATTTCTCGGGCCAACTTTCCTCCGCCACGACGACACGCCCGACGACGTCCCGCGCTTGCTGGATGTGCTGGATGCAAACGGCATCAGCCGCGCGCTCGTGACCCATGGCTTGGCCAAGTGGCAACATCCCGCCATCGGCAATCAGCACGTGATCGCAGAAACCATGGGAGTAGACCGGCTTGTGCCGTGCTGGGTCGTCATGCCGTCAGTCACCGGGGAGATGCCGCCGGAGCGCGAGCAAGTCGCCCAGTTGCTGGAATCCGGCGCGCGGGCAGCGCGTCTCTGCACGGGAATCAACCGGCTTACGCTGGAGCCCTGGGAATTGGATACACTGCTCGAAGCCTTGGCCGAACGTCGGGTACCGCTGTTTCTAGACTCTAACATCCGTCATTGGAGCGAGCCGCGTCCATGGGCTTTCATCGAGTGGGCCTGCCGCACGTATCCTACGCTGCCCCTCGTTCTCTTACGTGAGCCGCCAGCGAACTTTCGCACGCTCTTTACGCTCATGGAGCGCTATCCCAACTTATATCTGGAGACCTCCTATATGCAGGGTCACGATGCCATCGCCCTCATTGCCGGTCGCTGGGGTGCGGAACGCTTGATCTTTGGCACCGGCCTGCCAGTGTGGGACCCGGGCATGGCCATCACCGGGCTCACGTACGCCAGCTTCTCTGTTGAGGAACGCGATGCCGTAGCCGCTGGCAGCCTGCAGCGCTTGATTGATAACTGTGTCGTCTGACCGCCATACAATTAGCATCCGTTCGTCCTGAGCCTGTCGAAGGATGAGTGGATGCGCGAATCACGGCTGCAACGAGGCCCTCAATTTGTAACATGAAATACTTGGTTACCTAACTCAACAGCTAGAAAGATGTGATGACATGGCACAGATAGCTTCAGCAACCGAGAGTACAAACATGACACTGCGCGAGGCCGCTTTGCGCGGCGTACCGCTCACCGACACGTTCATAGTGAACAACCACAGTCACCTCGGCTTGTACTACGGATTCGCTCAGCCCAATCCGGATGCCGATTCCCTTGTGCGGACGATGGACCGCGTGGGCATAGACCAGTCGTGCGTCTTCTCAAGCCTGGCGATTACGGCCGACATGCGCACCGGCAACGACAAGAACCTGGAAGCGGCGCGACAGCACCCGGACCGTTTGCTAGCATATGCTGTCCCCGACCCTAACCTATCAGGCCAGGTGCGCGACGAAATGCAGCGCTGCGTCGACGCCGGGGTGCGCGGCATTAAGTTTCATACCGGGATACATGAGTATCCTTTTGCCGGGCCGGCGTATGTTCCGGCCTTTGAGCTAGCAGACAAGCACCGCCTCCCGCTAATTAGCCACGGCGTGGACTCACCTGACGTGCTGCGCCGCACCGCGCGCGCGTATCCCAACGCCCACTTCATCGTGGCCCACGCCGGCGCGGGAGGCAGGCGCACGCGAGGAGATGCCATCAACCAAGTCGCGTTAGAAGAACCGAACGTCTATTTGGACACGGCCGGGTCAGTTGCGCCATATGGCGCGTTTGCTCAGTTGGTGAATACAGTAGGGGCTGGTCGCATTCTTTTCGGAGACGACTTCCCCTGGATGTGTCCCACACACCAGATCGGACGCATCCTCCTGGCTCCCATCACCGACGACGAGAAGAAGCAGATTCTCGGAGGCACCATGCAGCGTTTACTCTCTACACGACAGTAGCTGTGTCGGCGCGTCAATCTCTATATCACGTCTCTGCCTGTTCAGCAGCCAGAGTCAAACTCTCGAATGCACTAAAGAGCAGCCGCACTTCTGTCATTCCGAACGAAGTGAGGAATCTAGGAACCCTTGCATAGAAACACATCGCTTGGTCGAAGGCATTGCAGGTTTCTTGGGCAGGTCAGGATGACATTCAGGTCAAGGAACGTAGCGCGGGGGCTTGTCCCCCTCTTTGGACGGAGCCTACTGTTGCATATAAGATAGATTCCCGCATTCGCGGGAATGACGGATGGCGTATCGCCCCTCACCAAACTTGTTGCACACATTTCAAAACACTCAACTCCATGCGTGTAAAGCCTCTGACCGAATTAGGGAAGAATTATGAAGTACCTGTTGCTCTCAAAGCCCCTAGAAGACCTCTCCTACGCTGAGCTCGCCGACACCGTAGCCGACCTTGGCATGGACGGCGTAGACCTCACGGTGCGCTCACCAGGGCACGTCTTGCCGGAGCAGGTGAAGACCGATCTGCCCAAGGCGGCGCAAGCCATGCGCAGCCGAGGCTTGGAAATCGGTTGGTTGACGACGGCCATAGAGAGTGCAGATTCACCCTATGCGGAGGAAATTGTCGCCACAGCGGCCGGCCTGGGCATTAAGCAGTTCAAGCTGGGCTATTACCGCTACGCTGGTTTTGGCGCAATGCGCCGCCAGATCGACTATGTTCGCGAGCAGTTGCGCGGCATCGAGCGACTCTGCCGAATGCACGGAATTCAGGCCGGCGTCCACGCGCACTATGGGCCAACCCTCTCTGCCACCACCCACGTGGTCTCGCTCCTGCTCGAAGGCTTCGATCCTGCCGACCTGTGCTACTATCCCGATCTCGGGCATATGGGAATCGAGGGCAGTTTCGGCGGCTGGATCCACGGCCTAGACTTGCTTTCAGATCGCGTTGCAATGCTTGCCCTGGAGAACGTCGCCCAATTCCGGGTTGAAGACCCCGATACAGGTGTTGCGCGCTGGCAAACTAAGGTCGTGCCCTTCGACCAGGGGTTCGTGCCGTTCCCTGAAGCCTTCCAGTACCTCAAGCACATCGGCTACACTGGCTATGCATCCTTCCAGGCTGAGTACCGCGGCTCAAACAGCTACAAAGACATGGGCCAAGGCGAGTTGCTTGCCCAGGTAAAGCAAGACGTGCAGTACACCAAACAGCTTGCAAGAGCGGCGGGTCTTTAGGTCCTGCATTGCGTCCAATCGGAAGCTAGCGAAAGCTATGCGCCTGCCCGCTGTCATTGCAATGCTACAATAGGCAGACGGGCTTTCGGGCGCGTCGACGGAATCCGTAGACCACGACAGGATTTACATGGCAGGCACCGGCGATAAGTGAAAACAGCAGGGAGCAGAAGCAAATGGATCGTCCGAACATCATTCTGATTACGACCGACGAACAGCGTTGGGACACGCTTGGCTGCTACGGAAACCAAAAAGTCAAGACGCCGACGCTGGACGCTCTTGCAGCCAAGGGAACCCTCTTTGCCAAAGCCTACAACCAGAATCCCGTCTGTATTCCGGCGCGTGCTTGCTTGCAAACAGGACGCTACACTCATCAGCACGGCGTTTCCTATATGGAGGCTGCCGTAGACAGCACGCCCGGGCTCCCGCCCTGGGAACCAACCTTCATGGAGCACCTGCAAGAAGCGGGCTATGTTACCGCCGCTTTCGGCAAGATCCACATGATGCCGCCGAAAGGCTTCAACGAGACCCAACTCACCGGCGGTAAGGGATCGCGCTGGACGCAGTCGTACGGTTCGCCGCTTGGCCCCGGTCCTTTAGGCCCCGTGTACGCACGGTGGCTCGACTCTGTGCATCCGGGCGGCTACGAGCTCATCTACGAACAGCGCCGCGAACCCGAATATCGCAACTACATGACCGCCATCACTAACGTGCTGCCGCTGGAAGAGTACATCGACACCTGGATAACGGAGAACACCCGCGAGTTTGTGGCCCGCGACCGCGATCAACCCTTTTTCGCCTGGTGCGGCATTTGTGGGCCTCACGGCCCGTTCGACCCGCCTCAGCCTTATGACAGCATGTATCCGTCAGAGTACGTAGACGTCTCGCCAACCTATTTGGCAGACGACAGCGACAAGCCCAAGCACCTGCAGAACGGTGGCGGGCGCTTCGCCAAACAGCCGGACGACAGCCTGATCCGTCGGGTGACGGCGTACTACTGGGGTCTCTGCACGTACATCGACGACATGATGGAACGCCTCTTCCAGACGCTAGAAGAGTGCGGCAAGGCGGACAACACCCTCATCATCTTCACCAGCGACCACGGCGACCACATGGGCGACTGGTCGCGAGGCGGTAAGGGCACATTTTGGGAAGGTTCCACGCGCGTGCCGTTCATCGTCGCGCCGCCCAGCCACATGCCCCGCGTGCCGCACGTAGACGGCGTCATCGAGACGTTCCAAGTCGCCTCCACCATCCTGGACTATGCGGGCGTAGAGATTCCCAAAGAGATGCAGGCTACCAGCCTCAAGCCCGTGGTGGAAGGCACTGCGGATGCCCCGGGCATTGCGCTTTGCGAGTACGAGGACAACAACCAAGTCGTTCGCGGCAAGTCCATCACCACGAACCGCTACAAGTACGCCTTCTGGAACACCGAGGACGGCCAAGAGCTCTACGACATGGAGGAAGACCCGCTCGAAATGCGCAACCTCGCCCGCGACCCCGGCGCCCGCGACCTCGTCCGCCAGCACGAAGACTTGCTGCTCCAGCACTTGCTCGATAGCGAAAAGCCGGTGCGCCGCTGGTAAAGAAGCGGCTCGTCGCGGCTGAACAGCTCTTCACGCTGTCAGTCGAAAGGGCCGCCTTAGACGCGGCAATTGCCGTGGCAAGACGAGAATTAAAGAGGGGCGCACATAGTGCGCCCCTCTTGTCTATCGCTTTAGGCCAATGTTCCCATTCCACGATCTTGAGGCGAACCACTTTCACGCGGAACGGTGACACGTACCTCAGGCATTACTACTCGGCGAGGGCGGCAGCGATCTTCTCCGCGGCTTCGGGTGTTACCCACTCGCGCCACGCATCGTTGTTCTGCAGCCACCACACGGCGACTTCGGCGTACTCAGCACCGGTCTCATCGAAGTATGTCTCGGCTGAGCGCTGATTGGTGAAGTTCCAGTCCCACTTCCCGAGCATTTCGATTACATCGGGAGCACCCTCTTTGATATCCGTGTGGACGGCGATGACAACTTCAGCCAAGGGGTATGCGCAAGCGTTGTTATTGGCCCAGCATTCCTCGTTGTATTCTGGTTCTTCGAGAATGTAGTAGCCGCCGAGTTCGGTTTCCATCTGGAAGGAAAACGTCGTCGGACCCCAATAGTAGAAGAGCACCGGCTCTTTCTTGAGGAAAGACGCGTGAACCTCGGCTTGCAGAGCTGAACCCGAGCCAGGATTGACCAATTCAACCACGTCCGAAAGGCCGTAGGATTCTACCTTATTTGTATTCACTCCCTCGCACGCCCAACCGGGAGGGCAGTTAATGAGACGCGCTTTGCCATTCGATTGCGGCGTCACGAAGAGTTCCATGTGGTCCCTAAGGTCTTCCACCTTCCGCAAGTTCGGATTCTCGTCCGCTGTATACTGCGGAATGATGAATGCCGACTGCCAGTTATCCTCCAGGCTCTTGCCCACGACTTCAACTGAGCCTTCTTTCAACGCCAGCAAGAAGGGCTCTTCCTGATTTGGCAGCCAGATTTCCATGTTGACGTTGACGTCGCCGGCGCGCAGGGCAACTAAAGCTGGCAGGGTGTCGAGAAAGACGGCGTCAGTCTCGTAGCCGTATCCATTCTCAAGGATATACCGCGCTACCGCGTTCTGAATCTGCGCGCTATCCCAACTTAGGTCGGCAAAGATGATGGTAGGCTTATCCATCATCTCTGCGTCGTCTGCCTTCTCCTCCATCTGCGCCGTGCCGCACGCGGTCAGGGTAAGCATGATGGCAAGGATAAACGCCATCATGCCGCCTAGTGTCTTCCAAGTATGAGTTTTCATTACGTTGGGAACCTCCCACTAAAGTGTTTAACGCCTTGGCATAACGATGCCGCAAGTCTCCATTCACTATCAACTAATGCACACCTCCGCAATGCTCTACATCCGTAAGGCCTCTTGACGGCTCTTGGCCCACGCTTGTGTAATGCGGTCGACAATGATCGCCAAGAAGACGATCCCCAGACCGCCAAGCAGCGCCTGTCCCGGCTGCGCACGCGAGAGCGCTCGCTGCACGTCTTCACCCAGGCCGCCCGCGCCGACGAGGGAAGCAATGACCATCATCGCCAGTGCCATCATCGTCGTCTGGTTAATGCCGGCCATGATCGTCGGGAGCGCCATCGGCAACTGAACTTTCAACAGCAATTGCCGCGGCGTCGTGCCAAAGGAGCGTGCAGCTTCGACCACCTGCGGGCTGACTTCCCGGATACCAAGATTAGTAAACCGGATCGTCGGCGGCGCCGCATAGATGACCGTGGCAAAGACCGCCGGTACGTTGCCGATGCCAAAGAACATTACCACCGGCACCAGGTAGACGAACGACGGCATCGTTTGCATGCCATCGAGCAGCGGCCTCAGGACCGCATCGAAGGTTCTGCTGCGGGCAGCAACAACGCCGATAGGAATCCCCACGACGATGGAGAGAAAGACCGAGACGACGATCAGCGCCATCGTCTCCATTGCGCTCTCCCAGAGGCCGAATACGCCGGTTGTGAGCAGAGTAAGCACAGCAAAGACGGAAAACTTCCAGCCGACCGTTACCCAGGCGATGATGGCCGCACCCACGATGACCACCGGCCAGGGCGTCCACAGAAATACCGTCTCGACCCTAAGCAAGAACCGCAGCACTACGTCGGAAACAAGGTCAAGCACCGGCCCCCAAGAGACGGTGATGGTTTCTACCCCTTCATTGATCTGACGGCTAATGCCGCGGCTCCAGTCGAGGGGAAACTCGGTCCTGGGGCCCCACACCACCACCATCACGACGAAGAAGGCAAGAAAGCCACCTAGGACGAGAGCAGCTCTGGAGGGCGCTGACGCACCGTTGCGTGTCGCCTCCCGAATGCCCTCGGTTGTTTCTTTCAGGCGCGTCATTACTGCCATTGCATGCTCCGGCTACACGCCGGCCTCCACGCGTTCTTCTGAAAACACTGCCTGGGCAAGGGCATCGCGTTCCACGACCCCTACAAGTCGCCCCTCATCGTCGACTACGGGAATGCTGCCCGCGTGAGACCACGCATCCGCGAGCGCATCCTCGATGCACTGCCGCGCACGCACCGGCTCGCACCGGCGGGACAGAACGCCCTCGATGGTGGCATCGCCCCTTGCGGCAGCTTGCTGTGCCTCAACACAGGAGATCTCGCCGCCAAAGCCGCCCCCCGCCGTGACGATAAACGCCGTTTCGGCGCCGTCCGCCTCCAGCGCGGCAAGCGCCTCATGCGGTGCCGCTGCTGCGCTCACCTGGATTCCACAGGGCTCCATAACGTAACCCACCGTGACGACAGATGACGTGCGCACGTCGCGGGTGAAGTCAGCCACGTAGTCGTCGGCCGGATTCGCCATGATCTCCTCGGGGGTCCCAATTTGGACGATAGCGCCGTCCCGCATAATGGCGATGCGGCTGCCCAGCTTGGTTGCCTCAGTGAGATCGTGTGTGATGAAGATGATCGTCTTCTGCATCTGCTCCTGGAGACGGAGGAGCTCATCCTGCATATCTCGCCGAATGAGGGGGTCAAGGGCACTGAATGGCTCATCCATCAGCAGGATTTCCGGATCGCACACCAAGGCACGCGCCAGGCCGACACGCTGTTGCATGCCGCCGCTGAGGGCCGCAGCGTGGTACTCTTCCCAGCCATCCAGCCCGACAACTCGCAGCAGTTCTGCTGCCCGCAATCGTCGGTCCTCCCGGGGCACTCCTTGCACTTCCAAGCCCCAGGCCACGTTGTCGATCACCGTGCGGTGCGGCAACAGACCGAAGTACTGGAAGACCATCCCGGTCTTCTGACGCCGCGCCTGCGTGAGTTCTTCCTCAGAATAGCTGAGGATGTCCTCACCATCCACCAAGATTTCGCCCGCCGTCGGCTCGATAAGGCGAATCAGACAGCGTACCAGCGTGGACTTGCCGCTGCCGGAGAGGCCCATGACCACGAAGGTCTCACCCTGATGGACGTCGAAGCTAACGTCTTGCAACGCGAGCACCGAGTCGAGCTCATCCTGCACCTCGTCCTTGGTCTTGCCCCTGAGAGTCACCCCCACGTAAGGACTAGCGGCCGGGCCGAACACCTTCCACAAGTCGCGCACGCTCACGCGCACCTGGCCGTCGACAGGCGCAGAATTTTCCTGCGAATCAACATTCGCTTGGTTCATGACTACTTAATCTACCTCCCTGAAGTTACCGGCAGCGCATTGCTGTTGATCGAAGCAGCCTAGCTTCAGGATCGCAACACCAACCCCACAGTAGCCAAGGACAGGGTACCAAGCCGAGGTGGCCCACGCAAGCCTTTGGCGCACAATTCCAACTCAAAGTGCGGACTGTCAATGAAGCCGCGAGTGCAGTACCTGTAGGTTATTGCCTATTACCGCGCCGGCAGGGCCTAACCTAAACAAGAGTCTTCATTGAACCTCGCGCGGAATAGTGAACCATGTCTTGCGATTGTCTCGCCGTCATTCCCGCGCAAAGCCTGACCGGAACTTGCTGCAGGACGGGAATCAATCTCCCTCAAACCCCTACACGCCCCAACCATTGACCGAAGCGCGCCGAAAAGGCCATACTTAGGGAAGACGAAACAGCATCCTCAATACCGCACCAAAAGGAGCACATCCATGGCCGAGAAGCACCGTCTCAGCATCGAATACTGCACCTCGTGAGGCTACCTCCCGAAAGCCGTCAGTTTGGCGGAAAAAGTGCTAAGTGAATACGAATACAACCTGGCAAGCCTCGAGTTCATCCCCTCCGGCGGCGGCGCCTTCGAGGTAACCCTCGACAACAACGTCATCTTCTCCAAACACCAACAAGGCCGCTTCCCCGACCACGACGAAGTCCTCAAGCACCTGGGGTGACCATCAAAACAAGACATCGTTGTCTTTGGCACAAGAGCTGCTCGCTCCAGGATACGTACACGGCCCGGGGCCCGCTCTCGTCCGAGGCGATGTCATGTTCTGGGCAATCTTAGCCAAGAGAGAGCAGTGAGCCGCTTCAACCCGCCCTCAGACAGCCGACGCCGGCGGTCGATCCGCTTGCGGGGATACGACTATGCGCAGGCGGGCGCTTATTTCGTAACCATCGTCGTCCAAGGACGTGCATGTCAGTTCGGAGACGTAGTGGGCACAGAGATGCGATTGAACGACGCTGGAGAAATGATCCGGCGGGTTTGGCAAGAGATTCCCGGCCGCTTCCCAGGCATCGCATTAGACACGTTCATCGTGATGCCCAACCATCTCCACGGCATCATCAGCATTGACCAACCGGTAGGGGCGCCCCTTGTGGGCGCCCAGGAAGCGGTCCCGCCCCACGTGGCAACCGGGGAAACGAACCCCAGGGCAACCACGAGGGTTGCCCCTACGGGGGATCGCCG
This sequence comes from Chloroflexota bacterium, assembly GCA_965219505.1. Classification (GTDB taxonomy): domain Bacteria; phylum Chloroflexota; class UBA11872; order VXOZ01; family VXOZ01; genus VXOZ01. The sequence continues at coordinate 609,228 of OZ244775.1, read as the reverse complement.
GTACGCATTGGGGGACGTGGTTGGAGCGTTCAAGTCTCTGACGACCGTGGAATACGTGCGGGGCGTGAAGACCCTACGTTGGCCGCAGTTCTATGGCAAGTTGTGGCAGCGGAATTACTTCGAGCACGTCGTGCGCAGCGAAGATTCTCTGACAACGATTCGCCAGTACATCCTGGACAACCCGGCGCGGTGGGAGTTCGATAGGGAGAACCCCAAGGTAGTGCAACTAGCGCCGGAGGGTCTATGACCACCTCGGCAGGAGTCAATGCCGATCCGGGACTGCTTGCCTGAGTGTCCGGGGGCAGCTAGCGACGCGCGCAGTTCATCTGTGTCTTCGTTAAGCACTTACAACAACTCGTCTAGATAGACTGCACTAGACTAGTCTATTTATTCTTAAGGAGGACTTGCCTTTGAAAGAACCCGATACCCACCGCGTATGGAGCGTGGCCGAGGCTAAGGCGCGGCTATCTGAAATCCTGCGGCTCGCAGAATCCGAGGGGCCGCAGCAGATCGGCATCCGCAATCCCTGTGTCGTCGTGCCGGCCGACGCCTGGTATGCGAAGTCTCCACAGCGCAAGCCGCTGGGGCAGTGGCTGATAGAGAACATCCCGCTAGGCGCGAACCTCGAAATCCCACGCGACCGCGATTCCCGTCGGAAAATTCCGTTCGTTCACGGAGACACTGAGTGAGCGGGTTTCTCCTGGATACCAACGTGATTTCGGAAATGACGCAAGAGGTCCCGCACCCGGGCGTAATCGCGTTCTTGGCCGAGCAAGATGACCTCTGGCTGCCGTCGTTGGTCGTACACGAGTTGGAATACGGCGTCCAATTGCTCCCGCAAGGGCGCCGCCACGACCACTTGCAAGCCCTGCTCACGAGTCTCATTTCGACATACGCCGACCGCATCCTACCTTTGGACAGGTCGGCGGCGGAGAGTGCCGCCCGTCTCCGAGCGCAGGCCCGCCGCATGGGCAGACCTCTCGACCTCGGCGATGCCCTCATTGCAGGCATAGCACAAAGCAATGTCCTGACGATCGCAACTCGCAACGTCCGCGACTTCGACTACGTCGAAGTCGCCGTCATTAGTCCCTGGGACTTTCAATGACCGCTTGCGTGTCCGCCGAGATTCAGCCGGTTTTCCTCTGACGTTGCGGAGCTGTTGCCGCGAGCTTGCTCGGCCCATTGCCCTACAACGCCGCCTAATCTGGCGCCCTCGTGAAGTTCGTATTGGACTCTTCATCGTCAATTCAGGGGCGTGTGGTATGCTGCAAATGTACCTATCGTTGCGCATGTCAACCCGCCGCGAATTATTAATCGCAGAAAGGCGAAAACTCCTCAGAATCTCTTGACGCATCCATATCTAGTAATCTATAATGCCGCTTACGTCTACATATTGTATTAGACTATACTCTGTTCTGAGTAAGGAGTACCGCTTTACAAACTTGATTTAGCGGCCATATACTCCACGATCCTAGAAGCTGCCACTTGAAGCGAATCGCTAGAGCTAACTTGAAGATACAGGCGGCAACTTTGTAGAGTTGCTGCCCCCACTCTCTAAAGGAGTTTAATTGAAATGGATGATGGGTACGACTTTACTAATAGCGGCATCCAAAAGCGTGTCCAGAAGTTGCGGGATGAGCGCGACGAAGAACGCCAAGAAAATGGACGGCTGCGGGCCAAAGTTGCTAAGCTGGAGCGGGGAAACGCTCGCTTGAAAGAACGATCTCTACCGTTTTCGATGCCACGTTTCGAGCCGCTCATTCCAAAGACTGCTAATATGAGAGTCTTTCCAGAAGAAACGTTGAAGTCAATCCAGCAAGCTCAGGCTAACTTCGATAGACTCGCAGCTTCGATGCCGCGTATCGAGCCGTTCATTCCAAAGACTGCCCTTATGGGAGTCTTTCCAAAAGAAACGCTGAAATCAATCCAGCAAGCTCAGGCTAACTTCGAAGGAATCGCAGCTTCGATGCGCTCCGCTACGGAAGTTGGGAAGTCAGGCACAGTTGCCCCGACCAATCCTAGGAAAAGAAATAAAGGGGAATAAGACTGGTAATAGAGCAGTACATTACGGGTTCGTCAAGTATATGCCTCCCTGTACAAATGCACATTCTTAGGAGAGGACAAAGTGGAGAAGGAACGTGACACGTACAAATACCAGTTCAAAGAAGGAAACAAAGTGGTACATAGAGGAATCACAAACGACTTGGACCGTCGAGAAGGAGAACACAAGAGCGATAAGCCGGAAGGGCACATCAAGCAGGTAGGCCGCAAGACCACCCGCGAGGCAGCACTTAGATGGGAACGAGAGGGAGGCAAACGTTGAGTCGCTAAGCAAGAGACACAACTCTCAAAGAGTTGTAAGCCCGACTCAATGTTCTTTCGTTGAGACTTAGAAATTCTAGATTCCTTTACAGGAGGTCAAGGAGTGGCTATAACGCAGGCCTACGGCAAGAGTGACCTAGGTCCGGTAGCCGACGAACCTGACATAGGCACCATGCTGGACGGCATCCGGCAGAAGGTCTTTGCCGACCGGTACTCCAACAAAGACGAGACCGGCACCGCTTTGGAGCACTACCCGGAGCAGATGTGGCGTCGCGTCGCGCGCGGCATAGCCGCCGTGGAAGAAGGAGAAGAAAACTGCATTGCATGGGAAGAAAAATTCTATCGGGCGTTGCAAGACTTCAAATTCGTCCCCGGCGGTCGCATCCTGGCCGGCGCGGGCACGGGCCATGAGGTCACGTTCTACAACTGCTACGTGATCCCCTCGCCGCAGGACAGCCGCGGCGGCATCCTGGAGAACCTCAGCGTCATGACGGAGATCATGGCGCGCGGCGGCGGCGTAGGCATTAATCTTTCCAGCCTTCGGCCGCGTGGCTCCTACATTCGATCGGTGAACGGTACCGCCAGCGGGCCGTGCTCCTGGGGTGAGTTATATTCGGTAGCCACCGGCGACGTGATTCAGCAGGGCGGCTCGCGCCGCGGTGCGCTCATGCTTATGCTCGACGATTGGCACCCGGACATCGAAGAGTTCATCACGGTCAAGACCGATCTTTCCCGCATCAACCACGCCAACCTCTCCATCTGTGCTTCCGACTCCTTCATGGAGGCGGTCAAGGCAGACGGCAATTGGGAACTGGTCTTCCCGGACACGACCGATCCGGAGTACGACGAGGTGTGGAATGGCGACTTGGCCGCTTGGCGCGCTCGCGGCAAAGCCGTCACTGTCCATCGCACGGTCAAGGCGCGTGAAATCTGGGCCAAGATTTGCGAAGCCGCCTGGCGCTCGGCAGAGCCGGGCCTGGTCTTCATGGAGCGCTATCAGAAGCGCTCCAACACCTGGTATTTTGAGAAAATTCGCTGTGTGAACCCCTGCGGCGAGCAAGGCTTGCCCGCATGGGGCGTGTGCAACCTCGGAGCCATCAACCTCTCGGCCTTCGTGGAAGACGGCGTGATGGACTACGAATTGCTGGCCAAGACGTCAAAGGTAGCCATTCGCTTTCTCGATAACGTCATTGATGCCACGCCGTACTTCATCGAGGAAAATGAGCACCAACAGCGCGAAGGCACGCGCCGGACGGGCCTGGGCACCATGGGTCTCGCCGATGCGCTCATCAAGATGAAGGTGCGCTACGGCAGCGAACAGTCTATGCCTGTCGTCGAACGCATCTACCGGACCATCCGCGATGCTTCCTACAGCGCGTCTATGGAGATCGCCAAGGAAAAAGGGTCTTTTCCGCAATTCGACAGTGAAAAGTACATGCAAGGCTCGTTCATCCGGCAGTTGCCCGCGGCGCTGCAAGAGCAGATTGCCACGCATGGCGTCCGCAACGGTGTGATCCTCACGCAGGCGCCTACCGGCACCACGTCACTGCTTTCCGGTGTTTCCAGCGGCATCGAGCCTGTGTTCGACTTTGCCATGAAGCGCGTCGACCGCACCGGCGAACACATCCTCTACCACCCGCTTTTCAAAGAGTGGCAAGATGCGCATGACGGCGAGCCCGTGCCGGACTTCTTCGCCTCCAGCAACGACCTGCGTCCGGAGGACCACGTGCGTGTGCAGGCCGTCATCCAGGAATATACGGACTCCAGCATTTCGAAAACCGTCAACGCGCCGAATTCTTATGAGGTAGCCGATGTCGATAAGCTCTACACCCTTGCCTACGACCTCGGCTGCAAAGGTATCACCTTCTTCCGCGACGGCTCACGCACTCCGGTGCTCTCTCGCGTGGAAGAGAAGAAGGAAGAGGCCGTTGACAAAGGCGCGGACAAACAAGAGGCAAACAGCGCGGCGGTGCCGATAGAAATGCACCCGCGTAAGCGACCGGCCGTTGTGTCAGGCGTGACCGTGGAGAAAGTCACGGCGCGCGGCGACCTCTACGTGACCATCAACTCCACCGGTGAAGGCGAAGATCGCCGTCCCATCGAGATATTCCTTACGCTCGGCAAAGCCGGTACGGCAGACCAAGCATATTTGGAGGCGCTGGCGCGCTCGATCACGCTCGGTCTGCGGAGCGGCGTTCCGATCAAGCAGTATCACAAGCACTTGCGCGGCATCGGCTCGGTGGACGTGATGGGCATCGGCCCCAACCGCATCCTCTCGATACCCGATGCGATTGCACAGGTGATCGCCGAGATTTACAACATTCCCACAGGCACGAACGGCATCAACGGCGCTGCCGGCACCGAAGAGGCGTCAGTGGTGCAACTCGGCTTGGCCGGTGCGCAGTCCGCAAGCACGAGCCACGAGTCGCGGCATGGCGAGATCTGCCCGGACTGCGGTGCGGCCGGTGTGGTCTTTGAAGAAGGCTGCGAGAAGTGCCTCATCTGCGGGTACTCACGCTGCTAGACTCCTAATCCCGATTTCTTCACTCCTGTACCGGAACCACAATGGATATCGGTGCAGGGAAAGCGTTGAGACCAGGCTTCAAGGAACAGTGGAGGTGGCTACAGGCAGATCAGTTCAAAGCGCTAGCGTAAGTAGGCCAAAATCGAGTAATCAAACTGACGGCCCGGCGAAGGAATATGCGCAAGAGAACAGCTCTAGGCGTGCGACCTTAACTCAAGCAAGCCACCTGTCGGCCCATACCACTAGGTTATGTTCTCCCTTGAGTGCTCGACCCACCACACGTTCCACACACCTCACCTCGACTACATCCCCACAACCATTCAAGTGCTTCGATACGGCGCGCCATACGCAATCAGACGGGCCTCAAACAAGCTCGAACCCGTCGGAATTGTGCCAAGACTAGCCTGAATGACGCAGCCGGCCGCTGCGCATCACTCACCTGTAAGCGTCGGCCGTGTGCGATTAGAAGTGCTTGCTACCAGGTGCAGTTCCCCACGATTACCTGGCATCTCACGACGATGAAAGGAGTAGCTCTGATGGACACTATGAGAAAGCTGCTTGCGATTCTCCTTATCGGCGTCGCGCTCCTCTTGGCGGTGCACTTTGTCTTCAATTCTTTCTATCGAGAAACTCTCGACTCCATCGACGTGTGGAGTATCTTGGACTGGCCGATTGCTGTCGCAGTCGTGATTGCATTAGTCGTGCACATTCAAGGGAAGCTCGCTCTGGATCGGGAGTCGGATCAGGCCGTTACCCGCAAGTACGTGGAAGTCAACGTAGCGATGTACGTAACTGCCTTCTTGACCCTTTGGTTCTTCTCGAATTGGTTCAACTTTCTGAATTTCGGTATGGAAGGCGAGTCAGCCGCAAATCTGTTCATTTGGGCGTTCGTTGATGCGTTAGTTATCTTGGTCTTGGGTGCAACAGGTCTCAGTCTCTGGCGCGAAAGCGACGTTAGCTAGGCCGAAGCAGAGCGAGCCGGTCTCGTGCAGCGATCCAGAAACTGCCCGCAAGCACTAACACGTACCAGTGTGATTCTGGAGAGAAGCTAAAAAGCATACCACCATAACTGATCCCTTCTCACGTTAGCAGCGCGTCTCCGCCACTGCTTTCAAGCCTTCGGCAGTGGCAGAGGCGCGTTGCTCTCTCTACCGTTAACCCCTACTTGCAAGTGAAATGTGGAAGCTGCGGCCGTCCCGTGGCATCAATGGGAAGGGCGAAAGCCTTATGTGGCAAGCACTCGCTGCGGAGTTACGACGATACGGCTATTTCCGCCAACGTTACCGAAAGCGCGATGTAGATCGAAAATCCCGTATAGCCGAGCGTAGCGGTATATGCAGATTCAGTGCGCACACGTACCGCTGTCAAGAAAATGCCCATTACTATCAGGGCCACGGCCGGTTGCCAATAGACACCCTGAGCGGCGAGCTGCGGCAGGGCAAAGAAGATTGCGCAGAGCAGCCCACCTACCCAAATGCCCAAGCGGGCCACCAGAATCGGATAGCAGAACCCAAAGACGAGCAGTCCCACCAAGAGCGCCGTCAGCGGCACGCTCACCGCGTAAAGCAGGAAGTCAAGACGGGAGAGGAATCCGGCAGTTGGTTCGAGCAGGGGCAGTGGATAGCCGGTTCTGCCAAGCGCGAACCGCAACAGAAACGCCAGCAAGACACTGAGAAGTACTACTACTGCAAGCACCCAAACGGGATTCAACCGGGTAAACGCAAGTGCCTGCAACGGAGCGCCTTGGTAGCGAGCCGCAACCGTGCGGAAGGCCAAACCGGTAGCGATTAGAATGGGAATTAGCAAAGCCGCAGCCACAAGTGCGCCGGGGGCATAGACCGTGGCGCGCAGGTTTTGGATGCTCGCCGCCCCCAAGTAGCGCAGCGGTGAGAGTGCTGTGTAAATGTCAAGAAGCGCCCGGCTGAAATGCGCTAACACGAGCCAAATCAACCACACCGATACAACTGCGCGCATACCCCAAGGAAGCGTCTCAGTGTCGAAATGCTGGATATTGGGCTTCACCACGTGCTCCTTTTCACTTAGAGGTTGTTTCCAAAGGTGTTGTCTGCACGAGCGACGTTCGCCCCCGTATCGAGTACGGGGCAGGCTCTGAGCTTGTCGAAGGGCAGTTCATGCTTCGACTAGTGACTTGGCACAGCCACCTCGGCACGAACGGATTTCATGGGCTTTGCAAACAACCTCTTACACACCGCGAATACGGCGCTCAATCGTCGTCTGAATCATACGCGGCAGACGCGACACGTCAGGCACTACCACCGTCTGCAAACAGCGCAGAAAGCGGTCGTCCGCCTGTATCACATAAGATTCGTTCAGCGCGTTGCCGGGCACCCCGATGCCAAACACGATAATGCCCAACGCGTCTCCAGAACCTACCATGCCGTTGCGCCGCTCTACCTGGAAAAGTACGTCGCGCAGCTTGCGCCGATTGGACGATATCCCATCTGTCAAGACCAGTATGGTCCTGAATCCTTTCTGCTGTTGCGTATCTTGCACCGCTTGGCGCAGCGCTCCGGCATCATCCGTCTTCTTGTGCGGCTGTTCATACATCGTACGGAAGACACCGCTCAGGTCCTTCGGCGTATAGGTCCGCTCGTTGGCGACCACTTGTGTCGCGAAAGCGCATTCGTCAAAGGTGCGCAAACGCCAAACCTCCTCGGAAAACGCCATCATCTGATACGGAATGCGCAGCCGCTCATGGATTTCGGCGAAAATGACTGCGGCGTCAACGGTGTGGTCGAACTTGCGGGTAGAGTAGCCCTTGGCAACCATGCTGCCGCTGACGTCAATGAGGATAGTGGCAGCAAAGTCCTTCTGGTGGTCGGCCCGCGGGGCGCGCACACCCTTGAGAAAGGCCTGCTCAGGGGCAACGATCAAGCGCTCGACGTGGTCGGTATCGACGTCGCCGCTATCACCGCCGCGACGGCGGCGGGGTCGCCGCCCCGGTTCCAGGGAACCAAAGCGGCGGCGCATCATGATCTCTTTGAGTCCCTTCCGCCCGGCCTCGCCGTTGAGCGAGCGCAAGATCGCCGGTTCCAGCCTCTGCACCGCCGTTCGATAATCGAAATTCTCGTAATCAGTCTTTGGCGCTGCGGGCCGCTCGCCCAGACCCTGCACAACCATACGCGGCAACGGATTGAGCGCGCCGGGATGTGCTTTGAACATGCGGGGGTCGATCAATTGCGGAGGACCCTGCAGTTGCGGCTGCTGCCGCGCAGTTGTGTCGCCATCTTGGCGGAGTTCAGCCTGCTCGTCCGGGCTGCTTTCTATTCTAGCGGGGCCGCCCTCTTCACCAGCAGGCACAGCGAGCGGCTCAGAATCCGAACGGGGCGCTGACGTATCCTGCACTTCAGATTCGTCGCTCTTCTCAGCCGAAGATTCGGTGTGAGCGTCGTCGCCGGGCTCGATGCGCAGTTCCCCCAAAGCCTCAGCAACATCCTCCGGGTCGGCGTCTTTCTCCGTGTCAGGTCGCTCGTCTTCCGGCCGGTCCAAGGATCGACGAGCGTCTTCCTCCACGAGTTCCTGCAAGATGGGGAGCATCCGACGCGCCAGAACGTCTATCATCTGCGGTAGAGAGTCCCGGCGCAACGCATCCCGTACACCGGGCCAGAGTACGTCAACGTACCGGCTAGCCGCATTTCCTATGCCCATGGGGCGCACGCTCTCCGGCCATACATCGTGGAGCCAACGCTCCAACAGGCCTTGCTGTACCTGTTCCCTGAGGGGCGTACTGCGCCGCCTGGCCGATGACCACTGTGGATTGTCGGCATAGAGCGCCCGCACGAAACGTGCCGAACCGGGATGCCGCTCCAGGTGCATGCGATTGACCCGAAGTTCGTTTACAAGGCGCGCGAACGGCATCACGGCAGCGAATGCCGGCGGGGCGATGCGCGCGAAGCTCTGTAGCGCACGCTCACCCATCACGCCGGTGTGTTGCGCTTCCCCCATTTGCTGGCAGATAGCGCCTACGACGCTCGTGCCGGCCCATGTATTCAGCACTCGCGACGGATACGTCAGGGTGTGCGCCCGTGCAATGTACGCCCAGTCGCGGCCTGCGACGACATTCAGGCGCGAATCACGGAGAATGAGACGCGCCAGCGCCACGACCTCGCCATGCGTATAGCGCGTTTCGCGTATACGCGCCTCAGCCTGTGCCGCAGAGCTTGCTGTTCCTGTGGACGCCATACTCACTCAATCGTCACACTATACTGCAGAAGAAGGGCTTCTAGTACGCGGCGGGCCGCGGGAGTAGCTGCTGAGAGCACGCCTTCCTGAAATCGCTCCAGCAGGACACCGGCATCGTCTGCATTCCGCACTACTGCCACGAGTTCCGCCGTACTCCAGTTGCCCGCCGCGGCTACGTCAGCAATCAACTCAGGCGAAACGGCATCTTGCCAAATCGCTTCCTGTTCCAAGTCGGCGGGCACCGCGCCTGCTGCCCAGCGCCGGCATTGACCGACAAAGTCAACTACTGCACGGAGAACTGGATCCGGCAAACTGCGTCCAACACTGCGGAGAACGGCAAGCTCTTCGCCGGAGGAGGGATACGTCAGCTCCAGAATCGCCCCAAAGCGGTTCTCCACCCCTTCATTGAGCGGCTTCACTCCCGGTCCTTCAGGCTGTCCGGTCGCAACCAGCCGAAAGCCCGGGTGCGCCGTCACCGTGCGACCGTCCGGCAGCGTAAGGCGCCGACCCTTGTCGAATAGACTATTCAGCAAGGAATGAACGTCCGAATAGGCGAGATTGTAGTCATTCACCAGCACCAAGTAGCCCTTGATCACCGCTTCGAGAAAGGCTTGCACCGTCCATTGCGTCTCTCCCGTGCGCAAGCGGCGACTAACGAGAAGATCGTGCTTCGAGGTCTCACCCGTAAACGTGAGCTCTACAAGCGGCAACTGGCGCTGCCGTGCCAACGTGCGGACCAATGCCGACTTTCCGCTGCCGGGCGGACCCTTGATGTAGACCGGACGGTCCAGCACGAGCGCTGCTTCGAGCAGGCGCAGCGCCGACCAACTTGAGCGCGTGACGCACGGGAGCACCACGTCACCGGCAGGAATGTTGCCGATTGGTCTGGGCACCGTGATGCCGTACTGGGCTCCCAATGCCGTCTCGAACTCCTCCAAACGGACCGAATCCGTAATCTCAAACCCACTTGCGTCCCACGCCCGCAGGCGTAGTCCCAGTGCCATCGGACTCCCCGCCCACGTGTAGAGCGGTTCCTGCAATTGTAGTTGGGTTCCGTCGGGCAGCGTGCATTGGTAGCGGGCGAGCGCCGGTTGCCTTCCTGAAGATTCGCTCTCCAACGGCTGATAGACCTCATTCTCCAGCCCGCCTGTCCGACTAACAGTCTCCTCGCCCTGAGCCAAAGGCAGGTGCGTCTGTGCAATATTCGCCAGAGCCACCACACTTTCCTCCGGCACCGTGACTTCAGGCAGCAGCACGCCGCTCACCCGGCGGTGCGTTCTGGCCGGCCAAGTGATCCCGCGTAGCACCTTTTCGACTAGCTCACCGGCCTCGTTTCGCGCCTCCGGCGGCGCCAGTGTCAGGACAGCGTCCATAGCAACAGTAGCAAGAGAAAACCCCGTGAGGCTGCACACGCTGAGCCAATGTACCAACGAACGGGTGGAAACCCGGTCGCGCATGATGCCGCCGACTTCCGGATGGCTTCGCAACTCTGCCGCAACCGCTGCCACTGCCGTACACGCCTCCATGGGCGGCCTGGCCTCGACCCGCTCGAGCACCGGCACGCGCTGCAGCTCGTGAAAGACCGCCTCCGCTTCCTCTTCCGGGGGCAAGAAGTCCATAGCCACGTTGCCTGTGCCGTGACCGAAGCGCCGCTCCCAGGTAACGCCAATCTCCAGCGTGCCGGTATAATTTGGGTTTGCGGTGGCAATGACGCCGAATTGGGGATGCACCGGCACTGTTACATTGCCCCATTCGCTGCCTGAAAGAACCACCTGGCGCGCGTCCAAAGCCTGCGTAAACACGCTCAGCAGGTCTTGCGGGATAATGTTTACTTCGTTGAGCAGCAGCTTCTTGCCGGTGAGCATGGCATCCACTGCCGGGCCGAGCACCGTCGCCGTGCTATGCGCCTGGCTACCGGCCGGCGTTACAACTTCCACCGACTGATAAAAATCGCTGAGGGCTGTATCGCCGCTGAACGTGATCTCCACACAGGGTTCGCTTGCTAAGAAGCAGAAGGTCTTGGCCAGGGTCGTCTTGCCGCAACCCGTAGGCCCGGTAAGCAAGATCGAAGCATTAGTCGAAGGCGCCGACCTTGTAGAAGGCGCCGACTTCGTCGAAGGCGCCGCGTCACTGCGCATCACGTGCGCCATCTGACGCAGTGTTGCCGTCATGCGCGGCGTACAGTGGCGAAATACCTCATGCTCCCGGGGAATTGCGCCGCCAAAGGTACGCGCGCCGTCCCAGCCGTCAAACTGGCTGGGTATCTCGCTGTGTGTCGTGTCTTCCCTGCGTTCCAATACCAGAGATTGCGGCGGCTGTCGGCGGGGATACCATTCTTTGCCAAGGACAAACGCGCCCTCGTAGAGCAGGACCCCTCCGCCAAAATTGTGAATCAAGTCGCCAAAGTCAGCGTCCTTGCCGAAGTCACCGGCATTGCGTTGCACTGGGCGAACCGCAGGTTGCACATCCTCTTCGTCACGATTACCCAGAAGCCCGCTCAGAATGTTCCGCATGCGATTGCATCTCTCTTTCGCGAGTTAGCGTCCACGTGACGCCACAATCTCGTCACCCCGCCTGATTCTCGCCTAGGCCGCCGCCTGGGACCGCATTCACTCGTGCGACACAGGTCTTCCAGGGGCAAAGTCTTACTTCACATTATAGCGTTACCGTTGTGGCGCTCGTGGCTTAGGTCTCTTGTCCTTTGTTTGCGCTGTCGGACGCGGCACCGAATCCCATCGGAGACAGTTGCTTTGGTATAATGATGACAATTCATCTCCTCAGCTTCTCCCTCCGCTTACACTCACGAAGGGACTTACCCATGCAACTCGGCGCTCACGTGCGCACCGCAGGCGGAATCGCCACCTCACTTGCACGCGCAAGAGACCTGGGGTGCGAATGCCTGCAGATCTTCAGCTCAAATCCCCGCGGCTGGCAGCGCGCTCTCCCCAAGGACGAGCATATAACCGCCTTCAACGCCGCTCAAGCGGAATCGCCGCTGCCCGCTCTCTTCCATACGCAATACCTCATCAATACCGGTTCCCCTAAACCGCAAGTTTACGATATGTCGGTGATGACGTTAAAGTTTCAGCTCCAAACGGGCGACCTGCTCAATGCCGCAGGGGTAGTGACCCACGTGGGCAGTCATATGGGCGACGGTCTGGAACAAGCGTTACCTCGAATCGAGGCCGCGATCGGCGAGGCGCTGGCAGCCTCCGACACGGCGCCGCTCTTGCTGGAAAACAGCGCCGGGTCCGGGGGCAACATCGGCTCAAGCTTCAAGGAATTGGGTACGATCCTCCGCGCTTGTGGCAGCCACGAGCGCATCAAGCTCTGCGTGGATACGGCTCACGCCTTCGCGTCCGGCTACCACGTGGAAACTACCGAGGGCTTCGACGCCATGCTTGCGGAGATAGACGAGGAATTCGGGCCGGACCGGCTTGCCGCCTTTCACCTCAACGACTCCAAAGTGCCGTTCGATTCCCATAAAGACCGCCACGAAAACATTGGCGAAGGCTACATCGGACTGGAAGCGTTTCGGTACATTGTCAACCATAAGGCGCTTGCCGGCATACCGGCCGTGCTGGAAGTGCCGGGGTTCGACGATAAGGGACCCGATCAGGCCAACATGGACATTGTGCGGGGGCTGCAAGCATGAGCCCAAACCGCGGCTATCGGCTCATAGCCATCGATCTGGACGGCACCCTCATCGACGATCGACTCACAGTATCGCCGCGGGTAAAGCAGGCGCTTGCCGCCGCCCAGGCGCAGGGGATCACAGTTACGCTGGCCAGCGGACGCATGTTCAGAGCGATGGTGCCTTTCGCGCGAGAGCTCAACATCGAGGCGCCGCTCGTCTGCTACCAAGGGGGTTTGGTGCGACACCCCATAACGGAGGAGACGATTTTCCATCTGCCGGTCCCGGCAGAATTAGCCCAGGAAGTCGTCACCCTGGCGCGCGCGGACGGCATTCAGGTAAACGCCTTCATCGATGATCGTCTACACGTGGAGAGTCTCACGCCTGAAGCAGAGGTCTACATGCGGATTGCGCAGGTAGAAGCCACGGTCGTGCCGGATCTCGTCGAATTCCTGCAGGACAACCCTTCAACGAAACTTGTGCTCGTGAATCTCGACGAAGACAAAACGAACCGCCTCGTCGAGGAACTGACTACGCACTTTGACAACCGCTTGGGCATCACAAAGTCCCACCGCTACTACACCGAGGCGATCCATGCGGACGTTTCTAAGGGACGCGCCCTCAAGCAGCTTGCCAGCGTCCTGGATCTCTCACTGGATCAGGTAGTGGGCATCGGCGACAACCTCAACGACCTGAGCCTGGTGGAGACTGCCGGTTTCGGTGTGGCGATGGGAAACGGCGATCCCCGCGTCAAGGCCGCAGCGGACTTCGTCACTACTACCTATGAAGAGGACGGCGTGGCCGTTGCCATAGAGAAGCACGTGCTCCACTCCTGAAAGGCCAAGGTAGCCTTGGTATCATCTGCTTTATTTGTCTTGTCCAAGTCGGTCTAGCACGCGGCCAGAGAACACGCATTCGCACCGTACTGCATTCAGAACTGATATTGCTCTTAAATTCTCATAGGAGACCTCTGCATAGCTTAGGCCTGCCAGCGAGAAGACCCCCTCTCCCTGGGGAGTGTATAGACCGGGTACATGGGTTACACATGTTCGAGCACATAGGTTACACCATAGAACTTGGGAGTTTTCGTAGTATGCAAAGTCCTTGCCTTGAAAGCTAGATCCACTCAATACCCTTGTGCGCACGGTTTGTTTCTCTGGCACAAGCTGACTAGCTGAACATGAGCGCGTTGTGTCGCAAGTTACGTCTCAATCCCGGCCCAACCCAAAGCTCCCGTAGGTGTCAATCAGTAAAATGTGTAACCCATGTCCCCGAACAACTGTTACCTATGTCCCCAGTCTGTACAGGGAGAGGGCCGGGGTGAGGGGCAATCGGTACCGATCCGGCCCATTTCCAACTGTTTGGCGAAGTTGCGCTCAGCTACTCTTAGGGCTATGCAAGTGAAAATAGTCTCCGCTTCCGATCCCGCGGCGATCAAGCGCGCCGCGGCAATAGTCCGAAACGGCGGAATCGTAGCCTATCCCACCGATACGGTGTATGGGCTTGGGGCCAACGTCTTTCTGCCCCGGGCACTTGATAAGGTCATGGAGGCAAAGCGGCGGCCCGATGAAAAGTCCCTGCCGGTCCTGATCGGGGGCCAGGCGCACCTTGGAAAACTCGTGACAAGCATTCCGCAGGACGCGAGGCAACTCATAGCGCAATTCTGGCCCGGCGCGCTCACCATCGTCTTGATGAAGCAACCGAATCTTTCGCCGCTCTTAGGGGATACGACGCTTGCCGTGCGCCAACCGAATCATCCTGCGGTAATTGCTTTGCTCGAAGCGGCGGGATGTCCGCTCACCGGCACCAGCGCCAACCGGAGCGGTTGTCCGGCTGCCACCACCGCTGAAGAAGCGCAAGAGCAACTGGGGACCTCGGTAGACCTGATTCTCGACGGCGGACCTGCCTCCGGCAACACACCGTCCACCGTGATTGACTGCACCGTGCAGCCCGCTCGCATTCTCCGCGAGGGCGCGGTCACGCGGAGCGCGCTAGCCGCTGTTTTAGGAGACCTTGCGCCTTAGCCCAGAGTCCGGCCTCGTTCGCAAAGCTCAAGGTTCCCGCCACCTGACCGAGCGGCACCCAAGTTACGGCCCGCACCTCCGGACTCTCGTCGCTCGTCTTCCCGCCAATATATTCCATCAGATAGAATAGCGCAGTCTTGGCAATCTGACGGCCTCGTACGCGAAAACCATACCGAATCGTGCCGACGCGCTCCAAGATCCGCGCGTCCACACCAGTCTCCTCTTTCACCTCTCGCAGCGCCGCGTCGCTTGAAGTCTCACCGTGCTCCAAGTGGCCTTTTGGGAATATCCAGCCATCGTGCGCACTGCTCTGGGTTACCAGCACCACCACCTGCCCGTTATCCTTTCGGAACACTATGCCGCCTGCAGAATGCTCTTTCTGCATGCGCTTCGTCCGTTTGCGGCTGCGGTGCGGCGGTTCCTGCCCGTCGTTACGCTGCTTCATGCGGTTTCGATTCATGGCTTTTGCAGTCACCTGCTCCAGGTAACTATACTTGAGTCATGTGCTCAGGCACTTGAGCAATCCAAATTGCGAACAGTAGCGAAATTTGGAACTAGCATACCACGTACCCACGGCAGGTGGCGGAGGAATAGCAATGAGTGTAACGATTGATCTCTTGGCCGAAAAGCTGGTTCAGGCGCGTCTCGCATCCCGCGCAGTCGCGCAGCTTTCGACGAAGACCAAGAATGCAGTGCTCCACGCGGTGGCCGACGCCATTGAAACGGAGACGGAATTCCTTGTAAGCGAAAACAGCAGTGACGTTACGGCCGCAACCGGGTCAGGAATCGATGCTTACTCGATAGACCGTCTCACGCTTACACCCAAAGTCCTGGCAGGTATTGCCAGCGACGTTCGCAAAGTAGCCGCCCTCGAAGACCCGGTGGGCGCGGTCACCGATATGCGCACGGTCGAAAGCGGAATCACGGTAGGGAGAATTCGGGTTCCCTTCGGCGTAGTTGGCGCCATTTACGAATCGCGGCCGAACGTAACGGTGGACATCGCCTGTCTTTGCTTCAAGTCCGGCAATGCCGTCCTGCTGCGCGGCGGATCCGAGGCCATATTTTCAAACGTCGCCCTGGCCCGCGTTATCCACGACGCCGGTGTCGCCGCCGGCGCGCCAATGCACTGGGTGCAGCTTATCGAAGATACCGACCGCGCCCTCGTGCACCGCTTGCTGCAGGCAAAGGGAGAGATCGACCTGGTGATACCCCGCGGTGGCGCCGGTCTGATCAACTTCGTCGTCGAGAATGCGACGGTGCCGGTGATCGAAACCGGAGCAGGTGTCTGCCACACTTACGTGGATGAGCACGCCGATCTGGAGAAGGCACAGCGGATCGTAGTGAACGCCAAGACCCGTCGCTATTCGATTTGCAACGCTCTCGACACGTTGCTTGTCCATGCGGCCGTTGCGCCGCAGTTTCTCCCCGCCGTCTCTTCCGATCTCGTTGCGGCCGACGTGGAGATTCACGGCTGCCCACGCACGCAAGAAATCCTTGGCGAGTCGCCGCACGTGCTACCGGCCATAGACGACGATTGGGGCAAGGAGTTTCTGGCGCTCACGATGGCAGTGAAGGTGGTGGATGATTTCGAGGCCGCCATGGACCACCTCCACACCTACACGTCCGGCCATTCCGAAGCTATCGTCACGCAAGACTATACAGTGGGACAGCGCTTCATGCGCGAGATGGATGCCGCCGCCGTCTACTGGAACACCTCGACTCAGTTCACGGACGGCGCGCAGTTCGGTCTCGGCGCCGAAGTGGGCATCAGCACGCAGAAGCTCCACGCTCGCGGCCCCATGGCGCTGGAAGAAATGACCACGTATAAGTGGATCGTCTACGGAGACGGCGACATCCGTCCCCTGTAGCAGTTCCTACGTCTGTCGCAGCCCCGCTAGTTCTTCGGCTCTGGCGTCTGCACCACTGTGGGACCGACCGGCGTTGGTGTGGGTTCTTGGCGTGGCGGCGGAGGAATGATTAGCTTCTGGCCGATGGAAAGGCTGTTGGGATCAGACAGATTATTCGCCTTGACAATGGCGTCCACAGTTACTCCGTATTGCGAGGCGATGGCACCCAAGACTTCCCCATCCTTTACCACGTGGGTTGTTTCCTCAACCGGTTGTGCCGTTGGTTCCGCCACGGCCGTTGGACTCGGCCGGATAATCGTGATCGTCGGCGTGGGCGTGGGCGTAGCTTCTTCCCCATTTTCATCCCCCATGAATGGGATGCACGCGCCCAAGAGCACGACCGTTGCAACGCCCAACGCCAATGAGCGCGTAATCAACCTGCGATTCCAATTCATGCTGTCCCTCTCCGCGGTGAAGCAGCGCAGCACGCCGCATGCCTACAGCCCTTTACGAACGAAAAGCTCCTGACCCTTACCAACAACTCTTGGCCCCCTACCGCGCGATTGGCAACTGAAGTACGTAAGCAGTTCTTGTCCAATGGTTTTGCGCGGCGATTAGGCCAGTTTACCAAGCTGGCAAGCCCTACGAGCGCCCTGAACGCCGCCCACGTTGCCTTGGTCAAGAGTATCCTGGGCAGCGCTAACCCGTCATTCATGATTGGAGGCGCCTGCACGCAGGCACTCGCAGTTAATGTAGTACACCTATGTAGACCTTGACAAATCAGATGAGTTGGAACGGCAAGGAACGGGTTGGGCTGACAACCTTAGGGAGGAAAAAAATGCTCATTGCACGTTGCAGACATCAATTCCAGATGTCCCTGAAAATACTCTCATCAGGTTAGCAAGTCGTCCGGAAGGTGCTCTACACTGTTTTGGTAGCGAAGCATTGTCTCGTTCTCTGTGAATGCCAGGCTCGTCATGCCCGTATTGTTGTGATTGAAGTAGAATTCCCCCTGTTCCTCGCTGCTCAACAGAGCATGCAAGATATAATTGGACGCCGTGCCGTGGGTAACGATGGCAGTATGCTCATCCGTTCTCTTTGCCATCGTGCGCAGCTCCTGCGCCACACGTGCCAGGCGTGGCAGACACTCTGCCTCTCGCTCCGGCGGCCGGTTCCACCAACCGTCATCGGCAAAGTCCGGCGGGATGACGTAGCCGGGAAACTGCTCGTCCACCTCTGCGCGGGTGAGCCCTGAATGTCCGCGCGCGCCACGCCCGTCGCCTTCGTCATAGCGTATGCCGCCCAATTCGTGCAGGTCCAGCCAAATCTCCGGGTGGAGACCGAGAGCGGCTGCCACCGGTTGCGCCGTTTGCAGCGCCCGCCGCATGGGGCTACAAAAGAGGCGCGCGATTGCATAACCCGAACGATCGCCGTGCAGAGGCTGCTGGCCCGGTGACAGCCTTTTCTGCAAGTGCTCACCAAGCAGCGCGGCCTGTCTGCGGCCCACTTCCGAGAGGGCTGGGTCAGGCAGGTAACTCCCTTCTTCCGGCGGCACACTGGCAAGTGGAACACCATGACGGTACGCCACATGGGCGTGTCGAATGATATAGAGTCTCACGCTTGTCTCCATTCTCGTCAATCTAAAAACAGAGTTTTCCTTCGTCGGCCTCATGTCTCGTCTCTAGAGAAGCCAAGCACCCAAGACCTCAATTGCACCTTTACGGACTTTACCGGCAGGTGAGCACACGATCTTAAGTGGTCATCGCAAGCAGATTCACCTGTCGTCGCGCCGTCGGAAATCCTGGTGCACCTTGCTCTCGGTGGGCTTATCTTGGTCTTGGTACTTGCTTCCAAGACCGGGGGAACCGTAGGGCCGATCCACCGGCGTCGTCATGGTGAGGAAAGAGATCTGGCCGATGAACATACCCGGATAGAGCGGGATGGGTAGCTTGGCGACGTTAGAAAGCTCCAGAGTGATCGTTCCGGAGAAGCCGGGGTCGACATAGCCTGCCGTGGAGTGAATGATCAGACCGAGCCGCCCTAGCGAACTCTTACCTTCAAGGCGACCCACCAAGTCGTCGGGCAACCCCACGCGCTCCAGGGTTGTGCCCAACGCAAATTCGCCCGGATGGATCACAAATGGTTCGTCTTCCTCTACCTCGATGCTATGCGTCAGATCGGGCTGCGGCTTACGAACGTCAATGTGTGTATAGCGGCTGTGCTGAAAGACACGAAAATGCCTTCCCAATCGCAGGTCCACGCTGGACGGCTGTACGTGATCCGCTGCAAATGGCTCAATGTGCAAGCGCCCGGCTGCGATCAGTTTAGAAATCGTGCGGTCGCTGAGAACTGACATACCTGGTCTCTAACAGTCCCTATGCAGGCAATTGCCACGGCCCTACAACTGTCAGTATAGTGCAGTGATCACTGACCTGCTGGCGTCTCCCGTATCTTCGCCAACCGTCGCAGATGCACGACACAGAACGTGAATCGCGTTTCCTTCGTGGTATGCTGCACCTGTCTATGACAAGGATGGATTAAGGTAGATGCTGTCATCTGGCGGAGGAATCCACGATGGATGAGGCACAGGTCGACGCCCTAATTGAGATGACGTTGAAGCAGGCTTTCGGGCAAGGCGCAGAGATCATTGACCGCACCGAAATCCCTGTGGCGGGAACCAAGAGGCACGTCCACAAACTGGCAGTGACCACGCCGGGAGGCGAGCAGTTAAGGCTCTTCGCTAAGACCGGCACGGACTTTCAGGTGCGGATAGAAGCCGCGCTCTATCAGGATGTACTGGGATCTGAGTTTACGGCAGCCCCAAGGTTCATTGCCGCCACTGAGCGCGACGGCGTGCACTGCTTCATTACAGAGGAAGCGGCTGGCGAACCTCTGGACGGCACGAACCAAGACCACGTGGTTGCCGCCTTTCGCGCCCTTGCACAGTTTCACCGGCAGGGGCGACCGCACGTCGGCGCCTTGATGGACATCTTCACCGGGCCGACGAGCAACGTCCCCCATAGTGCTGACCCGCAGAAGATGTTCGACCGCATCTTCAATATCTGGGGCCTTGCCACCGCCTTCGGCATCACCAAAGACGACCTTGCTGTCTTCTACGACCAGCGTGCGCTTGACCTAGTTCTCAACGAGGAGCCGACGCTCGTACACGGGGATTTCGGCCTGAACAACCTCTTGATCGAACCGGCGACACTGAACGTGCGGTTCATTGACTTTGGCTTCGCCGACGTGCGCGCCGCGAGTTCAGATTTCATGTACGAGTTCGACTCTGGAGATACCTTTGGCGACCACTTGGAAACGGGACTCCGCGCCTACTGGGAGAGCTCGGACCAAGGCGTATCCTACGAGACGTTCCGGGTGCGGCAAGCATACTGGCACGCCAGCTACTACGCCGACGTCTACTCCTGGCAGCTCAAGAAAGAACACTTGGACGACGAAGACTATTGTCGCGGACAAGCAGCGGCACTGGAGTGCATCCAAAACGCAGGCCGGTATATAACCGCTCGGCTTGAGAGGTGATCGCCGTTGCCTTGCCAGACTACATACGAAGAAAACAGGCATACCCCCGACCTGATCACGGTAGCGTCCGGCCGCCCAGCCGTCACTCCCGCGCAAGCGTAGCGCGGGGGCTTGTCCCCAATGTTGTCGCAGTAACCGCTGGAGTGAGAAACACAGCCCTCACGGTACCCGCCTCCCCGGTAGCGCAGGTTTGCAACCTGCGTCTGCGCCCTCCTGCTGGGACGCAATCCTTGTGGTTGCATGTCTCTCTTCATTGCCACGACGCTGCAATTCCCCCTCACCCCGGCCCTCTCCCCAGGGAGAGGAAGCGATGCGCCCCCAGAGGAGAGGAGATACGCCTTCCCTATGCGCGTAGGCGATGCCAAACGTCCCCCTCTGACTTTAGTGCGACAGCATTGGGACTTGTCCCCCGCCTCCAGATTCCCTGTATGCGGGAATCGGGGGCGGGCGCAAGTTACAAACCTCCGCTACCGGATAGAAACCGCTTGAACTAGCTATCTCTTGTGGCGATGGCAGAAAGAGGAGAGCGGGACAAGGCGCGGGTCCTGCCCACATGCTAAGCACCGCCGGTTCGTGCTATCCTACCGTGTAAGAACATACCAATTTCGCGCAATTGAACAGAAGACAGGAAAGGAAACGGCGGCATGCAAGTTAAGTCGAAGCTCGCGTTGCTGGGCGGCCCTAATTCGGTGCAAAGCGACCCCGGCAACATCTTCACCTGGCCCATCGTAACCCCGGAACATGAAGAAGCCGTCTTGGAAGTGTTGCGCCGCGGCGGCATGTCCGGCACGGACGTGACCCGGCAATTCGAAAAGGAGTACGCGGGCTGGGTTGGGACGTCGCATGCGCTCGGCGCAAACACGGGGACTGAGGCGCTGCGCGGCGCGATGTTCGGTTGCGGCGTGGGCGTGGGTGACGAGATTATTTCCCCCAGCGTGACGTATTGGGCGTCGTGCCTGCCGGCCTTTTCCTTGGGCGCAACCGTGGTCTTTGCCGACATCGACCCAGACACACTCTGCATCGATCCCAATGACATCGAGCACCGCATCACCGAGCGTACCAAGGCCATCGTTGCCGTGCACTATTGCGGTCACCCTGCCGACATGGACCCCATCATGGAGATCGCTCGCAGGCACAACGTCAAGGTCATCGAGGATGTTTCCCACGCCCATGGTGGGCGTTACAAGGGTAGAACAGTGGGCGATATCGGTGACGTGGGCGCCATGTCGCTCATGAGCGGCAAGTCCTTTGCCACCGGCGAAGCGGGCATCATGACCACCAACGACCGCGAGATCTACGACCGCGCGCTGGCGTTCGGCCACTATGACTTGTATTCCGAGGAAAACCTGGAAACAGAGTATCTCAAGCCCTGGGCGGGCCTGCCGCTCGGTGGGTATAAGTTCCGCGTAAACCAGCTCAGCTCCGCCATGGGCAGGGTGACGCTGAAGTACTACGACGGCTACGTAGCGGAAATCCAGCAGGCCATGAACTACTTCTGGGACCTTCTGGATGGCGTCCCCGGCATCGCGCCCCATCGTCCCGCCAAGGACTCCGGCAGCACCATGGGCGGTTGGTACGCGGCTCGGGGGCTCTATCGTCCTGAGGAAGTCGGCGGTCTTTCGATCACGCGCTTCGCGCGGGCAGTATCTGCCGAGGGCGCTCGCTGCGGGCCGGGCACCAATAATCCCCTTCACTTGCATCCGCTCTTCCACGAGGCGGACGTCTACGGCCACGGCAAGCCCACCGTAATTGCGAATTCCAATCGGGATTTGCGCCAGCCCAGGGGCAGTCTGCCGGTCAGCGAGGGAATCGGTAGCAGGACTTTCAGCATTCCGTGGTTCAAGAAGTTTCGGCCGCAGGTTATCGAAGAGTACGCGACAGCGTACCGCAAAGCCGCCGAGAACTACGAAGAACTGTTGGAAGACGATACCAGTAGCGGGGAGAACATCGGCACGTGGCGGTTCTTTACTCCGGCGTAAGAGTTACGGCACCGTGAACGTCGAGTGGCAGTCTGTAGAAACCTCAGGTTAGGACTCCTGCGATGCCCGAGTGTTGGTAGTCGGGCTCGTGGTGAAGTCCCTGTTTCTGTAACTGAATTAGCATCGTGCGCCTGTCGTACAGACATACGACAGGCGCATTTATTTTCTGTGTTACCTTCCGTCTTTCGCAAAATCCGATAGGCATGGTGCCGCACGTAATTTCTTGATTCGTGCCGCTCAATGAACCCGCATCTGCCAGATATCACAACGCGATTCCACGAACTACCAGTAGCGCAGGTTTGAAACCTGCGCCGCCTCGCGACCGGCACGAACAGTCCTTTCGCTCACACGTTTCGCGGCTCTTCCCTCTGTTTGCCTGCGCCAGGCCCATACCGAATGCAAGACACGTAGCGCGGGGGACTCGCCCCCCGCCTCCGGCCAAATTCACAAATCCTCCCTGCGACGGTGCAGTTTGCCTTGTAACGCGCTAAGCCTTGCCTTGAAAACGCGGTCCCACGATGGCGCGCGGGCAACTGCCCCGAATCGGGAACGAGGGAACGACCGCGCGTGCTTCCCAGTGACTTCTCACACAAGGCATCCTTTTGGCCTTCCATCATTTTAGCTTACACTGTCATTATGAGGGTAGTGTGGAACGTAGAGAGAGGAACTGGCTATGGATCAATTGGGAATCATCCTTCTCGTTGCTGTCCTTATCATTAGCGGCTGGCTCATCATTCCCCGCATCTTTCCTCATCCGCAGATGACGTGCACCCGGTGTGAAGGCAGCGGTGCGGTGGACGAAAGGTGGCCCAACCCCGATGAACCGAGCGGCTGGCACGAACTCAAGGGTCCCTGTCCCAAGTGCGATGGCAAGGGCAAGGTGCGGGCAGCCTAGCGCGCGCTTCGGGACTTGGGAGCGCAATTGGAATTGCATGCCGAAGAATCACCGGCTCTAGCTGGCGCGATGCAAGCGCCCGCCCAGAATCAGCGGCCGCTAACGGTGCCTAGAAAGGCCACAAGTGCAACTCATACCCATCGAGGCCGCGCCCGAGGATGAGCGGCAACGGCAGCCCTTCGTCACCGTCACTCTGGTGGCGATCAACATCGCTATGTTCGTCGCCGCGCATAGCCTTGGTTGGAGCGCTCGCGAGTACGGCCTGCAACCTGCAGGACTGTGGGCGGGTGAAATAGACCAGCTTCGCAACCTATTACTCGCCGCCTTCCTTCATTTCGGCTTGCTCCACATAGCCGGCAACATGCTCTTTCTCTGGGTCTTTGGCGCAAACGTGGAAGACGAGATGGGACATCTGGGGTTTGCCGTCTTCTACCTCGTGTGCGGACTGGGCGCAGGCATCATCGAATCTGCCCTCTTTGCCAACGACACGATCCCGCGCATTGGCGCAAGCGGCGCCATTGCCGGTGTACTTGGCGCGTATCTTGTCCTCTTTCCGCTGTCCCCCATCGGCATCTTGCCGATTCACATCCTCGGCATCTGGATGGTTGGCCGTCTCGTCGGACAGGCTGAAGCGCGTCCGCCGACGTTCGACGTATCGGCCCTGATTGTCATTGGCGTCTGGCTGGCGCTCCAGATCATAGGATCGGTAGGATCGGCGCTAGGACAGGAGGGTGGTATAGCCTACACGGCGCACCTGGGAGGATTTGCCGTCGGCTTCTTGATCGTACAGGTATTGCGGCGAGGCTTTGGCTTCGCGCCCGATGCCATAGACAACAATGAACCCGTCATCAGGAGGCAATCGGGAAGTCAGCTCTTAGTGGCAAGGCGCCCGCTACCCGCCGGACATACGCTAAAACCTGAAGACATAGAACCGTATACGTGGCGCCACTCCCTTCCCGAGGGGCATTTCAAGCCTAAAGAAGCCGCAAGCCTGTACGGGAGGCGGCTACGACGAACGCGCTATCGCTACCATGCCATTCTGGCCACAGACTTGGAGACTGAGAACTCTGCGCCCTCATGACGTAGACGCTTGCCCCAAACCTCATACGGCTACGCTCTGGAATGAGAAACCCCTTTTACAGGAATCCGTTCCCGATTCAAATAAGAGGGCAACTGGGACGTTTGTACTGAATTGATCAGGGATCCAAATGGCCGTTTGCCAAGACCGCACCATTAGGCCTTAACGACTGCCGGGTTCATCTTGACCGAACGTGCCCGCTACATAGACTCATTTTGGTGGCAATTTGACGATTGCGAACCAAAAGTCCTCCAAAGTCTGCACCACCGTTGCAAACTGCTCCAAACCGACCGGCTTGGTTATGTAGCAATTCGCGTGAAGCTGATAGCTCTTCAAGATGTCTTCATCCTGTGACGACGTAGTGAGCACCGCCACCGGAATTGTCTTGAGATCCGGGTCCTCTTTGATGTCTGCCAGCACCTCGCGCCCATCTTTGCGGGGCATATTGAGATCAAGCAAGATGAGGTCCGGCCGGGGCACAGCAGCATAGGCGCCTTCCCTTCGCAAGAATGCAAGCGCTTCGACCCCATCTCCAGCCACGTGCAGGTTTGTACGAATCTTACTCGCGAGGAGCGTTTCCTCGGTGAGAAGCACGTCACCCGGATCATCTTCAACGAGGAGGACCTCGACCGGCTTTGCCGCCTGTTCCCTTGCCATTTGCTATCACTCCGTCACTTGGGGAAGGCTAAAGTAGAATGTAGCACCACAGCCTTCTTCAGATTCGACCCAGATTCTGCCGCCGTGTCGCTCGACGATCTTCTTGCACACGGATAGGCCGATACCCGTCCCACCATACTCTTCGCGGGTATGCAGCCGCTGAAAGATCACAAAAATACGTTCCGCGTACTCCGGGGCGATGCCGATGCCGTTGTCTCGCACGGAGAAGACCCACTCGTCGCCTTTCTTCAACACAGAGACGTGGACCTCCGGCGGATCTTCGCCCCGATACTTTATGGCGTTGCCAATGAGATTCTGAAACAAGCGCGCAAGTTGCTTTGTGTCCCCATAGGCTGTCGGCAGCAGGTCGTGCGTAACGCACGCGTTACTCTCTGCGACGGCCACGTCAAGATTAGCCAGGGCTTCCTGCAGGACATCGTTCGTATCGGTCAGCGCGAATTCCATACCCCGCGTCGTTACGCGCGAATAGAGCAGCAGATCGTTGACAAGCGCCTGCATGCGCATTGCACCATCTACAATGTAATGCAGGTAGACGTTCGCCCTTTCGTCCAACTGCTCAGCGTAACGCGATTCCAGCAAATTGCAGAAACTGGCGATTTTGCGCAGCGGCTCTTGGAGGTCGTGGGAGGAAACATAGGCAAATTGCTCCAGCTCTTGATTCGAGCGGCGCAGCTCTGTCACGGCTTTTTCAAGAGCTTGCTGGGCGGCTTCCAGTTTCTCATATGCGAATGCATTGGCGATCGTACCGGCAATCTGGGCGCCGATCCGTTCCGCCTGAGCCAAGTGACTCTCGTCGTACGCGTAGGGCTGCAGCGAGCGGATATTCAGAGTTCCAACAAATACGCTGCGCGCGATGAGGGGCACGGCGATCCGAGTCTGAAAATCGCCGCCAAGATCGCGCGCCGGTTGCTGACCCGCTTCTTCCTCTTCAGCAGGTGTCCTGAACAAGAGCCCACGGCGATCACGGGCAAGAATGCCGACAATTCCCTCAGGCACTACTTGGTGCACCACGCCGCGTTCCCAGCCCGGAATGTCGCCACCCACCGCGTAAACAGCCTGCACGGTTAGCGCTTCCATATCGACGGCCGCGATAGAGAGCCGATCAAAGGGAATGAGCAGCGACACCTGATGAGCAAACTGCACATATATTTCATCGATATTGAGGGTTGAACTGATGATGCGGCCGATCTCCGCTAGCACCGCATACTCGGCGGCTTGCTGATTGGGCTGCTCATGCAGTCCCGGCTGGGAAATCCCAACCTGTCGAGTCGTCTCACCCATCTGCTGCTCCCAGCGACGCGTAGCACTCTTATCCCGGACGAAAACGAGGAGAGGAACCTATCGCTTCATCCCGGCACACTTTCGGCGTGAGTGTGCTAGAGTGGTACTTGCATTCACGTGGCAATTTTACCACACCAATCGATCAGGGGAGCCGACGACGGTATGAACACGAATATCTTCGAAATCCTCCTCGTGGAAGACGATAGCGGCGACGCTGAACTGCTCTACGAGTTGCTTGAACAGGTGCCGAACATGCAATTCGATGTTACGCACGTGACACGACTTGCTGAGGCAAGCGAGCAGACCAAAGTAGAGCCCTACGACGTTATCCTGCTCGACCTTGCCCTTCCCGATAGCCAGGGCATGGATACCATTCGGGCGATGGTGAGTGCCGCCCCCACAATCCCCATCGTCGTGCTCACAGGCAACAACGATGAAGAGACCGGCCTCGCGGCACTGAGGAACGGTGCACAAGACTACCTCGTAAAGGGTCAAGTGGACAGTGGAGCGGTCACGCGGGCCATGCGGTTCGCAATTCAAAGGCACGGAGAACCGCAAGCCTAACGACGGCCGCGCCGTACGTCATAGTTCCAGCGCCTGCGCTGCGGACATGCCTGATGTCTATGGTAAACCCTGAACGGCCACGTGAGCTAGCGGTCATTCTACGGCTTACCGATGGCTGGCCAGGTCTCGCGAGAGGAGCGAGTCCGGCGCGGCCGCATCCAATGGCCTAGATACGCTGGGCGACTTCGCCCGTTTCTCAGAGCTCAAGCTCTCAACGCCGCGGCCGCTTAGAGTTTTTTCTCTTCCATTATCTTGACGACGATCCTTACGGCCGTGTCACTATCGGTTCGTGCCGTATTTATGACAATGTCATAGAGTGTAGGATCGTCCCAATCCACATTGAACATGCGGCGAATGTAACTGCGGCGTTCGCTATCAGTGCGTTGCACTTCCGCCCCAGCCTCGCCGAGGTTCATGCCGATTGTCCTGGCCTGATAGCGGGCACGATTCTCCACTGGGGCGACCAGGCGCAGCTTTAGCACTCCGCGCAAGTCACCGAGGATGATGCCTGCGCCGCGTCCGACGATGATAGCGTCGTCACGGCGGGCAATCTCACGGACCACCGAGCGCAAGGCTGTTCGGACAATCTCGGGCCGCACGCCGCCCTCTTCACGTCGCGTGGACACTTGGCGCCGCACGCGCCCTCCCGTGATCCGTGACAAAACGCTCTGTATTGCGCTAGGCTCTAACCGCTCATCGAGGGCTCTCACCACTCCGGTGTGCACTTCCAGCTCCTCTGCTACTTGCTGGATGAGCCTGTCATCGTAAAGCGGGTAGCCAAGCGTAGCTGTCAGCTTGTCCGTGAATTCGACTTCGCCGGTGCCAAGTTGCCGTGAAATAGTAATGATTGCCACAAGATCCTCCTAATCTACCGTGTACCCCACGTTGGAAAGTGTGTCTTCCAAGAAGTGGCGTGCGCGTACGGCCTGGTGGTTCACCTCATCAAGTGCCTCACCACTCAGACACTCAACGACGCATGGGCCGGCAAAACCTGCGTCTTTGAGCGCAGTAAACACGGCGGGAAAGTCAACCAAGCCGTCGCCCGGCGTGACCATTACGTCGCCCTTCTGGCCGCCCACCTCATCCTTGATGCACATACCGGCCACGATTGGGGCAATCTCGCGGATGTGTGCCAACGGGTCCTCACCGGCGTAGTAGAGTAGGTTACCCGCGTCGTAACAGATCTTGAAATTCTGGTGATTTACCTTTTTCCACGATTCGATGGTTTCCCGCGTGGTATTGCTCAAACCGCCGTGAGGCTTGAGCATGAGCGTAATGCCTTTGTGCATCGCATACTCGGCGCATTCTCGCATGATGGCGTAGTAAGTATCATACTGCGCCGGGTTGGACGCGCCGCCGGTCATGACGTGGCGGAAACCAAGTTGCTCCACGCAATCAAGCTCACGATTTAGCGCCGCCACACCTGCTTCCACACTCGTCAGCGGGTACGTCGCCATCATTATCGCAAACTGAAGATCCGCACCCTTTACCGTGCGCTCGATTGCGGCCAATTCTTCAGGTGTCGATTCGTCGTCAATGAGGCGAGTCGGCCCCATGCTCATCGGGCCGAAATACTTGAAACCGGCGGCCCGCATCCCCGCGGCAGCAGCCTCAACACCAAATTCCCGCCACGGGCGGGTAAAACATCCAAGCTGAATCTCCATAACCGGCATCTCTCCTCGCTACGCTAGCTTCTTCACGTCACCATTTTGCATTAATTCTCCGTCCACCTACGATTCCGACGGCATTGTGCCCGCAGGCCGTTCAGCGCTGGGCCGAAAATCCGGCACCGTTAGCAGCTTTGAATTCTGTTTGATCGACTCTGCGGCCAAGATGGCCGGCGCCGCAGTATCCATAGCCCGGTACAGGTCGAATTCCAGCGGCCTCTTGCCCAAGACGGCATCCCGAAACGCCGCGTGCACGTAGTAGTCGGCGTCGCCGTGCCCGCTGCCCCGCGCTTCGGTGGGGGCGTCCGTGCGCTGAAACTGCCAGTCCACCTCCGCCATATCGTGCATCTGGGCCTTTGCGAGCCACATCTTCGGCCGCTCGCGGGCCGACCGCCGCCACTCCACGGACCCCTGTGTCCCCATGATTTGATACCAGTGGTAGTCACGCGGCGGTTGCGGCTGCGCAAAGCTCGCGGCCAACCGCAAAATGGCATCCTTCTCGGTTTTCATCAAGCTGACCTGCATGTCCGGTTGGGGGATTACGGGGTGCGCGTAGCTCGGGCCCTGCGTACTCATGCCCGTAACCGACACCACCCGATCGTCGAGCACGTACAACAACGGGCTCAGCTCGTGGGGCAGATAGAGGATTGAGGGCATGAGCGCGCTCCACGTAGGCTCCGCCTCGGGGTGATCGGGAACTTCCGTGGGGCCGTAAAACGTGCCGGTCTCCTTTTCCCAGAAGAATTGGGAGACGTAGTAATGGAAATACTGCCCCTCCACAAAGGTAACCCTACCGAGTTGGCCTTCCGCCACCATATCGTGCCAGGCTTGCATTACTCCCATGTAGCGCGTCTGCTCCGCCAATTGGTAGACCTTGCCGGAGCGTTCAGCGGCCACGACAATGCGCCAGCAGTCCTCGATATAGTGCGCCGCCGGCACTTCTGCATTGACGTGCTTGCCGGCCTCAAGGGCCTGCGCCGCCAGCGCGCCCTGACGCGGGCTGCGCACGGTCAACGCAATGGCTTCCACGTTGGGATCGGCGAGGATCTCTTCATACTGCGCGTAGGCGGCTACACCATCGCTATCATTGAGAGCGGCGAGCGCTCGCTCATGTGTGGCAGTGATTGGATCGCAGAGCGCGACAATACGGTAACCCGGCACGCTCTGCAGCAAGCGCATCCAGTGAAGACCGCGACTTCCCAAACCGGTCACACCAATCCGGATTTCATCCATTAGCTATTCCTTTGAACCCAAGACCGTCTGCAGTTTGCCTTTATGTTCAAGAGTCAATCCAGCCTCGCGGGTCGGGAACCATCCCAAGACTGCTTGAGCATCACTCGCGCACAGCCCGCACCACAGCGCCGTAAGAATTAGAAAAGTCGGCCATCTATTGCGCTTCCGCGCCAATTTCTGCGCCGGTGCGCAACGGCTGCGCCGCAGCCAGGAACTCATCCGATGTTATCGTCCCCGCGATGTCTCGCAACTCGTAATCGTGGATTGCCATGTTCGTGCAAAGCAGTCCGTCAATCGTGTCGCTCGTTTCGATACCGGTCGTGCAGTCGCGCAGTAGGATGAGGCCGTAGCCGCGTTCACGCATGGCGATCATGCCGTAGTCCCGATGCGGCACGCAGAGATTGGTGGCAAAGCCAACGTAGAAGAGATACAAAATATTACGGTGCGCACAAAGCCGGTGGAGTTGATGGCCGTTGGCGATCACAAAGTCGTCCGGTTGTGGAAAGACCGATTCATCGATGTACCGGTCCTGGTTGATCTGCTCGATCTCTTCGGCCCATGTATCTGTACGATCCGCGCGCAGGTGCGCCCATTCCCCCCTGCGATTGGCAAAGTCTTCAGGCGGCCAGCCTGGCGCGGGCTTCGATTGGGACGAAAGTTCACTGTCTCCAGCATAGCGCAGCCACTGGGGAAACTTGTGGGCCACATTGGGTGACGGCGCGTGAATCACCGGTACGCCCATGTCGCGGCAGGCGTCGAGCACCGGCCGAATGCGCTCGCGACAAATCTGCCCCGTCCGTTCCACGTGACTCGCCGTAACGTGAATGTCCCAGCAATCCACTAAGACAATGCCGGCCTGCTCCGGTGGGACTGTCAGGCTAGCGAATCGGTAGCCAAAGTTCTCTTCACGAAAAGGGAGGCCTGGTGCGGTGGGTTCATGGACGACGTGCCGTGTCGAAATCGCTAGTGATGCCAAAGCGCTCCATCCTTCATCATTCTGTCGACCTCTGCCAAGCTACAGCGCGAGGCGGCGACCGCCCACACTTACAAAGACTATGGTGCAGCCACCGCCATGTTGTCAAGAAATAGCCGCAACTCACGGGGCATTCTGCTCTATCTTTGCAAGTGTTCCGGCATAGCGTACTCCGCATCTGTCTCTTGCCGCTGAGAACGCCCAATAGACCGGAGAGCAACGGCCCGCACATACTTATGCTAGTTCAACATTATTCGGAAATTCGGTATACTATAAGTAATATAACTCCGGTCGAATTTCGTATCTTCTCTTCTGCCTTAGCCAATTCGCGAGTACGGAACGTACATTCCCCAAATCGCCGCTCCAGAGGCGCTAACCTCGCCATTAGACAAGGCGTACGTATATGAGTCCCCTCCCAGTGGCATCCTTTACCTCTGCCCAGGCTTCCCAGGACTTTGAATTGCTGGCGTTGCATCGCTGCATCCATCAATCCAATCGTAACTTTCGGCTGGGACTGGGACAGGGTCAAGAACTCATCAAGCTCGGTCCTACAAATCGTCCCGCGGCGGCGATGACCTACCGCCTCACGCACCGCATTACTGTAAATCCCGGCATGCTCGCGCCTGATGGAATCGTTACTGGCGAGCTCGCCGCCGACACGACAACCGGTACGTTCTTGGAGCAACGACGTGCGGGTGTTCTCTATAGACTTACCGACGCCAACCTCTACGGTCTACGTCGGGAAGTGGCCCGGCTCGAACGCTGGCAAAAGCACCTGGTGGTGCCTATCCCCCAGGATGCAGGCGCGGATGCGTTTGGACGCTACCTTGACAATCTTGTCCGTGAATTCCAGCCCAGCGCAATCATCATCGGTAACGAGGAAAACCTGCACGACATCTATGTCGAAGACCAAAAACGCATAGAGTGGTACGTGGATCGTTTCGTGACGGGCCATCGTGCAATAAGAAAAGCCGATCCCTTGGTGAGAGTCAACATGTACGGCGAGGCGTACCACACCTTGCTGGACAGTCGTCCTTTCCTCCAAGGCGTACTTGGAATTCTTCAGAAACGCAGTGTATTACCGGACGCGCTATTGGTGCACTTCTACGATCACGCCAATCTCCTCCAGCCGTGGCTTGATGAGATCAGCGCCGCTACAATGAATGCAATCCAACGGCATCTGCCAATTGTCATTGGCGAACTCGGCCACTTTGGCGACGTAGTCGGCGGCGGGACGATCGTGCGCCAGGGCGCGGAACACGAACAACGGCTTACACCGGACGAACAGTCACGCGCTGTGGCTCAACTCCTCACCGCCGCCACCGCCAGCATCGCCAGGCAAGCCTTCTACTTTGGCGCTATCGACACAATCAGCACCGGTGGCTTCGAAAGCAGGAAGGGCTTGACCGTGTACAACGATAGTATCGGAAACATGACCCCACGCCCGGCCCTGACGGTATTCCGATTTGTAACAGACCTGCTCGCCGGTGCCAGTGCATCATCGAGCAGCACCCCCGAGCATGGCCTTACCGTCGTGCATTTTGTGCGTCCACCGCTCACGCCCGACGAAGAAAGTGACCTGGAAGGCTGGTTCGTATGGGTTAACGATCAGCGCGGCCAGCCACGGGAGTTTACGTTGCCGCCGGGATTCGTCGGATACGACGTCTATGGCAGAATGCAATTCGATGCTCGGAGCGAACCGCAAGTGGTCCGTTTGCAGGAATCCCTCAACCCACACGTAGGCGGCGACACGTTCATCTTCTTCCGTGTCACCGGCAACACGCTGTTTCCACTGCCGTAGGCGGGTAAACGCTAGTGGTTCAGCAAGTTTGTATTGAAAGGCAGAATCACCGGTAGCGTAGGTTTGCAACCTGCGCCTGCTCCCCTATTGCCGTGCAATAACGAATAGGCACGTATTCATCGTTACAATCGTGTTGGACTACTAGGCGATGGTTCAACCGACGAGAATTGCCCGCTTACCGCACGGTATGGTGACCGGCGCCGAGCGCTGGCTGCTAGACTGTTAGATCCCACGAACGCCTTTGAAAATTAGTCTTGTGCCTTTTTCTTTAGTTCGTATAGCGTGCTGATCGCTTCCAGCGGGGTCATGGCGTCCACGTCTAGGTCTTGCAGTTGTGTAATCACCGGGTGAGGACCGCTGAAGAGTGGCAGTTGATCGGCGCCATTCGATCCGGTCAAGGTTGGTGCTTCACCCCGCAAATGCCGCTCCTCCAGCTCGTGCAGCACCTGCTCCGCGCGCCTAAGCACCGGGCGGGGCAGTCCGGCAAGCTTCGCAACATTTACTCCATACGAACGGTCGGCGCCGCCAGGTACCACTTTATGCAGGAAGACCACGTTGCCCCGCTCTTCCAAGACGTCCACGCGAGAATTCTTTACGCGTGGCAAAGTGCCCTCCAACTCAGCCAACTCGTGAAAATGGGTGGCAAAAAGGGTCTTGGAGTTTAGGCCCGAGTGATTGTGCAAGTACTCCAGCACGGCACGGGCAATTGCCAGCCCATCGTACGTGCTTGTGCCGCGCCCAACTTCGTCGAAGACCACCAGTGATCGTGGCGTAGCGTGGGTGAGGATGTAGCTCGTCTCCGTCATCTCTACCATGAACGTGCTGGCTCCGGACGCAATTTCGTCCTGCGCGCCCACTCGCGTAAAGATGCGGTCCACGATACCGACGTGCGCCGACCGGGCAGCCACAAAACTGCCTACCTGCGCCATCAACACGGTGAGAGCGACTTGTCGCAGATATGTAGACTTCCCCGCCATGTTCGGCCCGGTGAGCACGATGATCTGCTGCGCGGCATCCAGCCGCACGTCGTTTGGAATAAAAGGCGCTCCCTCCAGTGTCGCCTCCACCACAGGATGGCGCCCCTCAACTATCTCGATACAGTCACCCTCATCCAACACCGGACGCACATAGTTGCGGCGCACGGCGACCCTGGCAAACGCGGCTAAGACGTCGAGATCAGCGAGGGCGTGCGCCAACCTCCGCAACCGCCGTTCTTCCGCTGCCACGCTCTTTACTATGCCGTCATAGATTTGTTGTTCCAGCGCGCTCTGTTCTTCTTCTGCGTTCAGAATGAGGGACTCGGCATCTTGTAATTCCATGGTGCTATACCGCTCGCCGGTTGTAAGGGACTGCTTGCGCATGTACCGTTCCGGAACGTCGGGCAGCGCACCTTTGCTCACCTCAAGGTAGTAACCATAGACCTTGTTATGGCCAACCTTAAGGGTC
Organism: Chloroflexota bacterium; assembly: GCA_965219505.1. Lineage (GTDB taxonomy): Bacteria > Chloroflexota > UBA11872 > VXOZ01 > VXOZ01 > VXOZ01. The sequence goes on along the minus strand of OZ244775.1, from coordinate 575,542 downwards.
TTGATGCCGGTGGCATGCCGCTCCTTAGCCTCGAGATTCGCAATAAACGCACGTGCCTCCTGTGTACGCCGCACCAATTCATCCAGCTCTTTGCTATACCCTGACTTGATTGGTGACTGTCCCGGTTCCGTAGCAATAGAAGAAGCGATCAATTCCGCCACTTCTGGCGCCGGATCGACGCGAGCCGCGCGCTCTTGGATCGGAGAGTCCGAAGATGCTTTCAGTAAGCCCTCAATGTTCGCTGCGGCTTCCAACGACCGGCCCAAGCGTGCCAGATCCTGAGGCGTTGCCAGCCGCTGCAAAGCGCGATGGGCGAGCCGTTCGACGTCGGCAAGTTTCCCCAGTTGCTCGCGCAACCGCTCCAGCAAGACATGGTCCTGTGTCAAAGCCTCGACAATCGCTAAGCGCCCCCCGATAGCAGGCACGTCTATCAGGGGCTGCGTCAGCCATTGACGGAGGAGGCGACCGCCGATTGCCGAGCGGGTTTCATCCAGGACACCGAGCAGCGAACCCTCTTCCTGTTGCGTGCGGTTATTGCGCAAGATCTCCAGGTTGCGCAGCGTGGCGGGATCCAAGCCCATGAACGAGTCGAGCGAATATGTCCGCAGGCCGTCGAGACCGCCAAGGAATGACTTCTGCGTTTCTTCCAGATAGGCGAGCAGCCCACCGGCGGCGCGGGTCGCCAGCGGTAGGTCGGCGCAGCCAAAGCCATCGAGCGCGGCAACCGCAAGTACCCGCAGCAAGGTGCTCGTCGCTTCCTGCAAATCGAAATGCCAAGACGCATAGGGCGTCTGCGACGAAGTCGGCGTCTGCGACGAAGTCGGCGTCTGCGACGAAGTCGGCGTCTGCGACGAAGTCGGCGTCTGCGACGAAGTCGGCGTCTGCGACGAAGTCGGCGTCTGCGACGAAGTCGACGTAAGCGCCGTGGAGGGCAGTTGCAGAGTCTTGCCTTCGGGAAACACGCACTCCGCCGGTTGCAACCGTCCCAATTCAGCGGCAAGGACAGCGTCTGCGTCATCTCGGATTTCGGTGGCGGCAAATTCCCCCGTGCTGACATCGGCGTACGCCAGCCCCACGCCCTTCTTATCGTGTACGATGGCCGCCACGTAGGTATTCTGCTTAGCCGCTAGCAGATCTGGGTCTACGATAGTGCCCGGTGTGGCGACACGCACCACCGCTCGCTCCACCAGGCCTCGTCCGGGCTCAGAGACCTGTTCGCAAATCGCAACGCGGTGTCCTGCCGCAAGCAGTCGTCCCAGGTATGTTTCCGCAGCATGAGCGGGCACGCCGCACATGGGCATTTTCTCACTCTTGCCGAATTCGCGCGCTGTGAGGACGATTTGCAGGGTCTCAGAGGCTACCTTGGCATCATCCCCGAAAAGCTCATAGAAGTCGCCGAGGCGAAAGAAGAGCAACGCATCCGGGTAGTTCTGCTTGATGCGGTAGTACTGCTCTTGTATCGGCGTCATGCTCCGAGAGGATTTAGGCATCGGGCTACTGCTCTCTGGCGCGGGACTCCCGCCAGGCTTCCACCACACTCATTGGGACTGCTTTGCCCCCATTCTAGGGTGGGTGAAAGTCCCGTTCAAGCAACGCCAAGAGAGACTTACCCAAATCCCACACCGAGGCGAGAAAGTCACCCCTCCCGGAAGGAGACCTTTGCACAACCCGATCCGGCAGGCGTAAAGACCCCCTCTCCCTGGGAGGCTGTCTCATAAGTCGGCTCGATAAGCAAAATCGTGCTTCGACACGGGCTTCGCGCAGCACTCAGCACGAACGGGATTTGCCTTTTCCGTTCGCCCTGAGCCTGTCGAAGGGCAAGTCTACACTGAGCAATGCACTTTTGAGACAAGCACCTGGGGAGGGGGCCAGGATAAAGGGAAATAGGTGCCAATCCGTCCCAAATCCAACTGCTTGGCAGCGTTACGCATCGGACTGGAAGTCCGCGCATGCACGGTACCACGATACGGGGAACTCTGGTGGGTTGAGAGTAACTCTTCCGCCTCTGGCCGACGTTGCGCAATGATCTCCGATGGGGTTGGCCCCGGAATTGCAACCGGCCTAGGCGTCGGGCAGCGCCGGTTCTTCCTGGAGAATCGCCGGCCAGCGGTTGACGAACGTAAGCAGTAGGGTCGTGAGGTTGGTCAGAGAGTCGAGATGCACAATTTCGAAGCCGTGCGTGTTTTCGCACGGGAAGGCCACCGCCGCAATGCGGCCTATCGCCGCTACCTTGCGGGCTATCGAAGCATTAGTGCCGTAGGATTCTAAGGCGGCGTGCTGCACCTCCAGGCCGAGTTCCTTGGCCAGAGAGGCGAAGCGCCGCAGGATGCCCTCATCGTATACATTGTAGGCGTCTTTATATACCAGAACCGGCGCACCGCCAGCTTCCAAGCCATACTCGGCAGCCACCGGGGCGACCTCTAACGCAATGTACGTGTCTCCCGGCAACGTTCGCGCTGCAAACGGTCCGGCACCCCCGGCGTTTTCTTCCGTGCTAGAAAAGACCAGGTACACGTCCTGCGGCGGAGGACTGCCTGCAAGCAGTGTAGCCAGGGATAGGAGAATTGCCACGGCGCCCTTGTCGTCCAGGGCATATGTTCCCACGTAGTCGCCAATGCGCACCGGGTGCTTGCGCTCGCGCGAGACGACTGCCTTGCAGCCGGGGTGCACGCCTTGCCCCAAGAGTTCATCCTTGCTGAGTTTCGCATCCAGGTAGCAATCCGACCACTTGAGCTGCCGGCCTCCCTCCGAGCGGATGGCATGGATCGGGCTCTCTTCCGTCACGTGCATGGCGCCAAAGCAGAGCACGGCGGGTATCGTGCCCGCGTCCCCCAGAATGTCCATGGGACCCTCACCGTATTTCCACGGATACGTGCCGCCCAGGGTAGCGACTCGTATCTTGCCGTCGTCTTCAATGCGCTTGATGATCAGGCCAAGTTCGTCTTTATGTGCATCCAGGATTAGCGGGCAATCACTGGCCGCGCCCGCAATCTTGACAATTACGTTATTGGCAGTGTCTTGCCAAACGTCGCATGGCAGAGGGTCAAGGTGCCTGCGGAGCACAGCATCTATTTCCCGTTCGTTGCCCACAGGAGAATGGGCCATTGTCAATTCTGCGATGAGATCGAACATCAGAAGTCCGGTGAATGGTGAAGTACTAGTGGGTACATTCTAATGAACAGTTACTACTGAAGCTATCAAACGTGACCAATCGCGCTCGGTGCATGAAAGACTGAAATGAAACAGATGTCCCTATGGAACGGCTGCTAGAACAGGGGTAGCTTTACCGTGATGAAGCGGCGGTGGATGCTTCCCAGAGCATGGACAGGGATGCGGTTTTCCGTTCTATCATTTGTTAGCGTGCCGGCCACCTTCAAGCTCTGGAGCTTATGCGTAAACGGGTCCACGCGCATCTCATCCCAGTGCCCTACCTTGGCGTAAACATCCCGCACAAACGTGTTCCCATCTAGCTCAGCATCGGGTACGAAGGTATCAGGCAATGCGGCGGCTTCCGTATCCAGGCTGCCGTCGGCGCGGGTTCGCAGCACCAGCGGGACGCCTGCAATAGAGTCGACGTCGGGATATGCCGACAGGGATTGGGACAATTCCGAACGACGGAGCGTAAGTGTTATCTCTTTACCGGAAACGCCGCGAATGAGGGATAACGGGACCTGCACACGTACAATGCCCTCGGCGGACGTGGAGGGTGTGGTTGCCCTCCCCTCGCGCACGGCTTCAACCACCACCGGCGCCGCAACGACAAGGGCTTGATCGAGGAACAACACTATCGCCTTTACGGTACGCGAAAGCGGATCGATAGTAATGCCACCAAGCGTACCAAGCGCTTCTCCACCGTCAGCAGAGATCGGTGCGCCAAGCGGTAAATCCATCAGTCTTCTCCCGTATCTCCGGCGAAAAGCCTGCCGCGTACTTGCTACGAGGCAGCAATCCAGCTTATCCCAGTAGTTTCGCCCCAGACTGTAGCCATTCTAACGGAAACGCCCTGCGCTCGCTACCGTCCAATACACGGGAATGATAAGAACATGACTTGACTACCTATAGAGTGTTTGGTACAATACTTATAGGAGGAGAGGTCATGAACATAATCAGCATCGTACAGCAGTTCGGTACCCAAGAATCTTGCATCGAATTACTAGAGCAAGTCAAGTGGCAAGGCGAGCCGGTATGCCCATTCTGCAAGTCAAACCGCGTAGCCCGCAAGACCGAGAAGCACCACGTAGGCCGTTGGAATTGCCACAATTGCCTGTCGACATTTCGCGTAATGCATGGCACCATCTTTGAGCGTACCAAGATTCCTTTGCCTAAGTGGTTCGCGGCAATTGCCATTCTGATCAACGCCAAGAAGTCAGTTTCAAGCTACCAGTTGGCGCGTGACTTAGACCTCACACAGCCTACTGCCTGGTACATGGCAATGCGCATTCGCAAAGCCATGCAAGAGGACGGCGCATTCCTACGCGGTATCGTAGAGGCCGATGAAACGTGGATAGGCGGCAAGCCGCGCGGACCGAAATTCCCCGGTCAACGCCGCAAGAGCAAGAAAACTCCCGTCATTGGCGCGGTAGAACGTGGCGGCAAGGTCAAGGCTGCACCGGCTCCCCGCGTGACAACCAAGCTCATCAACTACTTCCTACGCCGCAACGTCGATCCCCGCGCCATGCTCATCACCGACCAATACCCTGGCTACAACGAAGTCCGTGACTGGATTAGCCACAAGCGCATCAATCACTCCAAGCGGTACGTTGACGGGGATATTCAAACGAACACCATCGAGGGCTTTTGGGCGTTGGTGAAGCGCGCAATCTCCGGCCAGCACCACCACTACACGCTGGACTACGCTGCGGAATACATTGACGAAGCAAGCTATAAGTACAATACGCGGAAGGAAGAAAACCCGTGGGATAGGTTCATGGAGCGGGCTTGCGGAGTTGTCTGATTATTTCTTCTCGCAACACGATGGCGAGAACTGACCTCACACTGGTTTCGTCAAGACCAGACTGATACACGCCCACTGAGAGAACCTTTTGTGTTTCGCCGCTCCGGTCTGAATATGCAAATTGCCTTGCTTGGTAATCAGCCTCATGAGGTTCGCGCACTTTTGCAAACTTGCCGGAAGCAACTAAACGCCGTGCCCACTCTCCGGCTTCCATTGCGTTAGCAATTTTTTCTCCGAACTTAGTTAGCTGGCGAGGGCTATTGTTCGTGGCCAACCTCTTCTCAGTTTCAGTCAGCACATCCTTGATGGCCACTAGAACTTCCTTGAGACCCACCAAAGAAGCCGCAAGGTCTGATGTCTTGTGGTTCACCATGCCTACCCAGCGTCCAATGTAAAACACAGTCGCGCCTATTCCAATAACTACAAGATAGGTGACAGGGTTTTCGATCCATTCTGCTACCACTTCGGCCATTATCCATAGTTCCTTCTGTTGCATAATCCTTGATTAGGACCAAAGAAGGGGCATTAAATAGCAGTGGTGCAGGAAAAACACCTGCACATCAGTACGCAGATGTCTTTATTCTAGCACACGGTTACCTATCACGTGCACTTTATGGTCATCTAGATGGTGTGAGTTAATAGCAAAGCCCCTGCGCTCGCCGTTGAACGTGGGGGCGTGTGGGATCAGCTAAAGCCAGTCTGCCGTTGCCTTGCTTTGAGCCATTGATGCCATAAACGCCTCTTGGGGCATTGCGCCCTTCTTGCTGTTGCAGTGACCGCAAAGTAGCTGAAAGTTCTCTTTGTGATCCGTTCCACCCCGCGCCCGCGCTACGATGTGGTCAAGGTGGAAGTCCTGCGGGCGCGGGAACTCATAGTTGCATCCATTACAGCGTTGGTCTTGGAGCACAAAGAGCATCGCCTTGTGCGCTTGCTTCTCTATCGCCGTTAGTTCCGCACCGTTGTCTGTTCGGAGGGGGATGTCCATACGATCATAGACCCTAATGGGAACGGCTGTAAGGTCACGAATCCGCTGCTTTACAAGATCAACCGCCTTTTCCGATAGGTCTACGCCTACCCACTCCCTACGCTCTGCTTGCGCGGCAATTAGTGTCGTGGCGCATCCTGCGAATGGGTCAAAGACGGTATCGCCTGAGTTACTGCTGGCCTCTATGATGCGGCTGAGTAAAGCAAGTGGTTTCTGTGTAGGATATCCTCTTTCTGTACGGTCGATCAACCCTGCACTGAATAGAGCATCCAGTCGCGCATGAACGCTCACCATCCCCGTATATTCCGGAATCAGATTATCATCTATCCATCGGGCATAGTTGCCGGTCTTCGGTGCGCTCCAATGTCTCCCGCTTTGACTAGGGTCATATCCCTGCCACGACTCACCGGATTCGCCACTTGATGTTCCCTGTCCGGTTAGGTTGTCCAACCTGTAGCGCCCCTTATCGTCCAAGTGCCGGTAGTCCCTTGAAACATAAGTTTCCCCCAGTGGCACGTACTGGGTGTTCCATGTGGCTCCGTCAAAGGCATAGAATAAGAGACGGTCTGACACCCTTGCGAACCGATTAGCGTCGCTGTGTGAGCTAGTTCGCTTCCATACAACCTCATTTCTGAAATTGTCTCTGCCGAATACCGCATCCATTACCACCTTCAAGTAGTGCGAGGCAAACGGATCGCAGTGTAGATAGATCGAACCAGTAGGCTTCAAGAGCCTCCGCATCTCCAAGAGCCGTAGTGCCATCATGACCAAATACGAAAACATGCCTTTGGAGTGCGTATGCTTGGCGGCTGCAATAGCAGCAAACAGTCCCTTGTTTTCTTCACGCAAGCGGTTGTGCTCGATAAGGTCTACGTCGGATAGCGTCCACGCATCCTTGAACGCCGCGCCCGCTGCCTTAGAGCCTATCGGCGCGGAGTAGTTGCGGTTAGAATTGAAGGGGGGATCGGCGTAGATGAGGTCAACGGATTCGGAGTTCATGCCACGCATAACGTAGAGGTTATCGCCGGTGAAGATCGTGCGGTTAGACCAGTTGGGCGTAGCCATCATCAACCCCTTGCATTGATGCAGACAGCATAGCAATAAGGTATACTGTGTCTAAGTCACTAACTTATCATTCCGCAATACACGAAACGACTCCGCCCGCCATCCACACCATTAAGGCATGCGCCCGCAGTTAGCTCGGTAAAGTAAGAGCCATGCTCACGACGAATACTGTCAGCAATCCCCACCAGCGCCTGTCCGGCGGATGCCAGCTCCCCTCACTGCGAGTCTCGGTCCATGCAAACGCGGCAAAGTGCGAAAGACCCATCAGCAAGAGAGCAAGCCACGCCCACCAATGGCCGTTGCGAATGCCCCAAAAAGTCAGCCCCCACCACGCCACGCCCATGATGAAGACGTGCAGAGCAATGTGACGCGAGAATGCACGCACTTCCGGGACGTCGCTTGCCCCCAGCCGGGGCGCTAGACACTTTCCATACGGCCCGTAGCCGAGCAACGTTGCTACGGTTAGCGCGAAGTGAATTATCGCTCCCAAGAGGAGCAGGAGCCAGCCGACACTAAAGAGACTTAGATCTAATGACAATTCCAACTACCTTACACCGTGCCTTCAGTGTGAACCTCGACAGCTATGCCATCCGCAATTCCCTGGCCCATGGCGGTATCGAATCCGTTGTTGAATCAATATCCTTTGTGTAAGGCGACAGCTGTGCACCAAGACACTCGCCACTATTGGCCACACGCCAAACGCAGTCTCACGATAAGGCGCGCCGCTCGCGCTGGTGTCGGGTTTCCGGTACAAACAAAGCCAAGTTGCTTGCCGCCAGTGCACCCACGCCTGCCAAGACTATGGCGGCAAGGCCGAGACCTGTAAGGTCCGCCACGGCGCCCACGACCAACGGTCCACCGGCATTCCCGCCGTCGCCAATTAGCCGCCACATGCCGAGAAATTCACCCATGGCATCGCGTGGCGCAAGATCGCTCCCCAGGGTCATCATCGTGCCGGCGCCGAGGCCGTTGCCTAAGCCCATGATAGCAGCCGCCGCGAGCAACGAGCCGTACCCCCCGGCCAAGGGCACCATAGCCATGCCCACACCTAGGATTATCATGGAGGGAACCGACGCCCACTTGCGCCCCATGCGGTCCTGCAACAACCCGGCGATGCCAAAGAGGGACATATCGATCGCAGCGGACACCGTGATAATTACGCCGACAGCAGTCAGGTCCAGCCCAAGTACTGTGCCACCGTATAGAGGCACGATGATATCGCGTCCTGCGCGGATCATCTGTGCGAGGACTTGGGCGCTTCCCGCCGACAGCAAGTCACGGCGGTATGTCCCCACAATTTTCGCCATGGTGCGCCAGTGGGGGCGGCGATGCGCAGCTTTGACCGGCTTGCGCGACTCCGGTACGTACAGGAGCGTGATTACAAGGGCCACTCCGGTCAGAGCCGCCGCCAGCAAGAATGGCGTTTGCAATCCAAGATTCGCTCCCACGAATCCGCCAATTGCGGGGCTCGCAAACACGCCGATACGGCTCACACCGCCGAACGCCGATAGGGCCCGCCCCCGCACTTCCACCGGAACAACTTCTGAGATGAAGGCCATGCGGGAGATCATCCACATGGCAGCGCCACAGCCGGAAAGCAAACGCAGCAGCACGAGAACGTGGAAATTCTCGATAAGGCCCATGAGCACCAGGCAAATGCATGCCACTCCCACACCCAGCAGCATCACTTTGCGGCTCCCAAGGCGTTCCAGCAATACGCCGGAAGGGAGATCCATAGCAAGCGTGCCTAAGCCACGTGCCGCTACCGCCAGACTCACCAAGCTAAACGAAACGCCAAAAGTAGTGGCATATAGGGGCAAGGTTGGAATCAGGAGTCCCTGTGTAAACGCCAGCAGAAAGCTGGGCACATACACCGGCAGCATGAGCGCAAAGACGCGACGGCTCATGGGTGGAAGTGAGAAGGTGATGCCGCGACAAGGTGGCCGCAACTACGTCTGACAAGCAAGAACACAGGCAGTAGTCGGGCTAGTGCAAGGGCCTTGCCTGCCGCACCTAGGCAGTGCGAAGGAAGAGGGTCTACAGAAAAGTTCTTCAGCATCTCTCAGCAGGAGACTTGTCGTTATCGCCACATTCAGCACTGGCGCATTTACTATAGCACATGCCGTCATACCACTTGGCAGCCTGCATTGCCACGTCGTGTCTCAGGTCCCTCCACGTCAAGGCAGCGCGGCAACTGCCTGAGTAAAGCATGGACGCATCAATTGACCTAAAGAGCTTGCATAGATATGACTAGTCTCGTATACTTGGTCAATCATTTCATGTCATGCGTATGGTGTGTTTGAGTAAGAAATGTGCGAAGGTGGTGCTGCATTTGCAGTTGACCGAAACCACACGATTTGGCCTGAAGCGAGACGAAGCGCGGTGAGACCCAACGCAAGGAGAAGATCACAGTGTCACCCGAGGATCGCACGATAGTTTGCGCGGAGTGCAGCCAGTCGTTCGTATTTACTGCTGGTGAACAGGAATTCTATCAAGAAAAAGGCCTAATGCATGAGCCGCGCCGCTGTCCGGATTGCCGCAACTCACGGCGACGGGAACGCCAAGGTGAGCGTCAGATGCATGAGGGAGTCTGCGCAGAATGCGGAACAGTCGCTCGCGTACCCTTCGTGCCAAGAGACGACCGACCCATCTATTGCAGTGACTGTTTCACAAACCGCCGCGCCGATTAGCAAGAGGTGAGGCCTCGCGCGCTGTGAGCGTAGACTAGGGCATATCGGTATTTGGAGTGCAGACGTTGCGTTGCAGTTTGCCCTTGCTACACAATAGCTGTTTCGATAGACCAAAACTTAGGTTAGTAGTTTGCTACGGTTGCAGAGCATTTCCAAACCTGGCTCGATTTCTTGTCACCTCTTAGTATTCTCCTAATCGCGGAGGCAGCAGACCCAGGCCTGATGCCCCCGTGGGGTTTCGCTTCTTGCCATCACCCTATGTGTTGACCAGTTCCTTGACAGACTTTGCTGTCCGGTCACTTTATTGAAAATTGAGTGCACCTAGCACCGTCTTCCCGGCTAGCGCCGGAATCCATCCTCTCTGCGTGTCCTGCACTCCAGCTTCCGTCGGGGCGAATGCCCGAACGCCTGTTCATCTCCAGCACATGGCTTGGGACGGCCAGTGCCAGTTGCTATTGTCACTTATAACTACATTTAGATTGGCTTTCACTGCCTTCCTTGCTATAGTGGCCAATCTGTCAGCGAGTTTTACGAAACTTGCAAATCCAAGCGCGCCACAACCTCGTGCTTGACACTGGAAGGAATTTAGTGATTTGCGCATTTGAGGTACTTCGTAGGCGAAGTTCACCCTAAACCTGTCAAGAGGTTCCTCAGAGTGGAAGATTGAGGAGATGGTTTAGGAATAGGACATGCGACGTCCTGCACTTCTGCACGGTCAGAACTCATACCAACTAGCTCCGTATGTAGAATTATGTGGTTTTTGGTGGTACATTAATAGCGAAGAGCGACCAGGTTATGGCGAGAAGTAGCACAATGCAAGAGGAACCATGGGCGATCTGGAGTATCAGCAGACGTGCTAAGTGGCTTTACTTTGTAACGCTTTTCATTATTCTTGCGTGTGCTACATATCTTAGTTGGAAAGGTTCGTCGAATTTTCTAGAATTGTGGGCCGGCGTGTCCAATGTCACATTGTCATCAGTAGTAGTAGCCTTGTACATTTCAGAAATAGTGGGAGGAGGGATCAAAGTGCTTGCCTCATTATGGGACGATTGGCGTCGAAAGAAGATAGCGAAAGAAAAACAGCAATCGAAAGAGGAAGGCAAACAAGAAGGTGCACAAGAAGCGATAGCAGCGTTGGCATCGATGAAGACTACTCCACAAGAAGCTATCGATGAGTACGAATCTGGCGCGATAGACTCATCAGACTAAAGGTGGTTGTCGATGTCTGATTCCATCATTTTGTATGGTGTTTCTGGAAAACCGTATCGGTATTGGCCGTCACCGATTCAATGGACCTCATTCAAGATAGAACCGGGTAACTACGCATTTGCCAGACAAGTCTCACCCAACAGGTACTTCATCATCTATGTGGGTGAAACGACAGACCTCTCCACAAGATTTCGCGGTCACCATGCTGCACAATGCATCAGGAATCATGGTGCAACGCATATTCTCACTCATACTAATAAGAATGATGGGAGTGTCAGAAAACGTGAGGAGGAAGACCTAATTCGTGCATTGAAGCCACCTTGTAACAGAATCTATTCTCCCTAGTGTATTGATTAACTCATTATGGCGTTAATGCATCGCCAAAGTGTGTGCAAGTATCTGAAGCGAGTAAGTAGACTTTCACGCCCGCTTCAAAATGGCTTATATCGGGTCAAGTCTAAGTCTGCTAATCTCGCTCATTTTAATGGTTGACAGAGCTCCTACCGTTTGGTAATCTTGACTGTGAAGCGTGATCTCTATATAATCCTCCGAAATACCCGCACTACAATCTGTTAGAATAGCTATAGAAGCATCCGCTTCGACACTCTGTTCTTTCCACAAGCCCATCAAGTTACCCATTACTGCTTATCGGCGCCCAGACATTTCGAGACTTCACAGTCTCTGTACCTTCCACTTTTCGATACGGCTTACTTGGCGCTTCGCTCGTAAACAATTCGCGGCAGGGTAACTCACTAGAGGCGAAGGTCGTATCGGTTGTAATACACCACGCCTAGTATGCTGATTACAGCTTCGCCCAATACAGCATTGCTTTACTTAGCACATGGTTCGTTGTATTGCTCTTGAAGGAGGACACATCTGTCAACAGTAGTACCCTCTCGCAAACGTGGCAATCGTCGTCGCAAACGTTCTACCCGCCATTGGATGCAACGTAATGGAACGAACCATACATCCAATCCAACCAACCAAAGGAGCGACCCCGGAGTGCAATATTCAGATTTAGACGCTAAACCTCTGGCCGAACTGCGAGAGCGTGCGAGAGAACTGGGGATTAGCGGTTACTCAGTCCTCAAGAAGCACGAACTCGTCAACCGGATCCTGCAGGCGCAATCCGAAGAACAAGGCAACCTCTACCGCACCGGGCTCCTGGAGACCATCGACGATGGTTATGGATTCCTTCGCCTTCATCGGTATTGGAATACCGGCTGGGCCGAGGATGTCTACGTAGCCCCCACCCAGATTCGCCGCTTGAGTCTGCGTACCGGAGACATGATCGCGGGACAAGTGCGTCCACCGAAAGAAGGCGAGAAATACTACGGCCTCTTGCGCGTGGAGACTGTCAATAACCTCGATCCGGAAGAAGCCAAGCGCCGCCCGCACTTTGAGAACTTAACGGCGATTTTCCCCGATGAACACCTCAACCTCGAGACGGCTTCCCCCAGTATTACGGGCCGTCTCATCAATCTCGTCTCGCCGATTGGCCGCGGTCAGCGCGGATTGGTCGTTGCACCGCCCAAGACCGGTAAGACAATGCTCCTGCAGAGCATTGCGAACGCCGTCATGGCAAATTACCCCGACGTGCACGTCATGGTGGTGCTTATCGGTGAACGACCTGAGGAAGTAACGGACTGGGAACGCAGTGTCGGCGCTGAGGTCGTCGCTTCTACGTTCGATGAAATTCCGGAGAACCAGACCCGTATCGCCGAACTGGCCCTGGAACGTGCAAAGCGGATGGTGGAAGGCGGGCAGGACGTGATGCTACTGCTTGACTCTATCACGCGCCTCACGCGAGCCTATAATCAGGCCATTCCGCCCAGCGGCAGGACGCTCTCCGGCGGTATCGACCCCGCCGCAATCTACCCGCCGAAACGGTTCTACGGTGCGGCCCGCAATGTCGAAAATGGTAGCAGCCTCACGATGATTGCAAATTGTCTGGTTGAGACGGAAAGCCGCATGGACGACGTCATTTACGAGGAATTTAAGGGCACCGGCAACATGGAACTGCGGCTCGACCGCAAGTTTGCCGAGCGCCGCATCTACCCGGCGATTGACGTTGCACGTTCCGGCACCAGACGCGAGGAACTGCTGTTTGAGTCGGAGACGCTTCAAAAAGTGATCACGTTGCGCCGCATGCTCTCGGCCTTCGGCAATACCGAAGGCTACGAGGCCATGCTCAAGCGGCTGGAGCGCACGAAATCGAATGCGGACTTCCTCGCGCGCTTGAGCAAAGACGCGGTATAGGCGCAGGGCACGCTTCACCGGGCACTTGATCTCAATCTGATGAGTCCCCTTGGACGGCAGGCCGCTCTGCTATTGTCGGCACGACCTTGGCTGCGGCATGCTTTGTGCCTTCTCCTTTACTTGCTCCTGCTCGGTTGTGCTTCGTCTGATTCTTCACGCTCGCTCCTTGAACTCCAGGTAAGCCCGGCTTTGCTGCAGGCCGACGGCACCGAGTCCGTTACCATTCAATACCACGTTGCGCGTGAGACAACCCTTTCGCTCGCCTTGCAGTCCGCCGATGGCACGATGGTTGTCTTGCGGGACCGCGTTGCGCGCGGGCCGGGGGCATACTCATTTGCTTTTCAGGGCGCCGTTGCCGGTCGCGTGCTGCCCAACGGTGATTACATCGTTGTAGCCACAGCGGAGGAATCCGAATCAGGCGAGTTAATTGAGCAACGTCAACCGCTCACGATCGCCAATGCCGATACCCTACCTCCTGTCCTCGAGGATCTCCAGGTCATGCCTGCGGTGCTCTCACCAAACCAGGACGGTGTGAAAGACCGCCAGTCAATTAGCTTCGCCGTTTCCGAGCCCGTAACCGTAGACGTCCGCCTCGTTGCAGGCGACGAAACGCAGTGGCTGGTGCGAAACGCCGCCGCAGCCCCCGGCACGGTGCACATGTCTTGGCCGCCATCACTGCGCCACGCACCCCAACTCAATCAAGCAGTGGAACGTCTGCCTGTAGGTCAGGCGGAGGTCGAAGTCGCGATTTGGGATCCCGCAGGCAATCGCACCGTGCAGCGCCGGCACATTGAAATCGGCGAGACCGGAGTTCCACAGGCACAGGTATCTGAACTTGAGATCACACCTGTAACCGTACCGCCCGGTGGCACGATAGCGGTCTCTGCAACTATTACCAATGTAGGCGTGGTCACATTACGCACGGCCCCTTCGGGCCCATCCACGTATGCCTGGGGACAGGATGCCCCCTCGCTAGGGTACACGGCTGCCACCGGAACGGTGCGCTGGGGAGTAGACTTCTCACTCAACCGCAGCGGGATCGGCTATCCTTTTCGCTGGAGCCTGGGACACGATCTCGCACCTGGCGAGAGCGTCGCGGTGACGGGTACAATTACCGTGAATGAGCTCTTTCCGCAAGAACCGGTGCAGCTCTGGGTTGGCGTCATTCACGAGAACAATCGAGTGCTCGCCGACAAACGCGGCATCACCCGCATTCAACTCGTCGACGCGAGCGATTAGTAAGATAGCAGGAGTTGCGCGCGGCCCTCTCGTGGGAATCGGGTTTCAGTACTTCGATGCGTTGATCTCTTCCATCTCGCCGGTGACTATGAAGACCACGCGCTCGCAGATGTTGGTCACGCGATCCGCAATGCGCTCCAAGTTGTGCGAGACCCAGGTGAGGTAAAGTGCGCGCTGGATTGTGCGCGGGTCTTCAACCATGAAGCTGATGAGTTCACGCACAACTTGATCGTGCAAGGCATCTACCTCATCATCCTCATGCGAAACGCGTTTGGCTTTCTCCACGTCGCGATCCACTAGCGCTTCGAGCGACCGGTTCAGCATACTAATTGCTATCTTCGCCATGCGTGGAATGTCGATCAGCGGCTTAACGAGCGGTTCATCACCCAGCATAATGTTGATCTTGCAGATGCCCTCCGCATGATCGCCCATACGCTCTAGATCGGTAATGATATTCAGGGCCGACGCAATGAAGCGCAAGTCCGCGGCAATGGGCGCCTGCATGGCCAACAGTTTCATGCACCGTGCTTCTATGGCAAAGCGACGCGCATTGATGGCAATGTCGTTGTGAATGACCATTCTTGCCCAGTCGGTATCGCGCGCTCTAAGCGCCTCTACCGACTGGTCGACGGCAACGCCCACCATGTGTCCGAGAGAAACCACTTCATCTTGAAGTTCGCGGAGCTCTGCCGTGAAACGTGCTCGCGGTTCCATGGTTTCTTCTCCCTTAGCCGGTTAGCCAAAGTATTATACTTACTCCCATAGGACGTCGCTCATGGCGAGCCACATCCTAGCAGGGGAGCTGCCTGCTCCGCATGCAAATGAACCGGTAATGTCACGGCTCATCCCACGTGTACGAAGCGGGATCCTGCGTGCGAATCGCACAGATGTGAACGCAACACACCCTGGCAGGGGGTCACCGCCGCCCGCAAGGCTGGACAATGGAAAGCAGACAAAAGTATGTTATCACGGTGTTGTAATCGAAGAGTCGGCCAGCACACATCAACTCCGCCATGTCCGTAGACGTAGCCTTCTACCAACAAATCATTGAAACGTGCTTTCCTAATGTTCGGGTCACGCACATCCAATTCATAGGTGGCGGGACGTGCCGGGTGTTCGCCGTCAATCACACGCTGATATTTCGTTTCCCTCACGCAGGCGGCTCAGTAGATAACGGTGACGCCCCTGAGGATAACGGCGCATTCCTCTTTCACGAGAAACGCGTGTACGATTGCGTAGCGCCGCTGCTCCAGCTCCCGGTCCCGCGCTACCGGTATTTTAGCGACGGTTGCGAGCAGTTCCCCTATCCGGTCGCGGGCTATGCTAGGCTGTCCGGCCGGAGCTTGTCCGGCTGTTCCCTAACTAAGGATGAGCTTCAGCACGTGGCAAGCCAGATTGGAGAGTTCCTCTCAGAGCTCCATGCCATTCCGCTCTCTGCGCTACCGGCAGAGTTGCAGCCACCCTCTCCATCGATCCTTGGACGCTCCAATGCACGCAGCATGTTCCGCCAGGTGACAGCTCAGGCGTTCCCGCTGCTGAGTCCGGAGGAGCAGGCGTGGACGAGCCGCCTGTTCAAGGAGATGAACAGCGACCACACGCTGTGGGAACTCACACCTGTGTTCACCCACGGGGACTTTGATGCATCGAACATTCTCTACGATGAATCACGTGGAGCGGTCAGCGGCGTCATAGACTTCGAGGAAGCCGGGCAAAACGGCGACCCGGCGGCAGATTATTGCGCGTTGCTCGCGGGCTTCGGTACCGCCTTCTTGGATGCCGTTCTCACTGCCTACACGCTCGACGTCTCCGCCGCTATGCGCCGCCGCATTGAACTCCTGGCAAGACGTATCCTCTTCATCGAGTTGCTCTACGGCATCCAGGTCAACGACCGTCGCTTCATCGACAATGCCTTGCAACGCTTGCACCGCGCGCGACACGACATCGACCCCATCGGCGACTGGCTGGACGTCTCCACCAGCGCGACGAGAGAGTAGGCGGCGATTGTCGGCGTGCATAGGCGACGCTGCCGCTGATTCACGAACCTGTCACGTCTGCGGTATGGTGGATTCAGGATAGTTCGACTTAACCCGTCCGGCACGTTGACGCCGCCACGCTCGCAAAGGAGCAGACTGATTATCATGACAAGAAGAAAGCTACTCGGTCAAGGCCTGGCATTGGCCACCGTATATCTGGCAGCAGCGTGCGGCGGCCCTTCGGAAGAAACGGCGGAAGAACCCACTGCCTCCCCCATGCCGACCCCAATGCCTGCCGCGACTCCGGTACCTAAAGCGGATTCGATGCCGAAGCCTGCGGCCGAGAAAGTATCTCTGCGAGAATTTTCCGTACCAAGCGGCGCGCACCCCCACGACGTTGCCCCGGCTCCTGAGACGAACGGCATCGTTTGGTACACTGCGCAGCACCAAGAAGCCCTGGGCATTCTCGATCCCACCACCGGTGAAACGCGCCACATTCACCTCGGCAGCGGCGCGCGGCCTCACGGCGTCATCGTCGGACCGGACGGCGCGCCGTGGATCACCGACGGCGGCCTGAATGCCATCGTCCGCGTCGATCCATCCACCGAAGCCGTTACTCTGTTTTCCCTGCCGGAGAGCACGGGCTACACCAATCTCAACACGGCGGCCTTCGACTCCAACGGCATCTGCTGGTTCACCGGGCAGAGCGGCATCTATGGCCGCGTGGACCCGCAGAATGGGGAGTTGCAAGTCTTCGATGCTCCCCGTGGCCGCGGCCCCTACGGCATCTGCACGACACCCGACGGCAACGTCTACTACGCCTCACTTGCGGGGAGCTACGTGGGGTACGTCAACACCGCAACCGGCGCGGTGACAAAGCTGGAGCCGCCCACGGCTAACCAGGGTGCCCGGCGCGTGTGGTCGGATTCGCAAAGTCGCATCTGGGTGGCGGAGTGGAATGCCGGACAGGTCGGTCTTTACGATCCATCAAACGGAAGCTGGCGGGAGTGGCGGCTCCCTGGTCTCGTCGGTGTGGATGCTAGCCAGAAGACGCCAGTGCCGGTTGGCGGCCCGCCGCGCGCCTACGCCGTCTATGTGGATGAACACGATCTGGTCTGGCTTACGGACTTCGGCGCCAACGCCCTTGTGCGCTTTGATTTGACTGACGAGTCTTTCACTGCCTATCCCTGGCCAAGCAGCGGGGCTGCGGTGCGACAACTCCTCGGTAGACCCGGCGAAGTCTGGGGCGCGGAATCCGGTGTGGATGCACTCGTTGTAGCCCGTACCGCATAGCCGTCTGGGAGGTATTACAAACGGTGCTACCGCCATTGTTAGAAACCGAGAAAGGACTATCGCAATAGCCAGTGCACGAGGACCTCAAGTGCGCTCTGTCGAGAACACCGTCCTCATCATCGGCGGTGGAATAGGCGGTCTGGCAGCCGCCCTTGCCCTACAGCAGGTGGGCGAATCCACCGCCGTTTATGAATGTGCGCCCGTGTTGCAGGAAGTCGGGGCAGGCATTGGACTCCGCGCCAATGGCAAAATCCGCTCGCCTGCACCCTGCGTAATACTGCCCTTAGGCTCACCCCTGAGTGGCTTGCCCGGAATCGCGGCGATGCGGAACTCCGAGCAGCCGTAAGGAATATAGACGCTGAGGGATACTCCTAAGCTACCGCATGCGGCAATTTCAACGATTTCGCCCGACCACTGAGCGCGTTCCCGCCGTATGGCATCTGCAACAGTAGATCACTTGAACAGACTGCTCGTGTTTATGTCTGAATCTGCGTAGTAGACTTCTCGTACGCCTCGTCAACCAGCAAGTTCTTGCCCCGCGCCGCCGAGTTCGCGAGCGCATCGCAGCGCTCGTTTTCCGGTATTCCCTTGTGGCCGGGTACCCATTTGAAGGTCACACGGTGCGTGCCGGATAGATTGAGCAAGCACTCCCAGAGATCGGGATTGGCGGCCTTGCCCTGCTTCCCACGCCTCCACTCCTGCGCTCTCCACCTCTCCGCCCAGCCTCGCATCATCGCATTCACAAGATATTCGGAGTCACTATGCAGAATCACCTCGCACGGTTCCGTGAGCGTTTCCAGCGCGCGGATAGCCGCCAAGACTTCCATGCGGTTGTTCGTCGTCAAGCGAAACCCACCGGAAATCTCTTTGCGGTGCTGCCCAAAGACAATCACCGCGCCGTAGCCCCCCGGCCCCGGGTTCCCAATACACGCGCCGTCAGTGTAAATCGTCACACGCTTCATGCGGATATGCTGACTCGTTTTATGTGGAAAGTGGACTATTCAATGCCTTGGGGTTAGCATTTGGTCGATCACGCAGACGACCATGCTAATTACCGTTATTTCTCCTCCCCCATGACGGTTCACGCACCCTCGGCCAACCTCCGGCGCGCGTACTCTCACCACCTCTCCCTTGATGGGTGCATAGAGGGGAACACATAATCGGTAGCAATGACCAATCATCGCAATCCGGAGAACTAGAGAATCTACCGCTTGCAGGTGGAGATGGGGACAACTCCCGACCTATCCGCGTGCCAGGCGGGAGTATTGCTCGCGTCCGGTGTTGAAGATTTCCAGCATGCGTTGCCGCTGGTCGTCATGGTCGAAGCGACCCTTTGTCGTAATCCACGCGATTGCGCGCTCGATTGACTCCACAAAGAACTCAGCGGACGCTCTGGTAGCCGGGTTGGAGCCGCCCGATTGCACGTACACCGGGCTAGTGTGGGCCCATTGCGCATGGCCGTAGCTATCGCGCTGGCGACCCCAGCAGCGCGCGGCGATCCAACTGTCGTTAGATACCGTCAAACTGGTACGCAGGACGCCTTCGCGCAGACCCTCGCTGTATTCCTCGCGCGCTACCACGTCCCCATTGCAGATGAGCTCGATACGTTGCACCGGCCGCAGGGCCTGCCAACGCACAAAGGTATTCACCTGCTTCCGTCTGTTGGTGCGCAAGTCCAGCACACTTCCAGGCGGCTGTCCGGCAACGCGGAGAGTAAGCGATGGTCCGTTTGTAATAAACGTAGCTCCGCTCTTCAGACCGTCCAACCACGTGTCATACGAGAAGGAGTCCTCAAGTTGCACGTACACCCGGTTCGCTGAGCACACAAACCAGTCTGAGCCGGTGCTGACCGGCAGGTGAAATCCGCAATTGAGCAGGTGGTACCACAAGTCATATTCGGGGTCGGACCAGTAAGGATCGAAGAGATTGAGCGCATCCAGCCGCCCCAGACCGGCGGCAATAGGCGCTTCCATTCCTTGCCCGTTGTGGCACCAAATCGTCACACCGCCCTGCTCCTGCGCGGCGGTACAGGCATCAATCAAAGGCGGGTAGTCAGGCGCTGATTCATCCACGAGCACACCGCGACTGAGTGGCTCGACTTGCTCTTGTAGCCGCACCAGCATCACGTGGCCGTAACCCATGTCCCAAGGCGTGCTATTGTGGCGAGACTCCTCACCTACGTCCAGCACGTGGCCCGGCGTGGTGGGATGCTCCATTTGTCCCACCGGAAAGCGATTTGTCGCGTAATCCAGTTCCTGCCGCTGCAGCACGCTGATGATGGTCACGGTGAGGTCCTCTACCGTGGAGTCGAAGCGCAGGCGTTCCTCCGGTCGGTTCTCGAACTCGCGGTAGTGGATGTGCGTATTGCCTGGGTAGAGCCCTTGCTTGGGCAGACTTATCCAGCGCTGGAGCGGCAATTCGAGGTTAACCGTCCCTTGTGTTGGGAGGTCTACGGTCATATCGAGAGGCGCGTACTCGGTACCCCGCTCTACGCGCACGTCCACCTGTCCCCGTGGGCCCTCGAGCGTGAACGTGCCGTCGCAATAGAAGAACGGATTGGTCGTGCCGACGGTCTCCAAGCTGTCTTCAGGCGCAAGAAACCTGCCATGACTGCTCTGCACCGAGACCTTAGCTGCCAGCGGGCTGCTGGTAGTTGCATCGTGAATCGTGCCCGTAAGAGTTGCCAACGTTATCTCTTCTCCCTAGTTGAGCCCATTGCATGACCCGCGCCGGCCGCCAACAAGACCTCCCTCTCTCCAGGAAGGCCGTTGGATTTCTTGTTTCCTCTCACTCCGCGGGCGCAAGATATGCCCCCTCTCCCTGGGGAGAGAGCCGGGGTGAGGGGAAACGGGTACCAATCCACCCCAATTCCAGTTGTATGGCAGAGCTACGCAAGTGCCTACTTGTGGATCCAGGCAATTACCTCTACTGAAGACACGTGCGCCTTCTCTCAAGACCAGGATACACAACCTGCGCGGATACGGCATACATCGGTGGCAATGATCCTGCCGCATGGCACATCGAGCCGCGTTACACTCCTTCAAAGGGAAACTTTCGCTTGGCTGCCTCCAGGTCAATGTCCACTCCCAAGCCTGGACCGGTTGGGACCGTTACGTAGCCCTCACTATCAATCGCGGGCGACGGTGAGATCAGATCGGCAAAGAGTGGATTGCCGCCCTGGCGAAACTCGATGATAGGACAATTTGGCAGTGCCGCCGCCAGCTGCAAGCTGGCGTAGAAGAGGAGCGCCGATCCCCAAATGTGCGGCGCTACCTGCAGATTTGCTGCATGTGCCAAAGTGCCAATGCGACGTGCCGCCGTAAACCCGCCAACCACCGCCAGATCGGGTTGCAGGATGTCCGCGGCCTCATGGGCGATAATGTCGCGGAAGTCGAAGTGCGTGAAATCGTTTTCACCGGTCGAAATGGGTATCGACGTTGCTTGCCGCACCCGGCGCATGCCGTTCCAGTTGTCGCTGCTCACCGGCTCCTCGAACCAGTCAATATCATATTCCTCAGCCGCCTGCGCCAGCCGGATCGCCTGGCCTTCATTGAGGGAACCGTGGGCGTCCAGCATTATCTTGTTGTTGGGCCCGATGGCGTCCCGTACGGCCCGAATGCGCGCGATGCCGTCCTGAACGATGCGGGGCGCATCCATGGCGCCCACGCGCATCTTTACCGCGCGAAAGCCCTGCGTAATGTAGCCCAGCGCCTCATCACCCGCACCTTCTGCGTCGGCATGACCGCCGCTCGCGTACGTTGGCAAGCGCGAGCGGTACCCGCCGCCCAGCAGCTTATAGATCGGCACGCCGAGCGACCGGGCAAATATGTCCCAGAGTGCCATGTCTATGCCGCCCATAGCGCAAACGGTCACACCGCGGCGGCCCATGCGCGGCGCGCTCTGGCCGTAGGCAAGCGCAATGCCCAGGCGCGGGCCGTTGTACATCTTCTCCCAAACATACTCAGGCTGCGTGGGGTCTTCGCCAACAATCTCGGGTCCAAGCTCTTTCTCCACAATGGCTTTCAATGAATGGCACGCGCCTCGCGTGTAGCCATAGCCCGGATGCACCTCGCCGTGGCCGACGAGTCCGTCGTCTGTCTCTATCCGCACAATGATGGCGTGGGTCTCGTCGTGACGCCCGTAATCCGAGGGTCGCTCGCGGCCGCTACTCTGCACCGGCCACCGCAGCGGAATAGCCTCAATCGTGCGGATCTTCATGCGTTATTCCTCATGCGACCAATCATACCTACTGACGCGCTCGCGCTTTCCTGCGCCTCATTCACACTGAACGGCACGGCAGGCAGTAAAGCTCTTGGCTTCTTGCGCCCACCCACGCACACATTGTAGCATTGCGTTTCAGGCCGGTCTGCCCCAGGCGCCAGGGGCGAGCGCACAGTTGTGACGCGTGGCTGTCCTTGCCGTACCGAAAACCCGTATAATGGGTACATAACTACGATAGGGGCTTCTTGGAAGCTCTGCACAGTGCAATTCCCGGATGTGCTGCGGACCGGAGACAACGTCGAATTTTAGATTGCGGTATCCACGGCCGATCCCGCGCACAAGGAAGTGACCGGCACTGGTTAAACGGAAAAACAGCGTCCGTGCCGGTGGGAGGAAAGTGTTCAATGGGAGATATGCAAGGAACGGATCACTCCTTCGAGCCATTCGCTCGGCATGAATTCTATCGTGAAACCAACACACGACTGGTTGATTCCGCTCTGGGCTTCCTCGAGCGGCTTGATCCGACGGTGCAGCGTCGCATCGTAGACCTTGGCTGCGGAACCGGCGCGATCACGCGGCTAGTCCTCGCCAAAGTGCAGAAGCTTGGGCTGAAAGCACAGATTCTTGGGATTGATCCTTCTCCCTTGGCGTTGGACAAAGCACGACAGAGCGTTAAAAGTGCCATGATCAGGTTTCTCAATGGCAGCGCCGAAAACGTGTCCCAGTTGGTTTCGTCTGCCGACGCGCTCTTCTTTTGCAATGCAATCCACCTGATAGAAGATAAGCACACCGTCTTCAAGGAGATCGGCAAGGCGCTCAATCCGGGCGGCGTGGTAGCTTTCAACACGACCTTCTTCGACGGCGCCTATCTCCCGATCACAGAGAAAACAAACCGCTTGTGGATCGTGCGCGCGGTGCAACAGATGCGGCGAGAATATCCCAATGTCAAGATTGTCAAGGATGCAAAGACCACCGCTATGCGCTGGTTTTCGCCCGAACAATATGAGGCTCTGCTCGGCGAGAGCGGCTTCACAGTTACCCACCTCGAGTGTCGGCAAGTTGAAATGACCCTGGAGAGCATGGAGGACATTAGCGATTACTCGCTCTTCATCGAGGGGGTCTTGCCCGGTGTGCCGTTGGATGTGGGTGCGGCAGTGCTTAAGCACGGCGTACGGGAAGCAGTCAGAGAGTTGAATCTGACAACGGTCCCCCGCTACTGGCTGCAGGTTGTCGCCGAGAAGACGTGACGCTTTGTGCTCTGCAACGGCCTGCGCTTGCCACGGAGAGTAACCGGAGCAATCGCGAGTTCTCCCTTAGGAGACGTTTGCACAACCACAGCGAGCAACAAGAGTCCTCTCTAGCGCGGGCGAGGAAGCGTCCGCACAACCTGGCGGGGACTCCCTCTCCCTCGGAGACTTTTGCACAATCCAGGTCGGCAGCCAATAAGACTCCCTTTCCCTGGGGAGAGGGTCGGGGTGAGGGGCGACTTCGCTTGATCCGTCCCCAACACCTTCGGTCTCGTTCAAGCACGCAAGAACCTACTGAGGATTCGGGTCTCAACCAACAAAACAGTTACGGTAATTTTGGGCGAGCCTTTCCGCAACGCACAGAGAACATGGAACAACACCTCGCCGGCAAGACGGCGCTCGTAACGGGAGCCTCCCGCGGCATCGGGCGCACGATTGCGCTCCACCTTGCCGCAACCGGCGCAAACGTAGCAATCAATTACCAGGTCAACGAAGAAGCCGCGCTCGCTACCGCAGCGCAGATCCAAAGCGAGGGTGGCAACGCGCTGGCTATCAGCGGGGACGTGCGGGACGCCGAAGCCGTCAAGGCTGTCGTAGACCAAACCCTCGGCCAGTTTGGCAGCCTCCACGTCCTGGTGAATAACGCCGGCATCACCAAAGACACATTAGTCCTCAAGATGAGCGAAGATGACTGGGACCTGGTCATAGACACGAACCTGCGCGGCGCTTTTCTCTGCACCCGCGCCGCCTTGCGCCCCATGCTGGCGCAGCGCTGGGGCCGCATCGTCAACATCACGTCGGTCGGGTGGTTGGTCGGCAATCCGGGGCAAGCGAACTATACCGCCGCCAAAGCCGGTGTGGTCGCGTTCACCCGCTCCACTGCCGTGGAGATGGGCAGCAGAGGCATCACCGTCAACGCCATTGCGCCCGGCTACATCCCCACCGACCTGACCCATGACATCCCGCCGCACCTCATGGACCGCCTCATGCAGAAGCTGCCCATCAAGCGCGCCGGAACTCCTGAGGAGATCGCTGCGCTCGTATCGTATCTCACCTGCGACGCCGCCTCTTACATCACCGGTCAAGTGATCCACATCGACGGCGGCCTAACGGCGGGACTGCTCTAACTCAGTTCCCTCTGCAACGTACGTCACGCGTGAGTAGAACGTTGCCTTCTAACAAGCTCTGTTATTCGTGAAAGTACTGGATGCTGTAAAGAGTAGGAAGGAAGTTGCAACGGAAACGAGGGATGACTAGTCTCTCCCCGCTGCCGCGCTTGGCTAGCGTTGCTGTTTCCATCGCCGGCCAAGCATTCCGATAGAGTGAGAATTCGTGAGGAGGCTTGCTCCACCTAGAGTACGTATGCTACACTGTATTTACTAAAAGATCGTACTCCGTTACATAACCCCTTTTTCTTGTTTCATTAGCTTTTTTTGCTTCCTTAGCTCCTTCCGCTTTACCTATTTTTTCTCGGTCGGCTTCTTTATTCTCAAGAACCCCTTAGTCGAGTCACCCTTGGGCTAATGACTAACTCTACTCTAAAGTAAAGTATCCCAGGCGGTGTCCCAACCCAGTTCTCATCCTACTTCACACCCTACTATGAGTCTGCCGAAAGCGTGTGCCGTATTGGCTGTATCCCCAATGATTCACCGGCAGCAGCATGCGGTTTCCCATAACCAAGCCCCCTACTAGCAAGATCGTGCACATCATCCTATTCCAACGAACCAGTTGTTCCAGTTTCAATCACATCTATATCCAGCACGTGCAAAAGCTTCTTAACTCCGTCTCTATTAATCTAGTTAGCAATTTGCTACTCGTCGCACCTCCCGCCAGGGTCCGCAGACGAGCTTTGCGCTTTCAAACGATCATGTTACAGGCCTCGCATCAGCATCCGTCTTATAGACGTCGTGCCCTTCACCCTCTCCCGAGTTCAACGCAACAATCCTTGGCTCACTTGGCAAGTACGGCCCTTCCACACGAGAGTGCCCTGGGGCGACACATCGGCTTAACGCCTCAATTTCCTGTTAGTGAGATCCGGCATGCTGGAGCTTACTCTCCCACCTAGCAACTGAATTGGACTTACTCGTGACCAGTCCTCCGCGAATACTCCGCACCGCAGGCTCTGCGATGACAAGAGCTCTTGGGCTAATGCAATCTTGATAGTAGTGTATCCAAACCACCCAGTGGACTTCCCGGCTCTAGTAGTCTGCAGCAGGCATTACGATGGGACGCTTTCGCGTCGGCTATTGCCGCTCCAGAGCCCGCTGGCCGCAATTGACAACGGAGAAACCTCACTCCGAAAAATCACCATCGCTAACGAATCTTGATAAGTTTCACTCTTCCCCCAATATCCTATTGAACACATTCCAAAAAGCCTTTGCTCAAACCCAATAACCAACCTCATTTGATCCAGCCCCATCCTATCTTAGGCAAAGACGATTAGTGGAAAGAACACCTTCCAAGCCCTCAGGGCAAATGCCGTTTGCAGCCGTATCCCGATGCCTCTCAAGCATTAGGCAATCTATAGTCGTAGCGGGGCTGCTGACACTCGCTCTGACAGTTCTCCTTTGGGGATGGCTCGCAAGCTCTCGACAGCGTTTTGCTCCCGCCGGATTGGTGTCGCTCGCCCTGACGGTCCTCTTCTGGGGATGGATGGCGGGCTACAAGCTGCGGGCGGCTATCGCCGGGTCGCTGTTGGTCGCCCTCATCGCCGTTAGCGCCGGCACGACACTTGGCGTCGATGAGCCTTACCTGAAGGCTTCGCCGGGCGATGGGAGTGCTGGCGAGTATAACGACTATGGAAGTCTGTTACTGGAGATTAAGCCGGGAATGACCGTGACGTTTACCATAGACTTTGTTGGAAACCCCGTGGACCATCCCAATGTCAACTGTGGAGACTACCTACAAGTCCACATATTCTCCGGGGGTTTCTTAGATCACCTTGTAGTCGATCCGCACTCAACTGGATACGAAACTGACCCAAACGACGACAACGACTGCTCGGATGGTACATGGGGGAATAACGGGACAACTTTTACGGTGACAGTAGCTGAAGACGCGCCTGGCACTGCAAGCCTTGGTGTAGGTTTCGAGGTGGAGAGACGCTTCTGGAGAGTGATAGCGCCGCGTTCCGTGGTGAGGTTCGACATCAATGACGTCATACCTCCTGACACCACGCCCACACCAACACCAACGCCTACACCGACACCGACACCAACGCCTACACCGACACCGACACCAACTCCTACTCCTACGCCTACGCCAACTCCTGATCTGATTAATCATCCTCCGCCGCCACCACCTCCGCCGCCTCCGCCGCCGCCCGATCCTACACCAACGCCAACGCCCACGCCCACACCGACGCCTACGCCTACGCCGACACCAACGCCCACGCCCACACCGACGCCTACGCCAACACCGACACCGACACCAACGCCTGATCCGAATAACCCACCACCGCCGCCTCCGGAGATTACACCCACATCTACACCGACGCCCGACCCGAACCCTAATCCCAACCCAAATCCTAATCCCAATCCAAACCCAAACCCTAATCCCAATCCTCAGCCTACATCCACTCCTACGCCCACACCCACGCCTGTTCCCGGATCGACCGACTCGGGTAGTGGGATTTTGCCTGGCAACGGTTCCAACCCCGGTGGCACCACGCCCGGTGATACTACGCCCGGTGGCAAAACGCCCGGTACTGATTCCCGCACGCCAGTTGGCTCCAGCGTTGGTCCTGGTGTAAGTTCCCGCTCACCGTATAGCTGCCCGGACCCGGCTACGCCGACTCAGGCTGCCCACATCGGCTCAACGGACTCCGCCATAGCCAACGAATTCTACCCGAGCAATCTTTGGGTCTTCCGTAAAGACCTCCGCAACGCCGACCTCGAATTCAGTATTGGGTGGCTTTCCGATGACGGCCGCACGTACCTCGTCGCCGGCATCATCCGCGATCCGGAAGGCCAAACGTACACCATCATCCGGCACGAGAACGATGACTGCATCGTCCGCCGCTGGGTCCCGCCCTACCACTCGCTGGTGCAGTCTATACCCTGGAAGTACATCAACAGCCAGTTCACCGTGCCGAAAGATGTGCTGGGCGCCTTGCCATTGGACCCACTCAAACCGGTGCACAACCTGCTCATTCATCGCTTCGACGGCAAAGATGAACGCATCTATGCTTACGACGCAATCCTCCAGAAGTGGCGCCACGTGCCGGACATTGCTACCTTCCAGTCTCTCGGCTTCTATTGGTGCGACGTGACGGCGGCGGATGAGAGCTTCTACGACAATCTCACCATCGGCCCCCCGCTGCCGGCTACTACCAAACCGGCCCGGGACGACTACCCGACTTGCCACACGTTCCTTGGCGCCTAAGCCGTTTGCTTGCCGGCGTAACTGCGAAGCACCCTTGCTGCTACGCGCAATAGGCTCCATGCCATCTACTTCCAATTGCCCTGGCTCTACTAGCGGTACGGTCCACAACCCCGCCTGTCTCCGACTGGTACTTCACGCTGAATGCAGGGGGTATCAGACCACCTTCTATCCTCGGTGGCAAAAAAACGCTGAGAGCATGCATACACTGATCGCCGTCAGGGGGAGTGGCGACAAGACGCGTTTCTACCTATTGAGTCCCGTCTTGATTCTCCGATAAACCCCCAATGTTCCGTAAAGGAGAGATTCGCACAAATTGGATCAATGGCGCAGAATTCCCTCTCCACTGAGTGAGCGGGCTAGCTGGGTGGAATGTACAGAGTCCCCTCTCCTTTAGGAGATCTTTGCACAACCCGTGCCAGTAGGCGAGAAGACTTCCCTCTCCCCAGGAAGCTATCTCATAAATCGGTTCGATAGCCGATTCGTGCTTCGACAAGCTCAGCACAAACGGATTCTTGCCTTTTCCGTTCGCCCTGAGCCTGTCGAAGGGCAGGTCTACACAGAGCGATGTGTTTATGAGAAAAGCTCCCAGGGAGAGGGGACCTTATTGCTTCGGCGAGGGCTACGCAAAGGTCTCCATTGAGGGAGAGGGCTAGAGCCTGCCCCGTACTCGATACAGGGGTGAAGGTGAATCCTCGTCAATGCAATGCAACCCAATCCCGCTCGCTTGGTTGAGCTACGCAAGGGTGTCCTATATGGAAGAAACGCGTAGAGAGACCTAGGAGGTCTTACACGGGACAACCGGGAGAAATCGCACCTCAGACGGCGTGCACTTCGGGCCGTGCTTCAACTTGCGTGGCCTGAGTCTTCAAGAATTCAGCGGATTCACGGCTGACTTGCATTATTTTAAGCAGTTATGTTATCATGTCAGCGGAAACGACCTCATCCCATGTCTACTTACTTCCACTCTACTCTCCTGCTTGGCCGTTTTCTCTGTGTTGAGACCCCTTGAGTATTGGACTGTAACGATTAACCTCTTGGGCAGAAGGGCTGTCCTTCTGTGAAGTAGAGGAACTCAAGCGGCGTCCCAACATCGGCCAATTCTCTGTTTCCACCACGTCGAAGAATTTGCTGGGTTCTTGACCCCGCTTGCGGCGGCATTGACGCGCACCTGACTTACGGTCCGGACACGCGCGACCAAGGTCTCCGCCTGCGAGATCACGATCCTCATATTCTGCCCCAGAACTTCCATCCGCACTCCAAGCCCATCTGCAATCGAAATGACCTTCTGTACTCTTTCCCAATCTCCGCAAATACGCACGCTTCGTCACCCTCATTTCTGAAAGGCAGACATGGATTTCACTCGCTAGCGTTGTCCGTTCCTACTCGTGTGAGGCCATTGCCGCGAAGTCCAATTTATCACTACTGTCAATCTACTAATTATCCGTACACAAATTATCTCAAAGTCTTTATGACCTAGCTCAGCCAGGCGCAGGTCAAAAAAGTGGAGGAGGGACATACCATGAAAACAGGGAACCTGAAGGATTCGATTTGGAATTGCTTAGCGGGCACCGGGCGGGGCATCTTACTGGCTGTCGTGCTGCTGCTCGCGTATTCGGTATTCTTCTTGGGCTGGCTAACCCGTACTAAGCTACCGAACGTCCCCGCGAGAAGGCTGCCGCTGACGTTACTCATAACCCTGCGCAACTGGATCGCAAGCGCCAAGCTCCGCATTATACCGGCCGGGGTCCTGCTCCTCGCTCTCATTGTAGTCAGCGCCGGCACGACGCTCGGCCAGCAGCAACAGCCTTACCTAAAGGCGTTGACGGGCGATGGGACTGAAGGCGAAGGCGAGCGTAACGCTCAAGGACACTTGCTACTGGAAATATCTCCGGGAACGACGATTACGTTTACCCTTGTCTTCGTTGGTAACCCCGTGGACCATGACAACATTGCATGCGGTGACTACTTGCAAGTCCACATGCACAGCGGGGCTATTATAGAGTACCTTGAATTCAACACACACAGTTATGGCTATGACACTGATGCAAACAATGACGGCACATGTGACGACGGCGAGTGGGATTACCTTTGGGGGAACACTGGTACGGTGATCGTAGCGGCTGATGCGCCGAATAACGCAAGTGTCGGTATAAGCTACGAGGTTGAGAAGAAACTCAGAAGAAAGATAGCTCCGCGTACGGTAATACGAATGGACATAAACGACGTTGTGCCACCCACGCCTACGCCTACGCCTACGCCAACCCCGACACCGACGCCAACTTCGACACCTACACCTACACCAAGGCCTGCACCGCCTCCACCACCACCTCCACCACCTCCGCCACCTCCGCCACCACCTACTCCTACACCAACGCCTACTCCCACACCTACACCAACCCCGACACCGACGCCAACTCCTACACCAACGCCTACTCCTATACCTCCCGACAATTCCGGCCAAAATCCTGGATCTGGAACTGACTCCGATTCCGGCGCCGGTTTCGGCTCCAACTCCGATTCTAACTCCGGCTCTACCCCTGGCTCCAATTCTAAGCCTATCGCCGGTCTCAGCTCCCGTTCCGGCTCTAATACCAAGTCCGCCTCCGGCTGCCCACCTACGCCGCCACTCGGCTCAACGTCCACGAGCACGGTCGGTATGACCTCTGCCGCTACCGCCATCGAACTGCCGGGCAACCACCTCCACATCAATCGCCACGACATCCCTAACGCCTCCTTGGAACTCAGTATCGGCTGGCTCTCCGCTGATGGAACTGAGCGGCGCGTCGAGGGTATCATCCGCGACCAGTCCAACGGTCAGACCTACATCATCGTCCGCCATGATAGCGATACCTGCGTCGTCCGCCGCTGGGTCCCGCCCTACGACCTCCTCGTGTACTCAATCGATTGGGACTACATCATCAGCCATTTCAACGTCCCCGTAACCGTCTTGTCTGCCGTCCCTCTAGACCACCGCTTCCCCGTGGATAACATGCTCGTCCGCCGCTTCGATGGTGAAGACGAACGCATCTTCGCTTTCGATGCGGCATTGCAGCAGTGGCGCCACATCCCGGACATCGCTACCTTCCAGTCCCTCGGCTTCTACTGGTGCGACGTGACCGCTGCGGATGCCGCCTTCTTCGACCGCATGACCGTCGGCCCGCCCTACCCGCGCACCACCATGTTCGCCTGGCACGCCTACCCCAACTGCCACAATGTCTAAGCCGGGCACAAAGGCAGTACTCAAGTCTCTGGGGTAGAGAATGAGGCCGCTTGCAGACAGGGCACGGGCTACTGGCCCGTGCCCTGTCTGCTTTTTCCTGCTCGACCAAGTCCGGTCTGCGTCCGGTGGTATACTGGCGGCAGGTTCTTGCTTGGCGTTGCCGCTTCGCAAGCCTCACCGAACAGTCGGAGTCAATCATTCCTTATGTCTACAACAGTAACCGAGCGAATCCTCAATCTGCTGCGCGGCCACGGCATAACCTTCACGTTCAAAGAACACGCACCGGTAAAGACCAGTCAGGAAGCGGCGGCGGTGCGCGGCACGCCCCTGCACGAGGGTGCGAAAGCCCTCGTCTTTGACGCGGACGAAGCGATGGTGCTGGTTGTGGTGCCCGCCCATAAACGAGTGGGCACGCGCGCCTTTAAGCGAGCGTTCGGCATCAAAAATCTGCGCATGGTCAATCCGGATGAACTGCACGAATTGACAGGCTTGCCCGTGGGTGCGGTGCCGCCGTTCGGCAGCGTACTCGACCTCCCCACCTACGTGGACCGGAGCCTGCTGGAAAACGATCGCATCTCATTCAACGCCGGTAGCCGCTCGGCCTCGATCGTCATGGCCTGCAAAGACTACATCGACGTTGAGAAACCCACCCTCGCCGACTTCGCGGAAGAGTAAGCGCTCCCCGCCAGTACAATCGCCTATTGCCAGTGACCCTGGGTCAAGAGTAGCCCGGCAGCCTGTCCCCCGCTCCGCACATCTCCACCTGAGCCAACATGCTCAACCCAATGAGCGGAGGCTTGTCCCCCGCTCCGCAATACCCCGCTTGAGCCACCAGGTGTAAAGCGTAGTGCGGGGGCTTATCCCCCCTGCTCCTCACTCCCTAAAGGAGTCCTTTGCACAACCATGCCGGCAGGCGAAAAGACTCCCTCTCCCTGGAGAGACCTTTGCACAACCAAGGCCTGCAAGCGAGGAGACCCCCTCTCCCTGGGAGGCTGTCTCATAATTGCCCTTACCGAGGTATACTGCCGTGCAGAGAAGCTAAGTGAAGTCTTGAGATAGACTTGTGTTGCTTTCTGGGCGTCGCATCAAGCCTTCAAAATACGGTTTCATCACTTTTACCACTCTGTCAATACAATCAGCCACTTGGCTGCGTTCCTCATTTGACCTATCGTGCTCTGTAGCGGAATTATGAGACTCCCTCCTAGGGAGAGGGCCGGGGTGAGGGGAATTCTTCACCAATATTGCCCAGTTCCTCGTGTTCGTCAGAGTTTCGCTGAGGTCTCCTCAAGCAACAAAACAACCACAGTGTGCAGTACATGCACGTCTCACCAGTCCCATCGCAGCGAGCCATGCCCCGAGAGTGCGATGCTCTCTCTGCCTAATTAATCCTGGTAGCGCAGGTTTGAAACCTGCGCCTGGTGCAGGAATTACCCTCACACTTGCCATCTTTACGAATGCGACAACATCAACCTAGGCGGGTCGAAAAGGTATCCCCTCGTACCGTCAAAAAAAGCAGTCTAGAGTTGCCAGCCTGCTCCTTGACAACAAGGCCTGATCGCAGTCTACAGCGGCTCACGCTCAGGTGAATGGGAAGCTGTTTGGGTCATCAAGCTAGCCGCCTCAGTGAAGGGCATGAAAGCTGCGACATCCTGGGTTGCGACATCGCCGTGCGGAGCCGCCATGAGCTTCCGCAGCACGCGGGCGACGTGGGGATTTTCAATACGGCGCATCTCCGCGCCGCGGTTACCGGCCCCAAGCGGCGGAAATGTACATTCCCAGACAAGGCGGTCGTCCAAGGTCACTAGATTTGCTGCCAGTGCGGTGCGTTCTTCCACGACCGCACCGACCTGTTCACATACTTGCCGCGCCTCAGCCCCCTGTGTACTCTGCCCCCTCCGCTGACCGAGAGGAAGCGTAATAACTCTCACCGCGCTACGCTCCAGAAGCGCGGACGGCAGCGAGTCTAACAGGCGTTCCACCGTGGCCAGGGCTAAATGCGGACTCCACACGATCACGTGGCGCTCTGCCGCTTGCAGGTCCTCCAAGAGGCGGCGCCAGCCGGTAGGTTTGCCGGACCGCTTGGCGCCGGCTCCATTCGCGCGAGACGGCGCCACCGGCAGGCGTGGTAGCGCGCCGGCACGTTCGCTCTGCACAAGTTCGGCCGCCGAAACCGCCCAACCTGACTGCACGGCCTCACCCAGCATGCGCCGCAAGAGCGCGCGCGCGCCGTACGTGTCGCGCACGTGCTTCCAGTGGGCGACGATCATCACGCGCTGCCGCGCCTGACTAAACACGCCGCCAAAAAGGGCATACGCCTGGGAATCCGGGCGGGAATCGTCAAGAGCAGACCAGGTGAAGGCACCCGGCGTCTCCACGGTATCCACAATCACGATGTCTGCCGGTCGCTGCGGCAAGCAAGGAGGCGCGTAAATGTCGATAGCGGCGGCGATCTCCCGCTCGCGCGCCACGTGGAGCAAGAGACGAGCCTGCGCAGCGTATGGCGTGACAAGCGCGATGGTTGCCGTGGGTTCCGCCGCGCGGAGCCGTTCCGCGAGCGCAACCGTCGTTAGGGCGCTCCCGATGTTCAAGTGCCCTTCCTGCGGGATCGATTCACACCACGGCTTCAACGCAGCGGTATCAACGAGCACCAATGGACTTGCCTGCCCCAGCGCCTTCTCAAGCGGAACGGTATGACCGCGTACCGGTAAGCGCCGCCTCACGCTGCGGCGCGGCCCCTGCAGTCGTCTTGGCGCGTGCGCCAAAAGCGATTTGCTGCCGTCGCCGGCAACATCGAGCCAACGCGAGACAGCTTCGGCAAACGACGGCTGGAGAGTATGGCGCTCCGAAAGATTGACCACCCACGACGCGGATTGCGCACCAATACCTACAATGTATTCAACGAACGAACGTCCCAGCCAGCGCCCTGCAACCGCCTGTTGCGCGCAGTGCCAGGGTTGCAGCGCGGTCTCCTCAGTCGTAACGACGAGACGCGAGCGCGCGAGGCCGGCTGCCCAATACAGGTGCGGCAAGGGAATGCCGTGGGCGTCGTCCACCAATACAACGTCAAACGACTCAGCAGCAAAAGACTCCGCAGCGAGAGCCTGCGAAACCGTGCCCGCCACAACCCGGGCTCGTGCACGGGCGGCGTGTCGCACGCCTTCCAGCGCGCCCAAAGCACTCCCGCACTTCTCATCCACCTCACGTAGGCCTGCTTCCGTATCTGCAAGGGCCGCGTCAAAACTGTCAGTGGTCAGCTCGCATTGCGCAAGCTGTTGCTGAAGGCTGGCATGCAGGCGCTCCGCAGCCGCCTCACTCTCTGCGAAACGGCGCCGCGCTTCCGCAAGTTGTTGCGCATACGCATAGGCCTCCTGCCGCTGCCGCTCAGAATCATGGCGATAGGTGTGCCGCGCAACGCCGGTTGGCCGCCCGGTGAGACGCCTGGCTTGCTGCCACACGTTTTCCCACCGTTCCTTCAAGTACTGCACGCCCGGGGGTTCAACTGGTCTGGAGACCGCCGCTTCCTGTCGCGCTAGCAGTGCATCCACCTCTGCCTGCACAGCAACACGCTCGTCCGCTGCCCGCTGTGCCAGAACCACGGCCTTCTGCAGGACGCGGAGGGCTTGACTTCGCTCCGCCAATGCCCCGCGCTCAGCCTCCAAGGCCGCCAACTCCTGCTCTAACTCCGCTCTGAGATGGCTCTCAGCTCGCTCCGGCGCAAGCAAAGGGTAGGCGCCTTGCACGGCCGGATCGGCGCTGCAGCCGCTCCGGAGTATCTCACCGGCAGTATAAGCAGCCTTCCCGCCAGTTTCGACCAGCGCTCCGAGTATTGAATCTATCGCGCTGTTGGACGGCGCCAGCACGAGCACACGGAAGCCGGCCGCCAAACAGGTTGCCGCAATTCTGCTGAGCAGGTGAGTCTTCCCGGAGTTTGCCGGACCGGCAATGGACGTGAGCGTTCTTTGCAGCGCCGAGTCAAGCGCCTGCTGTTGCCCCTCGTCGAGCGTCGTCATCGGCGCGCCCGCAGCTTTGTCGAGCACCTCTTCTACAAAAGCAGACTCTCCGCCAAAGAGCGTAGTACTCAATCCTGCGCTAGCACTTGGCTCACTAGATCGCTCCTCAAGCGCCGCATGGAGCCGCGCAAGCGCTGCCCACGGCTGCGCTACGAGGGTGGCACGCTCGATGAAGCGAGCGGGAGCAGCAGCCAGCCGCAGCGACACGCGCAGTCCGTGCACAGCAACAATGCGGCATGGATGCACCTGACTGCCAATGTGGAGTTCGCCCGCCGTATCGTCCGGGATCGGCAGCAGCGAACTCAGCAAGAACGTGTACGTATAGCCGCTGTCTGATTCTGAAGTCAGCGTGCCGGACAACACCTCCGCGCGAAACGTTGCCGCTTGAGCCTTCGTTGCCGCGACTTCGGCAGCCACCGCCTGCTGCAGCTCTGAGAGCAGGCGAAGGGGGCTTTCCCTGTCTGTAGCAGTGTCGGACGGGCGTTCGTTCACTTTGCGACTTCCGATCGGAAGGGTGTTTGCACTACCGCCTATAATACCGCCTTGCACGGCCGTCGCTCCAAATCGATCTCCGAATGTGGCTGCCCCTGCGGGCAAATATCGCTAGTTGGCAATTGGTCACCAGATGAGTAGCATTGAAGAGAACTACGACAGCCGGGCCTTCGATCTATGGCGCACGCCACATGAGAAGACGTAAGGAACGAACTCTTACTGTTGCTGCAGTCGCGCACGTAGGGCAAGAGAGCCTAGCAAGGGCATCACAGCAAGGGGGAAGAAGCCCATGGCAGAAGCAGGCCCAAAACGGGTACTCATCGACAATCACCTTGGGCCCTACGGCGCACGTATGCTCTCACGAGTGGATCCCGCCGCGCAGATGGCCGCTCTGGGGGACATCGGCACGGACGGAGTGTTGCTCCAGGCGAAATGCCATTGGGGTCACGCCTACTATGACACTGCCGTCGGCAAGCGGCATCCGGCGCTCGACTTCGACCTGATTGCGGCCCAGACCGACGCTGCGCGCGAGTGCGGCATCGACCCCGCGCTCTATTATTCCGTGCGCTGGGACGAGCACGCCTATCGGACCCATGCGGAGTGGCGCAGCCACGGTGCTGACGGCAACCCGCTTCCCGGCCCGCCGACGCGCTGGCGCTGGCTCTGCCTCAATTCGCCATACCGCGATTACACTTACGCCATGCTCGACGAATTGCTTTCCCAATACACGTTCTCACGGCTATTCTTGGACATCGTCCACTACCGGACACTCTGTTTCTGCGATCACTGTCGGCAAGCCTGGGAAGAACACTTTGGCGAGCCCTTTCCCGATGTACCTACGCCTCCTCCCGGCTCTCACCGCCGTGCGAGAAGAGGGCGCGGTGCATGGGGGCATCGCCGCCGCTTTATGCCGGAGCACCGGGCACGCCTGGCCGCTTTCGGCAATTTCGTTGTAGAGACGTATCTCGCAGGAGTTAAGGAGCGCATACAAGCCAGCGGCAAGGACGTTCAGCTAACCCATAACGCCTTTTGGCCCTACACGCATGATGATTACCTTTTTGGCGAATCCGATGCCACAGGCGCCAACTTCTTTGCACCCGCCCAGCAAACGCACCGGCTGCGGGCATTGGCGAAGGGGCGACCCGTCGAAATCGCCTTTTGCTGGGACACCGTCATGTACGCGGGCGTTAGTGAAAGCCAGCTAACGTATCAAACCGCCAGCGCGCTCATCGCCGGTGCGGATGCAACAACCCTCTGGGGCGCGCCGGATACCCGCACGGGCTTCTTTGGCGAACCGGTGCTCAGCAAAGTTGCCGCGACGTTCAAGAAAATCGGGCCGCTCGCAGAGGAGCGCGCAAGAGCAACAACGTACGCGGAAGTAGGACTGCTCTTCTCTGATGAGCAGGTGGCTTTGGGAAGTGTGCCAACCGTGCACGGCTTCAGCCGCGACACGGCCGGCGCGTACAAGTACCTTACCGAACAGCACTTTCCTTTCCGGCTGGTATGCGATGAAGTGCTGGAGGCAGATGACCTGACCGGATTGAAAGCCCTCATTGTCGCCCATCCGGGCGATCTCCGCCCCGCTTCAATCCCAGTCTTGCGGGAGTTTGTGGAGAACGGCGGGCGGATGCTCGTCACCGGCGCCAACAATCTGCAACGCGAACTCGACATCATCCTCGCCGACCGCCAGAACCACGGCCATGCACGCCAAGACGGCTGGTACATCCATGCGCCTGAGGCGTGGCAGATTCCCGATTGGGAACTAGCGTGTTCCCTCGGCCACTGGCCGCTGCGGAATTTCCCAGGCTTTGGCGAACTTGCGTACACTCTGAAACCTGTCGTCCAGCCCCATGGCGAGGTGTGGGATAGCCACGGCACGCGCTGGGGCACCGAAACCGGCATGCCCGCAGTGGTCTTTGGGCGCTTCGGCGCCGGCCAGATCGCTTACTGCAACCATGAGCCGTTCGCGGAGTACCTGCTCCGGGGTGCGCGAGCGTTTGGACGCATGGTTATGCGCATATTGATGTTCATTGGCTATGCCGCCGACCTGCGTCTGCAAGGCGTGCCCAACGTAGAGGCCGCCTATACCAAGGACGGCAACGTACTCAAGGTCTTTCTCGTCAACTGTCCCGTGACGCGACCCCTAGGCGAGGGCGTTGGCCGCGGACGACGCGCCGGGGCCTGGGTTGATATACCTGAAGCGGTCCCCTTAGCAGACGTAACTATCAAGTCGGCGCTCGCGGTGAGCGCGGCAACCGCCGCCAGCGGCGAAAAAGTGCACGTCCGTCACAACGGCAAGCACACTTTTGTTACACTGCCGCGCTTGGTGGAGACCGAAGTAATATCCCTGGAACTCGCAGAGCAATGAGTGCCTTAGCGCTCGGCGTTTGCCGGCGCGCTACGTCTCGTCGTGAGCATGCGATACTCGGTCAGCAACTAGACAGCTCCGCCCCAACCGAAGCCCAAGCCCAGACACCAAGTGAGTGGTCTGGTAGCGCAGGTTTGCAACCTGCGCCGGCCGTGCTACCCGTATCAACTGAGATGGGCCAACCTTATCTGGACTTCACTTTCCGGTACCGTCTTTGCGGACCAGAGTGATTTCTCAGGCACTAGCGGCACAATCAGTGCAGGATCTTGCGTGAAATCCACTGCCGCGACGGTCTGCTGCGGGCAAACAATCTGCCACGGGTCGTCGTGCAGCACGAGCAGATAGTCGCTTCCTTCGGCAAGCAGCGGCTCTTGCTGTCCGTCCTGCAAGACCGGGAGCACGTCACCAATGCTCGCAGATTCCCAAAGCAAAGAATAGGGGTACAGGTTTTTCATTACGCGCACGCTCTGCCACGCCCAGCGGCCGCTCGGATCCGGTTCGCGCTTCTCGACATGACCGACGACAATGACGTTATCAAGTCGCACCACGTCGTCGATGCCCGCACATGAAGGGGCTCTCATAGGTTCTGGCGGCGGCGCGATCACGAGCACGAACCGCAATTCACTTTCATTCGCCCGGGCCACGATCTCCCAGCAGCCCGCCGTAGGAATGATTACGGTGCTTGCTTGAAAGTCACCGGCGTATCCAATGGGAATGTTTGCCCATAGCGGCGCGGCGTCGCCGTCAAGACGGCGTCCCTGCACGGTAAGCCGCGATCCGAGCGGCTTGATCCAGAGAATCTTCCGGCTCCCCTGCCCCCATTCCTCAGCCGGTACCAAAACCATCTCGTCGGCGCTTGCATAGTATGCGCCGCGAGGCAGCGGGTCGCGGTATTTTGAGTCTGGCGGCGTTATGGTGATGGGAGTGGTTACCGGGCAATCCGCGCTCTGGACAGTCTGCTCTCCGGCAGTCGCGCCAGTGCCTTCCCCTGCCTCAGTCTTTCCAGACGGCAACGCCCCAGGTGTAGTGGCACAACCTGCAAGCACGACAATAAGCACGCACAAAGAGATTAATAGCGCCATCCCACGTGCCTGCATGACCAGTCTCTCCTATGTGCGCGTCGGTTGTTCCCTAATACCCCGCCACCCGCTCCGGTTTACTCAATTCTATTGCTATGCCAAGCGGCTAGCCTCGATACATTTCAGAGCCGGTGCTAATAGAATGGCAAAAGCCTGAGCGAATTCATCTTTTGCAAAGAAGAGCGATCAGGCTGAAAGTCGCCCTCGAAATGCACATCTTTGCAGTCATCCCACTCAACGCGAATTCGCAGCGATGATAGTGCCATTAGGCAACCGCAACCACTTGGGATCAGGTTTCCCACTCGCACCCAGCTTGCCATCCGGCTGCAGGTATTGGAAGACTATTGCAACAGGCCGTTCTTGGCCGTCAGGTAGATGCTCGTAGTATGCTACAAGTTGTGATACTGTCCCGGGCACTTGATTTGCCTCGGGTGGTGTCTGGTATTGTGAACGCAAGACTCTTCTGAGTTCGCCTCTTGCGGCTTTCTCGTACAATTGCATACTATTGAAGTGGGAACGGATTTCAGACGGCGAAACGAAGTGCTGGGGTTTTTCCGTATTCCGGCGTCTGAAAGGAGGTATCGCCATGGAACCGTCTAAAGAGTTGCTCGGCCGCGTCCAAGCGTATCTCGGTAACCGACTTGCTCATCAGGAGCTTTCGAAATGGCTCCTAGAATACGCTGCCCATTTTCTGGAAGAGCCTGAAGATGCCTTCGAGGTGCAGCTATGGTCTCGTTCCCTCAACCTAGTTTGCCTATTGAACGATAGTGCGATAGACGAAACACTCGTCCGCCATGAAATACAGTCGCTTCTTGCCAGCCGCCAGGTAATAGTTGAGAACGTCTAGGTTGCTTTGACAGATCGTATCATCGGAGCCCGCCACAGGTAGTGGTACCCGTAACGGATTCTCTTCGCAAGCAAGAGGCTTCGAGAATCCATCGGAATCTAAAGCGTGTGCCCTCGCCCCCTGTAACACTGCAATCCTCAAGACCTCAGCTGAAGCGAAGCGCGGGGACTTTCCCCCGCTTCCTGCAGCAAGAACCGAACCTACTCTTGGGGAGACTGCTTAGGTTCTGCATTGCTTCAATTCTCAAAGTGAATGCTCCAAGGCTCTTCAACCACTAACGCCACATAGGTATTTAACGGGCTACATCCATAGTAGCTAGAGCCTGCTGTCTACCACAAGGCAGGCATATTCCTATGGATTCCCTCACTAATTGATTCTTGCTACACTCTCCCCTGGTCCTGTGGCTGTTTACATGCCCAAAATGCTAAGCACCAAGAGCTACCTGAGCAGAGTCCCGTCCAATAAAATGCGGTACCATTGAAGACATAATCTCGAATTTGATCCACAAGTGAGGAGCCAGGAATAGATGATTGAAGTAGCAGATCGGGTGTTGCCCGTTTCAGCAGAAGTATCCGACAGCGGCGTGCTTGCCATTGGCGGCGTGCCCGTGACGGAGTTGGCGCGAGAGTTCGGTACGCCGCTCTATATCTACGATGAAGCCACCCTGCGCACGAACATGCGCCGCTACGTGAATGCCCTCAACGCCAATTACCCTGACGCGCTCCCCCTTTACGCCAGCAAGGCCTATTCGGACCCCCACGTGGTCAAGATTGCCGACGAAGAGGGTATGGGGCTGGACGTGGTGTCGGCGGGTGAAATTGCGATCGCCGTCGCTGCCAATTTTCCATTGGAACGCATGTACTTCCACGGCAATAACAAGCTGCCGGAAGAGCTTGCCTACGCGCTGGAAGTCGGCGTGGGACGCATCGTGGTGGACAACTTCCACGAGATCGACCTGCTCAATTCCATCGCGGGCGAAGCGGGGAAGCAGGCGCAGATTCTCCTGCGCATCGGTCCCGGCGTGGAAGCGCACACCCACGACTACATCAAGACCGGCGCGCTCGATTCCAAGTTCGGCTTTGCGCTGCCCATCGGCCAGGCAGAGGAGGCCGTTAAGCGAGCTCAAGCTGCGCCAAACCTAGACCTCATCGGCATTCATGCCCACATCGGCAGCCAGATCTTCGACATTGAGCCCTACGTAGACACCCTCGACCTGCTCATCCAGTTCGCGCAGAAGATGGCCGACGCCTACGGCCTGCAGGTCAAGGAACTTTCGCCCGGCGGCGGCTGGGGCATTCGCTACACCGGCGCCGACGATCCGCCGCCCATCGAAGACCTGGCGGAAACGGTGACGGCCACGGTGAAGGACCGCATGGCCGGGCTGGGGTGGGACTTGCCGCGCCTCGTCGTGGAACCGGGACGCTCCATCGTGGGGCAAGCCGGCGTCGGTCTCTACTCCGTCGGTTCGAGCAAGAATATTCCCGGTGTACGCAAATACGTTGCCGTGGACGGCGGCATGGCGGACAACATACGTCCCGCTCTCTACGACGCATTGTACACGGTGCTTGTGGGCAACCGCATGCATGATCCTGCTGAGGAAACCGTGACAATTGCAGGTCGGTACTGCGAGAGCGGCGACGTGCTCTTTAAGGACGTGGCGCTGCCCAAGCTCAACCCCGGCGACCTCATTGCCGTGCCTAGTTCCGGCGCGTACTGCCTGGCCATGTCCAGCAACTATAATCTGGTGCCGCGCCCGGCGGTTGTGCTCGTGAACGACGGCAACGCCCGCTTGATCCGCCGCCGCGAGACCTTGGACGATCTCATCCAGCCCCACCTGGACGTCTAGAGGCTGCGGCAGCGGGAATCCCAGGAGGATGACGGCCACGGCCTTTGCGGCCGGTCACGCAAGTCGATCTCACTTACCGGTGTTGACAGTGCTACCGCTGGGCGGCTATAGTGATTCCGATGTTGAAAAATGTATTGTGTTCGGACCTCGTTGCCCCAGTGCAGCGATCAAGGAGGAAATGTCATGGCAGACAAGCTCGTACCCCTGATTGGTTCAAGTGAAGCCGGGCCTTTGGGAGCAGTGCACTTGCCCCGCCTGTGGCTTAAAGTCTCGCTGGCAGCGAACGGCAGGCTGCCCGATGATTATGACGAGTGCGGCGCGGGCTTCGACCAGATGGTCTTGGACGGCCTCAACCTCGACCGCGATGCGGCGCTTGCCTACCTGCGGTCCAACGGGCCGACGTACCTGGAGTTTGAGCAGTGGGTCGTGGGCCAGAATGGCGGCAGCATTGCTGCGGAGACTATCGAGGCAAGCAATGCGGCAATTCTCGGTTACAACCATGACGGCGACACGGTCGCCGGGATCTGCGATGCCACCGGTCTCGCCAATGATGGTAATATCACCGACGCTGCCACGCTAAACGCCCTTGAGGACTGGCAAGAGATACACGGTTCGCTATCCGGCTAACGTACGCATAAGGAACGACTGAAATTGCCGTTCGGCCTGACCATCGCGAGGGCCGAACGGCTCTTTATTTATACGAAAGGGAGAGAGTCATGGCAGCCAAAGAGACAACGGTGGGTGTTGTGGGCGTCGGTCGGATGGGTGCGAACATTGCCCGCCACCTGAATGACGAGGGCTACGCCGTAACCGCCGTACACGACGTGAACGCAGCCGCCGCCCAGGAGCTCGCCGAGGAAATCGGCGCACAGGCCTGCGGCGCGCTGGCGCAAGTATCCGGTCTCGCCGATACCATCATCACCGTCGTCACGGACGACCGGGCTATGTATGCCATCTTCGCTGAAGAGGGCGATAGTCTATTGCAGAATGCGACCGGCAAACTCTTCGTCAACTGCGCTACCATCGCGCCGCAGGTACACGTGGACGTGGAGCAGCGCGCGGAGGCGGCGGGCGCCCAGAGCCTGGAGGCGTGCATGGCGAGCAGCATCACGCAAGCGCGCGACGGCACGCTCTACCTCATGTGCGGTGGCAACGAGGACGCCTTTAATCGCGCCCAGCCGCTGCTGGACACGATGAGCATTTCGTTGCGCTATATCGGCGCGGCCGGCACGGCCGCCCAGGTCAAAGCACTCGTGAACATGGTAATGAACATCAACACCGCGGGCCTGGCTGAGGGCCTCGGCCTCGGGGAGGCGCTAGGACTTGATAGCGCGCTATTGCGCGAGGTGTTTTCGCAGACTGGCGCCAACTCCCGGGTCCTGGAAACGGACGGCGAGGACATGGAAGCTCGTGACCACGAGTGCTATTTCTCCGCGGCCCACGCCTCTAAGGACTCCGGCATTGCGCTGGACTTGGCAGACGCCGCCGGTCTCTCCCTGCCGCTGGCGCAGGCGACGAAGAAACAGTACGACAAGATGATTGACATGGGCCTGGGCGAACTCGATAAGTCCGGCGTGGCCGAACTCACATACCCCGGCCGAGGAGGCAAGTAGAGAGACTAAGGGCAACCTCTCGTCAATCCGCCCTACGACAAACTCAGGGCGAACGGCCACACCTAGGTTTGGAGGTCCCCTGCCGCCGGATGTTGCCACGGGGCGAAGCGATTCGGTGCTCACTTAAGACGCAAATGCATTCGTGAGTAGCGAGCTTGTCGAGACATAACCGAATGCTCTAGCTGGGTTGGAATTCACGCGCCTCCCCTAAGACAAATACGCAGTTGGCACTGACAATTAAAGACGACGCATGAAGCAAATCCCCGTTCGTTTTTCTTTGAAGAACGGCCTGCGGTAGGATTGTCTGGTCACGGCGGATCAAGCCACTTGCTTTTCCCTTGCAGCGTGGCCATTGAGGAATTGGGAGGAAAAACCGTCCGAGTCCCTTGCTAGCACGCTAACGGAGATTGGGTTTGCCGTGATAGGTGACCTCATCATCCCTGTTCAGAAAGGAGCATCCAAGTTGCCACTATCACTACGTATTGTCGCCGCCCTCAGCCTGCTTCTCGCTTTATCTATCGCCATGGGCGCTGATCAAGCCGCCGCATCCACCAGGAAATACACCCCCGTTTTTGGGAAGGGCACGCATACCGTGTGGGACGAGGAACTGAGCGACTACGGAGACACCTACGGTTACGAAGCGGTTCCCACCGACTATGGCTGGTTCACGAGCGTTTGGGCAAAAGCTGACTACTCGACCTTGGTGTTCGTCTGCTACTACGAAGAGGAAACTGACAGCGCTCTAATGGCCGTACGGTTCTACCTCAACGATCGGATACCGTTTTCCGATGAGAGTGTGACCTTGCCCAGCACA
This sequence comes from Chloroflexota bacterium, assembly GCA_965219505.1. Lineage (GTDB taxonomy): Bacteria > Chloroflexota > UBA11872 > VXOZ01 > VXOZ01 > VXOZ01. The sequence continues at coordinate 531,735 of OZ244775.1, read as the reverse complement.
ATTGGAGAGTTCCAGCCGATCCCGAATACCTTCTTTCGAAGGGACGAAGACGACGCTATCGTGGAAACCTATGTGAGCGGCCTCGACAGAAGCCGTGCATCAAAGACTTTCTCCGTTGATATTGGCCCGTTCACGTTCAACCACGACATCGAAGGGTTGTTCGATGTGCCTGTGGCGAGCAACATTATCTGGTGCGACGACAGGGATTTGGAGCCCGGGTAAAGGGAGTCTAGTATATATATCCCCAAATAATGGTCGCAAAGCTCAAGTCCAACCTACTCCTCGTGCTTGCAGCCGTCGCCCTGCTCTGGGCCGTTGCGGTAGTGAACCTGAATACCGAGCACCACCTCAACACCTGGGGCATCCTGCCGCGCACCGTGACGGGACTGCGTGGCATTCCTCTGAGTCCGTTCCTGCACGGCAATCTTAGCCATCTGCTGGTAAACACCGTACCGTTTCTCGTGCTCGGCGGGCTGGTCGCCTTGCAGGGCAGGCGGACGTTTCTTGGCGTGTCGCTCGTCGTCATTGGCTGCGGGGGAGTTGCCTTATGGCTATTCGGACGGGCGGGCTACCACATCGGCGCGAGCGGTCTCATCTTCGGCTATTTCGGTTACCTGGTGGCCCGCGCTTGGTACGACCGCAGCCTGTGGTCAATCCTCGTCGCCTTGGTAACCCTCTTCTTCTACGACGGCCTCGTGTGGGGAGTGCTGCCACCAACGCCTACATCTCTTGGGAAGGCCACCTCTTCGGCCTGCTGGCAGGTATTCTCGCCGCGCGTATTCAAGGCGCGAGCGGGAAAGATAAATCCGCATCTACGCAATCGCCCTAAACGTCCATCTAGTAGGGGCAACCCTTGTGGTTGCCCCCTTGGGCGCCGTCTTGGACAAAAAGCGTTGGTGGACGATTTCCTACCCGGCGTAGGGGCAACCCTTGTGGTCGCCCACCCCCGGCGCAATCTTGGACAAAAAGCGTTGGTGGACGATTTCCTACCCGGCGTAGGGGCAACCCTTGTGGTTGCCCATCCCGGCGCAATCTTGGACAAAAAGCGTTGGCGGATGATTTCCTACCCCGTGTAGGGGCAACCCTTGTGGTTGCCCATCCCGGTGCGCCCGTGCGTGGGAACGGCAAGTTGACGGACTTGCGCTCTCAAGACCCACTGCACGATCTCGGCAGGAACGCTAGACCTCTCTTCCTCAATTTCCTTTGCAGAATCCTCTCCGTACTGAGGGCCTACCCAACCAAAGGGCAACCACAAGGGTTGCCCCTACGGGATGCGATTGCGGACAAGGACAAGAATTGGACGGATTCCCGCTCTCAAGACCCACTGCACGATCTCGGCAGGAACGCTAGACCTCTCTTCCTCCGTTTCCTTTGCGGAATCCTCTCCGTGCTGAGGACCTACCCAACCAAAGGGCAACCACAAGGGTTGCCCCTACGGGATGCGATTGAGGGCAAGGTCAAGAATTGGAGAGATCCCCGCTTTTCGGCCCGCAGCTCAGATTACTCAAAGATTCAAACTCAACGTTCCTAAAACGGTATGCCTTTTCGCTCGCAAGCCCCCGCCAAATGCTCCTCCAGCCACTTGCCCTGGTGCGTTACGAAGTATTCCAAAAGGGCGCGGCCCGCCTCGGCAGTGGCTACTGCGGCATCGCTCTCCGTGTACTCACCCCAACTACCGTCTGGGGCGATCTTGTCCCACGTCATGTAGTCCATGTAGGCCTGTTCGTCTTCCGGTATGGCGCTGCCAAATGTGCCCGTCAGCACGCACTCCGGCGCGAGATAGAGCGCAAGGGCACGGGATTCTGCGCCACCGTGAATCTCGGCGCGACCGGCAAGACCGGCGTGTTGGCGCGCATCATTCCAGACGCCGGCGCCGCCCTGGTGTGCATTGACGACCACAATGTCTGAAAACTGCCGGTTTATGTGCTTGATGAACGCCGACAGCCAGTACGAGCCGCCGTGTCCGCACGTGAGCACCTGCTTGCGGAAGCCTTGCGCCCGCAGCCCGACGACGACCTCCTCTAACACGAGCATCACAGTAGTGGGGCGCAGCGTGACGGTGCCCTGGAACGACGCGTGCTCTTCAGCGGTATTGAACGGCAGGGTCGGAAGCACGTAGGCGTTTAGCCGTTCGCCAAACGCCCGCGCAAAGTACTCGGCGACGAGGGTGTCGATGTGCAAAGGCAAACAGGGGCCGCACTGTTCGGTGGAGCCGACGCTAATAACGGCAGTGCCAACGCCGGAATCGGCAAGTTGTTTCGTGGTGCTATAGAATGAAAGCATGTTCCAACATCCTGAATACTACGCGTGAGTGAACAGTTTGCATAGACTGTTTATTAGAGTTGCGCACTTATGACAAGATAAGCTAGAGTGAAGAGAGACAGGAGGAATTCGATTATGGAGAGCTATGAGTTCATTGGTTCTCTAGCCGTTACGGTTATGGCAGTTGCGACAATCATTTGGCGTTTTGAGACGCGCATTTCCGGTGTTGAAACACGCATTTCTGATTTGTCCGATCGCGTGTCCCGCATTGAGGGCATGCTTGAAGGTTACTTCCTGCAAGCGAGCAAGAGAGAGGATTGACCACCGCTTCTGGCAGCACTGACTTCTACTGAGCACCGCAAGACTGGTAAGCCCGCCTAGCATGAAGCAGGCGGGTCTTGTTCATGCTAATACCGGATAGAGCAACTCATCGAAGGTTACCGCGCGGTTGTTGTGGGCGATGCTGAGGCGCACGGCCTCGGCGATCGCGGTGCCGACCACGGCCTGCTGCGGTAGGGGCCGTGACATTGCAAATTCTGCGAGCATACCGCGCCGCGTCTGCAGCGACTGCGCCGCATCCAGACCCTCGGTTTCGTGCAGGATGCGCCGCGCGTCGTGCACGCCTTGCATCACGCTGTCGTAGCCGTAGCCAACGTATTCGGTGCCATCGCCGTCCCAGGGTTCGTATTGCTTGAAGAAGTTGGGATTGAAATGCTCGAAGCCTTTATCCTGGGTGACGAAGTGCAGCTTGCGGTCCTTGTGGTCGGCCCAGTACTCGCCCTGCGTTCCCGAAAGCTGCATCCCCTGGTTTGTGAGCGCACTATTTTCCTCCGCGCAAACCCATGACGTCTGCACCCAGAGCACCGAGCCGTCAGTCCACTCAATCACGCCCTGCACCGCGTCGAACGCGTCCTGGCCCTGCGTCGGCAGGAATTTCTTCTGGCCGAAGCCCCACACGCGAGCGGGCTTGAGGCCGGTGATGAAGTAGTAGGCATCGGCATAGTGCACGCCGATGTACTCGAATGGCGAACTCTCTTCCGCCCACCGGGAAAAGATGTCCAGCGGCATCTCGCGCCGCTCCTCGATCCACGCATGACCGTGGAGCATCTCGCCCAAGTGTCCCTGCCGGTAGTAGCGCTGGGCGGCGCGAATGGCGCGGTCGTGGCGCTTGTGGTAATCGGTATAGACGTAGATGCCCTTGTTCTCAGCAGCGGTCAGAATAGTGTAGACATCGGAGACTTTGAGGCAAAGCGGCTTCTGCACCACCACGTGGTGTCCACGTTCGATTGCCGCTAAGATCATTTCGGTATGCAGATGATCGGGCGTCGCCACCATCACCACGCCGTGGGGGTCGAGGTCGTCCAAGGCCGCTTTGTAGGAATCGGGGACGGAAGCCTCAGGATCGCCCGCATCGGGATCGGGATAGCCGCGAAATGCGCAGCCAGGAAAAAGATCGCGTACCTTACGTAGCGTGCTCGCGCGCCGCGAGGCCATGCTCACTTCGCCCACTACGCCGCGGTCTTGTTCTTGAAAGAGCGTCGGGATAATCACGTCCTGACTGATCATACCGCCGCCAATGAGAAGTACGGGAACTCTGCCATCCCACGCCATTAGGCATTCACCTCAATTTCTTGTGACTGCATACCGACAATCGCGCTAACTGTTACCTGAGTAGACACGTCATTACGCGAGTAAGCTCAGCCTCGCGCAGCGGCAGTCTACCATAGCACCGCCATGTCTTCAAAGAAGCACGATCTCCTTTAGCCACACTCATCAGAAAGTCACCACCACCTTCAGTAGCGCAGGTTTTCAACCTGCGCAGACTCGATGGAGACCTTGGCGTAACTCTGCCAATCAGTTGGATTTGAACTGGATCGGCGCCGACTTCCCCTCACCCCGGCACTCTCCCCAGGAGGCTGTCTCAAGAGTGCATTGCTCAGTGTAGACTTGCCCTTCGACAGGCTCAGGGCGAACGGAAAAGGCAAATCCCGTTAGTGCTGAGTGCTGCGCGAAGCCCGTGTCGAAGCACGATTTTGCTTATCGAGTCGACTTATGAGACAGCCACCCAGGGAGAGGGTGTCTTTCCGCCTACCGGCCCGTCGGTGCGGCGAAATGCCTGTCGCTCACTGGCCACAGAACCCGATTCAGCGAAGATGGATTTCGGCTTCCACCGGAATGAAGGTGTCTTGACAAACCGTTTATGAACTAAACAGCTTCTTTTTCGCTTGACAGTCTCACTTTTCCAGCACCATACTTGATACCGGAAGTATTAGTCTTTACAAACACGTAGGAGGCAGAGCAATGCAAGGCGAACGCAGTAGAATGACACGCCGGTTCCTGCTCAAGGGCGCCGCAGGCGGCGCAGGCATGCTCGCGCTAGCGGCGTGCGGCACCGCGACGATGGCGCCGGAATCCGGTGAAGCGCCGAAGGAAGAGATGAAGGCGGAAGAAGCGCCCAAGGCGATGGAGCCAACCATCGTCAACGCCCTCATGGTGCTGCAAGGGCAGAACGAGACGTGGATCAACTCCTGGAATACCATCTTTGCCAACTTTGAAGCCAAGCACCCCGAATACAAGCTGGAAATCGCCGATTCCGGGTTTAGGGAAGTCACGACCAAAGCGGGCGCAGCCCTGGCGGCCGGTATTTCCTTCGACGACATCTACGGGTATTTCGGTTGGTTGGGGCCGTTTGTGGACGGAGGGATCATCCAGCCGGTCACGCCGCTGCTGGCGAAAGACACTGAGGTTTCCCCGGACGACTTCTACGAATCCGGCATTCTCAAGTACAAAGGCGTGGCGTACGGTCTCGCGTGGCTGCTCACCGCGCATCCCATTTGGTTCAACAAGGACAAGTTCGTTGAGGCTGGCCTGAAGACCCCGGCCGAGCTTGAAGACGAAGGCAACTGGACATGGGATGCCGTGCTGGAAGCCGCCGTGCGACTCACTAAGCGCGAGGGTGATGAAATCGCGTTTGGCGGCTTGCGAATCTACCCCACGCACACGTCCTACCTGCCCTACTATGCTTGGGCGTGGGGCGCGGACCTATGGAATGAAGGGTGCACGCAAGCCACGTTCAACACCCCGGAGTTTGCCGACGCGGTGCAATTCTGCGTAGACCTCTTTGCCAAGCACAGGGTAATCGGCGGCAACTTTCTCGAGGGCACCCTGGGCATGTTCGAGCGCGCCACCGGCGGCGTGCGCCAGTTCGAGGAGAAGATCACGGCGCGCGACCTCTTCGAGATCGGCATGGCGCCGCGGCCGAAAGGGCCGAACGGCGATCGCGCTACGGTCATGACGCCTATCGGCATCTTCATCGGCGAAGGCGCCAAGAACCCCGAGGGCGGTTGGGCCTTCCTCAAGTACACGGTGAGCGCCGACGCGCTGCCGGAGGTCGCTGCCACCGGTCAGGGTCGCTTCACCGCCAATAGGCATTTGGAGCCGCTGACGCTCTTCCCGTATGAAAACGCCGAATACTACAAGCAGATGGCGAGCGAAGGCCGCCCGGTGCCGCAATTGCTCAAGCAAGGCGACTTCAATACCGAGTGGCGCGCCACCTGGGACGCCATGGCGGAGGGATCGCTGACCGTCGCCGAGGGTATGGCGAAAACCCAAGAACAGGTGCAGGGCTGGATCAACGAAGGCGGCTGCCTGCGCTAATCGCTCTTAGCGCGGCGGTGCGCTCCACTGCTCCATTAGACCAAACACCGGTAGGGGCACGACATGTCGTGCCCCTACGTGATTCCTGAGGTTCCTGTTAAAGTACTCGAAACGACCTCCGTCACTCTAACCTGCAGGGCTCGTTTCGAAGAGAAGATGGTTTCCTGCTTTCGCAGGAATGACGGGGGTCGAAACGGACGATATCTAAGAATACTGTTGTCTTTATCACTTGACGGTTTCGATTTTATAACTCCATACTTTTCTATGGGAAGTAGCTCAGTCAAGCACGCAGGAGGCAATGCGATTGCAAGCGACCGCAGGCGAATGACACGCCGGTTCCTGCTCAGCGGAATTGCAGGCGGTGCGGGCATGGTGGCCTTGGCAGCGTGCGGCACAGAGTCCATGGAGCAGGAATCCGGTGAAGCTCCGCAAGTAGAGACCAGAATTCAGGAAACTCCTCAAGCTTCGCGGCCGACCACCATTAGCACGCTTATGGTGCTGCGGGGCCAGAACGAGACGTGGATAAACTCGTGGCTTGCCGTCTTCGCCAACTTCGAAGCCAAGCACCCTGAATACAAGCTGGAAGTAATCGATTCCGCTTTCGCTAGCGTTACCTCCAGAGCGCTTACATTCATGGCGGCCGGATTCACTTTTGATGCGGTCTACGGCTTCATTGACTGGCTGGCGCTGTTCGCTGACGCCGGCATCATCCAGTCGATCCATCCCTCCCTGACAACAGACACAGATGTCTCACCGGACGACTTCTATGATTTCGGCGTCCTCAGACACAAAGGCATTGTCTACGGACTCGCCTGGCAGCTAGCCGCGCATCCGATCTGGTTCAACACGGACAAGTTCCGAGAGGCCGGCCTGAAGACGCCCGCGGCGCTGAAAGCTGAGGGCAATTGGACGTGGGAGGCTGTGCTGGATGCCGCCGTAAAGCTTACCAAGCGCGCAGGCAGTGGCATCACATTTGGCGGCTTGCAGGTCTTCCCCATGTTCACGTCGTATCTGCCGTACTACGCCTGGGCGTGGGGCGCAGACCTTTGGGATGAAGGCTGCACCGAGGCTACATTCAATACTCCCGAATTCACGGACGCGGTGCAGTACTGCGTTGATCTCTTTGCCAAGCACAACGTCATCGGCGGCAACTTCCTCTACGGTACGCAAGGCATGGTCGAGCACGCACCAGACGTCGTGCGCCAATTCGACGAGAGGATCGCGGCGCGTGACCTATTCAGTATTGGCATGGCTCCCCGGCCGCAGGGCCCAAACGGCGACCGCGGAACGGTCATGACGCCAAGCGCTATCCTCCTCGGCTACGGCGCCAAGAACGTCGACGGCGCCTGGGCCTTCCTCAAGTACACGGTGAGCGCCGCGGCCCAACCGCATTTCGCCGTCTTCGGCCAGGGCCGCTTCAATGCCGACAAGCATCTAGTGCCTCTGACGCTCTATCCATTCGAGAACCCCGATGTCTACAAGCAGATGGCGCAAGAGGGAAGGCCTGAACCACAATTGCTGCAGCAAAGGGAATTCTATGCCGCGTGGCGCGCCACCTGGGACGCCATGGTGAAGGGATCGCTCACCGTCGCCGAGGGCATGGCGAAGACTCAAGAGCAGGTACAAGGCTGGATCAATAAAGGCGGCTGCCTGTGGTAGAGACATGCCGCGCGTCGGTTAGTCACTGCTGCATCAGACCGAATGCCGGAAGGGGCACGACATGTCGTGCCCCTTCCGGCATTTCTTTACAACGGGAAATTCCACGAGCAGCAGACTGAGGAGCAGGCCCAGCAGGCCGGATGTCTCACTTTCCTGACGAATGACGTGATTAACCGGAATGCCGTCGCTCCGTTTGCAGTGAACGGACAGGTCTGGCGGGAAGGATTCGCCATCCTCGCAGCCACTCTCCCACATCTGCCACCAACGCGATACAAGAAAACCAGGGAGGATTTAATGTAAAATTAGGGCCGGACTGGCATGTCCGGCCCCAACGATTACGGTCTAGAGGTATTTAGCAGACGCAGCCACCTTCCTCCAGGTGGACCTCCGCCACTCTCTGCGTTTCTTCCAGCAGTTCTTGAATGGTGGTCTTACCTTCTTCCAGACTGATCCAGCCATCCGCCCACTGCTTGTCCAGCTCGGACTGGCGGACCATTTGCCGGTGGGCCACGCTCATCGCCGCCGTCTGCGCATAGACCTCGGGGTCTTCATACTCGTATTGGGTGAACGGCGGGATGGACTTGTTGGCCGCATAGCGGCTGCCACCGAGTTGTGCGATGAACGGTATGGCGTCCTCCCCGATGGCGAATTTATAGAACTCCCAGCCGGCATCCGGCTCGGTGGCTGACGAGCTGATCCACTTGGCGTTGATGGACTGCGCCGCCATGCGGCCTGCCGGGCCCTTCGGCAGCAGCGTGTGCTCTACCTTGAAGGGCTCCTCCTGGGTCTCGATCCTTGCTTTGATGGTGCGGGTAAAGTAAGAGCCGGTAATGACACCCGCAACCGTCTGTTGCGTGAAGTCCGGCTCCACATTCGGCTCTTTCCCCAGGGTCAGGCCATACGCCACCCGATGCTTTATCACCATGTCCAGCGCATCCTGGGCGGCTTCCGCTGCCTGCTGCGTATCGATCGTGGGCGCCGAGAAGTCATCGTTCCACCACGCCCCACCCCAGGCAAAGAGATGAATCCAGAACCAGCCGGTACGATTGAAGCGATATGGCTGCGTGCCAAAGCGGGTGATTCGATTCCCCTCGGTCTTCGTCAGCTTCGTCGCCATCTCCAGCACCGCATCCCAAGTCCAATTGCCTTCCGCCTCCAGCTCGCGCGGAGACTTCAGGCCCGCTTCCGCAATGAGATCGGCATTGTACCAGTATTCCTTGCCATTCGTGAACCAGGCAATGCCGTAGGCCTGCCCGCCGATACGCTCGAGGGCATATTCATGGAAGTCATCCAGGTTGACGTCCGGGTCCGCGGCCAGGAACGGGTCGAGCGGCACCAGCATCTCTGCAGTGTAAAACTGACTGAGATAGCCAAACCAGCCGTAGTAGACATCATAGGGAACACCGCTGGCAAACGCCGCTACCGCCTTTTCGGTCAGCGAGGTTGGAAAACTGCCGGCCGCAATATCAACCTTGAGCTTGAGGCCGTCGTGCATCTCCTCGAACGCTGCGAACATACCGTCGTAGGCGTTGTCCCATACATCGCTCTGCGTTGAGAAGTGGAGATACTTGATCTCCGTTGCCTCCGCCATCTTGGGCGCTTCTGCTTCCTTCTTCTCCGGAGCCGCGGGCGCCTCTTCCATAGCAGCGGGCGCAGCAGTGCCACAGGCCGCTAGCAGCAACCCCGCACCGGCAACGGCGCTGCCACCAAGAAACGTGCGTCGAGATACTAGCTTTCGCATGCTAATCCTCCTAAGACATGCATCCAAACCCTTGTACAGCCCGATTATAAATGGGACACGGATATCTTTCAATCCTTCATAGCGATTCGACGGTCCACTGCTCCAGTGGCGTGAAACGCCGCGTATCCAGTTCGACACCATAGCCAAGGGGGGCGGCCACGACACTGCTGGTATCCAGCCGGCCCTGACGGACGTCCAAGATTGGATAGCCCCGGTCATGGCGGCGGTAGAGCGTCGCGTGCTTGGCAAGCGCGTCCTCTTGCACGTCTGCGGGGAACATGCTTAGACCGGCAAAATAGTGGTGGCCGTTGCGCTGGGAATGCTCGATGCCGAGACTTGCCAGCACCGCCAGGTCCTGCAACATTGAAACGGGCCCGACACTGGCCAGGTCTTCACTGCTCTGCACATAAAACCCGCCCGGATCGTTGCGGCGGCGCTGTGCCAGCAAACAGGCATTCGCGATGCCGCCAAACACGCCCTTACAGTTCTTGAAACTGGCGCCCACGTAGCCGCAGTCCAACGCCTCCACCACGCTGGACAGGTCGCCGTCGGACTCATCGATGATCAGCGGCGGACGGTCGGACCAGGCGAGCAACTCAGACTTAGCCTGCGGGCTCAAAGCCACGTCGCGCCGCAGCGGCTGCTCTACAAAGAGCAGATGCCCCAAGAAGTCATGAAGTGATGGCTCCGCGAGAATTGCATTCCAGTCCCGCCGAAAGGGCTCCATCTCTGTGTAGTGCTCACTGCCATCCAGTGTAAAGGCGTAGTCGCCGGCTACGTGCTCTTCCAACAAGTCGGCAACTTGTCGGAGCCGTCTGAGATCCGCAGCAGCATCACCGCTGAGCAGGATCTTAAAGTGGGTCAGCCCGTAGCAGCGAATGCTGGCGGCGAGCGACTGCGGCAACCCGTCGTCCAGACGCTCCGCTGCCGGTATCTCTGCGTCAGTCAAGGGATCGGCCAGTCCGACCGTGTGGCGCACGATGACACTGCGCTGCGGCTCCTCAGGCAGCAACTCCGCCGGACTGCACCCGGCAAGCTCCCGGTGAATCGCGCCTAACTCAATGCCAAGCGTATTGTCACGCAACGCACTGGCGAAGGGCGTGCCGGTGTTCCGGCAGAAGGCATCGATCAGCGCCCTCTCCACCAAACTCACGCCGAAACCCCAGAGCAAAGGGGGATAGGCTGTGCCAGCCGCCCACGCCTCCTGTTGCTCATGCAGCCGGAGCCAAAAGGCGAAAACGCTGTCGGCAGGCGGCGCCGCCTCCGCCAGGGTGCAGGCCTGTCGAATTACCGCCAGCATTTCGTCGAGGTCGTCGCTGAAGGAGGTATCGGGATACTTGGTGAACCACTTGGGGGGCAGGCCGTCCGCGGCAAGGCCCACTTCCCGCGAGCCGTTGATGTCCGCCTCCACGCGCACAAAGAGATGGGGCACCGCGACCAGTGACGCAATGCCGTAGCGAAATGGCATGCGCGTCTGCATATTGAGCACGTGCAGACCGGTTTTCTGCACTGAGATCGACATGCCGTATCCTTTCCTAACCCTGTCCCATGCAATCAATAGCTTACAGGGGCTCGTTCGCTTGCTGTGGGGCAGACTATCACGTTGCTAGCGCACAGCGGCACTTGGCATGGTCAGAGGCATGGGAGCCTACGTGACTCAGAGTAAGGCGGCGGCGTGCTCGCTGACTGCGTCGAAAACTGCGACTGCGTCGAAGACTGCGACTGCGTCGAAGTCGCGCTATTTCAGGCCGGCCGCGGCTTCCCAGGCCGGGTCGGCGGTGAAGCGCTCGTCGATTGGGGTGAAGTCGCGCGCATATGTCTCCAGATGGGAGGATGCGGGCCGTTCGGGGTCTCTACTCACCGCGAGCCTGCCTTCCTTGAAGACATACCGCACGTTGGCGTAGTTCACCACGTCCTGAATGTCGCTGGCGGGATCGCCGTCGACCACGACCACGTCGGCCAACTTGCCCTTTTCCAGCGTGCCGAGCCGGTCGTCGATCTGCATGGCCTCAGCAGACCCTTTCGTGGCCACGCCGATGGCTTCCAGGGGGCTGAGACCGCAGCCGACGAACTCCTGGAGTTCAAAGCCGCTGTCCCAGATGTCCCAGGGCGGCGTGCTCGGACAGTCGGTGCCCAAGCCCATCTTTACACCCATCTTGTGGGCCAAGCGCACTCCCTCCCGGTGGACGTAGTGCGCCTCGCCCATTTTGCGCGTCTCCCACGGGCGGTCCGCGCCGTACTTAATCGCCATGTTCTGCCGGGAGGTGACCCGAAGCGTCGGCACGAAGAAGAGGTCGTTCTCCAGAATCCCCTGCAGCGCTTTCTCGTCGATGAGCGCGCCGTGGTGAATTTGATCGCAGCCGGCCTGAATGGCCATATCAAGACCCGGTTGCGTGTGGCAATGCACCACCACGAGCCGCCCGACGCTGTGGGCTTCGTTCACCAGGGCATCCAGCTCTTCCTGGGTGTAGTCCAGCCACCAGGTCTCTTCGTCCTCCGCCCAGAAGCCGCCGCTGGCAGCCGTCTTGATGAAGTCCACCTTGGCTTGCACCATCTCGCGCACGGCCTTCCGCACTTCCCAGGGCCCATCCGCGACCCGACCGCGCACGTGCCCGTTGGTGCAGTCCACCACCGCGCCCACGATTAGCCGGGCGCACTCCGGGAACCAGCCGTCTGCAATCGCTTGACGACAATCTGTCGATGCGGGCGGCATCGTACCGGCAACCTCAGCAATAGTAGTGAAACCCGCCAGCAGCGACTTTCGCAACTTCTGCAGTGATTGGTACGGACCTCTAAGGTGCACGTGCAGGTCCATCATGCCGGGCAGGAGACTCTTACCCTTAACGTCGATGACCTGGGCATCCGGCGGGATATCCACATCGGTACCCACAGCCTCGATGAGGTTATCCACTATGAGTAGGGCACCATTCTCAACCGGCGGTCCCCCATTGCCGTCAATGATCCTGCCGTTAATGAGCGCTGTTGCTACCATGAAATATGCCTCCTTGCAGCACCTTACAGCCTATTCATGATCTTCTTAGCGGTTGTTTGAGAAGCCCCTAAAACCGTCCGTGCTGTGCTTGCCGAAGTGCTCAGCAAGAACGGATATCTTGGCTCTTCCGTTCGCCCTGAGCCTGTCGAAGGGCAGACATGCGCGGAGCAATGTATTCATGAGATGAGTTCTAGTGATGGTCTATGCGAGTGCCGGCCAATGGGTGTCCCCAAGTGATGTCGGTCGTCACGTCGAAGGTGAGGATATGCTCGGCCGCAAAGGGAGTCACGATCTCTCGGACGGCAGCATCGAACGCATCGGCGGCATGCGCGTCCATGCGCTGTCTCGAAAAGCCGTTGCGCGCATGAAACAGCTCCACATACTTGTCGACGCTCATACAATACTCCTGAGGCGCCGTACGCTTCCTGCCGACGACCGCAAAGAGCTGCCGTCGTTCAAGCTCGTCGAGCAGACTGTATGGCTCGAAATCCTTATTCGTCGAGTATTTGGGGATGATCGTGTTGAGATCGTTTACCCAAGGGGCGGTATCCATCCCACGACCACCAACAATCGCCAGGTAGCCACATTCGGATAGGGCGCCAGCCATGCGAGGGATGACCTTGTACCAGTCCATCCAGTGGAGGCTTGCGCCAGCCACAATAAGGCTGTAGCGAGTATCGTAGTCGAATTCCTCTGCGGTCTGGCAGACCCACCTGATGTTCGGTCGGCCGCCGCCATCGCGATAGCGGCCAACCTCGATCATGGCCGCCGAAGGGTCCACGGCGTCGACTCGCTCCACCAGGGCCGCCAGCGGTCGCGCTACGTCCCCGGTCCCGCACCCAACGTCCAGCACAATGCGCGGCTCATCCTGTATCAGCCCGTCGACCACCTGGAAGACCTCGGCAGCGTATGGCGGATAGTTGACGTAGGCGTCGGCCACGCTCCGATCTTTGAACTGATCGCCGTATTCCGGCGCGAGATGCTTAGGCTTTGGAATAGTCAATACCTGACCCTCAGTCGAAGTATATCAGAGGCCCTATGGCTGCGGCATACATTGTCGACCCATCGATCCCCCGTTGCACGCTTCCGCACAACGGGGGATCGCGGCCCCGTGACAGGTACAGAACGATCCTCAGCGTGAAGGTTCTCGCTCTTGTCCGGTTTGCTGGAGACGAGAGCCAGCTACTAGCTCATATTGTCTGCCAGGTACTGGTTCGCTATCTGACCTGCGGTCCTGATAGCTTCCTGCGGCGTAACCTCCCCCGCAATCGCCTTATACATCTCCCCTGAGACGAGCGGCATGATAGCCCGGATGTGCGGGTGCGGGATGTCATAGTGCATGTTCTGGCTCTGCTCGATGAACGTCGGCATCCAGCCATTGTACTTTTCGTCAACGAAGTCCACTTCAATGTCGCTGCGCACCGGCAGCAGGAACACGAGCTTGAGGAACGCCTTCACGTTTTCGGGCTTCAGGGTATGCGCCAGCAGTTGTATCGCCGCATCGGACTGCGGGCTTTCCGGCACCACCCAGCCTGAGAGCGAGCCAAAGCCGAGCTGTTTCTCCTTCTGCCAGGCGGGACTGGCCGCGAGCCAGGGGATGTTGCCGTTGTCAAAGGGGCGCTTTACATGGGTGGGCGTGCGGGCATTGATCATGGCGCCGTATCCTTCGAAGTACGGCTTTGTGCCCTCTGAGGCGATCTTTTTATTGAAGAGATCAGTCAAGAAGAGCAGCGCCTCCAGACCGGCATCTGAATCAAACGTCACCGTCCGGCCGTCCTCCGCAAAGAACTCGCCCCCGGCCTGCCAGAGCACCGGGTTGAACCACGAGTTGAGGGTGTTCTTACTGGTCGTAACGGTTAGGCCGAACTGGTCGGAGCCGTCCGCATTCTTCTTGGTCAATTGTCGCGCGATCTCCGCCACGTCATCCCACTGAGTGGGCGGTTCGTTTATGCCGGCGTTCTCGAACATATCCATGTTGTAGAGGGGAATGTTCACGCTCTGCCGGTGGGGGAGGAAGTGCAGCACACCGCTAAAGGTGCCGGCCTCGACGATACCGGGGAGGTACGCGCCCAGATCGCCAAAGTCACCCGCCTTGGCCGCGGGTCCCAGGTCCGCCAGGAAACCCCGGTCAACGTACATGGCGACAAAATCGAGAAAGCCTTGCATGAGCGCCGGCGGCGCGCCGGCCGCCACCGCAGCCGGGAATTTCTCACCACGGAAATTGCCGGCCGGCTGGGACTGCACGACCACGGCTCCCGGATGCATTTCCTCAAACTCGTTGAGCACCACTCCCGGCAGGTATTGGGAGCGATAGCCCCACACGTGAAAGACGCCGGTGATTCCTGCCGGCTCCTTTGGCGCCGCGTCCGCATCACCCTCCGGCGCCTCCGCCGCAGGCATCGTCTGCACCTGCCCGCAGGCAGCGAGCACGCTTGCGCCAATGCCTACGCCAACTCCCGCCAGTATCTGCCGTCTACTCATCTGCAACATGTTGCCATCTCCTATGTGTGACATTACTCTACCGGGCGTGCGCTAGCTATTGCTGCAAGCCGTAAGCTTCCCGCAAACCGGCAGCGACTCCACCCGACATTTCTTATATCAACGCTTTCGAGATGTAAAGTATCTCTTGCTCGTCAATGTTAGAAGTTTAATTCCCTCTACGCGCTATGTCAAGAACATGGACACCAGTTCTCAACCAATTCACCTGCCTATCGACAGGTGCGCTCGTCATTGCTATGCACTTCGAGCCGACTTAGCGCTGCGAGACTGTATCGCTCCGGCGCCAGGGTACGCCCACCGTTTCCCATTCCTGGGAGTTACATGAACGCCCCCCAAGGGCGTTTATCAAGCACCTTACGGGCGTAGCGCAGGAAGTTGCCGCCGATTATCTTTTGGATTTCTGCATCCGAGTGCCCCTTGCAGACTAACCCGACGGTCCAGTAGGGCCAATTCGTCCAGTCCAGCGGCCCGGGTTGCCAGCCGGGAAAGAAGGTCCTATCCGTGCCGATGGCAACGTGATCGATGCCGGCAACACCGATCGCGTGCTCCAGATGGCGATACCAGGCATGAAAGGATTCCGGGCCTGTTCCGAGCATGTAGTCGATGGAGTACATCGCGACGAGCCCGCCTTTCTCGGCCACAGTCCTGAGACTCTCGTCGCTCGCGTTGCGGCTGCCCGGTTTGCTCGGTTGGGTCAGGCCGCTGGCGTACGGCTGCGCGAATACTTTTTCCAGATACCCTCTGTTCGTCGAGTCATCGTAGATAGTCCGGCACCCCGTGTGGCTGATCATCACCGGTTCGGTTGAGGCTTCAATGATGTCAAACGACGACTGTTCGCCGCTATGGGCCAGGTCCACCATAATGCCCAATTCGTTCATGCGCCGCACGACCTGCTTGCCGAGCGGCGTCAGGCCGGTATCATGCTCCTGCAAATACGAACAGCAGAGCCCGTTGTCTTGGATGTAGGTGAGTTGGGACATCCGCACACCCAAAGCATAAAACAGGTCTAGGTTTCCTAAAGGGTCTTCCGTTTCCGCGAAACAGCCGACGCCGGCCAGGTGAAACAGCACACTCGGCTTCCCGCTGCGAATTCCTCTTTCGATGTCTTCGACCCCGGCGACACGCATGAGGTCGTTACGTCGTTCATAGACGAAGTTGATGCGACTCACGCGGTTCAAGGCCGCTGCAAAGGTATTCTCCTCGGGACCGGCGACGTCCGAGACGCCCAGGTCAACCCCGGCAATCTGGTACAGCGCTTTTGACTCCTCGATCCACTGCTCATCGAAAGCCGATTCGAATGTCTTCCAATTGAAATGGATTGCGTCCACGCGGCGCTGAAACTCATCGGGGTCCAGGTTCTGCTGGGACAACTCCTTGCGGATTGGTTCAAGGTCTGCCTGCAGCCGGTCTCCACGAATGCCATGCGTTGAGCTCATCTGAACCGACCCTTGGACGTCAGCGACGAAACTGTTGTAATGCAGTTCCAAGCCTCGGTTGATCTGCGCCTTGGTGGGTTTGATCTCGTCGAGTATGACCTGGTGCCCCGCCCGGATGCGTTCCAACGTTTCATGCCGCACGCGAAAGTCGCGGGCTCTTTCAAACGGCGGGAAATCGGGTGGTTCGCTGGAGTCTGTCGTCTTAACATTCATGAATCTTTCCTCACCTGTATTAACCGACAAATCCTATAGCAACGAGTCTTCAGCACGACGTTCCAGTCGCTCCTTGTTGCTCCAATGATACTACCTTTCCAAACGTTATCAAGTACCTGACAGCCGCCTCTCCGCCATACCAGGCATCACCTTCGTGCACATCGGTACCTATGGCTCCGGTAGCAGGGCATGTTGGCTTGTCCCTTACCCCTGAAGACCTTGCTCTCCCTGGCGGTCGACACTACGTTCGACACTCAGAGCCCTGCGTTCCACCCACATCTTGCAAATTGACGCGCAATGTGTCTAGAATTACTATCAAGCATTCTTGGGGAGACGTGCGCAAGAGTGGGAAATAACTCGCCACGGACAGCGCCTACCTCTCAATAGGGTGCAGAGAGTATTCGGTTGTAGTTCATAACCCAGGAGGGGTGAACACGATGGCATCACTGTCTAGACGACATTTCCTTGGCACGGCTGCCCTGACGGGCGCAGGTGCGCTGCTTGCGGCGTGCGGCGCGCAAGCGGGCACGGGGGCGGCGGAGGAAGCAGCCGCGCCTGAGGGCGATGGCCAGGCCAAAGACGCGATGATGGAGAAGTCGCCGGTCGTCTTCTGGTACACCGGCATTAAGCCGTGGGACTTCGATAGGGAGGAAATCCCCAAGCAGATCCGCGCGGAATTCGACGAGACCACCAACTACACGCTGGTGCCGCTCATTCGCGGCAACGGCGGTTTTGGCGACATTCCGACCGTGGTAGCGGCAGGTGTCGCGCCGGACAACTCCAAGACGCAGTCTTACATCCAGCCCCAGTGGGGTCTGCTGGAGCTCGTGCGCCCGCTCGATTCCTATATTGCTTCCGCTGCCAATGTGCCATTGGACGATCTCTGGCCGGGGAAGTACGAGGGCATGCAGTGGGCGGGTAAGACCTATGGCATCAGCTATAGCATCGACGCCCGCATCATCTATCTAAACGTCGACCACTCTCTGGAAGCAGGCCTAGATCCCGAAACACCGCCGGCCTCCCGGGATGAGATGGACGAAGCACTGCTCAAGGTGCACAAGACCGAGGGCGACAACATCGCCCGTCTCGGCTGGGACCCCTTCCGCGGCTCCGGCGGCATCCACACCTGGATGGTCGGCTACTGGCAGCAGGGCGGTGAGATGCTCAGCCCGGACCGGACGAAGATCCAGGTCAACAATGATCTCGCCATCAATACCGTGACCTGGCTCAAGAAAGTCCTTGACGGTCAGGGTGGTTACAACAAGGTCCGCGAGTTCCACGGCACCTTCGAGAACCGCTTGCAAGAGTACGGCAGCGGCGGCAATACCTACATGTATCTGACCAACGCTACCCGTGCCTCCATGGCGCCCTACGCCGAAGGCCTCAACTACGACTTTGGGCCATATCCGGCGCTGGATTCCAGCACCGCCCTGCCAGCCACCTATTCCGGCGACTGGGCGTTCTGCCTGCCCAACGGCAGCAGCAACCCCGACGGCGGCTTCGCCTGGGCCGACTTCATGTACGGCGCCGACGTGAACCTGCGCTGGTCGCTGGCCATGGACCGCATCCCGGTCCGCCAGGGTGTGGCGCAGAGCGATGCCTACATTGGCGATGACAAGCTCCGCAAGCTCGCCATTGATGAGATGGTTGGCGCCCGCTTCGTCGTGAGTGTGCCCGGCGCGGGCGCCATCCTCCCGATCACGAGCAGGAATCTACAAGCGATCATGCGCAATGAGGTTACGGTTGCCGAAGGTATGCGCACGTTCGAGGAGCAAGCCCAGACGGCGATGGACGACTTCATCGCGGAATTTGCTTAGAGCACCGGCGGTGATGTGAAGAAAGCGCGCTCTTAGCATAAGCGGCGCACTTGCTCTCATCACGTGCAGGACTTGGGCAATACAACTAGCGTGTCTTGCGGGAATAGAAACCCGCAGGCACGCTAGTTGCGCATTCGAGCTGTAACCGAAGGCCCTAGATTCCATGCAATGGGTCGCATTGAGAGATTCCTGTGATTCCTAAAGGAGCCGATGATTCTGTTGACAGCTATTGCCGTTCGTCACTTTAGCCAAGAACAAGAAAAGCTCCACTCCTACCTTCCTGTAAGTGTTGACTAATTCGTTGACAGATTCGTCAATCCAGTTAATGCCGTGGAAAGTTGAAGACGGTCATTTTCGTCATTCTCGCGAAAGCGGGAATCCATCCCCCGGCTTCCATCCCGGTAGAATGCACTGAGGGCTTCTCGCTGCAGCCTCGACTGCGTAGGGGCACGGCATGCCATGCCCCTACTTGCCATGAGCCGCAACTCAACTGACTTGCCTTATCCCCGGAACGTGAAAATCCTGTTACGAAATTGGCTGCGATATTGCGCGCGCACCCGGCGCTCGCCGCTTAGCGAAAAGCACTCTAAGACGCTATCCTTATAGGAATGAAAGAAGCGAATTCAAAAGGAGCCAAACCGATGGAGTATCGCAATCTAGGACGTGCCGGTGTCAAAGTTTCGCCGTTGTGGCTGGGCACCGCTTACTTTAACACGCGTATTGCTGAAGAGGACGGGACGGCGTTGATTAACGCCGCGCTCGAAGCCGGCATCAACGTGATAGACACGGCAAATGCTTACTCTGAACCCAGGGGCTACTCCGAGGAAATTGTCGGCCGAGCCATTAGCGATCACCGCGACCAAGTGGTGCTGGCGACGAAAGTATTCCACCCCATGGGCGACGGTCCGAACGACCGGGGCACTAGCCGCTACCACATCATGGAACAGGTGCATGCCAGCTTGCGGCGGCTCAACACCGACCGCATCGACCTCTACCAACTTCACCGGCCCGATCCCGATGTGCCGATCGAAGAGACGCTGCGGACCCTCGAAGACCTGCGGCGTCAGGGCAAGATCCTCTATTTCGGCACCTCGAAGTTTGCCGGTTGGGAGCTCTGCGAGGCCATGTGGACCTCCGATCGCCTCGGCCTCGCGCCCGTTGTCTCTGAGCAACCCCCGTACAGCATTTTCAACCGCGCCATCGAGGCGGAGGTGCTGCCGTTCACCCGCAAGTACGGCATCGGTGTCGTGCCCTTCAGCCCCTTGGCAGGCGGCTGGCTCACGGGCAAATACCGCCGCAATGAAGCTGCTCCTGCCGATTCGCGTTTCGCGGACCGCAGCATGGATTTTGGCGCCTCAAGTTATGCGCCGCACTTCGATGCGCTCGAAGCCTTGGAAGCAATGGCCGGCGCGAGAGGCATCACACTGAGCCAGTTTGGACTTGCTTGGCTGCTTGCCCAACCCGGCATCACCGCTCCCATCATCGGCCCGCGCACGTTGGAGCAACTGCAGGACAATCTTGGCGCCCTTGAGGTCACGCTCACGGAAGAGGAATGCACTGCCATCGACGAAATCGTCCCCCCAGCCAGCGAACTCGCAGGCTAACGGCACTGATCGAGACTATGCTACTCGCAAGAACGCTGCTAGGCCGAGCGGAAAAGGACGCTGCCTGTGGAGTCGAGGAATAGCGCGGAGCGTGCCGCCCAGCGGCAAAAGTCTGTGGTGGAGGTTGAGGCAACAGCCGGCGGCTACATGGACCACGAGCCGGGCGATCCCTCAATTCTCGTTACGCGGGAAGGCGTGGCCGACGCCTTGCGCGCAACGGGTCTGAGCGCAGGCGATACGGTGTTGTTCCATAGCTCCCTGAGCAGCATGGGCACCGTGGTCGGCGGCGCGGATGCCGTTATCGACGGCTTCCTGGACGCGGTGGGGCCGACCGGCACTGTCGCCGTGCCCACGCTAAGCCAGTGGCGCGAACTGCGCGAGAAACGCCGCGTATGGGACCTCTGGGATATCGCAACTACACCCACGTACTGCGGCCTGATTCCGGAGACCCTTCGCCGTCGGACGGAAGCGCAGCGCAGCAACCACTACACGCACTCGGTGTCCGCCATCGGCGCGCGGGCCGCAGCACTCACCGCAAATCATGGTGAAGCGGGCCTGCGGGAGAGTCCCTGGGGACCCGGCGCATTCGCCGTAGAGAGTCCCTGGCAGCGGTTCTACGCTTGGAATGTCTTCTACTGCCTCATCGGCGTAAACTGCCAGCGCCTCACGATGGTGCACTTTGTCGAGACCCACCTGGTGCACCGGGCACTGGCGCGCGCCGCGCCCGACCGGCGTGAGGGCTTGCTTGCTCAGGTGCGCGGCTGGACGCGCAATGGCATCTGGGCCGGCATCGGCACCGACAAGCGCCTGATCGCAGAAGAACTCTTCGCGGAGAAGGGACTACTTCACTGTGGGAGAATTGGTTCCGCGCGGCTGCGCTACATGCGAATCCGGCCGGTAGTGGACGAATGGATCGCGCTGGCGGAGAGCGACCCGGCCTACTGGTGCTCGGAGGGATTCGTGCGCTGGCTGGGCAACATTTAGCAAGAGGTAATCTGTAAGAAACTATCAGCTTCCTGCCGAACGTTGGTAGAGTAGGCCGCTGGCGAGTTACTCAAAGCAATCGGAATACTTTCCCGTCGGCCCTCCTCCGAACCGGAGGTGACACTTTCGCGTCATCCGTCTCTCTAGAGTCTCTTGCAAAGTATCGTGTTTGGACTGTTTTGGTATTCCAGGAATCAGCCGACTTCTGGGTGCGAGCTACACTTCATATTCCAACGTCATGTCGTGTTCCTCGGCATGTCCGGCAGAGAATCCGCCAGTACCCGAAAGTCCGGCTAGTTCGTTGGTACCCGACCCTGGAACCACCTCGTACTCCGCCGTGGCCTTTTCTCCATCGTAAGACCCAGTGTGACGCAGCACGAAGCTGCCTGTCCGCCCACCTAAGCTGCCCACAACCTTCTCAAATCCTGTGAACGAGGCGACCCCACTGTCGAGGTGCGTCATTACATACATGAGGTTGCCTGTCCCGGACAGATCACCGTGGAAAGACTTCCTCACGTGCGCCCGGGTCAGCTTCGGCCCATCCTCTGGTTCGTCAAACGGCTCCTCATCCCAGCTTACGATCTTGAACGTGGCTTTTGTGAGCATCTTCTTCTCCTAGATGGGAATGAACGGCAGCAGCCTAGCACACTACCTAATGTTTCACAATCTCTGGCACCTACTCGACGTGTACGCTCTGCTTAATCGGGTGTCCGGCATGGATGTCCGTATGGCATGACGGGCAGACGACGACAGAGTATCCGATTTCACTCACCCTCCAGCGCAGACAAGAACGCATCCGACGAAATCGTCCCCGCGATGTCCCTCAACTCGAACTGGTGAATCATCACACTGGTGGCCGCAAGAGTGGGATACGTATCGCTAGCTTCCACGCCGGTCGTGGCGTCGCGAACGAGCACTAGCGCGTAGCCGCGCTCGCGCATGGCGCGCATGCCGTAGTCGCGGTCAGGCACGCAGATGTTGGTGGCAAACCCCACGTAGATGAGGTAGAGAATGCCGTGCTCGCGGCAAAGATCATGGAGCTGGTCGCCGGTGGCAATCACGTAGTCGCCTGCCTGCGGCAACACCGCCGGATGGATGGAGCGGTCGCGGTCGATGCGGTCGAGCTGCTCCTGGTGCAACCCGCTGCGCCGGGCCTGCAGGTGCGCCCATTCCCCTTGGCGTTGAGCGAAAACGGGGGGAGGCCAATCTTGCCTGTCTGATTTCACCGGCGATTCCTTGTCCGCCGCATCCTCCGGCCAAAAATGGCGGAACTTCTTAGCCACCGGCGGCGACGGCGCGTGAACCACCGTCATGCCGACCGACCGCGACGTCTCCAGCACCGGGCGAATCGTCGTCTCGCAGATCCGTTCGGCGCGCTCCTGAAAGCTCTCCACGATGATTTGGTCCCAGCAGTCCACCAGCACCAGCGCCGCCTGTTCCGGCGGAATACTTACCGGTAGGTGCACGTAGCCGAAGTGCTCTTCCCGATACGGTAGGTGCGGCGGGTTCGGCTCGTGTAAGACATGGCGGACGGATAGCTCTAGCGTATGTTTCCCCACGTCAACCTCCTCTCAACCAACCGCGCAGACGCTTCATCACACCCCGCAGTACCATCATGCCACAGTTTGGACCTACCGCAGATTCATTACTACCAGCAAAAGGTAGCGACGATTAGCCTTGTTCGGAAGTTACTGTTCCCTTTCCCCGTGGAGACCTTTGCGTAACTTCTGCCAGAGGGTCAAAAATACTCCCTCTCCCGGGGAGGGAGTCTCATAATTCCGCTACAGAGCACGATAGGTCAAATGAGGAACGCAGCCAAGTGGCGGATTGTATTGACAGAGTGGTAAAAGTGATGGAAACGGTATTGAGAAGGCTTGATGCGACGCCCAGAAAGCAACACAAGTCTATCTCAAGACCTCACTTAGCTTCTCTGCACAGCAGTATACCTCGGTAAGGGCAATTATGAGACAGTCTCCGGGGGAGAGGGTCGGGGTGAGGGGATAGAGGTGCCGATCTGGCGCATTTCCAGCTGTTTGGCAGTGTTACGCAAAGGTCTCCCGTGGGAGAGGGTTAGGTGTATCCGCTGAACTTAGTCGGTTCCCATCGAAGCCGCAGGGCAACGGGGATGCTGTCTCACTACTATTGGGAGGCTTTTGCATGACACTCTAGATTCCTCGCTTTCGCTCGGAATGACGCATGTATTGAAGGTGCCAGCAACGAATGAATGAGACTAAGTACTACTGCGCATTACCACCACGGAAATTGGGGCCTTCTCCTAGAAAGGCACGTCTACGCCCAACTCTCGACCCAATTCCTGCAGGGCCTCGGCGTGCTCGGGGCCAACGGGTACACCCTCCTTGCGCCATTGGCGTTCGCGTTTGGCCTCCATGCCGCCGCCGACTTCCGCCTCCGACTGGTTGGTAATCGGCACGAGCTCCCGTACTTGGCGGATGTAATCGTCCACCTCGCGCTTGAACTGATCGAGCGGCATATAGTGGTTGACGTCGTGGGCGGTCATAAACGAACCTTGGTTCGCGCCGGGCCATTCCCGCTGCGCGCGTTCCGGCGCGGAAGGGACACCGCACAGAAATCCACCGAGAATCTGGCAGAATGAGCCGAGGCCGATGCTGCGGTAGGTGGCACTGGGCGCCAGCATCTCTATGGCCCTGACGTGCGGTTCGCCATCGTAGAGATCATGGACGGCGCCAAAGTCGATTACAATCGGCGGTTCCTCGCCACCGGGAGCGGCAAAGCTCATGGGGGAACCACCGGCGGCGTGGCGATGCGGCGCGCCGGGCTGGAGTTGCAACTGCGCGCCGGAGGTCACGTAGGCCACAAGGTCGGCGCTCACAATCACGCGCGACCATAGTCCCGCCGCGCCAAAGTGCCCGTGGTTGCGCGTGATCACGTTGGCCACGCCGTGTTCCTTCGCCTTCTGCACCGCGAGATTCGCCGCCGCAAACGAGGGAAAGTAGCCCAAACCGCCGTCGCCGTCTACGGTAGCCGTGACCGCGGTCTCGCGCACCACCCGCACGTCGGGCGCAACGTTGAGATCCTTCCTTTGGAAGAGACCGACGTAGGCGACCGTCTGGCGCGTGCCGTGGCTGAAGACACCGCGCAGGTCGTTGGCCGTCAGCCACCCGGCCATCTGCTGCGCGTGCTCATCAGACATCTCAACCGCCAGAAAGCAGTCCTTCACAAACGCTACCAACAAAGTAGATTGTACGCGGATAAAGGTTTCAGGCGGGGTGTTCATTGTTCACTCCTGTGAGCGGTTGTCTGGATCAAATTCAATTGGTCGAAATCTATCTAGAGTATGTTCCGATTTCTACCGGCTCGGTCCTGCGGATTCGAGCATCGTTCAGCAACTCCAACCCTTGCTGCCACTCTGGACCCTATTTGCTATTCGACCCTCGGTGTCATTCCGAGCGCAGCGAGGAATCTAGAGCCTTGCGTACACGAAATTCCTCGTCACGAAGTTTATCCTGAGCCTGCCGAAGGACTCCTCGGAATGACCGTCAAAGTGTAGCGCGGGGGCTTGTCCCGCGCCTCTTTACGTGAGAGACAAGGACTAGCCTACTTGCAGTCTCCCTAAATCTTCACCGCAGCCAACCGTTCCAGCGCCTCTTTCAGGCGGTCGGTGGGGCAGGCCAGGGAAATGCGGAAGTAGCCTTCGCCGGCGTCACCGAAGCCGACGCCCGGAGTGATAACGATACCCGCCTCGTCGAGCAGCCGCACGGAGAAATCTATGGCGGAGATACCCGCCGGTGTGGACGACCACACATAGAGGCTGGCCTGGGGCCGCTGCGCGTCCAGGCCCATGGACTCCAGAGTGTCTAGAATCAGGTCGCGGCGCTCCTGATAGATGGCGTTGCGCTCGTCGATCCATGACTGGGGCGTCTCATTAAGGGCCACTACGCCGGCTTCCTGCACGGCCCGAAAGATGCCGGAATCGATATTCGTCTTCACGCGGCCGAGCGCTTCGATTATGTCAGTATTGCCCACGGCCATGCCGATGCGCCAGCCGGTCATGTTGTAGGTCTTGGAGAGCGAGTGGAATTCGATGCCCACGTCCATGGCGCCGTCCACCTCCAAGAAGCTCAGCGGCTTGTAGCCGTCGAAACACACCTCGGTGTAGGCCGCGTCGTGGGCGATGATGAGGTCATGCTCCTTGCCGAATGCCACGCACTCCTCGAAGAACGAGCGCGGCGCCACCGCTGCCGTTGGATTGTTCGGGTAGCAAATCCAGAGCAGCTTAGCACGCTTGATCACGTCATTGGGGATGGCGGCGAGGTCCGGCAGAAAGTCGTTCTCCGCCCGCAGCGGCACATAGTATGTCTCGCCATCGGAAAAGAGCGTGCCGGTGTTATAGACCGGATAGCCGGGATCGGTCGCCAACACCACGTCGCCGGGGTCTACCACCGCCACGGGAAAATGGGCGATGCCCTCTTTGGAGCCAATCAACGAAACCACCTGGGTCTCAGGGTCGAGCTTCACCCCAAACCGGTTTCCGTACCATGTTGCCACGGCTTCCCGAAACGCCGGCAAGCCCTCATACTCCGGGTACTGGTGGGTGTAGGGCTTGGCCGCGGCGGCAGACAGCGCATCGACCACGTGCTGCGGCGTGGGCAGGTCGGGATCGCCGATTCCCAATGAGATAACGTCCACGCCCTCTTTCCGCTTGGCCGCAATGCGCCGATCTACTTCGGCAAACAAATACGGCGGCAACTTGGCAATCCGATTCGCAAAACGCATGGGTTCATCCTCTTCTTTGTGCGGTCCTATTCAGCATGTCCTGGAGAAGACCCTTGCGTAGTTTTGCGTAACCGGCGGCATTAGTCTCAGGCAGACTGAAGCCACCCCCACCCTAGCCCTCTCCCAGTGAGAGAGGGGATTTCTTTTGGTCGGGGGGAGGGGCATTCAAACTCATTGGATTTGACTCGTTGCCCCCGGCCAAGGTTCACACAAAGATCTCCTATATGCCGACGTTCTTTAATGGGAATTTGCGCTTTACCCATAATGCAAGACAGTCGCAGTATACGGTATCACGAAACGAAGGGTGAGGGGTAATATGCGGCAATCGCAAAGGCTTCCCCAACTGGAGCAGGGCTCCCTGAAGCCCCAAGGCTCATTGGGCCGTGCTGGCTTAGTCACCGTTCGTGCTGTGCCTGTCGAAGAGCGAACGGACAGTATCTGCAGTAGATTTGCAGCGCGGGGGCAAGCCCCCGCCGGAGAAAAAATGCAAACGTTGAGGAAAGGATGGATTCCCGCTTTCGCGGGAATGACGAACCGACTCATTGCCGGTTTCTATAGCAATCACAGCTCATCTCAGAGAAGGAACAACACGAACAATCGCGGGTCCAATACCATCGCCCTCTAAGGCGACCATGCCGGGTCGGCGTCGAGGGCTGAATGATCGGTGAGGCGTGTGACGTTGCCGTTGGCAACGTCCATCACATAGATTTCGTAGTTCAGGTTTCTAATGCTGTAGAAGGCCAGTCTGTTCCCGTCTGCCGACCACGCGGGGGCGAAATCGTCGGCCGGGTGGTTCGTCAGTCGGGCCAACTCTGTGCCGTCGGCGTTTATCAAGTAAATCTCCCAATTCCCCACGCGCTTACTGGTAAAGGCCAGCTTATGTCCGTCCGGCGACCAGGCCGGAGCAGTATCCGCGTTGCGGTCACTCGTGAGCCTCGTTTGCTGGCTGCCGTCGGCGTTCATAACAAAGATATCGAAATTCCGTTCGCGGTCACTGGTGAAGGCAATTCTCACGCCGTCGGGCGACCATGTTGGCGCAAGATCGCGCCCGCGGTCGAACGTGACTCTCGTCTGAGCGCTGCCGTCGGCATTCATCACGTAAATGTCGACGTTGCTCTCCCGTTCGCTGTAGAAGGCCAGCTTACGGCCGTCGGGCGACCAGCGGGGCGCAAAGTCATCGCCGGGGTCGTCAGTCAATTGCGTCACCTCGCTGCCGTCGGCATTCATCACGTAAATGTCGAAGTTCCCGGCGCGGTTGCTGGCAAACGCAATGCGACGCGCGTCGGGCGACCAGGCGGGAGCAACGTCGTTGGCCGGGTCCTCCGTTAGGCGTGTAAGATCGCCGCCGTCCGCGTTCATCGCGTAGATTTCCCAGTTTTCATCGCGTAGGCTGGCGAACGCGATCTGCGCCAGCCGTTCCTCGTCACCACCCGACACGACTAGGAAATGCTTATTACCGGCATACCCGCTGTTATCGAAGGTGATGGGTATAGCAAAGTCCTCCGCAGTCACCTCGGTCACGACCACCTTGAAGAGCAGGCCGAAATTGCCGAACGGCAGCGGTGTCGTCCCGGTGGCCTGCCAGTAACCCACGCTATCCGGCGGCAAGAGCTCCCATCCCTCCAGCAACCCGCCTTCTTCCGTCGATAAGAGCGAGACCGTGGCAGGCCGGTCGATAGCGAGCGTAAAGCGGAAATGCCGGATATTGCGAGGCACGTGGAGGGCGCGCACAAACGTGGTTGCGGTCTGCTCTTCTACGTCCACCGTAGGGGGATCAACCGCGATACGGCCCTGTGTATCCGGACTGTAGATTTCACCGAAAGGCAGCGACTTGCTGGTAAAGACACCGGTGGTGCCGTCCAGAATTGTCTCTATCCGTACCGCGTACGATCCGCTGCGGCGTAGCGTTGTGTAGCTGAGCTTGTATTGACCGGCAAAGTCGTTCACCAGCGCATCAAATTGCGCCTCAAGCTGCGCCAATTCGGCCACTGCGTAGTAGGCCCCGTTCGTCGCGGTTGCCATTGCTCGCAGGCCCGGCTCTTGATAAACATCCCCAAGCCCGAGTGGGTAGAGTTGGACTCCGCTCTCCTGCGCCAATTGCGCGACCTCGTCGCGGGTGCGCAGGCTACTGGTGTCCCGGCCGTCCGAGAGAAAGACCAAGGCGCGGGTTACGTCGGCAGCCGCTTCCGCCTGCGCCGAGAACAGGTCAAGGCCGCGTTCAACAGCATCCCACAGGCGGCTGGAGCCGGAATCAAAGCCGGAATCGGCAAATCGCGCAACCTCCGTGCGGGTCAGGTCTCTATCCGTCGTTGGGAAAGCGAGAATCACCGGCTCCGCATTCCGATCGTGAAACGCAACAACGCCCACGCGATGGGCTTCCGGGAAGCGTTCGAGGGCGCTCTCAAGCGCCTGCCGCATGAGCGTGCTGCCTGCCGTGCCGTCCGGTAACTGCCACGTAGTCATGCTGCGCGTGAAGTCTAGAACGAACACCACCTCCAGCGCGAACCGTTCCGCAGAATGTACGAAGAAGTTGGTTTCCGTATAGTCGATTTCCTCCCATTCATTCGTACCGTCTGCGCGCTCGAAAATGCGCGTAGCGCGTTGCAGCTCCGCCGCAGGCAAGATGGTGGGGTTTCCGTCTTGGTCGCGGAGCGAGAAGATCGCCTGTACTTGGCTGGGCTCGTTGAGTAACACGCGGACGCCTGTGAAGTTAAGCGCCGAATCCAAGGATGGAGAAGGCGTTGCTTCCGGCGTCGGGGTGAACTCCGGTGTAGGCGCTGGCGTAGGAGTAGCTATCGGACTTGGCGTGGAGGTGGGTACCTGCGTTGGGCCGGGACTAGGCGTTGGCGCAGGGGTAGGAGTTACCTCTGGTGTAGCCGGTAGTGACGTTGGGGCAACCGTCGGCGTCGCCGAAGGCGTCGGTGGGACTGGGGTCGCAGTGGGTGCAACCGTGTGGGTGACCTGCGGGGAAGGCAGCGGACGCGCTTCTTCAACCGGCCCATCCTCTCCACATGCTGCGAGCAACAGGCAGAAGCAGCCTAACAAGACAGAGGCGACGTAACGTCTATTCATCTGTACTCACCACCCTGCATGAGCCTATCGCCTACTCCGCCGAATACGCTTGGCGTATAATGAGTCAACATTAGCATGAGTATACGTGAGTTCTGAACACAGTATTTGCCGAAAGTCTATGTTTCGTCAAACCCAACCCTGTGCACCGATGCCCACACTGTCACTGCGCGCGCTTGTTATTCTAATTTGTTCTGCGCTGTCTTTGCTTGTCCTCGGTCTCCCGGTGCTCCATGCAGCCAGTCTTGCACAGGTGCAGGACGTATCTGAAGTCACACGCCACAGCATCATCACAACTATTGCCGGTAACGGCGTTGCGGGCGGCAGTGGCGACGACGGCCCGGCCACGCAGGCCACACTTAACACGCCGGCAAGCTTAGCCATAGACACCGCGGGAAACGTGTTTGTTGCGGATGCGTTCAATCACCGGATTCGGAAGATCTCGCCTAGCGGTGACGTCACAACACTCGTCGGCACCGGAGAGGCCGGCGCTGATGGGGACGGCGGGACTGCCGCCGATGCCCGCCTGCGCTTGCCTTTGGGCGTGGCGGTGGACAGTGCAGGCACGCTCTACATTGCCGATACGTACAATCATCGCATACGTAAGGTCACGTCTGAGGGGATTATCAGCACGATAGCAGGCACAGGGGTTTCCGGCTTCAGCGGTGACGGCGGCCTTGGCACCGCGGCCTTGCTCGCCTCTCCCACCGGCATTGCCGTAGCAAGCGACGGCGCTCTCTACATCGCCGACACGCGTAATCACCGAGTGCGCAAACTGGCGGCAGACGGCACCATCACCACGGTGGCTGGGACCGGCGCAGCCGGCTATAACGGCGACGGTGGACCGGCGACGCTTGCCCGCCTGAACAATCCCCGCGGCGTGGCCGTTTCCGCAGATGGGAAGCTCTACATCGTGGATAGGGAAAATCGCCGCATTCGCATGGTGGATGCCGACGGCCTCATCTCAACCATCGCAGGCACGGGCAGTTCCGGCTTTAACGGCGATCGCGGCCAGGCAACCCAAGCCACGTTGCGTGCCCCATACGGCATAGCCGTAGATCGTCAAGGCAACCTCTACATTGCTGATACGTTCAACCATCGTGTTCGCAAGGTCACAACCGACGGCAGTATCAGTACGGTGGCCGGCAGCGACCAGTTCGGCTACAGCGGAGACGGGTGGGCGGCCGGCTTCGCTGCGCTCCACTACCCCCTCGGCGTGGCAGTGGACATTGCCGGAAACCTTTACGTTGCGGATTCCTTCAACCACCGCATCCGCAAAGTCTGGGCCAGCGCAGACACCGCACCCACGCCTAATCTCTTTCTGTGAGCGGTGCCCCACTGATCGACTTCCTCTCACACGGATATTCCTCCGGTGTAGCGACTCCCACCTATGCGTGTCCTTTATCGTCCTAAACTGCGATCATGAATGTCTTGAATTCACAGGCCCTTGGTATAATGTGCAAGCAAGGACATAATCTTGGAGGCTACTATGGCGGTCAATGGCAGAAGCAAGTCCGCAGAGAGGTACATAAGAACAAGCCGCCAATTCATCGTGCAAGCGCAAGAGGAATTCGATAGAGGCGACATGCTGCAGGCATCGGAAAAGGCTTGGGGTGCGGCAGCGCAAGCCGTGAAAGCCACTGCCGAGCAAAGAGGCTGGGAACATAACAATCACGCACGCCTGTTTGAAAACGTAAAGAAAGTCTCGCAGGAAACCGGAGACCCTGAGCTCCATGATCTCTTTCACGTAGCCAATTCTCTGCATCAAAACTTCTATGAAGGTTGGCAAACAGACGATTCCGTGCGACGCGGCATCCTGCGTGTGAAGATTCTGGTTGACAGACTAACTGCGCTCGTTACTGAAGAATAGCTACTGCCTATTCTGCCTGGCGCAGCCTGATCGGAAGACTATCACGTCCGCTAAGTTACGCCCCCCAGTAAGTCCAAGCGTCTAAGCAAGTTTCTCATTCAGGCAGGCAATCGAAAGCCGCCCATACCGACCTATTGAGAGCAATTAGACTCCCATTTCAATATTCCATGTACACATGATTACCCAAGTATTCTGGTCCCAGACCTGGGTAGTTCACGTTCAACGCATTCGTAATCAAGGTTTCTTTCGGTGTGGCACTAGCGCACTCGCCGGAAGGCGTAGGCATAGGCGCTGCGCGTATACGCCACGCCGCGCTTTGTCCGTTCCAGATACTCCCGGGTGATTGGGTGATCTCGCTTTGGCACAAAGTAGGAAGCGAGATTCGTCTCAACCAAGCTAAACCGCTCGCCGCGGCGATTGATGGCAGCTACTAGCGCAAAATCCTGATCCAACCACGCCATGCTGGCGTCGCCGTGGCTGTTGTTGGCCAAGAGGATGCCGCCGACCTTGAGGTACTGCTTGCAATGCTGCGAGACGAATCCCGCGTACTGCGAAATGAGGAGATCGTAGCTTTCCTCAGCTTCCGGCAACTCCTGCACATAATCAGCTTTGTGAAAGCGGATGCGCGGCTCTTCCGCATAGACCTTCCGTCGGTTCACATAGTCTCGCACAGCCGGATCGGCAAAGAAGCGCACAGCACGCCTATCTGAGTCCACAAAGCACGCAGAAGGGTAGACAAACGCCGGTGTCACGTGGGTGAAGCTGCCCGGGTAGAGCGCGCTCCGGCTGGGAAAGCGATCAGCCACGAGTGTGAACAACCCCAGCCGTTCATAGCACGTATCCACGTAGTACTTTCTGTAGAGAGCCAACGCGTCTTGCATCATGGCGAATGTGCGCAGTGGAACTCTCTTTGCGCCAAACCAAGAGCTTCATCCACCCTACTGCCGCTCTCTGCTGTGCGTCTCTCTACTTTCAAGGCAGGCCTACTTTTCGGAATTAGTACATCTAGACTTGATGGCTTTGCAGGGCTGCGTTTCATGTCATTCCGAGCGCAGCGAGGAATCTAGGAACCCCCGCACTCTAGATTCTTCGTCGCTGCGCTCCTCAGAATGACAGATCGAGGAACTGTTTTGGGCGTGAGTGTGCGATGTTTCGCATGTCTGCATGGTGTAAGTCCAAACCTACTAATTCAGCTACTTTTGCGGATTGACGGTCAGAGGTATAGGAATGCGCACCACGGTTACGACTTGCTTCTCTGTGTCGATGAAATAGACGGTCTCGACACCTTGCTGGGTGCAGACGATCTTGATTTGCGTGATGGTCTCGCGAAACGAAAGGTATTCCTGGTACCCGAGGCAGGTTTGCTCCGGTTCCTCTAGTTCATAGAAGAGCACGCCTTCGGGCCAGGGCTGCGGCGGAGGAACAAACGCAGGCGATGCGGCTGCCGTAGTTGGGGTAGGCAAGGGTGTCGGTGCTGGCGGCGGTGCTCCCCGACAACCGGCCAACACCAGAACGAGACTGAGCAGCAGGATTCCTTGGCGGCAGGACTTGACCATCGACTTACGGCATCCCTGGGACCGGCGGCTGCTTGCGGACAACGGTGATACTGCCGTTCTTCGTGTCCACAAAATACACCGTTCCCTTCTCATCATTTGTGCAGACGAAGCGCACTTGCCGTATGACATTCATAGAGCTGTCGGAAATCTGTTCTGGGGAGATCTCTACCGGCGTCAGTATCTCCACGAAGCCGGGGCACACCTGCTCGCTCTCCGTGAGGTCGTGAAAGACGATTCCCTGCTTCCTTAAGCCAAGTGCCAACGCAGGCGACGGCGTTGGCAGAGGAGCAAGGGAGGGAGTAGGCTGGGGCGTTGCTTCCACTTCTGGCTGTCCGCCGCAGCCGCTCAGCACCGCGACTAGAACCAAGAGAAAGTGAATGCACGGTTGCTTCACAACACGCCCCGTTTTGCGTTTGCGCGATCACGCCCAGACCGGGCGTTGCGTGTTCCTACGGTATTTCCCCCTCGAGCAAGGGTACGCGTATACCCGTTACCACGAAGTTGTCCAAATCCACAAAATACACCGTCTCCACACCGGGACCGGTGCACGTTATCTTGACCTGGGAAACGGTTTGACGGAATCCGGTGAACTCCTGATACCCCGGGCACGTCTTCTCAATCTCAGTAAGGTCATAGAAGATAATGCTCTGAGTCTGGGTGGGAGGCACTGGCGTGGCCTCCTCCGGCGCCGCCTCAGCTGCAGGCGACGGCGTGGGATCAGACTCTGGCGTAGGCGAGGTGGTTGGCTCTGCTTCGGCAACCGGTTGGGAGGTTGGCGAAGGTTCCGCGGTAGCTGCCACCGTGGGTGAAGACGCTGTCTCGTCGTCTGCAGGCTCACCGCAACCGATCAAGGCAGCCGCCACTATGCAAACCAAGAATGCCCTGCTCCACGCACTCACCTGCACGCACTCCTCTCCGGCAACTCCTGTTGCTGACACAGCCGGCGGTCCATTGCTTGCACCTGCCTACACTGTAGCGAAATGCTGCGAGTGTTGCTACAGGTCCGGGCATTGCCCCACCCGTACCGCAAACGATGCATCATTCCGCGATTATACACGCCAAACGGCGCAACGTATATGCATGTCCCGTTGCATGCAACGGGACATGCACTTGCCGGCCTTGGCAGGGCCACGGGTCAGTGCCAACCCATTGCAGACTCGTCAATTCTCGCTGAGCTTACTAGTTCCCCCAACGGCCATGAAACCAAGCATCGTATCAAGCATTGGGCTGTGGCGGACGGCATGAATACCAAGAGCAAAGGGGCTAGTCCCCTTGCTGTCACACGTACCTCTGCCTTCGGCGACCACGGCGGTACAGCGTTCCAATAGTGCTTGAACACTATCATGAAGCCGTAGGGGGCACGGCATGCCGTGCCCCCACGTTGTTCTCATTGCCGTCTAGTGGCAGCCAGTACATCGCATTTCAGTGTGATTCGGCTCTATTGAAACTTGCTCGCCGCTGCCTCACAGGATTAGAAAACACCATGTCCCATCAACCTATTGCCGCCAGCACTCTAGAATCTTCGCTCCGATTGGATTGACGGTGCGAGAAAGTATCACTCCTCGGGCCCTGTCCTGCGGCGGTTGGCACGCAGTGTACGTGTCGATTCCTCATCCACAACCCAAGCATCCGGTTGAATCCGCACGCCGTACTCTCGC
This sequence comes from Chloroflexota bacterium, assembly GCA_965219505.1. Taxonomy (GTDB): domain Bacteria; phylum Chloroflexota; class UBA11872; order VXOZ01; family VXOZ01; genus VXOZ01. The sequence continues at coordinate 497,963 of OZ244775.1, read as the reverse complement.
ACTGCCGTGGCGCGGTCATAGTATCCGCGCCGCACGTCTTGGAGCACCAACGCCGCTGGTCGCTCGAAAGGATCGCCGTAGCCCCCGCCGCCGGGTGTCATCAGGCAGAGCACGTCGCCCCCCTGCATGTGCACGTTTTCGTCTTTGGTAATGTGCTCCGGGCGGTACTCTTCGCCCTGCAACGTAAACACGTGCTCCGCCGACTGCGCAGATTGGCCGCCCAGGATGCCGAATGGCGCGAACCGCCCCCGCTCCCCGAGCAGCGAAGCGCTGGCATCACCGTGCCGTATTTGAAATTCGAAGATGACGCCGTAACCGCCGCGCCGCTTGCCCGCGCCTCCCGAACCCTCGCGAATGGCGTAGCGCGTAAAGAGCACCGGATAGCGGAATTCGAAGATCTCCAGCGCCTGAGTGCGCGCGACGGCAATGGTGGGATTGCCGTTCGTCAGGCCGTCAGTGAGGAAGTTACCGCCGTAGCCGCCGCCAATAAACGAATACAAGACATAGTAGCCTTTTCCGGGATTCTCACCGCCGACCGAGAGGTTTGTCACCGTTCCCATCGGCGCGGCGTAGGCCTTGTCCGGAATCGCCTGGCTCAGCGCGCCGAGCATGACGTCTATCACGCGCTGACAGACTTCGGCAGCACAGCCGGCAACCGGGCGCGGCGGCTGCGCGTGGAGAAACGTCGTGGTCGGAATGTCGACCGTGATCGGCGCAAAGCATCCGGCGTTAATGGGCACGTCGGGGAACGTGTGCTTGAAGGCAATAAACACCCCGGCCAACGTTGTACTGAAGACGCTATTGAGCGGCCCCCGACAAGGAGGACTACTCTCCGAAAAGTCGACGTGGACGTCGCTGCCGCTCACCGTCAACTTCAAGCGGAGCGCAAGCGGCTGCCAGTCTACGCCATCACTGTCGATGTAGTCGGTGAACTCGTAGGTGCCGTCGGGGATAGTCTCAATGTGACTGCGCATCAGTCGCTCAGAGCGCGCCTTCATTTCATCTACTGCCGCAAAGACAGTGGCTTCGCCGTAACGGTCGAGGAGTTTTGTGAGGCGGTCGGCGCCGAGGTTGAGCGCCGTGATTTTCGCGATGATGTCGCCTTGACGTTCGGCCGAAACACGCACGTTGTAGAGAATGATGTCGAGAACATCTTGATTCAGCTTGCCCTTGTCCATAATTCGCACCGGCGGCAGACGCAGGCCCTCTTGATAGATCTCCGTAGCCCTGGTCGAAAAGCCGCCCGGCACCCGTCCGCCGATATCCGGCCAGTGACCGCTGTTCGCCAAGAAGGCCGTGAGCCTTCCTTTGTAAAAGAACGGCCTCACCATCTTGACGTCCATCAGATGGGTGCCGCCCATGTAGGGATCGTTGACGATGTAGACGTCGCCGTCGGCGATATTCGTAACCCGCTCGATTACGGAGCGGACCGTGAATTCCATCACGCAGATGAAATTCGGCAGGCCGCGCGGCCCCTGCATGATCACCTCACCGTCCCGCACGTGGTAGATGCCGCTGGCGCGGTCGAACCCATCGGAGATAACGGGAGAGAATGCCATCCGCTCCAAAGTGGCGTCCATCTCATCGGCAATCTGTTCTAGGCCGCCGCGAATTACCGCCAGGGTGATGGGATCAACCGGCATGTCAGGTCACCTCTATAAGCAAGCTACCGCCCTCTGCCACAGTGGCTCGGCACCACGGCTCCAGCCAAACCGTTGTGTCCGATTGCTCGATGAGAGCCGGGCCGGATAGAACAGCGCCCCATGGAAGCTCGGTTCGGTTGTAAACCGGGCATGAGACGAAATCATCGTCCACGTACACAGAACGTTCCCCCTTGAGGGCATCCGCCAACGTAGTCTCAGGCGCTCTTACAAAGTCTCTCAATTGTACGTCGGTACGGACTCCAATAACTGCCGTCCGGAGGTTGAGCAGGCGAATCGGGATTTGCGCCAGCAGTTCTTCCAAGCCGCTAAAGCCCTCTTCCACCCGGCCATAGTGTTGCAGGTAGGCGCTGCGGAAACTTGCGGCGATGGTGTCGTGACCGAGGTCACCCGCCGGCAAGCTAGTACGGATGACGTGGGTCTGTCCTTCGTAGGAAATGTCTGCTTCGCGAACAACGTTCACACGTGTCAGAGGCACGTTCTCGCCTGCAAGCATCTCCTCACCGGCCGCGCGATGGTCGCCAAAGGTGCGATCCACTGCGGCTAGGTCAAGTTCGCTGAGAAGGCAATTCTGCATTGTCACGAAGTCATGCTGGCGGTCGGCAATCACGCATCCCCACGCGGAGGCGATTCCGGGATAGTACGGCACAATGCCTTGCCCAATGCTCAACTCGCGCAGGAGATATCCCACATGCAAGGGGCCGCTGCCGCCAAAAGAGAAGAGCGAAAAGTCGCGCGGGTCGTGGCCCTTGTCGATAGATACACGTCGGAGGCTGCCGGCAATCCGGTTATTTGCAACTGTAACAATCGCCTGCGCCGCCTGTTCGGTGGAGAGCCCCAGCGGCCTGCCGATAGTCTCAGTAAACACGGATCGAGCACTCGCTACGTCGAATGATGCGCCCGCAACTCCGGCTATCGGGTAGTTGGGGTTGATTCTGCCAAGTATGAGATTGGCGTCGGTGAGTGTCGGCGCCGTACCGTTCCTGCCGTAGCAAACCGGCCCAGGTTCCGCGCCCGCGCTCTGCGGCCCAACCTGCAGCAAGCCCCCCTGATCGATCCGCGCAATGCTCCCCCCGCCTGCGCCAATCGTATGAATGTCGATCATCGAGACCATGAGGGGGATGCCGAATTCCAGATCCATGCCGCTTGACGGGAGGGGCTTGCCCTCCTGCACGAGCGACACGTCAAGGCTCGTTCCGCCCATGTCATAGGTGATGAGATTGGAGAAGCCGTTCTCGGCGGCAATCCGGGTAGCGGCAATCACGCCGGCCGCTGGACCGGAGAGCACGGTGTTTAGGGGGAGGTTGCGAACTGTGGCGGCGGACATCATGCCGCCATTCGACTGCATGATGAAAAGGTCGCTCGCGTATCCTCGCTCGCTGAGCCGTTCTTCCAACTGTTCCAAGTACTGGCCGACGTTTGGCTGAACGTAGGCGTTGACGACTGCCGTGCTCGTGCGCTCGAACTCGCGGAACACCGGCAGCGTCTCGCTGGACGTCACGACGTAGAGGTGCGGCCACTCGGCCTGCAGGATTTCCTTGGCGCGAAGCTCGTGCTCGGGGTTCGCGTAGGCGTTCATGAAGCTGACGACGATCGCTTCCACCCACTGCGCCACCAGTAATCTACCCGCCTCCAAGACCTCCTCCTCGCACAAGGGAGTCAGCACAGCCCCTTCAGCGGCGATGCGCTCGGTCACCTCAAGGCGGCGGTCGCGAGGGATAAGCGGTTCATACGTCCCGGTAAGGCCGTACATGTGGGGGCGATCTCGGCGGCGCAGTTCCAGAATGTCACGGAAACCGCGCGTCGCTATCAGACCGCAGCGTCCGCCGTCCCGTTCCAGAACGGCATTCGTCGCCACGGTTGTGCCATGGGTGACGAGAGCAATGTCGGCATATGAGACGCAGAGGCCGTCCAGGGCGGCAATGAAGCCGGTCGATTGATCGTCGGGAGTGGTGGCGACTTTGCCTATCTGCAGTTCTCGGCGCGCCTCATCAAGCACGACCACGTCCGTAAACGTGCCGCCGATGTCTACACCAACGAGCGTGCCCATGCGCTATGACCTTCAAGGCAAAGAGATTTGTACTAAGTCGTAGAGAGTAATGTTAGGTGATTAGGCCCAGGCGCTTGCCGATCTGGTAGAAGTTAACGCTCCAGCCCCAGCCGAAAATGTGCGGCGTGAGCACGCGCGGGTCCTCCGAATTCCACAGCCTTCCTTTGAGCCGATCCAGGGTCGGCGGGCTGAAGCTATACGGAATGCCCAGCAGTTCTCCCTCGGTCTCGCGGCGCATGAAGGCAATTAGCCCGACAATGGCCGTGGCCACCGCGGCGAGCACACCGGCGCGTTCGCTACGGTTAATCCTGCCAAAGGGTGCGATTGACACGATGCCAAGCAACAGGGCAAAGATAATGAGGAGCACACGTTTGGTATTGTCGGACATCCCTAGTCCCCCTGCAGCCAGGTGCCGGCAAAGACCGTCTGCGCCGAACCCCGCATGAGCACGCGACCCTCACCATCCCATGAAATGGTCAAATCTCCACCGGGTAGACCCACGGTTACGGTCTCGTCCGTCAGGCCATGCAAGCGTGCGGCCACAGCCGTGGCGCATGCACCGGTGCCGCAGGCCAGCGTGGGCCCCGCGCCGCGTTCCCACACCCTAATTTCGATTCGATCGCGCCCCACCACCTGGGCAATCTCAAAGTTCGTGCGTTTTGGGAACGCCGGATGGTGCTCTATTTCCGGGCCAATGGTCGTAAGCGGGAAGGACTCGATATCATCGAGAAAGGTTATGGCGTGGGGATTCCCCATCGAGACGGCTGTTATAGAAAGATCAGTACCATTCACGCGCAGCGGCAGGTCCTTTACAGGCATTATATCTGCCTTCACTGGGATCTCCGCGGGTGCCAGATACGGTGGGCCCATGTCCACCGAGACAGAGAAATGTTCGTTGTCCCCCGGGTGCACGTTGACTCTGAGCATACCCGCGAGCGTATCGACTTCCAGCCAACCCTCGCCAATCTCACCCGTGTCGTAAAGGTACTTGGCAAAGCAGCGAATGCCGTTACCGCACATCTCAGCCTCACTGCCGTCGGGATTGAACATGCGGAAGCGATAGCCTTGCGCTTCATCCGCATAGATTAGCAGCAGGCCATCGCTGCCAACCCCAAAGTTTCGGTCGCAGAGCTTTGACGCAAGGTCTGCCCACGCTCTCTCACCGTTGGCGCGGACATCTACCACGACAAAGTCATTGCCCGTACCGTGCATCTTGATAAATTCTAAGTCCTGTGCCATCACATGCTCCCTACTCTCAGTCAATAACCTGAAATAGACGGCAATGTTACAGCGCGGGGGCCTGTCCCTTGCATTGGTAATAGCCCAACACTATTGTCTCCACAATCACGTCAATCCAAGCGCATCAATTCTGATTGCCGCCCATCTGCGGCCTGCACAGAGCGCCGCGTGCGTCACTGAAGCAAGCTTACTACTGTCCTCACAACCGAGCTTACCTCTTTTTTCCTCCAGGACAAGGAGACTCTTCCAAGAGCGCCATGCCATGCAATTCGCACTACGATCAGGAATACGTCCCTGCAGTGTGTTGCCTAGCGCGGAATCAGTTCTAACGCCGCCAAGACGCCAATGACCACAATTGCCACGGCGTAGAGGTGCAACCGCATGCGCAGTCCCAACTCGCGCATGTCGGCTTTGGTCGCTGTTTCCAAAGCCTTGATGTCGCCTCTGACCCCATCTATGTCTGCCTTGGTCGTTGCTTCCAGTGCCTTAATGTCGCCTCTGACCCCATCTATGTCTGCCTTGGTCGCTGCTTCCAAGGCCTTGATGTCGCCTCTGACCCCATCTATGTCTGCCTTGGTCGTTGCTTCCAAGGCCTTGATGTCGCCTCTGACCCCATCTATGTCGGCTTTGGTCGCTGCTTCCAAGGCCTTGATGTCGCCTCTGACCCCATCTATGTCTGCCTTGGTCGTTGCTTCCAAGGCCTTGATGTCGCCTCTGACCCCATCTATGTCTGCCTTGGTCGCTGCTTCCAGTGCCTTAATGTCGCCTCTGACCCCATCTATGTCTGCCTTGGTCGTTGCTTCCAAGGCCTTGATGTCGCCTCTGACCTCATCTATGTCTGCCTTGGTCGCGAGGGTATCCCACGAATCGCCGAGTGTCTCCAGGAGAGCTTCCGCCATTTCCTTGCTGTATCCCGCTCCCCTGAGTCGCTCGAACACCTTATGGGTATCCTTCACCGCCACAGTTCATTACTCCTTTGCTCGCCTGGCACCTGGGCCGCCACTCGCATTCCTTATAGAATTCTTCTATCTTTTCCCCCACAGATACTACAGTATCTGTACCAATCTCTGTCCATTGTATGCCCTTTTGCTTGCGGAACCAAGTCTCCTGGCGCTTGGCGAGTTGGTGTGTCGCGTACTTAGTCTGCCGGACTGCCTCCTCCAGGCTATACTTGCCCTGCAGGTGAAAGGCAAGCTGGCGGTACCCCGCGCTCTGCATGCTCGGCAGGTCGGTAGTGACCCCCTGAGCGAGCAAATGCTCGACCTCTTCTACAAAGCCATCCGCGATCATGCGATCAACGCGCGCGTCAATACGCTGATAAAGCGTGTCGCGGTCGGTGCGCAGTCCAATCTGAAGTACCGGATACGGCGGTGGGCAGCGGGTGCGCTGGGCAGAGAACGGCTTGCCGGAGACGATGCAAACTTCCAAGGCACGAATGAGCCGCCGGGGATTGCGCTGATCGATCCGCGCCACAGCCTCGGGATCTAAGCGTAGCAAGTGTGCAAGCAGAGCGTCGATGCCCTCGTCCTGCAACGTCTGTTCGAGCTCGTCGCGCAACTCAGGTTCAGGCGGCACAGCAGGAAGTTCCAGGCCGTCCACGATGGATTGAACGTACAGTCCGGTGCCGCCCACGAGCCACGGCCGCTTGCAGCGTGCAACGATGTCCTGAATCGCGGCCTCTGCTTGCTCGCGCCATACCGAAACAGAATACGAGGCGGTATCCGCTGGCGCCACGTCCAGCACGTGGTGGGGCGCCTGAATTCGTTCCGCCACCGTAGGCTTTGCCGTACCAATGTCCAGACCGCAGTAGACCTGGCGGGAATCGGCGCTGATGATCTCCGCGTCAGACTCCGCCGCGAGGGCAATGGCAACCGCACTCTTGCCCACGGCGGTAGCGCCGACGATAGCTACAAGGGCGTCAGGTAAGTCGCCTGCTGTCATTGGAGGCTCGATGTGGAGGATTAAGGGACTCTTCTATGCCGCACGGCGTTACATCCACGACCTGTGGCGCTCGCCTTAGCCAATTGGCCGAGAAGAGTGGGTGGTGGCCCGACCCAGTCACTATCGTCGGCAACAATCGTGCGCCACAGCCCCTACATCCGACTTGCCCCAAGCACCAATTCCGGCACGAATGCGCGGGGAGGTAGGGAAGCGATAAAGAGCGCCGCCTCCGCCACGTCTTCCGGTTGTAGCATCTTGGGGAATGCTTCCGGCGGCGGCGGCTCCGGCCGTTTTTCCAGCAGCGGCGTTTCGCAGGGGCCGGGAAAGACCACCGAAACGCGAATGCCGCGCTCGCGTTCCTCCATCATAGTTCCGTGCGCCAATCCCCGCACGCCGTGTTTCGCCGCCTGGTAGGCAATACCGGAAACCACGTTGGGCTTCTGCACGGCATCTGAAGAGTAGTGAATGATCGTGCCCGCGCCTTGCGCGCGCATTGTTGGCAAAACCGCATCCACGAGGTTGTACGCAACCGTGAGATTGTGCGCGATCATCATGTCCCAGTCTGCGGGCCCCATCTCGGTAAAGGCGCGGTTTTTGATATTGGTGCCCACGCTGTTGACCAGCACGTCAATCTTGCCAAACTCCTCGCGAGTCCGCTCGGCCAAGGCGGCCACGGCAGCACGGTCGTTCGCATCTGTCGGCACTGCCAGGGCGGTGCCGCCGTCCTGCGTAATTTCGTCCACCAGCGTGTGGAGCTTCCCGCTGCTGCGTGCCGCCACGACGACGGCCGCTCCCTCTTGTGCAAAGAGTCGCGCCGTCGCCGCGCCCATGCCGGTGCTCGCGCCGCCTATGACGGCTACCATGTCATTCAGTTTTCCCACGCGTCCCCAAACTCCCTTCACGGCACGTTGCTACTGCATTCGTGCCGACTCTCAAGTGGATCGTCAGTCATCGCTAATCTACGTCTGCCCCAAGTTCATCCAACAGCCCGAGCAGATAGTCACGAGCGCGCGTGGCTTCGTGGTGCACTTCTTCAATGGTTCCTTCGCCGAGTTGCTCGATCATGCAGGGACCGTCGAAGTCGTGGTCGCGCAGGATCGTAAAGAGCGCCTTGAAGTCAACGTCGCCGTCGCCGGGGGTCACGTCCACCGATCCCTTAACGCCGCCGGTCTCATCTTTGATGGACATCCCTGCCACGTACGGCGCAAGTTCCTCAAAATCGTCTTCCGGCCGCTCGCCAGTATAGAAAAGCACGTTACCGGGGTCGTAGAAGACCTTCAAGTTGTCGGATTGAACACGCTTCATCAACGCCACCAAACCGCGTGCGGTTGCCGTCACACCGCCGTGGGGCTTCATCATCACCACGATGCCTTTGCTCTTGGCATACTCCGCGGCCTCTTCCATGAGTTGCAGGAACTGATCGTAGAGCCCCTCGTCATTGGTGCCGCTATTGTGCATGAAGCGGGCGCCCAAAGTGTGGCTATTGTCCACATAGCTGTGTAGAGCCGAGCGGGCAACGGCCTCATCCCCCCAGGGGATGCTCGTGTAGTTTTCCAAGTTCTTCAAATTGTACTTTTCTAGCAACCCGGCGAGGTTTGCTACCTGGTCTTCGGACGCGTTTGGCGGCAACGGCGGGCCATCCCCCGCTGTCATAAACCCAAAGTTCTTGAACCCCGCCTGCGCTGTGCCTTCCATCGAGACCTCTAACGCATACTTGGTCCAAGGCCGACTGAAACATCCAAGTTGTACCTTCATAGAGTTCCTCTCTTAGCGCTGCATTTTGTATGGGCATGTATCAAAGCTAACGGGCAGAACGTAGCATGCGGCTGCACACGCTGTCAACGCGGAAGGCTGGTGACTTTCGGGCGACTTCGTTGTATCGGCGTAGTCTCGGGCACTCGGACTGGGCCGTCCTGGCTTGCCTCCGGCGCCCAACTGAGACCCTGTATACTGGTGAACATGGAAGAACGTCTTCAAAAATTCCTTGCTCGCTGTGGCGTGGCGTCCCGCCGACGCGCTGAAGTCTTGATTGCTCAAGGCCGGATAAACGTAAACGGGAATGCGGTCTCTGTGCCGGGCACGAAAGTGGACCCCGTTCGCGACATAGTACTGCTAGATGGCAAGTCGGTCGCGCCGCCGGCCGCGTTTACCTACCTGGCCCTGCACAAATCGGCCAGATACCTAACAACCCGCGAAGACCCTCACGGTCGTCGCACGGTATACGATCTGCTGCCCCACGATTTCGCGCACCTGGTACCCGTGGGTCGTCTAGATTTCCAGAGCGAAGGATTGCTCATCTTCACCGATGACGGCGCTTGGGCGAATCGCGTCGCGCATCCGCGTTACGGCGGCGAGAAAGAGTACGCGATCTTGGTAAGCGGTCGCTTGACTTCCCAACAGCGAAAAGCACTGAGTGCGCCAATGGTCCTGGACGGATATCAACTCAATGCCATCAAGATGCAGGTGATAAATCGCGAGGGTGAGGACACCTGGATGAGCATGACCCTTACAGAGGGACGCAAGCGGCAAATCCGCCAGATGCTGGGGGCGATTGGCAAGCACGCCGTGCGCTTGATCAGAATCCGCATTGGCCCGGCCCGCCTCGGCAATTTAGCGCCGGGAAAACTCCGCTCGCTGTCGCAAGCCGAGATCAAGCATTGGCGCGAGCCGCTGCAGAGCCATGACCCGGAACGCAAAGCAGCCGCGCCCGCATTGCTTCAAAGTGGGCCAAGCCCCCCCGACACGTCCGGAAACGGCAGAACTGACACATCTCTCGCCAGCGCTGCCGTCGGGATACGCCATTGTGACCACGTCTGAAGCTCCTCTCACGATCACCATCGACGGCACCGCGGGATCGGGCAAGAGCGCCCTTGGCAGCCTCCTTGCCACACGACTAAACTACCTCTTCGTTGACACTGGCGCTTTCTACCGTGCACTGACCTTGGCTGCTCTGCGCGCACACGTATCGGTAGAGGATGGTCCCGCGCTGGCGGCATTGGTTCGGACGTTGGATGTCCGCATAGAGCCCCCTGCCGTTGCCGACGGCCGTCAGTTCACCCTCTTGCTAGGTACGGAGGACGTCACCTGGGAACTCCGCAGTCAGGCGGTTGACGCCGGTGTGTCACCGGTTGCGGCTCAGCCTGAAGCGCGCGCAGCCTTGCTTCCAATGCAGCAGCGCCTGGCTCGAAAGAAAAGCGTGGTGATGGTAGGCCGCGATATCGGCACCGTGGTCTGCCCGGAAGCCGAGGTGAAAGTATTCATATGCGCCGATCTCGCAATCCGCGCACAGCGCCGCCAGCAAGAACTCGCAGGACGTGGCAAGGATGTCTCTTCTCACGAGATCGCGCAGAATCTCGCCGCACGCGACTGCATTGACAGCAGCCGGGACGCGGCACCGCTTGCACAGCCCCCCGACGCTATCGTACTTGATACCAGCACACTTACGCTGGAGCAAGAACTCGCCGCAGTCCTTGTCAGAGTCGAAGCAGTACATGATAATTTACCGGCAAAGTGAACCCCAAAGATGTCATCAGCGTGGTTACAATTACATTTCTTTAAAGAATATCTTTGAATTCTCTTGCATGCTATAACCTGATGTGGTTATAATTGCATTAAGAGATTGGATTACCAGTTGCTGATGGGTGGAGACGCAATCACCGAACGCGGGGTCGCCCGGACTACTCCGCCATTTCGCGGCGCATGCCACCCGGCAGCACGTTAGAGAAAGGGTTGGTCGTCATGGAAAACACACAAAAGGCCGGCAACGGTGATGCCCACCAGGGCCATTCGGAGCAGCCGTTCTTCCGCATCACTATTGAGCTGCGCAACTCGCCCGGTGATGCCTTTGAGAACTTGCAGGAGAAGCTGAGCCAGAAGGCAAATGCAATCCTCGACTTCATCCGACGCGGCGTAGACATACGGGTCGAGACTAAGGCCAAAGGCGATCAGAACAAGGCAGAGCGCATCACTATCGAATAGTTTTCCGGCAATCCACTGAACCGCAGCAAACTTGCCCAGGAACAGGCGAGAGCGCCCGTCGGTACACGTCCTCAACCAACGGCACGCAGGCTTCCCGAAACGGAAGTCTGCGTTGTGTCTAGGCTAGTGTCGAGGCACGCGAAAAAATAGCCTGATCGCGCTAAGGTCTACTAAATCGGCGGTTCAGCAATAATTCCTACTGCCGGGCGGAGGGGTTTGTGGCAACGATGCGGCCCTCGCCACCCTCAGGATAGCGCTCAGCCGTTACCACACCGCCAAGCCCTTGGGCAATGTAGTTGGCGATAGCCTGCTGGTAGGTGACACCAAGTGTAACGAACGGCGCGTCACGGAACGGATACTCGTCGCCGCCGCGTGCGAGGAAGTCAAGTGTCGCAACGTGCACGGGGCCGGCGCCTGCCACTACGTCACCATCCCGCACCAGCCAGGTACCGTCGCCAAGCTGCACGCTGCGAATACGCGTGCCCGGTGTAACCACTTGACCGTTGTCATCGAGAATCTGGGCAGTGCCAGAAGGGTCCCAGGTCATGGAGAAACCGGCAATCTGAGGAAAGCGACCGTCGCCGCGCTCGACCCGCGAAACGGCGTTCTCAAGAATTTCCTTGAATTGTTCCACCGACACATCCGGGACGATTGCGAGGAAGTTCGAGAACGGGGCCATGCTAAAGATGCCAAGTTCGTACAGTGTGCCTGCCGGGATTACGTTGTCGTTGCGAATGCCGCCACCGTTTTGGAGCGCCACGTCCGCTACTTGGACGCTGTAGCGGTCTGCTAATTCATTCGCTTGCCATAGCAGCGCGTCAGCAATGAGATTGCCCTGATTGGTTTCTCCCGTACGCACTGAACGCCTTCGTCCGTCCAGGGACACTTCGGTGCTACCGACTGTGGTAGCTGCCAGACCGCTGATGAAGTCCGCTACCGGCGTCACTACCTGTTCCATCACCGCCGGATCGGGCCTTACGGCGTCCGGATGGTCGCCACCCGCTACGCGCACCGGCCCGCTGGTGGGGTCAATTGCCGCAATAGTTCCTTTCACGTCGAACTCCACGATCAAGCGACCCACGTACGTGTACCGGCCCGGCGCAACCACCACCGTCACGTCGTCGCCATCAGCATCCGGGGCAATGAGGGGATACGGGCCGAATATCTTTCCCTCATCGCCGGGCAACAGCAGGTCACCCTCGTTTGCCAGCAACTCGTCGCCGCCGCCGGCAATCATTACATCGACCCCACGCAACGCGGCGGCAAGCGCCAAATCCCCAGCGATCCCCTGAAGGTGACTCACGAAGATGATCTTGTTCACTCCTTCACCTTGAAGCGCATCGATCTCCTGCTGGACCACCGCCGCAACATCTTGCGCTACCCGCACGTTGCGCGGACTGGAAAGATAGGGGAGACCCGGCGTTGTGGCGCCGATGATGCCGACGCGCTCGCCGTTCACTTCAAGTATTGCGCTGCGGGCAAGGCGTCCTGCTGCTGCAAGCGCGGCAAGCCGCGGCTCCCCACTAAAGTCAAGGTTGGCGCTGAGAAATGGCGCCGGAGATGTGGAGCCGCTGATTGCATGCGCCAAGATGTCCGGGCCGAAGTCGAACTCATGGTTACCCAGCACAATCGCATCGTAGCCAATGAGATCAAGCGCAATTGTGTCGTAGAAGGGCGCGGGCCTGCGAGCCAGACTCGCACTGAACTCCGGGCCTGCCCGGTAATTATCGCCGGCTGAGAGCACCAGGACGCCACTGCCGCTGTCTATTGCTTCCTGTCTGAGCTTGGCCACCAGTGCGGCAAAGCGAGCCGCGCCGCCGAAGTCCTCACGGTCTCTGCCAGCCGATATCAACTGGGACTCGCCATCGTTGTTATGTAAAATAGTGAGACGAAAAGCCTGGGGCGTCGCGGCCGGAGCAGTCTTGGCGGTCGGAACCGGTGATGGACTCAGCGTGGTTGCCGGTTCGACAGTCGCACACGCTGTCAACGCGAGCATGGTCGCGAGCGCAAAGAGAAGCAAATAGGCTAGAGCGGGTTTGGGTCGTCCCGTCGTCATACGGTCCCTCGTGATGGAAATAGCGACGCAGTCGCACCTATCGTGCTACGGCATACATTCTGGAGCAAGAACAGCATCACTGGCGGGTAGGCGGCGACGGCTGTATCGCTGCGGCCACAGGCTGTCCAATTGCTGTCAAGCGTCTAATGTCACGCACGCGTAATACGAGCGCGACACATATCAAGACGATTGAAGCAAGCGAAAAGAGCGGCTGGATCGGCTCAAAATAGGTCAGCGCGCCGCTGGCGCCTGCCAAAGCAAGCGCCACTTTATTGCAGACCGGACAGCCGACACCGATGAAAAGCAGCAGCCCGCTGCCAATTGCTTTCGTATCCTGCGGCGGGCAGACCGTCGGCACGCCGTAGGTCGCACCCAGCGCAATCGCCATGACAGTAATGATGCCAAGGAAGAGGAAGTCCATGGGCCGGGCATCAAGCGGGCGGACGAAGAATTGGTTCGGGATAACGCCGCTGGGAATACCCACGAGCAGCAGCACGGCCAGCCCCATCCCGCCACCGTATAAGAGCGATTTCCACACCATAGGCCGCTGCATCATCTATTCCTCGCGTACCGCCGCTTCAATTCTTCCTTGTTCGTCGCCACAATTCTTCGCCGATGCGCCGGTCTCATCTACTTCATCCAGTTATGCCATCCGCCTCGCAGTGAGAATGAGGCGGCTGCTTTCCGGTGCGAGCGGTTCACCGGCCAGGCTGCCGAAGAAATCGAGGCGTTCCATACCCGCGAAGTTCAGCATGCGCTCCAATTCGTGCGGCAGGTAGACGCGCACCTTGAGTTCACGCTCGATGCGCTCGCCATCAGGCGTAATGATAACGCGGCTCGTGTGTTGGCAACCCGTCTCGTAGTCCATGCGGTTCCTATTCACCATGGCGTAGCCGGTGGATGCCATCTCCGAGTCCTCCCAGGCCTGCTTCTGGTAGGTCTGGATCGGATTTGCCATTTCCATCACGAAACGGCCGCCGGGACGCAGCACCGCCGCCACGTCGTTCAGCACCTTCTGGTCATCGTCATCGCTCTCAAGGTAGCCAAGCGCCGTAAACCAGTTGACAACCCCGTCGAACGCACAGTCGAACGGCAGCGCGCGCATGTCGCCCTGCACAAGGTTAACGTCCAAGCCGCGTATCCGCCCGTCTTTGTATGCCTGGCGCATGAGCACGTCTGAGCGGTCCAGTCCGATCACCGTGTAACCCTGAATTGCCAGGTGAATGAGATGGCGGCCCTGTCCGCACGCCAGGTCAAGCAGCGTCGACCCCGGCCGCAGTTCGAGCAACCTCTCAATCGCCTCCACTTCCGGCACCGTGTATCGGTCGCCAATCAGATCGGCATACGTCGCTAGATAAAGTTCATCAAAGCGGTCACGGTACCACGGACCCTGTGCCGGCATCGAATCTTCCTCTTTCTTGTTCGAGATTGCGTATTCGACTTGCAGTCAGGATGAAGACATTTGCCCACTTGCTAAGGGGGCCTTTGACACTCCTAATCCAGCCAAGCATCCCAAGCCGACTTCTATTGTAACGAAAGCAATCTCTGCCCCTGCGACCTCGCATGGCAAATCCACCAAGAGCACTCTAATGTAAGAATACTACGCCTTCACCACGCGCGTCTCTCTTGCGAGACCAAGGTGCGAAAACGACTGAGTTCTGCAAGCAAGATCCAGCCAGGCACCGGCATGGGGTGCATGTGTGAATTCAGCAGGCATCATGGCTCTCGGCAGGTGAACATGGTTTTGACGCCCCGGCAGCTTTTGTAGTTACACTGCAACAAGCTCCCAGCACGGAAACATGTACCGGAAAGGGTCTGCAAGCTAAGATAGATACGGGGACTATGGAGTTGTCTCCGGTGCGCGCATCATGCGGCGCGCGGTGACTATAGGATTGCTCGCAGGGAAATCCGAGGAGACTGATGAAGGCACAAGCATCACAACTGGGACTGTTAGGCATACTGGCCTGCGGCATAGCCTCGGCGGTCTTGTTGGTGCTGGCGTTTCCGCCGAATGACTATTGGTTCCTGGCGTGGGTGGCGCTCGTGCCGATGTTTTTGCCGTTGGCGCTTCCCACGCCGCGACCGCGTGCCGCCCGGGCCGCGGCTGCCCTAACGTTCGTGCTCTACATGGGCGTGCTCTTGTGGCAGGCGTTCCCGCCCGGCCTCACGTCCCGCGCGTGGCGGGGCAGCGACTTCCCGCCGATTCTCTTCCTTGATTCACCGGCGCTGTTCGTGAGCGTCATCCTGCTCCCAACTCTATTTGTGCTCTTCTACTTTGTGCGCGTGCCGATTGGGCCGCCTATCTCCCTGACGCAGGTAAAGCCGTACTTCTGGCTCCTGCCGCCGGCTGTCTGGACGCTTACCGAGTATGTCCGCTACCGGCTGCAGCTTGGCCACATCTGGGGCAATCTCTTCACAACGCAGCACACGTTTCCAACCACGATGGTGATTATGCGCCTC
Source organism: Chloroflexota bacterium (assembly GCA_965219505.1). GTDB lineage: Bacteria > Chloroflexota > UBA11872 > VXOZ01 > VXOZ01 > VXOZ01. The sequence continues at coordinate 482,578 of OZ244775.1, read as the reverse complement.
GGCGGCCCGTGGCTGCTCACGTTCTGTATTGTCCTGGCTAATGTGCTCATCGCGGCTGTCCTTGCCCGCTTGCTGGCGCGCCGGCCCATGAAAGCGGCAGGCGTGACCGCGCTGGTCGTACCTTTACTCGTCAGCAGCGTACTTCTCAGTACGGCAATGCGAGAGCCTGCACCGCAAGCGCAGACTGAGCCGCAGACAATTGAAGTGGCGCTCGTGCAGACGGGCCTCGACATGTCCGACTATTTCGACAAGGCAATCATACAGGGCGTACAAGACTATTACGGACTGGCTTGGAGCGACGTGGAGCAGCTCACGCGCGAGCAAGCGCAGGGAGCACAACTGATTGTCTGGCCGGAGGCGACGGTCTGGCGCGACGTGCAGGCCGATCCCGAGGCGCGCGACCGGCTGGCAGCGTTTGCCCGCGAAATGGATGCGTACCTCTTTGCACCTTACTTTGTGGATACTGATCCGCGCGGCTTCCGCAATGAGGCAGTGCTGGTCTCGCCTCAGGGGGAGTTTCTCGGCATGTACGCCAAGAACTACCCCATCATCTTCGTGGGTGAACAGAGCGTCACCGGCGGTGAGCATCCGGTGTTCTCCACGCCGCTGGGTACGTTTGCCACGATGATGGCGTATGATTCCGACTTTCCTGACGTGGCGCGTACCCTTACCGCCAATGGCGCCCAGCTCATTGCGGTCACGAGCCACGATTGGGTGGAAATGAGCCCATTCCAAGTAGCGGCCAGCGCACAACGCGCCGCTGAAAACAACGTGACCATCGTGAAGGCGGACTGGCGCTACGGAAGTGCGGTGATCTTGCCGAGCGGTGAAATTATTGCCAGTACCTCGGCGTTGGAGCCGGGCCGCACGGTACTACGCGCCGCTGTTCCTCTGCCAGAGTCCTCGGGCACGCTGTACACGCGCACTGGCGATTGGTTTGCCTGGCTTTGCGCAGTCTTAGTCGTTGGGCTGCTGGCCCGGCTGCTTTGGGGACAGCGCTCAGCAGGCCGCTAAGAGGGGTTTGGATGGGGAAGAACAACCTCACCGGCAAGCAAAGCGATTTTCTCAAGATCGTGGCGGCCGCGGCCGGACGGGGCGACCTGGAAGCGGTTCAGAGCTTTGTCGAGGCCGACCCTCGTTGGGTGAACACTGTCGGCTCTCATGGACGCACAATGCTGTGGGAAGCAGCGTATTGGGGCAAGCAAGCGGTAGCGGAGTTCCTGATCGAACGTGGCGCCGACGTGAACGCCAGCGCCTGCCACTATAGCCAGCACTACGTGGAGATTAGTTGCTACTGCATTGCCAGAGTCAAGGGTCGGCATGCGCTGGCCGATTACCTCCTGGAGCAGGGCGCGAATGTGGACGTCTTTGCGGCAGCCTGTCTCGGCGACACCGTTGCAGCTGGTAGATTTCTTGATGAAGCCCCATCGCTCCTGGAACAAACACATCCCCAGCACGATTCTCAGCGCAGCGAGGGATCGCGGTTGGCCTTCGACTCTACGCCCAATGCATGGGCCACGCCGCTTGCCTATGCGCTCAGCGGCGGTTGCAGCGAAACAGTTGCGCTGCTGCTGGCGCGCGGCGCGGAAGTTCACGCCCACGACACCCACATGCTGGGAATCGCAGTAGGTCGCGGCCGACTGGACTTAGTCCGGCTGCTCTTGGAGCACGGGGCCGATGCCGGCAATCTCCCGTTGGCAGACCCTTCCCAGAACCGCGCATTGGCAGAACTGGCAATTGCCCACGGTTACGACATCAATACCGGCCGTCCCGGCTGGCCTCCGCTGGTCGTTGCGAGCTGGGGCGATAAGGGAGAACACCCCGATAAAATTCAAGCGCTGCTGGAGCTTGGGGCGGACGTGAATGTCCGCGACTACAAGGGCAAGACCGCGCTCCACCGCGCCGCTACTGCCGGATTCCTAGGGAGCATGGAAACCTTGCTGGCGAACGGCGCGGACATAGAGGCAGCGGACGAGAAGGGCGAGACGCCGCTCTTTGACGCGGTCCGTGCCGGTCGGGTGGATGCGGTGGCCCTGCTGCTGGCACGCGGTGCAGACTGTAAAGCGCAGAACCTCATGAGTATGTCAGTAGTCACATTCGCAAAGCGTATGCGCAAGCAGGATGCGGCTCAGATCGTGAGAGTGCTGACCGATGACACTTTGCAAGGGAAGTGATCGGGACTAAAAGCGGCGTAGGGTGACTGAGTCGTCGGCAGGTCCTACAGTCCCGTTACTACCGAATTACTAAGCAATGATCCGATCCGTCATTCCGGCAAATGCCGGAATCCATCTTCGTGGTTTCCCTGAACTCCAGCCTAAATCGAAGTGAGGAGAAACCTCTAGCCAAGGCACTCACCGTAGCGTTCGAGCGCGGCCAGGATGCCGTTTTTCGTCACATCAGGTGCGATCCAGTGGGCAATGGCTTTGAGGTCGGGGTGTGCGTTGCCCATGGCAATGCGCAATCCGCACTCCTGGAGGAATTCCACGTCGTTGGGTCCGTCGCCGATGCCGATGATCTGCGCAGGCGTGGTGTCGAGCAGGCGCGCGTAGCGGTGGACGGCGGTCGCCTTGGTGCCGAGTCTGTGGGTGACGTCCACACCCCATGTTTTGCCGGGCTCATAGGGGAAGCGCGTTACGTGCACAGGGCGATCCGACGGAAAGAGCTGTTCAAAGCGCGGCAGGTCAGCCGTGGGCACTGGCAGCACCGTGATGCGCGTGATGCGCCAGTGGTGAATGTCCGCCACGGCCTCAACCACTTTCGTGTCGTCCACCGCGGAGAAGGTATACGGGCTCTGTGTTACGGCGTCCAGCACCGTGCGCGCGTCTTCCGGTTCCAGGTAGACGCAGTCGAGGGTCTCCATTGTGTCGGCACGGAAGATGCGGGCACCGCCGTCGGCAACCTGCGGTCCCTTGAGATCGAAGCGCGCGGCCATGGCGGCAACGTAATGAAAGTCCCGGCTGGATATGAGGCCTACGTGACACTGCTGCGCCACGGCGGATAGCCCTTCAACCACCGCAGATGGGGGCGGCACGCCATAGGGCGCAAGTGTGCCGTCGATGTCGGTGAGCACAGCGGAGTACCGCGGCGTGGGTGACATTACAGGCACGTGAGGAGCGGCCTACAGGTCGGCAACCCGCTGCACCGCCTGCTCCAAGGCAGCGACAAAGCGGTCGACCTCGTCCTGTCCCATCGGCGTCGACAGAGCGCCCAGCCCCTCTTTAGAGACAATAATTCCGGCATCCATGAGGCCGCGATGCAGGCCGCGCATGCGCGCCTCCGCAGCCGGTCCCTTGGGGATGCTGCGGTAGTTGACGATAGGCGCATCCGTAGGCACGACAATGATGAGCGAACCGGCGCCGCTGATCTGGCCGGGCACGCCCGCATCGGCAAAGACCGCATTGGCGCGGGCGCGCAGATCATCGCCCAAAGCTTCCAAGCGCGTGTACACATCCGGCGTGAGTTGAGTCAGGGCGGCTATGCCGGCGGTTGCGGAGAGCGGGTTGCCGCTGTACGTGCCGCCGGAGGCGAGCGCGGGCGGCCCCTCGGTGGGGTCGAGCAGCGCCATGATCTCGGCACTGCCGCCCACTGCGCCAATCGGCAGTCCGCCGCCGATGATCTTGCCAAAGACCGTGAGATCGGGTTCGCCGCCAAAGCGTGCCGCTCCACCTTGGTAACTCACCCGGAAACTGATCACCTCGTCAGATATGAGCACAATGCCGTAATCGCGCGTAATCTCGCGCAAGAACGCGAGAAAGTCGTCCTGGGGCAGCGGAAATCCCGAGCGGTTGCAGAGCGGGTCGTAGAGCAGCGCCGCTATTTCTGCGCCGTGTTGTTCGAGCAGGCGGGTCACGGCTTCACGATCGTTGTACGGCAGCGTCAGCACGTCGGATTCGACCGAGTCGGCCAGACCACCGCTACTGGCCACGCTGTGGGGGGCGTCCGCCGGGCCCCACGAGTCAGGTTGCGAGGAATAGCTGACCTGCACGTAGTCGTAGTAACCGTGATAGAAGCCCTCGAATTTGGCAATCCGGCTGCGTCCCGTGAATGTGCGCGCCAGCTTAACCGCCAGCATCACGGCCTCGGTACCGGAATTCGCAAAGCGAATCTTTTCCAGCGATGGCACCCGCTCGACCAGCAGGCGGGCGAGTTTCAGCTCCGGCTCGGCAGGTTCGGAGAAGGCCGTACCGCGCTGCAGTTGATCGATGATGGCGTTGTTAATTGTGGGGTTAGCGTGGCCGTGGATGAGAGCGGTCATATTGTTGAGGTAGTCGATGCGCTCGACGCCCTCGACGTCAGTTAGATAGCAGCCGTTACCGGACTGGGCATAAATCGGGTACGGTTGATAGTAGTAGTGGAGCCGTGAGGTGCCGCCCGGCATGTATTGAGAGGATTCTTCAAAAAGCTTGGCAGTTTCGCTGGACAAGGATAGAGATTCTCCAGGGTCGGTCGCAACTCCCCCTTGGCTGTGCCGCTGGCCCATGGCCGCCTCCTCGATGCTTGCAAGGTCTTGTGGCGATGATATACCCAATGGCGCGCGGACACAACGGCATAAATTCGACGCATGCGCTGAGCGGGGGTGCGCCTGCGCCTGTTTGCATGGGTCAGCGAAGGATGGGCGAGCATTTTGGCTCCCCGGCTATGACCTTTAGGGCGGGGTGCGGCGTTGACCGTGTTTAGGCCGCGCGTTGCCATTCAGCGCACGCAATTCCGTTGACCGGCCCTCCAGCGTGGCACTATCATGTTGCCATCTCCATGCGACCACCTACTGAGACGAATATTCACATTTTGACCCACCCGGTAGCTAAAGTAGAGACGCCGTTGCCATGAGCGCCATACAAATACCTCAATATGCAGATTCAGTCGTGATTGGCGGCGGCACGGCCGGGGCTGCCGTGGCGGGACTGCTTGCCGAGCGCGGCGACCGGTCGGTGCTGCTCCTCGAGGCTGGCCCCGATTACGGCCATCGCACCGAAGGCCGCTGGCCGAGCGACTTGCTGGACGGTCGTGTGCTCGCCAGCACCCATGACTGGTCATTCACCAGTTCGGCAACTCATGGTCAGCCGAACCACGCGTTGCAGCGCGCCAAGGTGATTGGCGGCTGCTCGGCGCATAACGGCTGCATCGCCATCTGGGGCAGCCGCGCCGACTACGACGGCTGGGCTGCCGCAGGCAACCACGGCTGGTCGACCGCGGATGTGCTTCCCTACTTCCGGCAGGCGACAGCACGACTCTGCGTGCGGGAATTCGCGCCGGAGGAGGTAACCCCGCTCCACGGCGCGTGCCTTGAGGCTATGATTGGCACTGGCATCCCCCGGTCGGCTAACCTCAATGACCTCGATGAGGACGCCGGCGCGGCGTTCGCGCCGATTAACATCAGGAACGGCGTCCGCTGGAGCGCGGCGCTCGCCTATCTCGATCCGGTGCGGAACCAAGGAGATTTGACCATTGTGGGTGACGTGCTGGTAGAGAAAATTAAACTGCGCGGCTCGCGGGCGGCTTCGGTCGATTTCATCCGCGGAGGAGAGAGGATGACGGTTGAGGCGGGGAAAGTATTTTTATGTGCGGGCACGTATGGCTCCCCCGCCATTCTGCTGCGTTCCGGCATCGGCCCGGCAGACGAATTTCATAAAACTGGGATACGTACGCAAGTCAATCTTCCCGGAGTCGGCTGCAACCTGCACGATCATCCGGGCGTCAGCATGACGCACCACGGCACGCCGCTCTTCGATTCCTTGATGACAGACTTCATAGCCGCCGGTAAGACCCTTTTCACGGAGCAATGCCTTGCCAAGGCGCGCAGCAGCCGCTGCAACGAGGCATTCGACCTGCACGTCGCCCCGCTCACGGCAGCCGGGCCAGACAGGGACGGACGCTGGGAGTGCTCGATGTACGTGGCTAACATGGCGCCCAAGTCCCGCGGTCGGCTCACGCTGCGCGACAGCGACCCTCGCAGCAACCCGGTAATCGATACCGGCTACTTCACGGATCCCGGTGACAACGACCTTGCGGTGCTGATGGACGGCGTGCTCTTGACCAGGGAGATTGCACGCCAGCCTCAACTCGCTGAGTTGATCGGCCCCGAGCTTGACGAAACGGCTAGCATGGTTACCGCCGAGGACCTCCGTCGCAACAGCCTCCACTACTTCCACCCGGTCGGCACCTGCAAAATTGGTCCGGCCTCGGACCCATTCGCAGTGGTCGACCCCACCGGTAGAGTCCACGGTATAGAGGGCCTCTTCGTCGTCGACGCCTCGATCATGCCCGCCGTCCCACGCGCCAATACCAACCTGCCGACGCTCATGCTCGCCGAGCGGATTGTCTCTGCGCTCAACTAGAGGCGTCTGGGCCGGATTTGGTACAGTTTGGCGATTCCGAACCGTACGATAGCTAGAACCTTCGAACTGAGATTCAACTCAAAATCCCAGTCGTATGCCGACCCGTACCCACTGATTGGGGCGACCTGTCAATTCGTAAAGGTACAGTACATTCGTCTGACCGCCATGGCTCCCTTGACCCACGCTCGGCAGCTAAAATGACACACCCACACTCCCAGCGATTCGTCCCTTTTTATTTTCAGAATTTTCCTACGAAAACTGCTGGATTCTCCCTTGAAAGTGATGTATTGTGAATTTATAATCCAGGGAACACGACGGCAATATTGGGCCGCCAGATAATCCAGGTAGCACAGTGAGAATGCCAATGTACGCTCCCCTTCAGACCGCCAATGAAACGACGCTGCCCGGGCCATTGATGGCCGGTCTAGGTGATGTCCGCATACTGCACCCCCCTGGGACCTTCGCCTTGTCACCGGCAAGCCTGATTTCGGTCCAAGCGATAGTGGGAAACCAGGGCCTGCTCAAAGGCATCGGGCTGGACTGGGGCACTGGTTCCGGATGTCTGGCGATCACAGCAGCCAGAATTGCCGATGTTTTTCACGTGGCCGGGCTGGACATCTCCGAGACGAGTGTGGCAATCGCCCGCCAGAATGCCTCATGCAACGCCGTCAACGACAAGACGTCGTTCTTTGTCTCCAACTCATACTCGCCAGTGGACTGGCGCGTTCGCCGTGCACTCGATTCCCTGGTGAGGCGTGTGGACTTCGTGCTTGCAAATCCACCTGCCAGCGAACACGACGACGGCTTCGGTTTCCGACGAGAAGTGCTTAAGGGGGCGCGGAAGTACATGGCAGCGGGTGGCGTTGTATTACTCGGCGGGTCATCTCGTTATGGCCAGAGGGCTGAGCGACTGTGCGACGAGGTGCCCGAATTCAGCTACGGCGGGGTTATCTCAAGCACCGGCTGGGTCCCGTTTGATCTTGCCCGACCGGACTACCTGCGATGTCTGCAGCAGTACGCAGCGGAGGAGGAACGCGGAGGTCTGACCTACCGCTTCCAATGCAACGCTGTTCATGCAGGAGAGCCGATCAACGCACGACGCGCACTCTCGCTCTTCGTTGCAACCGGTCTAATGCCGTTCATGGATTGGCAGATGCACCTGTTCAAATACAACCGAAATTAAGTTAAGCTCCGACCGTCTTACACGTCCATCGCCCAAGGGACACCTTATTGTCGCCTTGAACTCCGCATAGTTCTGGTAACACACCTCAACCCCCGGGGCGAAACGTCAAACTGCTCTGGGCTTACCTTTGGCATGTGCACTTCACCGGCACACCTCCGCATCTGAACCGAAGCGCCTAACCATCGTCGACAAGAGCCACTGTCCGGTTCTCTCACGGATGCCGACTGGCGTTTCCCAGGCACCACTAGTACGCTGAGAGAGGTATCCCGTTTTCAGGACCGTCGGCCAATCTCACCATGGCTTCGCACTTTCCGTACTTGGCGTGGAGTGTGTCACGTCTTGGGCATGGCAATGTACAGAAACCTTTCATGTCTCGAGAAGCATCAGCGGAAAGCAAGAGTGGCCTGGCGGGTAGTGTGCGAACCCTCTTTAGGACTGAGGATGCCGCAAGAGCAACCGAACTCGGGTATGGATGAAGATTCAGCCGGCCAGCGCAAGCGGCTGCGACTCCGACCGGGCTCGGACTGGCGCTCTCTGCCTTGACAGGGCAGTGGGTTAAACCACTACACCGCGGGGCCGCATGGGGAAAGAAGCTGTGACTAGGCTGGGCCGAACGCCTGGAGTGCAGCATCCTGCTACGAGGGGATGCGACCGACGACCCGCTCATGCCTGATCACCGTGACCGGTGTCGTACGAAAGCCTCTGCCGGTCACGCGCTTGACCGCCCCGGTCCAGCCAGGCAACGGCGTTTGACAAGCCGTAGATCATGGGTTAGATTTGCCGAGACTTTCGGGCATGAAGAGGGTGACTTGCAGGGAGTACAATTCAATCTAACTTGCAGCGAGCGCAGATTGGCCTAAGGAGAGCATTGTGAAAGTAGATCGCGACCAGTTCATGGACCTGGGGTATTTGATCTTTCGCAATCTCATCCCGCCGGAGCGGCTGGTATCTATGCGCGCCAGTTGCGAGACCATGCTGGAGCGGCAGAAAGTGAACTGGGCACGAGAGCGGGGTCCGGATGACCCACCCGGCGGCGAGTACGATAAGGTCCGTCAGCCCCGTGTCATGATGATGCGTCCGGGTCTCATCGACGCAGAGACGGCGAATGTCGTTGAAGAGTTTTGGGTCGCTGACGAGACCCTGGAAATAGCTAGTCAACTCCTCTGCGAACCCGAGCCTTGCATTACCGAAATGATGATGATGTGCAATCCGGTCCGCGACTGGCCGGGCGGCACCGGCTGGCACCGGGACATACATCCCGTCGACATGGCCCCGCTGGATGCACTGACAGCAGACCAGATAGAGAACGGCCCCCGATATACGCAATGGAACGTGCCCCTATATGACGACAGCGTGTTGTGGGTCATTCCCGAAAGCCATCGCAGGCGCAACACCGAGCAGGAAAATGCCGAGTTGCTCAAGGACCGCGCCGCGCCGGTTACCGGGAGCATTCCGGTGGAACTGAATGCCGGAGACGGTGTGGTGTATATCAACTATCTGAACCACACTGGCAGCAATTACACCACGAAGCGCCGCCGCACCCTCCACGGCGGCCACGCCATTTACGGAACGTACCCGGAGACCGGCTTTGTCGAAAGTCTGGCTCCTTGGGCCCGTGAGCGGTTTGAGTCCTACGCCGCGCGCGGCGAGCGCATGAAGGATGCGACCGAGGAAGCACTCCGCGCCGTCATAGCAAAGGATGAACCCGGTTACCGTGCCGCTTTGGAGACCTTGCAGCCAGGGGCAGGCCCCCACGGCAGAACCACCCTCACGATTTACTTATCCAAGGTGGCGCTGCAGATGCGCATCCTAAAGGATCCTGAGTACGGCCCGCTGGACGATCTACATCGGTGGGTCGAGGGCGAGCACCCCATTACCCTGAATTGGGGACCGGACTTCACCGCACGCTTTACCGCTGAGGAAGCGGCGGTCCTGTGGAGCCGGTTCAAGAGCATGGATGCCGCGCTCCAGAGCGACGTGGATGTGTTCGAGCCCGCATTTCAGGCACGGCCCATGCGCTACTACTTCAACGATCTGCCGGACGGCATCGACACCGAGTCGTTCATAGCCGGTTGGAACGGCTAGTTCTGCATTTTCCTCGCAAGGCCGGCCGGGCGTGACGATGCTGTGTCCTCTAGAATTGCCTAGGTGACCATTTGGACTTATCAGATGTGCTCGCCAAAGGGCTTGGATCGCCGGGGGCAAATACCGGGAGATCTCTCGCAGGATACAGGCGTTGTTCCAATAGCCTCCCGCAGGCACTCTGATACTTTCTTTTCACAGTAGGGCATGTCTGGAATACTCTCCATGCATGCCTCTACTGTGTGCCATCAATGGAGCATTCTTGGCAAAGTAAACGACTGCAGGCGGTCTCAGGGCACTTTGCAGGCAGTGTCTATGTATACTAAAAAGCGTTCGTTGCACGAAGAAGCTTGCATAGGAATCTATTACAGTATCTCAATGAGGAGGACATCAGTGATTGGCCGGATACAACGTGGTATTGCGGTTTTGGTAGCTACAGCGGCGCTCATGGTTGCTGTCTCTTGCAGTGTGCAAGTGACTGAACCCCCGCCCGATCCCTCTACTGCGCCCGCAGAATATACCCAATATTTCGTGGACCAGGCGATTGCCTACTACGAGGCTCACGGACTTGAGGCGACCGTTGCCTTCTACAATACGCCGGAAAGCATTGACGGAGATTGGTACGTGTTCATCGGCGATGCAAACGACATCATGCTGGCGCATGCGGCTGTTCCGGATAACGTCGGGCTCCGCTTTGATCAGGTTCTGGGCCCAGGCGGCTATCCCTCCGGTGCACAGGCAGCAGCGGGGGCCGTTGCAGGGGGTTCGTGGACTGAATACATGTACATTAACCCGGCGGCAGGTGCGTTCCAGTCCAAACATTCATGGGTGGTGCGGCACGAAGGACTGATCTTTGGCTCCGGCTGGTATGAAGACGGCGCTTCCAAGTCCGATCCGGCGGCGTACACTCAGGCGTTCGTAGAGCAGGCGATACGTCTGTTCGATGCCGTTGGGCGCGAGGCCACATTTGCCTACTACAACACGCTGGAGAGCGTAGATGATGATTGGTACGTCTTCATTGTCGATGAGAACGACAACACCATGGTGCATCCCACTCGTCCCGAGCTCAGGGGCAGTTCTCCCACGACGCGTGTTGATGTTCGCGGCAAGGCCTACGGCCTGAGGCTTGTAGCCGCGACAGAGGACGGTGCTTGGGTGGACTACTACTTCCTGAACCCGTCCACCGGCTATGAGGAGCAGAAGCATGCCTGGGCGGTCAAGCACGACGGGCTGATCTTCGTCTCCGGTTGGTACGAACGAGCCGAAGCAGAAGACGACGCTACGTACACCCAGTCATTCGTGCACCGCGCAATCCAACGCTACGATGCTCAGGGACGCGAGGCTGCGTTCGAGTACTTCAAGTCACTGCAGAGCGTGCAAGGCCAGTGGTACGTCTTCGTCCTCGACGAGAACCAGGTCACCATCGCGCATCCCAATCCCGAACACATAGGCCGCACCAGGGAGCAGCGAATCGATAAGTACGGCTACGACTACGGCGCTGAATTCCTCACAGCGAACGAGGAAGGCAAGTGGGTAGATTACGTCTTCCTGAACCCGGATACCGACGAGATATGGCTAAAGCATACCTGGATCATCCAGCACGACGGGCTTTTCTTCGCCTCGGGCTGGTATGAGGGGGATCATCCATTGTGACGGACTGTTCTTCGGCTCAGGCTGGTATGAGGAGGTGCAGGAGTAGCTCATAACAAGGCGTGACACAACGTCGAGATTTCCAAAACGATGAATAGCGTACGCGGCAGGCGTTTAGATCGCCTGCCGCGTTACACCTTGCTGTCAGCAACTAGTAGGAGGATAAGCTAGGTTACCTAGAGCTATACGCACCTCAAGGATTCTTGTGTCTGGCAACCTTGCACGGGACGCGTGTCCGTTGCCTGCGCACATATGTGCGCAGCCTTGGCACGAACGTGCGCAGCCTTCGCTATAATGAGCCATAATTGTGTGCATACCAGAGCCAGGAGTAGTCAAGACAGTCCAGGTTGTGAATATGCAAAGGACATAAGCTGCAGAAAGGGTAGTGGTTATGGCTGACGTGCTGCAGGCCGGTGTGGGGCGCGCGACGATTACGCCGCCGTTGGGAACGTGGCTGTGTGGGTTTGCCGGACGCAAACACGGCTGCGATTCAATCCTCGACGACCTTTACGCGACAACTCTTGTGCTCGCCAACGATGAGACCTCCATAGCGATTATTACGTGCGACGTCTGTGGCCTGCCAACTCAGCAAGTCGAGACCTTGCGCGCACTAATTGCAGAGCGTACGGGCATTAACCCTGCCAACGTCCTCATCAACACGTCCCATACGCATTCAGGGCCATTCACGAGCATCCGGGACGACATGCTCGCTCACGAGCGGGCATATTGCACCACGCTGATTCACGCTATTGCCGGTACGGTGGAACTAGCACAGCAAAGTCTGGAGGCGTGCCGCATTACGCACGGGGCAGGCAGTGTGGCGGCGAACGTGAATCGGCGCCTCCTCAGCGAGGCCGGCTGGGCAGGCATGGGCGAGAACCTGGGCGGCGCTATCGATAGGACGGTGCAGTTACTGCGCGTAGATACGTCGGAGGGTGAGCCGCTGGCCGCACTCGTGCACTACGCGTGTCATCCGGTGGTGATACAACCGCCCAGCGTTGCCGTTTCCGCGGACTTCGTGGGCGTTGCGCGCGGCCTCTTCGAAGCGGCGAGCGGTGCCACGATGCTCTTTCTACAAGGCGCGTGCGGCAATATCAATCCCATCGGGCAACGCGCCGAGGTCGACATGCAGGAGCGGCTCTGGGGCGTCGGCAGCGCAATTGGCGCAGAGGCGCTGAAAGTGTACTCGCTCAACGGACTGCACACGGCCTTCGCCGAGGGGGAACCACTCGCTCCCACACTCGGAGCGGCACAGGAGACGCTGACGCTAGATCTACATACACCCAACGAGCCGCCGTCAGCGTTAAGTGGGCGTACCCCTGCCCTCCGCTACTGGACGCCGCCGCTCGTAGACGGCGGTAGAGTGGAATTCGAAGTGCAGGCGCTGCGCATCGGCGACGTGGCCTTGGTCGGCGGGGCAGGTGAGGTCTTCATCGAGATCGCGCAAGCGGTGCAAGAGCGCTCGCCGTTTGACCATACCATGTACTTGGGTTACACAAACGGCGACGTCGGCTACATCCCCACCGCTGCCGCCTATCCCGAAGGCGGCTATGAGGTCGATAGCGCCCACTTCCACTACAATCTCCCCGCCGCCGTCGCCCCGAACAGCGCCGGTCGGGTGGTGAACACCAGCGTTGCGCTGTTAGAAAGCTTGGCGCGATCCTGATGACGCTGCCCATTTAAGAAGAGTTCAAGTCGAGTATTGGCATGCGGCAGGTGCGAAAGCCTGAGAAGAGTCTGCCATAAATAAGAGGTAGCACTACGCAGTCAGGAGTTTTGAGATGATTACGTCACTCTCCATCAATAACTTTCGCTGCTTTGAAACTCTGACTATAGATGGATCCCTGAACCGTGTAAATCTGATTGCGGGATTGAATAGTGTTGGCAAAACCGCGCTGCTGGAAGCAATCTACGTGCTCATCGGCATGGGAAATGTCGAGATGATTGTCCAAATCAGCAATTATCGCGGTCTAGCCGGTAACTACCTGGGAGAGCTGCCCCAGCTTACCGAACTCCTCTGGGATTCGCTCTTCCACAATCTCAATTCTTCTGACGATATTGGGATTAGGGGAACCCTTTGTGATGGAGAGCATGCGGCGCGAGTTTCGATTGACCGGGTGGGCACCACGCAAATCTTGGTTAGTGATGGAAGATTGGAGCAAGGCACTGGTGGACTAGAGTCGCTACCGGTATACGGCCATTTTCTCAAGCTTGCGCACTCTAAGCCAGATGGGTCAACAATTGAATCTGCGATGGTCCTTGAAGCTACACAGGATGGAACACCTACCATGCGTGTAGGATCAGATCCAACGATCCGACCGGAACCGCCATTCAGAGGGTCATACCTTGGGGGAAACAAGTCGAGAGGATTGCAAAACGCTGCTGCCAAGTACACACGGTTAGAGAGTGAGGGAGAGCCAAGCGAGTTGCTCGAGACCCTGAAGATCATCGAGCCTCGACTGAGACGACTGCGAGTTGGGGTCGTAGCCGGCGCACCAATGCTGCGGGGTGATATTGGCATTGGTCGCATGGTGTCGCTCTCGCTTCTAGGTGACGGCCTGGGAAGTCTAACGAATATACTGCTCGCAATAGCCGACGCGCCGGGTGGAGTAGTATTGATCGATGAGATTGAGAACGGTTTTCACCACGGCGTGCATCGTCAAGTTTGGCAATCAATTGGAGAGGCGGCGCGGCGTTACGACACGCAGGTATTTGCGACGACACATAGTTATGAATGCATAGAAGCCGCGCATGAGGCCTTTCGTGATGATGGGGAGTACGTGTTCCGCTTGCATCGGTTGGAACGAATAGCTGACAAGACCCATGTGACTACATATGATCAGGAGACACTTGCGGCTGCAACTCGATCCAACTTGGAGGTACGTTAGTGCCGCCGAAAAGTGGAGTAAAGGCACCGATTCAACTCCTTGTTGAAGGTGCAGATGCTCAGTATTCCTTCATACACTTTCTCAATCACATGGGCTTCAACAGGGTGGACGTAGAGGTGCAGAGCAATGTAGAGTGGCGCGGCCATTCCAGAGTCTACCGCGAGGCCCCTGATCTGATTGCCAGCTTGGGTTTGAGCGACAACATCGGTGAAGATGATCTTGCAGCTTTCAATCGCGTTCGCAGCGCCGTCTTAAATAGTCTAGATCCCAGCGACATAGAAGTTAGTGACTTTGGCGGCGTTAACGAATTGCGCGGCTTTCTCAGGGCCGTTTGGAACGCGCCGAATGCGCGAACCACCATAAAGGCAATCGGCATTGTCCGTGACGCTGAAACAGATACCAAGGCAGCATTCCAAAGCGCACGTGATGCGATTGACGCATTGGGGTTGACCGCGCCGGATGATCCGCTGAAAGTTGTTGGTCGGAAGCCGAGAATAGGAATTCTCATTCTGCCTCCAAATAAACCAACAGGAATGCTCGAAGACGTTTGCCTTGAGGCTGTGCACGACGATGCGGCAATGCGGTGTGTGGAACAGTACCTTGAGTGTGTACAAGATCAGGTTCCCGGTTGGTCGAACCGATATCCCAGTAAAGCTAAGGTTCAGGCCTTTCTCGCTTCGCGAGAGAGACCGGGATTGCAGCTTGGTCAAGCAGCGGATCGAGGCGACTGGAAATGGGATCACCCTACGTACAACCCAATCAGACAATTCGTTGAGGAATTGACCAAAGCATAAGGCATAGCGGTTTTGTTGAATATCCCTTCTGGGTTGAATTGGGAGAGTCTCTATGTTCACTCTTGGTGTAATGACCGACGAGATTTCGCAGGATTTTGCGCATGCGCTCGACGTGATCGAGGAATTCGGTGTGCGCACCGTTGAGTTGCATAGCATGTGGGACAAGAATATCTGCGATCTGGACAGCCATGAGTTGACCCAGGTGCTGCGCATGGTGCGGCAGAGAGGCTTGGCCGTGTGCGACATTGCCTCGCTCTTCTTGCGCTGTCCTATCGACGATCTGGACGCCTACAACGAGCACATCAAAATTCTTGAGCGTTCCATCCAGATTGCGCCACTATTCGATTGCCAGCTTGTGCGCTGCTTCTCGTTCTGGCGCGAAGACGATCTCTCTGCCCACTGGGATACCATCCTCGAGCGGTTGGAGTTGCCGGTGCGCATGGCGGAGTCTGCTGGCGTGACGCTGGCGTTCGAAAACGTGCGCTCGTGCAACATCGGTACCGGCGCTGAGACCGCCCGCTTGATGGAGACGATCAACTCGCCAAACCTGCGGGTGATCTGGGACCCGGGCAATGCGTACGTATCCGGCGAGGCGCGACCCTATCCGGACGGTTATAAGGCGGTGAAGCCCTGGATCGCGCACGTGCACGTCAAGGATGCGGTGTTGGGCCCGGACGGCAGTTCTGTGTGGAAGCCTATTGGCGCCGGCAACGTGGACTATATCGGCCAGATGAAGGCGCTGGCGGAAGATGGTTACGAAGGCGTGGTATCGCTGGAGACCCACTACTACCCGGAAAACGGCACACGCGAGCAGGGCAGCCGGGAATCGTTTGCCGGTCTGCAGGCGATATTGTCCGAGCAGGGGATTGTGCCCAACTCTTCGTGTACTACGAGTTGGGCACAATCCCCCCTCACTCCCGTATCAAGTACGGGGCGGGCTCTAGCCCTCTCTCCGAGGAGAGGGAACCGGAGGAAATGCCTTCTTGCCAACTGGACGCTCGATCGTCGCTAACACGTCGTAGCGCGGTGGCTTGTCCCCCGCTTCCCCGTGTCGGGGCACAGGGCAGGCTTGGCGTTAAATGGAGACACCACTTCAGGCGACGTGCTTAGACACAATAGCGTAGACGAATGCACGAAGACAGCACATATTCGTTACAATAAGAGCGTGTAGCTTCTGTATCCCAGGGAGAGTGCGCGATGAGCACGACGATCGGGTCATCCAATCTAACGCTTGACGGACAGTTCACGCGGCAGTTTGCCGGATCAGGCGCGCGCTTCCAAGAGGCCGTTGAAATATTTCCGAATGGCGCTACGCACGACGGCCGCGCCCAGAAGCCCTTTCCGCTCTATATCGAACGAGCGCAGGGAGCGCACAAATGGGACGTGGATGGCAACCGCTTCATTGATTTTCTCGTCGGCCATGGCGCCTTGATCTTGGGTCACGGCCACCCCGATATCGTCGAGGCCGTGACTGCGCAGATGCAGCGCGGCACGCACTATGGGGCGGCCCACGAACGCGAGGTCGAGTGGGGCCGTTGGGTGCAACGGCTCGTGCCTTCCGCCGAGCGCGTGCGCTTCACGAGTTCCGGCACCGAAGCCACCCTCATGTGCTTGCGGCTGGCGCGTGCGTACACCGGCAAGAGCAAGATCATCAAGTTCGAACACCACTTCCACGGCTGGCATGATTATGTGGTAGTGGATGAGCCGCCTGCACCACCGCCAGCGGGAGTGCCCGCAGGCACTGCTGAATCGATGCTCGTGCTCCCCGTGCATGATCTCGAGCGGCTTGAATCCGTCTTGCAGGATGACCACGATATTGCCGCCGTTATTATGGAGCCTACCGGCGCCGGATACTCCTCATATCCGCTCGACCCCGACTTCTTGGCGTCCGTGCGCAAACTTACGCTGGACTATGGCGTATTGCTCATCATGGATGAGGTGATCACCGGCTTTCGCTGTTCGCCGGGCGGGGCGCAAGCAGCAACCGGCGTGATTCCCGATCTTACTAGCATTGCGAAAATCCTCGCCGGCGGTCTCCCCGGCGGCGCAGCGGCGGGGCGCGCCGACATCATGGCCCACCTCGAGTATCGCGATGAAGCGCATTGGAATGCGCGCAAGAAGGTCCGCCACCAGGGTACGTTCAATGCCAACCCCCTTTCGGCCTCTGCCGGCGCAACCGCGTTGGCAATCGTGGCGGAGGGCTGGCCCGCCCGCCACGTGAATGATCTGGCGGCCATGCTGCGGGATGAGTTTAACCAGGTCATGGACGCCCACGGCTTGACCGGCTGTGTCTACGGCACGTACTCCATGTTCCATATCTCGCTCTATAATCCCCATAGTCCCCATGAGAAGCTATCTCTTGCGGACTACGGCTCTGCAGGCCGGCCACCCTTCATCTCGATGCGGGATGTCGATTCGGCGCTCTACGGCAAGATGAAGCGCGGCTTGCAGGTCAACGGCATCGATCTCATGGGCGACGGCGGCATGCTCTCTACTGCCCATACCGAGGAAGACGTGCGCGAGGCTGCCGCGGCTTTCGACCGCACTGTCGGACTTCTGAAACAAGAGGGCGTGATCCCAGGCGTACGGTAGAGCGAGTAGCTGCACGGGAACCTGCAACCGGAATTAGGCTCTGGGAGCAAGGACTATCCCTTCTATGAGCGCAAACGCTGTTTACTTTCCCTCAGGGTATCCAACCTGCGACAAACATATGGACAAGTCCGATAGGAAAGGGTAAGAGCGCACCGATATGAGCACTGCAGCCAACGAGCCATCTTACGGAGGACCGGAACAAGAGATATTCAAGCACGCGTTCTCCGATCCGATCATCGAGAACGAGATGCTGTACCCGGCGCTGACGACACTCGACGACATATACGAGGCTAATGCAGCCCTGCTCATGCCGGTCGAGCACTTTTTCACGGCATATGACAACCTGCATCTAGAATCGGCGGAGACCTTGCAGCTCGATGGCGGGGCTACGCACCTCTTGCACGTAACGTATACGCTGGGCGGCGCCACATATCACGGTTACGCCTACGCGCCCGCTGCTCCTAATACCGACCGCCCTGCCTCGCTGATTATCCCGGGCAGCGGCCTCAATTGCTCCGAGCCGATCTACCGCAAGGATCCGGCGAGTTATCACGACGGCATCATCGATGCGCTGGGCGAGGGCTTCATGAACTACACGTTCATCAAGCCGAATGAGGACTGCCTGGCATTCCACAACGGCGAAGGCAAGGTCAACATCGCCTTCTTTGTGAACTGGCTGCTCAACAATGCGACGTCTTTCTCCGCCGCGTACGTCGTGAGCGCCATGGCCATCACCAAGTACCTCCAGGGGCGGCATGATAGCGTGGTGATTGCCGGGCTTTCGCAAGGCGGCGGGGCGGCGCTGCTTACGTCACTGCAGTCGCAACCCTCGGCCGCCGTGATCGCCTCCGGCTTTTCGGTAATCATGGAGCGCATTCACTGGTCGGGGCACAACCAGATCATCATCCCCGGTATCGGGCAGGCCTACAGCAACGAGAACGTGCGCGAGAAGATCAAGGCGTCGCCCACGCAGTTCCTCTTCACCTATGGCAAACAGGAAAGCGTCATCTACCGCCTAGAGGCGGAAGAGCACTATAGCTGCGACTTCCTCGCCGACTGTCCCAACGTGCGCTGCGAATCCCACGACGACGGCCACATCTTCCACGTGGCAATCACCAGCGACTTCCTCCGCAGCCTGGGCCTGTAACACCGGTTGGAGCACTGTGTGCCGGGTCGGAATATGGCATCCGTCATGCGCGCTTCAGCACGCCATTAGAGGTCGCTTGCGTGGATTTGCTCAGAGGTGGCGAGGATATTCTCCCTCTCCTTGGGAGGCTGTCTCATTATTTTGGTGCGGGGCACGGTGGTTTGAGTAATAGATGCAGTCAGGTGGCGGGTGGTATGAACAAAACGGCGAAAGTGACAGACCCGTCCTCGGGGCGGGTGTGGGCTAATGCCAGACCGCCACACCGCGTGGAGGCTCTTGAGATTGAACGCGGTGGCCAGCAGGTGCCATTCGGACGCCACCTGGCTGCGGCCTCTGAGCAGGAAGCGCCTGGCGCTGTGCCACTCCTTGAGCAGGCCAAAGACCGGTTCGACGATCGTACTACGGCGGCGGAACAGCTGCTTGGCCGGTACGGTCGCCATCACCTGCCTGTGCCGTTGCAGTATCGGCTCGTGCTCGCTGATCTTTATGGTGCGTCCGCTCTGGGAGGAGGTGCACGTGCCGAAGGCCGGACAGGCTCTGCAGTCCTGGCCGTTGGCTCGGTAACGCCTGACCCGGTAGCCGTTGCTGTGGGTGGACCTGTCCGTGTATGTGAGCACTTTTTGTTGCGGACACAGGTAGGTGTCGGTCTGCGGGCAGTAGGTGAAGTGGTCTTTATGGTAGGGGTTGCTGCGGCGGCGATCGTGGGTCGTGGGCATGAACACCGTGTGGCCGGCCGCGGCGCACGCGGCGAGGTTGGGCCCCGAATGGTAACCGGCGTCCGCAACGGTCACCACGTCGCGCGCGGCGCCGCTGTTCGCTGCGGCAGCCTCGATCAGCGGTGTCAGATGGGGATGGTCGTCGGAGCTGGCGGTCACGTCCACGGCTGTGATCAACCTACCGCGCGTGCCCGCATCCTCCAAGGCCAGAGGGGAGACCATCGCTTGGGCGTTGTAGCCGGTGATGAAGCCACCCGTGCGGGTCTTGAGCAGGACCGCGTCCGCGTCGGTCAGGTTCGCGTAGCGCGGCCCCTCCGCAGCCGCGACGCGGGCCAGCGCCGCGTCCACCCGCTCACGCAGGGCCTCGGCGTTGGCAAGCTCGCGTGGCAGGCTCGCCGCCGGTGGCTCGCCCCCGGTCGTGTTTTGGGCCTCCAACGCAGCGATCGCCTGTTCAGTACGGGTCAACAGACGCTGCAGCCACACGGCGTCGTGGGTATGCTGCATGGAGGCATTGGCCGCGATCCGGGTACCGTCCACCGCCTGGACGGCCAGGTCCACCAGTCCGGCACTGACAGCCGTGCGCACCGTGCGGCGCAGCAGCGTCCGCATCCGGTCGCGGTGCGCTCTGTAAAAGCGCCACAGCGTGTTGTGGTCGGGCTGCTGCATCCCCACCAGCCACATGTAGGGAACCTGGTCCCGGCAGGCTGCCTCCAGCTTGCGGCAGGAGCGCACACCGGTCATGAAACCGTATATCCATACGCTCAGCAGGGCGCGGGGATGATAGGCGCCGGCGCCACGCGGGTCGCCCTGAAGGTCCACCCCCAACTCCTCCCAGGCCTCGGCGCCAAGGCTGTCCACGAACGCCGCCGCGAACCTGACAGGATGGTCTGCCGGCACCAGTTCGTCCAGCGTCGGCGGCAGCAACCAGGCTTGCTCACGACTGAAGGGTCGCATCGGCATCGCCACTACCTCACTTCAACCTTATCCTGCTACCTCTCCTTGCTCCTCTACACGACAGTATACATCCGGAAGAACCATTTTGAGACACCCTCTTGGGGAGAGGGTTGGGGTGAGGGGGATTCTCGCTTAGGGGGTTCCGGTTCCCTGGAGGGCCTTTGAGTAGCTTCCTGGAACCGATGACAGCGCGCCTGGGTTGAGAAGGGTTTCCTTCACCACTTCTTTGATTACGGGGCATGCACATTCACTCTCCCATCATGAGAGGGGACTTTACGGCCTTGGCGGGACTCATACAGAGGATTTCCCAGGCAGCACTGCATTGCGAGACGACACACGAATGAGCGTGATCGATCACTACACGGACAAATGGACGCCGCTCAATCCGGTCATTGAAGAAGCACACCGTCCACGGTCTGATGCCGTGCTGGCAGCAGTCTGCACGCCGCAACAGGCAATTGTGGGTACGTGGCAGTCTGTGTCGCTGCGCCTGACCCTCGGCCCAGAAGGGCTCAGGCAAGGCGACGCGCTTGTCGTACAGTCCGCGACTCGGGGTTTGCAGTCCTGGCCCGCTTTGCAGCACTTGATGCCGGCAGAGGCGGGGTACACGACTGCCGATACAGCCTCGGGAAGGCGCGTGTCCTGCACTGTGACCGGACAGCACATCCGTCTGGTAGCACAAGAATCGCTCCCTGCCCAGGACACACTCAGCCTCATCTATGGCGACCAGAGCGCCGGTGGGCCGGGCATCCACATGACCCTGGCCGCGCTCCGCCAGTGGTTTCGTATCCTCTATGTGCCTCAGGACGGTTCCGGCGCGCGCGAGGTGACTGCTGAACCGCCGTACCTTGACCTGCTCCCAGCGGCGGCGGTCAGCCTGGACGTCTTGGCGCCGAGCCAAGTCCGGCAAGAAGAGGAATTCACGCTCGTCGTTAAGGCGGTAGATGAACACGGCAACACCGCCGCGCCGCTGACCGAGTCCGCGACCATCTCGCCTGTGATTGGTGCAGAGATTCCTCCCGAAATCGTGCTCAGCGAACGCGAACGGGCCGCCCGCCGCACTGCCATCGTGCTGACCGAAGAGTTACCGCCCACCACGCGTTTGCGCCTCATCGTGCGCCACCGGCAGACCCAAAACGTGGGGTACAGCAATCCGCTGGAGGTGCTTCCGGCTGGTGACGATTCGGAACGCATATTCTGGGGCGATCTGCACGCGCACACGTCACACGGCCACGCGTATGGCGAGATCGAGGACCTTTACCACTATGCGCGCGATGAAGCCAGGCTCGACTTTGTAGCGCACGTGGAGCACTACACGCGCGCCGGAGAATGGCTGCATCCCTGGTGGCGGCAGCGCTATCCGGAATGCAATACGGTGGCAGACTTTGTGGAGTGCTCATGGCAGGAGCGCTTGGAGCAGGCGCGGAAGTTCGACGACCCGGGACGGTTTGTGCCGTTCCTGGGATTCGAGTGGGCGCACAATACCGGGCATCTCAATGGGTTCTTCCCGGGGTTGGAAGCGCCTCTGGTCTATCCCACCAGTTTTCGTGACCCCGCCATGACACCTGCACATCTAAAGACACTACTCAAGGACCACGAGTGGTTCGGCGTGCCCCATCACACCGCTTTCCCATTGGGTCGGGGGACGCTGGGCGGATTCCAGTGGAATCTCTTCGATCCTGAAACCATGCCGTGTGTGGAGATCGCCTCCAAACAGGGGAATGGCGAATACTTCGGCGCGCCGTACGCGGCGCTCCCTTCCGGTAGGGGAGGCACCGTGCGAGAAGGGCTCGCCCGTGGTCTGCGCTTTGGTTTTGTGGGTGCGACCGATACGAATATCGCCCGGCCCGGATCTTTCACTGCCCAGGAAAAGAAACAGCGCCTACCGGGACTGACGGCCGTACTCGCGCCTACTTTAAAGCGTGAAGCAATCTACAATGCGATCCGCCAGCGAAGGTGCTACGCCACCCTGGGCGGCAGACCCATTCTGCGTTTCACGATCAACGGCGCGTTCATGGGCGAGTCGGTGAGAATCTCGCGCGCCGACAGCATAAAGCACATCGTGTGCGAAATTGCCGGAACGGCAGAGCTCGCCCGCGTGGAGGTCATCAAGAATGGCAAACCGTTCTTTCAATTCGTCACCACCGACACCGGCGCGCACAACCGCACGCACGACTACCGGGAAGAATTCCCCGATACGAACCCCAGCCAAGCAGGCGACTACTACTACCTGCGCGTGCAGCAATTCGACGGCGCCCTCGCCTGGTCCAGCCCGATCTGGATGGACTTGTAGGGTAGAATAATCGTTGCGCCCCCCCGTAGTGTACTGGTAAAGCCCATGAGTGCGGCCACATGTATTCCTTTGTGATCATTCTCGAATTCCTGAGCGACTAATGCCAATAACGCGAAACAATGTTGCCGTCGCGAAGTTCAACAATCAGTTGAATCTGCCCTTTGAGTTGCGCGTACAGGACTTTCAGATGGCTATGCAAGACGTCTATGACTTTCTCTATGACGTCAACGCCCATCTCTCCGTTAGAGGATTGCAGCGGCTCGACGACATGTTGCGCCCCGCAATTTTGTCAGGCGTCTTGTCAGACATGCTGACGGCCAGCCTCGCCAAACACTCCCGGGTCCTCAGGGAGAATCAGTACCACAATGGTCACCCAGACCTCGTCGTCCAAGGAGTCTATGCCCGTAATGCTGTCAAGGCTGGAACGGAGGGTGTGGAGGTGAAGACGACGCGGAAGGCAGGGGGAGCTGTTGATACGCACGGGGCGCGCGACCAATGGATGTGTGTCTTCGTCTACCGTGTGGACATGGAGTCCGAACCTGCGATAGATCGCCAGCCGATGACATTCACTGAGACCTATCTTGGTCACGTAACCATTGAGGACTTTCGCAAGAATCCGCGAAGTGAGCTTGGGACTCGAACCGCAACCCTCCATAAGGATGGCATTCAGAAACTCCGTGAGAACTGGGTTTACCGCTTGGACTGACGCTCATTTGGCGAAAAGCGAATCAGCTTCGGAATTGCAGCGGTAGCCATGTCAAAGTAGCGTTCATCCTTCTCTACGCCAATGCTGGTATAGCCAAGCACTTCAGCGGCCGCTATGGTTGACCCTGCACCCGCGAAAGGATCGAGGATGATACCTTCTCCAAGCGGCAGCACCGACCGTACTAACTGTCGGAGAAAAGACTGTGGCTTCAGGCTTGGGTGAGGGGCTAAGTCACGTTCGGCTTTGCGCGTGGGTGCCGATACTATCACGTCGCCAAACGGTTTATCTTGACTAGGTCGGCGAAAACCACCGGTCTTCCACTGCCGAAGATTGTCCTGCACTCTGCCTTCAATGGGTTTGCGGTACGTAAGCCAGGGTTCCCACATGGAACGGGGCATGACACTAACGTCGGCAAACTCATTGTGGGCCGCTTTCGGGCGGTCGCCCCCCCGCATCGTCATGGTCAACCGTACAATCTCTCCCCGTCGCTCTAATCCGGCCTTTGCTAGCGCTGCTGACACTATGTACGAAACAAGGGGGTTGGACGCCACGATCACATGGGCGCCCGGAACCAGTTTCGGTAGCAGTAGGCGCGTCCACACGAAGAAGAACGCTTCAATGTGCTTGAGTTGCACATCACTTAATGTAGTAAACCGGGGCACTGGAGAGCGAGGATGGCCGTCGAATGAGGGCGGAATTCGCCATACGCCGCCGCTTCCCTTGCGGAGTTTGGCTTGCTGCTCGACCGTATACTCGTGGAGGCCAAACGGGGGATCAGTGACTACAGCGTGAATGCTTGTGTCTGGTTGTTGCTGCAGCCAATCAAAGCAGTCGGCGTGATGCAGTGTTGCGCGCCCAAATGATACCGGGGCTTTGAAAGCGCGTGTGGCCGGCATCTCCTGTTGTATGGAGGAAGCCGCATCCTGGCGGAGCGTGTACACTCCCCGCTCTTCTCGGGTGAAAAACTGCGGCGTGTTCAATCTCAAATAGGACCTAACGGAGGAATCCTTAACCGGACCGACGACCTGTGAGACTCGATCTCCTATTTCCTTAGCCGTCAGGCCCTTTGAGGTGAACGACATCACCTGAAGTATGCCGTCACGTACTCGTCCGGGTGCACGTCTATTCTGATTTTCTGCCATAGTGTTCACCAGTATGGACGTCTGGACGTCTTTAGTCAAGCAGGTGTGAGCGCCGATCCACCCAGAATCGTTGGTAGCATGACCAAGGTGGCAGCCGGGACTAGTAGCTCAGCTACTTTGTATTGATGAATAGAGTAAACGGTAGCACAGGTTTGTAACCTGTGCTCAACTCCTCGTATTGGCGTGATTGCCCCACATCACGGGAAGATGGCGCAGGTTGCGAACGTGTCCTGAGCCTGTCGAAGGGCCTACGCTACCGGCACTCTTGCCCATCGATACAAACTTGTCGAACCACTAGGACAGTACGAGAAACGTTTCAAGGGCCACGAAGACGAAGAAAACGGCCGACAGCGAGCTATTCACGTGGAAGAAGGCGGTGTTGATGCGCGAAAGGTCCCGGGGGTTCACAAGCAGGTGTTCCCAGATAAGTAGGGCAGCCACGGCCGAGATGCCGAGCCAGTAGAAAAGCCCGAGGCCGAGCAGCATGCCCACCGCCGCTAGGCACAGAGCGGTTGCCGCGTGGGAAACGGCGGAGAAGATCAGCGCTCCTGGGATGCCGAACCTGGCGGGCACGGAGTAGAGTCCCTCGCGCAGGTCTATGTCGTAGTCCTGGCAGGCGTAGATCATGTCGAAACCCGCCATCCAGGTTACGACCGCCGTTCCCAGGAGCACCGTGCTCCACGCGAATTCGCCCGTTACCGCAATCCAGCCGCCCATGGGAGCCATGGAGCCGGACACGCCGAGCGCGAAATGGCTGAGCCATGTGAAGCGCTTGGTGTAGGAGTAGAACACCAGCCAAAAGATCGCCACCGGTGAGAGCAGCACGCAGAGCGGGTTCAGCATGGCCGCAGCGAACACCATGATCGCCAAGGTCACAATGCTCGCGCCCCACATGAATTGCGGCGAGAGTATCCCCTGCGGCATGGCGCGGACGGCCGTACGAGGATTGCGACTGTCGAGGTGGCGGTCGATAATGCGATTGAGCGACATGGCCGCCGTTCTGCCCGCGGTCATGGCTATCGTGACCCAAATGAACTGCCACCACGTGGGCAAGCCCTCCGCCGCCAGCAGCATGGCGAGATAGGCAAACGGCAATGTGAAGGCCGCGTGTTCGATCTTGATCGCTTCCAGGAACACCGGCACTTTGCGTATGACAGACACCACGGAGGTTGAAGTCGCGCTCATGTTATTCCACTACCAAGTCCAATTCCATAGGGCTATTTGTCGTCGAGCATCTCTGCAAGCAGCGTTTCCATTGTAGCGATTGGGAGCGGTCCGATGAACTTGGCAGCAATTTCGCCTTCCGGTGTAATGAAGAAGGTCTCGGGAATACCGGAGACACCGTACTCGATGGCGATCTTGCCGTTTGGATCGGGCCCGCTTGGGTACGTTTGCCCAAAGACTTTGCGGAACTCGGCCGCGGCCTCTTCAGAGTCCCACAGGTTTATGCCAAGGATGATTACGCCACGGTCTTGATAGCGCGCATGAGTTTCTTCCAAGGTTAGCGCTTCGGCACGACACGGCGCGCACCAGGAGGCCCAAAAGTTGATCACTACCGTTTGGCCTCGATAGTCGCTCAATCGCACCTCGCGCCCGTCGCTAAGCGTGAGCGCAAAGTCCGGGGCCGGCCGGTTGTCCTGGCGAATAAGTGTCGGCTCCAGGTTAATGCCGGGCGAGAAGCCGGCCAGTTGCCCGCTTTGGGAAAGCACGTAGAAGAGGAGTGCCAGCAGCCCTGCAATCATGGCCAGAAAGAGCGGTATGAGAATGTACCGCAGCGGAATGGTCCGCGGCGGCGCTGCTGGGCTCACTGCACAATCTCCCAGATGTGCTCGACCAGGTTGGCGAGATCATCGCCGCGAAAGACGGCAGTGCGCCCGTCCAGTCGCTCCTGGCGCGGCGAACTGAAGACACTCCGGTCCCAGAATTCCGTGTTCGTGACGGTAACCTGAACCTCGAAAGGCGGCTGCAGCGCCCACATCGGTTGGAGAGAGGCAGCGGTAAGGGCGTCACGCACCGCATCGCCTAACTCCGCGCGCACCTCAGCGGGAATGCGCAGCTTAGCGGCCTGAAATCCAAATCCCCACTTAGTCGTGCACGTTCGCACACCCGGCAGTAATGACTCCCCCTCGGCGCAGGCATGATTGTCGCCGCTGACCAGCACCACAGGAACATTGTACGCCCCGCTGAGTGCAGCGTGGATGCCAATTGTGCCAAGGTCTTGCCCATTTATCAGCACACGCTGGACGCCCGGCACTAGCGTATGGCACAGCACAGCGCCCCACGTGCCGGCCTTGGCGGGGTGACCCAGCAGAATGGCAGCATTTGCATTGGAAAGCTCGGCAAAACGCACCTCTTGGTGTTCACCAAAAACGTAGATTGCGCCGGGATGCATTAGGTCTTCGTGAAACGGCACGAGACCCGTTGCATCGTGCACGACGATCTCCTGCGCCCCTGCCTGCTGCGCCCCGGTGACCGCAGCTACTATCTCACGCGCCATCATATTGCGCGCTTCACCATAGAGAAAAGGGGCCTCACTGTGCGGGTCTACCTGGAGACGATGCACGACGCCAGCGATACCGGCGAACAGAGCTATGATGACGACTTTCATGGGGGCGATTCTCAAAAGTGATGATGCACTACAGCGAGGACATTGCGCTCGTGGCCTACGTCATATGCTAGATACCTCAAGTGAACCTCCGATAGATTGGTATCGGACAACGCAGAATGCGGGCGAATGAAGACTTCTCTGGTAGCGTGTGCGAAATCGAAAGTGCGGTCTGTCGGTTCGGACTTTGATAGTGCCAATTCAAGCGGCACAGAGCAATCCCATGCGTAACTGGTCTAATTTGCCGGTCTCTCGGAGAAGGCCCTAAAGAGGCTTGGAAGAAACTCTACTGGAATCAAGTTCCGAATAATGGAAATTCTAGATTCCGCGTCTTTGACGAAGTCAGCGAACACTGTTCGACGCTGCGCTCGGAATGACATCGAACCGAACCCGACAAAGAAATCCAGACCAACTTCACCGTACACACGCCTACATGGTAGGCCCAATTCTGTGGGGAGCAAATTCACGATGTCCCAGGATTTCCGTTGCAGTAAGCAGGCCGTTGACGGTATCGAGCGTAAGGTCGAATAACTGCTCGCCAAGCTCGCGGATACTGGCACTCCCATCGAGCACCGGCGCGCCGGAAAAGTCGATGTTGTCCTGCATACGCTCCACAGTCTGCGGATTTGCGCACACTTTGATGACCGGCGCGATCGGATTGCCCAGTGGCGACCCGCGACCGGTGGTAAAGATGCAGACCTGCGCGCCGCCGGCCATCATTCCGGTCACCGACTCCGAATCAAAACCCGGCGTATCCATTACTACCAGTCCCTTCTTGCTGGGGGCATCGGCATAGCCAATCACCTCTTCTAAGACGGTTGTGCCGCCTTTGTAGATGCAGCCCAGGGACTTCTCCTCAATGGTAGTCAGCCCGCCTTGAATATTGCCCGGGGCTGGATTAGCCCCCCGAATCGAGACACCCATCTTAAGCGCGTCCTCTTCGGCCTTGCGTACCACCGCAATGAGCTGCTCGCCAATTTCCGGTTCGCGCGCCCGCTGGGCAAAGATGTGTTCGGCGCCGATAAACTCCGCAGCCTCGCTAATCATCACCGTGCCGCCGGCTTCCACCAGCATATCGGAAACCACGCCGGTAATGGGATTGCTGGACAATCCGCTGGTAGTGTCCGATCCGCCGCACTCGGTCGCCAGGACAAGCTCTGAGAGGGGGAATTCCTCCCGCTGCATCGTGGAAAGCTTGGCTGAGAGCTTTTGCGCCATCTGCGCGCCTTGTTGGATGGTCCTGATGGAGCCGCCGGCCTCTTGGATGACGATGAGTTCCACCGGCTTGCCGGTCTTGGCGATGCCTTCGGCAATGAGCGGCGCTTCCGCCGTCTCACATCCCAGCCCAACCACAATGACGGCACCGACGTTGGGATTGCTACCGGTGCCAACCATGGTGCGCACAAAGAGGTCTGCATCCGCTCCCAGTTGACCGCACCCGTATTGGTGAACAGTTGTCACCGCGCCGGGCACAAGTTCCGTTATGCGCTGCCCCACGGTAGCCGAACAAATCACCGAGGGCAGGATCGCCAGGTGGTTGCGCACTCCCACGCGACCATCCGGCCTACGGTAGCCCTGAAATGTCTCTGCACGTGCCACGATGTTCACCCCCTTCCGGCCTCTCCTGGTGCTAAGGCCGGCCCATCTAGCGTTACTTTCTTTCGTATTGTACTCTTCTCGTCAAAACAGTGTTGCCGCTCCGCTGTGGAGGAAACGGCAGGATACCACGCCTGCACCTTGTTGGCGCATGCGGCTGGAACTCCAAAGGCAGGGGCGCTTTGCTGGGCGCTGCGGGTCTCATTGTCCTCTACGCCACTATTCCGGTGCATAGGCGATATTGCACGGCAGCGCTGCAATTAAGCAAGAATACGAGGTAAATTTTGCAGGAATCGCGGTTAATTTGACATTAAAGAGCATGTAGCGTACGGTGAATCTCTGTGCTACTGCACAATCTTGCTTGACACGATGAATGAGTAATTACGTGAAACGGAAACTGGAAGCTCATATCGCCGGGTGATCATAGCTCCAGCCCTATTGATGAGGAGACTTCATACATGCCCAAGATCGTAATCTTCAGCGACGATGCGCGTAACGCCTTGCTGAGCGGCATTGAAAAGGTTGCCGATACAGTTCAAGCGACGCTTGGCCCCAAGGGGCGTAACGTAGCGTTGAGCTATAAAGACAAAGTCCCGATCGTCACGCACGACGGTGTCACCGTTGCCAAAGAAATCGAGCTGATCGACAACTTCGAAAACATGGGCGCTCAGCTCATGGTACAAGCCGCGAGTAAGACTAACGACATTGCCGGTGACGGCACTACTACCGCCACCGCGCTTGCCCACACGCTCATCACCGAAGGGCATCGCCACATCGTTTCGGGCGCCAACCCCATGATTCTGAAGCGTGGTCTGGAGAAAGCCGCTCGGGCAGTGGTCGAGGAGTTGAGAAAGTCTGCCACGCCGGTGAGCGGCAAGGAACAGGTTACCGAAGTTGCGGCTATTTCGGCTGCCGATACCGGCATCGGCGAACTCATCGGCGAAGTGATGGATAGAGTGGGTAGAGACGGCCTTATCACCGTAGAAGAGGGACAGAGTCTTGGCATCTCAGTCGAGTATGTCGAAGGTATGGAGTTCGATCAGGGCCTTCTCTCTCCGTACTTCATTACCGACTCCCTCAATATGAATGCGGTGATTGAGGAGCCTTACATCTTTATTACCGACCGAAAAATTGAATCATTGGAAGAAATCCTGCCGCTCTTGGAGCGTATGGTGCAAAGCGGCGAGAAAAATCTGGCCATCATTGCCTTGGAGATGGATTCCCATGCCCTGGCAATGCTCGTCACCAATAAATCGCGTGGCGTTTTAAATTGCGTTGCTGTGAAAGTGCCCGGTTACGGCGACCGACGCAAGGAAATGCTGCGGGATATTGCGATAGTCACGGGCGGCCAGTTGATTTCTGAAGAGGCCGGCAAACGCATCGACGAAGTGGAGATCGCGGATCTTGGCCGCGCGCGCCGGATTGTCGCCGATAAAGACACCACTGCCATTATCGAGGGACACGGCGATCAGAATGAAATCACTACCCGCATAAACCAGATCAAGTCGCGACTGCAGGATGGAGCACCGGATTTTGACCGCGAGAAGCTGGAAGAGCGCGTGGCGAAGCTTTCCGGCGGCGTGGCGATCATCCATGTGGGCGCCGCCACCGAGATTGAGCTGAAGGAGAAGAGAGACCGCGTTAACGATGCGCTTTCGGCTACACGCGCTGCCGTAGAAGAAGGCATCGTTCCGGGCGGTGGGGTTGCGCTCATCAACGCGGCGTCTGGATTGGACAGACTGAAACTGAAAGGCGATGAGGCGGTTGCAATACCGGTTATGCGCCGAGCTTTGGAGGCGCCGCTCATGCGCATCGCCCAGAATGCCGGACTGGATGGCCCCGTGATTTCGCAAGAGGTACGGCGCTTGGCGAAGAACCGACGCAACAAGAATACGGGTCATAACGTGCTGACAGGTGAGTACGTGGACATGATCGAGGCGGGGATTATCGACCCCCTCAAAGTGACGCGCTCAGCTGTGGAAAATGCGACCTCGGTCGCATGTATGGTGCTTACGACTGAGGCCCTGGTCGCCGACGAGGCGAAGGATGATGTTGTCGTTCAGGGCGAGCCCGAGTTTTGATCGCAATTTGCAGACTATGCTAGCTATAAGCCCCTCCAATGTGGAGGGGCTTGCTTTTTCTCTCTGCGCCGCTTCTCGGACGCCCGGCCGCCAACCCCGCGCCACTCGTGCGCGAGACTCACGTACGCGTTCGCACATGGCTGCGGCCTTGTAAAGCGCCTGCACTAGCGAATGGCAGCCTTCCCGTAACGCAAGTGCCTCGACGGTACTTGCGGCGAGATTAAGAGATACCGGTCTTGAAGCTAGCAAGATCCAAAGCGTTTTCGGCAAGAACTGATGATACTATGTAATTAAGGGCCAAATATGCTGCTACAAAGGAGTAAAAGTCATGAATAAGCGGGCATTGCTGATTGCAGTAATCTTGATCGTCGTCGTGGTTGGTGGGGCGGCGGCTTGGTGGCTTGGGTCGCCCTTGTTCATCAATACGGTCGTCGAAGAGGAGCTCCCATTCGAGATTCCGACTGCGGAAGAAATGGAGAAGATGTCGGAAGACGAGCGCGAGAAGGTGGCCGCGGACGTAATGGATGCTGCGGCCAAGATGCCGGACAAAGAGATGGAAGAAGAGATGCCGGAGAAGGCGAAGGACGCCCAACCGGTGGTGGTAGCGCAGGGCCAGTTCCGCGATGCGGACGAATTCCATAAAGGCGCCGGTACCGTGACTCTCTACCGCTTGGCGGATGGGACGCACCTCCTGCGGTTCGAAGACTTCCGCGTTACCAACGGTCCGCAACTTCACGTGCTGCTGGCGAACCACGCCGAACCCGTCAGCAGCGCCGACCTGGAGGAAGGGTACGTCGATCTGGGAGGGCTCAAAGGAAACGTGGGCAGCCAGAACTACGAGATTGCGGCTGGCACCGCTGTCGATACCGTGAAGAGCATCGTGATCTACTGCAAGCCCTTCCACGTGGTCTTTGCCACGGCGACGCTTGCCAGCGGAAGTTAGAACCCGACGGCCGTAACGTGTAACTCCGAGCGGGCAGCGGCCCCGTGCGAAACACAGGGAGGAACCTAGGGCGTGTGCCCTAGGTTCCTCCCTGTGTTGCACCTTACTTCAGTAGGTAAGACGTAGCGCGGGGGCTTGTCCCCTGCTTGGGGCAGTGCGCATGGCGTGATAAAAAGATGTATCCTGCTCGCGCGGGAATGACGAATCGGGTTGCGGGCTAATCTCACGGAAATGAACTCGGCGTAGCCGGTTTGATCCAATGAGGCGCAGGTTGCAAACATGTCCTGAGCCTTGTCGAAGGGCCTGCGCTACCGGAGGAAACCGCGACGAGCGTTTAGGGCCACAGCATGCGCCAAATCTGGCCCCGGTACGTGCTGCGCTCGCGCTTGAACGCCGAGCGCCTATTGTCCGGCACCCATATCGTATAGGATGCCAGTTTTCACATCTTCACGCTGGGTCGGGCGCAGCCGACTCAGTGGGGGACGTTACTGGGGCGGCGACTTCTTGCGCTTGCTCGGCGTGGCGCTCTAACGGCCAGAAGAAGAGCGCCGTAGCTGCGGCCATGACGAGGGCAGCCGTAAAGACGTGGGCCACGCGCAGCGCCCCGGGGAGGCCCAGCAGTACCTGCGTGAAGCCGAGCGTGATCTGCAACGCCAGGAGTGCGATAACAAAGACGCCGAGCAATTTCGCTTTTCCCTGGTCCAGGCGCAAACGCCAGCCGGCCAGCAAAGCTAGCGCTATGGCGAACACATAGGCGGCGTAGCGGTGCCCCATGTGCACCTCTACAAGCAGGCGGGGCGAGCCCCCGCCACTTTCGCAGCTCAGGATGCCGTGGCAGGCAATGCCGGCCGCCAAGCCGACCACGAACGCGCCGGAGACTACGACGAGCAGCCCGGCGATCAGGGCAGCAATACCCCGCCACTTGGGGAACGCGTGCACGCTAAGCGACTGATTCTGCACCTGTACCGCGCCCATTACAGTCGCGGAGATAAAGAGCATGGAAATCGTGAGATGGGTACCCACGAGTAGAGCCGGTAATTCTGTGAGTACCGTCACTGCACCAAGAACGATCTGCACAACGAGTAGGAGCGAAAAAGCGAGCACGATGGGACGTATTTGGCGCAGGCTGCCTTGGCCGAACCACGCCTTGACCAGCACCCAGACCACGCTACCGGTCAACAGCAACGCCAAGAAGCGATGAACAAACTCAATGACCGCCGCTGTTTCGAACGGCGGGATCACCTGACCTGAACAGAGCGGCCAATCGGGACATCCCAGTCCCGAGCCCGTCGCCCGTACCACCGCTCCCCATAGAATGTGTATGAGGGCCAGCGCCACGACACTCCACATTACCCACTTCACCCGCGTATCGGGGTGTTTCATTGCGTTACTCACGCTTTCCTCCTCTTGAGTACTTTCCTGCTTAGAGTGTAGCACCAATCATGCTTTGGCAACACGGGGTACACGAACAGTTTGATTTGCCAAGCAAACACAAGACCCACCGCCTGATTCGTGTGAATGTTCAGATGGTTCCGTCATTCCGGCTTGCGCCGGAATCCAGAAGAGGCCGCCATGGTATGGTAGTGCAGATAATCAGGTGTCAAGGGCAAACGCCGGGTCTTCGCACGGCGTTTCTTAGGAGACGACAGTGCCCCATCCAATCTTTTACCGAACACTGGAAAAAGTATACTATGAGCAAGGTTTCTTTAACGTCATAAGGGAGTTCGACCACCACGTCAGGCACGATGAAGGCCCCATAGCGTTAGTACTCCGAGGCTCAGGGGCAATCGACGCCTACGTAGACCGGTCAGCAAATGGCAACGGTACAGCGCGCATAAGGAATGCACGGGGACTTCGTGTGTGGTTTCAAGCCAACTATATGATGGGAGATAAGGTTCCCGTGCGTTTTGATTCACCCTTTGTCTTGACCTTAGGAGAAGACTCCTAGCAATAGACTCGCGTCGGCAAAATAGATTCTCTTTTGAAGGAGGAAACACGCATGCCGGAGAACATCAGGATCGTCGCTCTTGAGTCAGCGCACCCCCACATTCACAGCCTGATCAGACAGACACAAGAGCTGGAGGGCGCTGAGTTTGTGGGATTTTCAGACCCAAAACCGGAACACCGCGCACTCACGAAAGAACGCAACGAATTCGGCGACGACATGGTCTTTGCCGACTACGAAAAGCTCCTCGACGAACGCCAGCCGAATGCCGCGATCATATGTTCCACGAATGCCGATCACGTCAAGTATGTCGAGGCGCTCGCGCCGCGCGGCATACACATCATGCTGGAGAAACCGTTTGCCGCCAGCCTCTCGGACGCCGACCGCATGATAGCGGCGTGCGAGCAGCACGGCGTGACGCTAATGGTAAACTTTCCGACGGCATGGAATCCGGCCTTGCGGCGGGCGCGGGAAATTGCGCAGTCCGGCTCGCTGGGCCAGGTCTTTCAGATTGCCTTCCGGGGCGGGCACCTGGGGCCAACCGCCAATTTCGATAGTTGGTGGTACCGCCCGCAGGATGGCGGCGGCGTGCTGCTGGACTACTGCTGCTACGCGGCTAACGTCTTCACGTGGATTCTCGGCAAGGTGCCGCGCCAGGTCTGCGGCATGGCCGATACGCTGGTGAAGCCGGTCAAGTCCGAAGACAATGCGGTGCTCCTCCTGCGCTATGACGACGCGCTCTGCGTCAGCCAGGCCACATGGACGCGATTTGGCCCGGAACCAATTCACGGACCTGTCATCAATGGCACAAGCGGCAGTGTGACCGTGGTCGGCAGAAATCAAGTCAAGCACTGCACCCAGGAGAACCCGGTCGGCGACATCATTGATGTACCCGATTTGCCGGAACCCCACATGCAGAGCGGGCCGGCGTATTTTGTTCACTCTCTTTTGAACGGCACGCCCATCGAGTCGCCGTGCGACGCCGCGTTCAACCGGGACGGACAGGAAATCCTGGAGGCAGGCAAAATTGCGGTGCAGACCGGCGTTACGGTGAACCTGCCTATACTGCCGTCCTAGACTGAATATTCAAACACTTCTGTTGGATGATGGAGAGGGAATGCACAGCGTTCCCTCTTTATGTATAGATGAGAGCTTGCAATGGTGTGCCGCGCAAGCATGTCCGATTGCTTCTTGCCTGCTAATGAGGGTCTCGAAGGTCAGAATTCTTCATTCTTGAGCGCCGGACCCACTTGAGCTCGCCATGTCTAGGGGTAATGAGAAGGCACGTGAGATACTACATTAGACCTGCATTCCGTTCGTGCTGAGGTGGCTACGCCAAGTCACTTGTCGAAGCATGAACCGTAACAGAGGAGTACATGCAAGCCCGCCACACGTCTTGACCATCGAATATACCCCCCAGTAGTATAAAGATAGTGATGTGGACGGTGCGTGCCGCTGAAGAATTGTGTGCAGAGAGGCACCAACAGGCGGTTACTGAATGAGCGCAATGCTCTCTTCCTGCTCCGATGTTAGGCTCTCAATACTAGGAAAGTATATCCGTGGCAATCGCTGAACAAACTAAGGAAAAAGAGTCGTTTTCGCTGGCCGTAGAGGGCATGACGTGTGCAGCCTGCGTTTGGCGAATCGAAGAAGCCGTCTCACGCGTGCCGGGCGTGCATGAGGCGGCCGTAAATCTGGCAACGGAACGCGCCCTGGTGTCCTATGATCCGGCTGAAGTGACACCCGCCGCCATCGCGCACGCCGTGACGGAAGCGGGCTATACTCCTGCTGTCGTCAAGCGTACGCTGCGCGTGCGCGGCATGCAGGACGGCTCGGCGGTAAGCCGCGTTGAAGCGGTCCTCCACGCTGTACCGGGAGTCTTAAGGGCGAACGTCAACCTGGCGGCAGAGCAAATACTCATCACTTATCTTCCTGACGTAACCGACGTGGCGGCGCTCAAAGAAGCGGTTGCCGCTGCCGGTTACACGTTGGAAGGCGAAGAACATGAGGCGGTTGCGGCCCAAGGCGTGACCGCGCATTCAGCGACGAGTGATGAGCAACGCGGTATGCGCATTCGTCTAAGCGTCTCTCTGGCGCTTTCGCTCATGATCCTGCTCGGCAGCATGGGAGGCCAGTTCCTGCCCTTTGTGCGTGGCTCGATAATTGAAAACCCCTTCCTGCTGTGGGCGCTGGCGACGCCCGTGCAATTCTGGGTGGGCTGGCGCTTCTACCGGGGCGCGTGGGCAACTCTTAGGCATTTTGCCTTCGATATGAATGTGCTTATCGCCATCGGAACTAGCGCGGCCTACTTCTATAGTGTGGCGGCCTTACTGACGCCGGACCTCTTTGCGAGCCAGACGCTAAACGGTGATGCGCCGCTCTATTTCGATACTGCGGCGGTCATCGTCACCTTGATCCTACTGGGGCGTTACCTTGAGTCGCGCGCCAAACGGCAAACCGCTGCAGCAATACACGCGTTGATGGACTTCCAGCCGCAGACAGCGCGCGTCCTCCGTGACGGATCGCCAATGGAGGTGCCGCTGGCAGCCGTGGTTGTGGACGACGTAATCCAGGTGCGGCCGGGTGAGCGGATTCCCGTAGACGGCCTCGTCACAGAGGGGCAGAGCGCGGTCGATGAGTCCATGCTCACCGGTGAGAGCATGCCAGTGGAGAAAGGCCCCGAGGCAGAGGTTGTGGGCGGTGCGCTGAATACGACCGGCGCTTTCACGTTCCGTGCCACGAGAGTGGGCAAGGATACCGCCCTCGCCCGTATTGTGCGACTCATAGAAGAAGCCCAGGGCTCCAAGGCGCCGCTGCAACGACTGGCAGACCGCATCGCCGCCCACTTTGTACCCGCCGTGATTGCGGTTGCGCTGGTGACGTTTCTCGTGTGGTATCTCGCGGGACCGGAGCCAGCGCTCACGCGAGCGCTGCTGGCCTTTGTGGCGGTGCTCATCATTGCGTGTCCGTGTGCATTGGGTCTGGCAACGCCTACCGCCGTCATGGTCGCGATGGGCGCTGGCGCGACGAGAGGGACTTTGGTGCGTGATGCGGAATCCCTGGAACGCCTGCACAGCGTGACAACGGTGGTGCTGGACAAGACGGGCACGCTCACGCAGGGCAAACCGGAAGTCACGGACATGATTGCAGTTGACTTGACGAAAGAGGAATTGCTGCGGCTCACGGCGGCAGCCGAGCAGGCGAGCGAGCATCCGTTGAGTCAGGCAGTGGTGCGCGCGGCAGAGGAAAAGGGCCTCGCGCTGCCCCCTGCCACTGACTTCATTGCGGCGCCTGGGCGCGGCATACGAGCTCAAGTGGAAGGCAAGCTAATTCGAGTAGGCAACCAAGCCTACATGGCAGAAAGCGGAATTTCTGACAATCTGCTTGCCGACTCTGCGGCGTCCGCACGAGCCCTAACGGAACAGGGACAGACGGTTGTATTTGTTGCCGTGGACCGGGCTATGGTGGGTGCGATTGCTGTGGCCGATACTCTCAAGCCCAGTGCAGCGGGAGCAGTACAGGCGCTCCGGGCGCGAGGGGTCACAGTGATGATGCTCACGGGTGATTCGGCGCGCACCGCGCAGGCGATTGCCGCTCAGCTCGCTATTGAGCACGTCTCGGCGGAAGTCTTGCCGGGGCAGAAAGCGGCGGCAATCCGACAGCGCCAGGAGGCCGGTGAAGTCGTCGCCATGGTCGGTGACGGCATCAATGATGCGCCGGCGCTTGCCCGCGCGGACGTGGGCATCGCGCTGGGGGCCGGCGCGGACGTTGCGCTGCAGGCCGCCGACATTGCCCTCATGGGCAACGACCTCGGCGGCCTTGAGACGGCCTACGCACTCTCCCGGGCCACGCGCCGCACCATTTGGCAAAATTTGGGCTGGGCGTTTGGCTACAACGTGGTGCTCATCCCGGTGGCTGCAGGCATCCTGTACCCCCTGTTCGGCATTGTGCTTAGCCCGATGCTGGCGGCAGCGGCGATGGCGCTTTCATCGGTGTCGGTCGTTGCGAATTCTCTGCGTCTGCGCAGGTTTAGAGCCGATTTCAACGAGAAAGCCGCCGTGGCAGACTGACGCTGACCAGCAGACACTCTGCTCGCACGATGCCATTGCTTGCTATTCTTTTTCGTCTTGAGATGTTGCCCGGCCCAAAGCAAGGAGTCTGGAATTCTTGCTATGAAGTACACATGAGGTATTGGTTGCTTTTGCAGCAACGAGCGGGGGACAAGCCCCCGTGTTACGGTTATGCGCTAACATCCCAGCCGTGTAACTCGCATGAGGTATTGTTTTATTCGGAAATAGTAGGTTTGGACTTACACCGAGCAGATATGCGAAACAGCGCACGTATTCACGCCCAAAGCGGTTCCTCGATCTGTCATTCTGAGGAGCACAGCGACGAAGAATCTCGAATGCGGAGTATTTAGATTCCTCGAACTCTGGTTCGCCGCTACGCTCAGAGAATGACAAGAACCGCAGCCCTGCCGAGCTATCAAGTCTAAGTCTACTAATTCCGGTATTATTTACACCCAACGGCTGGGGACAAGCCCCACGCTACCGTCTTTTGCTAGCATGCGACGATAGGCGACAAACCGAGGTCAAGTGGAGTGCAATTCTCTAAATCACAAGCCCGGCACTTCCGGTCGGTAGATCGCATAGAATAGACGCAACACATTAGACGCGGTGCTCTGCCTGCGGCGACACGATAGGCATTCTTCACCGCCCAGAGCAAATGGAAAGGAAGACACCTATGGCAAAGTGCGCAACCTGCAATGAGTCGGTAGATCCAGTGACTGCTGAGAACAAGATAGAGTACCGGGGCACGGTCTACTACTTCTGCTGCCGCCACTGTCTAGCTGCCTTCGAGCAAGAACCGGAGCGGTACGCAGAGGCGTAGCCATCAATCTGAAGAGTATCCAGTTCCGCCACCGGATGACCCCTCACACTCCGATAACGGCCTTGTCAGGTTACACGCCCATATACGCAAAGCCGTGTCTTTTCTATATTCTTAGGGTTTTCTTAGGTAGTCTTCCTGTGCACTTTGCCACGGTTCCCGTGGGCTAGCCTAAGTGCTCCAATTACTTGTATAGCAAGGAGAACCTGCGTTTCCCGCACACGGCTCTCATTTCCTCGTGCCGAATCATGAGGCAGCAATTTCCCACTAAATGCTTGACAGATAGCACCACTGTGCAATGATGGATTCAATACCCGGCGCCGGGTGGGGCATGGGTTGTGAAGGTGAAGGCGTCGAAATACTTCAAGCACTGCACCCTTTTGGGGGAAAGGAGCAGAGCCATGCTTACGCGTCGCTCGTTACTGGGAAGCACGGCGGTGCTCGCCGCCGGCTGCAGCACGGTAGGGAGTCCACTTTCGCCGCCAAGCGCCCCGCTGGATGCCGACATAAAGGTGGCGGCGTATACGAGATCTTTGAATCTCAACTTGCCGTACGGTGAAAACAGTGACCTTCTCGATGCTGAAGATCGGTACGAACGGGCCCTGGCAGCGCTCGTGGAGGATGAGGATAACGCGTATGGTCCGGCGCGCGGCGGATACACGCTGGCGCTGCGGTTTGTGGAAGATTTCTACCCACCGTATGTGGAGCCCAAGACGGATGAAGAGATCGAAGCGGACCGCGCGGTAAGGCTGGTCTCAGTTGCCGACACTTTAGAATTACTTGATGCGGACCTCGTGACCGTATGGCCGGAAGAGGCGCGGTGGTGGGGCGAGAACGGGCTTTTGCTGCCCCTGGACCGTTTTAGCGGCGCCGGGGAGTCTGAGCTCAATCAGGAATTCTTCCCAACCGTACTTAATCAGTACCGGCGAGATGGCGCGCTCTATGCGCTGCCGGTGGACGCGGCCCCGCTCATGCTTTACTACGATCCGCGACCCTTCACAAAGCAAGGCGTGCCGCCCGTTGATGCGAACTGGGATTGGGACGAACTGGTGAGAAGTGCCGCTGAACTCACGACTGCCAAGCAAGACGGCACCGTGGCGCGTTGGGGCTTGATTGCACATGCCAATGGGGTCTCTTGGGCGCTTTGGCAGAATGAAGCAACCATAGTTGATGTAGATACGCGGCAATGCCGCTTGCAGGAACGGGTGGCTGTTGAAGCCCTGCAGTTCGTGCACGACCTGCTACACAAGCACCGCGTCTCACCGCTGGCAGAGATGCGGGACTTATGGGATTACTTTTGGGCAACGCCGCCGGCCATGCTGTACGACTTCCCTCCCATGACTCTCAATCAAAGGAGGGACTTTCGCATGGCGGCGCTGCCCCGGGGCAGAGTGTCTGCAACGCCGGTACGCACCAGTCTTGGGATCGGCATTGCCGCCCGCACACAAAAAACGGAGGCGGCGTTCATGGCGCTGAAAGGCTTCAACCGTGCCATGCAGGAGCACGTGGCAATTCCTGCCGGTAGAGAGGCGGCCGCGCGCTTGGCAGACATCCGCACGGATATTAGCCCGGCGGAGGTTGCAGCAGTGCAGCACTCTCTGGAACACGGCCGCGAGTGGCCGCAGCACGGGCTCCCTTTGACCATCATGTATGAACTGACGCAGAGTCTCGGGCGCGGCGACGACGTGGCGACCATTGTCAACCAGGCCTGCTCCCTCGCGCACGAGTATTAGCAAACGGGTAGTCTGCCGATTCCTTGGGAAATGGGGCAAAAGAGCGGCCTAATGGCCTCTTGCCTAACTGCGCTCGCCTTCGATGACGAATTGTAGCGCGGGGGCTTGTCCCCCGCTTCCTGGCACAAGCGGTAAGCATCTGTGTGTGCCAATCGTGTTAGAGAAACGATGCTCTAATTGCGCAGTAGCTAGCTGCAGTCAGAAGACCCAAGAAAGGCCGTAAGGAGCATAGCCATTCTTACGCGACGCTCAATACTCGCTACTTCGGCGGCGCTTGCTGTAGGCTGCGGGCGCGCCAAGCCGCCGGTGAAGGTGCCGGTGCAGTTGAACGTGGCGGCATACATCGGATTTATCACCGTGTATCTCGGAGGGACGTGCTATGAAGGGGCGTACGAAGCAGTAGCGGCGGAGCTTGAGCGAGATACGGAGAGCCCGTACGGCCCAACGCGCGGCAGATATCATCTAGCACTGAAGTTTACTAAAGAGTACTTTCCTGCGAGCGACAGGCACACTCCCTCAGACGTCGCGCTTGACCGCGTTGCCGCCCTTCTAGAAGATCTGGACGCAGACCTCGTGACTGTGTGGCCGGAGCTTGCGCAGTGGTTGGGACAACGGGGCCTCCTGCTCCCGCTCAACCAATTGAACGGCACTGACGACTCTGCGCTTGAGCGCGAGTTCTTTCCCGTTGCCCTCGACCGTTACCGGAAGGATGGCGCCCTTTACGCGCTGCCCGTGAGCGCGGCGCCGCTCATGCTCAATTATCACGAGAGACTCTTCCGTGACCGTGGGGTGCCGCCCGTCGACGCCACGTGGAACTGGGACGACCTGGCAGAGAACGCGGCCAAGCTTACGACGTACAAACATGACGGCACGGTGGAGCGTTGGGGCTTGCTGGCCCATGACAATGACATCTTGTGGGCGTTATGGCAAAACGGAGCGGAAGCAGTCGATCCAAATACGCTGTCGTGTCGGCTGCGGGAACCGGCGGCAGTCAACGCGCTGCAATTTGTGCACGACTTGATTCACAAGCATCGTGTTTCGCCCCCGGCTGCAGGTATGGAGCTGTGGGAGAAGTTCGGGAACATCTCGCCAGCCATGCACTTTCGCCACTCCTATTTCCAACCAGATCCTGCGCAATACCGCATGGCGGCACTGCCGCGCGGGAAGATTGCGGCCGTGCCGGTGGAGGACGGTTTTGGCATTGGCATTGCCACGCGGACGCCGCACACAGAAGCGGCCTTTACAGCACTTCAGGGCTTCCTTCAGGCTTGGCAAAATCAGGTGAGAGTGCCTGCCAAGCGAGAGGCAGTCTCGGGCAGCAAAGTTCACCCAAGCCTGCTGCCAGATGACCTGGCCGCAATTGAGCGGTCACTGGAGCACGGGCGCGCCACTCCCACTGACATTCTGCACAGGATTGCCTTGGGTGCGGCAACGCTATCCATCGTGCAAGGTGATGATGTGGCCAGCGCGGTGAATAGGGGCTGCGCCGCCATAGAGCATGACCACCAGATCCAAGAATCTTTGCCGAGTTTTCCCCTTTGGCCTAAAATACGGTCTAGTTGTGAAGGGGCTAGGTGACGATCACTTGGTAATCGATTAGAGGTCTTGATCATGCTTTGGCGCCGGTCGTTGCTCGCAGGTTCGGCGGCACTTGGTGCCGGATGCAGCTCGTTGGGTTCTCCGCTATCACCTCCGAGCCTGCCCAAAGTGACTGAGTTGAATTGGGCAGTAATCGGCGATTTTCCCAGCCTGCATGACCCCGTAGGGCTACTGACCTCAAATGAGAGCGTGCTCCAGGGAGGATTGGCGGCGCTGGCGGAAGACAAGAAAAACCCATTCGGTCCGGAGCGTGGACGTTTCAACATCAGACTGCGCTATGCAAAGGGCTGGCCGAAGGCGGACTCTCCGCCAAAAGACCTTGAGGAGTGGCTGGCGTATTTCGTGGAGGTGCTGGACGCCTTCTCCGCCGATCTTGTGACGGTGTCACCCTTCCTCGCGGATTTTCTGACAGAACATGGCCTCATGATGCCCTTGGATCGTTTCTTGGGTAAAGAGAAAGCGAGGATTGAGGCTGAATTCTTCTCAAGCGTGCTCGAGCCGCAACGCGGCCCGGGTGGACTCTATGCCCTGCCGGTGGCCGCGTTGCCGCAGATGGTGACATATGACGCAGCGTACTTCGACAAAAGAGGCGTACCGCCGGTGGACAGTAGCTGGGACTGGGACGACTTGGTTAGGAATGCGGAGCGGCTGACGCTGCGACATGAGAACGGCGAGGTGGCGCGCTGGGGCGTTGTAACGCTTGGGAGCTTAATTGACGGAATCTGGTGGGCGCTATGGCAAAAC
Organism: Chloroflexota bacterium; assembly: GCA_965219505.1. Taxonomy (GTDB): domain Bacteria; phylum Chloroflexota; class UBA11872; order VXOZ01; family VXOZ01; genus VXOZ01. The sequence continues at coordinate 439,963 of OZ244775.1, read as the reverse complement.
GAAGCGAACGTGGTTGATCCGGAATCACTGCAGTGCCGGTTACAAGAACCGGCCTCACTGGAGGCCTTGCAATTCTTCCGCGACCTAATCCATACGCACCAGGTTTCTCCTCCACTAGACCGTGGCCACCGCCGAAACTTGTGGTCGGGCGTGACTCCGCTATTTGCGATGCAATACAGCACACCAGCGCTTTCTCCGACTACCCTTGACTTTCGTTTGGCGGAGTTGCCCCGGGGCAGGGTGCGCGCCGTGCCTGTGGGCGTAGACCTTAGCATCGCCATTGCCGCTCGAACAGAGAAAGCGGAGTCGGCGTACACTGCGCTGCGGGGCGTTGTCGGCGCCATGCAAAGATTCGTGCGTGTGCCCGCAGAGCGTGAGACACTAGCGCGACTGGGCGAGATTCGCAAGCGGCTGCGCCCCGAGGAGGTCGCTGCGATCCAGCGCTCCATGGAGCATGGGCACAAGATGCCGCGAGTAGGGGCAGTGCACCTTGCCATGGGCCGCATTGTTTGGGGTCTGGCGCGGGGCGAAGACGTGGGGATGGTGGTGAACTCGGCCTGTACACTTATGGATGAGCAGCGAGCGTTCTGTCTAAAGAACCCTAACGACCCACGCTGTATCTTCTCTTGGCCTGCTCCAATAGAATTACTGCAGTTTGGTGGTCGTCCCGAACCGCCTACACGAATGACGCCGACCCTAATGTCTACGTAAGCTGTCTGAGCGCGACGGGTGTAAGAACACATGCACCGAGCGTGCAGCGGTCCAGTTGCCGTATCGTCGCAGTCGAGAGCATATCCGCTAATTCCATTCAGGCCCGATCATGTCCAGGGGCGGCGTGGTTGTTCTGAGCAGGCGTTCAGTGAGCAGGCCGTGGAATTCCCGCATGCGGGTATGGGCAGCGGGATCGTGTGCCAGGTTGCGCATTTCGTGCGGGTCTTCCTGTAGGTCGTAAAACTCGCTGCCGTATTCCCGGCCCCAGTAGGCATATTTGTAGCGATTGGTGATGAGCGCCGTGCCGCGTACCGCGCGCTTGTTGCCGATGTAATCGGACAACGCCATGCCAGATAGGCTTGCTTTTCCTTCGATGACGGGTCGCAGGCTGGTAGCGGCCAGGGCCTCGGGGATGGGCACACCGGCGTAGTCCAGGATCGTCGGCGCAATCTGGAAGGTCTCCGCCACATCCTCCACCACCGGAGTGCGTGCGTACCCGGCCGGAGGAATAACGATGAGGGGCACCCGCGCTGACGGTTCCCAAAACGTGCCTTTGCCGCCGCGCGACCAATCGCCCATGTGGTCGCCGTGGTCGCTGGCGTAGATGATGAGCGTGTTGTCCAGCGTACCGGCGTCCGCCAGCGTCTTGACCAGCAGCCCCACCATGTCGTCGATCATGGTGCAAAGGCCCCAATACTTGGCGATGGCATTGCGGATGATGCGGTCGTCCGGCTCTTTGGCAAAGCGTCCGCCTCCGTTCTGCAGGTGCTTGGGCTTGTCGCTATCGTCGGCTAGGTAGGTCACCGGCATGTCGACCTCCACCGGATCGTATATGCTGGCGTAGGGTTCTGGTGGGTCCAGCGGGCCGTGGGGTCCGCAGATGCCGCACCAGGCGAAGAACGGCCGGTCGCGGCTCTCGCGCATGAAGCCGGCGGTGTTATTCGTGATCCACGTGTCGATGTAGTCTTCGTAGGGCAGCACGTTGGTGATGGCCGTCATTTCTTTGTATCCGGGTTGACGGCGCTGAGTGTAGATCTTCTCGTAGCCGCCGGGATGCCGCTCCTCCAGCCACGCGGCGTAGAGCGGCCCCAAGGGACCCGGTCCCAGGTGTGTGCCTGAGGATTCCGTCCAACGCGAGCCTTTGCCCTCGGTCAGAATTGTGAAGCGGAAGCCTTTCGGCGGCCACATGTGAATCTTGCCGAATGCCGCCGTATAGTAACCTGCCGCGTCGTGGAGATGCTCCATAAAGGTCAGCTCCGACGGGGGCAGACCCGGTGTGCGGTCGATGGGAAGGGCCTGAAAGGTCACGCCGTGCTGGTGGATGTAGCGTCCGGTCTGGATACACGCGCGGGCAGGCGTACAAATGGTGTTCTGCGTGTAGGGACGGACAAAGCGAGTGCCTTTGGCGGCCAGAGCGTCGATATGAGGTGTCTTGACCTTCTTGTTCCCATAGCAACCGAGCGTATCCCAGCGCTGTTGGTCGGTGGTGATAAGCAGGATGTTTGGGGCTTGAGCCATGACATGCCTCCGGGCTACAGCGATGCGTGCATAGGACACCCATGTACTTGAAATTGTAGCTTTAGCAATCGGAGAATTGTACTCCTCACGGACACAAACTTGGTCGCCTCTTAAACTTGACTGCGCAACCGATAGTGGACTGCACACTGCCGCGCTACGCTCTATTTGCCCACCAATCCAAGCACTGCGAGCGAATGCACTGCCGTTAAGCGTATTCCAGTGCCACACCGAGGGCTTCCGCAGGCAGGTTGATGGCGATCTCAGCCGCTTGCGGGGCTTGGTCGAACGGGAAGCGATGGGTGAGCAGCGGCGCGACGCGCACCTTGCCGGCCGCTTGTAGGTCGAGCAGGGCCTGTAAATTACGCTCTTGGTCCCACGTCACGAAGCGGTTCGGATAGTCCACCTCGCCGCGCAGGTATTCGCGCTCGCGGCTGCCGGGGCCGCGACCGTTGACCCAGTGGATGTTGATTTCTTTGGTATGGGGGTCGGCGTCCGGGTGCGTGGGCGTGAAGTCCCAGATCACGCGTCCGATCAGCAGCACGCGCCCGCTTTCCCGCACGAGCCGCACCGCCAGCGACGCCGGACCGCGTACCCGCGCCGAGGTCGCGATGAAGACCGCGTCCGCGCCCCTGCCGTTCGTGAAGTCATCCACCGCCGCAGCCACCTCGTCGTCAGTGCCGCTTGCTGTCGCCGCCGCGCCCAGTTCACGGGCCTTGGCAAGCCGATACGAGTGCAAGTCCACACCCAGCGCCTGCCCGCCCACCATGCCGACGAGTTGCGCGGCAATCTGCCCCACCATGCCGAGCCCGAGCACCACCGCCGTCTCGCCCGGCTGCAGTACCGCCCGGCGCATGGCATGGAATGCTGTTAGCCCGACGTTCGTGGTCGCGGCCTCAAGCGGCGCCAGACCGGGCGGAATCTTGGCAAACGAGTGCTTCGGCACGTACCCCTGCTCGGCGTGGAAGCCGAAACCGCCGCCTGCCGCCGCCACGAGATCGCCCGGCTGGAAGCGGTCCTGCAAGTCAGGCGAAACCTGCAACACCTCCCCGGCGGACTGATAGCTGTGGGCCTTCTCTGAGAGCGCGCCGGGGTCTTGCCCCTCTTGCAGCGCCTTGCGCCGCCGTCCCACGCCCGCCATCTCGGAACCGGCCCCAAAGACGGATGCCAACGTGCGAATCACCACACCGGACCCCTGCAACGTGGGTTCCGGTACCTCTTTGATGTAGATTTCACCGCGATTGTTACTGTATAGGGCGCGCATTATGAGATGTGCCTCCAATCGTGATTGCTGCTATAGCAGTTTATAAGCATTATGAACGCCGCACGCTACCATCAGTTGTCTCAAACGGTCGGCCCTGTGCTTGACGAAAGGTCAGCCCATGACGTGCCCGCCAGCGATCTCACTTTCCATGACTAGTAAGAACGGCTGAAGCGTGTGTACGACTGGGCATTACCCACAATTTCAAAACTGCCTATCTTACCAGCTTGGTCGCAGGTTACAAACCTGCGCTACCGGATAAGTCATGACAACATGAGCGCCAACACTTCTGTCCCAGATCTCAGCGCGAGTCCTTGAATGAACGTTCTCATCGCAAGAGGCTCTTGCGGACGCTACGTTCCGCTCTCCAATGGTATCACCGGCAGCGTCACGTGAGACGGCCTGACGTGGTCGTGGAAGATCGTCTGCTGAGCCGAGAGCAGTGTGCCGTCGGCATACTCATCCAGACCCGTGTTGTGGTTGCGGTCGAAATTGGGGAAGTCGCTGCTGGAAATGTCGATGCGCATGCGGTGGCCGGGCATGAAGCAGTTGCTCGTCGGATTCACTTGGATCGTGTATTGATACACAGCATCCGGATCGATGAGCGTGGGTTCCGTATAGGAATCCCGGTAGCGGGCGCGCACGATGCCGTGGCAAAGCTCTTGCGCGAAGCCGTCCGGCCACACGTCGATAAGCTTGACCACAAAGTCCGTATCACGGGCTGATGACGCCGCCCACAGCTTTACTGTAATCGGCCCGGTAACCTCCAGCGGCGTCTCCAGCGGCAGCGTAGCATACGACAGGATATCGCGCCGGTGCTGCAGCGCGCGCTGGTCGTGGGGCTCTTGCTGCCCGGGACCGGTATAGAGGGTCATCACGGGATTGCGTGGATCGTAGGTGTATGCGTCCGACGGCTCGTCCGTAGGCGCTTCCCGCGAAAGCACGCCGTCGCCAAAGGGCGTGTTCGCCTCGCCGCCGCTGTGGAAATAGAAGTCGGTGTATTGCGTACGCGCCAACGGCCACTCGTTCTCGCCGCGCCATGTATTCGCGCCCATCACAAAGAGTTGGATCGGCGGCCATTCAGCGATGCCGCTGGGGTCATCCTTGAGCCAGGCGCGGAACCAGGCGTCGGCAATTTCGTAGTAATCGCGCACCGCCGCCTGGCCGAAGTCTACCGAACCCACTGTGCGATTGAGGCCCTCCGTGGTGTGCGTCCACGGGCCAACGATGAGCTTTTGGTTCTCTCGCGCATGTGGGGTCATACCATTGGCTGTCATGCCGGTAAAGTGCTTGATTGTGCCGATCTGCTGGTCGTACCAACCGGTAACGCTCAGGACCGGCACGTTCACGTCATGGTGCTTCTGTAAGAAGCCGAAGTGGTCCTGGGCATGGTCGGTCAGCCAGTGGTGGAAGTGCGGCTTCATGCCGGAGAGCACATCGTCGGGAATATCCAAAAGCGGCAAGAACCAAAGCCACTTGCTGCGGTCCTGCTCCAGCCAAATGCGCTCCGCGTCCGCATTGGTGATCGGCCCTTTGGTATCGCCAATGTGGATGCGCAAATCCGGCGCCAGCGAGTTGATAGTCCACCACAGCACACGCCCAAGCCGCAGCACACCCGAAAGCTCGCGGTCGAGCAAGTTCGCCGCTATACCGCTAGCGTACATGGTGACCAAATGCGGCGGCCGGGTGGGGGCAAGCTCCCACTGCGTCCAGCCGTTGTACGAGTTGCCAAAGGTGCCAACCTTGCCGGTGGAACCGGGCAGACGCGCCGCCCACTCCACCGTGTCGTAGCCATCCATAGCGTCAAAGGTGTCGCCGCGATAAAAGCCGGGACGAAACTCGCCGTCGGAGGCGTAGCGACCCCGCACGTCCTGCACTACGGCAATATAACCCCGCGCGGCATGACCCTCGCTGAGACCGTGCGGGCTTTTGTTATAGGGCGTCCGGCACAGCAGCACGGGAAATTCCCCGGGCGCGTCAGGCCGATATACGTCAGCCCGCAATACCGTGCCATCCCGCATCGGCACGGGGACGTTTTCTTCTCGCGTTACGTCGAATGTAGTGTCAGTTTGTGCCATAGGATTTCCTCGTGACTCTGGTAAACAACGTGTCTCTATGCCAATACGGAACGGGAATCCGTCCCTCTTGCTCCGGTAGCGCAGGTTTGCAACCTGCGGCCCTATTCGTCACTCCAGCGCAAACCTGAATCCAGTACATCGCAACGCAATGCAAGTCGGCGATGCAAAGGAGAAGCGAAACAGATCAGGCCTCATAAACGAGGCGATCAGCACCCGGTATTACATCTGCGACAGATTTACCGGTAAGCTGCATATAGAGCGCATCGGGGCAAAGCTCAATCTCCTCCCCCCAGGCAATCCCTCCGCTCGGAGCGATATGAACCGTCTCGAAGCAAGCGCGGTCATTCCACGCCTCGAACACGCCGCGCCCTGCCAGATGCGACAAATCGACCTCCCCATCAGCACCGTCGGTGTACCGGAGCCAAATCCGGTACCCCTCACGCGGCTCAACCTCAGTTGGCCGAACCAACGGAGTTGACTGAATCAGCATACTTGAACGAATCATAGCTCATTCCAAAATCCACACCTAACACGCCTACATCTGAGCATCCTTTCAATCAATTCTTATTGGCCGATGCCAGTCTTTTCCGACTTGCTGTATGAGAAATTACTGCTCTCTGGCTTTGGCTTCCTTACCTGCACTCTCGATGCGAGCAACGTCAGCCCGTATTCTGTCCGTATGACTAAATAGATCGTCCAAGTCTTCTAAAGATTTCAATTCCTCTGACCTCTTCTCGTCGAGCAGACCAAGCCTCAGATTCTTGGTCCTGAGTCTTAGTCGACAAATCGCTCGGAGCCTGTTGTCATCCAGCAGCACGCTGCAGTATTGGCTTGTTGATCGAAGCCCAACACGACGGACGTCAATAGCATCACGGACGATCGCTTTGATTATGTTGAGTGCCTCCAACTCTAGCGTTATAAACTCCGGTTCGTCTGCTGGCTCAGAAGCAGTTAAGACATTTTCCTCCACTGGCTCTGTGTCCTGCTGATCTTCCCGCTCCAGGGCGGCCTTTAGGCGAACATTGATCCGGTCATTGATAAACTGCACGAACGCCTTCCGCGCAAGAGAACCGAATTGCTCACGTATTGTCTGAGTTGCCCGCCCCTCGTACACACGGCCAACAATAAATCGGACAAATTCATCAGAAGGACTGTCAAGCTCTTGAGCGAGCACACGCTTGATCTCAGTCGTATACTTCAGTTCCCTCGCAGCATCAACAATCTCGTCTAGGTTGAAGGCTGCCTTTGTAAACCTCTTTAGCCCTTCAACCTCGGCTTCGGTAAACTCGAGCATGTTGAATTCGAAGAAGGGTTTCGTGTCCATCACGTTGGGTTGGTCGAGGTCCGAGAAAAACCGATAGATAATCCCGTCGGTGAGGATGCCGAAGTGAGCGTCTGTGGTGGAAAAGTAGCGAAGGAGCTGGGATACCTCTGCTTCTTCAAGGTTGTTTCCGAATATCTTGCATTCGATGAGGATTGCGGGCTTCCCGTCCTGCATGAGTGCGTAATCGACCTTTTCCCCCTTCTTCGCCCCCACATCAGCGGTGAACTCTGGCACCACTTCAGTTGGATCAAAAATTGAGTAGCCCATCATCTGCAAGAACGGTAGAACAAGAGCGTTCTTGGTAGCCTCTTCAGTATCAAGGTGATCGGTTCGCTCCTCAAATCTGCTAGAGCGTGTGCGAACTTCGTCGATAAAATCCATCTATTGTACGTCCTTTATGGCAGATTCCACACGATTTTCTCTTGCTTCCATCTAGTAGCAATCTAGGCAATAGAGCCTAATCGGCCCTACCATTCAGAGTTCATCATAGACAAGCGTCAAAGTAGGGTCAAAATACTATTGACGGCAAGCTCCATGGCAGCACTTTGATACGCCACATCAGGTCATTGGCCACGAGAATTGAGTATTCCCGGAAAGAAAGAGCTCGCTCTACCCCTCTACTTCCACCACCGGTGGGGTGATGAAGTCGTGGTAGCGGTCTGCGACGCGGGCGTTTTGGGTGTCGCCGGTGTGGAGGTAGACGCGGAAGTTGCAATTGAGGCGCGCGCCTTCGGGCAGCACGTAGCTGCCGTCCACGCCTGGATGCCCGAGAAACTCGCGCCAGGCGAAGCAATTAGCGTGCATCAGTCCGTAGTTGCGGACGTGCCAGTAGGTGGGATACCGGAAGCTGCTGGGGTGGTCGAACACCGCAACGCCCACAGTCTTACCGTCCACGGGCCCGGCGTAGTCCATCCACTGGGCGCGATAGCCGAAGCACTCGTCTTCGCCCCTGCCGCCGTACGCATTTTCAATGTGCCCGTCGGCATCGGCATCCATGCTGCTGGCGACCCGCACGGAGAGCATGGCGCCCTCCTTGGTGTCACCGAAGCGCACGGGGCCCTCTGTAGCGCGAAGCGTGACCCCAATGTCCAATATGCGCGCGTCCGGCGCAGGGGCATACGCCACCACGTGCTTCTCCTCAGCCACTACCCGCTCTTCGCTGCGGCTTGCCCAATAGCTCCGCGACCGAAACGCGCCGCAGACCGGCCCACTAACAAAGGCACTGTCTGCCCCGAAGGCAGGGAGAAAAGAATCGTGGCGCTGGTAGCCGTGCTCGTCGAGTTCGCTCCAGAGGTCCACACCGTTCACGTCGCCGTGCGCGACGTGAATTGACTTATGGTGCGGGTGGTCGAGCTTCTCGCCGGGAATATCAGACACCATGGGGTACCCGCGCGTCATGCCTTTGCCCGTAGGGCCGATCACGGGGTAGAGAAAGCACTTATTGTGATTGGGCACGTGATGATATGTGGTGAAGAGCTCGCCACCGAGGTGCACGTCCAGGCCGTGCTTGCCATCGGCAACGGTCACGGCGCTCTCGTTTTCGCCCTCCTCCAGCGTGAACGTCTGGCTGCTCTCGGCAGCCAGCGCGGGTAGAATCCAGGCCAGCCGGACACCGCCTCCGGTTAGCACGGCCTGCGCGGGAAGCGCTTCCTTCGTGTCGTCGGCCACAACCACGTAGCCACGGGCCGGGTCAAGGCCCTCACCACTTACCCAAACGGGACAATGCCGCCGCGCGTGATTACCGGCGTGGACGGTGAACTGCATGCGTGCCATAGAATAGACTCTCTTTTGGTGGGACATTTTACGCGATTACGCGCATCCGGAGTACTAGCAAAGAACATAGGCGCTGGCGACAGCCTTGTCAACTGATGCCTTACCTCTGTCCTTCAAACACGCGCCACAATAGCGAATACGGCGACGGCATTGCACTCGACCAACGCGTGGGTGTAGCAATTGGCAGTTTCACCGACGAATGAATTACAAAGACTGCCGAAAAAAGCGGAATTAGTAGTTTTGGGCTTACATGGGTCACATGCAAGACACGTGGCCGTACCCAGGCCCAAGCCAGATCCTCAAACTGTCATTCTTGTAAGTGTCAGGTAATTCGTTGACAGATTTGGGAGAATGAGCATACGTGTCAATCACCAAATCTGGAGGCATCTGATGCGGGACAATCGCAGTGACAAGACCATCGAACGGAACCTCATGCAGAAGTGGCGCTTCCTCATCACTGAGTACGAACTGGTCAAGGCCAAGCAGCATCCCCACTTCCGCTTCCTGCAGGACTTCTATGCCTTCCATGGTACCAGCCGGCAGACCTTTGCCAAGTACTACAACCGTTTCCGCCAACTGCGCAGCGACGACGCCCTGCTGCCGCGCAAGCGGGGTCCCAAGTGGAAGAGCCGGCGCACCTTGCCCTACGTCGAGCAGAAGGTGCTGGAGCAGCGCCGCAAGGGTATCAACCGCTATGAGATCTATGCCATACTCAAACCAGTACTCAAAGCGCACACGCCCTCACCGTCAACCATCTATGCGATCAGCAAACGCCATGGGCTCAACCGCCTGACACCGGCCATGAAACAGTCGAAGCGCACCATCATCAAGACCCGCGCGGGCGAACTGGGGCATCTGGACTGCCATTACCTCAGCCGTGACCTGCTCCTGGACAGCTCCCAGCGCTACTACCTGGTTTCCGTGCTGGATGCGTGCACCCGCTTGGCCTGGACTGAGGTGGTATCTGACCTCAAGAGCCTCAGTGTCATGTTCGCTGCCCTCAAGAGCATCAACCTGCTCAATGCTGAGTACGGCATCCAGTTCGAAGCCATTCTCACCGACAACGGCCCGGAGGTGGCGTCACGCACCAAGCCGGAGCAGCACCCCTTCGAGCGCATGCTGCGGGAGCTCGGCATCAAACACCGCTACACTCGCCCCTATCGACCCCAGACCAACGGCAAGGTGGAACGCTTCTGGCGTACGCTCAATGACGACCTGATCGAAGGCACGACGTTCGAGAACCTGACCGAGTTCCAGGATGAACTGATGCAATACCTCCTGTACTACAACACGGAAAGACCACATCAAGGTCTGCAGGGACATACTCCTTTTCAAGCCCTGCAAAATCTGTCAACGAATTAGTCAACACTTACAATTCTGAGGAGCGCAGCGACGAAGAATCTAGAGTCGGGAGCTTTCTAGATTCCGCGAACCCTGTTCGACGCTACGCTCGGAATGACAAGAACTGCTGCCTCGCAAAGGCTTCAAGCCTAAGTCTACTAATTCCGGAAAAAAGAGTTATTGACATGGAACCTCTAGCGGTACTGTGCTATAATTCGGTATTGATTAGATGTGTGTTGAGAGCAAGTTGACGCAAGGAGGTCAACGCAATCGGCGCTTTTCGAGAGCTGTGACGCCCAAAGCCTGTCCTCTTCTTCTTCCGTTGGCTGAGCGGCGCGCAGCACCACTGTACGTACGCCACTGACCCAGAGGAGGTCATTTGCGATGAAGGCACAATCGAATTCCTTTACTCGTCGGCGCCTATTCATTGGCGCAGGGGGCATGGTAAGTGTGCTTGCGCTTGCCGCCTGCGGCGCGATGCCGGCTGCCACGACCGCACCGGAGGCAGAAGCAGAGGCTGAGGCGCCAAAGGCCAAAGAGGCTATGCCCGAGGCAGAGATACCCGTCATCAACATTGATGAGTATTTCACCGAATCCGACGGGCGTCATGCTCCGTACCTGGCCACGCTAGATTTGGCCGAAGAGGAGCTAAACGTCAAGTTCAACGTCATTCCCGGCGAATATAGCGGAATCTGGGACCGCCGCAAGACCGCCTTTGCCGCCGGTGAGGCCGACGTGGACATCTCCATGAACCAGGTGAATTGGGTCTTCTTTGGCGGGTTCAACGGCATGTTCATCGACCACATACCGTTGATGCAGCGGGACAATATCGACATCAGCCGCTATTATCCCGCGGACATCAAAGCCTGGAGTTGGGCTGGCAAGCTGTATGCCATTCCCACCCAGTCCGGCGGCGAGTTGGTGCTCTTCAACAAGCAGTACTTCGATGAAGCCGGTCTGAACTACCCAGGCGGCGACTGGACCTACGACGACATGATCGACATGTGCCAGAAGGTCCACAAGCCCGATGACAACCGCTGGGCCGTGCGGGTCGGTCAGAACAGCCTCTTCTACATGGCCAGCACCTTCATGCTGAACTTCGGCGGCGAGGAGTTGACCGAAGACGGCAACAAGGTACTCTACGGCGACGATACAAAGGCACATGCCGGCGCCCAGTTCAACGTGGACTTGCACCTGAAGCACCAGTTCACGCCGCCGAGGGAGGTGGTCAGGGAGCTGCTGGCCGGCCGTTCCGGCATCGGCATTCTGGAACTGGGCCACATCGCCATGGAGTTCAACGGCGTCTTTCGCTACAACGCCTCCCAGCAGCACTTGGGCGAAAAGCTCAGCGTGACGCGACCGCCCCGCAACGAGCGCGGCACGGCCACCGTGGTCGGCAACGCTCACTCCGTCATGGGTCTCTCCAAAGTGCAGGACTCCGTGTGGGACTTTCTGAAGTGGCTCGGCTCGGATGAGGGCGCTACCGGTTCCGAGTACTTCGGCTGGACGTCCTGGCCGTCCATCATCGAGCACGCCTCCCACCCCGGGTGGGCGTCGCGCTTCGAAGGGACAAGCGTGGATGACGCCATCCAGGCCTGGGCCGAGGAAGGCCATAACTTCCTGCGCCTGCCGGAGTTCAATGAGGCCTGGGGACCGCTGCAACAGCCGTGGTACAGCGCGCTCAGAGGCGAACTCACCGTGCCTGAAGGCCTGCGCGAGTCGGCGCGGATTCTCCAGGAGATCATCGACCGCCGGCCGGATGAGCACAGGGAGTAGCAACCCACAAAGTGACTCCTGCAAATCACCGCAATGAGCAGCAACTCGTGAGAATTGGGTGACTCTGACGAGGTACTGTTCATCCACGGTGTTACCGTAGCCCGCCAGGGCTAACGCAGCGTAGAGTTTTAGGGACCCGCGCTGAAATCGGTCCGTAACGAGGGAGTAGTTCGCTGAACTACTCCCTCGTTCTTTTCGCCGGAGGATAGTCAGCCGCAGGAAACCTCCTAGCAAAGCCTGCCCAGCGGAAGCAGCGGCGCGCGGCAGGTCATGCCTTACGCCCCCGAGCAAACGGGTTCGGTTTGAAGCGTCTAAGATTCGCCCTCACCCTTGCCCTCTCCCCCAGGAGAGGGGACAAGAACAGCCCCGGGAGAGGGGACGAGAACAGCCCCGGGAGCCTCTCGTTGCAGAAGGCAAAGCTCCCTGAAGGCAGGGCTCGCAGAGGGTGGAGCGGCGCAAGACATGCCAAGAGCCGGTGTCCTGCGGTAGGACACCGGCTCTTTTCGTAGTCTAACCAGACTGTGCGGGCCCCGTGACCGCTAGCGCGCAGCCGTCACGCCGTCGCGCCACCGGTCACCGCAGCACCTACGGTGCTGCGCGCCCATACAGTCAACTGCGTGTCGCTCACTTGGAGTGGCACGATGGATAGTTCGGATCATCCGCTCCACCGCTCGCCGGCAACGGCGATCCGATCAAGGCGCGGCCGAAGAAACCCACGTCCGCCGCGGTCACGTCGCACCAGTAGAAGCCCTCAGACTTGAACGTGGCGAGATCGGGGATATGCCGCCAGGCGCCGTCCCGGTACACGTAGATCTTGCCATCGCCACCGGCGTCGAAGCGGCGCACCAATTGGTTCTCTATCGGACGCGTTTCATCCAATTTGATGGCGCTCAAGACGCCCACCGGCACCGTGTAGGGCGGGTGATTCACGGTTGACCATGGCACCGCAAACCGCTCGGGGCTTTCGGGGGAGATCCACATGCGGACCACCTCGTTATCGGACTCGCGCCGCACCACGGCATAAGTCTGGCCGCCCCGGTACACGTCGTCGTCGCGGATGTAGCCGTACTGACTGAAGCCGCGGGCGCCGTTGGGAGTGAGCCAACCAATATTCAGGGTGAAGTCTGCCCCGCCATCACGCCGATTGATGTGGACGACGTAGCGAGACCTCTCCGTAACCGTCACCGCGCTCGTCCTCCCGATAGTCCTTGGCGCAGGCGTAGGCGTCGGCGTCGGCGTCGGCGTCGAGGTACGCGTCACCGCTGCGCCGATAGATTCGCTCCACGCAAAGGTTTCCTTGAAGTCACTGTCGAGATTAGGAGCATTGCCATCGTCGTCTCGCAGGTCGTTATCGGTGATGACGAGCTCATAGGAGAACTCGACCCGCGCGGCTGCGGCGTCATCCTCGGTCAACGTGTAGGTAACCGGAGACAGATCGCTCTCTGACTCCGTCTTGAGCGGTCGAATGATGATGGCTCTCCTGATGGTAGTTGCGCTACCAATCTCGTCGTCGTCCGCGTCATACAACTGCTTGCGGATGCGTAGTGGCTTTGATCTAAACAGCCAATACTCGCCGGTGGTCACCGTCAGCGTGAACGTGACCTTCTCGCCCTCGGCGAACCTCGCAGGCGGTTCCATGTCCATGATTACGTCTACTTCCGAAGTGTCGTCGCTAGCGGTCTGACCCTTCTTGACCACGACAACGGGAACCTTGTTGCTCTTGAAGATGACACCACCGTGAGGATCGCCACCAGTGTGACCCGGCGCGAAGGTGAGTCTGAATTGAATGAGAGCGGTACGCCGCGAGGCGCCGGCCAGATCACTGGGCTGAACGGTATATTCGACCAGCTTGCTGGTTACGGTCCTACCTCCCACAGTGAGATCATCGGAGCTGTCCTCGCCCAAACGCTTGGGGCCATAGCCAGCCACACTTGACAAAATAGCAGTATGGGGGACGTTATGCCCACCCGTCAGTTCTACACTCACGAAGAACGTTAGTACGGTACCAGGCGTTACCGTTGTCTTGGTGTCCCTGCGGTCGATCAAGAACTCAATGCCATAATCGTCATCTGAAACGGGAGTATCATGCGCGGACACCGTTAGCAGCGAGGCGCCCAGTAGCATAAGCGCCAAGAAGACGCTCAACAAACGCGACACGGGTCTCACAGTATCCTATCCTTTCACTGGAACGTTTGCTTCCTTGAAGCAGAACACCTTTGCCATTTGCGAAGCGAAATACGAAAAATCAAGAGACACCCGATTAAGGGCTACTTCTAGCGCGTGCGTGAATAGACTCCCTTCTTGGTGGTCATCCCGCGCACAGGCGGAATCGTGCGTATATCACAGTCTCCGGATGGAAGACTAGGGAAATCATTACTGACCTGGACGGTAGCGCCAGGAGCACGGTACGCTAATGCAGAACACATTTTACTGATCTTTATGCGCACCACCAGCGTCCGCCTCCGCACCGCAGTGTGCGGCAGGGCGGGCGTACGCTTGTTAGACTTATATTAAGAGTGTAGCAGAGCACCGCGTGCGCTGCAAGAGATTCACGCGCCGCGCTCTGCAACAATCCAGATGCCTTCTCCCTTCCCCAGGAAAGGGAACCGGAGAGCCGTTTCGCCTTCACGTGGCCCGCTCTTTGCCCCCTCTCCCGCTAGAGGGTGTCTCAAAAGTGCATTGTTCAGTGTAGACTTGCCCTTCGACAGGCTCAGGGCGAACGGAAAAGGCAAATCCCGTTCGTGCTGAGCCTGTCGAAGCACGATTTTGCTTATCGAGTCGACTTATGAAACAGCCTCCGCTAGGAGAGGGCCGGGGTGAGGGGTCAATGTTGTCGCATTAGCTTTCTTGGCAAGGAACATGGCGCTCTCATTACCTTACAATTCCGGTAGCGCAGGCCCTTCGGCAGGCTCAGGACAGGTTTGCAACCCCGTATCGAGTACGGGGCAGACTCTGCGCCTGTTGTAGGGTCAAACCCTTGCGCACCCGTTTCTATCAGAGGAAATGTTAAAACCACGCCTTGTGCTGCTGACGTGGTCGCAGTTCCGCGTGCTCTGGCGGGGGACAAGCCCCCGCGCTACCTTAATGCGACAACATTAGGGTGAGGGGTCGCCGGTCTCACACTCGAGTGCCTGCAATATCGTCTCCAGCACCGCCTCGGTTTCTCCTAACACCTGATTGTTCCAAAACCTGATCACCCGATACCCTCGGCCCTCCAGCCACTGCGTGCGTTCACGATCCGCAGCCGCGCGCAACTGATGTTGCCCCCCGTCGACTGCGACTACCAACTTCCGCTCGAAGCAGAAGAAGTCGACGATGTATCTGCCGAAGGGAGTCTGCCGGCGAAAATTCTGCCCGCCAAGTTGGCGCTTGCGCAAGCGCCGCCACAAGACTTTCTCGGCGTCTGTGGATTGCTTTCTGGCTGCCGCGCCCGTTGAGTATTGCGTGAAGCCATGTTTCGCCCTCACCCCCGTATCGAGTATGGGGCAGGCTCTTATTTCCTCTCTCTGGGGAGAGGAAATAAGAGCCCTTGTCTAAGTTAAATACAAGAGCCGGTGTCCTGCCACAGACACCGGCTCTCGCCGTAGCATAAGGAGACTGTACAGACCCCCGGGTCCGCTAGCGTGCGGTCATCACGCTGTTGCCTTCCCGGTCACTGCTAACACAATGGTTTTGTGATGTGCCCATACAGCTTCAATGCATCTTTATTTAGCGGCAACTCGGATAGCCAGGCGTGGGCGATCCACCAACACTCGGCAACATCGACGCATTCATCACGTAGGTCTCGAACCTCTCGTCTGCCGACGTCACGTCGCACCAGTAGTAGCCGCGCGCCTCGAACGTGGGAATATCGGGAATATGCCACCAATCGCCAGCCAAGTTGACGTAGATATGCATGCCGACCTTCACCAGTTGGTTGTTGGACGGATGCATACCATCCAACGGAATGGCGTTTACCGCTTCCGCCGAGAAGGTGTAACTGGTGTTGACGGCAGCCCAGTCAATCTGGCTCACGAGCGGACTGTCCGAGGAGATCCACTTACGCACTACCATGCCGTCCGTGCGCTGCACCACGGCATACGTCTGCCCAAGGTCACTGTCGCGGACGTAGCCATTCGGATGGGGATCGATATCACCCATGGCGGTGAGGGCGCCAACACCCACGCTCGTCTCTGAACCGTCAGCAAACGTGATGTGGATGATATTGCCATCGCCCTGCATAACCTTCGCCGCGTCATTCATCCCAATATACGGTTCCGGCGTAGGCTCTGCCTCAACCTCAGCCGCCACGGCAGGCAACTCGAGGAGGGTACCCTTCACGGTCTCCACCTTGTCGTGTGCCGCTATGGAAGTAACGTCACCATCAACTGCGACTCCTGAGTCAGCGTCATCGGCATCAGTCAACCCTATGTTCCCGTCATTGTTGAAGTCGATGCGATCGGTGCTGCCGGCCTTCACAAGGTCGGCCTCGTTGATCACGATCTCATAGGAAAACTCGATCTTGCCGCCTTCATCGAGGACATCGATGTCTCTCTGCGACAACTTGTAGGCCTCGGGCGATGTCGGAATCTCAGCGCTCTCCGCGGTGTCGCCAAGCGCTGGAATTGTCATCCCCGCTACCGGAAGCAGTCCGCCGTCCTTATCACCGTCGGCGTCATAATACTGCCGCTTGATCGTGAAGGACTTACCCGCGTACCCATACACGCCCGTGGTCACCATCAAGGTGAACTCGATCTCCTCGCCCTTCTCGATTGCAGGGGCCGCTACATCGGGAAAGTCTATCAGCACTTCCGAAGCGCCACCTTCCGCAGCCGGCCTCTTGGCCACATTGATCTTGACGGTTGCCGTAACACTCTGATCTGTGTGATCATCAGTATTAGCATCGGCACCGGCAGTGTGACCTGTGAAATCGAACTTCCATGTCAGGGTAGCGGTCCGCTTGGAAGCACTACCCAGGTCGGCAGTAGCTACCGTGTACTTGACCTTGACATCCCTGTATGAGTTCTGATCATTAAGGGTATCTATCGCGGAGTCGTCACTCATTGCGTCTACGGCCATAGCAGGTCCCGTCAAATTCCCGCCGGTAATATCATGAGCACCGTCAAGACGGTAGATAGTGACCAAGAACTCCAATTCGTCATTGACGTACGCCGGGTCCTCGTCGGAGACAAGCTCGACCGTCATGGTGACGTAGTCTCCGCCCTTATTCGTGTCATTATCTCCGGTGGCATCGGTAGGCGCATCTGCTGACGCCGCCATCACCGACAGACCCATTAGAATGAGCGCTAGGAAAACGCTCAATAAACGAGACAATGGTCTCACAGTCCTTTCCTTTCACTAGAACGTCTGCTTCGGTGAAGCAGATCTAGAAATCTCGAAATTAACACCCAACAATACCGGGCTATTCCGGCGCGTGCATGAATATACACTCCCTTCTTAAATGGCTATCCCGCGCTGAGGGGGAATCGTGGGTGTACGTCACACTCCCCAGGTGGCAGACCAGGGTGATCATTGTTGATCCGACCGTTGACGCCAATA
Source organism: Chloroflexota bacterium (assembly GCA_965219505.1). Taxonomy (GTDB): domain Bacteria; phylum Chloroflexota; class UBA11872; order VXOZ01; family VXOZ01; genus VXOZ01. The sequence continues at coordinate 422,646 of OZ244775.1, read as the reverse complement.
GCACGGTATATTGATACGAGACAATACTTGCTGACATTCTTTACGCCCACGGCGTCATTTATCGTGAGCGCACACACGTCAGCTCGCCCTGTAGTGTAACAGACAACCTCAAGGCAATGCAAGAGGCAATCGTGAAAAATCGTCAAACGCCCGGGCCGCAAATTAGGGTGATCCTTGCCGACCCGACCGGTGACGCTGCCAGCACGGTACACGTGTAGGGATAAAGCCAATCGACCTTCTCCGGTGCCCACAAAGGCTGCGCATCTACGCTGCGCCCCCATCATGGGTGTGCGCCTGTCAGCCTTTCCAAGTGTAGCAGAGTGCCAAATCCACTGCAAGCAATACGCGTAGCCAGGGCCCAAGCCTACTGCGCTGCTGCCGCGCGCGAACCCGCGGGCCGCCCCGCGCCCGGCCTCTCGGCTCCACCCGCCCACTGCACAACCCTAACCGAGATGATTAAGCCCCCCTCAACACACCTCAGACCCAACCGCTTGATCGAGTTACGCAATTGTCTCTCTTTAAAGAAAGAGACCGGGCACTACGCATCCGCAGCGCGTCGGCGGCAGGCTGCGCAATAAAGCAGCCGAGCGCGGCTGTCAGCCACAAATGCCGAGCGCGCAATGATACAATCTCCTGTAACAGTTACGTGCATGATCGAGCGGCGACTATCCGGCTACATTAATGAAGAGGAGCGGATGCAATGGAACGACTGGCCCTGCACGGCGGGACACCGGTGCGAGACGGCACGAAACGCTGGCCGAAGTGGCCGCAATTCGATGAGCATGAATTGCGCAACGTGCGCGAGGTCTTCGAGAGCGGTACCTGGGGCGGCACGGCCCACGGCCCCATGAAGATGGCGGCGCAGGAGAAGTTCGCCGCTTACCACGACGCGCGTTTCGGCATTGGGCTCATCAGTTGCACCGCCGGTCTGGAGATCGGGCTGAAGGCGTTCGGCGTCGGCGCGGGTGACGAGGTGATCGTGCCGGCCTTCACGTTTATCGCCACCGCGTTCGCGCCCATGTATCTCGGCGCGACTGCGGTAATGGCGGACATCCACCCGGATTCGCTCTGCCTGGACCCCGACCGCACCGAGGAGGCGATCACGCCGCGCACCCGCGCCATCAGCCCGGTGCACTACGGCGGCTATCCGGCGGATATGGAGCGTTTTGAGGAGATCGCCCGCAAGCACGACCTGGCAATCATCGTGGACGCCGCTCACGCCCACGGCGCGGAGTGGAAGGGTACAAAACTTGGCGGCATGGGCGATGCCAGTTCCTACAGCCTGGGCGGCGGCAAGAACATGAGCACCGGCGAGGGCGGCATGCTGACGACCGATAACGAGGAGCTCGCCGAACGCTGGCTCTATACGCTCTCCAGCTTTGGCCGCGCCAAGGGCGAGCCGGGCTACGTGCACTACGAGTTGGGCGGCCACTACCCGATGAATGAGTTCCAGGCGGCGATTCTGCTGGGGCAACTGGAACGCTTCGACGAACAGACCAAAAAGCGCAACCGCAACGCGGCCTATCTCTCCGGCCTGCTGGCGCAGATTGACGGCATCGAGCCGCCGCCAATTCCGCCGGAGGTGACCCAGCACGGTATGCACATCTACACGTTCCGCATCAAGCCGGAAGAGTTCGGCACGGACAAACGCACGTTCTTGGACGCCGCGCATGCGGAGGGCGTGCCGGTCTCCGGCGGCCACCCACGTCCGATTTACGACAATCCGATGCTCGATCTGGAAACCGGCGACATTGCGGGCGGCGCGGGGAAATTCCGCGTGATGGAGTGTCCGGAATCCGAGCGGGTCACGCGCGATGAGGGCATCGCCATGGGACACGTGACCCTGCTGGCGGAAGAGTCCGATATGGACGACATCGCCGAGGGCATCGCCAAGGTGCGCCGCCACGTGGACCAATTGCAGCGGGTTGCGGTGTAGGGTCTGTCTTTGCAATGGCGTCGCGGCTCAAGTTGCATAGACGCGGCGTGGCGAGGGCGCGGGGGCTTTCCTTAATGGTAAGACCGAAAAGTGCCATACGAATTAGCCTTGGCGCCCGTCGGCTGGCTGGACGAGGGCGCAGGGATCTTCCATTAGTGTAGGCACGGATTAACGTCTTACCTACTTAATGGAGACGCTCGGAATTAGTAGGTTTGGACTTACACCGTGCAGATATGCGAAACATCGCACGCACGCCCAAAGCGGTGCCTCAATCTGTCATTCTGAGGAGCGTAGCGACGAAGAATCTAGAGTGCGGAGACTTCTAGATTCCGCGAACCCTGTTCGACGCTGCGCTCGGAATGACATGAAACGCAGCTCTGCAAAGCTGTCAAGTCTAAGTCTACTAATTCCGGAGACGCTTTCCTTTGACTTCTGTTCCTTAATTAATGTAAGGAAGATGGATTCCCGCTTCCGCGAGAATGACGGATCGTGTTCCGCCTTCCTCTTCGTAGGGAAGTTGGAATCCCCGGACTTGGGAACGGCGGATTGTGTTCCGTCTTCATCTACGTAGCGCGGGGGCTTGTCCCCCGCTCTTGATTCTAAACCGCAATTAATATCTGACGGACTCCCGCACGGTAACAAGCACGGCGCAGGCTTTGCGCGGGAATGATGAATTGCATGGGCAAAGACGGAAACCCGGCTCCGGTAAGTCATCTGTTGCCCAAGGGCCTGCCGCCGGCGGCAACCTGTGAAAGACCGTGTCAGCAGTAAGTGTTCCCTCTTCCCGTCCCCAAGAGAACCATTGCGAAACTCGTCCAAGAGAACGGGCGTTGGCTGTGTAGACGAAGATTTACCCTCACCCCAGCCCTAGCATTCAATCCCTTGCTCATGCCGACGGCAGCACGCACGTTTGCGGCGCCGCAGCGGAACTGAACGCGCATGAGCGCTACCGGTGGTAGAATGAAATTGAGATAACCCACTTATTGAAAGCGAGCGTACTAGCGAAATGCGTGTATGGAGGCGGTGGAGGTTAGCACTGGCCGGTGTCTTGCTTACACTGGCTCTCAGCGCTTGCACGCCAAGCATCCCGTTCTTTTCCGGTGATGATGCCGGTGTCGAAGAGCTATTGGCGCGAGGACAGGAAGCCTTGCAGAAAGGCGACCTGGAATCGGCCATGGATATCTACAATGAAGCCGTTGACAAGTACCCTAATGAATCCCATCCATATCATCAGCGTGCCTTTGTTCACGGGCAATTGGGCGACATTGCCAGCGCGCTGCGGGACATGGATCGCTCGATTGAACGCGATCCCAGCGACGCCAGTCACATTTACTTCCGGGCCCGTATATACCTCAACATAGGAAACCTGCAAGGCGCGCTTGATGACCTAACGCGGCTGATAGAGCTTGATCCAAGCTTCGCTGAAGCCTACTTGGCACGTGCTACGATCTACTATGCGCAGAACCGCATGGACGAGGCCTTGGCTGACGTGGGCACGGCCATAGAAATTCGTCCCAACGAACCGGAACACTACTTCCGCCGCGCCAGTCTCCGCTTGACGCGGAATGATTACCAAGGCGCCATTGACGACTTGACTAAAGCGGTTGAGCTAAATGCCGACTATGCTGAGGCCTTCTACGTGCGCGGCCTGGTGCAGCAAGTGGAGGGTGACCTGGAAGCCGCGCTCGCCGATTTGAGCAGGGCCGTAGAGTTGGCGCCGGAACAGCCGCAGCCGTATGTGGCTCGCGCGGGCATATTCCAAGAATTGGAACGCTATGATGAAGCTCTGGTAGATCTGCAGCAGGCGGCAAACATAACCCCGCAGAGTCCTGAACCCTATGCTGCCCGTGCTGAGGTGTACCTTGCCATGGGCCAACTCCCGCAGGCACTCGACGACGCGAACCGCGCCATCGACCTGGGCCAGAGTGACCCGCGGTTCCTTGTGACTCGCGCGGCAGTTCTTGCCGCTCAGGACAACACCACGCAAGCTTTGCGGGATCTCAATAATGCGGTGGAAGCGGACCCAGGCTTGGCGCAGGCGTTCCTGCAACGCGGCGAAATCTACGAAAAGCTGGGCGAGAAAGATAAGGCGATAGAAGACTTTACCCGCGTGCTCTCCATTCCCGCTTCGGATCAGATGCTCGAGCAGGCCCGGACGGCGTTGACACGTCTACGCAGTTAGGCGGGTATTTACTCTCGCTTCTTCTGCAATTGCTGCGCCGCGGTCGAGCGCGTAACCCGCATAGTTCCCTGCTGCGGCTGGTGTGTATTGCCTAAAGAACTTCTTAGCACGGCCCCCGCCGAAGCCATCAAGTCCCCTATCACCGTGGAGACATTTGGACAATTCTGACGAGCGCGTGGGAATAGGCTGGAGCGGTGAAGATTTCCCCTCACCCCGACCCTCTCCCCAGGGAGGCTGTCTCATGAGTCGACTCGATAAGCAAAATCGTGCTTCGACAAGGGCTTCGCGAAGCCCACTCAGCACGAACGGGATTTGCATTTTCCGTTCGCCCTGAGCCTGTCGAAGGGCAAGTCTACACTGAGCTATGCACTTTTGAGACAAGCACTTGGGGAGAGGGAGTAATTCTTGCGCCTCCGGCCAAAGTTGCGCGAATCCTGCCCCGTACGCCGATACGGGCGTCTCCTAAAGGAGACGCCAAACTGACTGCTTCGAGTTTCTAGCGCCCGACTCCAGCCGCGCTGCTTTCGGAGCAGCTTTGGTCCCGCTGTGGAGAGGGTGGGAATTCATCCCTGGAGGTGGCGACTGCCAATGCCGAGAGGAGCCCAAAGAGTACGCCCAACAGTATCCCGATGCTATGCACGAAGAGACTGTCAACGAGGCTATGGGCGGAGAAGGCTGCCAGACTACCCATCAGCCCTAGTGCGAGCAAGCGCCCCCACGTGTCCGATGTCTGCCGCCATTTGTAAGCGGCCAAACGCCAGGCAAGACCCAAGAAGAGCAGAAAGGCAGTGAGTGTTAACAGCCCACCCTCTGCCGCCAGATTAAGGTAGTAGTTGTGGGCGTGGCCGACGCCGGTCGGCCAGCCGGGCAGGGCATAGATTTCATACGCCTTTGGGTAGTTGCCAATGCCCACACCGAGAAAGGGATTGTCGGCAAACATCTGCCAGCCGGCATACCACTGCGAAACTCTCTCTAAGATAGCCCAGTTGTCGGCGTTCGGGCCGGCGCGCAACTCTTGCACCAGGCGCGAGCCATACGCGAATAAGTTGGTCACACGGGCGAGTAAGGCCTCCGGCACTAACCCTAAGACCAGGACAACGAGCGTTCCCGTTATTCCACCGTATGCCAGCGCAAAGGCGCGCAGTCGGTTGCGTTGGCTATCGAGAAGCCAGACTACGCTTAGCGCCGCCAGTGTTCCCAGCCAGGCGCCGCGTGAGAGGCTGGCCACAATACCGATTGCCAGTGCGATACTCATGCCCCAGCCCAAGAGCCGTAAATGGTGACGGGGTGCGGAGAGGGCTATGGCAAGCGCAATTGGTAGGATGAGCGCCAGGTAACCCCCGTACGGGTTGGGCTGCTCGAACGTGCCGTGGGCCCGCATTAATATGCCTCTGGCGAGAAAGTGCGGCGGGCCGATTCGAAAGACTACCTGGAGCAGCCCTATGCCCACCTCTGCCAGCGCCGCAAACAACAGTACTCCTACCAGTGCAGCGAGCACGCGGCGGCTGCGCACCGTCGTGGCGGTGACAAGGTAGACTACGAAGAGCTCGGCCCATTTACTTATCTCTTTTATGCTCAGCAACAGACTGTCTGCGGCGAGCGCGGAGAGTCCCATTGGAATCAATACAAGGATGATGGGTATAGTCAAAGACGGCAGCGAGGGCGCGGGCCACCGCCCCACAAGCATGCCTGCGAGCCAGGAGATGCCGATGAGTGCAACTAAGGGTTCGTTGACTGTAATGTCAACGTTATCCGGCAGGCTGATGGTACGCACGCTGCCAAAGGGAACCGTCAAGAGAATCATGCCGACACCCACGACCGGATGGGCAAGAACGGCCACTGTTCCTGCTACCGCGCCGATTGTTAGGAGCGCCCACAAAGGAGGCAGGAACCACGCCACGAAGAGCGCGGCAAGCATGCCGAAATATCCAAGCATACGCCACTTTCGCATCGCGAGGAGTTGGCGAGCGTAAAGTCGGTCGGAGAGCGCGGTGCTGTACTCTAACATGGTGTTCACTATAGCATGGGGCAGGGCATCGCTAGAGGCTGAGTGCCTGGGCAGTCCGGCGGTTGCCGACGGTGCGCAGCAGTCGCCCCTTGCGAAGGTAGACGATTGCGTTGCTCTAGCAAGCCTCTAAGCTAGGCAAGGAATAGAGGCACTTACCCTTACCCCCGTATCAAGTACGGGGCAGGCTCTTTCCTTCTCCTGCTGGAGGCGTTTGCACAGCCTCAATGAGCGGCAGGAGTCCTCTCCAATTCGGGTGAAAAGATGTCCGCACAGCCTAGCAAGGGATCCCTCTCCCGAGGGAACGGGCCGGGGTGAGAGGGAAGTCCACCCGATCCACCCACAAAAGCCACCGGTCTAGCACAAAATCGCAGAGATCTCCGCTGGGAGAAGGTACTTGCGGGCTAACAAATTGAGAAACTGTGATTTCGAATGAGACTTACGCAGAGGGATACCCACAGAAGATGGGATGCTCCACATCTCCGCTAAGCTAGTGATGGGGCTACATTTCGGTAGCGGTTCCGCGGCTCAAAAAAACAAGAGCCTACTTGCAAGCGAGAAATCTGATGGAATTGGAACATCAACCACTGCGCTGGCGGGAAGTGGCCCAAGCGGTGCGGCATCAACAGATAGGCCATAGCGTGGTCTATCGCACGGAAGTTGATTCGACCATGGAGGTCTGCCATGCGCTGGCACGCGCTGGCGCTGACTCCGGGGCGGTGGTAGTAGCTGACGCCCAGAGTGCCGGTCGGGGCAGACAAGGCCGTGCTTGGCACGCGCCGCCATTCAGCTGTCTACTCTTTTCCGTACTCTTACGGCCCGCGTCGGCGCGTGACCGGTGGCTGCACGTATTGTGGCCGTTGGCAGTGGCTCTGCAAGAAGCCACAGAGCACGTAGCGGGCTTGCGCGCAGCGATCAAATGGCCGAATGACCTCATCCTGCGCGGCAAGAAGCTAGGGGGTCTGCTCGCCGAGACGACGGCGGACGCTGCGGTGGTAGGCGCGGGACTAAACGTGAACTTTCCCGCGGCAGCCATTTCGCTCGACCAACCGGTTGCCACGGTTTCAGACACACTGGGTCGCCTCATCTCCCGAGAAGACCTGCTCATCGCCAGCCTTCGATCATTTGAGCATTGGTACAGTCGCTGGCTTGCGGACCCTGACGAAGTATGGCAGGCCTGGCGGGCCGGCTCGCACTTGATCGGTCGGCCCGTAGACGTAACCGTTGGCGGAACTACGTACAGCGGAATCGCAGAGGAGCAGGACCGCAACGGATGCCTCTGCGTGCGCACTGCCGACGGGCGCATGCACCGATTCGCGGCCGGGGATGCAAGCGTCCGCCTCAACCGTGCGGGGTAACGGCATGCGGGGCATGCCTGCCACTGAACGAATGGTTTCCCGTTTCCGGTTGATGAGAGCATTCGGACCCGCTGGGCGGCGCGGTCTCCCAGTAGCGTAGGATTGCATCCTGCGCCCATCATACGGAAACTATTGTGCAACTCTACCAAACAGTCGGAAATAGGCTGGACCGGCACCGATTTCTCTCACCCTAGCCCTCTCCCTAGCAGACCCTTGCGTAACTCTGACGAGGGCGCGTAAATTGGCTGGAATGGCGAAGATTTCTCCTCACCCCGGCCCTCTCCCCTGTATAGACCGGGTTGATGGGTAACACTTGTTCGGGTTGATAGGTTACACCATCGAATATGGGAGTTTTCGTTGTATGCAGTGTCCATGCCTTGGAAGTTAGACCCACTCAATACCCTTGTGGATACGGTTTTTCCCCTGGCACCAGCTCACGAACTGAATATGGGCATGTCGTGGTGCCTGTAACGTCTATTTCTCTGCCCAACCCAAAGCGCCCGAAGGTGTCAATCAGTACAATGTGTAACCTATCAACCCGAACACCTGTTACCTATCAGCCCAGTCTGTACATCCCCAGAGAGAGGGAGTGTTCTCGCCTGCAGGCCTGGGTTATGCAAGTATCTCCCTAGGGATAGGGAGGTCTTCTCGCCTGCTGGCACGAGTTGTGCAAGGCATGCCCCGTAGCACGTACGGGGCTATCCTCTACGGAGAGGAAAATAGGACCCCGACTAAGGTTATGTAAAGGTAACCCGGAATGGGACAGTTAATTGAATTAATGCGCCTGCGCCTCGGCGTCTGACGGCTGGATTTCGATGACCACGCGCCGCTCGTCGCCGGTGCCGGTGGAATGGGTCGAGACGTCGTCGTCTTCGGCAAGGGTGAGATGGATGATGCGCCGTTCGTGGGGCGGCATTGCCTCCAGCGTGATTGCCTTGCCGTTCTCACGAACCAGGTCTGCCAGGCGGCGGGCCATACCGGTGAGCAATTCCTCACGGCGCTGGCGATAACCGCCAATGTCAACCACCACGAGATCGTGCTCGCCAAGCTGTTTCGTCAACATTAGATTGAAGAGGAACTGAATCGAGCGCAGTGTCGTCCCGCGCTTGCCGATGAAGGCGTCGGTACCCTCGCCGGAAACGTTGAGCCGGAGCGGATCGGTGTCGGTCACTTCAATTGTGACAGCACTGCCAAGATGGTGAAAGAACTCGCGGAGGAGTTCCGTAGCATCGTTAAGCTGTTCCTGCGCGAGCGGCAGTTCCGGGGCCGCCGCCGCTGGTTCGGGGGCAGTAGGTTCCTCAGGAGTTTCATCCTCGTCGGTCTCGTCAGTAGCGCCTTCCGGTTTCAATTCCACCTGCACACGGGTTTCCCCCCCGCCAATTCCGAAGAGACCTCCAGTGCCCGCGCTAATGACCCGAACAGTCACGGCATCGCGAGAGGCGCCGAGTTGCTCAAGGGCGTTTTGTATTGCATCTTCGACTGTTTTGCCAGTTGCTTCAACGCTTTCCGCCACCTTTTTTCTTCTCCCTCTTGCGCGACCTTGATTTGCCAGTCTTGGGCGCGTTGTTGGCAGCGCCGTCTTCCTGGTCGTCGGCATCATCCAGGCCGAGTTCTTGTAAAGTCGTCTCGGTAAGATCGGGTATTGCCGTTCGCTTCATACCACCAAATGATAACCCAGCCAAGAGCCCGCCGGGACGCTCTTGCGTAGCTTCTTCTCGCGGTTTTGCGGTTGTTCGAGGCGTCTCCGACTTTTTCTCTTTGGAACTTCCAGGGGCAGGGGGCGAGGACTCAGACGCCGCCGTCTTCTCCTCATTGGCGGGAACGATCGCAGCCGCCGGCGCACTTGCCGGTCTGCTGAGACTCTTGTCCCGCATGATTATCCACTGTTGGCCAACGCTGAAGACATTCGATACCACCCAGTATAAGGCAAGTCCCGCGGGAAACTGCATAGCGAAGAAGACGATCATGATGGGCATGAACTGCATCACATTCTGAATCATCTGCTGCTGCGGGTCGGTCACCATTCGATTCATCATCATGCGCTGCACGACCCATTGCGTGGCGCCTGCCGTGAGCGCCAACACGCCGGGCAACTTGAACGGCAAGTCCACGCCCGGTGGCAGCCAAACGTCGGGCTGTGCCAAGTCGTCAATCCATAGGAAAGCCATTTGCAGGTTGGCGCTCGTGGCACTGTCGTTTGTCACACCGATGATGGCCCAATAGAGCGCAAAGAGAACCGGAAGTTGAGCTAATTGGGGCAGGCAACCCATCAGCGGATTCACGCCGTGCTGCTTATAGAGTTCCATCTGGGCCTGCGCCATGGCTTGGCGGTCGCCCTTGTGCTGCCTCTGCAATTCCTTGAGACGGGGGGACAGCAACTGCATGCGGCGCGAAGAGCGCAGACTTGTCACGCTGAGCGGAAAGAGAATGAGGCGTACGATGACGGTGAAAATCATGATGGCAATGCCGAAGCTCGGCACGCCCACGTATTCGGTCAGATCGTAGAGACGGAGCAACCCGCTCTGCAAGCTGCCGACAAGGATGTCGTTCCAGAGAGTACTAAAGAATTCCACTGGAACCGCTTCCTCTTTCTAAAGTTGCCGTGTTTCTTGGTATTATCTCTATGCCAACCCACCGCTATTGTCTCTGGGGTGATTCGCGGCACCCATGAGCGCGGTGTCATCCAACCTGTCACTTTGTGTTACTACTTTACGTCCGCCGCGGACGGCTGCCCACCGCAGCGTCATCACAAGCAATCTCGGGAACCGGGTCGGCGCCGCCGGGATGGAACGGGTGGCACCGCGCGATGCGCTTGATGCCTAACCAGCCGCCCCGGAGCAGTCCATACTCCACGATAGCGTCGTAGCAGTACTCCGAGCACGTGGGTGCGTAGCGGCAGCTAGGCGGCAGCAGCGGCGAAATCGCCAGCCGGTATGCTCGAATGAGCCGCAGCGCTACCGTGCTGCTGAAGGACACGAGTTGACTTCTCCCGGTTTCTACATCTTTCGAGGCTGTGCCAGCATATTCTCCGGTTGATGCGGCTTGTAATCCGTGGGCAGCAGGTGTGCGCGGCTGAGCACGGCATGAACGTGTCGGTGAAGCTCCCAGAACGAGGCCCTGACTGCTCCACGTCGGGCAATGAAAACAAGGTCCATTCCCGGCCGTATGTGAGGATAATGCTTGCGCACAGACTCACGCAGCCGCCTCCGGACGCGGTTTCGGGTTACAGCATTGCCAAGACGTTTCGATGTAATGAAACCGCACCGGCTGAGCGAGAGGTGGTTTGGTTGGACAATGAGTCTAACAGTTTGCGTCGACTTCGTCGCAGACGTCGACTTGGTCGCAGGCACCGACCACGCCTTGCCCTGGGTAAGGACTAACGTAAAATCACGTTGTTTCTTGATCTTCTCCGTTTGGTTGAATCCTCATGCGTAGCCTTCTCAACGGCCTTGCGTTCAGCGACTTTCACTTACGTACTCCCACGTTGGAATACGCCGGAAACGCGCGCTTTGAACGGAAAGGACTAAGAAGGTCGAGCAGGCTCAGACAGTAAGCCGTGTGCGATGCTTATCACGTCGGTGCTTTATAATTCGTCGCCCCGCTCGCGTGGACATGCGCGCACGGAAACCGTGCCTGCGCAGCCGGCGCCGCACTTTCGGTTGATAGGTTCTTTTCGGCATCCAGAAATATCCTTCTTTCCTTTATCTGACTTTACTATAACATTCCGCTGAATCTACGGTCAAAGCACTGCTAGCCGCCCTGCGAATAGCGGTCAGTCCACTATTACACAGCCGGTTCTTTACTGCTCGCTGAAGACCGCAGTGCAATAAGCGTGTCTGCGAGCGGGTGGCAGCTCTAGAGACGGCACGTGAGGCGGCCCCGGCTTAGTTTTCCTATCGTTGTGGGATGTTTGGAAAGCTACTCGCTGGTGCGGATAACCAGATACGTTATCGGAAACTCACCACTGTTGCGCAGACCGTGGCGCGTGCCCTCAGGCGCAAAGAGCGCAGCCATGGCCTCCATTGGGTACTCATCCTCACCCAGGGTCGCCATGCCGCTGCCGGAGATGAGAAACATGATCTCTTCGCCGCCATGCTCGTGCGGCGGGTGCGCTGCTTCACCGGGGTTGATGGAAGAAAGGTGGAGTTGCAGGGCCTCTGCGCCGGCTTCCTCGCCTACAAACGGCAAAGAGAAACCGCGTTCGTGAACGCGTTTGCGCGCTTCGTCCCACGAAATAACAACCGGCTGTTTCATAACGTCATCCTTTCAAAGCGCTCGCTCTTCGGTTTGGTTTCCTTCCTGATTCCCGTTATTCACTCTAGCGAGAACGGCTGTCTAAGCTAGCCGCGACGGAAGAAAGTGTCCACGAGCCGGTCTACGTCCGTCGGCTCGCAACCGTATTTTTCCATGAAGCTCTCATGGATTTCCTCTTCGTTTTGTGTGGTCTGCTGCAGGGGAAATGGAATGGTGGTGCGGTCCTTCTCACCAGATTCCAACATCGCGATGTCCATCTCCTGGTCGAGCCGCGCGGCGTGCGCGCCATACGCGGGCTCGGCATCTTCCCGCACTGCCGCAGCGATGCTCAGCAGTTCGTCGGCTACTTCCACCTGACCTTCAGTCAAGGGATACCGGCGAAAGGGATTTTCCCAGGCAATGTGACGATCGGGAAGCGCCACCTCGAGGCGCTCGAGGACTTCTACGCCGTCTCGCTCGCTCGTAATGCGCTGCGGCAGGGCCGGTGTGCTTTGAGCGCCGGAAAGCAGTTCGTCGGCTGGAACGGCGTGGACTTCGTCGCCCACGATCGCGCCGTGAGTTCCGTCAATCTGCGAGCAGTGAAAGGCCCCGCGACCAAGGGACCGCGCATGGACAACGTTTGAGTACGCGGAAAGCGCCGTCACCCCGTTGGCAAACTCGATGTAGCCGATCGAGAGTTTCTCAGTCTCGTGGCGCCGCAGCTTCCGGTCGATGATCGGCACCACCGGGCTGGTATGGGAAACACCCATGACCGCGGTGGGGTCCGCTCCCGCCCAGATACGGAGGACGCTCATTCCGTGGTAACCGCCCTCTTCAAATATCCGGTAGATGCGGCTGACCGAACCGATTGCGCCGGAGTCGATTACTTCCTGCTTGAGGCGGATGAGCGGCTGTCGGTAGTAGTTTTCCGCCACTTCGAGCTTCACCCGGTGCCGCTTTGCGGTCTCGATCATGAGATCGGCAAGCGGCAGCGTCACTGCAATGGGCGTTTCCACGATATGGTGGATGCCATGTGTCGAAAAGAAGCAACTCAACGCGTGGTGTGCGTTTCCCGGCACGACCACGTCCGCAATATCCAGCGCTTCGTTTTTGACAAGGTCGCGCGCAGAGGTATACGCATTGCAACCATACCGGGCCGCCACCTCCTGCGCCCGTTCTTCTGTGGCGTCGCACACAGCGACGAAGTTGAACACGTCGTCCAGCGCGCCTAGGACAGGAGCGTGGGCCCCCGCGCCCCGCCGTCCGGCGCCGACCAGAGCGATATTGAGACGTTCCATGGTTTCGGCCTCCTTACCTTCAACTAACCAAGAGCTACTCACAGTCTAGACCACAACGGTCTCAGGATGAATAGCTGGCATACGTACGGTGTCAGTCACGTTACTGTTATTCTATGGTACGCTGGCAAATGCTGAAAGGGACATAGGAGATGATTATGCGAGAGCCGTTGCAGATTGAGGTTACGCGCGGCGCTCTGGTAGAGAGCGTACATCGTGCCCACGCTGCGGTCGTGGATACCGCCGGAAACCTTCTGTACGCCGCTGGTGATCCGGAGCGAGTTACGTTTCTGCGCTCGTCGGCAAAGCCGATCCAAGCGCTCGCAATGGTCGAGAGCGGCGGCGGCGACCGATTTGGACTTACCGACCGTGAAATTGCGGTAACGTGCGCGTCGCATTTTGGCGAGCCGTTTCACATAGCCGCCGTGCAGAGCATTCTGCAGAAGATCGGCTTGGATGAAGAGGCATTGGCGTGCGGCACGCATGCGCCTACCCACGCGCCGAGCGCGGAGGCGCTCATTCGTGCCGGTGAGCTTCCGCGGAAGATTCACAATAACTGTTCCGGCAAGCATGCCAGCATGCTGACACTCTGCCGGCACGTCGGCTGGCAGATCGAAGACTATACCGAGCCGGACCATCCGGTGCAGGTGCGCCTGCGCCGTGTCTTGGCAGAGGCGGCCGGCGTCCTCCCGGATGATGTTTACGTCGCCGTAGACGGGTGCAATGCGCCTGTCTTTGCCATTCCGCTCACCAAGATCGCCCGCGCTTTCGCTCTGTTGGCCAAGCCCGCGGCAGTCTCTCCAGCACGCGAGACCGCGATCCAACGTATTTCGCGTGCGATGCGTGCTTATCCGGAGATGGTGTCGGGCACAAATGGCTTTACCACGAACCTCATGCGCGAAGCTGGCGCGAACGTGGTGTCAAAGAGTGGAGCGGAAGGGCTCTTCTGCGCGGGCGCCCTCTCCCAAGGCTGGGGCATTGCGGTCAAGATCGAGGACGGGGATGCACGCGCCCACCCTGTGCTTGTGCCGGAACTCCTAGCGGCGCTGCACGTCATTAGTCCCGATCAACGCGATCGGCTGCGCGAACTGCACGCTTCGGGAGTCTTCAATACCGCCGGGGTCGCGGTGGGAGAGATACGGCCGTGCTTCACGCCACCGGGCGAAATACTGTCCAGAGAAGCAATGCCCAGGTAATGGCGCCGACTGTTCCGTATTCGAACACCACCGCCATGCCTATTTTTTTGGCGCGATACGCGCGGGCCAGTCCAAGCACCACGTGGACGTGCAGCAAGAGCGCCAGCGCCTCCTGGAACGTCGGCAAGGGCCAGTAGTTGAGCGCCCATGTGATCTCGCCCACGATCAAGGCCGTCAACAAACTGTACGTTTGGACTGCAGCCCGGGGCATACGTTCGCGGAACAGTATAGATATACTGCCAGCGTACGCAGCGATGGCGGCAAGTGCCGCATGCAATGCGATGTGCACACTCCATGTATCAAGCGTGACAAAGAGCATGGCGAGAGCGACATAGATGATCGCTTGGTTAGGCCACGTGATAGAACGCCGCGCGCTGTAAAAGCGACTTTGGTGGTAATCCATGATAGCAAGGAGAAAGAGGACGCCGAAAAGGGCACTTCCGATGAGAGTTGCGCGTTCGTCGGGGATCGTTCGCCAGAAGAGCGCGCTTGCCAAGGTGAGCAAGAGCGGCGCTATCATCCACGCCGATTCTTCACGCCGGGCTCCAACGATTTGTCGCAATGCGGCTAACACGACACCGAGCAGGATGACCACGGCAACGGCCAGCAGCGGCATGGTCGCGCGCGACGTGAGCAATACGCCAACTGTAGCAATTGCGCTCAGTACGATGAGCCGGTCGAATAGGAGCCGTTGATACCAGTTCTGCACGATGTATGTCTACTCCCTAGAGGAGACACTTGCACAACCAAGGCCGGCAGGGGAAAGAGACTCCCTGTCCTTGGGAGGCTGTCTCATTATTTTGGTGCGGGGCACGGTGGTTTGAGTAATAGATGCAGTCAGGTGGCGGGTGGTATGAACAAAACGGCGAAAGTGACAGACCCGTCCTCGGGGCGGGTGTGGGCTAATGCCAGACCGCCACACCGCGTGGAGGCTCTTGAGATTGAACGCGGTGGCCAGCAGGTGCCATTCGGACGCCACCTGGCTGCGGCCTCTGAGCAGGAAGCGCCTGGCGCTGTGCCACTCCTTGAGCAGGCCAAAGACCGGTTCGACGATCGTACTACGGCGGCGGAACAGCTGCTTGGCCGGTACGGTCGCCATCACCTGCCTGTGCCGTTGCAGTATCGGCTCGTGCTCGCTGATCTTTATGGTGCGTCCGCTCTGGGAGGAGGTGCACGTGCCGAAGGCCGGACAGGCTCTGCAGTCCTGGCCGTTGGCTCGGTAACGCCTGACCCGGTAGCCGTTGCTGTGGGTGGACCTGTCCGTGTATGTGAGCACTTTTTGTTGCGGACACAGGTAGGTGTCGGTCTGCGGGCAGTAGGTGAAGTGGTCTTTATGGTAGGGGTTGCTGCGGCGGCGATCGTGGGTCGTGGGCATGAACACCGTGTGGCCGGCCGCGGCGCACGCGGCGAGGTTGGGCCCCGAATGGTAACCGGCGTCCGCAACGGTCACCACGTCGCGCGCGGCGCCGCTGTTCGCTGCGGCAGCCTCGATCAGCGGTGTCAGATGGGGATGGTCGTCGGAGCTGGCGGTCACGTCCACGGCTGTGATCAACCTACCGCGCGTGCCCGCATCCTCCAAGGCCAGAGGGGAGACCATCGCTTGGGCGTTGTAGCCGGTGATGAAGCCACCCGTGCGGGTCTTGAGCAGGACCGCGTCCGCGTCGGTCAGGTTCGCGTAGCGCGGCCCCGCCGCAGCCGCGACGCGGGCCAGCGCCGCGTCCACCCGCTCACGCAGGGCCTCGGCGTTGGCAAGCTCGCGTGGCAGGCTCGCCGCCGGTGGCTCGCCCCCGGTCGTGTTTTGGGCCTCCAACGCAGCGATCGCCTGTTCAGTACGGGTCAACAGACGCTGCAGCCACACGGCGTCGTGGGTATGCTGCATGGAGGCATTGGCCGCGATCCGGGTACCGTCCACCGCCTGGACGGCCAGGTCCACCAGTCCGGCACTGACAGCCGTGCGCACCGTGCGGCGCAGCAGCGTCCGCATCCGGTCGCGGTGCGCTCTGTAAAAGCGCCACAGCGTGTTGTGGTCGGGCTGCTGCATCCCCACCAGCCACATGTAGGGAACCTGGTCCCGGCAGGCTGCCTCCAGCTTGCGGCAGGAGCGCACACCGGTCATGAAACCGTATATCCATACGCTCAGCAGGGCGCGGGGATGATAGGCGCCGGCGCCACGCGGGTCGCCCTGAAGGTCCACCCCCAACTCCTCCCAGGCCTCGGCGCCAAGGCTGTCCACGAACGCCGCCGCGAACCTGACAGGATGGTCTGCCGGCACCAGTTCGTCCAGCGTCGGCGGCAGCAACCAGGCTTGCTCACGACTGAAGGGTCGCATCGGCATCGCCACTACCTCACTTCAACCTTATCCTGCTACCTCACCTTGCTCCTCTACACGACAGTATACATCCGGAAGAACCATTTTGAGACACCCTCTTGGGGAGAGGGCTGGAGTGAGGGGAAATCTTCACCGCATAAGCCCAGTTCCTCGCATTCGTCAGAGCTACGCAAAGGTCTCTTAGAGGCAGGATAGCACGTTTTTGCTTTTGACTTGGTGCACTTCCAAGACTATACTCTAGGTGAGTAGAAAGGGGGAGAATTCCTTCTTCACGAAAAACGGCGACGTAGCCAAGTGGTAAGGCGAGGGTCTGCAAAACCCTTACACAGCGGTTCGATTCCGCTCGTCGCCTCCAGCGGTCTTGCCATTGTGCCCACAACACGCAATTTGCCTTTACAGCGCCCGGCAAGGCGCTTTTTCACTTAACGTGATTCACCGGTACAGCCTCATTTTTGACGTCGCTCCGCAATCGGCAACAGCGTATTGATGCTTGGGGATTCCTCTCTGTGCTGACAGCAGGCGCCCAGTTTGTGGGTGCTGTTGCTTTTCGCACCGCGCCATTGCCATTCCGGCCTTCCGGACTAGATCGCAACCCTTGAGAAGACGTGTCCAATAGTCCATCCCGCCTGAACGGCTCAGTGTGAGGAACGTGCGATGAAAACCGGCAAGGGGCCGGCATCCTACACGAGGAAAGATTGAAGCACGTGGCGGAGCGCGACCTGCTGTTGACGGATACGGTCGGTCAAGGGTCGCAGGCCCGGCGTTTCAAATCCCACGACACGCCGAATGACCCCGTGCCGCAGAAGTGTCGGCTCTAGTGCGCCGGAACGGCTGGCGCGCACGGTCCCGGGGTTGGACACGACTAGGCCGCTGCGATTATAGTTGCCGTCCACGTGGTCACCCCTACAGACGGCGTACCCATGGGACTCGATGGCATCCAGCAGTGCGACGTCGTCAGCGACAATCCGCGCAAAAAGCGTTCGCTCCCTTACGCCGCTCTCATACATGTAGAAGCACTGGGAGGTCACGTCTTCGTGAAGCGAGACGAGCAGCTCCGCTCGGTGCTGAAGGAGGTAATCCAGGACGATCTCGTTTTCAGGCTGGGCGGTGGCTCGCTCGAAGTTGCGGTTGAGGTCTACGACGCCGTTGCCGCGAATGCCGCGCGCAAAACCGATGGGGTTTATGAGGGGCAAGAAGATGAAGCGGACGTGCTGCGCAACGGTATGGTTGGCCTCATCCTCCCAAAACTGAAGAAGAGCAAGAGGCCCGGCAATTTCATCGCCGTGCGTGCCGGCGAGGACAATAGCGCTTCGGTGGCCGTCCCCCACCACCCCGGCCTGAATCGGAAATCGATAGCCGAAGCGCTCCACCGCGCCTATTTCCGTGAGTGAAAACTGCGGGAATCGGGCAGCAAGCGCCTGATACCGGTGAACAAGCTCCCAAACACGGTTTGGATCGCGGCGGGGCATAGTCTACGCGCTGTCCTGACGCCCTAGCAAGGCACTCGCAATGGTCCCCTCGTCGGCGTATTCGAGGTCTGCGCCGGTCGGTAAGCCCCGCGCCAGCCGCGTGACGCGAGTGGCGAAAGTCGCGGACACTTGGGCAACGTAGCTGGCCGTCGTATCGCCTTCGTGGTCGGCGTCCAAAGCGAGAATCAATTCTTCTACCGGATGCGCCTGCAGCCGTTCTACGAGTTCAGCAATCTTCACGTCTTCCACGTTGCGTCCTTCGAGCGGCGACAGGGAACCGTGGAGGACGTGGTAGAGACCCGCGTATAGGCCGGTGCGCTCAATAGCCAGGAGATCAAGCGGCTCTTCGACAACGCAGATGCGGCTCTGGTCGCGATCCGGGTCCTGGCAGACAGGACAGGGATCGTGTTCGCTGAGATTGAAGCAGCGAGAGCACCATACCGTCTGGGCACGCAGGTTTTCGAGGGCTGTCGCGAGGTTGCGGGCAAGATCCGGTGATGAGCGCAGCAGGTAGAACGCGAGTCGTTGAGCGGTACGTGGGCCGATGCCGGGCAGTCGGGATAACTCCTCGATGAGCCGAGCTACGGGCGCAGGCAGGCTCATCCGTGCCATCGCTACGCTGTCTCCTTAGATTGAGAATGCGGTGGGACTACGTCAGACCGGGAATGTTCATGCCGCCCGTAACTGCGGAAAGGCGGCGGCCCGCAAGCTCCTGGGATTTTCCCACGGCATCATTGACAGCGGCGACTAGCAAGTCCTGCAACATGGCAACACCTTCCTCGTCTACCTCACCTTCCGGGGTGATGGCAGACTCCAGGACGTCTGGAAGGATCTCGATGGCGTGCACCTTCTGATGGCCGTTCATCACGACTTTGACCGCGCCACCACCAGCGGTGCTTTCAACCGTCTCTTGACCCAATTCTTCCTGGATTTTCGTCATCTTTTGCTGCATCTGCCGCAGCATCTTCATCGACATGTGCAGTTCTCCTCAATAGTGGCTGTGTATTCACAGCATACCAGATAGACGGAAGGAGGAATAGGTGAGAAACTGTTCTTTACTTTTCCTTCTGACAATGCCTATAATGATGCCAGACCACAGAAGTAATGTGGGCAAAGCGTGTCTTTGCCAGATAGAGCAGAACGTGAAAAGGGTGAAGGTAACCAGTGCAAGAATCACCAACGACAGAAGTTCCGATGACGATGGAGTCCCTGCTGAGCGAAATTGAGAGTTCAATTCGCACAGTGCGGCGCGGTGACGTGGTTGAGGGCGTTGTCGTGCAGTCTGCCGCTGATGAGATCATGGTGGACATCGGTCTCAAAGCAGAAGGAATTGTCTCCGGCAGGGAACTCGCGCGCATGGATGAAGCGCTCGACATGAGTGTGGGTGAAAAGGTGCTGGTGTACGTCGTAAATCCTGAAACCGCTGAAGGGCATGCGTTGCTCTCCATCCGACGCGCGATGGCAGAACGCGCCTGGCGGGAGATCGAAGAGCGATTCAACAACGGCGAAATCCTGGAAACCTCCGTTATCGACGCCAACAAAGGCGGCGTGATCGTGGATATTGGGTTGCGCGGTTTCGTGCCCAGTTCCCAGCTTGTATCGCTGGAACGACCGCCGAACCGGGACGCGAGTGAGGAAGATCTTTTGGCGCGCCTCTCAGAGCTTATCGGACGGGAACTGAAGCTCAAGATCATTGAAGTGGACCGGCGCAGAAATCGACTGATTCTCTCCGAGCGCCTTGCGGAACGCGAGATGCGCGCGCAACAGCGCGAGCAGTTGCTCAAAGAACTCGAAGTAGGCCAAACACGCGAGGGCGTGGTGAGCAACCTTTGCAGCTTTGGCGCGTTCGTAGACTTGGGCGGCGCAGACGGTCTGGTGCACATTTCTGAGATTTCCTGGAGCCGTGTAGAGGACCCCAGCGAGGTGCTGAGGGTTGGCGAGCGCGTAAACGTCAGCGTGCTCAGCCTGGATCACGAAAGCAAGAAGATCGGCCTCTCAATCAAACGTACGGAGAAAGACCCTTGGGAAGGCATCGAGGCGCGGTATCCGGTGGGCATAGAGGTGCCTGGCGTTATAATAAAGATAGCCCCGTTTGGTGCATTTGTGCGAGTTGAGGACGGTATCGAAGGACTGGCGCATAATTCCGAGATGTCGCCGGAAGGCCGGGATCTCCTGCAGGAAGGTCAAGAACTCACCTTCCGGGTACTCAGTGCCGATCCGCAACGTCATCGCATGCGCCTATCACCCATAGACCTGGAAGAGAAGCTTGGGCACTTGATGGTTGAAGCCGCTGAGGATGAAGAGCCTGAGCACACCGAAGCTCAGAACGACTAAGCAGAAGAGAAAGAGGCGTACAGGTACATGTCCGTCGCTGTTCTCATGTGAAGAGGAGAGGCGAATACGACGGTGCCGGCTTCTTCCGAGAGAAGACTGCGACAATCGAACCAAGGAGAATTGTCGTGAGTCCCTTGTTCGACAAATACACTGACCGAGCAAAGCGGGTTCTCATGTTCGCGCAAGACGAATCCCGCCGCCTCAACCATGACTACATTGGCACCGAGCACTTGCTGCTTGGCCTGGTGCGAGAAGAGAAAGGAACCGCCGCGAAGATCCTTTCCAGCATGGGGGTCGATCTAACCAAAGCGCGCGATGCCGTTGAGTCAATTGCGAAGCGGGGAAAACATAGCGTATTAGGCGATATAAGTCTCACTCAGCGTGGCAAGAAGGTAATTGAGCATGCCGCAGAAGAATCACGCTTGATGGGACACAAATACAACGGCACCGAGCACTTGCTTTTAGGTCTCGTGCGCGACAGCAAGAGCACAGGCGCAAAGGTCCTCACCGACATGGGGGTAAGCCAAGCGAAGGTGCGTAGTTCCGTAGAGTTCACCGTTGGTCGCGGGAAACACGTCAAAGAAGACAGGATGAGCCTGACAACGGGCGCCCAGAAAGCCATTGGGCTTGCGACAGACGAAGCACGCCGGTTAGGGCACAGCGAAGTTGGCACCGGGCACCTGCTCCTTGGCCTCGCACGTGAAGGCGAAGGGCTCGCAGCCGGTGAATTGCAGGGCCTCGGCGTGGACCTGCAAAGAGTGCGGCGACAGGTTAGACAAGCGGTCAGCCAAGGAGAAGCCTCGTGAGTCCCCTGTTCGACAAATATACGGATCGAGCGAAGCGGGTTCTCATGCTTGCGCAGGAAGAGGCGCGCCGCTTCAACCATAACTACATCGGTACAGAGCACCTCCTGCTGGGCCTGGTGCGCGAAGGTGAAGGAATTGCGGCGAAAGTGCTCTACGACATGGGCGTAGACCTCACCAAAGTGCGCAGTGCCGTGGAATTTATCATCGGCCGGGGCGAACGCGTAAACGTCGGCGACATCAGCTTGACACCACGCGCTAAGAAAGTCATCGAGCTTGCGCAGGAAGAGGCGCGCCGCTTAGGGCACAACTACATTGGCACCGAACACCTGCTGTTGGGCCTGGTGCGCGAAGGTGAAGGAATTGCGGCAGGTGTGTTGGAAAGCCTGGGTGTAAGCCTGGAAAAGGTCCGGCAGAAGGTCATCCAGTCGGTTAGTCAGCAGCCTTCACGGCTTACGCAAGAGGGCAGCGGACGCCAGTCTTCCTCGCGCACGCCGTTAATCGACCAGATGGGTATCGACCTGACGGCTGCGGCGCGGGCAGATAAACTCGATCCGGTGATTGGACGGCACCAAGAGATAGAGCGCGTGGTGCAAATACTCTCGCGCCGTACGAAGAACAATCCGGCGCTTATCGGAGAACCCGGCGTAGGCAAGACGGCGATTGTGGAAGGTCTGGCGCAACGGGTCGTGGCGGGAGACGTTCCCGAGACGTTGCTTGGGAAACGGTTGCTTACCCTAGACATTGGCGCACTGGTAGCCGGGACGAAGTACCGCGGCGAATTTGAAGAACGGCTAAAGAAAATTCTCGAGGAAATCCGAGGCTCTGGCGATTGCATGCTCTTCATCGATGAATTGCATACCCTCGTTGGCGCCGGAGCGGCGGAAGGCGCAGTGGATGCCGCCAATATCCTCAAGCCCACGTTGGCGCGCGGTGAACTGCAGTGCATTGGCGCGACCACATTGGATGAATACCGCAAGTACATTGAGCGTGACGCAGCGCTGGAGCGTCGCTTCCAGCCCGTGCACGTGCGCGAACTCGACATTGAGGAGACGATTGCGGTGCTCAAGGGCGTTAAAGAACGCTATGAGGAGCACCATAAGGTACACATCACCGATGAAGCCGTCAAAATAGCGGCGGAGATGTCCGGCCGCTACGTAACAGATCGATTCCTGCCCGACAAGGCGATTGACTTGATCGATGAGGCGGCTTCCCGTGTGCGTATCCAACAGGCAAATACGTCAAATGCGCTGCGCAACGCGGTTAAGGACCTCGACGGAGTCGTGCGCGAAAAAGAGGACGCCATTGAGAGTCGTCAGTATGACGAGGCGGTTGGGCTAGGCGAAAAAGAAGCGGAACTGCGCAAGAAGATCGAAGACCTTGAGTCGGACTGGCCGAACACAGAAGAGAAGTGGCCCGAAGTCACAAACGAGGACGTGGCGACTGTGGTCTCCATGTGGACGGGCATCCCAGTCACGCGCATCGCCCAAGAGGAATCGGCACGACTGCTCCACATGGAAGAGAACTTGCACGAGAAGGTGGTGAGCCAGGAAGAGGCCATCAGCAACGTGTCCAAGGCCGTGCGGCGGGCCCGTGCCGGTCTGAAGGACCCCAAACGGCCGATTGGCTCCTTCATATTCGTCGGTCCCACGGGCTCCGGCAAGACCTACCTCGCCCGGGCGTTGGCAGAGTTTATGTTTGGCAGCAGCGACGCCATGGTCCGGTTGGATATGTCGGAGTACATGGAGAAACATACGATTTCTCGTTTAGTCGGCGCGCCGCCAGGTTACGTGGGGTACGAAGAGGGCGGCCAACTCACCGAAGCAGTGCGGCGGCGCAGCTATTCGGTAGTGCTCTTGGACGAGATCGAAAAGGCCCACCCCGATGTCTTCAACGTGCTGCTCCAAATTATGGAAGACGGGCGGCTCACCGATGGCAGAGGCCGCACAGTGGACTTTCGCAATACCATCCTCATCATGACCTCAAATGTTGGCGCGCACCTGATCAAACGCGACGCCGCTGTCGGCTTTAGGCTGGCGGCTACCGATCTCCGCACAGAGGCACAACTGTACAAAGAGATGCGGGAACGCGTGATGGCGGAAATCAAGAAGACATTCCGGCCTGAATTCCTGAATCGCGTTGACAGTGTGGTCGTCTTCCGCCACTTGTCGAAAGAGGACATTATCAGCATTGTCGATATTCAACTCGCCGAGTTGCAGTCTCGCCTCACTGAGCAAGAGATTTCGTTGGAAGTTACCGACGAAGCGAAAGAAATGCTGGTGGAACAAGGCTATGATCCCGATAACGGAGCGCGACCGCTCCGGCGGGTGATTCAGAATCTGATTGAAAATGAACTCGCAGAAGGACTGCTGGCGGATAAATTCCACGGGGGCGATACGGTAGTGATAGACCGCGACGGTGAGGAATTGCGCATGGAAGTGCGCATGCTTGTGGAACAGACCTAGTCTGAAGAATCCTCCGTTGAACGAGAAATGGCAGCCCGGCGCAAGCTGGGCTGTTGGCGTTAAAGCCGCTGGGAGCGGCAGCGCCACTTTCGCTACAATGTAAAAGTAAGTAGCGTTCGAGGCAGGCGTGCTGCCAGCCGGCGCACGGAAAATAGACTGCAGAGAAGATAGCCGGTGAGTAAGGTCAAGAGCGTATTCGTCTGTCAACAGTGCGGCCACGAATCCGCAAAGTGGGCGGGGCAATGCCCCTCCTGCCAAAGCTGGAACAGCCTAGTTGAAAGCGTGCAGCGAGAGGGCGCCGCGGGCACACCACGTTCAAGGCACCGCCCACTTGCCGGCGCGCCGCAAGCACAAAAGCTGCGGGACATTCCTCCCAGCGACCTCATCCGCATTCCGGTACCGATCGGCGAACTCCACCGGGTCCTGGGCGGCGGGTTGGTGCCGGGGAGCGCAGTGCTCCTCTCCGGCGACCCAGGGATAGGGAAGTCCACGCTCTTGCTCCAGTTTGCGCTAGCGTTGGCGCACGCCGACCGGCCGGTGCTCTATGTATCGGGAGAGGAGAGCGCGGCGCAGATTCGCTTGCGCGCGACGCGGCTCGGTCTCGACCCGCGTGAGCTCTACGTACTTGCCGAGATCGGCCTCCCGGACATTCTCGATTCAATCGCTGAGGTGCGTCCCGGTCTCGTCATCATAGATTCAATTCAAACTCTGGTAAGCGCGGAGCTTACCGGCGTGCCGGGCAGCATCGGTCAGGTGCGGGAATGCGCCTCCCAGTTAGTCGCCTTGGCGAAGCAGACGGGAATCACGCTCTTCTTGGTAGGCCACGTAACCAAGGAAGGCGCTGTGGCCGGACCGAAGACGCTGGAGCACATGGTGGACACAGTGCTCGCGTTGGCCGGCGACCAACACCACAACTACCGCATTCTCAAAGCCACAAAGAACCGCTTTGGGTCTACGAACGAAGTGGGCATATTTGCCATGCAGGAGCAGGGGTTGATGGAAGTGTCCAACCCCTCGGCAGCCTTTCTGGCGGAGCGGGAGCCGATACCGGGGTCTGCCGTTGCCGTGCCGCTGGAGGGTTCGCGGCCCCTCCTCGTCGAGGTGCAGGCTCTCGTGACATACAGTCCGCTAGCAGTACCCCGCCGCATGGCGAACGGCTTCGACCAGAGCCGCCTGCACATGCTGATTGCGGTGCTCACCAAGCGGGCGGGCTTGCGCTTGGCCGACCAGGACGCCTACGTGAATGTGGTCGGCGGCCTGGAGTTGGATGAACCCGCCGTAGACCTGGCGGTCTGCTTGGCAATTGCCTCCAGCGTCGCAGACGTGGCGCTGCCCGGTGATCTGGTTTCGATAGGTGAAGTGGGCCTGGCGGGTGAGTTACGTAGTGTCTTCAAGCTGGAAGAACGTGTGCTCGAGGCGACACGCCGCGGATACAACCGGGTCCTGCTGCCACGCTCGAGCAAGCTCGGCGCACTTGGCGATGCCTGCCCCGACCTTTCCCGCGCGGAGAGCGTGCGGCAGGCTATTCGTCTTGCGTTGGGAAAAGCGCCGCGGCCCGGCCGTGAGGGCGATCGAGCGGTCGCTCCCCAAGATGATCGGGAAGATACGGAAGGAGCGACCGTTCACCGGTTGCAGGATGGGGCATGATACGTTGCACGAAGTTGAATAGACTACATAACCCCGCCGGAGGAGACCTGCGCTTGTGACCGATACCAGCTTGGCGGCAATCATCGTAGGCGGCGGACGCAGCAGCCGCATGCAAGGGCACGACAAGCTCTACGCGCCGCTAGGCGAGCGACCGGTCATTGCCGCGTCCGTGGAAGTCTTCGAGTCTTGCGTAGCGGTAAATGCGACTATTATCGTGGTAGCAGCGGAGCGAGTTGCCTACTGCCGGGAACTCGCCCAAGAGCGTGGCTGGCACAAGGTAGAAGCCATTTGCGCGGGCGGCGCAACCCGCAGCCATTCGGTAGCCAACGGCATATGGACCCTGCACACCATCCCGGCGGCCTACGTAGCCGTACACGACGCAGCTCGTCCTTTCGTGACACCGGAGCTTATCGCGAGCAGCCTGAGCGCGGCGCAGCAACACGGCGCGGCGGTGCCGGGCGTACCATGTGCCGACACCATCAAGCTCATCGACGAGCATGATCGCGCGCGCGCGACGCTCCCGCGCAGCGCCTTGCGTGCCGTACAGACGCCACAGGTATTCTCGCGTGCTTTGCTTGAGCGGGCGTACGCAGAACAGAAGGCGAACTTGGGTTCGTTCACCGATGATGCGGCCGTGGTGGAGGCTACCGGCGCGCCCGTCTTCGTGGTGCCGGGGGACTATGGTAACATGAAAATTACCACGCCGACGGATTTGGCATTTGCCCAATGGCTGGTGCGGCGGAGCGATGGAGAAACCTAATGGAGGCCGGGCAGACGAAAACGGCGCCTGGGGTTCGGAATGAGAGTGAGGCGACTGCTCGAACACCGGTAATTCCCCCGCTCCGCATCGGCATTGGCTATGACGTTCACCGTCTCGTTCACGCTCGTCCGCTCGTACTTGGCGGCGTACGCGTCCCGCATGAACAGGGTCTCGCGGGGCATTCAGACGCCGACGTATTGGTGCATGCGATAATGGATGCGCTGCTCGGCGCGGCGGGACTACCCGACATCGGTCGTCAATTCCCTGCGGACAATCCGCAGTACTTAGACGCTGATAGCTTGCAATTGTTGGATGACGTGCGTAAGCTACTGACTGAACAACAATGGCGTGTCGTCAACGTAGATAGTACAATCTTGGCGCAAGAACCCAGGCTCGCAGGCTATATCCCTGAGATGCAATCTACCATTGCCGGGACTCTCGGTGTAGAAGCGGTGAACATAGGTATCAAAGCCACTACCACAGAAGGACTTGACGCAATCGGTGCCGGTCACGGCATCGCGGCGCACGCCGTGGCGCTCCTTATGCACGATCCCTCGCTGCAAGACTGCGCGTGTATTTCGCCCCGCTAGGGGCTTTTGGTGATTGTGCACGGGCATGAGGCTCAGAATGCGCGATCCATTGTTCACTGATGCGCAGTGTTGAGACGAGGGAATTTTTCTCATGAGCATTCTCCGCACGCTGCGGCAGGACATTCGCGTAACGCTTGAGCGTGATCCCGCCGCACGTAACGTAATCGAAATCATCTTGGCCTATCCGGGCGTGCACGCCATCTGGTTCTATCGGATTACCCACGCGCTTTGGCAAGCGGACGTTCCGGTCCTTCCACGTTTTCTCTCGCATATCGCCCGCTTTCTCACCGGCATTGAGATCCACCCAGCAGCGCGACTGGGGCCGGGCCTCTTTATTGACCACGGCATGGGTGTCGTTATCGGCGAGACTGCGGAAATTGGTAAAGACGTTACGCTCTACCAGGGTGTGACCCTAGGAGCGCAGACGCTGCATACCGGCAAGCGCCATCCCACCTTGGGCGATAACGTTGTGGTGGGCGCGGGAGCGAAGATCCTGGGGCCGGTGACGATTGGCGAAGAGTGCGTTATTGGAGCCGGGGCCGTGGTCGTCAACGACGTGCCGCCGCATGCCACCGTGGTGGGCGTGCCGGGACACGTGGTGGCGATGCGCGACCCCCACACAGGCGAGAGCGCCCGCGTAGTACAGCCCGATCCAATGGCCGAAGCGCTCTACGCATTGCAGAAACGCGTCGTAGACCTGGAGGCGCGGCTGGCGCGCTTTGAGAAAGACGGAGCGTCGGCAGAGCACGAGGAGACGCTGGAGAGGTGCCGTGACGCTTAGCATTTCCAATACGCTTGGCGGCCGGAGAGAGCCGTTCACGCCTCTTGATGGCAAGAACGTCAAGATGTACGTGTGCGGCATGACGCCGAAGCGCGAACCGCACATCGGCCACGCCCGCCTCTTCGTCGCCATGGATATGATCCGGCGCTACCTTAACTACTGCGGGTATGAAGTCCAGCACGTGCAGAATATCACCGACGTTGATGACAAGATCATCGCGGCGGCTGAACGCGAAGGAGTCTCCCCGGATGAAGTAGCGCAGATGTATACGGACGCCTATGATGCGGTGATGGGCAACCTCAACGTCCTGCGGGCGCACCAGTTCCCCAAAGTTACCGAGACCCTCCCGCAGATCATCGCCATGATTGAGGGGTTGATCGAGAAGGAAGCAGCCTATGCAGCCGAGGCGGCGGTCTACTTCTCCGTCGCAGACTTTCCGCAGTACGGTGCGCTTTCCACACGCACCGAGGATAGCGGCATCCAAGCAGGCGCATCCGGGCGTGTAGACGATGAGCCGGGCAAACGCGACCCGCGCGACTTTGCCCTCTGGAAGCCGGCGAAGCCCGGCGAGCCCTGGTGGCAGAGCCCGTGGGGCAAGGGACGTCCCGGCTGGCACATCGAATGCAGCACGATGATCTATGCGACCCTTGGCGAGCAGATCGATATTCACGGCGGCGGCGCCGATCTCATCTTTCCACACCATGAGAACGAGATCGCGCAGAGCGAGGCGTTTACTGGGAAGTTCCCCTTTACGAAGTACTGGCTGCACACCGGTCTGCTGACGATCAACGGTCAGAAAATGGCGCATTCGCTCGGCAACTTCATCACGATCGAGGACATTCTCGAAGAATATAGCGGGCCGGTGCTGCGGCTCTACCTGCTTTCTGTCCACTACCGTTCGCCCCTCACGTACACGACGGAGAGTCTCGAACAGTCACGGGCCGGGATGGCGCGCTTAAGCGGCGCGTTGCGCGTCCAAGCCGGCGACGATAGCGCGGACTATGAGGTCGACAGCGCCGACGCTGAACTCGCAGACGCGACCTACCGGGCGGAAACCGGCTTCTTCAGCGCCATGGATAGCGACTTTAACTCCGCCGGAGCGCTGGGGCAACTCTACGAACTCGTGCGCGAGATCAACCGCTTTGGTTCGGCAGCGCAGGCGTCAATCCTGCAGGCTGCCCAGGAAATGTTGGTGTACCTGGCCGACATCTTGGGTATTGACTTGCAGAAGATGCTGGAAGCGGAAATGGCGGCCGGTGACGGCGACGCCGCAGGATTCATTGACCTGCTTGTTGAGCTGCGTTCCGACCTGCGCAAAGAAAAGCAGTTTGCGCTGGCGGACAAGGTGCGGGATGAGTTGGCGGCATTAGGCATCGCGCTGGAGGATTCGGCTAGCGGTACAGTGTGGCGGCGCAAGACGTAGCCAAGACGCCGTGCACCACGACGGAGATCAACCCTCCTATCGCGTGGGTTCAGACATCTCGCTCGAGATAAGTCCGGCAGACAACATTCCTTCCAGTTAAGGGTAAGAACGGGGGACAAGCCCCCCGCGCTACTCTTGAACTACGAATTCCCGCGCCGTTCGTGCTGAGCTTGTCGAGGCATGATCGGCATATACCCAGAGGATCGGAACCGGGGGACAAACCCCCGCCCTCCATTGCAGTCGTCTTCTTTCCGGTAGGTGCAGGTTTGCAACCTGCACACGGTGCATTGGTTGCCTCGGCTGACCGAGCGCAGCCCATTTGGGCAACACACACGCTGAGTCAGCGGGGGACAAGCCCCCGCGCTACACTCAGACTACGGTCTTCCACGCCAATTCCCTTCGCCGTTCGTGCTGAGCCTGTCGAAGCATGATCGGCATGTACCCAGAGAATCGGAGCGGGGGACAAGCCCCCACGCTACATTCAAACAACATGGCATCGCGTGTTTAGAACTTCGCCGTTCGCCCTGAGCCTGCCTGTCCTGAGCTTGTCGAAGGGTCGAAGCGCAGCAAATGGCGCCTGAATGGCGCAATGCTACGCTTCGTCACTCTCTTCCTCGAAGACGTGCTGGATACTCTCACCAAAGTCTCGTGCTTCGTCGTCGTAGGTAGCGAAGGGATTGGGCATTTCCAGCACCTTGCCGCAGGCGGCGATGGCTTTCCAGTCCAGCACATAGGGTATTACATCCCAGCTATTGTTAGCGGCAACGTCCTGCCAGTCGTCAACGTAGTCATATGCGAGAAAGAAGAAACGGCGGTCCCACATGAGGTTTTCCAGATTTGATCTCAGGTCCTGCCAGGGGATGGCCGTATCCGCCCCGGCGGCGGCAAGCGCACGCAACGCCAGACTCCGCCCATGGGCGCGGGTGTCGGGTGGAGCGTTTGACTCGGCCGTGTAGACGGCATCGCTCTCCACCCAGTGGAGGTTCCGGTGCCGTTTCGTCAACACGTCAAAGAGACTCACGGTTGGGTCTATTTGGTGATAGGAGAGATCGAGCTTTATCAAGTCCGGGTCGGTCCACGCCTTGTCGGCGCCGGCGAAACGCTTGATCTGCTCATGCTTCGTAACCCAGTCCAGGTATCCATCGAGCCGCGCCGGATCCTGCTCGAGCTCGTCCAGCACCCACGCCCAGTTTTCCAGAGTCCAAACCGTATCCGCGTCGCGCCCCGCAAAGCGGCGCTCGGCCTCACGCAGATAGCCTCGCTGGACCTCAATAGCGGGTATATATTCATCAGTCTCCGTACCCACAGTCCAGTTGCCGCCGGTGGTTGCGGCAATGCGGCGTAGGTCGCGCACCGGATCGGCAAGTACAAGCTGCGGGCTCCAACCTTGCTCGAGCAATTGGGCAACCAGAGCGGTCGTGCCGATCTTCAGCGCGGTAGTAAACTCCGAGCGATTAACGTCGCCCACAATTACGTGCAGGCGACGGTACTTCCGCTCCGCCAGCGGCTCGTCCCGTAGATTGATGATGGGCCTGCCGCCAAAACGCACACGGTGGCTCACATCAATGGTCACGAACTGGGCCCGCTGGGAGAGCGCAAAGGCGGCCGGGGTGTCATCGCCGCGTGGCAGCAGGCAGCCGGCTCCCGCATAGATCTGTCGGGTGACGAGGAACGGGAGCATGCCGTCCACCACATGGCTATCGTACGGACTTTGCCGAATGCAGTAGTTCTCGTGGTAGCCGAACGTATGGCCGAAATAGTCCGTATTGTTCTTGACGAAAAAGGCCTGCGACTTGAGCTCGGCGGCTTGCACGGCTTGGTTGACGATGCTCTCGCCTGCTCGCTCGTGGGCGACGATGTCCGTCAGGGTGCGGCACTCGGCGGTGGCGTGCTCCAGGTGGCCGAGGTCCAAGTACATGCGCCCGCCATTGAACAGAAAGCCGCCGTTCCCCGGCACCTCGCCCCATTCGCGGGGAGGCGGGTCTATCAGACCGTGTCGACACCCGCGAAAGATGGCATCCTTCACCAAGAGGGCAGCTCGTACAGGTTGCACACTGCCCACGCAGCCGTATTCGATTTCGGTGCCGAAGAGTGCGTCATCCATGCTGCTATTCCAAAGTAGACTGTGCTACGCCGCACTAATGTGATGCTATGGTCCTGCGTGCCACTCGTAAAGGCTGTATTAATGTAGCGGATAGCGTGAGAAGCAGGAATTCAATCATGTACCCAAGACTGCCATATAAGGTGGAAAGGCGAGCGGATTACCCAATGCAGCACACATGGGCCGACGGCGTACGCTTCATCGTCAACCTTTCGCAACGTTAGCCAAGTTTGAAAGATTCACGGGGGGTGCGACTTAAATTGCACTGCGAGCGACTCGGCGCGTGCGCCAGCGGTGTGCACTCTATAGCCTGGGCTACTCTCCACCGGGTTGAGGCGTGGGATCGGGCACCTCGCGAATAATTCGCTTGATCTCTTCGTCAAGATCGTCGGTTTCAGTCTTCTCCGGCGCCTCAGTGGGCGTTTCCGTCGGTGCCTCGGTACCTGCCACGAAGGGACGCGGGCTGCCCCGGGACGAGTCCTCCCACGCTGTACCGGTGGAGTGTGCCTTCTGTAATCCGTTTCCAGCATACCACGTCACGTGCCGCCTCCTTGTTGCACTGCTTGGCGGAGTTCTTCAATCGTTTGACACCCATCCACCATTTGTTGCTGTTTCTCCACCGTGGCTCCCCATAGTTCGTCGAGAGGAAGGGTAAAGGGCGCTCCGTTATGCCCAAACGTGACCGATCCCCACTCCATTTCCGTAATGTACGGCGCGAATTTAGCGATGCAGGCTGCACGCACCGTGGCCCGTGTGCCTGCGGGCGCCGTGGTCTCCGCGCGGTCGATGGCTGCATCCGTCACAATACGCTGCATCCGTCCGGCACGGGTCAGCATGTGGTAGAGGCTTACGTTCGGATCCACCAAGTGGTAGGCAAGATCAAGCCGAAGCACCGCCGGGTCTTCCCAGTTGATGGATTCATCGCCGCTTATCTGGGCGAAAAGCGCCAGCTTTGCTACCCAGTCTAAACGGTCGCGCAGCCGCGTGGGGTTCGTATCGAGCAGATCGAGCACGGCATCCCACTGGTCTAGAACCCAGTCGGTCTCTGCGTCGCGGTCGCGATAGCGCTGCGCCGCTTCCCAATACAGGCGTTGCATGTCGATTGCGCGCACCGTAGTGCCGTCGGCCAATGCGAGAGGCTGCTTCAATTTGAGATCGCGAGAAACCGTTTGGAGTGCCTGCACAGGGTGTCGGAGTTGCACGCGTGGCGCAAGACCCTCCTCCACCAGATCGAGCATCAAGGCTGTGGCGCCGACGCGTAATGCCGTGGCAAACTCGGAGCAATTGGCATCGCCAATGATGACGTGCAAACGGCGGTACTTCTGCGGATTCGCGTGGGGCTCGTCGCGCGTATTGAAGATCGGGCGTTGTGTAGTAGTGTTGATGCCGACCTCGGTCTCGAAGAAGTCGGCCCGTTGGCTGATCTGAAAGCCACCGGTGCGGGTCGTTGCCGTCTCATGGGCTGCTTTCCCCGCGCCCGCATAGATCTGACGGGTGACGAAGAAGGGGATGCACGTCGCGATCAGGTAGTTCAACGAAACGGAGCGGCTCACAAGGTAGTTCTCGTGGCAGCCGTAACTGCGTCCGTGATAATCGGAGTTGTTCTTGACGAGTCGCACGCTATTTTCCTGCCCGACGGCGGCGTTGCGCGCCTGTTGGGCGCGGAACACCACACGCTCACCGGCCTTGTCTTGGGCAACGAGATCATGGAGCGAGAGACACGCGTCGGTGCAGTATTCGGGATGGTTGTGGTCGTTGTAGAGACGAGCGCCGTTGGCAAGCACGGTGTCGGCGAGGAGGTCCTGTCGGCTGAGGTTCCTGCTCTTGGCGGTGTTGCCGCGCAGGTCGTGCGGGTCTTGGTCGAGACGGTCTACGCGCGTGCCACGCAGGTCAACTCGCGGATCCTCGGCGGTGTAGTCCCACCCGCGAAAGCAATTTGCCAGCGGCGCGCTGCGCACGAGCATGGCCGCCTCGTAGGCAAAGTCCACAGCTTCCGTGCCGTTAGCGCAAAGCATGCCATATTCAGTTTCAATCCCCACCGGACGATTCATGGGTTTATCCTGCCTTTGCGATTGTAGAATCTAGTATAGCAAGCCGCAGCTTGATTGGACGCCGTGACCGCGTGGCCGCCGCATGCCTAGAGGAATCTGCACAGCGTGCTCAGGAGTGAGACTAACAGGAATGTAGCGCGGGGGCTTGTCTCCCGCTGGCTTAGCGCGTGTGCTGCCTAAATGGGCTGCTTTAGGTCGGCCGAGCAACTAACGCACCGCGTGCAGGTTGCAAACCTGCACCTACCGGAATGAAGACGACTGCAATGTAGCGCGGGGGCTTGTCCCCCGCTGGCACAGCGCCTGTGTTGCCAAAATGGGCTGCTTTAGGTCGGCCTAGGCAATCATTGCACCACGTGCAGGTTGCAGACCTGTACCTACCGGAAAGAAGACGACTGCAATCTAGCGCGGAGGCTTGCCCTCCGCTGGCTCAGCGCGTGTGTTGGCTAAATGGGCTGCTTTAGGTCGGCCGAGCAGCTAACGCACCGCGTGCAGGTTGCAAACCTGCACCTACCGGAGATCGCTCTGGGCAGATATGCGACGCCGGCTTAGCGTGGATCCTGGGGGCCAATGTCGCCTTCTGCCAGGAGGCCGTACAGCTCCGGTCGGCGAAAACGGGGATGGAAGACGCCTTGAGATCGGCGCTCGGCCAGGAGTTCCATGTCGAGGTCGGCGGTCACCATTACTTCGTCTCCCGCCTCGTCCGGCGACGCCGCCACCAGTTGCCCTAGCGGATTGTAGATCATGACCATGGGATTGCCGTAGTACGGTCTATCGCTGTTGGGAGAGGGACCGCAGGCGTTGATGGCAACGAGAAAGACGCCGTTATCGATGGCACGCGCTGGGAAGGTGCGGCCGGCGTAGTCTTTCCACGCGCGGTTGCGGCTGGCGTGGTCCGGCGGGTCGGCCCACTCGC
This sequence comes from Chloroflexota bacterium, assembly GCA_965219505.1. Taxonomy (GTDB): domain Bacteria; phylum Chloroflexota; class UBA11872; order VXOZ01; family VXOZ01; genus VXOZ01. Next base: position 388,775 of record OZ244775.1, on the reverse strand, counting down.
CGACCGACCAGACGTAGGGGGCGAGAATGACCTCAGCCCCTTGAAGCGCTACCATGCGGCCGGACTCCGGCAGCCAGTTGTCGAAGCAAATGTTGACCCCGACCTTCGCGACACCAATGTCAATCACGGGGGGAATGCCGCCGCCGCGCCAGTAGCCCACTTCAGCCGGTGGAATGTGAATCTTGCGCGACTTGCCAATGTACCCATCCGGCCCAACAATCACATAGGTGTTATAAACTATGTCGCGGTCGTTTTCGGCAATGCCCGCCGCGAGCATGACGTCATGCTCGCGCGCCAGGTCGACAAGCGCCTGGGTGGAAGGCCCCGGCACCGGTTCGGAAGCATCCCAAATGGCTGAAGTGATGGAATAGCCGCTCAGACCAAGCTCCGGAAAGCAGATGATGTCCGGATTTTCCGCCTTGGCGCGTGCGACCCACGCCGCGTGATGGTCCAGGTTCTCCCGCGGCGACGCTGGCTTGCTGCACAGCGACACCGCCGTAACGCGAAAACTCTGCATGGACTATACCTCTCTCGCGGTCAAACTTTTCCCCACCAAACGCAACATAGCCCTAAGAGGTGGCGCATGCCCTCTCTAGCATCCAGCATGGCACAGCAACGCGCCGCCTGCAATACGCCATCTTGAGGCGAATTAAAGCCTAGCGTTCTATTAAAAATGCGATGTCGCCATAGCCATCAGCCTGTCTAATGATGACAGACTTACGCACCCAAAGTCGCGTCCCGCCGGGTAAGAACCATAGCAATCTACAAGTCAAAGGAGGGCGTCCTCGGTGGAGCGATTCAGGCTACTCGGTTGGTACTGTGGTTTGCCCATATTTGTTCCAGCCCCAGCAAAAGGCGGTGCCGTCCTCCCGGAGTCCGCACGTATGCATCCTGCCGGTCGTAATCGTTGTGAACCGCTCGCCCTCAGGCGGTGACGCCTTGCCGTACGCGTCGTCACCCCAGCAGACGGCCGTACCGTCTAGACGAAGAGCGCAAGCGTGGTCGTAGCCGCAGCTAATGGTCGCGAAGCGTTCGCCCACCGGTGGCGATGCTTCACCGTAGAAGTTGTAGATTCCCCAGCAAACCGGAGAACCGTCAGCGCGGAGGGCACAGGTGAAATAGCTACCACTGCTAATGAAAGTAAGACGCTCGCCTCCCGGCGGTGTCTCCGCCACCACCCTGTCATTGCCCCAGCAAGCCGGCGTGCCATCGTTACGTAGGGCGCAGGTGTGAATGCCGCCACTGCTGATCAACGTGAACCGCTCACCTTCCGGCGGGACTATCTGGCCCTGCCTGTCGGAACCCCAGCACACGGGGCTATCGTCCTCGCGCAGTGCGCAAGTGTGGCTTCCTCCAGTGCTGATCGCAGTGAAGCGCTCGTTGTGCGGCGGCGTTGCCTGACCTTCTCTATCGTTTCCCCAACAGACGGGTGTGCCATCCTCGCGCAAAGCGCAGAGGTGCTCACTTGTGCTGATAGCAGTGAAGCGCTCGCCCTCAGGAAGCTCCTCAAAGAAGCGGCCCCAGCAGACGGGCGTACCATCCATACGCAGGGCACAGGTGTGATCGGAGGCGCTGCTTATTGCTTTGAATCGAGGTGCTGGCGTCGGCGTCAACGCGGCCGCCGCGGTGGGAGCCGGAGTTTCTATCGCTCTCGGTTCATGGTAAGCAGACGGCGAAGTTTGGCCGAAGTCCAGCCAACCCCAGCAAATCGCCCTACCGTCTGCGCGGAGCCCGCAGGTATGATTAACACCGCTGCTGATGTCAATGAATTGCTCATTCTCCGGAGCCGATGTCTGTCCCTCGGAATCGCTTCCCCAGCAAACTGGCGTCCCATCCGCACGGAGCCCGCAGGTGTGCGAAAGGCCGCTGCTGATCATCGTTAAGGCCTCGCCCCTCGGTGGCGCCGACTGCCCGGCATAGTTTTCGCCCCAACAAACAGGAGCGCCGTCTTCGCGAAGCGCGCAGGTGAAACCACTGCCACTACTTGTTGCGATGAAACGCTCATGCTCCGGAGGCGTTGCCTGCCCGACTTCGTTCTCGCCCCAGCACACCGGACTACCGTCTTCACGAAGCCCGCAAGCGTGGGATCCACTGGTGCTGATTGACTTCAGTGATTCACCTGGAAGAACTGGTTCGTCGCTATATGTGGTGCCCCAACAGACAGGACTGCCATCTGTCCGGAGTGCACATATATCCAAAGGCCCGAAGCCGCTTCCAGTGCTAACCGCTATGAATTTGTGATCGCTCGGCGGAGACTGGGTCTCCAAGAAGCCTCCCGACCAACAGAAAATCGAGCCGTCTTCGCGCAACCCGCAAACCCTGTTCGAAGCGCTAATGAAAGTAAATCGCTCGTCTGACCGCGAGTTTTTACGCGCAGGCCCCCAACAAGAAACAGATCCATCTTCCCGGAGCCCGCAGGCCTGACGATCACCGCTGTCTATAGCGCTGAAGATATCCTCCGCCGGTGATGTGTCTACGCCCCAACAAACTGGCGTGCCGTCCGCGCGGATTCCGCACGAGTGAAAGTCACCGCTGCTAATTGCGACGAAGCGCTCACCTTCCGGTGGCCGCTCCTGTCCGAAGTCCATCGGCAAAGGGCCACCATGGTCACTATCATCAACGAGTCCCCAGCAGACGGGCGTACCGTCGAATCTAAGCGCACACGTATGCCAGCTACCGCTGCTTATCGCCTTGAAACGTTCGTCAGAAGGTGGTAACGCCTCACCGAAGGAGTTACTGCCCCAACAGACAGGTCGGCCGTCCTCTTGCAAGGCGCATACACTGTTCCGGCCGCTACTGATTGCAATCAGCTTCAGGCCCAGTGGTGGTGCTGTCGCAAAAAAGAAACCCCAGCAGAGTGGCGAGCCGTCGGCAAGTAACCCGCAGACATGGTCTCCACCGCCGCTGATCGCCGTGAAGCGCACGCCTCTTGGTGGCGATGCCTGTCCAAAATCATCTGAACCCCAGCAGATTGCAGTGCCATCCGCCCGCAGGCCGCAGGTATGGCGCTCGCCGTTGGTGATGGTGACGAAACGCTCATTCACCGGAGGCGAAGACTCACCATACTTGTCGTCGTTGCTCCAGCAAACGGGAGAACCGTCCTGGCGCAAAGCGCACGTGTGGTATTCGCTGCTGCTGATGGCGATGAAACGCTCGCCTGCCGGCGGCGCTGACTGCCCCTCGCGATTGGACCCCCAGCAAATTGGCGTCCCGTCTGGACGCAGCGCACACGAGTGCAGACTGCCGCTGCTAATGGCGACCACAGCGTCATCAGCTAGCTGCGCGAAGGCAGGCGTGGGAGCCGGGCTCACTATGACCGGCAATTCGCGTGGCGCCTTTGAAGCCTTCATGGGCAAAGACACCTTGCCGTACGCATCTTTGCCCCAGCAGAATATGGCGCCGTTCGGTCTGAGCGAGCAGATATGGCTACTTCCACTGCTGATGGCGCTAAAGCTCTCGCCCTCCGGCGTGACTGAACTGCCTACCAGACCGACGCCCCAGCAGGCAATCGACCCGTTCTCCCGCAACCCGCAGGCGTGGAGGAATCCAACTGCTAAAGACGTAAACCTATCGTCTTCCGGTGGCTTGAGGCTGCCGAGCGTGCCGCGCCCCCAGCAGACGGCAGTGCCGTCCGCGCGCAAAGCACACGTAGCGTCCGCTCCGCTGTCTAAGGTGGTGAAGCGCTCCCCTGCGGGCGCGTCTGTTTGACCGTCTTCGTTATCGCCCCAGCATATGGCAACGCCGTCTATACGAATGGCACAGGCAAAGTCCCAGCCACTGCTGATGGCAATAAACCGCTCGCCCGCCGGCGGCGAGGCTTCACCGGATCTATCATTACCCCAGCAAACGGCAGACCCATCCTCATGCAGTGCGCACGTGTGGAAATAGCCGCTGCTGATGCCCGAAAAGCGCTCGTCTTCTGGCGGTGAGGACTGGCCTTCCCTGTCATCGCCCCAGCATTTAACTGCGCCGTCCGCGCGAAGCCCGCACGAGTGCCGCATACCGCTGCTAACGGCTACAAAGTGCTCCCCCTCGGGCGGCGAGGCTTGTCCATATGTGTTATCGCCCCAACAGACCGCAAGACCGTCTTCACGCAAAGCGCACGTGTGGTTGTAGCCGGCGCTCACTGCAATGAAACGAGGCGCGGCTGCCGGTGTGGGCGAATCTGTCGGCAGCGGCGGCGCGGCTGGCATTTCACGACTGTCTGCGCACGCCGTAAGCAGCGCCACCAGTATCAGACAGAACAGTCCGCTGGACACCAGTCCCAGCGAGCGCCCTCGCAGCCTACGCGACACGTAGTAAATTGCAGATATCAATAGCGCCGATCCTATACGCCACAAACCCATACAGACCGCAAGTCAAGCTTAACATCCATTCTTAAGGTTTGACAAATAGCCAGTCATACTAGCAATGTCGGCTGACATCCATCGTGCTAGTTTACCTGCGGACCTCTTGCTACCCAAGTCTATCCGCCCCGATTAGCAGGCCGTCGTGGCGAACGAGCCACATGTGCTTGATCTTCTCCTCGCCGGAGGAGGGGTTGCGGTAGCGGTAGTGTATCCAGCGGCCGGCATCGGTGACGCCTGCGAGGATTTCATTCACGTCGACGCCATCGACATCCGTTTTCACCACGTCAGCCATATCCTTGCCGACCAAGTCCTGGTTGACGTTGTCGAGCATCTCTCCATTCTCATCGAGGATGAAAACGAACCATTCCCCGTCCAGGCTCTCCGGAGAATTGAAGTAGTCTATTGCCCGTGCCCGGCCGTACGCCTTGTAGAACCGTACCGCCCGACCCACCACTGCGATGGTATATTCGGCTGGCGCCGCCTTGGTGACGTCTAGAGGCGAACTGGGCAGCACTTGGTAGAAGCCGGAGCCGAAGATTAGCCCATCGTGCTTGGTTACCCAGGAATGCTTGAACTCCTGATTGCCGGTGGCGGGATTGAAGAAAACATAGTCCACCCAGAGGCCTTCCTTTATCGCGTTTAGCATCACGTCCCCGAAACGGTAGCCGGTCACGTCCACGCCCAGATCGCCTTTCAAGTCCCGACCCAATAAGGCCCGGTTAGTATGGGCAATCATCTTGCCGTCTTCATCCACGATGAAGACGTACCATTGGCCTCTCACGCTTTCCGGTGAGTTGTAGTATGCGAGGGTTGCCTCCCGGCCCTCCTCGTCATATCGCTCCACCGCCTCGAAGACCAGATCAATGGTATATTCCGCCCGGTCCAGCAGGTAAATCTCGACTTCACCGGCATCCTCCGGTGCTGTCACGCTGCGGGCCAAGACCAAGGCAATGGCGGCAATCACCAGAGCCAACGCGGCCAAGACTACTGCCACCACACCAAGGAGCCATGTATTTCGCATTGCTGCCTCCAGTTACATGGTTTTGGAAATGATGTCTAATCACGTACAGTGTCTATCAAATCGCTTGCTCGCTCGTCTGAACGCAACGAAGGGTGGATCAGGCGAATTGCATTCCCAATTGAGATCGTGGACACGCCAATCTGAAGCATTGTCTCGCCAGAAGAAGTAAGCGCTGACTCTCTCCACCTACTTGCGGGATTGACGGGAAACTGCTAAAGTAGCCGACAATATGGGTACCGTACGCATTCTCAGAGAGGAGTGTGCCATGCGTATGCTAATCTGGAAGAGGGCTATTTTGCTGGCAGCACTGGCGCTGCTGGCATCGCTCGTGATAGCCTGCGGCGGCGATGGCGACGCGGACGAAAAGAAAGATATGCAAGAGGGTGAGCAAGCGCCCTTTCGAATTGGCGTTATGGAGTCGCTGACGGGCCCGGGTGAGACCTACGGCAGTGTGGCCGTGCAAGCCAAGCAGTTGGCCGTGGACGAGATAAACGCCGCGGGCGGCATAAACGGCCGCATGCTGGAACTCGTTGTGGAGGACTCCAAGTGCTCCGCCCAAGACGCGATCACGGCGTACAACAAACTGACCGACGTGGACGGCGTCAAGATTATCCTTGGTACCTCGTGCAGCGGAGCGATGCTGGGCGCCGCGCCTCTGGCTGAAGCGGATGGCGTGATCCTTTTCTCCGGTTTAGCAACGAGCCCGGACATTGCCAACGCGGGCGACTACATCTTCCGCACGTCGATGAACGACTCTCAGTTGGGCATTGATGCCGGCAACGTCATGTGGGCGGACGGCGTGCGCACATTGGCGACCATCTCCGAGACAACCGACTACGCCGAGGGCGTGCGCCGAGCCTCCGTGGCGCAATTCGAGAAACGCGGCGGCACCGTGGCTGCAGTAGAACGCTACAGTTCCGATACCACTGACTTCAGGACCCAGCTTACGAAGTTGCTCAGCGAGAATCCCGACGCTCTCCTCATCGCGGCCCAGTCAGAGTTCAATGGCGGCACCATCATCAAGCAGGTGCGCGAGTTGGGCTACGAGGGACAAATCTATGCTGACATTGTGCCGGTTGGAGCCATTGCTCTGGAAATTGCTGGCGATGCTGCGGCCGGAACCAAGGCAATCTTGGCGGACATTTCTCCTAGCAATGCCAAAGGACAAGAAGTGCTGGCCAATTTCCGGGCGCGCTATGATTACGTAACGCTGGCCTGGTACATTGGCTCAGTGTATGACGACGTCTACATCACCGCCGAGTGCCTCAAGCAGACTGACGACGATCAGGACGCCGACGGCATGCGTGATTGCCTCTACGCAATCACCTGGTCCGGCGCTATCGGCGAGAATTACACCTTTGATGAGAATGGCGAGGTCGTCGGCCTTTCCAACGTGGTGGTGGAAGTCCTGCCCGTAGCCGAGCGGACTGAGGAAAACCAGGGCTACAAAGTTCTCGGCAGCGCGCCAACGGAGTAGGGCCACTGCATATTGTGATTGCGGTGTGTTTACGGATCGGCCGTGGATTGCGCGGTTTGAACCTACCATAAGACCGCTCACGATGAAGTGCTTGCCAAACCGTTCATGCTTCGACAAGGGCTTCGCGAAGACCACTCAGCACGAACGGTTTGGCGCTCTCTGTGTTAGCGTACACCACTGTGTGCAGAACATGTGGACGCTCTGCGCTCCGCAATCACCGCAAAGGGTCTGTGCAGCGACCTTGCCTCCCTGTGAATCATTGTTGACCGCTCGTATTCTCGGTTGCTATGATCTTCCGAATACTTGCCGGATTGACGCTAATGGTGTTAGAGTAACTACCCGATTAGATACCCTAGAGCATCCTCACAGAAAAGAGCGCAATGCGGCCCGTATCGTGGAAACGGTTTATTTGGCACTGGGCGCTATGGCTGCTAGCTTTGCTTGTCATTGGCTGCGCCGCCGCGGACACGGAGCAAGACGCGCGTAGCGGTGAAAAAGGGCCCTTTAGGATAGGCGTGATGGAGTCGCTCACAGGCTCTGGCGAGACCTACGGCAATGTGGCCGTGCGCGCCAAGCAGATGGCCGTGGACGAAATCAACGCCGCCGGCGGCATCGATGGTCGGATGCTTGAACTCATTGTGGAGGACTCCCAATGCAGCGCCAAGGAAGCGGTCACCGCTTACCGAAAGCTGACAGACGTAGATGGCGTGAAGATCATCCTGGGAACCTCTTGCAGCGGCGCCATGCTCGGGGTTGCCCCGCTGGCGGAGGCCGACGGGGTCATTCTGTTTTCAGGGCTGGCGAGCAACCCGGACATCGCCAACGCGGGCGACTACATCTTTCGCACTCAGATCAGCGACGTTGAGGTCGGTGTTGCCACCGGTAACCTGATGTGGGCTGACGGCGTCCGCAGGTTGGCCACCATCACCGAGGCCACCGACTACGCCGAAGGCGTGCGCCGCACCACGGTAGCTCAGTTCACTAAACTGGGCGGACAGGTGGTGTCCCAGGAGACGTTCGCGTCCGATGTTACCGACTTCCGGACCCAACTGAGCAAACTGCTCGACGATACACCGGATGCGATTCACCTGGCGCCGCAGTCCGAGTTTGCGGCCGGAGTGATCATGAAACAGGCGCGAGAGTTAGGCTATCAAGGCCCCATCTACGCCGAGACGGTGTCTGTGGGCACGACGTCGTTGGAGATCGCCGGCGACGACGCCACCGGGATGAAAGCGATCACGGCGGACCTGCACCCCGGCAATGCGAAAGCCCAAGAGGTCCTGGCCAACTTCCGGGAACGCTACGACTATGTCACGCTGCCGTGGCACCTCGGTTCCGCCTATGATAACGTGTACATCGCCGCCGAATGTCTCAAACAAACCGGCGATGACCAGGACGCCGACGGCTTCCGCGACTGCTTGTACGAGATTACTTGGAGCGGCGCGATCGGCAACGACTACAGCTTCGACGCCGACGGAGAGGTGGTGGGCCTCTCCAGATTGGTCGTGGAGGTCCTGCCCGTTGCCGAGAGAACGGCGGAGAATCACGGCTACAAGGTATTGGGGAGCGCGCCGACCGAATAGGAGGAGCGCCTAGCCTCAGTGTGGATGCATAACATGCTTGCAAGGAAGCCGCCCGCGCGCAACTCTTGCCGGACCCTTTTCACCTTAACTCTTCGGCAAGTGCAGGATGAGCGGCCTCAACGTCAACCGTCCTTTGGAGATCTCTTGGCCGAAAAACGCAAGTCTCCGGGCAAGCGGCTGCTTACTCTCTGTACTATTGGGTTGGCTAGCGCTCCGGACAAACTGACCATCGGGTTCGACATCGTCACTGCACGCATAGTATTGAATCGGCTTGTAAAGGAGCCTTTGGCAGAGACCGGCACGTCAGGTTCCGTGTGACCACTACACCTACATAAAACCCGCTTAGAGAGAGCACACTTGATTGCACAACGTGTCAGCCTGAATAACCTCCTGGCAATAATACTCACAGCCGCTGCTGCGGCCTATGTCGGCTGGAAGATCAGCCAGTCGCCCGAACAGGCCTTGCAGTTCGCGTTCAACGGCTTGTCCGTTGGGGCCGTTTACGCCATGCTGGCCATGGGGTTTACCCTCGTCTACAGTACGGTCTGGTTCTTCGATCTCTATTTTGGCGCGGCGGCTGCGCTCGGCGCGTACGGCGTCTTCTACCTGCGGTCGCAAGAGACCCTCGGCGGGCTATACGCAGTCAACAACGTATTCGTGAATGTCCTCTTCGCCGCGGTGACCGCTGGCGTCGTGGCCTGGGCCCTCTACGAGAGCGTGTACCCCCACTTCCGGTCGCGCCTCAAGCCGGCCGTTCTGCGCGGCGTCCTGGTCCTCTTGGCGGCAGGTGCAGGCGTCTACACAGGCTTTGTGCTCTCGTATCCAAAAGATCTGCACCTCACCCTCAGCCCGGTCATCGCTATCGGTGTGGCCGTGGTTGTCACCTGGTCTCTGTACCAGTTCTTGCAGGGAATATTCGCCGGCCGCGTCTTGCTGGGGCTTGTCAGCGTTACCGGCCTTGCGGCGGCGGCCCTGGGAGCATACTGCGGCTATCTTGTCGCCAACGCTCCTGATTCAAAGCTCTACTTGAGCTGGGGGGTTTCTTGTTTTCTAGCGGGTATCGTCGGTCTTGCCTTCTATCGGGGGTTATACGTGTACATGCGAGAGCGGTCGCGATCGCCCCTCATTATGCTGGTCGCGTCCCTCGGCATCCTGCTGGCAATCACAGCGCTCACGAGCATTGTCTTCGAGAGCACGCCGCGCCCGCTGCCGGAGGCACTCGGCAACGATCCGTGGGCCATCGCCGGGGCGACCATAAAAGGCTTTAACGTCTTCACCGTGGGTGTTGCGCTTGTAGGCTTCTTGTTTCTGCAGTTTCTGCTCAAGCAGACCGCCTTCGGCAAGGCAGTGCGCGCAATCGGCGATGACGAAGAGGTCTCGAAAGTGGTAGGAATTAATACCACAACGATAATTGCCGTCGTGTTCTTCATCGGTGCGATTTATGCCGCCATGGCCGGACTGCTGAGCGGCCACGACACGGCAATTCAGCCCAGAATGGGGTTGTTGCTTCTCTTGAAAGGCTGGATCGCCTCTGTGGTCGGCGGTATTGGCAACCTGCAAGGCGCCATTGTTGGCGGATTCGTGCTGGGCATGATCGAGCAGTTCGGCATCTGGGACTTAGCGGGCGAATGGAGAGACGTTATCTCCTTTATACTCTTGATCCTATTCCTATCGTTCTGGCCCATGGGCCTCTTGCCGAGGAAGTAGACGCGCATGCAGACAGACGCAGAGAGCAGCGGAAAGCCCACACGGCTTCTTGGCAATCCCCAGAAACTCCTGGCGTCCGCCAAAGGCAACCTGGAGCTTTGGGCAAATCTGCTTATTATCGCTTGGGCGCTTGGTTTCATGCTCTGGCAAGGGGTCGGTTTTGCCATCACGGTGGGCACAGTGTTTGCGATCTGGGCAATTCTTAGCGTCAGCCTGAACCTCGTCGTGGGGTTTACCGGCTTGCTTTCGGTAGGCCACATCGGCTTCTTCGGTATCGGTGCGTATACGGTGGCGATCCTCACCTCGGCTGCCGAGTACGAGCAGCTCCGCACCGAGGCCATCCCTACTTTCGGTTGGCCCTTCTTAGCGGCGCTGCCTGTGGGCGTACTTCTCGCTGGGATAATCGCCATCGCAGTGGGCGTGGTATTTAATCGATTCCGAGACGATATCTACGTGCTCGTCTCATTTGGTTTTGCCATAATCAGCTTCAACATTTTCTTGAATTGGCGGGGGCTCACTCGTGGGGCGTTCGGCATTCACGAAGTCGCCCGGCCGGCGGTTGGCGGCTGGGTGCTCGACGATGAATTGGGGTTCCTTTTGTTCGCCCTCGCGATTCTCGCACTCGTCGTGCTACTTTCCTGGCTCATCGTGACGTCCTCGTTCGGTCGCGTGCTTACGGCCATCCGCGAGGATGAGCAGGCCATTGCGGTATTTGGCTACCGGACGACCCACTATAAGCTGGCTGTGTGGACAATATCGGCCATGATGGCAGGTCTAGCCGGCGGACTCTTTGCAAGCTGGACGACGTTCGTAGACCCGAATTCCTTCATTTTGCTTGAATCAATGCTGCTGGTCGCCATCGTGATTCTTGGTGGACTGGCCACCATATGGGGATCGATTTTAGGCGCCATGGCCTTTGTGCTGCTGGAAGAGGGCATGCGCTTCCTGCCGTTCCTTCCTACTATTCACGTAGGCCAAGCTCGGCTGGTCGTGCTGGGCATACTGTTGGTACTGTTGATGCTCTTCCGGCCCCAGGGCCTGGTTGGGAGGTATAAGCTATGAGACCCGGCGCAGAACAAATCGACGATCCGTACGTTATTCAGACGGATAGTATTTCCAAGAACTTTGGCGCCGTACGAGCCGTGCGGAAACTTTCCATTTCCATTCCCAAGCGGGGCTTGACCAGCATCGCCGGGCCGAATGGGTCGGGAAAGTCCACGTTGGTGAACCTCCTAAGCGGCGTGCTTCCGCTGGACGGAGGCATCGTCGTTATAGACGGCGCCAGCGTGAAAGTCGTGAAGGCCCACGAGAATCCGGCCCATGGACTGACCCGCACGTTTCAAGAGGTGCGGCTTTTCGACCAGGTCACCGTGTGGGATAACCTCATGGTGGTCTTGACCGAGCGTCGGCTCTTTCCCGCGCTGCTGGAGCGGGTAAAGCCGGTGCAACGGGATAAGGTGCGCGGCATTCTAGAAATTGTCGGCCTGTGGGAGAAACGAGATGCCCTTGCCATGAACCTCTCTTACGGTCAGCGCAAGCTATTGGAAATCGGCCGCGCCATGGCCATGGAGGCCGATATCTACCTCTTCGACGAACCCTTTGCCGGCCTCTTTCCCGAGATGGTGGAAAAGGTGAAGGAAATCATGAACCGCATGCGGGAGCAGGGCGATACCATCGTCTTCATCTCCCACAACATGGATATCGTGCGCGAACTCTCCGACCACCTCATTATCCTGGATAGCGGCAGCCTCCTTGCGGAAGGAGCAGTCGACGAGGTCTTAAGCCGCCCGAAAGTGATCGACGCCTACTTGGGAGCGTAAACTCTCATGACTAGTGTGCTAGAAGGCTCTTAGTGCGGATGAACTAATGCTACAGGCAGCTACTTTTTGCCGAACTTTACCCAGTGCAGGAGGGTTTTAGGCGCAGAAAGAAGCCTGACACAATTTAAAGACCAGACGCCGCTCCTGCTCCCTCTCCCCGGGGAGAGGGCCGGGGTGAGGGGGAAGCAGCAGAGCACAATCAGATTGCAAAAGCACCCGCCGCACTCTCAAATCGCGCGAAACTCGATCTAGGACAACCCAATGGACACACCGCAAGAAACTACCGAAGCGCAAGACCCAAATCCGCCTCCTACTGCCACTGTCACCAACGACGCGCCCATTCTCGAGCTCTCTGGCATCTCCGTGCATTACGGGGCGGTGGTCGCGCTTAATGACGTCTCACTGGGGGTACGCAGAGGCGAGGTTGTAGCGGTGATGGGCCCGAACGGCGCAGGAAAATCCACTGTGCTCAAGGCCGTCATGGGGCTTGCGCCCGTCGTCGCCGGTGAGGTCCTGTGGCGGCAGGAACGGTTGGCGGCAAAGACCCACGAGATCGTAAAAGAGGGCATCGCGTTCGTCCCCCAGGGCCGGCGCGTCTTCACGCACCTCACCATCGAGGAGAACTTGGAGATTGGCTGCCTCCACTTGAAAGACAAGGCGGAGAAACAACGCCGTCTGGACGCAGTGATGCGGATCTTCCCAATCCTGGAGAGCAAGCGCCGCCACCTGGCCAGCCAGATGTCCGGCGGGCAGCAGCAGATGCTCGCCCTTGGCCGCGGCCTCATGGTGGCTCCCGATGTGCTCCTGCTGGATGAACCGACCCTGGGCCTCGCGCCGATTGTGGTCAAAGAGGTCTTTGAGAGAATCTCCGAGATTAGCGAGCGGCACAAGACAACAATCGTGATCGTCGAGCACAACATCAAGGGCGTCCTCGACATAGTAGACAGCGCCTACGTGCTGGATAAAGGCCGCGTCGTCTTCACCGGCTCCCCCGACACCATCCGCGAAACCGACATCCTCACCCAAGTCTTCCTAGGCAAATCCGGCGCGAGTTAGCGGAGACCAGCCAAGTTACCGCAAACATCAAGCGCATTGGATTGCGCTAACCAAGGTTGCACTGCTGCTTAAGTCTTGCCTGTGTTTGCGCTCGCATCAGCTAACTTGCTTACTAAGCACGTGGACTCGGCAAGAGATTCTCAAGGTATCCTGCGACAGGGAGGGTGTATAATTGCAATGGACGGGAGTACTGAGTTCACATTGTGCGTATCATTAACCTGGAATACCTCTTTGAGTCCCTGAAGCGTCACGCTAGTGCCAGGCAGCAACTAGAAGCCTGGTATGACCGAGTGCGAAACGAAGATTGGGACGCACCCGCCAAACTGAAGAAACTCCATGGCAGAGCAAGTATAGTTGGCAAGAATCGCGCCGTTTTCAGAATCAAGGGCAATCGCTATCGATTGGTAGTAGAAATCGACTACAATCGCAAGTTAGTTGACATCCGCTTCATCGGTTCGCACTCGGACTACGACCGCATAGACGTCCAGGAGGTCTAAGGATGGCAAACCCCGATTCTTTACGCACGGAACAGGAATACCAAGTTGCGCTTGCAAGGATTCGTGAGTTATTTCACGCAGAAGAAGACTCGCCTGAGGGCGACGAGCTTGAGATGCTCGTTGACCTAGTCGAAGTCTATGCAGCGGAGCACTACCCGATTGATCCACCTAGCCCTAGTGCGGCTATCGAATACCATATGGACCAAACCGGCAAGGCTCCGACTGACCTGGCCTCCCTAACCAAAGAGCACGACAAGGTTTCCTGAGTCTCGTCGCACAAGCCGCTACCACGTACCGAAACGTGACGAGCGCATGGGGCAGAGGCAAGGTGACCAAAGAGGTATTTGGTAAAGTCTCCGAATTAGCAAGCGGCTCAAACCACTATCATGATCGTCGACCGCGCCTACGTCCTCGACAAGGGCCGCGTCGTCTTCATGGCACCCCCGACGTCATCCGCTCCTCCGACATCCTCACCCAAGTCTTCCTCGAAAAATCCGGCGCGAGCTAGCCTAGATAGCGAGGAATTTAAAGAATGTGTCGCTATGGGCAGAGTGTATAATTGATCCAAAAGGGAGTCTCGACCACGCGCTGTGCGAATTGTCGCTAAAAGGACGCTCAGGGAGTTTTGGGAGCGCCACTCAAGTGCAGCAGACCCTTTGCGCGATTGGCACAAAAAGGTCAAGAAGCTAGATTGGGATACGCCAGCACAGGTGAAGGAGCACTTTCCAGACGCTAGCATCCTTCCCAACTATCGCATAGTGTTTAGGATCAAACACAACGACTATCGGCTTGTGGTGAAAGTGTTCTACCCCGGACGCGTGGTATACGTACGGTTCGTCGGCACCCATGCCGAGTACGACCGCATCAACGCGGAGGAAGTGTAGTCATGAAGAGAACCGAGAGTATCCGTAACGAGGCTGATTACGAAGCGGCTTTGGCTCGGATAACTGAACTCATGGATGCTCTATCAGGCCCCGATGGGCAGATTACGGAAGAGAATCATCCGTACAGAGTCGAATTAGATTCACTAGTCAGCCAAGTCGAGCTCTATGAGGACAAACACTACCCGATCGACCCTCCCAGTCCCAGTGCGGCACTTGAATTCCATATCGACCAAACGGGCACAATGCCGACCGACCCGACCAGCCTTAGTGACAAGCAGGAAAAGGTCTCCTAAGCCCCCGTTGTATAGTCCACTAGCACGCACGGAAGCGTGACGAGCGCACGTGGGTGTAGGGGTGGTTAGAGAGTCGTTTAGGATAGTCTCCGAGATCAGCGAGCGACTCAAGACTACGATCATGATCGTCGAGCACAACATCAAAGGCGTGCTCGATATCGTTGACCGCGCCTACGTCCTCGACAAAGGCCGCGTCGTCTTTACCGGCACCCCCCACTCCATCCGCGAAACCGACATCCTCACCCAGGTCTTCCTCGGCAAATCCGGTAGATAGCTGGATGGGTAACCATCCTACTATCTGCTAGTACCTGACAGAATTGACCTCCACCTATCTAATTGGGCAATCCTTACTGCTAAACCAGTTACCCACCACTTCATCCGTATACCTGCAATACAGCTTTACCAATCTATACATGTCCTGCAATTCGCTCGGGGCGCCAAGCGTAAGGCTTTCGCCGTGCGCGATTTTATTCCGTTGGTCTACCACTTGATCCACCATATTGACACAAGCCCTACCGTTGCTCTTTAGGCGCTTTCCCAACTCGCCTTCGAAGTTTTCAAAGCCAAACCGTCGAAAAAACCCCTTGATGTGCTTATGGTCCGGTGTAGCAAAGTTGCCGACAAACACTTCTTCTAACAGTGGCTGCGAGAAGTGCGCGCTGCTATCCCAAATGTGAATGTCTCGCCTAACGAGATTCTCTACTTTGAGGGCCAGTCTCTCTTCGTCTGAGGTATCCTTGATCTCATTTATCAAGTCACGAGAAAGGTAATACCTAAACTTTCGGGCAATCGAATTCTTAGCGATCGATCTTTCGGCAAGTTGAACTACTGCAATTCTCCCCAAAGCCTCTATGTAGCCCTCCAGGTGACTACATAGAAGTACAATGCCCGCTCTACTCAAAACATTTATCCGCGTTAGGTGGTTTTTAGGCCTGGGCCATTGCCTATCTACATCACGAGCCATAATCAAGATAGAATCGATCTCTTCCATCCTGCGAATTAGGTCGGAATATGCAGACGAGTACCTAGCCATACAGAAAGTTAAAACAAGCCTAGAGTAACTCTACTTGACCAAAGCTCAAATCTCCGAAGCGTTCTTGACTTGTGGTCAATTGCGCGTGTAATCAGATCCTCAAACTCAGAATCATTCAAGAGGTCTATGTATCTCTCGCGAAACCGATTTTTTTCTCTCTTGACTAGCTCTGGGTCTACGTGCGCGAGACTATACATCGTTAGGTCCATCAAAGCACGATTGATGACTTGTCGCCCGAGAGTCGGAAGCCGACGAAAGCACTCTTCTGGATTAAAAACTAGCAGACAATTCTCTATCGTCTTCACCCAAATTTCCGTCAGCTCTTCTATCACCTCATGGCTGTAATTGCGACCATGGTCGGCTGCCTCGTTTAACCAGATCTTTTGTGGAGTCTTATATTTTTCCAAGCCGTGGATATTGAAGGCGAAAAAGCGCAATATCAATTCTTCGTCCCTCATTCGTTTGTCAGGACTCTTGCGGTTAATAATCCGTAACCACACGGGGTGCTGAGCAAGCCCACCGAGCAAATCAATGAGGGATCCCCGAGATATGCTGTTTCGCAGCTCCTGGGCATTTAGGGGCATAGTGTTTGTATTCAGCCTCTCAAACACCTCGAACCTAATTTCAGGGTCAGAGTCATTTGTAACAATCACGCAGCGTAAAGTATACGTGCCAATCTTCCGGCGTACATTGGCGGGCAGTTCGAAGAATGCACTCCCATTAAAGTCCTTCAGAACTTCCAGATCCCTTAGCTTGAATTCATTGGTCACAAATCGATGAATCGAAAGGATCCTCTGTTGTCCGTCAATTACATCAAGCCTGTAGTTTTCGTCCTGTGCTAAATAGCAGGGGGGGATAGGAACGTTTATCAGTATTGATTCTATTAGGCGCGAAGCCATACGGTCTGGCCAAACATACCTCCGTTGAAATTTGGGTCGTCCGCTGAGCTGACGTAGAAGCATGGTTCCATCTTTTATTTGGTCCAATAGTGAGGTGATTACCAGATCGTAGGGTTGAGTAAACAACCTCGTGCTGGAAAAATGAACCTGCTCTGGGTCTCGCTCTTGCTCTTTTATTTCGTCTTCGTACAGCGGGGATTCGGCCATTGCTACCAACTCAATTCCACTGACTACAACTAAATTGTGCGGGTCACTTATTGCTTCTATTCATCTGCAACACTAGCACAATCAGAGGCCCCTCAGAAAAGTGACAATAGGATTGAAGGTGCCGTCTGATGGGGATGGGTAAGCTTGCCCCTTTCGGATAGAGACAGTGCCTATATTTCCGCAATGTGCAACCAACTGCAACTAATATTGACTGCTGTGCCGACTAACCGTGGGAATACATGTCGGAACGGCATTACAGTATCCGGTTAGTGCGTCGCCAACTCGCACCGCTTCAACAATACAAACCAGGAGCAGAGGTCTGTCAAGCTTAGTTGATTACTACCGCTTCTTGGCCGACGATGCTGATCTGTTGGGCGACGGCGCCGGCGACTTCGCGATAGATGGCGGCCAGGGGTGAGTCGGGTTGGGTGGCGGTGATGGGTTTGCCGTTATCGCCGCCTTCGCGGATGGCCACGTTTATGGGCACCTCGCCCAGGAAGGGCACTCCCATCGCTTCAGCCGCTTGGCGCGCGCCGCCGTGGCTGAAGATTTCCGTGCGTTCGTCGCATTGGGGGCAGAGGAAGTAGCTCATATTCTCCACGATACCCAGAATCGGCACGCGCAGTTGCTGGAACATGCCGATGGCTTTGCGGGCGTCGGCCAGGGCCACGTCCTGCGGGGTGCAGACGATCACAGCGCCCGCGCCGGGAATGGACTGCGCCAAACTGAGGGGCGCGTCGCCGGTGCCGGGCGGCAGATCCACCACCAGGTAGTCGCGCTCGCCCCAGTGCACGTCACTGAGAAACTGCGTGAGCAAGCGGTGGACGATAGGCCCGCGCCAGATCATGGCCTGTTCCGGCTTGATGACGAATCCGGCTGACATCAGCGTAATGCCGTAGGCCTCAGCGGGGATCACCTTGCTGCCCGCGCCCCGCAATTGCGCCTCCGATCCCATCATCATGGGGATATTCGGGCCGTAGACGTCGGCGTCCAGCAACCCCACCGTAGCGCCGGTCTGCGCCAGCGCGATTGCCAGATTCACGGCGGTGGTGGACTTGCCGACCCCACCCTTGCCGCTCCCAACGAAAAGCACGTTCTTCACGTCCGTCAAGAAGTCCGCCGACTCCGGCGACATGCGCTTGGCGACCTCCGACCGCGTATCGATCTCCACGGCCTGAACGCCGGGCACCGCCAGAAGCGCCTTCCGACACTCGTTCTCCAGGTGTTCCTTCATCGGGCACGCGGGGGTAGTCAATACTAACTGAAAGGCCGCCGTGCCCTTCTCGAATGTCATTTCCCGCACCATATTCAGCGTAACGATGTCTTTATGCAGATCGGGGTCCTGCACGACGCGCAGCGCGTCGACTAAGTCATCGGTTCGTGGAGTTCCATTCACAGCCATGCCCTACAACCTCTCTCTCAGTACTTATACTTGCCGAATGTCCTGCGTCAGTGGGAAGCAGTCTGTTTGGAGCTTCTTGCATAACCCTTGCCAGAGCAATAAACTCCCCTCTCCCAGCGGAGAGCTTTGCGTAACTCTGCCAATCAGTTGGAATTGAACTGGATCGGCGCTGCTTTCCCCTCGCCCCGGCCCTCTCCCCAGGGAGAGGGAGTAATCCTTGCGCCTCTAGCCGAAATTTTGCATCTAACTGGATGTCCGCGCATGCCCCGTACCCCGACGGGGGTCACCAGTGGGAGAGGCTTAGGGCCTGCCCCGTACTCGATACGGGGGTGAGGGCGAATCTCCGCACTCCAACCCATTCTCATCGGTTTGGCACAGTTACGCATAGGCCTTGCCTGAGTAAGGGAACTGGACTAGCAAGGAACCCCTCACCCCAGCCCTCTCCCAAGGGAGAGGGAGTCACCCCTGCCCCTGTGGGCGAAATTGTGCATCGGACTGGAAGTCCCGCATGCCCGTACCTCGATACGGGGATTTCCTTCAATGGAGAAGCAATTCTGCACGTCCTACCCAGGTTATGCACACGTCTCCTTTTATGCACAGGTCTCCTTAGGAAAATCTACGTGTCGCGTCCCCTGCGACGTGCCATTCTTGCCCGTGACTCAGATGCTTTACTTCATTAATTGCAGTATCGTTCAATTCCACGATAGCATGTTTGAAAATGGAGTGTAAAGCAATCACACGTACGTCTCGTATTGTGGTTCGGCGTGCGTCGCGTTGTTTCGCTGGCAACACGTGCAGAAACACAGGGTAGAGTACAATGGGTTTTGATGGGAATCAGTGTCAGGTGCGACACCATTTGAAATCTCGTTTCGTGAAACTGGAATACGAAGGATAGCCTGTCTATGTTCGAGAAGACTGCATTGGCAAACGGCATGCGCGTTGTCTCCGCCACGCTACCGCACACGCGCTCGGTATCGGTGATCGTGCTCGTGCGTGCCGGGTCTCGTTATGAGCGCGACCCTGAAGCCGGCATCGCCCATGTGTTTGAGCACATGCTCTTCAAAGGCAGCAAGAGTTGGCCGACGGCGCGGATAGTCAGTGAGTCCATCGAAGGTGTTGGCGGATCGATGAACGCCAGCACGGATAAGGAGATCGTCGACTACTGGTGCCGCGTGGCCCAGCCGCACTACACATTGGCGATGGAATTGCTCGCCGATATCTTCCTGAATCCACTGCTCGAGCATGAGGAACTGACGCGCGAGCAGGGCGTCATCCTGGAAGAGCTGCGCATGTACCATGATGACCCTCGGAGCTGGGTGAGCATCCTGAGCGATGAGATCTGCTGGCCGGGACACCCGCTGGGACGCGACATCGGCGGCAGCCCCGAGACTGTGCAGAGTATCACGCCGGAAATGATCCATGATTACCGCGGCCGCATGTACAGTCCGCAGAATACGGTGCTGGCGGTAGCAGGCAATGTCACCCACGACCAAGTGTTGAAAGATGCAGAACGCCTCTACAGCGCATGGACAAACGGCGCGCCGGGGGACTATCTGCCCTGGAATGGGACCGCAGAAGGACCCAAAGCAATCGGCGAAGCGCGAGAATCCGTGGAGCAGATGACCATGCTGCTTTCCTTCCCGGGCCTTTCAATGTTCGATGAAGACCGGTATGCGCTGGGCCTGCTCAATACCGTCCTTGGAGAAGGCATGAGCTCGCGTCTCTTCCTGGAAGTCCGCGAGAAGCGCGGCTTGGCCTACAGTGTCGGCTCCTATCCGCGTCACCAGCTCGACACCGGTATCTTCACGGTGTATGGCGGCGTGGATCCGGACAATGCGGCGGATGCCCTGCGCTGCATCATGGACGAAATCAGAGGCCTGCAAAATTCGGTACCGGAGGCAGAACTGCGCAAGGCGAAGGAGTTTACAAAAGGGCACCTCTTGCTCGGCTTGGAGAGTACGCAAAGTGTGTCCGGTTGGGGCGGCGTGCGCGAGCTCCTCCACGGGGAACTCATCACGCCCGATGAAGCAGTCGCCCGCATCGAGGCGGTGAACGTAAACGACATCCAACGCGTCGCTGAACGTATCTTCACTTCCAACGCCGCAAAACTCGCCGTTATCGGACCGCGCGACCTCAGCCAAGAACTTTTGCCACTCGTGACGCAATGAGGCAATTGCTCCACACGAGGCACGACTGACGCGCTACGTCTCTGGGAGAGACACTGCCGTGCAGCAAAGTCGCTGTTTCAAGACCATTCTCACGACTTCGGGTGCATTGTCGCTCTTGTGTGTGCTCCTGACCGGATGTTCGCTCGGCGAAGGGGAAGGTCCTCGCTTAGCGTTTAGTAGCAGTGTGCGTCTAGACACCGATGGGGCAACGCACATAACAATTGTGGTGCGGAACGTGGGAGATCGACTCTTTACCGATGACGAGGATATCGACGGCCGCGGCGAGGTCTTCAATAGCTCGGAGCAGTTGCTCGCACGCTTTGCGCAACAATCGATAGGACGACTTGCGGTGGATGAGGAAGCAACGCTCGCCACCTGGCATGGCACCTTGGAGCCGGACACGTATCTCATGCGGTGGACCACACCCCGCTTCGGTGGCGTGGAATTACAATTCACTTTGTTGAAGCGCTTTGGGGTGCTGGAAGTCGGCTCGTTCAGGGAACTGCAGCTAGCGCCTGATCTTGTTTCCGCGCCTTGATCGTAGATTGCCTTGGAGATACCCTTTGTCTTCACTGTTTGCTCTGGGGATTAACATGGAAGGCACCTTGTTACCGATACGATTAACGTCCGCGGCGCGGCGCCATTGACCGGAACGATGGGCAGCCATGTAGGGATAGTCGTTGCGACTGACTTCTCCGCCAGCGCATCCTGCCTACGTTACCCGCAAATGAGGTGTCGTCGTAACGTGCCGGCTGGGGACAGTTAAAGAGTGTGACCAAGTAGAGAGTTCATGCGAATCCTCTATCTCACAACCTACTATCTTCCTCACAGCAGCGGCATTACCGCTTGCCTGCATCGTGTCGCCCGTGGTTTGGCACAGCGGGGCCATACGGTCACAGTGCTCACATCCCGCCACCATCCGACGCTAAACGAGGAGGAATGGCTGGAGGGGGTACGCGTCATTCGCATGCCGGTTCTCTTTCGCGTGAGCAAGGGGCCGGTGATGCCCACTTTCTTTGCGGCCCTGAGTCGGTATCTTGCCGCACACGATGTCGTTCACATTCACCTCCCTTTCTTTGAAGCGGCCTACGCCGCTCTGGTAAACCGCGGGCGCAAGCCGCTGATTCTCACTAACAATGCAGACCTTCACTTGCCTGCCGGGTTCACCAATCGGATTGCCAGCGCTGCCGTCAACGTGATGCAGCACTTCGCTGCCCAACGCGCCAATTGGCTCTGTTCCTACACCTGGGACTACGCATGTCACTCATATCTCTTCTCCCGGTTTCTTGAGAAGACCCTCGTAATTCACCCCCCGATTGTGATGGATGCGGCAACCCCGGATAGCGTCGCCGCATTTCGCCAAGCGCATGGGTTAGACGGGGCGATTATTGGCTTTGCCGGGCGATTTTCAGAGGAGAAGGGAATAAACGTGCTACTTGATGCCTTTGCTATCGTGCAACGTCGCATGCCGCAGGCACACCTCGTGTTCACGGGAGAGTACCGTAATGTCGTCGGCGAGAATTACTATGGGCGCTTGCGTTCCCGGCTGGAGCAATTTGGGGATTGCGTCGTATTGCTTGGGTATCAATCTGAGAAAGCGCTTGCCGAATTCTATACGGCCTGCGACGTTCTCGCCTTGCCGAGCATCAACTCGATGGAGTCATTCGGCATCGTGCAAGTTGAAGCCATGCTTTGCGGCACTCCAGTCGTTGTCTCCGACCTTCCCGGCTGTCGTCAAGCGGTGCGCCTCACCGGCATGGGACGCGTTGTGCCGCCGGGTGACAGTGCAATGCTGGCTGAAGCGTTACTTGCGGTGCTAGAAGACCCCGGCAGCTACGCGAAGTCGCGCAACGAGATCACCCATGTTTTTGATTATGAGCGCACTATAGACTTGCACGAAGAGCTCTATCGCACTAATCGGATCGTCAAAGACGACCGCAATTCCGAGCCCGCGGCTGCTTCCCAAGTATCACGGCAAGAGTTGAACGTGGAATGAGTCGCCCTGCCACATCCGAAACGACACCCAATAGGCAGCGCCGCTCAGGCCGTGCGCTGGCCCAAGGCATGTTTGCCTTGGGAATCTACGTTATTTGGCGGTTCGGTCCATGGCTGCTTCTCGCCACGGCGTTGCTGGTTGGCGCGTGGTTTCGATTCACCGGCCTGGACTGGGACTCCAGCACCCACCTCCATCCGGATGAGCGCCATATCACGATAACCACGGCGCAGGTGCAGTGGCCGGACTCTCCCTTGCAGTATTTCGATACGGAGACCTCACCGCTCAATCCGTACAACCAGGGCGTCGGCTCTTTCGTCTATGGCACGCTGCCCATGTTCGTCACCAAGGCCGCGGCCGGCATCGTGGACAAAGATGCCTACGATGGAATTCACCTCGTCGGCCGCTTCCTGACGGCCTCGTTGGACGTCCTTATTATCCTGCTTGTATTTCTCATTGCGCGCCGTCTGAGCGGCCGCTGGGGCGGGGCGCTCGCCGCCGCACTCTACGCGTGTGCCGTCCAAGCAATCCAGCAGGCCCACTTCTACACCATGGATACGTGGGTGACATTCTTTGCTACGCTTGCCCTCTGGTTGGCGCTCCGCTGGCAGGAAGAAGGGCGTTGGTACAACCTTGTCGGTGTTAGCGTTATTGCCGGCATGGCCTTGGCGAGCAAGCTAGGTGTAGCTACGCTTGCCCTTCCGATTGGTGTTGCATTCTTGCTGCGTGCTTGGCGGGAGACACAACCGCCGACCTTGGCCCTGACCGGCCGCCTGCTCGCGCGTCTCGGCGGCCACCTGCTGGTGGGCGGTGTGCTGGTGTATGCTTCGCTCCGCCTGTTCTTGCCCTACATATTTGCGTCGGCTTCCCCATGGGACCCACGGCTCAATCCGCGCTATACGCAGGATATCGAGACTTTGCGCTACTTGGCGGGGGGAGAGGCAGACTTTCCGCCGTCCTTTAGCTGGGCTACGGCCAACTACCCGTTGTTTCCTCTCGAACAGATGTTCCGCTGGGAGATGGGGTGGGCGCTAGCGATAGTTGCGTGGCTGGGGCTGCTCTGGGGCATCTGGCGCTTATTGCGGCACAGAAACCTTGTCTTCGCGCCTGTTGTGGTGTGGGTGCTTGTGCATTTCGGATACCAAGCGGCCCAATTCGCCAGGCCCGGTCGCTACTTCCTGCCAATCTATCCGGCTTTTGCCGTCCTTGGCGGCGTGTTTCTGTGTTGGTTCGTTTACCAACTATCCCAGGGCAATGCCCACGCTTGGCTGCAGCGAATTGGACAACTGTCGCGCCATTCCCGCGGAAAGCTTGCCCCATACTTGATACGGGGCGGGAAACCTTCTCGTCAACGTTGGCTGCCCTATGCCGGACTGGGCATAATTGCCGTCGTGCTGCTGAGCACGTTTGCGTGGGCATTTGCCTACACACGAATCTACACAGAGCCGGTGGCGCGCGTACGCGCCAGCGAATGGATTTACCGGAACGTACCGGCCGGCGCTGTCCTTGCAGAAGAACACTGGGATGACGCCCTCCCGCTGCGGCTCTCCGGACAAGTGCACACACCGGACCGATTTCAATACGTCCAGCTTCCCGTTTTCGCTCCGGACACGAGCGAGAAACTGGAGCAGATGATCCAGGCCTTGACCCAAGCGGACTACGTTGTCATCAGCAGCAACCGCACCCATGGCGTCATCCAGCAGCTTCCGGCACGCTATCCCGTGATGGGGCAGTATTACCGTCAGCTCTTCGCGGGTGCGCTCGGCTTTACCTCCTTGCGGACGTTCACGCACTTTCCTAACCTCTTTGGTTGGGAAATCGACGATAGTCAAGCGGAAGAGCAGTACATCGTCTTCGACCATCCTACTGTCCATCTCTTCGTGAAAACCGCTGGATATGATCCGAAACGCGTGAGAGCGTTGCTCTCCCCGCACCTATCGACGTTGCCCCAAGCGCTCACACCGGCGCACCTTTCGTATAACGGCCTCCTGCTCACTGCGGCGCAGCAGGAGGGCCTTAGAGAGCGCGGCACATGGTCGGCGTACTTCGACCGCAACAGCATCGTTAATGCCGTGCCGTGGCTGGTGTGGTGGCTTGCAATTCTGCTCCTGGGTTGGATAACGTGGCCCTTGCTGTGGCGTGTCTTTCCCATGATGCCCGACCACGGCTATCTGCTGGCAAAGAGCATTGGCCTTCTCTTCATCGCGTACGTTCCCTGGTTGCTGGCAAGCAACGGCATGCCCGCAGCCGGACGCGCCGGCACGTTGCTTGCCATCGCAGCGATTGGACTCGCCAGCGCCTGGGTCCTTAGCCGCACCTGGCAGCGGTTCGTACACTTCTTGAAAGAGCAACGCGCGGAAATTCTGATTAGCGAAGCGGTCTTCACCGGCGTGTTTATCTTCTTCCTCTGGGTGCGCCTGACGAATCCCGATCTCTGGCATCAACACTACGGCGGCGAGAAACCGATGGACTTTGCCCACATGAATGCCCTCATCAAAGCCGGAGCGTATCCGCCGTACGACCCGTGGTTCGCGGGCGGTTACGTCAACTACTACTACATGGGGCACCAGGTGTTCGGCACCTTAATTCGCTTGCTCGGGGTCATACCGTCGGTGGCGTACAACCTGGTCCTACCGCTGATTGCCGCCCTGCTGGCTGCAAACGTCTACACGTTTGGGACTACCGTGTGGCGTCAAGCAACGCGCGGCAAGCGGCTGCTTGCGGGGGTCGGCGGAATCGTCTTCGTGGCGGTTATTGGCAACTTAGACGCCGCCATGCAATGGTTCCAGAGGTTGGCGGGGATCGAAACCCCCGACCACGTACCTACAGGTGGTGAATGGCTGAGACAAACCCTAGGCAATGTCCTGCGGGGCGAGCCGCCGCCGGGCTTCGACTACTGGCACAGCACGCGCCTTATCGAAGGCGCCATCCACGAATTCCCGTTCTTCAGCTTCTTGTACGGCGACCTGCATCCCCACGTGCTGGCGCTCCCATTCACAATGGTGGTGCCGGTGATCGCTTTGGCTTTTGTCTTGAGCTACCGGAATAGTCCTACGTACGAAGCACAAAACATGGGCCCGGCACTGCTCAATCGGCTGCGTCCGCTGCTGCGCTTCCCGACGTTGCCGCTGTTGCTGCTTGGTGGGTTCGTGCTGGGCTTTCTGCGCACCGCGAATACGTGGGACTATCCCACCTATGCCCTGCTCCTGGGTGGGGCAGTTATCTTAGTGGAGCGCCGCGGTCTGATTCGCCTGGAGATACCGGCATGGGTGCGCCTCGGCGCGGCGGCTATCGGACTGTATCTTGTCGGTCGCATCGCCTTTGCCCCATACCTCGACCATTACCAGTCCTTCTTCCTCGGCGTGAACGGCACTGAATTCCAGACCCCGCTATGGCAGTACCTTGTGATTCACGGCGTGCCGCTCTTCTTCGTCGCCGCTTTCTTGGTGCGGGAATTGTTCCAATTGCGCACAGCGTACGACATTCGCGTTTTGGGCATATTGCTCGTACTGCAGATTGCAATCGCTAGCGTGCTCTGGCAGCGGCCCATCGTGCTCTTACTCCAAGTTGGAATTGCGCTGTCGCTGCTGGTGGCGCTACATCCCAAAGCGCCGCGTCCCACCCGCCTGCTGGCCGGCATGGTAGCGCTGGCGGCGCTGCTGGGAATCTTCCCGGAGTTTCTCGCCATCGACGGCGACGTGGGGCGCATGAATACCGTCTTCAAGTTCTATCTCCAAGCCTGGAGTCTGCTGGCGCTCGTAGCGGCTGCCATGCTGCCGTACCTCTGGCAGCACATCCACTTGCGGCGGATCCTCCTGCCTGTAGGCGCACTGCTCGTCTTGCTGGCCCTGGTCTATCCGCTTTCGGCAATCCCCAGCCGCGCCCAGCACCGCTTGGTGCCGGACCTCGTCACCCTGGACGGCGCGGCGTTCATGGAGCAGGCCGTAATTCACGATCAGGACCGCGAAATCCCGCTCAAGTGGGACCTGGAGGCGATTCGCTGGCTGCAAGACCACGTTGAAGGCACACCGACGGTGCTGGAAGCAACCATCCCGTATTTCCGTTGGGGCGCACGCGTGAGCATCCACACCGGCCTGCCCACGGTGCTCGGCTGGGACTCCCACGAGTGGCTCCAGCGCTGGGAGTACCGCCCCATGATCGAGCAACGCAGGGCGGACGTCCAGACGATCTACGAGACTGCGGACCTTGACGTGGCCCTAAGGCTCCTGCGGCAGTACGGCGTGGACTATATCTACCTGGGAGACTTGGAACGCGCCTATTACACGGGCCCGGGCCTGGGAAAATTCAACCTGATGGGGGAATTTGGGATTACGCCCGTCTACCGGAACGAACGGGTGTCGATCTACCGCGTGGATCAGAGCTAGGAGGTCCCTAAGTCCCTCCTAGCGCGCTAGCGCTTGAGCTTGCGGCGAATGGCAAGCACGCTAAGCGTGATGAAAATTGGACTAAGTAAGAGCTGAAGAATTGCCACACTCTGTCCGGTCCAGTTATACGGCTCAGCAACTGACACACGCAAGAAAGTAAGCACACTCAAGCTATGTAAAGCGGCAAGACCAAACACACCGAGGTCATCTGTAAATGATGCGGCTCCGGGTTGCCAGCAGATTCGTACTATACTTCCAGATTCCTCAAGTCTAAGTCCAGATACTGCATATACAGAGGAGCTCAATAACAACAGTACGGAAAGCCAGACAATGGGTTTCCACCAGTTCTCGCCATAGGTAGATAGGTGAAGATAGAGGGCTTCCAAAGAGAAGAGTTGGCGTTGACGTTCTGGCCACTTGAGGCGTCGGATATCCATTTCACCAACGTAGAATTCGCTAGCTCCGGCATAGTCTTTGCGGTCCTCGAAGTTTCTCCTTAAGTCTCTATATGCGTTTTCTAATCGTTCCCGCTCGTCTTCTCTTGGCAAATCTGCGGTTTCTGC
This sequence comes from Chloroflexota bacterium, assembly GCA_965219505.1. GTDB lineage: Bacteria > Chloroflexota > UBA11872 > VXOZ01 > VXOZ01 > VXOZ01. The sequence goes on along the minus strand of OZ244775.1, from coordinate 361,438 downwards.
CCTATATACGCTCGCGGTCCTGTTAACTTCCCCATTCATTGCTGATTCTTGATCAACTTCCTCTGCTCCCCACTTGGGCTTGCATCCGCGCAACGCCAATTCATCAAAGAGCACACGTTGTCGGTTGAATGCTTTGTTCCAAAGGCAGGCAATGAGTTCGACTTTGTCCAAGCTGTAACAATAATAGAAAGAGACATTTCTGAGGTCTGCATTGCGAAACGAAACGCGTTCCATGTTTGTTTCCCAAAAGCAGACGTTCAGGCTTATTCTCTTGCCTTCTCTTGTAGGCGCACCGCCAAAACGTGCCAAGCGCGCAAAGTTTGCCCGAATGAACCTCGTTGCACCCAGAAGGGTGGCTTTGCGAAAGTCTGCCTCTTCACTAAACAGACACTCTGTAAATGTAATCGTGGAGCTGCTTTCAACTTCAACAAAGTAACAGTTGTGACTAAATGTCGTGCCTGAAAACTCGGCGCTAGAATGCTCGCAGAACTCTACTCTTCTAAAGCTGACGGGACCCTTGAAGTGCGCATTTGAAAACCTGGAAGTAACTTCGAAAGTTGAGTCCCTGAAATCTGCGTGGCTTTCAAACTGAGCGCCGAAAAAGCTAGTTGCTCCAATCGCAGAGTCCCACAGTTCGTCAAGACTTTCCTCGATTCGTTCACTTCTGATGAAGGACGCTCCCCCAAAATCCACAACTCCACCAAACTTAGCCTCAGCAAAGCTCACGTTCCCGCGAAATGAAGTTCCTTTGAAGATCGCAACCTTACTAAACTCGACGCCGTCGAAATACGTTGGGCCTTCAAATGTTAAGCCTGAAAAGTCAACATCGTCCGAGAAGTGTGCGTCAATAAAGTCTGCCCTATCCAACTGCAAGTGGCGAGCAGAAAAACCCTTAGGGAACACATAGCCTCTATAGTTTGCGTCCAGCTTACGTTCGAGTGCTTCGGCGAATGCTCCAATTTCCTTGTCACTTGAAGCGGGATCTTGGATGTGGAATAAGCAATAGGGCCCACCTTTGTATTGCCAACCATCAATGCGAGGTTCATGACAGCCCAAGTCCTGTCCTTCTAGGCGATCATCATGTAAGTGCTCTGGCAATTTGTAGGCACAGGGTTCATCAGAACTCATTGCGAAGTCTCTCGAGAGAACATAAGTGGTATAAGAATGCCGACTGCATGTCTCCGGTTACAGCAGCCGGCATACTATTGATAAATATATGGAGAATCTGACTTATGCGCTGACCATCTCGCGCAGCCCGATCTTGGCAATTGCCGCGTGCACCGCGGCTTTGTCCTCGGGTGCCAGCTCGGCGAGCGGCGGGCGGACGGGACCGCCGGCCAGGCCGATGGCCATCATCACCTCTTTCATCACGGTGACCTCGTAGCCGCGCACCTTATAGCGAATGTCGTAGATCGGCAGGGTTTCGCGCTCGATCTTGGCCTGGAGCTCGCTGAAGCGGCCCGCGCGCGCCAGTTCGAGCGCCTCGATGGCGGATTTCGGATTATAGTTGGCGTTGCTGGAGGTATACCCCTCGGCGCCGGCCGCAAAGTAGGCGTGCAGTAGGTCGTCGCCCACGCCTGCAAGCCAGAGCAACCTATCGCCCACGTGGGAGCGGACACGCTGGAACATACGCACGTCACCCTGGCCGTCCTTGAAGGCCACAATGTTGGGAATATCCGCGAGACGATCGACCAACTCCGGGCCGAGTTTAGCGTGATCGCGCGCGTAGGGGAAGACGCCCAGGCTGGTGGCGTCCGCGATTGCCTTGTAGTATTCGTAGAAGCCATCGTCGCTCGCCTGCCCGTAGTAAGGCGGCATAATGAGGAGGCCGTCCACGCCGGCACTCTCGGCGAACTGCGCCATCTCCGCGCCCACGGCCGGATTCACGCCCACTGCCGCCAGCAAGAGGCAGCGGCCTTCGGCCGCCTCAATAGTGGTGGTGACCACGTCCTGCCACTCGGTAAACGTCAACGAGAAGAATTCGCCCGTGCCGCCTGCTGCCAACACCGCCGGAGAGCCTTCACGCGCCAGGAAGTCTACGTTGCGGCGCAATCCGTCCAGGTCTAAGGAATAATCATCATTAAATGGGGTTACGGGAAACGGGATCACGGTGCGCAAGCGTTCGCGCAGTTCCGTTGGGGTCATCACGGGTCATTGCTCCTTCTTACTGTCTGGGCGCCTTCATGCCATTACTATCACAAGAATGCTACGTCATATCGTACCAATGCGCGTTGGCAAATACCACCTGTACCGGGCGCTTCCCGATCCTGAAAAGCGATGGAGATAGACATGCAATTCGGGTGATTTCCCAGGCAGACCTAATGCTCAGAACATATAATGAAGAGGGGTTATGACTTTAGGCAAACCGGAAAGCGTGAGGAGACAGGCATGCGGAGATTCTTTGTACTCGTATTCGTAATTGCTCTAATACTTGGTTTGACGGCGTGCGGCGGTGACGAGCCGGAAGCCGAGCCCACTGCAGCGCCGCCAGCGGCGACCGAAGCTCCAGCAGCTACGCCAATGGCGGAGCCGACGGCAGCACCGGAGACGGAGAAGACAGAGGGTGATTCTGCAGCCAAGACTGTCTTCACCATCGATCCGGCGCGCTCTACCGCCCGCTACCTGATTCGCGAACAGCTCGCGAGTGTGACCTCGCCCAATGACGCCATCGGCGAAACCATGGACGTTACCGGCGCCATCGTGCTGGATGCAGAGGGTAACGTGGTGAGCGAGGAATCGCAGATCGTTGTAGGACTGGCCGGTCTGACCAGTGACTCCAGCCGGCGCGACAGCTACGTCAAGCGTAATACCCTGCAGACGGACCAGTACCCCAATGCCACGTTCGTGGTGAGAGAGATGCAGGGACTGCCGTGGCCGCTGCCGACCTCCGGCGAAGTAACGGTACAAATGGTGGGCGACTTCACGATCCAAGAACAGACCAGCGAGGTGACCTGGGAGACGGTCATCCAGGCGGGCCCCAGCGAGTCAACGGGCATCGCCAAGACGATGATTACTTTCGAGCAGTTCGGCTTGACCAAACCGCGCGTGGCCGTAGTGGTGAGCGTGACCGATGAGATTCGCCTGGAGATTGACTTCACCGTCGTGCGAGAGAAGTAACAGGCTCCGGCGAAGGCAGCAGAAAGAGATGGTCTTCTCTGCCGGTAAACATGGGCTAATGGCTGGTGTACTGACAATGCGCCAGCTTTACCATGATTAGATATCGGTCGTATTCGTTGCAGTCCTGTCCCGTTCATACTTCGACAAGCTCAGCACGAAAGGGACAGGACTGCCCATCTGCCCAAGGCGAACCCTCGGCAGCAAAATCGCACCAAAGGCACAGGGCGAACTCCCGTTCAAATGGGCCCATCTCGCCCCGCTCGCCGGAGACCGGGGCGCATAGTTACGTTAACGGGGCCTGGGGTGCTCGCGAAGTCTTCTAGACTCACGTTGCTTCACTTAGAGTCCCAGCACGCGCTCGGCGTTGCCTTGCGTGATCGCGTGATACTTCTCTTCCGAATCGCAATACTCTTTCAGCAGTGGCAGCGTCTGTGAGGCAAAGCAGGGACGCGGTCCCACCTTCTCCCAGTTGCCTTTGCCGTCCAAGCAGTGGCAGTCGGTGGCCCAGAGAAGCTGCTTCCAGTGGCGGTTCACGAACTCTGCGCCGAACTCCGGGTCGCGGGAAATCGCATTGAGGCCGGAACCGGCTGACATGTCTCCATAGAGATTCGGGTACTTCGCCAGCCACTGGTCGCTAAGCCCGCCGCGCACCACCGGACCCGGCGGATAGCTGGTGTAGCCTTCGGCGCGCCAGTCGCGGGGCACGTCGGCGCTTACGTTCGCCCACCACGCCTGCGCATGCGCTACGAAGATCGTATCCGGAAAGGCTTCGAGCACCTGGTCGAACTGCTCGAAGTTGTAGTTGTAATTGCGGTACTCGAAGTGGAGGAGCACCACCCACCCCAGCTTGCCGCAAAGCTCGTAGATGTCCAGGCTGTCCGGATGGTCCACCGGCAAGCGAACCTTGTGCTCGCCGAATCCCATGCAACCCGCTTCGTGGTAACGGTGAATCTCATCCAGAGCATCGGGGTGCAAGGGGTCTACGTGGCAAAATGGAATGATGGTATCGGGAAAGCGGTCATACGCTTGCAGCGCGTAATCCGTGCGCATGGCAGTCTGGTCCTTACCCCACTTCTCCTTTGCCATGGCCGTGCTGTTGCCTTTGGCGAGGGGCAGCACAACCGCCTTGCCGCCGCCGTGGGCATTGATGTGCGCCACCACGTGCTCGCCAATGCGCGCATTGCCGGCGTCGTATTCCGTCGGCACCATCACGTGTTGATGAAAATCAATCGGCATAATTCTCTCACCTTTCTGCCTTATGCTACACTTGCATCGTTAAATGTCTTTCGTGCTTGCCACCAGCTACGGTCTTCGTTACCTACCGCAGCTGACCCTCGCACTTTGTCTCGTATGGGAGCAGATTACCCTGTAGCGGTTTCGATGCCTTTCAGGGTCGGTTCGCAGCGACTACAGCGCAAGCCCTTGTGGCTTGCCGGTTTCTATGGATTTAAAGAAAGCATGCGCCAGGGCCGTAGCGCGCCTGCCCGCGTGGTGGTCGGCGCCAATGTGCCAGGGCTCGCCGGTTGCCAAGCCGTGAATGAACTCGGTGAGCTCTTGCTGGAGGCCTTCCGGGTCGGCGTCCTCAGGTGCGTGGCGTTCGCCGGGCTCTGCCACGTTCCCGCCGGAGACCGTTGCCCGGTGCAAGCGGTCGTAGAGCTGCACGCTCGTGCCGTTGTCAAAGACCTCGAAGAAGAACTTAGAGACTGCAGTCGAATCGGCCGCGTCGCCCTGGATGACGCTGGCTGCCGCGCCGCTCGCAAAGCGAATTATGGCCGCCAAGTTGTCGGGGTACGTCTTATTCTCATGCGTGTAATTGCCGCCGACGGCGAAGACTTCAACCGGCTCAGAACCGGCCAGGTAGCAGACAAGGTCAAACGTATGGCAGCCCTGGGAAAGAATGTTGCCGCCGCCCTTAACCGGATCGACAGCCCAGAGCGTATCGGGCCAGCGGTTGCACATCATCTGTCCCACGAGCAGGAACGGTTCCGGCACCAGGCGCTTCGCCTCTTGGACCAACGGCGCAAAACGCAGCTTGAAGCCCGTCATCAGGCGGACACCGGCGTTTTCCACGGCCTCCACCACCGCATCGCACTGGGGCACCGTCATAGACATTGGTTTTTCCATGAGGATGTGCTTGCCGGCCTGCGCCGCGGCCAAACCGAGGGTCACGTGGGTATCGTGATGCGTCGAAATAAGCACGGCGTCAATTGCGTCGTCTGCCAGGACCTCGTCTACATTCGCTGTAGCGTAGGCGCCGCCAAACTCATTGAGAAAGCCTTTGGCAGCATCTGGAATGATGTCAGCGTAGCCGTGCAGCCGGACTCCATCCATGGTCACCGCATTGTGCATGTGGTTCCGCGCCATATTGCCGCACCCAATCACACCCAACGTAATCATTGATCCTCAACACTCCTTGTGGCTTCGTTGCGCCGCAAACGCGGTTCGCGTGTCCCAATGCGACGCAAAGTGAACTTATGCCGCCGGTGTTCAGTGTGAGCATATCATAGCGCGGCGCTGGCAGTTAGGACTGGAGAAGGATACTTTCTTGGGTAGAGTAGGGCCAAACGTAGTATTTGCGGACCAGGTTTGTGCGAGCGACATGAGCCGTCTTCTTGAATGTGCAGGCTATGACCCAATCGCTAAGCAAGATGACATATTGACACGGGCTTTTGCTCTCGTAAGAAAGTGCTGGCGAAAATGAGGGGGTTAACCTCTTGACATTCCCAATTGCAGACAAAGTATGGTATACTGGAGGCAGTATGCCTCTTGAGCGTGACTTTCAGCCTAGGCGTTTGGTGGCGCGAACAAAGGGTGGTTTTAGAAACGCCGGTAGGCGCGCGGAACTTTCGCAGTACTAGGATTCGCGCAGCACGCGGACGGCAATGCAAGAGCTTCAGCATTCTCAGGATCGGGGTAGTGCCGTCTTTGGTGCGATCCTGAGGCCGCAAGAGCAAATGGAGGAAGGTAACGACTAACGCATGCCGTTACCAGTTGAGGATGTAAAGACACAAGTCCCTTTGGTGGACGTAGTGAACGCGGCGGTGCGGCTGCAGCAGAGCGGCCGTTACCTTAAGGGGCTTTGCCCATTTCACGAGGAAAAAACGCCGTCGTTCTTCGTCTTCCCGGAGCGCGGCACATGGCGTTGCTTTGGCTGCGGCCGTGGCGGCGACGTGATCTCCTTCGTCATGGAGCGCGAAAAAGCCTCATTCGTTGAGGCAGTAGAGTTGCTTGCCCGCGAGGCCGGCATCACGCTCTCGCGCCAGGAGGAACGCCAGCGCAGCCGTAATCAGGTGCTCGGCCAGATCAATCTGGAGGCGGCGCAACTCTACCATCGTTTACTCAACGAGTCGCCGGAAGCGGCGCACGCGCGAGAATACTTGGCGGAGCGCGGCATTGAACAAGAAACCATAGCACGCTTCATGTTGGGGTATGCGCCCAACCGCTTCGATACCGTCCGTTCACACCTGGTGCAGCTTGGCTTCTCGCCGGAAGACCTGACGGCAGTCGGTTTGCTCACGGAGGGCAATCGCGGGCCGTACGATCGCTTTCGCGGGCGGATCATGTTCCCCATTCGGGACGCGCGGGGTCGATTCTGCGGCTTCGGCGCGCGCACGCTGAGCTCCGAGATTCAGCCGAAGTATCTCAACACGCCGCAGACGCCGCTTTTCGATAAGAGCGGCCTTCTTTACGGCTTGGACCTTGCCCAGCAGTCCATCCGCGAGCGCAAGCAGTGCATCATCGTGGAAGGCTACACGGACGTCATGATGGCGCATCAGCACGGCGAGACCAACGTCGTCGCGAGCATGGGCACCTCCCTGACGGAAAAGCACGTCCGGGCCGTCAAGAGCCTTACCACGAACCTCGTCCTGGCGCTTGATCCCGATGCCGCCGGTAGTGCCGCCACCATGCGGGGACTGGAGGTTGCGCGCCGGGCGTTTGATCGCGTGGATACGCGTGTCTCCGTCGGCGACATCATGCGTCTCGAGAGCACGTTGGAGGCGGACATTCGTATTGCGGTGCTGCCGGAAGGAAAAGACCCGGATACGTTGCTGCGCGAGGATAGTAGTGCTTGGCAGACCCGGATTGACAGGGCAGTGCCATTCGTAGACTATGCGTTTCGGCTCATAGCGCAGCAGCATGACCTTAGCAGCACGCAAGGCAAGCGCAGGGCCGTAGAGGCCTTGGCCCCGCTCATCAACGATATTGGCGATCCTGTGGCACGGCAGCAGTATCTCAAGCGCCTGACGCAGGTACTCGACTTGGGTATTCAGAGCGAAGTGCTGATGAATCTCATGCACGCACGGCGCCCAACGCGACAGTCATCGGCCCTTTCACGGCAAAATGGTGAGGGACAGACCGCCAATAGCGGCAAAGAGCAAGCGCCAGATAGGCTTGAGCAATTCCTCGTGGGGTTGCTCACAGTGCATCCCCAGGCGCATGGGATTGCGGCAGAATTCATCGACGCCGAGGACTTTCGCCACCCTCTGCTTAGGCAAGCGTATAATCACATAGGAGTAACGCAAGGGAACGGAACTGCTTCTTTGGAAGACTTGGGGGATCAAAACTTGAACGAGCTACTCGACCGGTTGCGCCAGGAGCGGAGCGCGGAGCCGCACATCGACGCAGACTATCTGCGCCCTACCGTAGTTACCGCTGCCTTGCGGCTAAAGCTACGCAATGTTCAGGAGGAATACGAAGACCTACAGCTCCTCTTGGCAAATGAACACGCTGATGAGAACAGACCGCTTGGCTCGCAAATCCGGCAGGAGATACGTAGGATCGGCGAGCAATTACGCCAAGTCAACCGCGCGCTCAAGCAAACAAGCTTCATTCGAACGCCTTAGCCGTCACGCGCTGGCGTGGCATAGAGAGCAATAAGAGCCCGCACAAATTGCACAGGAATGCCTGTGAAGGAGGAAAGATGGCAGCGAATACGAGCACTACCGTTGTTCAGAACAAAGCCGCCGTAAAGGACAAAGTAGAAAAGGAATCACCCAAAGCTAAGGCGGCACAGCCTAACGCCACCGAAGCGAGTGAGCTTGACATCACCGAGGAGGACATTCGCAAACTCGTATACCGCGGCAAGCGGCGCGGGCATCTGACGCAGGAAGAGTTGCTGGAGGCGTTTCCGGATATCGAGGCCGACAGCGATGAAGCGGAAGAGCTCTTCACACTCTTTTCCGAACTCGGCCTACAGGTGCTGCCGGCTAAGGAAGTTGACATCCGTGGTGATGAGGAAGAAGAGTCAGCCACCCCTAGTATCCCTGAGATGGTGGCCTTAGAACGGGCAGCCCTCAAGTCGGCAAAAACGGAAGAAGAACCCGGCACGCTCGATGACCCGGTGCGGACCTATTTGCGTGAAATCGGACGCGTGCCGCTACTTAACGCCGCGCAGGAAGTCATGCTGGCTAAGCAGATGGAGAAGAGACTCTTCGCAGAGATGAAGCTTGAAAACCGCGACGGCAGGAGTCTCGACGATATTCGGCTTCTAGAACGCGAAGTCGTAGTCGGCATAGAGGCGCGCAAACGCCTGACCGAGGCCAATCTGCGACTCGTAGTCAGTATGGCGAAGAAGTACGTGGGACGCGGCATGTCGTTGCTGGACCTAATCCAAGAAGGCAATATCGGCCTCATTCGCGCGGTGGAGAAGTTCGACTTTCGTAAGGGCTTCAAGTTCAGCACCTATGCCACGTGGTGGATCCGGCAAGCCATCACCCGCTCCATCGCCGACCAAGCACGCACGATCCGCATTCCCGTTCACATGGTGGAGACTATCAACAAGCTGGTGCGTATCTCCCGACGCCTCGTCCAGGAGAAGGGGCGTGAACCGACTTCGCAGGAGATCGGCGGCGAGATGGGCATTCCGGAGACTAAGGTGCGCGAAATAATCAAGGTCTCGCAGGAACCCGTGAGCTTGGAGACACCAATCGGCGAGGAGGAAGACAGCCACTTGGGCGAGTTCATCCCCGACGAAGCGACGATGTCTCCGGCGGACGCGGCGTCTTACCAGATGCTGCGGGAACAGGTGGAGGCGGTGCTCAACTCGCTTTCCGATCGCGAACGCAAGGTACTGCGGCTGCGCTTCGGCTTGGAAGACGGTCGCACACGCACGTTGGAAGAGGTGGGTCGTGAGTTCAATGTGACCCGTGAGCGCATCCGCCAGATCGAGGCCAAGGCCCTGCGGAAGTTACGCCACCCGGCCCGCAGCCAGAAGCTCAAGGACTACCTGGACCTGTAGCGATTACGTCCACTGGACCATACATCCGGTCGCCGAGCTGTCTTTGCCGCTGAGAGCCGACAGCTCGGGCGGGCTCACCCCGATAGCGGATGCTGGCATTCTACATCTGCCGGGTTGCGTCTCGGCCCACAGTTCCGTACACGCATCTATCAAAAGCCGTGCTATTGCGTGCCTACGACTGCCGTCGGCACCGTCTTCATCTCTTTGTGTCGTCGCTGCGGTTATGCAGGCGAATTGTCCCGGTTCCTGTGGGAACGATTCATCATACGAGCGTCGATGCCCACAGACCGCAGCCATTGCCGCCGCGACTCCGTAGAAGTCAGCTTTCACGCAGACGCGCGAAGACCATACGCCGCCAACTCGCTCTCGGCTGCATCCGCAGGCGCAAATACCCCACAGTGCGCCTGCCACCTCCCGGGATCTACCTGCACAGGAGTAACTACACAAAGCTCCGCTCTCGGTACAGGGGAATCTTGCCCGTCTCCAAGACATGAGACGAAATGAGTTATAGGTAGATCGTATCCCCCGGTTGCATTCCGCAGATTTCCAAGTCGCTGATATCCTGCGCCGCTGCGCGGAAGGCGTCCGGAGTGCCGGTGAGCAGAGGAAATGTGCCGTAGTGGCACGGGATCACCTGCTTTACGCCAAGCATTCGGCAGGCTTCCGCCGCATCGTCCGGTCCCATGGTAAAGTGGTCGCCTATCGGCAGTATCGCCGCGTCGGGACGATAGCGGCGTCCGATCAACGCCATGTCGCCAAAGAGCGCGGTATCCCCGGCGACGTAGAGCTTTATCCCGTTGGAAAACGTGATTACATAGCCGACGCTCTCCCCCGCCGGTACCAGCGTGTCTCCATCCATTATCGTACTGGTGTGCTCGGCGTGCACCATCATAACGGCAAGGTCGGCCACGCGAATCGTACCGCCTTTGTTCATCCCTATGACGTTACCAACGCGTTGCTTTCCCAGCCAAAAAGAAATGTCAGCCGTCGTGACCACGGCCTCCGGCTGCGTGCGGGCAGCAATCGGCACCGCATCGCCGATGTGGTCGCCATGTCCGTGCGTGATGAGGATCACGTCCACGGTCTGAGGTTCTTTGAGATTGGCCGGACATACAGGGTTTCCGGAGAGGAACGGGTCGATGAGCACGACTTTCCCTTCCGGCGTCATGATGCTGAACGCGGCATGTCCCAGCCAGGTTATTGCGATGTCGTTTAAGGCCATCATTATTTCCTTTCTGCACACACAGTGCATTCGCAGTCGCATACTTCATGCGCTCTGCGCGTCTGTTTGCTATCAACCTATCGTAGGCAGCAGTCACTAGCACTCCACTCCCGATCGGTAGCGCAGGTTTGCAACCTGCGCCCGGCAACCCTACAAGAAGCCGTTGTCGGCAATCGGGAATCAGAATCATTGCACCTACCACACGTCCCCAATACGCCGACCGATCCAGCGGAAGAGGAATAGAGCGACAAACGTAGCGAGCACGAGCAGCGTTGATAGGACTATGGCGGTCTGCAGGTCGGATTCCAACGCCGTCATGATCGCCAGGGGCATCGTCTGCGTGCGACCGGTGAAGTTCCCCGCAAACATAATTGTGGCGCCAAACTCGCCCAACGCCCGCGCCCAACTCAACACGGCCCCGCCCACAAGCGCAGGCCACGCCAACGGCACAGTGACGTAGCGCAACGTCTGCCAGGTCGATGCGCCAAGCGTTACGGCAATCTCCTCCAGCTCCGGGTCAACGCGACCAAAGCCAATCTTGGCCGAGCGCACGTAAAAGGGCGCTGCCACGAAGACTTGCGCCAACACAACTGCGAGTGTCGTGAAGGCAATGTCAATGCCTAGCGGGTGGAGCCACTGTCCCACCACACCCAGGCGGCCGAAGACCAGGAGCAGAGCAACGCCCACCACCACCGGCGGCAGCGCCAACGGCACGTCTATGAAAGTATCCAGGAGTCGTTTGCCGGGGAATTCGCTTCGCGCCAGCAAGTAGGCGGTTGGCGTCCCAATCAGCACGATGATGCAGAGGGATGCCAGACTCGTCAACGCGCTCAACCGCAGTGCGCTCGCCACAATAGGCTGCGTGAGTTGAAGGAAGAGGTCTCCCGTCATAAAGGCGCGCACGACCAAGGCAAGCAGCGGCACCGCCACAAAAACGGTGAAGAGAAGCGTTGGTATCAGAAAGAGGGAACGTAGGCCGGTGTCACCCCTTGTGGGGCGAGGGGCGCCGGCTTTCCGCTTACGGGGGAATGGGGGCGGTGATGGCGGGCGGCTCATTGCGTTTCTACCGTCTGCAGTCCCGCCTGCCGCAAGATCTCCTGCGCCATCGGTGAACGCACAAACTCAATGAATCGCCGTGCGAGCGCTCTCTCATCAGATGCCGCAAGAAGCGCAATCGGATACTCCACCTTAACATTTGTGTGATCGGGGATTTCCAATGTCTCGACCTTGGCATTTGACGCGGCGACGTCGCTAACGTACACGAATCCCGCGTCCGCTTCTCCTAGCACTACTTTCGCGAATACTTGGCGCACGTTGAGTTCCTCCGAACGGACGTTGGCGAGTACGGCTTCCTGAAAAGCGTTGCCGTAGGCGTCATCCGCGCTCAGGTTGGCAAGAACTTGGCGCGTGTAACGGCCTACAGGCACATTCTCCTGCGCCATGATAATGCGCACTCCGGGACGGGCAAGGTCGCGCAAACTGGCCAGCCCCGCCGGATTGGCTTTGGCAAGCGCCACGATTAGACGGTTCTCCGCAAGTATAACGGGGGCCTCGGCCAGAAGACCCATCTCCTGCAAACGGCCCATGTGTACGGTGTCCGCCGAGGCGATTACATCGGCTGCGGCGCCGTGTTCGATCTGGGTGCTAAGTGTCTGCGAGCCAGCAAAATTGAAGATCACCCGCACGTCGGCGTGGCGCGCCTCGAATTCCGCGCCAATCGCCGTAAACGCCTCCGTGAGTGATGACGCGGCGTACACAACGAGTGTCGTTGTCTGCTGCGATGCACACCCTGACGCCATTATGGGCGAGCACAACAGCATTAGAGAGAGAAGGCACGCCTTCCACAGTTGTGACACGGAATACACATCTCTGTGTCCAATGATGTTGGCGGACTTTTGGGTCTGCATTCTGCGCTCCTCAGCCAGGGCTAGTCCTAGACAATTCGTCAGGGCGTTGCCTAGTAGTATAATGATGCCAACCGCAGGAGGGTAACGAAACCACAAGGAGGATTCTGCTTGGCAATTGTGCTCGACGCAATGGGCGGCGATCTAGCCCCGCAGGCAATCGTTGCCGGAGCGGTACAGGCCACGCGTTCCTCCGCCCTGCCAATCATCCTCGTCGGCCAACACGACCTCCTGGAAGCAGAGCTGCGCAAACACGACACCAGCGGACTGCCGCTGACGATCCGCCACGCGCCGGATGTTATCAGCATGGACGATCATGCCACGGCCGTGCGGCAGCGTCCTCAGTCGTCAATTCGCGTCGCCTGCGATCTAGTGAAGGAAGGGGAAGGAAAGGCACTGGTCAGCGCCGGCCATAGCGGCGCAACCATGGCGGCGGCGCTCATGGCGTTCGGACGCATTGCCGGTATTAGCCGTCCGGCGCTCATAGCTCTTATTCCCGCACGCACTTCTCACCCGACGCTCCTCATCGACATGGGAGCCAATGCCGACTGCAAGCCGGGTCAACTACAACAGTTCGGCCTCATGGGAAGCATCTATTCCGAACAGGTCTACGGCGTGACAAATCCCCGCGTCGGCTTGCTTTCAATTGGCGAAGAGCCAACCAAAGGGAACGAACTCTCTCTGGCAGCCTACGCGCTACTGAAAGAGGCCCCGCTCAACTTCGTCGGCAACATCGAAGGACGCCATATTCTCGCCGATACGGTAGACGTGGTGGTGTGCGACGGCTATACCGGCAACGTAGCGCTAAAGACACTGGAAGGCGCTGCCGAATTCATCGGCACGCTGCTGAAGACGGAGTTACGCGCAAACCCACGCACGATGCTCGGCGCGTTGCTGGCTAAACCGGCTTTCGACCGCGTCAGCGCGCGCTTGGACTACGAGGAACACGGCGGCGCGCCCCTGGTGGGACTGAGCAACGCCGTCATCATCGCCCACGGCCGCTCCAACGCCAAGGCCATCGCCAGCACCCTGCGTCTGGCCCAGCAGACCGTTGCCATGGACGTCACCGGCAAGATCAACCAGCGCGTGGCAGCACTGCTGAGTAACAGCGAGACCTCGCCGGCGTGAGTCAAAGCGAACCAATGGGGGCTACGTAGTTGTCCGCTCATCCTTCGACAAGCTCAGGACGTACGGACACTGATTCTATGACGCTTTCTTGCGCCAATCGCTCAGTCTCAGCCCGCCTGCTCTGAGCTTGCCGATGGGTCGAACAGAGAGCGGATACATACAGTTCACCGGATTGCTGTTCTCACCGTTCGTGCTGAGCACTTTGACAAGCTCAGCACAGGCCTGTCGAAGCATGGACGGCGGCTTGCTAAGTGCTTCTCACGCGCGACCTATGGCTCACACCCACGGAAAACTCAGCGTGGGCTGATTCGCGTAGCGCTGCATGGTGAGCGTGACGCGCTCACCTGCGCCGGGCGCGAGACGGACGACCAGGTGCGGCCCATTGACCTCTGTTGTGATACCCTCCGCCGTAGCGCTGATGAACTGGTGCTCGGCGTACGCGCCGCCTTGCACGATGAGCGTGCGCTCTTCCACCGGATTGAGGTTCACAAGCTCCACACCGACCTCGGATGCAGTGAGATGATCGACCAGCGCTGCCACGTCTTCCGGCAAACCGGCGCGGCGACGGGCAGGATCGAAGTAGCGCAAGCGGCAATAGAGCGGCCCGCCTTCGCGTCCCGTGGGGAAACCGCCAAGCGTGAGCCGGATGAGCGCATCGGTAGTAGCCGGGTTTATGTGGTTCATGTCGTCAGATAGCCGCGTATCCGGGGTGGTGGTATCCAGCCTCATCTTTTCGATGCGGTCTCGCACAGTTGCATAGTCGCGCTGTAGCGCTTCCACCGGATAGGCGGGGTTCGTGCCAGCCAGAAAGTCGTACCACGGGTCGTGCGGCGCGCGCGCCAGGTCCTGCGGATCCATGGACAAGTAGTACATCTCGTGCGCGCCCGCCGCGAACGGCGTCGGCTTGAAATCATACCAGCCTTCTTCTCCGTAGGTATCGCCGTACATGTGGGGATAAGTGGGCGTGCCATCGCTGTCCTTGGCATTCGCGTTCACGGCGTCCAGCATCTCACGCCAGACAGCCAAGTAGCTTTGGTCGCCGGTCATGAGCAGCGCATTGCCAAAACCGTAAACCGCGCGCTGCTGAAACGCCGGACGGTGCGCGAGCGTGCCGGTATTGTGATCGTTCACCGAGAACCCCCAACCATAGACGCCGCCGTACCACTTGCCGTCGCAGGCGCCGCCGAGGGTGCCGTCCAGCCCGACGTTGGTCGGTATGATGCCGTTATTCGCCTTGGTGTGGGCCACCCAGCCGTCCACGTACCGCACGATCCAGTCGCGGTACTTCGCTTCGCCCGTGAGAGCATAGGCTGTGAGAGCAACAGTGGTGACGGAGAGATTCAAGGGGTGGTCGCCGGCCACGTCGTTGTAGTCCCGGAAGTGGTCGAGCATCTGAGCAAAGCTGTTCTCGCCATGCTTGGCGTCGAAGCGCCCCGCCACCTCAATGGGGTCGCCCGCCCAGTCGAGGGCGGTTGACTTGCGCAGCATAGGTCCCCGGCTGCCGTTGAACATGCTGCGGATGAGGTTGTGTTCCGGGTCGTAGTTCGGCGCTTGTGGGTCTTCATCCATATAGAATCCAGCGTAACGCCGGATTCGTTGTTCGTAGTTGCTGTCGATGGGATTGCTGAGCGGCTCCAGGATAAACGGCGAAATCCACTCGCCGTGGTGCATCCAATCGAACATTACGGAGAATTCTTTGTAGTACATGCCCTCACGTGCCATGGGCACGTACTCGGTTTTTGCCTCCGTATACTGGCGCAGATGACCGTCCCAGCCTTGCTTGTACATCGCCAATACGCAGTCCGATGCGCCGAGCGCGTGGAGCATGGGCCAATTGAGCAGGTTTTCACCCGCGTCATCGGGCCCGTCGTTCCCACCCCAGCGCGGTATGCAGACCAGGTAGCCCCGGTCGTCAAAATACTTCGCGTAGAACGCCGCGCACGCCGCCTCCTGCGCCCGCAATAGCTCCCGCTCCAACAACGCCCAATGCGGCGGAGGCATGAGGGAATCAATCGCTAGCGACGCGGATCGGCCGGTCAGCCTGTTTTCCATTGGCTTGCACCTTTACGTGTCCCCTTGATTGAAGTTCTTCCGCGACAGACTTGATTTCATCTTTGGGGAAGTATGGCTTGATGTCATGGACCACCCGCACGAGTCCATCTAGAGACAACGGTTTGCCGTCCCTCTTCATCTCACGTTCCACATAGATTATCGTCGCACGTATCTCTAGCTCTTTGGCCGAATAGTGACCATACTCCTTGATCAGTTTGCCTAGCGCGCCCTCGTTATCTGTAAGAAACGCTCTTGCTTGCGCCTTCACCCAGGCAGCGTTTTCATGAGGCACTATATGGTAACCATCTATTCCCTTGCGCACAGGTCTTACCTCGACTCCACCCACAGATTCGACCAAATCGAGGTCTTGCACCAGTTCCGACGTGAATGGTCCGTACGTATAGAGGCTAAAGTCATAGCCACAATTGACGTTGTAGGCCTCCTGCAAGAGATAGACGAGCTTTTGCAGCGCCGTCTTACCAAATTGCGGGTGTGTTCCGTGGAACCGATCCCTATCATCGAGGCGCTCCGCTAGTCCCACGATAAGGGCATACTGATGCCAAGGAAAATGAAAGTCTCTTCTCATCCATTCGACTCCTGGCTGCTCAGCACCTGAGCAATAATCTTCCGACACTCTTCCTGTCGTTCAAGGGTACTATAGATTCGGCGCTGGTTCACCGCCTTGAGTCCACCAACGACTGTGGATCGTTCAGAAAGCCTTGCGACGACTTCCTGCTCCCGTTCAATTTTACCCACTATCGGTATGTCCGTGCTGCCGAGCGCGTACCAAGACTTTTGCGGCCTATCTTCAAAACTCGCCTTATCGTCTAGGGCTTCGCGAACGGCGTCAAGCTGCTGTAGGTCTTCCCGTTCCAGATACTCAGGAGTTTCATAAACACGCCGGTCGTGACGCCGGTTCAAGATAATTGCTCCGTTCGCGCCCCCATCTCCCGCAGTCAGGCGTCCAAACACATACCAGTCGTCCCACTTAAGATATTCTTTGAGACTCTGTTTGTCGATAGGAGGAGGAAAGACACCTTGGGATTCTGCGAGTAATAGACGCATCGCTTCAACCAAATGGTGGTCGTACGCACGCCGCGTATGGTGAAAGTACACCTGCGTGAACATCATGTACCGCGCAATGATCAGTCCTTCGGCGGCGTGAAGCCCTCCCTCTTCGACGGCCAATGCGGGAGACCCGGTCTCCGGATCCTCAATAGCCGTTAGTGTTGTCAGCAATCGCTCCAAGTCATACTGCCCGTATGCTACGCCAATGTGGCGAGAGTCACGAAGAAGATAGTCTGCGCGATCTGCGTCCAATTGTCCGTCAACCAGGTTTCTCCAGAACAGCCGCCGACCAACTGATGACTTGCCTTCCAAGAAATCTGCAACGTCATGGGCTTCTATCTCATGATTTTGATTGAGAGAGTGTCTTTCAATCACGTCCTTCATCAAGCCAGAGACTATTGCTGCAGAATAGTTCTCATGTTTATAGCGCCTTCCCTCTCCATCTCTAGGCATCAAGTCCGTCTCACTGGCATGAGAGAACGGTGCATGTCCGACATCGTGCAACAGGGCTGCTATTCTAACAATCCTTCTATCCCGCTCGAATCCTCCGTCCGTGAAATGGTATTTCTCCTTTAAAAAGTCACTCCGGCGCCTGACGATGGCATCAAACATCCTTGTTGCGACGTGCATGACACCAAGCGAGTGTTCGAATCTTGTATGCATTGCACCCGGATAAAGCATGTCTGTCAGTCCCAATTGACGAATCCGGCGTAGGCGCTGGAAATAAGGATGATCGACAATTAGGCGCTCCCAATCATCCAATTCGATGAAGCCGTGGATTGGGTCGCGTATCTCAATTAGCTCTGACATGAACTTTCTTGTCTAACGAAAAGGACTGTAACTGCATTCCGACAAAATGTACCATATGCAAGAGGAATTCTCTCAGTGTTGCACAGAGAGAATATCTCAGTGTAAAGCCGAATCGGCAACGACACTGAATCAAGGAATTGAGCGCTAGGCCTTTAGAATTTCGACGAGGCTGCCTCTCTTGGGTTAAACTTCACAACATGAACTGAACACCAAGGTGATTTTATGGTTCGCGGAATTGTATTCGATCTGGACGGCACGCTGCTCGATCACGATGGCACCGAACTAGCGGCGCTATCCAGACTCTATCCCACACTTCTCGCTGGGGAGGGTGAACCGCAGCGGTGGCCTGCCTTCCCGGATTTTGCCGCAGCTTGGCACGATGCGGCAGAAAGTGGTTGGCAGCGCTACGTGGCAGGCGAGTTGACCTTTTCCGAACAGCGCACCTGGCGGGTAGAGCAGGTACTTGCAATGCAACAAGAGTCCGGAACTGAGAGTCAGCCGCTCACTGCGCAAGAAGTCTTGGACATTTTCGCACGCTACCTCACTTTGTATGAGGAAAGCTGGACGCTCTATCCTGACGCATTGCCCTGCCTTGAGGCGCTCTCAGCATACCCGTTGGGGGTATAACCAATGGTGACGGCGACCAGCAGCGCCAAAAGCTCCAACGGACGGGCATTGCGGGATGCTTCCGTTCGGTCGTAATCTCAGGGGAGGTCGGTGTGGCGAAGCCGCAGCGGGAGATATTCGATCGCAGTGCTGTGGAGTTGGGCCTGCTACCCAACGAACTCCTCTTCATCGGCGATAACCCGCAGGCTGACGTTCAGGGCGCATTGCAGGCCGGTTGGCAGAGCATATGGCTAAATCGAACAGACTCAGAGCAGTCGGTCGTTGCTCCGACTATTACTGATCTTTCCGCAGTTCCACCTCTGGTTGCCGGTGAAGTCTCTGAATAACTCAGGCCCAGGCCATATTGCACGTAGTTCCTCCTCGGGAAGGGCACAACGATGATCCGCTGCTTCATAGGACACAGTAAGGGCACCATCGAGACCGAAATCACCAAACTCGCGACGGAGGGGGAAGCTATTGCCGACCTCAATCGCGTGGCGCTGGATGGCGACGCGATCGACATGGAGACCTTGCAGGTGCATTGCGATACCATGCCGTTCCTGGGTGGGGCTAAGCTCGTCGTCGTTCGCGGTCTATTGAGTCGTTGTCTCAAAGAGAAGCCCCTGCGCGACGGGCTCCTAGCGTATTTGCCGCTCGTGCCCGAGCACTGCACCCTGGTTTTGGTGGATAACGTCCTTCCCCGTGGGCGAGAAACCACTGCGCTCACCAAGGCGCTGCGGGAGCTTTCCGGCGCCACGGTAAACATTGCCGATCAACGCAGAGGAGCGCCGCAGGTGGCGTGGATCGAGGAGAACGCGCGCCGGTTTGGGTGTGGTATTTCGCGCTCGGCGGCGGAGCACCTGGCGGCGGTGCTGCCTGACAGGGACACTATTGAGCAAGAGCTGACAAAGTTAGCGAATTACCGCAATAGAACGGGCACGATCAGTGAAGAGGACGTGCACCTGCTTGTGCCGCAGTCGCGGGAATCGAACATCTTTGCCTTTGCCGACGCGGTCGCCGACGGCAGGCGGCGGCAAGCGCTGGCACTCCTGCACGATCTCCCCAACCAGGAACCCGGCTACGTGCTCGTAATGATTGCCCGTCAGTTTCGCCTGGTTTTGAAAGCGAAACATGCCATGCACAGCGTGCAGTCGCCCAATGAGGTCGCTCGCGCCGTCGGCCTGACACGCGCGCCCCCGCGGGCGGTCAACCGCGTTATCTCCCAGGCGCGCCGCTTCAGCGTCGACCAACTGGCAGCGATCCACGCTCACATAGCGCGCACCGACTTTGCCATCAAGCGGAGCAAGTTGGACCCGGCCACCGCACTGGACCTGCTCGTCATTGGGTTGTGCTCAATCGCCAGCCAGCGATAAGAAATGTGCCGACACGGGTGTTCGCGGTCGACGCGTTTTCACCCAATGCAGCTCGCGGTGAATGATCCGAAATTTTCACCACTCCGATATTTGAAGAGGATTCGGACTCGTCATTCCGGCGAAATCCGGAGTCCATCCTTGCCAAGTCGCTGGGCCCGGCTTCCGCCGGAGTGACTGCCAACAGGCCTGCCGCCGGCATTAGCACCGACCCACGGCCTATTGCGTGCATTTCCGCAAGGGTCGTTTCAAAAAAAACCTACCCCCTTCACTCGCCGTGAAAGGGGTAAATGATATCGTTCAGCCTTACTCAACAGCGGTGGGCCGTTTTTAGGCAGCTCCACTGAACGCCTGGTTGAACCGGCGCGCAAGCTGAGACTTATGTCTGGCGGCGTTGTTGGTGTGAATCACGCCTTTGCGGGCAGCCCGGTCAAAGCGGGCACACGCCAGCGCTACGGCCTCTTGCGCCGTTTCTTGATCACCATCCGCGATTGCGTCTGATGCTTTGCGGCTAAAGGTCTTCAAGCTGCTGCGCACTGAACGGTTACGGACGCGCCCTCGTTCCTGACGGCGGACGCGCTTCAAGTTTGCACGTTTCTTGGGCAATGTCTTGCGTCTCCTCGGCTCTCTACACCATATCGTGACGACATAGTACGTTCATTTCGCCCATTATACCAACTTCTGGAGCGGCATGCCCGTAACGGGTGAGAAGATCAGCAAGAATCTCCTTTCCTCATGGAAGTGACCAAGCGCGATCGTCTGTCTGAGGGTGCAAACTCCCTTGTGCGGTTCTGCATCACAATGGGGTCCAAGTGAGAACTGCTCGCCCCTTCCCCGTTCGTTCTGAGCCTGTCGCAGCACGGACGGGGAGAAATTCAATCTCGCCAGTGGATTTCCCTGTCCGTTTACCCTTCGACAAGCTCAAGGCGAACGGCATGGACACTTTGCGCCATGTAAGAGATTAGGCTCAACCGTTGGCCGTACAGCACCCGTGATTTGCAGAACCGTTGCCTGCGACTGGCTCATTCGGCGGCGTCTTCCGCAGCTTCCTGTTGATACAGTTTCGTAGCGGTGTCGCGGCAGGTGGCCGTGCGCAGCACGGCGTCGCGGGAGACGTTGGTAAGGCTCGCCCATCGACCCCAGTTGGGTTGGCCCTTGTTCGCGTTTCCTTGCTCGCGCGCCAACTTATGGAGCACGGCAGTCGCCCGATTGGCGACATTGGATAGCATCATGGCCGCCGCCGCGGGCGGCAGCTCAGCCGCAATACTCTTGAGCAGCGCGACTACCTCTTTCGGTACGGCACGCGGCTTGACTTCTATCTCCATTTTTCTGCGCTCCTCACTAATTCCTCGCCGACATTTTGTTTAGATTCCCCGCTGCGCTCGGAATGACAGGACTCGTCACAACCCCTCGCCGCTGCGCCTCAATTTAGATCGCCGTGCAGGGCATTCGCGTCCATGACGATCTCCATGGCGCAGCTTACGACAGTTCAATGGATTCCCAGTTCACCCCGCACAATCTTACTGAATCATACCAAACAGCGGTAAGCCTGCTCACAGCATGTCGGTTATTAGGAAGGTAAACATTGGATTGGCTTGGGCAGTTTGTCCGCCCATCATACGAGCTACGTGCAAAGCAGAGCGTAAAGAAGTATAGTAGCGTGCATCGCGCACGTGCGCTGGCACGTACAGAACGGGGAATGTACTCTCGCCGCGAATGGGAGTTGAAGGACAATTGAATAGCTCTGCGCCTGCCCGTGTAGGACCGGTAACGCAGTTAGAGCGCATTCAAGTCATAGACATCCTGCGCGGGTTCGCACTCTTCGGCATTCTGCTTGTCAGCATAGAACTCTACGGCAACCCGCTTGAGCAGTTCCTGTTGGGTCATGGCGAACTGAAAAGCCCTGCCGATCGTCTCGCCGTTTGGGGAATTCGGCTCTTGGCCGAAGCGAAATTCTATCCAATTCTGTCGTTCCTCTTTGGTCTTGGATTCGCCCTTCAAGTTCAAAGCGCCGAGTTGCAGGGAACTCGCTTCGTGCCGCTGTACCTACGGCGCTTGATAATTCTCTTCCTATTCGGCTTTGCTCATGCGATCTCCCTCTGGGTGGGTGACATACTGGTGCTTTACGCCGTGCTGGGCGCGATCCTTCTTCTCTTCTTTCGCCGGAGCTCCCCGCGCACGTTGCTTGTGTGGACTGGCGTAATGCTAGGGCTTTCATTCCTTTTCCTCGGCTATTTTGTTGGTATGGCTCTCGTCGCCGAGCTTATGGAGGGTGGCCGGAATTTCTTGGGCAGGTACTTTGCCGACACAGATCGAGCACTCGGTCAGTCTGCGTATCAAGCCAGTCAAGTCTACGCAACCGGATCGTTTGTCGAAATTACGGCGCAGCGGCTCAGTGATCGCGGGCTTGCGTACGGCCTCAGCATCTTCAGCATATTCAACGTCTTCGCCATGTTTCTGCTCGGCCTCTACGCCGGACGCCGCGGCATTTTTCAGGATATTTCTGGGCACCTACCGCTATTCCGCAAGATCCTAAGGTGGGGGTTTCTGCTAGGTATCAGTAGCAATCTATTCTATGTGATCGCCATGGAGGGAGCCAGCCGCTACGAGCCGACGTTGTGGAGCTATGCTGCCACAATCGGCCAAATCATCGGTGCGCCGACGCTTGCGCTCAGTTACGTGGCGGCGATCACGTTGCTCGTGCAGCACACCGCCGGGCGCAAGCTGCTGAGTCCGCTGGCAGCAGTTGGGCGAATGCCGCTATCCAACTACTTGCTGCAATCGCTAATAGCCACGACCATCTTCTATGGCTACGGTTTCGGCCTCTTCGGGCAGATCGGGCCGGCGCTCGGCATTCTTTTCACCCTAGCCATATTCACCGCCCAGATTCCGCTGAGCGTTTGGTGGATGGATAGATTCCAGTTCGGGCCGGTGGAGTGGCTGTGGCGCACGCTGACCTACCTGCGTTGGCAGCCTTTCAGACTAGCACGCGCCTCGGAAGGCTAACTGGTTGTGTTGAATCAGTACCCGTTCACCCTTCGACAAGCTCAGGGCGAACGGATACTGCCGTACCTTCTCAGGATTCCTTATTGGTTTGAAGACTTGCGAAAGGCACGAAAGCGACAAGTGAGCGCAGCCATGCGCTCACTTGTTCACTCCAAGTCTTCAGGGTAAGGCCATCATTCGGATTCGTTAGCTCTTGAAAGCTACGGCGATAGTCTCAATCTCGTAGCCGCCCAGCGGCACCGTGACCGTATTGCCGGAGACCGCAAGCTCTGCGCCCAGGTCGCCCATGAGATTGGTGACCCAGGCGGCCTCTACGTCGCGCGGGAGTTGCAGCGATACCGTGGCATCCTCACCGTGGGTCTCGAAGAGACGCAGCAGCCAGTTGCCCGCACGGTCCGGGTGTTCCTGAATGGTGGTGATGACCACATTCGGCGCGTCCGTGCGCACGAAGCTCTCCCGGTCGTTGAGGAACGTGTTGCCCGCAAACGGCTGCATCGGCGCCGCCGTTGCCAGCTTGGAGGTCTGCAACGGATTCCAGTGCTGCCAGCCAACCCGCTCCGCGCCTGCCGCACGCCAGCCGCCGTCATGCGGCACCAGAGTCGCGTGGAAGGTGTGCACACCGGTGTTCGGGTACTCAAAGAACGGCGTGCCGCAGGAATACGCCGTGCGGAGCGGCGTCGGGTAGATCGTCGTACCGTGGATGGCGTGCACACAGTTGCTGGTGCCCAATGTCACGCCAAAGTCGGCGTTGGAGACGTCCAGCCACTTCTGCACCCAGCGGGCGCCGTCTCCACGGTACGTATTCGGCATTTCATCTTGACCGAACACCACGTTGCCGAATGGCACTTCATACGTCACCTCACCCTCCGGCACGTTGTAGGGCAGGGCAATGCGCAACTGGGTGTTCTTGGTGCCGTTCCAGTCGATCGAGGTGATGAGGTCCACGCGCGGTTCGTGGTTATGCAGGCGGATTTCCTGCACAATCGGCGCGCCGAGCACATGACTGCGCAGGCAGACCGTCGTCCAGACCGGCCCGCGCTCAACCCACTGCACCTGCGTAGGACCGTCGCTCGCCCGCCACTCCTTGCCGGTAAAGTTGGTGCCCGAGAGCCAGTTCTCGCCGCTCGCCTGCAGCGCCAGCGCCTCATCAGAATACCCGGCTTTCATTGCTTGCTCGTCCCGGGCGTCTTCCAGGTCCGTGCGCAGGTCTTCAAGCACCACCACCTCGTTGAAGTAGTGGTCGGCCTCGGCGGCAAGCTCAACGCTGGAACCGTCCGGCCGCTTCCACTGCAAACTCTTCACCATGCCGCTGGTAACGTCCAGACGGAAGTGGTCGTTCTCGACCATGTGCTCCATCGTTCCACGCCGCGTATTCTGGTCGCTGGCGCCGACCCTCGGCTCCAAATAAAACGTCTTGAAACCAAGCGACGGCACGTCCTTGGCCAAGAACGCGAAGTCCACACGCGACCGACGGACGCGCGCATTGTCGGCGCGGTCTTCACTAGCGTTCTGGGACTTGATGACCTGGCACGGCATCTCATTGCCCTGCCCGTCAGTGATCCGAATGCCGGTGACGTTGTCACCGCCAAACTCCATGTAGTCCTGCACCACGTCGGTGCGGTCCCAATTCAGCGTGTTACTCACGAGCAGCGTGCGCGCTTCAGCATTTGGCGGCGCGTAGTTGACGTGGGTGGCAAACTGCACGTTCGCTTCCCGCGCAATCTCCATGCCGATCATGCGGGCGTGCACGGCAGTCTTATAGCGCACGTCATCGTTGATTTCGCCATGGCGGCCGCCCACGTTATGGTCGTGGCAGTTGTAGAGATCCTCCCAGGCGGGATCGATTTCAGCGCGCGGGTACGCGCCTAGACCTACCAATGCGCGGATGGCGGAGAGTTTCTCCGCGCTCGCCAGAGCGTTTTCGGCATGGCGCGCCTCCAGATAGATGCGCGGCGCAAACCCCGGTATGCAGTAGAATCCATACGGCGCGTGACCGCCGTAGACGGGCAGGTCGTCCAACTTGCCGGTCCGCTCGGCGGCTTCGAAGAAATCGGTGATGGTGGAGAAGGTGAAGTTCAGCTTGCCTTCTTCGGTCAGCTTCTTTGCCCTGGCAACCAGGTCTTCCACTATCGGCGGACGCAGGTCGGACTGCCCCATCATGAGCAGCACGGGCAGCGGCCAGAGCCGCATCGCCTGCGAAACCGATTGCACTTCAGGATCATCGCCTTCGTAATCGGGCAGCCAGGGCATATTAGAGTGGGTGAGCATGAAGGCCCAGCCGTAGTTATGGACGTGGTTGGTCGCCAGCACCCGCGAACCGTCCGGCGCCTCCCACCAGTGCACCGGGCAATACGGTCGAAAGCGCGAGTAGGAGAAGTATTTCACCCCGGCTTTGGCGAGCAACTGGGGCATCTGCGGCGTGTGGCCGGGGAGATCGGAATGCTGGGCTGTGGGCAAGTCGCAGTCCAGCACGTCGCGGGCGAAACGTTTGGCGTGCACGATTTCGCGCACCATGATCTCCCCATCCAGCACATCCTCCATGTAACCCACCATGGCGGCGGTGGTCTCGAGCTTGCGCTCCTTAACAAGCTGCTTCACCGTGGGCAGGTACTCCGGGAAGCGCGTGACGAAGTGGCGCAGAAACGCGGCGTATTCGACCGTAAACCGGTAGTCCGGCACCGGGCCGGTGATGGTGTCGATGGCTCCTTTGATGAGTTCATCGGCGTAGGCCAGACACTCGGAGATCCCCGCACACCAGCCAAAGTCCAAGTGCGCGCCGGGCACGATGAAGATCTCCTCCGGCATTTCCACTTCATCCTTTGGAACCACGTTTGCTTTCCGGACGCTGTTGACCTCGGCAGGCCATGTCTTGATCGCCATGAGACCTATCGCTCCTCTCGCTGCACTAAAGGACACACTCCATGAATCCGTCATTCCGGCGAAAGCCGGAATCCAGACTTAGCACTGTGCTACCGTTGGTGGGCGTCAACATTCCAGTTACGGTATGCATTCCATATCGCAGGCGTTATGCGAACTCCCCGGAATTAGCCGCGTCTGCGTAAAGCCCATCTTCGCGCATACGTGTTGCGCCCGCACGTTGTCGCCGTCTACAGTGAGTATGATACGCCTTTTTCCCAATTGACACGCAACCTATATCAAGTGTTGCATGATCGCCTGCCCGATCCCCAACTCATGGTACGCGTCGGCCACCGCAATGCCGAGGACCGGCCTGGCGGATTACAAGCTCTCGTAGAATCCGTACCTTGCCGGTATCTTTTCGCCATCTCTCGCTACCAGTACAAGAAAGCGGATGAAGTCGGGATCATCGGCACGCTCCGCGAACTGCCACGCCACGGCATTCGTCCACGGCGTATACAACAGAATGAGGGGGCGCAATCTTGCGCCCCCTCATTCTGCCCCAAATCCTATGTTAATGGCAGCAATCTACGCCTCTACGTTGCAAAGGCAATGGCGACAGTTTCAATTCCATAGGCATCCAGCGGTAGCGTTACCGTATTGCCGGAGACCGCAAGCTCGGTCTCCAAGTCGCCCATGAGATTGGTGACCCAGGCTGCCTCCACCGCGCGCGGAAGCTGCAGGCTGACCGTCGTATCCTCGCCGTGGGCCTCAAAGAGACGCAGCATCCAGTTGCCCGGTCGGTCCGGGTGCTCCTGGATGGTGGTGATTACTACGTTCGGCGCGTCCGTGCGCACAAAACTCTCCTGGTCGTTGAGGAACGTGTTGCCCGCAAACGGCTGCATCGGAGCCGCCGTTGCCAGCTTGGAGGTCTGCAACGGATTCCAGTGCTGCCAGCCAACCCGCTCCGCGCCGGCCGAACGCCAATCGCCTTCGTGCGGCACAAGCGTGGCGTGGTAGGTGTGCACGCCGAGGTTCGGGTATTCGAAGAACGGTGTGCCGCAGGAGTAGGCCGTGCGGATAAACGTCGGATAGACGGATGTGCCTTTGATGGCGTGCCCACAGTTGCTCGTACCCAGCGTTACACCGTAGTCGGCGTTGGACACATCCAGCCACTTCTGCACCCACCGCGAGCCGTCGCCGCGATACGTATTCGGCATCTCATCCCTGCCAAACACCACGTTTGCAAACGGCACTTCATATGTGACATCGCCTCCCGGCACGTTATAGGGCAGCGCAAGACGCACCTGCGTATTCTTCGAGCCGTTCCAGTCGATGGTGGTTGTGAGATCCACACGCGGTTCGTGGTTGTGCAGGCGGATTTCCTGCACGATTGGGGCTTCCAGCACGTGGCTGCGCAGGCAGACAGTCGTCCAGACAGGCCCGCGCTCCACCCACTGCACCTGCGTGGGACCGTCGCTCGCCCGCCATTCCCGGCCGGTGAAGTTCGTGCCCGCCAGCCAGTCTTCACCGCTCGCCTGCAGCGCCAGCGCCTCGTCGGTGTGCGTGCCTTTCATTGCTTGCTCGTCCTGGGAGTCCTCCAGGTCGAAGCGCAAGTCTTCGAGCACCACCACCTCGTTGAAGTAGTGGTCGGCCTCCGCAGCGAGCTCAACACTAGCGCCACCCGGTCGCTTCCACTGCAAACTCTTTACCACGCCGCCGGTAACGTCCAGACGGAAGTGGTCGTTCTCAACTATGTGCTCCATGGTTCCACGCCGCGTATTCTGGTCGCTGGCGCCGACCCTCGGCTCCAAATAGAAGGTCTTGAATCCAAGCGAGGGCACGTCCTTCGCCAAGAACGCGAAGTCCACCCGCGAATAGCCGAAGCCGGCAAAGTCGACTCGATCGTCGCCGGCGTTTTGGGCCTTGATGACCTGGCACGGCATCTCGTTACCCTGTCCGTCGGTAATGCGGATGCCCGTTACGTTATCGCCGTCAAACTCCATGTAGTCCTGCACCACGTCGGTGCGGTCCCAATTCAGCGCGTTGCTCACGAGGAGCGTGCGCGCCTCGTCGCTGGGCGGCGCGTAATTCACGTGAGTCGCGAACTGCACATTCGCCTCGCGGGCGATTTCCATGCCCACCATGCGGGCGTGCACGGCGGTCTTGTAGCGCACGTCGTCGTTGAGCTCGCCATGGCGGCCGCCCACGTTATGGTCATGGCAGTTGTACAGGTCTTCCCAGGCGGGATCGAGTTCGGCACGCGGATACGCGCCCAAGCCCAGTAGTCCACGGATGGCCGAAAGCTTCTCCGCCGCAGCGAGCGCGTTTTCCGCGTGGCGCGCCTCCACGTAAACGCGCGTCGCAAACGCCGGAATGGTGTAGAACGCGTACGGCATGTGACCGCCGTACACCGGAAGATCGTCCAGCTTGCCGGTCCGCTCCGCGGCTTCGAAGAAGTCCGTAATCGTGGAGAAGGTGAAGTTTAGCTTACCTTCGTCGGTGAGCTTCTTTGCGGAGGCCACTATATCTTCCGGTATCGGCGGCCGCAGGTCGGACTGCCCCATCATGAGCAGCACGGGCAACGGCCAGAGGCGCATCGCCTCCGAAATCGACTGCAGTTCAGGCTCATCGCCCTCGTAATCGGGCAGCCAGCCGATCTCCGGGTTGGTAAGGATGAAGGCCCAGCCGTAGTTGTTGAGGTGATTGGCCGCCAGCACCCGCGAACCGTCCGGCGCCTCCCACCAATGGACTGGCGAATACGGTCGGAAACGCGTGTACGAGAAGTACTTCACCCCGGCTTTGGCGAGCAATTGGGGTGCCTGCGGTGTATGGCCGGGGAGATCGGAGTGCTGCGCCGTGGGGAGATCGCATTCGAGCACGTCGCGGGCGAAGCGTTTGGCGTGCACGATTTCGCGCACCATAATCTCGCCATCGAGAATATCCTCCATGTAGCCCACCATAGCGGCGGTCGTCTCGATTTTGCGCTCTTTGACGAGTTGCTTAACCGTGGGCAGATACTCTGGGAAGCGCGCCAGGAAGTGACGCAGAAACGCGGCGTATTCGACCGTGAAGCGGTAGTCCGGCACCGGGCCGGTGATGGCATCAATGGACCCTTTGATTATTTCGTCGGCGTAGGCCAGACACTCGGAGATCCCCGCGCACCAGCCAAAGTCCAGATGCGCGCCGGGCACGATGAAGATCTTCTCCGGCAACGTTATTTCATCCAAAGGGACCACGGTTGCTTTGCGAACGCTGTTCACCTCCGCAGGCCATGTTTTGATTGCCATGAGATCTCTTTTCTCCTCCTGCTGCTATAGACAGTGCACGCTATCTCTTCTTCATTCCGGTCATTTCCGGCCACTTCCAGTCATTCCAGTCAATTCTCGCCATTCCGGTATTCTCGGCCGTTTCTCGTCATTCCGGCGAAAGTCGGAATTCAGGTCTTTCAGGTGATACAAAGTCGCGGTCGTCAACTGATCGTCTACAGGATGCACTCCATCTCGCGGGCGTTATGGGAACCCCCCGGTATCAGCCGCGTCAGGGTGAAACCCATCTTTGTGTAAACGTGCTGCGCCCGCACGTTGTCGCCGTCTACAGTGAGTATGATACGCTTTTTGTCCAATTGACGTGCTACCGCCTTGAGGTGCTGCATAATTGCTTGTCCGAGCCCCATCTCTTGGTATGCGTCGGCCACCGCAATGCCGAGGACCGGTCTGGCGGATTGCAGGTTTTCGAAGAACCCATAGCCTGCCGGTACCAATTCTTCATCCTTCTCTACGAGGGCCAGAAAGCGGATGAAGTCGGGGTCTTCGGCATCAGCCACAAGCTGCTGCGCCACGGCATACGTCCACGGCGTGTGGGGCCGAAACCAGGAGCGGGTCCGCGGCCCAAGCATCTGGAAAAAAGTGTAGAGCAGGTCTGCGTCCGTGACGCGCAGACAATGAAAACGCACGGTGCCGAGGTTAGGCAGCGTGGTAGATGTTTCAAAGGGTGAATCAATCACCAATTCGCTCCAACAGTGTCCATATACTGCGGAGGCGTTCACTCTTAACCTCCGTAGAGCTCGGACAGATGCCGTCAATTCCGATCAAGGACGCCTCCCTTTACTCTCGTGATACGTCCTCAAAGCCAGCACGTGCGAAATCGTCCCTCTGCACGCTGAATCAGAGACGCCCTCCAACCGTAGTCACCCCCCACATACCGTAGCGCGGGGGCTTGTCCCCCGCTTCTTCCCAATTCCCTGCACGGGTAATTGTCCCACAGAACGAACTGTACCGTTCACCCAGTTGAAATCCCGGGTGAACGGCACAGCAGCCTATTCTTCGCTCGACGGAACAGTGAAGTTCCTTACGCGTACCTTATGCACGCAGGCAATCAGTGCACAACGCACACACGCTATTTACAGTTGGTCGGCCCACTTATTGAGAACCTCTTGCACACGCTCAGCGTGCTCCTTGTTGGCCTCTTCGGGTGTGATCTCCTTGGCGTAGGCCCTAAACCAAATATCAATGTTGATGCCGATGATCTCATCGTTTCCGGGGATAACCGGCACCCACTTGGCGAGCTCCAGCTCTGCCAGGTAGGCCTCAGCCTCAGGCACCTGCTCCAGGTAGCCGCCGTATGAAGCTGACTGGAGCGCGGGGATGTAGTCACCGGCGCCAATTGACCAGCGCAGGTTGACTTCCCCGCCCAGGAAGAACTCGATGAGGGAGAAGCCCCCTTCGGCATTAGAAGCGCCCTGCGGCTGTGCCAGTGCCCAGCCACCCTGGTAGTTGGTCGCCACGCCATCCGGCGGCAGCGGCATGGGCGCCGACATGAAGTTGACCGCAGATTCCCACGTCTTGCGATACGTGGCGGCATACCAGTGGCCGCCGATCATCTGCGAGACACCACCAGTGGTGAAGGAATCGTTGCGATCGGGCCTCTGCTGGCCCAAGAATTCGTCGATCCGTACATTGCCGCCTGTAAGGTCGACCATGTTGATCATGAACTTGAGCGCGTTTACGCCCAACTCATTGTCGAAGTTGACTCTCTTGTTGTCGGGCGAGAGATATTCGCCGCCCTGCTGCCAGAAGTGGATGTACCACTGCAAGCCGACCGGCGGATTGCCCGGCGGGCCGGTGGAGTAGCCAAGACGCTCGATCACGCCGTCCTGCCCCGCTTTGTGGAGTTTGAGCGTCGCCGATTCCAACTCGTCCCAGGTGGTGGGCGGACGCTCCGGATCAAGTCCCACTTCTAAGAAGTGGTCCACGTTATACATGTACGTGCGGGCGTCGGTATGCAGCCCTACCCCATAGATGTTGCCCTTCCACGTGCAGTCATCCCGCAGCTTGGGCCAGACGTCGTCCCAGCTAAACGCTGACGTCGCCTTGATGTTGTCGTTCAGGTTCAAGAGGAACCCCGGCGCGGAGAGCTGGCCCGCCAAATAGCGGTCCATGTAGAAGACGTCCGGTGGGGCGCCGGCCGCCGCCGCGGTAATGAGCTTCTCTTTGCTGCCACTGCCGATGTGAGTCGGCGTGAGCGCCAGGTCGACGTTGGGATTCGCCTCCTCGAACTCCTTAAGGAGCACGTTGCCAATGTGGCCTTCCAACAAGAAGTCCTGGTACGTCCAGAACTTCACTTCGGAGGGGCCCATCATCTCTTTGGATTCGGCCTCGCCCTTTTCCTCCATGGCCGGAGCATCGTCCGCCGGGGCCATTGCGCCTCCCGTGGCGCAGGCGGCAAACAGCGCTACACCACTAAACGCGCCAGCCGTGCCAATGAGCATTCTGCGTGTAAATCGGGTCTCCATCGGTCTCCTCCTGATATGTGAAACCGTGATAAACAACCTAAAACCGTACTTCCAAGCAGTGCACTACACACCCTCGCGTGTCATACCACGCTTGGCGCAAGTAGTATAGCACGGGCTAGGCCAATTGCCAAGACACCCAGCAGCGCACCAAAGGTGTAAAGCACCATGTCACCCTGAACGGAGTGAGGGGTCTAGAATGCACCCTATCGAACAATGCCCGTCAGGTAGAAAATGGCAGACTGCTCTGCTTCGCCTGAAAAGAGAGTCCGCTGCGCGATTGCTTAGCAGAGAAACGTCGGAGCGGGATAGACACTGCTAAGGTAGGGGCACGACATGTCGTGCCCCTACCTTTCCACGCACATGAGCTACAGGGTAAGATTGGGCGCTCGCTTGCGAGACCGTGAATATGCTGCGCTCCGCTATGTATCCCTGTACTCTATAGCGGATCAGCGAACGTACGCGTATCTTTGTCCGGGCCGTCGTAGTCGTCCAGATAGTTCATCTCGCCGGTCAGCGGCCAGTGGTAAGGCTCCAGCGGCCGCACGTGGCGGGTCCACCGCGCCATGAGCTCCAGGTCAGCCGCCTTCTGCTCCAGACGGCAGGCGATGTAATCAGGGTTCCAGTCCACGTGTACCTCTGAGAGCAGTTGCTCCTGCATGTAGCGGTACCGCGGGTCAGCGGCCAGGTCGTTGGTCTCGTGCGGGTCGTCTTCCAGGTTGAAGAGTTGCGTTGGTTCGCCCACGTAGTAGTTCAGTTTCCAAGGGCCGCGCCGCACCATGCGTTGGAAACGCCCGTGGGGCGCATACTCCGCCAGTGCCTGGTCCTTCCATGCATCGTTCTCGCCCCGCAACTGTGGCAAAAGCGAAACACCCCGCGCCTGGGGCAAGGGATTCCCACCGAGCGCGTCTACCACGGTGGCTATCACGTCCACCGTACTCACCACCTGCGGACAGTTCTTGCCCTCCGGCAGCACGCCCGGCCACGAAAGGACGGCCGGCACCCTTATGGAACCTTCGTAGAACGTTTGCTTGAACCAAAGGCCGTGCTCGCCCACCTGGTCGCCGTGGTCGGAGGTGTAGACCACCAGGGTGTTCTCCGCCAGGCCGTTCGCCTCCAGGGCATCGAGAATCTGGCCGATCATGGCGTCCATGCGGTCCACCAGCGCCCAGTAGGCCGTGCGCGAGCGCATGATCTCATCGTCGGTAGCGCGGTCGAGCCCACACTGCTCCCGCCACCAGCCGATGTAGGGGTGCGGATCGGCGGGCGGTTCCGGATGGGTCGGCGGCGAAACCTTGCCCCAGTAACGGTCGTAGTCTTGCTTGCGCGCTACGTACGGTTGGTGGGGCAGCAAGTAGCCGACGGTCAGGCAGAATGGTTCCGTGAGCGTTCCGGCCCGCCTGTGGACTCCCAAGCGGTTGAGCACGTCCACTGTCGCGGCGGTGGTATCCTCGTCAATCACCTCGTAGCCGCTCTGCCCGGCTCCGGACCGCTCCAGCGCCACGTGATAAGGACCAGCCGTGCCGCCGCCCAGCATGCCCAGGTCTATCCCGCGACCGCCGGGGTAGTTGGGTGAAGCGTCGCCGCCAATGCGGTCGGCGAAGCCGTGTAGCTGGTCCGCCCCCACGAAGTGCATACGTCCGATAAGCGTTGGGCGGTAACCCACTGCCCCCAGCGCGTGGGCAAACGTGGGGATGCCCGTGTCGAGAATGTGCCGGTTGTCCCAGGTCTCGATGTCGGTGGGGTACTGCCCGGTCATATACGACATGCGCGCGGGCACGCACAGGGGGGCAGTGCAGTAGACGTTTTGCAGCACCACGCCGCGCTCGGCGAGGCGGTCCAAGTGGGGTGTCTGCACCACCGGGTCGCCGTAGCAGCCCGTCACACTGGGATTGTGTTGATCCGAAATGATGAAGAGCAGATTGGGACGTTGCGCGGACGATTCTGCGGACATACGCATTCTCCTTTGAGTTGCTCACTAACCTGCGGCAAGACTACCAACGCGGGCTTAGACATGCCTTCCATCCACCTTGGGCCGCTTTCTTGAGACGATAGTAGCATAGCAAGCGCGGCAAGCAGGCGAAGGTTTTTTGACAAGCCTTTCGCCCACTTGCCGCACTCTTTCGAAATTGCCTGTGCACTCTAGAAATCAGGGCAAAAGCCCGCACACAAGTCTGCGTGTGGGCATTCACGCGCATTACAGGCGCCGCCCTGCATCACTCGCATCCCCGCAGCATCTAGCCGTTAGCCGCCCAGATTACTGAGGAACGTATCCAGGATGGTCTGTAGCTCTTGCTCCGTATCCCGCAACGTTTCTTCGATTGTCTTCTCGCCGCCCAGCGCGGTCGGAACTACCCTGAGCGTAGCCCCGAGCATCTCAGGCGCGCCTGGCGCAGGAATAACGAAACGCCGATTCTCCATCATCTCAGTCGTGAGCGTCCGAAACGGGTCGTTCTCATGATATTCCTCCGACCGGGCCACGTCGGCGCGAATCGGGAGGGTGTTGAAATTGTGCGACCAGCGGACGTTCACGCTGCCGCTGCCGAAATGTTCGAGAAACTTCCAGGCGCTTTCCGGTTGGCCGCTCTGGGTCGTGAGAATCCAGGTGTGGCAACCGCCGTAGGTCATGTGGCGGCCGTCAGGCGGTTTTGGCCAATGGGCAAAGTGATACTGGAGGTCCGGCTTATCTCTCCTCATGATGCCGTGGAGCGTGCTCGGCCAGTAGAGATTGGCGACGTGGCCGTCGTAGAAGAGGAGATGAGGACGTGTGTCTTTACGGAAGTCTTCAAGCGCCTGCCAGCCTCCCTGCATTTCGTATATATTCTTGAGCCAGCGCAGGCCTTCCAGGCCCTCCGGTGTGTTGATAGTCACCGTGCGTCCATCGTCGCTCAGCGTCTCGCCGCCCAACTGCCACATCGGCACCATCCAGATACTGTTGATCTGCCAGAGGGGAGCAAACGCTACCTGTTCGGTCGTATCGCCGCTTATGCGAGTGAGCTTGGGGATAACTGCTTCGAGTTCTTCCCAGGTCTGCGGAGGATTCTCCACGTCCACACCGTTTTCAAGGTAGATGGTGTCGTTCATGTAGACCGGCCGCACGTCCGGGCCGAACGGCATGCCCTGGATTTGGCCCTCCCAGGTGAGGTCGCGCTGGAGCGACGGCCAGATGTCCTCTTTGCGCACGATGTCCGACACAGCCATGAAGGGATCGAGCGGCTGGCCCACTTCAAGCGCCGCGAGCGTCTGCGCCTGCCACGAGCCGGATTGCCCGATATCGGGCCCGCTATTCGCCGCCATTGCAGCGATCAGTTTCGTGACGCGGTTGCCCTCGGGGATGGTGGAGTCTACAGTTAGCCCGGGGTTTTGCTCCTCGAATTCCGCCACCACCTCCGCACCTAATCCCTCGCTGAGCGTCCAGAACGGAACCGTGAAGATCGTGATGGCGTAAGGCTCAGGGGCGGGCGCTTCCGTGGGGGCCGGTTCTGCCGCAGGTTTCTCTTCCATCGTTTCCGTGGACACCATGGCGGTCCCACAGGCGGCCAGGAGGCTCGCCGCTCCGGTTAGCATTGCACTCCGCAACACTGCTCTACGACTGGCTTTAATGGTCATCATAATCTCCTTTTGCGGTTGTCAACTGCGTCTATCGTGACGCCGAATACTCGCGCCGTCTTCCGCTACCTCGGAAATGGCGCTTCTTGCACGTCGGATCAATGAGACTCGAAAGTCCGGTCGCCGGTCGTCATCCTTCCTTTCTTTGCGATGCGCTCTTGACAATGCTATAACACCGGAGCGCCGTGCGCAAGATGCATGCCTCTGTTCCCTAGCACTTTTCGAAGTTGTCACTTCGTCGTAAGAGGGGTATTGGAGGCCCTTACTTTCTTGATGGAGACCTGTCAATAACGCCCTCTTCCCGTCGAATGCCGGAATTCAGAGGTGCGTAGGCAGTTTGCAGTTACTTTCATTTCTCATCTCCATTCCGGCCTTCCCCAGTGACGAGGGAGGGGGCTTCGCAAGGGTCTCCGTAGGGATGAGGGTGCGCCGGATTCAGCGGGTTAGGCGCTCCGTTGAGGTGCGGAGAGCCCATGGCGCCGCACTACCCGTTCACGCAATTCCGTTAACCGCGCAGGCGAAAGAAAGGAGTGCGCTTCGCCTAGACACTGCCGCCTAGCGAATCGTGTGATTCGAGTATCCGGCTCGTCCGGACGGGGCGCGGGATTGTGGGGCCACACCTTGGTTCGCGCTCTAAGGAATAAGCCCGCGCAGAATGGCCCAGATGCTGCTGTAGACCGCGCCCACCCAGAAGACGCCGTTCAGGGTGGTGCCGATTACGACTAAGGAATACGCGCGCCTCCCCGTGATCCCCATGAGCCAGATCAGCGGCACACCGGCCATGGTGGGGCCGGAGAACGTATAGACCAGAAGAACCATGAGATCGCGCCGTCTATCTGACGCGTAGACGAAGTTACGGATCTTCTGCAAACGTTCGGCCTTGGCGCGTATCCAATCGGAGAGGTCAAGCTCGAGCATGAGCAAGTACAAGAGCGCGCCATTGAGGACGACCATCACCATGATTGTGGCTGCCGTGGCAATAGGCGCATTGAACTTCAAGATCAGGAAGTTTGAAAACAGAGTCACGATTATGTCAATGGAGGGCCAGAGCACAAGCGTGACCAGCCGCCGCAGATATTTTCGCAGTACGAGCCGATCGATCTGGCGTCGTGACACGCGGTTTACGACCAACAATAAGCGGTCAGCGGATTCCTGGCAATTTGGAGGCGGCTCTAGTGCTGTAGCTGCCATGGGTTTCTTCCGTCCACTTAGTGCAGTGACATGTGCAAGCACTGTGCTGCAGCCGTGTCTTGAATTCAGTGTAAAGCATATCTTTAATATATTCAAACTATAGATTTTAAGAAAATAACTTCTGTCGCGCATGCACTCACAACCATAATATTAACTCTTAAGATCAGGTTGTGTCAGCGCCCAACCACGGTATCCATGCCCACCAGCGGGACGTTCGTGATCAGCGAGGCCTCAAGGCTGAGGGCGCGCAAGTCTTCAGCTTCAAGATCGTGTACGTTGGCTTTGCCGCACGCCCGCGCGAGCAGTTGGATTTCCTGCGTTAAAGTAGCGATAAAGTTCGCCATGCGCTGTGCTGCGTCTTCGAATCCCGGCAAGTTAGCTATCGATTCGAGCGCGGGATTAGCGCGTGCGCGCATACCCGATTCTTCTGTCGTGCCTTCCCGTTCAGACTGGGCGGACACGTGCTGTGCCCACGGTTCCAGGGAAACAAGGGCGGCGGTGCCGATCGAAACAGCGTTCACGCCCAGCGCCAGCGCCTTGGCAACGTCAGCGCCACTCCGAATACCCCCGCAGAGTATCAGGCTGACCTCGTCCTCCAGTCCTAGTTCCTCCAGTGCGCGCCGCGCCTGGCAGACCGCCGCGATCCCGGGTACACCGGTGTGCTCATTCAGGATTGCCGGACCGGTAGAAGCGCCGGCTTCCATCCCCTCTATTGTTACAATATCCGCACCCGCTTTCGCCGCAAGCTGGACGTCGTCGTAGACGTGCGCGGCACTAATCTTGACGATTATGGGCACCTGCCAATCGGTCGCTTCCCGCAATTCCTCCACCTTCTTCGGCAGATCATCCGACCCTACCCAGTCGGGGTGCCGCGTCGGTGAATGAGAAAGCCGTGAATAGGCGGTCTCTTTGGCAGACGGCGACGACAGGCTTGCGCCGTGGCTATTCCGGTAAGGCATGCCGATACTTGGACTCACACCCCGTACACTGACAAGCTCTATGACGTCGGCCTGCAAGAGATGCCGCGGATTAAAGCCAATGCGGTTTGGCAGCACTTCATAGGAGAGGAGCTTCGCATACGCGCGCTCCGCTGCCAACATGCCGCCATGTCCTGTGGTGTAGAGAATGTCGGCTCGCGCCGCCCCATACGCCAGCGCGGCCCGCACCGCAGGCGGCAGCAATTTGGCGCCCATACCGGCAATGGTCACCGGCGTACTGAGCACAAGCGGTTGCGCGGCAAAGCGCGTCCCGAGGGTAGTGGTGGTAGTACATTGCTCGTAGAAGGCTTCCAGCGGGACGCGGCTAAGTGAGCACGGGATCAATGAAAGGTCGTCAAACGCTGGAAGATCCCTGGCCCGGCCAGAGCGCCCTACACGGTAACGTCCGGTTTCAGCCTTCTCTTGTATTTCAGCGTACTCCTGTGCGGAATAGGTCGCACCTTCAGTCTTCTCCAGCGAATCCATGACTGGCGCTAACCTCCGGTACTAAGGATGCTCTCCGTTCCTCCGGCGCCGGCTTCGCAGGCGCTAAACTTACGAAATGGACGCCCGTGCGATAGGCCGGCTGCGGCGACAGTTTCTGCGAGATACGTGCGCTCTTCCGGCGTCGGCTCTGATTCCATCACACCCTCGCCAAGCTGCTTTACTGCTCCCGCCACAAAGATGCGTCCGCCATTCATGCCGTGACCCAGCCGTTCACCGGCGTTGCCGCAAACGATTAGGTCGCCGTGATGCATCATGAAGCCGCTCATGTAGCCCACATTACCTCCTACTACCACCTTACCATCAACCATCCCGATTCCGGTGCGCGCGGCCGCATTTCCCTGCACACATACCATGCCGCCGTGAATTGCAGCCCCCGTTGCATTGCCCGCATGTCCGCGCACGACGACGCTCCCGCTCTGCAAGCCTTCGCCCGTGCTCCACCCGGCGCTGCCATGGATTTCAATTACAGGCCCTTCACCCATGGCGCCGCAATAAAAGCCCACACTTCCCGCAAAGATGAGGTGCACGGGTTGAAACAACGCCACCCCGAGACTGTGCCGACCGCGCGGGTCGTACACGTGGATGTCGTGCTCTCCTTGCTCAATCGCGCGCCGGATGAGCTGGTTGACTTCTCGCGTGGAACTTTCAATAGCTTCGATAAAGAACATTCTTGCGTTCTAAGTTAGGGTTGCCTATTCAGAAGAATCCACAGCGCTCGGGGACCGCGTAGTCCACACGTGCACTTCTTTGGCGTCAGGTTCCCAGGTTACCAAGTCTTGTTCGAGCCCTTCACAAACGGCGGCGGCTTCAGAGCTTACTACCACAAACTCATCGGTCTCGGCGATGACCAGCGGCCGCGCACCCATGAAGTCTTTGGCTGCGCCAAGCTCCTTTTCAGTGGCAACCACATAGGCATACGTGCCGTCTAGGACGTCAAGAGAGGCACGCATCGCGTTCTCAAGTGAAGCCCCTTGCTCCAATTCCATGGCAAGGAAAGTGCCGATTATCTCCGCGTCGTTCGTGGTAAAGAAACGCTGACCCTGCGCTTCGTACTTGCGGCGCAGCTTGTGGTAGTTAGTGATCTGCCCGGTGTGCGCCACCGCCACGTCAGGACGAGGGCGCGCCCAAAAGGGCTGCGAATGGCTCATGTCTACTCTACTCTCAGTGGCGAGACGGGCCTGGCCGATCATGTGAGTACCTCGTATCGCGGAGAGCTCGTACTCTTCTTCAAGATGGTCGATGGAGCCGACGTCCTTGATGATGCTGAGGTGTTGACCGACGCTGAAACACTCAACATCGCCAATCTCGCTGACGCTCTCGATAACGTCCACGATCGCATATAGGTCTTCTACACTATCGAGCACGAGTTGTAGGGTATGGCCCACCATGCGAGACTTGACCACATTGGCTTTGCGACCAACGCGCCGCACGACGCGTCCACTTAGCGTGCGTACGTCATCGCCTTCAATCTTCACCGCCACCCGCACTTGACCGTGCGTTCCCGGCACGAAGAGTGCAGCCCCGGTCGAATCGGGGGCATACGGCGACAGCGAGCGCAGCATCTTTAGCGCTATGCGCCCGATCGGCGCATAGCCTTCGCCAGCGCGATCAAGGTAGCCTACGACCCCGTACACGGTTCACGCCTCCCCCTCTATCATACGCCTTAAGGCCGGATCGTCGACCCTATCTGCTCTATCCCTAACTTCGTCGTGGCACAATTCGCTCAGGTGGACAACGTAGCACATTGCGTGCCCACATTTGCCGGTCGCGCTGGTTTCAAACCTGCGCTCTCTTGGCATGGAACTGTTCTTGAAAAAGCACCGTTCCCACCCGCGATCCGGTTGTGTTAATCCCAAGCTAGTCCTCAGTTTACCCTCTACCCGGAGAGAAAACCTTCCGAAATGCGGGTACGACCGGCGCGCGTGGAGCACGCAGCACTCGCCGATACGCTGACGGCTATAGTGTCCCATGCAGTGCCTGATGGGGCAAACGCAGCCCTGCCTGCTTGACCCTCCATTTGCGCCACACATATAATTCAAGTGTGCCCATAGGAGCGGTTGTCAAACCAAGTACGTGGTTTACGAAGCCAGGACACGGATTTCCGACCAAATTGCGCGCCGACGTAGCTCAATGGCAGAGCAGCGGTTTTGTAAACCGCAGGTTATGGGTTCGAATCCCTTCGTCGGCTCTGATCTAAGCTATGCTCATCACTACCAACGGCGGGTTGTCACTACGCTGACACTCCTGTTCTATCGGCGCCATCTTGGTAGGAGACCTTTGCATAGCCAAGACGGGCAGGCAGAAAGACTCCCACTCCCTGGGGAGAGGACTGGGGTGAGGGGAACTCTTCACCGTCTAGGCCCAGTTCCTCGTGTCCGTCAGAGATACGCAAAGGTCTCCTTAGTAGGGACAGTAGCAAAGGGAGCCGCAGCAGCACTCCGCTTGTGCATTCCACACCGCAGCTAACGTCACCAAGCCAAAGGGAGGTGAGACGTGGCGCGTTCTTCACCCAAGTACGTATCGATCGAAGTCCAACCTGAGCCCGGGTCAGAGCCTGACCGCTGCGACGTTGCTTTCAATGGTAGAGACGGCGCGGTGGACCGGGGCTTAGCGCTCACTTTGCCGGCAGGCAGAGTCGGCACCTGGGAGCTTACGGTCACCGTCCGTGACACCGTACAGCCCGGCGGCGGCTTCCTCTTCCAACGTCATGGCTTTCTGCTCGGGCACCGCGTCCAGGACTACAACCCGCCGGGTCGGGACTACGTCACGCTGGAATCAAATTCAGCGGCGCAGTTACGTCTGGTGGTGAATTCGCTCAACCAGTCCCACCGACCGAGCTTTGCCCAAGTAGTCGTGACAGACGGCGTGCTTGCGCCCGGCGACCGCTTCACGCTGCGGGTGGGCGACCGGCGTCAAGGCGGCGCGGGCAGCGAAGTGTACGACTCTACGACACTGGGGAGATACGTGATTGCCGTCGACCGTATCGGTAGCGGAACGTACCGTACGCTTGCGTGTAGCCCGGCGACGATTCGGATCACGGCGGAGCCGCACGCGGACATGCTGCGTGTGCTTGGCCCCTCGGTGGTCGCACCGGAGGAGTCCTTTACTCTCCATCTCATAGCCTTCGACCGGCATCGCAATGTATGCGCCCAGTATCGAGGGACCGTAGCCCTCAAAGGCCCCGGCGGGACAAGCGGCGTGCTTCCGCCAACCGTCACATTCACCGCGCGAGAACAGGGAATCCTGACCATCGACAACGTGCGTCTCTCGTCTCCAGGACTTTACCGTTTCGCTGCCGAAGACGAGATTAACGGCTTGCAGGCGCTGAGCAATCCCACGCTTTGCGAGACGGATCCGCAGCGGCGCCTGTTTTGGGGCGAGTTGCACTGCCATAGCTGGGGCGATACGACGCTTGCGCTGATGAGCGAACCGAATTTCAAAGTACATCCCGCCCGGCGGCACGAGCAAGCGCGGCAGGTGGGCCGGTTGGACTTCTGTTCGCCGGGGCCGATGTCCGCGCCCAATGACGAAGACCGTCCCGAGGTCTGGCAGGCGCACCAGGAAGCTTTCAGCGCCAATGACGAGCCGGGTACCTATGTGCCCTTTCTTGCGTACGAGGCGCACCCGGGCACTGGCGGCGACCGTAATGTCGTCTTCTATGAGCAAGCGGCGACTCACTTGCCGATGAAAGCGTCCATGGACGACGTAATGGCGACGTATGCCGGGCGTGATGACGTGCTCTTGGAGGCGCACATCGGCGGCGGGCCGCCCAACTGGACGGCATATCCTACGAAAGAAGCCCCGCTGCTAGAGGTCACCAGCGGACACGGCGCTTTCGAGTGGGTGCTGCAACGGGCGCTGCGCCACGGCTATCATCCGGCAGTCATAGGCTCCAGCGACGTGCATTTGCCCACGCTCGGCGCGCCTATGGCGGCCCATTGTTTCCGAGGACGCTTCAACGAAGAATTCAATATCCGCGACACCGCGTTTGGCAGCGGGCAGGTGGCCGGTGTCTATGCGGATGCCTGCGAGCGGCAAGCAATTTGGCAGGCAATCCAGGCGCGCCGCACCTTCGCCACCACCGGCGCCCGCATTATCCTGGACGTGAGCGTAAATGGAGAACCGGCCGGTAGCATCATTGAATCCTCCGGTACAGTAGCCGTGAGCGTTCGCGCCCATGCCTGCGCGCCCGTCGAGCGCGTAGACCTGATTAGAGGCGATCGCTGCCTGGCATCTTGGTTTCCCGGCACGTTGGACACCACCCTTGACTACACCGATGAGCAGCCGTTGCAGGAGGGAGCGTATTACGTGCGCCTGCGCCAGACCGACGGCGAATACGCCTGGAGCACACCGGTATGGGTCACGTGTGCCCATGGAAACAGTACACCCGACCCAATTCTGCCGCTTTGGAACGCCCACGAGCCGGTAGACCTGGCAGGCCTCCGCCCAAACGGAGCCGAGCAGTACACAGCCGCTCTACTGGAATACCTGGATATTGAGGAAGACCCGGCGCTGTTCAAGAACGTGACGCCGGTCAAGCTCCTGGACGAAGCCCCCGGCCGCTCGGCGCTGTTCTATGCCTTCTACGCCCCTGACGGCTGGCCGGTGAGCATCCGCTGGTACTACGAATTCGATCTACCCCGGTTGCACGTAGACTGGGGCTGGCGCGACTTCGGCGCGCGTCCGACACCTACCAAAATTACCGAACCGATGGAGATGAAAGACACCTTAGCTTGACGGGCTGAGA
Source organism: Chloroflexota bacterium (assembly GCA_965219505.1). Taxonomy (GTDB): domain Bacteria; phylum Chloroflexota; class UBA11872; order VXOZ01; family VXOZ01; genus VXOZ01. The sequence continues at coordinate 319,239 of OZ244775.1, read as the reverse complement.
ACTAGCCGGATTCTTTCACTAGGGACCGTCATTCCGGCTTGCGCCGGAGTCCAGTGTTGGAAGACAACGCCTGTGCATCTTCCGTAACTCGCTCGCAAGCCGAATCCTGAAACTTCCCCGTCGTTAACGCGCCATACCCGTCCCGCAACTGATCCGGAACAGGACTCCAGAATGAGAGGTATACGAAATTAAGTTCGCTGTCACTCCCGCCAAATGGAGGTAGTTACCATCATGCGCCCGCTCGCTTTTGAATATGACCTGTCCCAGCACGTGGATGAGGCAGAACCCGCGATGCTCTTCACCGGGTCCACGATCGAGGAGTTACGCGATTGGCAAGAGCGCTTTCGCTCCAAGGTGCTGAGCCTGCTGGGCATTCTACCGGAGCGTGCCGCGCTCCTTGTTGAGTATGAAGAAGAGGCTGATTGCGGGAGCTACACCCGCCACAAGATTCGCTACCAGACCGAGGAAGCGGTCTGGGTACCGGCCTATCTCCTCGTGCCAAAGGGCGCATCCGCCGCGCAGAAGGCGGCAGCGATCCTGTGTCTGCACGGGCACGGGCGGTTCGGCAAAGACAGCGTCGTCGGCATTGACGATACGCCGGAGCGCGCGGAGGAAGTAGACCGCCTGCAATACGATTTCGGCCGCCGCTTTGCGGAACAGGGGTACGTGGTGCTTGCGCCCGATCTGCGCGGCTTTGGCGAGCGCCAGCCCCATTACCCTGATCCCAAGCCCGACTACTGCTGCCGCAACTACATGGCCGCGACCCTGCTGGGCCGCACCGTGGTCGGCTACCAGCTCTGCGACCTGCACGCGGCCTTGGACGTGCTGGAATCGCTGCCGTTTGTAGACTCTGAAAAGCTGGCTGCGGCGGGACTCTCCTACGGAGGGCGCATGACGATGGTGATCAGCGCCATGGACGACCGCATCAAGGTCTGCGTGCCCTCCGGCTGCCTGAATATGTACCAGGAACGCTTCCAGAACCTAAAACAATGCGGCTCGCAGCTCATTCCCAGCCTGTTGCTCTACGGCGACACGCCTGAGATTTTCTCGCTCATTGCGCCGCGCCCGATGGTCATCGAGTGGGGTCTGCAAGATAAGCTCATCCCGCACGAGTGGGCCGAACGCGGCCTCGCCCGCATCCGCAAGGCCTACGCCGCATCCGACAGCCCGGAAAACCTCACCGTTCACCAATTCGACAAAGGCCACGTCTTCGAAGGCACCGTGGGAGCGGACATGCTTCACCAATGGAGGGTGGACGAGAACTAAGCGGACGCGCTGCTCTTCAGCGACACCAGGTGAAAGTTTGCGCTTGCTGACGCCCTGCTTTCATTAGAACTCATCTCATAAATGCATAGCTCTGCGCAGACCCGCCCTTCGACAGGCTCAGAGCCTGCCCCGTACACGATACGGGGGCAAACGGGAAAACGAAAGTCCGTTCGTGCTGAGCTTTTCGATGCGCGAAACGGCATGTCGAATCTATTTATGAGATAGCTTCTAGTAGGGCACTGTTGAGATTCACCTTCACCCCCATATCAAGTACGGGGCTGACTCTGGCCCTTCCCTGCTCGGAGCCTTTGCATTACCCAGGCCTGCAGGCGAGAATACTCCCTCTCCCTGGGGAGACCTTTGCATTACCCAGGCCTACAGGCGAGAATACTCCCTCTCCCCGGGGAGTGTATAGACCGGGTTGATGGGTAACACTTGTTCGGGTTGATAGGTTACACCATCGAATATGGGAGTTTTCGTTGTATGCAGTGTCCATGCCTTGGAAGTTAGACCCACTCAATACCCTTGTGGATACGGTTTTTCCCCTGGCACCAGCTCACGAACTGAACATGGGCATGTCGTGGTGCCTGGAACGTCTATTTCTCTGCCCAACCCAAAGCGCCCGAAGGTGTCAATCAGTACAATGTGTAACCTATCAACCCGAACACCTGTTACCTATCAGCCCAGTCTGTACAGGGAGAGGGCCGGGGTGAGGGGATCCGTGCTCGCCCTGTTCCTGCTTCCCTCTGGGAGCTCCCGCAGAAATGAGGATGCAGAGGTACTAAGAGGGATAGGCGATGCAGTCCCAATCACTTTGCACATTTCCCTTGAATCGGACAATCCTCTGCGCTACTATCGAAAGTGGCGAGTCTCGCGCCTGACTCTCTGACCGGGTACCTGCGCTATCCGGCGGTTGCGAGAGCAAAGGGGATACGTGTCCTCGGGATCACATGCGACCGTGCTTGCGGTTAAGGTGTCGTTGGGACGTTTCTCACAGGGAGAAGCCAGAGCGCGCAGGGCCTTGGCTGCTCTCCTAACGAGAAAAGGTTTCAGCATGACACGGCAGAAGCATTTCAAGCAACTCGTCCGTTCCCGCATGGCGAAGACCGGCGAAAGTTACACCACCGCTCGCCGTCACGTACTTGCATCCCGCACAGAGAGCGAGTTTTCCTTGGCTGAGTTTCCCCACTTTCCCGGCGCCCATCCGGAGACAGCCGCCCTACGCGCGGCCCTGGCTCACGCGGGCGTCACTAATCCAGCGACCGGCGCATACTTTTCGGAACCCATGGTCTTTGGCATTGCCGGTGGCATCGGCGCCGGTGTATTCCACTTCTACTACGCCGCCGAGGATTTTGCCAGTTTCTACGTTGCCGGCCGGCACCGCTGGCACGAGAGCGACGCGTATGTGAACGATGCCTGTTTGCGCTTTGGCGTGACGCCAAGTGTCCTTGAGACCGGCGCCAAGAAACGAGCCGCCGTACAACTGGCGGAAGCCGTAGCAGCCACAGGTTGTGCCATTGCGTGGGTGGACATGGGACTGCTGCCCTATCGCGGCGCGCCGCCAGGCCTGGAAGGCGGGGGCTACCACGTGGTAACGGTGTATAAGCTCAACGAGGACGAGGCGCTGATTGGCGACCTTACCGATGAACCCATCTTGATAGCGCTCACTGACCTCGCTGCAGCCCGCGCGCGCATCAAGAAGCAGAAGAACCGCGTGCTCACCGTTGCCGGCCCGCAGCAGGGCTTTGACCTGCATGAAGCCGTGCTAGCGGGAGTTAAGGCATGTCACGACGGACTGCTGAACCAGCGCATGAAGAACTTCACCCTGGAGGCCTTCAAGACCTGGGCCGACCGCATCCACGGCAGCAGCGGCAAGGAGAGTTGGGAACAGGTCTTTCCCCCCGGTCATCGGCTCTTGCAAGGATTGCGTTCGGTTTACGACTTTGTTGAGCACTACCACACCGGCGGCGGTCTGATGCGCCCGCTCTACGCCGCATTCTTCCAAGAGGCGGCTACGGCGTTGAACGATGAAGCGTTCGTGCCGCTCGCGGAGATATATGCCGACCTGGGTCGGCTGTGGGGCGAACTGGCCAATGCGGCCCTGCCGGATGACGTGGCGCCTCTCCGTGAAGCGAAGGAACTTCTCGCCCGCCGGGAAGAGCTCTTTCTCAGCCAAGCGCCCAACGCTACCGAGGAGATCAAGGGCGTCTGGACCCAGCTCGCCGCGCTGGAACGGGACATGGGCAAGGATTTCCCCCTCACGGATGCGGAGAGCGCGGGCCTGAGAGCGGAGTTGAAAGAGCGCATCCTCGAAATCTACGCCAAGGAGCGCGCCGCCCACAAGGCTCTTGGCGCCCTCGTGACTTAGGCACAGACTGCCTGTGTTTCCATCAATGTAAATGGCAAGGCGCAGCGCTGTCGTCCTGCCTTTGTTTGGAACACTTCATAGCAGCAGTCCGTAGAAACTCTTTTTCTAACATCGGCGTAGGCGTTTACGACCGTTCGTGGTGAGCCATTCATCCCTGTTGGAGTCAGGTAATACGTTGACAGAATGGGTGCATGAGACGGCAGGAAGCAATGGCAACCAGTCGGCTGGCTTACCCAAAAGGTAGTTCGGTCACCAGCAGTGACAATTCATGCATCAGAGTCGAACATGGTAGGCGGTTAACAAGATCGTCGCTCCGGCGAAAGCCGGAGTCCAGGGGTGCAGTGAAGATGGATTCCGGCTTTCGCCGGAATGACGGAGCTGGCGGTCTTCTACTAACCAAGGTATTGACTGGATTGAGGAATATTTCAATGAATTTGTCAACACTTACAATTCTACTCGCGGTGAACAAGCCATTCCATTCGCAGAGGATCCCATCGTTCCGTTCGCGGTGAGCCTGTCGTTCCGTTCGCGGTGAGCCTGTCGAACCGTGAACGGTCGTAGCAGCCGGAGCAAGTTTCCAACCGTGGTCGCCGGCGTCTAGATTCGTACTTTTCGGACTTAGCACCTAAGGTCTTCGGCGTTACTGCCGAAGACCGCGACGCACTTCGGCAATGAGCGTGGGGTCAGCCTTCAGGCGAATTGCGCTTTGCAGGTCTGCTTCCGCCTCTGCAGCGTTGCCGGTGTATCCATAGGAGAGTGCACGAAAGGCATAAGCGCGGGCATGCCGTCCGTCGAACTGGATGGCGCGGGTGAACTCTTGGATAGCGCCGTCGAAGTCTCCAAGATCGTAGTAGGTGAGGCCGCGGGCGAAGTGCCGCGCGGCCGAGTCTTCCGCTGGAGCGGCGTTAGCCTCTGAAGGTGTGCGCGCCTCGGAATCTCTCTTCAAGGTGTAATACGCCAGCGGGTGACTAGTGTAGGCATCGGAACGGAGTCGAGGCGGGATTTCCCCGCTCGCGTAGCCTGCCTGGCGGCGGTAGTAATCTGCTGCCATGAACACGTTGGCGCGGTCGTAATGCCCCGCCTGTTCCGCACGCGGTGCGGTCGCCACCCAGCTATATTCCAAGATCGGCCGCTGAGGCCCCGAAGCAGACTCTCGCATGCCCTCACAACCGGCAAGCACGAGCGTCCACAGCAGGAACAAAAAGAGAGGCGGCTGATTCACTCTCATTCCTCTTTCTCCCTCCTGCACGCCAAGCCTATCGCTATTTCACCACGTCAAAGTGAACTTTGCCACCCCTCAGCCATCAATTTGCCGCGCCGCTGATAGAAGACAGACGCAGCGCGGGGGGTTTTCCCCACTTTTAGCGCAGGGCACAGACCTGTGCTGCCGGATGTGGTGTTCCGCTCTGCGCGTGCAACGGTTGATCGTTTGCTTCACCCGCACGGCAAGAGGGCAGCGTGCGCCGATACATATATAATGGCGTCAAAGCCAATCCGTAGGAGGCAACCTGCAATGTCCAAACCCAAAGTCGCAATTGAGCGTTGTGCGATCAGCGCCGATCAAGCGGAAGTAAATGCGGCAGTTGCGCAAGCGGTGGAGGCCATCGGCGGCATTCCGCAGGCGGTGCGCGCCGCGCAGAGCATCATGATCAAGCCCAACTACGTGGGGATCATGTCTAAAGGAAGCAACGACGAGGTCCGTACATACAAACAGCGACAGGCCCACAATACGGAACCTGCCGTCTGCGCCGCCGCAATAAAGCTGATCCGGGAAGCGAACCCCAGCGCAACGATCTACTACGGCGATGGGTTGGACATCCGCCATGCCCACCGCACCGCAGCGGACATCTTCGACTACATGGGTGCAGCAGCGCTGGCAAAAAAGTACAACCTGTCCCTACTTGACTGCAACGAAGGAGAGCTTGTAAGGGTGCCGGTCCCCGACGGCATGATGTTGCGTTATCTCTGGGTGCGCCGCGAAATCGCCGAGGCCGATACGTACGTATCCCTAGCAAAGCTCAAGTGCCACCAAACCGCTGGCTTCACACTATCGACGAAGAACATGTTTGGCTTGCTGCCGCGCGTGCACTACGGTGCGGCAAATCGCGGCTTCATGCACCAGAACGCCCACCGTCTGATGCGGGTTTTCGTGACGGTGAATCAGGCCTTTCCCCAATCGTTCCAGGTAATAGACGGCATCGTGGGCACGAATCACGGGATGAACGGCGAACCGAAAGAGGCCGGGCTCGTAATGGCAGGCACCAATTCTATCGCCACGGACGCCGTCGGCATGAAGGTGATGGGCTTTGATCCGCAGGCCAATTTCGGTACGCCGCCCTTCTTCATTTCCGAAAACCATATCAAGCTCGCTGCCGAAGCCGGCCTTGGCACCACGCAACTCGATGAGATAGAGGTCGTGGGCGAGTCTCCGGAGTCTTTCGGTCTTCAGTTCGAGACGAGGCCGGAAGCCGACTTTTCCCATGCCAGGGCCGCGGCTATTCTCGACGCCACCCGCGCCCAAGCGCGTGTCTACCTGGAGAAGCGCAACGAGTTACTGCGAACCCACCACGGCAAGTTCGTGTTCTTGGTGGATGGCAAGGTGGTGCAGAGCGTTGATACCATCGCCGAGGCTGCCAAACTCGACTACTTCAACAACCGGCACGGCTTCGGCTTTGCGACCCAGGTGTTGCCGCCCACCGAAGCGGCTGAGATTGTCGAAGCCTACCTCTAGTGGCAGCAACAGGTGCCTAGGGCGCATGGCATGTTCAAGGCCCCGCCACCCTCTGCTATTCACGAGTGTCAAAGGAAACTGCCACCGGTTCGGCTGAGACAGCGCACGAAGGAGAAGTCCTGCGCCGCCTACCCCCGCGGTTACTACTGCGGAAGGGAATTGGTTGGCCCATCCGGTGCGTGCAAGACACGGTTGAGCAGAGTCTCGCCGCGTTCCGCCGAGATCGGAGCGCGGTCGGCTTATTCGTACACGGTTTCGCCGGTCTTATTGGCGTTGATGATGCCCCAATCGAGCTCGACGCCCAGGCCGGGGCCGTCCGGCACGGCCACGCAGCCCTCAGAGTCCACGGCATATAGTTCGTCGCGCCACTTCGGATCGGCGTAGATGGGCGCTTTGGTGTGCTCCACGTTGGGATGAACGAGGCCGAGTTCGTAGTAATTGGTGTTGCGGATGGCTGCCATGCAATGGCGGTGGGCCAAACCGCCGCCGTGCAACTCCACATCCAGGCCGTAGGCTTCCGCCAGCACCGCCAGTTTCATCACACCCGTAATGCCGCCGTCACGCCCGGTACCCGCGCGCAGGTAGTCAACGGCGCCGGCGTGGATGGCGTCTGCTTTGGTTTCCAGACCGCGAATGTGTTCGCCCATCAGCAACGGCGTCTTGATGAACTGGCGCAGCTTAGCATGCGCAAATTGGGAAACCCCACCGCCGCGGAAGGCATCCTCATACCAGAAGTACTGCGCCTCGTCGCAAGCGCGGCCGACTTTCAAGACGTCGTCGAACGTGCCGAACGCACCGGCGGGATCGAGCATGATGTCCATGTCGTCGCCCACGGCATCGCGAATTGCCAGCACGGCCGCAACCTCCCGCGAAATAGGCGCGCCGATCCAGCCGTGAATCTTGAACGCCGGATAGCCGTACTCCTCCTTGCAGTGCAAGGCGAATTTTCCGTAGTCTTCCGGCGTGCTCAGGCCGCCGTTGTCATCGCCGTGGTAGGTGCTGGCGTAGCAGGGCAGGCGCGTGCGCCAGCCGCCAAGCAGAGTCGCAATCGGCACACCGGCAATCTTGCCGGCAATATCCCACAGGGCAACGTCATGATCGCCGGGGGGTGTGGACGTGGAGCCGCGAAAGAGCCGCTTAAGGTCTTGCCAGATGATCTCCCGTTCCAACGGATTGCGTCCAAGCAGATAGTTGGCTGTGCGGGCGTCGATGCCGCCGGGTATCTCTGCGCGCACGCCCGCATCGGTCTCGACAATCAGGATGCTACCGCCGCCGCCCAAACGACTGCCTTCCTTATAGACCATGTCGAAGCCGTACAAATCTTCCAGCGTGAGGTTCTGAATCTCGTGCGTATAGTGCGTCACCACAATGCGCGTGATCTTTGGCGCTGCGCCCATGTTGCTCTGCTCCTTGCTGCTCCGGTGCCATAGGTCAATTTCCTAGTAGGTTACCATCTTGAGCGCCCGTCTTTGCACTATGTACCGCGATTTCTCTTCCAGCTGGTCCTTTTTCATCGCAATTAGTAGACCTAAACTTGATAGCTTTGCAGGACTGCATTTCATGTCATTCCTGTAAGTGTTGACTAATTCGTTGACAGATTTTGCAGGGCTTGAAAAGGAGTATGTCCCTGCAGACCTTGATGTGGTCTTTCCGTGTTGTAGTACAGGAGGTATTGCATCAGTTCATCCTGGAACTCGGTCAGGTTCTCGAACGTCGTGCCTTCGATCAGGTCGTCATTGAGCGTACGCCAGAAGCGTTCCACCTTGCCGTTGGTCTGGGGTCGATAGGGGCGAGTGTAGCGGTGTTTGATGCCGAGCTCCCGCAGCATGCGCTCGAAGGGGTGCTGCTCCGGCTTGGTGCGTGACGCCACCTCCGGGCCGTTGTCGGTGAGAATGGCTTCGAACTGGATGCCGTACTCAGCATTGAGCAGGTTGATGCTCTTGAGGGCAGCGAACATGACACTGAGGCTCTTGAGGTCAGATACCACCTCAGTCCAGGCCAAGCGGGTGCACGCATCCAGCACGGAAACCAGGTAGTAGCGCTGGGAGCTGTCCAGGAGCAGGTCACGGCTGAGGTAATGGCAGTCCAGATGCCCCAGTTCGCCCGCGCGGGTCTTGATGATGGTGCGCTTCGACTGTTTCATGGCCGGTGTCAGGCGGTTGAGCCCATGGCGTTTGCTGATCGCATAGATGGTTGACGGTGAGGGCGTGTGCGCTTTGAGTACTGGTTTGAGTATGGCATAGATCTCATAGCGGTTGATACCCTTGCGGCGCTGCTCCAGCACCTTCTGCTCGACGTAGGGCAAGGTGCGCCGGCTCTTCCACTTGGGACCCCGCTTGCGCGGCAGCAGGGCGTCGTCGCTGCGCAGTTGGCGGAAACGGTTGTAGTACTTGGCAAAGGTCTGCCGGCTGGTACCATGGAAGGCATAGAAGTCCTGCAGGAAGCGGAAGTGGGGATGCTGCTTGGCCTTGACCAGTTCGTACTCAGTGATGAGGAAGCGCCACTTCTGCATGAGGTTCCGTTCGATGGTCTTGTCACTGCGATTGTCCCGCATCAGATGCCTCCAGATTTGGTGATTGACACGTATGCTCATTCTCCCAAATCTGTCAACGAATTACCTGACACTTACAATTCCGAGCGCAGCGTCGAACAGGGTTCGCGGAATCTAGAAACCCCGGTACTCTAGATTCTTCGTCGCTGCGCTCCTCAGAATGACAGTATGAGGATCGCTTTGGGTGTAGGTGCACGCGATGTCTCGCGTATCTGCACGACCCAAGTCAAAATCTACTAATCCCGTTTTTCGTTCGCCAAGCGACCATGGGCGCAGCATGTCCCGGAGAGTGTGCCCAACTCCTGCAGCGCGTCGCCGTGGCTTACCTTGTCTCTTGCAAAGTCACATAGTAGGCACGTAACAGTGCGCCTCATTGGGTCTGGTAGCGCAGGTTAGTAACCTGCGTCCTGAATCACGCAGCAGGCACATAACAGTTCGCCCCATTGGATCTGGTAGCGCAGGTTTGCAACCTGCGCCCGCCTGATGACGGGCAAGTTCCCTAAATCGCATTTCCTCCCATTCGGAACTGTTATGGCCGCGACTACGATCGACTCCATGGACGTGCTTAGCGTGCCGAACAAGGCGGCAGAGGCCCCTTTCTGTGCTACAATGGGCGTATTAAACCTGCAGATTCACACCATTTAGCACACTTTGCAAGCGGAGGCGTGGGAAAACATGAGCCAAGCGGAGGAACCGGCGACTTCGACGGAGTCGACGTCTACGACGAAGCCGGCAACGACAAGTGAGGTAGAGTCCCCTGAGGATGCGCCGTCGGAAGCCGCCTCAACGGAGGCCTCGGTAGACGTTGCCCAAGAGGAAGTCGCGGCTGCCGTCGACCAAGTGGAAGAGAAAGCGGTCTCGCAAGACTACCAGCCGCAGGAATTCGAGCAGGCGTGGCAGGCGCGGTGGCGCGAAACGAAACTCTACAAGACCGAAGAGGACGAGAGCAGTCGCAAGATCTTCTACTGCCTTGACTTCTTCCCGTATCCTTCGGGTGACGGCCTTTCAGTCGGTCACTGCCACAACTACATTCCGACTGACGTTATCTCCCGCCACATGCGCATGCGCGGTTTCAACGTGCTGCATCCCATGGGCTGGGACGCGTTTGGCTTGCCCGCCGAGAACCGCGCCCGCGATACTGGCATCGCGCCCCGGCTGACCGTAGACCAAAACACCGCCAATTACAAACGCCAGCTCGATCTCATCGGCTGCTCGTACGACTGGGACCGCGAAATCGATTCCAGCGCGCCGGAATACTACAAGTTCACCCAGTGGCTCTTCCTGATGATCCACCGCCGCGGCCTGGCCTACAAGGCCAAAGGTATGCAGTGGTGGTGCCCCTCGTGTCAGACCATCCTGGCGAACGAGCAGGTGCACGACGGCCGCTGCTGGCGCTGCGACTTCTTGGTGGAAAAAAAGAGCCTGGAACAATGGTACTTCAAGATTACGGACTACGCGGACCGGTTGCTCAACGATTTGGAAAAAATCGATTGGCCGGAATCCACCAAAGAGATGCAACGCAACTGGATCGGCCGCAGCGAGGGAATGGAGGCGGTCTTCCTGACCAATCTTGGCGATGAGCTGCGGGTCTTCACCACGCGCGCCGATACGCTCTTTGGCGCTACGTTCATGGTCTTGGCGCCGGAGCACGAGCTCGTAGGGAAGCTCACCAAGCCGGATCAGCAGGAGGCCGTGGACCGCTACGTGGCTGCCGCGGCGCGCACGGCGGAGACCGAGCGTCAATCCGCCGAGCGCGAAAAGTCCGGTGTCTTTACCGGTTCCTACGCGATCAATCCGGTCAATGACGAACACATCCCTATTTGGATCGCCGACTACGTATTAGTGACGTACGGTACCGGCGCGATCATGGCCGTGCCTGCCCACGACCAGCGCGACTTCGAATTTGCGCAGAAGTTCGGCTTGGACGTGCGCGTGGTCGTGCAACCACCGTATGAGGTCGATTGGGATGTCTCGGACGCCTACGAGGGCGAGGGTACGTTGGTCAACTCCGGCAGCTTCGACGGAGAAACTTCCACAGTGGGTGGAGAAAAAATAACGGAGTGGCTGAAAGAGCGCGAGCTGGGCGGCGCCAAGGTGCAGTTCCGCATGCGCGACTGGTTGATCTCGCGCCAGCGCTACTGGGGCGCGCCCATTCCCATGGTCAAGTGCCCCAAGTGCGGCTGGGTGGAGATGCCGACGCCAAAGCTGCCCGTGCTGTTGCCGGAAATCGCGGACTTCCAACCGACGGGAGACGGCCGCTCGCCGCTCGCCAAGGTGGGCTCATTCATGGCCACCACGTGCCCCGACTGCGGCGGCCCCGCCGAGCGCGAGACGGATACGATGGATACCTTCGCGTGCTCGTCGTGGTACTTCCTGCGTTTTGCCGATCCGCAGAACGACGAGTTGCCGTTCGGCCTCGATAAGGCGCGCCATTGGTTGCCGGTGGACCTCTACGTTGGCGGCGCCGAACACGCCACCATGCACCTGATCTACGCGCGCTTCTGGACCAAGGTAATCAAGGACGCGATGCTGATCGACTTCAACGAGCCGTTCGCTAAGTTGCGGCATCAGGGCGTGGTCTTGGCCCCGGACGGGAGCAGAATGTCGAAGAGTCGGGGCAATGTCATCGGTCCGGACGAAATGGTGGAGGCGCACGGCGTAGATGCCTTGCGCGTGTACGAACTCTTCATGGGTCCCTTCGACCAGAACATTAGCTGGAACAGCGAGGGCATTCCCGGGTCTCGCCGCTGGCTGGTGCGCGTGTGGAACATGCTGCTGGGCCGCGTCGAGCAGGGCAGTGAGCCCTTGCCCGTAGACCAGGCCGAGCCGGAGCTGACCCGCTGGATCAATCGCGTGATCAAACGCGCCGGTGAGGACATCGACGCGCTCAAGTTCAACACCATGATCGCATACTTCATGGAGTTCACGAATTGGCTCTACAAGGTCTACACGCCGGAGTTGGCGGCTACCGAGACCTGGAAGCAGGCCATGGAACAATTCCTCTTCGTACTGGCGCCGGTAGCGCCTCACTTGGCCGAAGAAGCCTGGGAGCGCTGGGGACACGAGTATTCCGTCCATCAGCAAGACTGGCCGGAATTTGACGAGTCGCTCATCCAAGAGGAGACGTTTACCCTCGTTATCCAGGTGAACGGTAAGGTGCGCGACACCATCGAGGCCAGCGTCTCGCTGGATGAAGAAGGCGCCCGTACGCTGGCGCTGGAAAGCGAGCGCGTGCAGCAGTTCTTAAACGGCCGAGAAGTGAAGCTGGTGAAATACGTGCCCGGCCGCTTGATTAACGTGGTGGTGGGGTAGTCTCGCGGTGTACCGATTAGGCTTAGATACGAAATGAGTTTGGCCCAGTGTTGCTAGACGTTGAGCGAATTGTAGCCTTGCGTACTTTTCCGTCGGCGCATAACTCTATATTCTGGACGTAGGTAACAGGTGGTTTACCTTGACTGCCTCGTGCACTTCTTGTCCTGGGGCTGACGCAGTCGCCTGTTGCAAAAGGTTGAGCGGGAGCCGAATCCGTTCGCCCTGAGCCTGTCGAAGGGCGGGTAATTGGGCGGTAAGCCCGCTCGATACAAAAGAAAGTGCAATGGCTGAAGAGGAGAATACTCATGCGGAGACGAAATCTACTTCACGGCCTTGCTACCGGCGCTGCGGCTGCCGGCCTGAGCGCGTGTAGTGTTTCTTCGCTCTGGCAACGGGGCGACAACGGAACAATTGACGTCGAGAATCTGCCCGTGCTCGGCGAAGCGCCGGAGATCAGCTCGACGACGTGGATCAACTCGGAGCCCATTACGCTGGCTAGTCTGCAGGGCAATTCAGCCATTGGAATCGCCTTTTGGACCTATGGCTGAATCAACTGCCGTAACGATATCCCCGGTCTGGTGGATATACATGAAACCTACGCGGACGATAGCTTCAAGTTGATCAGCATCCATACGCCGGAATTCAGTCACGAAAAGCAATTAGAAAACGTGCGCAATGCCGTGGAGCGGCTCGGCGTGCCGTATCCCGTTGCCATCGATAACGACTTCAAGGTGTGGCGCGCATTCGGGAATCGCGCCTGGCCGACCCTCTACCTCATCGACCGGCAGGGCGACATACGCATGTCAAAGGTAGGCGAAGGCCGCTTCGGCGTAGTGCGCGGCGCGATCGAATACCTCAAGGAAAATGACTCCTAAGCCTCTTTTCTTCTGATGAAGCGACGACGAAATCTGTTTGCAGCCTCTGGCGGCTAGCAGGCGTGTTCCCGTGTGACACCGTTGCTCAGGAGTATCTTTTCGCGTTGCTGATAGATGCGGATGCTAGTATCCGCTATTCCGATCGCGCCGCAGCCCAGCGCTTGACCAGGGATTGTAGCCAATAGGGTTGACCATCCAGCAATACAGCTTCAAAGTGCAGTCATGGCTTCTTCTCTTAGAGCCTGTTTACGATCTTCTTAGAGGGAGCCTACAAAGCCGATGAAAACCGTTCGTGCTGAGCCTGTCGAAGCATGAACGGTTATTTGCGAATTTAACGGCGGTTCCATTCACCCTTCGACAAGCTCAGGGCGAACGTTGCTCGTGCAGACAAAACGACTGTAAACAGGCTCTTAGAACCTTGAGCAATGCTGCACGGCTGCTCCAGTCTGAATCTCCTCTGGCGTGCCAACACCTACCGGGTCGTGGCGAGAGACATTAAGCCGCCGGTAGCTCATACCGCAAGATGATGTGGCAAGTGTCGGCCCTCGCCGGCCATTCCTCCTTTTGGGATCGTACACATACAGCCATGGTGACAGTGTTCCTACTCCGCAAGAAGTGCCGTGCAGCCTCGCCGCGCCATCGGTAAGAATTCAATGCCCTGAGCGAAGAGGTACTTGGTAGTCGCTGATCACACCGGTGCAATGCGCACTCATCAGCCTCTTGCGGGCGGGACTGTCGCGCCAAGGACGTTATTTCGCGAAAATAATCGCAAATGAAAGTACTTGACCTGCAAAGTACACTTGCAAAACTCTTAGAAAGTGGTAGAGTAGATGGAGTACGTATGTAGGCCTGGTATAGCGTCGGTGCTAGATGGAACGCAAAGAGGTTGAGTCTGCGGTCTCGCCTTAGCGCGTCGCCCGATTGCGAGTTTTCGTTTGAGGATTAGTGTCCGTTTACCTTTCCAGGCGTGTTGTAGGAAAGGAGTGTTGATACCGCAGATGAGGTTTTAGCGCATCGCTGGGAGCGTAGAGTGGCTACCTGCAAAAGTGTGGCGGTCATTCTCTCCAAAGTGTAGCGCACCGGCAACGCCGTGCAGGTAGAGGTGCATGAAGTGCACCACGATGTTTTTTTGTAATATGAGATTGAGTCTGCTGACCAGCGGCGTCAGGTGGCAGTCTGAGAAAAGGAACCGACAGTGAATATCTATGTAGGGAATCTTCCCTATACGACGACTGATGATGAACTTCGGGAGCTGTTTGCCGAGTTTGGCGACGTAGCATCGGCTTCCGTCATTATGGACCGTGACACCGGTCGCTCACGAGGCTTTGGCTTTGTCGAGATGTCATCTCAGGCAGAAGCCGAAGCAGCGATTAGCGGCCTCAACCAGAAGGACATGGGCGGTCGCGCGCTCAACGTCAACCAAGCACGCCCACGCGGCGAGCGGCGCCCCCGCGAATTCAATCGACCGCGTTCCTGGTAGTACGCGACAACTCAGCGAGTTAGCGATCCCCTAAAGGCTCGTTAGCTTGCATTTCAATGTTCCTTGCGAAGGGAAATTGAATCCCTCTACCACAGGCAAGGTACGGGGAATCGAAAGGCTGTGGGTCTTAGGACCCACAGCCTTGACGTTTGCGTCCAACATCATCCGTTGCCGCTGAAAACCAGTGGACCGCTCCCCGAATGAACTGGCCGCGCCATGGCTCAGCCTCAGCCCCTAGGCTACGCCAATACCGCCCCTCTGCAACGGTAAAGCTGTTCAAGTGCGCTTTGCCGAATAACCGGCTCGGATTCCGGCGTCAACGATGTGAGCGCCGGCTCCATGCCGCCTTGGGCAAACGCGCTGGGCACCGGCACGTAGCCCACGTCGCGCGAGGCTCGGCTGAGCACAATCGTGTGCGCAAATGGCGACGCCTCTTGAATGGCGAGCACAGTTTCATGGAACATCTCGCCGGGCAGCCCTACGAGCGCTAGCTCATCGCCGAGCGTAACCACGCGAATCGGGTACGAAATGGAAGGGTTCTCGTGGAAGCGTTCATAGAGGTATCGGCGGTAGCGAGCGCGGGAGTTGCGCAGGTTTAAGCGCATTGCTTCCGGTTCCTCTGCCACCAGCCGCGCCGGTACGGTTGCCTCCCCGCGGTGAATTGCCAGTACCGGTGTCTCACTGGGCGCGATCTGTTCAAAGACATAGAGCGCCCGTGCGCCGAGCGCGTGTCCGATGCGGCGGGCGGAGTGGGCGCCTTCCGCCTCAATTGGTATTTGTTCGCCGATACTGCCCTGTGTAAAGACGACGGGAATGCCCGCTACCTTGCGAAACACCGCCGCCACGTGCTGGGGATAATCTGCCGTAATGTGCCCATAGCGATCATCCGAACAGAGTGCGTGGCAGCCAAAATTCACGAGCGCCCCAAGTTGCTCCCCTGCCACAGTATCAAAGCGGACGACGCGCACTGCATCGTCGATGCCTTGTTCGGCCCAATCGGTGTTGGTGGGAAGCGGCGACTTCAGGCCCACCATCTCCACGGCGCCGTCAGGCTTAATCCAACGGCGATTGCGGGTGAGTTCCGGCGCGTGCCCTACTCCAACGGCGACGTGCACCGGCGTGAGTCGGTCCAGCGCTTCGCGGATGCCCGCAGCGATACGCGCCGCACATTTAGCCTCGAAGTCATTGATAATCAAGTCCTGGGCAAATACGATAATGTACGCGCCGTAGTGTGAAATCGGCGACATGCCCACGTGGGTGGGTGAAAAGAGCAGTGACTCGCTGCCGATGCCGGTTCCCGCCAAGTGGTCACTTACTCGCTCCTCGAAGCCGCCGGCTAGCTCGAATACGTCAACTCCCGCCAATACCGCAGTCTGCTCGCCTTGCCGCAGTACGCACAGGCGTGCCATGAGCGGATCGTGCACGGTGAAGCTGCGCCGCCTCCGTTTACCGTCTTGTGTCGTCTCTGCGGCGGGGGTTATGTCTACTTCTGCGAACGCAGCCAACAGCGGCTCAGTCACTCTAGCTTGCTCCGATTCTTGAAAGTCACTCTTGCGAGTGCGGGATGCTTGAGAGTGGAGCAAACCACATGACAGAAGCAGCATCCGGCCAATTGCTGAATTGCTTTCGCCGGTAGTCCGCTCTTCCCACGCGGCCGCACCAACATACAGACCGCAATCAGTCTTTAGGCTACCACGTGACAAACGTACCATCAATTGTGGCACGCCATGTTTCGTTTTCTACACTCCCATTCTCCGGCTCCATAAAGTATGTACGATCTACCGCGGGCCTCGTCCGCTGAGCGAACATGCTCTGGCGCGCTCGCCTCTTGGCACAGCGTGCCGCGGGCTTGAAACCACGCAGCAGCGCCAAGCAAATGCACCCTGTTATCGGAGCGCCGACGGCATGGGAGAGGATGAACCCGAAACAGCAGTTGCGCGTTTGGTGCACAATGTGAGAAGCGGATGGGTTCCATATGTCTTTGGGACATGATGCGCGTTGAAAGCTCAGGCAAAATCAGGGAAGACCGCACGGATCGAAAGGAGCACCGCAGTGCCACAAGACTTTCTGGAACGCTTGGGACAGGGCCCGGTGCTGGGCGACGGCGGGTACTTTCTGGAGCTTGAGCGGCGCTGCCTTGGCAGTTACCGGGGAGGCGTGCCGATGGCCGTGCTCGACCATCCTGACGGTGTTTTGGAACTCCATCGGGAGTTTGCCCGGGCGGGCGCTGAGGTCTTGCAAGCCATGGCGTGGGGCGTGGGCAGGATAGACCGCGAAGAGGAGTTGCACCGCACGGCGGTGGCGCTGGCGCGAGAGGCCGCCGGACCGGACCGCTACGTGGCTGGCACTCTCAGCCCGTACTTCGGCAAACGCCGCCCGCAACTCAGCGCCGCCGACCGCCGTGAAGTCGCGGCATTCTTCGACCGGCGCGTCGGCCAGCAGGTGGCAGCCGGTGTCGATCTCTTCATCGTCGAAACGTTCCACACGGTGGCAGAGGCGAGTATTGCCATCCCATTTATCAAGCAAGCCGGCATCCCCGCCGTCGTCACGCTCACCTACCAGGAGAACGACGTGACTTGCGACGGCCTCTCGCCGGCGGAAGGGGCCATGCGGCTCGTAGATAACGGCGCCGACGTGGTGGGCATCAACTGTCCACCGACCACCCCAGACTCTGCTGCCGCTGGCGCGCGAAATGCGCAAAGCGGTAGACGTGCCCATGTGTGCGCAGCCCACGGCCTACGAGCTGGAACCGGGCGCGGTGTACAACCGCGAAATCGTCGTGCCGGGCCTCTGGACCACCGTCGAGCCGCGTGTGCTGACGCGCTTCGCCGTAGCGGAATACGCCAAGGAAGCCGAGAGCGTCGGCATCGAGTTCATCGGCGCCTGCTGCGGCATGCTGCCCTACCACATCCGCGCCATGGCAGATGCGCTCGGCAAGCCCAGCGCTCTGCCTGATAGAGCACGAGGGTACAGCGTTAGCAATGAGTAACAATTGGGAGGTCGCGCCTGAACAACGGGGCGCTTGGCGCAAAACCACCTTTGGGGACCTTTGCACAACCCGAGCCTGCAGGCGAGGAGACCCCTATCACTCGGAAGAGGGTCGGGATGAGGGACCTAGCCAAGACTCCCTTTCCCACATGAGAGAGTCGGAGTGAGAGACCTAGGCAAAGCTCCCTCTCCCTCGGGAGAGGGTTGGGGTGAGGGGGAATTCGGCTTGATCCAGTCCAGACACCACCGGTCTCGCACAATTACGCGAAGGTCTCCAAGCGAGTGTGCACAGCCTCCGGCGCCGGTTTGCAACCTCCGCAAGCACAGGGACGGCACTCCTACTGTGCCGCAGATACGTCTCGGTGGCGGGAGTCATTACTCCTTGTGACGAGCAGTGAATTCGACATCCTCCGGCTATTGCGGGCGACAAAGCATGCCCTCAGTGGGTTTCGTGATGCGTTCCGCAGCCAGGTATCCATTCGTCAGGAAGTGCTCATACTCCTGGTCATGACTCCGCTTGCCCTCTGGCTGGGAGAAAACGGTGTCGAGCGCGCGCTGATGATTGGCGTCTTGCTCCTACTACTCATTACCGAGCTAGTGAACGCCGCGATCGAGATGACCGTCGACCGCATCGGCCCCGAGCACCACGAACTCTCCCGCAAGGCCAAGGACATGGCCGCAGCGGCAGTGCTGGTCTCCTTAGCTACTGCGGTCATCGTATGGCTGCTCATTCTGCTCGATTGAACGCTGCCAAGTCGACTCAGGGAAGAGAGCAGCCGCCTTAAGCGCGCGCGAGGTCCTTGGGGAGAATTCGATTGATGCACATGAAACCGCTTGCGGAGAGCTTGTCGAATCATGGGCAGCCCTGCGACATGCTCAGAGCCCGCTCCGCATCGTGCACGGGGCCGATTGCGCATGGGCCTGACGCGCTCGGCCGCAGTCTCTTCCCTTAGCATTGACGAATTCCATACTATCGGCCTTAGTCTCAATACTCCAGCACGACGGCCAGCGCCTCGTCGGGATGCTCGATGAGAAGGTCCACGGCCTTTGACGCATCGGCAAATGGGAAGCGGTGCGTCAGGAGAGGGCCGACACGAACGCCGCCGCTCGCCTGCATCCCCAGCAACGCGTAGAGATTTCGCTCCTGGTCCCACTGCACGAAGCGGTTGGGATAGTCGGTGCGGGCATGCAGGTAGTCCTGATCGCGGCTGCCCGGCCCACGGCCGAACACCCACCGAATGTCGATCTCCTTAGTATGGGGGTTGGCATCCGGGTGCGCCACCGTGAAGTCCGGCACGAGGCCGCCAATCATCATGACGCGTCCGCTCTGCCGCACCAAGCGGATACCTAAGCGGCCCGGCTCCGGCCCGCCGCCCGCAGCCACGAACGATGCGTCCACGCCCAGGCCGCACGTATAGTCCGCCACCGCCGCGGCCAGCGTGTCCGCGTCGCCCTGCAATGCCAGGTCTATGCCCAACTCCCGCGCCTTCTCCAAACGATAGGGGATGAGGTCGATGCCGATGGCCCGGCCGCCCATCATCCGCACCATCTGGGCGATCATCTGGCCCACCAGCCCCATGCCGATCACAGCGGCAGTCTCCCCCGGCAGCAACTGTGCGCGGCGAATGGCGTGCAGCGCGGTGAGACCGATGTTCGCGGTGGCGGCTTCCGCCGTATCCAAGGCGTCCGGGATCTTGGCGAAATTGTGCCGTGTTAGAAAGGCGCGTTCTGCATGGGGTGCAAAGCCGCCCCCCACCGCCACCACCCGGTCGCCCGGCGCATAGTGCGACTCCAGGTCAGGGGTGACGGCAACCACGCGACCCGCCGACTGGTAGCTCATGGGACGTTCACTCAACGCGCCAGGGTCGCTACCATCTTGCACGGCCCGGCGGGCGCGGCTCACGTTACCAACTTCCGATCCGGTGCCCAGCACCGAGGTAACGGTCTCAATCAGAACTCCGGTTTCTCCAAGCTCAGGGCCCGGCACCTCTTTCAGGTAGGTTTCTCCCCGGTTATTTGCATACAGCGCACGCATGTGAACTCCTCATACGGTACACGACACCCTTTGGCCGTTGTTTTGACTATGGTTCTTCATATATGTCCAAATTGAATGAGACTACGGATTGAGCAAAATTAGATTTTATTTTATTTCAGGACAGCCTTTATGTCATTCGGAGCGCAGCGAGGAATCTGGGGTCCATGCCGCACTCAGCCCAATAGGCGTAGCACCCTAGATTCCTCTCTGCGCTACGCTCCGTTCGGAATGACAGGTAACCAAGGCAGACCGGGCGTAGCCATCCCGTTTTCCTTCCATCAAGTCTGTCAGCGATTTACCGCACACATTTAAAAGGGTCAGACTAAGGCACTGTACACAGGTCTGCAAATTGCCTCGTCTCTCGGCACCGCTATAGTCTAATCCCACTGGCGGCGTTTCATTGCCCTGCCCGCCTACTGCGACTTCGACGAAGTCGCCGACCACCGCCAGGCGGCCTGACGGCGCAAACCGGCATCCCACACTGCCTTAAACTCTGCCCGCTGCTCCGCAGGCAGGTAGGAATAACTCGGTGTGGGCATACCGGGGATTTGGATTAGTGGGGGTGATTCAGCTTCCCACTCGTCGAGTCTCGCCGCCAACGCGCAGAGAACAGAACTGTGTGCAGGATCGTCAGCCAGATTGTGCATCTCTGCCGGGTCGTCGGCCATGTCAAAGAGTTCCCACCGCATGCGGAAGTCCGCTCCGTAATCGATCAGCTTGAATTCAGGCGTCCGCAACATGCGCTTCCTGCCAAGCATGTAGGCTTCTTGCCGCGTGTACGGCACGCCGAGCATCCATGAGAATGCTTCATTCGGCCAACCCGCGCTGTTTCCGGCGCACAGTGGCGCTAGGCTCCTGCCCTGTAGGCCCTGCGGGACCGGCAAGCCGCAGAGGTCGAGCACGGTAGGCACAATGTCAACGTGCCCGGTCACTTCATTCACCACACGTCCGGGTGTCAGCCACGGAAGAATGGTCTCATGCGCCTGCACAATCAGCGGCACGTGCGTCGCGCCTTCGTGCATCACCTGCTTATACATGCGGCCGTGGTCGCCCATCATGTCGCCGTGATCGGAGAGGAAGAGGATGATTGTATTGTCTGTCAATCCGCGCTCGTCGAGTGCCGCCAAGACCGTGCCTATGTCGTGGTCCACATGGGTCGTTGCCGCGTAGTAGATCGCCGTAATCTCGCGCAGCATCTCAGGATCGTCGATCAGGTGCGCCACTTCCTGGGTACCGCGCGCATCCCTACGCAGCCTGCCAATTTCGGGTGGAATTGCGGGTAACTGAATGGACTCCCGATCGTACATCGAGTAGTACGGCTCGGGCTCGACGAAGGGCGAGTGGGGGTCATGGTAGCTGGCAAAGAGGAACCATGGCTTGCCGCTTTCCTCCAGCAGGTCGAGAGCCTCGAGAGTCTGCCGCGTAATCCAGCTTGTATCGTTGTCTTCCGGCGGATCGGCGAATAGCCCCACGCCTGCCCCGTGCGGATCTCCGGGCCACGGGCAGGTGCCCTCTTCAATTCTGTCGCGCTTCCACGCGCCGTACTTGCCCTTCATGTACGCTTCGTACCCGCGTTCCGGTGTCGGGCCCTCGGCCCGAAACGTGCGGAAGTCGTCGAAGCCAAACGAGTCCTCAACTGGATCGAAATGCAGCTTGCCCGCAATTGCCGTCGCATAGCCGTAGTGCTGCAGGATCGACGGCAGAAAGACCTCGCCATCCCCCGTAGGGAGGCCGTTCCACCAGCCGTCATGGACGTCGACGTGGCGGCCATTGAACACTGAGTAGCGCGCCGGCGTGCAAATCGGCGCCGCACTGTAGAAATTTGCAAAGCGCACGCCGCGTGCGGCCATGCCGTCGAGCACCGGAGTCTTGCAAATGGGATGCCCCGCGCAACTGAGCAGGTCCCAGCGCATCTGGTCCGTCATGATCATGAGCACGTTCGGCTGCTGCTCGACGCCACCATGCTCGCCTTGCCCGTTGCCGGATTGCTCATTCACGTTGAGACTCCTTAGCGGATTGCATGCTTACTTTGACTTTAGGCACGCACGTAACTACGGGCCGGAATTTGCTTTCCTACCTGATTACTGCGGCCAGCGCATCGCCGCCGAACGGCGCATGTTAGCCTCCCAAGCCGCGTCCAATTCCGCTCGGCGTTCCGCAGGGATGAACGAGTAGCTCGGTGTGGGCATACCGGGCACTTTTACTGTTGAGGGCGTTTCGGCCTGCCACTCGTCGAGCCGCGCCGCCAACGCGCTCAGAACGGAGCTATGCGCAGGATCGTCAGCCAGATTGTGCATCTCTCCGGGATCCTCAGCCATGTCAAAGAGCTCCCACCGCGTGCGGAAGTCCGCGCCGTAGTCAATCAATTTATGCTCAGGCGTGCGCACCATACGCTTCTTGCCGACCATATACGCTTCCTGGCGCACGAACGGCGCAGCCCTCACCGATGAGAATGCCTCATTGGGCCAACCGGCGGCGTTGCCGGCACACAGTGGCACGAGGTTCTTACCCTGTACGCCCTGTGGGACGGGTAGGCCGCAGAGTTCGAGTACGGTCGGCAGAATGTCCACGTGGCCGGTGATCTCGTCAACGACACGACCCGGATTCAATGCCGGGTGGATGGACTCTGGGGCCTGCACAACGAGCGGCACGTGCGCCGCGCCTTCGTACATCACCTGTTTATTCATCCGACCGCGATCGCCCATCATATCGCCATGATCGGAGAGGAAGAGCACGACTGTGTTGTCTGCCAAGCCGCGTTCCTCAAGTGCAGCCATGAGGATGCCGATATCGTGGTCCACATGCGTGGTGGCTGCATAGTACATCGCCGTAACCGCTTGCACTACTTCCGGATCATCGATCACGTGGGCCCGCTCCTGTGTGCCCCGCGCGTCCCTGCGCAGCCTACGAATTTCGGGCGGAATCGTACGCAGCGGGATGGATTCCCGATCGTACATAGAGAAGTACGGTTCGGGCTCGACGAAGGGCGAGTGGGGATCATGGTAGCTGGAAAAGAGAAACCACGGCTTTCCGCTCTGCTCAAGCCCATCAAGGGCTTCGAGGGTTTGGGTCGTAATCCAACTCGTATCGTAATCTTCCGGCGGATCGGCGAAACGCCCCACGCCTTTGCCCCCCGTACCTTCTTCGATCCTATCGCGCGTGTACTCGCCGTACTTCCTCGTCATATAGGCGTCGTAGCCTCTTTCCGGTGTCGGGCCTTCGGCGCGAAACGAACGAAAATCGTCAAAGCCGAACGATTCTTCCTTTGGCGCGAAGTGCAGTTTGCCGGCGATGGCCGTCGCGTAGCCGTAGTGCTTCAGGATGGAAGGTAGGAAGATTTCGCCATCCTGCGTGGGCCAGCCGTTGCTCCAGCCGTTATGCACGTGGACGTGCCGCCCATTGAAGATCGAGTAGCGCGCCGGTGTACAAGTCGGCGCCGCTGTATAGAAGTTGGCAAAGCGCACACCTCGTGCCGCCATGCCGTCGAGTACGGGAGTCCTACAAATCGGATGGCCCGCGCAACTGAGCACGTCCCACCGCATCTGGTCCGCCATGATGAAGAGCACGTTCGGCCGTTCTTGCGGGTCGGTATCACCACCGTTTCTCCAGTTGCCGAAATGCTTGCTCAATATTGGACTCCTTGTTGCGAAGTAGAGCAATGCTCGCTCAAAGGCCGCTGATTTGAAAGCGGGCAATCGACCTTCATCACTATCATGACTATACTGAGTCGACCTCCGTCACTTGTTCGAAAACAGAACGCCGTCTCCGTCATTCCCGCGCAAGCGGGAATCCATCTTCGCCACCCACACCCTGGATTCCGGCTTTCGCCGGAATGACGGTCAAGGAGTGGCAGCCCTATTCTCACTTATCACTGCGGCTGGCTAGGTCACAGCGAAATCTAACTTACGGTACAAGATTCTCTTGCCCAAGCCCAAAGAACTCGTTGGCATTGTCGTGCAGCAGCCGGGCGCCAACGATTCTGGCTTGGTCTACAGAATAGAGCCCTTCTTCCACCTTCTCGCTCAGCACCCGGGCAACGTTCTCCCGCGCCATCACACTATGGCCGTACGCTAGCTCGACAGGACCGTAGTCGCCGCCAAAGCCAAAGATCTTGTTATGGGGTATGGTCTCCAGCCATTCATGCAACGTCGCCCGTGCCACGTACGGGCTGATGATGTGCACCCAGCAGAGGTCGATGTAGACGTTCTGGAAGTTCTTAGCGAGTGTGGCGAGTTCGCTCTGGTACGGGTAGCCGGCGTGGAAGATGTCGAAACGCGCCTGCGGATACTGGATGAAGAGGTTTACGAGGTGTGTCGGGTTGCTATTCGTGATAATGTTGCCGTTGCCGGCGTGCAGGCCGGTATGAATTTGCATCGGAATACCGTGCTCGATACAGAGCCGCACGACCTGGTGCATCATGTAGTCCTGCAGCGGCTTGCATTCCGTAAAGGTCAGGCCGTCCTGCGTCATGCCGCCGCCCTGTGATCGAGTGCCTGCGACCACTTGCGCAAAGAGTTGCTCGGCGGCAGAGCGCGGCACGTTGTCGTAGCTCAGAATGCGCCGGTAGGCCAGTCCGCTCTTGACGGTCACCATGCCCTCTTCCTTGGCCTTGGCATAAGCAACGCCCAGGGCAGACACAAGATCGTCCAGATCAAAGATGCTTTGGCCGGTCTGCCGTTCCAACGCCGAAACACCGGCACGGCTTCCCGCAGTTACAAAAGAATCGAAGCGCATGGCCGGCGCAAACAGCGTCTTGTCCACCTGCGTGGACTGCACATCGGGAATCGCCAGCACGATGTTCCCACGCTCGCGCAGGATGTACCGGTACCACGCTTCATGCTGCTTCGAGGCTGTCAATTGCTCGTTAACGCGCCGATAGCCGTCAAGTGACGGCGCTGCCGACATGAGGTCGTCCACACCAAAGAGATCGCGGCATGCGATGTGCAAAGCCTTGCCGTAGCCGGTCGTACGTGCATATTTCCAGTAGCGTAAGAAGACTTCCCAGCGGTCGGCGAGGTCCCGGCTTTGATCGTACATCTGCGCCTTTTCGGTCGGTGTCAAACCGGCGGAAACCAGGTC
The DNA here is from genome assembly GCA_965219505.1 of Chloroflexota bacterium. Classification (GTDB taxonomy): domain Bacteria; phylum Chloroflexota; class UBA11872; order VXOZ01; family VXOZ01; genus VXOZ01. The sequence goes on along the minus strand of OZ244775.1, from coordinate 294,554 downwards.
GCTGCCGACGTAGTGATGCATCTCAGGAGAGAGCAGATCTAGCGACCGCTGCCGCCGGTCTGCCTCGGAAAAGGTGTGCTCGTGCGTATCGATGACCGGCTGCGCTGCTATCGCCTCTTCCACTTCTGCAATTGCCGCTACCGCCATGGTGAATGCTCCTCAGTTCTTATTTGCGCACTTGTACTGTACTCGTTCGATGGTCGGCATACAAGCATGTTTTCGGTAATAGTAGATTTGCACTTAGACCTTACGGATATGCGAAACATCGCACGTACTAACGCCCGAAGCCGTACCTCATCTGTCATACTGAGGAGCGCAGCAACGAAGAATCTAGAGTGCGGGGATATCTAGATTCCGCGAATATTATTCGGCTCTGCACTCGGAATGACGAGAAACGCAGCCCTGCGAAGCTATCAAGTCTATATCTACTAATTCCTCATGTTTTTGAAAAGAAGATAGGCCTAGAGGCGCGGGATTTCACCAGGCTAGGTGAGCAATTTTCCGTCATTCCCGCGCACGCGGGAATCCATCTTCATAGGTGCAAGAGCTGTTAGGCCTCGCATGGTAGCAGCGGTTGCAATTACAGATTTAGGCACGTTAAATCGCGGCGTTCCTATTGACCACGCTGCCCCTCGCCAACGTGGTACAACGCTACCTCCGGGACCGAGGAAGTCCCTACGTGAGAGCGTCATAGTGCGGGCAGAACTTAAGCGAGCAGCTTGCCGGAGACCTGGCTCAATTCGCCAATAGTTTTAATGCCAGTTAAACTAGCTTGGGTATTGCTAACAAGAGGTCAAACATGCTGTTGGAATGGTCCGAGCCAGCTGATTGGGAAACGTGCGCGCGCGACGGGGGCATTGCCATAGGCGATGACGGCACCGTGAGCCTCGCTACCAGCCACCTGATAGCGCATGAACCGGGGGCTTTTTCTACACAACACGGCGAAGAGCTCTTTCAACACATTCAGGCCCAGGTGTCATTTGACTTGGGCCGGACTCTCCCCCAATGGGTCGACTGCTACTTCTACGCCCGCGAGGAGCAGGACAATCGCTGGCCGCTGCTGGTCACGGTCAACGGTCATATGCAAGCCGTGGAACCCGGCACGCCATTGGCTGGCGAATTCTCCTGGTATCACGTGCGAATAGCGAAAGCGCGGCTGCTTCCGGGACAGAACAGCATTCGCTTTTCCTGCGAAAGTCCTGCCGCTCAGGCCTGGATACTTGCGGTCGATACCAGCGTACCCAACGCGCACAGCCGTAAGAGTACGGACGGCGGTCGGTCATGGAGCGCAACGGGCCTCGGCTTGGAAGGCGCGTTGTGCGGCGAGTACGTGGTGCGCGTGCGCGTGCGGGAACATCCGGCGCAGGGTGCACTGACGAGTCCGGTGATTAACCTAGAAGAAGCGAGGGTGTTCTCGAATGTGCACTCCGCTCCAAACTCAATGCCGCAGCAGGGCGAGCCCGGCGGAACCGATGATCAAGGCCGTGCGGGCGCCACGCCGCCGTTAGGCCTCCAGTGGCGCGCCGAGGCTCCCGCCAATTCCAGGATAGTGCTGCGCTATCGTAGTGGTGGACATTCCGCGCTAGAGCAGTCGCCCTGGATAGACGTGAACGCAGCCGCGCCCATGCCGGAAGGTCAGATGGATTCCCGCTTTCGCGGGAATGACGGAATTCCCCACTCAGAGGTGCTTCCTATTCTGGGACCATTCATTCAGTGGCAAGCCGTGCTTACTCCTCAGAACGGCTGTGAAAGCCCTGCGCTTCATAGCATTGCGCTTAGTTCAACACGCCCCTCCCACGACGAACCGCCAAAGCACGCACACACACTGCCCTCATCGCTTTGCAGACTTGTGCCTTCCTACCCCTTCACACACCAGGAACCGACAGAGCCGAAGTTAGGTCTTTTGTGCGAACAAGAGCGTCTTGGTGAGATCATTGCAGGCGGAGAGGCGCAATGGGAGCAGATGCTGGCGTTGCGCGCCTGGGTAGCGGTGCAATGGGTGCACCGGGCGCCGCATGAATTTCGCCGCTGCTGCCCGTGGGACGCGCTAACTATTCTCGCCTGGATGCGCGCCGATCGGGGCCACGGTCAGCCGCAACCCGATGCCTATTGCACGCACTACGCGGTCGTCTTGGCGCAGTGCGCCTTGGCCCTCGGCTGGCCGGCGCGCCTATGGGTGATGTCCGCCGAGCCGACTCTCCACGACAACGGCCACTTTGTAGCCGAAATCTGGAGTACTGTACACGAAAAGTGGGTGATGCTGGATGCCGATACCGATTCGCACGTCGAACGCACAGGCGTGCCGCAGAGTGTGCTGGAGATTCACGACGCCTGGCGAGACGGCGCCCTTAGTTGCCTGAGAGTCGTCGCCGGGGCAAACGCCGACAAAGTGAAGATCGGGCCGGATTGGATCGAAGAGATGCTGCCCCTGGGCCTCTACCGCTTCTGCGGTCTCGTCCTCCGCAACAATCACCTGTCAACCCTCGTTCCGGGGCCGGTCGAGCACGGTTGGACCACGTACAAGTGGGATGGCTTTCTCTGGTGGCGCGACAGCCCTGAAACCGAACTGCCGTTCTTCTCGCTCTCCTCAAACCGGCGGGCAGACTTCGAGTGGGAGCCGGAAGTGTAGCGTTACTTCCGCGCTACGCCTGCCCCGCAGTCGGTACGGAGTGGGCGTCTAGACATGCAGGGAAAATGGAATCCCGTGCGTGGGCATTATGGTGGCGGACGCAGGTTGCAAACCTGCGCTACCGGAGAGAATGCCACCTCTGCTTCTGTCCTCACCAGCTCGCTCTCACGCCGTTTGTCCAAACGTAGCGCGGGGGATTGTCCCCCGAATTTTGGCACAGACGTCATCTCGTAATTGAGCTGCCTGCTTGAATTCAATGTTTCTCTGCTTCCTAGAAGACGGGATGAGCTATCCGGTTCCTTTCTAAGTGAGAGCCTAAAGGCCGCAGAAAGAGTGGGTTGCCGTCCGTCGGCATGGCGGCGACGGACGCAGGTTGCAAACCTGCGCTACCGGAGAGAAAACCTCTTAACTGCCAGTAGCCTGAGCAACAATGGCAGGTGGCATAACCTCGCAGAAGGGCAAGAGATGGTTTCTGCTGCCTTGGCTCACGCCTCGTGCCATAGGGGGGCGATCCTTGCCCGGTATTCCTCTTCCACCACCGCAGCGTACTCGGGCCAGACTGCCATCAGCGCATCGAGCCGAGCATCGTTCATGTTGTCATGAGGCGTAATCGCGTCGTATAGGCCGCTGACAATTCGCACAGCAGAAGCGTCCAGCGCGCTGCCGAGCTTTTCAACAATAGGGCCGTCATCGGCGCTCTTGTCATCTATTAGAGCCCTGAAGAACTGCGTACTCAGCGCTTCTATTTCTTCGCCGAGGTGCATGCGCAGCCACTCGCCGTCGAAGAGTTCGGGCGAGGCGTGACGGAAGAACACGGCAATGCCGTAGCGTCCACGTATGCCGGCCAGCGCCTGCAGCGCATATCGCAGCCGCTGTTGTCGCGCCGCCACTGCAGGCGACTGCGTCTGCGACGAAGACTGCGTCTGTAACGAAGACTGCTGCGGCAATTGCTTACAATACTCTGACACCCGGTCGCGTAGCTCGTAGACCACTTCCAAGAGCTCATCGGCCATGGCGGCACACTCGTCGTCTGTCATTTGAACACGGTACCCCGCGTCGACGATTGTGTTTAGCCTCTCTAGCAATGGCTGAGGGCCCACTATCTCTGGCAATACCGGCAACGCCGCCGGTTTAGTTGGTACCCACGCATCGTGCAGCAAGCTGCACGCCAGCTTTGCCGCCGGCAAGAACCAGTGCGACAGCGCGCCATACACCGGGTAGTAGGGCAGGAGCTCCGGCAGCAAATTGATGGGCGGGTCGAACTGTTCCGCTCGCGGGACCAGAAACATCTTGAACTTGCCGCACGCTTCATGCTGCTGCGCCAGCGTGAGCTGAGGAGGCTGCTCAGCCAGCACCTTGTCTAGGGCATTCGCCGTGCCGCCGATCCGTTGCCAGTCGCGCACTTCGCCCATGAGCGGCAAGAGTTGCTGCGCCTCGTCCGGCGAGCAAATGAAGCCAGGGGGGTGCTCCAAGATGCGGGCGTAGTGGGGCGCCTGTTCCAGCAGTTCCACGTACGATTCGCCGCCCGCCCGGCTCAGCGCCAACCAGGTATCAGCATCGGGCGCTGCAGCAACGGTGCGGAGATCGTGATCGCTGAAACCGGGCGTGAGCGTGCCGAGATGATGCTTGCAATAGACGGCCGCATCGAGACCGGGTACGTGCGCCGCAATGTACCGAGCTAGTTCAGTGCCAATGTACCGGTAATCGTCGAGTGTGATTCTCATGGGGTAACTGCTATTGCGCAATAGTTTCACAAGGTCGCCAAATTCAATCATCAACAGAAACAGCAAACCCAGAAGCGGCCCTTCGATGGAACGCGCTTCTAGTCAATCCATTAGCCATTTACTAAAACGATGCAAGTTACGTCTCTAAAGTCCATGACATGGGGTGCAGTAGACGTTCGGTTCCGTCATTCCGGCGGAAGCCGGAATCCATCTTCGCCGTACCCCTAGACTCCGGCTTCCGCCGGAGTGACGGGAAACGAAGGCCCGTCACTACTTTCATCCCCGCACATGAGCCGGCAAGAGCCGCAGTTCAGCAGCAGCCGCTCGCTGTACACCCCATCGTCAAGACGCTGCGGCTGCGGGCGCCTTTGAAAACGTAAACGCCTCGAACTCATTCTCGCAGGGGTAGCCCGCGCTCACCAACAGGCTGCGTTCCTGCGCAATCATGATGTAGCCCATGATGCTATGGGACAACGGGCCGTGTCGGCAGATGTCGGCTGGCTCGGTATGGGTGCGCGCAATCCGCATGAGCTGCTCCAGCGAGTGGGGCTGCTCCGCCGTCAGCCGCTCGAGCACCGTGAAACGGTCGCGGCTATTGGCGGCTGCCGCCCCGCCGTCGTTTTTCAGCACCGCCTGCATCTCGTCGCACAAATAGTGGTTCGTATTCCAGATGGTGTGGCTGTTCATGCGCCGCACGGCAGTGCGGGTGGGCGAGCGTTCCACGACGATAGCTGCGCCGCTGGGATCGGTGAACATGAGGTTCAGTCCGTGGTTCATGATGGGCGTGCGCGCCACCATGTCGGCAGCCGCGTCAACGGTGCCGGAATACTGCAATAGATAACGTAAAAGCATATTCGACGGGATACCATCCCAGTCGCTATCGTTGTTGGGAATGCTGCTGCCGCCGTAGGTCAGACCGGCTTCGTTTACGCCCGCATTTAGCCACGTGGTACCGACGTAGTTCACCCCGATGAAGGCGAGTCCACGGTCGGGATGCGTCTCTTGCAAGACATGGTATTGCTGCATATCGGCGCTCACGTCATTCGACTTGAAATGGATGGTGCCGTTGGGTGTATCCGCCAGCGCGACATTTGTGCATTCTTCGCGCGAGCGTCCAATCTCCTGACAGGCATTGTAGGCGAGAAGGTCGTCGAAATTCACGTTGGCGGCGTCCGCAATGGCGTGAAGTTCCTCCAGAGACTCAGGGAACACTCTGTCTAGGTTGCGCTCCACCTGCCGCAGCACCCGCCTCCCGTGCGCCGTATTCCAGCCCCGGTCCAGCGCGAACCGTTTCACCGCCAGGGGAATTATGTCCGCAAATGCTGCGCCATGCTGGAGACCCATCTCGGTGGGCGTTCCTGACTGAACCACTTGCCGCATCGGAATATCCTCCTGTTTGCTACAGCCATTTACCCATTAAGCATCGAATGGGTTCGTTTCTCTGAGCAGCCTGATTGACGACATGCGTGCCCAAGCGGAGCTGCACGCAGCGCCGGCTTGCTAAGCGCTGTTACCTGCACGTGCAGGACAAACGCGGAATCCGTCTAATTCCTTATCCCTTCCACCGCCGCGTAGACGCTGCCAATGGTACCGCCGATGACCTCGCAGCCCTCTTCCGCGGCTATCGTATTGATTTCATCCACGATGGCATCGAGCGCCAACCGTTTTTCGCCGTTGGTGTCGTCGTAGAAGTGCGTGTTGTGGGTGAAGGGCATCATGATCCTGGGCAGTTCGTCTGCCAACTCCGCCATGTCCGCCCAGGCTTGGCGGATGGTCTGCCGATGTGTTGCCGGGTCGCCACCCTCGATGCGCAGTTCCATGGGAAGATGCGGGGCGCGCCGCCGCACCTGGTCGCAGGTGAGGGGTATCTCGTAGAAGTCAAGGTCTCCGGGAAAGAGACGGTTCGCCTTGTGAGCGTAGTGGGCGAAAGGGACAGCGCCCTGCCAGACGGCCTTGGCATCATTGTACTGCCGGCCCGGCGACGAGACACTGCCGTGCGTGAAACCCGTGGCGACGAGCGCGGGATACGTATAATCGTTTGCAGAGAAATTGCCGCCCCGGAAGGTGGTCGGACGTTTGCCAATGGCATCTGCCCACTGGTCCGTTACCGTGTCGAAGAGGCTCACCTGTTCGTCGAACGTGTATCCGCCGAGATAGTCAGTGTACCCAAGACCGGTGTCCTGCGGATGAATGTGCAGGCCGATTTCAAAGCCGCGGTTTTCCAAGTCCCGGTACAGTGCAGGCTGGGCCGCCGCCGTCTGCGCCACGATGAAGAACGTGGCGCTTAAGCCGTAATCCTCCAAGGTGTCCGCAAAGCCCGTGACCGACCGTTCGCTGACGCCCCACTCTTCCGGCCCGCCGTGCAGAGAATTGTGCATGAGCTGTTCGCAATCCTGCGTGAAGATCACATAGAGCGGTTTACCGGCCATTAGTCTCGATCCTTTGCGTACTGCTACGACCGACTATTATCATTTCTTGAATTCCAGTGTAGGATATTGCACCGGTGACTATTCGTCACTTCGCTGAAATGAAAAGGCAAAAGGCCTCGCCCTACGTTCCCCAATCGCGCACCTCGGGTTCCCTCTCCTCGGGGAGAGGGTTAGGGTGAGGGGATCTCCTCCGGTCTTGTTCCTACACCGTCGTCGGACAATAGTTGCCGGGTGTTCCGACACTGAAAATCGCTACCGGCCTTGCTCCTCGTACGCCATGCGGTCGACGTCCACCATCACGTCGGTGAGCAAGTCTACGTCCACGTCGTACCAGAGGCCAAAGGTGCTCTTACCGCCCGGCCCAAGGATTTCTTCCGCAATCTCGCGTACGAGGCTGCGCGTCGCGTTTTGTACGCCGAAATCGGAAAACGTCGAGGGCAACTTGACCGACTGGTTAAAACGGATGAGCTTGCGCACCTCGGCTTCAGGCTGCTGCATGAGCGCGACCGCAACCAGAACGCCGAATGCCACCTCTTCGCCGTGAACCCTCTCAATGGTGGCGTGTTTCGATTTTCCGGGATGCACACCGTGCTCACCGCCTACCCCGCCGCACGCCGGTCCGGCCACACCGCCGCCGTAGACAATGGCTTCCACGACCTTGTCTACCGCTTCAGTCGCAGCACCCCGCTCGCACGCATGGTACGCCGATTCGCCATAACCCAGAATTGTGTCGTAGGTCCATTCCGCAATTGCGACGGCCGCGCCGGTGGGGAAGACATTATCGAAGCCGAGAATGCGTTCAGTACCGCTGCGTAGGCGTAGTTCGCGCCCAATGCGGCCGCCCGTCCACGTTGGCAGCGCATCGGCCATACCGGCAGCCAGCCAGCGCCCGCCGCCTTGGGCAATGATGCGCGTGTCGGCAATAACCGTATGCGGCCCAACGTACCAGACGTTGCGATCGGCGTCGCCTTCGATGCTGGCGCTAAAGGTTGCCGTCGCGTTGGTGGAAGCGACCGTAGGCACGCTAATGAGCCACGCGCCCATCTCGTGCGCTATGGCCTTGGCCGCGTCTACAACACGCCCGCCACCGGCAGCAATGACGACGTCCGCGCCTTGCGCCTTGCCCTTCGCCACCAGCGCATCCACTTCCGGGCGCTTCTTATCGACGTGCTTGCCGTGCTCGATGTGATACGGGATGCCGTGTTCGTCGAGCGCGCCGGTGACCGTGTCCTTTATCGCCGCAACAGCCCTACCACCGCCGACAATGAACGCTTTGCTACCCAACGCCGCGGCATGCGCGCCGACGTCGCTAACTACTCCCGGCCCCACGACAAATCGCAGCGGGTGAACGATCGCTTTCTTCATTGCAGAATGCTTCCTCTATTAGTGCTCCGGTTCTTAGGTCGCAATGCTCCACTGGACCTGCAGGCGCATACACCACGAATTCACTGCACGGCCTCTTACGGAATCAACTCCAGCACGGCAAGCACCGCTACACCTGCCACAGCTAGTCCGCCCAGCCGCAGCGACATGCGCCGCTCCATGGACCGCAAATCAGCGCGCAAGCCAGCGAAGTCATCCCTGATTTCGGCACACAAAGCGCCAAGCTCTGGATCACTGTCGGTAGACACAGGCGGCACTCTCACTTTCGATGTCTGTTTCGGACGCATGTCGCCACGCGACCCGCCGAACATGCCAACTTAGCTGCGACAACGGACTCGCCGCATATCGTTCTGATAGGTCCCTAAGGAACTTAAGAGGCATCAAACTCCACCGCAGTGCGCCAGCCTCTTGACCTTGAGCCCTGCCGTAGTCCAGTTAGCCCACCGCTACCGGAAGGCGCATATCCGCAGCCACGGTATTCATGCTCTCTTTGATAGCGGCCGCCACGTAGCGTAAGTCTTCATCGCTCATAAGCGGGTGGATCGCCGGGCAGAAGAGGCGGCGTCCGGTGTCCGTAGAGACCGGCACGTCTTCCGGCCTGTGCCCGATCTTCACCATGAAGCCGTGGTAATCCGGCAGCGATGCGTTCATGATCCAGGTGCCGACGCCGTGCTCGCCGATAAGGCGATCGGCCATCTTGTCACGCGGGTCGCCGACCCACTCCTCATCGAGCAGCAGCGTATAGCCGTACCATACGTGGTGGTAGCCCTCGGGCTCGATAGGCAGGGTCAGGCCGGGGATGTCTTCAATTAACTCGACGAAATCGGCCACACGCTGCCGCCGCGCTTCGTTCATCTCGTCGAGGCGCGTGATCTGGACGGAACCGGCCACCGCTTGCAGCTTAGTCATTCGGAAGTTCGTGCCCCAATTGTCCAACGTGCTGCCAAACGAGCGCATGCTACTCACGAATGCGGCGTAGTCGTCATCGTCCGTCGTGACCATGCCACCCTCGCCCAGGGTCGTCATGTTCTTGCTGGTCTGGAAGCTGAAGATGTTCATGGCGCCTTTCTTGCCGACCTTGGTACCCTTGTACCCTGCTCCGACTGCGCGCGCAGCGTCGCAAAGCACGGGCACCGGGCCGTGCGTGGGGTGCGGGTGCCGCTGTGCGATGTCTTCCAGGGCGTCCACATCGGCGGAAAGACCGTTGTTGTGCACCGCCAAGATCGCACGAGTATTCGGAGTCATGCAGCGCTCAACGTCGTTGGGATCGATATTGAACGTGGCCGGATCGATTTCCGCAAGCACCACCTTGGCGCCCACGCCCATCACACAGAGCGACGTAGCCTTGAACGTGATACCGGGCACAATTACTTCATCTTCAGGGCCGAGTTGGAGGGCATGTATGGCCGCGTCCAAGCCAGTGCCGCAGGAATTCACCGCAAGCGCGTGCTTCACGTCGCAGTACTCCGCAAACTCTTGTTCAAACTGCGTGACTTCCGGCCCGTGAAAGCCGATGGTCCAGTCCATGCTCTCGCGCAAGCTGGCGTTAATGGCGTCTACTTCCGCTTCGGTGTACCAGCCGCCAAGGGTGGGAAACGGAAACTGGCGCTTGGCGTTCTGCAGCAGGTCTTGTTCTTCTCTCGTCAATTCCATTAAGAACTCCTCACTACTTTGATCAGTTGAACGAACACACTTGCAATCCGAAGGCATCCTGCATTGACGAGTCTATCATGTTTGCAGTACCACGTGCCGCGACTCCGCACCGTTGCTACTGATGGGCACCGGCACTAGGGCATACGTCCAGCCATAGGCATCCTGCAGGGTTACGTCAACGTCCTCGCCTTCCACCGTTGCGCGCGGCGTCTCACCGTTCTGCAGGGGGACCATCAGCGTAAAGCTGCCGCTCGGCGAACTGCCGGAGACTTGGCAGGAAAAACTCCCGTTTTGCCAGGCGCTCTGCGACACTTGCGCCCGGTCGCGTGCGCGCACGAAATCCGCCCACTCGAACGCGCTCCAAATCGGCAAACCCAGTTCGTTCGCGTAGTCCCAGCATTGGTTCTGGTAGGCGCTGCTGTACGTGTAGAACGAAACGGGGTGCGAAAGCATCGTCAGCGGACTGAAGTAGCGCTCCATCTTATCCAGCATCACCTGGCGCGTCTGTTTGGCTTCGCCCACCGGGTTCGACGAGAGTTTGGCTTTGACGGAAGCATCATCGTAGGCTTGGGTCAGTTGCTGGAAGACCTCGATGATCTCACCGTTGGTATCCACGAACTTGCCGGGATGCCCCGAGCCGTTCGTGTATTGCAGCCATTCGTGGCGGATGCTGAGCAGGTTCGTATCCAGCACCACGCCCACGTCCTCGTAGATGCGCGGCAAGTCCACGTACCCCTTCCAGCCGAGGCAGTGATTGCGGTTGGCGATCACCGTCTCGCCGCCGTAGTGCTCCCGGAAGTAGTCGGTGTCGCGCCGCACGATCTCTTCCATGACGGCGTCCTGCTCTTCATTGACGTATTTGGGATCAAAGGCGTTGTGATGAATGCCGAAGGAGTGGCCGCGGGCGCGCCAGCCTTCCACACGTTCCGGCGTCGCAATGGTGTACTTCGAAGGACCGAGCATGAGATAGATGGTCACGTGGCCGCCGTGTGCCTCCGCCGCATTCATGAGCGCCTCGAACGCTTCCAGCGGGGAGTAGTCATCGTCAGAATCCAGTACCACCATGCTCTTGGTTTCGGGCGAGTCGTAGTACCAAAGACGCGGCTGTGGATTCTTGGCAATGGCATTGATGGCGTTGCCGAGCAGCATGGCATGGATGTCGGCCTGCGGTAGATGCATGCGGCGCGGGTCCAGGTGGCCGCTAAATGAATCATTGGGCCGGTAGGGATTGCCGAACCCAATGGTGCGCCAACCGTAGTGGGACGGATTGCCCTGGCGAATCAGCGCCACGGCTTGGGCAAGGTCGTAGCCGAATACCACCACTTGTCCTTGACCCAAAGGGAAATGCAGGACAGCGGGATATGACGTTTCGACGTCAGCATCGACGAAAATCCTGGCAATCTCGCGGGTGCCTTCCGGCAGTTTCAGCGGCTCGTAGTTGTCGGCAGGCATGTGGGTCTGAATAGACTCGTGCGGCACCCCGGCGCTTATGGAATTGCCCGGCAGCGGACGCACGTACGCCGGATAGGCCGCGGTGTCCGTCGGCGCCAGACCAAGCTCCAGCGCGAGCACGCGTGAAGGTCGCAGCGCGATCAGACGTCCGCCCGCCTTCACATAGGCCACGAGCTGCTCGACGTAAGCGCGGCGCGGCAAACTGGGCGTGAGAATCACCGCGTCGTACGCATCCAGCCGCGCCAACGACTCGTGGCCGATGGGCTGCACGTCAAGGTCCGCGAATCCCTCCGCTTTCAGCACTTCAGTAGTATACGGTCCGTACGTATTCGCGCGGCTACCCGGCTGGGTGAGAATGAGCATGCCCACAGTGGACAACCTCCTGAATAAAGGGATTAGTAATCACCTGAGTTTACCAGTGGAGTATACCAGTTTCCTTACTTTGGACTTAGTTAGTCTATTCCCCACTAGAGGGCAACTCCAGTTGAGCGAGTAGAGCCTTACTATTGAGTTGATATACACTAAGCACACTCATATAATTGTTCTATTCTAACGAATTAGCTTATCTCGGAGGACGGGATGACAATAAACATCGCCCTAGCAACCAGCGAAGGACTAGTACTTGGTTGCGATAGCATTGCAAGCAGCATCGAATACGTAGTCGACCCGTTCGAACTGAACCAAACCAGGGATGACGACGGCAACCCAATGCAGGATGCGAACGGCCGACCACTGGTTGCTCTTGACTATTCTTCAATTCGACCAGTTGTCACTAATGCATGGGGAGGCGTAACAAAATTATTCCAAATCCATGGTGGTGCAGCGCCAGTTGCTGCCGTGACCTCGGGGATTGCGCAACTCAAAAACAGGACTATGAAAAGCTATGCCGAGGAGTTCCTAGTTAATTCAAAGCGTTTTGGGGTAGATTTCAGAAGTGCGCAGGAAGTCTCTGAAACATTTCTGCTCTTTATGAGAGAGCACTTCTTAGAGCATTACCAAGGTTCTTCTATCCCGGAACAATACTGGACTGGACCGGTCTTTCTTGCCGGGGGCTACGGAGTCTCTAATGAGTTGCCTTCAGTTTATCGCCTTGACGTAAAAGCAAATGAGGTGTATGATCAGTTTGAGGACGGTGAATTTGGTATCGCCTGGAATGGTCAAGCGGACAGTGTTGAGCGGCTGATACGAGGCTATGACAGTGCCCTAAGGGAAGAGATAGAGAAACACCTGGGTCAATTGATTGACGATAACTATGAACAATTGACTAGTGCAATGGCGATGATATTGAATAACGTCTTTTCTCAACATGCAATTGAGTTGCCTCCTGACGTAGATACTGTGTTACCCTCCAAGTTGGAGGTGGATCTTCCCTGGGACAGATTAAAGTTAGGCTTTGACTATGGGAATTTGCCTCTACAGAGCGCGGTGGACTTTGTAGCATTCTTGGTGAATCTACAATCTGGAAAGTCGCGGTTTGCTTCTGGAGTTGCAACTGTAGGTGGGAGAACGCAAGTTGCCGTAGTTACCAAAGGAGAAGGATTTCGAATTCTCAATGAACCGGAATTGCAGCACCGGCACACAGGATTTGGCGATGATGTATGACAACGACCGAAATGGCGTAGAAATACAGGGCAAAGACAAGGAGCCTCGGCCACGTGACGGATGGCGCAGCGGCAGTTCGGGCGATACTGCAAAGCAGGAAAAAGAAGCATCGGGGAAGAAAGAGGAAAGAGTTCGGCTCGTTCAGATTGAGGGGAAGATCAAGCCTGTACCCGTGGAGTAGTACTCACTACTGTTCATGCAGAATACACCCGCCACAATGGCGGGTGTTTGCTTTTGTCAGGTGACTATGTTGAAAGCAACGCTTGTTACGGTCCATCGTGTCTATCAGCATGACCAGAGAGAGGGAATCCGCTAGGAATTAGGAATAAGGTAGATCCTGGGGGGGGGGCCACCATGCCTTTCGATTGCTAATTCTGAAGGGTAGACCCACCCTAATGTAGCTAGTATTCTGTACGCTACGGCAATGAAAACACGGGAGGGGTATCTAGCGCATGTTAACCACGTGGGTACTCATTGTCTTCTTGGCGTATTTTGCCGCGCTGATCGGCATTGCGGTCTTTCGCAGCCGCCAGATGCAGGAGATGTCGGACTACGTGCTCGCCGGTCGGCGCGTGGGCGCCATCACCTCGGCGTTGAGTTCCGGCTCGTCCTCTACTAGTGGTTGGACGATGCTGGTCTTCCCGGCCCTGGCATTCATGAACGGCGCCATAGAGCTCTGGACGGTATTTAGCCTCGTCTTGGGTTTCTGGTTGACGTGGACGATTTACGCAAAGCGGTTGCGCCGGTACACGATTGCCACGGATAACTCCCTTACGTTTCCTGAGTTCTTTGAAAGGCGTTTCGGAGACAAATGGGGCGTGCTGCGCACGCTCTCCGCCGTAATTGCCCTCTTCTTCATCATCTTCTATGTAAGTTCCGGCTTGATTGCCGGTTCCAAGCTGCTGAACACCGTATTCGGCCTGGACAGCATCGTGGGCATTCTCGTGACGCTGGTTGCCGTCGCTTCCTACACCTTCATTGGCGGCTTCCTTGCCGTCTCCCGCACCGACGTCTTTCAAGCTCTGATCATGCTGGGCGGCTTTATAATCTTGCCGATTACGCTGCTTTTCCTTGCCTCTGATCCGTTCCAGGGACTGGAAGAGACTGCCCCCGGATTCTGGAATCCGTTTACGGACGCCGCGGGCGAGGGCATCACCGTAACGTTCTTGCTCTCTACTGTCGGCTGGGGCTTGGGCAGCTTTGGCTCGCTGCGTATTTTGCAGCGCTTCATGGCGGTGGAGAGCGAAGAGCGCATACGGCCCAGCCGCGACATTGGCACGCTTTGGGCTACGCTCATATTTTTGTTTGGCCTCATGCTGGGGCTGGTCGCCTTGCCGGCGCTGGGCGAGGTTGGAAGGCTCGATGATGTAACCGCCGATCCGGAACGCCTCTACCTCGTAGCCGCTACCGTTTTCTTCCCGCCAATCCTAGCGGGTTTCCTGCTGTCAGCCGTAATAGCCGCCGTAATGAGTACGGCAGACTCGCAACTGCTGCTGGCCTCCGCGGTGGCAACTGACGACCTACCGCTCATCCGGCGCTACGCGTACGCCAAACGGTACGTCTTTGTGCTCGGCGCATTTGCCCGCGTCTGGGTGGGTCGTTTCCTGCTCGTCGTGGTCGGCATCATCGCAGCCGTCTTATGTATCATCAATCCCAGTTCGGTTCTTAATCTCGTCTCCTATGCTTGGGGCGGCATGGGCGCTGCCTTCGGCCCCCTTATCCTGCTGGCACTCTATTGGCGCCGCTTCAACTTCTGGGGAGCACTCACGTCCATGAATTCCGGCACGGTGGTTGCCTCCATTTGGGGCTACTTCTCCGGCGGTCCCGGCGGAATGATGGACATCGAACCGGCCACCCCGGGCTTCATTATCGCCATCCCCATCGCCGTGGCCGTCACTCTTCTGACACCCCCGCCGCCCGCCGAGATTACGGAGGTGTTCGACGACGTAAACCCGTAGGACTGCGAACGTTCCACACCCTGTACACAGTAGTACATAAAGGGAATACCCGCCTGACGGCGGGTATTTCTCATTTTCTTGCCTCAAAGGCTGAAGGTCAGTTGCCCTGTGCCTTGATAATGGGGCCTGCCGCCATCATCTCAGCGAGTTCCCCCGCCCGGTCGACCCGGCCGAAATAGTTGCAAGGAATGACTTCGAACGGCTCCAGGCGGCGCATAAGTTCATCGAGGAGTAGGTTCTCGCCGATGTTATCGGTAGCGTAGTGGGGCAGACGCACGACGGCAATGCCGTGCTCGCGGCAAGCGGCCACTGTCTCCGACCCCGCCGAAACTTGCACCACGGTGTTCACGCCCGCTTTAGCCAGCAGCGGAAAGGCGCTGGGCGGATGCGCGTAGCCACCGGCAAACTTCGCGTGGATGCGCCCGGCGGGCTGATCCGGATCGCCGGTCATGATGCGGGGCAGTGCACCGATCCGCGCGGCTTCCTGCATCTCCGGTATCGTCAGCATGAGCTCTACGACGTCGCCGACCGTCTCCGGCTTTTCGCGCGCAAAGAGCGCGTTGATGTACTGCCGATGCGCATAGTCAACCGGCGTGTGAATGCATGCGAGCGGATACCCTAGCAGCTTCGCCGTATCGGGCCCGATGCGGTGCATGTCTTCGTGTTCTTGCAGCCGTGCCGCCATGAAGTCGAAGATGCAGGCGTGCGCCTCATCTTCCGGCACCCCTTCCCAGACGAGGTAATCAACGTTGACTTCCATGAAGTCGGCGACGAGGGATGCGGAAATACCAACACTGTTCGTATGGTGGGAAATATACGCGTCGAACGGCCTCCCTCTCGCTGCCAGTTGCACCCCGAGCAGCATCTCCTTCACGTGCATGTTGATGCCGACCAGCGCGGTGCGGATGGGCGTGTCATCCGGGCCGTTGGAAATGCGCACGTCGCCGTAGGGATTGCGGAAGCGCTCCTGGTCGTAGATCGCCTGCTCCCAAGCAGGCAGCGCGGCGTACTCGTCGCGGCGCTGTTGTAGTTGGCGCTCAATTGCGTCTTGGCCTCTGGGATCGAGCTCTCGCCCAATCTCGATGGATGTCTCATACAAGTCGCGTAAGGTAACCATGGGCCAATTCCTTATTCACTGTTCTGCATGGCGCCGACCGGCAGTCGCAATCCACACTGCGGAGTCTTCTTCTCCGCTCGCTATCCATAGAGCTCAGGCGCTTGGCCGGGCAAAACGCCAATGCGCGAAGCTGATTGCTCTATATAACGATACAAGTGTACCGCAATAGGAGACTTTGTTGTGGCTGTCTGTCCGGATGGGTGCTAATCCGGGTCTACGACATCAGGCAGACGAGCGGCCGTTTTCGCTCGGATCGGGATAGAATTGGGCGCAGTAGCGTCGATATGTCATGATCTCACCGTCGGAACGGCAGAGACGGGGGCGGGACTGGTACCGTTTGCGGGTCCAGATGACCTCATCCTGCAGCACTTCCCGCACTTGCTGAGACGCAGTGAACTTGTTCATGAAGGGGGCGCGCATCCCCACCGGGAGAAACCCCAGGCCTGCGAGCCAGCGCTTCGGCTTGCGAATCTCCCGAATTTGCGAGGCCAGCGACACGTCTATGAGCGTGCCGTCGACAGGGGTTGCAAGTACCCACAGCCGCATTTCCATGCCGATCGAGTGCTCGTG
The DNA here is from genome assembly GCA_965219505.1 of Chloroflexota bacterium. Classification (GTDB taxonomy): domain Bacteria; phylum Chloroflexota; class UBA11872; order VXOZ01; family VXOZ01; genus VXOZ01. The sequence continues at coordinate 278,037 of OZ244775.1, read as the reverse complement.
AATGTCCACGAACGAGTAGCCCAGGCCATAGACGTGAGTGTTGGCTGAGAAATCAAAGGTGAGTTTCGCGACTCTCGTTATCGACCGCGTGGTCCTGAAATCAAAGCGGCTGTTGAGATAGTGTCCATACACCCGCCCAACGAGCCGATTGTCCTCGCGATCTCCCGGATGACATGCTTAGTTTGTATGAAAGCGACCCGCAGTTCTTCCCTGAGGCAAACCTGCGTTTCCATCTGGCTGCGCCGCTGATTGCCAGCATGTACGTGAGCGATGCGCTTAGCTTCGCGCTCTACTCCTTAATTTCCCACCCTGAACTCTACGAAAGAATCCGGGGTGAGGCCGAGGCGCTGTTTGCGAACGGCGACCCGAGTCCCAAGGACTTCACCGCAGACTCTATTGACGTCACACACCGCGTCTTAATGGAGGTCATGCGTCTATACCCGACTATTCCAATGTCGGTGCGACACGTGATGAATTCGTTTTCGGTAGAGGGCTTCAAAATACCGGAAGGGTCACGCATTTACATCGCTCAGACCGCCCCGCATTACATGGAGAAGGTCTTTCCCGATCCGTTCTCCTTCGATATTGACCGCTACCAGCCTCCGCGCAATGAGCATCGCAGTCCCGGTTATGCCCCGTACGGGCTGGGCACGCACACCTGTCTCGGATTCCGGTGGGTGGAACTGCAATTGGCTGTCAACCTTCTTAGGCTCGCCCATTATTTTACGTTAGAGATGTCTCCCGCGAACTCTAAACTCAAGATCAACCCGATTCCGACGTTGAGTCCGAGCAAGAAGCTGAAATTCGTCATCGCCGAGCAGAGGCGCGAACTACACGCCTGACGCGCTGTCGCACCCGCAACTCAGCCGCCGCGGTAACCTCACCACTGCGGAGGCCGCCTAACGACATCCACTCCACCGGCGAGGGCGGCCGCAGCAAGAAGGTCGCCGGCCTGTAACGCCTCGCCCCAATTCAGTTGCCGTTGCGCTTAATGCGCTCGAAGTAGTTACAAGGGATGACGTTGAGCGGCCCGAGCCGCTGCTCAACCTTGTCGAGCAGAAGGTTGAGGCCGACATTGTCGCAAGCGCCGTGGGGCATGCGCACCCAATTCATGCCAAGCTCTTGCGCCTTACGCTGGTGGGCCGACGTGCAGCCGATGGTGACGAACGTGCCGACACCGGCCTCTTTCAGCATCGGGATCACCTCTACCGGAAAGAGCCAGCCGCCGCCGTCCTGGTGGAAGGTGCGGCCCGCGGGTTGATTAGCGTCACCTGCCATTATGCGCGGGATCGCGCCGATGCGCGCCGCGCCCTGGAACTCCGGTAGCGCCAGCAGCGCTTCCACCACGTCGCCAACGGTTTCTACATTGGCATTATCAATTGCGCCCCGGACGCCCTGGCCGTGGTGGAAGTCGGCGGGCGTATGGATGCACGCCAGCGGAAACTCCAGCAGTTTCGCCATGTCGATGCCGTTGCGGTTGAAGTCCTCCGCGTAGTTCCAGCGGTCGGTCATCATGTCCGCGATGTGGGGCTCGGCGTTGGCCCGTGCAACACCAGCCCCTTCGAGCAGGTCAACGAGATAGGGCACCGTATCATAGATCAGCGTATCCGCCGGTACCCCGATGCCGTTGGTATGGTGGGCGATAACGGCGTCGATCCGCGTGCCGCTGCCGCGCAGATTATCTGCCAGCAGGAGCTCCTGCGTGCCGATGTTTATGCCCATGAGGATGGTAGTGAGTTCAGTGTCTTCCGGCCCGTTCACGATGCGCACGTCGCCGTAGGGATTGTTGAAGCGCTCCTGGTCGTAGTACGGCTTGCGCCAATCCGGCAGCGCAGCATACTCCTGCCGCCGCTGTTCAAGCTGGCGGTCAAGGGCTTCTCGGCCTCGCGGATCAACTTCTCGGCCAATCTCTATGGACGATTCGTAGAGTTCACGCAGTGTCATGTTCTAATTCCCACGCTACGACTGAAATTGCATTGCCTCCCCAGATAGTCTCCATGAGAGGGTTCTGGCAGCCCAACACACCTGTCTCAATGCATAATGGCGACGGTAGCGCAGGTTTGCAACCTGCGCCAGCCCCCGTAATGTAGAGCCATTACGTCTCGCTAAATTTTCCCTCAATACGAAACCGTCAAAATTCTAGGTGTCTATTCATGCTAGAAGTTATCTAATAGTGCAACTCGACACGCCGACATGTGCTTCGACAAGGGCTTCGCGCAGCACTCAGCACGAACGGATACTTTCCCCTTCCATTCACATTCCTAGCTGTTCCCTTCGCGTCTCTTTCTCTTCCGTTCACCTCTCTCCCCAATCCCTTCGCATCTATTCCTTTTCCGTATGCGTCTCTTCCTTTTCCGTTCGCCCTAAGCCTGTCGAAGGGCAGGATTGCACAGAACTATATGTCTCTGTGACGAATTCTAGTTGCGCTTGATTCTCTCAAAGTAGTTACAGGGTATTACGATAAGCGTTCCGAGGCGGCGCTCAACCTCATCCAGCAGCAGGTTGATCCCGATATTATCGCACGCCGCATGGGCGATACGCACGATAGCTACACCCGCCTCTTGGGCCGCCCGGGCGTGTGCGGGCGCGCAGCCAATCTGCAGCACCGTGTTCACGCCCGCCTTGCCGAGCAAGGTGTAGGCATCCGGGGGCAGAATGTAGCCGCCGCCAAACTTGAGCAGAATGCGGCCAGCAGGCCACGACTCTTCGCCGCTCATCACGCGCGGCTCGGCGCCGATGTGCGCCGCGCTCTGCACCTCAGGAATATGCATCAGCGCCTGCACCACGTCGCCCACGGTCTGCGGTTGTGCGGCTTCCACCACGGGACGCACGCCCTCGCCGATATAGTAGTCCGCCGGAGTGTGAATGCAGGCCAGCGGAAAGCCAAGCAGCTTGGCCGTGTCGGGCCCCATACGCGCCGTATCTTCGAGCGATTGCGACTTCTCCTCGATATACCGGTTGATGCACTCTTCCGCCTTTGCGCGGGGTACTCCCTCCTCGACCATGAAATCGATAGAAACCGGCATAAAGTCATGGACCAGAGAGATCGCCACGCCGATCCCGGTGGTGTGGTGGGCGATCACGGCGTCTATCTTGGTACCCTTGCTGCGCAGCCGGTCGGCGAGCAGCAGCTCGTCAATGCCAATGTTGATACCGAGCAGAACAGTCTCCAGCTCCACGTCGTCCGGGCCGTTCACGATCCGCACGTCGCCAAAGGGATTGCGGAAGCGCTCCTGATCGTAATACGGCTGTTGCCAGGCGGGCAAAGCAGCGTGTTCTTCCCGCCGCTGCGCCATCTGCCGATGCAGCGCGGCTTCGCCCCGCACGTCAAGCGCCATGCCGAGCTGAATTGAAGTCTCGTAGAGATCGCGTAACGTCAACCTAGACTCCTTTAGTTGCAGCGTACGTGCCTACTATGTGGCTACGCCAAGTCAGCGTACCGCTCACTCCAAGATTGAGAGTGAGCGGTACGTGATCTGCGGCAAGAGGACCGGTTACTTCCACTCGTCCGGTCGCCGTGAGAACAACTCGTTGAGCTTCGCCGCTGACTCCTGCATGGCCTCAGTGGTATCGATCTCACCCCTGAGCGCCCTGCCCATCGGCTCGTTCATCGTGCTCCACGCTTCCGAGCCCTCAGGCAGCACCAGCAAGTCATGACCGCCGCTCTGCCACACATCCTGCACGTCATTGATGTGGGTGCCTTCGAATAGTCTCAGCCATATCTCAGACGTTGCCGCCCAGAACAACGGCGGCCAAGAAATGACCTCGATTTGTGGGGTTGACTCCAAGATCTCACGCGTATGCGAGACGCGCAACACTTCCCAAGCGGCGTCCAACTGTTCGGAGAGCGCCAGGATCGACCAGGAGTTGCCTCCCGTGCTGACGCGCTGGATGCCTGTCGGGCCCTTGGGCGGCGGCGCAAAGTCCAGGTTCTCCACGCCAATACCGTTGCGAATAGCATTGTGGCGGAAGTTACCGTTGAATTCAAAGGCTACCATCTGCGCATCCATGGGACGCACGCGCGTAGGCAGACCTTCCCGAGCCTCGGCGGTGGGAATGGCCTTGTGCACCGTATGCAAATCAACGTCGAAGGCCGCACCGCGAATCGAATTCAGGTCTTCGCCGTAGAGCGCCCGGTCACGCACGTCGTTCAGTATTTCGCCGCCGAAGTTGTAGACGAATGTACCCATCATGTAGTGGAGCCCGTTCTGGCCGATCTCCAGGGCCCAGCGGTTGTTTTCCGGATCATTGAGCTTGTTCACCGCTGAGAGCAGGTCGTCGTAGGTCCAGTCCTTGTGGGGATGGGACACGCCTTTCTCATCGAACAACTGCTTATTGAAGAACACCACCTCACCGCCATGCTGGAATGGCTGGGCCCACAGCTTGCCCTTCCACGCCCAACTGGAGAGCGCCGTTGGGAAGTACTGATCGAGGTCCACGTTATCGGCGCGCATAAACTCGTAGAGGTCCGGGAACATTCCCGTCAGGCCGCCCGGAATAACCCAGTTCAACTGGTTCACCATCAGGTCGACCGGCGCCGTGCCTGCGGCAAACTCAGCGCGGCGGCGGTCCCAGTAACCGCTGCCGTCCTGCCAGGAGACTTCAATCTCAATACCCGTGGTCTCGGCAATTGCCGCGAACGTGTCGTCCCAGCCTTCCATCCGACCGCTCAGACGGTAGCACGACCACACAACCTGCCTGGCTTCGGCCTCGGGCATCGATTCTTTCGCCTTTGGGGCTTCTTCCGTAGTTTCCTCGGCCATTTCTCCCGTCGTGGCTACGGTGCCGCAAGCAGCCAAGGCAATAACTGCAACGCCGCTTCCGGCGCCAAGCAACAATCCACGTCTCGTCACAGCATTTTGTAGAGCCATCGTTGACCTTCTCCTTGATGCATGTACGTGACCTTCACGCGCATTGTCTTCTATGCGCTGCCACCGCAATCAGACTGTTGCAGCAGTCCCTCCTTTCACTCTCTCGCTATACTCGGCCGCTTTACTCTGAACGTAACGGGCCCAGTTAGGGGCAATGCTAGCATATTAGATGGGGCTAGTCAATGCTTTTTGTAGGCAGCAGGCTACTACATGTAGTTGCGTTGCACGCGTTCAGTACGTTCGTTCCGCTGGATTTCATTCTGGCTCCAATTTGCCGCCTTACACTCATGCTCAGGTGGCTCACAGCCATTCTTACTCCCAGTTCTGTCACCGCCAATGGGGATGCTCTTTTCAATACTTCTCAAACTTGTGTGACCTGATACTTGATGCATGGTGTGGTGTTTCACTTTCGCTGTGGCTGGTTCTAAGTCGATGCAATTTCTCAATCAATACTCCTTCATCTTCCTTTCACTTTTTGTCCTGCTTGTCAGCGCGGTAGCCGTCTATTTTTGGCTGCCGAATCCGGGTGGCATTCTACTCTTAGTGCTTGTAGGGGTCAGCCTCATTGCCGTAGGCATAGCCCTGCGCTTTCCAGCGGCGGACTCTATCGGCAGTGAGGCGTTGGCAGCCCAACTTTAGGAAGGGTGAGCCGGTCCTGTTTGTGGTCTATTCCAATTTCTGAGGGAGCTGCCTTACGGCCCGCCCCATCGTCGATGGGATCGAGCGCGACTTTGGCGCAGCAGCTCAGGTCATCCGCCTGAACCGGCACACGCGGGCGGTCCGCGCAATTTCGGCCCGTCTTCGCTTGCGCTTGGTGCCGGGCTTCGTGGTCTTCAACGGGCAAGGAGAGGAACGTTTCCGCAAAGATTGAGGGGTGATCAAGCGCCAGCCAGTGCTGAATGCGCTAAAGCAACTGTAAAGGCACCGATTTCGCCTTTCTCGGGACGCTCCGCAGCGATGGTGAATCCGCCGGCCCAGTGCCGCTTCTACAAGCGCTCCCCCCTCGCCGACAATTTCTGCTAGACCAACGACCACCCGCCACTCGAACGCAAAGGGCAAGAGCAGCTTGTGGCCTGCTACAGGCGCAGCTAGCGGCGCTCCTCGTCAAGAGTCACCGCCCATCGGACACTGCAAGAGTGTGCTATGATGCTTTGTACAGTTTTTTGAAGAGCTCTTGAAGAGAATAGTCCAATGCATTACGTCACCCAGTACTCCTACATCATACTCGCACTATTCGCCCTCCTTGTCAGCGCGGCGGCGGCCTACTTTTGGCTGCCGACGCCCGCCGGCTTGGCGCTAGTGGCGTTCGTTAGTGTTGCTATGGTCGCGGTAGGGGCGGTCCTGCGCTATCGGGAATCGAACATCGCCAACATCACGGCACTGGATCGGCTCATCGGCAAGGGCCGGCCGGTCCTGGTAGTCGTGTTCTCCAACTACTGAGGGGGCAGCCTTGCGGCCCGCCCCATGGTCGATGGGATCGAGCGCGAATTTGGCGAGGCTGCGCGTGTCGTGCGGCTCAGCCAGCATACGCCCGTCGGGAGCGTATTCGCCGACCGTCTGGACTTACGCTTTGCGCCCGCCCTTGTCGTCTACGATGGGATGGGTGAGGTGCGGCTGCGGTTCAGTGGCGGATTGCCCAATCGGCAGGCGGTCGTTGACGCGCTGAAGCAGGAGTAAGGCGCGCCCTTCTTTCCCCTCCCAAGCTCTGCGGCGCCTCAGTAGCATTGCCTGATCCGCACCCCCAATACCCCACGTCTGCACGATCGCACCTGACTGTAGTGAATAGCCTGCCCGCGTTATACTGTAGCAAGACTACCGTTCGTCCTAGAGGAGCATTTCGTGAGCAAGCAAACGTTGCTGCCGCCGTTGCAGACAGAAGAAGAACTCATGGCGCAGATGACTGAGCCCACGCCCGCCGTGTGTGAAGCGGTACAGGCGCTGGATGGCGACATCATGGTGCTGGGCGTGGCGGGCAAGATGGGGCCCACGCTCGCCGAGCTGCTCGTGCGCGCCGGCGCCAAACGCGTGATCGGCGTCTCGCGCTTCTCCTCGCCGGAACTACGGCACTACTTGGATGGCGTCGGTGTAGAAACCGTCGCCTGCGACTTGCTGGACGACGAAAGTGTCGCCAAGCTGCCGGACGCGCCGTATCTCTACCTGCTGGCGGGCTTCAAGTTCGGTTCCAGCGGCGCGCCCTCCCTGAACTGGGCGATGAATACGCTCGTGCCGGCGAAACTCATGGAGCGATTCCCCGATTCCCGCATGGTCTACGTCTCCTCAGGCAACGTGTACCGGTTCATGCCGGTGGATGGCAGCGGCGCAGCGGAAGACGCACCGCTCGGGCCGGTGGGCGAATACGCCGAATCACGCCTGGGCGGCGAACGCCTGGTGGAATATTACGCTGAACGGCAAGGAACGCCCACGCTCATCGTTCGCCTCTTCTATGCCACGGAACTCCGCTACGGCATCATCCTGGACATTGCTACAAAGGTGAAGGACCGGACGCCAATCGATCTGTCTATGGGTTACGCCAATCAAATCTGGCAAGGGGACGCCTGCGATATGCTGGCGCGCTCGTTCCCACTCTGCGCCAGCCCCGCCGACGTGATCAACTTGACCGGAACGGACACGCTTTCCGTAAGAGAAGTGGCCGAATCCCTGGGCGAATACCTGGGTATTGAGCCAATACTTACCGGCAAGCCCGAGGAAACCGCGTTGCTCGGCGACGCGACGCGCTACGTCGAGACGTTCGGCGCGCCCCGCGTGCCGTCGGCACAAATCATCGAGTGGGTAGCCTGGTGGGTCAAGCACGAAGGCTCTACGCTGGGCAAACCGACAAAGTACGAGAGCAGAACCGGCAATTTCTAAGGGGCGGTAAATCTCTTTCAAGTTCTTCCTTCATTGCCAAGGGATCAGATAAGAACCCGTTTCAATTCATCAGGCGAAGTGCCTGCGCCATACAAATTAGAGTCGGATATCCAACCAAGGGAAGACCCAGTTCACGAAACGCTTCTAACGTGTTCCAAGAGGCGTCTTGGTCGGATTCTCTCGCACTGCCTGCTGTGGAGGCAATCAGGGGAACATTGCGGCTACCATCACCGTAGCGCAGGTTTGCAACCTGAGTCCCCTTGCCGATGGAGCAAACTTTGGGGACTCTTGTACGATCATTGCCGACAGAGAAGCCCCGCGCTTGGTGGTGAAACGCAAGGCTCTTAGGAATAACGAGCAGGTTAGGATTGCAGCAGTTCTTCTCGTAACACGACTGCCAGTACCTTTTCGACGCCATCTTTGTCGATACCAAACTCGTATGCGCACTTTGCGATTCCCCTACGCCACTCATCTGTGAGTCTCTTCTGTACGTATTCGCGGCAAAACTCGTCTACCTCAAAGGGTTCCTTCCCTTCGACCTCGGATAATAGTCCAGGCTTCAGTCCAGATGCCCATTCTTTGGCGTTCATACTTGCTGCGATTTTCTCTCCGAATTCGGTCAGGCGAAGCGGGCTGCTTCCTACAACAGGCACGGGTGGGAGCGCCGAAAATAGTTTCTTAATGTCTGCGCGGATTTCTCTGACGTTGTCTGTTAAGCTAGACAGCATGTTGTCAACATTGCCTGTCCAACGAGCCACCCGCCATAGAAAGAAAACGAACCCACCTAGCAAGCTGAGGAGTGCTACTGTTGCGATAATTATTTGGGGTGTATTGAGCCACTCACTCATATTGTATTCAACCCCTATACAGCCTCCATAGCGTACGGTATTCCACCACGTCTACTCTCAGAATATCACAGGAATACGCGTTAACCACGAAAAGTGCACGAATAGTGCACTACAAAATACTCCTACGCAAATGTATAGTCTATTGTAAGCAAATGGCCTCCATAAACTCAAGTCACAATCAATCCCTTTAGGAGAAGCCAGTCCCTGCCCCTGCTGGCAGGCGCAATTCCTGGGGTAAGCGCTAACTTTTCTCTCTCAAAGAGTGCAGGACATTTGCCAATCTTTGCGACTAAACTGCTTCCTCAATTACTATTCCCGAATTGACCCTTGCCCGCAAGGAGACCCTTGTGTAACGCTACCTAGCGGGCGGGATTGAACCGTATTGCCGAGAATTATTCACCCTCACCCTAGTCCTCTTCCTCCATGGCGAGAGGCTTTCACACCTTCACCCAAGCTATACTAAGGCGTCCCAAAGGGCGCGGAGATTGTCTGGGACGGCTGCAAAATCAAGGCGAGCACCTCTTCACTCCTCCATTTGAGCGGTGGACAGGCCCCTGCGCCACGTTCTAGTTGGGGATTCTAGGCCGTGTCGGCAAGTCCGGTCATTGCTCCTGCAATACCGTACGGAGGCGGTCGGCGACGATTGCCGCTTCGCCGGGCTGGAGGGTCATCGGGCTGATGATGAGGCCGGCCTCGTTTTGCCGCACGTCGATTGAGGGCTCGCCTTGGCGCAAGGCACGGGCTATGTCGGCGGCTTGCAGGCCGCCATTATCCGCAAAACTGATCTGCGCATGGGGTACTATGTCCCAACTGGCGCCTTCATCTTTCCTCCGCACCTCTCCGGTTACCCCATCAATGCCGTCCGCAGCCGCGGCCACAGTGCGCATCTGCTGCTCCCAACCATCGAGTTCCGCTGCCTCGTCTTGCTCTAAATAGAGTTCGACTGCCGTCAGCAGCCCCATGATCTCTTCCTTGCCCACCTTCATGCCTCTGCCAACCGCGCTCTGCGGACTACCGTTCAGGCGCGCCGCATCCACGAGTTCCGACTTACCCAGCACCAGGCCGGTGGCTTGCGGACCGCTGATGCCCTTGCCGCCGCTGAAGACGACGAGATCAGCCCCCAGCCCCACAATTTCCGCGAGATTGGACCGCGGCGGAAGTTGCGCCGCCGCGTCCACCATGACGGGCACGCCCCGCTTGTGCGCACCGGCGACCACTTTAACAAGCTGCTCCCTGGTCTGCTTGCCGAGAAAGTGCACCACCGCAGCCGTGCGCTCCGTGATTGCGCCAATCAAGTCCTCGGCCGTCACGCGTTCCTTGGTTCCCGCAGGCGCCAGCTTGCCGCCGACAATCTCGATACCTTGGTGAATATAAGTATGCTCATCCACAAAGCTGATCACAAACTCATTCTTGCCGCTCGCCACCTCCGGCAGTGCGAGAATGCGTTTAGTGTCAGTCCCCGTCAAACAAGCGGCGGCCGCCACCTGCATGCCGCTGGCAGCTCCACACGAGATGAACGCAGCCGGCACATCTACCATCTCTGCCAGCCATTTGCCCGCTTTCTCGTGCAGTTCATTGAGATCGACGAATGCGTGGGATGCGCGTTCCATGGCGTCCACCACTGAAGCAGGCATCAAGCTCCCGCCCAACGTCGTCACGGTGCCGCTGGCATTGATAAAGGTGCCAATTTTCAGGTCATCGTACGTAATCATGTGCTGCTCCTCTTGCTGCTGCGTGCCTGCTCGCAGTTCAGAAACGGGTGAAGACTTTGTCACGAGTGCCCGACGGCCGTCGTTAGATGCGATACAGCTCCTCGGCGTTCTTCGAAAACAGCGCGGCCTGTTCATTCCGACTGAATTCGGAGATGATCTCCGTGTAGGCGTCTATCAGATTGTCGTAGGTGCTCCAGAGCCAGTCCACCGGCCAGTTGGTGCCGAAGAAACAGCGGTCTACGCCGAACGTCTCAATGGATGCGAGCACCCACCGCCGGATGCTGTCCACCGTCCAGCTCTGGTCGCTCATGCAGAGGCCGGAGATCTTCCAGCGGATATTAGCGCATGTGGCTGCTACGGCCATGCCGCCTTGCCAATTTGCGAAGTACTCGTCTGTGCGCTCTGCAGGAAGCCCCGTGTGATCGACCACGATCATGATGTTGGGGAACGTGTTTGCCAAGTCCCGGAGCTTCCCTATGTCCTGCCATCCGACGGCCACGCTGGACACCAGATTATGTTTCTCCAGCAGGGCGAAGCCTCGATGGAAGTCCGGCTCGACAAGGTAGTCGCCATAGGAGAAGTCCCGTATGCCCCGCATGTTGGGAGACTGGCAGTGACGCTCCAGAACCGCCTCAACGGCGGCATCGCGCAGGTCGGCGTGCGCCACAATTCCGTGGGGGAACCCCATGCGGTCGGCTGCTGCCTGGAGCCACTCCGTTTCCGTCACCGGATCGGGGCTGCCGATCGCCGCCTGCACGTGCACTGCCTTGATGACGTTCGCGTTGCGGGTCTCGGCGATGTAGTCCTCGGCGAGATAGTTCCGCTCGGCTAGCCTCTGAATCTGCTCTCCCAAGGTCGGATGCGGTACGCCGGGCTGCCAGTGGCCGTAGACAAGCTCTGGGTGCTGCATGTCGTAGTAATGAACGTGGGCATCGACGAATTCCAGCTTGTCCATGCGCTAATCTCCTACCTCACAAGGTCTTTCAGCGCCGCCCACAGTGGGCCGACACCCTCTAGAGCAGGGAATCCACTCTTACGGCCCGTCCAGTTGCCGCCGACCGGTATCCTGCTTCCAGGAACTCGACAACCCGCGCGCCCACGTCGCCGGGAGCGCGATTCTCGCCCTCTCCCAGGATGACGTCTACAAGTCCACGCGATGGCAGGTGCGCCGGATTTAGCTCCTCCTCTGACAGGCCCATAAACTCTTCGGAGGTTCCGTCGTTGTACTGGGCCTCCAGGCGGCCCCCCGCCATGTCCTGCCGCAGGGCGCCGTTGCTGCCGGTGTACACAAACCCCTGGTCAAGCCGTTGGTGCGGACGCATCGCGCCGGTCGAGGCCATCGTGCCCGTCGCTCCGTTGTCCAGCCGAAAGCTGAAGGCGTTAACCAAGTCCACTGCCAGATCGTAGTTCTCCATGTAGGCAAATACCTCTACCGCCCGCCGGTCGGTCACCCAGAGCGCCATACCCATCGGGTGCGTCACCTGCAGGTGGCCCTGACCGCCGCCCGCCATCTTTGGGTCTGAGTAGCTATTGGGCTCGGGGCCCGTCACGGGATAGCCGAAGGCCTCCGCGTAGTCTTGCGGTCTGCCACGCAAGTAGGACTCGACCCAAGAAGTGAATATACCGGACACCATCTGCAGTTCGCCGATCTTGCCCGATTGGACGATCTCGCGCGCCGTCTTTGCATGGGGTGTGAACTGGCACGTGTAACCGACCATCAGGTGCAGCCCGTTGCGCTTTGCCCGCTCCACGAGATCCCAGGCGTCGGCGGCGGTGAGGGTCATTGGCTTCTCCACAAGCACGTGGACGCCGGCGTCCAACGCGTCGCGGGCAGCTTCGTAGTGGTAAGCGTGCTGGACGGCTATGACGACGCCGTCGACACCCGCCGCTAGCAAGTCCTGGTGGTTGTCGTAGGTGTTGCGGATGTCGTAGTAGTCGGCGGCGGCCTTGGCTTTTTCCGGCTTGACGTCGGCGATGCCGACAAGGTCCGCCTTCTCGTACGTCTTCAGGCTGGGGATGTGGTGTTGAGTCGCCCACCAACCGGCGCCTATCACACCCATTCTCGCCTTTGCCATGGCCTTATCCCTGTTTGCTGACTTAGAATATTGGGCAATCGGTCTTTCTTGAATGAACGGCCTGGGAAAAGCCCTGCCGTTGTCTCAGCGCTGAACTTACCGGCAGAAGGGAGCCTTCAGAGTTCCAAGCAACTGCTGCGCCAAACGGTCATTCACTCGCATGACCTAGAGCCGCCATCCTCCTGATGTTTGCCGAACGCAATACCAGTAGACCTCAAGGGAGTCTGTAGCGTCCTATCTTGATCTTAGTCACATACGCCCGTATCTTACCACGTTGGTTATGCTGCTAAGGGGTTACTACAAGCCACCGACTCGCGAGGACGAGAGCCAGAGACTGCTGAGCGGACCCATGAGGCCGCGCACAGGGCGTGCAATCTAACCGGTAGGAGCACGACATGTCGTGCCTTTTCTACACTGGTTGCGGTAGCGCAAGTCTCGCCCCTGAGAGATTCCCTGTTCAGCGTGGGTTGCTCCGACTAATGTCTAAACTAAGGAAACGAGAGTCGAAATGCTATACTTGGCCTAGCCTGCAGCCGGGACGGTCGCAAATGCCTAAACAGTTTGGCGTGTGTCTAGCGCATCTCAAGCGTAGGAGGTGGTCGGCTGTGATTGCCGTAGCAAAACTGGCGTTGGCACATGTGCGGCAGAAAAAGCACCCTTCCGGATGGCGATCCACCTGGAACACGAGGAATTGCGGAGGCGCAGTCGGCGATGCCAGTCGTGAATCTCGATCCATTTCTTAGCAAATTCAACCCGCTTGAGCGCATCCTGTTCGCCGATGATTTCGACAACGGCATGTGCGGCTGGAGCGAGTTGATCGGCAACTACGAAGGGAGTTTAGATACCATACTCCCGCCCTTTCGCGACCACCGCCCACCTATGCTCAGCAGCGCCACTATGTGGGACACCGGCACCGCTGGAGCTCTTTCAGGTACGTATTCGCTCAAGCTCGCCACCCGCGCCCGCGCCGGGCACATGGCAGTGGCAATAAAACGCGCCACCTGGCGCAAACGCGGGCGCATCCAAATGGAGTGCTACTTTGCGCTCAAGCCGGAGCCGAGCGCGCTCACATTGGGCGACCACGACGTGGGGGGCTTTGGTGTGTTGTTCGACTTGCAGGACGACAAGCAACGCGCTATGCCCCACCTGCGTTACTGCAACACGGCGGAGGGCACGCCCAGCTACCAGTGGCAGTACCGCGACGAACTGCCGCAGCGGCACGTTGTGGGAGAGAGCGGCGAGATCCGCTCTTTCTACCACCTTGACCCACGGGGCTGGAAGGATATACCCCAAGCGCAGCAGCGCCTCTGCTACAACGAACTGCCAACCAAGATCAATTGGCATTACCTGCGGTTCACGTGCGACCTGCACACCATGAATTATTCGGAGCTCCAATGCAACGACCGCACGTTCACCTTGACGGATCTGTCGCCCATTCGCGCGCCAAACGATGCCGATCTGTGGTGCATGCTGAATACCGCCTTCTTCGTCGAGACCGCCACCAACAGACGCGCATTTCTCTATCTGGATTCTGTCTTACTGTCGCTGGAAGACTAGGAGCTGTACTTACTGCCACCTCACGCGCAAAGAATCTGTAACGCGGGGGCTTGTCCCCCGCCTCCGGTTTCCTGCCCTGTATGTCAGCTACGGGGCAGGCTCTGCGTCGGCATGACGGCGGAAGACGCAGGTTGCAAACCTGCGCTACCGGAGCGAAACCACGTGAAGCGTGTAAATACAAGGTAATCGCCGATTGATTTGCCAAGGCACACAAGGGAACGAGATATGGTCTACAGTCTCGCACGCGTCGCGAAGAGAGAATCCGGTTTGCGCGGGAATGACGGGGGCCGGGCACTGCCTGTTCGCGCGGAGTAGGGGCACGACATGTCGTGCCCCTACAATGTTGGTCTCAAAGTAAGGGGTTGAGAGAAAAATGCCGCGTCAGGTCTATACCGCAGTCGTCGAACGCAACGTCACATGGGAAGGGGTCTTTGCCACCGAGCCCTACGAGGCCGGCTGGGCGGCGGAGGCGCTTATATTCATCCGCGTCCTCAAAGGCGGCGTTATCGATCAATGCGCAGCGGTACAGATGTCGCCCGACGGCATCCATTGGCTGGACGAAGGCACGCGCATACCGCTCCCCGACCAAGCGGATGCGCTAACGATGGCGCGCGTGACGCACTTCGGCAACTGGCTCCGACTCTCAGGCGAACTCCCGCCCGGCCAGTCCTGCACGGTGCTGGTCTACTTCGTGCTGAAAGACTAAGGCTTGGAGATCTGAACAACCAGCCGTGTCCAGTAGGCACCGCAGAATTCGGCGCGACTGCCACTTTCCGCTTCTACGGCCACAGCGCGAATTCGCTGGTTGCGGAGTGCTTCGACAAGCTCAGCACGAACGGTCAATGGCCTATACGTTCACCACGCATCTTCCGTTCGCCATGCTACATCCGTTCGCACAGCCTCTTCGTTTGCTCAGCTCCTCCCTTCGCTCAGCTACTCCCTTCGCTCAGCTACTCCCTTCGCACTGCGTCTTCCGTTCGCCCTGAGCCTGTCGAAGGGTGAACGAGCACAGCGCGCTGCACTCGCGCCACGAGTTTTTGTTACTGCTCCGCGCCATCATACTCCTCCGTCTGCGCGAGGCTGCGTAGTTGGGTGAGGTAGTCATCCTTTGTGAGCGGCGGTTTGGTCTCTTCCATCACGCGCTGCGCCGTTTCCGCGCCGTTCGCCAGCAGATCGATAGCCGTCTGCGCCATGAGTTTCGCCGGGTTGATGATGGCGTGATCGGCGTCGTCGAGCAAGAAATCGTTGCCGTGGCCGGTGCCTGTCGCGCCGCCCGCGGCCGGATGGATACCGCGCACCACGTGCATCACGTCGCCCATGTCGGTAGAGCCGGTACCGTGGTCGCGTATAGAGATATTTTCTTCACCCACGAGCGCAACCGCGTTCTCCCGGTAGAGGTCGGCAAGCGGCGGATGGTGAATCATGGGAAAGTAGCCGGGAAACGTCTCGATGTGCACGGTCGCGCCGGTAGCCAACGCGCCCGCTTTGAGTGCGCGTTGTACCTTCTCGTTCGCTTCCAGCATGGCCTCCATGGTCTTGCCGCGCACCTTGCCCTCCATCTGCACAAGGGCCGGAATTACGTTGTTCACCTCGCCGCCCCGCTTGATGATGAAGTGCGCACGCACGGTGTCCTCGTCGCGAAAGGTTTCCCGCTGGAACTGAATCGCCGTGAATGCCAAGGTCGCCGCATTCAGGGCGTTGATGCCCTTGTGGGGCGCGCCGGCCGCATGCGCCGCGCGACCGTGGTAGGTAACGTGCTTTGCCACCGTGCCGTTGCTCGTCCCCGTCATGCAGACAATGCCGTCCTCGGCGTTGCTGCTGGTATGCACCATCATGGCAAAGTCAACGTCATCGAACGCGCCAAGGCGGATGAACTCCGGCTTGCCACCCAGGAACTCGATTGTGCCCTGATCGCGCAACGATTGCCGAAATCCGACTTCCACGTACTCCTCCGCTGGCACAGCTATGAAGACAAGCTTGCCACACAGATTGTTGAGAACGCCGGACTGGGTAAAGCCCATGGCGGCTCCAAGCATAGACGCAATCTGATTGTTGTGTCCGCAGGCATGGGCGGCCCCGGTTTCCGGATTCGCATAGGGGTGATCGGGCACCGGCAACGCGTCCAGTTCGCCCAAGATCGCCACGCTTGGCCCCGGCCGTCCCGTATCGAGCACGGCCTTCAGGCCCGTCACGGCGATGCCCGTCTCGTGCGGGATATCAAGTCGGGTCAGCCATTCGTCCACCACCCCGGCGGTCTCGAATTCCTTGTACCCCGTCTCCGGATGCCGCAAGATGCGGTCCGCAATGCCGGTAATAGAATCGAACTGCGCGTCGATCGTCTCGCTTACCGTTTGCTTGAGTTGTGCAGGGGTCCTGCCATTTGTTGCTGCCATGTTTCTTCTCCTCGGAAAGTCACAGGAAGTACATAGAGGATTGCCACTTGCTTGCGACGTACACACCCCAGAAGCTAATCCGACACTCTCCGTCGCTCCAGCGCACGCCATTTTCCTGGGTACTCGGAGCGGATGAATTCCCGCTTTCGCGGGAATGACGAGTCTCAAGAGCGCATACTTTTTTGTACGCCGGCAAGCTCAAGGCTTTCCGCAATTATATACGTGCCGGCGCCATGATGCGCGGAATGGTGGATGACGCTCGCGGCATGATGCCGATGCGCGGAGGGCTATTGGTTCCCGGCAATGCCGCCGCCAGCGCGTCTTCAACCGTCGGCGCAGGATTCAGGTGGAGTTTTCGTGCTTGGTCGGCTGCGATGCCATCGGATACGAGGTAAGTCTGCGCTTTCAGCATGCTGCGGGCAAAGAGGAACGCCTTGTGCGCGCCCATGCGGAAGCCCTCCTGCTCGAACCGCGTCACCACGTCTTGCGGCGTCTTGGCGGCGGCCATCCACGCCTCGTAAAGGTCGTCTCCAGCCCCTTCACGGCACTCCGCCACCAAGATGACGCTGCCGCCCGGGCGCACCAGTTCACAGGCATGCGCCAGCGCCTTCTGCGCCTGATAAAGATTAATGTCTTTGGGATAGCCGCCCGGGGACGCAATCACGACATCCATCGGGTAAGGAACTGCAGTCTCGCACACGTCCTGCACGAGCGGCACCGCAGCCGCGAGCACGTCATGCGGATCGCCCGCAAAGACGCGCACCACCTCGTTGGCAGTGTTTAGGATCACGTTTACCACGAGGTCTATCGAGAGGAATTCGGTGAGTTCATCGATATCCTCGCGCACCGGATTGCCGTCGCAGACGCCCAGCTTTGCCGCCGGATCGCTGAGCATCGAGTGGTTTGTGGTAATGGTCTTGCCACCGGCGAGGCCGATGAATGCCCCCTTGCAGCCGCCGGTGTAGCCGACGAACTGGTGTGGGTCGATCATGCCGATGATGATGCGCGTGTCCGCCTCGGCGAATTCTTTGTTGATGACCACCGGCGTACCTCGGCTCGTCTTGCCAAGCCGGACAAGCTGCGCCGGATCGTCGTAAACGTGGGAGAACACACGGTAGCGTTGCGCAATGTCAGCGCCAACTAGACGGGGGAATTCGTCGGGAGACGCCGCACGGTGGTTGCCGGTGCCGACGATGATAGCAACATCCTCGTCCCTGACACCTTTCGCATGGAGCAGGGTTAACAGCGGCGGCAGAATCAGGTCGTTTGGCACCGGACGCGTGGCATCGCTGATGGCGATTACAGTACTGCCCGGACGCTGCAGCCGTCCCCCTGCCAGTGCCCCGCCAAGCGCCTGCTCTACTTCAACTACCGGGCCGGATACGCCCTTAGCCGCGCGCGGCTCGATCACCGTCACGTCCGCCGCGTTCGGTAGGGCAATTTTAAGGTCGCCCGCGCCGTACTTTACCGAGTAGTCAGCTAGTGTCACGTAGGACAAACCTCACGGCTATCGAACGCTCCCATCGCTATCGGGAAGCTCCTACCAAACCTGAACCGGCAGTAGGCCGAGCCAGGTGTCCCTTCTCCCGTGGGGAAAGAGATAGAGTGAGGGCAAATTCCTTAGAACCTACCCACTCCCACTGACTCGGTAGCAGCACGCGCTACCTGCCAACCAAGGGCGGTCTGTAGACACAGATGAGAGAGCAATCTCTACGGCCACGTGCCGGCCAGAGCCTGCTTCAGCGTATCGCCCCGCATGCCGCAGCGCAGCGCCTCCAGCGCCAGGATGTCTTCCGGCGGTATGTTGCCCAGGTTGACGTTCGGGCCAAACTCGAGGATAAGCCATTGCTGCTGGTTCTTGATCGGCGCTTCCCAGATGAGGTCATCCACGTTGTTGATACCGCCCAGAATCTCCTGCACCATCTCGGTCTGCACGTCGCCGCTGGCGTCGAAGATCCCAACGCCGTGCCCGGACTCCCGCGCCTCGACGATCACTTTGTCGGCTCCTTGCTCGAGATCGCTGGCAATCTGCTCGTGCATGGTGGTCGTGGCAATTGCGTCCTTGGGGTCCTTCTTGCCCACCTCGGAGAGGACTTTGAACCCGGTGTCCTTGGCACGCTTGATGATGTCGCTGCGCGTGGCCGCATCCATTTCGATAGTGCCGTCGGAGACCTCGATGGTGTTGAAGCCGAGCACTTTAGCACGCAGCACGTACTCCGCTAACCTGTCCTGGGCCACTGCCGCCTCCAAGAACGTACCGCCGGGGTAGATGTCCACGCCGGCATCTTGGACCAGCGCAATCTTCTCCCGCAGCACGCTCTCTTCGTAGAAGGCGGAGGTGCCGAACGTGAGCTTGAGGGAATCAATGACGTGGCGCGCCATCTGCATCAGATCGGCAGTGGCGTGCATTCCCAGCCCCTTATCGAGCACCATCGTATATCCGGTAGCACGCGGTTTATGGGTAACACGCGTCCGTACCGGCGGATCGACAATTCCTTCCCAGGCTTGTGGCATACGCTAATCTCTCCTTGTTCTTCGCATTAGCCGTTGTTCCAGGTCGAATGTCTTGCACTCTCTGGTTCACTCAACCGGACATCCATGCCATTAGCATATCTTCCTGCCGTATTGCTCAGAGCCCCTCCATACAGTTATGGGTACCGGCCAGAATATCCTTAGCGCGGACAATCAAGCCGGTATGGTCGTGAACCAGTCGATTCATCCCGTCCAGACGTTTGGCCGCAATGTCGGGCGCGTCGGTGCTCGCAATTGGGATGCGGTCATACAGCAAGCCCGTACCGCCAATCTTCTCGGATGCGTTATCGAACAGAAGCTTGACCATCTTGGGGCCGGGAACTACGTCCGAGACAACCGCAGTCTCCCGCCCGGATTCGATCTTGGGGAAGAGCAGTGAGAGTCGCGGATTTATTAGCTCGTCGAATTCCGGCGCAACCGGCGCCAGGTCTACCGCCAGCTTATGCGCCCACACATTTTCGACATCAGGCAAATCCAGACCAAGCCGCTCCACCGCATCTGGAAAGTCATAGACGAAGTTGCCTTGGCGAATGTTGTCCACCAGCGACCCCTTGTGAAAGACCGCGTCGCTGCCGCGAAATTCCAAGTGGGTCATTTCCGTACTGAAGACCTGATAGCCGCACCGCAGCCCTTCCAGCAGGAACACCGTCTTGCCGGCGCCGGCGCCGCCAACCACGAGCATCAACTCGTTCTGCTCGGGAATGTACATGGCGGAAGCATGGAAGCTAAAGATGTTGAACCTGCGCTCCAGCACTGCCAGCGCAAAGCGGAAGAACAATCCCAAGTTGCCGAAGAGCGAGCAGCGCCGGTCCGAGCACGCCGCCTCCAGAGCGCTGAAGTCCGCCACGGCCAAGACCTCGTCCTCCCCGACACTGACACTGGGCGTCGCTTGGGGCAGGTCCAGGATGAACATGCGCGCATCCAGCGGTTCAGCGTAAGGGATCTCCGGCACCTCATGCACGTTCGTTACGAGCGACTGAATCACCGTGCGGCTCTCAAAGAATTCCGGGTTGCTGATAAGCTGCCGATTGTTGGAAACCAACCCAAACCGCGCCTGCAGTACCCGCACAGCACGCCGGGCAAGCCCAGGGTGCTCACATGTCGTTCCCAGGGAGGAGTCGATAGGAGCAGCGTGGTCTGCATTCATGAACGAGGCGCTTCCTCTCGTACACGCAGGGGAAAGAGCGGCTGGCCAATGAGACACGGGCACCAACGGTTCACGTCACACCAGCACGCACTCAAGCACGTCTGGTCGGCATGAGGGTTAGCCCCAATGCTGTCAAATTAACCGCTGCGCCGTGAAACGCGGGCCCGCTGTGCTCCGCTTCCCCGGTAGCGTAGGTTTGCAACCTGCGCACATCTTGGGCAGCAGCCGCCCTCAGTGCTGCCACTCTAGCACGCCGCTAGCGTGCATTCAAGGATGCGACGCACGCATGAGCGTCCCTTAGGCGTGGAAGAAGAGCTGTTACGCAGTTCTTCAACACTACGAAAATAGCACGACGGACTCCGTCATTCCCGCGCAGGCGGGAATCCATCTTCTATGCGCCGTTCCACAAGCGGGGGACAAGCTCCTGCGCTACGCCAGGCCGCTGGGACTCCCGTCCCGCATCACGCGCGGGGCAGGCTTTGCGTGGGAATTATGGGCATTGGACGCAGGTTACAAACGTGTCCTGAGCCTGTCGAAGGGCCTGCGCTACCGGAGCGAATCCGCCTCAATATCGCTTTCCAGAGCAATGACGGGCGGCTCCCAGAAACGATGACAACGACTTTGCAAAGGCTTCAATCAGATGTCAACTTGCAAGTAGCGGGTCTTGCTGCTTTTATAGTAACGACGGATTGACCGCTTAGGATTCGGGAGAGGAGATTCGCGAATATGCCGCTGGAAAGCCTGCACACGCTGATCGAAACGCTCAAAGAGCGCATTGAGGCGCACGGCGACGCGCTCAGAATGAACGAGACGCTTGCTCGCTATGCCCTAATTGACCCGCTTTTGCGTGAGTTGGGCTGGGACTCGTCAGACCCGTCCCAAGTGATTCCGGAATATAAGTCAGGCAAGGGCCGGGCCGACTACGCGCTCCTGGGAAGCGACGGTAAACCGGCGATGATGATTGAGGCCAAGAGCCTTGGTAAATCGCTAAGGGATGATTCTGGCCCTGATTCTCGGACTCAAGCACTGCTCTATTGTCTTCAGGATGGAACAAAGCACTTTGCGTTGACGGATGGAGGACGCTGGGAGATATACGAAACGCACCGGGAAGGCGGCATAGATGAAAAGCTGGTGGCCGAATTCGACGTAAACACACAACCGGCAGCGGATGTCTGCCTTCAGGCACTGTCCCTGTGGCGACTTAGCCTGGAGTCGGGTAGAGCTGTTCCTGGTTATCCTCCCCTTATTCAACCAGAGCCGACGCTATCACATGCAACTGAGCCAAAAACCGTGCCTGCTGAAACTGCGTCTGTCATTTCGGTTGAGAAGGATTGGCAACCGCTGTCGAAGATTCAGCCACCGAAAGGAGCCCCCTCACCAGTTGAAATACTCTTCCCCGACAATTCACGCGAGGCTGTCAAGTTCTGGGTAGGTATAGTGAGAGCGATAACCCGGTGGCTCCAACAGAACAAGCATCTGCATGCCGGTCTTTGCCCGATCCGGCAGAGTGATAGTAGTACGTGGTTCTTGGTAGCCAACGATCCCGTTCATTCAACTGGCAAGAAATTCCATGACCCAGAGCAGGTGGAGACCGTATGGATTGAAAAAGATTATGTAATCCCCAACCTAGCCGAGAATGCCCGCACGATCATCAGGCATGTCGGTCAGGACCCGGCGCAGTTCAAGGTTCGGTTTGACTAACAGGTTGGGCTCCTACAAGCTTTTTCGCAGCGGCCACACCGCTAGGAGAGCCATATCAGAACGACCCTAAGCGCAAATACCGACACAATCTAAACTTTTCACTGCGCCTTTTGGATTAGATTCGGCGAAGAGCTGCCGCTAACGAGCAAAGAATCAACTGTCCCTGCTAGGCTACCCCTAGGCTCAAGGGTGAGCCCAAACGGGATGATGATGGAAACCTGGTGTATGCCGCAGAAGGGAGAATGGTTGACAAAACAGCCCCATAGCATGACTTGGTAATTTTGATGGAGAGCAGCGATGGCAGTTGACAGAGCGTGGGAAGAAGCTGAAAGTGAGTTGCAGGCAAGAGCTCGTTTCACCGACGACTTCTTAGGCGAAGTGTACGACGAATTCGGTAATCTGGTAGTCGGGCCAGGCTACAAGAAATACAGCATAGAGCAGCGGCGCGCCATCAACGCCCGCAACTTGGCGCTTCTGGCGTCAGACGAATTCGGCAATGACGCACTAGCCATAGAGATAGAGCTATATCCAGTGCCAGAGAACGAGACAGTGGAGCAAGCCAATTCTCGCAAGCTGCAAGGGCGTGTTCAGGCGCTAGACTATGCCAAGCGTGGGGAGCCGGATATGGCAATTGTCATCGGGGCGCTGCCCAAACCCAAGGTAGAGCCGCAGCCACGCATGGTTGACCCGGACGGCAAGCTGATACAGGAAGCAGTTGAGATTCAATTCTAGAGAGATTTAGGCGACCGACTTGCTAGCGCCAGCCCTGCGATGACGTACTGGCCGGATTGTGTCTTATTCCCTTCTCTAATGACCTTCACGATCTCCAGGAGGAATCAACCCCTCTTTCTCCGAGAGAATTCACAGGTAAGTAGTCATGCGTCTTGCTGTCCTCGCAGACATTCACGGCAATATCTATGCGTTAGAAGCGGTGTTGGCTGACCTCAGGCAGCAAGTGCCGGACGTGGTTGTGGTATTGGGCGATAGCGTGGTGAAGTTTGCGCACAACGGTGCTGTGCTGGAGGCGTTGGACGATCTTCCCCACGTGGGGATTGCCGGCAACATGGAGCGGGGCTTGCAGATGCTGCTTGGCGACGAGTGCGCCGAATTGACGCAGTATGACATCGGCAAAGGGGTGCTGTATCTCAAACGGCAGGCGCTCGCGGAGCTCGGGGTGGAGCGCGTGGGGCAGTTTCGCGACCTTCCTTCCGAACGATCTCTGACTCTGCTGGAGAACCAGGATACATTGCTCTGTCACGGCTCGCCGGGCCACCTCACTGAGTCTATCTATCCCGCGCCGGATGCCGCGCCGCCGGGTCCGGATCAGCCAACCACGACGGACGACGACCTTCACGCCAAGCTGCAGGGCGTAACCGCCCGACTTGTACTTTGCGGCCATAGCCACCGGCGCGTGGAACGCCGCTATAATGGAATACTGGTGGTCAATCCCGGCGCGGTTGGCCACACGTACGAACGAAAACACGACCCTCGCGCGTGCTATGCGCTGTTGAGCCATGCACACGGCGCGTGGGAGGTGGATTTTCGTCTGGTACCCTATGACGGTGTTCGCGCTGCGCGGGAAATGCTGGCCGCGGTGCCGCCGGAGGCCGAGAGTGCGCGCCGTTATCTGGAACGCATTGCGGAATATGTTATTTGAGTGCTTACAGTGAATAAAAACTCATTTGCCAATTGCGCGCCTGGTTGTTTTGACAATTCTTCGTAGAGCGGGGGCTTGTCCCCCGCTCTTGGGTGGGACCGTCGTGGTGGAAGCCAAGGATCCTGTCCTCGCCCAAAGCACCCAAACCAGAGAAGATGGATTCCCGCTTTCGCGGGAATGACGGACCACGGAGGATTGTCTTCCGCTTCTGCAATAGAATTGCAAACGCACTCTTAGGCAAGGTGCCGATCATGCCAATAACCCGCATCATCACCAATCTCGTCGAAGCAAAGAAGACTGTGCTCAAGCGGACGCCGCTGGGCAGCGAAGAGGTGCCCGCGCCGGTAGCGGCGCGCATTCGCGAGGTCTTTGGCGCCGACCTGACGCCCGGCGAGGTCGTCGACCGCATCCTGGCGGACGTGCAGGCCGATGGCGACACTGCCCTGGCGCGCTACTTGCTGCACTTCGACGGCGTCGTGCCGGAGCCATTGGAGGTGACGCCGGAGGAAATAGCCGCGGCACGTGAGCACGTGGACGACTCGCTCTGGGAAGTGCTGCAGCTAGCTGAAGCTCGGATTGCCGCGTACCATGAACGCCAGCGGCGAAATTCCTGGATGGATTTTGATACGGGCCTCGGCGAGATGGTGCGGCCGCTCCAGCGCGTCGGCATCTACTCTCCAGGAACGGAACGGGTCTATCCGTCGTCGGTGCTGATGTCGGTGGTACCGGCGCGGGTGGCGGGTGTTGAAGAGGTCATACTCGCGACGCCGTGCCGTCCGGACGGCAGCGTGCATCCGCTCAAGTTAGCCGCCGCCGCGGTGGCTGGCGTCCATCGGGTCTTCAAGATCAGCGGCGCGCAGGCCATTGCGGCCCTGGCGTTCGGAACCACACAGGTGCCCAAGGTGGACAAAATCCTCGGCCCCGGCAATATTTTTGTAATACTTGCGAAAAAGAAGGTGTACGGACACGTAGGCATCGACCAACTCCCCGGGCCTACCGAAACAGTCATCGTGGCCGATGCTGCGGCCGATCCGGCAGAAGCGGCGGCTGATCTGCTCGCTCAAGCGGAGCATGACTTCCTGGCAACACCGTTGCTCATCACGGATTCCGCCGCTCTCGCCGCGCGCGTAGAGAGAGAACTTGCCGCGCAACTGGCAGCGCTGCCGCGCCGGGAGGAGGCCGCCTACTCGCTGCTGCACAACGGCGGCATCGTGGTGGTGAACGATCTGGAAACGGCTATTGACGCAGCCAGCGACTACGCCCCCGAGCATCTGTGCCTGCTCACTCAGGAGCCATGGCAATGGGTAGGCAAAGTCCGCAACGCCGGCGGTATATTCGTCGGCAGTGCCTCGCCTGAGGTATTGGGCGATTACATCGCAGGTCCGAGCCACATAATGCCGGTGGGCGGCACGGCCCGTTTTTCTTCTCCACTTACTGTGCAAGAGTTTTATAAGAGTACTTCGATCGTCGCACTCGATCCAAAGACTGCCGCTGACATAGCACAACCCGCCGCCGCGTTGGCCGAGGCGGAAGGTTTTTTCGCTCATGCCCAGGCGGCGCGCAGACGGGCACACCAGACCTAGAGCCCAGCCTGATCTCGTTTGCGCCGATTGTGCGTAGATCCCTTACCCCTCCATGGTGGACAGGAACGCGTTGATGCGGCGATCCCTTTCACCTAGCTCGATGTTTGTGCAGGCGTAACGCCGGAATCCCCCTGAAACTTGTGGCTGCGCCTACAGAGTACGTATCATAGGAACAAGCAGTGGAAACCGCCATAAAGAGAAATGAGGTCTGCCATGCGTGTGTTTACCCTGAAGCCGCAGCCACTTACGCCGGAGAGTTTTGCGCCGTTCGGCAATATTCTGAATCTGGACCGCTCCGAAATCGTTTGTACGGAGGGTGTGCTTACGGCCCGCATTACGCACGCGCCGCTGCGCGACCTCAGTGAAGTGCAGCCGCACTTTCTCAACCGCCACATGGAGGAGACGCAAATCTTTGTGCCGCTGGGCGGCAAAGACGGCCTCTTCTTCGTTGGGCCGCCGAGCGAGACGCCGGACTCTTTCGATCCTGAGAAGGCGGCGCTCTTCCACTTCCCGGGCGATTGCGCAATCCGCATGCACGTGGGCACATGGCACGTGGCGCCCTTTGCCGTGACCGGACCGACAGACTACATCAATATCCAAGGCGACCAGGTACGCCACTATACCGACGGGTACGACTTCAAGGAACGCGACAACCTGGTATTTCAATTCGACTTGAGTTAAGGTAACGCGGAAACCGATCCGTCATTCCCGCGCAAGTGGGAATCCATCTTTACAATGTGCTAGGCCGGAGCAGCACTGAGATGCGAGCCTCGGTAAAGTTACTTGGGGATTGAGATGCCGGTATCGGGAATCCCGGTTCCATTGCAAGGACACTGTCGTCAGTTTGAAGTTTGCAGAGCCATTCGATTGTCACCCCGAACGGAGTGAGGGGTCTAAAACGCCACCAGTTGGGCAGCGGTCGCAGTAAATGAGAACTCTAGATTCCTCGCTCCGCTCGGAATGACACTAGAAAAGTGTCGAATGGAACGACATGCTGCCGCAGCGCTCCCAATCCTAGCTGACTGCTGGGTACTCACAGAGAATCCACCGCCGTAGAAAGTGCCCCAATGACACGCACGGGACAGCACACACGCCAGACGCAAGAGACCAACGTTACCGTAACGATGACTCTGGACGGCACCGGCGCTGCGAAAATCGAGACCGGTATCGGCATGCTCGACCACATGCTTACCCAGCTCAGTACCCACGGACTCTTCGATTTGGACGTGCGCGCCAGCGGGGACTTGGAAGTAGATTCGCATCACACCGTCGAGGACGTGGCAATTTGCCTGGGACGGGCGCTCGATGCGGCCTTGGGCGACAAAACCGGCATCACCCGCATGGGCTGGGCCTGCGTCCCCATGGATGAAGCCTTGGCGCTGGTCTCCGTGGACCTGAGCGGACGCGGAGCGGCATCCGTGGACGTGCCGCTCACCGGCTATAGGCTCGGCACACTGCAGAGCGAGATGATCGCCCACTTTCTGGACACGTTCGCCGTCCAAGGGGGGCTGACGCTTCACGCGCGCCTGCTGGCTGGCGAAAACGACCACCACAAAGCCGAGGCGGTCTTCAAAGCCCTCGCCCGCGCGCTTTCCCAGGCCGTCCGGTCCGACCCCCGCCGCCAACAATCCGTGCCCAGCAGCAAGGGATCATTGGAATAGATGCGGTGGATACGCGCTTTCCCGAGCCGCTACCCAACACGCTCCTGCCGCGTGAGTCGATGGCAAAGCGCTGGGTGCGGCGCGGGTTGCTGCGGACGCTGGCGTTCTTTCGTCCGTATCGGTTTCCTACTCCCCACGTAGAGCGAATCCTCGTTATTCGCCCCGACCACATTGGTGACGTGCTGCTCGTCACGCCCGCGTTGCGTCTGTTGCGCCAAGCGTTTCCAGATAGCGAGATTACGGCGCTGGTGGGTCCGTGGTCGGAAGCCGTGCTCGCGGACAACCTGCATGTCGACCGCATTCGCACCTGCCGCTTTCCAGGCTTCGATCGCAGCCGGCCGCAGCAGGGCCTGCGTGCCTACACGCAACTGCGGCGTGAAGCCGCGCGCCTGCGTGGAGAGGAATATCAGCTTGCCCTCAATCTCCGAGCGGACTTCTGGTGGGGCGCGGCGCTGGCCGCCTTTGCCGGTATTCCCTACGTGTGGGGATTCAACGTGCCGGAGTGCGCGCCGTTCCTTACCCACGCGTTGCCGGTACAACTCGACGAGCACCAAGCGGCCGCCAACCTACGCTTGGTACGCGCCGCAGCCACTGTTGGCAGTCCTGTTGACGAAATCGGCACGCACCTACAATTCGACTGCACACACGACGACGCACAGGCGGCTGAGGAGCTTCTGCGCGCGGCTAACGTGTCTGCAGACGCCACACTTGTCGCCATTCACCCGGGTTCCGGTGCGCTAATCAAGAATTGGGCCGCCTCCGGCTGGCACACCGTAGGCAACGAACTAGCGCAGGACGATTGCGTACGTTTTCTCGTTTCTTCCGGTCCCACTGAGCGGGATCTCGCTCAGGAAGTCGCCGCCGCACTGCCGCAGGGTCGCACCGTGTTGGTCGGGGAGGCCTCACTCGGCGTATTGGCTGCGCTTTACGGCCGCTGCTCTTTGGTGATGGGACCCGACTCCGGTCCATTGCACCTTGCGGTTGCCGTGGGCGCACCCAGTGTGACCCTTTACGGAGCCAGCGATCCCGTGCGGTTCGGGCCGTGGGGGCCTGCTGTGCAGCACCGCACGGTAACCTCTTCCATCCCTTGTCGTCACTGCGGGTACTTGGCGTTGCCCGCTTCAGCGCTATCACAACACCCGTGCATGCAGTTCATAGAACCGGCAGCGGTAACGGCAGTGGCGCGAGAGCTGCTGGAGCAAACAGTAACGAGCACTAACGCATGAACACTTCATTCAAACACCTTGCGCGCCGTGCTGCCGGAGTGGTGCTATGGCTTGCCTGCGCTGCTCTGTCTTTGATCGCCCGGCTCCGACACGGGCAGGAGCCCTATCGACCGGCTAGCGTTGAGCGCATCCTCATCATCCGGCTCGATCTCATCGGCGACCTGCTATTCACGGTACCTGCTATTCGCAATACCCGGCAGCGGTTTCCGCACGCACGCCTGGACGTGCTCGTGGCCCCGAATACAGCGCCTCTCCTTGCCGAGTGCCCGTACGTTGACCGCGTCTATACCCTGGACGCCCACACGCTTACACACTTGCCCGGCATCTTCTCACTGTCTCAATGGCAGCAGGCCTGGCAGCTCATCCAAGACCTGCGCGCTCAGCGCTATCAGCTCTGCCTGAGTCTCTACGGTGTGCCTGCGGCTACCATTAGTCTGCTGACGGGCGCGCCGCACCGGGCGGGTTTCGCTGACGAAGCCCCGCCGGGTGTTTTTTCCTTGCTCGCAGCGGGCAGTCGCCTGCCCCAAGACCGTCACGAGGTGCACTGTTCCTTGGCTGTGGCGCAAGCGGCCGACGCCGCAACCACGCCCGACCGCATGGAAGCCTGGGTGAGCGCGGCCGACCGCGCTTGGGCTGAAGAGACCTTAGCTACGGATGGAGCTGCGCTTTGGGTAGCTTGCGGACACGGCGCGCGCAACGGCTACGCTAAGATCTGGCCGCGGCGACACTGGATCGGCCTCATAAATCAACTGCAGCAGGCCGGCTATAGGGCAGTCTTGGTTGGTGGACCGGATGAGTCTAATCAAGCGGCGGAAATTGCCGAAGCCTGCGAAAGAGCGCCTCTTGTGCTTACCGGCAAGACCACACTGGGTCAACTGGCGGCTGTGCTCGCGCAAAGCACGCTCATGATCGGCAGCGATAGCGGTCCCCTGCACCTGGCCGTGGCGTTGGGCACGCGCGTCGTCGGCCTATACGGCCCCACGAGTCCGCTGCGCTACGGGCCGTTCGGACAGCCTGACGCCGTGCAACGCCATCCTATATTTTGCAGTCCCTGCTACCGACCGGAGACCGGGCAACCCGCAACCTGCCGCTACGGCACGGTCGAATGCATGGAAAAGCTGGAGCCGGAACTGGTGCTGGCAAGCGTGCCCGCTGCAAAGGGAGATGGAGGACAGTAGAATAGGTGCAGGACTCGTCGGTGAGGTGCTGGTGCCAAGTTCCCATCCGCCGGGCGAACCTGCGCGGATACAGCAATGGATCCGATGGAGTGCGGAGCGTTGTCTGGGTAATACAGAACACAGGTTTTAAACCTGTGTTACCGGAAGAGACTGGGACTAACCTCGTTTTTCGTGAATTGCGGATGGGGCGCATCCGTGTAGCGCAGGGGCTTGTCCCCGCCTCTTCAGGTAATAGGCGGGCGGTATTCTGCCCACTCTACAAACCGGATTGTGCAACGTAAAGACATATAGGGGGAAACAACGTCGGCACACGTAGCCACGCCCTGCCATTGCGATGCACAGGTTTGAAACCTCTGCACGGGAGGCAATACTATCTTGTCCCGCGTCGTGGCAATTGCATGCGGTCAGGATTTTGTAGCGCGGGGGCCTGTCCCCCGCCTCTTGGGTAGGAAGCAGGCGGAAATTCGGTCACTACAGACATACAATTGGGCAAGAGGAAGACTTGAGTCAAAGGAGATTTCAGCATCATGCGCGCAGCAGTAATGGGCATGCGGCACGGACACATCAGCGAGTTTGTGCGGGCCGTAGAGGAGAATCCAGCGGTCACGCTCGTCGGCATTGCGGAAGACGAGCCAACGGTTCGCGCCAGAATTGAAGCCGAGTACAGCGTGCCGGTGTATGCGGACTTCAATGAACTGCTAGAAAAAGAGCAGCCGCAGGTCGTCGGCGTGGCCAGGACAAACGCCACGAAGTATCTGGCGCTCACCGCCTGTCTGGAGCGGGGCATTCACGCCATCGCCGATAAGCCGCTACTTACCGAGATGGAGCAGCTAAAGCAGGTGGAGGCGGCCTATGCTCTCGGCAAAGCGCGCCTCGGGATGATGCTCAGCCAGCGCTTTTCCGCGCCCCATCGGGCCCTGAAGGCGCAGGTGGACGCAGGCGAGTTTGGCGAGATCGTGCACATGTACGGCTTCGGCCCCCACAAGCTGCATCCGGAGACGCGCAATCCGTGGGAACTCGACGCGGCGCAGAACGGCGGCGTGCTCGTCGACCTCGGCGTACACTACTTCGATTCGCTGCGCTGGTTCTCCGGCCAGGAGCCGGTGCGTGTGGCTGCCGCGCAAGGTAATACACGCTTTCCAGAACTCCCGCAACTCTACGACCACGCCCACGCGCTCATGGAGTTCGACGGCGGCATGAAAGGCATCGTGGTTGCGGACTGGCTCACGCCCGATGCCGCGCCCTACCACGGAGATTACCGTCTCTACATTACCGGCACGCGCGGCACGGCGGAGATCGCGACGGCCGGCACACTCGAGCCCTCCGGCCCCAACAAGCAAGGCGGCGTGCGCGTGGTGCTGAACGATAAGGAACCCTTCGACCTGGAGATACCCCCGTTGACCCACTCGCCTACCAGCGACTTCCTCGATGCCCTTGTCAATGACCGCGAACCCTACGCCAGCGCGGAAGAGGTGCTCCGCACGATGGCGGTGACGTTGCACGCAAAAGCCGCGGCGGAAACGGGCGAGTGGGTGAGCATACCGGCCAGGTGAGCATAACCGCCAATCATTTACTGGTATTGCAAGAGGTTGTTCATCTCCTGCAAACCCATCTATCGCCATTAGGACTTTCTGAACCCGATTGTCATTCCGAGCGCAGCGAGGAATCTAAAGTGTGTGCAGGTTCTTTCCAGTCACTTTGCACCACGGCGTGACAAGGAGAGCGGTTGAGAACTAAAGCGCTGGATTTAAGACCCTGCAATACGCCCCGTCACTGCGTACATTGGCAAGGCGTGAAGATGGATTCCCGTTTTCACGGGAATGACGGAATGTACACCTAATGCTCTTGAGGTTGATGACTAGTCAACTCAACTCAAACTAGAGAAGAGAGAGGTACATATGCGCATAACCGCAGTAGACACCTTCATCATGTGGGGGAATCCGCGTAATTGGGTCTTTGTGAAGATCTCCACCGACGAGCCGGAAATCCACGGCTGGGGAGAGGCCACGCTGGAGGGCAAGGACGCCACGATTCGCACGGCCATAGGGCAACTTGGCGAGACCCTGATCGGCAAAGACCCGCTGGAGACCGAGCGCCTCTGGCAGTCGCTCTATAAAGACGGCTTTTGGAAGGGCGGGGTGGTTATCAACACTGCTATTTCGGGCATAGACCAAGCTCTGTGGGACATCAAGGGTAAGCATTACGGCGCGCCGGTCTATCAGTTGCTCGGCGGGCCTGCGCGCGACCGCATCCGGCTCTATACCCACGTCGGTATCTACGAGGCCCACCGCATCGCCCCGGAAGCGCAGCAGCACGTAGCGGCAGGCTTCACTGCCCTGAAGACCGGCGCATGGGCAACGGATGAGCATATGGGCGACTATCAGCACGCGGCGCTCTTGGGCGAACGCATCGCCGTTTTGCGCCAGGCCGTCGGTCAAGACGTGGACCTCATGATCGACAATCACGGCAAGAGCCGACCGGCCCAGGCCATCCGCCAATTGCACGCCGTCAAAGATAGCCGAATCACGTTCTTCGAGGAGCCGGTGCCGCCCGAAAACATCGAGGCGTTTCGGCCCGTGCGCGAGACCGCCCGCGAACTCGGCATAGACCTGGCCACCGGCGAGCGCTACTTCAGCAAGTGGCAGTATGCGCCTCTGCTGGCGGGTCAATACGTGGACGTGATCCAGCCGGACCTCTGCCACGCAGGCGGCATTACCGAGGTCAAGAAGATCGCCGCGCTCGCCGAGGTGCATCACGTGCTCGTGGCACCCCATAATCCCCAAGGACCGCTCTCCACGGCCGCGGCGGCGCACATCGGCATGAGCATCCCCAACTACCTCATGCTGGAGTACGTCCCCAGCCAACCCTACCGCGACCAGGTCGTCAAGGAACCGTGGCAGATCAAAGACGGCTACCTGCACGTGCCGGAGCGGCCGGGCCTGGGCGTAGACCTCGACGAGGAAGTCATCGCCGCCAACCCACCCCGCAGCTTCGCGTACTTCAAAAACCTCCGCGACGACACCGGCGCGGTGATGGATATTTGACCAAAGACAGGTTACTTGGGTGCAATAGAACGTTGGATCACCCAACTCAAGAACGCTTAGATGAAATCTCCGGGGTGAGGAATGCGAGCCAGTTCTGGACGGTTTCCATATCTCTTCTCGCCTCGGTAATGTTGAGGCCATAGGTTTCGGCGAGCAAGCGGGAGGCATTTGGCGTATCCATACCATGCAACCGCATCACGGAGTTGGTAAATGGGGCGGCGAGCAAGCAGCCCGATACCCAAGTATGGATCTGCTCGTTGTTCAAGCCTGGTGGGATAAAGAGGGCCTGGATGTCCCGCCGCGCCGTTTGCTGTTCGTCGAGTGAGGCAATGTCGTTTTCTCTGCCTTGATAAGCGAGTTCTAAGTTTCTGGGGTCGCGCGTTGAGGGTCTCCACATATCAAGCAGGGGCTGGCTGCCAGCAACCGGTTTGTCACTTTGGACCTTGATATTGGCAATTGCTTCCCAACGCGCGAATTCCTCATCCGTTATTTCTCTGGAGCCTTCCATCAGTTCTTGCTGGAAAGCGCCTGCGTCGAAATCGTCACCGGCGCGGCAAAGAATCTCAAAGTTGGGCTGCGCCGACCAGCCCATGGCGGAAGCTGTGAGATTCGCAGAACCAATGAGAACCACGTCATCGATTCGGTAATACTTGGCGTGCAACGAAGGATGTAGCCTAAAGGAACCTCCTTGCTCAGTTACAATAGTGCGGCACTTGGTATCGGACGCGCCCACGGAGAGGTCGTGCGGTTCCCACCGCGTGACGCAGATGAGTGTTGCCGATGGACCAACGTTGGCCAGGACTCTAGCAAGCGCATCAGCCTTGATGTACGGCGCTGCGACGACAAGCTGTAGCGCGCCTATACAGAGACGGCTCAACAGGTCCCCCGGCCGATTGGACACGACTAGCCATCCCTATCACGCAGTTGCTTGACTACCTTATCCACCTGGCGCCCCCAATTTACGGCGATGTCCTGAAGGCGCCTTCTATCGTCAAAGGATTCGGTCTGGTCTTCCATTCGAGCCCATGATGTCAAGAGAAGCCTCAGCGTAACAGCCGCCTGAAATGCCGGGTTACTCTCGTCGACGTTCTCGTCGATGCTATCTTCAAGATACTTGAGCAAGTCGTAGATGCGATGCTCAGTATTGAGACCGACGTGAAGGACTCCCGGCATCGGGCGCACATTGAACATTTGGAATCCGTCAAGTTGGGTCGGATTGAATTGGTAGGAGATGTCCTCCCGTACCAACATCTTTGCAAGCTCTTGGGCATCATCTTTGGTAGGAACGAACTCCATGAGTTGCACCGCAAGACTGTTTTCCCGTTCGGTGGGCGGGATCTGCTCACGGTCTAGGTCGGTTTTGGTAGGTTGCTCATCACCAGCCTCAATAGCACCTCGGTCTGCCTGAGTTGCAGTCTCCGTGGCCGTCCTTTCTGGAGTTCTCCTTCCTCCGTTCTTGTTTTTGCCACCTCCCCGTCGCTGGTCAAACATCTTCTTAATCTCGCGCATCATGGCACGCGTTTGGTCTCGGATGTCTCCCACGATAGTATAGATAACGTCATCGTCATCGATTCCCATTTCGTCAAGAATGGTCTGATTGGGACGATCATCACGAGCAAGAGTCTTAGCAGCTTGAGTGAAATGTGCAACCATTTGTTTGTTGTGGTCCACACCAAACACTTCATCGCAATTACGGCGAAAGTACACCTCACAACCCCACCAACGGTTTTGCGGATTCTCGGCACTACCGCCTTCACGGAGGAAGGCATCCTCAAGCACGATCTCTCTATCCTCCCGCACCACTGACACACCAATGTTGTGTCTGGCGTGCTTGCCATGAGGAAAGTCACCAGGATTCTGTGTGACCCTTTCAGTCTTCAAGGCCTGTGGTCTCACAATCGAGTACTTTACTTCAATAGTTACTTCCTTGCCGTCCACATTAACTGGATAATCCTTAGGCGCCCCCCATTGAGCAAACATTGGCTCACTATCCCATGGAGAAGGAGTAGATGTTGGCTTCATCAAGTAGAGAGGATCGTTCGCGACAACGAAAGTTTTGTAGTCGGGCTCAGAAGCGCGGGGCTTGAGAAAAGATGCGGCTCGTATTCTTGTAATTTCTGCATCAATGAAGTATCGATGAATGCGCCCGATTTCTCGGCACGTATTGTCAATGATCGGGCGAGCGGTTTTCCATTGAATTTTGTCCAACTTACTCCATACGACAAGGGTACCTGAAGAGTTGCCAAAGATTTCGTCACTACCCGCTTCTCTCCATACCCGAGGTATAGGTGTACCGCTATCAGGAAGCGGTACAGAGTGGTCTCCCTGCTCGATGTAGTCGGCGTCGATGCTTGAGTGCAATGCGGAATCCAGTCCGTCCTGCCACGTCCACACAGCCACCCTCTTGCACTGTGACATTGATGAGGTGGGAAGACCCATACCGTACTTGCCGATACCTTTTTCAGAATCGTGCCGAGTACCCCCGCCAAACTTAAGGGCCTCAAGAAGAGTTCTTGCATCCATCCCAGTGCCACTGTCCAAGACGGCAATTTCAGAGACCAGCCGTCTTGACCGTGCTTTGACGACATGTGGCTGTTCTAAGCAGAGAAGTTCGATCTGTTCGGCGTCTGCCTCTATCGAGTTGTCGATGAGTTCGGCAATTGCGTACGCGGTGTTATGATACCTGCTGTCGCGTAGGGCACGTATCGTGAAGCTGCCAGGAAACAGGCTGCGGTCTGCATCTCTTAGTTCGGCGAGTTGGTCTTCCACAATTCCTCCCAGTTTGTGAACGCATCAGTTACAGACCCGAACCCTGGAAGATTCGTGTCGACAACAGTGAGAATCTCGGCAATTGGATTTCCGCCAGCCCTGGGGCCACGCATCGCGCGTCCCGCCATCTGTGAGTAGAGCACCAATGACGTGGTAGGGCGGGCGATAATGACACAACGAGTACGCGGGGCATCGAAACCGGCAGTGAGCACGCCGTAGTTGAACAATACCATGTGCTCTCTGCTATCGCTCTTGAAGGAGTCAATGATCTCTCGGCGGTCCTCACTGGACGTGTTCGCAGTTATCACGTAAGTGGCAACTCCTCCTGCCTGGAGTAGCTTGTTGCATTCCAGAGCGCTTTCAACTGAGGGGCAGAACACGATGGTACGCTGATGGCGTCTAGCCGCGTCCATGGCAAGCTCAGCAATTCTGCGCGTGCGCTGCTGGTCACGACCCAGTTCGTCAAGGTCACGTGCAGTGTAGTCCATGCCGGGACGAGGGTCAGCAACGTCAACATCGGATTCAAAACTCACCGGCACAAAGCGCGCGTCGGCCAGATAGCGATTCTGTATGAGATAGGCAACAGGACTGTCATGTCCTCTGGGGTCAATCGAAACCTTGTTGTGATTGAACATTTCGGCAAGCCGATAGTCTGTATCGGTGAGATTCGCGGTGCGCCCTGGTGTAGCCGTCAAGCCGAGAAGAGGTGGCCGCACACTGCATAGCTGCTCTGTTACAAACGCGTAAGTTTCGGCAACCGCCTGGTGAGCCTCGTCAAAGATCACCGCCGCCGTACAGTGGGCAAGGTGTGCAAGCAGCGTGTTGTCACGGGACGCAACGGAATGCAATTTGGCAAGACCGGTCACCAAGAAACCGGAAGGGAGTCGACGCAAATCAAGTGACCGACTACTCCAGTACCGATGAACACAAGCCTCTCGCATACCCAGGCACGTCCATGCTTCTGAGAGTTGGTCTGCTGCCTGTTCACAAAGTTCCTCTGTAGACGCCAGCCAGATGACAAGGGAGTCTGGGGTGTCTTTCTCGTTGAGCAGACGGCAGGCGGCATGGGCGGCAATTCTGGTCTTACCAGCACCGGTTGGCAGATGCGCAACGACCCGACGCTCAGGAGATGATAAGGCACAAAAGATGTCGGTCAGCACCTGCCGTTGGTAAGGGTGAAGTGAGTACTTGGGGCTAATCGTCTCCGTATTGGTCTTATACACCGCATACGCCCTCACATTCTTCGTCGAAACTATCTATACCGTTTGTCCCTTCATTTTCTCGTTCCGATATAACGCTAGCGAGGGGGCGACGTGCAGCATGAAGGTACGGACGGCCGTTCAAGAGTTTTCTTACGGGGTTGGTAGTGCTATGTCGCAGCCATTGATCGAATTTCACAGCCTCATTGAAACTCTCAGGCTCAGACCGCTTCAGTTCCAGCCAATGCTCGTCGGACCGATAAGGACAAATGACACATGCTGAGCGAGGTAAGTGGCGATCTGGATACTCAGAAGCAAACCACTCGGCACAGTCTTGACGCGACATTCCGAGATCCACTAATGGCCAGCGGTGCTCGACCCACGGTTCCCGGCTCGGCTTGATACGGGCCACCTCATCTCGAGAAATCCCTAGCCACATCTCGGCAAAGGTATCCTTTGGGAATGGTCGTCCACGCTGGCCACCTGCAAGCTTTCTGATCTCTCGGTAGATTGGCCTGATCTTGTAATGGTTGGTGCACTGCCGCCGCAGCATTCCCTTCTTTCCATCCTCGTTTACCGTGAATAGAGGAACATCGACAAAACGATGGCCCGATACCGTGCGTCCTTGCCTCAAATTTGCCTTAATATCACCGTCAGATACGCGGATCACTGGATAGTCGAGTTGCTCCTCAAGCCAGTCGAGATGGCGGTAAACGTAGTCTGGCTCCCATCCGGTGTCAGCGAACACAGCGGCATCGGGTTTGGGGTAACCAAGCTCAAGCAAGCATGAGTTGGGCCGAGACAGAAGCAGGGCCAAGACTGAACTCTGCACTCCTGCCCCCAAACTGAGAGCACGAAAGGTTACGGTACCGGTCTTCACGAGTACATATATCCCTCGTTCATTCGATTGCGTGTTTCCAAACCGATGCCCTTTACGCTGCAATTCATTTGGCCGCGGTGAGTTCTGATGCTTGTATTTCGGCTTGTTCACCCTACTTTAGCAACGAATCCGCTATTGAACAACTTTCTCAAATCAAGCCTTAGCGACCCACGTTGCCTATGTCTTGTAGCAGGCAACTTCTTGCTCTTGGCCTTTGCGTTCGAGCGGTGGGTGGTCGTTAGTTTTGCAGTATTCATCAGCGAGGGGGCAACGCTCATAGAAGCGGCATTGCGCCGGGGGATTTACCACCGTGGAGACGCCGCCCTCAATCATAACCGGGGGGCGCTTAACCGTCGGATCGGGGACCGGCACCGCCGAGAGCAGCGCCCGGGTATAGGGATGCTGGGGGCTCCTTAGAATCTCCTCCGTGTCGCCGATCTCGACAATTTTACCCAGATACATGACGGCGATGCGGCTGCACATATACCGCGCCACCGCCAGATCGTGGGTAATGTAGAGGTAGCTAATCCCCAGACCGTCGGCCAATTCTGCCATGAGACGCATAACGCCGGTTCTCACCGAGACGTCCAGCATCGAGGTCGGCTCGTCAGCAACGACGAAAGAAGGCTCTACCACCAGCGCCCTGGCGATAGCTACGCGCTGCCGTTGACCCCCGGAGAGTTCGTGGGGGAAACGGAAGAGAAAGGTACGCGGCGGCGTCAGGCCGACGAGCGCGAGCATCTCTGTTACGCGGTCAAGGCGATCCACCAGATTGCCGATTTGCTGCACCTGTAACGGCTCGGCGATGGTATCGTAAATCGTGCGCCGGGGGTTCATGGAATCGTAAGGGTCTTGGAATACCATCTGCGCGTGTCTTCTGAATTCCTTCAGCGGCTTTCCGCGCAGTGTGGCTATGTCCGTCGGTTCGCCCGCGCCGTCGTCAAAGATCACGTGTCCGCCGGTTGGGTCCACCAGGCGCACCAGCATCTTGCCGGTGGTGGTCTTGCCGCAGCCGGATTCCCCGACCAGCCCCAGGCTCTCGCCTCTTGCCAGGGTGAAGTTGATGTCGTC
The DNA here is from genome assembly GCA_965219505.1 of Chloroflexota bacterium. GTDB lineage: Bacteria > Chloroflexota > UBA11872 > VXOZ01 > VXOZ01 > VXOZ01. Next base: position 240,065 of record OZ244775.1, on the reverse strand, counting down.
CACCGCGTGAATAAAGCGCTGGTTGCGCCGAAAGCGGGAAGTGGCGGCGGGAAAGTGCTTGCGCAGACCTTCCACCCTTAGGAGAGGTCGTACATCGTTAGACGGCGTCGGCTGCGCGGTCTCAGTCATCGGCCTACTCTTCCGGTGGATTCCAGCAGTCAGCCCAGTGTTCGCCGCGGCGCACGGTGGGCGGCTCCTGCTCGGCACAAACGTCCGTGGCGTAGGGGCAGCGCGGATGGAAGCGGCACCCCGTCGGCAACGCCAGGGGATTAGGCGGCTCGCCGCCAAGCGTCGCCAGTTCATGCTTCTCCCCGGTTACGCTGGGGAACGCCGACATCAACGCGCGCGTGTAGGGGTGGATAGGGCGCTTGAATACCGTTTCGGCGTCGCCGTACTCTACGATTTTGCCCGCGTACATCACGGCGACGACATCACTAACTTCCGCGATTACGGCCATATCGTGCGAAATGTAGAGCATGCTCATGTTGAGTTCTTCACGAATCTTGCCGAATTCCCGCAGAATGTGATCTTGAACGATTACGTCCAAGGCCGTCGTAGGCTCGTCGGCGATGATGAGGTCCGGCTCGCAGGCCAGCGCCATGGCGATGATGGCACGCTGCTTCATGCCGCCGCTATACTCGTGCGGGTAGCGCTGAATGAAGCTGTGATCAAGATTTACCAGGTCGTAGAGCTCCTGCACGCGCTCGACCATTTCCTGTCGAGCGGAGGAGGTGTGTTGCTCCAGCGCTTCGATAATCTGGTCGCCAACTCTGTACACCGGGTCCAGGGCGTTCATGGCGGACTGAAACACCATGGCAATGCGGTTCCAGCGGTAGGCGCGCATCGCTTCATCGGAAAGCGACACTAGGTCCACACCATCCAGCAAGACTTTCCCGCTGAGTATCTGGGCGTTCTCCGGCTGGAGTCGCAAGAGGGCCAGTGCTAAGGACGACTTGCCGCAACCTGATTCGCCCACCAATCCCAGCGCCTGCCCTCTTTCCACGGAAAGAGAGACGTTGTCAACGGCGCACACGTCTCCGGCTCGAGTGGCGTAGTGGAGGGTAAGGTCTTCGACGGCAAGCAGAGGTGAGCCGCTCATAAGCGCCGCAACCTCGGATTGATTACCTCATCCATTGCTCGCCCTACCAAATAGAACGACGAGCAGAGCAGCGTAATAGAGAGACTGGCCGGGAAGATGAGCCACCAGTACTTGCCGACTTGCAGCAGGTAGCCAGCCGCTTCGGTGGTGTGGATCATGAGGCCCCAACTCATGCGTATGTCCAGCAGCCCCAAGAAACTCAAGACTGCTTCCGCAAAAATGGCGCCGGTTACCGTAAACATCATGTAGAGAAACGAGAGCGGCAGAAGGTTGGGGACAATGTGGATGAAGATAATGTGCGCCGGGCCCCCGCCGGCGGTGCGCGCAGCCTCAATATACGGCTTGACAACCACGGCAAGCGCCTGGGACTTCAAGAGAATGCTGGCGCCGCCAAATCCCGATAGGATACCGATGATGAGCGCCAACTCGAAGTGCTCCACCCCGATCAGTGCGCTCAAGACGATGAGGATGCTGATTCCCGGCATCATGACCATGAGGTCGGCAAAGCGCATCAGTATGGTATCAACCACACCGCCATAGTAGGCCGCTACTGCGCCAACGGTCGTGCCTATTGTAACGGTGACAATGGCGGCAAGCAGGCCAAGCAAGAACTCGGACCGGGCGCTGTGCATGAGCTGGCTCAGAATGTCCCGGCCCAGAGGATCGGTGCCGAGCAAATGGCTCCAGCTTGGCGGGGCCGGTTGGCGGGTCTCGTCGAACGCATACCCCACCACGGGATCATATACGCGCTCTTCCCACACCGTATTCATCAGGACAGGGTGGGCAAGGGCGAGCACTAGGTAGAAGAGAATGATCACCAGTCCAATCAGCCCGATGCGCGTGCTGAGAAAGAGCGACCAATTCTCGCGCAGGCTCCGTGCCGCCAAGTTGAGCCGTACTTTCCGGAGCGACGGCGCAGTCGATTGAGGGACTTGTGCTACGGCCATTAGTATCTGATCCTCGGGTCAAGGTATACGTAGAGCACATCCACGGCCAAGTGGGCAAGCAACACGAATATGCCGACAAAAACAAAAGCGCCGACCGCCAGCGGCAGGTCTTCCGCTATTGCCGCCGCCACCAACGTCTGCCCCATGCCGGGCCACGAAAAGACCGACTCGATGATGACGCCGCCATCCACGGCAAAGGCCAGGCTGAAAACAAGGCTGGTCACCACCGGCAGCAACGCGTTGCGCGCCACGTGCTTATCGCGAACTGCCTTTTCCGGCAGGCCCTTGGCCCGGGCCGCCAGCACAAAGTCCTCGCGCATGGTCTCCAACATGCTGTTGCGCGTGAGCAGCATGGTGCCTGCGAAGCTAATCAGAGTCAGCGTGAACACCGGCAGGATCATGTGCTTGATAATGTCCCAGGCAAGGAGACCGAATCCGGTCGCCCGCCAAATGCCGATCATCACGCCGACGGCCACGACCAAGCTGCCAAGTTGGATGAGCCGCGCTCCCGCCACGCGTAGCCGCGTCGTGACGACGAAGACGGCAAACACGATGATGGAGAGCACCAGCGCCGTGAGCATCATGCGGCCGAATAGGGTGTTCGCCTCGATAGGGGCCTCCCGCCACAGCACGGGGTCGAGAAACTTGCCGATGGGAAACCACCCCGCCTTGAAAGCAAAGAGCCAGATCATCATGAGAGCGAACCAGGGCGTGAACACCGTATAGAGCGTTACCCCGCCCAGGGTAGTTGCATACTCCGTCCACCCGCCGCGCTTCCAGGCAATGATCTTGCCCAGGAGGAAGCCTAGATAGAAGGAGAATACTGTGGCGGTGAAAAAGAGCGCCACAGTGCGCGGCAGGCGCTCGGCAATGACGTCGGCCACGCTGCGGGGGTAGTGGCTAAAGGAAACACCAAAGCTGCCGGTGAAGACATTCTTGACATAGACGAGGAATTGCTGCCAAAGCGGCTGATTTAGCCCAAACTGGTCTTGCAGCCGCTCCCGGGCATCCGGCGGCAATTCGGGATTCATCGCATACACATTGCTAATGTCGCCCGGCTGCGCGTTAACGAGGAAGAACACGATGCAGATGAACGCAAACAGCGTCAGCAATATTTGAATTGTTCTGCTCAGTAGATAGGAAGCCATGCGCCGACGCCACCCCGTCGTGATTGACTATTGCGCTTCATTATTCACGTAACTGCCATCGGCGTCAAACCCGCCGACACAGCAAAGAGCATTCGGAATGTGGAGTGCAGTGCGCCAATGCTCAATGTTGGATTCCTACTTGCCGTGAGGCAACCCCAGGGTCAAACAGAAACTGCCGAAACTGCGTTCTGCTTGCTGAACACTAGGTCTGCAGGTCGTGCTGGATCTCCGCGGTTGGCGGCAAGCAAGGTAAAGCGCTGCTGTTTAGGCTACACCCAAAGGGCATGGAAGATGTGACACGCAGAGAGGCGGCAGGCAGATAAATTGCCTGCCGCCTCTCACGCAGCGTGCATTGGGCGATGTAATGCGTTTATCTATGCGCCATTACTAATCGGACCTCTGCGAACGCTTGGTGGTCTCATCAGCATGAAGCCCTTACTTGATTTGCACCGCCGTCTGCATGCCGCTCACACCTTCCAGTCCGCCGAGAACCTCCGTATACGGAAACTCGACACTGGCAGGCCGGTATGAGTCCAGCTTCGGAATTGTGAAGAGCGTCACGTAAGGCAGGTCTTCGGCAAGGAATTCTTGTAACTGGAAGACCTTATCACGCGCGCCCTCAATGGTGGTCTCGGAGAGCAGACTGAATGAAATTGAGTCGAACTCCGGATTGGCATAGCCGCCCCAGTTGTAGCCGCCGTCATTCTCCGGCGCGTGGCGACCGTTGAAGAAGACCTCCAAGTAGTCTGGGAAGAGGCTCAAGCTCCAGCCCAGGATCCACATATCCAGATCTTCGCCTACGGTTTCGCTGAACAGCACGCCCACGATGACGTTGAAACCGGTCAGGTTTGCCCGCACCGGGATGCCGACGTCATTCAACCAACGCTCAATCCAGATGGCGAACGTCGCCCGCAACGGGTCATAACCCGCGCTCGGCGCGATGATTGTCAGCGCTGGCACGTCCGAGCCGTCGGGCAGCTTGAGGCCCTTGCCAGCCTTGGCGACGAAGTTGCCGTCTTCGCTGATCTCCGGCTCTTCCTCATAGGTGAAGCCTGCGCTCTTGAGCAGTTCCACGGCCTTCTGCAGCCTTTCGCCTCTGCTCAGGCCTGCGCCGAGGCTTGGCGTATCGGCGTTATACCACGCCGCATTGCCGGACGGCACCATGGAATACGCGGGGATGGCCGCGCCCTGCAACACGGTCTGAGTGACAAACTCCTTGTCGATCATGATCGCCACAGCTTGCCGGAACTCGCGGATGCTCATGGGCTCCTTACGCACGTTGAACCCAAGATAGAACATGCCGTTATCCAGATTGGTGACGATATTAAGGTCGCCCGCCGCTTGGATGCGCTCGCGGAAGCCTTTCTCCAGCCCCAAGGGGTTGAAGACGTAGTCAATGTCGCCCTTGGCCAAGGCCAGGATGGCGGCATCCTGGTTGCCGTAGATGCTGAAGAGGGCGGATTCCACGTGCGGGCCGACCGTATACTCCAGCTCCTTGTCACCGCCGGCCTCGCCGAAATACGTGGCGGTGTAGCCGAGCCGCTCGTTCACTTCCTGCAATACGCCACTGGCATACCGCGTGATGACTGAGCCTGTGGCGTAGTAGTTATCGGCTGCGCTGTTTTCGAAGAATGCGCCCGGTTCCCACTTGCCGAACGTAAAGCCGCCCAGCGTGGGATCATTCTCGGGCACGTGCGCCATCAGCGCTTCGATCTGAGCCTCGCTCTCGCCGGCCTTCATTGCCTCGGCGACCACGGGGGCCCAGTAGTGCTCCGGCAGAATCGGCATGAAGGCCAGCCCAAACTGCCAGATGCTTAGGCCGGGCGTCTGCGGGTTGCCCTCAGCGTCAGCCGCCTTGAAGAAAATCTTGATCCGATGGCTGTCAATGGCTTCAATGCGATCGACGAAGGCGGGGTCCACGACTGAGCCAAAGTTGCCGCTAATACCCATCTCGAGCACGGTGTGCGCCGTGAAGATAACGTCGTCCGCCGTGAGTTCCTCGCCGTCGCTCCACAGGATGCCCGCTCTAATGGGCACCTCGGTAGTCCAGTACTCCGTGCCGTCGACCGTTTCCTTTGTCAGATCCGTCGGAAAATCGGCCGCCACACTGGGCACCCACTCGAACTGTTGGTCCGAGTAGCCATAGAGCGCCCCGGTCCAGCCGCTCAGGACATACTGCGTCCAAACTGAGCCGCCGGGACCGCCGAAGTAGTTCCAGAAGTTCCGCGTAATCGGCTCCGCGAAGATGCCCATTTTGTAGACCTGCGGACCGGCCTCTTCCACAGGCGCTTCTACTGCTTCCTCTACGGCCGCAACCTCTGGCGCAGCCGGCGGCTCGGCCGCCGGCTGCTGCGCGCACGCCGCGAGAGCCACCGCCATGAAGGCGGCGAGCACAAAAATGGCCGCTCTCATCCAAAGAGATCTAAACATCGGAAACACTCCTTTGCATGACTATCCCGCTACTCTAACAGCATTTCCCGCCGCCAAATCCTGCGCGGCAAACCCCCTTACGAGAAACCGCTGCAACACTACCCATTATGACCTTAGTGTACACGCTCCCACACGCTCGTCAAGTAATCGGAGAGCAAGGAAACTGGGGTGAGCCACATTGCCGAAATGCTTTGTATCGCGCCCTTCCTGCGTGATCCACTTCTCCTCGTTACCGACAGCAGGGCTGCCCAAGCGCCCGGCCAAGACTTCGCTGTACAATACCTCCGTATGGGTTAGCTAAGCTGAATGGGTTGTTTGAGATCTGAGTTGAGATCATGACCGCGCCCAAACTCACCGCGGCAGTTGAATCGTACTTTACTGCTCTGCGAGTGTTACGCGATTCCGGCGGGGCGACTGACGAACGCTCTTTGTACCCGCCGCTATCCACTCTATTGAACGCCGTCGGTGACACCCTTAAGCCCAAAGTTCACTGTGTTAGCGATATTGCCGACCAAGGCGCCGGGCATCCCGATTTCGGCCTCTACACCGCTAAACAAGCCCAGCGGGGCCGGCGTTCCGGTCGTCAGAACCATGAGGACACAGAGCGCCCGGTCCGTCATTCCCGTGAAAACAGGAATCCATCTGCTCCCCACCCGACACCGGGCAGTCATCCATCCCACGCCCCGTTGCCGGAGCGGGGTGTTGTGGAGGTCAAGCCACCGGGCGATGACGCGTGGCTGACCGCCGAGAGCGTCCAAGTAAGCCGCTACTGGAAACGTTACCGGCTTGTGCTGGTTACGAATTATCGCGACTTCGTGCTGTTGGGCGAGGATGCGCAGGGTCATCCCACTCCACTGGAGACCTTCCGGCTGGCGGACAGCGCGGATGATTTCGAGCAGCGGCTGCAGAAGCCGCGCGCTTTTGCACGCGAAGTCGGTGCCGGGCTGGGTGAATATCTTTGCCGCGCGCTCTCTCACAGGGCCGTGCTGGCCGAGCCGCGGGACTTGGCCTGGCTGCTCGCCTCCTACGCCCGCGACGGTCTGGCCCGCGTCGAGGCGGCGGGCGACTCTCCATCCTTAAACGCGTTACGTACGGCGCTGGAGGAGTCCCTCGGCGTTCGTTTCGAGGGCGAGCGCGGCGCGGCCTTCTTCCGCTCTACGCTCGTGCAGACGCTCTTCTACGGCGTCTTTTCCGCTTGGGTGTTGTGGTCGCGTCAGTTGCCGCCGCCGGTGGGCGGGTTCAACTGGCATGAAGCGGTCTGGCACCTGCGCGCGCCCGTGTTGCGGGCGCTCTTTCAACAACTTTCCGACCCCGGCCGCCTGCAGCCGCTGGGATTGGTCGAGGTGCTCAACTGGACTGCCGCTGCGCTGGACCGCGTGGACCGGGAAGCCTTTTTCGCCCGCTTCAGCGAGGGCGAGGCCGTACCGTATTTCTACGAACCGTTTTTGGAAGCCTTCGATCCCGCCCTGCGCAAGCAACTCGGCGTCTGGTACACGCCCACGGAAGTCGTGCGCTACATGGTGGCGCGGGTGGACAAGGCGCTCAAGGACGACCTCGGGATTGAGGACGGACTGGCGGCAGAGAACGTCTACGTGCTCGATCCCTGCTGCGGCACCGGCGCGTATCTGGCCGAAACGCTGCGCCGCATTGCGGAGAATCTCCAGAGCCGCGGCGTGGGCGCGCTCACTGGCGAGCAAGTGAGGCAGGCCGCCATGAAACGGGTCTTCGGCTTTGAAATCATGCCCGCGCCTTTCGTCGTGGCCCATCTCCAGGTCGGCCTCACCATGCAAGCCCTCGACGCGCCGCTTGCGGATTCAGGGGACGAACGCGCTGGAATCTTCCTTACCAATGCCCTCACCGGCTGGGAGCCAAAAGTGCAGAAGCCGCTGCCCTTTCCTGAACTGGAACAAGAGCGCGAGCGCGCCGATCGGGTGAAGCAGGACGCGCCTATTCTGGTGGTGCTTGGCAATCCTCCCTACAACGGCTACGCGGGCATGGCGGTGGACGAGGAACGAGAGCTTTCGCAAGCGTACCGCACCACCAAGCGGGTGCGCAGTCCCGAAGGCCAGGGGCTCAACGATCTCTACGTCCGCTTCTTTCGCATGGCCGAACGCCGCATCGCCGAAAAGACCGGCCAAGGCGTCGTCTGCTTCATCTCCAATTATTCCTGGCTCGACGGACTTTCATTCACCGGCATGCGAGAGCGCTACCTAGAAGCGTTCGACACTATCCGCATCGACTGCTTGAACGGCGATAAGTACAAGACCGGCAAGACAACGCCGGACGGCGCGCCCGACCCCAGCATCTTCTCCACGCCGGAGGACCCGGTCGGCATCCAGGTCGGCACTGCTATCACATCGCTGGTGCGCAAGGCCGACCACACTCCGACCGAGCACGTAGCCTTCCGCCAACTCTGGGGCCAAGCCAAGCGCGAGCAATTGCTGGAAACAGCGGCAACGGAACCGGAGGCGCTCTATGAAAGCGTTGCGCCGCTCCTGCCGCTGGGTCTGCCTTTCGCGCTTACGGCGGTAAGCCAAGACTGGTTCGACTGGCCCGCGCTGCCGGATCTCTTCCCTGCCTCGTTTCCAGGAGTTAAGACCAGCCGCGACTCGTTCTTGGTTGACGTTGATCTTGACCGGTTGAAGATGCGGGTCGCAGATTACTTCGACGCGGAACTTAGCCATGAAGAGATTGCGCGGCGCTATCCCGGCGTGATGCAAAGTACGGCTCGGTTCAACGCCCGTGCCGTGCGCAACGCGCTGCTTGACCGTGGCGGACCTGTTGCAAGCGGGTTCATGCGCTACGCCTACCGACCCTTTGACAATCGCTGGCTCTACTGGGAAGCGGATACAAAGTTGCTTGACGAAAAGCGCGCGGGCTACAGGCCGCATGTGTTCGAAGGAAACGTGTGGATGGTTACCCAGCAGAAGCCACGCCGGGAATGGTCACCTCCGCAGGTGATTTCACACATTGGCTGTCTTGACCTGATGGATCGCGGTGCTACCTGTGTTCCTGCCTGGCTCCGTGAATCCGGCTTAGGAACCGACGAGGCCGACGTGCAGCGCATTCCCAACCTCACCGCTTCTGCGCAGCGCTACCTCGACCGTCTCGGCATGGGCGTGGCAGACCTCTTCTACCACGCGCTTGCCGTGCTCCACGACCCCGCCTACCGACAGGCCAACGCCGGTGCCCTGCGCATGGAGTGGCCGCGCATCCCGCTGCCCGGCTGGACCGAGTTTTCCGCACCAGCCTTGCGTAGGGGCGGTTCGCGAACCGCCCCTACGGTCGCAGTAAATGGGAACGCACCCTCCGCAGACCAATCAGTCATTCCGGCGCAAGCCGGCATCCAGACTCCCACCGACGCGGCAGACCCCTCCGTCATTCCCGTGAAAACTCGCCCCGTGCCGGGGCGCGGAATCCATCCGGTTTCCGATGCGGCGCAAGCGTTGGCTGCTTCCGCCGCTCGCGGCCGGCAACTAGCCCACCTGCTCGACTCCGATACGCCCGTTCCCGGCGTCACCGCGGGTACGTTGCGGACTGAGATCGCCGCCATCGCCGTTCCCGCCACCACGGACGACCGCAACATGACCGGCGGCGACTTTGCCCTCACCGCCGGCTGGGGGCACTATGGCGCTGGTGAAGCGGTCATGCCCGGCCAGGGAAAGGTGATCGAGCGCGCCTACACCCCCGCCGAATGCGACGCCCTCCCTTCCCGTCATTCCGGCGCAAGCCGGAATCCAGAGTTCCCCACCCAGCCCAAACCACTCCGACAGGGAGAGACCACTAACCGCGCCCCGGAATCCGTCTCAGCCGCGTCCATCCTCGGCGAATCCACCTTCGACATCTATCTCAACGACCGCGCCTACTGGCGCAACGTCCCCGCCAACGTCTGGCGCTACAAGCTCGGCGGCTACCAAGTCCTCAAGAAATGGCTCTCCTACCGCGAACACACCATCCTCAAGCGCCCCCTCAAGCCCGAAGAAGTCCAACACTTCACCGACACCGCCCGACGTATCGGGGCTATACTAGAGATAATGAGTTCTGACGCTCCATGGGACACTATGTACGGGGACTAGGTAGTGAAAAGCTCTGATAAGCTCGCAGTATTTTTCTTGATAGGCCTTTCAATCTTATTGATGTGCCTTCTTGTGTACGCCGCAATTGAACGCACTCTAACTCCGGTAGAGACTATTGCTCTACAGATTCTCATGGTTTTGGCAGGTATTGGAGGCTCATACCTTTTTGGTCGTCAGTCAGCCAGAGATGCCGGTAGAGAGATGATGGAACCACATGCGCGGTCCGCATTTCGGCGTCTCATTTCCTTGTATGAGGGCTTATCCCGAGTGGCAAACGTCATAGGGGAACCTAAGGTAGACGAGGTGAAGCTGAAAGTAATCAGGGCAATCGTGGTGGAACAGATTTCCACTGCGGACGATGCATTGGCAGATTGGGAGGACGTGGTTCCGGAGGCCGTGGCAGAGATCACGAAGACCATACATCGTCCGTCTGAACGACAGGAGGGGTAATGGAATGGCTGAGCCAATTCGCGGTAAAGTAGCGCGCGTGCTAAATTCACGGGAAGTTGCACTGAGTATTGGTACTGACAGTGGGATAGAAGTCGGCATGTTTTTTGACATCTTGGACTCCAAAGGTGAGGAGATAAGGGACCCTGATAGCGGTGAGTCGCTAGGAAGTATTGCCAGGTCAAAGACCAGGGTCAGAATCACGAAGGTTCAGGAGAAGCTGTCTGTTGCGTCTACATTCAAGACAAGGCGAGTAAACGTGGGTGGGGTAGGTCCAGATGTATCGGGCTTTTCAAGAGTGCTAATGCCGCCTGAGTGGGTAACCGAGTACGAGACGCTCAAGACGGAGGAGAAGACTTGGGAAGACCTTGACGAAGAAGAAAGCTACGTGAAGGTAGGTGACCCGGTTGTCCAGGTGTCACAGGTTCAAGCAGAGCTAGAGGAAGAGGTTGAAGCAAGCGCCAATTGACCCCTGGCAGGTCACCCTCAAAGCTGCCATTGGCGACACGGACGAATGCCCGTGTTGTCTCGCTTCCCGCCATGCCGGGAACTACAAATCCTAGGCCGCCCCCTCTAACCGGAAGAAGTGCAGCACTTCAACGACACCGCCAGACGCGCCGGAGCTATACTGCTAGTTGCGAATGAGAGTACCAGCGGTTGACTTTAGCCTTCGGTAACGCGTGAAATTTACGGCAGAATTCGGCTCTTTCTTTGCCGCTTCCATGTACAGATCTATATCCACGGTAAGCAGTGGCAATTCCTTAGTAACGACGTTCAAGAGAGCCGCATCGGTTAGTCCAAGTCGCTTGAACGCGGTGTGATTAGAGGCATTCGTACCCGAGATTATAATTTCCTTGCTCTCGTGGATGAGGCGCTGGAGTTGGTCGAAAAAGCGAGAACGTTCAGGGTCTCTATGTTGCGCGAGAAGATTGGATGCCTCGGCAAGCGTGTGCGGTGTCACGAATACTTGGGCGGCACCATCGAGTAGGTCGAGCAGAGTATCGTAATCTCTCGCTGTGAATTGCCGCAGCCGTTTGTGTTTGGCGATTATGTCTCTGCTAGATCTTCCCACGACAAGAAGCAAGAGAAGGTTTGAATCGATGAAGTATCCTGCGATAGGCATTCGATCACTCAGCAGCAATCAGAATACGATCCTTGATAGACTTTACTCGCCCATCATTGTCGCTGATTCGAAAGACCTTGAAATCTCGATCTTTCGGAGGTTGCCCGCCGAGCTCTATTGGTAGAGGAGTTGTTTCCCAGAGCCGCGCAAAACTGATCGTGATTATCCACTCCTGCGTCTCATCATCAAACTCAACCTCCTCAAGACCTACATAGCTGATCGGCTCGCTATTAAATAGCTCCAAGAGGTTTTGTTTCGCTTACTTTACTGCATGTCTAACGTCCATTTTGGCCTCCATCATATGCGTCCCATAGAGCCATTGTAGCGTTATGTCCCCATCTACAGGGAGGAAGCGACTCCCGATGACGGACAAGTGCTGTAGAAATCGCTCTCTATTTTCGGCGCAAGGAACTCCCCGCTCGTCACGGCAGAACATGAGCCATCACTCCAGGAATACGGCGTAGGTGCGGCCGATTACGTGGCAGCCTTCTTGGATGAGGACGATGTTGTTGTGGAGCCAGGCTTGGGGTTCGATGTAGTTGGAGAGTTGGCGGATTTCGGCGGTCTTCAGGTTGTAGGCGAAGACGCCGGTGCGGACGCGGCCGGTATCGGGGCCGACGACGTCGCACGCCTGTCTGACGGTCCATACCACGTAGTCATCGGAAACCACTGGCATGGCTTCGTTGCGCCCCGCTTCCGCGAGCGTGCGCTGCTGTCCGGTGCCGCCGTCCAGCAACCGGATGCGCGACCCATCGTCCTCATCGAACTCTTGCCACACAATATACCGGCCGTGGATGGACGGACTGCCGTTGTTACGCCCAGAAGCAAAAAGCAGCGATTCTTTCCCGGAAGTGAAATCGTAGGCATAGATATCGAAGGGATTGCCGGCGCAGTTGGAGCAGTGGGACTTGCCGGTTCCCTTGAGCGGGCTATTCCGATTGTCTGCCCAAACGACCGTGTCACCGTAAATCACCGGTCCCTGCTGGGCGCCAGGCGCGATTGCTACCGGTATTTCCCGGCCGCTCTCTATATCGAAGGCGTAGATGTCAAACTCCCAGAATCCGTCTTTGCGTTCGTTGCGGTCGTCCTGCCATACCAGGCGGGCGTTTGAGATTTGCAGACCGTAGCGTTCAGCCGGTTCGTCGGTGACGCGGCGGACTTCACCGGTACGCCGGTCGAGCAGGAAGATGTCGGTAGCGTACCGGGGTGTCTTGCTGGTGCTGTCGGGGAGTGCGAGCTTCCGTCGTTGGTCCAGCCACGCCACGTAGTCGGCAGCGATCACTGCCCCCCACTTGCTATGGCCGTCATTGGTGAGTTGGCGAATCTCTCCGGTTGCTACGGTCACCAGATAGACCTCGCCATCTTCGCCAATGCCAACGGCTTCGCCACTCCGGAAGCCCGAGATCCGCACGTCCGTGCCCAACTCGACCACGCGCAGATCGGTCAAGGGCAGCGGCGTCGGATTGGGCGGCCTACTTGGCGAAAGGCTGCCGCACGCCAGGCTGAAGACCGTGACCAGGATCGCGAAAAGGAAGAATGCCGCTCTTGTCCCTCGACCGGATGGTTTCATGCAACTACCCTCCACTGCGGAGAGTCCGGAAAAGTTTGCTATTGTCGCACGTGCGGCCTGCATTACTTCCATTGTGGACAACAATCCATTGCTTTGCAGCGTTACAATACACGCGCTACTCGGAAAGCCTAGCAGGTCGCTTGATCGGGCCGGGGTTCTGCCCTCACTTAGACGCAAAAGCACGCTGGGGTGCAGCGTGTGGGTCACATGCTTTTGCGTTGTGTGGTGGCGGGGGTGAGACTCGAACTCACAACCTAGGGCTTATGAGTCCCCCGCTCTGCCTTTGAGCTACCCCGCCGATCATGTATGCGCTATTTTGGTCTGCCTGTGGGGACACGCACAGGTATAGCGCAAACAAGTGGGCCCACCTGGGATCGAACCAGGGACCTTCTCCTTATGAGGGAGCAGCTCTAACCGCTGAGCTATGGGCCCTAGCCACGCCGCTGTGCGCAAACGCGCGACTCACTAGCATTATACGGAGCCGTTCGCACGAGCGTCAATTGGGGCGAGCGGCAGTTAGGGCTAGCCGCAGCTTGTTTGGGTGGGTGATACGACCGGTCCTGCGCGGGCGTGGTACTATGCTGCCAAAGCACTGGGAATATGGTGGAATAGCAAGACTTACCCTCACCCCAACCCTCTCCCCCGGGAGAGGAAGTAAGCCTTGGAGAGCGAGCAACCCTTGGAGAGGCAGAATGCCTTGGAGAGAGAGAATTCCTTGGTATGGGAGTAATTCTTGCGCCTCCGGCCGAAGTTACACAAAGGTCCCCAGTGTGAAGAGGGGGTTCCCAGGGCCGCAGCTAGTAGCTTTGGACGTAGGCCGTCCCAAGATAGAAGGCATTCTGCTAACCCATGTACAACCCGGCTCTTTTTTCCTGCCATTCTTAGGAGCCCTTCGGCAGGCTCAGGATAAACTCCGTAGCGAAGAATCTCCTGTCACAGGGTTCTAGATTCCGCGTCTTTGACGAAGTCAGCGAACACTGTTCGAGGCTGCGTTCGGAATGACATGCAATCCTGCTCAACGAAGGGATCAAGTCCAAGTCTACCAATTCCGCCCAGGGCTCAATTGGGCATGAAGGCGGCAAACCTCAGGGATTGAGGGGTATGTTTCAAAAAACCTAATGACTCGCCGCCTAGGTGAATCAAAGCAAACAACTAAACAAGAAAAATGCTGGAGAGTTCCGGCAACGGTTAAGTCAGACCTACAAACTAAGAAATGGGAGAGACTTCTCAATGGCTCGGTTTCTAACGGAAGATGACGTGCGACAGCTCTTACCTATGAATGAGGCGCTGGAGCAGGTGGAGGCCTGTTTCCATGCTCTGGGCACGGGGCAAGCGCGCAACCAGCCCCGACGCCGCATCCGCTTGCCCGGCGGCATGATGCACGTGCTGTCCGCCGGAGACGCAGAGCTTGGCTTTTTTGGGCATAAGGTGTACACCACCACGCGGCGCGGCGCGCGGTTCCTCGTCACGCTCTACAGCACCGAGGACGGCAGACCGCTCGCCGTGCTGGAAGCGGGTCTGCTCGGCGCGATTCGCACCGGCGCTGCCAGCGGCATTGCTACCAAGTATCTGGCGAATCCCAATGCGGCGGTGCTAGGCGTGCTCGGTACAGGCAGGCAGTCGCCGACGCAGATTCAGGCGGTGTGCGCCGTGCGGCCGATCACGCAGGTGCTCGTGTACAGCCGGAACGCGGAGCGGCGCGAGGCGTTTGCGCAAGAAATGACGGCTTCCCTGGGCATTCCGGTTACGGCGGCGGGCAGCGCACGGGAGGCGGTAGAGCCCGCCGACGTGGTGTCGGCCATCACCGACAGCAAGCAGCCCGTGCTCGCCGGCGCATGGCTCAAGCCAGGTGCGCACGTCAACGCCGCCGGTAACAACATGCTCGTGGAGCAGGAGGTGGATACCGAGGTCTTGCGGCGCGCTTGGCTCATTACCACTGATTCCCTGGAGGGCGCTAAGATCGAGTGCGGCGATCTGTTGGCGGCGGTGGAACCGGGCATCGTGCAGTGGGAGGACGTGCTCGAGATCGGCCAAGTAGTGGCGGGACGACACCCGATCACCCGTCCGGCAGATGCAATTACGGTCTACGAATCACAGGGCATCGCTGCCGAAGACCTCTACGCCGCCGTGCACGTGCTGCGCAAAGCCGAAGCACAGGGAATTGGTGAGGAACTGCCTTTTTAGCGTTTGTGCTCAGAAGCGGACGGAGATATCTCGGAATGCTTGGCAGGGCTAAGCTTTTCCACCTCATTGTCCGATACTGGAACGAGGTTTCTGGGCTGCAAAGAGGAGACTTCACCCTCACCCCGACCCTCTCCCGTCAAGGGAGAGGGGGCAAGATCGCGGTCGCGAGGGTCTTGCGATAGTCACCGTCAAGGAAGAGGGGGCTCTATTGCAGCGTTGAAGGCTGTGTAAGGGTCTCCCTTAATGAACAGGAGGTTCTGCGCCTCTACATCGGTACTGCAGGCGTGACACAAGAGAGCGCCCGGTTAGAGGTCAGAAACCACCCCACGAGTAAACATGAAGCGCCCTGCCGGACACTCTCTTAGAGACCCAAGTCTTCTGAGATGCCCTGCAGCGCTGCCAGATTCAAGGCCGCGAATTCCGGCAGCGTGAAGCCGATGCCGCTACAGGTCTCGATCTCCTCGCGCTTGGCGGAAGCGGCGAACGCTTTTTCTTTGTACTTGCGCATGACGAATTTCGGCGTGACCGAGGCGAGCTTCTTATCAGGCCGCACGAGCGCGCAGGCGATGATGAGGCCGGAGAGATTGTCACAGGCGTAGAGCGCTTTGTCCATCAGGCTCTCGCGGGGCACGCCGTGTTCGTCGCTGTGGGCCCGGACGGCGTGGATTATGCGAGGATCGCAGTTGCGCTCCTCCAGCAGCTTTGCCATCAGCAACGTATGCTGGGCCGGATCCTTTTCCGTGGCTTCATAATCGGCATCGTGCATCAAGCCTGCCAACCCCCACAGGTCTTCGTCTTCGCCAAAGTGGCGCGCCAACTCCCGCATGCACGCCTCCACGGCGAGACAGTGTTTCACAAGGTTCTTGTTCTTGAGTAGCTCATGGACAAGTGCCATGCCTTCTTCACGAGTCATTTTTCTCTCCTGGGTTGGTCTTCTTCGTCTAGTGTCTACGCCTATCCCATTTGGCGGCAGCAGGCAGCGAGGCAGGGGATTCGTTTATTTCTAAATTCTAGGCCGCTGCGCTTTCCTGCGTGGTCAATAGCACTGCGATACTAGCTATAGTAACGTATACGCAGACGGTTCGATTGCTAGAGCGTCGTGGCTGCGATGGCATAGAGGCCGAGCTTAGGACATTGTTTGTTCTTTGTCATCGCTTCTCACCCTATGGGCCAAAGACAATGCAAAATCGTATCGACAACAAGATAGCTCTCGTCACCGGCGCAAGCCGAGGGATAGGTCAGGGAATATCCTTAGTCCTTGGGGAACACGGATACACGGTCTATGTGACCGGCAGAAGCACTGCTCTGCACCCAGGCCGGCCCGAATGGGCCAATGCTACCATCGATGCAACAGCAGCTCTCGTTTCTAGGGCTGGTGGGATTGGCATCCCCATTCAGTGCGATCACACCGACGACGTTCAGGTGCAGCGCGTCTACTCGCAGATAAAAGAACAGACAGGCCATCTTGATCTCTTGGTTAACGTTGTTTGGGGCGGCTACGAGGACATGGAGGGATTTAGAGAGCCTTTCTGGAAGCAACCTGACTGGCGCCTAGACAAGATGTACCAGGCAGGCGTACGTACTGCGTATTCAGCAACGAAGCTCGGTGCACGTTTGATGCTCGATAGGAGACAAGGACTGATTGTAAACTTCACTTTCACAGATGATGGAAAGTATCTAGATCCTGTGCCTCAAGACTTCGCTCTTAATGCGATTGCTAGGCTTTCATTCGCAACGGCGCAAGATCTCAGACCATTCGAGATCGCCTCTATTGCACTGAGTCCGGGTTTTGTTAGGAACGAAGGAATCCTAACTACTGACGAGCTACTTAGCGAGTATCGGAGACCTCCGACTCTGCCTAGCTCACCACCACCTCATTCAGAGTCAACTCAGTATGTCGGTAGAGCAGTAGCTGCATTGGCAAGTGATCCAAACGTGATGTCACACTCCGGCAAATGCTTAACGGTTGCAAGCCTAGCGCGAGCCTACGGCTTCACGGATATTGATGGGTCTCAACCCCCCGAGTACAGAATCGAATGGACAGACTAACTGGCAATACACCCAGTCTACTAGGGAGGAATGCGATTGGATTCACGAACGATGTTGAAATTGTCCCGCCGTTTCCTCTGGCGGAGAACGCTCCTCGTACCGCTGGCGGCGGTGCTGGCGGCATGTAGCGGCCTGGGGCGGAAAGAGACTGAAGAGCGGGCGACCTCAACGCAAGGGGCTGCCGACGCCCAAACGCCTGCCACGCCGGCACAGGCGGGGCAGCCTGCCGAGCAGTCTAGGGCTGCAACGCAGTCCGCCGTTTCAACAGAGCTACCTGCCACACCGGCGTGTGAAGATGACGACGACCCTACACCGCCTCAGACCGCAGGCCCCTTTTATACGCCGAACACCCCGTTGCGCACTTCACTGCTGGAATCGAGCGTCACAGGCGTGCGGCTGCTGCTATCGGGCCAGGTGCTCTCGACGCGGTGCACGCCGATTGCGGGCGCGCTGCTTGACTTCTGGCACACCGACGACGCGGGCGACTACGATAACGAGGGCTACAAGCTGCGCGGCCATCAGTTTGCCGGCGACGAGGGACGGTACGTGCTGGAGACCATCGTGCCCGGCATCTATCCCGGGCGGACGCGCCACATTCACGTGCGCGTGCAGGCGCCAAATCAACCCATTCTCACCACGCAACTCTATTTCCCCGGCGAGTCCGGCAACCAGGGCGATTCCATCTTCAATTCTGCGCTCCTCGTGACGCTTGAAGATGCAGCAAATGGTAAAGAAGCCCAGTTTAACTTCGTGCTGAACCTGCCTTAGGCGATCTTCGTTTGACCTGCCCGGTGGGATAGATTCTCACATTCATTGAGGTGATCCCCGCATAACCCAACTCGCAAACGCGAGAGTTACTCCCTCTCCTTGGAAGACCTTTGCGCAACTCTGACGGACACGAGGAACCGGGATAGAAAGGTGAAGATTCCCCCCTCACCCCAGCCCTCTCCCTAAAAAGCCCGGGAGATAGGTAACAGTTGTTCGGGGACATGGGTTACACATTTTACTGATTGACACCTACGGGAGCTTTGGGTTGGGCCGGGATTGAGGCGTAACTGGCGACACAACGCGCTCATGTTCAGCTAGTCAGCTTGTGCCAGAGAAACAAACCGTGTGCACAAGGGTATTGAGTGGATCTAGCTTTCAAGGCAAGGACATTGCATACTACGAAAACTCCCAAATTCTATGGTGTAACCTATGTGCCCGAACATGTGTAACCCATGTACCCGGTCTATACAGGGAGAGGGAGTCTTTTCGCCTGCTTGGATTGTGCATCGGGCTGGAGTGCCGCGCATGCCCCGAGTCCCGATACGGAGTCTCCTTGGGGAAAGGGTCGGGGTGAGGGAACCCTCGCTAATCCAGACCTCTCTCCATGCCGAGAACTTTGCTGTCTCTCGTCTAAAGCACAAGGATTACTCCCTCTCCTTGGGAGGGTGTCTCAAAATGGTTCTTCCGGATGTATACTGTCGTGTAGAGGAGCAAGGAGAGGTAGCAGGATAAGGTTGAAGTGAGGTAGTGGCGATGCCGATGCGACCCTTCAGTCGTGAGCAAGCCTGGTTGCTGCCGCCGACGCTGGACGAACTGGTGCCGGCAGACCATCCTGTCAGGTTCGCGGCGGCGTTCGTGGACAGCCTTGGCGCCGAGGCCTGGGAGGAGTTGGGGGTGGACCTTCAGGGCGACCCGCGTGGCGCCGGCGCCTATCATCCCCGCGCCCTGCTGAGCGTATGGATATACGGTTTCATGACCGGTGTGCGCTCCTGCCGCAAGCTGGAGGCAGCCTGCCGGGACCAGGTTCCCTACATGTGGCTGGTGGGGATGCAGCAGCCCGACCACAACACGCTGTGGCGCTTTTACAGAGCGCACCGCGACCGGATGCGGACGCTGCTGCGCCGCACGGTGCGCACGGCTGTCAGTGCCGGACTGGTGGACCTGGCCGTCCAGGCGGTGGACGGTACCCGGATCGCGGCCAATGCCTCCATGCAGCATACCCACGACGCCGTGTGGCTGCAGCGTCTGTTGACCCGTACTGAACAGGCGATCGCTGCGTTGGAGGCCCAAAACACGACCGGGGGCGAGCCACCGGCGGCGAGCCTGCCACGCGAGCTTGCCAACGCCGAGGCCCTGCGTGAGCGGGTGGACGCGGCGCTGGCCCGCGTCGCGGCTGCGGAGGGGCCGCGCTACGCGAACCTGACCGACGCGGACGCGGTCCTGCTCAAGACCCGCACGGGTGGCTTCATCACCGGCTACAACGCCCAAGCGATGGTCTCCCCTCTGGCCTTGGAGGATGCGGGCACGCGCGGTAGGTTGATCACAGCCGTGGACGTGACCGCCAGCTCCGACGACCATCCCCATCTGACACCGCTGATCGAGGCTGCCGCAGCGAACAGCGGCGCCGCGCGCGACGTGGTGACCGTTGCGGACGCCGGTTACCATTCGGGGCCCAACCTCGCCGCGTGCGCCGCGGCCGGCCACACGGTGTTCATGCCCACGACCCACGATCGCCGCCGCAGCAACCCCTACCATAAAGACCACTTCACCTACTGCCCGCAGACCGACACCTACCTGTGTCCGCAACAAAAAGTGCTCACATACACGAACAGGTCCACCCACAGCAACGGCTACCGGGTCAGGCGTTACCGAGCCAACGGCCAGGACTGCAGAGCCTGTCCGGCCTTCGGCACGTGCACCTCCTCCCAGAGCGGACGCACCATAAAGATCAGCGAGCACGAGCCGATACTGCAACGGCACAGGCAGGTGATGGCGACCGTACCGGCCAAGCAGCTGTTCCGCCGCCGTAGTACGATCGTCGAACCGGTCTTTGGCCTGCTCAAGGAGTGGCACAGCGCCAGGCGCTTCCTGCTCAGAGGCCGCAGCCAGGTGGCGTCCGAATGGCACCTGCTGGCCACCGCGTTCAATCTCAAGAGCCTCCACGCGGTGTGGCGGTCTGGCATTAGCCCACACCCGCCCCGAGGACGGGTCTGTCACTTTCGCCGTTTTGTTCATACCACCCGCCACCTGACTGCATCTATTACTCAAACCACCGTGCCCCGCACCAAAATAATGAGACAGCCTCCTTGGGAGAGGGTCGGGGTGAGGGGATCCTTGCCAATCTGGATCCATTTCCATGCCGAAAACCTTGCTATCCCCCATCTGAAGCGCTAGAGTAACCTGCCCGCGGAGTGAAGGGATGGATCACTCTTGACTGTGGCTATGCAAAGGTCTGATCAAGGGAGAGGGCCGGAGCCTGCCCCGTAGTCAAAAGGAGGGTGAGGAAGTATCGTCGCAAGACTACCTTACTTCCGCCAGCTTGGCTAAGCCATGCAGGGCGAGCGCGTGCCAAGAGGGGAGAAGGAAAGCCGGGCTTGTCCCGCCAAGACCGAGAGGAGCCGCCGGGCCGCGTAACTGTAGCGCTCTGCATGCCGCGCATGCACAATTGAACTCCTCCGGTGGATCTCGTGCTTCCTAACGCTACGTTGCAGGAAAGTACAGGCGGCCGGGCCGCGCCTGTAGCCTAGACTGTACGGTGCGTTGGTCACTGCGTTTGCGATGCTATACTGTAGTGAATAAAGGCAGGATTTCGAGGTCCAGCTTACAGCGGGACAAAGGAGTCGCCGGATGTCGGGTCGCATGATCACGGGTTTCGTAAGGCATCATGGCGATGGTCGCCCTTGTCGCGTGCGGCGATGTGCAGACCCAGACGCAACCGGAGCCTCCGCAGCCGCCAGGACTCTCGGTGCTAAGTTTGGACGAGATCTCCAGGGAGGCGGAGCCCGGTCTTTACACCATGGCTTTCGTGGCCGAGGCGATGCGGCGCTACGACGCCGAAGGGCGTGAAGCCACGCTCGCGTATTACAACACTCCTGAGAGCCTGGACGGCGAATGGTACCTCTTCGTCATCGCCGCAGACGGCGAAGTGCTGGCGCATTCCGCAATTCCGGAGAACGTTGGACTCATTGTGAAGAAGCCGCTAGGTGTTGACGCCAACGGCTACGACTTTGGCGCCGCCATGCTGGCCGTGACCGAGCAGGGAGCCTGGGTGAGCTACGTCTATGAGAATCCGGCCAGAGACAACGTGCTGGAGACGAAGCACGCGTGGGTAGTCAGGCACGACGGCTTGATCATCGGCTCAGGCTGGTACCAAGTAGACCGGTATGATGCGCCGCCGCAGCAGAAATCCCCTCTAGACCCGGATAAGGTGATAGCGTAGCTTGGTGCTCGATTTGGAAGAAAATGCGACCGCTGTAGCTGCCGTCTCCGGGTAAGACTTTGGGTACCCTGTTCATGCAATCTCGATAGGAAATTACTGAAAGCGAAGGGTGCGTTGCCGATCCCGGTCAGGGTCACTATGTGATACGTGGCAAAGTAAGCGAGTGCGGTCCCAAGGAGGTCCACCACTACTGGGGCGAATGACAGTTTTCCACAGCAAAGTGCTGGATCCGTCATTCAACTCGGCTAGCCTAGGCTGACTCAAACGTTGGATCTCGACACATACCCGCTGTAGATTCACCGAGCCTCGCGTTAGCTACCGGATGCCGCAGGGAAGACGCAGACACTGCGGAAGCCGTGAGCGCTTTCTCTTGACATTTGATTTATTTTGGCTCACTCTGTTGTATATCACAGCACAGTTATGCACTAGATGGCTAGAAGACGACAGACGATTTTGTATTTGGTAAGAGGACCAACCAGACCTCCGTCACCTCTTGGGCCTACTTAGAGAATGCACTTTATGCACGTATTGGAGCAAAAGCCTTAGCGACATCGGCGACATGATCCTTCTAATGACGGCTCAGTATGAAGTCGCAGAATACAAGATTCAGGAGTCTGACATTCCGCACAATAGGATGGGTTCCGATGCAGAAGCATAGTGAAATGGAACTCTACGGAATCGTGAAGCGCGGGCTTGCGGAAACAGGGTATGTCGGGGGTTTGATTCAAGAGGACTACGAGTTTGCAGATATACTCGCCCCAAATTACTCTGTTGGCAACATTCCGCTAGCTGCATTTGCGCAAGATCCCCCTTCATACCGCAATGCGTGCTTCGGCGTTGTCTTGGCGAACGGCGTGGAAGGGCCTTCTCTAGTGGAAAAATGCCGTTCTTTGGGTGCTCCTCAAATCCTCGAGGTGCACTACGACCGCATTAACCGCTGGAAGATGACAGGGGAGGGAAAGCCGCAGTTTCTTGAGCAAGTGATGGCAACGGATGTCCCATCCTTGTTCCGGCAAAATCGGGAAGACTGGTCTCCAGCACGAATTTTGAGAGCGAAGTCTGCTGGAGGAAACATAGCGTCTCAGCTTGACTTCTTTGATCTAGGTTTTCTTCCCCTGTTGGAGCATCAGGTCCGGAATAAGCTCGACCTCCTCTTGCAAGAAACTGTAGAGTTGTCTAGGCAGGAGTTTCAGCGGTATTCCTCTTTTTCAGATGATCTCTACCCTCCTCTGTTTCGCCTTCTCTTTCGGCTCATCGCTGCTAAAGTACTTGCAGACAGAGGTCACCCGGGTGATTGGCTTAGAGATGATCCCCAATTCACTATCAACGCGGTTCAATCCTTTTATTTTAAGGAAACTGTTCCCGAAGCTGTCCTAAATCACCCCCAAACTCAAGTGGTAGCTTGGGAAAGGGTCAAGAAGTCCTTCCACTTTCAAAACCTTTCGGTGGACTCCCTTGCATATGTCTATGAGAACACTTTAGTCGCACCAGAGACAAGGAGACTATTTGGCATTCATAGCACACCGCCAGCTATCGCTGAGTTCATCACTCGCCAGCTGCCGTTCGAAGACCTGCCCCTTGACGAGCGCCGAATTTTCGAACCGTTCGCGGGGCACGCCGTTTTCCTAGTGGCTGCGATGCAACGTTTGAGAGAGCTCATGCCTGCTGACACGAACTCGGCACAGCGGCATAGTTACTTCGTCAAAATGCTTTCCGGTATTGAATTAGATGACTTTGCCAGAGAAGTTGCTCGATTGTCTCTCATGTTGGCCGACTACCCAAATCCAGACGGCTGGCGACTATACGGAGCCGATGCCTTGGAATCCGAGCTCTTCGAGCAGGAGCTAAACGCTGCTCGAATTGTCCTCTGCAACCCTCCATTTGAGAATTTTGATGCGAATGAGAGACTCACTTATAGGGGCTTGTTCTCAGTAAGAAAACCAGCAACTATCCTTCATAGCGTACTTCAACGGCCTCCATATCTGCTCGGATTCGTGCTTCCACGTTCCTTCTTGATGGGACGAGGGTACAAGGAAATTCGTTCCCACATTGGACGAACATACTCATCAATAGAAGTTGTGGCTCTTCCAGACAAGGTCTTCCGTCATTCCGACGCGGAGGCAGTGCTCTTGTTGGCATCAAAGAGAGGCGGTCGAGCGGGTAGACTCCGGACAGGCAATGTGCTCAAAGGAGACCTCGAGAATTTTTACCTTACGCATAGACCGACGTCGCGATTTGACAATGACTTCGAAGTAACAGCGAGTACGTTCGAAAGTAGTATATGGTTGCCAGCTCTACAAGACGTGTGGAAGGCCACCAGTCGAATGAAGCGCCTGAGTGATGTGGCGGACATTCATAGGGGTATTGAGTACAATGTTCCGTTCCGGTCAAACGAACCTCTTTTGGTTTCAGAAACCTCCCTTCCTGGGTATGGTCTTGGTGTTCAGAAAGTGAAGGAAACAGTAGAACCCTTCTTGATTCGCAAGATGGTCTACCTCAATATGTCGCACGAATACATGAGAGGTTCGGCCCACAAGCATCCCTGGGAACAACGGAAATTGGTCGTCAACGCAGCCCGCAGAACACGAGGAGCGTGGCCAATAGCTGCCTCTATAGACTACGCTGGGGTCGTCTGCTATCAGAACTTTCACGGCATCTGGTCTGACGACTCTATATCTCTGGAAGCTTTGGCCGCAATCTTGAACGGCCCTGTCGCCAATGCATACGTGGCCACTAGAGAAGGCAAGAGGGATGTTCATCGGCAGACCCTGATGGGAATCCCTGTCCCTGATCTCCATGCTGGCCAAGCCGATGCTATCTCGTCTTTGGTTCACAAGTACATGGATGTCCGCAAAAAGTGGGTAATTGGAGCCCTTACTGATGCGGAGGCGCACGATGTATGCGGTGCCTTGCTCCGGTTGATTGATGCTGAGATTTTAAGGGCATATGACTTGTCGCCTCGTATCGAACGATCTCTACTAGACTACTTCAGAGATGAGTCACGTCCGGGTCCCGTCGCATTTCAGGAGTACTTTCCTGACTGGTTCAAGCCCCACATGCCTTGGCATCGTTACTTGTCGGAAGAGATGGAGCAAGCCTCAGCGGCTTCGACACTCAGCCGGTTACCAGTAATTGACGACGCCCCTATCTCAGACGCCTTGAGACAAATGTGACAGGACTGCTTGGTGAACTCTATTGAGGGTTACCTCTTGGATACGAACATTGCTAGCGCATCCTGGGACTATGGGGCACCAAGTCACGGGTGTGTTAGGCAACGACTAGAGGAACTTGGTAATGCTCTAGTGTACGTTGCGGCTGTTTCTATTGCTGAAGTCGAGTATGGCCTACAAATCGCCCCTTCTATTGACGCTCAACGACAGTCTACCGTTAGAAGTGCAATGGCTAGCTACAGAGTTTTACATGTTGACCAGCATACGGCTCAGGCTTATGCAGAAATTCGTGCCAACCTTTTTCGCACACACGCCCCTCGGAATCGGCGTGGCAGGCTTACTAAGAAGCATGTCGAGGAATTAGTTGACCGTACTACAGGTAGAGAACTCGGAATTCAGGAAAACGATTTGTGGATAGTGAGCATCGCCGTCCAGTACAACTTGAAACTTGTGACAAACGACAGAATGCCCAGAGTGATTGAGGCAGCAAGTTATTCTGACCGAACAGAGTCCTGGAACGAGAGCACATAAGAACTCGCTGAGCATCTCGCTGTAATTGAGTCGCCCTGCTCGAGTTTCTGCGCTCAGGACCTAGGTGCTACACATAGACTGCGCATTAGTCCTGCTGGAAAGGGCCATCTTTGGCATCTATTTCGATGTCAGCCACTTCGTTTCAACCGTTTCGCGTGCAGCTTGAAGAAGCGTTCGTGCAGTTTGCGCAGCGGCCGGCGCTGACGTATCAGGACGAAACGTGGACGTATGCCGAGTTGGATGCCCGCACGCGGGCGGCGGCGGCGCTTTTGCAGCGGCAGGGCTTGCGCGCCGGCGGGCGGGTGATTCTCTACACGGCGGACAAGCGCGCGCTGCTGCTGGCGCATTTGGGCGCGATTCGGGCCGGCGGCGTCTCGCTGCCGCTCAACTTCAAGTTCACGCCCAGCGAGATGCGCTACTACGCCCAGGATAGCGGTTCAGTGTTGGCGGTGGGCGGGTCCGCCGAACTACCTGTGCTGCAGGCGCTGGTAGAGGACGAGGAAATTCCGCTACGGGGCGTGTTGCACGCCAATGAATTTCTGGCGCTAGCGCCGCAGCCTACGGCCCCGCTGCCGGATTCAACCGCAGACGACTGGGCGCTCTTACTTTACTCGTCCGGTACCACCGGCCAGCCCAAGGGTGTGGTGCACACCCATGCCAATCTTGGCGCTGCCGTGCGTTCGCTGGCCGATTGCTGGAAGTTTACGCCGGACGACGTGCTTGTGAACGTGCTGCCGTTCTTCCACATTCATGGACTCTCATTCGCCAGCCACGTGAATTTCCTCACGGGCGCCCACATGCTGATGGGCGACCAGTTTCACCCGGTGCGCACCCTGGACCTCATTGACCGCGCCACGGTCTTCATGGCTATTCCGCCCATGTACTACCAGTTCTTGAATCGCCCTGAGTTTCGCGAGCACGCCAAGCAATGGTCGCACGTGCGGCTCTTCACGTGCGGTTCCGCGCCAATTCGCCCCGAAGTCCTGCCGGAACTGGAAGGAATCTTAAAGAATCCGCTAATCAATCGATACGGCATGACCGAGAGCCACGTGATTGCCAGCCTGCCTATCGATCGGCCCAGCGTGCAGGGCTCGGTGGGTTTGCCGCTGGACGGCATCGAAATGACCATGGTCGAGGACGGCTCCACCACCAAAGACGGCCATGCCGTGGGCGAGGTGCACGTGAAAGGCCCGGTGATTTTCGACCACTATCTAAACCGGCCGGAAGCCACTGCTGAGGCGTTTGCCCACGAGGGCTACTTTGCCACCGGCGACCTAGGTTTTCTAGATCACCTAGGGTATTTGACTCTTATCGGCCGCAAAGTCGACCTCATAATCACCAAGGGCTTCAACGTCTACCCGCCCATGGTCGAGCGCGTGCTCAACGACTGCCCCGGCGTAAAGGAGTCCGCCGTATTCGGCTTGCCCGATGATCTGCGCGGCGAGAAGGTGGTGGCCATGGTGGTGAAAGACCCCGATACGGCGCAAGAAGCCACGCCCCGCAATATCCGCGACTTCTGCCGCGAGCGCAGCGTGGACTACCAGGTGCCGAGCGACGTCTACTTTGTGAACGAACTCCCCCGCAACGCCATGGGCAAGGTGCTGAAACGCGAACTGAGGGATGATTTGCTGGCGGATGCGGGTGGGAAGCGGTAGAGAGTCTCACTGTTCCTGTTGAACTGAACCTATATCCCTGAACAGTCTACAGTTGACTTGTAGCAGGTAGCTTAAACGTTGGCATCTAGCGAGATCCCCGCGTTTGCCGCTTTGGTCTTGAGATAGTTCACGAATGCCGAGCAGACAATCAGCATGAAGCGGGCATCCTCTTGGGTCAGGTCGGATTCTTCCAGCAAAGCATGTCGAACTCCTCCTTCATCGCTTGTCCAACCGTAGAGACTTCCCAATGCCTTTCGCAGCGCACCATGCAACTGTAATCCTAACTGTTTCTCAAGCTGTGGCAACACAGCGCCTAGACTTTCACCTTTTACATCTGCGATCAAGTTTCCAATGGATTCCACTGCGCTGATCGACTCTTTGATAGAGTTGCGGTAGTCGGGTTGCTCCTTATCTGAGAGCAGCTCCAAGGCTCTTTGAATGTGTAATGCAACCGGAGCAGGAGAGTCTAGAGCCACTTCAACCTCCTCTATCTCGTCTTTGGAGGTGAGAGGCGAAATTGTGTTTTGGATGAAGCGATAGCCAGAAGTTTCCTCTTCAAAGACACGGTTAATCTCTTCCAAAAATCGGCCTAATGTTGGAGCCACATAATCCTCATCTTCTTCGAAATACTCGCAATCTGGATAATTCTGGGCGATGAATTCAAGCAAATCTAAGACTTCATGCCAGGAAGCACGACGGAACGATTGCTTCACCGCGTCCAGTCGCTTGTCAATACGCTCGGGGAGGTCATCTATTGAATTTCTAAGGTGCCTGTCCCATAGCTCATCCCGTATGAATTCTTGGTCGTCAGAGAATTCAATGTCGTAAGTGTCACGGAGATGACGCCTCACGACGCTCCAGAGGCGATTGCGCAAGCCGTCGTCCATTGTTTCTATTTGCAGCGCCTTCTTTGGCTTGTAGCCAAGTCTTTCCGAGAAAAGCTCCATATTGAATTACGTCTCGCTTTGACTAAGAGTTCACCCTAATCTCCAGAATAGCATGCTGTCACTGTATGAAGCGGTGGAAGCGCTTTCCTTGTCTTCGCGCAGAACGCTTTCCGTCGCTTGTCCCACGGCTAGTCTCTTAGTGGCAGCGAAAATACCTAAAGTCTACCCTCAACCGCCTGCGCAGGCTACACTAGAAAGGTGGCCTTGCAGCCGACACATGGTCGGGTTCCGTGCCGCAGATGGATTCCGGTGAAAGCGGGAATGACGGATTGAATAAGCAACAAAGCTGGATTGAATAATCAACTAAGCTCATGAATCCCAAAACCCTCGAACTCCTCGAATTTCCTAAGATTCGGGCGCTCCTTACGGAGCAGGCCCACTTCTCCGCCAGCAAGGCGTTGGCGGAGGAGCTCATGCCGGCGACCGAGCCGGAAGCGGTGGAGCGTCTGCAGACAGAGACCGCCGAAGCGCGGGAGCTCTTGCGCCTGCATCCGAACTTCACCATCGGCCCCGCCCATGACGTGCGGGGGTTGGTAGACTATGCCGCCCGCGGCGGGGTGCTAGATGCGTCTGCGCTGCTGGCGGTGTCCGACACGGTGCGGAGCGGGCGCATGACGCGCGAGATGCTGGTGCGGCGTACGGAGGTGTTTCCGCTGCTCAGCCAACTGGCGCGGGAGATCATGCGCTGCGATCCATTGCAGGGCGCTATCGAACAGGCCATTGGGCCCGACGCCGACGTGCTGGATAGCGCCAGTCCGTTGCTGCGCTCGCTGCGCCTCGACGTGCGGGCAATCCATAACCAACTGCTCGACCGCATGCAGGCCCTGGTGCGCGCGCCTGAATATCTCACCTACCTGCAGGACCCCATTGTCACGCTGCGGTCCGACCGGTACGTCCTGCCGGTGAAAGCGGAGTTTCGCGGGCGTGTGAGAGGCATCGTGCACGATGAGTCCGCCAGTGGCGCGACCGTATTCGTGGAGCCGCTGGACGTGGTGGAAATCAACAACCGCTGGCGCAGCTCCCAGCGCGAAGAACAACGGGAAGTGGACCGCATTCTGCGCGCGCTCTCGGCTGAGGTGGGCGTCTACCAGCAGGAAATCACCGACAACGTGGGGACTTTGGCCGCCATAGACATCATTCTGGCCAAGGCGCGCTACGCGGAGACGATCAAGGCCGAGCAGCCCACCGTCGTCGACGGTTATCGCCTTTCGTTCCGCCAGGCCAAGCATCCGCTGCTTACGGGCGCCGTTGTTCCCATTGACGTCTACTTAGGGCAAGACCCTCACCGGGAGCGCGCGCAGCCTTTCTACGTGCTCGTCATCACCGGGCCGAACACCGGCGGCAAGACCGTTGCGCTCAAGACCGTAGGGTTGCTGACGCTCATGGGGCAGTGCGGGCTGCACCTGCCCGTGGCGATCGGCTCACGTCTGGCGGTGTTTCGACAGGTACACGCCGACATTGGCGACGAGCAGAGCATCGAGCAGAGTCTATCGACGTTCTCGTCACACCTCTCCAAGATCATCCCCATTCTTGATGAAGCCGACGAGCGTTCGCTGGTGCTGTTCGACGAGCTTGGCGCGGGCACCGATCCGCAGGAAGGATCGGCACTGGCGCAAGCAATCCTCCTCTTTCTGCGCGACAAGCGCGCGCCCACGGTGGCAACCAGCCACTTTTCGGCGGTAAAGGCGCTGGCGCACGTGGAAGAGTTCATGCAGAACGCGAGCGTTGAATTCGACGTGGAACGGCTAGCGCCCACGTACGTGCTCTCCATCGGCATGCCCGGCACGAGCCATGCGCTGCAGATTGCGGGGCGGCTCGGCCTAAATCCCGCTATCGCCGCGGAGGCACAGGCGCGGTTTAGCCCAACCGAACAGGCGGTAGACGCGCTGTTGGTCTCCTTGCGGGATGAGACGGAGCAACTCAAGGCCGAGCGGGAGCACCTGTCCCACGACCGCACCGCGCTGGAAGCACAGCGTGACGCGCTGGCGGCCAGGGTGCGGGAGATGGAGGAGGCAGTAACGGAGCAGAAGACAACGGCGTGGGACGAGGCAACCCAGGAAGCCGGGGAACTATTGGAGCAGATTCAGGCGCTGGTGCGCCAGGCGAAAGTCTTCGCCACGCCGCTGGACACAAACCGTAAGCTCTTGGAGCATGCCGCCAGGCAAGCCCGTGAACGGCAGCGGGAAATGCGCTCGCGGGCGCGGGCTATGCGTGAAGCGCCTACACCGCAGTCACTCGCCGTGGGCGACACGGTGCGCGTGCGCGGGTGGGAGATGCCGGGGCAGGTGCTCGCTTCCCCAGACGCGCGTGACCTGGTGGCGGTGCAGGTCGGACAGATCAAGACCCGGGTCCCTCTCGATGAGATCATGGCAGTCGAGGGCCAGCAGCCCGCTCCTGAAACGGAAGCGAGGCAGCGTGATACTGCTCCGGCCGCGCCGATGGTGCCGATCGAGATAGACATCCGGGGCAATCGAGCTGAGGAGAGCATCGGGACAGTTGACCGCTACCTGGACCAGGCGCTTCACGGCGGACTGAAGAGTGTACGCATTATCCACGGCAAGGGAACCGGGGCACTGCGCACTGCCATTCACGAGATGCTGCGCGGCCATCCCCTCGTGCGCCGCTATCGTACCGCCCCGGCGCGCGAAGGCGGCGACGGCGCGACCGTTGTGGAACTCGCCCAGTAAAGGCTGTCTGGCGGGCAACACCTACCTGGTGCTGCCGCTGATTGAAATGGCCGTACGCAGGCGCTAAACACCTTGTCCAAGCTGAAATCTACTCTTGGCGCCCAGAGGTGAAGGCAAGCTCCCGCTCTACAGCTTGACGACGAAACTCGATCGCGCGCTGCAAGCACGCCCTACCCGAATCTAGGCACTCAAATGGAGTATCCGTTCATCCTTCGACATGCTCAGGACGAACGGATACGCGTGCCTCTAAGGGATGCGTTGCAGCTCACAGTATCTGAAAGGCGCATGCAACTGTGAGCGGTCGTTGGTTTAAGACTGCATCCACATCCCTTTAAGGGCTAATGGCGCTCGCTTGAGGAGGCGGGAGGCAAGTATCAGCGACGGATCACGCGTACCGTAGAGATGCTGCCGCGACGTACCGTTTTTCGGCAGGCGGCGGTAGCGGGAAGGAAGAGGGATTCTGGGGTGGGTTATTGTACGAACATCTCGAAATTCACGTCCTCATCCCGGCCGAGGAAACGTTGCGTCATGCGGCGCAGATAGGTGACGCTATCATGACCGAGCAACGTACCGATGACGGAACCGAGAAGCAAGCCGCACAAGGCTCCGAGAGCAACACCCCAAACGAATTGGCCTTCTTCCGCGAGTTTCATTCGTATCACAGTTCCAACCCCCTTCGTTCCGGTGAGGGCAGGCATCGCGCCCACATGTGTCTTCCCTGATTCCATGCCGCGCTTGGCCGCATCCAGGGTCACTGCACACGCAGTATGGTTGTGGCCTGCGACCACAGCCGCTCGAGATGGTAGTACTCACGCATGTCGCTTGAGAAGACGTGCACCATCACGTCGCCGTAGTCCAGCACCACCCAGCCACCTTCACCTTTGCCTTCGCTGCGCAGCGGCTTCTCGCCCCGCGCGTCCAATTCCTGCTCAATATGCTCCACTATTGCCCGCAATTGCGGTGTGGAATCTGCCGAACACAAAACAAAGAAATCGGCCACAACAGTCTGACGCCGAATATCCAGCAACGCCATGTCGGCGCCGCCGTGTTCGGCCATTATGTCGACTGCAAGCTTTGCTTTCTCTAAGCCATCCATCGGCATAATTATAGCACAGACTCCACGTGGCGGTTCCTTTTTCATCGTTTTTTCCAAGGTATTTCAATCGCTAGTCTACGGATGCAGTAGCAAGTTTCTCATGAGCATTACCCACTGTCGCCGTAGGCATCTATGGGCTTGAAGTCGCCCTTTTGAAGATGCATAGTCCTTAGTCAATCCTGTAAGTGTCAGGTGATTCGTCGACAGAATTCGCTGTTGACCAGGGACTATTGACAGTCAATGTCATTCCGAGCGCAGCGAGGAATCTAGGGGCCATGCCGCACGTAATCTGTTAGCCTCAGAACTCTAGATTCCGCGAACAGGATTCGACTCTGCGCTGCTCCCCGTTCGGAATTGTAAGTGTCAGGCAAACCGCAGACAGGTTGACTACTACAGGAAACCAACACAGTAGACCCGCGTGGAGAAAGTGAAGTGTGAGAGTCACAGCCGCGACCGACCGTGCCGTGGTGCATGGGGGAAAACTCTGGCAGGAACTCTTTCAAGATGCGTAGAGGCACGACATGTCGTGCTCCTACCCATTCGTCACGGAGAGAGAGCCAACCACAATCTTCCTGCGGAGACTCTTGAATAGTCCTGCCGGTCCAGTGGCATCCGGGGGAGGTGGGAAGATTGTAGGAATTCGCAGTGAAGCCCTGTTTACCCCCATCCCACCCTTCACCCACCAAGGTGAATGGGTCTTGGCAAAGGTCTCCTGAGGTACCGGTGTCCATGGATGCGGGAAAGTGAATTCCACTCTACACCGGCGTGAACTTACCGGGTCACTTGAATCTTTCGCCGTTTCGCTCGGAGTCTTCGGGCATACGGGCGCTCATTGGCACGTCTCATCCTCCCCGCGCCGATAGAGTTGGTGCGTCTCGATGTAGTCGGCCACAGGGGCTGGGGTGAAGTGGCGGATTGTCTCGCCGCTAGCAACACGCTCCCGGATCACGCTCGCGGAGATGTCGACCGCCGGGATCTCCTGCACGGTGACGCGGGCGCGCGCTGCTGGCGACAGGCTCGTCAGAGCGTCCAACGAGGTGAACGCCGTTGCAGGGCGAGTGAGGGCGACAATCGGCACCGCTTGCAGGAGTTGCTCCGGCGCGCGCCACTGTGGGAGTTCGGCAAGTTGGTCCGCGCCAATGAGAAAGACGAATGAGTCATCGGGCGACTCACGCTGGAGTGCCGCCACAGTTTCCACGGCATAGCTCGGGGCAGGACGCGCAACATCCACCGTGGAGAGCGCAAAGGCGGGATGGTCTTCAATTGCGAGGCGTACCATGGCGACCCGGTGCGCTGTGGAGGCTCTTGTGGCGGGCTTGAGCGGGGAACGATTTGCCGGTATGAAGAGCACGCGGCCAAGCTGCTGCTCGGTACGCGCCGCTTCAGCGGCCATCAAGTGCCCGAAGTGGATAGGGTCGAACGTGCCGCCCAGTATGCCAATGCGCATTGAGCTAAACGCCGCCTCAGCCGTGACTACGTAAACTGAACTCAGGCTGGCGGAACTACCGCCAGCCTGAGCCCTTCCAAGCCTTACTTGCGAGCATCACTGCACAGGAATGCAGCGACGCAACTTAGTTGCTGCAGAACGGCAAACCGAGCTGATCGAGGTCGCTGACCTGGAGATTGCGCAGCGCACTCGGAATACACCCGGTAAGTTGATTCCCGCTGAGATCCAGCTTCTTCAAGCTCGTGAGGTTCGTCAGCGCGGCGGGAATTGTTCCGGTCAACTGGTTGTCACCCAAGTCTAACGTCTGCAGGTTGACGAGGTTACCAAGTTCAGCCGGAATACTGCCGCTTAGTTGGTTCTCGTCGAGGTCCAGCCATTCCAGGTTCGTTAGGTTGCCCAGGGCGGCAGGGATACTGCCAGTGATTTGGTTCTCGTTGAGGTCCAGCTCGCGCAGGTTCACCAAGTTGCCTAACTGAGCCGGTATGCTGCCGCTAAGCTGGTTCTCGTCCAGGTCCAGTTCACGCAGATTGGTGAGATTCCCCAGCGTTGCAGGAAGCACGCCCGAGAGTTGGTTGTGCCTGAGGTCGATGGACCGCAAGTTGAGCAGGAGGCCTAGTGCAGCCGGAATTCTGCCGGTCAACTGGTTGTTCCAGAGGTCGAGTGATTGTAAGCCTGTGAGCTTGCCCAGCTCCGTCGGAATCGTGCCGGACAGTCGGTTATGGCCGAGATCGAGCGCGCCCAGACTGGCGAGGTCACCAAGCTCTACGGGTATTTCACCGGTTAGGTGGTTATGGGAGAGGTCCAGATCGCCCAAGCTCGAGAGACTGCCCAGCGAGGCGGGTATGGAGCCGCTCAATTGGTTATCGCTGAGGTCCAACACCTCGAGTTTGCCCGGATTACTCAACGCTGCCGGTATGCTGCCCGTCAGTTGGTTGGACGCAAGGGACAGCACTTCCATGTAGAGAAGATTGCCCAACTCCTCCGGAATTCCGCCCGTGAGTTTATTGTTGGCAAGTCTAAACGTGCGCACGAATGCGAGATTTGATACTTCCACAGGAATCTCGCCGGTTAGTCGATTGTCGGAGAGATTGAAGTCTCGCAAGTGGACGAGGTTGCCCAATTCAGGCGGGATGCTGCCCGAAAGTTGGTTTCCGCTGAGGATCAAGTAAGCAATGAACGGGATGTCACCCAAATTCGCCGGGATAGGCCCGGTCAGTTGATTGTCGGCGAGGCCCAGGGCCCACAGGTTCTTCAGGTTGCCCAATTCCACGGGTATCCGGCCGGTTAGTCGATTGCCGTCGATCCACAGCTCTTGCAGTTCCGTGAGGTTGCCCAACTCCACCGGTATCTGACCGACGAGAAAGTTATTGTCGAGGTCTATCGCCTCTAAATTGGTGAGACTACCTAACTCCGGCGGTAGTGTGCCGGTCAGCCGGTTGTTCCAGAGCACCAGCACTTCCAGGTTGGAGAGGTTGCCGATCTCCGGGGGAATATCGCCGGTCAGACGGTTGAAGGACATGTGCAACGTTCTCAGCTCGGCAAGGGTGGTCAGCTCTATCGGAATCCCGCCGCTAAGTTGATTGTAGGAGAGCACCAACGACGTCAGATTAGAGAGGTTGCCGAATTCCACCGGAATCTCGCCGGACAACCGGTTGTAGTGGAGCGAAAGCGAGCTCAAGTTGGTAAGATTGCCCAATTCCACGGGCAACTCACCGGTCAGCCCATTGCGTGAAACATTCAACGACCGGAGGTTGGTGAGATCGCCCAACTCAATTGGGAGCGTGCCACTGAGCAAATTGCGCGAGAGATTGAGCGACTCCAAATGGGTAAGGTCGCCCAGCCCTGCCGGGAGCGTACCGCGCAGCCCGTGCTCCGAAAGACTAATGGAGGTCACGCGCATCAAAGAATTGAGGTTGACGCCGTCCCACTCGCTGACGTCAAGGTCGTCGGCCCAATTCAGTGCCGTGCCGTCGCCTACAAGAGCGTCTCTAATCTCCAGGAGCGTCGCATACTCATTCTCCGCACAATACGGCAGGTCTAGCTGGTCAATATCGCCATAGGATATGTTGCGGAACTCATCCGGGAGGCAACCGGTCAGTTGGTTGCCGCGCAGTGTGATCCACTCCAGATTGTCAAGGTTGCCCAATTCCAGCGGAATGTCGCCGGTTAGCTGATTTCCCGATAGCCATAACCGCTCCAGGCCGGTGAGGAGGCCCAGCGCGGCCGGCATGGTTCCCCTAAGGTCAAGGTCGCGGAGGTCCAGCCGAGTCACACGCTTCGATTCTGGGTCTATGGTGACGCCGGTCCACTCGCTGAGCGGAGTTTCCGGACCCCAGTTGAATGCCTCGCCGCCGTCTCCACGCAGCGCTTCTGCGATCCCAAGCGTTTGCAGCGTCGCGCAATCTTCGGTGCTTATGTCATCAGTGCACGTTTCATAGTCGGCTGCTGTAAACAGAAATACACCACTTAGGCAGAGTAGTAGCACCCACTTGCCTAATGACAATTTTAGGCCGAATAGCCTAAGCGCCTGCATGGGATACGTAAGAAGCCGCTGAAACATCATTGTTCTCCTTAGCGACTGAGAGGTGAGAATTACGTTGAGAACGTGGTTAGAAAGGGGGAGTGTGTCGACGTCGTTGACACACTAGAAGCGGCGGCGCGATTGCAATATGCGCTGCAGTCGGTCGATCAAACTTGGAGTCCTGTCAGTCATTTCCCGGCCGCGCCACATTGGGGTTGTCCGTTGTCGGTTGCCACGGAAAGCAAGAAACAGCGCGCCGCCAAAGCAGCAAGCAGCAGCGATGCCAAGCAGTGGGGCCGCCAGTGGAAAGGTGAGACGGGACACATTGCCCAGCACAAGCGCGGCACATCCTAGCAACAGCAAGGTCCCGCTAGAGCCGAAACGATCGAAGATGGCGTAAAGGGCACGCTGCAGCGACGGAGGCGTGCGACGGATTCGCTGCTTCTCTTTAGGCACGGAGACTTCAATGCCGTCGAGGAGCCGCCGCACCTCTTGTTCGTCGCGTTTGGACATATCTTGCGGCATAGTGGGAATTCCTTGATGTATGTCTAACCATTATTCGGCAATTGGCCGATTGCGTCAATTCGATTGGTGCTACTTTTCGGTCTGGCCGCGCACGATTCGACCGGTTATATACCAGACTGCAAGCCAAACAAGCCCGCCAACGCCAACTATGAGCGCCAGGTAAGTGGCGTCCTCCCACGACCAGTTGAAGGCAAGACGTACGATGAGCAGAGAAGGGACGAGCCAGGCCACGATCTTCAGGCTGCGGGAGAGCCGGGTGCGGAATTCCACCCAGAGCACAAGCGCCAGAACAAGCGCCGTGAGGAGCAGAATGAGTACCCGCATTATTCACTGTACCCCCGTAGCGTGTCAAAAGGACCGGCCGGTAACGTGCCGCGCAGCATTCGCAGCGTATCCAAGCCCTTTTGCGAATCGCTGGCAAGGCGCTCCGGCAGTGAGTTGGCAACCCGCTGCTTGAAGAGCCAATAGAGAAACTCTTTCCACTCGGTGAGCGTCATGACGCCATTGACCCGCTTATCTCGCTCTGCGCAAAACTCCTGCAGAAGTTCATGTTCCTTCTTGCCGTACAAGCGTGTGTAGGGGCTTTCCGGATCGCGCGAATCGCGGGTAACACCGTAACATGTAGCCTTTTGTATTTCATCTTCCACCGCGTGCAAGAGCACCTCTTCAAGGGTTACGCCATAGAAATAGTTGAGATACGAGCGGTACTTGTCCGCACCTAGCAGATGGGCAAAGTCTCTATCCGGATAGGTATACGGCGGTTGTGCGTAGAAGAAGAGCGCCTCGCTTTCCTCCTGCGGCAAGAACTGCCGGTAGTCCCAACTAATGCGCTCCATGACGAGCAGAAGGTCAAGCGCTTCACCGGCAATCATGAAACGAAAGTAGCGCCCACCATAACACTCTTCGTCACGACTCCAGAGATGGACGGCGCCCAAGAGCGCACCGTACCAGTGACTTCCTGCGCCGAGGGCATCTGCAAATGCCCGCACGGCAGGGGTCTGGTCGGAAGACAGAGCTGAATCAAACTCTTGCGGTGTTACGAGGGTCGGCATGGCCACTACTCTAGTCGCGGTAACGCAGTTTCCCACATGCCCATTATACTCGTGACGAAAAGGGTATGCCTACTATGCGCATCCAAAGTACTTATCAATGGGTATCCGCAGGTGTAGTAACTCCCTATGGAGACCCTTGCATAACTTCGACCGGAGGTGCAAACATTTTACTTTTCCCCAGGAGGCTGTCTCATAAGTCGACTCGATAAGCAAAATCGTGCTTCGACACGGGCTTCGCGCAGCACTCAGCACGAACGGGATTTGCCTTTTCCGTTCGCCCTGAGCCTGTCAAAGGGCAAGTCTACACTGAGCAATGCACTTTTGAGACAAGCACCCAGGGAGAGGGAGTTACTATTGCGCTTCCGAAGTGGGTAATGCAAGGGTCGCCGGTAAGCGAAGGAATAATGTTGCTTCGGCGAGGGCTATGGAAAGGTCTCCTTATAGAAGTCAGCAGGCGCTTTGCCTATAGGCAAAGGCATTGCGCACGGTTGCTGCCCTGGGAATATGCTTGGCTGGTTAGTCCGGCTCCCTGCGGACGGTCGGTGCCGCATCTTCCCTACCGCCAAGGAAGTAACGGATGCATGGCACGCGACACTGGCTCGTGTCAGCGGACAGTGGCAGTTGGGTTGAAGGTGAGAGACTTGGTATCATTGAGAGCGGACAAGGCCAGGAGTCTTGTCCTCAATACGAACGACCCTTCGTCCACGATGGGGCCTCAACGTAGATGAGAACTCCAAGGAGCAGCAGAACCGATGGCGGTGTATCGTCTGGATTATACGAATACGGGGAGTTCCCCACAGCGCATTACGGTGAATGGGGATACTGTTGTGCATCGCATCCCACCCGGCGGCAGGAAGTCGGTCCCCATGGAGATTGACGATGCCGTTATCATTTGGGAACTGACCGGCGAGGACGACGCGGCGCCGCAGTATGCCGGCACCGTCATCGGACAGTCCGGAGGCATCTTTCTGGAGTTGCGTCCTGCTGATGATCCCGAGGCTGACCCCCAGCATATTCGCCTGCAGACTCGCCGCCGTCTATTGTAGTTCAGATTCCGGTATGCCCACGTGAAGTCACTCTCTGCCGGCGACTACCGTCGTGCTTCACCCTTCCCTGCAGGAGTAACGACCCCATCGCCCAAATGAGCGAGCAACCTGCCTACCGTGCCGCGTGAGGCGATCTACTTTCTTGCGCCGCAAGCACACATCTCCTTGAGGCGGACTTGCCACGGGTGCTACTCCTCAGTCTACGCTTCATTCAATTTGGTACTACTGTACGGCCCGGCCCTCGATTGCGTCAGGAAGGCCGGCAACGCTTGCAATGATGGTGTGGACAGCGTGGGCGCTGAATGCTGCCCGCGTGGTGACGCCGGAAAGCACGGCAACGAACGGCACCTGAGCGCGCTGCGCGGCCTTGGCATCGGTCACACTATCCCCAACGTAGCAGGTGTTCGCCGGTACGCCTCCCAGCGCCGACATGGCCGTGAGCAGTCCCTCGGGGTCCGGTTTGGAGGCAATGACGTCTTCTCTCCCCACAATCACGTCGAAGTCTGCGCGCAGGTCTTCCCGTTCCAGCACGTGCTCGATGCGGTAGCGGAACTTGGAGGAGACAACTCCCAACGCAAAGCCGCGCCGCCTCAGTGCGTAAATGGCCTCGGCTACGTGGGGGAGGATTACCGTGTGGTCGGCCATGATGGCGTCCGCCTGGGCGATGAAGAGGCGGTCGAAGGCTTTGCTGGCCGCAGAAAACCGGTCTGGCGGCAGGCTCTTGCCGACAATGTAGGCGAAGGCGCCCTCAAGCGTTAGACCAATGGTTTGGCGAATTTCATCCGGCGCCGCCACAGGCAATCCCAGCGCTTCCAAAGCGAAGTTCGTACACGCAATCACGCCGGTGGAAGAGTCCGCGAGCGTGTAGTCGAAGTCGAACAGGATCGTGCGCAGAAGAGAAGGCATAAGAATACAGAAGGAGCTAATGGGGTTAGAGGTAGGTTACGCGTGGCCCGCTTAAGTTCCTGTCCCGGTAAGGTGAAGAATTTCAAGCTTGCTAGGCGACGCTCCCTCCGCTCGCTTGAAGTCTGAGTCAGCAGTTACGAGTGTCCCCGCGTGTGCCTCTGCGAGGGCGAGGTGAAGCGCATCATCAGGGGTAAAGTCAAGGTCGCGCATATAGCGGATTGCCGCTGAGGTCATTGCTGGAGCGAAGGTCTTGCTATCCGGAACAACGTCTACCGGATGACCGGCTTCCTGCCAATCGTGAATCGCTTGCGCGACGCCTTCAATCCAGTCGCCGTGCTTTTCGAAGGCTGCTGCCCTATGTCTGCGAAATGCGCTCCTTGAAAATCGAGAACCGGGCTTTTGCCTATTGATCGCGCGGTAGGATTCCCTGAACATCCCCCACCACGCTTCCTGCACAGTGATCATAGACACAAGGATTGGAGCTCCAGCGACAAGCAACTCTCCAATGACATCCTTACAACCCTTGTAGAGGTCGTGGTTACTTACTACATAGCCAACAAGCACGTTCGCATCTAGATAGACAGGTGACTGAAACGAATGACCGGGCTGCCACCTCTTCACGAGCATGCTAAAGGTCCGGTAGCGTGGTAAGTTCTACAACATCGAGTCCAGGTGAGCCGGGAACAACACCCATGTGCCGTACAAATGCCGTAAACAGTTTCGGCGTCATTCGCTGACGGTAGTAATCTAGGTCGACCTCGGCAAACCGCCGCTGGTATTCGGATTTCTTCACATAGAAGTCTGGAGCAACCTTGATCCATGGTTCTTCATGGGCCAATGGCTTCTCTTGCACAACACTTCTCTGCGGGGCCCCACTTAACCACTGGAATTTTTCAGTGTCTGGATTCTTGGGAGAAAAGACATTTACTAGTGCGCCGCTTTGATCGGTAACTTCTCTATCAAGTGCTATGCTGAAATCTGTAGACATCACCCACCTGCAGTTTTACTGAGATCCGATTGGACGAGTTGTATTGCGGACTCTTGCCACGAACGAGCGTCCGCAAGGACACTTCCTAGTTCCTGAGAGGTGTATTCCATCTCAACATTCCACTGAAACCCTAAACCCATGAATAGAAACAGATCTGGTATCGAGTCCCTCTCCCAGCGAAGGAAGTTTGTTTGCAGTTCCTTAGGTTCCATTGGACCAAGCTGAACGTCTCTAATCACATGACCTTCGTCCTGGTCGACTGTTAAGCCAAGATCTGTTGCGTGCTCAATAAGGGCGGTGTCTTGGAGATACGTCCGCTGAAAGTGGGAACAGAGTTCGCGGAAAGACAGCTCATAGGGCTCTATGAATATAGATTCTATGCGCACTCTCTCTAGCGTTGGAAAAGTAGATACGTCATTTAGCTCAGAGAATGCTTGCAGGGCATTCTGTACAACCATTTCGTTTGTTCTGTCTCCTTCCTGCTCGAAAGAGAACCCGCGCATTTGGAAGCCGATGCGCTGCCTATTTTCCTCATTCTCAAAATACATGGATTCGCCCTTTAGTTCAGCGTTCTCATTACCGCTCGCTACGCGGAACAACCCACGTACTTCCAGCCAAGGCTGCAAGGCTTCTGCGAACTCCAGCCGAATAACTGTTCTTACAAGCTCTACAGCCATTTTCTGTTCATCAACGGCATCCAAGTTTTCGCAACTCAGTTCACAGACGTCAACTATTCTATAGGCCAACTATACTAATACGGTGCGGTTCGCAATACAAGTAGAGCAAATCCGCTTATGGCGCGTCGACTTAACTCCAATGTAGAGTCCAGCCTTTTGAACTCTTGGCTAATCCTACACCGACCAAATACTGTCGATCGCATGCGAAAGCCACACAAGGATCACTCTAAGAGTAAGTGACCTTTCTCGAAGACGAAATTGGCTAAAGACCTGAAACTACAAGTTCTCTGATCTTTCCAAAGAACTTTACGATTGCTGTCAGAATTCGCAGAGGGAAGAGAAGGACTACGAGGATTGGGGAGTAGGCGTAGCTTGCACGGTCTGGAGTTGCATGCGGATGGCGTCGCTGGTATCGGCGGCGGCTTGTTGGGCCGTGGATTGGCCGGTGAGGACGGGGAAGACGAGTGAAGCGAGGACAAGAAACGCCAGCCATTCCGGAGCATCGGCGTCGATGTACTGACTTTGCTCCATGCTTTCTAGTAACACGAGCGAGTCATTGACCGTAAGCGTTTGGTGGACGGAGCGCAGTGTCTCCGCGTCTAAACGTTTAGCCGGCATGCTCAATATCAGGGAAGCTGCCTGCAAGAGTGGTTCCAGCACCTCGTAGGCGGCGTCCGGCTGGTTGCTCTCCTGTGCCAAACCTACCATGTGCTCCACCATCCCCCAGGTTGCCGCGTCGTTGCCGCGAGGCATTTCGACGAGTTCGAGCGAAGCGCGTCCCGGACCCCGCCAAAAGACTTCCGCGTTAACCATGCCACCCGTCATGGCGATCTGGCCGGAAAGTATCATGTCCCGGGCCTTGTCAGTAAGTCTAATTGTCAGGTTGTTCGTGCGGTAGTCTACGACGTCGAGGGGCGGCGCCACTTCATGGTGCAGGATCAGGTTTGCCTGGAATTGCAGCGCTTCAATGACCCCAGGATGCGTCACGTCCCAGTTGCGGTCTTGGAAGAGGGTGCTCCCTTCCTGCCACGCCATGGCAAAGAACGGCGGGATTAAGGGTGCCTGCAAAGTGCCCCAGACTCGCGGCGTGGCTGCCGGGTCATTGAGCGCCTGAGCCAAGGTCAAGAAGTCCTGCCAATTCCAGTTGTCTTCCGGAATAGGAGTGTTCGTCTGTGAAAAAAGCGCCGGGTTGTACAGTAGCGTACAAACCGACGCCGCGAAAGGGAGAGCGTGCAGCGTTCCACGGTTGGCGCCGCTACTCAGGATGTGCGGCCAGAATTTATCGGTAGAAAAATCAATGTCACGACGCGTATACTCGGTGAGCGCGCGCGTCACTCCTTGCTGTGCCAGAGTAGGCAATGCGAACTGGTCCATCCAAACGAGATCGGGCCGGGTTCCGGCAGCTACCAGCGCGGTAACGGCTTCTGAGTACGTCTGGCCGCCGGTAGGCCGCAGCGGCACCGGCTCAATCGTATACAGTTCAGCGAAGGTTGCTTCCTCAAGCACAGCCTCCAACTCACGGGTCTGGCTGCCTGAGGCATCGGGCAAAATGATGGTCAGCGTAATCGGGGAACTGACCGTCGCAGAAATCTCAGTATCCTCTTCCGATTTCGATCTACCCGGCAACAGTGAACCACACGCGGCAACGAAAACAGGTGCGAAGGGTGCTAGGAACAGCAGGTTTCGTCGCGTCACTGCGAACTTCCCTCCAAGCAGTCGGGGGCCTCTGTAGGTAGGACCAACTTTGTCTCAATCTGCACGATGCATTCGTGGAAAGAAACCCACAGGCCACCGCTCATACACACAGTTGCACTATGCTCTCGTCTTGCTCTGCCCTATTTCAAATGGCCAGGTGCACCAAGAAACTAGTGCTACTCTCTAGCATGCTGGACAAAGCTGGGAAATTCCTGAGATTCTCGCACGGCACAGCAAATATGTCGGTCCATTTTTCTCAATTGGGCCAAGCATCTCCAAAAACAACACTCGACCGCGACACGAAGAGCATCACGCCTCACCACTCATCCTAACACGCTGGCGACTCTGGCAAAGGCGGGCGTCCACGGTCAGACCTCGCGGGCCGCAATATCCCTGCGATAATAGGCACTCTCAAACGAGATGCGCTCGATGTTGTCGTAGGCGCGCGCGCGCGCGCTGGGCACGTTAGCAGCTTGTCCTACCGCCAAAAGCACCCGGCCCCCGGCAGTGACGACCGTATCGTTTGCTAGATGGGTACCGGCATGGAAGAGCAATACGTCGTCATCGACTGCATCTAGTCCCGCTATGGGGTATCCGGTGGTGTAGGAGCCGGGATAGCCGCCGGAGGCGACCACCACGCCACAGGTGGCGGTGGGATCCCAAGTGACGTCGGCTTCCGGGAGCCGTCCTTCCACCGCCGCTTGAAACACTGCTACCAAGTCGGCCTGCAGGCGCGGCAGGATGAGTTGCGCTTCTGGGTCGCCGAAGCGCACGTTGAACTCCACGATGCGCGGCCCATCATTGGTTAGCATGAGTTGCCCGTAGAGTACGCCGACGTACGGGTGTCCTTCCTGTGCCATGAGCGTGATCGTGCGCTCCATGATCTCGTGATGGATGAAATCCAGGGTTTCCGGGTCCACAAACGGGGCCGGAGAATAGCCGCCCATGCCGCCGGTGTTGGGCCCGGCATCGCCGTCGAAAGCGCGCTTGTAGTCGCAGGCGGTGACGAGCGGTGTGATGTGTGTGCCGTCGGCGAAGGCGAAGACCGAAATCTCAACGCCGCGCAAGCACTCCTCAATCACGATCCGGTGGCCGGATTCGCCAAAAGCGCGCGTCTGCATAATGGTGTCCAGCGCCTGCAACGCTTCTCCACGCGAAACGCACACAAACACGCCCTTACCGGCGGTCAAGCCGTCAGGCTTAATCACGATCGGCATTGGCGCCTGCTCCAGGTAGGCAGCCGCCGCATCCCGCTGATCGAAAACGGCAAAGTTGGCCGTAGGCAGTCCGTGCCGTTGCATGAACTCTTTCGACCAGACCTTGCTCCACTCCAGCTTCGCCGCGTCCCGCGTGGGGCCGAAAGCTGCCTGACTACAGGCTTGCAACGCGTCCACCGCGCCGAGCGCCAGCGGATCGTCTTGCGCTACAACCG
Organism: Chloroflexota bacterium; assembly: GCA_965219505.1. Taxonomy (GTDB): domain Bacteria; phylum Chloroflexota; class UBA11872; order VXOZ01; family VXOZ01; genus VXOZ01. Next base: position 196,410 of record OZ244775.1, on the reverse strand, counting down.
TGAGGTCTATCGAATTTTGCTGTACCCAATCTACCAAGGAATCAATGTCGGTTGCCGCGATAGCAACATTTTCTGCCAACGAAGCCGTGCCGGCATTGCCGGGCGCCACGAAAAGCGTTGGCGCGAGCGGGCTCTGCGCGCACTTCCACGCAATGGCGTGCTCTCTTCCACCCCCGCCGACAATCAGGATGCGCATAGACGAATTACTCCAGCGCTAGCAGGCCTGCGCGAAAGTCAATGGTCAACCGTTCGCCGCGCAAGAAATCCAAGCCCAACACGCCGTCTATGTCAGCACGTGATGGCAGCGTGTGGCAGAGAACGCGCATGTTGATCGCTGCTTTCCCTAGCGCCTCGATTCTATCGACGTTTAGCAAAGGAACAGACACCACCCCACTGCCGGTGATGATGCACGCCTGTTCTCGCAACGCAGCAAGCTCGTAGCCAAGATATAGCGCAGTCTGCCGGCTTATGGTAGTCCTTGTTGCGCCAGTGTCCAGCGCTAGATCGACAGTCTCACGGTTGCCGCGGCTATAGAGCAGGACGGGAACGATGATCAGGTTGCCGCGTGGATCGAACCGAAAGCTCATATTAGAAAATCAACGTCGTTCGGCCTCTCGCCAAAGTAGTGCACGGCGATATGACTGGGCTCGCGGCCCTCCTCTCGCAACCGCCACAGCGCCTCGTAGACTGCATCCTTGTCCTCGTCGTGTGCGAGCACGGCACCGCGTATCACCTCATTCATCGGGGTGAGATCGGGCTCGCCAATCAGCACCCATTCCCCGTCGAACGCCGCCTCCATCTCTCCGTAGGTCATTATTTCTGCTTGCGCCTTCATGTCGCATTCGCCTCCCTACTTGTATGACTCAAATGCTACCAGATGAAAGGCGGCATGCGCGACGACTAGCTAGTTGGAAAACCAATTTGCTCGCTGCAGGAGGAGCCGCGGTTTTTGTGCAGTTCTTGTGCATCGTTCGCCCTGTACGCCGTCGCGCCGAGAGCGGGAAGGGAAGCGATAGGAAGTGTAGACTCCTCAATCTCTGTTCATGCTTCGACCCTTCGACATGCTCAGGACAGACAAGCTCAGCACGAACGGTCGAGGAGTTCAGTCTGTCTTGATGCAACGATTTGTGCCTGCGAGGACAAGAGTAGTCCGCTTAGTTTTGCAGTTGACAACGCCATTTCATGGTCGCTATAACTAGGGCAGTATGTGCGATCGTTTTCAAACAAGGAGACCTTACGATGAAAGAGCAGATTACTCGACGAACCTTCTTAGCCGGCGCGACCGTGCTCGGAGCCGGCGTACTGGCGGCGGCGTGCGGACAGCCCGCGCCGGCGATGGAAGAGAAGGATATGGCGCCGGAGAGGGCCGAAGAGGCCAAGGCTGAGGCTGAGGCTCCAAGCGGCCCGCAGGGCGAAGCTCTCTATTGGCACCGCGGGTTCTTTGATTTCGAGCCGTTTGCCAAAGAATTTGCGGAGTTGAATCCAGGCCTAACCTTCAATGCTGTGGGTGAAGCGGACCGCTTGAATAAGTTCGTCGCGGCAGTAGCGGCGGGCAGTCCGCCCGATGCCGTGGACGTGGGCGACTGGCAGACGGTAGAGCTCGGCGTCACGGACATTTCCCAGCCGCTGAATAACTACTACAAAGCCTCGGGCGTGCTGGACCTATCCGAGTTTTGGCCCAGCGTGCTGAGCTACCTCACCGACGCGCCCACGGGTAACTTGTACGGTGCGCCTTATGCGCCGGACCTGCGCGTGATGTACATCCACGGGGATACCTATCTCGAAGTAGGTCTGGACCCGGAGAATCCGCCGGCGAGTTGGGCAGATTTCGACTCGGTCATAACGAGGACTACCAAGTTTGATGGCGACACCTTGGTGCGCGCCGGGTGCCCGCCTTTCTGGGGCAGCGGCGGCACCGGGCTCTGGCTCCTGCTGCTCTGGCAGTTAGGCGGCGACGTGATGGCGCCGGATTGGTCTTCCGTCACCATCAACAGCGAAGAAGCCGTACGGGCGTTGGACTGGCTGAAGAACATCCACGATGTCCAGGGCGGCTGGGACGCCATTGCCCAATTGCGAGGCGACGGACTGCACCGCAATAGCCACCTGGCCGAGGCGCGCGCGGTGCATTACTATGCGACCTTCGCCGAGCGCGGCCAGTGGTTCAAAGAGAACGCGCCGGACTTGAACTTCGGCTTCACGCCATGGCCCAAGCCGGAAGGCGGCCTGGATGCGAACCTAGGCGGCAATCACACTGCGACCTTCGCCGTAAACGCGCCGAATCCGGACGCGATGTTCAGTTGGTTTGAGTACTTCTTAAGCGCCGATACGAACCTGCGCTTTGCCAAGCAGTACGACCGCGTGCCGGTGCGCGAGGCCTCGACCTCCTCGCCGGAGTACACCGAGAACGACCCGTTCCGTGAGCTGATCGCCCAACAGATGCCGTTCCGCCACTTTTACTACTCCGGGCCGGGCGCTACGGAAGCGCGCGACCACGCGAGGAATTTCGTCCCGGACGTCATGGCCGGCACGATCACCGCACCGGAGGCGCTCGCAAACGCCGAAAAGCAGATTGAAGAGTTACTGGCGGGCTGGAACGAACGCCTGGGACGGTAGCGATCGGGCTAGGCCCTTAGTCCGCCGCTTGTGGCAGTAGCCTTTCAGCTAGGCACTAGTTGCATGGCGAAAGGAAGAATGGGCGCTCTTTTTCCCTCTCCATTGAGGGAGAGGGTCAGAGCCTGCCCCGTACTCGATTCGGGGTTGAGGGTGAATCCTAACGTTGTGACATGCGTCAAGAAGGGGGCAGCCGCAAGGACTGCCCCCTTTCTGTTCCACGGAAGCGTAGGGATCAGGCTTGCGTCAACTAGCGTTGCGCTAGAGCGGCGTTGGAATTGAGAGTGAGATCCGGCAAGTCAGCAGCCATATGCTGAGCGCCATCGCGGCAGGGGCAACGTCTATTGGAGCTACTTGCCCGGTGCGTATCTAGGAAAACGACACGCACGCCGTGCGTACGACTCTCAGCACGGACTCTTGGCCGAAGCGCGTTTCGTACTCCTGCGAGACTTCGTCAGTCAAGCGCATTCCTTCCTCGCCGGGCGACGTCAGAATGATCAAGACCTTGGAGCGCTCGCGCTGTATAACACCGGTGGAATCCCGCCACTGTCCGGCGCCGTCTATTACCGTCAGCCCATCAGGAAAGCGAGGCGTGACCGTATCCGCTAGGAAGGCGGCCCAGGCTTCGTCGCTCACAACCTCGCCGCCGGCGTTACGGCGCCCAAAGAAGAGTTGGTATTCGGCAAAGGAGTCGGTGCCTTCCGGACACGTTGAAACGGCATAGCCACCGCAGCCTGCCAGGATGAAGCCCGCGATCAATAGGACAATAACAGTGGGCAATCTGCGCATCGGCATTCCTCCAGTAGCTGTAACACTCGCTCAACCTGCACCCGCACGAAACATTCGACGCCGCGGCAAACGCTGATTCCCTAGGATTCTTGTGGGACGATGGTGTATTTCACACCGGGCGTGCCCTACGCACACGAACCACAAGAAAACGCCCATGGGCCGCGTTTGGCGCTGTATGGCGCGTGTGCGGATACACAGCGCTGATTGTAGAAGTATACTGCACGCAGGCATGTCTACCATGATCGGTGGCATGTAGATGGTATAGGAAGGAAGCCCACGCCTGAACCACCGGCCATCGCCGCGGCAACCGCCTGTGCATTGTCTGCAATCTACCAAGGCAGTGCTCCGTGGAGACCTTCCACATAGTCGAGCATATGTTAACCGAGTGGAGCAAACGCACGAAGAGAGGAACGACTACGCTCATGTCACCCCAAACCAGTGAGAACGCCGTAATGCCTGCAGCGCGAATCTTCGAGGATTCCAGTGCCTGGATCAGGGGCATCACCCGCGCCTGGCAGCTCTTGCCGCCGGTTGACATGGAGGCCGCGATCACGCCCAACGAGGTCGAGGCGGCCAGCGGCCACACCTTTGTCATAACGCTCACGGTGGGTACCGGACTCCTCCTGCCCGCAGGCGCGCACATCACCGTTGAAGTGCCGGAATGCTGGGATTGCCACCTGGGCAACTGCTTTCGCCGGGGTGTTCACACCCTCGGCAACCGCGATCAAGTCCGCGCGGGCTACGGCGCATACGTGGACGTCGAGTGCTCTAACCCCGCTGTACAACTCGCCCACGCCGCTTCCTGGGGCCGCCATCTGGACCTCTTGGACATGGCGGTGCAGGCCGGGACGCTGCAACCGGGAGACGAGGTGCGCGTAGTCATCGGGCCCCCTGACGGCAATCTCTTGCAGGCGCAGAAGTTCGCTCAAACGGCCGTCTTTAGTATCGGGGTAGATGCGGACGGCAGCGGGGAGTACCGCCAGATTGCTTCGTTCCCCACAGTGAACGTGGTGGGCGCGCAAGAAGCGGACCGTTTTCGCGTCTTTGCTCCTGCCGTGGTGCAGCCGGGCGAGGGGTTTAACGTGCGTGTGCTGCCGGTAGATATCTACAGCTTCAACCCCGCTACAAACTACGCCGGTGAGGCGCAGGTGTTTGCCTCGGATGGCGTAGAGACCCAAAACCATCTGCGCATCGATTCGGTAATGCAGCCATTAGGAGAGACGCTGTCCGCCATCGCCAAGACCAATGGCATCCACACACTAAGTGTTTTCGATCCCAAGACGGCTATCTCCGGCAAGAGTAATCCTATTGGCGTCGGCTTCCTGCCCGAAGGCGGTATCTACTTTGGCGAGATGCACAGTCAGATGTGGCTGAGCATGGGCACCGGCACCACAGCGGAGTTTTTTGAGTGGGGACGCGATGTATCCGGTCTCGATTTCTGCGCGCCTGCGAATCACTACAACTGGCGCTTTGAAGTCACGGACGATATTTGGCAGGAGCTCGTGGCCGACTGCAACCGTTTCAATGCGCCCGGACGCTTTGTCACGCTGGTCAGTTTCGAATGGGGCGGCATCGGCGGCAGCGGACATAAGAATATCTACTACCGGGGCGATAGCGGTCCGTTCCACTATTGGTACCAGGGCCAGCACCGAAATCCCACGGCGCTCTGGCAAGACATGGCCGACCGGGGCCTAGAGGCGCTTACCGTGCCCCACCACCCCAAGTCCATGGGCGGCGCGGACTGGCGCTTCCGCAACGACCGCTATCAGCGCCTGGTCGAGATCTGTTCCATGTGGGACATTGCGGAAGAGGCCGGGCCGCTCAGCGTGCAGACTGCGTTGGCGATGGGACACCGGCTGGGGTTCGTGGGCGGCACGGACAGCCACTTCGGCCTCGCCAACCAGGGCAGTTACCACGTGAACGACGGCAACGGCCTGGCCTGCGTCGTGGCGTCGGAACTGACGCGGGAGTCCGTCTGGCAAGCGCTCTACGACCGCCGTTGCTACGCAACCACCGGCGACCGCATCCTGCTCGACTTCACCATCGACGGCAAGCCGATGGGTAGCGACAACGCCGTCAACCTGAGCGGCATTGGGCCGCGCCGGGTACGAATGCGTGCGGCGGGCACCGCGCCCATCCCGCGTGTGGAGGTCGTCCGCAACAACCAGGTGGTCTTCAGCGCCGACCCCCAGTGCGATGTGTGGGAGGATGAATGGACCGACACCGCCGACCTGGCCGACGTCGCATTCGCGCCCACCTTCCCGGACGACCGACCGTTCGTCTACTACTACCTGCGCGTCATCCAAGCCAACCGCCAACGCGCGTGGAGCAGCCCGATCTGGTTCACGGAAGCGAGGTAAGACCTATAGCAGGCTCGAAGTTGGTGCGCCTTGAGACAATCTAAAGAGACGTAGGCAGTGCCTAACTCTGTCAGACACGAGGAACTGGCCAGGAACGGTGAAGATTTCCCCTCACCCCAGCCCTCTCACCAGAGAGAGAGGGGGTCTTTTCGGCTGCCAGCCTGGGTTTTGCAAAGATCTCCAAAGGGAGAGTGGACTATCAAGAGAACCCATCGGGAAGACCCAGTGCCTACTCGGGCTTTCGCTGCAGGGCTTCTTCCACACGGCGGAGGGATTGTTGGGTTGTGCGCAGTTCCTGGAGCAGTTCTTCCCTGGATGCGGGCATTTCCGGCGTGCGCAGGCGTTCTCGCTTGACTTCGTCAAAGCTGCCCATCACAACGGCAATGAACAGATTGGCCCCGATGAACGTCGTGATTATCACAAAACTGACGAAATAGACCCAGGCGAACGGCGCAAACTTGAGGGCGGTTTGCATGATTTCGGACCAGCCATCCATCGTCAGCACCTGAAAGAGCGATAGGATGGCATTGCCCAGCGTTCCCCAGTGTTCCGGGTCGTGCTCCTTGAGGAGACTATGCCCGTAAACGGCATACAGATAGATTACGATGCACAACAAGATTAGAATGTGCGCCATTTCCGGAATGGCGCGAAACATAGTCGTGATAATTAGGCGCATCGCCTTGATGGTCGTTAAGCCCTGAAGCAGCCGCAGCAGGCGCACGACAACGACGAGTAGCGCGAAATCGGCGGCAAACTCAAAGACGGCGATTCCACCAATGATGGAAGTGATTACGAGGAAGTCAAAGACGTTCCAGGGCTCCCGAAAATACCGGTCTACTCTTGGCGCGACTGCTAGTATCTTGAGGAAGACTTCCAGCACGAGCACGAGCAGCATGAGAATGAGGAACAGGCCTATCCAGACTTCATACTGTTCAAGTAGGATGTCAGAAGTAGCCACCCCGTTCAGAATGAAAGTGCCGACAATGAGCAAGACGAGGAAATATTCGAACTTCCGAGCGTGTACGATGCGGTGCGCTAACCTTCGCATGTTTTCGTTCCTCCTTGTGGCAAGATAAACGCTGTCGGGCTAGTCGTTTGTCACCATTATAATGATGACTACACTGAATTTACTTTGATGGGCGCGTCTTAGCAATAGAAGCGCCGACCCGCTCGTTCGCGGAAATCCACCAGGGTCACCATTGGTGTGGTGAGGAGCGTCAAGTCAACGCAAGATTAAAGTAACGAGAGCGCATGGTATGAGTCGACGGGTGTTGCGCAAGCAGCTTATCGTGGCAATCGAAGCGGGAGATGAGAACCGGGTCGCCGAGATTGCTGCTGCGGACACCAGTATCGTCAACGCGGCGAATTCCCACGGTCACGTCCCGCTCGGCGCCGCGATTGGCACCGGCTGCCTTGAGCGCGTCAAGCTGCTGGTTGCCCACGGCGCGGATCCGCGCTATGCCTATCACGGACGGAGCCTCCTGGATGCGGCGGCGTATGGTGGGCATGTTGACATCTTCCGTTATCTCGTCTCGTTCGGCATGCAGCCAAGCGTTCATCACGCGGCTGCCATCGGTGATGTCCGCCTCTTGGGACAGATGCTGACGGTAGATCCGGCCCTGGGGAACCTACGGCGGCGGGTGGCCGCTGGCGCATCACGCCGTTGCATGCGGCCGTGATCGCAGGTAACCGCGAAACCGTAGAATTCCTGCTTGCTCACCGCGTGCCCGTGGACGCACAGAACCACAACGGCCACACCGCGCTGGCACTGAGCGCAGAGTGTCCTTCAAAGAGAGTCCGCGTTCCCATCGCCGAGCTACTGCTCGCCCGCGGAGCGAACGTAAACGCAGCAGCGGGGCATCATGGCGGCACCGTGCTTCACCGCGCCGTCATTCATGGCGACGAGGCGTTAGCAAGATTGCTGTTGACCCACGGCGCCGATCCAAACCGTCAGGACCGGTCGGGCAAGACACCGCTCCATCACGCTGTCGCCAAGAATCGGCAGTTTGTCGCATTGCTGCTTGCGTATGAACCAAATCTTAAGTTAGAGACTCGCGAAGGTGAGACATGTACGCAGTATGCCCGGCGCTTGCGAAAATTGGCGCTTGTGCGTCTGCTTGAGGTTGGGCTGTAGGCATGCGTGACAAATTCATCCTTTTCTCCTAACGCAGTACGTGGGATAAGCCGTGGAGACAGCCTAGGAATTCGTCCGCAATCGCTATGAAATTGGGCGGTGGCATTGTCCGTTTTTCCCGCGCAAGCGGGAATCCATCCGTCCGAGTCTACGCCCACTCCGTCTAAGAGCCGGGGGGACAAGCCCCCGCTCTACACGTTTCCGAAAGTGTGCAGGAATGCCGTGGCACAGAATTCACAACATGTGCCCTCGCTACTCTTACCGAGAGTGATGAGTCTCCGCGTAAAGCATGGGCTTTCTGCTTTCGCCCCGAGGGATGGTATGGTAAAATGCTCATAGTTTTGCAGACACTTTTCCGCTTTGACTGATTCCCACCAGCCCTGGAGTGCAGATTGGCGTGGAGATTTCCTGGTACGGCAACGGATGTTTCCGCTTGCGCAGCCAGCTTGGGACGGTAATCACCGACCCATACCCGCCCACCCCCGCACTTCGTTTACCAAAGCTCAGCGCCGCCGTTCTCGCGATCAGCGATCCCACACTCTGTGATGACGCGGTTGTTACGCGCGAAGAACATAGTTTGCTTGTAACCGGCCCGGGCGAGTATGAAATCAATGGTATCTTCATCCAGGGTGTGCCCATGCACAGCCGCGGGCAACCCTCGATGACGGCCTATGTCTTCGAGCTGGAAGGATTAGCCATCTGCCATCTTGGACTGCCGTGGCAAGTGCCCTCCGCCGCCCAGATTGAGAATCTAGGCAGCATTGACGTGTTGCTGTTGCCCGTGGGAGGGCCGGGGCGGATTGGAGTGCAAGCGGTATCGGACCTGGCGAGTGAGATCCAGCCGAAAGTGTTGATACCGATGTACTTTAGCCTGCCCGATGCGCCCGATGACCGCTTCTACACCTTGGATCGATTGGCGCACGAGCTTGGCACCAAACTCCCGGAACCGGAAACTACCCTCAACACCCGGCGAAAGGGTGGGATCGGTCAGAACACGCTGGCGCTCCTTGAGTGCCGGGCGCAGACGCGGCGAGAAAGCGTTGCCCAGAAATGAGTGGATCGATGGCAGATACAAGGCACGTTGCCAAGCATATTTTCGTTACGGGCGGAGTCGTCTCTTCTGTCGGCAAAGGAGTGACGGTAGCGGCTATCGGACGTCTGCTCAAGAGCCGGGGTATCCGCGTCTCCATTCAGAAGCTCGATCCCTACTTCAATGTGGACCCCGGCACCATGAGTCCTTATCAACACGGCGAGGTCTTTGTGACGGATGACGGTGCGGAGACGGACCTCGACCTCGGCCACTACGAGCGCTTCATCGATGAGCCGCTCACGCGCGAGAGCAACGTGACCTCAGGCCAGGTGTTCGAGCACGTGATCGATAAAGAGCGGCGCGGCGACTACCTGGGCGGCACCGTGCAGATGATCCCCCACATTACGAATGAGATTCGCGAGCGCATCCTGCGCGTGGGAGATACTACCAATGCCGACGTAGTGATCGTTGAGGTGGGCGGCACGGTCGGTGACATCGAGGGCTTGCCCTTCATCGAGAGCATTCGTCAGCTACGGCGCATCCTCGGACGCGAGAATGTCTTCTACATCCACGTGACGCTGCTTCCATACATTGGGTCGACCGGTGAGTTGAAGACGAAACCCACGCAGCACAGCGTTCATGAACTGCGTCGGCTTGGCATCCAACCGGAGATGATCATCTGTCGCTCCGACTTTGAAATGCCGCCGGAGCTGCGCGAGAAGATCGCGCTCTTTTGCGACGTTGATGAACTGGCCGTAATCCCCCTGGTTACCTTCTCTTCTATCTACGAAGTGCCGATGTACCTGGAAAATATCGGTCTCGGCAAATTGTTGGTACAAGCACTCCGCTTGCCGGACCGGCAGCCGGACCTAGCCGTCTGGGAAGAGATTGTGGAGCACGTCACGTGCAGTCATGCGCCGCTGGAGATTGCCATCGTCGGCAAGTATACGCAGTTACCGGACGCCTACCTGAGCGTGACTGAGTCGCTGCGGCATGCCTGTGCAGCCAATGACGTTAGCCTTAAACTCAAGTGGGTGAATGCCGAGGACGTGGAAGCCGATGGGCCGGAGGCGCATCTCGCCGACGTACGCGGTATCGTTGTGCCGGGCGGCTTCGGCCCGCGCGGAATCGAGGGTAAGATCATGGCGGCGCGCTTTGCGCGCGAAAATAGGATACCCTATCTCGGGCTTTGCCTCGGCTTGCAGGTTGCCGTTATAGAATTCGCGCGTGCGGTGTTAGGCGAACGGGCCAACAGCACCGAGTTCGACCCGGATACGCCGCATCCTGTGATCGACCAAATGGAGAGCCAGCGCGGCGTAACGAATAAGGGCGGTACCATGCGGCTGGGCGCATACCCGTGTGCGCTTGAACCTGGCACAATCGCCGCTCAAGCCTACGGAGAGTCACTCGTGTATGAGCGGCATCGCCATCGCTGGGAGGTCAACGACCAGTACAAGGACGTCTTGACAGAGCATGGTTTTCGGGTGAGCGGCGTCTGGCCGGAAGGCGGCTTGGCAGAAATCATGGAGCGCACCGACCATCCGTTCTTTTTGGGTAGCCAATTCCATCCGGAGTTCAAATCGCGCCCCAATCGCCCCCATCCGCTCTTTGCGGCGTTTGTGCAGGCCGGCAAACAGGTCCACCTGGAAGGCGACCAGGAGCCGCTGCCAATCGATGCAGGCGACGAGATTCAAGCCGCACCGCAGGTGCTCGAGCCTGAGGACGAGGAGTTACCGGTTCCGAGCGGCCAATTGCCTCGGTAGAGCACACTGCTTCCTGAAAGCTCTCGTCAGCGGACGAGAGCTTTTTTCTACTTCTAGCCACCAGCTACGAGCTGTGCGGCAGTGTGATCACCACTAATTCGCATATATGATACAAATGTCTCCTATATGCGTTTCGCTCCGACGCTGCGGCGGCGAGATGTCAGTCCATCCTCGCGCCGACAAGAGTCACGGCTGCGGTCAGATCAGGATTAGGGCACTAATGCTGTCCCGCTTTGCAGGTCTTTGGCGGCACCCAGACTTCATGAAGTTGTGGGTGGGGTCGACCGTCTCAAGATTTGGCTCACAAATCACGTTTCTTGCTCTTCCGCTCACGGCGGTTCTTGTGTTGGACGCGACTCCTGTGCAGATGGGCGTTCTAATGGCGATGGGAACCGCGCCTGCGCTGGTACTCGGACTGGGTGCGGGCGTTTGGGTGGACCGCAGAAAAAAACGTCCCATCATGGTCGCCACGGATTACGGTCGCGCGCTCTTGCTTTTGGCGGTCCCGGCTTTGGCCGTTTTGAGTGTGCTCCGCATCGAATATCTCTACGCGATTGCCTTGGCCCTGGGCATGCTGAGTCTTCTCTTCGGAGTCGCCAGCCGCTCGATGCTCCCCTCTTTGGTCGCGCGGGAGGAGTTGGTGGAAGCCAACAGCAAGCTCGCCATCGGTCGCTCGGCATCGGAAGTTGTCGCCCCCGGCGTCGGCGGCATCTTAGTCCAATTGTTCACAGCTCCTATAGCGCTAATCATAGATGCCGTCAGCTTTGTCGTTTCCGCTCTGGCGATCCAGTCAATGCGTACCCCCGAACCAGAGCCTAAAGCCTCTGAGGGCGATGACGCTTTCCTGCGGGAAGCCCTGCGGGGCCTCGATTTAGTATGGCGCAATCGCCTGCTAATGGCGATAGCAGGCGTGGTTGGCGGCATCGCGGTTTTCAACTCCATGTTCGAAGCCGTATGGCTGTTGTACGTTAGCAAGGATCTCGAATTAGAGCCGGTGACGTTTGGGGTTATGTTCTCCATGGGTAGTGTCGGCTTCCTGTTAGGCGCGTTGGTCGCAGAACGACTCATAGGTTGGCTTGGAATTGGACGCGCCATCGTAATCGGCGTCGTAATGGCGGGACTTAGCGATATGGCGACGCCTCTCGTTAGCGGATCGGTGATCGCTATCGTTATTGTGCTCACTGCGGCGAGTTTCATCTTTGGCATCGGCGTTACCGTCTCCGGCATTGCCCAAGAGAGTCTGCGAATGGCGTCCACACCGCTTTCCCTCCAAGGCCGTATGAACGGCGTCATGAATGCCCTGGGCATGGGGTTGATTCCGATAGGCGCCCTATGCGGTGGGTTTCTTGGCGAGTCCATCGGAATGCGTTCGACACTGTTCCTGGCCGCCGGGGGCGAACTGGCCGCCGTGCTCTGGCTATTACTTACACCGGTGTGGACTCTGCGTGACCTGCCAAGCCAAGCGGAAGATGAGAGCGAGTCCTGACCCCTGCAAAGAGCGCCTCCGGAATATCGCTTGTAGATTCAGAGTCTGTGAGAGAGAATAAAGCTCACTGACCGCAGAGGGCGACTCTGATCTTCAATTGCCTCTCAGGAGTGTGTGATGATGGATGAACTTGGCGTAACAGATCTTGGTGTAGCAGTAATTGGTTTCGGCGTCGGGCGCAGCCACTTGCGCGCGTACAGGGAGATACCCGGCGTGCGGCTTGTGATTCTCTGCGATACCGATGAGGAACGCTTGGCGCAGGCGCGGCAGGAATTCGACGGCATCGCCACGACCAGCGACATAGAAGCAGCCGTGAGCCGTGACGACGTGCACGTGGTCTCCGTGTGCACGCCGGACCATCTGCACTACGAGCACTGTCTCGCCGCGCTCGCCCACGGCAAGCACATCCTGTGCGAGAAGCCGATGACCACCAGCGAGGCCCACGCGTGGGACTTGGTGCAGCGGGTACAGGCGGCCGACGTGCGGTTTGCCGTGGGCAACGTGAACCGTTTTGTGCCGCAGTTTGCGGCGCTGCACCAATTTGTGCAGGAGGGACGGCTGGGCGATCTCTTCTTCGTCGAAAGCGACTACATCCACGATATGCGCGGGGTCTACCGGCGCACACCCTGGCGGAAAGACCCGGTGCATCCCCAGAACGCCTGGTTCGGCGGCGGCGTGCATCCCATGGACCTTGTGCGCTGGGTGGCTGGCGACGTGGCGGAAATCACGCTTTATGCGAACAAGTGCGTCAGCGCGCCGGAGTTTCCCCTGCCGGATACGTACATCAGCATCCTCAAGTTCGCGAGCGGTTGCCTGGGCAAGGTGTGGGAGACCTCCGCCATCCGCCGCGTGCCGGGGCACGTGGTGAACTTCAACGCCTATGGCGCGGAAGGCACCATGCTCACGAACACGCTCGAAATGGAAGCGAAACTCTGGTTGAACTGGGGCGTAGACGGCCTGGCTGGCGCGCAGACAATGCCCTTCAAGCGTACCATCGGTCATCCGGTATTGGATGAGTTGACGCACCTAGTGGAGTGCATCCGCACCGGCGCAACTCCGCTCGTTGACGCCTTGGAAGGCGCTAAGACTATCGCTACCCTGGCTGCGGGCTTGCGCTCAGCGGAAAGCGGCAAACCGGAGCAGGTAAATTCAGGGCCGTGTGAGAGCGACTAGCCCGCAGCGTCTAGTGACATTGCAAAAGAATAGGGTTCGGGCAGAATCCGTACTTTGGCAGCGTGGATTCTTGGCCGTCATTCCCGCGAAAGCGGGAATCCATCTTAATTGGCTTGCGCAGCGCGTTACTTCTCGGGTTGGCATGCTACCACGGATGTAAGTCTTTCATCTCTCGACCGTATTCCTGAGATTCAGTGGCGCACAGCGGAGAAGATTCCCCCCTGGGACCTTCTAGACTACCCCTCGTGTCAAGCACGGGGCTGTGGCGCGCTCGGAAGTGTATGTGTCCCAGAATTCGCTGACAGAATAGAGGCGTAGAATGACAAGAACTGATGTCCACGCATCAGTTGCAATACCTATTGCCTAGCTTTGTCAGGAACCGTGACAGTTCTTGTCAAGAAAGAACATCGCGATTGCTGTTTGAAACGAAACTCCGGCGAATAGCCTGCCCCGTCTCACGTACAGGGCAGGCTTCCAGGGGTGCAGCGAAGATGGATTCCCGCTTTCGCGGGAATGACGGATCAACTGGGTAGCCGAATGTACGCCGATCTCAGGCGAACACCTGGATAACACCTCTTCACAAGCCGTACTTCATGAACTCAGGCGAGGACCTGCGTCGCAACCTTCCACAGCCCTTGGACCACATCGGCACAATCGGCGTCGGTGTAACTCGGCGCGATGGCAATATTCACGGCGCGGGCCATGATCGCTTCCGTGCATGGGCAGAGGCCGGGGGTGTAGTCCTGGGTGAGCGCGCCGACCGCCGGACGGTAGTTCTGGAGCGCCTCAATATTGTACACCGGCTTGCCGCCGTAAACGTGCCGCGCCGGGATACCTTCCGCGCGGAGCGCCTTTACAAATTGTGCCGTGTTGGCAGGATCGTCCACGAGCAGACCGAGCGATACACCGGCGACGCCATTTGGATCGGGCAGGTGGCGGGGAGTTACGCCCGGAAGACCAAGAATCTCTTGCTTGATGGAATCGTGAGAGTGCCGCATCCGGTCGATAATGCCGGGCAATTTACGGATCTGCGCCAATGCCAGCGCGCCCGCGAGTTCGCCCATGCGGTAGACCTCACCTGGGAAGGCATCGAGCTGTCCGGGCGGATACGTGGTCAAATCGCCCATGGTGTCGTCCGGCGCGCTGGTTTCCACGGCCATGCGCCCAAAGCGGTAGTTGCCGTGGTCGTGGTAGCGCACGGCGCGCTCGAACATCACCGGATCGCTTGTCGTCACGATCCCGCCCTCTCCCGCGGTAATGATCTTATTGACCTGGAGGCTGAAGGCCCCCACGTCGCCCCACGCGCCGATGTACTTTCCTTTGTAGGACGCACCGGCCGACTGCGCGCAATCTTCAATCACGGGGACATCGTGCCGCCGCGCGATAGCCATGATAGTGTCCATCTCCGCGGCCACGCCGCTGGTGTGCACCGGCATGATGGCGCGCGTGCGGGGCGTGATGCGATTCTCGATGTCGTCCGGATCAAGCGTGAGGGACTCGTTAACATCGGCGAATACAGGGATCGCATGGTGGGCCGCAACGGTACCGGGTGAGGCGATAAAGGTAAGGGCCGGCACGATGACCTCGTCGCCGGGCGCGATGTCCAGCGCCTTCAGTCCCACCTTCAAGGCGGCCGTACCGGAAGTCACACCCAGCGCGTACGACGTGCCCATCATCCGGGCCGCCTTGCGCTCCAACTGCGCTACTTTGTCCGGCTCGCTAACGCCGTAGAAGCGGAACGGCGCTTGCCGGTCCAGCACTTCTAGGACGAGTTCTCTTTCCTCGTCGCCAATCAACCGCGCGCCGGGATAGCCGGTCTCCAGCGGTATTGCGCGTACCGGTTCACCGCCGTCCAGTGCCAAGCGTTCGATTTTTGTAGCCATGTTCTGCTTCTCCTGTGTGCCGACCAAGTAATAATCACGGGAAAACAAGACCGCGCTTAGGCAGGCTTCTCGTGGTTGAGGATAATCTTCTCAGCCGTCCCGCCCATGATCGCCTCGCGTTGCTCATCGCTCATGGGGAATTCGCGCAGGAATTCCACTTGCGGTAGCGGTTGCCAGGGATGAAGGTAGTCGGTGCCGAGCATGAGCTTGCGCCAATTCCGTTCGATGAAGCCGTGTGTAAAGTCGATATCGCGCGAGATTGCGTTGAAGCCCGATCCGGCCGAGAGATCGGAGTACATGTTGGGATAGTCTGCCATCAGCCGTTCCGTGCTGCCGCCGGGAACGACCTTGCCCGGGGGGTACCCGATTCTGTTGGCGCGCCGGTAGTCGGCGGAAATTTCGCCCCACCAGGCCGGCCCGTGACCCATGAAGATCGTGTTTGGGTGGGTCTTGAGCACGCGTTCCAGTCCCGGTTGACCGTCCTCGTCGGTGCAGAGATTGAGGTCCAGGTGCAACAATACGGGCAGGTCATGCTCTCCGGCCATGGCATAGAGCTCCATGCTACGGGGATCATCTATCGCTAGGCTGTTCTTGTGCTCGCCAAAGCCCTTGATGCCCGCCGCTACCATCTTCTCGAGTAACTGGGGTTTGTTCACGGCGTGGCGCGGGTCGATAACCCCAAACGGGATGAGCCGCTCCGAAAACCGCCGCCAGTCTTCCAATGCCTCTGCCGTCAGGAAGTACTCTGGGAAAGATTCCGGACTCTCCAAGGGCAGCAACACTGCCATATCCACGCCGATCTTGTCCATGCGGCTTACCAATTGATCCGCCGAGAGCGTGATGGCATTTCCCATACTCCACCGGCCACGACACGTGTGCGTGTGGACGTCGATAACCATGGTTCGTTCTTACCTCCAAAGTAATGCGGGCAGTTGTCTGTGCGTGTAGTTGCTTATTGTAGTTAGGAGTATACCCTATCCGGTTGAATCGCTTAGAGTTTCGGTGATTTGCTTGACT
This sequence comes from Chloroflexota bacterium, assembly GCA_965219505.1. Taxonomy (GTDB): domain Bacteria; phylum Chloroflexota; class UBA11872; order VXOZ01; family VXOZ01; genus VXOZ01. The sequence continues at coordinate 180,165 of OZ244775.1, read as the reverse complement.
CACACGCCGACTCTTGCTGTTCCGCTTGCGTTTGCTCGTGTGCCAAACGAACACGCGTGACTATATACTTGAAGCGGTAGCGGGGAGTGTCGAGCTAAGCGCAGTTTTCCCGTTCAAACTGAGCCTGTCGAAGGGTGAACGGCTGGAACTACTCGATAATGCTTCTGAAAACACCCTGCAGTGTTCTAGTACCTTCATAGTCAATTCTTAGACAGAGTCACTTACTAGACACCTTAGAAACCTGGTAGGAGAATGCACACCGTGAACAAACTCGACCTCGAAACTCCGGCGCTCTGCATCGATATGGCGGCGGTGGAGCACAACCTGCGCACAATGCAGGACTTTGCCGATGGGGCCGGCGTGGACCTGCGCCCCCACGCCAAGACCCATAAGCACCCGTTCTTTGCGCACATGCAAATTGCCCATGGAGCGGTAGGGGTCTGCGTGGCGAAACTCAGCGAAGCGGCCGTGATGGTGGAGGGCGGCGTCAAGGACATTCTCGTCACGAATGAGATCGCCGATCCGCGCAAACTGCGCCAACTGGCCGGACTGGCGCACTACGCCAAGATTACGCTCGCGGTGGACAATTTGCCCTGCGCCGCGGCGGCAGCGCGCGCGGCGATGGACATGGGCAGCACGCTGCATCTTCTCATCGAAGTTGATAGCGGCTCGCTACGCTGCGGTACGGCCCCCGGCGAACCGACGCTGGAACTAGCACGCGGCGTCATGGAGTTGGAAAGCGTGTCGTTCGCGGGTGTGATGGGCTACGAGGGCCATTGCATGTTCATCGAGGATCCCGCTGAACGCAAGCAGAAGGCGCACGCCGCCCAAGAGAGCCTGGTGGGGACCGCCGAGCTACTCCGCGCACACGGCATTCCCGTGCAGACGGTCTCTGCCGCCGGTACCGGCACCTACGACCTCACCGGCAGCTATCCCGGCATTACCGAGTTGCAACCGGGTTCTTACATCTTCATGGACGGTCGCTACCGACCCCTACGCCCTGAATTTCGCTGCGCGCTCACCGTGACTTGCACGGTGATCAGCCGCCCCGTACCGGAACGCGTGGTGGTGGACGTGGGCATGAAGTCCCTTACCAATGAGTTCGGCATGCCGCTGGTGCTCAGCATCCCTAACTGCGAATTCTACCGGGAAGGCGAGGAGAACGCTTGCATCCGCCTGGAAGACACCAGCGACCCCATCCGTCCCGGCGACCCGGTGGAACTACTGCCCATGCACGGCGATACGACCATTGCCGCCCACAACGTCTACCACCTCTGCCACGGCGAAGAGGTGGTCATGACCCTGCCGATTCTAGGGCGCGGGAAGTTCATCTAGTGCATGCCGCCGCTCCTCAATTGCTGCAAGCGTGCGTCACCGTATGCTACGCTGCATGCAGTGAGCGTACGTCTGCATTCTGCTCATGGTGACGCGAGCGCGACTCGTGCACACACGATGCGAAATAGGCTATGTGAGTAATGAGTAAAGACCGGCATCTGCCCGTTGTCGTCGGCATCACCGCTGCCAGTGGCGCGGCGCTGACGGAGCGCTGCATTACGTGGCTGGCGGCCCACGGCGTGCCGCTCTACGTGACGTGCAGCAACAACGGCCGGCTGGTCTGGCAGCAAGAGTTGAATGAGTCGCTGGAAGACGCCGCTGTCCGCTGGTCGGATCATGGCGACGTGACGCTGGTAGACGTGCGCGACGAGGCCGCCCTGATTGCCAGCGGCAGTCTGCTCACGGCAGGGATGATCATCGTTCCTTGCAGCACGGGATCGGCGGCGGCTATCGCCAACGGCATTTGCACGAACGTGCTCCACCGCGCGGCGGAAGTAACGCTCAAGGAAGGGCGCCCGCTGGTGCTCATGCCCCGCGAAACACCCCTTTCGGCCATACACCTGGAATCGTGGCTCAAGCTCGCGCGGCTAGGGGTCACCATCGTGCCGCCCATGCTCACGTTCTACAACCATCCCAAGAACATTCAGGACATGGTGGACTTCAGCGTTGGCCGCGCGCTCACGCTGCTGGGATTTCCGGAAGCCCTCCCCGAACACTTGCGCTACCATCGCTAGCACGCGGCGTGAAGCTCTTGGGAACAAGGGTAAACTCACCGCAATTGCACCTCTTCTCCTCATAGCGACGGGACCTACTTCGGCCGTTAGGGTATTTGTGCTTTTATTCACAAATACGGTATGCTGCACGCATATCAACGCAACAAGGAGGATAGAGAACTTGGCTCTCACACGACGGACATTACTCCGTGGAGCGGTCGCCGGCGCGCTGGCGTTCCCCATGCTTGCTGCTTGCGGTCAGGTGACGGTAACTACAAGCGAAACCGAAGGGCAAGAAGCTGCGGCGGAACCGACAAAGCTCCGCATCGGCGATCTGCCGCTCATCGACATGCTGCCGGTATACGTGGCGGAACAGGAAGGCTTGTTTCCCGAGAACCTGGAAGTTGAATTGGTGCCGTTTTCCAGCGCTTTGGAGCGCGACACCGCCTACACCTCGAAACAGGTTGACGGCGTGCTAAACGACTTTGTTTCCGCCACTGCCCTGAATCGCGAACAGGACTTCACCCGGAACGTGCGGGTAATCCTGCGCTCTACGCCGCAACTCTCTCTGTTTGCTCTCTTGGCAAGCAAGAATTCCGACATCGAGAAGATCGAGGACGTGAAGGGCAAGCAGATCGCCATTTCGCCCAACACCATCATCGAATATGTGCTTGACCGGATGCTCGGCACGGTGGGACTTGGCCACGACGACGTTGAGAAATTGGCCGTGCCCAGCATTCCGCTGCGCCTGGAGATGTTGAACCAGAGCAACGTAACCGCTGCCGTGCTGCCGGAACCGCTCGTCAGCCTTAGCATTGCGGTTGGCGGCGCGCGACTCATCAGGGATGATGCCGAAACCCAGTTCGGCGCCTCGCTCCTCTCGTTCCGCAGCGATGTCATTGCGAGCCAGGAAGACATCGTGCGCGGCTTCATGGATGGTTTCGAGGCCGGCGTCAATCGCATCAACAGCAATCCGGGAAGTTATCAGGACCTGATGGAAGCGCGCGGCCGCATTCCGCCCCCCTTGTTTGGCAAGTTCTCTGTACCCCAGTTTCCTGCTGCCGCAGTTGTGCCTCGGGAAGAGTTTGAGGCGGTAGGCGAGTGGGCAGTCGGTCGCGGCCTCCTACAAGAGGCGATTCCCTATGAGGATCTGGTAGATACGCGGTTCTTGCCGGGATAGGTCTCGCCAACGCGCGCACTGCGGAGCGGCTTCCTTCTAAAGCGGCTGAAGTCGCCCGCCATTCGCGCGGCGAGTCTTGAAGCGTGTGGTGCGTTCGACCCTATCTGCGGCGTGTGCGTGCTGTAATGCCATGTCCGCGCCATACGTTGTGACCGGAGCAGGTAAATGAGCGTGCAGCGCCAGGACTTGCAGCAGGCCGCTGCTACTGCCAACGCCGCCAACCTCCCGCCTCGCGCGGAACTTCAAGACGTGACCTTCGCTTACCGCGAAGGTCAACCGATCTTCGAGGCCTTTACTTGGCAGATCACCCCCGGCGATGCCTGGGCCGTGATCGGTCCCTCCGGTTGCGGCAAGTCAACGCTGCTCTATCTGCTCACAGGCCTGCGCCAGACACAGTCAGGTACAGTTCGGGTGGACGGCAGCGCAGTGGGCAAGCCGAGCCCCAACAGCACGACGGGCCTTATACTTCAAGACTACGGTTTACTGCCATGGGCAACGGTGTGGGATAACGTGCGCCTCGGCTTGCAGTTGCGCGGCGCGCCGAGAGCGGAGCAAGAAGAGCAGGTAGCATTCTGGCTGGAGCGACTCGACATTGCGGCGCTCCGAGACCACTACCCCGCTCAAATCTCCGGCGGTCAGCGCCAGCGCGCGGCCATCGCTCGCACTCTTGTCTTCCAACCGAATCTATTGCTCATGGACGAGCCGTTCAACTCGCTCGACGCCCTCACCCGAGAGCACCTGCAAAACGTCGTCTTGGAGCTGATCCAGGAGCATGGGCTGACTACCGTGCTCGTAACGCACAATATCGAGGAAGCGGTCTTTCTCGGGCAGCGCGTGCTCGTCCTGGCCCAGCCACCCACAAGCGCCACGACGATTTTCGAGAACGGCCACGAGGATCCCCACGATTACCGCTCCGCACCGGCGTTTCTGGCCCAGTGCACAGCACTCCGTACGCTATTGGCCGGGTCAGGTGAATAGAGGCTGCTCGGATTGCTCGCGCGCGTACACGGTATACTAGACGGAGTGGGACTATTGTCGCCATTCCCTGTAAATGTCAGGTAATTCGTTGACAAAATTGAAAACAAAAGCAACTGAACGCAGTACTATACAAGACTGGTACACATGTCATTCCTGTAAGTGTTGACTAATTCGTTGACAGATTTTGCAGGGCTTGAAAAGGAGTATGTCCCTGCAGACCTTGATGTGGTCTTTCCGTGTTGTAGTACAGGAGGTATTGCATCAGTTCATCCTGGAACTCGGTCAGGTTCTCGAACGTCGTGCCTTCGATCAGGTCGTCATTGAGCGTACGCCAGAAGCGTTCCACCTTGCCGTTGGTCTGGGGTCGATAGGGGCGAGTGTAGCGGTGTTTGATGCCGAGCTCCCGCAGCATGCGCTCGAAGGGGTGCTGCTCCGGCTTGGTGCGTGACGCCACCTCCGGGCCGTTGTCGGTGAGAATGGCTTCGAACTGGATGCCGTACTCAGCATTGAGCAGGTTGATGCTCTTGAGGGCAGCGAACATGACACTGAGGCTCTTGAGGTCAGATACCACCTCAGTCCAGGCCAAGCGGGTGCACGCATCCAGCACGGAAACCAGGTAGTAGCGCTGGGAGCTGTCCAGGAGCAGGTCACGGCTGAGGTAATGGCAGTCCAGATGCCCCAGTTCGCCCGCGCGGGTCTTGATGATGGTGCGCTTCGACTGTTTCATGGCCGGTGTCAGGCGGTTGAGCCCATGGCGTTTGCTGATCGCATAGATGGTTGACGGTGAGGGCGTGTGCGCTTTGAGTACTGGTTTGAGTATGGCATAGATCTCATAGCGGTTGATACCCTTGCGGCGCTGCTCCAGCACCTTCTGCTCGACGTAGGGCAAGGTGCGCCGGCTCTTCCACTTGGGACCCCGCTTGCGCGGCAGCAGGGCGTCGTCGCTGCGCAGTTGGCGGAAACGGTTGTAGTACTTGGCAAAGGTCTGCCGGCTGGTACCATGGAAGGCATAGAAGTCCTGCAGGAAGCGGAAGTGGGGATGCTGCTTGGCCTTGACCAGTTCGTACTCAGTGATGAGGAAGCGCCACTTCTGCATGAGGTTCCGTTCGATGGTCTTGTCACTGCGATTGTCCCGCATCAGATGCCTCCAGATTTGGTGATTGACACGTATGCTCATTCTCCCAAATCTGTCAACGAATTACCTGACACTTACAATTCCGAACGGAGCGTAGCGAAGTGTCGCTCGGAGCGCGGAATCTAAGATGCCGAGCCTATTAGGCGACATGCCGCGTGGACCCTAGATTCCTCGCTCCGCTCGGAATGACATGAACTTTCAACACTGTCAAGTGGGGGAAGGATTCTGTCAACGAATTACTCAACACTTACAATTCCCGCGCAAGCGGAAATCCAACCGCTCTGCTCCGGGGGCACGTCATTCTAGAGCGGGGGACAAGCCCCCGCCCTACGTTTGCGGCTTCAGTCCTAGGTGGAAGGCGGCAGCTAGCAGTGGGTCGCGCGCCGTCACTCCGGCGGAAGCCGGAGTCTAGGAAGGCGGCGAAAATGGATCCCTTGCCTCGTTTCCAGTTCCGTACAGAGTTACCGAGAACACAACGTCTTAAGAGCGGGGCACAAGCCCCCGCGCTACGTCCGGAAAATGCTTCCAAGGAGCCCAATGGTACGAAATAACCGGTCGAACATTTGGAAAAGCGTGATGGGCCACAAACTCCAGTCTCGTCCATACAACACATGAGCACCATTCCGCATTACATCATGAGCAAGGACAACCCGCAGATCAAGCAGGTGCGGGCGTTGCTGCAATCGTCGCGGCAGCGGAGGAAAGAGCGGGCGTTTGTCGTGGAAGGCGTGCGCTTGGTGGAAGAGGCGCTCGCCGCCGATCGAGTTTCCTCGCTCTTTGTCTGTTCCGAATTACTTGCATCCCATGAACGAAGCCGCGCATTCCTCGACAGTGTCCACGAAGATGCCACCTATGCCCTCATACACGTTGCGCCGGACGTCTTCGCGCCTCTGGCGGACACGGCCACGCCACAGGGCGTCGTGGCGGTTTGCTCGTTACCAGAGGAGCCGGTATTGCCGCCCCAGCCTACTCTGGCGGTGCTCCTCGACGGTGTGCAGGATCCGGGAAACGCGGGCATGATCCTGCGCGCCGCCGCCGCGGCCAATGCGGACAGTGTGCTGTTTGGGCCCGGCAGCGTGGATGCGTACAATCCAAAGGTGCTGCGCGGGGCGATGGGCGCCCATTTTCGAACCGTGCTGCTTAGTCTCCGCAGCGAGGACGACGTGCGTAAGGTTGGAGGAGGGTTTTCGCAACGCGTTGCGGCCACAGCACGCGGCGGCCAGCGGTACGATACGGTTGATTGGACAGAGCCGACCCTGCTGATTGTCGGCGCGGAGGCCCACGGCACCAGCGAATTGGGCAGCAGTCTGCAGACCGCCGCAGTGTCGATCCCGCTTGCCAATGAGGTGGAGTCCCTAAACGTTGGAATGGCAGCAGGCATCTTGCTCTTTGAGGCAGTGCGGCAACGGCTGGGCAAATCATAGCTTGAAGGCGCGTGCAGGCCGTTAAGGGACTATTGCGTAACTCTACCAATCAGTTGGAATGGGGCTGGCTTGGCGTCGCCCCCTCTCCCCAGGAGGCTGTCTCATAAGTCAACTCGGTAAGCAAAATCGTGCTTCGACACGCTCAGAACGAACGGGATTTGCCTTTTTCGTTCGCCCCCGTATCGTGTACGGGGCAGGCTCCGAGCCTGTCGAAGGGCAAGTCTACACTGAGCAATGCACTTTTGAGACAAGCACCCAGGGAGAGGGAGGCTATCTAGAATGCCGGCACGGACTATGTAAGAATCTGGGGGGAGTGAGGGCTGTTTCGGGAAAACAGGCATTCCGACGCTAGCATTGCGCGCCGCACCTGGGAATAATTGCCTGCAAAGTGGATGTGCGCTCTTGACACAAGATTCCGTTTTCATAGAAGGCATGCGCCTACTCGCCCACATTGGCGTGACCGCGGAAGAACGCGACACGCCGCAGGTGCTGCGATTCGACCTTGAACTCCGTTGCGACCTGCGCCGCGCGGGCGAGAGCGACGACGTCAACGACACAATCGACTACGGGACCGTCTACCGGCACGTTGTAAACGTGGTGGAAAGCACCCCATGCGCGCTTCTGGAAAACTTGGCTGCCCGCATTGCCGAAGCGCTGCTTGCGAACTTTGCCGCGTGTGCAGAGGTGCGAGTCCGCGTGGGCAAACCGGCGCTTTTTCCCACCACGGGCCGTTCCGGCATGCCGGGGGTGAAAATAACCCGCAGCCGTGCCTAGATTGCGTTAATGGCGGCAGGAAAAGGGACGGCGGGCCGCTCCAGCCGGACCGTAGATAGGAAGCACTCGCACGCCTTGCCCATGTGTGCTAAGCAAATAGACGACAAATTCCGTGCATGCAGAGCCTGTATTAGCACGAACAGTCTTATGGGTTTCCTCGCTCCGGCCTACTGGTCGCCGAGTATCCCATCCAGCACCTTTTGGAAGTCCGCCACCGGTCTCCCACCTTCGAAGACCTCCACCACGCGGTGGTCTGCGTCGAGAAAGTAGGTCGTGGGGAACGATCTGATCTGATACGAGGTGCCGACCCCTATGCTGGGGTCGAAGAGCAGGGGATAGGTGACGCCAAACTCATCTTTGAACCACTTGAGGTCGTCAATAGTAATGCGGGGATGTGGGGCAATTCTGCTCTTAGTCTGACCGTAATCCTTACCATAGGGCGTCGCGCTGATAGAAACGATGTGGACGCGGTCGCCGTACTGAGCGTGGATTTGGTTGAGACGCGGCGCCTCGTCCTGGCAGTGCGGGCACCAGGGCGCAAAGAAAGCGATGACTACCGGCTTGCCCTGCAAAGATTCGAGGCTGACCGTCTCGCCTTCAGTGTCTTCCAGTGAGAAACCAGGGACAGCGGAGCCGACTTCCAAGACCTTGGGCTGTTGAGACTCGCCCATATCCTCCGTCGGCAACGCGCTGCTGCTGTCGGCGGGCTGGGGCGTTCCAATAATGCCGGGCAGGACGGTCGGCACAACCAGCGCCAGGACCCCAAGCACCACGACTATCGGTATGATCCACTTCCGCCACATGCGTGCCGATAACCTTCGGCCCTGTGTATTGCGTTTATTCGACTTCGCTCTCGCCATAGTGTTGCTCTCTTGCCCTGCGGTTTTTGATTGAACTATTCGTGCGCAGGGAGACACGCCGTTCAGCCGCTGCCGCCTCTGCGCAATTGCTATCCCTGCATCAAACGATGATCGGGCACAGACTTGTAGACACACGTGCGCGGCAATGGCTTGGGAAGCACAGGATCGAAGCCTGCTAAGGGTGCGCTTGCCAGCCCCTGCCAAGGGGGAGACCCCTCTCACCCGCATACTGCCCTAGCAGTCGGACTCTGTCAATCGAAACGAGCGCAAAAGAGTGCCCAGTATACCGATCGAGGCATCTGAAACACTGGCGAAAATAAGCAACCTCTCGACAGGATCAAGGCCGTGCAGCTTTAGAGCGGTGCTATTTGAAGAGAGCGCGTTGCCGGTTGCCGGGCTTCGGGATCAGGGTAACGCCGGCCACAGTATCTCCCTCTGCGCGCATGCGCATGACGATAACGCCCCGGGCCGTCCGGCCGACCTTTTTTATCTCGGTCAGCGGCACGCGCGTAATCTGACCCTTGCGCGTAATCAGACAGATCTCGTCGTCATCGGGCGTGACAATGCGACCGCCAATCACCGGTCCGCTCTTCTCATCTACCTTCAGGGCGATAATGCCTTTGCCGCCCCGGGATTGCACGCGAAACTCCTCGATGTCCACCTGCTTACCGTAGCCATGCTCGGTGATGAGGAGCGCGCGGCTCTCCGGATCGACCAGCGCCATGCCGACGACCCGATCGCCTTCGCGGAGCGAGATTCCGTTAACACCGCCAGCGGTACGCGAATGGGCCGTAATGTTCGCTTCAGGGAAGCGGATACTTTGCCCTTGCGCCGTAAAGAGGATGACTTCTTGCTTGCCATCAGTGAGTATCGCCGTGAACAACGCATCGTCGTCAGCCACGTTCATCGCGATCACGCCGTTTGTGCGGGCGTTCGCGAAGGCGCTCAGCCGCGTGCGCTTTATTTTTCCTTGCAGCGACACCATCGTAATGTAGGCGCCGTCGGCTGCTTCGAATGAAGGCACTGGCACAATGGCGGTGATGTGCTCTCCGCGCGTGATTCCTTGGAGGAGATTTACCATGTTCTGACCGCGCGAGGTGCGGCTGCCCTCGGGTATCCCATAGGCGCGCAGGGTGAAAGCACGCCCACGGTCGCTGACAATGAGCATCCAATCGTGGGAATCGACCAATAGGAATTCTTGCACGGCATCGGTCGCGCGGGTCGAAACGCCGATGATGCCCTTGCCGCCGCGCCGCTGAGCCTGAAAGTCGCCCGCGGGCTGGCGCTTCACGTAGCCGCGCTCGGTGAGGGTGATCAGCACGTCCTCTTTGGGCACCAAGTCTTCCTGCGAGAAGCTGGAATCGGCATATTCGGAAATGACCGTGCGGCGCTGGTCGCCGAACTTGTCCTTGAGGGCGGCAAGTTCCTGCTTGATGATGATGAAGACTTCACCAATATCGCCGAGGATGGTCTCCAAGCGCGCAATCGTCTGCTTGATCTCCTCGTACTCGTCGAGGATAGCCTTGCGCTCCATGGCGGCCAGCCGACGCAATTCCATCGACAATACCGCATTGGCCTGCCTTTCACTGAGGCCGAAGCCCCGTTGCAGGTTGTTGCGTGCCGTCTGGGCGTTGCGGGACTTGCGGATGGTCGCGATGACCTCGTCCAGGTTATCCAATGCAATGCGCAGACCGATCAAGATATGGGCCCGCGCTTGGGCGCGCTCAAGCTCGAACTGCGTACGGCGCGTGACGACGTCCCGCCGGAAACGGATGTATTCGCGCAGGAGCGCCTTGAGACTGAGCACGCGCGGTTGCTGGTCTACCAACGCGAGCATGTTGCAGTAAAACGACGACTGCATCGCGGTGTGCTGGTAAAGGTGATTGAGTACCTGTTGCGGGAAGGCGTCCCGACGCAATTCGATCACGACGCGCATGCCGGAGCGGTCGGACTCATCCCGCAGTTCGCTAATGCCCTCGAGTTTCTTTTCGCGCACCAATTGCGCCATGCGTTCCAGCAGGGCCGCTTTGTTGACCTGGTACGGCAGTTCTGAAACGATGATCCGGAAACGGTTGCCGCGCATCTCCTCGATGCGCGCCCGCGCGCGCACGATGACGCGGCCGCGTCCGGTGGCGTAGGCTTCCCGAATGCCTTCGGTGCCGATAATCGTGCCTGCAGTGGGGAAGTCCGGTCCGTGGACGAACTGCATCAGGTCTTCCACGCCAACGTCGTCCTCTTGCCCCACGGCCATCTTGTCCGTGAGGAAAGTGAGCGCGTCTACCACTTCGCTCAAGTTATGCGGCGGGATGTTGGTAGCCATGCCCACGGCGATGCCCGTTGCGCCGTTGACGAGCAGATTCGGCACTTTGCTGGGCAGGACCGTTGGCTCTTTAAGCGTATCGTCGAAGTTGGCGCTAAAGTCAACCGTATTCTTCTCGATGTCGGCCAGCATTTCCATCGCCAAGGGGTGCAGACGCGCCTCGGTGTAGCGCATGGCGGCGGGCGGATCGCCATCTACCGAACCATAGTTCCCCTGACCGTCTATCAAGGGGTAGCGCATACTGAACGTCTGCGCCATGCGCACCATGGCATCGTAGATTGGCTCGTTGCTGTGGGGATGGTACCGCCCCATGGTATCGCCGACGATACGCGCGCTCTTCTTGTACGCGGTGCCGGGCCGGGCGTTGAGTTCCTGCATGGAGTTGAGGATGCGCCGCTGCACGGGCTTGAGGCCGTCGCGGACATCCGGCAATGCACGGGAGACTATGACGCTCATGGCGTAGTCCAAGTACGCCGACTGCATCTGGTCTTCAATATTTACGGGATTTACGGCTTCCGTATTGGGGTCAAGGGTATCTGACATACGCTCTCCTTGAGGTCAGGAAGGGCACTCGCGGTTCTGCTTTCCCGTAATTCTAGGGCCGTTCCGTCACTGCTGTGAAAGCAGATGTTATCGGCTGACTTCGTAAAAGACGCGGACTCTCTCCGGTAGCGTAGGTTTGAAACCTGCGTCCTGACTTTGCTCCGGTAGCGCAGGTTTGAAGCCTGCGCCCGCTGCCGTCTCTCTGGCAAGAATGGGACTTCGTCTGCTCCGTGCCACCCGGCTCTGTCCCAAGCGGGGGACAAGCCCCGCGCTACTCTGTCTATCTGAAATTGCACGTGGCCTGCGACCCTCGACCATAACCTCCGCACAAGCGAGCGCGGCGATTAGGGGGCCTCCGATTTCAGCGAGGTCGCCGAATTCATCTTTCGTATGCGGTCTGCCAAGACCAGGGGGTGCTTCCAGTATTCCTAGGAAACCAGGGTCCTAGTCTCTGCGCAGATTGCTCCGGTTGCCGCCGCTACCGGTATGCATGCGCTGCGTTGTGCCAAGGCCGCACCAAGCAGGCAAAGGCCGGAAATGTTGAACGGTACGCTACGTCTCGCGGTGTTTACCGGCCGAAGAGCCCTCAGCCGTCGTTCGTGGCGCTGGCGACATCCGCTGCAACGTAGTCACCGCTCCGGCCGCCGCTCTTGTGCCGCAAGTGCACGTTTTCAATGCGCATACCTCTGTCCACGGCTTTGCACATGTCGTAAATGGTGAGGGCCGCCACACTAACCGCAGTGAGCGCTTCCATCTCCACACCGGTCTTGCCGGTGGTGCGCACCGTAGCCTGAATGCGGACGCAACTCTGGGCCTTGTCCAGGTTGAAGTCCATGTCCACGCCACTCAATGGCAGCGGATGGCACATCGGAACCAATTGCCAGGTGGACTTGGCTGCCATGATGCCCGCCACTTGCGCGACCGCCAAGACGTTTCCCTTCTTGAGCGGGCCGGCCTCACCGGCCGGCACATCTTGCTGTTGCCGGATCAGCGCCAGCGTTTCCGGCAGCATCACCACCGCGCCTTCCGCCGTCGCCTCGCGCGCGGTATCCGGCTTGTCACCTACGTCTACCATGCGGGGTAAACCGGACTGATTGAAGTGTGTAAGTGCCACGGCAAGAATCGCCTTGTTGCCTTATGTGGAGAGCTAATTCCATTATAGCATTCCCTTAAGGTTTGTGCCCCATTTCACAAGCTTTGTGTACCTTGCGCGTGGGGTTATACTAGGTGCCAAAGGAGAACTTTGCACAAGCCGTGGCGACGGGCGGGAAGACCTCCCTCTCCCTTAGAGGCCCCCGTGTCCGGAGTACAAGACAGGCTCTTCGACAAGCTCAGAGCAGGCTTTGCACAAATCGTGGCAACAGGCGAAAAGACCCCCTCTCCCTGGGGAGAGGGCCGGGGTGAGGGGAAATCTTGACCGTTCCTGCCCAATTGCTCGTGCTTGTCACAGTCACGCAATGGTCTCCCGAGGTGGAGGGAAATCGGTGCCAATCCAGCCCGATTCCAACTCTTTCGCAGAGTTACGCAAAGCCTGCCCCGTACCCCGATGTGGGGGCCTCCAAAGGTAGTGAGGAATAGAGCACATTGAAACACAGCGGAGCGGCTCGGGCCGGTTGCCCGTGCTGGATCGCGGCAGAGGTAAACCTAGTTAATTGAGGAAAAGTAACATGATCATCGACGCGCATGTCCATATCAAAGGCGGCGACACGTACCGCCGCGAGCTGGACCCGGACGACACTATCCGATACATGGACCAAGCGGGCGTGGACAAGTCATGCGTGTTCAGCATCTGTCTGCCCAGCCGGGAATCCAACGAAATGACGCGCAAAGCCGTCACGGGCCGCGAAGATCGCCTGATACCGTTTGCCCACATGGTGCCGGAAGAAGGCTCGGTGGGGCTGGATGCCGTGCGCCGCGCGGTGGAAGACTGGGGGTTTCCCGGCCTCAAGCTGCACTTTGGCGAGGTGAAAGGGGAGATCACCGACGACCTCTTTATCCCGATTCTGGAGTTGGGGGCCGGCTACAACATTCCCATCCTGCTCTGCTGCGCCCACAAACCGGAGTTTCCCGATCGCTGGGCAGACGCCGTGCCGGAGGCTAAGATCATCATTCCCCACCTGGGCTCCAGCCGCGACCAGGACATGAACTGGCGCTTCTTCGACGTGGCGAAGCGTCACGACAATATCTGGCTCGATACGTCGTTCACGAGCGGCCCGTGGATGATCCGCGAGGCCTACCATGCCCTCGGCGCTGACAAACTCATCTGGGGCTCGGACGGCGGCGGCGACTACAATCCGCCCCTGCCCGAAATGGCGAAGGTAAAGGTTTGGGAGTTCCCTGAAGCGGACTACGCCAAGATCATGGGCGGCAACATCCTGGATCTGCTGGGTGGCACGGTGTAGGCTCGTAGGTGAATGCGGCAGAACTCACTCACCCAGCAGAGACCTTTGCGTAACACTGCCAAACAGCTGGAAATGCGCCGGATCGGCACCGCTATCCCCTCTCCCCCGGGAGAGGGAGTATTTTTGACCCTCTGGCAGAAGTTACGCAAAGGTCTCCCCCTGGGAGAGGGAGTATTCTTGCCTGCCGGTCGGAAAATGCGAACATCTCCCTGAGGAGAGCGTCGACGCTGCAACATCTATTCTCCCGGGAGAAAGGGTCACCGCCGCAGTTCTCCCTTCTCTCAAGAGAGGTTCATCGTCCCACTTCTCGCTCTCCCGGGGGAGAGGGTCGGGGAGAGGGCGAAGATCATGACACCACGCGGTGCGCTTCCGCAGTGCAAATGAGCGTGCAGAATTTGCTCCGCCTGGTATGATTACGTGGCATGCAGCGTATGCAGATTGAGGAGCAACTATGGCGAAGGAATTTATGGCGGGGGGAGCGAAGGTGGCAATCACGCCGCCTCTGGGGAGCGCATTCCAATCGAGCCGTGCGGACCTGCGGGTCGAGAGCGTCCTGCATGATCTCTACGCTACTGCCGTGGTGCTCAGCGACGGCGAGCAGAAGGTGGCGATTGTCGGTCTTGACGTGCTCGGCTTGGACGCGCCGTTGGTTAATGCCGTGCGCGAGCGCGTGGAGCAACAAACGTCCATTCCCGGCGCCAGCGTATTGATCAACGCCGCGCACAACCATTTCGGCCCGGCACTTCTCCAGGCCCTTCCCGATGAAATAGATGAAGTTTACTACAAGAGCTTGGTGCAGTCCCTCGCCGACGCCGTAACCCGCGCTGCTGCAAACGTGGAGCCGGTCGCGCTCCGCGTGGGCGCGGCGGAAGGAAGCTTCGCCATTAACCGGCGGCGGGTGGAAAACGGCGAGGCCCAGTTAGCGCCGAACTATGGCGGCATCGTAGACCAACGTATCCGCGCGCTGCGTTTCGAGCGGCTGGATGGGTCCATCGTCGCCGTGCTATTCTCGACTGCGTTCCATCCGACCGGCTTTGCCTACCGGGCGCCGGTGGTCAACGGCGACTACGTGGCCGCCGCCCGCCAAGAGGTGGAACGGCAGTTTGCGGACCAGGGAGCGCCCGTCGTTGGCTTCCTGCAAGGCTGCGCCGGCAATATGCGCGTACGCGTCATCGCGCCGGGTGGCACCCGCTTCCATCCGTGCACGGCGGAAGAGATCGACACCCACGGACGCGGCGTTGGTGCGCTCGCCGCGCGCGCCGCACGCGAGTCCACCATGGTGGTCGGGTATCCCATTGCGGTGGCGCACGAGCTGGTACCGCTCCCGCTTCAGGATCCTCCCAATGAGGCAGAAGTCGAGAGCATACGGCAAGAGGCTGCCGACGACCGCTTCACCCAGTTGTGGACGGACAGCATGCTCGCATGTCTCCGGCGCGGCGAGGCGCTGCCAACGAGCGTCGACTTTCCCATTCAGGTACTCCGCATCGGCGGCCTGTGGATGGTGGGTATGGGCGCCGAGGTGTTTCTGGAAATCGGTCAACAGATCGAGGCGGCGCTCATGGCCGACCACGTGGGGCAGGCAGCATGGACGCTCGGCTACACAAACGCTACCCTCGGTTACGTCTGCACCGAGCAGTCTTTTGAAGATGGCGGCTACGAACCGACGCGCTCCCACAAGTTCTACCACCTGCCGGCTGCTTACCAGCCGCAAACCGAACACCTGCTCGTAGCAGAAGCCCTCCGCATCGCGCGCACGCTTGCATAGCCTCAAAGTCAACTGGATGAGGTCGGCTGGAAGCGCCCCAAGTGTGTGGCTCTGGAAATCTCCCTCTCCCGGGGAGAGGGTCGGGGTGAGGGCGAATGTGGTGGACTCTGGCAATGTCTCCCCGGCGCAACAACATGGATAGCAAACAACCCACGGTGAGCATGCCCTGTAGCGTGATCCAAGGAACTGCCACGTAGCCGCTCATTTGCTTCGCAGACACACACCCACCAGGCAAGTACATCCCCAGCTTTCAGCACCTAGAACGGCTGTTGATCGAAATCGATGTCGGGCAGCACCAACTCCGATCAAAGTCGGATAGAGAACCCACCAATTCGCTGGCGTCCCAGGGACTTCGCGTGATTAGGTTCTGGAACAATAAGGTACTGGGAGAAACTGATGCGGTATCGAATTCAATCCTGCGGGAAATGCAGCGAATTGTTCCCCCTCACCCTAACCCTCTCCCCCAGGAGAGGGAACCGGAGGCTCGTCGCTGAGAATGAAGTGTCCTCGGCGCCTCTTGCACTCAAACGGGGACTGCGAGTAGAAGGCGCAGCACTTCGAGACTACGCAAGAGGATGATTGGTCCCTCAGCCTGACTCGGCGAGCGGCATGGGGGAGGCGCCGCTAAAGTGGACGCCGATGTCACTGGCCATGGTCTCGTGGTACTGCCAGTCAGGAACCAGGCAGCGGTAGGGCCGCCTGAGGAGCACGCACGGCTCTCCCTGCCATTGCGTGACCGCCATGGAGCGTTGCAAGTTTACCTTCTGGTACTCCTCGGCGTCGTCCAGCGACTTGTGCAGCGAATAGCCGTCAGGGTAGGTTCTTCCCTCGGTGGCACTCTTGCCCCACTCCACGCACCACAACGCTTGTTCATCACGCATTGGCACTTGAGATAATTCTCCTCATTACGGTTGAAGAACTGAGTAACCAGTCCCTTTTCTCAAGCAATAATACCGTTTTCCGTCATTCCCGCGAAAGCGGGAATCCATCTTCATACGAGCACTGTCTCACGAATCACGCAGAGATTATACCGTCAAGAGGGAGCGTTTTCAACGTTGACAGGAGATGGATCGCTTCTCCTCTGAAACAAGCGCGCGGCGAACGCTTGCTGAATGCGCCCTTCATACTCCGGCCTATTTCCAAAACACAGCTGGTGACACCCTATCTCCAAGCCATGGTAAGACCGAATCTCTAAACCAATCTAGTACGTGCTCTGGCACCCCGGTTACGTCCACAGCAGTACCGTCACCCGTAACCGTTACCCACTCCAAAGCGCCCTTCGTTGTCTCCGTTGTTACCTGCACGGCATTTTGGGTAGCATTGCCTGCGCCCTGCCAGGCTCCCGCAGAGAAATCACCTATACCTTCTAAGGCGCCGTCAGGTAAGCCCTCTACTCCTTGCCAGGTTTGCACTGCGATACCTCGCGTACCTTGTATTGCGCTCCTGGGGGCACCTCCAAGTCCTTGCCAAGCACCGTCCGAATAATCCCCAATTCCATGCAAGGCATCCTCAGAGAAACCCCCAATGCCCTGCCAGGCCCTTTCGGAGGCATCGCCTGCGCTCTTCAAGGCTTTCTCAGATGCGCCTCTCGCAGCTATCTGAAAGCTCTCAAAAGAATTGGCAGCTTGCGCCCAGGCCTGCTTTGGTATTTCCTTCGTGTTACTCCAGGCTGCTATGACCGGTTCAAATCCAATGCGTTGCACCCACTCAGTACTGAGACTGTAGAAACGATCTCCGTAAAGCAAGAACGTCATCACCACCATTACCGGTGCTAAGGAAGTCAATAATGATCCCAAAGCAGGCACTACCATCACTAAACCAAGCACGATGCCGAGGACACCCACAGCAAACAAAGAGTCTTTACCAACTCTCGCAGCCACACTCGAAAAGAGTTCGGTTAGACTGATCTCACCGTCGTTATAACGCAGCCCTTCCTCCAAAGCTGCAACTGCGACTTCAACCAACGCAAATGCTACAGCCCCAGGAAGGAACGACCTTGCCGCCAAAGTTAACGTCCGAATGAGCGCCGGCGAGCTCAGGCCTTTACGAAGCGAAGTGATTTGACTCTTCGCTAACCTCTCTTCGACACGGCTTAAGTGGTCTAACCGCACTTGCTCAGCTTCTCTGATCAACGCCAGTTGCGCCCGATCAAACTCTGCCCTTGTCATGGGCCTGTTGCCACGGCCCATGTTTTCTAGAGCATTCTCAAAGATGCCGTTGCTGGCGAGGTTACTCCCACCTTTGCTGCTTGGAATAATGTGACTCCAATGCTTATTCTGGTGAAACTTGCTCAAAGCTTCCTCTCCACCCATCACAATTCGCAATGGAATGGTCCTGTACACGTTAAACGCTTCCTGCGGGGTCCGATATGGGACACCACCCGCGACATGGTAAGAGGCCCTGCGAGTTGGTGGCAGTTTGAGCCAAATTTGCCTGTAAATCCAATCATCGACTATGTGAATCGGCCCAGCATGGAGGACTGGTTCAGGAAGCCGCGACCATATGCTCTGAGATATGACGGTCGGACTCCTGACGAATTCTGCAATGTTGGTGGGGAGGTTAGGTATGCGGGACAAGCTTGCGGCAAAGGCACCAGCGATCCAGAGGGACAAGGTACCGGTACTGGCATATTTCTCTATTTCAGGGTCATCGGTTCTTTCGATCAAGTCGTCAATCGTAAATGAACCGAGACTCTCACCGGTGGGATCGGCTATTTCGGCGTAGGCAGGCCGACTCAGGGCAAGGGTGGCCCCGCAAGCTGCGAGGCTTGCGCCTGAGAACTGCAAGAAGGCTCTCCGGTCAAGAACTATTCGCTGTCTCTTTCCCACTCGTTACTCCCCAGCCTCTTTTTCCAATCCCTTTGACACTCTATCGAGAACTTTAGATTCCTCGCTGCGCTCGGAATGACAATAATTGAAGGAACGAAGCCATAAGTAGATGCGAGGCCTCAGAACCAGCGCGTAATCACCACTTTCCGTTCGGTGAAGAAGTCTATCGCGTCGCGGCCTTGGCCGTGGAGCGTGCCGAAGAAGGATTCTTTCGCGCCGCTGAAGGGGAAGTAGGCCATGGGCGCGGCCACGCCCACGTTGATGCCGATGTTGCCGGTGGGCGCGCGGTAGCGGAACTCGCGGGCCGCCGCGCCGTCCTGCGTAAAGATGGAAGCAGCGTTGCCGTAGCGCTGGTTCTCAATCAGCGTGATAGCGTCATCGAGCGTATCCACGTGGAGCATGCTGAGCACCGGGCCGAAGATTTCGTCAGTAAAGAGCGCCATGTCGGGCTGCACCTGGTCGAAGATGGTAGCGCCGACGAACGCGCCGTTGGCGTCCTGCTCCGCCGCTGCCCCGCGGCCATCCAGGAGCAGCGCCGCGCCTTCGTCCATGCCGCGCTCGATGCAGCCGAGAATGCGCTCCTTGGCCGTGTGGGAGATCACCGGGCCGAGATCGACGCCGTCATCCGCGCCGTTGCCTACAGTAAGCGAGCCGGCAGCTTCCACAATGGCGTCGCGCACGCGCTCGTGTCCCTCGCCCACGGTCACGACCACCGAGCCGGCCAGGCAGCGTTGTCCGGCGGAGCCGAAGGCGGAGTTGATCACGTTGCTCACCGTCTCATTCAGCGCGGCATCGGGCATGACCACGAGCACATTTTTCGCCCCGCCCTGGGCCTGCACGCGTTTGCCTTGCTCGCCCGCGCGGGCGTAGAGATACCGGGCCGTCGGCGTGGAGCCGACGAAGGAAATGCCCCGCACCTGCGGATTATCGAGCAGAGCGTCCACAGCCTCCTTGGAACCGTTCACCACGTTAATGACGCCGGGCGGAAAGCCGCAGGCGTCCAGTTCCTCGAACACGAGCTGCATGCTGGTCGGTACCTGTTCCGACGGCTTGATGATGTAGGTATTGCCGCAGGCGACGGCGTAGGGCCAGAACCAAAACGGCACCATCAGCGGAAAGTTGAAAGGACACACCGCCGCAAAGACTCCCAGCGGCTGGCGCACGACGTCTTCATCGATGCCTTTGGCGGCGCCGTCCTCCAGCCCGTAGCCCATGAGCAGCGACGGAATGCCGCACGCCACTTCGACATTCTCGATAGCACGGCGCACGGAGCCGCGCGCGTCCTCCAGGGTCTTGCCATGTTCCCGCGTGACGGCGTGGGCAAGGTCTTCGAAACGCTCTTCCATGCGCGCTTTGACCGCGAATAGCAGGCGCGCGCGTTCCAAAGGCGGCGTGGCGCGCCAGGCGGGAAAGGCCGCGTGCGCCGCTGCCACCGCCGCGTCGGTGTCTTCTTTAGTGGAGATCGGTACCTGCGCAATAGTTTCGCCGGTGGCCGGGTTCGTTACGTCCAGGTAGTTGTCGGTCTGTGGAGTCACCCACGCGCCGTCCACGTAGTTGCGGAGCTTGGGCGCGGCGATCTCCGTGCCGGTGTCGGATTGCTTGACTTGGGTTTGCATGGGTCGATCCTTAAGTACTCTACGCTTTCACAAGTGTTGCTCATCCTGATCAAGGTCTAGATGGTAGTCATTATAGTGTATGCGAGACACCTCGTACGGGGCCAAACCCAAGACTCTAGTGCAACGGCCTATGCGCACTGGCTCATTCGCTGGGTTACTCAAGGAGGAAGTGATACGACATTCTTTTAGTGTGCAAGAGAAGAAGCCGTTCATCCTTCGACAAGCTCAGGACGAACGGTACGAGCATCTCCAACGGAAACTCGCCGCTTGGGGCTGGCAAAGTGAGACATGAACGGCAAAAATGCAAGTGTTTCTGACTCACTCCCCTATGGTGGGCGAATTAGTTACGGGCTTCTTGTACTAAAGAGCGGGGGACAAGCCCCCGCTCTACGGTTTCGGAGTCACATTTAGGAGGATGGTGGGGGTGATCGTTGGGATGAAGGTCGTATACTCCTGTACGTGCGCAAAGATGGCAAGTGGTGGGGCCGTCGGTTCCTTAACGGCTGTAGGGGCACGGCATGCCGTGCCCCTACAATCTCGCAGCAATGCGCCCTCACCCCGGCCCTCTCCCAGCGGGAGAGGGAGCAGATAGCCCGTTACCTTGCGCTGTTTCCCAGCACCATGCAGTGTTCCACGGTGCCTTGTCTAGATCCCGCGCAATGCTAGCGTTTCCTACGTCAGGGATTTGTGCGGGCTACTGGTTACTCTCCCATTCGTCGACTGCGGCCTGCATCTGCTTGATTGCCAGTTCAATGGTCTCCTCGGCGGTGAGCGCCCCTTCCTCCACGAACGCGCGGATCGGGCCGGTTCCCGCAGAGGCGATAGCGCTCGAGGCCGGGTGCGGGAAGTAGCTGGTGGCGTAACCAATGGCCTTGACGAACGCGCTCTGGTCGGCGGGTCGCGGATCGTCCGCCGGTGGTGCGAACGTGTCCGCCGCCGAATTTAGCGCAGGCACGGACCAGCCCTCGCTGCCCATCCAGCGCTGGTGCTTCTCCCCCATTGTCCAGATAGCGAACGCTTGCGCGTCCGGATTCTCGGCACCGCCCTCCAACAGGCCCATCTGCTCGTGCCCGTTGAACGCGCCGCGAATTCTGGTGCCAGAGACTTCAGTATAAGGCACTTCCACCGTGGAAAACTCGAACGGGTCCGCTTCGCGGAAGGGCTTCATGATGAATGTGCCGCCCAGCACCATGGCGACCTTGCCGGTGGGAAAGACCCCGGTGCCGTAATAATCCTCTGCAGCGGCCAGGTCTTCCCGATTGGGCGAGGCGCGGAATTTCTCAACCGAATCCTTCAGAATTAACTGAGTGAGGTGCACGGCAATTTCGCGGTCCACCACGACGTTGCCGTCCGAATCCAACATACCCGAGTAGAGGAGCGGATAATACGACCAGGCGTAGCTCAAGGCAGAGATACCCCAGCGCGTGCGCTCCTCGCCTTGGTTCAGGCGGCTGGCAATGTCGGCGGAAACCGCGATGGTCTCTTCCCACGACATGTCATTTGTCGGCGGATTCTGGCCGGCTTCATCGAACATGTCGCCTCTATAGAAAAGCGCGGTGGTATTCGAGCCGGTGGGCACGCCCATAGTCTTGCCGCGCCAGGTGACGGCCTCGAAGAGCCGCCCGGCGTAATCGGCCTGATTTATGCCGGCGGCGGCCATGATGGGACCGGCATCCAGCCAATTGTCCGCCAGAATGTGCGGCGCTGATGAGGTATTTGCGATATCCGGGATTTCACCGGCAGCCAGCAACGGCGGCAAGCTGCGCTTCCAGTGTTCCCACGTGATCCTCCACGTGACCTCGGGATGCTCTTCGGCGAAGAGTTCCATGGCGGTGTTCCAGCGCAACTGGCTGGTCTCATCGCCCATCCACACGGCCCATACCGGCGTGTGCTCCACCATGGGCGCTGCTTCAGCCTCGGCCTTGGGCGCCGCCTCTGCTTTTTCCATTTCCGGCGCCGTGGTCGTCTGCACTTGACCGCAAGCGGCGAGCAACGCGACGCCCGTAATGCCGAGCGTACCGCCTAGTACCGTTCTTCTAGATAGATTTGTCGTAGACACTTAGAGACTCTCCTCTTGGTGCACCAGTAGAATCTTCCGTCTGCCACAGGCCGATGCTTCGCGCCAATTGATACGTGTACGCCGAATTTGGATGACCAGCGTATTTGAAGCAGGCGGAGCATTAACCCAGATGTGCGCTGCCACCTCCTTTGCTCTGCGTTGCACGTGGTTACACGATATTCCTCACGGAATAAGTGTGTCAAGTGATCTCTTGACCAGCGGCTTGCGCCAGGGACTCCGCCGATCGACCCTGACAGGCGGGGTCAACGGGCGCTACGCTGCCGGCAAAAGGGAAAAGGCTTGATCTTTACCGGACGACCGGCCTAGTCACCTGGTTTGCGCGCCTCTTCCTTTTGGGCGCTATGCAGGGCTATGGCATCCTCCAGCAATTTCGAGTTTGATTTCGCCAGTGTCTGGATGTCCGTCAGGTGGATAGGATCGGACTCTCTGACCTTGTTCTCGGCCCGCCGTTTCATCCTCCGCAGGAGGATGAGCGATAGCACCACTATTACGGCCGCTACTGCCGCGACACCATACGCGAGCCGCGCCGCGAGCTCGCTATCGGTGAGCGAAGCATCCGTGACCGAGGCCACAAAGACCAGAGCGAACAACCAGGCCAGGGTGGTTATCCCACCATAAGAACGCCAAAACTTCATTCGTGATCCTCCTCATTGAAATCCCCGTAGCCGGCTACGGGGCAAGCTTTGTGTAACTCTGACGAACACGAGGAACCGGGCCGAAACGATGGAGATTTCCCCCACCCCGGCCCTCTCCTTGTAAAGACCGGGTACATGGGTTATGCATGTACCCGGTCTTTACACAGTCTGTACACTCCCCAGGAAGAGGGGGTAATTTCGCCTACTGGTAGACCCGTGCGCAGCTCAAGGGGATGGACAAAGAGAGGCCGTCGGCTGGGACGACCCCTTTCCCAATGGCTTCGCTTTAGGCGTTCAACCTACGCCAGTCGTCGAGGATCTGCTGGCTGGCTTTGAGGGCGTTATCCACCGCCTCCTCCACGGTGATTTCACCGTTAAGGTAGTACGGTCGGACATGGTCGCGCACAGTAAGTGCCAACTCTCGGCCTTTCGGATGCGGCCAGTATGGGGTTGCATACTCGGCCGCGCGGGCAAAGGCGCTCTGGTTGTCAGGCCGCGGGTCGCTTTCCGGCGCCTTGAAAGTGTCCTGAACCGACTTCAATGCGGGGATGAGATAACCGGCAGTACCCAGCCAGGACTGGTGCCGTGCTTGGGCCATCCACACGGCGAACGTGTCCGCTCCCGGATGCTCGCGGCCCTCCATCAAGCAGACCTCCTCCTGGCCGTTGAAAGCGCCACGGACCTTCTTGTCGCCAACCACGGTATACGGCATCTCTGCCAGACCCATCTGGAGTTCCGCATTCTCCACTCGATACGGTTCGAGAGAAAAGGTGCCGCTGGGATGCATGGCAACGTGCCCGTGGGCGAAGACCGTCTGTCCCCAGTAGTCCCCTAGCTCCTTGAGCTGGTCCCCGGTCGGGCTCACCTGATGCTTGGCCCAGGCTTCATGCAGGTGGCGGGTAGTCTCGATAGCGACCTCGCGATCGGTGGCAATCTCTCCGTCCGTCGTAATCGTGCCTCCATAGAGAAAGCCGAGGCGCGCGGGCAAGTAGGTGTGTGTGTTGAATCCCCACACCTTGATCTCACCGGAGGGATTGAAATGGCCGACAATATCCTGCGCCATACTGATTGCATCGTCCCAGGTCATCTCGTCGGAAGGGTAGTTCACGCCCGCCGCTTCAAACATGTCCTTGTTGTAGAAAACTGCCGTCGTGTTGACACCGAGAGGAATACCCAGCAACTTGCCTTGCCAGGTGTTCGCTTGGAAGAGGCTCTCCGTGTAGTCCTCACGGTTCAATCCATTGGCAGCCATGAGCGGCCCCACGTCCCGCAGTACGTTGGCAAAGCCGTGGGGGTTCACACCCCACCAGGACATGTGCGGCAGCACGCCGGCAGCAACCAGCGGGGGCATCTCTCTGGTCGGCGATCCCCAGATGATGTCAAAGGTAACGTCCGGATGGTCTTCGGCGAAGAGGGCAAAGACCTGGTCGAATCGGAGCCTACTGGTTTCATCCGCCGGGATGATGGCCTTCACCGGCCCGGCATCTTCCATAGTAGGGGCCTTTGCCTCCATCTTCTCTTCGGAGCTGGGCTCAGCCATCCCTTGCTGTGCAGGTAACTGTCCGCACGCCGCGAGCGCTAACGTGCCGCCGATACCTACGGCGCCGCCCAACAGCGCTCGACGCGAGACTCTACTTGTAACCATGGTAGAAACGCTCCTTGGCTAGCTCCTTAGTCCTAACAACCGCGAGACGGTACATACCTCCTTTCCGGTACAGGTCATAGCCATACACCAATAGACTATCACATACAAACCGTCGTCAATACCGTTAAGCGCCAAATAGCCGCTGGGCATTGCCTCTGAATAGCGCTTGTTTCGCATCATCCGGTACTTCGGCGTACTCAATACTGAGCTTGGCCGATTCGGCGTAGTTGATCGGTAGGTTGGTGCCGAAGAGCAGGTGGTCCGCGCCCATGAGCGCGCAGAGGTCGTCCACGTCGCCGATCGGTCCCTGCACCCGCGAGTTTTCAAAGTAGAGGTTGTCCTGGTGGTAGGCGGTCGACCAGAGGCTGCGTACCTCGGAAAAGGTCGCCCCGCAAACCAAGAAGCGCACGCCCGGGAAGCCGTTTACCGCCTCCGCCGCGTCGATCATCGTCACCGAAGGCACTTTCATCAGCCAGTGGGCAAAGCGCGGGTCTTCCACACCGATTGAGATCAGCACGACAAGGTTGTGCTCTTCGGCCTTGCCCAGAAGCGCCTGAGCCTGATCGTCGAGAAAGTGGTACTGCTGGTAGTTGGGATAGCCTCGCGCCTCGGCTATGCGCGGCACGTTTCCTTTGAGGCGGCTGTATTGATGATAGTTCGGGTGCAGGCGCAGGTTCCGCATGCCGAAGTCGTTGATGCAGATCTCCAGGTCGTGTTCCCAGCCGGGGAAACCCGGATTGATAGTGTAGGCCGGAATAAAACGGTCGGGGTACCGCTGCGCGATGGCGTGGAGTTCCTCGTTGCCCACCAAGAGGTCCTTATAGAAGACGTTCTCCAGGCGCGAGACAACCGCCTTCTCGATACCGAGCGCGTCCATCTTGCGCAAACGGTCTTCCGGTTGGGCATAGGGCAGGCGGCGAAACGGCCACTCGCCGAGAAAAGCATTTGCATCAATCATGTGGCGGCTATCCTGTTGGTATTACTTGATACTTTCCGTCATTCCGGCGCAAGCCGAAATCTAGTTTCTTGCTGAGAGACGTGCGCCCTAGGTCATTATCCGTATCGCGTGTGTGGCCAGAAACCATCTTCGCTGCTTCCCTGGACTCCGGCGTACGCCGGAGTGACGAGCCGGCCGCCTCTCTTGCTACCGCACTTGGCCTGGAACGTCTCCATTTAGCTGCATTACTTTTCTGCATCTTTGATTTCATGCTGGTCTTGTAGCTCTTTCACACTAGAACCAAATTGCCAGCGATACTGCATATAGTTACAAGCGGTACGGGTACGAATCCTCGTTCATAGCAAACGGACTTGAATCTCAAAGGTCAATGCGTTCTAACTCCTGCTGTCGGTCGAAGATGCGCTGGACGTTTGTGTAAAGAATCTGCTCTTTCTCCTCTAAATTGAGGTCGGCGCCCCAAACCTTAGACAGTTGCGACGTGAACGACCGGCCGGAGGCGTCGCTGCCGTATACGACATGATCGGCGCCGACGTGCTTGGCGAGAATTTCCGTGTAACCGTTTACCGCCTCGTTGCCACCCACGTCCATCAGGACATTTGGGAGCCCGAGGGCGCACTTGGCGCCAACTTCGATGTCACCGGCGGCATGACCGAAGAAGAAAGTGACATCCGGATGCCGCAGCGCCATTGCGCGCATGTCCGGGCCGCTGGTTTCCGTAGGCAAGTTCCCTGTCACCTCCGCGAACGTATGCTGCAGCACAGGCAGCCGATACTCGGCGCAGAGCTGCATGATGCCGTCTACCTTTGGGTTGTTGCCCCGGATTGCTTCCCAGAGCTTGACTCCTTGCCGCCCGCGGTAGGCCTTCACCCGCCGTTCCAACTCGTCGCAGCCGAACTGCCCGTGCACGGGATTGAGGTACCAGAATGGTATCACCCGCTGAGGGTGCTGCCGGGCGAGGCCCCAGGTGCGGTCGTTGCAGGCAGTCACGAATTCACGCGAAGGGAAGTTAGGCGAAGCGCTGCCTTCCAGGTTGATGCTGTTCGTGCAGAGCACCATGTCGAGACGCTCCGCTTGCGCGAGCGCTCTCTGCATCATCCCCACACTGCGGAAGTGTACGTGCACGTCGTAGATCATCGCATTATCCTTGCGAAGGATTGTTCAACTATGCATTTCGTCTCGTTCAATGGACGCTTGATCGCGGGAGCGCGAGCACTGTCAACCTGCCGTAGCGCGGGGGATTGTCCCCCGCCTCTTTGTGCCAAGACGTATCACACAGAGAAGATGGATTCCCGCTTTCGCGGGAATGACGAGTTGAATAGCGCAGTTTTTAGACCATAGCGCGGGTGCTTATGATCCGCCTCATCGGGTCTTTTCGTTACCCGGGGGCTTGCACTCCGCCTCTTAGCGTCAAGAGACAACACCACCTTGGTCAAAGCGCCTCCCACCGCACCGATATTGACGATGCCTCTCTCTGCGCTCTCATGATACCTCTACCGGGCAAAGAGTGCCGCGGCATTCCCGTAAAGAATCTTGTTGCGCTCGTTTTCCGCAATGTCGGCGCCGTAGACCTTTGCCAGTTGCGACGTGAACGACCTACCCGACGCATCGCTACCAAACACTACACGCCCGGCTCCCAGGTAGCGGACGAGCATTTCAGTATAGCCGTTCGTGGCCTCGTTGCCGCCAATGTCCATCAGCACGTTTTGCAGGCCGCGAGCGCACTTCACCCCATACTCGATATCGCTGCCGGCATGACCCCACAAGAAATCAACTCCAGGGTGGCGCAACGCCATTTCCCGCATCTCCTGCGGCGTGGTCTCAGTGGGGAGGGTGCCTGCCACCTCGATACTTGTGTGCTGCAGCACCGGCAGGCAATGCTCTGCGCAGAGGTCAAGCACGGGAACGAGCCGCGGATCATCCCCCTTTACCGCCATCCAGAGCTTCACTCCCTGGGGACCTTCGCGGCGCGCGACCCGCTGCCGCAGCTCTACGCATGCCGCTTCGCCGTGCGCCGGATTGAGGTACCAGAAGGGGATGACGCGCTGAGGGTGCTCCCGCGCGGCCGCCTGTGTGCGGTCGTTGCAGGCAGCCACGAACTCTGCCGAGGGGAAATGCGGCGAGGCAGTGCCTTCCAGATTGATCGAATTCAGGCAGAGCACCATGTCAAGCTGCTCGGCCTGGCGCAGCGCCTGCGCCAACTGCGCGTCCGAGCGGTAATGCACGTGTACGTCAATAATCATCAGCCACGAGTTGCCATTGCCTACGCTTGCCCAGCCCGTCTATGGTACTGCTTAGAGCCTACTCCGCGCGGGCACAACGTCACCATGCCGCAGTCGATGAAACGAGCAGCCGGACTCCCAAATGTCACTCCCGCTTTCGCCGGAGTTTAGGTTGCTCAGATGAGACGGATTCCCGCATGTGCGCGAATGACGTATTGCCTAGTTACTCATTGCTCCAACGCCAAAGGAACGGCTACGATGGAGTGGGCACTTTGCAGCAAATGAACAGGTTAGGATCTCCGCCGGTGTCCGTCTCTCTCTGTAGAAGGAGAGCTTCCGAGTGCAATCTATTGAAGGATACTACAATAGACAGTGAGCCCGCGTACTCGTTCTAAATTAGGAAATGAGAAGGAGATGCCGGTGGCCGAGTCGCTCGACGACATCAAGGAACGCTATGAGGCGCTGGATCTGAAGCTGGAAGCTGCCGATCCTGACGCCATTAATCCCGCGTGCTTGCTGACCTTCCCCTATGAGTACGACGACAATCCTGCCGAGGTTGTGATAAAGACGAACGAGTTTACGGCGGTCTGTCCGTGGACCGGGCTGCCGGACACCGGCGACCTGACGATTAAGTACGTACCGGACTTGTACTGCATCGAGCTCAAGTCGCTCAAGTACTACCTGCTCTCCTACCGGCAGGTGGGCATCGTGCAGGAGCACGCCGCCAGCCGCATCCTCGACGATCTCGTCAAGGCGTGCGATCCTGGCTCCATGACCGTGCGCTTGGACTATATCCCTCGGGGCGGACTGCACACGGTGGTGACGGTTAAGTACCCACCGGAGGCCTCTGCCAGAGACTAGTCTTCGAGGGAATTCCCGCTTGGCGTACCCGCCACCCTCCGCAACCAAACTATGTGATCAGGCGTCTGCAGTTTCAGCCGCGTTGACGCTTGTTTCCGGGTCGCCGCCGAAGATGCCAAACGGATTCATAGAGCGTGGCACATCGTATACGTCCATGCGTTCGGTGCGCTTGAGCCAGCCCACCACCAGGTAGGTCAGCGGTGTGGCGAGGATTTCGTAGAGTGTCTTTGCGATCCAAGCGAGTATCATCGCGCGGAAGACGTCCATCGCGGGCCAAATTCCGGAGATGCCGAAGGCAATGCCGTAGAACATCACCGAGTCGACGCCTTGGCCGACAAATGTCGACGATATGGTGCGGAGCCAAAGATGCCGACCCGCCGTTCGGTTCTTGAGTACCACCATCACCATGGCATTGGCGAATTCACCCACCAAGTACGCCGCGAACGAGCCCATCAAGATCCAGCCGGTGGTGCCCAGAATTGCCTGGTAGGCGTCCTGGTTTTCCCAGAAGACAGCACCGGGGATGAGGCCGCCAAGCCAAAAGAAGATGACCATAACCAGGTTGCAGGCAAAGCCCAGCCAGATGACGCCGCGGGCGACCCGAAAACCGTACACCTCGGTCAGAATGTCACTGATGATGTAGCTTAGAGGGAAGCAGATGACGGCAACGGATACCACGAAACCGGTGCTGCCGAGGAATTCGAATGGCAGATCGAAGAGCGAGAGAGGCTTGGCGGCGATCACATTGCTCACGAGCAGCACGGTGACTGCCAGGGCGGCGATGATGACGAGCTTGCCGGAAAAGCGCATTGACCCTTAGACCTCCTTGTTGTCGGCGCATTGGTTTGCCTAACGTGCCGCAGGCAGTATAGTGCAAAAGCGCTGTCGGTTCAAGGCACGGGGAGTTACCGGTAATTCGCATGGCTCCTGGGAAGCGCGACGTAGTGTTGGAATAGACAAAGGCTATCGCTTTTGGGAGGTATATCAACGTGGAAGTAGATTCAGGCTTGGTCGGACATTGGACGTTAGACGGGAATTGTGACGATCACTCCGGCAATGGCAATCACGGTCAAAGCAACGGGGCGGTTGCACTGACGCCGCCAAATCCGATCGCCAGCCTGCCGGGAACGGCCCAATTCGACGGTCGCAGCGCGTACATCACAGTGCCCCATAGCGAGACCCTGGCGCTAGGCACGGCGGACTTCTCCGTTGCGGCCTGGGTGAACACAAACCGGATCACGACCGACGTGCCCGGCGATATCCTTAGCAAGTTCTGCGACGCCACGCGGCGCGGGTTCAACTTTGGCATTCAGACCGCTGCCGGCGTGGCCTCCTCGCAGAGCAACTGGCGTAACGTCTTCTTCGGCATAGACGATGGCAAGGTGGAACCAGCCTGGACCAACAACGGCAGGCCCGGCAACGCGCAGTGCGTCATGGGCCTGGCCGTGCATGCTGGATCGCTCTACGCCGGCACCTATGAGGGCGGCGCAGGCGAGACCGGGCACGTCTATCGCTATGCGGGCGGAACTGCTTGGGAGGACTGCGGTGCTCCCGCTGACTGCAATGCCGTGAGCACGCTGGCAGTATACGACGGCGATCTCTACGCGGGAGTAAGCTGCTACCGCGCGCAGGGCTCCAGTCTGCCGGAGTCGCCGAACCGACGACCGGGCGGCAGCGTCTACCGCTACGCCGGGGGCAAAGAGTGGGTGGACTGCGGCCAGCTCGGTGACGCCGAGGACGTGTTCGGCTTGGTGGTCTACAACGGCGAACTCTACGGCTCGGCCATGTATTCGGCGGGCATGTTCCGGTACGCGGGCGGCAAGACCTGGCTGCCGTGCGGCAACCCGGGCACGCGAGTCGCGGTGCTGGGCGTCTTCCAAGGCGGGCTGTACGCCACCGGCTACGACGTGGGCGGCGTCTTCCGCTATGAGGGCGCACAACGCTGGTCCTTCTGCGGCAATGTGGGCGCTTCCACCCAGCTTTACTCTCTTGCCTCGTACCAGGGCCGGCTGCATACCGGCGTGTGGCCCAGCGGGTCCGTCTATCGCCAGGACGACGGTCTGCCGTGGCTTGATTGCGGACGCTTGGGCGATGAGCTGGAAGTCATGGGCATGATGGTCTACAATGGGAAGCTCTACGCAGGCACGCTGCCTACAGGTTCCGTGTATCGCTACGACGGTGAGGGCGAGTGGGTGTCCACGGGTCAACTCGACACCACGCCGGATGTCAAGTACCGGCGCGCGTGGACCATGGCAGTCTACCAAGGACGCCTCTTCTGCGGTACGCTGCCGTCGGGCAACGTGCTCTCGCTGGAGGCCGGCAAGAACGTGACCCACGACCACGCGCTGCCCGGCGGCTGGCATCACCTCGCAGCCGTCCGCGCCGACGGTGTGCTGCGACTGTACGTGGACGGCGCACTGACAGCAACCTCCACACCATTTGATGCCGCAGACTACGACCTCTCAACCACAGAACTGCTCCACATCGGCTTCGGCGCCATCGGCCCCTTCAGCGGCAGCCTCGGCGATGTGCGCCTCTACAACCGTGCGCTTGCAGACAATGAAGTTGCCCAAGTCTTCGCGAGACCGCGTCTGCAGGAAGGTGTGTGAAATGAATTTCCATTCATCCTTCGATAAGCTCAGGACGAACGGATACTGTCTCTTCCCGAGCAAATCACCATTCTTACGTTCGTGGTGAGCTTGCCTGTCCTGAGCTTGTCGAAGGGTCGAACCATGAACGGCGATTGGCTGAGAACTTCGCACACACCGTCTAAGTGAAAGTTCGCACCTTCGCAAGACCACCAAGCTAGGAGGGCACCGTGCCAGCGGAAGTATCGGAACACACTGGTGAGATCCGAGGGGTCAAGGTACGCTGGGTCACTGTCAGGGTGGCGGGTCACACCGTGGAGCAAGTCTTCTTGTACGACGTTGCCGAGGCAGAAGCTGTCTATGGAAGACCCTTCGATGATGAGCTAGACAAGCACATCCAGATGGGAATGTTCGCCATAGACCGCATTGCAACCGATGGCACGATGCACAAGGTCGCATCCGCCACGAGCTATGTCCTCGACGGCAAGTGCATCCGCACCGCTAAGTTCGAGCAATGCGAGGAGATCTAGCCTATGAGCGCCGGTTGGACGATCACCCGAGAGGATGGCAGCGAGGCCCAACGGGAGCCCTGGAGCTGCGTTCCAGGAACGCCGCCGGGATCACACAAGGACCTAGAGTGAACCACAACCGCCGTCTCCCTGGCGGCGCGGTCGGCTCTGCCTTGGCATCATGACCGAAAAGGGCGTTCGAGTCTTGTGCAATGGCTGAGGCTCGCATTAAGCGCCGACTCACCAGTGAGGGTGCACTCCTATCTTGGCCTCATTTTGGCGAGTAAGACAGTTACGCCAGAACGAGAAGGAAGAGTCCGGTGTGTCGGCTACCCTGCGGCTCGGGCCGTGCGCAACCGGGCCAGAGGTTTGTCATTGATTGGCAGGTGGACTAAGGCGGCGAATACGCCGAAGCCGACTCCCGCCCACCACATAGCGTCATAGGAGCCTGTGCGGTCGTAGAGCAATCCACCCAACCACACGCCAAGAAAGCCACCAACCTGATGGCTCAGAAAGACGATGCCAAACAGGGTCGCCATGAACTTGAGCCCGAACATCTGCGCCACTATGCCCGTGGTCAAAGGCACAGTTGACAGCCAAAGCAGTCCCATTGACGCGGCAAATAGGTAGATTGTCAGTTCGTTGGCCGGGGCGAGCAGCAGTCCCAAGATGATCAACGCCCGGCCGGAATAGATGGCGGAGAGACCTAACTTCTTGGAATATCGTTGCCCAAATGCTCCCGACAGCAGTGAACCAACAATGTTGAACAGGCCGACTATGGAAAGCGCGTATGCGCCTGCGCGCGCCGAAAGACCGAGATCGGTCACGTATGTGGGGAAATGCGCGGTGATAAACGCAACATGGAACCCGCACACGAAGAAACCCGCCGTGAGGAGTAGGAAGCTCCGATGACGCAGCGCCTCGCCCAAGGCATCGGTCAGGCCCTGGTCCGACGTGGGTTCTCCTCTTGCTGCCGAGCCGCGTGGCAGGCTGAACGCCAGCGGGACCAAAACCAAGGCAACGACGGACATTACCAAGAGGGAGTCGTACCAGCCGTAGCGGGATATCAAGGTCTGATTGATCGGAGAAAAGAGCACTTGCCCCAGGGACCCCGCGGCGGTGCCAAGCCCCAATGCCATGGACCGCCGTTCCGGCCCGATAATGCGGGCAACGGCCGCCAACACGAGGGAGAACGAGCAGAAGGCCACTCCCAGTCCAACGAGAACCCCTCCGGTCAGGAATAGTGCGAGCCCGCTGTCAGACATCGCCATGCCGGCAACGCCAGCAGCGTATACTGCCGCCCCCAGGGCGACTACCCTGGCCGTGCCGAACCGGTCCGCAATCGCTCCAGCTACCGGTACGCCAATGCCCCACAATAGATTCTGGATCGCCAGCGCCAGCGAAAAGGTCTCCCGCGACCAGCCGCGCTCAGTTGTCATCGGCTCCAGATAGAGCCCAAAGCTGGACCTAATGCCGAACCCGATGAGCGAAATCAAACACGCCGCCGCGATCACCGCTGTCACGGTAAGGCGTCCGGGAAAAACGTTAGTGGTAGTGCGTTCCAAGAGGGTTTTCCCTGCAGCAACTAAGAATGGTATCGGGTGTGAAGTTTGCGCGTTCGCAACCGGTGGGTGAAGTATGTTGAGACCGGGCCAAGTCTGACGAACTCAATGAGACGGCCTTGAGTATTCGATTCCGGTACCACTTGCCCCTAGGGAATGGCCAGGACTGGGGGAGGCTTGGCCACCGGCGGCGAGCTTTCTTGACCCTTACAAGGGAGCATACACATCCGCTCCCTTACATAGTACCCTCTAACATTCGCAATTCTAAAAAGACACCAAGTACTCCGGAATTCGTGAGCAGTGGACTTGAAGCCACCCCTTAGTTAGACCACACCATCCGTGCGGGGTGGTGTCCGGTAGCGCCGCGAGGTGGGCGGATTTCGACGCTGTTCCACCCTGGAAGCAACAACACCGTACCCCAGAGACATTGCTTGGCTCGTTAGCCATTCTCCGTCGCGATGCACGCCTGCGTCTCAGGTAGCAAGCTTTTCATCACGTCTTCCCACCGCAGTGGCGCATTGCGGGTGAGCAAGCTCGAGAGGGTGAGGCAGGCTAGACTGCGCCCTACCTCAAGCTCCTTGTTCAGAGCGTCTAGTGAATGCGGCGGCTTCTTCCAGTGTACTATCCTCGACCTCATTTCATAGAAGCCCCTCGCTTGGTCGTAGGCCCGCTTCTGCTCCTCGGCAGTGGCCCCAAGCAGTGCTGCGGCGCGCTGCGAGAGCTTGTGGCCGGTCGTGCCTCCGTAAAACGCTTCCAGCGCGATGGCAACGTCGAGAATACGGTCTTCCTGTCCGAATCGTCCACCGGGACGAGAGAACGAAGCAGCCAGCCGGCGAATTGCAAGGTGCATCGTGTCCGGCTTGTCCGGATATGTGTACCAGCCGCGGGCCAGATCCAAGAAGGCGTCTACATCACCCCTGGACAGATCGTGACCTCGCCGCGGCCACACGTCGGAGACGAAGCCGCCGGACTCCTGAGTGCCGAATGCGAAGTTAGGGTCGATCTCCTCGATCCATCTGGCCAGGCGGACGTAGCGCGTGCGGGATAGCAGTCGGAGCCGCGTGGCGATTGAGAGCAGGTCTACCAGCAGCTTGCTGTCGCCGAACCAGCTCTCAAGGTCAACCCGATATTCGACAGGGAAGCGGTAGGAGACCTGCACATCGTTCAGGGCGGCATCATCGTTAGTCGGCGCGACGCCGGGTCCGTACTCAAGGCCGCGCACGAGCACGGCCGCGTCGGGGTGGCTCGTCTTCGACATCGGCTCAGGTTCGTCGGGCAGGCCGAACTCCGCTCTAGCGTCCGCGTATGGGGCCAAGTACGCACCCGCGCCTAGGTTGATGCGCGTCTTAACGACCAATCCGTGAATGACCGTTATCTCGTAGGCCGGGATGGTCCCATTCGCCCCAGCAGTCAGGTAGTGGTGCAGACGCCGAGAAACCTCTTTGCCTCCTTCCTTGACGGAGAGTTTTGCGAGAAACGATACGAGCAACATCAAGTCTGAGCGATGCATGCTGTTGAGAGTCCAAAGTCGGACCCCTTCGTTCTCGCCTGAGCCTTCCAGCCCCGGCTTCATGAGGGGATGCTCCCGCAAGATGGTCATCGCTTCGGCGGGATACCCGTTGACCCATAGGTGCGATTCCTTGAACTGGATCAAGGCTGAGGGATCGTGTTTCGCTCGTGCCGCAAGGGCGCGGTATCCACGATTCAGGGCTGACCAATACTCGTCGATTCGACCGGATCTGGGTATGTCAGATGGAAGCGGGGAGTAAGACGGTCGCGCCTCTGCCGCCACTTGCTCCAAGGCGGCGGCCAGGCGCTCGATCCACGCTGCTTCGTTGAAGTCTTGGTGTGTCACCGATTCCCTCTCGGCCTTCACTCTCGCTTCAATTAATTGATCCACTGGTCATGCTGGGTTGCTGCTGGAAACCTACCTGTCGCAAGGTAAACTTGATGAAGTTGGCGGTTGCCAAGGGTAGAGAATTGTGATGGGGGCGTCTAACCGGACAATCCCGGAGATGCCCTTCCACCCTCAATACGTCTCACCGTGAGCTTCTCTACCTCAGCTGCAAGCCGCTTAGAGTTCGAGGAATAGTACGCATAAGCCCTTAAGGCCGGCGTAGGATGCTGCCGCAAGCCAGCGGCAAGGCGCATGGCGTCGGCAACGCCCCGTGCAGCCGCTGAATTGGGACAAAGCGCGTCGGCTAGTCCAGCGCTGCGACCGCGTCGATTTCTACCAGCCAGTCTGTAGACGCCAGGGAGCCGATCTGCACCATGGTGGCGGCCGGGAAGGGCGCTTCCAGGATTTCGTTGCGCACCATGGTGATGGTTTCCCGGAAGCGAATATCGGTGACGTACATGTTCATGAAGACTACGTTATTGAACGTCGCGCCGGCGGCCTCCAAAAGAGACTGGATGTTGTCAAAGACCTGGCGCACCTGGGCTTCGATGTCGCCCGCGCCGACAATACTCCCGTCGCCGGCCGTCGGCCCTTGACCGGCAATGTAAAGCATCTCGTTGGCTTGCACGCGCAGGGCCATCGAGTAAGGCGCGGAAGGCTGCGACATGCCTGCGCCGAGTAGGGGTTCTTTTTTCATGATGGGTACTCCTCTTTATACAATCGTGATGAAATCGCCATTCACACATCGGGCATTATAGCCTCTGTGCCGGCATTATCCAAAGAGAGCAAGCGGCCTCGGCGTAGGCGCTAAGCCGCCTGAATGTGTCTGACACTACGCCGCCACGACAGCTAAGAGCCGTCCCATCCGCGCCACTGCCATCATGCGATCGGCCCTTGACTCCTGGTCCCGTAAATTGCGGTGCCGATCAAGGGAATAAAGCTGTGACCGGAGGCGAGCCGAAATTGGTACTATGCGTATAGCCTGCGCTGGAATAGTCTGCTATTTCACCAAGCATGGGATGGATTTTGCGCGGACTGCGATGGTGCGGGTCGCCCCTCAGCACGCTGCCGAGCGGGTTTGGCGAAGGAATAATAGAGAACAAGATTAGAGAGCGGGAACATTGTGTAGGCTGGGCCGGTAGGGGGCCAAGTCTGCCACAGGAGACCTTCGGGTAACTCCGACAGACACGAGGAATGGGGCTGAAACGGTGAAGATTTCCCCTCACCCCGGCCCTCTCCCCAGGTGCTTGTCTCAAAAGTGCATTGCTCAGTGTAGACTTGCCCTTCGACAGGCTCGGAGCCTGCCCCGTACACGATACGGGGGCGAACGGAAAAGGCAAATCCCGTTCGTGCTGAGCTTGCCTGTCCTGAGCTTGTCGAAGGATCGAAGCTCGATTTTGCTTATCGAGTCGACTTATGAGACAGCCTCCCAGGGAGAGGGAGCGATTCTCGCGCCTCCGGCCAAAGTTTCGTAGAGCATGCTCTAGGCTTGCCGAAGAGCTTGCCTTGTACCCCGATACGGGGGTCTCCCCAGGGAGAGGGGGTCTTTCCACCTGCCGGCCTGGGTTGTGTCGGACTGGAAGTTCGCGCATGCCCCGTACCTCGATACGGGGTCTCCACAGGGTGAGCCCAAAACACCGGCGCCCCTAAAGAGCCTACGCGCGGGACGAGATGCATTGGGCGAGGTCGCCGCCAGGGCACCGGGATTTGCCGCAAGAATCTGAGAGGAGTTGAGAGATGAAGCAAGACATAGCCTTTGAAGTGGCGGCTTCCAGCATCCGTTTCGGTTGGGGAGTCACCCGCGAAGTGGGCATGGACCTGGCGGACCTCGGCGCGAAGCGTGTAATGGTCGTTACTGATCCGGTGTTGCGGGAACTGCCGCCGGTAGCGACGGTGCTCACAGCGCTCGAAGAGGCCGCAGTGCCCTTCGTGCTCTTCGATCGCGTGCAGATTGAGCCCACGGACGCTTCATTCCAGGATGCGATTGCGTTTGCCATCGAACAAGAGGTGGATGCCTTCGTCGCGGTGGGCGGCGGCTCCACGATGGACACGGCCAAAGCGGCCAACCTGTACGCAACCTATCCAGCCGATTTTCTCGATTACGTCAACGCCCCTATCGGCAAGGGGCTGCCCGTTCCGGGCCCGCTTAAGCCGCTCATTGCGATACCGACCACCGCCGGCACCGGCAGCGAGACCACCGGCACGGCCATCTTCGATCTGGTGGAGATGCATGCCAAGACTGGCATCTCCCACCGTAACCTCAAACCAATGCTCGGCATCATCGATCCCGAGAACACCGCCACGCTCTCGCCAACGGCGGTGGCGTCTACGGGCTGTGACGTGCTCAGTCATGCCCTGGAGTCCTATACGGCAATCGCTTATACCACGCGACCTTACCCGGAGCGTCCCCTGATGCGGCCGGCCTACCAAGGAGCAAATCCCGTTAGCGATTTGTGGGTGCGCGAGACACTCCAAATGGTGGCGGAGTACCTGCCGCGGGCGATGGCCGACCCCGAAGATCGGGAAGCACGCGAGAAGATGCTGCTCGCGGCCTCGTTTGCCGGTGTTGGATTCGGCAATGCCGGGGTGCACCTGCCGCACGGCATGTCCTATCCCGTCGCGGGCATGGTGCGTGACTACCACCCGGACGGCTACGCCGGCGATCACCCCATCGTGCCCCACGGCATGGCCGTTATTCTGAATGCGCCGGCAGTGTTTCGCTTTACGGGAGCGGCGGGACCGACGCGCCACATCCAGGCAGCCGGATTGCTCGGCGCGGACGTCAGCCGCACGAAACCCCGCGACGCCGGAAAGGTACTCTCCGACCGCCTCATCGAACTCATGCAAGAACTGCACGTCCCCAACGGTCTCAGCGCCGTGGGCTACATGTCAGAGGACATCCCGGCGCTCGTGGAGGGCACGCTGCCACAGCATCGCGTCACGAAGCTATCGCCGCGCCAGGCGACGGCAGACGACCTGACGCGCCTCTTCGAGGACGCAATGCGCTATTGGTGATGCGGAATTGCCGCCGAGAGGCGTGTGGGCAAACACCGTGTCGCAGCCACGATGTAGGGGCACGGCATGCCGTGCCCCTACATCGTTAGGCAAGGGTTATTTTGACACCAGGCTCTATGCGCGGCACACGACCCCGGAAAGCATGCGATAAACGTTGCGCTCACCCCTAAGCGGCTTTAACCAAGGTGATCTTGACCTAACTCGCAAAGAGGTGGGGGACAAGCCCCCGCGATACGACGTATCCATGTCCATTTAGGTACTCACGGCACACAAAAGCCGACTAGGTTCGGGCGCCTAGTCGTTACCGAGTGGACCTGCTCTATCTCTCCTATAGGGCCCAATCTGTCAGCCAACTAAATGGATCCTACAATCATAACAGGTAGTTCGCTCTGGCATGGGGTACAAGCTCTTGGCTCGTCGTTTCATCCTCAAAATCTTCCCCACTTGCAAGAAACCCTAAAATACGACCCAATTTCCCTTGACAGTGCAATATATTGTGTTTTAGACTCACGCATACACAATATATAGTATGCAGTGATTGTCGTGCAGGGAAGCAGTGGCTACGGCATAATGGGAATAGAAATCCTGGTATGCGTCTACATAACTCCCTGTAGCTCAGTTGGATAGAGCAGCAGTTTCCTAAACTGCGTGTCGGGCGTTCGAGTCGCCCCAGGGAGACCAACCAAACCGGAACCGTTAGGCGCCTGATGGTTCATATGGTCATGCTGACCGAGCGGTCATGCTGGCCGCGCGTTCGTCCCGACCGTGCGCTCCTTACGTGCGCGCTCCTCCCGGCACTTTGGCAACGCCGTTGCGCTGCAATACTCACCTACAAGAAAGGGGCTCTATGGATTCGCTTGTGCGAGCGCGCCTTGCCCGCACGCAACTTTCGCGTACGCGACGCTCGTTCTTTAGTCTGATCATCGCTTTGGCTGTGCTCTTGGCCGGTTGTGCCGTCCAACCGGTACCCGCGCCGGAGGCAGAAGGAGTTGCTCCTGCCGCAGCAGAAGCCGCCCCTGCGGACAGCCAAGGGTTTCCGCGCACGATCACGGATGGTTTGGGGAACGAGGTAACGATTCCGCAGAAGCCGCAACGCATTGTCTCGCTCACCCTGGCTACTGACGAAATTCTGCTCTCGCTTGTCGATTCGGCGCGCGTGCGCGGCGTTACCTACCTGGCTGGAGACTCGATGTGGACAAACGTGAGTGAGATTGCCCGGCAGGTCGAACACACCGTGCAATCTGACCCGGAGCAGATCATTGCCTTGGAACCGGACCTCGTCTTGGCCGCTACCTATAACAATCCCGACCACATGAAGTTGCTTAGAGACGCCGGGATACCGGTCGTGGTGGTGTCGCTCTTCGATTCGGTCGGCCAAGTAGCGGACAACATCCGTTTTGTCGCGCAGCTAACCGGCGATGAAGAACGGGCGGAGGAACTGATTACCTCCATGGAAGATCGACTGGCGGCAATAGAAGCACAGGTGGCGAAAGCTGAGACGAAACCCCGCGTACTGTTTTACACTGCCTTTGGCAGCTCTGCCGGCAAGGGATCGACTTTTAGCGACATTGTGCAGCGCGCCGGAGGAGTCAACCTCGGCGATGAGGCACTGGATGGGCCCTTTGGCGAAATCTCGCTTGAGAAGATTGTGGAGCTTAATCCCGACGTGATCATCACCGACGAATTTGCGCCGGAGGACAACGCAGAGTGGAGCAAGAACTTCAGCAACCATCCCGCCTTGGCAAACGTGAACGCCAAGCGCAACGGCCATATCTACACCGTACCGGCGCGCCACCTATCCACGTTATCGCACCATATTGTCGAAGGCGTGTATGACGTGGCGAAGCTGCTTCACCCGGATCTCGTGCAGTGAAATTAGGTTCGGCGCCGGATGGGTTGCCCATGCAGCCCAGCGTCATCGCAAGTAAAAGTGTAGGGGCAACCCTTGTGGTTGCCCATGCAGCCCAGCGTCATCGCAAGTAAAAGTGTAGGGGCAACCCTTGTGGTTGCCCATGCAGCCCAGCGTCATCGCAAGTAAAAGTGTAGGGGCAACCCTTGTGGTTGCCCATGCAGCCCAGCGTCATCGCAAGTAAAAGTGTAGGGGCAACCCTTGTGGTTGCCCATGCAGCCCAGCGTCATCGCAAGTAAAAGTGTAGGGGCAACCCTTGTGGTTGCCCATGCAGCCCAGCGTCATCGCAAGTAAAAGTGTAGGGGCAACCCTTGTGGTTGCCCATGCAGCCCAGCGTCATCGCAAGTAAAAGTGTAGGGGCAACCCTTGTGGTTGCCCATGCAGCCCAGCGTCATCGCAAGTAAAAGTGTAGGGGCAACCCTTGTGGTTGCCCATGCAGCCCAGCGTCATCGCAAGAAGAAGAGTAGGGGCAACCCTTGTGGTTGCCCATGCAGCCCAGCGTCATCGCAAGTAAAAGTGTAGGGGCAACCCTTGTGGTTGCCCATGCAGCCCAGCGTCATCGCAAGAAGAAGAGTAGGGGCAACCCTTGTGGTTGCCCATGCAGCCCAGCGTCATCGCAAGAAGAAGAGTAGGGGCAACCCTTGTGGTTGCCCATGCAGCCCAGCGTCATCGCAAGAAGAAGAGTAGGGGCAACCCTTGTGGTTGCCCATGCAGCAGAAAAGAGGGCAGCCACAAGGACTGCCCCTACAGCAGGTGGGCGCGGGCTGGAAACCAGCGGTATCGGGAGGAGAAGGGTGGCGCTTGATCACTCGCGCATTTTTCCGATTCAGCGGTGTTTGTGCGACTACATTGGCTACACTGTCCTAAAGGACACTCTTATCAACTGCAAGAGAACCTAGCTAAGGAAGGCTCCCGCTTACGTGCAGATTTCGCCGAAGACGCCGCCTTCGTCAAAGACGCCGACTTTGTCAAAGACGCTGACTCTGTCGAAGATGCTGCGACGGATACTGGATGTTGAAGCGCCGCTGGCGCTGAGGCTAGCGCTGGCGCTGGGCATGCTCACGCTGCTGCTCTTCCTATCGTTTGTCGTAACCATGGCGATTGGCGCCGTGGACGTGCCGCTGGGCGTTACCGCTTCGATCGTCCTGCAGCAGATGGGCATTCCTCTCGGCGCAACAGCGACCGACGTGCAGTGGAGCATCATCAGCCACGTGCGCCTGCCGCGTGTGCTGACGGCGGCGTTAGTGGGCGCGGCACTCGCGTTGGCTGGCGCGACTATGCAAGGTTTATTCCGCAACCCCCTCGCGGATCCCGGCATCATTGGGGTTTCCGCGGGAGGAGCGCTGGGCGCAGTAATTGCCATTCACTTTGGCCTTCGCAGCCTGCATTACTTGGCCACGCCGGCACTTGCCTTTCTGGGCGCGCTGGCTGCTGTGATGCTGGTTTACGTGCTGGCCGCAACACGCGGAGTGGACCCACTGACGACGATGATCCTCGCCGGCGTAGCTGTGCAAGCCTTCATAGGCTCTGTCATTTCGGCGGTGCTCACGCTCACGGCGAACGTCAACTCCATGCGGGAGATCGTGTTTTGGCTCACCGGCAGTCTCGGCGCCCGTAGCTGGACGCACGTGCAACTCATCTTTCCATTTATTGTGGTAGGCAGCCTCCTCTTGCTCTTCTTTGCACGGGACCTTAACTTGATGTCATTGGGCGAGGACACGGCACGGAGCATGGGCGTAGACGTGCGGCGCGTTCGGTTGATCATGCTGACGCTGGCAGCCCTCATCACGGCGGTTGCCGTGGCGGTGAGCGGGATCATCGGCTTTGTCGGCCTGGTTGTGCCGCACATGGTGCGCTTGGTCGTAGGCCCCGACCACCGCATCGTGCTGCCTACAAGTTTCCTTACAGGAGCGGTGCTGCTCACATGGGCAGACTTTGGGTCGCGGCTGCTCTTGCGGCCGCAGGAGTTGCGGGTGGGGCTCATCACCGCCTTCTTTGGTGCGCCCTTCTTCCTCTACCTGCTGTACCGCAGTAAACGACAGGGCAATATTCTGTGAGTAACTCCTCTGATTCTGCTCGCATCGAAGGCGCCGCGCTCACCGCTCATGACGTTTCCTTTGCCGTGGGCATGGCGCAGTTACTGGAAGCAGTATCCCTAGAGGTGCGCGGCGGGAGCCTGCTTGGCCTAATTGGGCCAAATGGAGCTGGGAAATCCACACTGCTGAAGTGCATTAGCCAGCTCCTCTCTCCCACTACCGGCCAGGTGTGCTTGGATGGCGTCGACTTACAGCGCCAGTCGCCCCAGGAGATTGCGCGGCACATAGCGCTGCTGCCGCAGAGCACCACGCTTAACTTTGCCTTCTCGTGCCTGGAAGTAGTCCTGATGGGGCGCAATCCCCACTTGGGCCGCTTTCAAGCCGAAGGCGCGCACGACCGCGCCGTTGCCCAGCAAAGCATGAAGGACACCGGAACCGAAGAGTTCCTAAGGCGCCTCATCACGGAAGTATCCGCCGGGGAGCGCCAGCGCGTGCTCTTGGCCCGCGCACTCACCCAGCAGCCGCGGCTGCTCTTGCTCGACGAACCGACAGCGGGGCTCGACGTGCAGCACCAACTTCAGGTGTTCACGTTGATCCGCAGCTTGGTGCGCCAGGGACTGACGGCCATTGCCGTAGTGCATGACCTCAACCTTGCTGCGCGTTTTTGCGACCGCCTGGTGTTGTTAGACCGCGGCAGCGTGCACGCGCGCGGGCGTGTAAGCGATGTGCTCACCGCTGAGAACCTCGCCAGCGTCTTCAGGGTGGAGGCTACGGTCGAGCCAGACCCGGCGCTCGGTGTTCCTAGAGTGACCGTGCTAGCTGCCCTTGATGGGGAACAAGCCCCTCCTGACACGACTGCCGGCGAGGAGGTGCGCCGTGCCGCCGCCCTGCTAGCACAGGATTAGGCTGGCACTGTGGAAAAGACTGCCACGGGTAGAGAAATGGACAGGGGTGCGGGGCAGGTTTGGACTAATGGCAACAGCGTTGGGTTAAACCTCACGTTCATGCTGGCATAACGTGCACCTAACATCGCGCGCGTACTATTAGATTCGCCACCTGAGGCCCACCATAGCGTGGCCTTGCCCCTCGTCATAGGGTGGTTTCGATAATCACCCTATGACGCACCCCCGCCGAAGACCTTTGCAAAACCCAGGCCTGCAGGCGAGAAATCTCCCTCTCCTTGGGAGGCTGTCTCATAAGTCGACTCGATAAGCAAAATCGTGCTTCGACACGCTCAGCACGAACGAGATTTGCCTTTTCCGTTCGCCCTGAGCCTGTCGAAGGGCAAGTCTACACTGAGCAATGCACTTTTGAGACAAGCACCTGGGGAGAGGGTCGGCGTGAGGGGGACTTGTTGCCGGTCCAGGCCGATTCCAGCTTCTTGGCAGAGATGCGCAAAGCCTGCCCCGTGCCCCAGATACGGGGGTCTCCTCCGGTAGAGTAGGTCGGACTACGGCGCTCGACAAAGGAGCATCAGCCGCATGCTGTGGAACGACTTCCACTTGCCTTGACCGAATACAGACCTCTAAGAGGATTAAGAGTGTGAGGAGCCAGGCAGTATAGGCCGAACACTGTCATCGCCAGATATCGAAGAAACTCTCACGTTGCAGCACGCCTGCCCGGCGTATCTTACGTGTGACATAATAGAGGCGAAGTGTGCGAGAGTTCCCAATAGAATAACAACAAAGCACCGCGAATCTAGGACTCGTGACGGCTGAGGAGCGACAATTGCCACGCGAAAAAGTGCTCATCATCGAAGACGACGATAATCTGCAGGAGGCGCTGCGTTACCGCCTCGAGCAGGACGGCTATGTGGTGCATAGCGCTATGGATGGCGAGGAAGGGCTGGACCTGGCGCGGGAAGTAGAGCCGGATCTCATCATCCTCGACATCATGCTGCCGGTGCTCGACGGCTTGGAGGTGTGCCGCATCATGCGGCAGGAGACCTCGGCGCCGATAATCATCCTTACGGCCAAGGGTGAAGAGGTGGATCGCGTGGTTGGCCTCGAGTTGGGAGCGGACGACTACGTAGTTAAGCCCTTCAGCACACGGGAGTTGCTGGCCCGCATCCGCGCGGTGCGCCGTCGTTCGCGGTCGGCTGGGGACGGTCGCCCTGTCGCCGATACGGCAACCGTGCTCAATGACGGAGATCTCAAAGTAAACCTTTCTAGTCACTCCGCAAGGCTTGGCGAACAAACTCTCGCGCTCAAGCCCAAAGAATTCAGCCTGCTGGCGCTCCTGATGTCCGGTCGTAATCGTGTTTTTACGCGGGACCAGATACTGGAGCGCATATGGGGTTTCGATTGGGTTGGCGACAATCGCACTGTAGACGTTCACGTACGGCGGCTGCGGGAGAAGATTGAAACAGACCCCAGTGAACCAACCCGCATTGTCACTGTGCGTGGCGTTGGCTACCGGTTTGAGGGATGAGATTTCCACAATCTCTGCAATGGCGCATCACGCTTGTCTACACCGCGTTGGTCTTTCTCACGCTGGGTGTAGCGTGCTTCTATCTCCTCACGTTCATCCGTAGCGCCTACGTAACGAATCTCGAAACGCGGTTGGAGCACGAGGCGCATTTGGTTGCCGCAGCCAGCGCCCACTATTTCTCCGATCAAGCGGATACCGGCGCGCTCCAAGCGGCAAGCGAGCGCATGGGTGACAGCATTGCCGCGCGCGTTACCCTCATCGCCCTCGACGGCTCGGTGCTTGCTGATAGTTGGGAAGACCCGGCACTGATGGCGAATCAGGCCGCCCAACCGGAGGTGGAGCGCGCGCTGGACACCGGAGTTGGAATTAGTACGCGACGGAGTGATACCGCGGGTCAAGACCTGATCCATGTGGCGGTTCCCCTGATTACGCAGGAT
The DNA here is from genome assembly GCA_965219505.1 of Chloroflexota bacterium. Classification (GTDB taxonomy): domain Bacteria; phylum Chloroflexota; class UBA11872; order VXOZ01; family VXOZ01; genus VXOZ01. The sequence goes on along the minus strand of OZ244775.1, from coordinate 135,511 downwards.
GGTGTGCAGGGAGCGGCGCGGGTCGCGGTGCCGGCGGCGCAGGTTCAGGAGAGCGTCAACCGTATCATCACCGTTCTAGCTTTGATAGGCATCGTGGGAGCGGCCCTCGCGGTGCTCATCGGTTACCGAGTCGTATTGCGCACTTCCCGTTCCATCAACGCGCTTACCGAGGCCTCCCGCCAACTTACCGCCGGTGAACTCGACTATCGTGTACATGCGCAGGGCAGTGACGAAACGCAGGAGCTTGCAGAAGCATTCAATCGCATGGCGACGTCTCTGCGCGACTTGGTGCGCGACCTATCCGTGGAACGAGGCAAGCTGACGGCGGTGCTCAACACGATGGCTGACGGTGTCGTTGTGATCGACGGCAACGGCACAATTGTGCTGGTAAACCACGCTGCGGAAGAGATTCTCAACATTGCGGGCGGCGACGTGCCGGGCCGCCGCTTCACCGAAATCATCCGCGACCACAACCTGCAGCAGCTCGTCGCCCGCTGCACGGAGCGGCGTGAGGTGCAACATGGGGAAGTAGAAATCCCGCAGTGGCGCCGCTACCTGAGTGTCATCACCACGCCCTTAGTTGAGCATGGCAATTCGAGCGTTCTGCTAACGATGCACGACCTTACACGCATTCGCCAGGTAGAGACAACCCGAAAAGAGTTTGTAAGCAATGTTTCGCATGAGTTGCGCGGTCCGCTGACAGCGGTGAAAATCTTGACTGAATCGCTGGCGAGCGGCGCCCTCAAAGAAAAGAAGCGCGCGAAAGACTTCCTGCGCCGCATCAATAGCGAGATCGATCGCATGTCCGCGATGGTGAACGAGTTGATGGAGCTCTCACGCCTCGAAAGCGAGCAGGCGAGCCTACAATTCGCGCCGCTCGACTTGCACCCATTAATTGCTGATCTGGACGAAGATCACCGGGAACGGTCGGAAGAGCGCAAGATTACGTTCGACGTCACACTGCCGGAACATCTGCCGCACGTCCGCGGCGACGAAGAGAAGCTGCGCCAGGTATTCGACAATCTGCTGAACAATGCAGTGAAGTTCACGCCCGAAGACGGCCGGATTTCCCTCACCGCCCAGCAGGAGAACGGCAAGGTGTGCTTGCGAGTGACAGACACGGGAGTCGGCATACCCCGGAAGCACCTGCCCCACATCTTCGAGCGCTTCTACAAAGTGGACCGCTCACGCCAGAGCGAGGGCTTCGGACTGGGACTGGCCATCGTCAAGCACATCGTCCAGGCCCACGGCGGCGAAATCCACGCGGAAAGCCTTGAAGGGCAAGGCACGACGTTTACGGTAATTCTGCCGGCGGCGACCGATGAGAACCCTAATTGAGCGCGTGGCATTTCAGGTAGGGTAGGATCACGACATGTCGTGACCTTGCTTCGTATCATCCGGAATAATTCTACCCAAGCGCCATGCCTGGCCCCGGGATGCGACGGATCCCGGCCTGTAAAGGCTGTTGCGCTCATGCCTGGTAGCCGCCACATCGGTCTACGGTGCCGTTTCAACTTGGTGCCCACTGTACTAGCAAAACACCTAAGACGCGCGGTTTGCCTTTGCCCAGTCCCCGCCGGGCATGCTCAACGCCCGCAATAGTCTCTTAGCCACCTCCGCAGAATGCCACATGACTTGCATGTATCGGGCGCGACCGCCCTTTCCCTCTGCTGCGTTGGCTTGCCGGTGTGCTTTCACTATCTTTCGTTTACACGCTGTTCGCTGCACGCTAACGCTACGTACATGCCGTGCATGTATCCTCGATAGTGAAGAAATGAAACGACATATCGTGCACGGGTGGTGCACACAGGAAGTGAGGCAACGGAAGTACATCCTATGGCAAAGGAAGCGCTCTCGGAGCTTAGTCCGAATGTTGATGAGATACTAAGGTCGATACTCCCGGAAGAAGAGCGGGAGTGGCAGTGTCCACATTGCGAGATGGAAGTGGTACTCACGAAGGATCGGGTTACCGACTGCATCATTGAGCACCCCGCGATTATTGTGCGCGAAACGCAGTTCTGGCGCTGCCCGGCATGTAATGCGGTTGCCGGTCAAGAATCCTTGGATTATGTCGAATCCATTGAGTACATCCTAAGCAACGCTTAGCTGCCAACACCTCTTTGCGTTTGTGCCAACAATGGAGAAGTGATACGGGCAAGCAACAGTGCAAATGTCTAGCGCTAGTCCGTTGAGGTTCTAGTTCTACATCCAGCGGAATGCTGGGTTCGTCCGGCCCGTCTTGGTACGTCAGAAAGGACCAAAGTCGAGCAAGTGCAAACTGCGCGTCGGGATGTCGTGCAGCGCAGACAAGCAAATTGCGTGTCAAGGGTGTACGATAGGATAAACTAGAGTTTGAGTTTGCGACAGGCGCGCGCCGTTGGGCGGCGGCCAAAGCGGAGTGCTGTGGTTGGAACACATACTCTCTGGTACATTTGTGTTAGCAATGGGCGCGATGCCTCTTGCCGTGCGCCGAGAACAAGAGAAGCGCGTGCAACTGGGTACGTGCGACAATTGAGAGCGTTGTCGGGCAGTGGCGGAAAGGGGCAGAGACGTGATACGCACGAACATCGAAAATCGACTGGATGAGATCCAGGATGAGATTCTCGCGCTGGCGAGCATGGTGGAGAAGGCCATCACGCATGCTATCGATGCCTTGCGTGAGCGTGACTTGGAGGCATCGCAGGCCGTCGTGGCGTTTGATGACGTAATCGACGAGAAACGCTTTGCCATCGAGGAAAGCTGCGTCGACCTGCTTGCTACGCAGCAGCCCGCTGCTCGCGACTTGCGTTGGGTAATCGCGTTGCTCCACATTGCGGTCGAGTTGGAGCGGATGGGCGACTATGCGGAAGGCATCGGCAAGATCAGTCTTATGATGGGCGACGAGCCGCCCCTCAAGCCGCTTATCGACATCCCGCGCATGGCGGAAATGTCCATCAGCATGCTCCACCGAAGCATCGACTCGCTTGTCACCCGTGACGTAGACCTCGCGAAGCAGGTGTGCGAGGCGGATGATGAGGTGGATGCGCTCCACGAGCAAATCTATAACGAACTGCTCTTGTTTATGATCAAAGACCCGAGGAGCATCCAGCGCGCGACGTACTTGCTCTGGGTAACGCACGACTTGGAGCGCACGGCAGACCGCGCAACAAATATCGCCGAGCGGGTGATCTACCTGGTGACCGGCAAGATGCTGGACCTCAACCTGTCAAAATAGTAAGGGCAATTGCCAGGGAGAAGCCGGAATAGAGACCGTGCTGCGACAGGGGCGCGGCGCTTAGAGACGGAGAGGATCGGGCGCGCCGCACCTGGCGCAATGCCGCTGCCTGACAAGTCGCGCGGACCGCACGACGGGAGATGCCTAAAGTGACACGGGTGCTATTCGTTTGTGTTCACAATGCCGGCCGCAGCCAGATGGCAGAGGCCTTTCTACGCCACTTAGCCGACGGCAGCGTTGAGTCCCGTTCCGCGGGAACGGAACCAGGGCAGCAGGTGAACCCCGTTGCCGCGCAGGTTATGGCCGAGCGCGGGATTAGCCTCGATGCGCATCGGCCCAAGCTGCTCACCCAAGAATTGGCAGAATGGGGGGATAGAGTCATCACCATGGGCTGCGGCATCGACGAGTCGTGCCCGGCGGTGCTCACGGAAGTAGAGGACTGGGGACTGCCCAATCCCAGCGGACAGCCGTTAGCCGTGGTGCGAGACATCCGCGACCAAATCGAGGAGCGGGTCAGTCGTCTTCTACACGAACCGGACGAGTCATAGCACTGCCGCTCTGTGTCGCGGGCTGCTGAATACCTGATGAACTCTGTACATAATCTTCCAGGTACTGGGATACTACCTTACTAATCTCCCGGTGGATCTTCTTCGGGCCGGGCGTCGCGTCGATCATCTTGAAGCCGTATTCGTCTGCGAGCCTATGGAAGTTCTTGCGCAGCGAGGCCTGGTATTTTAGAAAGCTCTCGAACATGCTGCTGCCCATCTGCAGGTCCATGCCGGACTCCCAGTAGTTGAGCTCGCCGTACTTCTCCAACGTGCGGTGGAAGAGCACTTCCGGCTCCGCGTCGAGAAAGACGATCAAGTCCGGTTCCAGCGCAATGCCGAACAAGCGTTTCAGCCACTTCAGTTCGGCGCCGCGCGCCAAGTCGCGCGCCATGAGGGTGTAGATGTAGCGGTCGGCAATAATTACAAATCCGGCTTGCATCGCGGGTACAATGCGGTTTTCTAACTGATCGGCAAGGTCGGTTGCGTAAAGAAGACTCAAGGTCGTCTTGCCCAGCAGATTGCCCTGCTTCGCGGAGGAGATGGCCTTGGCCAACAGGTCCGACCGCCGGATGCCCATCTCCAGCACCGCGTGCCCCGCCGACTCCAGCGATTCCTTGAGCATCTGGGCCTGCGTGGAGCGCCCGGAACAGTCAGAGCCTTCAATGACGATCAGTGGGCCGCCGAGTTCGAGGTCGTCGAGGTACGGCAGGCCGCAGCCGTAGAACCGTGCATGTGTGGGAACTACAGTTGAAATTTGCTCATCCCCTTTGTTGATGCTTGTCATAGGTGTGGTCTAGTGGGATTGCCACGCGCCAAATCAATTGAATTGGAGTGATGCGCGAGGTCATTGCCTAGTGGAGAGTAACGTCTCGCCACGCCTTTACCGGAAATATCAGTTCTTCCTGGGCGGTTCATAGTCCGCCAGCTTCTCCTGCACCACTTCTTGCACTTCTCCCCAGGTCTCATGTATCGTGCGCGTTGCATCAATGACGGCGAACTGCTCGCTGCGCGCCATCTTGTCGTATTGGTCCTTTATTTTGCCCTGGAACAGCTTAAAGCTCTCCACCGGATCGAGAGAGAGACCGGTGTCCATGCCGGCTTCGTAGTATTTTAGCGAGGGCCGGCCGAAGAGGATCCGGGAGATCGATACTTCCAACGGCGCGTGGAAATAGAAGGCTATGGTCGGCTGCACGGCAAAGCTGTAGGTGTTATGCACCCACTGCAGATCGCAGCCCCGCGCTACGTCACGCGCGTAAGCAGTGTAGACATACCGGTCGGCCAGCACAATGCACCCGGCGTGGAGCGGTGGCAGAATGACCTTTTCGTAGCGATCGGCAAAGTCGCAGGCGTGGATGAGGCTAAACGTGGTGGGTGTGAGCTGTTCCTTCCGCTTCGCCCGCCGCGTCGCCTGCTTGACGATGGCCGACGAGTTCCACTCGGTAAAGACGACCGGGTACCCCTGAGACTGCAGCCAGACGCGCAATAGGTGGAGTTGGGTGCTCTTGCCGGATCCGTCGCAACCCTCCACGACAATTAGGCGCCCGGGGTACTGCTTGTTGAGGCCTAAGCCACGGATTTTCTTTAATGCCACTGTTGGTCTCTCCCTTCGCTGGATTGCTGTAGATGACACGAATGCAAATGAGGTATGGGTAAGAACCGTACAATCAGGGCAGTGCGAAGAATCCTACGGAAGAGCTTCGGTCTCAGCAGGCTTCAAACGCACGTGTGAGCCGTCAAGATTAAAGTGTACACCAAATGCTTCTGCAATGTCATTGAGCATTGCCTGTGTCTCACGGACTTCACACACTGCGTCCGGGTCTGCACTGAGGCGCAGCACAATCTTGCGGCGGTCATTTGAAATCTTGCACCTGGCGGCCTCAACCAGACGCGACTCGCTCCGATCGAGTGCCTCACTCAATTGCAGGATCGCGCCTAGCTTTGTCACAGCGGCCGAGTCGCGCTTTTCCAACAATGACCGGTACTCCGGCCAACGCTTGAGCGGGCCGACGTTGCCGTTGTGCACGGCCACGAGGCAGGCAACTATCAGCAATTCGCGGTGGGTCAACCCATCGATACCCGTACGCGTGAGGAGATAGAAGCCGTGCTCGTCGTGGTTATAGTAGTTCACGGCGACCCCCACGTCGTGGAGGAGCGCCGCGATTTTCAGCAACCTACGCGTGCTTCCATCCAGTCGATGGACTGGCGCAAGTTGATCGAAGAGGGAGAGCGCAAGGTCTGCCACATGGTTTGCGTGAGATTCGTCAACGTTGTAGTACCGCATAAGGTTGGTGGTGGCAAAGAGCGCCGGATCGGGCACGCGTGGCTCAACTAAGTCACCGCCCAGGACGTGATTCAGAAACAAGCCTTCCCGTAGGCCTCTACCGCTAATGGCGAGCGCAGAGGCGCCAATTTCCTTGGCAAGCCCGCACACCACCGCCGCGCCCGCGACAATGATGTCCGCCCGCTTGGTGGAGAGCCCCGGGACCTTGCGCCGATCCTCGAGGCTCAGCTTGCGGAGCATGGCGTAGATCTCTTCTACGGCGCCGATAGGGAGAATCATGCCGTGCAGGAGGTCGAGCGGGTACCCCGTCTTATGCCGATAGATTTTGGCTAAGTTGCGCACCGTGCCGCCGATGCCGATCAAGACCGGCCTGCCGTGCTGGGAGAGTGGTGTGGCTCGGCGCGGCTGGTTCGCGTCTGCGGGATCGCCATTAGACGTGTGCGCGGCGGTTTCATCATGCCCGTTGAGCCAGGAGACGGCCCGGAGATTGACCCCGACGTGTTTCTCTAAAGTACGGAGCTGTCTATTCGATGGTTTGTCGCGGTCAAGGAATGCGGTAGTGAGCGTGATAGCGCCAAGCGGTAGGCTTGTCTTGTGAGTAGCAGCGCGCTCGTTCGCGCGCACGATCTGCACGCTGCCGCCGCCAATATCAACTACCACACTGTTTTCCGCTGCGGAGCTATTGACCGCCGCTACGTAATCGAAATGGGCCTCCTGTTCGCCGGAAATTATGTTGACGCGTAGTCCGGTTTCGGCTTTGATGCGGTCAATGACGTCCGGCCCGTTGCGGGCGCGCCGCAGGGCGCTGGTGGCGACTCCGATGACGTGCGTGACACGATGGGCCGTGCAGAAGCGCGAAAGCACACGGGAGATTTCTAACGTGCGCTGCACTGCTTCCGCAGTGAGGTAGCCGTCTGCATCGAGCTGTTCGCCCAGCCGCAGCGTTTCGCGCAACTCGTCTAAGAGCTTGAAAGCGCGGTCTTCATACACTTCCAACAGCGCCAAGCGCGCTGAATTGGAGCCAATATCAATGACGGCAACGCGCGCTCCGGTCATATACTCTCCTTGTCAGACTTCCTTTACGGGAGCCCAACCCTCGTTACGTCGAAGTTGATACGCATTCTCGCAGGCGTTGACGGAACTCGCAGCCGGTGAGGTGCTCCCAGATGACCGGGAACGTATGGGCGTACGTGCGCACTCGTTCGTCGCAGTGTGCCAGGTACGCGCCAAGCGCTTCCCTGGCTGTGGCAGGGTAACGCGCGTCGTCAGTAGCGCGCTGCCATTTATCCAAGAGCTTGCGCAGGACTCTACCAGCGACATAGGCGTCCTGCATGTCGCCAAGGTGGTCTTGGGCCTGCTTGAGGTCTTCGATTGCGGCTTCCGCCTGAGGGGAGAGGGTTTCGCGAAAAAACTCCAGGGCATACCGTAGGCGTTTACACTCGATGCGCAGCGCGTGCAGGGTCTCTACCGATGCCCCGTGCAGCGAAGGGCCGTAGGCGAGAAGCTTTTCATAGCGACTGGCGAGCAGGCTCGGGATTTCGCTTTCAACAAGAGGTGCTTGTGAAGCTGCTATTGCAAGCGACTGTCCGTTCCCAGTCACGGTTGACCCAACCATTGGGGATTCGTCCTCTAGGAAAGCGCCTACCCTTTGCTTCAGTAACCCATAGCGTTTGCTTGCCAGGTATGCGAGCATGGTCTTCCGGGCCCGCACGCGCTGCTTCTGCCACCGTCGCACGATTGGCCCGATTGCATTCTTCGTTTGCGCCGGCAAGTCCGCTCTGTAGACCTCCAAGTTCGCAAGCATGACGTCGTAGTCGCGTGCAGGCCCAAGGGCGCGCCCGACGCGACGCAGGTCCTTGCGTAGGTAGGCTGCGTGTTTCTTAGGGAGATAGGGACGAAACAACCTCACTGCCGCGCGCATCCGACGCACGGCCACACGCATATCGTGCAGTTCTTCAATGTCACTTCCGTCAATGGAGCCCGCCTCATGCTGAAGCATGCGGCTGAAGTGAAACCTGAGGGTCTTGCGCGCGGCATCTGGTACAGTGTCGTGCCGCTCTATGCCCGGTAGTTTCGTAGGTCGGTCAAGAGTGGGTGTCGTTGTAATGGCTCTCCCTTAAATCATGGTAGACGGGAGTGGAAGTGTTTGTCCCAGCCTTGCTCTGTGAGGAGTAGCGGCTCTTGCCCGCTGCCGACCGTGACGAGCCGGATTGGCATTCAACGCGCAACCAACGCAGAAGCGCCCGTTCCCTTGCGTTGAACCCGTCCAGGGCCCCAAACCCCAGTCGGGTCTTCGCACAACATTAACCTACCAAGATTGGCGGGAGATTGCCAGACCATTATCACCGCATTGTGGCGCGAATGGTTCAGTCGAATGTATCCTCAAACCCGAGTACTGTGTGGCAAGGAGCAGTGCCGTTCGGCCGGCCCACCGTTCTAAGGAACTGTGGAACTCAATTGGCCCGTCAGTTCCGGCAACGCAGGTTACAAACCTGCGCATATCGAGTGTAGGGGCAATCCTTGTGATTGCCCTCTTGCCTAGTCCGACACCGTAGAGGTGGGAAGTGCCCTAGCAGCTATCAGCGGTCACCACTTCCGCCAATGCAATGTGGCAGGCGGCAACGTCCTCGACCGTGTTGTAGAAATGTGGGGAAATGCGAACGCGCCCCTCTTTGGACCAAACCTGGACTCCGGCGGCTGCCAAGGCTTCACCAATTTGCTGATAGTGCGGCGTTTCAAAGGAGACGATCCCTGCCCGCTGCTGTGGATCACGCGGCGTCAGAGGCGAAATTTCCAACCGTTCCAAGTCGTCATAAACCTGACCTGTGAGATTGAGCACACGTTCCGCGATGTATGGCATCCCCACTCGATTCAAGAAACCCAGCGCCGCGTGCAGTGTGTAGACCGCCGTATAGTCGAGCAGGCCGGTCTCGAAACGCCGCGCGTCATCGTGGAGGGTGTAGTCGAGGGTGTTGACGACGGAGGGAGGGTTCACCATACCGCGCCAACCGGCATAGAAGGGCTGCAGCATATCGAGGCGGTCTTGGCGGCAGTACAAGAAGGCCAGCCCATGCGTCGCGAGCAGCCACTTGCGGGTGCAGGCGGCGATGAAGTCCACGGCGCCGACCTCAAGCGGCACTGCCCCCACCGACTGTGAGGCGTCCACCAGCAGCAGCGCGCCGTGGTCGTGGGCGCAGTCCGCGACGGCGTCGAGATCAGCCCGGTAGCCGGAACGATAGCTAACGTGGCTGATCACCACGAGCCGCGTACGGTCATCCACATACTCGGCAATGGCCGCCGGCGTAACCGCGCCGCCGGTATGCCGCACCAAGCGTACGTCGACGCCGAAGCGCCGGCCGAGGTGCAGGCATGCAATGATCGAACTGGGAAACTCCAGGTCCGTGACGACCAGGTTGTCACCGGCTTCCCAGGGCAGACCGAACAGGATGGCGTTCACGCACTCGGTGGTGCTCGACAGCAGAGCAATTTCCGCGGCGCTGCACGCCAGGAAATCCGCCACGCGCTGGCGGCAGTCGGCCTCGACCACCTGCATTTCCGTGGGTGTGATCGCGCCCTGCAGCTTCTCCTCGGTGTACTGGTGCAAGGCGGAGGCTACTGTGCGCCCCATGCACGACCCCGCCGCCGTATTGAGATAGGTGCGACCGCGCAGCCCGGGAAATTCGTCACGCCAATCGGTCATTGTTCGTTAAACTCCGCATTACGGGTGGCCGGATGTGAGCGAGAGGAGAATTGCGAGCGTCGAGCAGTTAGGTTGCAGAGTTGTACGCCGCAATGATCTCATCTATCCCAACTGCGGCTTCCCTAGCTACGTCCATAGGAATGTGCGGCTTTAGCTCATTAACTCTTTGCGCTACCTGCCCAAGGGATCTTGAGTTGTCTTCCTTATTTACGTACAAAGCAGTTCCGAGTTGCTCCAATTCTGTCACCGACTTAGAACCAAGATGAGCAACAGTAAAGTCGATCCCTTTGCGATGTTTCTCTACGGCGGAGGAAAAACGCTCTTGTAGCTTCTTGCCTATCTCGGTGGTCACGAGAGTGGGCCCGTAAGGAATGGGATTTGCGCGAATCTGCAATTGATAGTCTGCTCGCATCGCTGTAAGAGCGTCTCGCAAGTCAAATGAGAATGGGCCATGTTTATAGAGAATGAAGTCAAAATCAAGTGGCACATGAGTAAGCTCTTGAAGAAGATAGACGGCCTTCTGCAAGTGAGTCTCTCCACACCAGCTTCCAGCGCCTTTCAGTCTGTCTGCAAGCGCTAGCACTATTGCGTTTCTACCTAGTCTAGTCAATTGACTCATGGCCCTCTTCCTTTGCATTTTCTATGATATCCCTCCGATTCCTCTTAAGCCACTCGCTAGCGTCATTTCGGTAATTGGGCTCGACAAATACGTATTCAATAGCAGCCTCCGGAAGATTGCCCAAGATTTGAGATAACGAAACTGACGAGATTATCCTGCCGTCCCTACTCAATACCGGAAACTCTACATTACCTCCGCCTTTGCTATCCTGGTCTAGGCGAACATTATTGGCGCCAAACCTCTCGGATGTGGCTCTATAGATTGCTGACGCTGCGTCAATGCCTTCTCCAATGTCATCAGGATTCCGTCGGTAAAGCTCCCTAAAGTGCTTACGCTGGATAATTCTGTTGGCCAACATGCTCATTTCGCCATTTCCATTAGATGCTTGGCGAAGAGCATACATCACTTCTACATCTGTCGTTTCTAGAATATCTTCTGCAGAGGTAGAGAATTGTCCGTTGGGCAACCACTTCTTCAAGAAGTCTTTCAGATGAATGTCGTAGATGCGTCTAACTCTATGTAAGTACACTTGCGAGAACATTGCATATCTCGCGAGAAGCAACGCTTCTACCGTATGGAGTCCACCTTCCTCAACTCCTAAGGTGGGCTCACTTGACTGCGCTTCGGTCGATTCCGGTGGTGGCGGGAGAATGCGTAGAGTGTCTATGAGCCTGTAGTGGTCAAATTTACCGTAGGCAACACCAGTGTGATGCGAATCGCGCAAGAGATAGTCCATTCTGTCAGCGCCAAATGCGTCCCCGACTACGATCTCTGCCAGAATGGCTTCCCAATCCGAAAAGACCGAACCGATGACTTTCGCGCCTTCTTTGGCGCCAACAGCAAGTTTAGCAATGTGATCGGGAAGTAACGGCGGCGTCAGCGATTGCCAGATGTCACGCATCTTTCCACTGCGTATAAACTCCACTGTTAGGCGTTCGTGATTCCAGCCCTCTGGGAGTAACCCCTCGCCCGCATGTGAGAATGGCAAGTGCCCTAGGTCATGGCACAGAGCTGCTGCCCGAACCACCTTGCGCCAATACCGGAGATCGTCCTCACGGGTCAGTTCAGGTAGAACACTCTTTACTTCATCATTCACATTCTCCGGGTTTGTAACCACTCTGAAAACTCGGTCGGCTAATTCCATCACACCTAATGAATGTTCGAACCGCTTGTGCGTTGCACCCGGGTACACGAGGTGTGTTAAGGCCAACTGGTTGATGTGTCGGAGCCGCTGAAAAGGGCGTGAGTCGAGAACCTTACGTTCGTGAGAATCGAACTGGACGAACGTGTGAATAGCGTCTCGAATTTCGTGAGTATTCTTTACCACGTAGTTATCGAAGTTCTACTCTATTCGTGGACTCACCGGAAATACAATTGTAGCAAGTTAACTTAATTCACAATATCGTGCATTGGGCAACGGGTTGAAAGGTATGCTTTACGCATCTATGTAGAGAGTTCCGAAGGGCATACAGACTCAAAAAGAAGCACTTAAGCTGAGCCCATTCTCGTAGGCTATGTTCCCGGTCCGCGCGTTGCTTGACAACATGCCAAGTGCTACTCTCCTGGGTAGTGGTGACCTCTCGCGTGGGCTTTTCCTTGGGTCAGGCCATCTTGCCTGAGAGGTTTCCAAACACACTTTGCCCCAGGAGCGATCACATTGACCCGAGAACAGCGGCTGAGTTTTATTGGCATTAGTCTGGCGCTCTTCTTAGCGGCGCTCGATCAGACGATCGTTACCACGGCCTTGCCGCGCATCACGGAAGAGCTCGGGGGGCTGAACTACTACGCCTGGGTGGTGACGGCGTACCTGCTGGCGTCGGTGCTTGGCTTGCCGTTCTTCGGCCGTCTCATCGAGCTGTTTCCTGCCAAGTGGGTGCTGCTTGGAGCCGTGAGCGTCTTTCTGACCGGCTCAGTACTCTCCGGCCTAGCGCCAGGCATTGAGGTGCTAATTGCCTTTCGCTTCCTGCAGGGCTTTGGCGGCGGCGGCATATTCGCCCTGGCCTTTTCGTTGATTGGTCTGCTCTTTTCGCCCCGTGAGCGGGGACGGATGCAAGGCATGCTGGGCGGCGTCTTCGGAATCTCCAGTGTGGCGGGGCCATGGCTCGGCGGTTTCCTGACCGACCTGCTCTCCTGGCGCTGGATTTTCTATATAAATCTGCCGCTCGGTGTCGTCGCCATCATCTTTCTCGTAGGCTTCATGCCTCGACTCCAGTCCGAACAGCGCGGCCGCTTCGACCTGCTGGGAGTAATCATGCTTGCCCTTTGGGTCGTGCCGCTTGTGCTTGCGCTCTCACTTGGCGGCTCAACCTACCCCTGGCTCTCCGGACAGGTTATCGGCCTGACTGCATTTGCACTCGTCGGCTTGATTCTCTTCCTGTGGTGGCAACGGCGCAGCGTTGATCCATTGATTCAACTGAAGCTCTTCCAGATCAAGGTCTTTCGCTGGGCGGTAGTGGGAAGTTTCTTCTTTGGCGGCGCGTTTCTCGGCTCCGTCGTTTTTCTGCCGCTCTACCTGGTGCACGTGAAGGGATTTTCAGCGACGAATTCCGGCCTTTCAATTACTCCCCTCGTATTGGGCGTGGTGGCGGGCAGCATGCTGGGCGGTCAGTTGGCCAGCCGCTTCGGCCGCTACAAGCGGCCGCTCTTAGTGTCGATCTGCATCGGCATCATCGCCTTTGCGGTCTTTGCCTTCAATCTGCGTGTCGATACGCCGTTGTGGCAGGTGCTCCCGCTCATGGTAGTGATCGGCCTCAGCCTGGGACCGTCGCTGCCGCTCTATACGCTTGCCGTGCAGAATGCCGTGCCCCGCAACCGCCTCGGCACTGCCACGAGTACGCTGCAGTTCGTGCGCCAAGTGGGCTCCACAGCGTCCGTTGCTCTCATGGGCACCGTGCTCGCAGCGACCGTCACTGCATCGGCTACTGAGAATGTGCCGTTGGAAATGCGCGAGCAAATGGGAGGACTGGCAGTGGAAGATGGGAGCAGCATCGGCAACCTCGCCGCAGCGGTAGAGGCGCGCTTTGCGGCTCTGGAGCAACAGGTGGTCGCGGCGCTGAACGGAGATGAGAGCGCTCGCCAAGCGTTGCTGGCAGACCCGGCTTTGCCGCCGGAACTCGAGTTTCGGCTACAGGCAGGCAGCATTGGCGATCAGGTACGGATGGGGTTGGCGCAGTCGCTTGAGCAAATCGAGGCCGCGCTCGCCGGTGACGCAAATGCCCGCGACGCGGCGTTGCAGAATCCGCTCATCCCGCAAGAGGTAAAGACTGTGCTCGCAAACCCGCCTGCCGCCGTTTCTGCCCGCGAGGAGCTTCTGAAGACGTTCCAAGCGCGTTTTCTGGCGCAGGAAGAGGCAATCGTCAGCGATGCGCAGACTCAGATAGTCTCCCAGATCCAGACAGAGTTACGCAGTCGGGCGGCAGAGGTTGCGTCCGTGGTCACGCGCGCAATTCAAACCGGCATCACCGCTGCCTTGCAACGCGTCTACACTTTCGCTACAGCTTATATGTTCTTTTGCCTCCTTGCGGCCCTGCTTCTGCCGGATCTTGAGTTGGGAGGCCCGCCGCAAGCGAGGCGCAAAAATGGGCCGGCGCCTACAGGAGCGTCGCAATAATCTGCGTTGGGATGAGGGTTGGCGTGAAACGGTAGGGCACTGAGGGAAAAGGGTTCGCCCAAGGTTCGCGCCTGCAAGCGGCAGGCACAGGTTACAATCCTACGCTACGAGGTTGGACTAAGGTTGCAAAGCTGAACTACTGAAGACTCAGGTTGCTAAGCTACCGTACGGGTAAAGGCGCAAGTTGCGGGCCTGCGCTGCTGAAAATGCTGGGCTAAGTAGGTTTCCTTGCGATAGGGTGCTGTCATCCACGAGCATCCGGTCGCCTTGGGCCAACCCGTCCTAAGTCTATTCGGCCTATTGTCTTGAAGAAACGAAATAGCCTGGTTGCAGGCACGGCGCGCCATTCGACCTGAGCACTTCGGCGGGCTCGGTACAGGCTTTGTCACAGGGTGAAGAGGCGGAGAAACTGCGTGTCGGTCGCTACGTCCAGCCCTCAATTCCTGCTTCGACCCATCAGCAGGCTCAGTACAGGCAGGCTCAGCACGAACGGAGTCTCTCGTCACACGCGTCTGATAGAGCGCAACCATGCGACTGACAGTGCCCTCCAAGAGAGACCCAGACTCGAATCTACGCCAGCCGCCCAATCGAGAGGCCATAGCCGCCGCGCATTGTGACCGGACGGTGTCGTATGGTGTGTATGCTACAATTGAAAAGGCATCTCCCTGCCGACGTAGCTCAGTGGTAGAGCAATGGTTTCGTAAACCATAGGCCGCCGGTTCAAATCCGGCCGTCGGCTCCATTGGATACCGGCGATGGCTGGAGAGGCGGCGTAAATTGACCCGGATACCGGCTGCGCCGTTGCGACGGAGGCGATTGCAGGGGTGTTGCCGGCGCGGTTTTAGGGTGAGAAACTCTAGAAAGTACCATGGCGTAACGCGTGTACGAGACCATGTGCGCTGCGCGGGGAGCTGATAGTTCCCGCTCCTCCCTTTCCGCTTGATCCGCCGCTATGGAGTCTTCTCAAGGATCGAACCGCAATCCCGATGTCAGCATCGTAGCGTTTGTTCTACTCTTGGCGTTACTGTGGGGCGGCAACTCCGTTGCCATCAAAATCGGATTGCAGGACATCCCGCCGTTGGCGCTGGCCGGATTCCGCTTCATCATAGGACTGGCAGCAGTTACGGGCTGGGCCTTATGGCAGCGGGTCCGGATCCGACTGGAACCGGGCGAACTGGTACCCCTCATCTATTTATCGCTGATATTCCTGCTCCAGATCATTGCCCTCAACGTGGGTACGCACTATACCACCTCATCCCGCTCCATCGTGCTCAACAGTACCTACCCGCTCTTTACTACCCTCTTCGCACACTACCTAATTCAGGGCGACCGGCTAACCGTCCTGAAGACCACGGGCATCCTGCTTGCCTTTGGCGGTGTCACCGTGACGTTTATGGAGAGCTTGAATCTTGCCACACGTGATTTCTTGATTGGCGATGCTATCGTGTTGGCAAGCGGCGCCCTCCTGGGTTTGCGGGTCGTTGCAACCAAACGGCTGGTGCAGAGCATCCACCCGTATCGACTCTTGATATGGTCCATGCTCTTGAGCCTGCCTTGGTTCTTTCTGTTGAGCCTTATCTTCGAGCAGGGTTGGGAGTATCAGCTAACACTTTCCAGCGTTGCTGCCATTTTGTACCAGGGCCTTGTGGTGGCCGGATTCTGCTTTGTGGCTTGGACGACGGTGCTGCGGCGCCACCGCGCGAGTCGACTGGTAGTGCTCTTCTTTGTGACGCCGCTCTTTGGAGTCGTGCTGAGCAACCTGCTGTTGGACGAGCCGCTCGGCCTTGAACTCGTGTCGGGAGCCGCCTTGGTGGCAGCGGGGATATACCTCGTCAATCGGACTAAAAAGGAAGCCTGAGGCTCAGCGCTTGCCGCGCTGTCACCCGCCATAGGGACGTTTGCACGACTTCGGTCGTTGGCGCAGTATCTCTTCTCCGTCGGAGAAACCGTCCCATACACGGGTCGGACCTGCGGGATACCCTCTCCCAACGGAGATCTTTGCATATCCCTCGCCAAAGAGCTAGAGTCCCCTCTCCCGGTGAGAGAGGGTTAGATCCCGCCCAGTACTCGATACGGGGGTGAGGGTGAATCCCCGCAGTCTACTCCATTTACGCCGCTTTGGCTCAGTTACGCATAGGTCTCGTCAGGGAGCGGAAACTTAAGGAGCAAGGATCCCCTCACACCCAGGAGAGAGGGAGTAATCCTTGCGTCGCTGCCCGCAGTTGTGCAAAAGTCTCCGGTGGGAGAGGGAATAATCCGCTGCCGAACAAGGTTGGGCACGAGTACCTTGAGGCAGTGATGACGTAGGCTGTTTGGGACGCATACGCAGTAGCCAAGCTGCTTTCTATCCCATTTCGAAAAGCCCTCCGGTTCGCACAAGATAAGCAACGCGACGACTCAATCGTTACGCAAGTTCCGAATTATCCCCCGTTGGCAAGCGCGGGGCTGCGGCTGCATTCCTAAAGCCGGGCACCCGGAATGAGATTTGATCTTGAAGAAACTTTCAGTCCGCGCGCTGGAAGATGAGTGTGGCGTTGTGGTCGCCGAAGCCGAAGGAGTTGGAGAGCACGTAGTGCAGGGGAGCGTCGATGGTCTCGCCGAGCACGTAGTTGATGCCGTTGCAATCCGGGTCGATGGTCTCGGTATTGATAGCCGCGGGCACCTTCTGCTCCTGCAGCATCTTAACGCAGGCGACCGCCTCGAAGGCGCCTGCGGCAGCGAGCATGTGCCCGGTGCTGGATTTCGTTGCCGAAACGTACGGCCTATCGCCAAACATCTCTTGCAGAGCGGTCGCTTCAACGCGATCGCCGATCACGGTTGAGGTCATGTGCGGATTGATGGCGTCGATGTCTGTAGCCGCCAGACCCGCCATTTCCAACGCGATCTTCATGGTCTGCACCTGGGCGTCGCCGTCCGGCTCGGTGCGTCCGCCGGTGCCGTTCGTGCAGCCGTAGCCAACAATGTACGCAAGGATGTGCGCGCCGCGGGCCTTGGCATCGGCTTCCCGCTCCAGAATCAACGAGGCGCCCCCTTCGCCCAACACGAAACCGTCCC
The DNA here is from genome assembly GCA_965219505.1 of Chloroflexota bacterium. Taxonomy (GTDB): domain Bacteria; phylum Chloroflexota; class UBA11872; order VXOZ01; family VXOZ01; genus VXOZ01. The sequence goes on along the minus strand of OZ244775.1, from coordinate 118,485 downwards.
GGTCCACATCGGCCGGGCGGCTGGCGTGCTGGGGATCGTCGTTGCGGCGGCTGATGGGCCCGCCGCGCGCCGCAAAAATCGCCGTAATCGTGGGCACAATTACGCCATCGGAACCGCAGGCCACCATGATGTCGGCGCGTTCGGTTTGCAGCATCCACATGGCCTCGCCCACGGCGATTGTGCCGGTGGCGCAGGCGACGGCGGGCGTGAAGTTTGGGCCGCGCGCGCGAAAAGCCGCCGCGATGAGCGCGGTGGCGGCGTTGGGCATGATGCGCAGCACCTCGCTGGGCAGGAACGACGCGAATTCGCCGCGACCAGTACGCTGGGAGGCCTGCTCCACTGTGCGCGCGCCGCCAAGGCAATTTCCGGAGACTACGCCGCAGCGGAATTGCAGCTCTTCAGGCAAGGGCAGCGGCAAACCGGTGTCCGCAATCGCCTCCAGGGCGGCAGCCAACGCATACTGGTGTGTCCGGTCCTGTCGGCGCGCGTCGTTATAGATGCGGCGCGGCAGCCCTTTGAAGACCACGTTCGGATCAAACCCGTCAATCTCGCAAGAGATCGTTACCGGAAAGTCCGTGGCATCGAAGGTTTCAGTGTGACCGGCGCCGGAAACGCCCGCGCAGAGGTTTTCCCAAGACTCTGCGACGCTATTCCCGAGCGGAGTCACCGCCCCAAATCCTGTCACTGCAATACGTGAGTACTTCATTGAATTCTCACTCGTAGGTTCCGCAGCCAAGAACTGCTAAAAGCCCTTCGCAGCGATAGTTCATCAGGTGCTGACAGTCAGGCACGCCTAACTAATTGAATGCTACCTGGATTATACTTCCCAGCGCAATGCTCGCACAGAGACTCTTCCTACACCGGAAAGCGGGAGAATTCCTCGTCCTTCTCGTCGGCGGTTTCCTCGTCATCCAGGTCGAAGGGCGGATCGTCGCCGTCGTCATCCAGCAGGTCGCCGGCGGTGACGAGCACGTGGCGCACGCGGCCCAGGCCTTCCGGTGGGGTGACGACACCGCGTTCCTCGAGCGTATCCAGGATGCGGTTGGCCTTGGTGGCGCCGATGCCAAGCTGCCGTTGGAGAAAGGATGCCGAAGCGTTGTCGTACTGGCAGACCAGCCGGATAGCCTGCCGCACCAGGTCGTCGTCTTTGTTGTCGGCGTGGTTGGACACGGCTTCCTCGAAGGACTTCTCCGGAATGTACTCCGGCTCGCCTTGCTCGCGCCAGAACGCCACAATGCGGTTAATCTCGTCGTCGGCGAGGAAGGTGCCCTGAATGCGGGTGAGGCGGGTGGCTTCTTTCGGCGCAAAGAGCATGTCGCCCTGGCCGATGAGCTTTTCCGCGCCCGCGCGGTCGAGAATAGTGCGCGAATCGGCCTGTGAACTGACGGCAAAGGCGATGCGGCAGGGGAAGTTGGCCTTGATGAGACCGGTAAGTACGTCCACCGACGGGCGCTGTGTCGAAACCACCAGGTGGATGCCCACGGCGCGCGCCATCTGCGCCAAGCGACAGAGGTACTTCTCCACGTCACCGGCTGCCGTCATCATGAGGTCAGCGAGCTCGTCAATCAGAATGACGAGGTAGTACATGGGCTCTTCGCCGGCCTCGCGCTTGGCGGTGTTGTGGGTCTGAATGTTGCGGAAGCCTTCCTGGGCCAGCACTTTGTAGCGCCGCGTCATCTCGTCGGCGGCCCACATGAGCGTTGGAACCACCTCGTCCAGGTCTGTAATAACAGGGCGCAGTAGGTGCGGAATGTCGCTATAGCCGATCATCTCCACCATCTTGGGGTCGACCACCAGGAAGCGCAGCATCTCCGGCGTGTGCTGCATGAGCAGCGAGCAGATGATAGCGTTCACGCACGCCGACTTGCCCGATCCCGTCGAACCGGCAATCAGCAGGTGTGGCATGGAGGAGAGGTCCGTGACCCGGACGTCGTTGGCGACGTCGCGCCCCAGCGCCAGCGGCAGCTCGCCCTTGTGCTCCGCAAAGGCGGGATCGGTCATGAATTCCCGCATGGTGACAATGGTGGTGTGTTGGTTGGGAATCTCGATACCAACGAACGGGAAGCCGGGCACCGGCGCTTCGATGCGCACACTCGTCGCGGCGAGGGCGAGCGCCAGGTCGTTGGCGAGGTTCACAACGCGACTCACCTTGATGCCCTGCCCGAGAGTTAGGCGATACTGGGTGACGGCTGGGCCTCGGATGGCTTCGGCAACTTCTGCCACCACTTTGAAGTTCCGCAAGGCCTCCTCGATGATGAGCGCCCGCTGCTCGATCTCCTGGGTCGCTTCCTCCGCATCGTGCGTGGGTTTGGTGGGCGTAAGCAACTCAGGCGGCGGCAGTTGCCAGCGCGGCACCGCGACGGTCTCTTCCCCTTCCATTTCCACGGCCATGTCCCTGTCCGCCAATTCAGCCTCGTCCAACATGTCAAAAGAGTCGGCGTATTCAGCCTGATTCGATGCATCTGCAGCCGCTTGCGATTTTTCCGGAGCGGTCATTGCATCGGGAGTACTGACGTTAGAGGCTACGCGTACCGCAAGCGTGCGGGGTTGGGGCGTGTCCGGCTGTTCAGGTTCCAAGGCCCAATCACCGATGCGATGGTACACGCCGCCGGCTGCTGCAAAAAGCACTCCCAGGCCTTTACCCACCAACCGCACCAAATACCAAATGCCCGCCAGCGCGCTACGTATTCGCCCGAGTGAGATTGAAAAGGTGACGATCATCGTGATAAGCAGCAAGGCAAAGAGGACGATTACTGCCCCCGCAAATCCCAGCGCGGTCGTGAGCGGTTCTAAAATCTGCAGCCCGACGGCACCGCCAACAGGATACGCGTCCGCCATCTCCGGCGGGCCTGCTATTGCCTGCCCAAAGGCCGCGGCGGCTAGCACGAGCACCGCTAGCGCGGTAAGCGTTTCCCAACGCACGTAGCGTTCTTGCGTGATACCGTCGCGGATTAGCTGTATGCCGAGCACGATAGAGGCGAGTGCGGGGAGCGGCGCCATCCAACCGAATAGGGTGACGAGCAATTCGTGCCACATGCCGCTCACCGTGCCGCTCGGCGAAAGCAACGCAATGACCGAAAGCAGGCCGATCACAATGCTAAGCACGCCAAAGACCTCTCGTCGCAGTGGCGAGGGTAGGCGCAGTGAAGGGAGAGGCAGGCCGGACTGACGTGAAGACGACTTTTTACTTGCATTGCTACGACGGGTTGCCATAGATAGACTCCTCATAGCGTGCAGAAGAAGGCGGGTACGGTGAGAGACGAAAGATGAGAATCAGCACGGGTTTAGGCCCGTATCGACAAATGAGAATAGCGCTAATGGCGAATGCCGGACGGGCTCATGCCCGTATTAGACTTCAGTTACCACGGGGAGAATCATCGGTCTGCGGCGGGTTTCAGCGAAGAGGAACTTTGACACCACGTCACGGATACGTTCCTGAACCTGGCGAATCTCGGCGCGGGGGCCAAGATCTGCCTCCAAACTATTATACAGGCGCTGCCGGGCTTTTTCAATCAGCATCTCCAGACCCCCCTGCATGAACCCGCGCGAAATGATATCGGGGCCGGAAAGCACGTGGCCGGTTTCGCGGTCAATGGTTACGACTACGATAAAGATGCCGTCCTGGGAGAGGTGCTGACGGTCCCGCAGGACGCTCTGGCTAACGTCGCCAACGCCCAGTCCGTCTACGAAAACATAACCAGCCTGCACCCGGTCTACTTTGCGAATCTCGTCTGCGGACAGCTCGATGATATCGCCGTCTTCCGCCACGATAATGTTCTCGGTATCCACGCCGAGTTCGCCCGCCAAGCGCGCGTGGTGCATGAGGTGCTGGTACCCGCCGTGTATGGGAATGAACGCTTCCGGACGCAAGATGCTAATGAGAGTCTTGAGCTCTTCCTGCGCGCCGTGACCGGAAACGTGGACGTTGGCCACTTTGTCGTAGAGCACGTTGGCTCCTTGGCGAAATAGCTTATCAATGGTCTTTGCCACGAGCGCCTCGTTGCCCGGAATGGGGCTGGCGGAAATTACGACTGTGTCGTCGGTCTCTACGTTGATCTGGCGATGGTCGCGGTTCGCGATGCGGCCCAAGGCAGAGGTTGGCTCGCCCTGGCTGCCCGTGGTGATAATGACAACGTCATCCTTCTTGTACTCATGCAGGCGGTCGGGGCGTACAAGCATGTTTGCCGGAACATCCAAATACCCTAGCTGCATCGCCATGTTCACGTTCTGCACCATGTTGCGCCCGGTCACGCAGATGTGACGGTCGAATTCGTTGGCGGTATCTACCACCTGCTGGACGCGGGAAATAAGAGAGGCGAACGTGGTCACGATGATGCGGCCGGGCGCTTCCGAGAATACCTCGGCAAAGCAGTCGTAGATCACACGTTCGGACGGCGTGTAGCCGGGCCTGTCGGCGCGGGTGCTATCGGAAAGCAGCAGCCGCACGCCTTCCTGTGCGTATTTTGCCAGCCGCCAGATATCGGAGAGCTCGCCGTCTACCGGCGTGTAGTCGAACTTGAAGTCACCGGAGTGCACCACCAGGCCGACGGGGGTATAGATTGCCATGCCCACGCCGTCGGGAATGCTGTGGCACATGTGAAAGAACTCGAAGCGAAACGGCCCCAGGGTAATCTGATCGCCGGGGGCGATTTCCCGCAGCCTAACCTGCTCTTCCAGGCCGTGCTCTTTGAGCTTGACCTCCAGCAATCCGAGGGTGAGCCGCGTGCCATAGATGGGCGCGTTGATCTTGCGCAGAAAATAGGGCAGCGAGCCGGTGTGGTCTTCGTGCCCGTGCGTAATGATGATGCCGCGGAGCCGATCCCGCTTGTCTTCCAGATACGAGATGTCGGGAATTACCAGGTCGATACCCAGCATGTCGTCTTCGGGAAACATCACACCGGCGTCGATGAGGACGATATCGTCGCCGTATTCAAGCACCATACAGTTCTTGGCGATTTCGCCTAAGCCGCCCAGGGGGATGATGCGAAGCGTTTTGTCTTCTGACATAGGGTAGGGGGTATTTCCGCTGCGGATTCTTCCGCGAGATTGAGGGTCGAGATTCTCCTGAACCTCTTAGCTAGAGGCCTACCATCATGATGGACTTGCGCGTGCAGGCCGTCAAGAAAAGGGCAGCGCCTGAATGCGGCGCTGACGTTCATATACTATTGAAGTGGATAAGAAGAATCTCGGTTCGGGTAATGGCATTGTGGAGCTTCGCGTGGCGAAGCACGCGTTGCTAGCGCGCAGAAAGAGACCCGCACACGCATGACGGCAGTGACGATTCGCCCGGCACGCGCAGACGATGCGCCGCTCATCCGCAATCTTGAGCGCGCGATCGTGGAGGCATCGCTCCCGATTGTTCGTGAAGTGCGCTCCGGCATGTCGTCCAAAGATGCCGTTGGCGCGTCGGTCAAGGACGCACTGCGGCTCGTGGCAGTGGCGGCAGACGGCAGCCAGCCCACGGAAGCGGGTGTGATTGGTTTGATTGCGCTCACTGTGCGTACCGGGAGTCCTACCCAGCCACCGTACGTCCACGTCCGTGCGTTGGCAGTGTCCGCGCCCTACCGTCGCCAGGGCATCGCTATGCGGTTGCTGCAGGAAGCAGAGGCATGGACACGGGAGCAGGGCATGATGAGGCTTGCGACCAACGTGGCCGAGGGCAACCACGCTGCTCTGGCGTTCTTTCTGCGCGCTCGGTACTATGAGGAGCGTGGCATGATGGTAAAGCAGTTGGAAGACTGCCAATCAGTTAGGACGTAGCGCGGGGGCTTGTCCCCGCTAGGGGTGGGGTGCACGAGGTTAAGAGGGGATGGATTCCTGCGTGCGCGGCAATGACGGACCGATCCTAAAATATCACTATTAGTCAAACCAGAGATAGAGAATTGATGCGGGGTGAGTTGCCCTTCCTATGAGCACAGTGTGGAGTAGTTCATGAGAGCGAAAATCGCGGTATTGCCCGGTGACGGAATTGGTGTGGAGGTGGTGGCCTGGGGCGCGCGAGTGCTCCGGCACGTGGCGAACTCTTTCGGTCACACGTTTCAGATGAGTGAAGGGAGTATCGGCGGCAATGCCATCGACGCGACCGGAACGCCCTTGCCTGACGACTCGCTGGCACTCTGCAAGCAAGCCGACGCCATCCTCGTGGGCGCGGTCGGCGGTCCCAAGTGGGACGTCGGGCCGCCGGAAGCGCGACCGGAGTACGGCCTGCTGCGCTTGCGCAAGGAGCTGCGCCTCTACGCCAACCTGCGTCCGGTGAAGCTGTTCTCCGCGCTGGTTGACTCCTCGCCGTTGAAGCGAGAGATCGTGGACGGCACCGATCTGCTGGTGCTGCGGGAGCTCACTGGCGGGCTCTATTTCGGCCGTCCGCGCGGGCGGCGCGCCAACAAGCAAGGATTCAGCGTCAAAGACACGCTCACGTACACGAGCGGCGAAATGGAGCGCATCATTCGCTTGGGCTTTGATCTCGCCCGGCAGCGGCGGAAGCAACTCGCCTCGGTGGATAAGGCAAACGTGCTGGCAAGCAGCGGCTTGTGGCGCGAGATCGCCGTGCAGGTAGCGGAAGAGTACCCTGATGTAACGGTCGAGCATCTCCTGGTGGATGCCTGCGCCATGCACCTGATCAACGAGCCGCGGCGCTTCGACGTGCTGGTGACCGAGAACATGTTCGGCGATATTCTCTCCGACGAGGCTTCAGTGCTGGCGGGCAGTCTGGGCATGTTGCCGAGCGCCAGCCTGGGACGAGGGCGGCGCGGCCTCTACGAGCCGGTGCACGGCACCGCGCCGGACATCGTCGGTCAGGACAAGGCAAACCCCTTGGCAACGATTCTCTCTGTAGCCATGCTCCTGCGCCACTCTCTGGACTTGGAGCAGGAAGCAGAGGCAATAGAAAGGGCGGTGGAAGACGTGCTGGCAGCGGGATACCGCACGCCGGACTTGGCGCGGGGCGCGCCTGGCGAACGCGCGGTGGGCACGCAAGAAGTGGGAGCAGCCGTGCTGGAGCGGATCGGCTAGGGTGGCTTTCGCGGTGAAAAGTGCGCCGGGCAACACCAGAGGCTTGTCCCCCGCAATCTTGACCCGGCAAGAACGGTAAGACTAGGAGCAGATGGATTCCCGCTTGCGCGAGAATGACGGACGGTAAGCCGTCGCGCGGGGCATGTCCCCCGCTGGCTGATAGCCAACAAGGCGGACACAGGCGCCCAATCCGTCACTCCAGCGAAAGCCAGAGTCTAGGTGATCAGAGAGAAGATGGATTCCCGCTTGCGCGGGAATGACGGATGGTAAGCCGTCGCGCGGGGGCTTGTCCCATGCTGGCTGGTAACCAACAAGGCGGACGCAGGTGCCCAATCCGTCACTCCGTCGAAAGCCGGAGTCCAGGGGGACGGGGAGATTTCAAATTCCTGCCTCGTATCTGATTCGGTGCAGGATGTGTGCGAATTGACGCCTTGGATGCCGCGCGGTCTCGTAGCAATTGCAGAAAGGACCACACACCCATGGATCTTGGTTTAGCCGGAAAAGTTGCCGTCGTCACCGGCGGCAGTCGCGGGATTGGCCGGTCGACGGCGCTCACCTTTGCGGAGGAAGGGGCCGCCGTTGCCATTTGCGCGCGCGGCAGCGAGACCCTGGAAAAGACACTGGCGGAGATTCGCGCGCACGGAGTAAACGCCTTCGGCATGGCCGTGGATGTGACCAAGCGCACGGAGGTTGAGTCGTTTATTGAGGCGAGCGCCGACGCGCTGGGTGGCATTGACATGCTCATCAATAACGTCGGCGGCTCTGTGGGCAAAGGCCTGATGGGCTCTACCGACGAAGAGTGGTTCGATACGTTCGATCTCAACCTCTTTCACGCCGTGCGCACCTCGCGGGCGGCCGTGCCCCACATGCGCCAGCGGGGCGGTGGCTCCATCGTGACAATTTCGTCCATATCGGGTCTGAAACCGGCGCCCGGCAGCCAGTACGGTGCGGCGAAAGCGGCGGAAGTCTTCGTGAGCGGTGCGTTGGCGATGGAGTTGGGGCCGGACAATATCCGCGTGAATACCGTTAGTCCCGGTTCCATTCTCTTTCCCGGCGGTGGCTGGGGAAAGCGTCAGCAGGACGACCCGGAAGGTTTTGGGAAATTCGAGATCGAGGAGTATCCGCTCGGCCGCTTAGGCAAGGCCGAGGAAGTAGCGCGGGCAATCGTGTTCGTCGCTTCACCCGCCGGAAGCTGGATCAACGGCACGAATATCTCCGTGGACGGCGCCCAGCAACAACCGGGCATGTTCGAAAAAGGCCCCGTGTGGCGGTAGGGAATGCCGCATTATAGGCGGAGCGGCATCTAATTGAGATTACGTTCCAAATGCGCTGCAAAGCTATACTGACCGGCTGCCGCTCAATGCGTAGTTTAACGTAGCGCGGAGGCATTTCCCCCGCCATTTAAATAAGAGCCAATATCCGTCATTCCCGCGAAAGCGGGAACCCATCTTCTCTGTGTACACCTAGGCTCCGGCCACTGGACGCAGGTTTCAAACCTGCGCTACCGGGGAGTGACGATTGGAAGTGTCGGGCCCGCGCTCAGGCGTCGGGCTTCACCTCATTGATCAACCCCACCAGGCCGTACAGCGCCACGATGTAGCCGTACCAGCCGAAGCCCTGCACCACGCCGCGTGCCGCTGCCGAAATGATTGAATGGCCGCGCCAGGCTTCCCGCGCGTGCAGGTTGGAGAGATGCACCTCGATCACGGGGAATGGCATCGCCTTCAGGGCATCGAAAAGCGATGGGCTGTACTGGGTTAAGCCAGCCGGGTTCAACAAAGCGCCTTGGGCGTTGTCAATGTTCTCGTGCAGGAAGTCGAGCACCGCGCCTTCGTGGTTGGACTGAAAGCAGATCACGTCAAAGCCGAGTTTCTCGGCCTCTTTCGTCACCTGCTGGTGAATCTGACTCAGCGTTACCGTACCGTAGATCTCCGGCTGGCGGCGTCCGAAGAGGTTGAGGTTAGGGCCGCCTACTACCAGTATTCGTTTCGGGGGATTCTGGTCTGCCATTGGTGTGCTCCGTTCTTAGGTTGCAAGGTGGGACTAATCGAGAACGCTAGTGTTGGTAAGCAGACGTGCTCCACTGGGCGGGCCGTGGATACCAAAGGGTTGCCCACTTCACCTCTGCATACCATGTTACGTGAAATCATCTCCCAACGCGCGCTATCTGCGTATCGTGCAGCTTCGGGCGTGTGTGTTTCTCACAAGTAGCTAGTCCCGTTCGTGCTGAGCTTGTCGAAGCATGAACGGAGGCCCTTCGACCCTTCGACAAGCTCAGGCCAGGCAGGCTCAGAGCCTGCCCCGTACTCGATACGGGGGCGAACGGGATTGCTGCTTCTCAACGGGTACCAGACTGCTTACGGCCCGTCTAGAACCGCCCGTCGCGGACCTGAAAGTGGGTTGGTTTCGCATAGGCCGGCAGAGTGCGCTCGATCCAGTCAGCGGTCCAGTCGATCATGGTCTCCAGCGGCACAACCGGAGGGCCGAAGAGCCGCTGCGCCTGCCCGGTGCTATTAATCCAGGCGGTCTCCGATTCCGTGCCGTCGAACTGTGGCGTCGTGTTGAGGCGCTGGCCAAAGGCGTGCGCCAGAGTACGAATACTCGTGGACTCCGCTCCACCGATGTTCAGCGGGCTCGTGGGGGAAGTGCAGTGCAGCAGCGCGCGCAGGGCCTGAGCGCTGGCGTCGCCTTGCCAGATGACGTTAACGTATCCCGTCGTCAGCGGCACCGGTTCACCGGCGTGCACCCAGCGTGCCACGTCGTGCAGCACGCCGTAGCGCATGTCGATGGCGTAGTTGAGCCGGGAGGAGGCGGCCTAGAGTCCCATGTTTCTGTGAGAAGTGTTGGAAGATGCGCTCGCGTCCGACGCAGGAGTTGGCGTACTCGCCCACCGGCTCCGTCGCCACCGATTCATCCCAGCCCTCCCGGTCAACCGGCGCGTAGGGATAGACGCAAAGCGTCGAGAACGCCACGATGCGGGATTGGGTGAAGGTCTCGGCCACGATTGCCGGTACATGCGTGTTCATAGCCCATGTGAAGGCCGGGTCTTCCGCCGTGCCGAATTTCTTACCCGCCATGAAGATGACGTTGGAAAACTGCGGTAGGGCGGCCACCGCCGTGCGGTCCAACAGATCGCACGCGATGGTCTCGATGCCCCATGCTTCGAGGCGCGCGCGTACGGCGGGATCGCTAAAGCGCGCCACGCCGACGATCCGCTTGGCGGGAGCAGCGCGCTTTGCCAGACGCGCCAGCGTTGGGCCCACCTTGCCGCCGACACCAAGGATGAGGATGTCGCCGTCGAGTCGCTGCAGATCGTCAATCAGCGCCTGGCTGGGCCGCGACAGCAGCTCTTCCAAGTCGTCTTCATCGCCAATCTGCGATGGGAGGGTAGCGGAGGTAAGCAGATTCATGAGTGAGATTCCCGTATACAATGTGTCGTTGGCTGACAAAGCGGCACTAAACAGAAGATTCAGTCAGACACAGTCCAAAGGCAGCCGTTGGTGGCAGAAGCAGCCAGCAAATTCTGTGCTAGCAACAAAGAGCCGGGTGCTAAACTGGCGGCCCGCACGTCAGTCCGGCAGAAAGCCTGACCCGTACTTGATACGGGATCGAAGTACAGTTTAGGCAGAGAAGATGGATTCCCGCTTTCGCGGGAATGACGGAATCGCGGGGCGCTTGCAAGATTCAACGTTGGAGTTTGACGCCACAGTGTGTCATCGAATCGGCCAAACACTAGCGATCTACTGCACCGGTCAATTCAATGGTGTTTCAGTATACCATGGACTCTGGCGTTTTCAGTGCATACAAGGAGTGACGGCAGTGAAGCGGGTGATGTTTGACGATCTCTACACGTGGTCGGTCTTCAACGAGGAGAAGCAGTTCGATTTCAACGGCTATCTTTGGATGCGTGAGCAGGGCAACATCCTCATCGATCCGGTACCCATGAGCGCCAGCGACGCGGCGCAACTCGACGCGCTGGGCGGCGCTTCCCTCATCGTCTTGACCAACCGCGACCACGAACGGGACGCGGTGGCGTTTCAGGAGCGTACCGGCGCGCAGATCGTGGCGCATGAGGCCGATGCGCCGCTATTTGAACTCTCGGTAGAACGCACCGTAACCGACGGCGAGGAAATTGTGCCCGATCTGCGGGTGCTGCACTTGGCGCACGGCAAGAGTCCCGGTGAGATAGCGCTGCTCTGGCGTGGCGGAAGCGTGGCCTTCATCGGCGACTATGTTTGGGGCCATCCCGTAGGCAAGCTTGTGCTCGGCGCGGAACCTGCCGTTGCGGACCCGGCGCAGGCGGCGCTGCAGCTCCGCAAGCTGCTGGCCGTGCCGCAACTCGATGCGCTGCTGCTCGGTGACGGACACTCGATCTGCCACGGCGCCCGCGACGCGCTCCAGGCAATGTTGGAGGCCCGCACGGAAATCTACATCAACCGCATCAACCTGGATGAGATTGCGTGGTCGGAATTACAGCGGGCGCCGAACGACTATTGCTACCAGTTCAAGAACATCGATCCGCTGATCGGCGCGCGGCACCTCGGCTACCAGGTAATCCGCCTCGATCCGGGCCGGAAGGCGTTTCCGCTCCACTTCCATCACTTTGAAGAAGAGCTCGGCGTGGTGCTCGACGGCACGTGCACCATGCGGACGTCGCGGGGAAACGTGGCCCTGCGCCAGGGCGACTTTGTCGCCTTTCCGCCCGGCCCTAACGGCGATCACCAATATGTCAATGAAGGCAACGAACCATGCACGATGTTGCTGCTAAGCAACGTGGTGCCCAGCGACATCAGCGAATACCCGGACTCCAACAAGGTAAACATGCGCGGCGTGCGCCACATCTACCACAAGGAGAAGACCGTGGACTATTGGGACAGAGAAGCTTGATGGGATGATGTAACGGAGTTTTCTAAACCGCCAGGGAGCGCTTGTTGGTGTTTTGGCTTCGGGTCTTGTGCCTTACAGCCAGAACAGTCGCTGAGTTACTCGTGACGGACAATTGTCTGGAACTGAACGACGATGCGCAAGAGTGAAGAGTCGCCCTGCGCACTTGGCGTGTTATTAGCACTACGCCACTGTGTATAGTACGGTATACGGAGACAAACCCATCGTGATGATTGCTGAGACGTGAAAGGATACGCTCGTGCCGGCAGCAGTACGATTTGGCATTGCGGGGATGGACCATTGGTATGCCGGTTTCGGGGCGCTGCGGGGCATTGCCGCAAGCGAGAACGCGGTGGTGACGGCGGCGGCGCACCGCCAGACGGCGTACCTGGAGGCTACGGCACGAGACCATTACATTGCCTATACGACCGACGACTATCACGAAATCGTGCGGCGGGATGACGTGGACGTGGTCGTGGCGGCGTGCACTACGGCAGAAGCGCCCGCGCTGTGCCAAGAGGCGGCGCAGCACGGCAAGCACATCATCTGCGTGAAACCCATGGCTTTGACATTGACAGACGCCGATGCCGTTGTGGCGGCGGTCGAGCAAGCCGGCGTTGGCTTCTACCCGCTGGAAGCCCTTCAGGCGGGTGGCGGCGCGGCGCGGCAGTATGCCCAGTGGCTGGAGGAAGGGCGCATCGGGCGGCCTATTAGCGCCACCGTAATCCGGCGGGGTGGTCTGCCCACACAGGAGTGGCCCGGCGTGCACGTGGCCCGCACCTGGTGGCTGGATGAGACCAAAGCCCCTGGCGGCGGCTGGATCGACCACTCCATCTACGACGTTCACATGCTGCGCAAGTTGCTGCAGGCGGAGGTGGTGCGCGTGACCGGCGCTACGGCGAACTTGGTTCACAAGGACATTCCGCTGGAAGACTTCGGCGTGGCGACCCTCACGTTTGATAACGGTGTGGTGGCGACACTGGAAGTTACGTGGTCCAGCGGTCCTGACTCGGGCATGCACGCGTTTCAGCTCGTTGGCACGGAGGGGCAGATCGCTACCGACGGCATCTCCGGCAAGCTGGCGGTGCGGGGCAACTTTGCGCCCTGGCAGGGCTGGGTGCTCTCCGATAGTGTGCAGAGTCAGAGCGGGAGCAGCATTGATCTCATGGTGGATCACGTAATGAACGGCACGCCGCTGCCGGCCACGGTCGAGGACGGACGGCAAAACCTGGCCGTGTGCCTGGCCTTCTATGAAGCCGCCCGCCATGACCGCGTTGTGTTGCTGCCGTAGTGGGCGGCCGTCTCCTATTGCAGCGACTCTGGTGTGATGCCGTGCCTCCAAAGAATGCTAACGGCATTGCACCGACATATGTTTCACGCACGGTATACCCATGAGCACGGTCATCGCTGTTGCCAACCAAAAGGGCGGCGTGGGCAAGACGACCACCGCCGTCAACCTGGGCGCGTACCTTGCTTTGCACAAACAGACGGTGCTCCTGGTGGACTTGGACCCGCAGGCGAACACCACCGGCGGCTTGGGCATCCCCAAAGACGATCCAAGCATCTACCACGTGCTGCGCGGCAATGCGCTCATGCAGGACCTCACCGTACCTGTCGAGAACGTGCCCAATCTCTGGGTGCTGCCATCGAGTCCTGCGCTGGCGGGCTTGGAGACGGAGGCCGTGGAACTGCCGGAGCGCGAATACCTCTTGCGAGCTGCATTCGCGCCGCTGCGCGATGCGTACGCTTACATTCTGATAGACTGTCCGCCGTCGCTCGGCATGCTCACGGTGAACGGCCTTTGCGCTGCCGATGAGGTGATAATTCCAGTACAGTGTGAGTACTTGGCATTGGAAGGACTGGCGCAATTGCTGGATACGGTTAGGCGGGTGCGCAGCGGGTTGCACCCGACGCTGGGTCGCGTGCGCATACTCATGACGATGTACGACGTGCGTACTCGCTTATCGCAGCAAGTGCGCGACGAGGTGCGGTCGCACTTACCGGGTCAGGTGTTCGAGACCGTGATTGCCCGCAACGTGCGCCTGGCGGAAGCGCCCAGCCATGGACGCACGATTCTGGAGTACGATCCCTTTTCGAAAGGGGCCGAAGGGTATCGCCACTTGGCAGAGGAAATCTTAGAGGGTGTGTGAGAAGTTCTCAGCCAATCGCCGTTCATGGTTCGACAGGCTCACCACGAACGGAAGAAACAAGAATCCGCCAGAAAAGGCAGTGTCCGTTCGTCCTGAGCCTGTCGAAGGATGAAGGGATACTCTTTTCACACACCCTCTTAGAAGCGTCTGGAAATAGTGATGGTGACCGTTAGCATGCCGTATCTCACCGGCAAGACTTCGAGGAGAGGGTAAAGAGTGTCTCGTAGACGTGGCTTAGGACGAGGACTCGAGGCGTTGCTGCCGGAGTCAGGTCTGCAGGACATACCGGTGGAGCGTATTCGCCCCAATCCGCTGCAGCCGCGCCAGACGTTCGTTAAAGAAGAGTTGGAAGAGCTTGCGCAATCCATCCGCGAGCACGGCATTCTGCAGCCGGTGGTGGTCAGCCGCCAGCCAGAGGAAGGCGTGTATCAGTTGATCGTCGGCGAACGCCGCTGGCGCGCGGCTCAGCAAGCGGGCCTCGCCACGATTCCCGCTCTCATTCGACCCACCGGTAGCCGCGAAGCGTTGGAAATCGCGCTGGTCGAAAACCTGCAGCGTTCAAGCCTCTCGCCGCTCGAAACGGCCGAGGCGTATGCGGCGCTCATCAGCGAATTCGGCCTTACCCAAGAGCAGGTGGCGGCGCGCGTCGGCAAGAGTCGTTCCGCCGTAGCAAATACGCTGCGTTTGCTGAATCTTGCCACAGCCGTAAAAGAAGCGCTCGCCGCGGATGCGATCAGCGAAGGCCACGCGCGGGCCCTGGTACGGCTTTCGCCTGAGCTGCAAATACATGCGTTAGCTGAGATAGAAAGACGCGGACTGAACGTGCGCCAGACCGAGCGACTCGTCAAGCGATTACTGGGATCGCCGCGCTCTCCTCGCACCAAGTCCCCAGATGCGCGCAGCGGCGAATGGGAAGACCTGCTCCGGCGCACGCTTGCGACGAAAGTGGAAATCAAGCGCCGCGGCAAGCAGGGCACGATCCGCATCCACTTTTTTTCTGATGAAGAGTTGGAGGGTCTGGTGGACAGGCTGCTTGCCGACGAAGCGTAGCCCTGCGAGTTTCTTCTCGGGTGTTACTTGGGTAAACTGATGAGATTCAGCCTAACCCTCCCCCTCAAGGCGACTCTTGCACAACCACAGTCAGCAGCAAGAGTCTAATCTAAAGCGGGCGAAAAGATGTCCGCAAGACCTACCAAGACCTCCCTCTCCCAGCGGAGACTCCCGTATCGGGGTGCGGGGCATGCGCGGACTTCCAGTCCGATTCACATCTTCGGCCAGCGGCGCAAAATTTACTCCCTCTCCCTGGGAGGCTGTCTCATAAGTTGACTCGATAAGCAAAATCGTGCTTCGACACGGGCTTCGCGAAGCCCACTCAGCACGAACGGGACTTGCCTTTTCCGTTCGCCCTGAGCCTGTCGAAGGGCAAGTCTACACTGAGCAATGCACTTTTGAGACACCCTCCCGGGGAGAGGGTCAGGGTGAGGGGGAGACCCACCCGATCCAGCCCAAACACCGCCGGTCTAGCACGGTTACGCAAAGGTCTCCTCGATGGTGAGGGAACTCTGCGCCTGTGCTCAGGTTTTGAGAAGATTCCCGTGAAAAGGAAAGGGGACACTGCGCGTCCTCCCAGGTTCTGCTGCGAACACACGCCTGGCGCATACCGTTACCCATCTCCGCCACTGCTTGAAGTTTCCACGCGTCGCGCGGGGGGAATCAGCACACGCCAAGCCAGGAGTGCCGCGAGGAGGATGGCCGGCACAAACGTCCATTGGAATACGAGTAGACCGGTTGCTAGGCCAAAATTATCCGCAACGGCGGCCAGTGCGGGCCCTACCATCAGACCCAGCGAGTAGTTGGACGCTTGGACCAGTGAAAGGCAGGAAGCCCGCTGGGCGGAAACAAGGCGTCGGTTGAGGCTCTCCTGCATGAGCGGGTGGAGCAGGCCGATCATCACGTACACGCCAAGCATACCCACAATGACGATCAGCCTGAGCGGCGCGTTGACCAGTACGACGAGGGACGCCATGCCGAGTATGCCGAGGGAAAGGATGGCGGCGCGTTCGCTGCCCCACAATAACGCGCGAATGCGCGGTGAGCCGAGCATGAAGAGCGACATTACCCCATAGAAAAGGGCATAGAGATACCCAAGTTGGGATGGGGACAACCCAAGCGACGTGAGGTAGGGTCCGCCAAAGGGACGCTCGGTCAAGAAGTAGGCGCGCATCATTACCACATAGACCACCACCAAACCCACCAGTTCCCGGTTGTGGGTTATGGTCTGAACCGTAGCCTTGAGGTGGAAAAAGTATTCCCGCGCTCTATCCCGAAAGGCCGTCGACTGGGACGACGTAGGCGCATCACGTAGGATGGCAGGTTCAGCAAACCAAAGGGCAATTCCCGCCGCGGATATGAGTGAGACGGCACTCGCCCAGAACGGCCCCGTGAGGCCGGTTGGGCCCGCTATGGCGCCGGTGATGAGCGTACCCCCGACCATGCTGATATTTTCAATGGCTAGAGCGCGCGCCAAGAGGGTTTGAAATCGCCCTTCCAGTCCCGCACCTTTGATGGAGTCGTAGAAGAGCGCTATGTCCGCCCCGGAAGCGAACGCCGCCCCAACGCCGACCACGACGAAGCCAACCATGAAGACGATGTAGCTCGTGGCGAGTATGAGCAGGATGACGCCCACGCTACCGATGAGCGCGCCCACGAAAATGCTCCACTTGCGGCTAAAGCGGTCGGCAAAGAGGCCCGTGGGCAATTCCGAGGCGATACTGGAGAGGTTGAGCGTAGCCATGAGTATCATGAAGCCGGTGAGGGAGATGCCGCGGTCTAAGAAGTAGATAGCAAAAATAGGCAGCAGGGTTCCCCAGCGCACACCCCAGGCGCACTTCAGCAGGTAGAATTTCCACACGTTGCGCTCCAGGCTGCGCGTGTAGTCTGAAGCTGCGGTGCTATCTGCAAGATCGCGCATACGATAGCGGCCCTAACTCAATATCCTTAATCCGGCTACGTTACTCGCACTGGACGCATACTGCGAGATGCGCCAATCGCGCGCCCGTTCGCGGGCTGAGGATGCTCCGCTTATCTTAGGCAGGTGAGCGAACGGCGGTCTAGAGCGGCTCGCACGGGTTGCTCTGCGGTGAGGGTACCGCAGCCGCTGACTGGCGATCCGAAGGCGTGGGTGAGGCCATGGCATCCTGTTGCGCCCAGCGGAAGAAGATAACGGCCAAGGGCAACAACATGTAGAGACCGCCGCCCATCCACATGATCAAGCCGCCGATGCGCTGATCGTCTAGTGCACTTAGCGCCGTACCTTCACGCTGAAGGAGATACGCGGTGTAGAGCACTCGGCCGGAGACCGTGATGAGGACCCCCACGAGTTTGAGCCCTGCTGTGGCGAAGAAGATGTAGAGCAGGCGGCGCGGCGCGGAAAGGCGCGCTCGAAACGGCCATGAGTCGACCACGTTCCACCAGAAGAAGATAGCCGGCCAGAAGAACGTGGTGTGTTCCAGCACGTGCACGATCTCGTCATCCACCGCCGCCGAATAGAGCAGCGGCGTGTGCCAGAGCCAGAGCGTAGCGAGAAATAAGCCAAGCGCAACGTGGGAATGGAGCAGCGTGTGTGTAATGCGGCGCATGACGCGGTTGCGCGCCACGGTCACGAAAACCGGCCGCTGCAGGAAGGACGGCAGGCCCCGCAGCACCATCACGACCGGCGCACCCAGTAACAGCAGCGGCGGCACGATGAGCATCAACAGCAGGTGCTGGATCATGTGCATGGTGAAATACTGCCCGGAGAGCGTATCCACCGGCCCAATGAGGGAAATGAGCAGGAGGGCAATGCCTGCGCCGAAGGAGGTCCTACGCCACATTGGCGGCGTGGCTCGGCCGCGCCGTTGCGCCCGCGTTACGCCAATGGCATAGAAGAGGCTAACGAAGCCGCAGCTTGCCGCAACCGCGAGAGTCGTCAGTGTGCCGACCATTATCCTGAGCGGATGCCGAAGAGGACGAGGAGCGTAATCAGCAAGAGTATCTCAACAGTGAACCCAAAGAAGAAGAAGCCCGCGAACAGCTTGCTGTCGTAGCGCAGGTGCATGTAGTACGCAACTACCAAGACAAACTTAGTACCGGCCAAGACCAGTAGCAGCGTTACCAACGGCGCAAAGGGGATGTTCACGTAGTACGTGGCGACTTCAAGGATGGTGAGCACGGTAAGGATGATGGCAATGCGGACGTAATGTCCAGTGGTGGCGTGTGCCTCATTGCTATGTGTTGCGTCTGTGCCCACTCTCTCCTCCTCACAGGTGCCTGCAGCACCTTAGCTTACGACGGGATTAGGTAGATAAGCGTAAAGATGATAATCCAGACAATGTCGACAAAGTGCCAGTAGAGGCCGCCCAGCTCCACGTCAAGCGGCTTGACCTTGCCGAAGAAACTCAGCACCACGAGTGAGACGAGCCAGAGGACGCCCACACCGACGTGCGTACCGTGAAAACCGGTGAGCACGAAGAACGTGGAGCCAAAGAGGTTGGTTGTCAGCCCTAGGCCCTCGTGCACGAACGTGTAGAACTCCACGACCTGATAGCCGAGGAATATGGTGCCGAGCAAGGCCGTCATCGAGAGCCAAATCCGCCCTTTGCGGAGCGCGCTGCGATGTTCATCGGAGCCTTTGCGCGCACTGTCGGCCCTTACAAATCCTGCGAGCGCGAGCACCATCGCCAAACTGCTCATCAGGAGCACGAACGTACTCTGCGACGTAACCGGCACATTGAGAATCTCATTGGGGTATGGACCGACAACACTCCTGCCCCGGTATACGAGGTAGGTGGTGATCAATGAACCAAAGAAGATGCACTCTGAGCCGAGAAAGGCCCACATCAGTATCTTGCGGTGGTTCAGTCCGGTCGTCGTTGGATGCTCTTCCGGCGCCTCGCGGGCAAGTGCTGCATCACTCATCAAGAGACTCTCCTCAAGCTAGTGTTCTTCGGTTGGAGTGGACGCAGGTTCCAGCGACCACGCATAGATTGCAATAATCGTCCACGCTACGCCGAAAATCGAGACGGCGATGTGGATCATCAAGCCGGCAGCCGCAATCGTAAAGCCGGCGCCGACCAAGAGCGGCCAGTACGATGGGTTCGGCATGTGAACTTCATGCTCTTCGTCAGACTCGTCCGCATGTTCGGCAACGGCCGCGCTGGTCTTGCTGAGCTCCGCTGCATCGCCGTGTCCGTCACCATACTTGTCCCACCACACCTGATCACGGTGGGTTACTTGCGGGATTTCATCGAAGTTATGTTCTGGCGGCGGGCTGGGTATTGACCACTCCAACGTGCGCGCGTCCCACGGGTCGTTGCCGGCGGGCTCGCCTTTGACGTAACTAGCTACGAAATTCCAGAGGAACACCAGGATCGAGACGCCAATGAGAAAGGCGCTGATGGTGATGAACATGTTCCAGAAATCCCAGCCCATGCCGGCGGCATACGTGCCGACGCGGCGCGGCATGCCGTCGACGCCCACGAAATGCATCGGGAAGAAGGTGAAGTTCATGCCCAGGAACATGAGCCAGAAGTGCCACTTGCCGATTCTCTCGCTCATCATGCGCCCGGTGATTTTGGGGTACCAGTAGTAGACTCCGCCCATCAATGCCAGAATGAGACCGCCGAAGAGCACGTAATGGAAGTGACCGACAACGAAGTAGGTGTCCTGGAAGTGCAGGTCCAGCGGTACGGCCGCCAGCATCGGGCCGGTTAGCCCGCCGATGAGAAACGTCGTGAGAAAACCAAGTGCAAACAACATCGGCGTCGTTAGTCGGATGCGGCCGCCGAAGCAGGTAGCAACCCAGTTGAACATCTTGATGCCGGTTGGAATGGCAATCAACATGGTTGAACCGGCGAAGGCCGCATCGGCAATGGTGCCCATGCCGGTGGTGAACATGTGGTGCGCCCACACGCTGAAGCCCAGGAAGCCGATCGACACGGCGGCGAAGACCATGGCGCTGTAGCCAAAGATCGGCTTGCGCGAAAACGTTGGCAGAATCTCAGAGGCAATGCCGAATCCCGGCAAGACCAAGATGTAGACCTCCGGGTGTCCGAAGACCCAGAAGAGATGTTGCCAGAGCATCGGGTCGCCGCCCTCGGCCACCTCGTAGAAATTCGTTCCAAACATGCGGTCGAATTCCAGGAAGATCAGGGCGGCCGTAATCGCGGGAAAAGCGAAGATGATTAGGAAGGACGTAACGAAGGTCATCCAGACGAATACGGGCATGCGCATGAGCCTCATACCCGGCGCCCGCAGGTTGATGATCGTGATGATGAAGTTAAGGGCCGCGGCTACCGACGCGACACCCAATACCAACAAGCCCAGCCCCCAAAAGTCGATGCTCAGACCGGGGGAGTACTCCTTGGTCGTCAGGTTCGCGTAGCCAAACCAACCGCCGTCCGGCGCCTGGCCGAACAGGAAGCTACTGTGCATCAAGAGGCTGCCGCCAAGGAACGTCCAATAGCTAAAGGCGTTCAGGCGCGGAAAAGCCACGTCGCGCGCGCCAATCATCAGCGGTATGAGGAAGTTGAAGAACGCCGCCGCCATCGGCATAGCCACCATGAAGACCATAGCCGTGCCGTGCATTGTAAAAAGCTGGTTGTACGTGTCGGAATCGAGGAGCTTGCCCTCGGGTGTAGCAAGCTGAATCCGAATAAGCAGTGCTTCGAGTCCGGCAATAAGAAAGTACATAAGGGACGTTGTAAAATAAAGCACGCCGATACGCTTATGATCGATGGTGGTGATCCAACTCCAGATCTCCGCCCTAGTGGAAACGCGTTCCTGCGTGCGTACGCCTGTTAGTGTTGCCATACCGTCACTCCTCGCTGCACAGACGTGACCGTACCTGATACAGCAGATCGAATACGCGCTACTATCCATCCCATTATTACATGGTTTGTGAGCATTTTCACATACTTTCCCTAGCTACCTGAGGGCGGTAATGTACGCCGTGAGCAAGCGGATATCCTCTTGGCTCAACTCAATCGGTAGAATCATCTCATTGCCCGGCTTCACGCCTTGTGGATCGCTCAGCCAAAGCGTAACGTCTGCTGGAGTATTCTCTAGAATGCCACCGGCGATATGCGCCCTACTGCCAACGTGGGTGAGGTCCGGGCCAATGGTGCCAATGGCATCGGTGCCGCGAATTGTGTGACACGTCACGCAGGCACGACTAACGAAGAGCTCCGCGCCTGCGGCAGCATCGCCGGTCACCTCCACCGCGGGCCGCCCTTGCCGCTCCAGCCAGTCGTTAAATGCCATCTCGGACTCGACGACCACGTGATAACGCATTTGCGCGTGCGCCGTACCGCAGTACTCGGCGCATTGCCCAAGGAATAAGCCCTCTTCCTGTGGCGTAAACCAGATGGTGTTTGTGGATCCCGGCATCAAGTCACGCTTACCCATGAGACGCGGCACCCAGAAGGAGTGAATTACGTCGTCAGACTGAAGCTCGAAATACACTGCACGGTCAATTGGAATATGAATCTCATTGGCAGTAACCACGTCATGATCGAGATAGTGAATTTCCCACCACCATTGGTGACCGATAACGCGCACCCGGAGGGCGTCCGCCGGTGGATCCGCCTCAATTTGGGCCATTGCCTGGTACGTCAAGATGAGCATAAGAATGACGACAATTGATGGAGCGAGCGTCCAGGCAATCTCCAGGCGCGTGTTGCCATGAATTTGCGGGGGGATGCTGTTGTCGCCACTGCGCACGCGAAAGCGGAATATTGAGTAGAGGAGCAAGCCTTGTACAAGCAAGAAAATGACGATCGCCAGCCAGGTAAGGGGGGCATAGAGATCGTTGATGACCTGATTGTTATCCGATCGTGGGAAGAGCGTGGTCTGCGGATAGTCCACCCCCCCACAGCCGACAAGGATGGCGATGGCGATGGCGCCAATGACTAGCCGCGAAAGCCACCAACCCGGTGAATGTTTCGGAGAGTGCATGCTACGCTGCCTCCTTGCGGCGAAACGTATTTCGCATTCCGCCTGTCCGTTTGCCGGAGGTCGCATTCTTGCGGAATTTGGTAAGACCCCAAGTAAAGAAGCACCGAACTCCAATCCCGTGCCGGCATGCCTCAGCCATTTCTGTCGCTCACTCCCATGTAGACGATATCTTTTTTAAGAGGGCTAGGACTTAGAGTCCGCTCAACTGCCACGGTATCCCAGTCAGCAACAAGTTTTCTCACCCTCATCGTATCTGCGTGTGAAAGTAGACACAAAGTCTACCCACACTATTCTAGCCACTCGGTTCTCACGCTACAAGTCGATTCGGCACTGCGGTGGGAGAAATTTCGGTAGGCTCCATTTCAGTAGCTTAAGGCTCGCTTTTCACCGTACCCGCGAGCTGCTGTTTCGCGGCGCTCCAGGCACGCTGCGCTCGTATCCACACGTGCAGCCACAGTATGCCGATACTATACGCTCCCACCACGTCGCTCGGCCAGTGAACGCCTAGGTAAACGCGTGAAATGCCTACCAGGACTACCATCATGAGCATGCTGGAGACACCGAGCCAACGCAGCCACGGCCGCCGGGCATGCTGCCATATCAGATAGGCGAGGAAGCCGTAGAAGATCGTAAACGACTGGGCGTGACCACTGGGAAAGGCAAAAGTGTCCACTCCAAGCGCGGCCAACTCTTCCGCTGCCAATTCCGGCCGCGGGCGTTCAATGAGAGCTTTCAGTATTTGGTTAAGCAGATGTCCGGTAAGCGCCGCGGCGCCGAGAATGAGCGCCTGCCACCGCCAGCCGACAACCGCCAGCAAAACAACGACACCGATAGTGATTGGCGCCGCAATGCGGAACCAACCTATTGCACTTATTGCCAGCAATACCGGGTCCAAGAATGGGAATTGCCAGGACTGGATTACCGCGCCCGCAGACACGTCGAACGGCAGCGGCTCTCCCTGGCGCGCAGCTACGCTCAGGACCAGCGCAACTATAAAGAGCACGAGTTCCGGGCCCCAAGAACGCGCTCGCACAAAGCAGCGAAACCATACTCGTACAGACTTAATCATTAGGAGATCCACGTGGCGGGATGTGCTGCGCGCGCTTGGCGGCTTCGGCTTCTAGCTCTGCGGCCTTCTCCGGCTGGCCGGTCTTGAGGTAGTAAGCAATCTTCTTTAGGTCGATGTAGTTCTGATTGTAGGCGATCCAGTCCCGATGGTACGTCTCGTTCACCATGCGGTCCATAATCGCTTGCCAGTCGGCGTCGCCGAGCTGCGCCATAACGGGAACGAGGAGCGTTGCCCACACTGTGCTCAGCAGTAATCCGCCTACTAGTGTCGGAATGAGCGCTTGCTGAAACGCCGCGAGGGTAAACGCCGCGCGGAGATTGGCGATGAATCCAATCTCAACTCCTACGGTGAAGTTCTGGGCGATCAGCAGACCGAGGGGTAGGCAAAGCACGAGAAGCGTTGCTGCGCCGGCAACGAGCCCGAGATCATTGCGCTGACTGACCCGCTGATTTGCGAGCGCTGCCAACGCGCCCGTCACACCCAGGTAGAGCACACCGCCAATACCAATCCAGAGAAGCCCGCCCGTTAGCCATGACACCCAACGACTGAGGAGCAGAGCGACCAGCCACACTACGGCCGGTAGCGCAATGCCCGCGAGCAGACCGCTGACGGCGACGCGCCACGCTGCCGAGTACTCTAGCTGAATGCGATGGCGAAGGTAGTCGTACATTCAGGATTGCTTCCGCGCTTGTCTTCTCTTGACTGGCCTATGCAAAGGAGCTATTGCGAGAAAAGTTAATGCTGCGCGCGTGCAGTGCCCAGGTGCAGGAGCACGTCACGCGCTGCGTCTAAGTCGTTGGACGCTTAGGCTTAGCTCAACAATGTGCGCAGTGTATCGCCCTGCTGCTTAAGCCAGTCGTGGATAATGTTGATGTCGGTGCCCATACAGAAGTGGCGCACACCCATATCGAGGAAGCGCTGGGCTTGGTCAACCGAGTTGATCTCGGCGCGGGGCGGAATGCCTTTCGCCAGGCACGTCTCGAACACCTTCTTTTCGGCGGCTTTCACGTCCGGGTGCTGGAATTCGCCAGCCCGGCCGATGTTCATGGCGTAGTCAGCGGGTCCCCACTGCACCATGTCGACACCCTTGACCGCCAAGAATTCGTCCAGATGATCTACGGCGGACTGCCTTTCGATCATCAGGGCCACCACGATGTCGTCCAGCGCTTGGGGGTAATCCGGCCCGGCGCCGTACGACATATACCAGGCGCGCCGCATGGCCACGCCGTGGATGCCGCGGGCCTCCGGCGTGTCCGCCCGCACCGCGCGCACACACTCCTCGGCGTCCGCCACGGTGCGGCTGTCGGCAAAGAGCACACTTTGGAAACCGGCGCCGATGGCACGCTGGGCCAAGAAACTGCGGGGCGCTTGGTCGACCTTGATCATGGTCGAAAGATTGTGCAACTCCGCGGCACGGCAGAAGTTCTCCAGGTCGTGCAGGTTGAACGGCGCATACTCGGCGACGAACTCGACGTAGTCATAGATTCCGGTCAAGCCGATCACCTCGATCATCCCAGGCCACGTGGTATGCACGTGCGTTGCTAAGGTCGGCTCACCGGCGTTCAGTTTCTCGCGAATCCTATTCGGTTGCATGGGCATCATCCTCCGGGGGAAAAGTATGCGCAGGCAACACGAAAACGTCCCGCGCTCGTGTCAGTATACTGCACAAACGCGGGACTGCCAAAGATTAGAAAGTCAGGGGATTAGCGCTATTTGCTAGCGTCCATCAAACACCGACCTGATCTGGCCTGGTAGGTACACAGTCATCCAATTTCCAATGCAGAAATGAAATCAGAGTGAAGCAATCTGCTGCATCTTCCTCATCCTTCCAAAGTATCCTAGGTTCATGAGCACGAGGATTTCTAATGGCTGCAAAGCAACCCTTCAAAAGCAAAGCAAGTCCTTTATGCTCGCTTTGCTCCGTCTCAGTCTGCAACATGTTAAAGACTAAAATCGGCTGTTTGACTGAGAAGACCTGGTCAACGAGTGCAGCTCCATCTGCTTCAACCTTAGATTCGTCGCGAATGCGCTGAGCCAGTCCTTTAACCGCTTCTAGAACAGCATGAAAATAGTCATCATTCATTAGTTCGGCGCGACAGTATTTTGCCACTTCCGGATGCATGCGTCTGCCGCGAAACTTCGCATGGATTGTATTGGCTCGGCGCTCCGCCTCGCTTAACGACTGCGCGACTTCTACCTCTCTGAATTTCCCGTCGACTCCTATTTTGAGTCCAAAAAAGGATAGAGTGGCGTTTATCTCGCTACGATGGATCTCGTATGTCTCGCTGTTGCCAACAAACCGAGCAGGATGGAGGAAGGACTCAATCAAGCCCAATACTCTATTTGCACTTCCATCGCGCTTCTGAGTAGTGAGGAACACATGATACAGACGTCTCCACTTGGTAGATTCACCAAACTTATCTTCAAGTCCATGATCATACAGAACCCGAGAGATTTGGGATCCAGTTCCACACTCTCCGACCAATCTTGCTAACGGCTCAAGAACGCTCTCAGGTAAGGAGGTAACCTTATTCAATTGCCGATTTCTCCATGTCTAGTCTGCTGAACGTCAAGATTCTCTTCCGCCGTGCCGACTCTCCCCTCTATACATTATTTGTCATATCACATGGGATGTTTTCATTGTCATAAGAAGAATCTAGCTTGACTTTGGCGAGCAAGAAGATAGTCGTACCTAAGGGCTAGGGTTGCAGCTTACCGGGAAATGGCTAGAGCCGCTGATCTTTACCACAAGACCTCGCTGAGGGAGTTACTCAGCCGGCTCGCCCTCAGTGCACGGTGAGCATGCGGTTGAGGGAAACTACGGCCCAGTGCGCCACGTCGGGATCGACGCTCACTTGGTTCGTGACCTTGTCTTCCAGGAGGTCTTCCATCACCCACGCGACGTAGGCCGGATGGATGCGGTACATGGTAGAGCAGGGGCAGACGATAGGATCGAGGCAGAAGATCTTCTTATCGGGATTCTCGTCGGCCATGCGGTTGACCATGTTGATCTCGGTCCCGACCGACCAGGCGGTACCGGCGGGCGCTTCGGTAATGGTCTTGAGGATGAACTCGGTGGAGCCGTTGTAGTCGGCAGCCTGCACCACTTCCATGGGGCACTCCGGATGGACGATTACGTTCACGTCCGGGTGCTGCCTGCGGGCAAACTCTATTTGCTTAACCGTGAATCGCGTGTGCACCGAGCACCAGCCCTTCCACAAGATCACCTGGGCTTTGCGCACGTCCGCTTCTGTGTTGCCGCCCAGCACAGGCTGCACCGGGTCCCAAACCACCATCTCATCCAGGGGAATACCGAACTTCAGACCCGTGTTGCGGCCCAGATGCTGGTCTGGGAAGAAGAGTATCTTCTCGCCGCGCTCCATCGCCCACTCGTAAACAGCGGCGGCGTTGGATGAAGTGCACACAATGCCGCCGTGCGCGCCGCAAAAAGCCTTGAGCACCGCGGTGGAGTTCATATACGTAACCGGCACGATGGATTCGCCCACTGCGTCGGTAAGTTGCTCCCAGCACTCCACGATATCGTCGATATCAGCCATGTCGGCCATGGAACAACCGGCCGTAGGGTTGGGCAAAATCACCGATTGGTGCGGGGCCGTGAGTATATCGGCGCTTTCCGCCATGAAATGCACGCCGCAGAAGATGATGTATTCGGAATCGCGCTGGTTAGCGGCAAAAGTGGCAAGCTTGAAAGAGTCGCCGCGCAGATCGGCGTACTTAATGACCTCATCCCGTTGGTAGTGGTGCCCCAGGATGAGCACGCGCTCGGCGAGTTTCTGCCGTACCGCAGCGATACGTTGATCCAATTCCTCAGCCGGCAACTGCAGGTAGTGCTTTGGAATCTGCTCGTGCTCTCTGCCCGCGGTGCGCCGACTGCGCAGCAAAAGACGATGAATCCGCCTGTACTCGTGCGGCGTGAGCGCGTCTGCCGTGGCTGCCATGCGTACCTATCCCTTTCCCCCCTGCAGCAGCGCCACCCTAATCCCTCTGAAGAGACGCTTACCACAGCTTTGATTGCATTATACACTACCGCAGCGGCTATTCGACCACAATAATCGCTGCTGTTCAAAGTCTTTAGATGATTTGGAGGAGTGTCCATGTGGCAGCCACGTAAAGGCGAAGGCATAGGTAGGTGGCCGTCAGTTACAGGAAGAGTGGGCCGACCGCATTCATCGCGCGTGCCTATCGCGGTGGCCGCTTCCACGCATTGAGCGTAGGGTTGGCGAGCAGAATCATCGAAGATTTGTTGCGATATGGTAGGGGCGTTTGGTCTAAGCTTCAACTGTGAAGGCGGTCCTGAGCGTACCTAACTACTGCGCGAGCTTGGGCCAAGAGGGCAACCCTAAGTTGCTAGCCGGGCGCCCGCCCTGCGTCCGTGCGGCTATGGGCTTAGGTTTCCGGGGGTCTAGAGTGGGCAGATCGAGACTGCCCTATGAATTACAGAATGAGACGGGTGATCGCAGCCTACCCAATAGACTTCTAAGAGGCGGATAGATCCTGCATTTGCCTATCCACCGAGCGCATCAATTCCAAGCCCTGTACCACGATTTCCAACTGTTCCACTTCCAGAATGTCCGCCATCAACTGCAGTCGCTCCCGGCGAATCCTCCAGAAGCGTTCCATCGCGTGTTGTCCCTTGTCTGTCAGTCTGCAGATTACAACTCTTCGATCGTTTGGGTCCCAGGCGCGGTCCACCAGCTCTTTTTCTACTAAGCGATCTACAACCGTCGTCGTGGCGGAGAGGGCTCGCCTAAGAAAGTTAGCAATATCGCCCATGCGCAGGGGGCCCGATCGCTCCAGCAAGACCAACGTCTTGATCTGGGGAATGGTCATATCCAGACCTCCCCACTCGTCAAGGCCGCACGCGTGCACCTGACGGTTCAGGTAATCTACGGCCTTGATGAATCGCTGAGCCAATTCAGCCTTATGTTTGTCTTGCACGGAACCACCACCCAATCTCAAGAACATCATCGTTCCTGGAACATCGTCGTTCCATTACGCTTGCATGATACCAGAATACTGAATTCCTGTAGAGAACTGCACAAGAAGACGCGTGTTGCCCGGCCTCACCACATTCTTGGTCTTGCAGATGCGAACCGGGATCATGAGACGCGTACCAGAGATTCTGCTGTTTCAACCATGCGCCCGTGCCCTACCGATCGCCGCCCTAAGCATGCGTTCGGTTTTCCATGACTCAGCCGGCCGACAGTCTTGAAATGCATCGCCTCACCATGGAGCGGCAACGATCTCAGGGTCACTATCTAATTGAAGCCTCTCTTGAATCCGCACCGCCTAAGGGTTTGCGGGACAGCAATCTACATAATATGTTCGGCGGGGGAGAATGAAGAAAGGTAAGAGGGTTGCACGCGTGGGCAAAGTTCAATCACACATAGGTGCGCGAAGCCGCAATGTGAGAGTCGCAGGGAAGTGTTCGTTAGTCATCCATTGTCGCTTGAGATTACTAACGATTCGGCAAGCCAGTCGCACTAGCAGCAGCAACAGTCCAGTTTTCAACCTTAGCCAGAATACTCTTACTGACAAGATTACTGTAGTCAACAATCCTGCACCTATCAAACAGAAGGCCAGCATCAGATCCGAGATTGTAGAAGTCTCCCTGAGGCAGTGCCTCAGCAAGGAAGAACATCCGCATAGGCACCACGGCAGGCATGGATTGCATCCATTTGGCGCAGAAAGACTCCGGTCGAAGATTGGGAAGATCATCCCTATAGTGTGTTCCCGTCTTACATTGACCGAATGCAATGAACTTACCTGGGAGACGATCTGAAAAGTGTTTCCACGCCGCGACATCTAGCTTTCCGTCTTTTTCGCGCACTTTTTTGTTACCCTTAGCCTCGTATCCATTGCCTTCTCCTATGCTTGCGCAAAGACCGTTGACCTTTTCCTTGAAACCAAGGCCCCCAGCAGCTGTGCCGAACACCATACTCTCCGAACGATCACCGAAATACTCCCTGCATGTTTCTGCAGAAAGCTCTTCAAGAAGTAAGGTTCCATCAATTCCAGCGTGGTTCCGGTCATCCCTCATATTGAGTCTCGTCGCCAGAAGCAAATACTTATAGATGGCCTGCTTCCACTCCTTCTCGTATAAGGGGAAGTAAAGTGTATCGCCTTTCTCACCGAGGCGAAATGGGTATCCTTCTCCGCAAGCCTCAGTACGCCTTTCAATTTCCATGAATGCATTTTCAACGTACACGGGGATTTCTTCTTCTTCACTAACCCCACCAGTGTGTACATAATCGGCAACTCGGCCTAGGGATCGTTCTAAGGCAACTGCTGATGTATGACCTTCCTGCCAGCACTTCAATTCCACGAAGTCGGCAAGCTCGTGCTCATCCGCAAATGGGGACGGTACCCCTGGCCACTTGAACATTACCCGTCCCTAGCTGTCCTCGGATGTTTACGAGGACTATGCTTTCTGTACATATCGTCGTAGAGATCGACAGCCAACTCGGCGACATCGTTCGCAATCGTCAACAGTTGATCTGAACCATCGTAACCGGTTGAGACCAAGCTCCTAGCTTTTTCAAGATCTCTTTTTGCGTCATAAAGGGACTCCTCAAAGACAGTCGATGATGGCCTGCTTATTTCAAAAGCAATTGATAGTTCTTTTCTCGCGCGAAGAGCAGCGACAGCTTCTCCTTCTTTTAGGACCTCATTGAGTTGTCTCAGGTCGGGATTTTGGGACCGGATGACGGGTCTCTTATCGTCCTTCCTGCTGCCATATAGCCAGTTGCAGAGATCTCTCAGTTCATT
Source organism: Chloroflexota bacterium (assembly GCA_965219505.1). Lineage (GTDB taxonomy): Bacteria > Chloroflexota > UBA11872 > VXOZ01 > VXOZ01 > VXOZ01. The sequence continues at coordinate 88,590 of OZ244775.1, read as the reverse complement.
TCTCTTATCGGGTGGAACCGGCTCCTGGCTTTCTTCGGTTTCCGGTCGCAAGCCAATAAAAGAAGCGATTCCGTCGTAGTCAATTCCGGTATATAGATGTGAGAATGAAAAGTGTCTGTTATAGCGATCCTCGCGATCGAAGAGTCCCATTTGCTCTGCCTGCTCAATAACCATCAGACCTCTGAACAGCCTTTGCACTGTCCTATGTGTATCGCCAATTTGCCTGGCGATGCCCTCTAGCGGTACGTTGAATCTCCTATGTACGTCTGCTATGTATCGAGACTTGGCATAGCTACTCCATTTGGCCGGACCGTTCACATGCTTAAAGCCAAGGTATCGCCAGGCCTTTCTTCGCGTGTCTACAATGACAGGGAGTTCACGGAGTGCATCTTTGGATTCTGCCGTAATAGTGGGGACATCCACGTCAAGGCTCTCTGCAAGTTTGGGCTCCAAGAGCAATTTGACTGCGGCAAGACGCCTATTTCCTTCTATGACGACATTTCTACCACCTTCCTGCGCGACTATGATTGGTTCGTGAGAAAAGAACCCGCTGGCTTCTATAGATAGTACGAGCTCCCGTACGTCCATAGCATCCCAAAGCACTTTAATTACCTCATCTTCGGTCGAGGTAGCACTTATGTCATATTCTGAAAGCCTCGGATTCTTGATGTCAAAGTGCAGTTCCGACACTCGCATCCGGCGATTTTCCTGGCTGTTCATTTCACATTCCTTGCCAGCGATTCCTCAGACTCTCGGTCATCTATCTTAAACGAATCAGTGGGATCAGGAAGTATGACATGGGAAGGCGAAATCAAGAGTTCATGCGCCGCTCGACGTCCCTGGAGACTGTACTCTAAAGGTATGACAGAAATCTCCGAGGTCGTGTATAGGTCTCTTATGTACTTTGTATCGTCATAGGACATTATCCACTTAAGTTTCCGCCGTCGCTGTATGAAGCGTGCCAACCCCGCGTGACTTTGGTCGTCGTAAAACGTCATGTATAGGCGATCACCGTTCGAATAATATGGAGGATCAAGATATATGAATTTGGCATCCCTGCTCTGTGACCCTATCGAGCACTCATTTAAGAAGTCTAGAGCATCCATGTTAGTGACGTGGATTTGGTTTCTTCTTGTGCCAATGGCAAGTATTCGTTCCGCTAGCCCTTTTCTATAGAATCGGGAACCTATTTTCCACTGTCCTGCCTGGGAATAACCGCCAATAGGAGCAGCGCCGAAAATAATCCCGGATCGGTTGCAGCGATTTAAATAAAATGTTGCGAAGCCAAGCTCAAATGGCTTTTCTATTTCTGCTAGTAAATAGACCTCTTGCTGTTTCCTCCACTCTGCGACAGCAAGCGGAACAGACATGATCTGTTCAGCAAATCGAGTCGGTTCATCTAATACGGCGCGCCAGAATGAGATGATGTGGGGGTCTAGGTCGTTCAGGTGAAGCTCTGAGACCACGCCTTCTCGGAGAAGGCGCAGGGCTGCCCCCGCTCCTCCCGCAAAGGGCTCATAATACGAACAGCCCGTTAGGCCGTTTATCTGAATAGTTCGGGCAAGAAGAGGCGCGAGCGACGCCTTGCCCCCTGGATATCGGAGCGGACTGTCGAACTTCACATGGATAACTCCCCGAATTCCCAATTTCGTACCGTCCACTCACACCATTCATTCTTGCCCATGACCACTCTAGGAATCAACTGCTAGAGCGAGTCATTACATTGGTCCTTGCTGCCCGGCCGAACCTAGAATTCCAGTGCTCTCAAATCGCAGACAGGGTCCTTCAATTGAGCGAACGCGAGAACCAAGCCATTCAACCTACGTAATGATTGAACCGCGTGTTCCATTGTACAACTCGGTAGGCCGACTTGGGATTGTTCAACATACCGCCGCAGACCGTAGTAATCTAGAGTTACACTGACTGAGCCACTCACCAAAACAGTGTCAAATTATGGTCAACCAACTCGTTACCAACATCCGCCAGGGTCTGGCGGAAAACGCTAATCGCGAGAAGGCTACCGGTATGCGGGCGTACATGAAGTCGGCGATGCCCTATCGGGGCGTGCAGACTCCTATACGCCGCAAACTTGTGCGCGCCGCTCTGCGTGCGCACCCCCTTGCCTCTAGGGACGATTGGCTCGCCGCCGTGCTCGATCTCTGGCGCAACGCGGCCTATCGCGAAGAACGCTATGCCGCCCAGGACGTGACCGGCGCGCCGCAGTTCCGCGCCTTCCGCACCCTTGAGGCCCTGCCGCTCTATGAGGAAATGGTCGTGAACGGCGCGTGGTGGGACTTGGTAGATGACGTCGCCACCCACAAGCTCCGCGAGCTTGTGGACCATTATCCGGAGGAGATGGCCGCCCATATGCGCGCATGGAGCCGCGACGCCGACCTGTGGAAACGCCGCTCGTCCATCATCTGCCAGGTGAAGCGCAAGGAGGCGACCGATCTCGCCCTACTCTTCCATTGCATCGAGACCAATCTTGCCGATCCCGACTTCTTCATCCGCAAAGCCATCGGCTGGGCGCTGCGCGACCTGGCCTGGACCGATCTGCAAACGGTCGAGGACTACGTTCTCAAAACGCCAACCGCCTCAGCGCCCTATCCAAGCGTGAAGCCCTCAAGAACGCCGAAACCATCCGCTCCGGGAATCCGCGCTGATCCGCGCTTCCATAGCTGCAACCGTTCAAGGCTAAGACACGGAATTCCCAGTTGAGCATCTCTACGCAAGCCGCAGCAGCCCTCTAGCCTGCCATTACTCCTCTTGTGCGCCTTGAAACCTCACTTTTCTTCAGCGTTTGCCACAATTGAGTTGATAAACTTAATCAACTTAGTTGACTTAATGGACTGGCGAAGTTAATATAGGCATGTTTGTACATTAGTCTATGCTGTTATCTATGGACACAGTCATCGCAGGAGGAGAATACCGATGCGAAACGGACTATCACGCCGACGGTTCTTACAACTCACCGGCCTCACTGCCGGGGGCGTGCTGCTGGCGAGCGCTTGCGGCCAAGTTGCCGTGCAAGAGGCAGATGCGCCGGAAGGGCCGCTCGCCTATGCCAACCCCGGTCTCTTGGTGGAGACTGATTGGCTGGAAACCAACCTTGGAAATGCGAACCTGCGCATTATCGACGTGCGTTCGCCCGAGGAGTATGCCGCCGGTCACGTAAAGAATGCCATCAACATCCACTCGCGTAGCTTCATCGATTCCGATCATGAAAGAGGCGGCATGGTGCTCCCGCCGGACAAACTCGCCGCGCTCGTTGGCGACCTTGGCATCGGCAACGATCAGGAGGTTGTCGTCTACGGCAAGGGCAATATCCTTTGGGCGACCCGCGTCTTCTGGGTTCTGGAGCTTTATGGACATAAGAACGCGAAAGTGCTCAACGGCGGCTTCGCCAAGTGGGACGAAGAAGGGCGCGAGGCTTCCACTGAGGTACCGTCGTTCCCCAAGTCTACGTTTACGGTGGAATTCGACCCGCTCCTGCTAGGGACATTTGAAGAGGTGCAGGCGTCTCTCGGAGACAGCAATTCCGTTGTCCTGGACAACCGCTCCGCCGGGGAATATTCAGGTCGGGACGTGCGCTCCGATCGCGGCGGCCACATTCCGGGCGCCATCAATCAGGATTGGGTCGTCTACCTCAACGGCACAGACGCGCGCACCCTTAGATCCGCTGCGGAGCTCAAGGCGCTCTTCGATTCCGCCGGCATCACCGAGGACACGGTGGTCTATGCCCACTGCCAGACGGCAGTACGCTCGTCGGTGGCTTATTTCGTCGCGCGGCTGCTGGGCTATAACAACGTCCAGAACTACGACGGCGCGTGGGCCGAATGGGGCAACCGTCAAGACACAACGATCAATACCGGCTCTAATCCGTAGGCCCTGCTTCAAGAAGCCGGTAAATTTGGGAGGGACGCGCGTCGGCATGTGCGTCCCTCCTGATTCATGGGGAGTGCAACAGATGCCACAACACCCACGTTTTTAGTATTCACCGTTGGCCGCGTGCGACACTTGAGATTATTGAAAGGGGTTCAACCTCCCTTGCAATGTCGAGAAGATGGACTCAAACAAGTGTTGCACTTGAAATGTGAATCCACCTTCCCGTTTTCGCGGGAATGACAGCCTGCTCAGCGCCTCTTTCGCTGCCGTACCATACTCTTATAAGCCTGGCCGCAATCCGATTGTTCCCTCTCCCTCTGGAGAGGGTTAGGGTGAGGGGAACTCTAAGGCGATTTCAGCCTAGCTCGCCTGCTTCGCAGATGCACCGAATAGTTTACCTAGCGACTGCTCTTCAGAAAGTTTACTTGCGCTCCCCTTGTCGTTTGTCCACAATAAAAGCGGCAATACACGTATCGCACAGAGCCCACGTATTCTTTTTAGGCTAACACCCTGCATCAACCGGAGGAGATAGGACCCATGCAGACCGTAGAGCAAGAGCAACTCGCCATCGAGGGCGGCCCCAGGACCGTTAATTATAAGTTCCCCACAAACAGCGACATCAGCGGACGCATGTTCGGCGACGAAGAGATTGCCGAACTGACGGACGTGATCCGGTCCGGCAACCTAAACGTCCTCGGCGGCCCCAAAGTGCAGCAATTCGAAGAAGAGTGGAAGAAGACCTTCGGTGTCAAGCATGCGGTCACAAGTACCTCCGGCACCTCGGCGCTGCACGTGGGCGTGCTGGCGGTGGGCCCCAACCCGGGAGACGAAATCATCGTCGCGCCGATCACGGACATTGGCAGCATCATTGCCATTCTCTACCAGCTTGCCGTGCCGGTGTTCGCCGACGTAGACCCACTCACGGGCATCATTACGGCTGAGACCATAGAGCCCTGCATCACTGAGCGCACCGTCGCCATCATGGTGGTGCACTTGCAGGGCAACGCGGCAGTGATGGATCCGATCGTGGAACTGGCCCGCAAGCACAACCTGCTCGTGATCGAGGACTGCTCCCAGGCGCACATGGCGGCGTACAACGGCCGCTACGCCGGCACCATCGGCGACATTGGCTGCTACTCCTTCCAACAGAGCAAGCACATGACCACCGGCGACGGCGGCATGACCGTAACGAATAACGACTATCTGGGCGAGCGCATCATGCTGGCGCACAACAAGGGCCGCGGCCGCAGCGGCCGCGAGCAGCAACCGCCTTTCCTGGCGCCCAACTACCGCATGACGGAGCTGCAAGGCGCAGTCGGCCTCGCACAGTTGCGCAAGCTGCCGACGATTACGGGCCTGCGAACGAAGTGGGGCAATCTGCTGAGCGACTTAGTGGAAGACGTGCCCGGCATCATTCCGCCGCGCGCGCCCACGCCCGAAAGCACCCACGTCTTTTGGAATTGGTGCCCGCTGGCCAAGTTGGAGGAACTATCCGTCGGGCTGGATGACCTGTCGCAGGCTTTCGCCCATGAGGGCGTCGGCTTTGGCGCAGGCTATACCCGCACGCCCATCTACGAGTACGACGTGCTGAAGAACCGCCGCTTCTTTGGCGAATCGGCGTACCCGCTCCTTGACCCCGCGAGCGGCCGCGACGTGCGCTATTACACCGGCATGTGCCCGAACGCCGAGGGCATTCTGAAGCGCATGCTCGTCAGGCACATCAACGAAAAGTGCACCGAGGAAATGATCCACGACATGGCGAAAGGCATCCGCAAGGTGTTCACCCACTACGCCAAGTAGTGTGGGTCGGCAAGCGCTCTTGACACGCATAGACTACAGTCAATACTTGCGGTGAATCGGACTGACTGTCATTCCGAGCGCAGCGAGGAATCTAAAATGCCCGGTGTTCGAGAGATCGCTTCAGCAGAACCTAACCTGAGTCTGTCGTAGGGTGCATGTGAGAGGAAAGTAGAGGGGACTGGCTTGCGTTACCCTTCCAAGGCCAACGGCAATTGAACCCATGAAGAACAAAAGAATCAAGTACGGAACGTAGCGCGGGGGCTTGTCCCCGCTAGAGGAGACTCTTGCATTACCTGAGCCTGCAGACGAGATGATCCCCTCTCCCTGGGGAACCTTCACGAAGCCCCGGCAGGCAGGCAAAGAGACCCCCTCTGCTTGGGGAGAGAGCCGGGGTGAGGGGACTTCTCTGCTGATTCGGATCAATCTCAACTGTTTGGCAGAGTTGCGCAATGGTCTCTGCTTTAAGAGAGATGCGAAGCTAACCGAAGACTCAATGCCGACGCCCTAGCTCTTGGAGAACAACACAGGGAACGTTGAGCGCAATCAATTCACGTAGCGCAGGCTTGAAACCTGCGCCCACGAGATGCAAGACGAATATCGCGACGGCCTTGACTCCGCCAAGAGCAGGACACAGGCATGGCGAGTGCAGAAGGAAAGGGTAAAGCAACGTGAAAATCTATATCTTTGCCGATCAAGAGGGCGTGGCGGGCGTATTCAACCGCCGCGAAGGCTACCTGAACGCCAGCGAGTACGCCACTATGGAGCTCGCGGCGATCTGCGAAGCGCTCTTGGATAACGGCGTCACTGAGATCGTCCTGAACACGATCCACATCATGGAGTACCACAAGCTGCCGAAACCGGTGCAAGTCATTCACGGTCTGCCCCGGCACGACATCTTCACCGAACTCCTCGATGAGAGCTTCGACGCCGGCATGCTCGTCGGCTTCCATGAGATGGCCGGCAACCGCGAGAAGGGCTGCTGGCGGCACTCTATTCTGCCTCATCCCATTACGCGTGCCTATAGCGCGGTGGAAGGCATCTGGCTTAACGATTTGCTGGTCGGCGAGATCGGCATTTTCGTGGCGTTTGCGGGCATTCACAACGTGCCGGCGGTGCTCAACACCGGCGACTACTGGGCTTGCCTGGAAGCGGAAGACCTGGTGCCCGGCATCGAGACCGTAGCGGTCAAGAAGGGCACCAGCCACTTTAGCGCCATCTCCATGACGCCCCAGGCGGCGGCGGAGGCGGCGGCAGAAGGCGCGGTGCGAGCGCTGGGCAAAATCGGCGTGGTTGAACCCCTAAAGATGGAAGGCCCGGTGACGCTGAAGGTCAAGTACACTTTTGCCGAACGAGCGACCGACGCCATGAGCGCAGTGGCGAATGCTTTTCGCATCGACGAACAGACCGTCGCCGCCACGTATCCAAGCATCGCGGCGGTGCGCGATAACTTGGGCAACCTGCGCGCGCCGGAGATGGAAATCTACGCCAAGGACTCAGGCTTCGCGCAAACCACCGGCTTCTTCACCCGCACCGGCGGCGAACCGTATGAGAGCAAACCGACTTATCCGCCACCGCCGAGGTAATAGACTCTAAGGATAGGAAACCATGGCTGCACGCCGCGAAAAGTTTACTTGCGAGGCTGATGCCGCACTCCTGGATGCGCTACGTGCCCTTGCCAAGCAGGATGGGAGGCACTTCCAGGCTGTATTGGAAGATGCCATTCGCGACTATATGGAATCGCGCAGACAAGAGAAGCCCCGCGGGGCCGTCATGGCGCATTTCCAAGCAAGCCTTGATAAGAACCGCGAACTTGCCAAGCTGCTTGCCGAGTGAGGCGTGGCGTTCCTACACCTTTGCAAGTAATTCGCCATGCGCGCCCAGTGGTTCGGCACGTCTGTGTCCATGAGTAGGATTGCCGGTAGCGTAGGTTCGCACGGGACGTGCGCGCAACCTGTCCCTCCTTGCTGCGTTGCTGGGTACAAAAACAAAAGGAGCGCCCGGTACCTATGCACCGCTGGCGCTCCCTCAATTTCCTAAGGCCGCTCCGTGGTCTCGTTACCGAGACCTAACGGAGGCGGCCCTGGATTTACAACTTACATCCATGGGCATCACCTCCTTTCTCTTGCAAATCATCATACTATACGGGCCGATACGCTGTCTACCGCGCGAGCGGACGGCTTGAGTCGGTTCAGACTTAGACCGTAGAGATATTAGTGTGAACCCGAACATCTGCTCATTGAACGCTCTAATGGGTGTTATTCTGAGGAGCGAAGCGACGAAGAATCTCGTGTGTTCGGCACTCTAGATTCCGCGAACATTGTTCGACGCTGCGCTCGGAATGACAGGAATCGAGGCCAATTCTTATGACAAGTCGAAAGCTGCCTGATTGCCCGAGCGGCGCACTACGACTACTTGTGGCATGATGCTCCCAAGTGCTCCATAGCGTGAAGGAATTAGATCGTGAAGCGCTTGCTGCCCTTCTGTTGGCTCATCGCCCTCTTGCTGGCCGAGTCGTGTGCTCAGGCCGGGCCTGCTTCCCCACCGCTAACCACTGCGCCGGCGCCTACGCCCACACAGATACCGGGGCGCGACGATCTCTACCTGTTGCGAGACGTGCCGGAGCATTTGGCATATATCAGGTGGGGGTGGATTCGCGGCCAAGATTCTGAGGGCAAGAGGTTCGATGAGTTCGCAGAGTTTGTCATTGAGTTCTCGATCCACAACGACGTGGAGCCGATGGGGGGTGGCTACGGATACTACTTGATGCTTGGCCATAGCAGAATCTCCAGTGTGCTCTTCTATTTTGGCTTGCAGACTGACGTGAAATACCCAGAAGTTGCGCTATCGTACGGCAAGGGTCTGATCTTCTCCCGCTGGGACACCCGCGACCTCGCCAACGCGCGCTCCGCACCAGAGGACGGCTGGACGGAGTCATCCGGCCATGAGGGAGACTTCATCGGTGTGAGGCGTTCCTATGCCTGGGGACCGGGAGACTATCGCGTGCGGCTGGCACCCGACGAAACTGCGCCCAAAGACTCGGACGGCGTGTGGTTCGGGGTCTGGATCACCGACCTCAGCACGGATGAAACCACCTGGATCGGTTCGCTCAAATTCCCGCTCCAGGATGGTAAAGCCGTGATACAAACACCCGTGTACAGCACCATGGAGTTGTACGCGGAGATACCTGGGTCGCGAATCAGGCCGATCGACATTCCAACCTGGCACGTCTCCATCCAGCGACCAATCGGCGACGGGGTGACAGCGCACTGGGGTCGCACCGGCTACTCTGCGCTGAAGGGCGAAATCATGAATTCCGACATTCGCTATGACGTGACCAACGATATCGTGCATATTCAAGCAGGTGGAGCCACGGAGCGCCGAACCGAGCCGGGTAATGTCGAGTTCTGGTAGGCGGTTCTTATGGGCAGCCAAGCATCCGTCAATCCAAGAACACTCATGAGCTGCTCCTGCAGGCAATTCTGCGGCTTTACCTATGGTTTGGCCGGGACAAGCACTCAAATATTTAGCCCAATTATCTTCCCTTCTCATCCTTGCCGAAATGATAGAGTCCCCTCTCCCGGCGAGAGAGGGTAAGAGCCCACCACGTATTTGATGCGGGAGTGAGGGTGAATTCCCGCAATCCAGGCCACTTTCACCAGTTTGGCACAATTACGTATGGGCCTCACAGGCAGAAAGGACAGGATTAGCAGGAATCCCCTCACCCCGACACTCCCCCCAGGAGGCTGTCTCATAATTGCCCTTACCGAGGTATACTGCCGTGCAGAGAAGCTAAGTGAGGTCTTGAGATAGACTTGTGTTGCTTTCTGGGCGTCGCATCAAGCCTTCACAATACCGTTTCCATCACTTTTACCACTCTGTCAATACAATCCGCCACTTGGCTGCGTTCCTCATTTGACCTATCGTGCTCTGTAGCGGAATTATGAGACTCCCTCCCAGGGAGAGGGAGTAATCCTTGCGCCGCTGGCCAAAATTTTGCCTCGGACTGGAAGTCCGCGCCTGCCCTGTGCTCCGATACAAGGGTGTCCCGTGGGAGAGGGAGTAATTTCTGCGCCTCAGGCCGAGGCTATGCAAAGGTCTTCTTGCGGTAGGCCTGAGTTGGTCCCGGCCCCTATACCAGGCTCGCGTTGTGCAGGAAAGCGGTCAGCAGGTTGCGCATCTGCTCGCGGTAGTGGGGTTCGTAGCGGGCAAACTCCCGCAGGTTGCGGGCCGCTTCCTCGTTGGCGCCGAACCGGTCTCCCATCAGTGTGTAGTCGCCGGAAAGTTCTCGGTTCCACACCTGCAATTCCTCCAGCGTGAGTTGCGGCTCGAACTGGAATCCGTAGGAGTTGCCGTAGCGGAAGGCCATGTTGATTTTGCGGTAGCTCCCGTCGCGGCAAAGCATGAACCCTTCCGCCAGCCGGGTTGCTCCCTGGGGGATGGAGAAACATTCCCCGTGAAGGGTTGGCACCAGGGGAATAGTCAGCTTGCCGAAGACCGGGTCAGCGTCGCCGGCGGCAGTCACGTACAGCTTGCGCAGCCCGAATTGATAGCCACCCGACGGCTCCACCATTCCACCCAGGGCCGCGGCCATTATCTGAGCTCCCAAGCAGATGCCCAGCACCGGCGTGCCCAGGGCCATAGCCCGGCGCAGGTATGCGCGCTCATGTTGAATGAAGGGGTAATCGTCGTTGGCCGACATTGGGCCGCCCAGCGCTACAACGAGGTCCACTTGCTCCAGCGGGGGAGGCGCAAAGCGGTCGAAGGCGGGGCACGACTCGAAGATGTTGAGGGGCTCAAGTTGAAAGCCGTGTTGCTCCAGAACGCCGGTAAAGTTGGCGGCCAGGGTCTCCGGCTCAGCATGGCGGATTATCAACGCTCGCTTCATGCTTTGTCCTGGGTTGAGGCCCTCGTATCGGAGTACGGGGCATGCTTTGCGTAACTCTGACGAGGGCTCTCAAATATGTTAGAACGGTGAATATTTCCCCTCGCCCCGGCCCTCTCCCCAGGAAGAGGGAGCATTCTCGCCTGCAGGTTAGGGTCTTGCAGAGGTCCCCCCGGGAGAGGGAGTAATCCTAGAACCCGCTGGCCGAAGTTGCGCATCGGACTGGAAGGCAGCACATGCCCCATACCCAATACGGGTATCCCCTAGGGAGAGGGAGTAACCCTAGAACCACTGGCCGAAGTTATGCAAAGTTATCCCAAGGAGAGAGAGTTTTCTCGCCTGTAGGTCCGGGTCATGCATCGGACTGGAAGTCCGTGCCTGCCTCGCACGTGATGCGATGGGTCTCCTTAGAGTTGCGAGCGCGGAGATGGATCTCTGCGATTGGGCGGCGGTTCGCTGCGGCCGAGAATGACGTTGGCGGCGTATTGCCGGCCCGCGTAGGGGTCTTCCAGTTGCAGCATCCAGTCCCACAAGCGGTCCTGCAACCGCTCGCGCACGTCGGCACAGTGCGGATTTTCCGCGAGATTGTGCATCTCGTTGGGGTCTTCCTGCAGGTCGTAGAGTTCGTCGTAGTCGAAACCATTGAAGACGAACTTGTAGCGGCCATCGCAGATGGTGCGGTTCATGAAGTAGAAGATGTTGCCGTGGTCCTGCATGAAGAGTTCGCGGTGCTCTACTCTATCTGCGGCATCGGGTTGGCCCGTCAGCAGTGGCAAGAGCGAGATGCCGTGAGCGCCCTGCAGCGGATCTGCTCCGGCCAGATCGAGGAAGGTCGGCCCCAGGTCGAGGGTGCGCACGTATGCATCGCACACCTGTCCGGCTTCAAGTCCCGCCGGCCAGCGCATGATATAGGGCATGCGATGCGTCTCTTCATACGGCCAGATGTCTTTGAACCACAGCCCGTGGGCCCCCATCATGTCGCCGTGGTCGGAGGTATAGACCACAACGGTGTTGTCAGCTTGGCCGGATTCGTCGAGGAAGTCCAGCACGCCGCCGACGTAGTGGTCAATGAGGGAGCTGTACGCCTGGTAGTGCGCGATGGACTTGCGGGTATGCTCTTCATCGATCTCCCGAAACCACGTTTCCCGCGCCCGCCGCACGTAGGCAGGCTTGGCTGCCGACTTCGTCGAAGACGCGGCATCGGAATAGAAACTCGGCGGCACCGGCACGTCGCGCCAGTCGAACCGCTCCGCATACTCTTTGGGCACGACGTAGGGATTGTGGGGGCCGGTGAAGTTCATCCAGAGGCACCAGGGCTTTTCGCTGGATTCATCGGCAAGAGCGCGCAACTGCTGCAAGCCCGCTTCGGCCTGCATCGCGGTGGTCGTGGCTTCCGGCGGCGCATCTTCCACGCCGTAATGGAGCCAGTAGACACCCGCCGCATCGTGGAAGCCCCATGTGCCCGGCCTCGGCCCGCTCCCGGCGCTCGGCTTTGCCATGCCGCCCTGCTGCTCGGTGCGGATGCGATGATCGCGCTGGTAGGCAGCCTTGTCAAACTCCCGCTCTTCACTATCGAAGCCATATTCCACCGCGCCGCGCTCCCAGCCCAGATGGGCCTTGCCGACATAGCGCATGCGGTACCCCGCCGCGCTCATTAACGGTCCCCAGGTCGGCACGCCGTCGCGAATTTCGCGGCTCACGGCATACGGCACGTGGCAGTTGTTCAGCACGTGGTGCGCGTGCGGATAAACCGCCGTGGCGATTGAGGCCCGCGCCGGTGCGCACGGCGTCGTAACGGTGTACCCACGACGGAACCAAATCCCTTCGCGCGCGAGCCGCTCCAGGTTGGGCGACCAGCCGCCCGCCGCGGGCCCCGCCGTGGAATACTGCTGCTGATCGGACATGATAAAGAGGATGTTCGGTTGTTTGTTCAATTGAACTAATCTCCTTCTTAGCGTGGGCGTCCTTGCCGTACAATGAAACAGGGAAAGTAAGGAAGGGCTCGTCTATGCCACTGTAGCATTATTCGGGAGGTCCGCCGCGAAGGGCGAGCTGCTATCTCAACGTAACCCGCGGCCAGGTGGTGAGCAGTCCCACGGTGATGCCTGCGGTTATGACGTGCATGACCATGAGGCTGATGACGCCGGGGAGGGTCGCGCCGGGGGCGTTGACGATCAGCATCAGTATGTTCGGTATGAATGTAAGAACGAGCAGGATGCCTGACAGCCCGCGAAAGATCTTTACGGCGTGCCTGGTCAGGCGGGCCAAAATGGCAAAGACAACGGTCGCGCCGAAGACGCTGACCGCAGTGAAGATGATGATGGTGTCCCACACCGCCAATGCTTGAAATTGCGGTGGGATGGAAAAGAATGCCATCGCAGCGCTGCGCACCATAGCATTGCCGAGCAGCGAAAGCACGAGCGCAGCCCCGCCGGCCAGCCACACCCGACTGATTGCGATCCGCTCCCCTGGTAGCATCGCCATGTCGGTTCACCTCTTAGCAGCAACTTCCGACCGGCTGTGATGCGGAATCTTGATGGAAGTGTGCGGACTACTCTACCAAACCATTTGGATCAGGCTGGCTAGAGTTGCAAAGCCCTCACCCCGGCCCTCTCCCGGTGGGAGAGGGGACTTTCTCGTCCCGGCAAGGGTTGCAAAGGTCTCCAGCGGGAGAGGGGACTTTCGGTCCTTGAGCAAGAGATCCTTGAACAATTGATCCTTGCTCCCGACACAGGTTGTACAATTGGCTGTTTTGCCGGAAGCGATTGGTCAACTTGCAATGGTCTCGTGTATCGCGCGCAGTGGCTCCGTTAGGGATTCACGTTCATGTCGTACTTGCCCGGTGAGATCAGGGATTCGGTCGTCATGGCCATGATGCCGCCGCTGACACCTTTGGTCAGCGCCGAGCGCACGACCTTGATCGGGTCCACAATGCCCTCCTTGATCATATTGACGAACTTGCCGTTTTGCGCATCGAAGCCCGTCGGATAGCGCTTGCGGTAGATGTCGGCAATGATGGCCTCGGGTTCGTAGCCGCCATTTAGGAGAATCTGGCGCAAGGGCGCCTCTGCCGCTTCGGCCATAATCCTAATGCCGTACGCTTCTTCTTCATCGGATGTCTTGATTTTTCGCAGCACTTTGGCGGCGTGGATGAAGGAGATACCGCCGCCGGGCACAACGCCTTCTTCAAGTGCAGCACGCACTGCCAGCATGGCGTCGTCGGCGCGCAGCTTCTTCTCTTTCATTTCGCCTTCGGTAAACCCGCCGACTTTCAGAATGGCGATGCCTCCGCTGAGCTTTCCAATGCGCTCGCGCATCTTGTTGCGTTCGAATTCATTCTTTTCGTCAGGTAAGAGCTTCTTGACTTCCTGAATTCGCCGCCGGATCGCAACCTCGCTACCCATTCCGCCAACAATAGTAAAGAAGTCGCGGTTTGACCAGATGCGCCGCGCACGTCCCAGATCGGCCGCAGTAATATCTTCAGTCGTATCTCCGGAGTCATCGGAGATGAAGGCTCCGCCGGTCATGGTGGCAATGTCTTCGAGGATGTGCACCATGCGGTTGCCGGCCCCTGGGGCCTTAATGGCAAGTGTTTGAATCTCGCCTTCTTGCTTGTTGACCACCAACGTGGCGAGCGCTTCGGCTTCTACGGAGTTTGCAAAGACGACGAGGCTCTTGCCGCCGACGGACTTCACCGCTTCAAGCGCCGGTATTACTTCGTCAGCGCGCTTGAGTTGGCGGTCAGTGACCAGGACAAAGGGCGATTCTATGGTGCAATCCATGCGATCGGGATTCGTGATGAAATAGGGCGACAAGTACCCTTTGTCCCACTGCATGCCTTCCACGTACTCGCGGTCGACCCGATTCATGCTTCGGGACTCTTCGACCATGATAATGGCGTCACGGCCCAGGGTTTCGACAATTTCGCCAATCAAAGCACCCATGTATTCATCGAGACAGACCACACTCGCAAGCCGCTTAATCTCATCGCGGGTCTCCAGCGTCGTGGTCAGCGCGCTGATCTCTTCCAGCATGACTCTGGCTCCACGCTCGATACCTCTGCGCAATGCCATGGGATTGAAACCAGCAGCCATGGCTTTGTAGGCTTGATCGAGAATGGACTGAGCGATCACGGCGGTCGTGGTGGTGCCGTCTCCGGCCTGTTCGCCTACGTGCCACGCCAAATGGCGTATGAGCATCGCTCCCATGTTTTCAAAGCGGTCCGGCAACTCCACGATGCGACGCGCAATGGTGGCGCCGTCATTCATGATTTCAGGCGCGGCCGTGCGCTGGGACATGCTCTCGAGGGCTACGGTACGGGCTTTGGGCCCCAGCGTGACCCGCAGCACGTTGGCCATCGTGTCAAAACCGCGCTTAAAGGCTTCGCGAGCTTCTGGTTCCAGTAGCAAGCGTTGTTGTGGCATTACTCGCTGTCTCCCCAATCATCTGTTGATTGTCTTACTCTCAGCCATCGCCACAGCGCCCCTTCAGCTTACCACGGAGATGGTTACATTCTTTGTGCGACACTACCTTTTGGAAAGCGTCACTTATGTACGATACACAAGAAAGGTAGTGCTCGCAAGGATAGTAGCGCATTGGCTGCCATGCGCCAGTTCCGTATTAGATGAAAGTATCTCACCGGTCTGGAGTATGCTGGGCAGGGCTACGGGGCCAGGACGGTGAACGGGGCAACCGGCAAGTTCCTCAGCGCCCAGAACACGATTAGCCCAACCAGCAACGCCCAGATCCACCGCGGGTGGACAAAGGTCTGGCGTGGCGCGGGCAAGTGAAACGCCCGCAGTGCGCTGGTTAAGAAAGAATACGCTAAGAACGGCACCAACAGGACTGTCAGCGGATTGTAGCCGAGGGCACTGGCAACGTCTCCATGCAAGAGCCGATGCAGGGCGCGTAGCGTGCCGCAGCCCGGGCAATAGCAGCCGGTGAGAGATAAGAACGGACAGACGGGGTAGTTGCCGGGAACCCGGGGATCGAAGACGTAGAGCACGGCGATGCCGACAGCGCTCAACGCCCCCGCCCCGATGTACAAGACGGCTTTGGAGTGGAGCGGGTACGGAGCAGTCACAATCCCTAACTGCCACCACTGCTCAGGGCCAGTAGCGGTGCCAAAAAGAGCAAATATAACGGAATCCATCCCACAAGTCCAAGAATGAGGGAGATCCACGCCCAAGTCTTCGCCAGGCTGGACGCCCTGCGCGCGCCAACAATGTTACCCGCAGCTACATGCCCATTGACCTGGGCCGCAAAGACGATGGATACGATTCCGAAGGGCAGGCAGCAGAAAATTGTAACGAGGATGGCCTGCACGAGGTAATTTGGCACGTGCGGCGGTTCAGCGGGTCCGCCCACGATGGGAGGATCATTCTCAGTTCTTTCCGACGCTGTTGTCGTTTCGGATATGGCCGC
This sequence comes from Chloroflexota bacterium, assembly GCA_965219505.1. Classification (GTDB taxonomy): domain Bacteria; phylum Chloroflexota; class UBA11872; order VXOZ01; family VXOZ01; genus VXOZ01. Next base: position 72,599 of record OZ244775.1, on the reverse strand, counting down.
GCCGCAATTGGCACAGAACTTGTCTCTATTTTCGTTTCTTGCCCCGCAATTTGCGCAATACATGCCTTGGTCTCTCGATTGAACTCAAGCACTGGGGCTTGCCCCCGGCTTCCGGGCACCGCATGAATGGTCTCCAGGGCAAGCCTTTAGCCGGTCGTTACCGCCTGCTTGTCAGACATTTGGTCACGCCTTAAAGCAAAGCGCAACAGACAACTGCCGCGCTATGCCAATTACTAGTGTCAAAGTCAGGCGCCTACTCGGGGAGCGTGCGCTGCCGTGTTAGCTATTCCAGAATTGCCAGTACGTCCTTTTCGCTGAGGATCAAATACTCGTCGTCGCCCAGCTTAATCTCGGTGCCGGCATACTTGGCGAAGAGAATACGCTGACCCGGCTCAACCGACACAGCTACCTTTTCGCCGCTGTCAAGCGTGCGGCCTTCGCCTGTTGCTACCACCTCACCCTCTTGGGGCTTCTCTTTGGCGGTATCAGGAAGCACGATCCCGCTTCGTGTCTTCTCATCTAGTTCAAGAGCTTTTACAACCACACGATCACCCAGAGGGGTAATCTTGGTACTCATCGCAGTGGCCATCCTTAACAATCCTCCCCATTCATCAAAAATAACACTTCCAACATTTCACACTACTAGCGCGTCACTAGTTAATAGACTCCGCATGCAGGTGATAACGCCATTATACTGAGCGCACCGCGCGCGGTCAAGGCATCACACCCTCAATGATCCCGTAGACCTAGAGTTACAGACCCATTAGCCGTACATAGGTCTGCGAAAACACCGGGAACAAGGGAACACTAGGTAGCTCTCAGTTGGACGAGGGCCGCCACGCGCTCGAGGATTACGGCGGCAACTTCAGACTTGGGCAACACGGGCAGTGATTCAGGCGGGTTATCTTTGCTCAGGATCACGACCTGATTTGTATCCGCACCGAACCCGCTGTCGGGCCGGGAAACGTCATTTGCCACGATCAGGTCCGAGTTCTTCCGATCAAGTTTGAGTGCCGCGTTCTTAAGCACGTCATTGGTTTCGGCGGCAAAGCCCACCTTGACGAGGGTGTGCGGGACTTGAGCGAGAATGTCCTCATTCTCAACCAGGGTCAGCGTAAGGGGTTCTCCCGTGCGTTTTGCTTTCTGACTGCGGGAAGTCTCCGGACGGTAGTCCGCTACCGCCGCCGCCATGATGAGCGCATCCGCTCTGGGGGTGTGCTCCCTAACGGCGGCGAGCATGTCGGCGGCAGTCGTGACAGACAAAGTGGTCATGCCCTGCGGCGCAGGTGCGGTAGTAGCCGCCTTGATGAGGATGACGTACGCGCCGCGGTCACGCGCCGCTTCCGCCAGCGCAAACCCCATTTTGCCGCTGGAGCGATTGCCGACATACCGCACGGGGTCGAGCGGCTCCTGCGTGCCGCCCGCGGTCACTACCACAGTCTTGTCCGCCAGCGAACCGCTCTTGCCGAGCACGGTGCGCATCTCAGCAATGAGCGCATCCACTTCCGGCATGCGTCCTTTGGCAACGAGACCCGATGCCAGCCTGCCTTCCAGCGGCTCAACGACGTGAACTCCCCGCATTTTCAACGTGGCGAGATTTTGTTGTGTGGCGGCGTTGGTGTACATGCCGCCGTCCATGGCAGGCGCTACAAGCACGGGAGCCTGGGTGCTGAGATAGGTACAGGTCAAGAGATCGTCGGAGAGTCCCTGCGCCATACGGCCGAGCGTGTGGGCGGTGGCCGGCACTACGGCCAGCAGGTCGGCCTCTTCCGCTAGGGCGACGTGCAAAATGCGGCCGGGATCAGGCGTGAAGAGGTCTATGTATGCCGGCCGCTGCGTCACGCTGGTGAACGAGAGCGGCGTGACAAAACGCGCGGCATCCTTTGTAAGGATTGTAGTGACCACTGCCTTTGCTTGGGTAAGTTGACTTGCGAGCGCCACCGCCTTGAACGCGGCAATGCTCCCGCAAACCCCAAGCAGGATTCTCTTTCCACGTAGAACGCTCATCCGGATTTGGTCCTCGTGCCGTCACCTTGTTCGCTTTCCACTGTACACGAGCGCATCGGCGGTTGGTAGAGCTTAGATGTATGGAAAGAGAATTGGATGCGCAGACGTGCCGAGCGGATGCTCAGAGAACCGCTGGCGCCCTGCAATTTAGCATTGGTCTGAGAGTTCTAAGACCGATGAGGTAAAGTCTGAAGTCTCAATAGACCAGTTAGAAAAAGTGGCAGACCTACGACCTACAGTCGCTAGGCGAGGGACTCTTCGAGGTATCGTGCTATGCGATCCTTGTTTGCTGCCAATGTAGAGAACTGCTTCTCGCAGACATCACTAAAGCGTGCAAGCACCTTGCGGTTGATGTCTTCCTGGTTTTCGAATACAGCCACCGTATGCTGCGGTCGCGCGTACCACTTCTCAAACTGCAGCAACGCAATTGTAACGTCTCGGACCTTATCGTCGTTCGGCAAAGCGTACACCAACAGCGGCTGATCTCGGTGATTAATTCTACAGTCCACAGCATACATTCCTTCAGGATCATGAACCGCGTCGCGCCAGTCGAAGATACGATGTTCCTCTGGCACATGCTCTGCTACGAACGCTTGGAAATCTTCCATGAACGTGGAACGTACGCGCTCTTGCGTCAAGTAGGTAACGTCGGCAATTTTAAGGAGCGCCTGAATAAAACTGTAGAGTGCGTCGCCGAACTTCCCATCGGGCACACGCAGAATCAGCTCCCCATCTCGGTCTTCGACCGCAAATGCCGCTAACGCATTGGCTATTACCCTTGCTCGAGTCCCTTGTTGCAGGTATCGTTCTTCCAAATCGTACGAAAGGTGCATGAATGTGTGGCCCTCGTCGCCGAAGACCCATTGACCTTCTTGAAGTCGCAAGACAATCGCTATGTTGTCTCCGTCTTCGAATATGAAGGGAGAAAACACACGAAATCGGTCAATGCCCTCGGGTTCAACCCTAATGGCAGCGCAGACTTTATTCTTGAATTCTTGCTCTATTGCCTGAACTCTCATTGCTCGTCACCAGTCCAATCCAGGGATTGTCAATTGGGGATCACTTGGCAACGTAATGGCGCAGTCTTGAACCATGCAGTAAACAGCACCTACAAAACTCGAAAACCGGTCTGTTGGCTCGGCGAACGCATCTTCACGAAGTCCCGAGCGCTGGTAACGCTCTGTAGCCTGATGGATATGGAAACCATAAAATGTCAGTCGTTCAATTACATTGGTGTGCTCGTGATCCTTACCGTTGTACCTCCGTAAACGGAAAAGTTGATTTGTCGTTGCAGGACAATACGCCAAAATCACTGAGAATCCAAGCGGATTTGCAATCGATTCACGCAGAATAATCCTAAACTGCGAACCGTGGACACCAGTGACATCTAACTCACGCTCTTTGTGCCCATGTTTTGGCTTCAGTGAGAATCTCCTTTGCCAATCTTGAGGTAGCTGCTTGGATTCATGGATCAATGCATCAATTTCAGAATCAGTCAGAACCGCTGCCATTGCACTCCTTGAAGCTCGTCAGCCACAGTCACTAAGTCAAATCTAAGATGCCCCCTATCACTAATGTTAACATCATGGCCGGCATCCTTCGGCAATAGCCCCCTTGGAAGCTAAACAGAGCGCCGTGAATTAGAGTTTCTTGCCTGAGCGGACTAGAGACATAACTGCTGAGAGAATAATAGCAAACCTTTAGCAGTTTAGCCGCCATGGCGGGCTCTTACTAATCAATGCAGTTAAGAGCTTGGCGGATGCCTTAGCGCCGCTCATTCTTCAAGCGCTCGTATATAATGCGTAGCCCTTCCAGGGTCAGGTTGGCGTCTACAGCGTCTATCACAGTTGTGTGTTTAGAAAAGAGCTGGGCAAAGCCGCCGGTAGCGACCACTTTGCATGTGCCAAGCTCGTTGTGAAAGCGCGCGATCATGCCTTCCACCAGCGAGAGGTAGCCGAGCATGATGCCGGACTGCATAGCGTGGATGGTGCTCTTGCCCACGACCGTTGCCGGTGGCTCGAATTCCACACGGTAGAGCCGGGAGGCATGGGCCACGAGCGCCTCTGTGGCGAGGCCCAGGCCCGGCGCAATGGCGCCCCCAACGTAGTTTCCTTCCGTCGAGACTACGTCGAAGGTCGTAGCAGTGCCGAAGTCGATCACGATGCTGGGCCCGCCGTGCCGCACAAACGCCGCCGCCGTGTTGACCACCCGGTCTGCGCCGACCTCTTCCGGCCGGTCGATCTCCACAGCTACGCCTGGCACTCGGTGCGGGTCGATCAGGATTGGGGTATGACCGAGGTATTTTGTCGCGATATCGTGGATCGCACGGGCCAAGGGCGGCACGACGCTGGAAATTATAACGTTTTCACATTGGCCGATGTTCAGTCCGGCTTGCTGCAGGAAACCGACGATCTGCACGCCGTATTCGTCACTCGTCTTCCCGATGTCCGTATTCAAGCGCCAGGAGCCTTTGAGGTCATTCCCAGCAAAAGCCCCCACTGCAATGTTGGTGTTGCCGACGTCGACTACGAGAAGCACGTAACACTGTCCTTGCGTTCTATCGCGTCTTGCCCTCGGCGCTGTCAACGCTTTCTTGCTCGTCCGTGCGCGCTTCCATCGCCGTACTGGAAGCGGTTTCCTGCGCGTGCTTTCGTCGGAAGAGCCCAAAGAACCGACCGAACAGACGCTGCGTGTGGGTGCCGCTGCTGGGGCGCAGATGGTGAGCCGCGGCCTCCAGATACGGCTGGCTGATGCGCTGCAGGTAGGCCGGGACGCCTTCGGTGCGGATTGTGCTCAGGGAGTCACGATAGAAGGAAAAGAGGTGAACGTTGCCAAGCTGGATGCCCGCCTGAATCGCGCCGGCGGCGACCAGCGATGAAACGACGAGCAGCGAGCGGTTCTGTTCCGCTGCCGCTCTATTCATTTCCGTGAATATCTGGGTGAGGCGGCGCGGATCGGGCAGAGCCTCTGCATTCTGTCGAAACTGATTGAGACTGGTACGCATCTCATTGAGGGCCAGCGGCGGAATATCAATCGTGTCGGCCATTTGGCCTGACGTGCCTCCCAGCGCGGCAAGCAAGTCGTCAGCAGATGAAACGTCGGCATCTGCCGCCAAGACACCCGAGTTCTTGAGCTCTTTGACAAAGGTATCCAAGTAGGCGCGCGTGCCGCCGGTAACGTCGGCAGCCGCCGCCAAGAGCCAGAGTGGCGACCAGCCCACCGCCACCACGCTCGCCAACTCCACGGCGTTGCCCGCCAGCTTGCGCACGGCAAGGTCTTTCACCGCCAGCGACTCAGCCGATTCCTCGCCCGCGACACCGCCCACGAATTCGACGACGATGCGCAGCATGCGACCGATTGTGGACTGGTAGAGCTGGGAACGCCGCAATGGCGGCGGCAGGATGAATTCCGAGGTCTCATGCACCAGTCCGCCAGCGCCAACAGCCGCCGTGCGCACCAGCCGCTCCGGCAGTGTTGCCACATATTTACCGGCGTCTAGTGTGCCCTCCTGCAAGCGCTTTGCGACAGTTGGTCTGGGAGCTGGTTCCGGTGATGAATTCATTTCCTAAACTTGCCCTCTGCAAAGCCGACACCATACCGGTCTTCCACACAGCGGTTCCCGTATATACATTCATTATCCTACCACGAGCGGAACGCGGGGCCGATAGGGTCTTACATTAGGCAATTGCCTGTAAGGGTTCTGTTGACCTGCGCGTCCGCAGGAGCGGATTCAATTGATGTCACGGAATTAGTAGACCTAGTCTTGAAGCCTTTGCGAGGCAGCGGTTCTTGTCATTCCGAGCGGAGCGAGGAATCTATAGTTCTTGCCCATGAGCAATGCCGCATGCTTGGCGATAGCAATAGGCCCTCTTTTCAATAGCAAGTACCAATCAAGCGTCGACAGTGAGGCACAATGCCGTACGTGCTCAGCACAGGCCCGTAGCAGCATGAACGGCCGTTTCGCCCGGCAAGGTATAATCATAGGCAGTAATTTCGCGTAGACCAACCGGTGCAGCACAGAGACGAGGTAGGCCGCTATGGCAGCAGGAGCCGCAACGCAAACCGCAACCACCCAGTCGCTCCGCGAGCAGGCGCTCGATGGTACCCCGCTACACGGCACGGTGGTGATCGATAATCACTGTCACATCGGTCCCGCGCCGCACTTCTACCAGACCTACAACGATGCCGCGGGCATGGTAAGCACCATGGACCGCATCGGCATGGACCAGGCGTGCGTCTTTTCGTCAATGGCGATCCTGTTCGACATGCGCGAGGGCAACGACATGAGCCTGGAGGCCGCCCGGCAGTTCCCCGGCCGTCTCCTGGCCTACGCGGTGCCGGACCCCCACGAGGCGGACTTGGTCAAAGACGAGTTGCAGCGCTGCCTGGATGCTGGCGCGGTCGGCATTAAGCTGCACACCAGCGTTGCCAATTACCCGTTCGACGGCCCCGGCTATATGCCGGCGTTCGAGCTGGCCGACCGTCACCGCCTGCCGCTCATCAGCCACGGCACGGGCACGCCCGACACGCTGCGGCGCATCGCCCGCGACTACCCCGGCGGCCACTACATCGTGGCCCACGCCGGCGGTGGCAGCCCGAGCAACAGCAGGGACTTGGTACAGGTTGCTGCCCAGGAACCGAACGTCTACCTGGATACGGCAGCCTCCGTGGGCTACCTGGGCGACTTTCCTGAAATGGTACGCCTCACCGGCGCAAATAAGATCCTCTACGGCTCCGATATGCCCTGGACCTGCGCCACCTACCAACTCGGCCGCGTCCTCCTATCCCCCATCACCGACGACGCGAAACGGCGCATCCTCGGCGAAAACTTGGCGGAGTTGTTCAAAACCAAGTGCTAGGATAGTGCGTGGACTCTCTTGGTCGTTATGTCCAGGATTTTGTCGCGAATCCCGCGTTCCTGCTGCACTAGCGTGCAAAATTTCCGTCATTCCCGCGAAAGCGGGAATCCATCTTCAATGCGTAGCGCACGAACAGATGTATCCTTACGACAAAACTACGTAAGTGAACATCCATAGGCGCGCGCGCTCAGGCGCACATGGCGAGGCAACTGAAACTGTGGCATCAAGAGTCAAAGAAACTGAAACCACGCGGGAAGAAGAGGTCAACGTCCACCTTGCCCTGTTGCTCTCGCAACGTGGCGTGAGGGCCAAGGCTGAGCGCCGCAGCAAGCGCGGAGCGCCCGACATTCGCGTCAACTTGCGCAGCGGCCTGATCCTGCTGGAGTGCAAGTGGATAGGGTCGGAGAGTCAATTGGAAGCCCAACTCCGGGAACGCCGAGCCGCTTTTCCCGAGGCGCTCGCCGTGCTCCGCGTGCTCTATCCCGAGCGGCTAAAGCACGCGGAGGATACGCAGGCAGCCCTGGAGCAAGCCCACGATCTCAAGTGGTGGCAGGCATCGTTGGCGACGCTGCTTGACCTGGCCAAGGACTCCCCGTCAGAGCCGCGCCGCATGAGCAGCGGGTCCATTGACGATCTTGCCGATCACTTGCGCATCCTGCCGTTAGACCTGCAAGGCGTGGACCAGGTGCAAGCCGCCGCCGGGAGTGTGGAATACGCCTTGGAGCAGGCAGCGTACCAGCTAGCCAGACACGAGCGAATTGCCAGCCGCATCGCCGACATCATTGCGGAAACCGACCAGGAGGAGAATCGCGCCGCCGCCTTGCGCATTGGCTGTCTGGCGCTCTTCAACGCCCTGGCATTCCAAGACCGCCTCGCCGCCGTCAATGACGACGTGAAGACGGTGCTTGAGACCTCGCGCCAAGACATTGCCAGTCTGCGGAACGCTTGGCGCTTCATCTGCGACAACATAGACTATGTGCCGGTCTTTGGCTTGGCGACCGACATCCTGGAGGTGCTGCAGGATGGGCCGGCAGACGTGCGGACACCCGTCATCGCTCCCCTGGTCAAGGCCGTGGAGGATACGCGCCGCGTGGAAGGGCACGACCTCTCCGGACGGCTCTTTCACACGCTCTTGACTGACGCCAAGTTCACGGGCGCGTATTATACCTCGGTTCCGGCGGCCACGCTGCTGGCGCGGCTGGTCTTTCACAATTGGCCCGCGGGCGTGGACTGGAGCGACCATGAGTTTCCCGCCTCCCTGAACGTGGCTGATCTTGCTTGCGGCACCGGTACGCTGCTCATGGCTGTAGCAGCCGAAGCGGAGCGCCGCCATAAAGCCGCTGGGGGCAAGCGCGCCGCCGCGCTCCACAAGGCGATGGTTGAGCAAGCCCTGCACGGCTACGATGTGCAGCTATCTGCCGTGCACTTTGCCGCTACAAGCCTGGCGATGCTCAATCCGCACATTGAATTCGACCGCATGAACTTGATTGTCATGTCTTTGGGCGCGGACAGCGAACGGATCTCGCTGGGATCGTTGGACTTCCTGGATACCGATGAAGCGCTCGTGCAACACGCGCTGTCACCACAGGAGAACGGCCAAGTGTCTCGCGGGACGACGGAGCGTAAGAAAGTAAAGCTGCCGCAACTCGACTTGGCGATCATGAATCCGCCCTTTACCCGCTCGGTGGGCGGTAATCTGCTGTTCGGCAGCAAGCCTGGGGCAGAACGGCGAATCCTGCAAGACGAACTGTCGCGCCGCCTCAAGTCGCGGCAAGCGTCGGCTACCGCCGGACTTGGCGCAGCGTTCGTGGCAGCCGTCTCAGACAAGATGCTGCCTGGCAAGGGGCGCTTGGCCTTGGTACTACCGCTTACCGTCTGTACCGGTCCCTCTTGGGCGCAGACTCGCGCTTTGATCGAGCAAGACTTCGCCCTGGACGCGGTGATTACGTCCCATGACCCACAGCGTTGGAACTTCTCCGACAGCACGGACCTCTCGGAAGCGCTGCTCATCGCCACGCGCCGTTCCGGCGCTTCATACCGTCATTCCGGCGAAAGCCGGAATCCAGAAGCAGCGAGCGACTCGAGTCAAGGCGTCGCGCCACAGACTCCTCAAGCGGGAGGCCAACGTTCAGAGAAACAAGACGCCGTCCAGCCCCGCACTACGTTCGTCAATCTCTGGCAGAATCCAAACGGAGTGCTGGACGCGCACCGGGTGGCGCAGGCAGTCACAGCTACAACTCCGGCGAATCTGGAAGATACCGGCACGTCGCTCTTGGAAGTCGACGGCCGGCACGTGGGCGAAGTGGTCTCAATACCTGAAGCCAAGATTGCCCACAGGCAGTGGTTCGGCGTGCAGTTCGCCCGCGCCGACGTGATTCGCAGCGCCGTACGCCTATTGGACGATGGGGAAGTCTGGGTCCCGGGCGCAGAGTCAACCGCCAACATTCCGTTGTGCAAACTGGGGGAAATTGGTGAAATTGGGCCAGACGTAAGAGACGTGCGGGATGGATTCGAGCCAACAGACGCGGTTACGGCTTACCCAATGGTGGAAGGGAACGACACTGAAAAGAGAAAACGCTTGACCGTCGAACCAGATAAGTACCTTGCGCCGCTCAATCAACCGCGCCTAGGCCGAAAACTTAAGCGTGTCGACCAACTGTGGCCGAAAGCAGGCCGACTTCTCGTTGCTGAACGCCTTAGGCTAAACACAGCGCGAGTTGTTGCCTTGTCAACGGAGAGGCCGGTCTTGTCCAATGTTTGGTGGCCGCTCAAAACCGATGATCACAAATGGGAAAAGGCACTCGCGGTCTACCTAAACTGCAGCATGGGTCTCTTGGCCTTGCTTGCGACCCGCAACACCACGCAAGGCAATTGGGTGAAACTAAAAAAGGCCGACCTCAAAGAGATGCCCGTCCTCGACCCGCGCCACCTCTCTGCGTCCCAGCTTTACGCCCTCTCCCGCCTGTTCGACAGCCTGGCAACAGCCGAGTTTGAGCGTCTCCCCGGAATGGCACACTGCCCCGCCCGCCGCGCCCTGGACGACGGCATCTCCAAAATCCTCGACCTTCCCGACCTCAGCACCCTCCGCCACCTCCTCGCCTCCGAACCCGTCATCTCCAACCGGCGATTGTAGAGTGCTTGAAGGGAACTAGCCGCTTTAGCCGTTCCAAAGACCAGCCCGAAGCCTTTTTCTCATAGGGCACCAGACTTGACGCCCTATACTATGCCCCTTATAATAGGGGCATAGTATCCGTTGAGCAATGGAGGTTTTATGTCTCTTCCAATTCGTACGACGCTGACTGACATTGATGCCGTCTGTGGTTACCTATTGAAGAAGCCTACTGGGGCTACCCTTGCCGAAGCCAAGGCCGTTGTGGACAGCAAACGGATCGACGGACGTAAACTATCCGCACTGAAATTTTGGGGGTTGATTGAGGACGACGGCAACAGAATGAAGATCACTGACCGGGGGCGCCAGTTTGTGAAGGACAACGGTGCTTATCGGAGTGAAGCGTTAGGTGAGGTAGTCCGCAACGTACCGCCATACCTAGCTATGATTGAGCGAGTCACGCACCGTTGCGAGGAGACCGTTGCCGCCACCGACGTAGCGGCCCACTGGTATGAGCACTTCAAGAGCGAAGTCTCTGACTCGGAGAAGATTCTCAACGACCAGGCAGTGTGCTTCTTTCACATTGCGCAAGGTGCTGACCTTGGTAAGCTTACCCGTGGGCGCAAGGGCATGCCGACTCGATTTGACTTCGATGCCAATGTAACTCGCGTGTTCGTCGATGGAACTACCACAAGTGAAGAAGAACATGACCCTCTAACAGACATCTCGACTGAGTCCGATGATACAGCAGAAGAAACTGACGTTAATGAAGGTTGCGTTTATGACGAGCACACCGTGTCAGTCACAAATGAGGCAAATGGCAATCGGGTTTTCATCACACATGGAAAAAACCACAAGATTCTGGACCAGGTAAAAGAGGTGGTTACTATGGGGAAGTTCGAACCCGTTGTTGCCATTGAACATGAAACCTCAGCAATGCCTGTTGCCCAAAAATTCCTGGAAGACATGAGGAAGTGCAATGCCGCAGTCATTCATGTCTGCGGTGAAAGAGTAATCATTGATGAAGAAGGTGAAGGGCTATGGCAGATCAATGAGAATGTCCTCATTGAAATAGGTGTGGCCATGGCTCTGTATGGAAACAAGTTCGTACTTCTGGTAGAGGAAGGAATGAAACTACCCTCCAATCTCCAGGGCCTCTACGAGTGCCGCTACGAAGGTGACGAACTCAGCTTGAGTGCTGCTATGAAGTTACTACGAGCCCTCAACGAACTTTGAGGCTTGTACACTCTAGGAGTGCACTTAAGGCAATGTGAGACACGCCATCTAAAAGGAGGGTCCTTTAATGGCTGACTACATTTATGATTCTCGTGGACGCCCAGTCGGCTACGTTCGAGGGAGATATATTCACAAGCTTAGTGGCGAAGCAATTGGACAACTCAATGGCACTCATGTCCATAAACTGTCAGGAGAGTATGTGGGCGAACTCCATAAGGACATGGTCATCGACAAGCACTTTGGCAACTATGGAAATATCGGGCATTCGGGCAATCCTGGCAACGCCGGGCATCAAGGCAACCCTGGAAATCGAGGTGCCGTCAATTACGGTTTTCGTGATGTCTTTGATAATTTGTTGTCCTGATGCATGTGGGATGGCCATACTTGACCCCGTACGGAATCTACAAGCTTGGCAGTGCGATTCAAAGCCTGGACTTTGCAATGCCCCAACCGCCGAACGCTGCGGCGATAGCGGCAAGATATAGGTCCGACATGATCTCTCATATCGAGCTGAGAGAGAAGAAAAAGCAGCAATCCGAGCGAGAGCACTGCCAACAAAACAAGCCCAACGAAGTATCTCCGCTGCAACTCCCTGTCTCTGGCTACGAGTTTCGCTTCTTCATCACGACTAGCCAAGAGTTGCGTGAAGTGTTCGTCGTTGAGCTTGTTGAGCAGAGCCAGCGGTCCGATGATGTCCGATCCCAAGAGCGCCTGATTTAACGTGCGCGAGGCTTCTGGGGACGGTTTTTCGGTAGATTGCTGGCTTGGCTCGGAGGCTTCATCTGCGGAAGATTCCGCCAATGGCCGATCCGTTTCGTTTCCAGGTGCTTCCCGGCCAGGCATAGAAATCCTCCTCCCATCCCTTGCCAAAGTCATCGTAGGATTGGGTGAGGTACCTGTGCGACGACTTCAAGAAGTTGCGGAAAATAGCGACAAAGACAGAATGCCGCAACAAAGCAGATTCCTCTTGCGCGATGATTTCCTCGGTAGGTTTCTCGTTCGTTTTCATGGCGCACCTCTGATCGCTAGTCCCATCTCGTAGCGAACCGTTCCTACTTTACACTGTCTATTATACTATTGCATCGCACTCTAATAAACCCAACGCTTACTGCGCAATCACGCCGATCCCAAGCTATGATGCGCGTGTCCGAGAATATCGCACAGCCGCGGGACTGTCTTCACAGAGGTATACTGCACACGACAATCATGTTAATGAGGTTGACGGCATGAAGAACATAACCCTGAGTGCTGACGAGAGTTTGATCGAGGCGGCGCGGCGGCGGGCTGCGGCGGAGGGGACGAGCTTGAACGCGCTGTTCCGGTGGTGGCTCGCGGACTATGTTGGACGCGAGCGGCAGGCTGATGCGGCTATGGCTGCAATTCATGAATTGCGCGAGGACATTGCCACTGGCGGGCGCAGGTTTACCCGGGATGAGATGAATGAGCGCTAGTGATTGAACAGGCATAGACGCGTTAGTTTGCCGTTCGAGAATAAGGCCGGTCAAAGAAAAGATGGATTCCCGCTTGCGCGGGAATGACGGACTCATAGGGTCTATTCTTCAAACCCCTGTAGAATCCTATTCTCGGGAGTTACAATGCAAGACACGTGTTCAATTACTCGACAGGAGCATTTCATGGAACTTGGGGCGTTTTCGGTTAGTTTGGCGGTGAAGGATATTGAGGCATCGCGGGGGTTTTATGCGAAGTTTGGGTTTGAGGTGGTGGGCGGCGATGCGGCGCAGAATTGGCTGATCCTCAGGAATGGTCCAACCACCATTGGGCTCTTTCAGGGGATGTTCGAGCAGAACATTCTCACCTTCAATCCGGGGTGGGACGGCCAGGCGCAACCGTTGGAGTCGTTCACGGACGTGCGCGAACTGCAGCGGCAGCTCAAGGCGCAGGGCGTGGAAATCATGAACGAGGCCGACGAGGATACTACCGGGCCGGCAAGCTTCGTGGCCGTGGACCCGGACGGCAATGCCATTCTGGTGGACCAGCACGTTTGAAAGCACGCGCCTTAAGGACTACCACGCTTGAACGCGCGCTCCGTAACTCGTCCCTAATTCATTTCATGTGGCTCAGAGGTCCTTTAGCGGATAGGGTAGCTCGCACTTGTTTTCGTAAATGAACTACAGCGATAATAAGAGTTGTAGCAATTTGCGTATCCGCTAATTTGGGGACACTATGGAATCTATTTCTGCGCCTGAGGGCCAACCTCACGGCCGTCTGGTAACGTGTCCGGGAGGCTATCGGGCATTAGTGCCCTCCCCGCTGCCGCCGGCTCTGCTATGGAGTCAAGACCTTAGCCTCCGCTTGTCTGCGGCCGACCGTGCCATCGGACAACTCGCCGGCGAAGGCAGACGTTTACCCAATCCCCATCTTCTCGTTCGGCCTTTTCTACGTAAAGAGGCCGTATTGTCCAGCCGCATAGAGGGCACCCAAGCAACACTAGGGGAATTGCTGGCCGCCGAGGCCGGCGGGCCTGCGGCGCGGGATCCTGCCGACTTGTTAGAAGTGCGCAACTACGTCTCAGCCTTGGAGTACGGACTGAGGAGACTTACGAGCCTGCCTCTCTCGTTGCGGTTGGTACGTGAGTTACACGACAAACTCATGAGGAGCGTTCGCGGGGATGCAGCAACACCTGGGGAGTTTCGTCACAGCCAGAATTGGATCGGAGCACCTGGATGCACGCTGGACGACGCAACGTATGTTCCCCCTCCGCCCCCGAAGCTGATGGCGTGTCTGGGCGAGTGGGAGCAGTTCCTGCACGACGACGCCCTACCGCCGCTCGTGCACGTCGCGCTGGCACACGCGCAGTTCGAGGCGATCCACCCCTTCCTCGATGGCAATGGGCGGGTAGGGCGACTACTTATCACGCTGCTTCTTGTGAAGAGCGGCGTGCTGCCGACGCCGCTTCTCTTTCTGAGTGCCTACTTCGAGGCCACTCGGCAAGAATATTACACGCGTCTCCTTAGTGTGACTGAGCGTGGTGCATGGGAAGAGTGGCTGACGTACTTCCTGCGGGGAGTCGCCCTGCAATCCCAGGACGCGTTGAATCGGATTCGGCGCATCGATGACCTCTTCGCTCGATGGAGACAAGAACTGGTCTCCGGGCGGTCCCGATTACCTGAAAGAGTGCTGGACCTCTTCGCAGAGAATCCATACTGGACGGTAGGTGGCATCGCCAATAGGCTAGCCGTGGCGTTTACTACCGCACAGCGAGCCGTTAATCGGCTGGAGGCGGCAGGTGTCGTCACGCAACTTGGACAGAGACGACGCAATCGCGTGTATTGTGCGGAAGAGATCCTCACCGTGTTGGAGGAGCCGTTGCGCCTCCAAAATTAGGGGCGTGGATGACCTAACCAGTACGCCGTTGCCTGCTACAGCCAAATGCAGCGCACAGAGGAATATCTAGTTTCTTCGGGCTATGCCGGCACAAACGCCAGGTAGACCTGTGCATGTCCCGATATGTCGGACGTATAGACTACGGCGCGGCCGTCGGGGGTGAACGACGGGTGGGGGTGCGACCACTGGGGGCCGTAGGCGTCGTCGGGAGCGGTCTCGCCTGCGTAGGGCTCCGGTTCCGACCACTGGAAGCCTTGCGAGGAAGCCTGCGGGTGGCAGAGTGTCTCGCGGTCGCCGGTTGTCGGATCGATGAGTTGCAGTCCCACGTCGGGCAGCGTGGTGTCGCACACGATTTGCGCGCCGTCACGGCGGGGCGCGGGATGCCAGCAGTTGAACGCCGCTACGTCCCGTTCGCCGCTGCCGTCGCGCCGGATGGCTTTCAGCGCGTGGGGCCAATAGGTAAAGATGATTTCGTCGTCCGACAGCCAAGCCTCGTGGGTGATCCACTCCTCACGCCTTTGCGCGCGCAGCGGTCGCGCGTTGGAACCGTCGACTTCTACCAGCCACATGCGCGGCATGTCCGAGGAGAAGAGCACCGTGCGTCCATCGGGACTCCACTGCGCGTGCGCCACAAATTGATCGGTGGCAAACAGCACGCGTTCGCCGCCGCCATCGGTGCGCACAGCCAGGATGATGTTCTTGCCGTCCTTCTGAGCGGCCAGCAGGATTTCTGAGCCGTCGGGACTAATCGAGCAATTGCCGAGCCACGACGAGGGCGGGAGGTTCGTGAGCACCGTTTCTTGCAGGTTGGTGGTGTCAACAGCGCGTAACTGGGTGGCTGCGGCGTAGTACACGTGCTTGCCGTCGGGCGAAACACACGCCGACCACGCGGAAACGTCGCCGCTTGTCGTGAGCTGCCGCAACGTGCCGTCCGGCAACTGGATGCCGTAGAGATTGGGCGCGCCCGCGCGGTAGGACGTGATGATGAGCATGTCGTGGTTGGCGCCCGCCCAGGCCGGATTGAGGAAGTACGGCGCGTGATTCACACAGGGCGCGTTGGTCAATTGCCAGATGGTAGCGCCGGTCTGCTCGTCTTGGAGTACTTTCTTTTCGGTCGGCAATTGCGTGGCGATTCTGGTGCTCATTTCACCGTTCCTTTCCATTTTGAACCCCAACTGCTACTTCAAGAAATGACGATGTCGCAATTCCTTCAAACAGATTCGATGGGGCTAAGATTGACTTCAAAGACCCTCACCCAGGCCCTCTCCTAGCGGAAGAGGGAGTTCTTGGCCTCAGGCCAGGGAATTGTTCGCTTTCGGCCCCGTTCTTGAGAACCCTTTCAGTCTTGCCGTTTAGAACGCTTCTAACCACGTTCACGCAAGCGTCTCCATACGGGGAAAACGCCTTTAGTGAATTCGCCTAACCTTCGAATCATGAATAAACTGCCTGCAGTTGGCCCACGTTTCGTTGCACTTTCGCGATCGCGGCCGCGATGTCATCCATGCCGGACTTTTCGGCCAAGAGCGTGCTCTGGCCGATCCAGGCTGCTTCCTCGTGGCAGAGTCGCTCTGTGACGGGACACGGCTCAGCGCGGAAGTTGCCGATGGCCCCCTTTACCGAGCCGTCGGACTTATCGAACATCGGATTGTCGTACAACGGCCACGGATAGCCGCTGGACATACCGACGCCCTCCGCCTGCACGGCTTGGAGGAAGGTCTCACGATCGGTGCCGAGCTCCTCGGCGTCGAGCCGGATGGGGTAGATGTGATAGCCGTGCTGGGTGACCTCCGGCTCAAGCTGCTGCACGGTGATGCCGGGGACGTCAGCCAGCATGCTGGAGAGATAGGCGGCATTGCGGTTGCGCCGCTTTGTGTGTTCGTCCAGTCGCTCCAATTGCGGGAGGCAGACGGCGGCTTGGAATTCGTTCATGGGATAAGCCTGGCCGAGTTCGTGGTGCTCGTACCAGGGCCGGCCGTTCTTGCGTCCAAAGCAGGCCAGCGTATAGAAGCAGCGCTCCCAGAGGGCCTCGTTGTCCGTAGTCGCCAGGCCGCCTTCGCCGCAGGTCATGTTTTTGGCTTGGTTGAAGCTGTATGAGTTCAGGTCGCCCCAGCCTCCCACCTTCTTGCCCGCCCACTCGGTGCCGTGGGCGTGGGCGCAATCGACGATGACGGCCAGGTCATGCGCCTTCGCGAGTGCGCCAAGCTCGTCAATCTGCGCCGGATAGCCGCCGAAGTGCACGGGCACAATGGCGCGGGTGCGCGGCGTGATCGCAGCGGCGACGCTCGCCGCATCGAGGCAGAGCGAGTTGGGGTCAACGTCCGCAAAGACCACGTCCGCGCCGACGTACATGGGCGCAAAGGCCGTGGCCATGAAGGTGAAGGCCGGCACGATCACTTCGTCGCCCGGCCCAATGTCGAACGCGCGCAGGCCGATGTCCAGGCCGGCCGTGCAGCTTGTGAGCGGGATGCCGTACGCGGCGTCGTGGTAGTCGCAGAAGCGTGCGTTGAGTTCCATCACCATGGGCCCATGTCCGGTACCGCCCCAGCGGCTGCTATCCAGCACCTGGTGCAAAAGTTCCTTCTCCCGCTGATCGTGCTGAGGCCAGGAAGGAAACTTCGTCGTACACACAGGCGTGCCGCCGCGAATCGCTAGTTTCTCCATAGCCAGCTTCCTCCTGAGTTTCAATACTTACTGCTCGTGGGTCTGCCACATGCCTCGCGGATAGCTAAAGACCATAGACCAGGCCATCGTGGATCTAACACGCCGCCAGCGAGAAGAGTTTCATCCTCGCCACTCTCTTGATTGTTACCCTATCTTAGCCTATCTACGTATTGCAAACGAAACCACGCTCTATGGGCGCGTACCCGCGTTTGCGCCTTTGCCGGAGTTCCCTCTCGCAATTTGGCCCCTGCCTGTCCCCGTTGGGAGACCTCTGCACATCTCAGCGCAGCAGCCGAAAAGACCCTCTCTCCCTGGGGAGAATTTTGCAAGACTCTTGCCGAGGCGAGAGAGAGTTAGAGCCTGCCCGTACTCGATACCGGGGGTGAGAGTGAGTCCCCGCAATCGGGGTCATTTTCACCGATTCTTGCAAATTTGCTCTTAGCTATTTCAGGTAGGAAGGGCAGAATATGCAGGAAGCCCCTCACCCCGGCCCTCTCCCCAGGAGGCTGTCTCATAAGTCGACTCGATAAGCAAAATCGTGCTTCGATCCTTCGACAAGCTCAGGACAGGCAAGCTCAGAACGAACGGGATTTGCCTATTCCGTTCGCCCTGAGCCTGTCGAAGGGCAAGTCTACACTGAGCAATGCACTATTAAGACAAGCACCCAGAGAGAGGGAGTAATTGTTGCGCCTCTGGCTGTAGTTACGCAATGGTCTGATGGGGAGAAGGCTAGGGAGACGGGAAAGCCTCACCGTTTCGGCCTCGTTCCTCGTGTCCGTCAGAGTTATGCAGAGTTCTCCTTTGGGAAGGCAGGCGGTAAGAATCCGATCCGTACGCCTCCTTTGATGTTCCCATTTGCGCCAAGGAGCGGAGGACAAGCCCCCGCGCTACGAAGGAGATGTCATTCCGGGCGGAGCGAGGAATTTAAGATGGTTCCCTGCAAGAAACCCTGTTATTTGGAGAAGGAGTATTCTAGCTTTTCTTTGCAGGCTGATCAGTCAAAGACCCTGCAAGATCAGGCGTGAGAGGTTGAGCGCAAGGCTGATAAAGGTCTACGATAGGAATGAGCTTGCTTATTGCGTCTCGAGGTCTAATCGCGAAGAGGCACACCGTCATGGCAACCAAGATAGGCAATATTACCGACGTACACGGCAATGCGCCTGCGCTGCGTGCCGTTCTGGCAGAGCTGGCGCGTGAGGATGATTTATCATGCGTCTATGGCGCGGGCGACCTCATTGGCATTGGTCCCGACACCAACGAAGTGCTGGATCTGCTCTTCGGCCTGCCTGCCTTTGCCAGTGTTGCCGGTAATCATGAGGATTGCATCCTGGCGCTGCTCGCGGGTGATTCGCCGGGAAGCCCTCCAGGAATTGAAGAACATCATCAGTGGATTGCGGACGAACTCGACCGCAGATTCCTGCCGCATCTCACTGCTATGCCGCGAGTACTGTCGCCGCAGCACGGTGGCAAGGAGCTATTCATCGCCCACTATCATCTGGATGCGGAGCAGCAACTCCTGCCGATTGACCCAGAACCCAGTTTAGAAAAGCTCGACGCGCACTACAGCGGGCACGCCGACGCCATTCTCACCGGCCACCATCACGACGGTCATTACTTTCAATCGCAGAACCGCGTCTATTTGAACCCAGGTGCATTGGGCTGTGGTCCGCGTCCGGTGGCGCGGTATGCCGTGCTTACATTCAGAGACAGCGGTATTGACGTTCAGCGGCGCGAAATTGCCTATGATAGGGAGCACTTTCTGCGTACATATAGTAAACGCAATGTGCCAGACCGGGAGTTTATTGTGCAGCGCTTTCACGGGCAAGGGTAAAGGGCCGGAGGCGAATCTTGAAGTGAGGTTGTGAGCGGCTGAGGCAGCATGTTTTCTGGACGCAGACCACACAAAGAGAGATGGAATTGGCGCCCGGTCACACGAGAGGCAATTCCGCGCTAGCGCAATTTCGAGACCTCTGCCTACCGGTTGGAGTCCGAATGGCTAAGAGAAGATGGATTCCGCGCCCCCGCGCGGGGGCGAGCTTTCGCGGGAATGACGGTCAGACATGCGGGAATGATGGTCAGACGTGCGGGAATGGCGGTTGGGCGTGTGAGATCAGCGGTTGGAAGTGCGGGGATGATCGTCGGACGCGCGGGAATGACGGGCTGCGTAGCATCTCTTTTGCATGTAATGCTGTGAAACGTCGAACACACTCTGGCAATAGCGGTAACGGGTTGCAGTAGACGAAAGGATTGTATATGGCGACGACGGAGACTCGCACCGAGCGCGATTCGATGGGCGAGATGGAGGTACCCGCCGACGCATATTATGGGGCCTCTACGCAGCGGGCGGTGTTGAATTTTCCCATTAGCGACCTGCGCTTCCCGCGCCGGTTCATCCAAGCGCTCGGTCTGATCAAGCAAAAGGCGGCAGAAGCGAACCTAGAGCTCGGCTTGCTCGACGAAGGTCTGGCTAATGCGATCATCCAGGCGGCGCAGGAAGTGGCGGACGGCACGCTGGATGGTGAGTTCGTACTGGATATCTTTCAGACCGGCTCCGGCACCTCAACCAATATGAACGCCAACGAGGTCATCGCCAACCGCGCCGTGGAAATACTCGGCGAAGCGCGCGGGTCGCGCACGGTGCATCCGAACGACCACGTGAACATCTGCCAGTCGTCCAACGACGTGATTCCGGCGGCGATGCACTTGTCGGCGCTCTTGAGCATACGGCAAGACCTGATTCCGGCGTTGGCGAAACTACAGCGGGCACTGGTTGGCAAAGCTGAAGAATTCATGCCTATCATCAAGACCGGGCGCACGCACCTGCAGGATGCGACGCCTATCCGCCTGGGACAGGAGTTCCAGGGCTACGCCGGCCAGATCGAGCGGGCTATCAAACACCTGCGCCACGCCGAGGACTGGCTGGGCGAACTGGCGCTCGGCGGCACGGCGGTCGGCACGGGCATCAACGCCCATCCCGCGTTTGCGCGCCTCGTCTGCGCGAAATTGCGCGCCGCGACGACCTACCACATCCGCGAGACGGAGAATCACTTCCAGGCCCAGAGCGCGATTGACACGCTCGTGATGACGAGCGGTATGCTCAATACGGTGGCCGTCGCGTTGCTCAAGATCGCCAACGACATTCGCTGGTTGGGCTCGGGTCCCCGCGCCGGGCTCGGTGAACTGCTGCTGCCAGAAGTGCAGCCGGGGAGCAGCATCATGCCCGGCAAGGTGAATCCTGTCATTCCCGAATCGGTAATCCAGGTCTGCGCTCAGGCGATGGGCAACCACCATGTGGTGACCGTATCGGGCCAATGGGGATTCTTCGAGCTGAATACGATGCTGCCGGTGGCGGCGTACAATGTGTTGCGGCCCCTGAGCCTGCTGAGCAAAGCGGCGGCGAACTTCGCCGACCAGTGCGTGAGCGGCATCACGGCCACCGACCACGGCCCCGCCACGGTAGAGCGCGGCCTCATGACGGCAACGGCTTTAGCGCCGCTGGTGGGGTACGATCAGGCGGCCGTGATTGCTAAGACCGCACATGCAGAAAACAAGACCGTCCGTGAAGTCGCCAAAGCGCTCACCGACTTGACTGACGAGCAACTGGATCAAGCGCTCGACCCGGCGAAAATGGTGCAACCGGGTCTGAGCGGCATTGCGGCGGGTGGATAGTACAGAGACACACAGACCCTAGCCACGTCGCAAGGACATGTTGGTACGTTGCAGATAGCGGTTATACAACCTAGCCCAACGGTGTCTGAGTGATAGGGTGCTCACGCCTGCTGACATCAAGTTGGGCCTAACTGCACAGGCCCCTACAAGAACTTGGTCATCTAGGCACTCGATTACCTTCGAGACGAGGTTCGCACTGACTCGATAAGTTTCTCAGCAATACGGAGGAGATGCTCGCTGATGGCGACTTCATGCTCTATGGGTCTTGCCGAGCGTACTGTGATGCCGTACACTTGACTGTATGGTCATTCGCTTCATCCGTCACAGGGGATTGCGTCGGCTCATCGAGGACGACAACTCTCGCTTCTTGGAATCTCAATTGGCCGGTCGAATTAGGAGAATCCTAACCGTGCTGCTCCTGGCCGACGACATGAACGGCTTCTTATCCGACGCGCCTTCCGGTTGGCGCGTTCATCGGCTCTCGGGTGAACGGCAGGAGGAGTGGAGCGTTTCCGTATCGGGCAACTACCGTATGACATTCGAGGAACGGAATGGCCATATCGACCGCTTGAACTTGGAGGACTATCACTGATGACTGCCGACGGTATCAAGGTAAGAATGACCCCCTCGCATCCAGGGGAGTTCATCCGTGCGGAGATCATCGAGGTGTTGGGGCTGAACGTAGCCAAGGCCGCCAGCATCCTGGGTGTCCGGCGCGCCACGCTCTCAGACTTGCTGAACGGCAACGCGGCGCTGTCACCCGAAATGGCGCTGCGGATCGAGAAGGCGTTTGGCGTAAGCATGGACATGCTGCTGCGAATGCAGGCCTGGCATGATGCCGCGCAGATGCGCACCCGGGCAGATGAGATCAGAGTTGAGCGTTATCAGCCCGCTTGAGCCGGCTGCCGACTCGACTGACGCGCAATGAGCTATGTAAGTCCTGAACCGGAAGAGGTCGGCTGGAATCATCGCAAGCCGTAACTCACCAATCATAGAAACAGGAGATTCCCCCACCATGGCCTACTACGACGATTGGCCCGTTCTCGGCATCGAGGACGTGAATCCGCGACAACAGCGTTTGTACGAGCAGTACGAGGACTACCTGCTCCACTACATCAAGCAGCTTTATGACGCGCGGGAGCGCTACTGGAACCGCGACTACTCCGGCCAGGATGCCTACGTGCATTCGGTCGAGCCTAACCGGCAGCATTTCTTGGATAGCCTTGGCGGTTGGCCGTGGGAGCGGCACGACATGCACCTGCGCGTCGAGCCGCTGGCGACAACCGAGGATTTTCGCATTGAGCGAGTGTACTATCGCGTGTTCGAAGGCGTGGATAGCGATGCGCTCCTGCTGACGCCGCATGGCAAAGGGCCGTTTCCCGGACTGGTCCTGCAGATCGGCATCTACGGCGTGCCGGAGGTTGCCTGCGGCTTCACCGCGGACGAGCATGCCGGCAAGAACAGCACTTACCACCGCATTGGCGGCCGGCTGGCCATGCACGGCTATACCGTGCTCGCCACGCGCATGGTGACCGGATTCGAACCGGATAAGCTCGCGGGACGGTTCGCCCCGAAGCTGCAAGAGCTCAAGAGCGCACAACCCCACGCCCGCATGTACCTCAACCGCCTCTGCCGCACTATCGGTATGGACCTGTTTGGCGTGGAAATGTTTGCGCTTTCACGCGGCGTGGACCTGCTGGAGAGTCTGCCGCAGGTGAATAGCGACCGGATTGGCTTCTACGGTAAGTCTCAGGGCGGGCAGTCCGGGCTCTGGCTTGGCGCGCTCGATACGCGCCTGCAAGCAGTGGTAAGCACGGCGTGGTTCAACGAGCGTTACCAGAAGCAGGTGATTCCTTCAGAGCACTACCGGCCCTTTGCGCTCACGGTGGAAGAGGACAAGACCTACCCCCATCTGCACGAATTCGCCGATAGCGACATCGCTTCATTGATCTGCCCGCGCGCGTTCATGGTGGAGGAAGGCAAGCACGACGGCGCGGTCTACTGGAAGTTAGCCGAGCAGGCCTTTGCCGAGGTCAAGGCCATCTATGAACGCCTCGGCGTTGGCGAGAAGTGCGACATTCACGTCCACGAGGGCGGCCATGAAGTCGAGCCGGAAGAGGAGACCGCGCGGATGCACTCGGTGCAGTTCCTAGACCGCTGGCTGAAGGGCTAGTAGCGAATGGCCTTGCTTTAGGCAACTACGGTCGCCGGTTAGACCGCCTGCGCCTGGAACCACCGCAAGTTGCCGAAGCAGCCGGCAAATTGCCGAAGTCGCCGGCAAGTTGCCGAAGCCGTCGGCTCATGCCGGTGTCGCTAGCGCGCGTCGCTGTCGGGAGCGGTTTCCATGCGGGGGACAGGCCCCAGCGCTACGATAATTCAGCCTAGGTCGGAGCGCGGTATACCCGGAATGACCGGTAGCGCAGGTTTCAAACCTGCGCCCGCTGCGGAATTCGGGCAGATAGCCGTGTGACCGCGCCCAAGCCAACTAACAAGCGTCCCGGTTCCTGCTGCCTGAAGAGATCACGGCCACGCACTATTGTTCGGAGACCTTTGCGTATCTCTGACGAGGGTTAGCAAAATCCCTGGAATGGTCAAGATTCCCCTCACCCCGGCCCTTATATCTTGGGAGAGGGAGGAAACCCTGCACGTCTGAGCGAAGTTATGCAAAGGTCTTTGTTCGGGAGTGGTGCGGAGGAGTTTCCGTTGCCGGCGCAGGTTAGCGGACTTTGCGCTGCGGCGGCACTAAGGGGCCAGAGCGAACCGCATCACGAAGGTCTTTGGCTTTGTCCCAGTTATTCGCCTTGTCCCAATTGGCGGTCTATGTACATGGCCGCCAGTGCAGTGCCTTCTCTAGGTTGGAAAGATATTCAGCGAAAGCGCGGCGTCCCGTCGGCGTCGCCCGTACCCATGTGCGCGGCTTGGAACCCTGGAACTCTTTCGTGATGACCAAGTAACCGGCGTCTTCGAGCTTGCGCAGATGGGTGGTCAGGTTGCCGCCGGTGAGGCCGAGCGTTTTCTGAATGAACCCGTAGGCGAGGCGATCCGTTTCGGGCAGGGAGACCAGCAGAGTCATTATGCGCAGCCGGGTGGACTGATGGATGGTCTCGTTCAGAAAAATAGCCTCGTCGGTCACAGCACGCCGCTCTTGCATATCCACGCCGCGCCCAGCGCGACCACTAGCAGCGTTGCCGCCGCCGACACCGCCAGCGCGGCGTTGCCCGCGAGGTAGCTGGGGACATAGAACGCCGCCGCGATCCCTGCGCCCACCACCGCTATCGCCGGGCGGTGCATTATGCCGAACAGGATGTATCCCAGCGACACAATGCCAATAGAGACCCGCGGTATGTTGGCCCCGGCCTCGCCGGTCCACATTCCTGCTGTTGCCGGGACGAGGAAGGCCGCTAATGCCACCGCGAGCCAGTAGAGGAACATTCTGACGCCAACGCTGCGCGTGGTTTCGCCGGCCGCGTTTTCCCTGCCCGCGCGGTGTCCTATGATAGCGCTGCCCAGAAACCCCGCCGCCACCAGGACGCCCCACAGCGGCGCGCTAATCCACGGGCTGCGCTCAGCGAACTCAGGCGCCAGCGTCTCGATGCCAAACTGCGAGAGGTATCCCAGCGCGGCTATTGCGCCCCAGAGAAGGAGTATCGTCGCCGTCCCGGCGACGTACATGGAGCTCCGCGCCCTGTCCATCGTCTCGTTGATGGCGCGCCAACTCTCTTGGGGTGTGAGCGCCACCGTTTCGTCGTCCGATCTTTGCATCGTGTGCCTCCGTGTCGTCATGTGGGCCGCGAACGCTTGGTTTGCTGTGCAAACTGGTTTACATGACTTGATGAGCCGTTGCATCCATTTGACTTTGTCTGCGCTCGCAAGGTAAAATTGTAACACAAAGTAGTTTGCAATACAAAATAAGAAAAATAGTTGAAGGATGTGATGAGTTTAGAGCCTTCTAATACCGTCGCTTTGCAGGTGACGTCATTGCGTAAGCAGTACGGCGACGTGGTGGCCGTGGACGACCTGAGTTTCGCGGTCGAGCGCGGGAGTATCTTCTGCATCATCGGCCCGAACGGCGCCGGCAAGACCACGACTATCGAGTGTCTCGAAGGGCTGCGCCAGCCGGACAGCGGTTCAGTGTTCGTCGCTGGCTTGGATCCCATTGCAGATCACAGCCAGTTCGTTCACAAGATAGGCGTACAGTTGCAGGAGATCGGCATTCCCCCGCGCATGAAGGCGCGGGAGGCGCTACGTCTGTTTGCCGCGCTCTACCGGACGTCCCTGCCTCTGTCCGAACTGAGCGACGAGTTGGAGCTTGATGGGTTCCTTTCCAAACGCTACGGCTCGCTGTCGGGCGGCCAGAAGCGGCGCGTCAACATTGCGCTCGCTCTTGTAGGCGACCCCGAAATCGTGTTCCTGGATGAACCTACCACCGGTCTTGACCCGGAGTCACGCTTCCGATTCTGGGAGTACATCAGGCGGCAGAACGCCCGCGGCATGACGATAGTAGTGACCACGCATTACCTGGAGGAGGCGCGTGAATACTGTGACGCGGTCTTGCTGATGAACGAGGGCAGAAAGGTGACGTCCGGGCCGCCTGAGCGCCTGATCGCGGAGTCGGGGCTGGAAGCGCGGGTGGTCCTGCCGCGAGCGGCGTTGGGGACCGTCGGACAGGACGACTTAGCGGCGCTGCCGGGCGTTGCCCACGTCCGCGGGACGGAGACGAGTTTCTACGTGTATGGAGGTGGCAACGTTGTGGGAAACGTTACGGACTTTCTGAGCGAGAGGGGAGTTTCGCCCGGCGTCCTGGAGGCGCGGCCTGCCAACCTGGACGACATCTACTTTCTTGCCGTTGGGCCCGAGGGCCTGGAAGGAGGACGGTAATGAACACCACAGCTCTTCGCAGGCTGATCTATACCGAGTTGCTCTTGGCGCTGCGCGAGCCCGGCGCTATGTTCATGTCGGTGATATTGCCGCTGGCGGTCTTCCTCGCCCTCGGATTCTCAGTCGGCGACATTGAGATTCCAGTGGAGGGGGACGCGGGCAGCGTAGAGATGTTTCACGTGAGGGACGTCCTGCTCGCCGGCAACATCGCCTGGGTGACGGCAATATTCGGCATCGTCGCGCTGCCGCAGACGCTGGTGGAGTTTCGCCAACATGGGATATTCCGGCGTTACCGGGTTACGCCCATGCCGTCTTACCTGCTCATCATCGCGCCGTTGGCGGTGGGCGCGGCGGTCATTCTCGTGTCTCTGGCTCTCATGCTCGTCGTGGGATGGCAGGTTTTCGACATTCGCTTCGGGGGTAACGCAGCTCTGGTGGCGCTGGCGATATTCGTCTCGTACCTGGCGTTTGCCGCGGTTGGGACGGCCATCACCGCCCCCATCCGCAGTACGCGAACCGCGTTGGGACTGGGGCTTGCGCTGTTCGCGCCCATGTTCGTGCTAAGCGGCGCGTTCGGCCCAAGGGAATCGTTCCCCGACGCGCTCCAAATGGTGGGCGACTGGCTGCCGTTGACGCACGCCTACGATCTGCTCACGTTCCTCTGGCTGGGCGCGACCTGGGAGGTGGAAACGACTATCGGCATGCCTGTCTGGGTATCCTTCGCCTACCTCGGAGTGATAGCGGCGGTCTGCGTCGCCGTCAGCATACGCTTGTTCCGGTGGGACTAAGCTGAAATAGAGCGGGCCTCGTAGAATCTGCATGCCAGTGCGTTGATCTCCTGCCGTCAGTGCTTCCGAACATCCCTACGGCACTGAATCCAAAGTCAAGCACCCGGTCCTACGTCCTTCTTCGCCACTACCATAAGACAGTATTTCCTGTCGCGGAACGCCTGTCGAGACGATTCGATCATCGTCCCGCTGCGTGAGTCTCCGACACGTAATTCGACGAGTCTCGTGATCGAGCAACCGGCCGCAGCTATTGAATTGAGATAGTCCGAGCGGGTGTGACCGGCGAACGGCAGATTGTACGTCGCGCCCGGCCTTTGAAGCTTGGCTGTCCAGCCCAGGCCGTTGGCTACGTCCGGGTGTATGTCTGAAATCAGGATCGAGCCTCTCGTCCTCACGACCCGGGCGCACTCCCTAACAGCATGCTCTATGTCTGGAATGTGAGAGATTGTCAGGGCACATACTAGGAAATCGAACTGGTCGTCATCCGCGGGCAGCCGATCGCCAAGGCTGCCGATACGGAAGTCGATCTCGAATCCGGCACGGGCCGCCTTCTCACGTGCGACGGCCAGCATTTCGGGCGACAGGTCCACCGCGGTCACAGCCACACCTCGGCGCGCCAGAACCATGGTGTGGCGGCCTGTTCCGGCGCCTACGTCTATTGCTGTACGCATCGGCACCTCATTGAAGATGGCCTGCGCCCACGGACCTTCTGCGGCCATCAGAGGATTCACTTCCAGATCGTAGGTCTCGGCCCACCTTGTATACCCCTCAACTGCATCGACCTCGTGCAAGGTCTGTTCGGACAGGATCTGTATCAGGGTCGACGTTTGGTCTGAAGAAGTGATCAGCATCAGGACGATGCCGGAGTTGAGCCGATACTGCGACGTGATCAGATGCATGGTGTGGCCGCGCTCTATGGCGAACTCGTTCGCCGCCACAACGTTGGCTTCAACCTCTCCCCAATCACCTGACTCATGCCTGGAGAGGAACAGCGTGGCACTATATCCAGAGTCTGCGAGGGCAGCGTTGGCCTTTGCGGATATCCGTACTTCGCCTAGCTGGAAGAGCGTCAAGTCCATGCCCCTAGAGCAACTCTAGACAATCGCACGATCCTGTATGAGAGCAACACCTCGTACATCCTTTTGAGCTCGATGTCGGATACCGCATACCGCATGCTGGCTCTGACGTTGACACGTGAGTTGAGCGTGTCACGTACGCCACTACAATTGCAAGCTGAACCTAAGGGTGGTGGTTCTCGATTTTGTCCAGTTGGGTGGAGCTATCAAGACCGCACTCAGGGAGCGGGGCGGATGAGCTTCCACTGCGCGTTCTTGCTCAGCACTGTGGCCTCTTGATACGAGACGATGAAGGCGTAGCGCGCATGGTCGGTGCTGTTGCCTTTGGAATGGTGCCACAGCATACCATGGAAGAGCAGCATTGATCCCGCCGGCAGCGGGACGGGAATGGCGTGCTCATTGGCGTATTCCTCAGGCGTGAGCTTGCGTATGCAGGCCCCATAGTCCACGATTTCGTAGTCCTGCAGTCCCCAGCGGTGGCTGCCGGGCACCACCCACATGCAGCCGTTAGCCTCGTTGGCGTCCTGGAGCGGCACCCAGATAGACATGCGTGTTTGGCTGTGGGTCCTGGGATCATCAGGCTTGGTGTAGAAGGCTTCGTCCTGGTGCCAGTGGCAGACGATATCGGAATGGGGCACTTTAGTAACCAACTTCGCCGAGTGGACGGCAATGCCGGGGCGCACGATGTCTTCGATCAGAGACAGGATGCGTTCGTCGCGGGCGAAGTTGCTGATGAGTTCGGAACGCAGTCCCAACTGCAGAATCCAACCCGGTCGGCCTGCCGCCGTATCGCCGTGCTCCGGCATGAGGCGCTCGATCTCGTCGTTGAGGGCAGTGATGTCTTCCGGCGGAAAGACATTATCTAGAGTGACGAATCCCTGCTCGTCGTAGGTCTGCAACTCTGCCGCACGCAAGGTGCGCAACGACTGCGTGCTTGCATCTACCGCCAATACTTTCGCCATGCCGCACTTCCTTCATGAACCGACACGTCACACTGCACTGTGTATTTCCTACCGATTATTCCGCCGCTTGCCGCCCAGTCCTTTCAGACCGGCTTGCACAAGCTCTATGGCTCTCAGGCCGGACATCTCACTTTATGCAGCACTCACGTACTACGGGAACAACCCCTATGTCCATCACAATGGTTATTATACACAGATTACCAAGTTTCTTGGCATATAACGTTGCGCCAGAGGTGACAAGAGGAATGACTACTAGTGCCTACCTACCTTGCGGACGAGCGGGGAACATGCCTGGCGCGTTCCCCGCTCTCTTGCGTGCTAGGCCGAGCTTACTTCACTTGCGGCCAAGTTGATCTTGCGATGGAGACCCCCGTATCAGTGTTCGCGGCTTGCGCAGACTTCCAGTCCGATGCATAACCCGGACCTGCAGGCAAGAACACTCCCACTCCGGAATTAGTAATTCTAGGCTTAGGCTATGCGACATGTGAGACGTAGCGCGCAACCAACGGAGCGCACCCTTCTTGTCATTCCGAACGGAGCGCAGTGCAGTGAGGAATCTAAAGTGCCGAGCCTATTGAACTAGGTGCAGCATGTACCCCAGATTCCTCGCTGCGCTCGGAATGACAGTTACTTCAGCACAACGCAGCAGGTAAGCCCAAATCTACTAAATCCGCACCCACTCCCTGGGGAGACCTTTGCACAACCCGTGTCGGCTGGCGAAGAAACCCCCTCTCCCTGCGGAAAGGGCTCGTGTGAGCGGGGTTCTTCACCATTCCAGCCCATTTGCGCGCCGTCTTCAGGGTCACGTAAAGGTCTCCTATGAGAGTGGGCAGTGACCCGTTCCGCCGTAGCCGCGCACAACTTGCCTTGTGCTTGGCTGGAAACGGGAAATTTTCTCTCTAGCACCACGTTGTGATGCAATATGTGTTTTAGGTTAACGTCCGCGTGCTCATCCAGTACTCACGCCAGACCGTGTAGCCGAGCTTGCCGTAGAAGTCGACGATGCGCGTCCAGTCGATGTGGCAATTGCCGACGCCGCGCTTGCGCAGCACCTCTGAGCCCACCGCCACCATGCCGATGCCGATGCCGCGTCCCCGTTCGCTCGCGGCTACGCCCACGGCGCTAATGCCGCCCAGGTTGTCACCCAGCAGCGTTTTCCAGACGACATTCGCCGCCAGCCAGCGCGACGTCGGTGTGTGCAGCATGAGCGTGCCGACGATGCCCTTCCGTTCGTCGAAAGCAAGTAGCAGATTCTGAATGTCGCCGAGTTCGACCGTGTAGACGAATGCTCCGGCCCAACCGGGAAAGTGCTCCTTCTCGAACGCAATAGCTTCTTCGGCTTCATTTTGCTCTGCCGGGCGTATTGTCACCTGCTCCTGCGCCAAGCGCGCGCTCATCGCCACAGACATCTGGTAGTCGCTAAGGTTGCGCACCAGGTCGCACGACCGCTGTTCCGGGTCCAGCGGCCAGCCGCACGCGGCAAAGAAAGGGTATGCGCCGGGCAAGTCGGTGGGGATGCCCGGCCAGAAGCGGTACGCGCCGCCGCCGCCGAGACGCAACGCGCCCACGCCCTGTTGCTGAAGATGGCTGAGCGCGGCCTCATGCAACCGCGTGCCGATGCCCCGCCGCTGCCACTCGGGATGCACGAGTACCACGGATATCCCGCCGCTGCGCCCCTGCGCGGCCTGCACGCTCCGGTCTACCTGCGTGCCCACGAGGCCAACGATCTGCCCCTCCGCGACCGCCACCAAGTGATCGTCCCCGCGATAGAAGCGATGATCAGTCAATTGCCGCCGCAAAAGATCATCGCGCATGGGCCAGGTGTCACCGAGCGCGGCTTGCCAGAGGGGAAGCAGAGCCGCCGTCTCGAGATTGGGGTTGTACGGTCGAATGAGAGTTTTCGCCGACATGCTCTTCTCCACAGAATTGAGTTAAGTAAGCAAACGCTCTCACTCACGTGAATTGCGACGACCTAGGCTAGCCGCATGGGGATGCCCTTCGCGGCTAGGTATTCCTTCACCTCGCGTACGGTGAAGTGTTCGTAGTGGAAGATGGAAGCGGCGAGCACGGCGTGGGCGTGGCCTTGATCGAGCGCCTCGAAGAGGTGTTCCAGGGTGCCGCCGCCGCCGCTGGCGATCACCGGCACGTCCACGGCGGCGCACACGGCGGCCAGGAGTTCCAGGTCGTAGCCCGCCAAGGTTCCGTCGGCGTCAATACTATTGACCACGATCTCGCCCGCGCCGCGCTCCACACCCTCGATCGCCCACGGCACCGCCTCGCCGTCAGTCTGGCGGCGGCCGCCGTGGGTAAAGACGTGCCACTTGATCGTGCCGTCGGCCTGGGGCACACGCTTGACGTCCATGGAGAGCACCGTGCACTGGCTGCCGAAACCTTCAGCCCCGGCGTTGATGAGGTTGGGGTTATCCACCGCCGCCGTATTGATGGAAACTTTGTCCGCCCCCGCCTGGAGCATGCGCCGCATGTCCTGCGCCGTGCGAATGCCGCCGCCGACCGTAAGCGGAATGAAGAGCTGGTCGGCGGTGCGCTCCACGAGGTCTTGAAAGATGCCCCGTTCCTCTGCTGACGCGGTGATGTCGTAATAGACCAACTCGTCGGCGCTCTGTTCGTTGTAGCGCAGGGCAAGCTCGATGGGATCGCCAGCGTCCTTGTCAGCGGAAAACTTCACCCCCCGCACCACGCGTCCGCGATGCACGTCGAGACAGGGGATAACGCGTGTCGTAAGCATACGTCTTAGACCAAGTGCTTGGGTGAAAACGACCTTAATCGCTCAGTGTCGACTTGCAGATGAAACGGTGGGCCTGCATGACCTGCGCCTCTACCGACTTATCCATGATAATAGACGGCGCACAGCGAGTCACACCGAAAAGAGCCGTTGCTCGGTTGGGACGACCAGCGCGAGGCTTGCGGAGTCCTGGCTACTAATTGACCAGGCGTTCAGACAAGGGAGCTATGGTTTCATCCGGGGACGTTCCATTAAATTGATTCGACGGTCTCTTCTACCCAAAGACAAGCCCCAGTTACAAGCTCTCCCAACTCGTTGGTCTCTTGATCACGCCATGGACGTCTGTCAGTGTGCTCGGAAATTGGCTCCGTCGCAGATGGCTCTTCCAGAGGCGCTTGACGTATGTTGCCGCACTTACCAGATCCCGGTGCGAGTTGTTCTTGTAGTCAGGATTGACCACGGTCATGCGCAGGCGCAATCCCTCTCGCACGTACCGTATCGCGCTGGCAAAGTCCGAGTCGTTAGATACGACCACAGCTTGTTCGTATGCCCCAGTGAACCCGTCGACCAGGAGCCTTGTTACGAGGTTGACGTCTGAGCCTTTCTCCTCTGAATCTCTAATTCGAACATAGTCCGGCATGCCAACTATCCGCGTCACCAGCGGACGGATTTTTGTGCGAGAACGGAACGTACCATAGTAGACTTCAAGCTCTGACAATGTTGCTAAGGCTCTCAAATATGCTTGCTGGCGTTGCGGTTGGGTTGGGTCATCGGGGCGTGCATCGAGCAAGGCAGTAAAGTAACAGATTTGGTTGACAGAATCGTGCGGAAACATCACTTCAGCGAGTTTGCGCAGGTCGAGCCATTTGAATGGTGTTCCTTTGAGCGCCCGGTAGTAAAGATTGAAACCGTCAACATAGACGTTGGTTTTCACGGGGCATTCCATTCGAACGTTTAAAGACAGAGACCGCTCTTGGAGCGGTCTCGACCCTACCGCCGAAGCGGATAGGGGCTCTACTCTTATGCTAGCTCTTGGCGGGTACTCTGTCAACTGCGCTGCTGCGCCTAGGGCACTTAGAACTAGAACACTACTCTACCGCCCTCGACGACTGATGCGCCTAGAGGTGATTGATGAAAGCTCCGGTCCTATTCTCCGTACTGCCGTATTCAACCCGCCTGAGTGTCTGTGCTACTAGGTGAAATCCCAATTTTCCCAACCCGGTGGGCAGCTAGTGAGGACTGGAGTATCCTGAAAGAACTACAGTCCCTCTACCAAGACCACGAGGAACGAATCCCCATGGAAAAACCGGCTGCTGCAGACCATCCTATTCACGACCTGATCCGGCGGCGCTGGAGTCCGCGGGCCTTCGCGGCGCGTTCGGTGGAGGCGGAGAAGCTGGCCAGCCTCTTCGAGGCGGCGCGCTGGGCGCCGTCTTCGTTCAATGGACAGCCCTGGCATTACATCGTTGCCCCCAAGGACGATAAGGCCGGGTTCGCGCGGTTACTCAACTGCTTGCGTCCGCAGAACATCCAGTGGGCTCAGCACGCGCCCGTGCTGATAATTACAGTTGCAGAGCTATCCTTAGGGGAAGATCGCGGGCCCAACCGCCACGCCTTTCATGACGTGGGTCTGGCATCAGGAAATCTGGTACTCCAGGCGGTGGCGCTCGGCCTCGTGGTGCATCAGATGGCCGGCTTCTTCCCAGACAAAGCACGAGAGACCTTCGGCATTCCTGAAGGCTACGAGGCAGTTACGGCGATTGCTGTGGGCTATCCGGGCGACCCGGAGAAACTGCCGGAAGAAACCAAGAAGCGAGAGCTCCAACCCCGCGAACGCAAGCCCCTCAGCGCGTTCGTGTTTGCCGACGAGTGGAGCCGGGAGTGGTCGGCGCCGACACATGAGGAATGAGTCTTGGAACTGCCTTAGGCGTCTGTGTATCCGTCTCTCGTGGGACCAGTGCCGAGATGTCTCGACCGTCAACTGAGGTGGTTTCGCCTATCGCGCCAAAGAGCGGGGGACAAGCCCCAATGCTGTCGCATTAACCATTGTGGGGAGGAACATGGCGCTCACGGCACCTCTCGTCCCCGGTAGCGCAGGTTTGTAACCTGCGTCTGCTGGACGGTCAATCCTTGTGTACCTTCTCTCTCATGCGGCGACGTTGGAGATGGCCCTGTGCTGCTTACTCCGGCGGGGGACAAGCCCCCGCGCTACGTCCTATCGCTCGTCCTGGGCAGAAATCTCTGGAAGGAATATCGAAAGGGCAAATTTGTGGAATGGAAGCCCTCTCTATCTAATGGTGGAACAGCCGTAAATCGGCAAATGCCATGACCATGCCGTATTCGTTTGCCGCGTCGATCACCTCGTCATCGCGATTGGACCCACCGGTCTGCACCACGTAGCGTACGCCGCTTCGAGAGGCGCGGTCGACGTTGTCGCGGAAGGGGAAGAACGCATCAGAACTAAGCGCAACATCCTGCAGCGTGTTGAGCCATTGGCGCTTTTCGTCAGTCGTGAGACGTACGGGAGGCACAGTGAAGGCTTGCAGCCACGCCTGCGTTTCAGCCGCGGTGAGTTCTTCCAAGAGATAGCGGTCGATGGCGTTGTTTCTCTCGGCGCGTGACAGCTTTGGTCGAAGGTCAAGCCCCAGCACGTTTGGATGCTGACGAAGGCGCCACAAGTCCGCTTTTTCGGCGGCGAGCCGCGTGCAGTGGATACGGGACTGCTGTCCCGCGCCCAAACCGATCACCTGTCCGTCGCGGGCCAGGCACACAGAATTCGATTGTGTGTACTTTACTGCGAGCGTCGCCACCTGTAGGTCGCGAACGGCCGCCGCGGGCAATTCAGTCTCAGCAGTTACGATTTCTTGCAATACTTCCGGTCCGAGAATCCGGTCATTTCGCCGCTGCTCGAACGTGATACCGAAGACTTCCCGGCGTTCGAGCAGCGGCGGTGCGTAGTCCGGATCGATCTGCAGCACCAAGTAGCCGCCGCCCTTCTTGCGCCGGAGCATCTGGAGCGCCTCCGGTTCGTAGCCGGGGGCAATTACGCCATCGGAGACCTCACGGCGGAGCAAGCGCGCAGTGGGTACGTCTACGACGTCACTGAGCGCGGCCATGTCGCCAAAAGAGGAGACGCTATCGCCTCCCCGCGCGCGCGCATAGGCCGTTGCAAGTGGAGAAAGAGGGACACTTCCCACAGCGTATGCCTCACGCAGCGGCTCGCTGAGCGGTACGCCGACGGCGGCGCCGGCCGGGCTGACGTGCTTGAACGAAGCCGCGGCCGGCAACCCCAGGGTATCGCGCAACTCCTTGACCAACTGCCAAGCGTTGAGGGCGTCAAGTAGGTTGATGTACCCCGGTGCGCCATTCAGCACCGCAAAGGGCAGGGCATTGCTGCCTTCCCCGCGAAATACGCGCGCCGGTGTTTGATGCGGATTCACACCATACCGGAGCGGCAAATCGTAGCTGTTCATTGTAGTTTCGGTCCTTCCGCAAATGTAGTTGTCGTGTAAGCCTGCGCTGCTCGCCACCACCCGTTCTTCTTCGTACACCTTTCCTCCTTAGGGTTGCAGCGGGAGTCGTCCTCCGCAATCTGAAAGGCGTAACATCCGTGACCATCTTTTTTGCGGGCGTGACGCTCACGGTCAACCCTCGATTTTCACCCTCACCTGCGGCGTCGTAGTCTGGTTAGGATTTTGAAAGTGGTCCACAGCCTTGTTGTAGGCCACGACAAAGATCGTATGGATACCGGTGGCGCGCGGGTGCCATTCTACCTCGAAAGGTGGTGTCCTTCGCTGGGCGATCAGTTTCCCATCAACATAGAAATCCACTCTGTCAAGCGTCTCAGCGGCGGCGTGCGCCTTGATGTGGATGCGTCCAAGTGGAAACTCGTCGCCCTCCTGCGGGGAGAGCAGCTCCACCTGCGGCAGCGTGTTATCAATCGTGACATGTGCGCGCACTTCCTGTTCCTGCCCGCTCGTGTTCCGGGCAGTCACGCGGACTGTATAGGTGCCGTTAGAAGGGAAAGTGTCCCACCCCATCAGCACGTCGTTCGCTACCGGTTGCGTACGAAGTTCCCCAATCTGAACCCAGCGCGTCGGTTCCAGCCCCTCGCCGTACTCGACCCGATACCAGTTGAGGTCTGGAATCAGCACGTTGCCTTTTATTTCCAGAATGCTGCGTACGGGACGATCGGACTGCGGCCAGGATATCGCCAGCGGCGCCACCGGCGCGGGAATGTGCACCTCGGTTGGCGGCTGAGCTATTTCTTCCTGCTGGGCCCAGTCGAGTGCCTCCGGCGGGACAACAAAGAATACCAGCTCCTCTATTTGGTCGCCAGGGGTCTGCGGCGAGGCAAGTAGTCCGGTCTCTCGGTGGATTTCGATGGGCTTAAAGAACGTGTCTTCATCTGTGGGTTCCGTGCCGGCGATGAAGTATTCCCAATAGATGCCCCCACAGTCAGGTACTGCTTGGTAACCGGAAACAAGGGTGCATAGTGCGGCTAACGATTCCTGCTCGCTCGTTTCATCGCAATACGGCGTCGCCACCATGCCGGTCGCGCGGCAGACCTCTACTTGGACAAGGTCGGGCGGTCGCACAGACTCCTCAATTGGTAAGGACTTGAGCGCCTCCTCCATGAATTTGTTCCAAATAGGAGCAGCTCCGGTTAGACCGCTCGTCTCCTTCATGGGGCTGCCGTCCGAGTTCCCTACCCACACGCCAACGACGAGATTTGGTGTGTAGCCAAACGTCCAGTTATCCTTCGAGTCGTCAGTGGTGCCGGTTTTTGCAGCAGCCGTTCGTGAAAGCTTAAGGTCACTGTCCTCCCCGAACAACGGAATGCGGGCTTCGTTATCCGAAAGTATATCTGTGATCAGGAATGCAATTTGCGGGCTGAGTTTCTGAACGCCTTCCGGGGGCTGGTATTCGTAGAGCACGTTGCCGGCGGAGTCGGTGACTTTGAGGATGGCTTCCGGCGGACGATACAGCCCGTTTGTGGCAAAGACGCTATAAACACTGGCCAGTTCGAGGAGTCTCACTTCAGCGCCGCCAAGCACGACCGCCGGTCCGTAATACGTCTCGTCGTCAAAGGAAGTAATGCCCAGACGCCGTCCCATCGCTACGCCGTCATTCACT
Organism: Chloroflexota bacterium; assembly: GCA_965219505.1. Lineage (GTDB taxonomy): Bacteria > Chloroflexota > UBA11872 > VXOZ01 > VXOZ01 > VXOZ01. The sequence goes on along the minus strand of OZ244775.1, from coordinate 36,130 downwards.
CCCACGAACTGCGCCGCTTTTACTGCCGGAATATTGTAAGAGTTCGCCAAGGCTGCGCGCACCGTCGCGGGGCCGTGAAACTTGTCGTCGTAATTCTTTGGCGCATAGACCGGTGATCCGGCGATCTGGATGGAGTACGGTACGTCCCAGATCAGGGTTGCGGTAGTCCAGCCTTTCTCGAACGCTGCCGCGTAGAAGATCGGCTTGATAGCTGAACCGGGCTGTCGCAATGACGTGGTGACGTTCACCTCCCCGTCAATGGACTGGTCGCCGTAATCAACACTGCCGAGCATGGCCAGAATTTCGCCGGTCTTTGGGTCTAGCGCGATCAGGGCGGCATTGCTGGCATCGTGCGCGGCGAGTTTCGTAATCTGTTCCCGCGCCGCGTGCTCTGCCAACCTTTGGTAGTCAAGATCAAGTGTGGTAGTGACGTTCAGGCCGCCTTCGAAGACTGTTTGAGAGCCGTACCGGTCCTCCAGCAGCTTGCGCACGTAGAAGACGAAGTGGGGGGCAAGCAGGGGTTGGCCGCGCTGGCTATACGTGGGCTCGTTCGCAAAGGTCTCGGCGGCTTCTGCCTCAGTGATGAATTCGTTTTCGACCATCTGATTCAGCACGTATAGCTGCCGCTCGCGGGCTCCTTCCTTATTCACGAACGGGTTCAGGCGGCTGGGAGCCTGTACGATGCCGGCCAGCATCGAGGCCTCGGCAAGGGTGAGATCCTGCGCCGGCTTGTCAAAATAGACATTGGCGGCGGCTTCGATGCCGTACGCCAGGTTGCCAAAGGCTATTAGGTTCAAGTAAAGGGCTAGCGTCTCGTCTTTGTTGAATCGCTGCGAAATTTGGTAAGCCAGGATGATCTCTTTGAGCTTGCGTTCCACGCTGAATTCAGAGGTGAGAAAGACAGCGCGCGCAAGTTGCTGCGTAATTGTGCTGCCACCACCCGCGTAACGGCCCGTCACCACGCCGAGCACAGCGCGGGCAATACCGCGCAGATCGAAACCCGGATTAGAGTAGAAATTACGATCCTCAGCAGCGATGATGGCCTGCTGCATGACAAGCGGAATCTCTTCAAAGGAGAGGTTGGTGCGCTGCCCTTCAGTGGGATTATTGATGGTGTAGAGCAGGTTGCCATTCCGATCGAAGATTTTACTGCTCTCAGGCACAGGCCAATTCTCAAGTTGCGCCGGATCGGGCAAGTCCTGCGTCAAATACACGTATACGACCCCGGCTGCGCCGCCCACGCCGGCGGTAGCGAAGAGCGCCAAGCCAAAGAATACTCCCGCCAATATGAGCACGAATCTGAAGGCGGAGAACGACCGTTTGCGATTTTGCCGTCGGCGGCGTCGCCGTGATAATGTCGGGGTTGCCAAGGGTCCGTGTCCTAATTCTTGTCCGCTGTTTCAGTCCTTTAACTGTACCACTGGTGCTTGCTTATGTGGCTGACGCAAGACGCAAAAATGCGCGGTGCCTTTAGCATCCGCGCATAATGAGTGCAGGCAGAAGGGCGTGGAAAGTTTCTCAACGCTTGCTAGCAAACCCACCGCATTCCGGCGAATTGTCGTTCATTGCGGCGGGGCCTATGCGAATTCAGCGCCCACTAGCGCAACCAATGGTTAGGGTTCTTGGGGACGTTGTCCAGGCGAATCTCGAAGTGGAGATGCGGGCCGCTCGTAAACCCGGTCATGCCGACGAAGCCAATAGGCCAACCCCTTTCCACGGGATCGCCCTCCTTCACCGGTAACTCCCGCGAGTCGTCGAGGTGCGCGTAGAGCGATGCTTCGTGCCAGCTATGCTGGACGATGACCATCATGCCATAGGAACTCCAGGGGTTACCCGGTATCGCATAACCGACCTTAATAACCCGGCCGGCTTGACTGGCGAGCACAGGCGAAAGGCGTTTCACCGCATAATCTATGCCTGTGTGGAAATTCTGCAGCCACGTACGCACGCCGTACGCAGCGCTGATGTACCCACCTGCGGGGCGGCGCCAACCGTCTGGCGCTTCTTCCGGAAGCTCAAAGTCTCCTGATCGTCGTCGCTTCTCCGCCGCTTCGATATCCGCCTGTATTGCTATATTCTCTGCTTCTCTGCGGGCGATCTCATCTCGCAACGACGCGTTCTGCTGAGTTGCACTGTTGGCGCGCTGCGCTGCGTTGGCAAGCAGGGATTCTCTTTCGGCTTTCAGGCTTTCTAGTTGCAACTGCTGGTTTTCACGCTGCAGTTTCAATTGGTCGACTTCCGCGTGCTTCTGCACGAGTGCAACGCGTTTGGCATCCAACTCCGCCTTACGCTCCTGCGTGGCACGGATATGGCGAACGTCATCGCCCCAAATTCGCTGAAAGATGGTGATGCGATTAATCGCATCGGAAAAGCTGGATGCAGTGAGAATGACCTCAAGTGGGGAAACACGGCTCAGCTTGTAGAGCGCGCGCAGGCGACCACTCGCGATTTCCTGCTCGTCGGCAAGAATGGCTTCCTGAAGGGCAGTTTCCTGTGTTAGGCTGTGGATTTCAATCTGAAGACGGTCGATCTGGAATTGTGTCGCGTTGACTTCAGCAATCTTGGCAAACAGATTGTTTTCAACTTGCTGTAGATCGACGGCTGCAGCGGCTCGCACTCGTTGCGTCCGCACCACTTCCTGCTGAGCCTGCTCCTGTCTGGTCTTCAGTTGCTGCAGATTTTGTTCGTTCTGCTGCAGCTCTTCTTCCAGATGATCGAGAAAGTCGCTGTCAAGGGAATTGCCTGAGTCTTCTGCGGCGAATATAGCTTTAGGAGCCGCTGCCAGTAGGGCAAGCAATGACCCGAGCACACTACGTCGTCGCATTTAATTCAGTTCTCCTGGAACTTGCCGAATTGTACGTCCCGCACAATTCGACCGTTATCCAACGCTACCACACGACGAGAGAATCCATCAACTACATCTCTATCATGTGTTGCCACAATTGTGGTAATGCCAAGCCGGTTGACTTCCATAAGAAGAGAAGTGATTTCCCACGCAGCTTCCGGTGAGAGACTGGCCGTCGGTTCATCGGCGATGAAAACCTCCGGGCGATGCACGATTGCCCGCGCAATCGCCGCTTTGCGCTGCTCTCCGCCGGAGATTTGCCCGGGGAGGAACGATGCCCGGTGCTGGAGCCCCACAAGCTCAAGCGCATCTGCTGCGCTGGTGCGCGCGCGTTTTCCTGTGCAACCCTGAACCTGCATTGCCAACGCCACGTTCTCCGCCACGGTCTTTCCGGGAAAGAGCTTCAGGTCCTGAAAGACGATACCAAAGCGACGCCGAAGCAAGGGTATCTCAGATTCCTTCAACATTGCAAGGTCTTGACCTCCAACCAGCACCACGCCGGAAGAAGCTTGATCGGCGCGCACGAGCAGGCTAAGTAAGGTGGTCTTGCCTGCGCCATTGTGCCCAACGAGAAAGACAAAGTCACCCTTGGGGATGCTCAAGGTAACGTCGTCGAGCGCGGTGACGCGAAAATCGTAGACTTTGGAGACGTTGCGCAGGACTATCATGGAATAGTGGATTGTGGTGGTGCGAGAGGCGCGAAGGTAGGTTTGTGATAGGACTAGATAGGCTGCAGACCTAAATGGTCAAGAACCGTCGTACGGAGAGGTAACTCCCCAAACCGCCAATGGCGATGCCATAGAGAGTCAAGATTAAGAATAGACGAAGAAGGTAGGTAGTGTCAAATGAGACAGGGAAGAAACTAATCAACTGCTGTAGCAATCCGTGCACCCAAATGTATGCGATACCGACCACAATGGAGGAAAACAGCGCGCCAATTAGCCCAAAGAAGACGCCTTCCAGCAAGAACGGCCAGCGGATGAAGTTATCGGAAGCGCCCATCAGCCGCAGCACTTCGATTTCCCCGCGCCGCGCATAGACGGTAAGCCGGATGGCGCTTCCGATAACGAACAGGGTGACTAAGGCCAGACCGGCTCCGAACGCGTAACCGAGAAAGCTGGCTACTTGGCTGATTCGTATGAGGTTCTTGACCACATCTTTAGGTAGGACTACGTCTTCCACAATCGGATCTCCTGCGAGAATACTTGCTTGCGATTGGAGGAACTCGGCCTCATTCGAACGCACCTCCAAGCTGGCAGGCAGGGGATTGTCGAGCAATGGCTGCAAGAGATCCGGTTCGTTCTGAAAGGACGCTCGCAGGCGCTCCAATGCCTCTTCTTTGGTGACGTATTCCACCGCAATGGTGCGAGGATCATCGAGCAACTGCTGCCGCAGCGCCAAGACATCTGATGGCGGTGCGTCGTCCTTTAGGTAAACAATGAGGTTTACTTGCTCTTCCATGCTGGCAATCATGACTGACAGTGCGTTCTCAACAATGAGAAACAAGCCAAGTGTGGTCATCATGAGCGAGACGATGAGCACCGTAATCACCGTCATCGTCCTATGACGCCAGGCATTCACGACTGCACTGCCGAACATTGTGGCAGTGTAGCTAAGACCGGCCATATTGATACGTGCCTCTCACTTCGTCTCGCACAATTTCCCCCCGGACAAGCTCGACAACCCGGCGACGCGCCCGATTAACCATTTCTTTGTCGTGGGTAGCCATGATGACCGTAGTCCCCAGCCCGTTGATGCGCACCAGCAAATCGACAATTTCGGCTGAGGTCACGGGGTCCAGGTTGCCGGTTGGCTCATCGGCAATGAGCACATTGGGTTTGCGGACGACTGCGCGCGCGATGGCAACACGTTGCTGCTCCCCGCCGGACAAGGTAAGGGGGAAAGTCTCTGCAAATTGCGTTAGGCCCACCAACGCCAACGTTTCCGGCACGAGTTCACTGATCTCTCGCTGTGGGCGGTGGGCCACCCGCAGCGCCATGGCGACGTTTTCGGTCACAGTCTTGTTCGGTAGCAGCCGGAAGTCTTGGAAGATCATGCTCACTTTGCGCCGATAAAGAGGGAGGTGGCGTTTGGAGAGTTGGAGCACGTTGTGCCCGGCGACCATAACCTCTCCCGTGGAGGGAAGCTCTTCACGAATAAGCAACCGGACTAATGTAGATTTGCCGGCGCCGCTTACACCAACGAGGAATACAAACTCTTGCCGCGCGACCTCCAGGTTGATGTTTCTGAGCGCGTGGATACCGTTTGCATAGACCTTGGAGACATTCTGCAAGAGAATCATGGTCGCTCTTGTCAGCTTTGCATGGGCTAGATCGCTAGCGCCTGCGTAGCGGGAGGTGGGGATTGTCGTGTTTGCAAGGTGAGTCCGTTCTTATTATACGACGTATACGAAGATAAGCGCATGTAGCCATTTGGTATGTTGACAAGCGTAGATCGACGCATCGGTAAGGAGCACGCATCGACCAGTGAGTGAGAGGCTAGCCTTTCGGATCAAAAACTGGGTTTCGGAACGTAGGAATGGTTTGGCTATGCTCTGTGAAGTCCATCCGGCCTACGCTGTTGTCGAAGATCGTACTGCCATGCGGGCGCGGTACTTGCCGCCCCGCCGCATGAGCCACATGTAGAGGATTGTCAGGGCAAACGGTATCAAAGGCAACAACATGAGCACGTTGAACGCGGCGGGCAGGCCGAAGCTATCCGCGAAGAGTCCGACAAACGGTGTGCCCATGCCGCTGATGCCCCAGGCAAATCCGACCATCATGCCCGATGCCATCGCTCTCTGATTTGGCAGGAGTTCATGGCTCATCACCACGGTAACGGCGAACGTGGAAACAGTAAAAGCGCCGATGAAAACCAGCATCAGGGGCAGCCAATACCCACCGGTGTGCAAGAATGCATACACGAACAGCGGTACCGGCGCGAGCGACCAAAGGAGCAAGCCCTCTTTGCTCGTGCGGTCGGCCACGTAGCCCCCGATGAGCGTGCCAATCGCACCGCTAAAGAGCAGGAAGGGAAGTAGCCCCGCCGCCGCCTCGGGAACCGTCATACCAAGTTCCGCTACGGCATAGAGCGGAATGAAGGTACCCAGGCTGACCCAAAAGAAGGAGCGGAGAATGACAATAACGAGCAGAAGGAGAAAGGGTTTCAGAACCGGCCGTATATCTAGAAAGGCTGCCTTGAGGTCCGGCGGCGCTATCTCCGTGCCCGTCTCGATTCGCGGCAGAAGCCGCCAGAGCACCAGCGCCATCAGGACACCCGGTACCAACATGAGAATGAGTCCGCGCTGCGCCTGCCAGGCATAAAGCACGGCGACCACCACCGGTCCCGCGGCGACGCCTATGTTGCCGCCGACGGAAAATATCGAGGTGCCGGTGCTTTGCCGGTCGCCGCTGTAGAAGCCGGCCGCCTTATAGCCCTCGGGATGGTAGGCAGCGATGCCCAAGCCGCCGATGGCGACCGCGATAAGCACAAGCCCGTAAACTGGGGCTTGCGTGGCAACGGTGACACCCACTGCCGCGACGAGCGGCGAGAGGGGCAGTACCAGCTTCCCATTGATGCGATCACTCATGTACCCCAGCACTGGCTGGACTGCGCTGGCGGAAAAACTGTGCGCCGCCGATACGAGCGCCACGGCGAAATAGGAGAGACCGAAGGTGCTCACAAAGATAGGGAGCATGGCGGGCAGCATACCGCCATAGACATCTGCGATCACGTGCCCAAGACTCAGCGTCAGGAGCATGGGCGTATTCATTCGACGCTTGGTCTTCAACGTGGCGCACGCTTCTTTAGGCCGTATGCTTTGATTGCCGACTCTTTCTCTTGTTGAAGTAACGCGATAGCTGCGGTAATCGCTATGAAAATAAGCGATTCATACCGTTCGCCCTGAGCCTGTCGAAGGGTCTAAGGGTGAATGGCTTGGCGAGTGACAGACTCCTTATCCCACCCGAAACCTCTCCATTTTCATTCCCTTGTGTGGCCTTGGCAAGGCCATGGTAATCGCTATGAAAATAGATGGTCTAGGCAGTTCCGTTCCGGTAGCGCAGGTTTGCAACCTGCGTCTACGGCCCGTCACTCCCGCGCAAGCGGGAATCTATCCGTCCGGCCCTGGACTCCGGCTTGCGCCGGAGTGACAAGCGGGTGGGGGGCGCTATTTTCGTCCCTCTTATGTGGCCTGCGCAAGGCCATGGTTAATACCGGAATCTACTAGCTTTAGGGAGGTATGTTTCAGCAAGAGTTATTCAGCGCTCACTCTAATTGGATGCTTGCTATCAAACGAAAAGCCACACCAGCAGGACGGTGTGGCTCGGGACGCGCCCGCAGGTTGCAAACCTGCGCTACCAACGCTTTGGCAAGGCCAAAGGACGCGCCTACTCGCGGTAGTCTGTTTCGGTCAGCTCGTCCACACGGACGATCTTGTCAATCTTGGCGCTCACCGCGTCGCGGGCCTCGATCACGGCCTCTTCGCTTTCAGCCTCGTACAGGCAGTAGCACTTGCTCATGTCATCGGAAAGATAGGTGCTTATCCAATCGCAATTGGGCAACTGCGCATAGACGTCCAGCGACTTCTTCTTGTTATTGTCATACTTGTCGCGGGTCAACTCCGGCGGCAGGTTCCACTCTACGAGAAACTTGGGCATTCTCAGTACTCCGTGTGTATTGTTGACTTTTCAACTAGATTATTTGTAGCAGGGGAGACATATGTTTGTCAAACGAAATCTATCCCGGAATTAGTCGACCTAGGCTTGAAGCATTCACCGAGCAGGACTCTTGTCATTCCGAGCGCAGCGAGGAATCTAGAAAGCTCCCGATTCTAGATTCTTCGTCGCTACGCTCCTCAGAATGACAGGTTGAGGCGCTCGCTTAGGGCTGGATACAACCACGTGTCTTGCACGTGACCAACCTAAGCCTAAAACGACTAATTCCGATCTATTCAGGAATATGCAGGTTCAGGCCAAGGAGATTCCTAGTGTGTCTACGGTATGAACCGCATAGCGCCGATCAAGACTCCGCCCCACACTGCCATCGCTATAACCATCCACTTGATGAGATCAGCCTTCAAGTGGGCAATGTCGCTCTTCAATTCCCCCTTTAGGTCGGCCAAGTCAGCTTTTGTAGCAAGGTGAGCATAAGCGCTTTCAAGACCGCTGACCGCGTCCGTAGGACGGCTGAGCCGCTCCTCCGTTCTCGTCATCGTCGCGCGCTCTCATTTAGGCCGGTATGATATCGAACACTCTAGCTAATATCGCAATCTGGAGAGCGAAAAGGACACCAATAGCCCATGTGAGCTTGTCTACCTTGCCATGAATTGCAGCAATATCGGCCTTTGTAGCAAGGTGCTCATAGCCGCCCTCGATACGCGCTAGACGCTCCTCTGTGCTTGTCATTACCGCCTGCTCCTTTCCAATACTCTATGGCATTAGTATACACCCTGTAACAGGCATAATCTTGCCAGGAATTGGCAGGTTCAAATCTGGGGTTTTTCTAACGCGCACTCTGCGGTGCCTTGAAAGGCGCGACACAGCAGTGGCGCACGGAGTGCGAAACTTTCAATTCAGTTAGCCGAGTGGAAAGATTGAGGCTGGCGCCGCACTCTTGGTGAGTGCGGCGCCAGCCTCTTTATCCGAACCTAACCATGCCTTAACTTACCCCACCATGCCATGTCTTTTTCAGTGTATCATACATACTCTGTTGCCACGATCACACCTCGTAGAGAAGCCAACGTGTGATCCAAGCACTTGACGACGAATGCACTTGCACAAGAATGGGTTTGGAAATACTATAGACATGATATAATTCCTGCCCTCCGGCGGTAGAGCTTCGGGAGACAAAACGCGACGAGGCACCAGTTGTTTCCAACCCACGCTGCTTTGCGGAGCGACATGGTAAGCACAGGAGGACTAGCCCAATGGCTACTTTATCGTCCCAAAATCCATTTATCAAGTGCACTCTGCATTTGGGGCAATTTGGCTACTGCAACGGGTGCAAGGCTCGGTTCGACTTCGCTGACATGACCCTAGACCACATTGTGCCTCGGTCGAAGGGCGGCAGTGACGAGTTCCGCAACCTGCAACTGTTGTGTCGGCGCTGCAATGGCATCAAGGGTGACCGCGACATGGCCTACCTGACGGCGTACCTAGAAGAGGATAGGTGCCAGCGGGAGTTGAGGAAAGCGATTGCAGAAGCTTTTGTGTCCAACCCATCCATCAGGAACTGGTAGCATCACAGAACTCCCGCTCAATGGCGGGGGTTTTGCTTTCAATCTTCCAAAACGGGAGAGCGCGTTTTCGCTAGTGCTTCTCCTCTTTTGGACTTGCTAACCTAGCAATTCCCCAAATGCCGTTTAGGGGTGTGTTCCAATACGGAACTTGGGGCCGCCAGTGGACGCTGTTGGCTCAGGGCTTGCCTGCAACTATTCTACCAAGAGTCAATCTTGTTGGTCTTTATCAACTGGCGGTTCTCTATCAGCTAAGAAAGGTTTGGGTAGTTGAGAGATGTAAGTTTCTCGCCGTAGGTCACTCTTTGGTCCTCCCATCGAGATCGAGCATTCAGGCCACAGAGCTATTGTTCCATCAATATACAGATCAGCAGATGCCTTTGCTTTGATTCGGTAGAGATTCCCTTCCCAAAGCATATCTTGATCGTTGGTTTTAAGGGCTTGAAGGATGAGATCAGATGCAGAACGGGCGTATTCCTTCAAGCTGAATTCATAATCTCCCAGCATCTCCGTTTCCTCGGATGAGGGGTATTCTCTAGAGAACTCATTGCCGATCCAACGAAGTTCTTTAGCATAGTGACTAGCCAACCATCTCCAACTATCATCCGTGAACAGTTCCGGGTCCTTTCCCAGTTCCCTAAAAAGTATATATAATTCCATGTTGGTTATAGCGAATAAAATAATCGTCGCGTCAACGGATTCGATGTACTTCCTCTCCATTGCGCTCGGACAAATCATGCGCTCCCTGAACGAGTTGAATATAGCACCGACCACCACAATGCCGATTACGCTGTAAATGACTACTTTCCACCAAAACTCACTTCGGTCCTTTTTGGTATCGCCACGAACGTTCATGCATTCCACCCCGTAGTGCTGTCCTATCTTGCCCTACCTCAAACTCTCACAGTCCACCCCATGTCTGTCAGGCCAATTCGGGTCTGAGCGATCAGCCTCCAGCACCACCTGCGCCTGCTACTGGTCTGGTAAAATCTACTAGCGTGAATGGAAACCTTTCTAGGAAGTTCCCATGGGCACAGCAATCAAGGACTAAAAACCACATGCGGACACAGAAGGGTTCCGCAATCTTGTTGCTAAGTGTCTCATGATGATTCAGAATGCTCGGAAGTATCAAACAAAGCAGACTTCTCATGAATCCCGTCAGGGGACACCCTAAGAGTGCCAATGCCCTGGACTTTCTGCGCTTGATAAACAACGTATGAGTTCTGCGTTGCAATATAGAACATCGCTGTTCCTGTGTCCTCGTCGTCCTCGCACACCATTACCAAAACACCCTCCGAGCACTCCTTCGCCATAGCCATCATCTCCAACCCGGCCCTGTTTAAGTCTGCTGGCATTTGGTAGTCCACTGTGTCTCCCCTTCTGAATGTTCTCCTTTTACCCATACAAACTCTCGGCCATTAGTCCTCGCTCGCGCAATCCAAACTCCAGGAATTGCATAGGAAGATTGCAGGTGTGGTAACCCCTCTCATTGTAAAGAGTTTCTAACTGCATTCCACTTCAAGGGCAGCATTGATTCCCGGATAGTTACCCATCACCACAACGAGCGCCCGCTGCCTTGAATTCTTCAAGATATACTTCACAGCGGTCCAGCCCGTCCGCGTTTCTCCTGGTTGCAGATAGTGATTCCCAGCAAGCCTCTCGCTCGACGAGGGGATACCTCCGCCAATGGTTGGGCGCAAACGAAAATCGGGCGTGATGTGGTCTACAGGGCTTATTTTCCGTTCCGGCAACCATCCTGCAGGCCGGGCGGCCGTACCAATCCACAAAGCTACGAAGTCTAGGTTGCTCGCGTACTCACCCTGATTGGTGATCTCCAACTTTGCCGCGATCATCTCTTTGTTGGCAGGCAATTCCCTGGTCCAGATACCATACTCACGCAAGAGAGCGCGGTCGTTGGTACGCAAGACTTCAAGGACAGTTACATGCCACGTCGCGGCCTTGTGCTCGAACACCGCCGTCTCCCCAAGAGGCGTGACGGAGTCGCCAAACCACTTTGGTACAGGCGTGGGTATCGCTGTGCTCCACTGCCCGCGATGATTCCTTATTCTCACCGGCGTAGGCACAGGCGTAGGCGTCACGTGCGCGCAATTCGGCCGCGGCGTTGGTGGAGGCGGGGGTGTCGGAGTTGACGGTCGAGGCGCTGGCGTTGGTGTAGCCGCGGTTGGACGGGGAACCGGCGTAGGTGTTAGCGGCGGTGGAGGCAAGGGCGTCGGCGTCGCTACTGGCGTCGGCGCGGGTGTAGGGGTAGCGATGCCGCCGCCTGGCGCGTAGTCCGGCTCCCACGCGAAGCGCTCGGTGTTGAGTCGTTGCTGCAGGCCGTTGGGGCCGTTGATCCAGGTGCGGTAGCCGTCGGTGAAGGCGGTCCAGTTGTCGGCCTTGCGCCAGACCAGCAGGCCGCCGGTGGTCTGCTGTACGCTGTCGCCAGTGGCGTTGTAGTGCTCGCTTTCCAGACACTTGCCGACGGTCTCATGGCCGATGAGATCTCGGAGTGTGGCGAAGCCGAGCACGAATTGGCAGCCTGTCCTGAGTGGAGACGAATGGTGTGCGCCGTGGGCCGGCGCAGCGACGAAAGCTGCAATGAGCAGCAGAAGGAGCGATGCGAAGAGTGGTCGCATAACAAGGCCCACCCTTGCGGAGGGGGAGTTGAGCAACGCCTTGCCTTTGTCCTGCCTGGCAGCCAGAGAGGCGTTGCTTACCTCTAGGCGGCGGTTGCCAGCAATTGCTGCATTTGAGCGGGGTCCAGCTTGATGGAAGGCCCCATGGTTGCGCAAAGGTGGATGGAGCGGACGTACGTGCCTTTGATGCTCTCCGGCTTGGCCTGCATTACCGCCGAGTAGAGTGAGGTCAGGTTTGCAAGCAAGTTCTCCACGGTGAATGATGCTTTGCCGATAGGGACGTGCAGATTGGCCGTGCGGTCGACGCGAAACTCCACGCGGCCGGCTTTTGCTTCTCCCACGGCGCGGCCGATGTCGAACGTCACGGTACCGGCCCGGTTATTGGGCATAAGGCCGCGGGGGCCCAGGATGCGTCCCAGCCGTCCTACAGCGCTCATCATGTCCGGCGCGGCGATAGCCACATCGAAATCCAGCCAGCCGCCTTCGATCTTCTTGGCAAGCTCGGCGCCGCCGACGAAGTCAGCGCCGGCTTCCTCTGCCTCGCGTACCTTTTCCCCCTGCGCAAAGACGAGCACGCGCTGTGCTTTGCCGAGCCCGGCGGGCAGCACCACAGACCCACGCACGGCCTGCTCCGCTTGGCGTGGGTCGACTCCCAGCAGCACATGCAATTCGATGGTGGCGTCAAAGTTGGTGGTAGCCGTCTCTTTGGCAAGCTCGAACGCAGTTTGGGGATCGTAGAGCCGCCCTTCTTCGATGCGTTCCAGTGCCTGGCGATATTTCTTGCTGCGTTTTGCCATGTTAGCTGACCACCTCCAAGCCCATGCTGCGGGCCGTGCCCGCAACGATCTTCATTGCCGCCTCCACGTCGTTCGCGTTGAGGTCCGGCATCTTCATTTCCGCAATTTCGCGCACTTGCCCCTGAGTAACCCGCCCGACTTTTTCGGTATTGGGAGTGCCGGAGCCTTTTTCGACTTTGGCCGCGCGACGTAGCAAGTCGGCTGCCGGCGGTGTTTTCGTAATGAACGAGAATGACCGATCTTCAAAGATGGTCATGTCAACCGGCACGATGTAACCGGCCTGGCTTCCCGTCCGCTCGTTGAATTCTTTAACGAAGGCCATGATGTTTACACCGTGCTGACCCAATGCGGGGCCAACCGGCGGGGCCGGTGTTGCCTTCCCACCCGGTACCTGAAGCTTGATTACTGCCCGAACTTTCTTTGCCACGCTTGTCTCTCATCCTTGCGCAAAACGCACTACAACACTGTCACACTAGCTAAATCCGTTCCACTTGGAGAAAATCGAGTTCCACCGGAGTCTCGCGTCCGAAGAACGAGACCATCACTCGCACGCGGCCGCGCTCTTGGTTGGCGTCGTCCACCGTGCCGTAAAACTCGGCAAACGGGCCGTCGACAATCTTGACGCGGTCGCCTTTGCGCAGCACCATGCGAGTCTGCGGCGTCTCTTCTTTACCGCGCTTGAGGACCTTTTCTACTTCCTCGTCGGCAAGCGGCACCGGCTGATGGTCGTCTCGGCCGGAGCTCACGAATCCGGTCACCCCTGGCGTGTTGCGTACGATGAACCAGGATTGATCGGTCTGTTGCATGCGTACGAGCACGTAGCCGGGAAAGAGCTTGCGTTCCACGTCACGGCGCTGGCCTTGCTTGATTTCCACCTCTTTCTGGGTGGGCACCACGACGTCGAAGATCATGTCTTTCGCATCCATCGATTCGATGCGTTTGAGCAGATTCTCCCGTACTTTGTTCTCATATCCGGAGTAGGTGTGCACCACGTACCAGCGGGGCGGTTCGTCTGCCTGCTTTTGGGTGTCTTCTATCTCCAATGCCATGGTGCTGAAATCCTTTAGAGCCCCTATTGAACCAGTAGTGCGAAGAGTCTGGCAAAGATGTAGTCCACGCCGCTGAGAAACGCGCCGGTAACCATGCTCACTGCGATAACTACGAGCGTAAGGTTGAGGGCAGTCTCACGGGTGGGCCAGTGCGCCTTCCTAAGCTCGCCCCACGCTTCCTGCAGAAAAGATACTGGAGGCCGCAGAAACTGAGGTAAGCGACTCGGTGGCGGTGCATTCCGCCGGCTGCGCATATGCTGCCGCGCAGCGCCTCCCCGGCCGGCTGTGGACCAGGGCAATCTCATCGCGTCTCTCGATGAGTGAGATGCTTCTGGCAGTAGCGGCAGTACTTCCGCAATTCCAAGCGGTCGGTGGTCGTCCGCCGATTCTTGCTGGAGGCGTAGTTGCGGCGTCTACAATCCACACATGCCAGAGTTATCACACTACGATCTTCCCGTCCTTTTCGTGCCATGAACGTGCACTTCTCCTAATCGCGTAGCGATTCCTTACTCCAGGATTTTAGTAACGACGCCGGCGCCGACGGTACGGCCACCCTCGCGGATAGCGAAGCGGACGCCTTCTTCGAGGGCGACGGGGTTGATGAGATGGATCGTCATGGTGATGTTATCGCCCGGCATAACCATCTCCACACCTTCGGGCAGGGCGATCGCGCCGGTCACGTCGGTAGTCCGCACGTAGTACTGGGGACGATAGCCTGGGAAGAAAGGAGTATGCCGACCGCCCTCGTCGCGACCGAGGACGTAGACCTCGGCCTCGAAGCGGGTGTGCGGCGTAATAGACTTCGGAGCGGCGAGCACCTGGCCGCGTTCGACGTTGTCTTTTTCGATACCGCGCAGCAGGCACCCGACGTTGTCGCCGGCCTCGCCGGAGTCTAAGATTTTACGGAACATTTCGACGCCGGTGACGACGCAGGTCTGGGTATCGCGCTGGATGCCGACAATTTCGACTTCCTCACCGGTCTTGACCTGGCCGCGCTCAATACGGCCGGTGACCACGGTACCGCGGCCCTTGATGTTGAACACGTCTTCGATAGGCATCAAGAAGGGCTGGTCGATAGCGCGGGTAGGCGTGGGGATGTACTCGTCGACGGCTGTCATGAGTTCGATAATGGAGGCATAGTCGTCATCAGACGCGTCCTCGCTACCGCTTTCGAGTGCCTGGAGGGCGCTGCCCCGGATGACGGGGATATCGTCACCTGGGAAGTCGTACTTGGAGAGGAGTTCCCGCACCTCGAGTTCGACGAGCTCGAGAAGTTCCTCATCGTCGAGCATATCGCACTTGTTGAGATAGACGACCATGGCCGGGACTTCGACCTGACGGGCTAAGAGAACGTGCTCGCGGGTCTGGGGCATGGGGCCGTCGGGAGCGCTGACGACGAGAATAGCACCATCCATCTGGGCGGCGCCGGTGATCATGTTCTTGATGTAGTCGGCATGACCGGGGCAGTCAACGTGAGCGTAATGGCGGTTATCGGTCTGGTACTCGACGTGAGCGATGGCGATAGTAATGCCGCGCTCGCGTTCTTCGGGAGCGTTATCGATGCTGTCAAAGGGGGAAAAGTCGGCGCCGCCCTGCAACGAAAGCACCTTGGTGATCGCTGCCGTGAGCGTGGTCTTGCCATGATCAATATGGCCGATCGTGCCTATGTTCACGTGCGGCTTCGTTCGTTCAAATCGCTCCTTCGCCATCGTTTCCTTCCTCAACCTTATGAAACTTCACTCAATGTATTGCCTAGCTGACAAGAGCCAGCGGCTGTGGCCGCTGATACTCCTATTATAGTACTGGCGTTGGCTCTTCCATATCCTCAGGGGAGGAAGTTCCCAACCGTACAACCGCATTCTTGCGGGAGATTTCCGCAATTTTGCGGGAGCCCACAACCGGGGTTGAACCGGTGACCTCGATCTTACCAAGATCGCGCTCTACCGACTGAGCTATGTGGGCAATACGCTATTCGCAGACCTTGGACTTCTCTTAACTTTACCTCAACGGTCGAGACTCACTGTCTTCGCCTGGCACGGGCCAACCGGCCGCCTTAGCTCAGGCTCGTCCGCCCGGCAACGCAAACAAGGCCTTGGAGACAGAGAAGGCACGGTAACAGTTTCCCGTGCCGTTTACCGCAATCCCCGCTTGTTTCCGCTATCCACGTCTGCAGCCTGGTTCTGCTTGCTCGCCGGCGCAGAAGTCGTTGCCAACATCTCTCCGGCACAGTCTTCGGCGGCATCCAACCTGCTACGCGGACGGGACCTTACCGTAAATTCCACACCTCTCCAAGCCTAGTACTGGTCACAAAGGCAAAATTAATGGTAACAGAACTCCACCTGCCTGTCACGCATTTCAAAGTGAAGAACCCTCACCAGAAAGGTGGAGTAAGGGATGCGCTATAGCCCGTCATTCCCGCGCAAACGGAATTCCATCCTCTCGTCTCCGCTACCGGAGATACTCAGGAAACAACTACCAATGCACTTCTCTAGGTCGATGACAGCCTTGGCCGCAACACCCCATTCGTGAGTGTAGGCAGATAGAGGAACTCTCCTCGCGCTGCACTCCCGCGGCACGAGGAGAGCCCTGATTCCTACACGAATACGCTACTGCCTAGAGAGATCTTAGCCAAGCTCCCCGTCCACGATGGTGTCCATGGCTGAGGTCGCCTCTTCCACACTCGCTTCACCGGACCAGATCTGGCCGAGATACGTGCCGTAGGCAGCGCCGTAGATGGCGATCATGTGCGGGTTTTTCGGCAAGGCACGCAGGTAGGTGAGGAAATTTAGCACATTGTCAATGCCATCGGGCTGGCCGTCCGCATTGCGATACTCATTCGCCGCGACCGGTTGGTACACCGGCACGGAGAGAGAAACGCTCAGCATGGCGAGGGCCCCCGGGCGCCCCGTGACGTGCTTAAGCAGTGCCCAGCCTGCGTCCTTGGTGCTGCTATCGCTATAGAGCGCTTGGGCATAGCTGCCCGCAAAGGTCGTCCTGCCGGTCGGCCCCGCGGGAATGCCAATCACGTCCCACGCGAATGCAACGCGATCCCCGCGATAGCGGGACATCGCGGCACCTGTCGTGACAATGAGCGGGGCAACTCCACCTTTGAAGAGGTCGCCTTCCACCTCGCCGGGTCTTGGTACTACCTGATGCTTGTGATAGAGGTCGGCCCTCCATTGCAGCCCGGCCCGCGTCTCTATGGACGACATGGTGGACTTGGTCGGGTTTTCTTCATCGTCGTAGGTGCTGCCACCCGCCATCCAGATCCACGGCGTGTTGGGGTTGAAGCCCCGCGGCACCGTGGCGACCCCAAACTGCTTCTGGGAGCCCGCGCCCGTCGTCAGCCTACGCGCCAGCGTCAGGAAGTCGTCCCACGTCCACGAGTCCACAGGCACTTCCTCACCAAGCGTATTCATCAAGTCTTTGTTGTAGACGACGATGAGACTATTGACGTAGTGGGGCATTGCCATGAGGTTGCCTTGCAAGCGGTGGGCGTTGATTGCTCGTTCGGCATACTCAGTAATGTCCACCTGGTCGCGCGCGATTAGACTGTCAAGCTCCGCCGCCAAACCGGCGGTGCCAATGTTCGCCAGCCAGATGGGGCTGCAGTTGAAGATGCCGATGTCCCGCTCACCGGCGGCGAGGCCGGTGCGCACCTTCTCGATGCAGGCCTGCTGGTTGCCGGGCACGATGACGTACTCGGCCTGGAACTGATCGTTCGCTTCGTTGAAGCTATTGACGAGTCCCTGCTGTACCGGGTCAAAGCTGCCGCCGCCATAGGATGCGGAGAACCACTTCGCCACCTGAACTTCGGGCTCTTTAGGCTCTTCTTTGGCAGGCGCCGCTTTTTCTTCCATCTTTGCTTCCGTCTCTGCGGCGGGTGTGGCGACTGTGCCGCAGGCAGCCAGCGGCAGCAGGGCGCCGGCTCCGGCAAGACCCGCGAGTATGCGCCGACGGCTGAGGGTAAGCGATGTTGCTTTCATTCGAAGACTCCCTTTTGTGAAACAATAGATGCCAAGTGTACGTGCCAGGAGCATTCACTTGTCCTGCGTGTGCGAGAGATGCGTGGCCGCGCGGATTTTCTAGGGAAGTTTGGTGGATTTGGCAATAGGGCTTGCGGCAGAGCAACCGAGCAGACGAGGCCATCTCCCTCTCACGCTGCACGAGCGATGATGCAGAAGCCTATGTAACTATGCCTCCTTTCTGCGAGCATGCCGGCTCGTTTCCGATGTACTCACGAACCCTGAGAGGCAATATGATTGATTTGTAGTCTAGCGTACGCTTGAAGTCTTGTCTAGATGCGTAGCGCGAATTGGCAAAGGACTCTCCTTGGGTCGCCCGGCTATTCACTTTGCGCGGCTTGAAGGGCAATTCTCCACGTGGGTAGTGCTATCATTGCACCGAGTGTGTCTGAAGGCGGCAGGTAGAATGTTGAACTCTACGCCGGATAGGCAAGAGTCACAGCGAATACAGCTCTCCGGCGGGGCTGCTACGGAGTGGTAGGCAAGATACTGTGAGCAACGCGACCCGCATTGAGCAAACGCAGAGTGGCGCCGATTTCTCAGTGTGTGGGCGCTACCGCTACAAGTTGTGGCGGACGTGGGACGATATCCGCCCGGTCGTCATGTTTATCATGCTCAACCCGTCAACGGCCGATGCCACCGCTGATGACCCAACCATACGACGCTGCATCGGCTTTGCCCACGATTGGGGCTACGGCGGCGTGCTCGTGGGTAACCTGTTCGCGTGGCGCACGCCCTACCCGCAGGCGTTGCGGTCTGCGCTCGATCCCATCGGGCGGCACAACGACAGCGCCCTGTGCGAACTGGCCGAGGGCGCCGCGCTGGTGGTTGCGGCGTGGGGCGTACATGGGATGTGGCTTGCACGATCGCAGACCGTCCGCCAACAGTTCACCCGTCCTCTCCACGCGCTCGGTGTCACGAAGTCCGGTGAGCCGGCCCATCCGCTCCGTTTGCGGCGCACGTGCACGCCTTTTCTATTGGATAGTTGAGGGCGGTTTGTCCAGGTGGTTGCTATGGCCCGCAGTGCGTCCGATTCTCCAAAGTCCGCTTGACCTAGCAGGGCGGAGCAGCGCAGTGCTCCGGTGCCACTGCGCTACAATTACTTAAGGTAATAGGAAGAGTTAGGAGCGCTGACAGCGATAGTCCGTTCCTGCTGAGCTTGCCTGTACTGGGCCTGCCGAAGGGCCGAAGCACGGGATTTCTTGACCCACGAGGGCTTACCATTGAAACCCGTTCGTGCTGAGCCTGTCGAAGCACAAAAGCTATCCCAGTGCATGTGGATGGAGGATTATGCTACTCTCTGAACTCCTTGCCGGCCTGCCGGAAGCGCGGGTGCTCTCCGGCACGCCGGGAATCCCCATAACCCAGCTCTGCTACGATTCCCGCCGGGCGCAGGCCGGGGCGCTTTTCATTGCCTTGCAGGGGTTGCAGCGCGATGGGCACGACTACGCCGCGGCTGCCGTGGAGAGTGGGGCAGTGGCTGCGCTGGTTGCGCGGCCGCTGGCACTGCCGGAGCATGTTACGCAGGTGCTCGTGGCGGACACGTGGGTAGCAATTGGGCAGGTAGCAGCGGCGTTTTACGGAAATCCATCGCAAGACCTTTGCGTCATCGGCGTCACCGGAACCGATGGCAAGAGCACTACCGCGACCCTCATTGGCCGTATCCTGCGCGCGTGCGGCCATCCCACGGGCGTCATCACCACGGTTGCCTTTCACGATAGCCAGCGGGAGTTTCCGAACGAGACGCGCCTCACCACCCAACACGCCTCGGACCTGCAGCGCATGCTGCGGACGATCCGGGATCGCGGCGGTACCCACGCGGTGGTGGAAGCGAGTTCCCACGGTCTGGCCCTCCACAAGCTCGACGCGGTCCAGATCGACGCAGCCGTGCTCACGAACCTCACCCACGAGCACCTGGATTTTCATAAGACGTTGGAAGCGTACCGGGAAGCAAAGGGGAGGCTCTTTGAGGGGGTGAAGGCGCGAGTGCCAAAGCCGTTTCCACAAGTGAGTGTGCTCAACGCTGACGATGAGCACTTGCCGTATTATGCTGCACTCGAACCGCCGGGCCTGCGCACATTTGGCATTGCGGCGCACGCGGACGTACATTCCATTGACGTAGCGCTCGGCGCGGACGGCACCACTTTTACGGCAGTTACGGCAGACGGGCAAGCGCAGGTGCGTTCACCCCTGGTTTGCCAATTCAACGTAGCCAACACCCTTGCGGCGCTGGCCGTCGTCACCGGTCTGGGCGTGCCGCTCGACGCGGCTGCGACGGCAGTGGGCTCATTTCCGGGCGTTCCCGGTCGCATGCAGGTGATCAACGCCGGCCAGCCGTTTGCGGTGATCGTGGACTACGCGCATACGCCCAATAGTCTGCGACTCGTGCTCGATGCGCTGCGCAGCGTAACACCGGGGCGGCTGGTGGTGGTCTTTGGCAGCGCGGGCGAGCGGGACGTGGAGAAGCGGGCGCTCATGGGCAGAATCGCGGCGGTACACGCCGATTACTCTGTGATCACCAGCGAGGATCCGCGCAGTGAAGACCCGGGCGAGATTTGCCGCCAAATCGAGGAGGGCGCGTTGCAGGCCGGCTGCGTGTTCGGCCGCGATTACAGCATGAGTGTGGACCGGACCCAGGCGTTCCGCATCGCGTTCAAGCAGGCGCGCCCGGGCGATACCGTGCTCTTGGCAGGCAAAGGCCACGAGCATTCCATTATCTGGGGCGAAGAATCATTGCCCTGGGACGAGGCGCGCATTGCCGAGGAGACGCTGGCGGAGATGTTTGCCTAGCGCCCATTACGCATTAACTAGATTGGACCCAGGCAATTCGACCTCAACAGCGGCCTTGGACGGAGAGCAAGAGTGTCCTGATACCGCTCATGGAACGATCTTGCTCTGACTCAATCCCCAGATATGCTATTGCCAATATGTTTTGGTTAGAGTAGGATGATTGACATGATGGTGCTTCGTAGAGGGATGGAGGGAGTTGATAAGCATAAGGTAGCGACCTAGTGTTGCGTAAACCCAATGTCGGCAAGGTGGAGTCTTTTCAATAAGGCGGAGCGGCAGAACGCCGCGTTGCCAAGGAGAAGAAGTCATGAGTTTCCAGACGAGCAGACGTGCATTTCTTGCCGGAACGGCCACGACTATCGGGGGAGTTGTCTTGGCCGCGTGCGGTCAGGTAGCGACGACGACCGAGACGATGGAGGAAAAACCGGCTGAGCCCAAGGAAGAGGCAAAGGCCGTCGAGGAGCCCGTAGCCGAGCAAGTGACCATCCAGTTCCTGTGGCCGCCCTATTCACCGGCCAAAGAGCGCTGGCACGACCGCTTGGTCGACGCATACATGGAGAAGAACCCCAATATAACTATCTCCACGATTCTCGATACGGGGCTCGACGATCGCATTGGCACGAATGCCGCCGCCGGCGGCGGCCTGCTTGACGTGGCGTGGCACGGTTGGGGCTGGGCGCGGTGGGGCGAAGATGGAGTCTTCCTGCCGCTCGAGCCGTACGTCAAGGCGTCGGGTCTAGACCTGAACGAATACTATAAGTCCGCCATCGACGGTGTCACCTGGAACGGCACGTTGCATGCGCTGCCCCTGGGCATCCTGACGCCGGTCATGGCGCTTAACCTCGATTCGCTCGCGACGGCGGGCATTGAGGTGCCGTCCGACGACTGGACCTTTGATGACATGATTGCCATTGGCGCCAAGCTCACCGATGCCGCCAATGGCAAATGGGGCGTGTCGACGCGCTTCTGGTATTGGTCAACCTGGTACGTCTCCTATGGTCGCGATCAGGGTTCCGTGAACAATGAGTGGCAGACAATGAGCTGGGACGCGCCGGTGCGCACCGAACTGATTAGGACGCGGGGAGACCTATGGCACAAGCACCAAGTCGAAGCCTACGGCGACGATGCCAAAGAAGAAACGATCTTCGATCACTTCAAGAACCAGAAGGTCACCATCTACTCAGGCTACAACTGGCTGGTGCCCAGCTTCCGTACCGACGCGCAGTTCAATTGGACGTTGCATCCCATCCCGTTCATCGACTTCGAAGGTGAACCGACGCGCAACGGCGCGCTCTACACCGAGGAGATCGCCTTGGTGCAAGGCAGCAAGGTGCTCGACCACGGCTGGGACTTCGCCTCGTGGATCTGCGGTCCGGAGCAACTGGATACGGCCGCCCGTAACGGCGACACGACGCCGACGATCAAGTCAATTGCTGAGAGCGAAGCTTTCATCAATCTGGACCTGCCGCCCGGTGAGAGAATCGTCGAGTACCTGCGGGCTATGGAAACCGCCATTCCGTTCTTGCTCCATCCCATCGGACGCGATCTCGCCACTCCCCTGTGGAAGAACGCCCAACAGGCGACGCAAGCCAATCCGACCTTGACGCCGGAGGAAGCTACGCGCACGGCCCAAGGCGAGGCCCAAGCCATCTTGGACGAGTACAACGCCAGCAGGAGCTAGGTAAACCATTGACGGGTAGGGGCACGACGTGTCGTGCCCCTACTTGCATTTCGCGAGAAGTGAGTGTGCAGAATGACCGTAACCGGCGCAACTCCTGATGATGCAGAGGCTATTCGCCTGGAGCAGGTTGCAGAAATTGACCGCTACTATTCCGCCCTCGTGTATGCGGCGGCGGAGACCCGCGAGCATGCGTGGCACCGAGATACAAGCTCGCCCGCTGCATATCGAGAGTCTGTAGCAGCGAACCGCGAGCGATTCTGGCAGCTTATGGGTGGCGTCCCGCGCAACGCTGTGCCTCTGAGTCCCCGCGAAGAGGACCTGCCGGAACACCCGGAGATAACAGCGCGGCGGGTATGGATTCCGGTGGATAAAGGTGTCCACGTTTACGGTGTATTGCTCGTGCCCGCGAATCCGGTCGGGCCGAAACCGGCAGTAATCGCCCAGCACGGTTTCTCCGGCTCGCCGGAAGCCACGTGCGGCTACTATGAATTGGAAGAGACCGCCTACCTGCGCTCCTTTGGGCTGCGCTTGGCCGAAAAAGGCTACGTTGTCTTCGCTCCGTTGGTGCTGAACAATACTCCCGACCGTTCGCGGACCAATCGCAAGGCCACGCTCATCGCTCGGCAACTCATGGGTCTGGAAGTAGGCAAGATGATGCGCGTGGTGGACTACCTCCAGACCTTGCCGGAAGTAGACAATGACCGCATCGGCTACATGGGCATCTCGCAGGGCGGCATGATGGCGCACTGGGCTGCGGCCGCTGACGAGCGCATCGCCGCCTGCGTCTGCTCCGGCTATTTCACCAATCGCACGCCCAAGATGATCGATCTTTCGCCCCACTACACGTCCTTCATTCAAACCGGCGATGACGACAAGTTTTTCTGGGGCCAGTTGAACGAGTTTTCCGATTGGGACATTGCCTCGCTCATTTGCCCGCGGCCATTCTTCGTGGAGGCAGGGACGGAAGACCGCGTCTTCTGGCTGGAGCACGTGAAGGAGGAGTTTTCCCAACTCCAGGCAATCTATGCGGAACTTGGAATTGAGGAACGCGTTGAGCTTGGCATCTTTGAAGGGCCGCACGCGATTCACGGCATAGAGTCATTTGCTTTCTTGGACCGCTGGCTGCAGGGGTGATGGTAACCTTGTGCTTGCAATTGACAAGCGGCAGGCCGTTTTCACGGGGTCAATGGGCAATGCTGTCCGTTCGCCCTGAGCCTGGCGAAGGGCCGTATTGGTTTACCCGGTAACCGTCACGTTCTGTGATCACCGGCGCGTGCTCGCAAAATATCGATCGGGCAAAGTTTCCGTTCGCACTGAGCTTGTCGAAGTGCTCTTCACGGGTAGGCACGCGGGCCGTGAGTTGTCTCAGAAAATTGGTCCATTGCCCTGCCCACAAAGAGGTGTATGCCACCTGTAGGGTAAGTTGGATATTGCATACAGTAGCGCCCTGTACTTCGTTGTCACTACCACCTAAGAGAGAGAGCTGATGGCAACAATTCCCGCAACGCAAGACCAGACTCTCAGCGAAGACCAAGTCGCCTTCTACCACCGGCACGGCTATTTGATTCTCGAAAACGTGCTGTCTGCGGCTGAACTCCAAGAACTGCGCGTTGTCACGGAGGGCTTGCGCGGCGAACGCGTCCGGCGGGGCGGCAAGGACAATATCGTAGCCATCATGGACTTTGCCCTGCTCGATGACGCTTTCATGCAAGCCGCTCACCATCCGCACATGCTGGCAGCAGTGACACAGCTCATTGGCCAGAACCTGCGCCTGCAGCACTGCAAGCTGAACTGGAAGCCGCCCACGAAGGGCACCGGGGAGGTTGACTGGCACCAGGACTTTCCCTTCTTGCCCCACACCAACTACGATCTGCTCGCGTGCATGATCCTGCTGGACGACTCCGTGCCGGAGAACGGCTGCATGCGCGTAATTCCAGGTAGTCACTTGCGCGGCCCGGTCGACCATTTCGATGCAAATGGGTCTTTTGCAAGACACTGCACCGATCCAGCGGACTATGCAGATGACCTAGCGCGCGGCAACGTGGTTGACCTGATTGCGCCGGCCGGTTCGATTACGATCCACCACTGCTGTATCATCCACGCGTCCTACCCGAATTTCAGCGATACTCCGCGGCGAGGACTCATCTATCAAATCGCCGCCGGAGATAGCATCCAGCTCGGCGGTCATCTATACAAGGTGTGGCCGACTTGGCTGCAAGGCAAAGACCCACTGCGCGCCCGCATGGAGGACGGCACAGTGCACCGGCTCAGCAAGCCGCTTACCAATATAGGCGGCCTGGAGCCGAGCGAGAAGTAGGCAGACGATCCGTCACTCCGGCGAAGGCCGGAGCCCAGGGCTCGCGTGAACGGCAGGGAGAACCCAGCGCGCTGGCTTGTCCTCCGCATGGCGTGTTGCACACGGAGCGGTGAAGGTTGATTCCCGCCCGCGCGGGAATTGTAAGTGTTGAGTAATTCGTTGACAGAATTCGCTTTCCATTCTGAAGAGTTGACGGTGCATGTCATTCCGAGCGCAGCGAGGAATCTAGGATCAATGTCGAACATGGTCCATACGGCTCAGTACTTTAGATTCCTCACTCCGCTGCGCTCCGTTCGGAATGACATGCATGCAGGCAAGCACAGCGTTCTGCTCCCTTGTTTCTTCTACCAAATCTGTCAACGAATTACCTGACATTTACAGGAATGACAGGTGTTGTCAGGGCCTGACTTCGGTGTAGTGGCACGACATGTCGTGCCACTACGAAAGCTGTAGCGCGGGGGCTTGTCCCCCGCATCGGGTGGTGTAGGCGTAACCGTAAGAATGGATTCCCGCTTGCGCGGAAGAGCATCCACCTTCCTTTTTCGCTCTATTGCTTTGCAGACCAACGGCCTTGTGTAGCGCGGGGGCTTGTCCCCCGCACCGGGTGTTGCAGGCGTATCGGTGAAGATGGATTTCCCGCCCCGAATCACGTACGGGGCAGGCTTTGCGCGGGAATGACCGCCAAATGGCTCTAATCCCATAGCTTGACAGGTTTTGGGCTTGTGCTGGAACTGATCCGGTGTCACCATTAGCTTGCCAAGTATGCTTAACCGCACTGCACGTATAGGTGACAACAAAATAAGGAGAAAATTCCCATGGCCACGTCTCCCGCCACCCAGGAAAAGGTCCTGAGCGACGACCAGGTCGACTTCTACCGGCGGCACGGCTACCTCATTCTGGAAAACGTGCTGTCGGCGGACGAATTACAAAGGCTGCAAGCAGCTTCGGAGCGGCTAAAGGCAGAGCGCTCCCGCCTGGCTGGCGACGACCGCTTGGCTGTCATTCAAAACGTGGCACTCTTCGATGACGCCTTCATGATGGCCGCGAAGCATCCGGTGATGCTGGGTGCGGTCACGCAGCTTATTGGCGAGAATCTGCGCCTGCAACACTGCAAGCTGAACTGGAAGCCGCCCGCCAAGGGCAAAGGAGAGGTGGGCTGGCACCAGGACTTCCCCTTCTTCCCGCACACCAACTACGATCTGCTCGCGTGCATGTTTCTATTGGATGACGCCGTGCCGGAGAATGGCTGCATGCGCATGATCCCCGGCAGCCATTTGCGCGGCCCGGTCGACCACTACGGTGAAGACGGCAGGTTTACCGGCCGCTGCACCGAACCCCGCGAGTACGAGGACGATGTGGCGCGCGGCAACGTGGTAGATCTCGTGGTACCCGCCGGCTCCATGACCATTCACCACTGCTGCATGCTGCACGCCTCGTATCCCAATCACAGCGACACGCCGAGGCGCGGTCTGGTCTACCAAATCGCCGCCGGCGATAGCATCCAGCTTGGCGGCAACCTGCACAAGGTGTGGCCCATCTGGCTCCAGGGCGAAAACCCGTTGCAGGCCCGCATCGGCAACCACACGGTCTACCGGCTCAGCCAGCAGATCACAAACGTCGGCGGTCTGGAACCCAGCGCGGACTGGCAAAAGGTGACGCAGGACTAGACGCAAGGCGCCACTGGCGCTCCGTGCGTGCTTGCTGGGAACGGGAAAAGTCGACTAGGGTTGGTATGGCGCTTGGCAAGCCGCAAACGACGACCTCGCCGGGATGGGCCGCCTCAATGTTGCGTGTAAATGCTCCGCATCTGCCAGGCGTCGAGGGAGCGGAGTTGGGCGGGACTGCCCTGGGCGCGCAGTGAGACGCCGGTGCTGTCGCCCCGTCCGGGGTAGACGCGGACCGCGACGCATTGCTTGCCGTTCGCGAAGACCTCCACCACGCTCTGGTCGACGAATACCCGGAGCCTGAGCGGCTCGTCCGGGTCGAGCCGGATAGGGGCCGTCTCGGGAGCGCGGGAGAGTGCGCCTGGCAGGGCTGACGAGTAGGAAGAGTCGAGGGTCAGGAGGCTTTCGAAGCGGTCGACGGTCCTCGGGCTCTTGTAGCCGCGGATGGCGACTTGGCCGGTGTGGTGGACCGCGCCGGGCTGGACGGAGAGGTTCTGTACCTTGAAGCCGCGGTCCTTGTAGAAGGCGATGCGTGTGTACTCCTCTCTGCCCGGGGACCGGAGGACGTTCAGCTCGACCATAGGCGCCTCGCCGGGGTCGAGCTCGATCGCCAGTTCCATCGCGCTGCCCTCGATGCCTTCCAGCACCACTTCCTCGTTGGCGGGGAGCTCCGTCGGCCCGACGTGCCTGTGGTCATGCCTGAGGGACTCGATGTCGCCGGCGGGCTCGACACGCACGTCGTCGTCTCCCGCTAGGGTGAGACGCCGGGGAAGGGTCATGATTTGGTTCCAGCCCTCGGTGGGGAACCCGGGGTTCATGTTGAACAGGACGATGATGCCGCCCTGTCCGTCGGGCGTTGCGGATGGGGCATGGACGCCTGACGGGACAGCCGGACCGAAGTTGAAGAGGCCGTGGGAGGTGACGACCAGCTTGTCGCGGTCCTCGTCGTAGTCGCCGAGCAGGTACTGGCCGCCGCTCATGTGGCTGAAGAAGAGGAGCATGTGGCGGTCGCCGATGGGCCAGAAGTAGGGGCATGCGCCGTCGTCGCCCACCAGCGTGTACCTGTCATCCTCGGTGAGGGGGTGCAGGTACTCCCAGGTCTCCAGGTCCTTTGAGCGGAATACGAAGTCGGCGGCAACGCGCTGGTCGCCGGGGCCGTCGGTCAGTGTGCCTCCGGAGAGGGAGTAGTAGACGCCGTCGCGCTGCCAGATGCAGGGGTCGAAGACCGTGTACTGCCTGGGCGCGCCGTCGTGCTCCGGTAGGGGGATGATCGGCTGGCCCGTGACCTTCTCCCAGTTGAGGAGAAGCGGATCGCTGGAGACGGCGACCATGTTGCCAACCTGTGTCCCGTGGTAGATGGCAATGACCCGGTCGTCCTCAACAAGGGTCCCGCCGGAGAAGCAGCTCTCCTCCGGGTCGGGGTAGATGGCATACGGCAGGTCGCGCCAGCGGATGAGGTCGTCGCTGACGGCGTGCCCCCAGTGGGGCCGGGGGTCTTCCGGTGGGTAGCCCTGGTAGAAGAGGTGCCAGCGTCCCTGCCAGAAGCAAAGCCCGTTGGGGTCGTTCAGTCTGTTCTCGGGACTGACGAAGTGGTACAGCGGGCGGTGGGGGTCGCCCTCCATCGCCTTTCGGGATGCGACCATCCGCCGCACCATCGGGTTGTCGCGAAGCTGGGCTTCCTGCTCGTCGAGGGTGTCTGCGAAGGTGTACCTGGGAGCGCGGGATGCACGGTCGGAAGTGGTCATTGTGTCTCCTTGTGCTCAATTGGTGGCTGGGGCGGCTCCAAGAACCCAGAGTCAGCCGGATCAGAATCAGTAGCCCGGCGGAGCACTGTGCTTCGACCCTTCGACAAGCCTGTGCTGAGCTTGTCGAAGTGCTCAGGACAGGCAGGCTCGGAACCGGCTTGTCCTTTGACAGATGTTGCAGTCTGTTCCCCCAACAGAGAGATACAGGGTTTCTGCAAAAGTCATTCCGGCGAAAAGCCTGCCCCGTACCGCGATACGGGGCCGGAATCCATCTTCTTCGCGTGCCCTGGACTCCGGCCCCGTTTCGAGTAGAAACAGGCTTCCGCCGGAGTGACGGACCGAAAGGCCGGTAAATCGCTCGTACATAGCCAATGCCATCTGCCGCCATTACACACTCAGAAGAATCTAAGCTAGCCTCCACTGCTCACTAAAGTGCCGGATCGGCTAGCGGCTTCCTCAACTCACCCGGGAATGACACTCTTCCACTTCTCCGGCGTGGTCACTTAGACGAGCACTCTCCTGCCGTGCTTCGCTGATTCGTACGCCGCTTCCACCAATTCCAACGCGCGTACGCCGTCTTCCCAGTCGGGCTTTACCGACGCGCCGGTGACTATGGCCTCCAAGTAAGCGCGCAGTTGTATCTCAAACGGGTCGCCGCCTGCGAGGGCAATAGGCTCCCACCCGGTCATGGGGTCGGCCTGGAGTTGGGTGGGATCGTAGCGGAAGCCGGGGGTGCCTGCCTGTAGCTGCCGGTGCATCGCGTTGAAACTGAAGATCAAGCTGCCGTCCTCACCGTCGATCTCGAAATACGGTACCTCTTCGTGCTTGCGCCGCGCCCAGGAGACGAACACGTCGCCCAGCGCGCCATTCTGAAAACGCAACTGCACCGTTGCCGCGTCTTCTAACTCCGCGCGAAAACGCTCGCCGTCAGGCGTTTCCCGTTCCGGAAAAACGGTTGTCATGTCACACGATACACGCGCGATGGGGCCGATCATCCACCCCAGCAGGTCGAAGAAGTGCGCCATCATGTCGTGCACGATACCTCCACCCGCCTCGGCTTTCTGGTAGAACCAGGCCGGACGGTTCTCCACTCGCTGCGGCACGAAGTAGCCGAAGACCCCCCGCACGTGGAGGATGCGGCCAAGCGCGCCGGAGGCGATGATCTCCTTGGCTTTGGCCGGTCCCGCCTGGAAGCGCATGTTTTGCACAATGCCGTGGTGCACGCCGGCCTGACGCGCCGCGCGCAGGAGGTACCGCCCTTCAGAAGCCGTATTTGTCAAGGGTTTATCGGTGTAAACGTGCTTGCCGGTTTGAATCGCTTGCAGCAGAGGCGTGAAGTGCAAGCGGTTTACGAGGCAGTTATCGATCACGTTGAGCGCAGGGTCGTCGATGAAGCTCTCCAGGTCGGTGCTCGTCTTGGCCGCACCGCATGCTGCCGCGAGCGGCGCGACTTTCGCTGGATCACGCCCATAGAGAGCGATAGAAACGCCGTGGTTTTCGCCGTTTACGACCAGTCCTTGCTCTTGGATACTGCGCAGCGCCGTGCTGTGCAGTTGCGCCATGCGTCCGGTACCCAATACGCCGACAGTAAGATCCATTGGTGTGAGTTCCTCCAGTCCTGATTAGTCTCCGCCGAAGTGTGCCCTTAGTATAGCGAAGAAGCATGCAGACCAAGTGAAGCTGCGGCCAGAGCGGTTCCCACAAGGCAAAGACAGGTTTGCTATAGTTGCAGGAGTGAGTTGGGCATACGCATACTGCCGCAGCCGAGAATGGCGGGCGTTGCCAGGGGCGAGTGTACAGACGATTGAAGCAGAGAGCGTAGGAGCAGCTATGGCGTTGTGGTTTTGGATTGGCGTTGCCTTTATTTCGTGGGGCCTGGCATCGTTCTTCGGCAAGATGGTCGCCCCCTATTTTGCCGCTCCGTATTTGGTCTGGGTTCGGAGCATCATCACCGTTTTTCTCCTCTTGCCGCTGGTCTGGGCCCAGCGCGCCAACTCGATCTCAATTACGCCGACCTGGCAGACGTGGTTTCTTGTGGTGTTGGTAACTTCATTTACGGCCAGCGCCGTGATTGGCTTCTACAATGCGTTGCGCCTGGGCGACGCCTCTCTGGTCACGCCCGCGAGCGGCACCTATCCCGTGCTGACGGCGATACTGGCAGTGCTCTTCCTCGGCGAACAGATGTCGGTCACGCGCGCCTTGGGTATCTTCTTCGCGGTGGTGGGTGTTATTTTCCTGACCCGCTAGGCGCGTTAAGGTCTGGCTGCTTGCTGGCGGACTGCATGATTTGGAAGGCGGGTACGCCAGCGGGTGTACCAACGAGTGAAAAACTTGGCGAAGATTGTCGTCGTAGTCACGAATCTGAAGAATGTGTAAGGGGAACCGTGGGATATGAAGCTGGAAGATAGAGTAGCGGTCATCACGGGTGCTGGGTCCGGTATTGGGTACGAAATGGCGACGCTTTTTGCGCGGGAAGGCGCGCGCATCATGGGCGCGGACGTGGATGCGGACGGTCTGGCTGTTACGCAGGCGGCTGTGGAAGCAATCGGTCGGCCGATGCGGACGTTTGTAGCGGACGTGACCGATCCTACCGCCGTGGAACACCTGATGGCCGAGACGGTTGAAGCCTTCGGCAGTATCGACATCCTCTGCAACAACGCCGGCATCGGGCACGTGGGCAGCGTGCTGGACGTCACCCCCGAAGATTGGGACCGCGTGATGGCTGTGAACGTGCGCGGCGTCTACCTGGGGTGCAAATACGCGGTGCCGTATATGCTGGCGCAGGGCGGCGGCATCATCGTCAATACGGCGTCGGTGGCGGGACAGGTCGGCCTGCCCAAGCGGGCGGTGTATAGCGCGTCCAAAGGCGCGGTGATCGCCCTCACGAAACAGGTCGCTATCGAGTACGTGGACAAGAACATCCGCGTGAACTGCGTCTGCCCGGGCACGGTGGAAACGCCCTGGGTGCAACGTCTCCTTGACGTCGAGGACGATCCGGCAGCCGCCATGGAAAACCTCCGCCTCCGCCAGCCCATGGGCCGCCTCGGCCAACCCGACGAGGTGGCCAAAGCCGCCCTCTACCTAGCCTCCGACGCCGCCGATTTCATCACCGGCACAGAACTAGTCATCGACGGCGGCCTTACGGCTCGGTAACACTACATTGTGCCTTCCGTCGGATTCAAATTACGTCGCCAAGTCAAACGGCAAGTCACTGATATCACGCAACCTCCGACCGTTAACGAGTGTCCTCAGTAG
Organism: Chloroflexota bacterium; assembly: GCA_965219505.1. Classification (GTDB taxonomy): domain Bacteria; phylum Chloroflexota; class UBA11872; order VXOZ01; family VXOZ01; genus VXOZ01. The sequence continues at coordinate 5,091 of OZ244775.1, read as the reverse complement.
GTCCGCGTCGGAATCATTGTCGGAGGCGGCAGCCGTCAATTCTCTTAGGGCAAAGTGGTAAATGCAGTCGATATCGCCTGTGCCATATGCCAGCGACGCAATGCGACTGGGCAGCGGTTCTCCCACAACGACGACTATATGAGGCGTCTTGCCCTTACGGTTGCGAACTAGGTTCAAGCCCTCAGTGCGTGCATTTTGCGAGCGGTCGCTGCGAATCGTCCATTTGCAGGAAACACTGGCATGCATAATATCGCTCCGCGAATTCGCGTGCCGTAGAGGGGTATGGACTGCTGTTCCTTCATTGTTCAGGAGAATCTCCTTCTCATTGATCTTCGAGTCGGCCACCGGCTTTCTGCAAACCACTATGTCAGGTGTAACGATATAGTCCCCAAAGATGATTCGTAGTTCCTCATGTTCATCGACTACGCGTCGCACATCGGAAAGATGCAAGTATTGCTCGTAGTCTCGTATATTTCCTCCCAATGAGAAATCCCATTCGCCGGGACGCAAGTGAGAGAGTAGACCGAATGCGTCACGCAAGAAGTCCCTCGTTGCCACCTCAAACTGGTGGCCCGCCGTCTGTCCTGCCAGTTTGCCATGCCTTATCCGAAACCCTATGTTGCTGACAGTGCCCTTGCCAAGCCTGATGCTTGCTTTGCTGCTGCTATCGGCATTGTTCGGTGTGCCACGAGCGTTCTGTCGTAATACATCACGGAAGATTCGACGATGGTAGTCTCGTCGAAGGTCTTCGATTCTACCAGGCATTACGATTTCACCAAGCCAATGACGTATTCGTCATGCATACGTGCCTCGATCTGCGAGCTTTGCTGATTGCCCCAACGCGCCGGCATCATGCGCCTGTCTCGGTCAAGGCGGCGAGCTCCGATACCCGCAAGTCTAAACCCAGAGTCTTCGCCTATAGACGCCAATCCCTTGTGCGTTTGGACGTCGATGCCTCTTAGGTTGGAGGTGGCGACGACGATTACTGCCGCCCCGCCCCGCTTCAGGACCCGCTTCATTTCGGAGATCACGGTAGCCATTTCACCAAAATAGCGGCGCAACGTCTCCGCTTTTCTGGCATCGCGCTCAGCGAGGGCTGCAATCGTCACTTGGCACTGGTCGGACAGGTTTCCGTACTTCTCGTTGGACAAGGCATCGTGACCCAGGTATTGAGCCCGGATCTTGGAGAGTTCAGTGATTTCCCAGCCGAACCACACCAACGAGAATTTGTGTGCGCGCATGTAGTCTATCGCGTTGTTGGCGTATGGCGGCGACGTAATAATCAAATCTACACTTTCGGATGGCAGGCCAGTGTCGGCCGCACTGGCCGCGAGAACTTCCGCTTGCCAGTACCCTTTGCTCGATTCCATTTCGCCATTCGCACTCGGAGAAGAGGCCGGGTCGGTTTCATGCGGCATGCTCTTTTCGATAGCAGCAATATTGCGTTGCAGTCGCTTGGTGAATTCTACAAATGTGGAGCCCGGCACCTTCTTTGTGTCTCTGTGCGGACGCGTGTGCGCAAGATCGCGTGCCAGTGAAACTCCACCGGACTTAGCAATGATGGTCGAAGAAAATACCACATTGAGAAAATCACGCATACTGCCCTGGGGCAACTCTTCAATGCGTAGCAAAAGTGAAAACAACTCGATCTGGTGCTGTGGCAGAAACCAGTAGTCGATGAAGTCCGCGGTCTTCCCATCAAATCGCAACAGAAAGTCCTGTCGCAGTCTATAGCCATCTTGCCAACAGTCGTTCTGGGCGGCAGACAAAACAGAAAGTCCCGTTTGCAAAGCGGCTGACGGGTCGATTGGAGTTAGCTTTGCCCTCGCAATCATGCGTGCGAGTGGGTCAATATCGCACCCTATAGCTCGCCGACCAAGCCTAACGGCTTCTACAAGCGTGGTGCCCGAGCCGAGCATCGGATCTAGAACTACATCTCCAGGTTTCGAGAGTTGCTTAATGAGGAAATTGGGGAGTTGAGGTGGAAACTTTGCAGGAAAAGGATGCCAAGCATGAGGGCCATAGTTCCCGTCCGTGCCGTGGAAATCCAGATCGGCACACAACGTTTCCCGCAATGCGTCAACGTAAGTACTAGCTCTCATACTTAGTCCGCCGAGCGTTCTAAGCGTCTGAGGCAATACACGCCAGGGTTGACCCTATTGAGGTCCCGCATAAGCCTGCACCACCCAGGACAGTATCCCATCTCTGGCCTATAGCAAGTGATGACGAGAATTACCGCATCAAGAATGGCTTCGAATTTGACCAATGCCACTTGTCTACGGGCCACTCTATTATTGATAAGAGTTAACTTAAGTCGAACTATTCGTGGTTCCTTCACTATATAAAGGAAGGCAGACCTTGGTCAAGTGCAGTTAGCCGTGCTGCTCTCTAGACTTCTTGCTCTTCACTCTTCCAGACTTACAGTGCTTACCATAGCATGCAGAAGACGAGAGGGCTAACAGGGACTTCCTAGGGGCTCCACTAATTCAATTGCCTCTCTCTTTGAGCTTGTCGAGCGTCGATTCTCTGGCGCATCTCTTCTTTGTCAATGAGGTCAATGCCTTGGCGCTACCGTTGATCAAAGCAGTTCTCTATTGAACGACTCCACCCATCTTCGCTGGTGGTGAGGGAGGCCGTTGAGGCGGACGTCTAGGTCTATGGAGACGTGGATGGCGTCCTGGGTGCTGCGGACGTTGGCGGATGTATCCACGTTGATCACGCTGTCCGTGCGGGTGATGGTGCGGAAGTGCTGGCCGATGGCGGTTGTGTCGGCGGGATTGCGGTTGTTGGCCCACACGTCCAGCCTGGACTCCAGCCTGACGGTCATATCGGCGCTAGCCCGGCTTTCGTTTACGAGATGTAATCGTAGGCCGGTGCGGTCTCGCATCATGTCCTGCGTAATCTCCCAGGGAACTATGCGAGGCGATGCCTCCGGGTATGTTCGCGGCGTGGCGGAAGACTCGTACGCCATCTCGTCGGGCGGCAGCTCTCCGGCGGGGGCTTCACGGGTGGGCACAACCGGCAGTTCCAGGTATGATTCGCATTCGGTGTCCCGGTAAATCCGGTTCGTGCCGTTATAGGGAGTCGGCCACAGGTTCGGAAAGTCCGCGCTGCTGATGGAGAGCCGAATCCTGTGCCCCCGCTCGAACCGCCATGCCGTAGCGTCCAGGTCCACGTGCAGCTCGTAGACCTCGCCCGGCTCCATAGGCTCCGGGTCTGTGAGCGAGTTGCGCCTCGTTCCGTTCAGCACGCCCATGGTGACCTGCGCACTGGCGCCGTCCGGCGCGATGTCTGAGAGCCGGGCCACGAACGCCATCACGGGCGCCGTGGAACTGACGTGAATCACGGCCTTGCCCATGCCGATGATCTCCAGCGGTTCGTCCAAAGGCGCGGAGGTGTAGTTCGCCGCGTAGATTTCGTCCACGCGCTGGTCGCTGGGCAGGCCAAAGGGCACGCCCGCGCTCCACAGGCCGCTCGCTATGCCCACTGAAGGCCGGTACTCGTACTCCTCGTAGCCGTCGCGGGTCAGGTCAGGATTGTCCGGCGTGAGCTCGCTGCCGAGATTGAGCCGCTGTGAACGCCCACCGGGAATGGGGAAATTCGGCTCGCAGCGCCAGTAGCCGGATGTATGGGTCCTGGAGGCGTCCGGCACGTCGAACGTTTGGACGTAGACGTTTATGGCCGGCTCGTCCATGATGCCGTTGTCAATCCCCTTCAGCCAGTAGTCGCACCACCGCACGGTGAGATGCTCGCGCGCCAGGGACGGACCGGGCGTTTCGCAGTCCGGGCCGGAGTGGTTCCAGGGACCGATGAGCACTTTGCTCGGCGCGGTCATGTGCTGCGACGTCCTGAGCGGCGCGTTGCAGTAGCCGTCGCGCCAGCCGCCGATGAGCAGCGCCGAGGCCTTGATCTCGTGGTAGCGGCCTCGAATGCTGCCGGGTCGCCAATATTCCCCGTCTGCCTGATTCGCGAGCCAGGTTAGGAGATATGGAGAATTCTGCTCCAGGCGTTGCTCCCAAAGCTCGGCCCAACGGTCGCCGCTGTATTCGGGATACGGGGGCATGGCGTTCATGCCGACCATGGAGCAGCCGTATGCGCCTATGTCGAAATAGCAGCGTAGGGCCCCGCCACGGTAGTGACAGTCGTCCGTGTACCTATCGTCGGTGTAGTTCCAGGGGATGATCGTTACCAGATGAGGCGGCGCCAAGGCGGCAACCTGCACACTGGTGAACCCGCCGTACGAGCCGCCGGTCATTGCCACTTTGCCGTCGCACCAGTCCTGCGCGGCGATCCACTCGACCACGTCGTAACCGTCGCGGATTTCCACGGGGCGGTATTCGTCGTCGTTCGCGCCTTCGCTGGAGCCGGTGCCCCGGCAGTCGACGCGGGCGTCGACGTAGCCGTGCTGCGCCCAGTGGTGTTGCATCCCAACTAGGGGCTCCTGGTCGTCCTTGCGGTACGGGATGTAGGTGAGGATGACGGGCCAAGGGCCTTCTCCCGCCGGCACGTGAATGTCCAGCGCGAGCTTGGTACCGTCACGGGTGGGCGCCATGATGTTCTTTACGAATCTGATGCCCTCCGCACTGGCTGCCGTTGGCCGGACGCCTGAGTAAATCTCATCTGCCATGGACATGTCTCCCGTCCAAAAGAGGCCGTCTGCCAGAATACTGGCTTGGGGGCCCCGTCTAACAAACTCGAGTATTCGTACTGCCCACGCCACCGCCCTGTCTGCGAACCCATCTTACTCTTCGCTTTCCTGCTCCTCGTGCGCTTTGGCATGGCCCACTTTGTTGCATTTGTACTCTTTCGCCCGGCCCAGCGGCAGCCCGATGATGTAGTTGAGCGGGATCGCTAGATTGAATATGAATGTGAACAGAATGTACCAATACGAGACATGCCCCAGCCGAATGTGACCGGCCTCGTGGCCCAGGATGAACTTCAGGCAGTCACAACCTTCTTTTCGCATGAAAGGGGCAGAGAACTGCCCGTTCTTGGTTGTTTCTACTCACAGTCGAACTGCGCGAGCAGTTTCAACACACGCTGACCGCACCTATCGTTCTCTCCATGGCAAGCGCCACAGCCCGAGGGACA